>NZ_CP077237.1:0-1472500 GCF_019047085.1 Aeromonas sp. FDAARGOS 1404
GCGGATTAATCGCCTCTACCCGAGTCAGGAGCTGGCACTGCTCGGCACCCGTGATGCCAAGCCGCAGCGCTGGTTGCTCAAAGCAGATCAGGCCGATGGCATTGGCATTGGCTCGCCAGTGCTTTATCTGGGGCTGGAAGCGGGCAAGGTCAAACAGCTGCGCGCCGCCAAAGAGGGGGTCGAGATCGAACTCGAGATTGATGGAGTCTATGCTCCCCTCCTCGCCCAGCAACCCCAATTCTGGAAAAAACCGGCCATCGACACCAAGGTGCGGGTCGATGGGGTGCAGGTCAAGGTGGGCAACCTCGGTACCCTGCTGCGCGGCGCCATCGAGTTCGATCGGTTGGCCAATGGCCGCAGCAGCCATCAACTGTTCGATTCCAGGGAGCAAGCCAAGGCCAAGGTGCGCCAGCTGTCACTGGTGGCAGAGAGCAATCCGGGGCTCGGGATTGGCAGCCCGATCCGCTATCGTGGGGTCGATATCGGCAAAATTGAAGAGATCGAGCTGGAGCCGTCTCTGGGTCAGGTGATCTTTAAGGCCGAACTAGATGGCCACTATGCCGAGCGTTTCCTGCAGTCCGGTGCCCGCTTTACTCTGGTGCAGGCCAAGCTGGGGCTGGGCGGTGTCGCTCACCTCGACACCCTGCTCAAGGGGGCGTTTGTAGAGGCACAACCCGGTAAAGGCGCTGGCAAAAATCGCTTCCCCTTGAGTCAGGTCGGCCCGGTGGGTCTGGCCCTGACCCTCAAGAGCCCCTCCGTCAATGGCCTTAGCGTCGGCAGCCCGCTGCTGTTTCGCAAGATGGTTGTGGGCAGTGTCACCAAGGTGGCGCTGGCTCGGGATGGTAGCGAGGTGGTGATCGACGTTAACGTGGATCCGGAGTATGCCCATTTGGTGCGGGCCAACTCCCGTTTCTGGAATGTCTCCGGGGTCAAGGCGGATATCGGGCTGACCGGCGGCACCATCGAAGTGGAGACGGTGCAGAGCCTGCTGGCTGGCGGCATTGCTTTCAATACGCCGGAGAGAGAAATGGGTCCAACCGTCAAGGCAGGACACAGCTATCCGCTCTACGGCAAGGCCGAGAAAGAGTGGCTGGAGTGGAGTCCGCGTATCCAGCCCTGATCTCTTCCCTTTGTATCTCATCAAAGCCCGGCACTGTGCCGGGCTTTTTTATATTCCGGTGCTTGTTGATAGGGTTCAGATTCAGAATATTCTTAGCCTTGTGGTAGGATATCGCCCCTCTTTTTCGGTCAACGAGACGGCACAGTGCACGACAACACCTTCCTTCCCGATTACTTTTTACGCCACATTGCGGCCATCATGCCGGCCCATCTCTCGATGGAAGACTTTGTGGCCAGTTGTCGACGTCCGCTGCGCCGCAGCATTCGGGTCAACACCTTGAAGATAGCCGTCTCGGATTTCGTCGCCCTGATGGAGCCACTGGGTTGGCAGCTCGACCCTGTGCCCTGGTGTGATACCGGCTTCTGGCTGACCCGCAGCGATGAAACTGTCCCCCTTGGCAACACCGCCGAGCACTTGAGTGGGCTCTTCTACATTCAGGAAGCGAGCTCCATGCTGCCGGTGACGGCACTCTTTGCCAGCGACAAGATCAAAGCGGATGGCATGTTGCTGGATGCGGCGGCGGCCCCCGGCTCCAAGACCACCCAGATCGCGGCTCTGATGAACAATCAGGGAATGCTGGTTGCCAACGAGTTTTCCAGCAGCCGGTTGAAAGTGCTTAGCGCCAATATCCAGCGCTGCGGCGTGACCAATGTGGGGATGACCCATTTTGATGCCAAGGTATTTGGCCAGTGGTTGCCGGAGACCTTCGACGCCATCCTGCTCGATGCCCCCTGCTCCGGTGAAGGTACGGTGCGCAAGGATGAAGATGCACTGCGCAACTGGAGTATCGAGAGTATCGACGAGATCGCGGCGGTGCAGCAGGGGCTGCTGGAGAGTGCCTTCCATGCCTTGAAACCGGGTGGCGTACTGGTCTACTCCACCTGTACCTTGAGTGAACAGGAGAATCAGGCGGTCTGCCAATCCCTGCTGGACAAGTTTGGCGATGCCTTGAGTTTTGACTCGCTGGCAGACCTGTTCCCCCATGCAGAGCAGGCCTGTACATACGAAGGATACCTGCACGTTTGGCCCCAGATCTTCGATAGTGAAGGCTTTTTCGTCGCCAGATTGCGCAAGCATCACTCGGTGCCCAACACCATGTTCAAGCCTGGCAAGCTGGGTAAATTCCCTTTTGCGCCGCTTCCTGCCAAAGAGGCGGAACCCATGTTGCGCGAGATCGAAGCCAACTTCGGGGTGGCACCGCAGGGTCAACTGTTTGGCCGCAATGACGAGATCTGGCTCTTCCCCCAGCTGTTTGATCAGGTGCAGGGCAAGCTGCGCTTCGATCGCATCGGCATCAAGTTGGCCGAGACCTTCAAGAAAGGTTATCGCCTCACTCATGAGTGGGCACTGGCCTATGGCGATAAAGCGAGCAAGGGCGTGGTTGAGCTTGATAGCGCCAATGCGCGGGAATTCATGATGGGGCGGGACGTCTGGCCAGAACAGGATGCGGGCACTGGCGAGGTGATCGTCCGCTATCAGGGACATACCCTGGGGATGGGGAAATGGGTGGGTAGTCGGGTCAAGAATGCCCTCCCCCGCGAGCTGGTGCGTGACAACAATCTGTTCAATGCGTAGTGGGCCGTTCGGTGCATAAGCACTTGAACGAGTCTGAAATACCCACACTCTGGTTGAACTTTTCTTCGGATCTTGAAAAGCCTTGAGCCTTGTCTAAGCTTAAGGCAATCCGAACACCAGTTAGCGCACGGCTCTGCAAGGAGCCAATTCCCCTATGCCAGGTACAAGGAATTCGTACCTGGCTTTTTTTATCTCTTCACGTATCGCTGTTACTTCACTCTTGTGTCTATTCAACGGTCTCTTCGACCTGTGTGGCGACTCTGTTTTCAAACGGAGGTTCTCTACCCAGCTCATGTTGGTAGAGCAGATCGATCGCCTGCTCGATGAGTGATGCCTGACTGTCTTCGAGATGAAGACCCAGTGCGGCCAATCGTTCGGCGTGGCGATTGCTGATCCAGCATTGCAGCCGGGTATGGGTCTCCTGCTTGCGTTTTACATGTTGGCGCTGCCGCTCGGCATTGTTTTGGGGCACCGCCTCTTGCTCTTCACGCACTGTCATTTCTTGGCTCATATGTCCTTGCGATGTTCCATTTCCAGATTTGTTATCTCTCATCACATGCCATTATCCATAGGAAGATGGCCCTTCCCCTTTGGGCTGCAGGCTGCACGG
The DNA here is from genome assembly GCF_019047085.1 of Aeromonas sp. FDAARGOS 1404. Lineage (NCBI taxonomy): Bacteria > Pseudomonadati > Pseudomonadota > Gammaproteobacteria > Aeromonadales > Aeromonadaceae > Aeromonas > Aeromonas sp. FDAARGOS 1404. The sequence continues at coordinate 3,306 of NZ_CP077237.1, forward strand.
CAAATATATCATCAGATCAACAAGATATCATTTAACATAAAAAATGAAGTGACGCAGTTGTGTCAAAGCAAGCCATCAAGGGCATGATCGGAGAATTTGTGGGCGTCATCGAAGTACTCCTGCAGGGTTCGCATATCCTTGTGGCGAGTGACTTCAATGATCTTGTTCATCGGCTTTCCGGCAGTCACCGCCGAGGTGATGAACCCGCGACGCAGGCTGTGGCCACTGACGTAGAGATCGTCAATGGTTTGGCCGGTTCGGCGCTTGATCATCAGATTGATGCCTTGAGGGCCGAGCGGTTCGGCCATCAGTTGACCCCAACGATTCATGCGCCGAAATAGTGGCCCCTCGCTGATCCGGCTTTTGTGTAGCCACTTTTGTAGTGCCGAGACGGGACAGTAATGCTTGCCCGGGATCAGGGCGATCTCGGTTTCATGCAGCTGATGTTTGCTCGGTTTGAGGCGAAGGCGGATCCCCTGCCCCACAAAATCGAGATCGCTCACCTCAATTCGGGCTGCTTCCGAGCGGCGCAAGGCGCCACTGAACATCAAGAGCAGCAGGGTGTGATCGCGCAAACCCGCCAAGTCACTGGTGTCGATGCCATCCAGTACCTGGGTCAATGGCTGCAGCGTCAGGGCACCGGTTTTACGCTTGCGGTTATCCCCCAACCTGACAATACCGCGCATCATCTCCTTGATTTCAGGATGCTCGGTGGGCATGGGATGAATGCCTTTCTGCTTGAAGGCATAACGGATCCCGGCAAGCCGTCTTACCAGGGTTGCCGGTTTTCTAGGTTCACCGTTACGCAGCTCTCCCTTCCCCTCCTCTTTATCCAGCCATACCCAGTCGGCCAATACGCCGTCAGCCTGATCTGCGAGAAAATTCATGATGTCGTGATGGGTCGTTTTCAGTGGATCCAGCCCGTGCAATTGGCACCAGAAGACAAAAATACGGGTATCCGCCTGATAGGCATTGAGGGTGGAATCCGCTTTTGCACTGAGCAAAAAGCGGCGTGCCCGACTATTTAGCTGAGCATCGAAAACAGTTTGCAGTGACTGATGAGCCGGATTGGATAAGGATGGATATGCCACGGAACACTATGATTCATAAGAAATTTGATAGGATCTTACAGGATCCTTTCCATACATCAAGTATCGATAATGAATATTATCGATACTTAGGACATCTTATTTCAATACCCTTTGACCACGCTGAACAAAGGAAGCATAGGAATATCATTCGACCCAGTTTAGCAGAAACGAAAAAGTAAAATTGGTAGGAAAACGTGAGAGATAACACAGCTCGGTGTTTATATTCAGGTGGGTAATCAGCTTGGTATTTGAAAAATATAAAAGCCCCGAGCAACGGGGCTTTGGGATTATTTTTTCGCCAGTTTGAATAGTGCAAAGAAATTCCGGCTGGTGGCTTCTGCCAATTCATTAAGCGGAATCTGACGCAGATCGGCAATAAACTGCGCAACGTCTCGCACAAAGGCGGGTTCGTTCTCCCTCCCCCGATGCGGCACGGGGGCAAGATAGGGCGAGTCGGTTTCGACCAGCAATCTGTCGAGGGGCAGAGCCTTGACCACCTCTTGCAGGGCAGACGCATTTTTGAAGGTGACGATCCCGGAGATGGAGATATAGAACCCCATCGCCATCGCGGCTTGCGCCATTTCGAGGGATTCGGTGAAGCAGTGCAGCACACCGCCAACCTGATCAGCGCCCTCTTCAAGCATGATCTGCAAGGTATCTTGCTGGGCATCGCGGGTATGGATGATCAGCGGCTTGTTCAACGCGCGAGCAACCCGGATATGTTCGCGGAAAGAGGCTTGCTGCACCTCTTTGTTCTCGGGTGAGTAAAAGTAATCGAGACCGGTCTCACCGATGGCCACCACACGTGGATCGGCAGCTTGCTTGAGCAGCAACTCGGCATCGACACCGGGTTCCTGATTGAGCGGGTGTACCCCGCAAGAGGCAAATACCTGGGGATAGGGAGCGATCGCCTCGAGCATGGTCGGGAACTGTGCCTGAGTCACACTGACACAGAGAAAATATCCCACGTCCAGTTTCGCGGCCTTTGCCAGTACATCAGCCAAGCTGGTCTGCTTGCTGCCATAGCTGAGGCGATCGAGATGACAGTGGGAATCAACGAGTAACATATAAAACCTTTCTGCTTGTCGGTACTTATAACCAGCGACTGAGCCAGTTCATCAGATGGATGGTGGGATTGGAGAGCTGACCCGGCTGACATGCCGCTTTCAGGGCAACCAGATCTTGTTCTGCCTCCAGCAGTTTTTCGCTGGAGTGCTGCTCCGCCAACCGTTGACTCAAGATGGCCAGATCAGGCATTGCCAGCTGATGGTGACCACATCCGGCCTGGGTTTTCAGGGCATCGCACAAGAAGAGCTGCAACCAGTGCAACCTGACCTGCGTCTCCTGACCAAGCTGGCTGCACAATGCCGTCGCCTTGACCGGACTTTGACTCAGGGCGACAAACTGCTCCAGCAGTTCGCGGCGAGTACCGTCCTGTTGCTGCTCGATATAGTCGAGTACCCGCAGCGGGGCCCCCTGACAGATCCGCACCTGAGCCAGAGTGGCCTGATGACCCTGCTCGGCCAACCAGCGTACTGTTTCCCCTTCCGCAGGCAACTGACAGACATGTTTGTGACAGCGACTGAGAATGGTGGGAAGCAACCGGGACACCTGGGAGGCAATCAGCAACAGCAAGCTGTCGCCGGCCGGCTCTTCCAGGGTTTTCAACAGGGCATTGGCTGCCGATTCGGTCATCCGCTCCGCATCAGGAATGATCACCACCTTGCCACGGCCGAGCTGGGCAGAGCCCTGCAGCCGGGTGCAGATCTCGCGAATGGCCTCGACCCCGATGGTCTTGCTGTCGCGCGTTATGGTGCCGAGATCCGGGTGGTTGCCCTTGTCAAACAGCTGGCAGGAGTGGCACTGACCACACGGCTCTCCACGATCCGGTTGCTGGCAAAGGTGCAAACGCGCCAGCCGCTCGGCCAGTTGCTCCTTGCCAAGACCGGGATCCCCCAGCAACAACCAGGCATGGCCGAGACGACCGGACTGGGCCGTCTGGCTCAGGGCATGCCAGTCGGGGATCAGCCAGGGATACATAGCGGCTCGTTCGACAGATAGTGATCCAATGCACGCTCGATGGCAGCTTTGACCTGTTCCGGCGTTTGCGCCGCATCGATCACCACAATGGAATCATCCTTGGCGGCCAGTTCGAGATAACGAGTTCGGGTACGCTCGAAGAAGCTCAGCTGCTCCAGTTCGATGCGATCCAGCTCGCCGCGATGGCGGGCGCGCTGCAAGCCAAGGGCAGGATCGATATCGAGATAGAGGGTGAGATCCGGCTTGAAATTGCCAAGCACCGCCTGCTTGATGGCACCGATAAGCTGGGCATCGATACCACGGCCGCCACCCTGATAGGCCTGGGAGGAGAGATCGTGGCGATCCCCCACCACCCAGACTCCGTCGGCCAGTGCGGGTTTGATGCGGGTCTCCACCAGTTGTACCCGGGAGGCATACATCAGCAGCAATTCCGCCTCGATGGTGAGGCGCTCGTCGTGCAGCTCTTTGACGATGGCCCGCATCCGCTCGGCCAGTGGAGTACCACCCGGCTCGCGGGTGCACTCGATCCGGTTGATGCCGTGGCGCTGCAGATAGTCGGTCACATAACGCACGGCCGAGCTCTTCCCTGCCCCTTCCAATCCTTCGATCACAATAAATTTAGACATTAAGGTTTCTTCAATATGTATTCGCGAACCGCCCGATTGTGTTCATCGAGGGTCTTGGAGAAATAGTGGGCACCGCCCCCCTTGGCGACAAAATAGAGATAGTCGGTCGATTTGGGGTTAAGCGCAGCTTCGATGGAGGCCTTGCCCGGCATGGCGATAGGCGTGGGCGGCAGACCGTCAATCACATAGGTGTTGTAGGGATTCTTGTCGGTCAGATCGCTGCGGCGAATGTTACCATCGTAGCGATCTTTCACCCCGTAAATGACGGTGGGATCGGTTTGTAACTTCATGCCCAGACGCAGACGATTGACAAACACCGAGGCGATCTGTGCTCGTTCGTCCGGCTGGCCGGTCTCCTTCTCGATGATAGAGGCCATGATCAACGCCTCATAGGGGGTCTTGTAAGGCAGGTTGGCCTGACGTTTCTCCCAGCTCTGCTGCAGGAAAGTCTCCATATCCTGATGGGCACGACGCAGGATCGAGAGATCGCTGGCATGGGTGGTATAGGCGTAGGTTTCCGGCAGGAACCACCCCTCCAGCTTGCCATTCTCGATGCCGAGCTCCTGCGCCAGGTCGGCTTCGGATTGCTCGACGGTCAATCGCTCAAGGTATGGGGCGCTGGAGAGTTGCTTCTGCCAATCCTCGAAACGGGAACCTTCGACGAAGGTGAGACTGAAGTGAAACTCCTTGCCCGATGCGAACAGAGAGAGGGTCTCCTTGAGGGGAGCCCCTTCCTTGATTTCGTAGGTGCCCGATTTGATGGCCACCAGTTCGGGATGGCTGCGCAGCCAGAGCCGTACCGCCCAGGGGCTGGTTTCCTCCTCACCCAGTTCGGCGATGAGGCGCGCCGCATGGGCGCCCTTCTCCACCGTAAAGAGCCGGGTCGGCCCCTTGTTGGTGAGCGTCTCTACCTGTTGCCATTTGTAATGTACATAGCCCCCGGCAGCGGCTACCGTCAGTGCCGCCCCCGCGAGCAGGGTGTAAAGCCGATTAAACTTCAATGACCAAACGCTCCTGTAAACGGCGACTCAATACCGCTGGGGGATAGTGAATATCCTCGATGCCATTGACCGGCACAACCCCCATAAGGGTATTGGTGAGCCACACCTCTTCCACCTGCCATAGTGACTCCAGCGGAGCCTCTACCACACGCAACTCAATACTCATCTGTTTCAACATCGCCATCACCTGGCGACGCATGATGCCATCGACACCACCGCGGGCGAGATCGGGCGTAAACACCGTCTTGCCCCGACGCCAAAACAGATTGGCACTGACCCCTTCAATCAGAAAACCACGACTGTTAAGCACTATCCCTTCGACTGCATTTCGGCTGACAAGTTCGCTTTTCAGCAATACCTGCTCCAGACGATTCAAGGTTTTAAGCCCGGCCAGCATAGGCGCATCACCGATCCGCTGGCGGCACACCACCATCTCGATCCCCTCCTGTTGCCACTGGCCATAGTGAGTGGGAAATGGCGCCAGAGTGACAATCCGGGTTGTGTGCTGACATCCGCTGCCGTCATAGCCTCGCCCCCCCTCGCCGCGGGTCAGGATCACCTTGGCCACGCATTGTGGCTGGTCGGCCACCATCTCTTCAACCTCCCGGGTCAAGAGATCCCAGTCCGGTTCAACCAATCCCAGCCGGTTGTTGGCCAGCTGCAACCGTGCCAGATGGGCAGGCCACTGCAACACGCGACCCTCCCTGACCGCCATGGTGGTGAAATGACCGTCACCATAGGCCAGCCCCCGATCATGGGCCGAGATCGTGTCAAGCTTCATGCCATTGATAAGCAAAGGGATCCCTCCGATAAAAAAGGCCCGATACCGGCAGTATCGGGCCTGTGTCTTTGCCCTGCGGCAAATTATACGCGTTTGAAGATCAGTGAGCCATTGGTGCCGCCGAAACCAAACGAATTGGAAAGGGCGTACTCGAAGCTACCTGGCTTGGCCACATGGGGTACCAAATCCAGATCGCACTCATCATCCGGGTTGTCCAAGTTGATGGTGGGCGGAGCCACCTGATCACGCAGGGCCAACACAGTGATGATCGCCTCGATGGCACCGGCGGCGCCCAACAGGTGACCGGTCATGGACTTGGTGGAGCTGACCATCAGGGATTTGGCGTGCTCACCAAACACTGACTTCATGCCACGCAGCTCGGCTACATCACCCAGCGGGGTGGAGGTACCGTGCGCGTTGATGTAACCAATTTGCTCGGGGGCAATGCCGGCATCCTTGATGGCATTTTTCATGGCACGAGCGCCACCGTTGCCATCTGCAGGAGGCGCAGTCATGTGGTACGCGTCACCGCTCATGCCAAAACCGACCAGCTCGGCGTAGATCTTGGCACCACGGGCCTTGGCGTGTTCGTACTCTTCCAGCACCAGTACCCCGGCACCGTCACCCAGCACGAAACCGTCGCGATCTTTATCCCACGGACGGCTCGCTTTTTGCGGCTCGTCGTTGCGGTTGGAGAGTGCCTTGGCGGCAGCAAAACCACCCATCCCCATCGCGGTAGAGGCTTTCTCGGCACCGCCGGCGACCATCACGTCGGCATCACCGTAAGCGATCATCCGGCCAGCCATACCGATGGCATGGGTACCAGTGGTACAGGCGGTCGTCACAGCGATGTTCGGCCCTTGCAGACCTTTCATGATGGAAAGATGACCGGACACCATATTGATGATGGTGGACGGAACGAAGAAGGGACTGATCTTGCGCGGGCCACCGTTGACCAAGCTTTCGTGGTTCTGTTCAATCAGACCCAGACCGCCGATACCGGAGCCAATCGCCACGCCGACACGTTCGGCATTCTCTTCATTGATGGTCAGGCCGGAATCATCCAGCGCCTGCATACCGGCCGCGATGCCGTATTGAATGAAGAGATCCATCTTGCGAGCGTCTTTACGGTTGATACCGTACTGCTCGGGATCGAAATCCTTGACCAGACCTGCGAAGCGGGTTGCAAACTCGCTGGCATCAAAATGTTCGATAAGGGAAATGCCGCTCTGCCCGTTGAGCAGTGCTTGCCAGCTGGATTCGGCAGTGTTACCCACCGGGGAAAGCATCCCCAAGCCGGTCACCACGACTCTGCGTTTTGACACTGAGGTAGTCTCCGAGAGGTGTTTTGAAAGGGAACAAATACAAAAGAAGCGGCCCTTGGGCCGCTTCTTTCAGAACAGGAACTTATTCCTGATTAGCGGTGATGTAGTCGATAGCCGCTTGAACAGTGGTGATCTTCTCGGCTTCTTCATCAGGAATTTCGGTATCGAATTCTTCTTCCAGCGCCATTACCAGTTCAACGGTATCCAAAGAGTCAGCGCCCAGGTCGTCGACGAAGGAGGCAGCGTTCTTAACGTCTTCCTCTTTAACACCCAGTTGTTCGATGATGATTTTCTTTACGCGTTCTTCGATGTTGCTCATGACCTGAATTTTCCTTTAAAAATACGCTATTTGCGTCTGGTTGGGGTAGTTTATTCAATTGACGTGAGTTTGCAAGTAGCTTGCCGCTGGTCAAACCACGAAATGTGCCAAACTTCGGCGTACTATCGCAAATTTGAACAGATCTTACGACAAATTGATTACACCATGTACATCCCGCCATTAACATGCAGGGTTTCGCCGGTGATATAAGCTGCTTCATCAGAAGCCAAGAATACCACAGCTGCGGCAATTTCTTTTGGATCACCCAAACGGGCGGCAGGCACCTGACTCATGATGCCGGCACGTTGATCGTCATTCAGGGCACGGGTCATGTCGGTTTCGATGAAACCGGGAGCAACCGCGTTCACTGTGATACCACGGGATGCCACTTCCCGCGCCAACGATTTGGTAAAACCAACCAGACCGGCCTTGGCGGCAGCATAGTTGACCTGACCGGCATTGCCCATGGTTCCCACCACGGAGCCAATGCTGATGATGCGACCATGACGTTTCTTCATCATGGCACGCAGCACCGGTTTGCTCAGACGATAAAGCGAGGTCAGATTGGTATCGATGATCTCGTTCCACTCGTCATCTTTCATCCGCATCAACAGGTTGTCACGGGTGATACCCGCGTTGTTGATCAGGATGTCGATGTCGCCAAAGCGCGCCTTGATGGCGGCGAAGACGGCTTCGATGGATTCCTGGCTGGTCACGTTCAGTGCCATGCCGCAACCATTCTCGCCCAGATAGGCGCTGATCGCCTCGGCACCGCTCTCGCTGGTCGCCGTACCGACCACTTTCGCGCCACGGGCCACGAATGTTTCGGCAATCGCACGGCCGATGCCACGACTGGCACCGGTCACCAACACAACCTTATCGGTAAAGCTCATCATTTGCTCCTGTTTACTTGATCTGGGCCAGCGCCTGCTCGAAAGAGGCGGCATCGTTGGCGTGAATACCTTCCACGCGCTTGTCGATACGCTTGGCGAGCCCGGTCAACACTTTGCCCGGTCCCATCTCGATCTCGAGGATAACCCCCTCGTTGGCCATCCGCTCGACAGTCTCGGTCCAACGAACCGGGCTGAACAGCTGACGTACCAGCGCTTGCTTGATGGCGGCCGGATCCTGTTCACAGGATACGTCGACATTATTGATGACCGCGATGGTTGGAACCTTGATCTCGATCCCGTCCAGCGCAGCTGCCAGTTTTTCTGCGGCAGGTTTCATCAGCGCGCAGTGAGACGGCACGGAGACCGGCAGCGGCAGCGCACGCTTGGCGCCCGACTCTTTCATCAGCACGTTGGCGCGCTCAACGGCCTCTTTGTGACCGGCGATAACCACCTGGCCCGGGGAGTTGAAGTTGACCGGAGAGACCACCTGCCCTTGTGCCGCTTTTTCGCAGTTGGCGGCGATGGATTCGTTATCCAGACCGATGATGGCCGCCATGGCGCCGGTGCCTTCCGGTACCGCTTCCTGCATGGCCAGACCACGCAACTCGACCAGTTTGACCGCATCGGCAAAATCGAGTGCGCCGCTGCAAACCAGCGCGGAGTACTCACCCAGGCTGTGACCCGCCATCATGGCAGGAGTTGCCCCACCCTGCTGTTGCCACAGGCGCCATAGGGCGACAGAGGCCGTCAGCAGCGCAGGCTGGGTGCGCCAGGTTTTGTTCAGATCTTCAACCGGACCATCCATCACCAGGGCAAACAGGTCATAACCCAGCACCTGACTCGCCTCGGCGAAGGTCTCCTTGATCACGGCATGTTGTTCGGCCAGCTCGGCCAGCATGCCAACGGACTGGGAACCTTGTCCCGGGAAGGCAATGGCAAATTGGGTCATCATTGATTCCTTTTAGATAAGACAAAAATGAAATCGGTGACGGGATGATGGGCGCACCATCCCGCCGAAGATCAGAGGCGAACCAGCGCCGAGCCCCAGGCAAAACCGCCGCCGAAGGCCTCCAGCAGTACCAGCTGACCCGGTTTGATCCGGCCATCCCGCACCCCTTCGTCAAAGGCGACCGGAACGGAAGCGGCAGAGGTATTGCCGTGCTTGTCGAGGGTCAGCACCACTTTATCGAGGCTCATACCCAACTTCTTGGCGGTGGCGCTGATGATGCGAAAGTTGGCCTGATGCGGCACCAGCCAATCCAGCTCGCTCGGCTTGATGCCTGCAGCAGCCAGGGTTTCGGTGACGATCTCGCTCAGACGGGTGACCGCGACCTTGAAGACATCGTTGCCCTTCATATACATGTAGGCTTCGAGCTCGGCACCCGGCATGCCGCGACGAGGGTGCGGCAGTTTGAGCAGCTCGCCATAACGGCCATCGGCATGAAGATGGGTAGAGAGGATACCCGGCGTCTCGCTGGCACCGACAATCACAGCCCCTGCCCCGTCACCAAACAGGATGATGGTGCCGCGATCTTGCGGATCGCACATGCGGGAGAGTACATCGGCCCCGACGACCAGCACATGGCGGGCGGCGCCGGATTTGACGAACTGATCGGCAATGGAGAGTGCGTAGGTGAAGCCTGCGCAAGCAGCAGCCACGTCAAAGGCAGGAATGCCCGGAACGCCGAGCAGCCCCTGCAGCTCGCAGGCGGCAGCCGGGAAGGCATTTTCAGCACTGGTAGTGGCCAGCACTATCATATCGAGATCGGCAGCGGTCAAGCCGGCTGCATCCAGGGCGCGCAGGGCGGCCTGGTAAGAGAGGGTGGCAACGGTTTCGTCAGCCCCGGCAATACGGCGCTCACGGATACCGGTGCGTTCCACGATCCACTCATCACTGGTCTCAACCATCTGCTCGAGATCGGCGTTGGTACGCACTGAACTCGGCAGGTAGCTGCCAGTACCCAGAATTTTGCTATGCATAGAGTTCTTATAGATCCCTGTCAGAGAAGACAGCTTCAAGGCGATCTGCTATTTGCAGTGGAAGTTGATGTTTGGCCTCTTGTGCGGCCAGCAGGATCGCATTACACAGAGCGCGCCGTTCGGCCCGCCCATGACTTTTTACCACAATGCCGCGCAATCCTAACAGACTTGCCCCGTTATACTGGTCGGGGTTCAGGTAAGAAAAACGCCGTTTGAACATAAATCCGGCGATCCGGCCAAGAAAAGTGCGTTTCTTGCGGGGATATCCGGCCAGCAGGGCCATCATCCGCACCACCCCTTCTGCCGTCTTGAGGGCGACATTGCCAACAAAACCGTCGCAGACGATCACGTCGCTATCGCCGCTGAAGATACGATCCCCTTCGACGAACCCGACATAATTGAGCGCGTGGCACTGACGCAACAATTCGGCGCTGTGGCGCACCAGATCGTTACCCTTGATCTCCTCCTCGCCGATGTTGAGCAAAGCAACACGGGGTGATGCAATGCCTTCTACCTTTTCGGCCACGACAGAGCCCATCACGGCAAACTGCAGCAAGGTATCGGCATCGCAACTGACGTTGGCGCCTAGATCCAGCATCACGGTGCGTTTGCCGCTCAATGTCGGCAATGCCTTGATGAGGGCGGGTCTGTCTACCCCGGGCAGGGATTTGAGCACGCACTTGGCCATCGCCATCAACGCACCGGTATTGCCGGCACTGACGCAGGCATCGGCCTCACCGGCTTTCAGCAGATTGAGTACCACCCGCATGGAGGAGTCTTTCAGAGTACGCAACGCCACGATCGGTTTATCGCCCATGCCAACCACTTGGGATGCATGTACGAAACGAACGCGGGGATGATTCAGCAAGCCATGTTGCTGCAGCAGAGAGGAGGTCTGATGTTGGTCACCGACCAAGATCAGTTTTAGCTGGGGTAAAAGAGACAGTGCCTGCACGGCGGCAGGCACTGTTTCCGAGGGGCCAATATCTCCCCCCATGATGTCTAGCGCGACAGTTTGCGTAGACAAAGGCAATCCTTAAGCGATTACCTTTTTACCGCGGTAGAAACCATCGGCAGTCACGTGGTGACGACGATGAATTTCGCCACTGGTCTGATCAACAGTCAGGGCAGCGGTGGTCAGCGCATCGTGGGAACGACGCATGCCACGCTTGGCACGGGTTTTACGGTTCTGTTGTACGGCCATTGTAGGCTAACTCCTAAATTCACTTACGTTTAAGCTCTTCAAGAACTGCAAAGGGATTCGGCCGCTCATCAGCAGGTTCGATTTCACCCCAAGTCATCTCCATGTTTCCTCTCGGGCATGCATCCAGAGAATGCATTGCGACTTGAGGCAACGAGAGGATGAGTTCATCCTCCAGGATTTGATGAAGATCTATCTCGCCGTTTTCGTCCAACTCAATGGGCTCATAAGCTTCCGGCAGTTCTTCCTCGTTTGTTCTTTCGAACAGCGGAGTGTAGATAAATTCAGCTTCACAGAGGTGTTCGAATGTCTCTCCGCAACGTTGGCAAACCAGGTCAACCTTGGCATGGGCAGTGCCTTTCATAACGGTCAACTTCTGGACATCTTTGCCAAAGTGCAGTGATACATCGATATCACTCTGCAAGCCAGCGGTTGATTCCTCCAGCCTGGGCATCTGCGACTTTTCCACTATCCCGATGTAATCGAGCAGCTTCAAGGCACTACGGACTGGATCAACCTTAACGGGCAACTTCACCTTTTGCATAGGGCGCGAATAATATAGGTCCAACAACTGATAGTCAAAGGAAAAAGTCCTTACCGCCGATGATTTTAACGTCACAAGTCCCTAGAATGCCGGTACTCGCTTTCATCGGTACCTGATTATGCCACAGAATCTGATCCTCGCCTCAACTTCTCGCTATCGCAAAGCCCTGCTGGAGAAGCTCGGTCTCCCCTTTGAATGTGCCGCCCCCGATGTGGATGAGCGACCACTGGCTGGCGAATCCGCCGAGGCGCTGGTGGCCAGACTGGCTCGTGCCAAGGCAGATGCCATCGCCCAACATCGTGATCACGGCTTGATCATCGGATCTGATCAGGTGTGTGTCTGCGATGGGTACATCCTCGGCAAACCGGGCACCATCGACAATGCCATCGCCCAGTTGATGGCGGCTCAAGGTCGCAGCGTCACCTTTTACACCGGGCTGTGCGTACTTAACGCTGCAACCAATGAGATTCATCAATTGATTGAACCGTTTACGGTCCACTTTCGCGATCTCGACGAATCCGCCATTCGCCGCTATGTAGAGGCTGAACTGCCCCTCGATTGTGCGGGCAGTTTCAAATGCGAAGGGATGGGGATCGTGCTGTTCAAGGGGCTGGAGGGGCGCGATCCTAACGCCTTGATCGGTCTGCCGCTGATCGGCCTGATCGAGCTGCTGGAGCGCCACGGTATTGCCCTGCCCTGATTGCGGGTAAATAGATAAGCTAGATCGAGCATATAAAAAGCCCGGTCAATACACCGGGCTTCTGTTATCAATCAGATCGATGTCTCTTAAAGAGAGGCGTCTACAACAGCGCGCGAAGAGCCGTCATGGAGTCCACCACCGCCACAGGTCCGTGACGACTGAGGGCATCGCGGCTATCTACACCCCAAGTAACGCCGATGCGCGGCATGGCAATTGCCTCGGCCATCGCCATATCGTGAACAGAGTCGCCGATCATGACGGCCTGCCGGGGTGACAGCCCCAGCTCATCCAGGATCTGCTCAAGCATCAGCGGATCAGGCTTGGAGCGGGCCTCATCGGCCCCTCGGCTAGTCACAAACAACGGGCGCAGCCCGGTCTCATCCAATACCCCATCCAGCCCACGGCGCGATTTTCCGGTCGCGACGGCCAGTTGCAGCCCTCGTGACCGCCAGTCATGCAGCAACTCCCCTGCCCCGGCAAACAGCGGACTGGGGGTAGCATCGTGCAGATAGTGATGACGATAACGATCGATGAGTGCGGCAATCTGGCGCTCACCGCTGGTGGCGCCACTGCCACTGCCACTGCCACTGCATAAGGGGAACAGACGGGACATGGCGACACCAAGGCTCAATCCGATGATCTGCCGGATCTGGGCTGGTGCAGGTACCGCCAGCTCACAATCTCTGGCGGCCCCCTGCACACAGGCCACAATCCGGCCCACCGAATCCATCAGGGTACCGTCCCAATCGAAAATGGCGAGCCGGATATCCTGCATCAGCGTGGCAAGCCGTTGAGAAAGTTGTCGAGTTCAGGTGCCAGCGGCGCTTCTACCTGCATCTCGCGACCATCGGCCGGATGGGTGAAGCTGAGCTTCCAGGCATGCAAAAAGAGCCGTTTCAGCCCTTGGCTGCGCATTTTCTCGTCAAACGCCGCTTCACCATACTTATCATCACACGCAATCGGGTGACCGGCATGCAGGGTGTGCACTCGGATCTGGTGGGTACGACCGGTGATGGGGCTGCACTCGACCAGGGTCGCTTCGGCAAATTGACGCACGATGCGGAACCGGGTTTCCGATGGCTTGCCATCCGCGCTGACCCGCACTACCCGTTCACCGGATTGGAGATCGTTTTTGCGCAGCGGCGCATTAACCACCTTGACGTGAGCCTGCCACTTGCCACGCACCAGCGCCAGATACTGCTTGCGCATGGTCTTGACGCGCAACTGCTCATGCAGGCTGCGCAGGGCGCTGCGTTTTTTGGCAACCAGCAATACACCAGAGGTGTCGCGATCCAGTCGATGAACCAGTTCGAGGAAGCGGGCTTCCGGACGCAGGGCGCGCAGCCCTTCGATAACACCAAAGCTCAGCCCGCTGCCACCGTGTACTGCCATGCCGGAGGGCTTGTTCAGCACGATCATGGCATCGTCTTCAAACAGGATCTGGCTCTCCAGACGCTGGATAACTCCGAGGTTGGCTGAAGGCAGCTCATTTTTCTCGGCAACGCGCACGGGGGGAACCCGCACCTCATCGCCTGCGCAGAGTTTGTACTCCGGTTTGATGCGCTTTTTGTTTACTCGCACTTCACCTTTGCGAAGGATGCGATAGATCAGGCTCTTGGGGACGCCCTTTAGCTGAGTCTTGAGAAAATTATCGATGCGCTGCCCGTCATGCTCAGCTTCGATGGTGAGCAGCTGCACTTGTTGTTGTATCTGTGTCATGGCGCGGATTTTAACACTGCCAGCGCCCCTTGGCTGCATGGTTTGTTGAAAAATGGCGCCTTGCTATAAAAGAGGTTTAAATGGGATAATAAACAAGGTTTTGTCATTGTGTTCAAGCCTTGTACTAAGTGGCCAAAAAGTATGCCACCCAATCCCGAAACACCGTGTATACAAGAACATGACGGTTCCCGGGTGCGAGGTACAACGCATGGAGAACACAAACATCACCGTTTATTTGTCTCCATTTCGGCATCCTTATTCATTCCTTCTCGAGAAGTGATGACCAGAACGCCCTTAGTTTGCGCCTCATGCATACCCCAACCGGGAGGTTGCCCCAGTATGCTGAAGACCCGAGGCCGGCGCTGGCAGGACCCAGATGGAGGAAATCAAAATGACACAATAATGAGAACTCAATGAAAAGAATGCTTATCAACGCAACTCAAGAAGAGGAGTTGCGCGTAGCGCTGGTTGACGGACAACAGCTCTACGATTTGGATATTGAAAGTCCGGGACACGAGCAGAAGAAAGCGAACATTTACAAGGGTAAGATCACCCGCGTAGAACCCAGCCTTGAAGCTGCTTTTGTTGACTACGGCGCCGAGCGCCACGGTTTCCTGCCGTTGAAGGAGATCGCCCGCAATTACTTCCCCTCCGGTTACTCCTATCAGGGTCGTCCCAACATCAAAGAAGTGGTCCGCGAAGGTCAGGAAGTTATCGTCCAGATCGACAAGGAAGAGCGTGGCACCAAGGGTGCAGCCCTCACCACCTTTATCAGCCTGGCAGGTAGCTACCTGGTACTGATGCCTAACAACCCCCGTGCCGGTGGTATCTCCCGCCGTATCGAGGGTGATGAGCGGACTGAACTGAAAGAAGCCCTGAGCGGATTGACCGTGCCGGAAGGCATGGGCCTGATCGTACGTACCGCTGGTGTGGGCAAGTCGCCAGAAGAGCTGGAGTGGGACCTGAACGTTCTGCTCAACCACTGGGACTCCATCCACAAGGCCTCTCAGGAGCGCGCTGCGCCGGTGCTGATCCACCAGGAAAGCAACGTCATCGTGCGTGCCATCCGTGACTATCTGCGTCGCGATGTGGGCGAGATCCTGATCGACAATCCGGTGATTTTCGAACGCGCCAAGGCCCATATCGAGCTGGTACGTCCCGATTTCCTCAACCGTGTGAAGCTATACAAGGGTGAAGTTGCCCTGTTCAACCACTTCCAGATTGAGAGCCAGATTGAATCAGCCTTCCAGCGTGAAGTGCGCCTCCCCTCCGGCGGCAGCATCGTTATCGATCCGACCGAAGCACTGACCTCCATCGATATCAACTCCTCCCGCGCCACCAAGGGCGGCGATATCGAAGAGACTGCGCTGCAAACCAACCTGGAAGCGGCCGACGAAATTGCCCGTCAATTGCGTCTGCGCGATCTGGGTGGCCTGATTGTTATCGACTTCATCGACATGACCCCGGTTCGCCATCAGCGCGAAGTGGAAAACCGTCTGCGTGAAGCGGTTCATCAGGACCGTGCCCGCATCCAGCTGGGTCGGATCTCCCGTTTCGGTCTGCTGGAGATGTCTCGCCAGCGTCTGCGCCCCTCCCTCAACGAATCCAGCAGCCATATCTGCCCTCGTTGCCAGGGTCAAGGCGTGATCCGTGACAACGAATCTCTCGCCCTGTCCATCCTGCGTCTCATCGAAGAAGAGGCGATGAAGGACAACACCGAGCAGGTTCACGGCCAGGTGCCGGTGGATGTTGCCGCCTATCTGCTTAACGAAAAGCGTGCCGCCATCGCCAGTCTGGAACAGCGCAATGATGTGCGTGTTTACATCATTCCGAACCAGCATCTGGAAACCCCGCACTACGAAGTGACTCGTATTCGTCAGAACGAGATCCCGGAAGCGGCCAGCTACGAGCTGAAAACCGAGATTGCCAAGCCGGTCTACCAACCGAAGCAAGCTCAGGTGATCGAGCGTGAACAACCGCTGCTGCAAGGCTTTGCCCAACCGGCACAACCGGCCCCTGTTGCACCGCAACAGCCGGCGGCTCCCGTTGCTGCGGCCCCTGCCGAAGCCGGCTTCTTCAGCAAGCTGATCAAAGGCATTACCGGCCTGTTCAGCAGCGATGCTGCCCCTGCCGACGTGAAAGCGCCCGCCGAGAAACCTGCTGCTCGTGAAGCACGCAAGGAAGAGGGTCAACGTCACCAGCGCGAAGAAGGCCGTGGCCGTGGTCAGCGTCCTCGTCGTGATGACAATCGTGGCAACCGCAACAATGCGGAAGCAGGCGAGAAGCGTGAAGGTGGCAACCGCGAAGCTGGTGAAAACCGCAATCGCCGTCCCCGCAAAGAGCGCGAGCCTCGTCAGGAGCGTGAAGCTCGTGGCGAAGTGCGCAGCGAACAGCGCATGGAACGTGAACCCCGTCAGGAGCGCGAACCTCGCGAGCCGCGCCAGGAACGTGCGCCACGTCCAGCCCGTGAACCTCGTGCTCCCCGTGAGCCGCGCGCCGAAGTCGTTGTTGACGCGGTAGACACCGTTGATGCAGCTGCCGTCCAGCCACGTCAGGAGAAAGAGCTGAAAGTGGCCGAGCGCCGCGAACGTCGCCAACTGCGCAAGCAGATCCGCGTCGATGTCGCCGCTGCTGACACCCCTGCCCTGCCGGTTGACGAAGTACCAGCGCAAGCTGAAGTGATCGATGCCACCGTGGGTAACGAGCAGGAAGAGCAGAGTGAAGGCCAGCGCCGTTCACGCCGCACTCCGCGCAGCCAGCGTATCGAAGGTCAGCGCCGCAAGCGCATCAACGAAGATGCCCGCAGCCAGCGTGACGAAGAACAGCAAGATACCACCACGCTGACCACCGCAGCCCAGGCAGATATTGCCAAAGCACAGGTTGAAGAGCCGGTAGCACCTGTTGTCACCATCCCGAGCGCTGAAGCCATTGCCGCAGCCCTGCAGGCCTCTGCAGCACTGACCGAGCACGTGGTTGCCGAGGCCATCGCTGAAGAAGCTGCCGAGCAGGCCACTGCCCAGGTTGAAGCAACTCAAGCCGATGTTGCCGTAAGCCCGGTTGTTGAAACCGTTGCTGAGGTAGTGGTTGCAGCAGAGCCAGAAGTAGCTGTTGTCGCTGCTCCGGTTGCCGACGTGGCTCCCGACACAGTGGTTGAAACTGTACCGGTTGTTGAAGCCCCTGTTGTTACCGCGCCTGTCGTAGAAGCTGCACCGGTCGCCGCTGCAGTCGAGATGCCAGCTGCTGTTGTCGAAACCCCGGCACCTGTCGCTGCCGTTGTTGCGGAAGAGACTCCGGTCGTCACCAAACAGGTAGCACGCTCCGCTGGCTTGCTTGCTCGTGCCCGCAAGGCATCCGCCCCGATGGCAACTCCTGCCGAGGCCCCTGCCCTGCCTGCCCGCGAGCCGGTTAACTACCCGCCGCTGGTACGCAACGAGGTGAGCACCTCAGGTCGTCATGGTGGCAGCACTGCCGCCGTCAACGTGGCCACCTGCCCGGCCGGTCGCCCCTAAGCAACCCGGGTTGACCCCCTAAACAAAAGCCACACCAACCGGTGTGGCTTTTTTATTTCTCGTGTCCCGTTCTGAATATGGTTTACACCTTTTCCCCCAATAAATGGAGAACCCTGAGGTGTCCTGACAAGATCGGACAGTCCCGGATCAAGCAGCCTGAGCTGTTCTCCAATACCTCTTGTTAAACTCCGCCGGGCTGACATTGCCAAGTCGTGAATGCCGACGTTGGCGGTTGTAAAAAATCTCTATGTATTCCTGAATCGCTGCCTTGGCCTCCGCTCTCGTCTTGAATCTATGGTGGTGAACCAGTTCATTTTTAAGAGACCCCCAGAAGCTTTCTATCGGGGCATTGTCGAAGCAGTTCCCCTTGCGTGACATGGAGGTCTGCATGCCAAATTGTACCTGGAGAGCCCGGTAAGCCTTGGCACAGTACTGACTGCCCCGGTCTGTGTGATGAATAAGCCCAACTGGTGGCCTCTTCTGCTGCACAGCCCGAAACAGCGCCTGACTGACCAACCCGGTGGTCATTCGCTCTCCCATCGCATAACCCACTATCTCACAGGTAAACACATCCTTGAGACCAGCCAGATAAAGCCAGCCTTCGTCGGTGGCGATATAGGTGATATCACCGGTCCAGACTTCGTTAGGCTTCGTCGGCGCAAAGACCTGACCAAGGAGATTCTCCGCCACAGGCAGGGAATGAGCAGAATGGGTTGTCGCCTTGAATTTGCGCTTTTGTTTGCAAGACAACCCCATTTCACGCCGCAATCGCCCAATTCGGTCCCGCCCAGCGTAAAATCCTTCGGCGGCCAACTCAGCTTGTAAACGCGCTGCGCCATAGGTCTGGCGCGTCTTGCTGTGAGCAGCCCGAATGGCGACCTTGAGTCGTTCATCTTCTTGTTGGTGCAGTGACTGTGGACGCTGGCGCCAGTGGTAGAAGCCCGCACGAGAGACCTCCAGCACACGACAGATAACGGAAACGGGATAGAAGTCCTGCCTTGGCTATCCACGCGTACTTGACAGTGACTCCTGAGCAAAGTAGGCGGCCATTTTATGATGTCGCGCTCCATGTTGGCTTGTGCGAGAGCGTTACGTAGCCGAGCCACTTCAGCCTCTAGCTCGGCGACAGAACGCGCTCCGGGAATGACCGATGTATCCTTTCCTCCTTTGGCTGCGACCACCCAGTTGCTCAGTGTGCCTTTGGCAATACCCAACCTTCTGGCGGCTTCAGCTTGGCCAAGGCCTTGCTCCAACAGCAGTCGAACCGCCTCTGCCCGAAACTTTGGTGAATAGTGTTCTCTCGATTTAATTAAATACCCCCGATTGTCTCATCGTAACAATCGGGACTGTCTGTGAAAATCAGGATACCTCACTAAACATGATGCTGTGAATTAAGGAAAATAATATAGTAGTCTTCCCCCTAAAACCTCAGTTGGTATGAAAGCCCTGACCGGTGGGCGGCAGCGTCTCTTCATACTCCATCCGGGTCACCCTGGCGGTGCGCGGGCCATGCTCCAGCCAACCCAGCATCATCTGCACCCCCTGCGCGGGGCCGCTGATGAGGATCTCCACCGATCCATCCTCCAGGTTGTAGGCATGGCCCCGCAAACCCAGTTGCAGCGCCCGCTCGCGGGTGAAATAGCGAAATCCCACCCCCTGCACCTGCCCCCACACCCGAATGACAAACGATTGCTCTCCCATTTCTCACACCTTCCGCTTAAGAAAAAAATTCCCGAGACGATAATGTGCCCGACACTCTATCTCTGCAGGATGCAGCTCCATTATGAAAGAAGTTAAATTCCGGTGGGTTGACCGCTATCTCATTCACCTCACCATCAGTGAAAAATTCCATATCGCGTTCTGGTTACCTCTCTTCATCATCGCCTTTCTCAGCTGGTATATGCTGGCGGCCAGCCATCAGCAAGAGATCTCCCTGCGGGTAGCGCAGTTGCAACAACGGGTCGAAACCACGGCGCAGCTGGTCAGCCAGCAGCCCACTCTGGTGTTGCCTGCTGATCTGCGTCTGACCCGGCAAGGCAGCAGCGGGTTGCAGCAGCAAGGAGATCACTACCTCTTTACCGCGCCAGCGGGTCAGGCAGGCTACGTCACCGGTGATCTCGACACCGGCAACCTCTCCATGTGGGAGGGTCAGGGCTCGACCCTGCTCCTCATCAGCGCGCTAGCTGCCCTGATGGCACTGGTGATCCACTACATGATGACCTTTGTCTCCGGTGCGCTTTACTCCACCAACAAGGCGCTGCAAACCGTGGCGGACGGGGATCTCACCTTCCGCCTCAACTTCTTCCCGGTGCGCGACGAGTTCTCCACCCTGGCGGGCAGCATCGACCGCTTTACCGACCGCCAGCACCAGATCGTCAAACTGGTGGAGGAGTCTGCCGAAGCGCTGACCATGGCCGCCGACGAGTTTCGTGACCATGCACGCGAAGGCGAGACCATGGCGCGTTCCCAGCGCCAGCACATGGATTCACTGGCCACTGCCATGGAGCAGATGTCGGTGGCGATCCGTGAAGTGGCGCGCAATGCCAACAACACCCTGCAGCAGACCCGCCAGTCGAGCGAAGAGGCGGCCAATGGCGCTAACCGGGTAGCCCGCACCATAGAGGCGATCCGCACCCTGGCCGACGAGATTGGCAACGCCTCCGGTGCAGTCGAGCGGCTCACCCACAACGCCAACCGGATCAACGAGGTGGTCAACGTCATCAACGCCATCTCCCAGCAGACCAACTTGCTGGCACTTAACGCCGCCATCGAAGCGGCCCGTGCCGGTGAGCAGGGTCGCGGCTTTGCGGTGGTGGCAGATGAAGTGCGTACTCTCGCCAGCCGTACCCAGCAGGCGACGGTGGAGATCCAACAGATGATCGAAGAGCTGCAGACCGGTACCGGCGCGCTGAACGAGATCATGGAAAAGACTGTAGGGCGTGCCGCCAGCAGCCAGCAGCTCATCAGCGAGGTGGGGCTCGATATCGAGAAGCTGAGCAACCACAGCGATGCGGTACTGGAGATGAGTACCCAGATCGCCACCTCCAGCGAAGAGCAGAGCTCGGTCGCCGCCGAGATCACCCACAATCTCGATCAAGTGCGCCATGAAGCGGCGCAGGTGGAAGAATCCGCCAGCGCCTCGGTAGCCGGTACGCAGGGGCTGAAAGCCACCGCCAGCGAGCTGACCCAGGCACTCAAGGGGATTAAGCTATGACCATATGAGGTGTCAGATCAGGGCAACCCCATCCATTACACAGGGTTGTTTGAGTTTTACCTGCGGGCCACATAGAATGTGGCCCCTTTTCTTTCTACCATCGGCAAACATCCATGAGCGCTTCCATCTATCTCGTCAAAGGCCGCGAAAAATCCCTGCTGCGTCGCCACCCCTGGATCTTCTCCAAGGGGATTGAGCGGGTTCAGGGCAACCCCATTGACGGCGATACCGTCGAGATCTATGCCAACGATGGCAAGTGGCTCGCCCGTGGCGCCTGGTCAGGCAGCTCCCAGATCCGTGCCCGGGTCTGGACCTTCGACAAGGATGAAACCGTCGATCTCGACTTCTTTATCCGTCGCCTCAAATATGCGCAGGAGTCTCGCGATCCGCTGATCAAGCGTCAGGGCCTCACCGGTTATCGCCTGTGCGCCGCCGAATCCGACGGCCTGCCGGGTCTGACCATCGACCGTTATGCCGATTTTCTGGTGTGCCAGATCCTCTCTGCCGGTGCCGAGTTCCAGCGTGAGCTGATCACCCAAGCACTGCGTACCCTCTACCCCGAGTGCAGCATCTATGAGCGCTCCGACGTGGCGGTACGCAAGAAGGAAGGGCTGAAAGAGCGCACCGGCGTCATCTATGGCGAAACCCCGAACGAGCCGGTGGTCATCGAGGAGAACGGTGGCGTCAAGATCCTGGTGGATATTCGTAACGGCCATAAAACCGGCTTCTATCTGGATCAGCGGGATAACCGTCAGGCTGCTGCCAAGTATACCGAAGGCAAGCGGGTGCTCAACTGCTTCTGCTACACCGGTGGGTTTGGCGTTTATGCCCTCAAGGGCGGCGCCAAGGAAGTGGTCAACGTCGATCTCTCCCAGAATGCGCTGGATATCGCCCGCCAGAATGCCGAGCTGAACGGGCTGGATACCAGCAACACCCAGTTTGTCCGTCACGACGTCTTCAAGCTGCTGCGGGAATATCGTGAGAAGGGCGAGAAGTTCGATGTCATCGTGCTGGATCCGCCCAAGTTTGCCGAGAGCAAGGCCCAGCTGTTGGGTGCCTGCCGAGGCTACAAGGACATCAACATGCTGGCATTCCAGCTGCTGGCGCCGGGTGGCGTGCTCTTGACCTACTCCTGCTCCGGCCTGATGGAGCAGAGCCTGTTCCAGAAGATCGTCGCCGATGCAGCGCTCGATGCCGGTCGCGATGCCCAGATCCTGGAGCTGCTCTCCCAGGCCTCCGATCACCCCATCGGTACCGCCTATCCGGAAGGCTTCTACCTCAAGGGACTGGTGGTACGCGCCCGCTGATCGGTCGTCATCTTCCCTTGTGATCAATCAGGCCCCTTGCGGGCCTGATTGTTTTGCATCGCGCCGTATAAACCTGAGCCTGACGCTCGCCCCGATGACCACCCTCTCTGCTTTATTCGCGTTCCTTCTCCTCCTCTTTTGCTGCCAGCGCCCCACTTCTTCTCTGTTTAAATTACTTTGCACAATAACTGCACATTCATGATTTAAATCACATCCGTATGACTCTCTTTTCCGTAGTGTGATCCCGCCTGCGGCAGCCAAGCCGGGGCAACCGTCCCATCAGGATTGATGGACGGCACAACAACAAAATAGATGTCAGGCCAAGCTGAACATCACAAGGGATCCCGATATGAATCAATCATTGCCGCTGTTAACACCGCTGCGGGGCATCGCTGCCCTGATGGTGGTGCTGTTCCATGCCCGATTATTGCTCTTTCCCCAGTGGATGGAGCCGATCGCAGGCCACACCCAACTCATCGAGAACGGCTACCTCTGGGTCGATCTGTTCTTTATTTTGAGCGGCGTGGTGCTGGCCCATGTCTATGGCGAGGCCTTCACCCGCACGCCCCGCACCGTGGGCTATGGCCGCTTTCTCTGGCTGCGGCTGACCCGCGTCTACCCCCTCTACCTTGTAACCCTGCTGTTGCTGGTCGGCTGGGAACTTTACAAGGCGCAGCACGGAGTAGGCTTCTATGCCGGCCCCTTGTTCAAGATGTGGGAGTGGGAAGGGATGCCGCCTTTCGGTTCGCCCTTCACGCCAGCCGAAGCGCTGCCGAGCGCCTTACTGCTGCTGCAGGTGGTAACCGATCACGGGCTGACCTGGAACTTCGCCGCCTGGTCGCTCAGCGTAGAGTGGATTAGCTACCTATTGTTCCCGCTGCTGATCCCGCTGGCGGTGACCCGCAGTCGCTGGAGCCATCTCGCCCCCCTGCTGACGCTGACGGTGCTGGCCTTTATCGTACACAGTCGCGGCACCCTGGATGTCACCAGCGGGGCGCTGGCGGTGGGACGCGGGGTGAGTGAATTTGTGCTCGGCCTCTGGCTGCTGCCGAGGGTCAAGGCCGCGCAAGGCTTGCCCATGATGAAGCGGGATCTGCCGCTCTTGATCGCCTTTGTGCTGCCCTTCGCACTGATGCAGTTCACCATGACGCCACAGCTGACTCTGTTGCTGATCGGCTCCTACATACTGCTGATCTGGATTGCCGCCGCACAGGGGGAGCGCCAGAGCCCGCTGCTGCGCCTCCTGGATAACCGCTTCACCAACTGGCTGGGGGATCTCTCCTACTCAATCTATCTGCTCCATGCGCTGGTGCTGCTCACCGGGTGCGAGCTCATCCACTATCTGGCGCCGGTGCTCACTGAGTGGTGGTATGGCCAGACCAATCCGCTGCTGGGGGTAGTGGCAACCTTGCTGATGCTGGCGGTGCTGATCGGGCTCTCTGCCTTGAGCTACAACCTGCTGGAGCGACCACTGCAACGGCGCCTGCGCCGCTGGGGCAAGTCACGGCAACCGGCGCTGGAGCAAGCCGGATAAGCTAATCTCGCCCTATCTGGATGAGTTGACGGTTTTATGCCAACTCATCCAGTACCAGTTCATCCAGACTGCTCATCACCCAGGCGCTCGGGTGCTGGCTAAATCCGAGCTTGGGGTAGTACGCCACCGCCTGCGGTGCGGCCAGCAGGATCAGCTTGCAGCCGGGCTGCAATTGCAAAAACGTCTCGCGAATAAGGGCTTTGCCAATCCCCTGCCCCTGCACCGACTCGGCCACCGCCAAATCCGAGAGGTAGCAGCAAAAATGAAAATCGGTCACCGAGCGGGCCACCCCGACCAGGGTCTCGCCCTGCCAGGCGGTGATCAGCAAATTGGCGTGATCCAGCATGCCCTGCAGGGTGGCCGGATGGTCCAACGGCCGTCTCGCCCCCAGCGAGGTCTTCGCCAACAACGCCGCAAACTGCGCCGTGGTGATGGGGTGGTTAACCAAAAATGTGGTGGTCACTAAGCTCTCCTTTTGTAGATCGGCGATTGCATGCTGTTGGTCTCTTTGGCGTTCTTTTTGCTGCATCTGTACTGCAATCAATCAGCCAGCGCCGGATCCAGACCGATGACAGGCAAGTGCGGGCAATTCCCTGCTGTTTATGTGAATTCCTGTTCGAACCCCAAGGGGCAAATGTGGCATAATGCCCCGTCCTGTGGCCCTTGGCGGGGCTGCGCTGGCGCACCTTGTCGCCCTTTTCTTCCCCGTCCGGCCTGGCGGTCTTTCATAACTGCCAGTCATCGCTGCCCCTGTTGGCACCGAGGCCACCCATATTTGCGGCTTCTTGTCTTCCTCACTACAAGGCCGCCCATTGACCAAGACGGCTCCACAGAGCCTCTGCTCTGTTTGCAAATAAAAGGGGTAAGTATGTCTTCCATTCGTCTGACCCAATACAGCCACGGCGCTGGCTGCGGCTGCAAAATCTCTCCCAAGGTACTCGACACCATCCTCAAGAGCCAGATCCCGGGCTTCAACGACCCGACCCTGATCGTTGGCAACAGCAGCAAGGATGACGCGGCCGTGGTCGATATCGGCAACGGTCAGGGCATTGTCTCCACCACCGACTTCTTCATGCCCATCGTCGATGACCCCTTCACCTTTGGCCGCATCGCCGCCACCAACGCCATCAGCGATATCTATGCCATGGGCGGCAAGCCCATCGTCGCCATCGCCATCCTCGGCTGGCCCATCAATACCCTGCCCGCCGAAGTGGCCCAGCAGGTGATCGATGGCGGCCGTCAGGTGTGCCACGAAGCGGGCATTTCGCTGGCCGGTGGTCACAGTATCGATGCCCCCGAGCCCATCTTCGGCCTCGCGGTTACCGGTATCGTGCCCCTGGATGCCATCAAGCAGAACGATACCGCCAAGGTAGGTGACACCCTCTATCTGACCAAGCCTCTTGGTATCGGTATCCTCACCACCGCTCAGAAGAAGGGCAAGCTCAAGCCCGAGCATGAGCAACTGGCCCCCAACGCCATGTGCACCCTCAACAAGATTGGCCAGCGCTTTGCCGAACTGCCGGGTGTGCACGCCATGACCGACGTGACCGGTTTTGGTCTGGCTGGCCATCTGCTGGAGATGTGCGAAGGATCCAATGTCAGCGCCCGCCTCGACTTCAAGGCGCTGCCGCTGCTGGACGAGGTGGATTACTACCTCGCCGAGGGCTGCGTACCGGGCGGTACCCTGCGCAACCACGACTCCTACGGACACAAGCTGGATGCCATGGACGATCGCACCCGCAACATCATGTGCGATCCGCAAACCAGCGGCGGCCTGCTGGTCGCCGTGGGTAAAGAGAGCGAAGCCGAGCTGCTCGCCATCGCGCGCGAAGCTGGCCTTGCGCTCTCGCCCGTCGGCCAGATCAAGCCCCTTGAGGGCTCCCGCTTTATCGAGATTGTCCAATGAGTGAATTGCCACTGGCCACGGACTACGCCCAACTCTTTTTGGACGATGTGCCGTTGATTGATGTGCGCGCCCCCATCGAGTTCAAGGAGGGAGCCTTCCCCTGCTCGACCAATCTGCCCTTGATGACAGACGATGAGCGCGCCCAGGTGGGGACCTGCTTCAAGAAGCAGGGTCAGGCCGCCGCCATTGAGCTTGGACACAAGCTGGTGGGGGGAGCAGTACGTGCCGAGCGACTCGAAGGCTGGCTGGCGCAGTTGCGCCAGCAGCCCGATGCCGTGCTCTACTGCTTTCGCGGCGGCCTGCGCTCGCAAACCGTGCAACAGTGGCTGGCTGAAGCGGGAGTGACTCGCCCCCGCGTCGCCGGTGGCTACAAGGAGCTGCGCCGTTTCCTGATCGACACCCAGGACAAGGCTTCTGCCGAGTGTCACTGGAGCGTGCTGACCGGCATGACCGGCTCCGGCAAGACCCACATGCTCGATCAGGTGACCCAGGCGGTGGATCTGGAGGGGCATGCCCATCACAGGGGCTCCTCCTTCGGTCAGCTGCCCGGCGGCCAGCCCAGCAACATCAACTTTGAAAACAACCTCGCCATCGAGCTGCTCAAACGCCGCCATCGCGGCGAGCAGACCTTCGTGGTCGAGGACGAGAGCCGCCTGATCGGCCGCTGTTGCCTGCCCCTCTCTCTCCATGAGGTCATGAGTCAGGCACCGCTGGTGGTGGTGGATGTACCGCAAATCGATCGGGCCGAGCAGATCCGTGAGGATTACGTGCACGATCTCTGGCTGCGCTATCAAGCCATGTATGGCCAAGAAGAGGGATGGCCACTGTTTGCTGCCTACCTCACCGATGCGCTGGCCCGCCTCAAGCGCCGTCTTGGCGATCAGGCCCACCGAGAGCTGGATGCCCTGATGCAAACAGCCCTCACCGAGCAGGAAAAGAGCGGTGATACCGCGCTGCACCTGGCGTGGATCACGTTGTTGCTGACCCGCTACTACGACCCCATGTATCTCTATCAGCTTGGCAACAAGCAGGAGCGCATCGTGTTTCGCGGTGACAAGCAGGCCTGCCTCGACTATTTCGCCGAGCAGCATGCCAGCGCGCTGCGCGGCTGACCCATCCCAAGAGAGGAACTCTATGTTGAAATTCGAGGTGATCCCGGTCACCCAGTTCGCCCAAAACTGCTCCCTCATCTGGTGTGACGAGACCCATCAGGCGGCCCTGATCGATCCGGGCGGCGAAGCGGACAAACTGCTGGCCGCCATCGCCAAGCGTGGCCTGACCCTGACTCACATCCTGCTGACCCACGGTCATCTGGATCATGTGGGTGCCGCCGCCGAACTGCGGGAAAAAACCGGCGTCGCCATCACCGGCCCCCACAAGGAGGACGCCTTCTGGCTCGACATGCTGCCCCAGCAGAGCCAGATGTTCGGCTTCGCCCATACCCCCGCCTTCACGCCGGATCGCTGGCTTGAGCAGGGTGACAAGGTGCAGCTTGGCCAGTGCGAGCTGGATGTCTACTTCTGCCCCGGCCACACCCCGGGCCATATCGTGCTGCTCTCCCAAGCCGAGCAGCTCGCCTGGGTTGGCGACGTGCTCTTTGCCGGCAGCATCGGCCGCACCGACTTCCCCCGTGGCGATCACGGGACGCTGATAAAGTCGATCACCGAGACCCTGCTGCCGCTGGGTGACGAGATCGTCTTTATCCCGGGCCACGGCCCCAGCTCCACCTTCGGCCGCGAGAAGGCGAGCAACCCCTACCTGACCCAGCCTATCTGGTGATCAAAAAAGGCAGCGGTTTCCGCTGCCTTTTCCTTTTTTCTGAAGTCCTCATTGCTATAGGTACAAGCGAGTCTTTATAATTCACCATGATTTGTCTCTGACCATCAAAACTTGGGAACAAAAATGTATCTTGCTTTAGCTATTGCCATATTGTTATTTATTTTTTTCCTGAAGAAGTCACGAGCCAGATATAGAATCAGAGATTACAAACGCCCAACAATCATTCATGGGATAATAATACTACTCGTTAATATCGTATTTGAGATAATATATAGAGCCGAGTTTGTCCCCATTCAGGCCATTTACAGCAGCTTACTAACCTATGTACTGCCTCAAGTTATATACTACCTATTGTTGATCACCATTTTTTTAGTTATGGCATATAGATATGGTTTTTTCATATGGCCAGATGATAGAAATGCAATAAATAGACAGCATACAATCAATATACCCATGTGCTTCTTGTTGACTATTTTTATAGTATGCCCATCTGCCATACGAAATGGCATTATTGAAGCATCACCCTATCTACATATTTGCTGTCTTATTGGTAGCGGACTTACCTCTATTTATCTTGTAAGAATTTTCACTATCAAGTTTAACAAGACAATTAATGATATATAACTTTTATTGCCAACACAGTCACGAAAAATAAGCTCGTTTATTTCGAACTCTTGTTCTTGAGCCACAATTATTTGATAAGCGACCGCAAGATATTCTGACATTTTAAATCTTAAATATCCCCTGAAAATAAAAAAATCCCCACCCGAGGGTGAGGATTGATTTATAGGTGCAACCGTCAGGTGGCTTATTGTGCCAGCAGGTGACCGACCAGCTCATGACGCCACCCTTGCAGAAGCATCGGCTTGTCGCTGCGGGCCCGCTCTTCGTCGTTCATCCGCCAGCTCCAGGTGAAGTACTGGTGAATGATCTTCTTGCTGGCAATCAGCTCGGGCGGAATATTGCTCGCCTTGGCCTTCTCTTCCACCATGGCCTTGATGCGCTTGAGCTCGGCCTTGTACTGGGGAAAGTCCACCAGCCGGCGAATGGGCTCGGGCCAGCTGTCAGGATCGCTCTGCTGCGCCTTGGCGACGATATCGAGCATCCGCTTGCCGTGGATCTTGATCTCGATGGGCGATAGGCCGAGCTCGTTGAGATCCCGCAGGGAGGCAGGACGACGCTCTGCCACCTTGAACAGGTGCAGCTCTTTGACCACGAAGTTGAGGGCCAGATCGCGGCGCACCGCCTCTTGCTGGCGCCAGGCGGCCAGCTCACGCAGGATGGCGAGCTCGCGGCGCCCCAGTTGCCAGGCGTTGACGATGTCAAGATATGCCTGACGGGGATCGCTACCCTGGGTCTTGCGGGCGGAGTGGTTTTGGCACTCCTGCTCGAACCAGGCAAACTTGCCGCTTTCCCGCAATTTGGCCATCACTTTCTCGTAGAGCGGCATCAGGTAGAAGACATCCGCTGCCGCGTATTCGAGCTGACGCGGCGTAAGCGGGCGGGCCAGCCAGTCGGTGCGCGCCTGATCTTTTTCCAGCTCGACCCCGAGGAATTCATTCACCAGCGCACCAAAACCGACCGAGACGCCGTAACCGAGAAAGGCGGTAGCCAGCTGGGTGTCGTGCATCTGGTTGGGCAGGTGGCCCGCCTGATGCTGGATAAGCTCCAGATCTTCGCCAGAGGCGTGCAGGATGGCGATCTGCCCTTCCCTGCCCAGTCGCTGCCAGAGGGCGGAGAGATCCAGGGTCAGCGGATCCAGCAGCGCCAGATGCTCGCCGTCATAGATCTGGAACAGGCCAAGCTGGGGATAGTAGGTACGGGTGCGAACGAATTCAGTATCGATAGCCAGGGGAACGTCGGCCAGAGAAGCGAGATACTGCTCAAGTTCGGCTTGCTGAGTGATAAGTTGATAGTGCATCTGTGCCTGCGCGGTTGATCAGGGCCAAAAAGAAAAAACCGTGGGATGACCCACGGTTCTGCATAACGACGGTGCTGGTTTGCAGAGGCTTCTGCAGCCGCAGTCCGGTTATTGCTTGGCAATCTCCTCGTCGCGCAACACGCGGCGCAGGATCTTGCCCACATTGGTCTTGGGAAGTTCGTCACGAAATTCTACCAGTTTCGGCACCTTATAGGCAGTCAGATGTTTGCGGCAGTGGGCAATAATCTCGTCCTCCTGCAATTTTGCATCTTTCTTGACCACAAAGATCTTCACCAGCTCGCCGGAAACCTTGTGTGGCACACCTACAGCGGCCACTTCCAGCACTTTCGGGTGCAGGGCAACGACATCTTCGATCTCGTTCGGATAGACGTTGAAACCGGAGACCAGGATCATGTCCTTCTTGCGGTCAACGATCTTGAAGAAGCCCTGCTCGTCGCACACCGCGATATCACCGGTACAGAGCCAACCATCCTGCATCACTTCGGCGGTCGCCTCGGGACGCTGCCAGTAGCCCACCATCACCTGCGGGCCACGAACCTGCATTTCACCCGGGGTGCCGAGAGCGTGGATCACCTGACCGTTGTCATCCACCAGCCGGATCTCGGTAGAGCAGACCGGCAGACCGATGGAACCGTTGTAATCAGTCAGATCGTAGGGGCAGACGCTCACCAGTGGCGAACACTCAGTCAGGCCATAGCCTTCCAGCAGCGGGGTATCGGTCAGCGTCTTCCACTTCTCTGCGACCGCGCGCTGCACCGCCATGCCGCCGCCGATGGTCAGCTTGAGCTTGTCAAAGGAGATCCCCTGAAACTCTTCGTTATTGACCAGCGCATTGAACAGGGTGTTAACCCCGGTAATGCAGGTGAAGGGATACTTCTTGATCTCTTTGACAAACCCCGGGATGTCGCGCGGGTTGCTGATCAGCAGGTTGTAACCGCCGATACGCATAAAGAGCAGGCAGTTCACGGTCAGGGCAAAGACGTGGTAGAGCGGCAGCGCGGTGACCACGAACTCCTTGCCGCGTTCCAGCATGGGGCCGTAGACGCCGAGGCACTGTTCGACGTTGGCAATCATGTTGCGATGGGTCAGCATGGCCCCTTTGGAGAGGCCGGTGGTGCCACCGGTGTACTGCAGGAAGGCGAGATCGTCGTTGGTGATCTCCGGCTTGATGTACTGCAGGAAACGCCCCTTGGAGAGGGCCTGACGCATGGTGGTAGCGTGGGGCAGATTGTATTTCGGCACCAGCTTCTTGACGTACTTGACCACGAAGTTGACCAGGGTGCCCTTGGCCAGCCCCAGGTTATCCCCCATCCGGGTCAGGATAACGTGCTTGATCGGGGTGTCGTAGACCACCTTTTCCAGGGTATGGGCAAAGTTGGAGACGATGACGATGGCTTTGGCACCGGAATCTTTGAGCTGATGCTCCAGCTCACGCGGGGTATAGAGCGGGTTGACGTTGACCACGATCATGCCAGCGCGCAGGATGCCGAACACGGCGATGGGGTATTGCAGCAGGTTAGGCATCATCACCGCAACCCGATCCCCTTTCTCCAGCTTCAGCTCGTTTTGCAGGTAGGCAGCAAAGGCGCGGGACTGCTCTTCCAGCCGGCGGTAGGTGATGGTTTGGCCCATGTTGACGAAGGCGGGCTGATCGGCAAACTGGGTTACCGAGGATTCGAACATCTCGACCAGGGAGCTGTATTGGTCTGGATTGATCTCGGCGGGGACCCCTTCCGGATAACGTTTCAGCCAGACTTTTTCCACAAACTTCTCCTGCATAACTAGCACCTGTGCGCTCACTGTGTTGCCTCCGTCCCGGTTCACATCCATTTTAATCGGTTGTTTTAAGCTGATGCTCTAATGCCGCACATATTTACACAGCGCAACATCAATTAACAGCAAATTAACAACAGAAAAATGTGAGGGAGAAAACAAACCTGGAATTATTGAAAGCTGGCGATTCTACCGAACTTGACAAAACTTTACGATACAAACGGCCGTATCAACCGAATTTTCCATATGAAAATGGTGGTTTCCACCCAATATGACCCGTTCGATCTGCTGGAAGGCATCCTGACGGGCCTGCCATTGGGCTTCAAGCGCAGCAAAGCCCTGCTCCCCCTGAATCAACAGCACAGGACAACGGATAGCCGCCATCAATGCCCGGGCTTGCCCTTCGCTCATTCTCAGGGGCGACAGATCCCGCAAACGGGGATCGCTGCGCCAGTGCCAGCGCCCTGCCCGCTCTTCAAGCTGCCGCTCACAGATAAGACGCGCCGCCTGCGGCGTGATATCCGCCACTTTGCAACGGGCGGCGACAGCCTCATCGATGGAGGCAAAGCCGTTGGCACTGCGCTCCCGGGTGCGACTGCGGTTTAAAATCGCACGTCGCAGCTGGGCAGGTACCTCCTCATCGGGTTGGCTCAGCGGCCCCAGCCCCTCCAGCATGATCAACCGCTCCACCTGTTCGGGGAACACCCCGGCATAGGCGGAGGCGATCAACGCCCCGAGGGAGTGACCGAGCAGAGTGAAGCGCGACCAGCCGGCCGCCTGCACGATCTGGTAGAGATCGTCCAGCCAGTCGACAAAGACATAAGGGGTGGTTTTGTGATCGGAGTGACCATGTCCCGGCAGATCGACACAGATGAGGTGAAAATCCCCCAGATGCGGCGCCAGCGGCAAGAAGCTGGCGCTATTGTCGAGCCAGCCATGCAGGGCGATCAGCAGAGGTTTGCCCTGCTGATCATGCTCCGCAGACTGGTTATCCAGCAGGGCTACCCGCCGCCCATCTGCCAGGGTCAGCAGACGTTCGTACAGAGTACTCATCATGGGGTTGATCATGGCCAGCCTTAACGACGCAGCGGCCGTCTCGGCCAGAAGGGATCATAGAAGGGGTCATAGAAGTAGGGGTCCATATAGCGCACCTCCACCTCCTTGACTGGCGGCCACAGCTTGCTGCCCGTCACATTGAGCACAGAGAAGCGGTACTTGTGCTCGCCAATCTGGCTATCAACCGGTTTGCCTATGGTGCCAAGCACTGTCAGGCTACGCCCCTTGGCGTAGAGGGTCGGGTCGACAAATCCCTTCATGATGGCCAGAAAACGGCCCGGGCTCTGCTCGGTCTGCTCCGGCACACCGTTGGACTTGAGCGGCAGATAAACCACTTCAATAACGCTCTGATCCGCCTTGTTGTGCACCGCCGAGATAACGCCGCTCCAGCGGGCCGGTTTGCCCTCCATTCCGCCAAGGGCAGCTTGATAGGCCACCAGCTGGTTTTCTGGCTCATAGGCCAGCTCCTTGGGGACCGAGCTGCAGGCCCCGAGCAGCAGAGCCAGCGCCCCGACCACCATAGTGCGTTTCATCATGTCGCTTCTGCTATTACGCATCATGTCACTCTCCTGTTGCCAGCGTGGCCCGTCGGGCCACCCGCTTTTATTGCAGCTGATGAGCGGCAAGAGCGACATGCTGTCAGTGCTCCTGCCCTTATTCGCGACCCGGCAGTTTTTTCCAGGTCACCTTGTCACGCAAATAGACCGGCGTTGCTTGTTCAACCGGTACCGCCTCCCCCGCCAGCCAGGCGGCGCGGGCCAGCGGCAACATGTCTTCTGCCGCCGGGAAACGCACCTGGCTCACCGCCAGCTCATCGGCCAGACCACTCAGGGTCTCGCCATAGGTTTCAAAACCGGTGCCGACGCAGGTCACTGGGCCCGCCAGCTTGCCACGGACGTCAACCAGTGCCGCGGGCTCGCTCACCACCTCGTCCCCCACCAGCTGCATGCGGCCATCAATCAGCTCATAGCGGCCGAAATAGACCTCGTTCATCCGCGCATCGATGGCGGTCAGCACCTGCTCGGCGCCATCCAGTCGATAGGCGCCTTGCGCCATGGCGGCCAGGGTCGAGATGCCAATCAGCGGCACACCCGCACCAAACGCCAGACCTTGCGCCACACTGATGCCGATCCGCACGCCGGTAAAGGAGCCCGGACCACGGCCGAACGCGATGGCATCGAGGTCACTCAAACTTATCCCGGCATCCTCTAACACAGCCTGAACCATGGGCAGGATTTTTCGGGTGTGATCCCGTGGCGCCTCCTCCCAGCGGGAGAACAGCTTGTCACCCACCAGCAAGGCGGCGGAGCAGGCTTCGGTGGCGGTATCTACGGCCAGGATCTTCAACTCGTTCATGCTTTCCAATCTCTATAAAATCAGTCAATTACATAACCGGCAAGCGAGATATGCTCACCCGTTGTTCAAATCTGTTAGCTGGCGGCAAACTTATTCACCGCGATCGAAAAAGCTCCCCAGCGTCCCCAACTCCCGGGTGCGAGGAATGGCGGGCAGACTCTTGATAAAGGTGGCGCCGTAAGGTTTGTTGACCATCCGTGGATCACAGATCACCAGCACCCCGTGATCACTGCGATCACGAATAAGCCGCCCCACCCCCTGTTTGAGGGCGATCACCGCCTTGGGCAACTGCAGCTCAGCGAAGGGATCACCCCCCTTAAGCTTGCAATCATCCACCCGCGCCTTGAGCAGCGGATCATCAGGGCTGGCAAACGGCAGTTTGTCGATGATAACACACGACAACGCCGCCCCTCTCACGTCGATCCCCTCCCAGAAGCTGCTGGTCGCCACCAACACGGCGCGGCCATTCTCGACAAACTCCTTGAGCAGCCGCTGTTTGTTGTCCTCCCCCTGCAGCAGCACGGTGCGGCCAATCTCCCGGCGCAGCACCTCGGCCACCTGACGCATCACCTGATGGCTGGTGCAGAGGAAGAAACAGCCCCCTGGTGTCTTGTTGATAAGCGGGATCATCAGATTGGCCAGCTGCTCGCCACGGCCAAAGGCATTGGGCTCCGGCAGATAACGGGGCACACAGAGCCGCGCCTGCTCGCCATAGTCGAACGGACTGTCGAGAATAAGCTCGGCGCTGCCCGCCAGCCCCAGCTCGGCCTTGAAGTGGTCAAAACGCATATCCACCGTCAGGGTGGCGGAGGTGAAGACCCAGGCAACTTCCGGTCTTTGCACCTCGGCACTGAATCGCTCGGCCACCGAGAGCGGGGTCAGATTGAGGGTGAAATGAAGCCGTGAGCAGTCGTACCAGTATGAGAAACCGGTCTGGTTGACCGCCAGCACTTCACCCAGGCGGGTGCGCAGTTCACTGATGCGCTCGAAGGCATGATCCAGCTGCTCGCCCCGCCCGAGAGCAAGTTTCAGCACTTCGTAGCAAAGCCCGATGGCATCGTTGAGACGAGCCAGGGCCTGCCCCCAAAGCGGCTGGCGCAACATGTCGCGGGTATTGCCGCGACCGCCATCCACTCCGAAGGCGAGCCGTAAATCCTGACTGGCGATGGCAAGCCTGTCCGCCGCCTTGCCGAGCTGGGCCATGTCGTGGGCCTCAGCCCGATAGGCCAGCTGGATATCCTGCGCCAGATCCTGAATCGTTCGGCTGCCCACCGACTTGCCGAAGTAGTTGGTGGCGATCTCCGGCAGCTGGTGTGCCTCGTCAAACACATAGACTTGCGCCTCCGGCACCAACTCGCCAAATCCGGTGTCTTTCACCGCCATATCGGCGAAGAAGAGGTGGTGGTTGATCACCACCACCTGGGCATCCATGGCACGGCGTCGGGCCACCACCAGATGGCAGTCGTCGTAATAGGGGCAGTCGCGACCGAGACAGTTATCGTTGGTGCTGGTGACGTGGGCGAGGATCTCGGCGTTCTCCTGCAATCCCGGAATATCCCCCACATCGCCGTTATCGGTAGCAGTGGACCAGGATTTGACCTTCACCAGATCGTTCAGGATTTCAGGCTTTTGCAGATGGGATTCGCTCAAGAGCCGGTTCATACGCTCGATGCAGAGATAGTTGCTGCGCCCCTTGAGCAGGGCCACCGGCGGGGTGTAGGAGAGCGCCCCTGTGATGGTCGGGAGATCCCGATAGAAGAGCTGCTCCTGCAGGTTCTTGGAGCCAGTACTGATCACCACCCGCTTGCCGGACTCCAACGCTGGCACCAGATAGGCGTAGGTCTTGCCGGTACCTGTCCCCGCCTCCACCAGCAGACGGCCACCACTTTTGATGGCGCGCGCGACCGCCTCGGCCATCTCCAGTTGGGGAGCGCGGGCTTTGAAGCCGTCGATATGGCTGGCCAGAGGGCCATCTGGCTTGAACAGGGTCTGGATGGTCAAAAGGGCGTCCCGCAGCAAAAGCGGCCATTATGCCAAAAGCGCGGCAAAAGCGGGACAGATAATCTGCCTAGACGAACAGATCGATCTGATGCTCGGGATCCGGCTTGTGATCACCCTCCTCCGCCTTGGGCTGATCACGCTTGGCTGGCGTGTTATATGCCTGCTGGCGCTGCTGGGAGTCACTGTTGTCAGTGCTGGTCTTGCGCAGCTGGTGCTTTTTGCTGATCTGGTTCACTTCCCGCTTGATCTCTTCGCTGCCGGGCGCGGCAGGCGCCCGGGGCAAAATGGGGAACAACAGGTCCTGGCTGGGCATGATGGCGACTCCTGCAGGGGTTATTGTCTAGTTATCGACCAGAAAACCGTTTTCGCCACTTTAATCGATCAAATCACAATTTCGGGTTGCATTTTCTGTCAAGGCAGGTAGTTTAAATCAGGCGTCAATTACGACATCTTATTTTGTAAAGGATTGATTACATGAAGTTCGCCACCCTGAAGACTCATCACCACCATCATCATCCCGACTAGTCTTTCAGGAGGTTGACTGCTGGAAGACACTTAACTGGTGACTTCCAAAAGGACCGCAAGATTCATAAACCCTCGGAAGCACACACTTCCGAGGGTTTTGTCGTTTTTGACTAGAAGGAAATCGAGCAATGGAAACACAACGTCTGCGTATCGCCATGCAAAAGTCCGGTCGTCTGAGCCAAGACTCCCAAGCCCTGTTCAAGAGCTGTGGCCTGAAAATCAACCTGCGCGAGCAGCGACTTATCGCCCATGTCGAGAACATGCCCATCGATATCCTGCGGGTGCGTGATGACGACATCCCGGGTCTGGTGATGGAAGGGGTGGTCGATCTTGGCATCATCGGCGAAAACGTGCTGGAAGAAGTGCAGCTTATTCGCGCCTCACAGGGCCTCCCCTTCGAGGTCAAAACCCTCAAGCAGCTGGACTTTGGTGGCTGCCGCCTTTCGCTGGCGGTGCCGGAAGATGTGAACTACACAGGGCCAGCGAGCCTGGCCGGCAAGCGCATCGCCACCTCCTACCCCGGGCTGCTCAAGCGCTTCTTTGACGAAAAGGGGCTCGGCTTCAAGAGCGTGATGCTGGGCGGGTCGGTGGAAGTGGCACCCCGAGCAGGCTTGGCTGATGCCATCTGCGATCTGGTCTCCACCGGCGCGACCCTGGAAGCCAATGGCCTCAAAGAGGTAGAAGTGATCTACCGCTCCAAGGCGGTGCTGGTACAGGCCCCCAACCCCTTGTCCGATGCCAAGCAGAAGCTCATCGACAAACTGCTGCCCCGCATTCAGGGGATGCAGCAGGCCCGCGAGAGCAAGTACATCATGCTGCACGCCCCCAAAGACAAGCTCGATGCCATCACCGATCTGCTGCCGGGTGCCGAGCGCCCCACCATCATGCAGCTGGCCGGTGACACCAATCAGGTGGCGCTGCACGTCGTCTCCAGCGAGACCCTGTTCTGGGAGACCATGGAGCAGCTCAAGGCTCTGGGTGCCAGCTCCATTCTGGTGCTGCCCATCGAAAAAATGATGGAATAAGGAAGGGACATCATGCAGACCCTGATCTGGAAGACCCTATCCCCCGCCCAGCAGGCCGACGTGCTGACTCGCCCGGCCCTCAATGACGAGGCCGATATCGGCGCCGTGGTGCGGGATATCATCGCCGCGGTGCGTAGCCGTGGCGATGAGGCCCTGCGCGAGCTGAGCCTGCGCTTCGAGCGCGCCCCCCGTGAGCAGTTGCGCGTCAGCGAAGATGAGATTGAAGCTGCCTGCGCGCGGCTGGATGACGACATCAAAAATGCCATCGAAGCGGCCATTGCCAACATTCGCTCCTTCCACGCCGCCCAAATGCAGCCGGTGGTACGGGTAGAGACCCAACCCGGGGTGGTGTGCGAGCTGCGCACCCAGCCCATCAGTCGGGTCGGCCTCTATGTGCCGGGGGGCAGCGCGCCGCTCCCCTCCACCGTGATGATGTTGGCTATTCCAGCCGCCATCGCTGGTTGCCGTGAAGTGGTGCTCTGTACCCCATCCCCCGCCAGCGACGAGATCCTGTTTGCTGCCCGAGCCTGCGGGGTCGAGAAGGTGTTCGCCATCGGCGGTGCCCAGGCCATCGCCGCCATGGCGTACGGCACCGAGAGCATCCCCAAGGTGGACAAGATCTTCGGCCCGGGCAACGCCTATGTGACCGAAGCCAAGGGGCAGGTCTCGACGGATTGGCGCGGCGCCGCCATCGACATGCCCGCCGGCCCCTCCGAGGTGCTGGTGATTGCCGACGAGAGCGCTACCCCCGCCTTCGTGGCGGCGGATCTGCTCTCCCAGGCCGAGCACGGCCCCGACAGTCAGGTGGTGCTGGTGACCACCTCGCCCCTGCTGGCCGATGCCATCGCTGGGGAGATCAAGAGCCAGCTGGCCAAGTTGAGCCGCCGCGATATCGCCGCCCAGGCGCTCGGCAGCAGTCTGGTGATCCTCTGCGACGATCTGGCCGAGGCGTGTGCCATCTCCAACGCCTACGCGCCGGAGCACCTGATCGTTCAGACCCGCGCCCCGCGTGAGCTGCTAGAGAAACTCGAGAACGCCGGTTCCATCTTTCTGGGAGCATGGACCCCCGAGTCGGTCGGCGATTACGCCAGCGGCACCAACCACACCCTGCCTACCTACGGCTATGCCCGCACCTGCTCCAGCCTGGGCCTTGCCGATTATCAGCGCCGCTACACAGTGCAAGAGCTGAGCGCCGAAGGTATTCGCGGCCTTGGCCCCATTGTCGAGCGCATCGCCCAGGCCGAGGGGCTCGATGGCCACAAAAATGCCGTCACCCTCAGGTTGAATGCCCTGGCCGCCGCGCCCCAACCAACAGCACAGCAAAAGGATTTGTCATGAGCATTGCCAATCTGGCGCGCCGCGTGGTGCGGGCCCTCACCCCTTATCAATCCGCCCGCCGCATCGGCGGCAAGGGCCACGTCTGGCTCAACGCCAACGAGGCGCCACAGGCCTATCCCTTCACCATCGAGGGAAGCCGCCTCAACCGCTACCCCGAGTGCCAACCGGCCGAGGTGGTGAACGGCTATGCCGCCTATGCCGGGGTTAATCCCGATCAGGTGCTGGTGAGCCGCGGCGCCGACGAGGCCATCGAGCTCTTGATCCGCACCTTCTGCGAATCGGGTGAAGATCAGATCCTCATCTGCCCGCCCACCTACGGCATGTACGCCATCAGCGCCGAGACCTGTGGCGTGGGGATTGTTGAGCAGCCGCTGACCGCCAGCCGCCAACCTGACTGGCCCGCCATCGCCGATCGCCTCAGTGACGTGAAGCTGGTGTTTCTCTGCTCCCCCAACAACCCCACCGGGGATCTGGTGGGACGTGACGGTCTCATCGCTTTGCTGGAGAAAGCCCGGGATCGCGCCATCGTGGTGGTGGACGAGGCCTATATCGAGTTCTGCCCCGAGGCATCCGTGGTGGACCTGCTGGCCCGCTTCCCCAATCTGGTGGTGACCCGCACCCTCTCCAAAGCCTTTGCTCTGGCGGGGATCCGCTGCGGCTTTACGCTGGCGAGCCCCGAAGTGATCGCCATGCTGGCCAAGGTGATCGCCCCCTACCCCATCCCCGAGCCCATCGCCCAGATCGCGGCGCAGGCCGTCTCCCCCATGGGACTGGAGCTGATGCGCGAGCGAGTGATGGAGCTCAACAAGCAAAAAGCCGCCTTCAAGGCAGAGCTGACAAAGCTTGCCTGCGTGAAGGAAGTATTCGAGGACAAGGGCAACTTCGTGCTGGTGCGCTTTGTGGATGGCGCCACCGTCTTTGCTGCCATGAAGGCCGCCGGCATCATACTGCGGGATTTCTCCAGCAAGCCGGGTCTGGACAACAGCATTCGCGTCACCATCGGCTATCAGGGCGAGATGGATGCCGTGCTGGCCGTGCTGCGTGACCTGCCCTCTCCCACTTTGTAAGACAAGGATGTAGCGATGAAGACCCCGTTTTTGTTTATCGACCGCGACGGCACCCTGATTGAAGAGCCAGTGACCGACAAGCAGGTGGATAGCCTCGCCAAGCTGCGCTTCGAGCCCATGGTCATTCCGGTGCTGCGCGAGTTGCAGGCC
This sequence comes from Aeromonas sp. FDAARGOS 1404, assembly GCF_019047085.1. Classification (NCBI taxonomy): domain Bacteria; kingdom Pseudomonadati; phylum Pseudomonadota; class Gammaproteobacteria; order Aeromonadales; family Aeromonadaceae; genus Aeromonas; species Aeromonas sp. FDAARGOS 1404. Next base: position 43,008 of record NZ_CP077237.1, read on the forward strand.
GCAGGCTTCGTGCTGGTGATGGTCACCAACCAGGATGGGCTGGGCACCGCCAGCCTGCCGCTGGAGAACTTCCAGCCACCCCACGACCTGATGATGCACCTGTTTGAATCGCAAGGGGTGAAGTGGGAACAGGTGCTGATCTGCCCCCACTTCCCCACCGACGGTTGCAGCTGCCGCAAGCCCCACCTCGGGTTGGTGAAAGAGTACCTCGCCTCGGGTCGTATCGACTTTGCCAACTCCTTCGTTATTGGTGACAGACAGACCGATCTGCAGCTGGCCGAGAACATGGGCATTGGCGGTATTCGCTACCACCCGCAGGATCACGACTGGCTCGCCATCCGTGATCAGCTACTGTCCAAGGGGCGCGTAGCCTCGGTGGAGCGCTACACCAAGGAGACCCGTATTCAGGTGACGCTGGATTTAGACAAGAGCGGCGGCAACCAGATCGCCACCGGTATCGGCTTCTTTGATCACATGCTGGACCAGATCGCTACCCACGCCGGTTTCCAGCTCAAGCTGAACGTCAGCGGCGATCTGCATATCGACGATCACCACACGGTGGAAGACGTCGGTCTGGCCTTAGGTCAGGCACTGCGCCAAGCCCTTGGCAACAAACGCGGCATCGGCCGTTTCGGCTTCGTGCTGGCGATGGACGAGGTGCAAGCGGTGATCGATGCGCGCCCGCTGACCGAACAGGAGGTGAGCACGGCGCTGGATCTCAGCGGTCGCCCCTACTTCGTGTTCGACTGCCCGAGCGGCTTTGGCCGCGACAATGTGGGCGAGATGGCCACCGAGATGGTGCCCCACTTCTTCCGCTCGCTGTCGGATGCCATGGCCATCACTTTGCAAATGAAGGTAGGCAGCGGTAACACCCACCATCAGGTAGAGGCGCTGTTCAAAGGCTTTGGCCGCGCCCTGCGTCAGGCTATTCGGGTGGAAGGGAGCGAGCTTCCCTCCAGCAAGGGAGTGCTGTGATGGATGTGAGCAAGCAGAAGCTGGTCATTATAGACACCGGCTGTGCCAATCTGGCCTCGGTGCGCATGGCATTCGAGCGCCTCGGCGTGCAGCCGCTGGTCTCCAGCCAGGCCGCCGATATCGAGCAGGCGGACAAGCTGATCCTGCCCGGCGTCGGCACCGCGGTGGCCGCCATGAAAAACCTCAACGAGCGCGGGCTTGTGCCGCTCATTCGTGCCGCCAAGCAGCCGCTGCTGGGCTTTTGCCTCGGCATGCAGATGTTGGCAGAGGCTTCCGAAGAGAGCATGGGTACGGATGACTCGTCAGAGCGGCTTATCGACTGCCTTGGCATAGTGCCGGGCAAGATCCGGCTGATGGAAGTGGGCAATCTGCGCCTGCCCCACATGGGCTGGAACCAGATTGAGCATGACGAAACCCATCCTCTGCTCAAGGGGATCCCGAGCGGCAGCTACTTCTACTTCGTGCACTCCTATGCGCTGGAGGTAACCGAAGCGACGCTGGCGACCTGCGACTACGGCCAGCCGTTTACCGCCATCGTCGGTGGGGTTGCAGAGCACAGCAACTTCTTTGGCGCCCAATTCCACCCGGAGCGCTCAGGCGCAGCCGGTGCCCGTTTGCTGCAAAATTTTCTGGAGCTATGACTAGCATGATCATTCCCGCAATTGACCTTATCAACGGTCAGGTAGTTCGCCTTTATCAGGGGGACTACGAGCAGAAGACCGAATACAGCAGCAGCCCGCAGGCCCGCTTCGATGAATATGTCTCCCAGGGGGCGGTGCAGCTCCATCTGGTGGATCTGGACGGTGCCAAGGATGCCAAGGCGCGCCAGCTGCCCCTGCTGACCCAACTGCTGTCGGCCACCGAAGCACCAGTGCAGGTCGGTGGCGGCGTGCGCACCGAACAGGATGTGGCGGATCTGCTGGCTGCCGGCGCCAGCCGTGTGGTGATTGGCTCCACCGCCGTCAAATCACCGGGTCTGGTAGCCAGCTGGATGGAGAAATATGGCCCCGAGCAGATCGTGCTGGCGCTGGACGTCAATATCGATGAGCAGGGCAATCGCCATATCGCAGTGGCAGGCTGGCAGGAGAACAGCGGGGTGACCATCGAGGCGCTGATCGAGCGCTTCCTCCCCGCCGGGCTCAAGCATGTGCTCTGCACCGACATCAGCCGTGACGGCACCCTGGCTGGCACCAACGTCGAGCTCTATCGTGATCTCTGCGCCCGCTACCCGAGCGTCGCCTTTCAAGCCTCCGGCGGCATTGGTGGCATAGAAGACATCGAGGCGCTCAAGGGCTCCGGCGTCAAGGGGATCATCCTTGGCCGCGCCCTGCTGGAGGGCAAGTTCTCGGTAGGTGACGCCATCGCCTGCTGGCAAATGCCCGCTGCCGATACCACAGGAGGCAACTGATGCTGGCAAGACGCATTATCCCCTGCCTCGACGTGAAAGATGGCGTGGTGGTCAAGGGGGTGCAGTTTCGCAACCACGAGGTGATGGGCGGCATAGTAGACCTAGCGCGCCGCTACGCCGAAGAGGGCGCTGACGAGCTGGTGTTCTATGACATCACCGCCTCCAGCGATGCGCGGGTGGTGGACAAGAGCTGGGTGAGCCGGGTGGCGGAGGTGATCGATATCCCCTTCTGCGTCGCCGGTGGCATCAAAAGCGTGGAAGATGCCCGCCAGATCCTCGCATTTGGTGCCGACAAGGTCTCCATCAACTCCCCTGCCCTTGCCGATCCGACCCTCATCAGTCGACTGGCCGAGCGCTTTGGCGTGCAGTGCGTGGTGGTGGGCATTGACTCCTACTTCGACGCAGACACGGGCCACTATCAGGTCAAACAGTTTACTGGTGACGAGAGTCGCACCCGCACCACCGCCTGGCACACCCTCGACTGGGTGCAAGAAGTGCAAAAACGCGGCGCGGGCGAAATCGTGCTGAACGTGATGAATCAGGACGGCATGCGTCAGGGTTATGATCTCGACCAGCTCAAACTGGTGCGCAGCGTCTGCAAGGTGCCGCTGATTGCCTCCGGCGGCGCCGGTGCCATGGCACACTTTCGCGATGCCTTCACCCTCGCTGATGTGGACGGGGCGCTGGCCGCTTCTGTGTTCCACAAGGGCCTTATCCCCATTCCCGAATTAAAACGTTGGCTGAAAACCGAAGGAGTCGCCATCCGTGAATAACTTCTCTGATAACACACAAACAACCGCCAGCACGCGCCCCCTTGCCGAGCAGCTCGACTGGGAAAAATGCGACGGCATGATCCCCGCCATCGTCCAGCACGCCGCCAGCGGCGAGGTGCTGATGCAGGGCTTTATGACCCGCGAGGCGCTGGAAAAGACCCAGACCACCGGTCAGGTCACCTTCTTTAGCCGCAGCAAACAGCGGCTCTGGACCAAGGGTGAAAGCTCGGGCAATGTGCTCCAACTCGTGGCCATCAGCACCGACTGCGATCAGGATTCCCTGCTGATTGCCGCCAACCCCGTCGGCCCCACCTGCCACAAGGGCACTACCTCCTGCTTTAACGACCACCCACTGCCGCCCCTCGGTTTTCTGGCAGAGCTGGAGCAGGTGCTGGCTTCTCGCAAAGGGGCCGATCCGGCCACCAGCTACACCGCCAGCCTCTATGGCAAAGGGACCAAGCGCATCGCCCAGAAGGTCGGTGAAGAAGGTGTTGAAGTGGCGCTGGCCGCCATGGCCAAGGATCGGGAAGAGCTCATCAACGAATCCGCCGATCTGCTCTACCACCTGACCGTGCTGCTGCAAAACGAAGGGCTGGAATTGAAAGATGTCGTGCAGCGGCTTTATGAGCGGCACAATAAATAAACTGCATTATGATAGATGGGCGTTTGGCCCATCCATCATAATAACAAGGTAGATAATTCGACCAATTCTATATAATCATTATTTGTCAATCCTTTATTTTGCAAGCAAGCCATATAATATCCACCATTATCATCATATCTTCCGTCTGAACGAATTATTGTCAGTCTATTTATATCATCCGGCTTATTATCGATGTTTGAATAATAACCGCCGAGAATTTTATTAACATGTACTATATAGGCATAAAAATCATCATTTTTCAAAATTACCTTCTCATTACGACCTGACTTAACATCAGACCAATAATTAATCACCATTGATAACTTTGCCTTGTTTTTACATGAGAAAAGATTGTCTTGATTTACATTAATCTTATCAATTTCAGCATCTAAAAGTTTCCCGCCGCTACAAAGAACTATATATGCCGCAGGAACTTTTGCATGCATAATCAGTAAGGCAGACAAATAGATAATATCTATGGAACGCTCCGACACTGAATGCAATATAGCAAACAACGTATCCAAGAATGACTCAGTCTCTCTTGCGGTGAGATGGTATGCATCCACAATTTTTGCAAGTGTTTTAGAAAAGTCACTAGAATCTGAAAAACAATGAAATGTTTTACTACATAAAAGCTCAAATCGAGCTGCAACAAAATCTTCTATGAGAAAATGGCTAGGGCATTTATTCAAATAAAAACGTCTTTTGAAAAATCGGCCTAGATAAGTCTGAGCATCAAACCCTTCCCCATAAATTACCTTGATAGCATGCTGCAACTGCTCGGTATCTGTTGCCAGCACAAATACCACCATAGGAATATCGAAAATATGCTTGATGGTCTCAAGCATCTCTACTGCATAAGAGGGGCGGCAACGATCCAGCTCATCAATCAAAATAAAGGCGGGATAATCCAGTTCTCCTTCACTTAAACCAACCGCTCCCTCAACCCATTGCCGTATCTCTTGTTTAAGATACTGGATAGATTCATAACGCTCTTTCTGATTACTACATAAGGCATCTACCAGCTGATTGGCTTCCTCCCCTTCCAGAGAAAAATCCTCATCCTCCAACCCGGCTTTTTTGATTGCCGCTTTCAGCGCCAGTTTGCCGCCGACCTTAAATAATCCAAGCAGCCGCTGACGCATTCCTTCTGGAATCGGGTTTTCTTTTCCCGCAATCATTTTTAACTGGTCGATAATCGATGAAATCACCGTCAATAAAGGATCATCGGAAAAGTCCTGCTGCCAGGCATCGATATAGACCGTGGGATAGTGCGTTTTCAGCTCCATATACCAGCGCTTGATAAACCAGGTTTTTCCCGCCCCCCATTCGGCATTGAGGTTGAGCACATAGTTGCGTTGCTTGCCTTCGGCGGCGAGGTAGTTGGTCAGAAACTCGGCATAGCAGGCGCGATCCAGCCGATCGGCATTCAAGTTATCTTCGCTACCCGCAATGGCCCCCGGCCCGTCCCACTGAACTGCGTCATCCCAATTAAACGGTGCCACTGCCATCTCGTATCTCTCCATATTGTGTTGCTGAGGATGATATCAGGGGCATCGTGAAAATAGTTTGATTAAAGACCTGTTTGTTGCCCTTTCCACAGCTCGAGTGGGCGTATTTGACTGCCGGGCAATTTCTCTGCTGCTGGCCCACGAAGCTGGGCCGATATGAGTGGGACAGTTATCTGAACAACCACGGACTCAGTTGATTTCCTTTGACCACACCAACGATGACAATCGTGTGACATGGCGCAGATCCTGCGGAAATAAACGCGAAATATGGCCTGTGAAGTGCTTAATTTAAACAGTTGGTACATATATTAGCGCTGTATACAACGACGCACTTAACCAAGGATGGTTAACTCCATGAAGGATGAACCCTTCTCCATTCGATTACAGCGTGAGCTGGATCACCTCAAAGCCATCTTCAACGAGACGGACGCCTACATGTTCACCAAGGATCTAGCGGGCCGTTACACCTATGCCAATCAGGCGGTGCTGGATCTCTTTGGCTGCACCCTCGCCGAGTTGCAGGGACAGGATGATCGGGCTTTTTTTGATCTCGAATTCTCGGATGCGATTCAGCGCAACGATCAACTGGTACTGGAGCAGCAGCTTGCCCTCGCCCAGGAGGAGGTCAACTACCTCAAAACCACCGGGGAAAAGCGCTGCTACTGGACCGTTAAAAAGCCCATGTATGACCGGGACGGCAACCTGATCGGCCTGTGCGGCATCTCCACCGATATCACCGAACACAAGCTGATTGAAGCGCGGCTGGCGGAGCAGCATCAGCTGCTGGAGATCATCCTCGCCAACGTGGATGCCCATATCTATATGAAGGACAGCCTGCACCGCTTTCTCTACGTCAACCAAAAGGTCGCCGATCTGCTGGGCCTTCCTGCCGAGCAGATCATCAACCGGCGCGATGACGAGGTGATCCCGGCTGCCAGCGCCTGCCAGCTGTGGCGACTGGACAATCGAGTATTCGAAACCGGTGAGCTGCAAGCCGGGGAAGAGATGCTGACCGATCCCGAAGGCAATCAGCACTACTACTGGTCGGTCAAGGTGCCCTTTCTGCTGGGGGATGGCACCCCCACCCTGATCGGTATCTCCTCCGACATTACCGAACTGCACCAGCTCAAGGAGCAGCTGCACCAGCAGTCGGTGCGCGATGGCCTCACCGGTCTCTACAACCGCCGTTTCTTTTTCGAACTGTGCGAGAAGAACCTCAGTCTGGACATGCGCCACCACCTCACCTCGGTGCTGATGGTGCTGGATGTGGATCAGTTCAAGTGCATCAACGATCGCTTCGGTCATCCCCTTGGGGATAGCGCGCTGGTGCATCTGGGCAGGGTGATGCAATCGGTGCTGCGCAGCGAAGATGTGCTGGCCCGCATCGGCGGTGACGAGTTTGCCATCTTGCTGCCCAACACCACCCTCTCGGCCGCCACATCACTGGCCGAACGGCTGCGCCTGCAGGTGATGCAAAGCCCGCTACCCCTGCCCGATGGGGATAAGCTAGTCATCACCATCAGCGCCGGACTGGTAGAAAATGGCGAGGGGGAGCTGATGGAGAGCCTCTACGCCCGCGCCGATCAGATGCTCTATCAGGCCAAACAGAGCGGCCGCAACTGCGTTGCCTGCAAGGCTCCCTAGCCACACAATGGGAGGGCCAGCAGCCCTCCAGACCCCTTGTATCTCCCTCCTATGAATGGCTGTGCTGGCTCCTGACGAACAGGCCGCTACCCCAGCTGTTTGCGCAGCACAAATTTTTGCACCTTGCCGGTCGAGGTCTTGGGCAACGGGGTGAAGATGATGCGTTTGGGGGCCTTGAAGTGAGCCATCTGCTCCCGGCAAAAGGCGATCAACTCCGCCTGGGTGGTCTCTCGCCTCTCTTTCAATTTCACGAAGGCGCAGGGCACCTCCCCCCACTTCTCATCGGGCATGGCGATCACCGCCGCTTCGTCCACATCGGGATGGCGATAGAGCACATCTTCCACCTCCAGACTGGAGATATTCTCTCCGCCGGAGATGATGATGTCCTTGGATCTGTCCTTGATCTCCACATAACCATCCGGGTGCCACACCGCCAGATCGCCACTGCGAAACCACCCCTCCGCCATCGCCTCGGCGCTGGCCGCCGGATTTTTCAGATAGCCCTTCATCACCACATTGCCGCGCAGCACTATCTCCCCCATGCTTTTGCCATCTTTGGCCACCGGCTCGCCGCTGACCGGGTTGATGACCCGCATCTCCCCCTGCAGGGGTGACGCGACACCCTGCCGTGCCTTGAGGCGCGACAGCGTGGTGGCATCCTGCCCTTGCCAGCTCTGCTGCGGTTCGCACAACACGCAGGGGCCATAGGTTTCGGTGAGGCCGTAAACGTGGGTCACGTTTATCCCCATCGCCTCCATGCCGGCGATCACGGTGGCGGGGGGCGCAGCACCAGCGGTCATCACCTTGATGGGGTGATCCAGCCCCTGCTTGAGTGCCGAATCGGCATTGTTGAGCATATTGAGCACGATGGGCGCCGCGCAGAAGTGGCTCACCTTGTGCTCGTGCAGCGCCTCATAAATGGCGGCCGCCTGCACATGGCGCAGGCAGATACTCACCCCGGCGGTGGCCGCCAGCGTCCAGGGGAAACACCAGCCGTTGCAGTGAAACATCGGCAAGGTCCAGAGATAGACGGGATGTTTGGGCAGCTCCCAGGAGAGCACATTGTTGATGGCGTTGAGATGGGCACCACGATGGTGATAGACCACCCCCTTGGGATTGCCGGTAGTGCCGGAGGTGTAGTTAAGGGAGATGGCCTGCCACTCATCTTGCGGCAACCAGCCGGGCTCATCGCCACACCCTTGCGCAAGGAACTGTTCATACTCGAGGTCACTGACAAGCGCCCCCTCCCGGTAGAGGGGATCGTCGATGGCGATGACCAGCGGTTGGTTCTCCAGCAGATCCAGCGCCTTGCGCACCACAGGGCCAAACTCCCTGTCCACCAGCACCACCTTGCTCTGGGCATGCAGGAAGATAAAGGCCATCGACTCGGCATCGAGCCGGGTATTGATGGTGTTGAGTACGGCGCCGCTCATCGGCACCCCGAAGTGGGCTTCAAACATCGCCGGGATATTGGGCGCGACGATGGAGACGGTATCCCCCTCCCCGATACCGCGAAGCCGCAGGGCCGAGGCCAGCTGGCGGCAACGGCGGGCGGTCTCGCCCCAGCTCTGGCGTAGCGAGCCGTGAATCAGCGCCGGATAGTCGGGATAGACCCGCTCCGCCCTCCCCAAAAAGCTGATGGGGGTCAGGGCCTCAAAATTGGCGGCAGTTTTGGTAAGGTCGCGCTCATAGATGTTCTGCACTGTCATCGGGTTCCTTCCTCACAAGTGGCACAAAACGGGCTGTTCCGGGATGATTCAGAGGCCAGGAAGCGACATGGGCATCCTGCCCGTCACTGGTCTCTTATGGGGATGACAGCCTAACAGCGAGCCTGTGGCGGCAGGTATTAGCAAAACGTCTTAGAGGAAGAGCGGAAAAGGTATTCGGTGCGAGTTCGGGCAAGCCAGCCCCCGCCAATGGCGAAGGCTTTACCTCAATCATCGTTAGTGGCGCACCCGCCCCTGCTGGCGGAAGCAGTAGAGTTTAAGGCTGATGCCGGCGATATCGGCGGGAAGCTCCTCTCCCTGCTCGGCCAGGGGCCGGTAGAGGGATGAGAGCAGACGTTCGGCCTGCTGCACCGTGATGATGTTGGCCTGGATGGCCGGGGTGATCCAGCTGGGTAACATTGACATATCTCCCCCTCGTTGATCCGGTGATCTCGGGTGAACATCTTCATATCAGGTCTTACGCCGTTGTCTGCCGACCCGTTCACCCTCTGCTTCACCCAATCAAAGCAAAATGCTTGCCGTGATCTCTTATCGGCCAACATCCGATGGGGCTGGAGCCATTTATCAACCACTTGCGTGGCCATCTCAACGAACAGAGCCCTTGCTCAAGGCCTCCCTTGACCTGCCCCCGTCAGCACTTTGCCACTCTGGCATTCTGCTCACCGCCCGCCTTGCAAATTGCGACTCGAATTGCTCCTTATCACACTGGCAAAGCCCGCCATGCGACGGAAACTGGTCACTTTTAGTCCGTTGTCGCCAAAGCCCGACAATTTTTCATGGTGGCTATTTTTTGACCTTGCCAGCGCCTGTCGCAGGCCCATCCCCCTCGCCTTGTCCGGCCAACCGGTTATGACAAGATGGCGCCAGATTGGAACAGCCCGTATGGGTATGCAGGAGAACAACAAGATGAACAGATCCATGATGGCAGGTATCGGTATTGGCATCGCCTCGGCCCTGGCACTCTCGGCGGCGGCCAGCGGCTCCCTCTTTACACCCCAGCCCACCTTTGCCGAGGTGATCGCCAGCAAGCCGATCACCGAGACCATCAAGACTCCCCGACAGGAGTGTCGCAACGTCACCGTGACCCACCGCAAGCCGGTACAGGATGAGCACAAGATCCTCGGCACAGTGGTTGGCGCGGCGCTGGGTGGCGTGGTTGGCCACCAGTTTGGCGGCGGCAGCGGCAAGAAGGTGGCCACTGCTGCAGGGGCCGTCGCGGGTGGCTATGCCGGTAATCAGGTGCAGGGCAATATGCAGGCGGGCGATACCTACACCACCACCGAGCAGCGCTGCAAGACCGTGCAGGATACGAGCGTCAACACCATAGGTTATGACGTGACCTATCGCCTCGCAGGTCAGGAGGGGGTGATCCGCATGAAGCAAGTCCCGGGCGCCACCATTCCGGTCAAAGATGGCAAATTGGTGATCGACCAGCCAAAAGTGTGATTTCTCCTGACCCCACTCAGCAGCAGGCCCGCCTCTTTCGAGGCGGGCCTGTGTTTTTGGGCGGCTTGATTTCCTTTTTTCAAATAACGGCACGCACCACTCACGGCACCCGAACTATCACCCTTTGCAACACTTCTTCACCGCCCGTACCACGTTCTGATAACCGGTACAGCGGCAGAGGTTGCCCGACAGCCCGCGGCGGATCTCCGCATCGGTCAGCGGACGGCGTTCGGTCTTGTCGAGCAGGGCGGCGCTCGCCATCACAAGACCAGGCGTGCAAAAACCGCACTGCACCGCCCCCTCGTCGATAAAGGCCTGCTGCACATCAGAGAGCTCGTTACCTTTGCGTTCCCCCTCCACGGTACGAATGGATTTGCCATCGGCCCAGACCGCCAGATAGAGGCAGCTGTCGATGGCCGTGCCATTCACCCGCACGGTACAGGCGCCGCACTCACCGACACTGCACCCCTCTTTCACACTGATCAGCCCCTGCCCGCGCAGGAAGTGGAGCAGCGACATGGTGGGCGGCACTGCATAGGAGTAAGGCTTGCCGTTGATCTCGCACTGGATCTCCACGGCGGGACAGCTTTGCGGTTGCATCATAGGATCTTCCCTCCGGCACGTTCGACTGCGCAGGCGACCACCCGCTGCGCCAGGGTTTTGATAAGGTGCAGGCGAAACTCCTTCTCTGCCCGCCAGGAGGATCGCGGCGCCACATCGGCTACCACAGCCTCGGCAATCGCTGCCAGTGTGGCGCGAGTCAGCGGTTGCCCCTCGGCCGCCGCTTCCGCGTGAGGGGTGCGCACCGGTGTCGGGGCCGCCACCCCATAGGCCAGCCGCAGGCGCTTAAAGTGACCATCCTCAATCTGGCAGTAGGCGGCGCAGCCGATGGTGGCGATATCCATGGCATCGCGCATGGCGTACTTGAAGTAGTGGGAGCCCACCTGGGTGTGCGCGTCCGGGGCAAAGTGAAACGCCACCAGGATCTCCGCCGGTTGCAGCGCCACCTTGCCGGGGCCGGTATGAAATCCGGCGATGGGGATGCGGCGCGTACCATTGGGCCCGGCAATTTCCAGCTCCGCTTCCAGCGCCACGGTAGGCGCCGCCGAGTCGGCACTGGTGGCGCCGTTGCAGATGTTGCCGCCATAGGTGGCGACGTTGCGGATCTGCGGCCCGGCGATGGTGGCGGCCGCTTCAGCCAGCATCGGCAGGCGGCGCTGCACCAGCTCGTTTTCAATCAGCTCGGTAAAGGTGGTGCCGGAGCCGATACGGATCGATCCGTCCGGCAACTCGCTCACCCCTTTGAGTTCGGGCAAGTCGTGAATATCGACGATATGGCGATAGGCGGCGTTGAGGTGATGCAGCTGGATCATCACATCGGTGCCGCCTGCCAGCAAACGCGCCTCGGGGTCAGCCTGACGCAGGGCGACCGCCTCGGCCACACTGTGCGCCTTGTAGTAACGGGCAATATCAAACATGGTGTTGCTCCTCCCCTGCTCCCTCGCCAATCAAACCCGCCGCGACAAACTCCCGGAACAGGGTCTTGGGGGTGATGGGCAGCTCGTTGATGGCGACGCCGGTCGCCATGCGAATGGCGTTACGGATGGCGGGGCCCGGCGAGATGATAGGCGGTTCCCCCAGGGATTTGTGGCCATAGACCGACTGGGGCTCGTAGGTCTGCACGAAGTCGCATTCAAGCTCCGGCAAATCCAGCATGGTGGGGAACTTGTAGTCGAGCAGGTTGGGGTTGCGCACCACACCGGTCTTGGCGTCGATGATCATCTCCTCGAACAGGGACCAGCCGATCCCCATCCCCATGCCGCCATGCACCTGTCCCTCCGCCAGCTGCGGATTGAGGATCTTGCCCGCATCGTGCAAGTTGAGGATGCGATTGATGGTCACCTTGCAGAGATCGATATCGACGCTGAGATCGACAAAGGTACAGCCAAAGCTCGGCGGGTTGGTGGTGGTCTTGTGGGAGACTTCCGAGGTGATCTGGCCGCCGATGGTGAGATGGTAATAAGCATTGACCGACACCTCGGCGACGCTGATCAGCACCTTGTCCGGCGCACCGGCCAGCACCACGTAGCCGTCGATCAGGGTCAGCGATCCCACATCCTGATGGCAGAGTTGGGCTGCCAGCAACAAAATGCGCGCCCGCAGCTGCAGCGCCGCCTGATGGATGGCGGGGGCTGCCACATAGCTCTGGCGCGAGGCGAACGAGCCCGGATCATAGGCGGTAATGTCGGTATCCTGAGTCGAAATGACCCGGATCTGCTCAAACGGAATGCCTAACGTCTGGGCCGCCATCTGGGCAAAGACGGTATCCGACCCCTGTCCTATCTCGGTAGCGCCGATCTGCAGATTGACGGTGCCATCCTGATTGAGCAGCATGCGGGCGCCGGCAATTTCGACCCCCACCGGGTAGGTGTTGGAGCCGTAGCTAAAACACGCAACCCCGATGCCACGGCGTACCCGACTTGCCGGATCCTGCGCCAGACATTCGGCCTTGAGCCGTTCCCACTGGAACTGCTCGCCGCCCCGGCGCAGACACTCAGGGAGCCCTGCGCTGTAGATGGTCTTCTGGTTGACCTGATTGACATCCCCCTCGCGCGCCACGTTGGCGATGCGTACTTCGAGCGGATCCAGACCCAACTCGGCGCAGGCATCATCCAGCATGCATTCAAGGGCAAACACCACCTGCGGCGCACCGTAACCGCGCATGGCACCGGCGGTGGGCAGGTTGCTGTAGAAGGTTTTGGCGTCGTAGCCAAAGGCGCTGCGCGGATAGAGGTAGCTGATCTTGTTGGCGCCGGCGCTGGCGATGGAGTGGCCGTGGGAAGCATAGCCACCGGTGTTGGAGAGCACGTCGAGCTGATAGCCCTTGAGGATGCCATCCCGGTTGATACCGATGATGCCGTCGATGGCAAAGCCGTGGCGGGTGCGGGAAGCAAAGAAGCACTCCTCCCGGCTCAAGGTAACCTTGACCGGCACGCCGCCGAGCTTGTAGCTCAAAAATGCCGCCATCGGCTCTTCCAGCACATCCTGCTTGTTGCCAAAGCCGCCGCCCATATAGGGCTTGATCACCCGCACGCTCGACCAGGGCAGACCGAGGGATTTGGCCACCCGGCTGCGCACAATCTGGGGGATCTGGGTGCTGCTGACCACTATGATGTGGTCCGGCTGATCCATATAGGCGTAACAGGTCACCGTCTCCAGATGGCAGTGCTGTACCACCGGTGTCTGATAGTGCGCCTTGAACTGCAGATCCGCTGTTGCGATTGCCTGTTCCGGCTCACCCGCCCGGATCTGGCTTTGCCGCAGCAGGTTGCCATTCGGATGGATGGGATAAGCATCCTCGGCCAGCGCACTGTGGGCATCCGTCATCACCGGCAGCGGCTCGTAGGTGACCTTGACCAGGGCGGCAGCCTTCTCGGCGACCAGCGGATCGCGCGCCACCACGATGGCGACCCCATCGCCGAAGTGGCGCACATGGTCTGTGAGCAGACGGCGGTCTTTTACATCCCGCTTGGCCTCATCGAGGGACCAAGCGTGGCCGGCAGTGCGAAAACAGGTGGTGGGCACATCTTCATGGGTGAACACGGCTTCGACCCCGTGCAGCGCCAGCGCCTCGCTGGCGTCGATGGCAAGCACCTTGCCGTGGGCGATATTGCTGCGCACGTACTTGGCGTGGCGCATGCCGAGCATGATGTTGTCATCGGTATAACGGGCACTGCCGGTCACCTTGGCCTCGGCATCCACCCGCTTGAGCGGTAATCCTATGGACATATGCAAGTCCTTTTTCGAATGGAAAAATCTGGAACCGGCATTAAAAACAGCAAGATATGCGCCTGTTTCCCGCCATCGTCAGGAGAATGGGGAGAAGTGTGAAGGGGATCCCATCTAGCCCGCTTTTGTTGGCTCGCAGCGACAAGCCAAGGGCAGCCCCTGAGCAAACGGGGCACATCAGCGGTGAAAAAAACGGCAGAGCGAGGAGAGCAAAGGTGGAAGCCTATCAATCTGGTAGGGGGATTTATCAAAATGGTATCGCGATGGCACCAGCGGCTAAGGCATGGTAACCAGCGTTGACGGTCAGAGCGCCGCAGATATAAAAATGGGGCCGCCAGAGCGACCCCAAACGGGAGGGTTATCCCTAAATAGCCCACCCCCCAGCATAAAAGAGCACCAGTGCCAGGGCGATGACCACGGTGCCGACGTTGAGCTTGTGCCACTCCTTCGAGCAGATGCGGCCGATCACCAGCGAGCTGAAGCCAAGCATGATGCCGGTCACGATGTTGCAGGTGAGTACGATAAAGACGGCGCACACCAACCCAGACATGGCCCCGACAAAGTCATCGAAATCGAGCTTGGTGACGTTGCTCAGCATCAAGAGCCCCACATACATCAGCGCCGGTGCAGTGGCATAGGCGGGCACCAGATAGGAGAGCGGCGAGAGGAACAGCATCAGCAGGAACAGGCCGCCGACCACAGTCGCGGTCAGGCCGGTTTTGCCCCCCGCCGCCGTGCCCGCCGCCGATTCGATATAGACGGCAGCCGGGGCCGCCCCCACCAGACTGGAGAAGATGCTGCTGACCGAGTCGGCACTGAGCGCCTTGCCGCTGTTGATGATGTGACCATCCTTATCCAGCAGGTTGGCCTGCCCCGCCACGGCGCGGATGGTACCGGTGGCATCGAATACCGCTGTCATCACCAGCGCCAGCACGCTGGGCAGCACCAGCGGCGAGAGGGCCCCCATGATATCCAGACTGAAGATGAGGGACTTGCCCTGATCGTCCGAAAGGCTCGGCAGGGCGAACAGCCCCTGATATTTCACCGCCGGATCGAAAATGAGACCAAAGATGGAGATGGCGATGATCACCAGCAGGATCCCGCCCGGTACTCTCAGCTTCTCCAGCCCGAAGATCACCGCAAGGCCGATCAGGGACATGATGACCGGCATCGAGGTGAAGGCCCCCAGCGCCACCGGCAGCCCCTCCAGCGGGTTCTTGATCACCAGCCCCACCCCGTTGGCGGCGATAAGCAGCAGGAAGAGACCGATCCCGATGCCGGTGCCGTGGGCAATCCCCATCGGCAGGTTGTCGAGGATCCAGCTACGCACCCCGGTCACCGAGATGGCGGTAAACAACACCCCCATCAGGAAGACGGCCCCCAGCGCCACAGGAATGGGGATCTGCTGCCCCAGCACCAGACTGAAGGCGGTAAACGCTGTGAGGGAAATAGCGCAGCCGATGGCCATCGGCAACTTGGCCCAGAGCCCCATCAAGAGCGAACCGAACCCCGCCACCAGACAGGTGGCGACAAACACGGCGCCGGGAGGAAAGCCCGCCTTGCCGAGCATGCTTGGCACCACGATCACCGAGTAGACCATGGCAAGGAAGGTGGTGAGGCCCGCCAGCACCTCCTGTCTGACATTGCTGCCCCGCTCGCTGATCATAAAGTAGCGATCAAGAGCCGTGAGCGGCTGTTGCTTTGCTGCGCTCTGGCTGGCGTCATCATTGGCCAGCTGTTCCACGCTGTTTGTCCTGCTGTTTGCTTGGGTCATACCCAACTCCTTCACACGCGCCTGAATGTTCCATGACGAAATGGCGACAGGATCTGCGGGTCTGCCGAGCGCCAGTCTGATGAGAAACAGGCGATGGTGGCAGAGGATGCGACAGACAGACCAGGGCAGGCAGCCTTGACTCAAACGTTTGCCTTGCTGGTCAAAAAAACCGGGCCATTTCACGTTCTATGCGGGGAGATCCCCTGTGGTGCGGCAAGACTGGCGCTCCTGTGGGGCACGCCAGCCGCCGTATTCGTTGGGGCTGCGCCGCGGCAACCCACTCCAGCCCCTACCCCCGTTCATGCACCAGTTGGCCATCCACATAGGTGCGGTAGATGGATCTGTCATCCCCCAGGGTCAACAGCACAAAGAGCTTGTCCCGCAGGGTGGTGGAGTTGTCATAACGCAGCTGCTGCAGCGGGGTGGCGACCGGGTCGAGTACCACGAAATCCGCCTCCTTGCCTACCGCAAAGCTGCCGATCTTCTCATCAAGCCCGAGCGAATGGGCACCGCCCAGGGTCGCCAGATAGAAAGCCTGATAGGCCGAAAGGCGCTCACCCTGCAACTGCATCACCTTGTAGGCCTCGTTGAGGGTCTGCAGCATGTTGAAGGTGGTACCGGCGCCGATGTCGGTGCCCATCCCCACTTTCACCTGCTTGCGCCACGCCTTGTGCAGCTTGAACAGGCCACTGCCGAGATAAAGGTTGGAGGTGGGACAAAACGCGATAGTGGAGTTGGTCTCTTTCAGGCAATCCCACTCCTGCTCTTCCAGATGGACGCAGTGGGCAAACACGCAGTTGTGACCGGTCAACCCATGCTGGTGATAGACGTCGAGATAACCCTTGTGCGCCGGGAAGAGGGATTTGACCCAGGCGATCTCGTCCTTGTTCTCGCACAGATGGGTGTGCAGATAGGTGGTGGGAAACTCTTCGCGCAGTCGCCGCGCCATCGTCAGCTGCTCGGATGTCGACGTGGGTGCAAATCTTGGTGTGATGGCATATAGAAGCCGACCGTTACCATGCCAGCGCTCGATAAGCTGCTTGCTCTGCACATAGCTGCTCTCGGCGGTATCGAGCAGATAGTCGGGCGCGTTGCGATCCATCATCACCTTGCCCGCGATCATCCGCATGTTGATGCGACTGGCCGCCTCGAACAAAGCATCCACCGACTCGGGGTGAACGGTGCCGAACACCAGCGCCGTGGTAGTGCCGTTGCGCAGAAGCTGCTTGATAAAGAAGGTGGACATCTCGCGGGCATATTCGAGATCGTTGTAGCGCCGCTCGGCCGGGAAGGTGTGGCGGTTTAGCCACTCCAGCAGCTGCTCGCCATAGGCCCCCACCATCTCGCTCTGGGGATAGTGAATGTGGGTGTCGACAAAGCCCGGCACTATCATCTTGCCGCGGTAATCCCGCACCCGCACCTCGGCCGGAATGCGATCCTTCCCCTCCTCCCACTCACCGAACCAGTCGATGCATCCGTTGCGAATGATCAGCAGACCATCCTCGATAAGACGGGCGTTGGACTCAATTTCCTCGGGCTGATCCACCACCCGGGTGATGTCGAAGAAGCTGCCGCGCACGGCTTTGACGGAGTTGTCGTATTTCATACCTCGTTCCCCTACTTTTTATTGTTCTGTTGTGACCATCAAACCCGTTCGACCTGGACGGCGGCGACCGGTTTGGCATCGGCCAGCGCCTCTTCATCGCGGCGGTTCGCGGTGCTGACAGGACGGGCCGTGAAGGTCACGTCCGGTTTGTCACTCAGCTGGATCACCTCCACCGCCTCGGCATCCTTGATGGCCGCCTTGCGTTTGCGGCTTTGCGGCAATACCAGATTCATGATGATGGCGGTGATGCCACCGGCACAGATGGGGTTCTCTACCAGCATGTAGATACCCGCCGGCAGCACCTTGAAGACGTTCGGGTCATAGGAGACACCAAGCCCAAGCCCCAGCGAGGTGGCAACAATCAGGGTCTCCCGCCGATCGAAGCCGTGGCTGATGATGATGCGACCACCGGCGATGGCGATCATGGAGAACATGATGACCATGGCGCCCCCCATCACAGGTGACGGTATGGTGGTAAAGAAGCGCCCCACCACCGGGAAGAGCCCCAACAACACCAGAATGACGGCAATAAACTTGCCCACATGGCGTGAGGCCACCCCGGTCATCTGGATAACGCCGTTGTTCTGGGCAAAGGTGGTGAGCGGCAAAGAGCCGAGGGCCGAGGCGATCACCGAGACCAACCCGTCCGCCAGCACACCGCCGGAGAGCCGTTTTTGAAACTCGGGGCCCTGAATATCCCGGTGGGAGACCATGGCGGTGGCGGTGATGTCCCCCACCGCCTCCAGCACGCTCAACAGATAGATGGTGCCCGCCAACATAAAGGCGTGAAAGTCGAAGGAGAAACCGTACTTGAACGGGATCGGCACCGTAATAAGCGGCAGGTTCTCAAGGGCGGAAAAATCCACCATGCCGAGCATCAGGGCCACCGCATAACCCACCATCAGACCGATGGCAATGCCGCTCATCCGCAGCAGCGGGCTTCGGCTGCAGTTGAAGGCGACGATGACACAGAGCACCAAAAGCCCCAGCCCGATGTGCTCGTATTTGCCAAAGGTGCCGCTGCTCATGGCGGAGAAGCCGCCGCCAAAGTCGATAATCCCCACCTTGATAAGGCTCAGGCCAATCATCAGTACCACTACACCGCTCACGGTCGGGGTGATCACCCGCTTGAGGTAGAGCAGCACGAAGGAGGAGCCCATCACCAGAAAGGCGCCGACAAAGGAGACCCCGAGCAGGGTCGAGACGATCAGCTCCTCGTGGATGCCATCTTTTTTCATGGCGCCGCCGAGTGCGATCATCACGGTCACGAAGGAGAAGTTGACCGACTGGATGGAGAGCAGCCCAGAACCGATGGGGCCATAACGGTTCACCTGCAACCAGGTGCCGATACCGGAGGCGATCATCGCCATGGAGACCAGATAGGCGGTGGTCTCGGTGGATAGACCCAGGGCGCCGCCGACGATCAGCGCCGGGGTTACCATGGGGACAAAAATGGCCAGCAGATGGGTCACTGCGCCCATCAGGGTTTGATAAAACGGGGGTTTGTCTTCCAGCTCGTAAATGAGATCCGAGTGCTTGCGTGTTGTTTTAGACATCGTGTTTGTCCCATCACACAGAATGTAGGCAGAGTACTCATTCCGCCGTCAGGCGCTGGGGGCGAACTGGCGCCCGCCCCTCACCTTTTCTTTTGTTATACCGACACTTTTTGCTCCAGCTTGCCCAGTTCGCGCAGGATCTGCTCCGGCGTGAAGTGCCACTTGCGCAGCCAGACACCGCAGGCGTCGTGGATGGCGGTAGCGATGGCGGGCGCGGCGCCGTTGACCCCGATCTCCGAGATGGACTTGGCGCCGTAAGGGCCAACCTTGTCATCACTCGGTACCAGGAAGGCCCGAAAGTCGCGCGGAATGTCGCCAATCTTGGGTGCACCATAGCTCTTCAGATCCCGGGTGAGCGGAATGCCCTTGCCGTCGTAACAGATCTCCTCGGTCAATGAGTGGCCGATGGCCCGCATGGTCGCCCCGTAGATCTGGCCGAGCGCCAGTTCTGGGTTGATGGGGGTGCCGCAGTCGAGCAGGGCGTAGAACTTGTCGAGCCGGATCTCGCCGGTTCTGACGTTGACCGCCACCTCGGCGAAGTTGGCCCCGTACGGGAAGGCAAGCTCAGAGGTGATGTAACTGGCGGTGCCCACCAGAATGCCGAAGCCGGTACCGGTCTCGGCCTTGTGGGCCAGCTTGGCAAGGCTCACCTCCCCCAGCTTGCCGCGCACCACGCCCGGGAACGCCAGCTCAACATCGGTTACCGGCTCGCCCAGCATGGCGGCACCATGGAACAGGATCTTCTCCTTGAGGTTCTCGGCCGCCTTCTTGGCCGCGTTGCCGGAGAAGCAGGTACCTGACGAGGCATAAGCCCCCTTGTCGAACAGGGCGTGGTCGGTGTCGCCGGAGATGACATGCACATCCCCGAGCGGGCAATGCAGCACTTCAGCGGTCAGCTTGGCCACCACGGTATCGAGGCCGGTGCCGATATCGGCGCCACCGGAGTGGACGATAAAGGTGCCGTCAGACTCCAGCTTGACCATGCAGTTGGCCTGATCGATATCCGGGATCCCCGATTTTTGCATGATGATGGCGACGCCACGACCGATGCGCCAATCCCCATCGGCGGGTTTGGGGCTATCCCACTGGATAAGTTCGCGACCCTGTTTGAGGATGGGTTCGAGGGCGCAGCTGGCCGCATGGGGCACCGAGGTGGGCATCTTGCCCTCGCCGATGGCACCCAGCACCTTGAGGATGTCCCCTTCATGCACCCGGTTGTGCTCCACCATGTCGAGCTGATCGATGCCCAGTTTCTCGGCAAGTTCGGCAATGGCCATGGTCAGCGCGAAGTTGCCCTTGGGCGCGCCATAACCCTGATACGCGCCGGTCGGGCAGATGTTGCTGTAGTAGGTGTTGACGGTAAAGCGCACGTTGTCGCACGGATAGAGCGGCAGGGAGAGCGCCGGGCCGTTGCTCGGCACCGTCAGAGAGTGGTTGCCGTAAGGGCCGGTGTTGGCGCGAAAATCCATCTCGATGGCGGTGATGGTGCCATCTTTCTTGGCCCCTACTTTCACCTTCACCTTGGCCACATGGCGGGAGGTGTTGCTGATGAACTCCTCTTCACGGGTGTAGCGGAAGGTGACCGGACGACCGGTAACCCTGGTCGCCCAGGCGCACACCTCTTCCAGCAGGATATCCTGCTTGGAGCCAAAGCCGCCCCCTACCCGCTCCTTGATCACATGCACCTGATGCTGCTTCATGCCGACGATGCGCGCCACCTGACGGCGCACGTGCCACGGCACCTGAGTGGATGCGTGAATAACCAGACGATCCCCATCCATGTAGGTGAAGCAGATGTGTGGCTCGGTCGGGCACTGCTGGGCCTGGGTCGATTCGTAGGTGCGCTCGACAATCTCGTCCGCCTCTGCAAAGCCTTTGGCCACGTCACCGATCTGGCCATGGACGCTGGCGGCCAGGTTCTCGTGCGGACGGGAACCGATGGGGAAGTTGATGATCATGTGCTCGTCACCGCGACGCACCGAGCAGGCGTTCTGCTGCTCGAGATCCGCCGGCGCCCCGGCCATGTAGACGATGGGCTCGTCGTGGACCAGCGGTGCATTGGGGGCCATCGCCTCATCGATATTCATGACCGCTGGCAGCACCTGATACTCGACCTCGATGAGTTTGAGGGCCGCCAGCGCGACCGCTTCGCTCTCGGCCACCACGGCGGCGACCCTGTCACCTACGTGGCGCACCTTGCGGCTGAACATACGGCGATCGAGCGGTGACGGCTCAGGGGCACTCTGACCACCCGGGGTGTAAAACACATCCGGGCAGTTGAGGTGGGTGATGACATGCACGACGCCCGGCAGCGCCTCGGCGCGGCTCACATCGAGTTTGGTGATCACCGCATGGGGATGGGGGCTGCGCAGCATCTTGATGATCAACGCATCTTCAGTAACCCGATCCTCCACGTAGCAGGGCTTGGCCTGCACCATCTTGGCGGCGTCCACTTTCGGGCAGCTCTTGCCGATATGGCGCAGATCGTCGCGAAACTCCGGGGCGATCTGGCACAGGTAATCGGGATCCTTCATCCGTGAGCAAGCGAGCTCGATGGCCTGATAGAACTGCTGATAACCGCCATCGCGGTGAAAGAGGCCCGAGAGGGCATCGTCGATTTGATCACGGGTAGGCTCGGGATGGCGATCAAGCAGCTCAGTGACGATGAGCGCGGCGGCCGGATCGTTGTAGCCGGACTGCACCACCCCCACATCCACCATCGCCTGCTGCACCAGACTGAGCTGGTTCCAGCTGCCCAGCGACTCGGCGGTGCGCACTTCTGATCCATCCAGCTGGGCGGCGATCAGCAGGGAGGCGTTGATCACCTTGCCGTTGAAGAGAATGGCGTCGGAGCCGGCGAAGCCGAAGCCGTCGTCGCTGTTGCGCACCGAGTGCATCCGGCACTGGTTGAACAGCACCCGCTGGGCATTGTCACCGGCCTTGCAGATGACGGTGCGCAGGGCACCGTTCAGGGTAAAGTTGAGTTCCATCATGCTTGCACCTCCTGCTGCTGGCAATCCACCAGCAGATCCGCCACTACCACGCCGGTGATATACCGCTTGTAACTTATGCTGCCCGCCAGATCTTCACGGGGCGCAATCAGCTCGCTTACGGCGGCCTCCAGCGCGGCATCGTGCAGTTCGCGGCGCTCCAGATCACGCAGGCGCATCGGCTGCGGGGTGACGCCAGCGACGGCCACCCGCATCTCGCCAATGCTGTCGAGGGCCACGGCGGCGGTCATTACCGCCAAGCCATCGGCGTTGCGGCTTATGCGGCGAGTGGCGCAGCGCAGTTCAGGCTCCGGCAGCACAACTCCGAGCACCAGGGCATTGCGCTGGCCCGCCAGATAGGCGTCGATGGGTTGCAGCAGGTTGTTCTCCAGCACGACCACCGCTTCGAGTACCAGCAGCACCGGCAGCAAGGGGGAATCCTGCTGTTGGCAGGCAAGTTCGCCGCCAATGGTGGCCTGATTGCGCAGATGGCGGGAGTAGACAAACCCCAGCGCGTCGCACAGGGCGGCCGGGGTACGGGGATCATCTTTCAGGGTCTGCAGGGTGACGGTGGCGCCGATATGGAGCTGGCCGTGCTGCTGCTCAATCTGGTTCAGTCCCAGCTTGTCCAGTGAGATAGCGACCTTCTTGTCGGTGCGGGTCGGGGCGGCGTTAAGCTTGCTGCCGCCCCCCATGTAGACGGCGTCGTTGCCGAAGCTGGCCTTGAGTTCCAAAGCCTGACCCAGTTGCTCGGGTCGGAAGAATTGCTCAATCATGTGTCGTCCTTACTCTTGCTGCCCGCCGCCGGGGAGATCCACAGGGCGGGCAATCCGGTCCAAAACTGTGGAAGGTGGCCTTAGGCCAGCTGATCCATCCGTTGCCACAGGCGGCTCGCCACCTTGCTGGCCTGCTCATAAAGGGGCGCGACATCGAACGGGAACTCGCGGTCCTGATAGACCATGCGCCCCTCCACCATCACGCTGTTGACGCTGTTCGATCCCATGCCGAAGGCGAGATGGCCACCGAGGTTGCGCGGCGCCAGCGGGGTCGGTGCGTCGTAATCGCAAATGGTGAGGTCGGCCTTGTAGCCCGGCTCCAGGCGGCCAAATTTGGCGCCGAAGTTGCGTTCCAGCAGGGTATTGCCGTTCCAGAGGAACCGGGCAAAGCTGTCGGGCCAGAGCGCGCCACCGGCATCCTTGTGCTTGAAGTAGGCGAACTTGAGCTCTTCGAGCATGTCGGAGCCGATGCCGTCGGTGCCAAGCGCCAGATTGCGATACTCAGGCAGGTGCATGTTGTAGCCCACATGGTTGTTCATGTTGGAGCGGGCGTTGTGCACCAGGAAGGCATCGCGGCTGTTGAGCAGCTCGATGTCGGCCGGGCTCAGGTAGATACCGTGGGCGACAAGCGACTTGCTGTCGATAAGGCCAAACTCGTCCAGCCGGGCGATGGGCTCCTTGCCATAGTGGTGGTGGCCGTGGGCCATGTCGTAGCGGTCTTCCGCCACATGGATATGCAGGCCGCGACCGGTGACCTGCACCGCTTCGCGCAGCATGGCCAGCCCCTCATCGGGGACGGTGAAGGGGGCGTGGGCACCGATATGGGCCTCTACCAGATAGGGTTCATTCCCCTTGGCCTTGGCCGCATCGATCTGTTGGGCGAACAGGATGTTCTCCTCCACCCCGGCCTGCAGCTCGGCGAGGCCGCCGTTGCGATCCGTGGTTTCGAAGCAGGTCATGCCGCGCAGGCCCACCTCCACAAACCCTTTGCGCAATACATTCAACGAGCCCTTGATGAAGTTGGGCGAGGCGTGGTGGTCGATCACCGCACTGCAACCGCTCTTGATCGCTTCCAGCGAGCAGATGAGGCCGCTGTAGTAGAGGGACTCCTCATCGAGCGCCCGATCGAGCCGCCACCAGAGGTTTTTCAGGGTGGAGATAAAATCCGGGCAAGGGGCGATATTGGCCATGATCCCCCGCGACAGGCCGGAGTAGAAGTGGTTGTGGGCACAGACGATGCCCGGCATCACCAGCTTGCCGCCCATCTCCCGATAGTTGGCCTCCGGGTAGAGGGCCCGCAGATTGGGCCCCACCGCTTTGATAAGCGATCCTTCGATGGCGATATCCACCCCTTCCAGCACCCGGGTCGGCTCAAGCTGGACGGCGGTGACGTTCTTCAGAATAAACATGGTGTGCTCCTTCGCTTATTCGTTATTCGCTCAGGCCTCGACGGCCCCCAGCAGGTAGTGGTGATGGGCATGGACATGGCTGATGATCCGGCACATGTCGCCAAGGGCCGCTGGCGCATCCTTGATCCGGCTCTGGGCGTCTATGGTCAGGCGATAGGTCTCGCCATCCTGACGCACCCGCAGTTCGCCACCATCCGCCAGATAGAAACCGGGGTTGCGGCTGTTGTCGAAGTCCTCGGGCAGGCTGAAGATGGTGACCTTGTCCTGATAGGGCTTGCCCTGCCACGGGCAGAACTGGGCGCAGTTGCCACATTCGTTGCAGTAGGCATCCAGGTGCAATGTCTGGAACTGATCCTTGAAGCCCGGCACCGCGATGGCGACGTTGGCCCGGTTGGGGCAGACATCCACGCACTTGCTGCAGAGGTAGTTGCACTCGAGGCAACGGTGCGCCTCTTGCGCCACGAAGGCATCGCGCTCGTTTTTGTCAACCATGGTGACGGCGATGCTCCCCTTGCGGCGGTAGATCTCATCCTTGCCCGACGGCTGGATGGTCACTTCACTCTGCTGGCTGGCGATATGCTCGCGAGAGAGCACCAGATCCGCGGCACGGCGGGCACCACCGATGGCACCGACGATGGAGGACGGGCCGCTCTGCACGTCACCGATCAGGAAGACGTTGCGACGGCTGGTTTCGCCAGTCTGGCTATCCACCTCGGGCCAACCATCGCTGCCAAGAGGAATGCCCATCGCTTTGAGCACCTCGCAGTCAGGCTGCTCGCCAATGGCGGTGATCAGGGCATCCATCTGCATCACTTCGGTCTGCTCGGTGGGCACCGGACGGCGGCGGCCCTGCTCGTCAGGATCCCCCAGTGCCATCATCCGCACGGTGAGCTTGCCATCTTTCTCAAAGCGTTCCGGATTGGTGAGGAAGCAGAAACGTACCCCATCCTCCACCGCTTCGAGATACTCCTCGCGATAGGCAGGCATCTCTTTCTCGCTGCGACGGTAGATCACGGTCACATCGCTGACACCCGGCACCTTGAGGGCGGCGCGGGCGCAGTCCATGGCGGTGTTGCCGGCGCCGATCACCGCCACATGGCGGCCGAGCGGCAGCGGTTTGCCCTGATTGAAGCTGCGCAGGAAGTGGAAGGATTTGTAAATCCGCTCGTGCCCCCCTTCGAGGCGCATGCCGCCATTCTTGTCCGCGCCGATGCCGACGAAGACATAGGTAAAGCCCTGGGCGTGCAGCTTGTCGACGGTGAGCGCCGGATCGCAAGCAAACTCGAACTTGACCCCGTGGGCGGCGACAAAGTCGATGTCGTGCTGGATAAGCTCGGCCGGGATGCGGAACTCGGGGATGATGTGTTTGACCACGCCACCGGCATCCGCTTCGCGCTCGAACACGGTGACCGGATGACCGGCACGGGCCAGGAAGTAACCGGCGGAGAGACCGGCCGGACCAGCACCAATCACCGCAACCGGGTGCTTGTCACCACTGCCTGCCGGTTTATGCCAGCGCGCCTTGTACCCTTCCCAGCCGCGCTCCAGCGCCACTTTTTTCAGCTCGCGGATATTGAGCGCGCTGTCGTAATCGAGACGGGTGCAGTTGTACTGGCACTGGTGATCGCAGATATGGCCGGTGATGGCGGGCAAGGCGTTGCGCTGATAAATCAGCTCAAGGGCCGCCACATACTCCCCCTCGCCCATCAGGCGAATGTACTCGGGGATATCCTGATGCACGGCGCAGGCGGTGACGCAGGGCGCTACGTAGCAGTCGGTCAGCGGCAGGCCGCCACCCACTTCGATGCGATCGTCGGACTTCCACTCCTTCTGGGTGTAATCCATGGTGAGGGCCTTGGCGGCAAGCGCTTCCAGCTTGGCCACATCCACCTGACTCATGCCCCAGCTATCGGAGGCGTCGATCTCTTTGAGGCACTCCAGCTGGCGCAGATAGCCACCCGGCTTGAGCAGGTCGGTGGCCATGGTGATGGGACGAATACCAGTCTCGAAGATCTCGGCGATATTGAACTTGCTGGCACCACCGGAGTAGGAGATGGGCAGCTTGCCATCGAAGGCGCGAGACAGCACGGCCGCCACGTTGATGGAGAGCGGGAACAGCGCACGACCGGACATATACATCTCATCCCCCGGCAGCGCACCTTTGCGGTTGATGGTGCCCAGGGTGTTGGTCAGCTTGACCCCGAAGGTGAGCCCCTTCTCGGCCCCCAGCGCCATCAAACGGGTCAGCATCGCCTTGGCCTGCTCCAGCTTGAGGTCGTGATCGAACGACTCTTCGCTCAGGCCAATGTAATCAAAGCCGCAGGTGTCGAGGATCTCGCGCACCCGCGGGTAGCCCAGCAGGGTCGGGTTGAGTTTGACGAAGGTGTTGAGCCCCTTCTCTTCCAGCATGTAGCGGCAGATGGCCTCAATTTCGTTCGGCGGACAGCCGTGCATGGTAGAGAGGGTGACACCGTGCACCAGATTGGCCGGGATGCGCTCCACCAGCTGTTGCAGGCGATCGCGCCGCGCCCCCAGCCCCAGCTCGGCGATAAACTGCTCGTCGGCCACCAGCTCGCGCAGCACCTGCTGGTACTCGGCAAATTTCGGATTGCTACTGGCATCCATCAGGCTGTGGATGAACTGCTGCATCGGTGGCTGTTTGATGCCGTCTAGGTTGTAACCCACGCTCATGTTGAAGATGAAGGACTTGGCCTCTCCGTCGAGCCGCGGGTCGAACACCTCCTCCAGCAGATAGAGGGCAAACCAGGCCTTCAGGTACTCGTCGAATGCCTTGGGCAGGGTGAACTCGGTGGACCACTCGGTGTTGAAGCACTCGTCTTCGGCATCAATGCAGGGCTTTTCCAGTTCGAGACGGTCAAGGATCTGCACCGTCTTGAGCTCGATAAAGCGCCCGCCGGTCAGCCAGGAGGTGACGATGTTCTGGGCCAACTGGGTATGGGGGCCGGCTGCCGGGCCAATGGGGGTCTCGCAGGTTTCACCGAACACCTTGATCTTGCGCTCGTCCTGCTTGCGATAGAATTGCGCGGCGGGAATACCGAAAATGCTCTGACTCTCTTTATATTCCGCAAAAATACGGGTCAGCAGATTCTTGAACGGAACGGGTCGCATAATATCGCCCATGGCTATCTCCTTGCAGCTGTTCTGCCCATTGGCAGCATGAATAAATGGGGTATCCCGCACAGGTGTTCCCCCTTGGCAAGGAGAAGAGCAACAATCAGGCCACTACAGTTACAAAACTATTTTTTACGGTAAAAGCGTGAGACAGCTCCAATTAATGGAGATAATTTACGATGCCACCATTATGGGTATTGCGAGTAGTTATCAATCACTCTGGAATTTACTTAATGAGCAGTTCAAAAAGAACTCGCCCTATCAGATCAAGTGCGAGAAATATCACTTTGATACGCCATTTATCTCCCCGTTATCTTTTTAAACCGGGTTATTTC
Organism: Aeromonas sp. FDAARGOS 1404; assembly: GCF_019047085.1. Taxonomy (NCBI): domain Bacteria; kingdom Pseudomonadati; phylum Pseudomonadota; class Gammaproteobacteria; order Aeromonadales; family Aeromonadaceae; genus Aeromonas; species Aeromonas sp. FDAARGOS 1404. Next base: position 70,502 of record NZ_CP077237.1, read on the forward strand.
GTGGGCTCGCTCTCATTTTCAAGAATGCCACCCAGCAGCGCCTGATAGCGCTCCGGGGTATCCACATCAAACAGGATGGCGGGGCTGTCGACGGGTACCATACGGTGCGGATGCCCGTGCAACCAGCGCCGTACCGACGACTGCACCGGGGCCGCTGCCAACTCACGGGCAAGGGATTTTGGCAGCAACACCGGATGGCCCGCCTCCCCCTGCCAGGTGGGGAAAAGAGCCTCACAGCCCCGTGCCTGCCAGAGCTGTTGATAGACATCGCGCGGGATACAGGGGAGATCCCCGTGGCTGATAAAGAGGTAGTCAGCGTCACTGGCCGCCAGGGCGCAGCGGATGGAGCTGCCCAGCCCCTGCCGATAGTCGGGATTGTGCACGACAACAATATCCGGCCGTGATCCGTAGCGGGCTTGAAGCTCCTCGCCACGATGGCCCACCACCAGAATAACCCGCTGACAAAAAGCCAGGGCATTTTTGAGACTTGCATCAAGCATTGTCCCCTGGCAATAAGGTAGCATCATTTTCCAAGTACCCATTCGGGAAGATAAACCCGCCGCCGTTATTATACAGTCACACTGCACTTGTTCCTGGCAACGTTGTTTCCCACTCCCTTCGATATTTATTTTGGTCGTCATTATGTCGCACCCACACGCTGTTGCTGTCGCATTTCCAGATATAGATCCGCTATTAAACCCGCTCACCAAAAATATTGATAGCCATACCACCTTAATTAGCCTCTGCGGCGCCGGTGGAAAAACCAGCACCCTATTCTGGCTGGCGGAATATTTTTATCAACAGGGTAAAAGGGTGCTAATTACCACCACCACCCGGATGTTTCTGCCTGCCCCGTCACACTATCGGGAATTGATTATCGAGACGGATCCCGTTCGTCAACTTACCCGCTGTCAGGCGCTACCGGATGGCCCGGCGCTGGTTGCCCTGTTCAGCCATCTCGACGAGCGCACCGGCAAGGTGGCCGGCCCCACACCCCAGCAGATTGATCTCATCAAGGGGCAGCAGCGCTTCGATCTGATCCTGGTCGAAGCGGATGGCGCCCATCACAAGTTATTGAAAGTGCCCGCTTTGCACGAACCTTGCATTCCCCAGAGCAGTGATTGGGTAATCGCCCTGACAGGCGGCGCCATGGTGGGGGCCAAGGCCGACCCGCAGCAGATCCACCGCTGGGCAGAGCTTCAGGCCCTGTGCGGGATAGAGGCCGGTGACCCGCTCGACTGGGCCCTGTTTCACCAGCTGCTCTGCCACCCCGAGGGGCTGTTCAAGGGCACCCCGGCCAGGGCGCGCCGGATCTGGTTTATCAATGGGGATTATCAAAATGAGGCGTCGTGGCTCGATGAATTGATAAAGCTGCATAGCCGCCACCCCGAGATCCATGCCATCTGGCAGGGGGCGGTTCGCGAGCCACAGCCCATTCGCCACGCACTCGGTTACTTCGCTCAGGATGAGGCTCAGCCGCCTCGCCCATGATGGTTTAAGGATAAGAAGAGGTACCTTATGAATCTGTTTGCACACGCAGCCCGACTGGAACAGGAGAACACGCCGTTTGCCATGGCCCAGATCATCGAGAGCCGGGGCTCCACCCCGCGCCATCAGGCCCAGATGCTGGTGATGGCCGATGGCCAGATCCTCGGCACCATCGGCGGCGGCATGATCGAGCGGCTGGTGATCGAGGAAGCGATGGCCGCCATTGCCGAGCGCAAGCCGCGCATCTTCCATGGCAGGATGGCCCGTAACGGTGAACATGCGGTAGGGTCGGATTGCGGCGGCGCCATGTCGGTCTATATCGATGTCTATGGCCTGCGCCCCCGACTGGTGCTCATTGGTGCTGGTCACGTCAACCGGGCGCTGGCCCATGCCGCCGCACCGCTGGGTTTTGATATCCATGTGGGCGACTGTTTTGAAGGGAGCCTCAACCCCGATCACTTCCCCGCCGGCACCCATCTCAAACAGGCCGATACCATCAGCGCGGTGATCGAGGCGCTGGCCATCGAGCCCGCCAACTTCGTCATCATCGCCACCAACCATCAGGACAAGGAGGCGCTGGAGCGGCTCATCAATCGCCCCCTCGCCTATCTGGGGCTGCTCGCCAGCAAGCGCAAGGTACAGACCTTCACCCAGGCCCTGCGCCAGCAAGGGGTGAGCCAGGAACAACTGCAGCGGCTGCACGCCCCCATCGGCTACAACATAGGTGCCGAAACCCCCGAGGAGATCGCCATCAGCATCCTCGCCGAGCTGCTGCAGGTGAAAAACGGCAAATCGGGTGGGCTGATGCAGGATGATGTGCGCCTCAAGCGGGATCAGCTGGTGGTGATGCGCGGCTCCGGCGATATCGCCACCGGGGTGGCGCTGCGCCTGCACAATGCCGGCTTCAAGGTGGTGATGCTGGATCTCGACAAGCCCACGGTGATCCGCCGCACCGTCGCCTTCGCGCAAGGGATGTTCGATGGCGAAACCAGTGTCGAGGGTGTGCGCGCCAAGCGGGTCGAGAGCGTTGAGCAAGCGTTCGAGCTGCTGGATCGGGGCATCATTCCGCTGCTGGTTGACCCTGACTGTGCCACCCTCGCCGAGCTCAAGCCCCGCTATCTGGTGGATGCCATCCTCGCCAAGCAGAACCTCGGCACCCACAAGGAGATGGCACCCATCACGGTGGCCCTTGGCCCGGGGTTTGAGGCAGGGCGCGACTGCGATGCGGTCATCGAGACCAACCGCGGCCACCATCTGGGCCGGGTCATCTATCAGGGCCCTGCCCAGCCCAATACCGGCATTCCCGGGGTGATCGAGGGGCACTCCGCCCGCCGGGTGGTGCGCGCCCCCGTCGCCGGAGTGATGAAGAGCATTATCAAGCTCGGTGATCTGGTGCAGGAGGGGGATGTGATCGCCCACGTGGGAGACGCCCCCATCATAGCGCCGCTCTCCGGCATGGTACGGGGATTGCTCAGCGATGGCATCGAGGTGACCGTCGGCTTCAAGATCGGTGACATCGACCCCAGAGGCGAGCGGGCCGACGCCACTACGGTATCGGACAAGGCACGCGCCATCGGCGGCGCCGTGCTGGAAGCCATGATGCATCTGGCCCAGCGCAGATAAGAGAGTGTTCTTAAAACCAGAAGGGCCCGCCATGATGGCGGGCCCTCTTTATCTCTTCGCGGGCAATCGGTTCAGCCGTGCTTGATACGGGTCTCCCCCGCCACCGACACCACTGAGCGCTTGCCCTTGCGGCTGATGACGAGAAGCGCCAGTACGATAAGGGCGATACCGCTCCCCTCCACCGGCCCCAGATTTTCGCCGAGCAGCCACCAGGAGAGCAGCACACCGGTCACCGGCACCGCCAGGGTGCTGAGGCTGGCAATACCCGCCGGCAGTTTTTTCAGTACGAACAGCCAGAGACTCCAGGCGATGGCGGTGGCGAAGATGGCGCTATAGGCCAGCGCCCCCATCACGTAGGGTTGCCAGTCGATGGGGCGCTCCGGCACCAGCGCCGCCACCAGCGCCATCACTATGGTTGCGTAGATCATCTGCCAGGTGGTGAGGGACATCAGATCTACCCCGGGATGGCGGGCATACATCCGCTTGGCGATGATGGCGCTGATCCCCCAGCAGATGCCGGAGAGGATCGCCAAGAGCGCACTCTTGAGGGATTCAAGATGCAGCAACCAGGGCTGGATCACCAGCAGCAGCCCGCAGGCCGCCACCCCGACCGCCAGATAGTGCAGCTTGCGCATCCGCTCGCCGAGAAAGAGCGCCGCGAAGATCACCACCCAGAACGGCATGGTGTAACTCAAAATGGCCACCTTACCCGCTCCGCCGCTGATAAGCGCCCACTGGGCCAACCCCACCATGCCGCAGGTCTGGAACAGGGCGATGGCCAGGGTATAGCGAAACGGGGTGGGTTTGAGATAACGGCGCCCGCGCAGAGCCAATACCAGCAACAGAACCAGAGATCCGCACAGGCAGCGCAGGGCGGTGAACTCGAAGGCCCCCGCGTAGAGCATCACCTGCTTCATCACGATCCAGCTGTAACTCCAGATGGCGGTGAGCAGGATCAATCCCACCAGCGCCGCCATATTGATCTTTCCACTCATTTGTTTGTTACTCACCTCTTGTCACTCATTGCGCCGGGTCTGTTCTCGGCGTCTTGCCCGCGCTTGAAGGCGGCCATCTTACGCCGCTCATCCTCCGCTGACCATGGTCGCCCCCAAAATGAACAAGGGGGCCGTCGGCCCCCGCAATCACACTCAACCCGAGCTGGAACGCCTAGCGGCAGATAAGGGTTCCCGTCTTGCCGGCAATGCCCTCGGCTGCCTTTTCCAGCAGGGTGATGAGGGATTTTCGCCCCGGCAGAGATGTGGCAAACGAGAGCGCAGCCTCTACCTTGGGCAGCATGGAGCCCTTGGCAAACTGCTCCTGGGCAATAAAGCTGTTGGCATCGGCCACGCTCAACTGATCGAGCCACTGCACATCGGGCTTGCCGAAGTTGATGGCGACCTTCTCTACCGCGGTAAGGATGATCAGCATGTCGGCGTCGATAAGCTCCGCCAGCTTGGCACTGGCCCAATCCTTGTCGATCACCGCGCTGGCGCCGCGCAGGTGATTGCCTTCGCGCAGCACCGGAATGCCGCCGCCACCAACTGTGATCACCACCTGACCGGCGGCCAGCATGGCAGAGACGGTATCCTTCTCGATGATATCAACCGGTTTGGGAGATGCGACCACCCGGCGATAGCCGCGACCGGCGTCCTCTTTGAGCCGCTCCCCCTTGGCCATCAGCGCCTCGGCCTCCTCCTTGCTGAAGAAGCCGCCGATGGGCTTGCTCGGGTCAAGGAAGGCGGGATCGTTTTTATCCACCTCAACCTGGGTCACCAGCGTGGCAACCGGCTTGTGAATGCCGCGTTCCAGCAAGGCTTCGCGCAGAGCATTTTGCAGGTCATAACCGATGTAGCCCTGACTCAGGGCCACGCAGACCGACATCGGCAGATGGGGGGACTTGGGCTCGTGGCGGGCCGCCACTTCGAACGCCTGCTGGATCATCCCCACCTGCGGCCCGTTGCCGTGGGTCACCACCACCTCGTGCCCCTGAGCGATCAGGTCGGCGATGGTGTGCGCCGTGCTCTGCACCGCCTTCATCTGCTCGGGCAGGTTGTTGCCCAGAGCGTTGCCCCCCAGGGCCAGTACGATACGCTGTTTCATCTTGTTATCTCCAGTGATGGGACAAGCCGGCGCAATACCGGCCCACCTTTCGTTGTTCACATAACCTTGCTGCTCTGCGTGTTTCGAACGGATTGTCAGCCTGCCGCCGCGGGACAAGGCGAGTGCAGATCCGGCGCCAACGCCGGATCAAAGGGTGCTCTGGCCAAAAACCGGCCATGCCCCCGTTGTCCGGTAAACTCGCCATCGCGAGCGACTATCTCGCCGCGACTGAGGGTCATTCTGATCTGGCCGGGGCAGCGCATCCCCTCGTAGGGGCTGTAGTCGCCGTTGTCATGCAGCAGTGGGTGAGAAATCAGGGTGTCACCACGGGGCTCCATCAGTACCAGATCGGCGTCGGCCCCCGGTTGCAAGTTGCCCTTGCACGGCCAGAGACCGAACAACTTGGCCGAATTGGCGCTGGTGAGGGCCACAAAGCGGGACGGCGAGATGCGCCCGCCCAATACCCCGTGGGCAAACAGCAGCAGCATCCGGTTCTCGACGCCCGGCAAGCCGTTGGGACAGCAGCTGAAATCGCCGCCCGAGAGGGTCATGCGCTGGGCGTGGGAGAAGTTGCAGTGATCGGTCGCCACCGTGTCGATGTCGCCAGCAGCGATACCGACCCACAGCTTGTCCTGCTCGCGGCGTGAGCGCAGCGGCGGGCTGAGCAGATAGTCGACCCCGTTCTCCCGGTAGTAGCAGGAATCATCCAAAAGCAGATATTGCGGGCAGGTCTCTACCCAGACCGGCTGACCCTGACGGCGCGCCAGCTTCAGATACTCCAGCCCCAATCCGTTGGAGAGGTGGACGATATAGAGCGGCGCATTGCCCGCCAGCCCCGCCAGATTGATCATCCGGGCGATCGCCTCCGCCTCGCACTCCAGCGGGCGGCTTTGCGGGTGATACCAGGGCTCATGATGGCCAGCGGCGAGCAGTGCCGCACGGCGCGCCGCGATAGCGGCATCGTTCTCGGGATGGACGGTGGCAAGCGCCCCCACCTCTTTGAGGCGGGCCAGGGCACGCAGCACGTCATGGTCCCCCAGCTTGTACTGGTAGGTAAGATAGAGCTTGAAGCTGCTGATCCCCTCCTCCTGCACCATGGCGGCCATCTCATTAAGGATGGCGTCATCCACATGCTGGATCACGCCATGAAAGCTGTAGTCGATCACCGCCTGATCGGCGGCGTAGTCGTGATAGCGGGCCAGCTGGTGATGCAGATTGCACCCCGCCGGGCCAAATCCCATATGATCGACGATGGTAGTAGTGCCACCACAAGCGGCGGCACGGGTACCGCTGAAAAAGTCATCGCAACTGCGGGCAATCCCGACATCGATGTTGAAATGGGTGTGGACGTCGATGCCACCCGGCATCACATAGCAGCCGCTGGCATCGATCACCTCGGTTTCGCTATCGGGCTGGATATCGGCGGCACGGGCGCGGATCACCCCGTGCTCGATCAGCAGATCCTGACGATATTCACCCTGCGCATCGACCAGCACACCGTTTTTGATCAGCCGTTTCATCCCCACCACCTCGAACATCACTTCAAACAGCAAGGCCCCGCCTCAACACAGACGGGGCACTTGCCACACTTGCGACAGCCGGGCGGCGATGACAGTCACCACCCGGCAGCCCCCTTACTTGTCCAGCTCGGCCAGATAGAGCATGGGGATCACGGCGTACATGGCGGCGCACTTGACCAGATGCTCTTTCCAGGTCTTCTCGTTTGGCGCGTGGGCTTCCGGCTCTTTACCCGGGCCAAAACCGATCACCGGAATACCGTGGCGACCCATGATGGAGACACCGTTGGTCGAGAAGGTCCACTTGTCTACCACCGGCTCCTTGTTGAATAGCTCGCGATAAGCCTTGGAGAGGGTTTTAACGGTGATGTGATTCTCTTCCACCTTCCAGGTCGGGAAGTAGCACTCGGTCGGGTAGACCAGACCGGTGTAGGCCGGACGGTCGTACTGATACATGAAGACCTCGGCACCGGCGGCTTGCACCGCAGGCAGGGCTCGGATCTCGTCGAGAGCCCCTTGCCAGGTCTCGCCCCAGGTGAGGCGGCGGTCGATGGAGACGGCGCAGCTGTCGGCGACAGCGCAGCGGCTCGGCGAAGTGAAGAAGATTTCGGAGACGGTCAGGGTGCCCTTGCCGAGGAAGTCGTCATTGCCTAGGTTGTGGCTGAGCTCCTGCAATTCGCCGAGGATCGGGCCCATCTTGAAGATGGCGTTGTCACCGCGCTCCGGCGCAGAGCCGTGGCAGCTGACCCCCTGCACCTCGACGCGGATCTCCATGCGGCCGCGCTGGCCACGGTAGATCTGGCAGTCGGTGGGCTCGGTACTGACCACGAACTCGGGGCGGATCTTGCTCTGCTCGATGATGTACTGCCAGCAGAGGCCATCGCAATCCTCCTCCTGCACGGTACCGGTCACCAGCAGGGTGTACTGATCTTCCAACCCCAGATCCTTGATGATCTTGCCCGCATAGACCATGGAGGCCATGCCCCCTTCCTGATCGGATGCACCGCGGCCACCGATGATCTCGTGATCTTCCATCCCCTCATAGGGGTCGAACTTCCAGTTGGCCATGTTGCCGACGCCCACGGTATCGATGTGGGCATCCATGGCGATCAGGTGCGGGCCGTGGCCGATATAGCCCAGCACGTTACCCATGGGGTCAATCTCAACCTTGTCAAAGCCAACCTTCTCCATCTCCTGCTTGATGCGCAGCACAACGCGCTCTTCATCGCAGCTCTCGCTCGGGATGGCGATCATGTCGCGCAGGAACTGACTCATCTCGGCCTTGTACTGGTAGGCCTTCTCCAACACCATTTCAAACGGAATTTGCTTGCTCATTGTGATTCTCCATAACAACTGAGAGTGCGCGGCCTGTTCGTCGACAGCGCCCTGTGCCCGTTACCGCGCCCCGTTGGCGAGGCGCGATCAATGCTTCAATTCGTGTCTCTGCTCTGGCGGGAGAGTTAGTCGCAGGCAGGATGCTTGCCTTCCCACACCACTTCCCGGTAATGCTTCACATCGGTGTCCCCTTCGGTGTTGATGATCAGCACGACCGAGTTGCTATCCAGCCCGAGGCGCGCCATCAGCGCCGCGCGATCCGGGTGGTGACGCACCGCCGCCAACACGCCGGTGCCGACCGAGCCGGATTCGCCGGAGATGATGCGGGGGTCATTGCCAAGAGGATTGCCGAGCACTCTCATCCCCAACGCCGACACCTTGTCGTGGCAGGAGATGAACTGGGTGGTGCAGCTTCTGAGCAATGGCCAACCGAGGGGGTTGGGTTCGCCACAGGCGAGACCGGCCATGATGGTGCGCATATCGCCCCCCACGTTGACCATCTCCCCCGCCACGCCGGAGCGATAGATGCAGTCGGCCTGATCCGGCTCGACCACGATGCTGTGCAGGTTTTTCGCACCAAAGCAGTCCACCAGATAACCGAGCACTCCACCCGCCAGCGCCCCTACCCCGGCCTGCAGCAGCACGTGGGTCGGCTGCTTGATGCCCATCCCCTGCATCTGCTCGACCGCTTCGTCGGCCAGGGTGGAGTAACCCTGCATGATCCAGGTCGGGATCTTGGTGTACCCCTCCCAGGCGGTGTCCTGCACTATGTGCCAACCGCGCTCTTCGGCCATCTTCATGGTCAGGCGCACGGTATCGTCGTAGTTCATGTCGGTGACGATGCACTCGGCACCGAGATTGAGAATGTGGTCAACCCGCTCTTGGGCAGAGCCCTTGGGCATGTAGACCACCGCATGCTGACCCACCTGCTTGGCGGCCCAGGCAACGCCGCGACCGTGGTTGCCATCTGTGGTGGTGGCGAAGGTCATCGGCTCCTTGATGGTGCGTTTGATGAGATCGAAGGAGAAATCCTCGATGGCCACCCCGTACTTTTCACAGAGCAGGTTGGCGATGGCATAAACGCCACCCAGCATCTTGAAGGCGTTGAGGCCAAAGCGCTTTGACTCGTCCTTGACCAATATATTTTTCACCCCGATATAGGCGGCCAGATCTTTCAGGTCGCACAATGGGGTCGGTTCATAACCGGCCAGTTTTTTATGAAAAGCGCGAGCCTTTTGTGCTTCGGCGCGAGAAAACAGCGGAGATGGCTCGGCGGTAAAAAAGCGGTTATCGGCAATATCCATCTTCAAAGAAAATTGGGACATGCTTACCTCACTAGGCGTTACCTGACAAAGAGCTGCCTCGCCGGAAGATCCGTTATTCAGATACCACGGGGAGAAAACTCGAAATAATGTGTTCGACAGCGTGGGCAGGATGAATATTCACCCTGCCCTGCCGTTATTTATTTCACCCGCTTTTGCGCCTCTTTAATCAGATTTTCCAGGGTTTCTGCCGGGGCGGAGAATTTACGGGCCATGATCATGGCGGCGATAATATAGGGCTTCCAGCTCGCCTCTTTGTAAGTAGCGATACGGTATTTCTCGAATACCCCTTCGGTCACTTCACCCTCTTTGCAGGAGACACCGGAAATATCGGCCGGCAGGCAGTGCATATAGAGCGCTTCGCCACCCTTGGTAAGCTTCATCATCTCCTCTGTGCAGTGCCAATCCTTGTGCTTGGCGTTCTGCTCAAGGCAATGTTTCTCCAGCTCCTTGAGGCCGGCGTGGTCATTGGCACGCAGTAACTCGGTGCGCTGCTCCATCACCTTGTAGGGGGCCCAGGACTTGGGATAGACGATATCTGCATCCTTGAACGCCTCTTCCATGGAGGTGACCTGACGGAAGCTGCCACCGGAGGCCTTGGCATTCTCCTTGGCCACTTCGATCACATCCGGGATCAGGTCATACCCCTCCGGGTGGGCCAGGGTCACGTCCATACCGAAACGGGTCATCAAGCCGATGATGCCCTGGGGCACGGAGAGCGGCTTGCCGTAGCTGGGGGAGTAAGCCCAAGTCATGGCAATCTTCTTGCCCTTGAGGCTCTCCAGGCTGCCGAAGTACTCCTGCAACCAGGCGAGATCAGCCATGGACTGGGTCGGGTGATCAATGTCGCACTGCAGGTTGACCAGCGCCGGACGCTGGGGCAGCACCCCCTTCTCGAACCCTTCATCCAGCGCCGCCCCCACTTCGCGCATGTAGGCGTTACCGGCACCGAGGAACATGTCGTCACGGATCCCGATGGCATCGGCGCAAAACGAGATCATGTTGGCGGTTTCACGGACGGTTTCGCCGTGAGCGATCTGGGATTTACCCTCATCCAGATCCTGCTGGGCCAGACCGAGCAGGTTCAGCGCAGAGGCGTAAGAGAAGCGGGTTCGGGTGGAGTTATCGCGGAAAACCGAGATACCGAGCCCGCTGTTAAACAGTTTGGTGCAGATATTTTCGGCGCGCAGGGTCTTGAGGGATTCGGCCAGTTTCAATACCAGCTCCAGCTCCTGAGGCGTTTGCTCCCAGGTCAGCAGAAAATCTTTTTCATGCAGGTTGGATTTGAGTGCTCTGATCTCTTTGATTAATTCGTTAACTGCTTTCATCGTTCGCCCCAATCATTGGATGAGATATGGATAGCTCCCCTTTCACTCACGATGTCACCAGCATCCCGGTTGTGGGTGAGCGCGTCGGTTAGCGTCGATATGAGGCAATCAATAACCATGCCAAACCAATAAAATGCCGGTAGATATTAATAAATGGCGAAAGTGTGTGATGCCACCCACAAAATCAGTGGCTATTTCAGCGATTTAATCCATAAAAATGTGAGCAGATCAGCCAGGCCATAAAATAGCAAGGTGATAATAATCAGAGGCGATATCTCGGCATCGGTGAGAATTATCATCAAAGGTCAGTTTCAGGGGCTGAAATGATATCAGCGGGGCTGTCGTTATCATTATGATAATGCCCGCAACACCTTTTCTCTTGGAAGGATCTATCCAGCGTTGACACTGCTGCTATCTCGTCTCCCCTTCGCTCCCCGCCCGTATCACCTCTCGCCTTATCTTCCGGCCACATTGCTGGGCGCGGTTGGCCCAAGGTGCTAACGTGAATACGCCAGCTGCGCATCTGTCTCGGATGCTCAGGATAGGCCAACGTTCACTGCCGCAACTGCGCGGATGAACCTGCATGACTTACATCTTTGAGGGATTATCTATGTCCAGGAATGCTGCTCTGCTCATCACCCTGACCCTGCTCGGGATCGCCCCTGCCCACGCCATCAGCGCCAAATATGCCGAGCAACTGGAACGATCCGGCTGCACCCAGGTCACCGAGGCGCAGGGCTGTGACATTCACAAAACCAAAGCGGAAAATGCCAAGGCGGGATTTGGCACGGCCGCCCCGGCCGCGGAGGGCGGTCTGAATCTGAGCTATGAGCAGAAGCTGGAGCGCTCGGGCTGCACTCAGGTGAGCGAGCTTAATGGCTGCGATATCAAGAAAACCAAGGCTGAGAACGCGGCTACCGGTGTTGGCAATGCTCCGGCCGCGGCAACCAGCGCCAGCCCCTATGCGGGCAACTGGATCGCCACCTTCCCCCAAACCGGCGCCACCGTGGCCAATATCCGCATCGATGGCAAGGATCAGGTGTGGGTCAACGACAAGAAGGTCAATGCCAAGAAATCTGATGGCGCGCTGGTGTTCAAGGATGGCATGGTCATCTACACCATTCAGGGGGATCGCCGTATCAAGGGTGAAGATGGCTGGATCGATAATGATGCTGGCACCAAGGGGCCCATCAACGCCAAGTAAGCAGCTGACCACGAAATGACGGGGGAGCGCGGGCACCCCGTTTCACCCCTGATTGCCCATCGCGTCCAATGACCAGCTCCGCCAGTGAGGGGCCAGAATCAATACCTCCTGCTCCAGCCAAGTCCCGTCTGTGATCAGTTTCTCAAGCCAGGGAACGCCTGCCGACGCGCCATGACCATCAACCTGATCAGCCTGCTTCGTCACACGCCAGGGCACCTTGCCACTGTCCGTCGCAAAGGTGCGCACCGGACGGGCATAGTGCTCCAGATAAGGTTGCAACTCACAGGGGAGCCAGAGCATGGCAGGACGTTGTAGCTCGCGCACCAGCTCGATGGCAATATCGATACCCCGTTGATCGAGGTCGCCAAAATGTGCCCACTGCACGCCCGCAGGCAGCAGCGGGATCAGCTGTTTGGCCAGGGTAGTATTGCGACCGGGGGCAAAGAGCAGCAGTTGCCCGGGTTGCAGCGGGTAGTCGACAAAGGCACCCTTGTTCTCCACCGTAATGACCCGCTCCCCCTGCCAGCCGATGGCAGCCAGCGTGCCCAAAACCCGCTCCGGCAACGCCAACTCCCCCAGCAGCGCCATTATTGCCGTCATATCGTGCTGCTGACCGTGCCGATCGACCAGCGAGAGCGGCTCGAGGGTACGGATGCGGATCACCTCATTTTGCGTGAGCGCCAAGTCCGCAAGCAGTGGCGCGGCAAGGGATGCTGACCGCGGATGCTTGCTATCCCCATGCCAGAGGGCATAAAAGCAGGCCTGATTGAGCCGTGCAGGCAAACTCACTCCCAGACGTTGCAGCAGCTCCCCCTTGTCCGGTTCGGGGAGCTCTGCCCGTGCCAATTGTCCGGTCAGATAAGTCCGCCCCGCTTCGGTCAATATATGACGGGAACTGCGCCCAACTGACTCAACTCCGCCCACTGCCTGCAACAGATCCTTCAACTCGCGGCCATGCCGACTCTCAAGGGAGCAGCCCTTTTCGTTCTGGCTATCGAGCAACCGTGCACACAAATCCTGTACCCGTACCTCATCAAACAGCGGCATCCTCACCTCTCCATGTGGCTTCATATGATGAAGTAGAGGTGATTTTCCCTGTCATTACCGTGACCGGCTTCGCAAGCGGTTCTTATCAGCCCCGCCATGCATGGCCCGTTACTGGTAAACCTGCCACAAAGGGCGCAAGCTGGTTTGATATAGAGACACACTGTGCTCTTCGCGGCACGACAACGCGATACCCGCTTTCACAAGGGCTTGCCATGACCGACGCCACAGACCCCTCGCCATCCTCTTCCTGGCATCTTTCGGATATCCGCGAGCTGGCGCACCTGCTGACTCTGGCGCTGCCCGCCGCGGTAGAGATCACCGAAGCGGTACATCAGGCGGTACTGAGTGGTATGGGGCTCAAGGGACAGGATGAGGGAAAAACAGCTGGGATCACCGGGCTGGTCTACAAGGGGGTACATGGCGCCGCCAACACCCTAAGCAGCGGTATCAACCAACTACTCAGCAGCCTGCCAGCCACACCGCCGCCCCACCAGATCCCCGAAACCCCGAAACGTGCAGCCCTGATCGCCACGCTCAACGGCGTGTTGGGGGACAAGCTGGTCGAGCACCACAATGCCCTCGCCACCCCCATGACCCTGCGCTATCAGGGCAAGCCCCTCGATTGGCAAGCAATGCCGGAGGATCTACCCCGCGAGGGACGGGTGCTGCTGATGGTCCATGGCCTGTGCATGAACGATCTGCAGTGGCAGACCGAGCATCAAGGCAAGCCGGTCAATCACGGAGAGCAACTTGCCAACACGCTTGGCTATCAGCCTCTTTACCTGCGCTACAACTCGGGCCTGCCCATCGCACAAAACGGGCAGCAACTTGCCCTGTTGCTGGAGCAACTGTTCGCCCACTGGCCGGGAGAGCTCAAAGAGATAACGATAATGGGCTACAGCATGGGGGGACTGGTTGCCCGCAGTGCCTGCCACCATGCCAGCCAGGCCGGGCTCACCTGGCCTGTGCACCTTGCCAATATGATCTTTATTGGCACGCCACACCACGGCGCGCCGCTCGAACACGCCGGACACTGGCTGGAGCAGTTGCTGCCCGCCACCGCCTACGGCAAACCCTTCGTCAGGCTGGCGCGGCTGCGCAGTGCAGGCATCAAGGATCTGCGCCACGGCAAGGTGATCGATGCCGTTGCCCCACCCGACCCCGCAGTCCTCTCACAGGACCCACGCGCGCCACTCCCATTGCCCGGCGGCGTCAACTGCTATGCCATCGCCGCGACCACTGCTACCAAGCGCAGCCTGCTGGCCGACCGGCTGATTGGCGATGGACTGGTGCCGCTACGCAGCGCCCTCGGCCAGCACAGCGAGGTGCGCCATCAGCTGGCCTTTCTGCCCGCCCATACCCTGATTGTCTATCGCACCAGCCATATGGCCCTGCTCGGCAGCCCGCAGGTAAGCCAGCAACTGCTGCGTTGGCTCAGCCCCTTGCAGTTATAGCGAGCTGGCTATTAAAGCAACAGAGTGCTGGTTCACAAAGGAGCCCTGTGGCACTCTGGGACGTCAAAGGGGAGACCCACACTGACACCTCATGTGTCCCCACTGCAAAGGAGCGCCACCGATGGCCAAAGCAAGCAAGAAAGAGATCAAAAAGAAGATCGCCGCTCGTCTTGAGAAAATTGCCAAGCATGAAGGCAAGATCAAGAAGCTGAAGAAGGCCCTGAAGTAGGGCCCATCGAATAAGAGAAACCGCCAAAAGGCGGTTTTTTCATCCCCCTTTCGCCCCTTTACCATCGTTTTGATACCAATGGCCTTGATGTAAACGCCTCAAGCGCACCTCAGCAGAACAACCCGACTGAAGCCACGCACGTTCACACCGCTGATATTTGGTCTAACAGCGCCAATCGGGCGCCGCGCGTGCCCATGCCAGCAACTACCTTCAACGGAGTGTTTGATATGAGCCAGCAGTGGAGCGCCATATGTACTCTTACACCCTCACCTTCAAGGAAGATGTCGATCGCCTGACCGCCCCCGAGCAGGAGATCACCTTGCAGAGCCCCGCCCAGGCGGGGGATTTTATTATCCTCTCCGACGGCAGCCGCCATCAGGTTATGTTTGTCACCCACCGCGCCCACTACAGCAGCCTCTATCTCGATAAAGGGGTCAGGGTGCCGCAGAGTTAGTGGCTATCGCCTTCAATTGATGGGGCTGAGTGAAATATTCACGCCGGAGACATAATGATCATCGCATCATGTCAATGTTCCTTTATCTCTATCTCGATATATCTGAGGAAGTGCGATGAAAAAATACAACATTGTCTTATATCAAATTCAATTTATTTAGCCACGAAAAAGCAAATCATACCTCACAAAAACGAACCGCCATCACTCAATATCATTGACCACATCCTTGGTGCGTTATAATAATTACTTTGCTGAACATATTTATTCGCAAGTCATTATTAGTGATGGAGTTATCACAATGAATAAAGTTATCTTACCCATAGCATTAATTACCTGTGCCACGCTCGCTCACGCAGAGTCCAGCACTATTATCAACGGTCTGGATTTTGGTCCATTAGCTCAGTTGGCTGGCACATGGAAAAGCACCGATGCTGGTGGTGTAGATGTAGCCCCCGGCCAGGAGGGTAGCAAAGTTGGCAAAGGGGGGCCGGCAGTGGAACCCTTTTACGAAGTCATTACTTTTGAACCGGCTGCCGATGCTAAAAATGCCAGCGAACAATATCTGGTAGCCATGTATTACAAGCAGGAAGTATTCAGAAAAAGTGATAATGGGAAATTTCATGACCAACGCGGTTATCTGATTTATGACAAGACTAATCAGCTTGTTTACAACTCATACTGTATACCTCGTGCAGTCTGTGTGGTCACTGAAGGCAAAGCGGGTAACAAAATCGAGTTCAAGACGGGCAAGCGCGGTATTGCGGAAAGCAATTATATGACCATTAATGATTCCACCACGGATTTCTCGATGACTCTGGACTTCTCTGAGAAAGATCTCCTCAAATACAGTCAAACCACCAACCTGATGGTGTATGGCAAGCCATTCGCACACTCCGATAGTGCATCCCTGACCAAAACCAATTGATGTTTCATGGCCAAGGTATTCATTACCTTGGCTTTTTTATATTCGTCGATAATCTATCCTGATGGCATCCCTATCCCACTCGGGATTGAGCACACCGGCATACCAAAGTGTCAGAATGACATCCATCTGATTGTTATGCTTCACAACCTTGCCGCTCTTACAGGCCGAGATCACTTCCAGCCATAACTGCTCGGGATTGATCGGTTTGGTAATATCCTTGTGTGACAATAAATCAATGGCAGCCAACACATATGCTCTGGTTTTGGTCGCAGCTACATAATGAACTGGCATGATGCAACTGATACAACCAAGACTGCAAAGAGTCAAAAAAGTTACCTTTGGATTATTTTTGAATTTTCCTGTACTGATATCACCACCAAATGCTTCAGCAATAGCCATATCCCAGGCGGTGGCATGCCCATAATTATTCTGCACCATCAGATGAATAGCTCTCAGCGCTGCACCACCATATTTACCATAGATAATCATCACTAATCCCTCCGTTTGCCCCATAGTAAGGCCGAACAGGCGAGATAAGCTAAAATAAATATCAATCACGATCATCGATTTTTTCCATTGATAACAAATCCATTTTTAGCTGAATTAAATATTGATCCATATCAATGTTATATCTTTATCTACCGAAAGGCTGACTGGTCGATGTCAGCCTCCCAATATCATTCATCAACTTCCATTTTCGTGTATAAACAGGTTCACCCAGCCTAGAGCACCTCTATTTTTACTTTGATAATCCCGTCGCGAATATTGGCGATGGAGCCGAAGGCGGATTTGGAAAGGTCGATAATACGCCCGCTTTTAAAGGCGCCGCGATCATTGACCTTGACCACTACGCTCTTGCCGTTGGCGAGGTTGGTGACCCGCACCATGGAACCAAAGGGCAATTCCATATGGGCGGCGCTATTGAGATTGTTGCGATAGAGCTCGCCGCTGGCGGTCTTTTTGCCGTGATAGCGGTCGGCATAATAGCTGGCATAGCCGGTTTCGCTATAGCCGCGCCAGCTGCCGCCGTGGCTCTCGTCATAACGGCTGCTACAGGCCGCCAACAGCAGACAAAGAGATAACAGCAGCCCTTTCTGGATATGTTGCACCTTTCCCCTCTCCTCTCTTCTTCTTTCCACTCTGCGCTATTTTTGCATCTTCGATGCAGCCGGTGACACTGGCGGCATGTTCGCAAGCAACTTCTCGCCTTATTGTCAGGCCGCAGCGATGGTGCGGCTACTTTGCCATATCTTCCATGTAAAAAGGGAGGCAAATGCCTCCCTTTCAACTAGTTACCGGTCATCCCGTGTCGGATGGGCCAGAGACTTCTCAGGCAATCAGCTTGTCGTCGGCGAAGCCGAAGCCCCGCAGACCCACCACATGCACGTGTTCGTGCTTGCCCTGCACCTTGCGGATGAGCTTGTAGGTCGTGCCCTTCTCGGGGCTGATGTTCTCCGGCGCCGCGATAAGCAGCTGCATATCCTGCCGCTCGCACAGCTCGAACAGGGTGGCGATGGATTTGCCATCCAGACGGGCCGCTTCGTCGAGGAACAACAGACGGCACGGGGCGATATCCTTGCCGCGCAGACGGCGGGACTCCTCCTCCCAGCTGATCAGTACCATCAAGAGGATGGCCTGACCGGTACCGATCGCCTCACCGGTGGAAAGCGCACCGCTCTCGGCACGCAGCCAGCCATCGGCCCCGCGCTGCACCTCAATCTCCAGCTCCAGGTAGTTGCGATAGTCGAGCAGCACGTCACCCATCACCTGATAGCTGCGATCCCCCTGCTCGATCTGCGGATTGAGGCGCTGGAACAGCTTGGCCATCGCCTCGGAGAAGCTGAGCTCCTTGTCGGCGAACAGATCGTTGTGCATGGCGGTTTGATCGGCCAGCGCCGTCAGCAGTCGGGTATGGGCCTCGCGGATATTGACGTTGAGGCGCACCCCGCGCACCAGACCGAAGGCGATGTTCTGCAAGCCCTGGTTGAGCACCCGGATGCGGTTCTGCTCGCGGCGGATGATGTTGGTGATCTTGGCCGCCACCTCGTGGGAGGAGAGCGACAGATGGGTTTCCCGCTGCTTGAGCTCGTCAGCCAGACGGGCCAGCTCGATCTCCATCTCTTCGATCGCCTCGACCGGATCATCGGAGCGGATGATGTCGTTGCGAATGCGATCCTTGAGGTAGCGGTAGACCTGCACATAGAAGGCGACCTTCTGCTCGGTGCTGCGGTTGCCCTCCGACAGTCGCAGCGCATCGCGCAGGGCCTCGTCGTGGGCCACCGCCACCCGCAGGGCGCCGAGGGCCTTGTCCGACATGGAGCGCAGCTCGTCGCTGTCGAGGTAGGCCAGTTCACGCTTGTTGAGGCGCTTCTCGACATCGGTCTCCCGCGCCAGACGCACCACCCGTGACCAGCTCGCCTTGTGACCCACCAGAGATTTACGGGCGCTGTAGTAATCCTTGCCTTCGAGCTTGAGACGACCGCCAAGGGATTCGATCTCGCGCTTGGTTACCTGCAACTGGGCCTCGGCGCTGGTGCGACGGGAACGGGTGCGGATCAGCAGCTCTTCGATCTCTTTCTTGTGGGCGCGCGCCTTCTCTTCCATATCGTCAGAGAGGGTCAGCCCCATGGCCGCCAGCTCCTGCTCGAACTCGGTCAGGGTCTGGCGCTTGGCCTCGACGCTGGAGTTGAGCGCAGTGCGCAGCTGCAACGCCTCGGTGTGGCGCTGGGCAATCTGCTTGTGCTGCTCGCCAGCGGTACGGGCCGCCAGCTCAGCCGCTTTCAGCTTCTCTTTGAGTCGCTCGCTCATCTCGGAGGCCTTGCCCAGCAGGTCTTGTGCATCCTGATAGGCAAAGTGCGGCAGACGGGCGACCAGCTGATCGAGGGCGTAGCAACGGCGTTTCTGCTCGGCCAGCAGGTCGCTCACCTCATCATAGGCAGCCTGCAGCGCAGCCAGATCCTGCGGATCCTGACGCAGCACCTGCACCATGGATTCCAGTTTTTCCAGCGACTTGCCGTGTTTGGCGATAAAGGCTTCGGCCTGTTTCAGGGCTTCCACATCGGCGTGAGCCGCCTCGAGGCGGGCCGCCAGATCAGTCTCGGCAAACAGGTGGGCAAACGGCAGCATGCCCTGCACCAGCTGGATATGGCGGGTCAGCTGGGCGGCGGCCGCTTTGGCCTCGGCCAGCTGCTTGTCGCACTCACCGATGGCACCTTGCAGCGCGCGCAGTTCGGCCTGTTTGGCCTGCACTTCGGCTTCGGGGTCGGGGCGGAAGGCGATATCCAGATGCTGACCGATAAAGTCGCGGAAGTGACCGTAGAGACGGTGATACTTCTGCTGCTCAAACGCGGCCTTGGCGTAGCCCTCGATGAGACCTTCGCGCTCAAGGTCGAGCTGCTCGATCCGTTTTTCCCGCGCGGCGCGACCAAACAGCGGCAGCTCGGGGTAGCGGGAGAAGCGCACCTGACGCTTGCTGGTGCGCACCAGCACGGCATCCCCCAGCTCGTCCGCTTCCACCAGATCCTCGTCAAAGGAGTCGGGGTTGCCCTGAATCAGGTAGATATCCTCCGGGCAATCTTCCAGCTTTTTCAGCCGCTCGATGGCGCCCTCAAGGTCGAGCACCACCAAAGCGCTGCGAGCCGGGCCGTAGAGCGCCGAGTAGTAAGGGGCATCGTCGATGGAGATATCGTCATAGACGTCGGAGAGCAGCACGCCCCCCACTTGCTCGGCAATGCGGGCAAGACGGGGATCCGCCTCGCCGGCTCCCAGCTGCAGGTTGCGAATTTGCAGCTCCAGCGCCTGTTTCTGCGCCGCGATGCGATTGCTCTCCTGCTCGAACTCGCGCTCCTTGTCGAGCACAGTCTGCATACCGGCCGAAAGCTCTTCGGCGGTGGCAAGCGGCAGGCCGCTCTGCTCGCGCAGCTGCTCGAGCTTTTCAAAGGATTTGAGCCAGCGTGGCGCAAGCTTGGTGAGCTCCGCAATATCGCGGCCCAGCTGGGTGCCCTGATGCTCGAGGCTGGCGCGGCGCTGATTCACCTCCGCCTGCTGCTCGGAGAGCTCCTCCTGACGGGTGCGTTGGGCTTCGAGGAAGATCTCCAGCTCATCGCTGCTGGCAATTAGCTGACCAGAGGCCTGCTGCAGCTCGTCACGCAACTTGAAGAGACTCTTCTGGCTTTCGCTCTCTTTCTCGAGGCGAGCCAGCGCAGCGCGCAGCCCCTGCCCCTGGGCAATGCGGGCCTTGTCTTCGATGTGACGCTTGAGCAGCGCCTGCGCGGTAGGCCAGGCGGCCTCGCGCACTGTTTTCGGCGCGATGCTGAGCAGCAGCGCCAGCGCCGCTTCGTGCTCGGCCACTGCCGCCTTGGCCAGTGCCAGCTGTTGCTCGGCCCCCAGCACCCGGCTGGTGAGGCTCTGCTCGGCTGCGCGGAACTGGTGCAGGGTGTCGCTCGCCTGTTCGGCGGTCAGCCCCGGCAGCTCGCACTGCTCGCGGGCAGCATCGAGGGCCTGCACCGCCTGACGGTACTGGATGGCGCGGGTCTGCTGAATATCGAGCGCCTGCTGGTAGTCGGCCAGCTGGGTCTTGAGGCTATCTACCTCGGCCTGCGCCAGCTCCTTGCGCTCTTCTACCTCCAGCAGCTGGCCGTGGATCTCCTCCACCACCGCCTGCTGCTGTTCGAGTTTGTCGGAGAGATCCGCCAGATCGGCGCGATACATCTCGATCTTCTTCTGCAGAGAAACCGCCGCCATCACCTTTGCCAGATGCTCGGAGGCAGACTCCAGCTCGTCGGTCAGCAGTTTCTCACGGTTGGTGAGCTGCTCCACCTCGTCGGCCAGATAGATGGCGCGCTGTTTCTCTTCTGCCAGAATGCGGCGCTTGTCGGCCAGCTCCTGGCGCGCCTTGAGGGCCAGCTCGGAGAGGCGGCTCTTCTCGGCGGCGTTGCGCACATAGTCGGCGGCCACATAGTGGGTGGTCTCTGTGATCAGGTTCTTGAACAGATCCCGCTGACCTTGCGTCTCCTTGATCGCCTCCAGCGTGCGGCGGTTTTCATAGATGGCCGCCTCCATGTCTGCAAACGCCTTGCGCACCCCGGAGTTCTCCGGCAGCAGGTATTCGCGCAGGGAACGGCTGATGGACGAGGAGATGCCGCCGTAGAGGGAAGCCTCGATCAGGCGATAGAACTTGCCGCGATCTTTTTGATCACGCAGTTTCTTCGGGGTGATGCCGAACTCGAACATGAAGTTGTGATAGTCGGTCACCGTATTGAATTTGGCGACTTTCAGCGCCCCCAGCTCGGCGGCCGCCCCTTTCAGGTCGGTAAAGGCACGTACCCGCCCCTTGCCGCCATCAAGCTTCTCCAGCAGCAGATCGGTCGGTGCCAGATTCTCCGGCACATCCACCAGCGCAAACGGGGTGATGTTGACCTTGTTGTCACGGTTGGCCACCTGTTCGAGGTGCACGCCGACCCAGATCCGCTGTTCGCGGCTGTTCATCACTTCCAGCAGGGAATAGCAGTGGCCGCGCTGCAGCTTGCCGTAGAGCCCCTTGTCACGGGAGGCGCTGCTCGATCCCGCTTCCGTGGTATTGCGGAAATGGAGCAATGACTGGTCGGGGATGAGCGCCGCGATAAAGGCCGCCATGGTGGTGGACTTGCCCGCGCCGTTGCCGCCGGAAAGAGTGGTGACCAGCTGGTCGAGATCGAAGGTCCGGGCAAAGAAGCCGTTCCAGTTGACCATGGTCAGGGATTTGAACTTGCCTCGCACCGGTTATACCTCCAGATCCAGTTGTTCTTCATCGAGATCCGCCTCGATGTCATCAAAGAGCGAGTCGCTGCTCGGCATTTCGTCGTCGTGGAAGATGGCTTCCCCCTCCTGGATCATCCGCAGCTGGACGGCGCGCGGATCTTCATCGGAACGCACGTCGGCGGCGAAACGGAACACCGATTCGTTGACCCGGAATTTATCCCCGTTGCCAAGAGCGGTGATCATGCCAAGGCGGCGCAGACGGCGCATGGATGTACGGATCTTTTCGAGCAACTTCTTCTTGTCGAGATCGGTACCGCCGGAGCGGCTGTTGACCATCCGCAGCAGCTGCTTCTCGTCGGCGAGGCTCAGCACCTCTTCTTGCAGCTCGGCCATGGCGAATACCCCTTCCGAAGCCAGACGATCCGGGCTCAGGTAGAGGTAGCAGAGCACCTTGCCCACCAGCATATCGAGCTCGGAGAGCACAGTGGTGCCGATGTCGGAGCTCGGGCGCGGACGCAGGTAGAAGAAGCCTTCCGGCGCCTTGATCAGCTCCACCTGATAGCGGCCGTAGAAGATCTCCAGCTCGCTGTGATATTCGACCAGCGCCGAATGCTGCTCGAACTCGTCGGCACTGATGTGGCGACCGGAGCGCAAGGCGGTGTCGATGCGCGGAAACAAGGGGTTGGCAATCGCCTCTGCGAGCCGCAGCGGCAAGGGAAACTCAGTATTGATCAATGACATAGGCCTGAACCTTGGATCCAGCTTGGTTAATGGGTTTCCATGCGGGTTGGCGATGCAGTTCGCGCTCGCCGCTGGCATGGCCCAGGCGCACGGCCTGGTCGATCAGAAGACGCGCCACATCGAAGTGGGCATGAGCCGGATAGTCCAGCAGGTATTCGCGCAGCACATCGGCCAGATCCAGCTGCTGGCCCTGCTCGGGATAGCGGGCCAGATAGCGCTCGATCCGCTCGGCCAGCTCCTGGTTGATGTCCACCATCTCCATGTACTCCATCTCGAGGGGCACCTCACCGGTCACCTCCTCGTCGTGGATGGCGATGGTTTCGTCGCGCAGCTCCAGCAGACGGGGCTCTTCGGCCACCCGCAGCTGCCAGTTGTGCTGCTCGAAATTGCGGATGGACTCGCGCAGCCGCTGGCTGAAGGCACGGTTCTTGTCCATGTCGATGGCGTTGCGGATAAATTTGTGGACGTGTCTGTCGTAGCGGGACCAGAGCTCGATGCACTGCTGACCCCAGCTGGTGATGACGTCAAGACGACCTTGCAAGGCGTGGGTGAGCTCCTCGACATGGAACAGATCGTCGCGCCCCTGCGCCGCTTCCTGAATGTTGAGCAGCCCCGCCTGCAGGCGGTGGCCGGCAGCGTCCAGGGTATCTTGCAGCTCGCGCAGGGTCTGGCCGGTCTCGTGCAGCAGCTTTTCGCAGCTGTGAATGGCATCGACCCAGTTCTGGGTCAGCAGGGCCGCGATTTCGCTTTTGACCTGATTCTGCTGCTCATCCATGGCGCGCTGGGTGAGATCGATGCGCCCCAAGGTCTCTTCCAGCGAGAAGGTGAGGCGCGGCAGCACCTCGGCATCCCACTGCTCGCGGGTGTTGGTCTCGAGCGCCGCCTTGCGGGCGGTGTCGAGCTCGGCAGCCAGGTGTTCGAGCAGAATGGAGAGCTTGATGGAGTCAACCTGACGCTGATCCATAAAGAAGTCGACGATGCTCACACCCAGGCGCGACAGACGGTAGAGGCTCTCCCCCGCCACCATGTCGGTGTTGAAGCGCGACAGCAGCTGCTGGCGAATGAGATCGTTGATGGCATTGTTGGCGCGACCGGTGAGGGTCTCGTCCATCTGGCCGAAGGCGCTGCTGACATAGCCAAAGGCGTCGTGCAGCGCCGCTTCCGACAAATCCGACTCATCTTCGGACAGGGTCTTGATTGCAATCAGAAAGGCCAGCCGGTCGGTCGGCAGGCTCAACGCCAACCCCTCCTGCCTGACCCACCCTACTAGCTCCGGCAAAGAACGCTCTGGCAGGGTACGGGATGTACTCATCATGATGTTGTCATCTCGTTGTTGTATTGGGCGCAAAATCGTGCTCGCGGCTACATCCGGTAGCATCGAAAACATGGTTCACATCGACGTGAACAGCGAGCAATCAGCTGGCCGGCTTCTGGGCCATCACATGGATATAGCGGCCGAGGGCGACAAAAGGCTCCTGACGGCAATATTGCTGCTCCATGGCCAGCAGATCGTCGAACTTCTCCACCTGATCCTGCTTGTGACGCATATAGTCGTGGATCACCCGCACCCCGGTCTTGCCGATGATGCGCAGCCCCCCGCGACCAATCCAGTCATAGACCTGTTCCGGCAACTGGGGATTGGTGGGCGTAAGCGCTGTCTGGCGCTTCTTGCGAAGGCCAAGGCGTACATAGTCAAAATTGCCCACCACCAGGCTCTGGAACAGCAAGCCATGACGGTTATAGAAAAGCAGCGACAGTATGCCCCCGGCATTGACGAAAGGGAACAGACCCAGCAAGGTCTGGCGCGGCTCGGCAAGCCACTCCAGCACCGCATGGCAGAGCACCAGATCAAAGGTCCCGGTCACGTGTTGCTTCAGATCCTGAATGGGGCAATGGATGAGACGGATTTTGTCTTCCAGCCCCTTCTCGGCGATCTGGCTGCGGGCCAGTTCCAGCATTTCTGCTGACAGATCGCACAGCTCCACCTGATGGCCCATGGCCGCCAGCTTCTGGGCAAAATAGCCAAAACCGCCCCCCGCATCGAGGATGCGCAGCGGTCGGTTGCCAAGGCGGGCCAGGCAGGCTTCGATGTCGCTCCAGACAATGGTGGTGCGGATGCGCCCCTTGGTGGAGTCGTAAATGTTGCGAGCGAACTTGTCGGCGCGCCCGTCAAAACTCTGATCGTGCTTCAAGGAGAAACTCAACATTAGCGCCACAGGGTTGTGGCCATCCCAAAAAAGAGAGGTATTCTGTCACATCCCGAATTTGCTGAAAACTCAAGGAAGTGTCTGCCGTGTTTGTGCTCAAAAAGTGGCTTGGTCAGCTGTTGATGCCGCTCCCCTTCTCCCTCTCCCTGCTGCTGCTCGCCCTGCTGCTGCTCTGGTTCACCCGTTTTCAGAAAACCGGCAAGCTGCTGGCCACCCTCTCGCTGCTCATTGTGGCGCTGATGGGGATGCGGCCGGTGAGCTATGAACTGGCCCGCGGGCTGGAGCAGACCTACCCGCCGTTCGAGGTGAGCCAGCATCCCAACATCGAGGCCATCGTGGTGCTCGGCAATGGTCATGTCAGCGACCCGGCGGTGCCGATGCGCAGTTGGCAGAACAATATCGCCCTGGCCCGCACCCTCGAAGGGGTTCGCCTCGCCCAGGCCTATCCGGACGCCGAGCTGGTGTTCTCCGGCTATGTATCGGGGGATACGCTCTCCAATGCCGAGGTCAATGCCCGGATGGCCGAGAGCCTTGGCATATCCCGTTCGCGAATGACGTTGTTTGAAAACAACAAAGACACTCATGATGAAGCGGTCAGTATCAGCCGCCATCTGAAAGGAAAAGAGGTGGCACTGGTTAGTTCGGCCACTCATTTGCCACGTGCCATGGCCCTCTATCAGGGTCAGGGACTCAAGGCCGTGCCGGCCCCCACCGACTACACCGCCAAGCAGAGCCAGGTACCCCAGCCGCTCTACAGTTATTTGCCCAAAGGGCGTTATTTGATGTATTCCGAAGCTGCCATCCACGAATGGATTGGGGTATGGTGGGCTCGCTTGCGGGGGCAGGTTAACGAATGAGCGATCAAGCGTTTCATTCCTGATTTGGATCAGGAAAGCGAAAAAAAATTACGTCATTTGCCGCCGGGTCAGCTATCTTGGGCTCGGTTCAATTCATATAATGTCGCGCAATCAAATGCCTAGGAGATATACAAGATGAGACAGCACCTGGTAATGGGTAACTGGAAACTGAACGGCACCAAGGCTTCTGTAGAAGCTCTGATCAAAGGACTGACCCCGGCTGCTGCCGCTCATCCTTCTGTGCAAGTCGCCGTCTGCCCGCCGGTTATCTTTTTGGGTCTGGTTGAGCAACTGACCGCTGGCAGCAAGATTGCCTACGGTGCCCAGAACGCTGACGTTCACGAGTCTGGTGCCTTCACCGGCGAAAACGCCCCCTCCATGCTGAAAGCCTTTGGTTGCACCTACTCTCTGGTCGGCCACAGCGAGCGTCGTACCCTGCACGCAGAGACTGACGACGTGGTTGCTGCCAAGTACGAAGCGATCCAGAAAGGCGGCCTGGTGCCGGTTCTGTGCATCGGTGAAACTCTGGAGCAGTTCGAAGCCGGCGTGACCAAGAACGTGGTTGAGACCCAGCTGAAAGCCGTTATCGACCGTTGCGGCATCGCTTCCTTCAACAACGCCGTTATCGCTTACGAGCCGGTATGGGCCATCGGTACTGGCAAGACTGCCACTCCGGAGATCGCTCAGTCCGTTCACGCTCACATCCGTCAGTACCTGGCCGGTTTTGATGCCGCCGTTGCTGCCAAAGTACAGATCCTGTACGGCGGTTCCGTCACTGGCGCCACTGCAGCCGACCTGTTCGGTCAGCCGGACATCGACGGTGGCCTGGTCGGTGGTGCGTCCCTGAAAGTGGACGACTTCTCCCAGATCATCGCTGGCGCTGCCAAGTAATCGCTGATTACGGCAAAGAGAGGGGCTCGTCCCCTCTCTTGTATCGCTTTTCCTATGGTGGCCCCCGCATCCCATATGAAAGCCGATATAGTAAAAGTGGCTTGTCTATTTAAACATTCGTATTTGACAACTCAGATCCAGAGGCACTCATGACCAAACAAATCAAACGTATTGGTGTTTTGACCAGTGGTGGCGACGCACCGGGTATGAACGCAGCCATTCGCGCCGTGGTTCGCGCCGGTTTGCATCATGGCCTGGAAGTTTACGGTATTTATGATGGCTACCTCGGTCTGCACCAGGATCGCATCGTCAAGCTGGAGCGTCACAGCGTCTCCGACGTGGTGAACCGTGGTGGTACTTTCCTCGGCTCCGCCCGTTTCCCTGCTTTCAAAGACCCCGCTGTGCGCGCCGAAGCGATCGAAAACCTGAAAAAACACGGTATCGATGCGCTGGTCGTCATCGGTGGTGACGGCTCCTACATGGGGGCCAAGAAGCTGACTGAAGAGGGTTTCCCCTGCATCGGCCTGCCGGGCACCATCGACAACGACATCGCCGGTACCGACTTCACCATCGGCTTTGATACTGCCCTGAACGTGGTGGTTGACGCCATCGACCGCCTGCGCGACACCTGCAGCTCCCACCACCGTATCTCCGTGGTCGAGATCATGGGTCGCCACTGTGGCGATCTGGCCATGTCTGCCGCCGTTGCCGGTGGTGCCGAGTATGTGATCGTGCCGGAAGTAGCCTTCGACAAAGAGAAGCTGCTCAAGCAGATCAAGGAAGGCGAAGCCAAGGGCAAGAAGCACGCCATCATCACCATCTGTGAACATGTGACCGACGTGAACGCCCTGGCTAAAGACATCGAAGCCCTGACCGGTCGTGAAACCCGCGCCACCATCCTGGGCCACATCCAGCGTGGCGGCGCCCCGACTGCCCGTGACCGCATCATGTCCAGCCGTATGGGTGCCTACGCCGTTGAGCAGCTGCTGGCTGGCCACGGTGGTCGCTGCGTCGGTATTCAGCGCAACGAGCTGGTACACCACGACATCATCGACTGCATCGAGAACATGAAGCGTCCGTTCGATCAGGAGCTTTACAACCTCTCCACCACCCTGTTCTAAGCCACGCGGCTTTTAACCGGCTGTTGATGACAAAAACCCTCCATCGGAGGGTTTTTTAATATCTTACAAAAACGGGTGCATCGGCACGCTGTGTGCCCCTCACCATACGGGTTGCCTGATTACCAACCCTTGCGCCATCTGACTGATCACCAGCCTTCCCCTCCTCACACCAACCAGCATCAGCCTACGAACAGAGTTCCGGTATTGTCGTGGATGTTTTATCACTGCGAACCGGCTTGCGTTGACCTGCGCTCTGTCGCCCCTGAAGCGAGCTTGTTCAGCCTCCTCGTCATACGCCGCTTTTTATATCTCAATCTTGTAGAAGGGACTCAGATATCTTCCCCAACCATGCTCCGGCGCAGTTCTCGTATTGCACTCACATGACTCACGCAGATGCACCGGCTACGCAAATCGCTACTCGCGCCCAGCCCAGCCCAGCCCAGCCCAGCCAGAGAATACGCCTCTGGCCTATTGCGCACCTCACTCTTGCTGCGGCCATGTCTCTTCCGAGGCCAACGGGGAAATTGGCGGTGATTAAACAGCCAGCTGCCACTCTGTATCCCCCCGATGCACCGCTCTCCTCCCTATGTCCCCAGTGTATTGCTGTAAAAATGCGGAGACTCCTGACTGATAAAGTGATGGTGCGACAAGGGTTGGCAACCAGACTCTCTCCATAGACTTCTTTTGGATGGGCTATCTACGTCAGGAATCGTCAAGTCATTGCCTTGCACACTTTTTATGGCCTCAATGACACTATTACGAGGGTGAAAACTTATAAAATGCCACTTAAGCTCCATACAAAACCCTTCACCAAACCAACCAACAGCTCACCAACTAATTGAATTTAAATGAAATAACCATAAAAACAGAATCTTGAATGCCTAACATGCCATGACAGGTGATAAAATCAGCTCAATATGACAAAAATAGCCATCTCAACCAACCACGCACATAAATCAGCTATTTTATCAACTTACACCTTGTTTTACCCCCTTGTTATGGTATCTTGACTACATCAACCAACAACTTAGGGAGAGAAAAATGAAAGAGTTTGTCGTCACTGCCGTTTTCACGGTGTTTTTCACCCTGGTTGCTGTCTCTCTGCCCTCACTGTCACAGTTCTGAGCCGGATAGAGAGGCATCAATCCGGACCGGCCCTCTTTGCCATGTCTGTTTAATCGCCACCAACTGGCGCTTTTCAGTAATAATGCCGAGATGGTCAACATAGATATGATTTTATCACGTTGACGCTGTTTCTTTCGCCACAAGGGTGTAACCAGGATGGTTTAACCATATGGCCTGATGGAGTAGAACCAGCAGCAAATCATATCCGAGGGGAGCGAGGCTCCCCTTTTTGTTACCCGCCGTTTGACAATCCCCTACCCCGGCATCTACAACAGGCCGGTTGACGCCATACGGCCCATACCCACAACTGATGTTTTCCCCTCCTGTACTCTCCATTCAACACAGCTAAATCCGTCAGCAATCTCTTGTGCACACCTTTGCTCTGATACTTGTCAGGCAGATATAAAAAAGCCCCCGCCATCATGGCAGGGGCTCGCGTTACGCAGTGTCAGATTAGGGCTGTTATATCTCAGCCCAGCTCAAAGCAGTTATGCCTTGTTCCAGCGCTCTGGGTCATATTCCGGGCTGAAGCGGTCAACAATGACAGCACAGGCCGCATCGCCGGTGATATTGAGGGAGGTGCGGATCATGTCGAACAGACGATCCAGCGCGAACAGCAGCGGCAGCCCTTCGATGGGGATCCCGGCCGCCAGCAGTACGGCAACCACCAGGAAGCTTGGGCCCGGCACACCGGCCTGACCGATCGCCCCCAGAGTGGAGGTCACAATGATGGCTGCCCAGGCACCGACGCTCAGATCGATGTTGTAAACCTGCGCGAAGAAGATGGCG
Organism: Aeromonas sp. FDAARGOS 1404; assembly: GCF_019047085.1. Lineage (NCBI taxonomy): Bacteria > Pseudomonadati > Pseudomonadota > Gammaproteobacteria > Aeromonadales > Aeromonadaceae > Aeromonas > Aeromonas sp. FDAARGOS 1404. The sequence goes on from NZ_CP077237.1 coordinate 99,998, forward strand.
ACCAGACCGTAATAGATGGCGTTGCCGCTCATGTTGATGGTGGCCCCCAGCGGCAACACGAAGGAGGCGGTCGCGTTGGTCACTTTCAGGTCATGCTCGCAGGTCTCCATATTGACCGGTAGGGTCGCCATGGAAGAGGCGGTGGAGAAGGCCACGATCTGCGGCTTCTTCATGGCAGAGAGGTACTTCATTACCGGCGTGTTGGAGAACATCATCACCAGCAGCGGATAGACCACAAAGCCAAAGATAAGGATGGCAGCCACATAGACCACGAACAGCTTGAGTACCAGGGTCAGCACGTCGAAGCCATAGGTACCGATGGCTTCCGCCATCAGACCGAACACCCCGAGTGGTGCGATGATCATCACGATGTTAGTTATTTTAGGATACAGGTATAATCCCCAGTACTGACAGGCAACTACCCATGACACCTATCAAAATGACCACTGCCAGCAAGCCCAAAGCGATCCTGTACTCCCGTTTCTCTAGCAGCCAACAGGCTGATGGTGATTCAATCAGGCGACAAGAAGAAGCCGCATACAAGTTTTGTGAACGTGAGGGCTTAGAACTGATTGAGAGTCAGTTCAAGGATCTTGGCTTCTCCGGCTGGAAACGGCATGTAAAACGCGAGGGTCTTGAATCCCTTCTGATGGCAGTTGAGAACGGTACGATCCCATCTGGAACGTGGCTACTCGTTGAGGCTACCGACCGCCTATCTCGGCAGGGCTGGGATCATGTTGTCTCTCTGGTAAAGTCCCTCGTTAGTACTGGCTGTACCTTCGTTACTTTAGAGAACAACCAGATTTACACAAACGACAACATTCAGGATTTAATGAGTGCCCTGCCCCTGATGATCAGTGCTGACTTGGCATTCAAGGAATCTCAGAAAAAGTCTGAACGTCTTAGAGCCGTGAAGACCCAAAAAAGAAATCAACGAATAATTCAGGGACGACAGCCATTTTGGATTGATGTTGTGGACGGTAAGCCAATACTGAACAATATGGGCCCCCTAGCCCGCCGTATCGTTGATATGGCCCTTGATGGTATTCGCCCCCTAGCAATAGTTAGACAGTTCAATACAGAGGGAATCAAGAGCCCCAAAGGTAAAAACTGGGAAGTGGCAGTAATCCGCAACATTCTGAAAAACACGATCCTCTATGGTGCAAAGACGTACTTTGAGGCAAGGGATGGTGAATACAAAGATGTTGAAACAGTGGCGGGGCTCTATCCCAAGATTTGTACCCTTGCTGAGTTTGAGCTGATCACAATCAAAAAGAAGAAAGACGATACTTCATACAATACTGTGGGGCCTTTCAGTAATCTCTTAAAGTGCCAATGTGGGAAGCCACTTGTTGCAAAACAAAAACGTGGGGATGATTACTATAAAGTGTGTTCTGGAATGCAAAACAGAACTTGTACATACAAAGGTTACTATAAAAATATTGATTTCTATCTAATCAAACAGTTAGGCACACTATCCATGGAAGAAATCACCCACAAAAGTAATGTTATAGATAACTCACCAAGGATTACTGAACTAGAGCAGTTACTGATTGACTTGGAAGCTATGCGAGTAGTGAACAAAGGAAAAACTCGTATCCTTCAAAGAATCTACGAAGACATTGAAGAGGGTGAATCTGAACTTGAACAACTTCAAGCTCAAAAATCCCTCAGCGAAGGAGATACTAAAGTAACGCTGAGGGATGCATTGTCGTTTAGTGATAACCCAACTAAACAGAACATGATTTTCAGACGGCATATAAGTTCGATTGTTTGTAGAAAAGAAACCAAAAATATAATTGTTGGAGAGGTGCGTTTTAAAAGTGGTGCATCATATGAAGTTTGGGTGCACCATGATTCAAAAATAAAAAACACTAGTGAGTCAATTTCATACAAGTACAATCTAAAATCAAACAGACACATTTAGCAATTTATTTCCGTATTATTCATTAGTAACTTAGTAAAGTTACTCTGTGTTTTTGTCATCAACAGCTCAGCCAATATCAATTTAATATATTTGAAACAGCAATCACTGTTCCTAAAACTTCGAAACCACATAGAGACTCATCCGTAACAATCATTTCGTTATATTGCTTGTTATCACTAAGCAAGCTGTACCCTTCAGAAACTATCTGCACCCTCTTGTACAAGTAGCTTCCTCCCTTACGGAGCACAACGACTTTGCTATCCCTGAGGTCTTTCTGGCCCTGATCTAGAACTAGAACACTCCCTACGCCAAACGTTGGCTCCATCACATCGCTATCTACTTGCATAGCAGCAAGACTGTCTGCTTTATCTTGAAGAGCAGGAAAGGCCTCTAAATCCAAAAAAAGGAACTCTAATTTATCTAAGAAAGGAATTTTTAGTATCCTGCCATTCCCTGCTTCCTGAGCTACCGCCATGGTAGCCCTCTTAAACTCTTCGCCTGTCGCCAGCCACTCCACGGAGACATTCCCAGCTCTAGCGAGCGAAACAAGATTCTCAAGAGTCGGGCTTGAGACGCCCTGTAGGTAGTTATGGACAGTGCTGTAGCCAATCCCAGCCCTCTTAGCAAAGTCACGGCCAGAGCCCGCAGGGACAATTGATTTTAGCCTCTCGCTGAACTGCAAAACGCTCTCTTTCTTATCCGCCATACTACCACCTATCACCACAACAAAGGGAACAAAAGTTCCTTATTTGGGTTTGACACGTTCCATATAGTGATCAATCATATGCTCAATGTAAGTAACGAGTGATCATTATGAGTATTCATAATCCTAAAGAATCGCAGAAAAAGGAGCGGGATGCCAGTACAAAGAACTGGCACAGAGCAGACATACTGGCAGCGATTAAGAAGAAGGGAGGAACACTAGCACAGCTTTCAAGAGATAACGGATTACATGAGAGGACTCTCTATAACGCACTTGAGCGGCACTGGCCTAAAGGTGAGCAGATCATTGCTGACTATATAGGCGTTACTACCCATACCATTTGGCCGGAAAGATATGTATCATCAAACATCAGAAACAAATGAGTCTCATCTAATTTTTTAACCGTAATGGAACTACAGATATCATGAAAAAAAGAATGCAAGCGTTAGTATATAGTCTATGGGGATTAATCACTCTAATCTTTGGGCTAGGTACTTATAAAGAAATATATGAGCCCGGAATGGGTTTCTGGTCAAGCACGCTTACTATTATATCTGCCACATTTATGACATTAGTCGCTTTGTTAGCTTTGTCCTGGGCACTACTTTCCATGGAGCGGATTAGGAATAGACTGTTACCCCCCTCAAAATACAAATATGTAAACAATTACACTGTACCTTGTTTATTAATCCTTTTGGTAAGTATCTCGAATACACTGGGATCTTCTGCAAGTGCAATGCAAGGTAAAGAATTGGGATTTCTATCTGAAGCAGAATTTTCAGATGCCAAGAGGAATAAAATTTTTAATAAAAGTGAATACTCAACATATTTGATAGAGAAAAGAGAAAAAGACAGAGCGAATAAAGAAAAGAGAGAAGCAGACAAAGCTGCTGAAGAGGCCCTGTTAGCTAAAAAACAAAAGGAAGATAAAGCCAAGTGTCTTGAGGATGCATACTGTTATGCAACAAAATATGGTAAGGGGGGCAGTTATTCCTGCTCGAATGCTGTCGAAAAGTCAGCTAAATACCAATTCGAATGGACGGATGGTGTACTTGAACAGAAATTTTCTTCATACGACTGGTATGATAAAGAAAATAAGTTAGTAACCCTCTATGGGAGTAAAGCTAAGGCTCAAAATGCTTTCGGTGCATTTAAGAATGTTATATATTCTTGCACGTTCAATGCTGATACTGGTGAAATAATTAATATTCTGATTCAATAGCAAGGGGATACCGATGAAAGCAACATTCATGCTTTTACTATTTTTCAGCACAACAGCCCTAGCAACATATAGAACATACGATCCTTACAATGATAGGAAGTACATAAATGATGCAATAACAGGAAAATGTAGATCTGAACATCAAAGATATGACGATCTTGATTTTGAGTTAAAGTCTAGCCTAAGTGGCCTGAGTAACTCTGAGGCAGATAACGCCCTTGCCGATCTTAACGTTGCTACACGTAATCGCTGGGAGTGTATAGAAAGGGAATTGAATAAGAGAAACATAACTTTAGATCTAGAGAAATTATATAAAGAAAATGGTCTTTAAAGTATAGGAAAGCATTCAATAAGAAGAAGGATCTAATCCTTCTTCTGCCTTCTCGATAATCTATACCTGTTTTGTACTCATCATTTCCTTTTTGACACGAAACACTGTCGCCCTGCCACAATCGCACAGCTTCGCAATCTCATCCGGCGTGTTCTTTCCAGCCAAGAGCATTTCAGTGATCTTACTGTGTAGTTCCTTATTCTTCTGCTTGCCTTTGTACCGACCTGCCTCTTTAGCAATCGCGATGCCTTCATTACGCCTTGAAGCGATCATACCTCGCTCAAACTCTGCCACAGCACCCATCATGGTCAGGATCAGACGACTTTGCGGGGAGTTGTCAAAGCTCATGCCGTTAGCCAGGAAGCGAACAACGATTCCCCGCTCAACAAGGCCATCAATCAGTTCCAGTAAATCGCGGGTGTTACGTGCAAGGCGGTCAATGGAATGGGCAACAAGGGTATCGCCTTCACGGAGGTGTGAAAGTAGGTTCAGCGGCACTGTTGCAAAGTTAGCGATGAGGCAGCCTTTTGTCTTATTCAAAGGCCTTACATTTCAAAAACTCTGCTTACCAGGCGCATTTCGCCCAGGGGATCACCATAATAAAATGCTGAGGCCTGGCCTTTGCGTAGTGCACGCATCACCTCAATACCTTTGATGGTGGCGTAAGCCGTCTTCATGGATTTAAATCCCAGCGTGGCGCCGATTATCCGTTTCAGTTTGCCATGATCGCATTCAATCACGTTGTTCCGGTACTTAATCTGTCGGTGTTCAACGTCAGACGGGCACCGGCCTTCGCGTTTGAGCAGAGCAAGCGCGCGACCATAGGCGGGCGCTTTATCCGTGTTGATGAATCGCGGGATCTGCCACTTCTTCACGTTGTTGAGGATTTTACCCAGAAACCGGTATGCAGCTTTGCTGTTACGACGGGAGGAGAGATAAAAATCGACAGTGCGGCCCCGGCTGTCGACGGCCCGGTACAGATACGCCCAGCGGCCATTGACCTTCACGTAGGTTTCATCCATGTGCCACGGGCAAAGATCGGAAGGGTTACGCCAGTACCAGCGCAGCCGTTTTTCCATTTCAGGCGCATAACGCTGAACCCAGCGGTAAATCGTGGAGTGATCGACATTCACTCCGCGTTCAGCCAGCATCTCCTGCAGCTCACGGTAACTGATGCCGTATTTGCAGTACCAGCGTACGGCCCACAGAATGATGTCACGCTGAAAATGCCGGCCTTTGAATGGGTTCATGTGCAGCTCCATCAGCAAAAGGGGATGATAAGTTTATCACCACCGACTATTTGCAACAGTGCCTCAGCAATCATATTTTTAAATTATATAACTCCCAACTGAGCTTTTGCTCCAACGATAAGGCTTTCATTTTGAGTTTCTAAGGCAAATAAACCATACATCAAAGGAGAGGCCGCTGCTCTTTCTAAAGTCTGTTCATATAGTTTATTCCAAACTTTACCCCCTAGTTTTTCATACTCGATGATTAGAGTTTTGAGGCTTTCTTCTCCAAACAAAGTTACATGCCCAGCAAAATCAATCGCTGGGTCATCTATATGGGCTGTTGACCAATCAATAACGCCTGAAACAGCTCCATCCTTTGAAGCTAGTACATGCCCAGCATATAAATCGCCATGTATAAATTGGGTGAAATCTGCCCATAGAACATCATTATCCAACCATTTTCTGTAGCGGGTTTCCAATTGCTCACTTATACCAATTTCAGATTTTACTAACTGCAAATTGTTTGCTATTTCAGGTCTTAAATCTGAAGGTTTCATAATTTTCAAATCATTTTCCCGAACTTCTTTTTCAGGAATACTATGGATTTCAAATAAGGTTTTTGCCAAAGATGTTATGTATTTCGGGCTATCTTTGTCCATATTCCAAATTATTTCATAGGTTTCAGCATCCAAATTTAAAACAGGATTATCTTTAAGTATGGGATAAGCCACTAATTCTGTAGATGAAATTCTCCAATCAGGAACCTCTACAGAAAGATGTTTTTTTACCAATTCTAAAATGCGTTTTTCTTTCTTGATTTGTTCCCTCATGCCATCACGACGAGGAATACGCAGCAACCATTGTTGCCCCTTTGTATCAAGAGCAAAAACGACCTTAAAATCAATGCCCATTTCATTGAAATTCATTTTGTCCGTAAGCAACAAGCCGTGTGCTTCAGCAAGTGATTGAATATCTTGAATTGTCATTTTTAATTTCCTTTAAAGAGTTCAATAATTAATGTTCGGATTAGATTGGCTATCATTAACAATCTCTCTCAAAAGTCTTGATGATTTTGTGGTCTTTGATCTCGTAGATAATGTCAGCAATATTATCGACCAATTGCTTGTCATGAGATACGAAGATAATAGTTCCTGCATAGGACTTCATCATTGTTTCTAATGCGGCAATACTTTTTAGGTCAAGATAGTTTCCTGGTTCATCCATAAGCAAAATATTATATTTTCCTAAAAGCATTTTGGATAAAAGCAGTTTGATGATTTCACCTCCCGATAAGTCGGATAAGTTTTTTTGAATATCATTCGCTCCGATCCCCATTGAAGCCAATACTGCACGAATTTCCGCAACTGTGTACTCGCACTCTTCCTGCATAAAGGAGAGCACAGATTTATGCGTGTTAAATTTATATCCTGTTTGTGTAAAGTAGCCAATTTCAGCTTTTGGAGATATGGTTAATCCATCAGCACGTTCTGATATCATTTTTAACAAGGACGTTTTCCCTGTTCCATTCGATCCAGTTATAGCGACTTTAGCGCCAAGCGGTATTATAAAGTTAGCGTCATCAAAGATAGTACGGCTACCAAATTTTAAGCTCAGACCATCTGCCGTAATCGGGAACTTATTGTGCAGTTCTAGGGCTGAACTTTGACGAAAACGAATAGAACGCAAATGCTCTGGTGCTTGAATATCTTCTAATGCAGCCAAACGCTTTTCCATACTCTTAGCTGCCTGATACAGTTTTCTTTGCTTGGTGCCAGTCATTTTTGCATGCCCAAGTCGTCCAGCACTTTCGGTAGAGTTTTTGGATTTTTCTCCTTTTTTCTTATTGTCTAATCGATTAGCTTGCTGGCGTTTTTCTTGCACAGCAGATTCTAATCGCTCCCGTTCCTTCATCATCAGCTCATATTCTACGGCTTGGTGTTGTCGCTCTTCTTCTTTTTGACGCAAGTAATCCGAGTAACCACCCCAATATTCCGTAATTTTACCGTCTTTTAACTCCCATATCTTGTCTACAACCATATCAAGAAAATATCGGTCATGACTGATAACAAGTAATGCTCCATCAAATGCTTTAAGTTGACCAATAAGTAGATCTATTCCATTGAGATCAAGGTGGCTGGTTGGTTCATCCGCTAGAATGCCATGTACTTGTTGGGAAAATGCGGCAGCAATTTTTGCACGAGTTTCCTCTCCGCCACTCATTGTGTCGTTTTGTACATTGGAAACACCAAGGCGAGATAACATTGCCCGGTCTTCGACCGTTTCTATTTCGATTCCGCCCAGTTGGCTGATATGTGCAAAATCACCAAAACGCTGTAATGTCGCTTCGGCTAAAACAATTTCGCCATTAAGTACTTTGAGTAAACTACTCTTTCCTGCTCCGTTATCACCCACAAGACCAATACGGTCATAAGAGTGAATTTCCAATTCATCAATATCCAAAACATCACGCCCAGCATAATCCAAGCGTATGTTTCTCGCTTTAATAATTAAACTCATTTTTATTTACTCCTGTTTAGCTCTTGAAATGGCACTGTTGCAAAGTTAGCGATGAGGCAGCCTTTTGTCTTATTCAAAGGCCTTACATTTCAAAAACTCTGCTTACCAGGCGCATTTCGCCCAGGGGATCACCATAATAAAATGCTGAGGCCTGGCCTTTGCGTAGTGCACGCATCACCTCAATACCTTTGATGGTGGCGTAAGCCGTCTTCATGGATTTAAATCCCAGCGTGGCGCCGATTATCCGTTTCAGTTTGCCATGATCGCATTCAATCACGTTGTTCCGGTACTTAATCTGTCGGTGTTCAACGTCAGACGGGCACCGGCCTTCGCGTTTGAGCAGAGCAAGCGCGCGACCATAGGCGGGCGCTTTATCCGTGTTGATGAATCGCGGGATCTGCCACTTCTTCACGTTGTTGAGGATTTTACCCAGAAACCGGTATGCAGCTTTGCTGTTACGACGGGAGGAGAGATAAAAATCGACAGTGCGGCCCCGGCTGTCGACGGCCCGGTACAGATACGCCCAGCGGCCATTGACCTTCACGTAGGTTTCATCCATGTGCCACGGGCAAAGATCGGAAGGGTTACGCCAGTACCAGCGCAGCCGTTTTTCCATTTCAGGCGCATAACGCTGAACCCAGCGGTAAATCGTGGAGTGATCGACATTCACTCCGCGTTCAGCCAGCATCTCCTGCAGCTCACGGTAACTGATGCCGTATTTGCAGTACCAGCGTACGGCCCACAGAATGATGTCACGCTGAAAATGCCGGCCTTTGAATGGGTTCATGTGCAGCTCCATCAGCAAAAGGGGATGATAAGTTTATCACCACCGACTATTTGCAACAGTGCCGAGTGAAGCCAACCCGCAATCGGGTTATGAATCTGCATCGCGATTCGCAATCAGCTGTCTCTTGAGCATGTCGAACTCCTGCGATGTTATCTCGCCGTGCTCGTGCTGCTACACCAACTTGTCCAACTCATCCGCCACACCGCTCCCCACCACCTGCGATGGCCAGGTTGTTTGCTGGGCGCATTGGCGGAGTATCGTCTCGACCCGGGACACCCACACCGGCACAACCTTACGGGAGTGATTCACTGTCAAAGAATCGGCCCGGTGCTCTGACGCAAGTATCGGGATGGTCACCATTTGTAAGCCGTAGACCTGAGTGGTGATCAAGACTTCGATACCACCGACCGTACCGGTACTAATCGACGACGGTCGTGTTCGTCGCCTGCCGCAGGGACTCTGCACACCTCCGTTTACGCATGTGCCTGGAGGAGTTGGAAATCGTCGTGTTCGGGAAACATTAAACACAGGATGGCAGCGATCTGAGCCAGCACATGATCAGCTAGCTCACCATCCGGATCGACGGCCCACTGCATCGTCGCGCCAGCGATGACCGAGTGCAGGAGCAACTCAGCTGCCGCAGGAGCACCTGGGGGCAGTCGCTTGCGGATCCCCTCCACCACCGCGCGGTTCCGCTGGATCGCAAGCGTGCGTAGCTCCGGCACCTGGAGCTCGTACCAGGAGATGAGATAGTTCACCGAGAAGTCGTTGCGAGTGTTCATGCTCCGAACGAGCACCTGCAAAAATTCCCAGAGCCCTTGCGGCCCTGCGCCTATCGGTATCGCATTCAGGTAATGCCGCACCTGCTCGACGCCGCGCTCCATCATCCTCACCAGCAGCGTATCGCGGTTGGTGAAGCGCTGGATTAACGCTGCGCGGGAGAGCCCCACCTCCTTTGCTACTCCGCTGAGCGTGAACTCTATGGGACCGCAACGCTTCAGCACTACGGTGGCGGCCTCGAGTACCTCGTCATCGGACTTGAGCTTGGGGCGGGGCATCAGTGTTCACCTTCTGTATGGGTTGGGGCGGAGGCTGTGGCTGCCGCCGCCATTGTAGCAAATTGAAGACGGAGCGAGAGTAGAGCCACGAGCCCCGCAAACACGGCCGATACAACGAGGCCAGGGAGCGGACCAGCAAGGTCGACAAACGCGCCGGCCGCAAGCATAACCATGGGCGAGGCTGACAGCATCACCGCCGAGACCGTGCCGAGTACCCGGCCGAGAAGTTCTGGCGGCGTGCGGTTGTAGATGGCAGCGTTGAGAATGGGAGAGACTGAGCCGGTCAGCAGTCCCACGAGCGCGCCCAACAACATCAGCACCGGCACGCCTGGCAACTGTGAAAGCAGAAGCGAGCCCACCGCAGAGCCACAAAATGCCACCGCCAGCCAGTTCTGCGCTGATATCCGGGCGCCGACCGACGCATGAATGGCAATGCCAAGGAGACCACCAGCCCCCATCATTGAGGAGAACAGCCCGAGCTCTGCTACTTGGCGTCCTGCATCTACAAACAGCGCAGGCATGATGACGCTGCCGTTGGCGCCAACGATGCCCACGAAGATCATCACTATACCAAAGAGAGGGCGCAGCAGGGGTTCGCTCCAGAGAAAAGCGACGCCGGCGCGCATGGAGAGAGTCGCCGTCGTGGTCATCGTCCGAGCGGCACGCGCGGGAAGCACCCACGCGCCGAGCAGACCTGCAAGGACGGAGCAGAACGCCGTCAGCCCGAGCGTTGGCGCAGCGCCAAGCAGGCCGATTGCGGCCCCCCCAAGGGCCGGGCCACCTAGAATCGCGACGTTCCCGATCACCGCTTTCAGTGACGAGACGCGCTCAACGGAGAGCCCGGCGACGTGGCCGAGTTTGGGCAGCTCACTGTCCTGCGCGGCCATACCGGGTGCGTCGAACGCGGCACCGAGCACCACGCAAGCGATCAGCCCAGTGTTCGAGAGGGCGCCAACGGCATCGAGCAGTGGGATGCTCGCCATGGCCACGCCGCCCACCACACCCGAGATCAATGCGACGGGCGCGCGCCCGAACCGATCGACGAGGCCACCACCAACCCACGCGCCGATGATGGTCGCGATGACGCTGCTAGCGGCCGTGGCGCCCGCCCAGGCCGCGCTCTTTGTATGAGACAGGACGAACCATGGAAGCGCGAGGGCCGCCACCGCGTTGCCGATCCGGAAGAGAAAGGTCGCCGCGAACAGCGTCGCGAGCGGGCTATATCGACGTTCGCTCATTCCGCTGCGGCGAGCTGCGCCTTCGCCGCAGCGAGGTACTCTTCGTTACCCGAGTCGAGGGCGAAGAGTGCGTAGGTGACCGCCCCGAACGCAAGGCGCTCCGCGATGTGGTGGGCGAGCCGCGGCCACACCCGGCCACCGGCCGCTTCATACGTGAGGAGGAGCTTCGCGAGCCCCTCTTCACCAAAGACCATAAGGTGCGCGGCCATGTCGATGGCAGGGTCATCAACGCGGGCCTCGCTCCAGTCGATCATCCCGCTGACGCGCTCCGTGTTGTCGATGAGCACATGGCCCACGTAGAGATCGCCATGCACCACCACGGAGAAATCTGGCCACGACGAATCGTCGTCGAGCCAGCGCTGCCACCGGTGGAGGCGCTTGTCGTTCACCACGAACTCGCGTCGGACGCGGTCAACGTCGTCGGCCACCTTCTGACGGGCCTGCGTCGGTGTACGGATGAGCATCCCCGCATCCACGGCGGCGGAAATGGGGACGGCATGCAGGGCGGCGAGCGCGGTCGCGAAGCTCTCCGCGAAGACCTCCGAGTCCTGCGGCACGACCCAGTCGGGCGTGGACGAACCAGGCTGGATGACCATCGCAGTCGAGTCTTCGAGCATGGGATAGGCAACGAGCTCGGCGTTGGCCACGCGCCAGTCCGGCACCGCGAACGGCAGGCGATTCTTGAGCATTGCCAGCACCCGCGCCTCTGGTTCGACCTTCGCGCTTACCTCGGCTCGGCGCGGGATGCGCAGCACCCACCGACGTCCATCGTCGACGGTGGCGATCACGATCCTATAGTCGAGCCCAAGCTCATTGACAGTCAGCGGGCCATGGAGCTTGAGCCCATGTCGGGCTGCAAGTGCGTACAGTTGGGAGGTATCGGCGGTCGTGACTACGGTCATGATTCACTCCTGAGGGCTTGACGGGTTTAGCCACCTAAATGTAACAGTCACGTCGGTTATATTCAATCCGGCACTGTTGCAAAGTTAGCGATGAGGCAGCCTTTTGTCTTATTCAAAGGCCTTACATTTCAAAAACTCTGCTTACCAGGCGCATTTCGCCCAGGGGATCACCATAATAAAATGCTGAGGCCTGGCCTTTGCGTAGTGCACGCATCACCTCAATACCTTTGATGGTGGCGTAAGCCGTCTTCATGGATTTAAATCCCAGCGTGGCGCCGATTATCCGTTTCAGTTTGCCATGATCGCATTCAATCACGTTGTTCCGGTACTTAATCTGTCGGTGTTCAACGTCAGACGGGCACCGGCCTTCGCGTTTGAGCAGAGCAAGCGCGCGACCATAGGCGGGCGCTTTATCCGTGTTGATGAATCGCGGGATCTGCCACTTCTTCACGTTGTTGAGGATTTTACCCAGAAACCGGTATGCAGCTTTGCTGTTACGACGGGAGGAGAGATAAAAATCGACAGTGCGGCCCCGGCTGTCGACGGCCCGGTACAGATACGCCCAGCGGCCATTGACCTTCACGTAGGTTTCATCCATGTGCCACGGGCAAAGATCGGAAGGGTTACGCCAGTACCAGCGCAGCCGTTTTTCCATTTCAGGCGCATAACGCTGAACCCAGCGGTAAATCGTGGAGTGATCGACATTCACTCCGCGTTCAGCCAGCATCTCCTGCAGCTCACGGTAACTGATGCCGTATTTGCAGTACCAGCGTACGGCCCACAGAATGATGTCACGCTGAAAATGCCGGCCTTTGAATGGGTTCATGTGCAGCTCCATCAGCAAAAGGGGATGATAAGTTTATCACCACCGACTATTTGCAACAGTGCCCATCGGCGTAGTAGTGGATGTGGTCGATGACAAAGCCGGTGCGGGTCAGCGTGCGCCGGAGGATCGGCAGAAAATCGACCAGGAACGAAGTAGCGCGTGTGACGACGGCCGGTACGCCGACACGCGCCACGGCCTCGGCCCAGCGCGCGGCCGGCGGTTGGAGCAGGCCGTTGTGCACCGAACCGTGGTAGGTGCCGACCGCCAATGTGAGCCAGCGCTCTAGCTCGCGCAGCGTCAGGGCGGCCTTGTTTTCGGAATCGTAGTCGCCGCGCTGGTCAGGGTTGGAGAAGGTCGTTCCCGGCAGTTCGTCGTGAATCATCTGCATCGCCGTGCCGATGATCCGTTCCACGATGCCGCCATAGTGCGGCTGTCCCAGCGGGCGATAGTCCAGCCGGATGCCATGCTGCTCGCAACCCCGGCGCAGGGCCTCGCTCTTGAACTCGGCCGCGTTGTCTAGGTAGAGCAGCAAGGGCTTGCCGCTCATCTGCCAATCCATTTCCACGTTCAGTCCTTCCAGCCAAGGGCGCTTGTCGCAGGCGACATGCACGAGGCACAGGCCAACCGAAACGGCAGACGGCGCTTCCAGCGTGACGACCATGCCGAGCACGCAGCGGGTGAACACGTCGATGGCGAGGGTCAGGTACGGGCGGCCAATAGGTTGCCGGTCGCGGTCATCGACCACGATCAGGTCGATGACCGTATGGTCTATCTGCACCTGCTCCAGCGGCGCGGTCACGGCAGGAGGCTCGCCGCCCACACCTTGTAGGTCACGAGCGGCATCCTGGCCTTCCCGCCGGCGGATGACCTTGCGCGGGTCAAGGCTAGCGATCCGTAAGGCCACGGTATTGCGCGCCGGCACTCGCAGTTTTTGAGCCTTGCACACCTGAGTGACTTCGCGGTGAAAGGCCGCTAGGCTGCGCTTCTGCTTGGTCAGGAACCGCTTTTGCAGTAGCTCGTGGATGACGCGCTCGACCGGTTCCGGCAAGCGCCCCTTACCTTTACCTCCACCGGACTGGCCGGGCACCAGATCCGTCACGAGGCCGCTGCCTTGCCGGGCACGCCGGATCAGAACGTATACCTGGCGCCGAGACAAGCCCAGCGCCTGAGCCGCCATATCGGCCGCTTCGTGCCCGACCGTCTCCGACTGCGCCAACGGACTGATGATCTCCGCACGACGGCGCGCACGCTCCCAAGCCTCATCAGGCAGAGTGGCCACGCCTTGTTCTGGAATCCGTGGGGTGTCCGTCGCCATGCTCACCTCGCTTTGGTGCACACGAGTATTGAGCATAGTCGAGATTGGTGCAGATCACTTCTGATATTGAACTGTCAGGAGCTGGCTGCACAACAGCCATTACGCCCAATCAACTGGTGCAGTCGTCTTCTGAAAATGACATGAAACTGCCTATATGATACAGTATCATTTGTTTAATATAAAAGATACTCAATGGCAGACAGGGGTAAGAAAATGATTTTTGGGTATGCGAGAGTTTCGACTAAAGATCAGAGCCTTGAACGCCAGTTAGCTGTACTGGAGCCTGTCTGCGACAAGATCATTTCTGAAAAAGAATCAGGGAAGACCACCAGCGAAAGGCCAGAACTGCTGAACCGGCACTGTTGCAAATAGTCGGTGGTGATAAACTTATCATCCCCTTTTGCTGATGGAGCTGCACATGAACCCATTCAAAGGCCGGCATTTTCAGCGTGACATCATTCTGTGGGCCGTACGCTGGTACTGCAAATACGGCATCAGTTACCGTGAGCTGCAGGAGATGCTGGCTGAACGCGGAGTGAATGTCGATCACTCCACGATTTACCGCTGGGTTCAGCGTTATGCGCCTGAAATGGAAAAACGGCTGCGCTGGTACTGGCGTAACCCTTCCGATCTTTGCCCGTGGCACATGGATGAAACCTACGTGAAGGTCAATGGCCGCTGGGCGTATCTGTACCGGGCCGTCGACAGCCGGGGCCGCACTGTCGATTTTTATCTCTCCTCCCGTCGTAACAGCAAAGCTGCATACCGGTTTCTGGGTAAAATCCTCAACAACGTGAAGAAGTGGCAGATCCCGCGATTCATCAACACGGATAAAGCGCCCGCCTATGGTCGCGCGCTTGCTCTGCTCAAACGCGAAGGCCGGTGCCCGTCTGACGTTGAACACCGACAGATTAAGTACCGGAACAACGTGATTGAATGCGATCATGGCAAACTGAAACGGATAATCGGCGCCACGCTGGGATTTAAATCCATGAAGACGGCTTACGCCACCATCAAAGGTATTGAGGTGATGCGTGCACTACGCAAAGGCCAGGCCTCAGCATTTTATTATGGTGATCCCCTGGGCGAAATGCGCCTGGTAAGCAGAGTTTTTGAAATGTAAGGCCTTTGAATAAGACAAAAGGCTGCCTCATCGCTAACTTTGCAACAGTGCCGCGCAAGTCAATCCTGGCGGATTCACTACCCCTGCGCGAAGGCCATCGGTGCCGCATCGAACGGCCGGTTGCGGAAAGTCCTCCCTGCGTCCGCTGATGGCCGGCAGCAGCCCGTCGTTGCCTGATGGATCCAACCCCTCCGCTGCTATAGTGCAGTCGGCTTCTGACGTTCAGTGCAGCCGTCTTCTGAAAACGACATTTCAACACCCAAATGATACTAAACGAGACTCGGCAGATCGGTATCACTAGGGAGTACTCAAAAGAGATTTTCCTCTAGTGTCTTTTTCAACCGGGATCCCACTCTATCAAATCAGTAATTGCCGTTTACTCAGAATGGTTGAGTTTGATGGGTTATCACGAAACGCTTTTCTGCTGTTGAGAGTTGGGATAGCCTTAAATTTGTAAATTCCCTGTTAAAAACTGCTTTAGGTAGGCCCATATGCTTTTTAATCAGTTGCTTGCACGTTCTGCGGTATTGGAGGAGCGACTAGCTGACTTCTTCTCGTTACCGCTGGTAAATGATTCCAGTCGTCTACAGGCTGCTAGGGCACTTGCTAGCCTTAACTTTGAACATGCTCAAAGCTTGAAGTATCTAGTGGCAGCAGGCCTACATACATCAGCCGCAGCCCTACTTCGCGTGCAGTATGAGTCGCTGGTTCGTTCTCTTTGGGTGCTTTATGTTGCAACAGACAGCCAAGCTGAATTGATGCTCGCTGAGCTCACGCAGGATACTGCTAAGCAAGCCAACAAAATTCCGATGCTCAGCCAAATGCTAGAAGCAATTGAAGAGAAGGCACCACATGCACCAGTGGCTCATCTCAAGGAGTTCAAACATTACTCGTGGCGGCCTCTGAGCTCTTTTGTGCACGGTGGCATCCATGCAGTGAATCGTCATGGCAGAGGCTTCCCGCCTGAGCTGGTTCTGATGCAAATCCGACACTCGAATGGGCTGCTGGGGATTGCAGGTAATCTGCTTTTGATCCTGGCTGGCGTACCAGCAGAGGCCGGTAAAATGGCTGGCATATATACTGAGTTTCAAGACTGCTTTCCCCCGGCCGATTCACCTTACCCGCGAACCACTGAGCCATCTTACTAATTCACATCGGAGGCTCGTTGGTAATCACAAAAAGATAAAATATATCTTTACATTTTCCAGTTGTGCCACATCAAATATTATTCCAGTGGCTCAGATGATTTTTAACCAATGCAGATAAAAACAGGCTGATTTCTGTGCTAAGTATGAGATTCCTTGGACTTTTCAATTCAACAGCCGTGGGGCTGGGGTCTGATACTTTTGAGGAGTGAAGGCCAGTCAGCCTAGGTCAACACAACAAGCAGGGCTCAGAGGGAATTCATCCTATTCCCTGCCCTGCAAAGACCTACTCTTCCTTCTATCAAGACCATCGCATTAACGCGACTATCTGTGATTTTTGAAATCCTCCCCCCTGCATGTGTTACAAATTAATGGCACCCATGCTACGCCATATCAAACCCTAGAGCCTCCAGCCCTACAGTTTCTCTGTATGCGTATGCATGAGTGAAAAATCACCAGTAAACAATGATTTACTGGGATGTATAAAAAGGTATCTCATGAAAATAAAAACAATAAAACACTCCATTCCAATAAATTTCGATCTACTGTTCCCACACCTTCATAAGCTTAAGTTTGCGGCTTATGGCTGTGGAGCTGGCAAAACAACAGCCCTGATCAAAGAGATAAACAGCTCAAAACCCGATCAGTTCTTCATTCTCGTTTTCGGCACTAACAAGATGCAGGAGTATGTGGCATCAAAGATCGATGGTTCTCTTGCCTTCGTCAGCAACAAGGACTCGCTGAACTACTGCCATGACATTCTACAAGCAGTCCTGGACTACCTACGAGCTCCCCAGATCAGCCACAAAGCACTGATAATAAGCGATAAAATCTTCTTTAAACTAGATCCTAAGTTACTGAAAAAATTCAAAATATATCTGGATGACATTGTAACTTTCAGCTCTCATATCACTCTCAACGACGCCACACCAGCAGCAAAGCGACTAGTCCAAGATGAGTTGTTGAAGCTGACCCCCTATGAAATGTCCACCAGTAAGAAGGCTAAAAAGGGACAATCCAGCGAGCAGTACCGCATAGGAACAAAGCGTGATTTTTCGGGGGACATAACCACTACAGTGGGAAAAACTCTCGACATTATTCAGGATAATGACCAGTTCTTCATGGATTCGAGCTGGTTTTCTGACAGTTCAAAGTCCCAATTGAACATCACTGCTTGGCGAGATTTGCAGAAGTATATAGACGCAGGGCTAGACATGACTTTCATTGGAGCGAACTTCACTAACTCCATGATATATAAGGCACATAAGCATTTATTCAGGCCAATTACACTGCCCAATATACATGAACGAGCTGTCCCTTTGGATGATCGCCTAGAAATCTTCTACTTTCTGGAGCACACACGAGCATCAACGACTTGGAAGAATGATAACAATGAGTGCTTAACCAAGATTTATGACTACTTACGCACAAATTTAGGTGCTGATTACTACTACACCCACAACAACTCTGACGACAAACGTAAGAACGCTCGCGGGGAGGCATATGAGCTGCCAGGACACAAAATCAGTGTAGAAGCCCGTGGCTTGAACGATTTCAGGGCGTACGAGACTTGTGTTTGGTTAGCCACGCTCAAACCAAGCCCCAGCGAGGCTGCACACATTGAACATTTATTCGGCATTATCTATGGCGAGTTCATTAGCTCTAGGGAACATGAAGCTATGCACCAATTCGTACTGAGGGGGTGCTCTCGGGATTACAGTTCAACCCAAACCCAACGAGTCTATGTTCTCGACCGCGATCAAGCAGAAGCTCTGGGGACAAACATCAAGCACATTGACCTACAGCTCCCGTCAGATAACCCAGACAAGAAACCTGTCGGTGCACCCGTGAAGCAGTTCAAGCTGGCCGCCGCCGCTTCTGAACGCTGTAGAAGGAAGCTCCAAAAGAACCCAAGTTTGGAGGAGTTCAGGAAGTGGATGTTCAAGAGAGCCAATGCTAGCTGTACTGACTGGGAACGGGAGATCTTCATGGAGAGGTACGAGAAGCACCAGTCTACAGCCGTACTGAGGAAGGCTACGTAGTGGATACGAGGAAAGAGTGGGATTTAATACCTTATATATTATAGGGACTTATTCCCACCTTTTCAGTTCTGATTAATCAAAGGGCGATGAAGAACGCCGCTACCGCTTGCGGTAAGGAGTTCTTCTCATGTAGTCATGAGTAACGAGTGCAGCGAGTTCGCTTGACTACTGCCGACTTTCTGTGCAGTAACATAACCAACACAAAACTTACAACTAATACATACTTGTGCCAGTAGTCACTCGCAGGCTCATGACTACGTGGGGAAAAGAGCCTTACTGCAAGCAGTGACGGCCTTTTCATTTCTATTACTTAAATAAAATCGATTTCTTTTTGTACAAATATAAGTGCTACTGAACACGACGAATGGGCGATCCAGCCCATCGGAGGCCCTAAACCTCATATAGCGATTTATCTTAGGAAGGCACAATGAAAAGATATGATACTCTATCAAGAAAGTAGATCTCAGAGTATACGAAAGACCATATGATCCAAAAGGGTTCAACAAGAGGTTTGCAAACAAGTATGAACCCATCCATATTCCCAACCAAAGTCCACTTTCGCCAGTTCAGGGGAATGCTATCCCTCTTTTCGTTTGTTCATGACATGTACTTAATCAATGGCACGTAGAAACAGAGAAAACCTACTAGGTTCAACCAGAACAAAGTCATTCTCTTGTAGTACCAGAACACTCCGCCAGCTAAGACAGCAAAGAACCAGAGCACTCTAGGCATAATCACAATATATATGGCAGCTAAATCATTTAGATCAGACATCATAAACAAGATCGGCATCATGATGTAGTTGATTGCCAGTACTATGAAAAGTAATCCTATCATTGAATCTCACCACTGAATGGATAGTCCATTTCCATAACCGTAACAAAGGGTTTGAAGGAAAAGCGTTTATAGTGTTGGAGGATGAACCAAGCTCGAAACCCCGGCAATAGACCATATGGTTTGATATGCCCTGTCGTGGGATCTGGCCCAATGTCTGGGGCATCTAATCCGAAATGGTCAAACAAAGTTATTCGAATTGTCCCCTTGAAGAAGTTGCCGAACTTCTCGTACTTGGTGATCTCGGCCTTCCCTGCCCACACATCATTGATTGCGATTGTTGTCCCGCCGATGATGTCAGCCCCAGAGCTAAAATTAGGCAGTCTAAAACCTTGCTGGCGGGCCTTGTATCCATCCATCAGCTTGGATAGATCCAACTGGTTGATCTCACCCTTAAGTTGTTTGTTCTGTGCAACGACTTCATCAATGATGGTCTTTGAGAAGGCTTGTGTTTTGGGATGGATGCGAACCGCTTTCGTTAGTGTCGGATTGCGATAATCAGTGCCTGTGCTCTTCTCGAAGTGCTGGATCATCGCCAAGGTGTTCATCTTCAAATCACCACTTGAGAAGTACCCAACGGCCATTTTTCTGAACGTCTCAAACAGTGGCTTAGGGCTCATTGTCTCAAGGTCTTTGATGTTCAGATCATCGCCCAGCTTGCCCAGGATAAACGGCATAGATTTGATCTGTTGTGCCGTCATTGTCCCGTACATCATGTCATCGGCCTTGCTGCCGTCTAACTTCTTCTCTCGCTCGCGGGGGCTCTTGTAGATCAGTACTGGGACACGGTAGGTAGTAGCTGATTTGGTATCCGTCTTGGGCTGTAACTGCGGGATGGGTCTTTCTATCTTGGGACGTTCTTTCTCTGCTGATCCAAACCACATAGTGGGCTTTGCAGATGCGAATGCTGATTTGACGGTTTGCTCGAATTTATCCGAACCATGAACCGATATCTGATCTCCCTGTACCTTACAACAGGCGAAAACATCAGAACTAAAGCCCAATGCCACTTTAGAGCCATCAGGCAGTGAGCCGCCAGATGTGCTTAGGATGCGGCTGAATTCGTCTTTAGATAACGTCTTGATGTCTCTTAGGTCGGGTTTCTGCATTGGTGGCCCTTGTTCATTTCTGCAATGAGTCGGGCATTTTATCACCATGCACCAATTGAGGCTAACCCATTGGCAACAGTGCAGATTTCAAGCGGCGGTTTTTGTCTTCAAAAAGAACTGGCATCACCTTGTTGATCATCCAGACGAAGGCATCCACCAGGGTATTGAGCCCATCGACCAGTGGCTTGGCCCGCTCGCGCGGCTGTTTGGCCAGCGCAATGCCGAGGAACATGCAGAACACCAGGATCTGCAGGATGTTTGCTTCGTTGAGGGAGTTGAAGACGTTGGTGGGGATCATGCCAAGCAGGGTGGCGACTGCATCCGGCAACGCCCCTTTATCGGCATAGTCACCGCCAAACATGGAGGCAACGGAAGCGAAATCAACCCCGACACCCGGTTTGAAGATCTGCCCCATCACCAGCGCCAGCAACACGGCCAACGCGGAGGTCACGAGGAAGAAGGCCAGCGTAGCCGCACCGATCTTGCCCGCAGCCGGGCTGGCGCCCAGATTGGCGGCGCCGGAGAGGATGGCAACCGCCACCAGCGGGATCACCAGCATCTTGATCAGCTGGATAAACAGGGTACCGAGCGGTGCAAACACGGTGGCTTGTTCACCCATGAACGCGCCGACCACTGCGCCCAGTACCATGGCGACCACAACCTGGAAGCCGATGTTTTTAATGAGTCCTTTAGTTAACACAATATGTTCCTTTATGTAGCAAAATTCACACTTTTCCCAGTGCAATTAACCAAACAGGGGAATGAGCGGCTGCCCATTCCCCTGTTTGCGCGTGTTATCTCACATTTAATTGCTGTTTTAAATCAGCAAATCATTAACCTTGGCTATTAATAAGTTTGCGAAAAAGTGAAGATTCAAAGCGGTCTCGGCGATTTTTACCTCATCCCCCATGACAACTGGCAAAAGATTGTGCTAGTTTGGCTGCACAAACGTACACACAGGGATGTAAAGATGCTGAAAGTTAACGAGTATTTCGACGGAAATGTAAAATCCATCGGTTTCGAACAAAAAGGCGAGAAATCAACCGTCGGGGTGATGAACGCCGGTGACTACCTGTTCAACACTGCCGCCCCCGAACGGATGACAGTGATCAAGGGCGCCCTCACCATCCAGCTGGCTGATGAAGATGAGTGGCACACCTACAACCAGGGTGAATCCTTCCTGGTGGCCGGTCACTCCTCCTTCAAACTGGAAGTGAAAACCCCCACCGCCTACCTGTGCGAATTTCTCGACTGATCAGGCCGGTTGAAGGGGATCAGCCCCTTCAACCTTCTTGGGCAATCCCCAGCCCCATTATCTGTGTCCATGTCACAGCACCGCACATCCCCGCTTTCCATCCACGGCAAAAATCCTAGAATAAACAGACATAAACCATCACCGGATTGATGTCATGATCAGCGTGTTTGACCTGTTTTCCATCGGAATTGGCCCCTCCTCTTCCCATACCGTCGGCCCCATGCGTGCCTCTTATGCCTTCGTCCAGCAGCTCAAGCTGCAAGGGCATCTGCCACAGGTCACGCGGGTCGAAGTGGAGTGTTACGGCTCGCTGGGCCAGACCGGCAAAGGGCACGGCACCGGTAAGGCGATCATTCTGGGGTTGTCGGGCTTTGAACCGGAATCGGTCGATATCGATGCGATTCCCGCCATTCTGGCGCAAGTGGAAAAGGAGCAGAACCTGCCGCTGGCAGGCGAGCAACCAAGCCATTTTCCCCGCACCGGTGCCATCATCTTTAACCGCCGCAAGACCCTGCCGGCCCACACCAACGGCATGACTCTGCGCGCCTTTGATAAAGAGGAAAACCTGCGCTTCAGCCAGACCTACTACTCCATCGGGGGCGGCTTCATCATTGAAGAGAGCCACTTTGCCACCGCCAAGGAGGAGGCAGCCAAGTCCGATGCCGAACACCCAGTCCCCTACCCGTTCGACAGCGGCGCCCAGCTGCTGGCCCATTGTCAGGAGAGCGGACTCTCCATCTCTGGGCTTATCCTCGCCAACGAGCGAATATTTCGCAGCGATGAGCAGATAAAAGCGGGGCTGCGCAAGATCTGGCAGGCGATGCAGGGCTGCGTCGAGCGTGGCTGCAAGAGCGAAGGGGTGCTGCCGGGCGGCCTCAAGGTTCGGCGCCGCGCCCCGGGGCTGTTCCGCCAGTTAAGCTGCGAGACCAACTTCAACAAGGATCCGCTGATGGTGATGGAGTGGGTCGATCTCTTTGCGCTGGCCGTCAATGAAGAGAACGCCGCCGGTGGCCGGGTGGTGACCGCCCCCACCAATGGCGCTGCGGGCATCATCCCCGCCGTGCTGCACTACTACGATCGCTTTGTTCACAAGGTGGATGACGAGACGCTGATCCGCTACTTCCTCACTGCGGCAGCGATCGGCATCTTATATAAGAAGAATGCCTCCCTCTCGGGAGCAGAAGTGGGCTGTCAGGGTGAAGTGGGAGTCGCCTGCTCCATGGCGGCCGGCGCACTGACCGAACTGCTGGGGGGCAGTCCGGCCATGGTGGAGAACGCCGCCGAGATCGGCATGGAGCACAATCTCGGCCTCACCTGCGATCCCATAGGCGGACTGGTGCAGGTGCCCTGCATCGAACGCAACGCCATGGGGGCGGTCAAGGCGATCAATGCCGCCCGCCTCGCCCTGCGCGGCACCGGTGAGCACAAGGTGTCACTGGACAAGGTGATCAAGACCATGTGGGAGACCGGCAACGACATGAAGACCAAATACAAGGAGACGGCCCGTGGCGGACTCGCCGTTAACATTACCGAATGTTAAAAAACGGCAAATGACTCCATTTGGTTCCTAAATGCCCGGCATCGCCGGGTATTTTTATGGGCAAACGCTTAACAAAATGGATAAGCACAAAAATAAATTTTATACTCGCGCCTCAGATTCAACAAAAATAGATCTATTTCAACTTTTTTTAGGTCTGGAGCCGTTACACTACGGTTATCTGGTTCTGTGACCTGCGCTGACAAGCGCGTTCCATGGATCTCCCAAATTTCTGTGAGTGGGCATGCCGCCCCCTTCTACCCTGAGGTAATAGTGACATGATCAGCGTTTTTGATATCTTCAAAATCGGTGTAGGCCCCTCTTCTTCCCACACTGTTGGCCCGATGAAAGCGGCCAAACAGTTTGTTGACGAGCTGCGCGCGGGCGGCAAGATCCGCGATGTAACCCGGATCAATGTCGATGTCTACGGCTCCCTCTCCTGGACTGGCAAAGGCCACCATACCGACACTGCCATCATCATGGGCCTGGCTGGCAACCTGCCGGAAAATGTCGATATCGATGCCATCCCCGAGTTTATCTCCCGTGTTGAACAGACCGAGCGCCTGCCGATCGGCCTGCACTGCCACACCGTCAGCTTCCCGCGTGACGCCATGGTATTCCACGACGAAGCCCTGCCGCTGCACGAAAACGGCATGAAGCTGACTGCCCTGATTGAAGATGAAGTGGTTTACAGCAAGACCTACTACTCCATCGGTGGCGGTTTCATCGTTGACGAAGAGAACTTCGGCAAGGCTGACAGCGGCGACATGTCCGTACGCTATCCGTTCAAGAGCGCCGCTGAGCTGGTTGCCCACTGCAGCCAAACCGGTCTCTCCATCTCTGCCCTGATGATGGAAAACGAGAAGTGCTTCAACACTCCGGAAGAGATCTACAAGAAGTTCGGCAAGATCTGGAACACCATGCGCGAAGGTATCGAGCGCGGCTGCCGTACCGAAGGCGTTCTCTCCGGCCCGCTGCGCGTACCCCGTCGTGCCGCACCGCTCTACCGTCAGCTCAACACCAACGAGAACCTCTCGAGCGACCCGATGAACATCGTTGACTGGGTCAACATGTTCGCTCTGGCCGTGAGTGAAGAGAATGCTGCCGGTGGCCGCGTGGTCACTGCCCCGACCAACGGCGCTGCCGGTATCATCCCGGCCGTACTGGCCTACTACGACAAGTTCATCCAGCCGGTTGGCCGCGACGAGTACACCCGCTTCTATCTGGCTGCCGGTGCCGTCGGCATCCTCTACAAGATGAACGCCTCCATCTCCGGCGCCGAAGTGGGCTGTCAGGGTGAAGTGGGTGTCTCCTGCTCCATGGCCGCTGCCGGTCTGACCGAGCTGATGGGCGGTAGCCCGGAGCACGTCTGCGAAGCTGCCGAGATCGGCATGGAGCACAACCTGGGTCTGACCTGTGATCCGGTTGCCGGTCAGGTACAGGTGCCTTGCATCGAGCGTAACGCCATCGCAGCCATGAAGGCTGTCAACGCCTCCCGTATGGCCCTGCGTCGTACCTCCAAGCCGCGCGTCTCTCTGGACAAGGTGATCGAGACCATGTACATCACCGGCAAGGACATGGACTCCAAGTACCGTGAAACCTCCCGTGGTGGTCTGGCCATCAAGGTGATGCAGGTTGCTTGCGAATAAATAAGGGTTGCGACCCTCATCTGAACAAAGGCGGGATATCCCGCCTTTTTTATTGCCCGAATGGGATGCCGGGCACTTATACCGGCATACCGACCATTTCACTGTAGGGCGTCGCTGATATACCCCTGCTACGCCACCGCAATGCGGATTGCCTTGTCTGCATGCCTCTCTGATGACATGCCTTGATTAACTTTTATCAATGCATTGAAAGGGACATTACGCCCCTACATGAAACCTGTACCTGCTATCTTGCCCCAGCCACAATTTCACAACTAATCGATATCGAGATGCCCCCTCAGCTCAATATCCCCCCTTTGGTCATACCCTTGTTTGGCAAGACGCGGTTACCGCTCACCCTGCGGATTATCACGCCGCCACATTGATTGCCTCCTATGTGGCACTTTCGTGATCAGGGCAAACAATCAAGTACACAAACAGGGGGTTAGCTCATCATTTTGGCCACAGCGCATCGCGCAAACTGGTTTTAGCACCGTTATCACCGCCCTCTTTACGCGCCCTTTGATGGACAACTCATCACGCAGTGGAGGCCAAAACAGCGCCCAAGGAAGAGGCTGAAAATAATCGATGAATGAGCCAATAACCGTTGAAATGGAGGATATGAGTACGCGCCACTCGCTATTTTTGTGAGCGCCAGCAAAGGTTGAGGATATGGTGTTGGGAGCAGATTGACTTTCTATTTAAACAACGAAAAGTGAATATCACCAAAGGGAGGGTTTAATTTGGCCAGATCCTGTCACGGGATTATCGCAGGCCACCTCTCCGGGGCCGGAATGCGTCATGCCGAGTCACAAAGAATTAGCCCCGCTGGGCAGAACACACCACGGGGCTGGATATTCAGGATGTTTTTTTCAGGCTGGCCTTGTGCTGCTCCAGCAAATTCTCGGGGGGCGGCGGCACCTGCAGGTAGAACCCCTGGTTGGTCAGCGCGGCCATCACCTTGCCGACATCAGCCAGACCCAAGGGCTTGGCCGGATCCAGCTTGGTCATCAACACCAGCTCGGGACGCCCGAATGCGCTCAGCAGTGGCTCGGGAACGCGGGAGAAATCCTCTCTTTTTTCAACAAAAAGGTAGGTCTCGGCTTTTTTGCGACTTTTATAGACTGCACACAACATGGAAATTGATATAATCCGATGAGTTTATTGCCTCTGATGGGGGCAAACTATAACATCAGGAATTGAATAACAATAACGGATTAGCATCTCTGCCTCGGGGAAGATTCATGGTTGAGCGCGATAACGAATTGAAAGGGACCACCTTCACTATTTCTGTGTTGCATATCAGCGATGGCGAGCCTGAGCGGATACGTCAGTTGTTGGCCGAAAAAGTCGCCCAGGCACCCTACTTTTTTAATTGTGCGCCGCTGGTGATCAATGTTTCCCGACTGGAGCATATTCCCGATTTCGAACAGCTCAAGGAGCTGGTGGAGTCCGAAGAGTTTGTGCTGGTTGGCATCACGGGGGCGCGCAGTGAAGAGATGAAGACGGCCGCCAAGGCGGTGGGACTGGCCGTGATGGCCTCGGGCAAGAGTCGCAAGAGCGAACCGGAACCCGAGCCTGCCCCCGCGCCAGCCGCTCCTGTGGTGGTTCCCGAGCCCGAACCCGCCCCCTTGATCCCGAGCAAGGTACATGTGGGACCGGTTCGTTCCGGCCAGCAGATTTACGCAGCCGGCACCTCGCTGGTGGTACTGGGGTCCGTCAGTCCGGGAGCTGAAGTGCTCGCCGACGACAGCATTCATATTTATGGCACCCTGCGTGGCAGAGCCATTGCCGGTGCCCGGGGAAACACCCAGGCCCGGATCTATTGCCAGCAATTACAGGCCGAACTGCTCTCCATCGCGGGCACATTCCAGCTGAGCGATGCATTGCCGGCAGGCCTGATCCAGCAACCGGTACACGTCCGGCTGGACAACGAACAACTCCGAATAGACCGTATCAAATAGAGTTACAAGGAAGCGAGAATGGCGCGAATCATAGTCGTTACATCGGGTAAAGGTGGCGTTGGCAAGACCACAACCAGTGCGGCCCTGAGCACCGGCTTAGCCCAGCGTGGTCACAAAACAGTGGTCATTGACTTTGACATCGGTCTGAGAAACCTGGATCTCATCATGGGCTGCGAGCGGCGCGTGGTGTATGACTTCGTCAACGTCATCAACGGGGAAGCAAACCTCAATCAGGCGCTGATCAAAGACAAACGCTCTGAAAATCTGTTTATCCTGCCCGCCTCCCAGACCCGGGACAAAGATGCCCTCACCCGTGAGGGGGTCGAGAAGATCCTGGATCAGCTGGCAGAGATGAAGTTCGATTACATCGTCTGCGACTCCCCGGCGGGGATCGAGGCGGGTGCGCTGATGGCGCTCTATTTTGCCGATGAAGCGATCGTCACCACCAACCCGGAAGTCTCTTCCGTGCGTGACTCCGACCGCATCCTTGGCATCCTGGCCTCCAAGTCCCGCCGCGCCGAGCGTGGCGAAGACCCCATCAAGGAGCACCTGCTGCTGACCCGCTACTGCCCGACCCGCGTCAACCGCGGCGACATGCTGAGCGTGCAGGATGTGCAGGAGATCCTGGCCATCCCGCTGCTCGGGGTGATCCCGGAGTCCCAGGCAGTACTGCGCGCCTCCAACTCCGGCGAACCGGTCATCCTGGACAAGGAGTCCGATGCCGGTCAGGCCTACGAAGATGCGGTGTCCCGCCTGCTGGGCGATGCCAAGGAATTTCGTTTTCTGGAAGAAGAGAAGAAGGGCTTCTTTAGCCGACTGTTCGGGAGTTAAACATGTCATTATTGGATTATTTTCGTTCCAACAAGAAACAGAACACCGCACAACTGGCCAAAGAGCGGTTGCAGATCATTGTTGCTCACGAGCGTTCATCCAGAGGGGGGCCGGATTACCTGCCCCAGCTCAAGCAGGATATCCTCGATGTGATCCGCAAATACGTCAACATTGATCCGGAGAAGATAACCGTCCAACTGGATCAGAAGAGTGATGAGCTGTCGGTACTGGAGCTCAACATCACCTTCGCCGATGACAAGAAGGGATGAGCTGACGCCCTATGCGTGACCCCTTCCCCCAATGAAGACCGGATCCTGTCACTGGATCCGGTTTTTTATTGGCACAAAAACAGGTCACAGCGGCTCGCCTCATCTCGCCAAGGGGTCTGCCGACCGCTAGAATAGCGCCGCCCCGCAGGCAGTGATCTGTGATGGCACCTTTTTCTCTTTTCTGGAACAGACCGCTTATGTCTATGAATGACGAAATGCACAGTGTCGAGGAACTGCTCGATACCGCCCTCGAACTCTTTATGGAGCTGGCCTCTGACAACCTGCCGGAGCAGGAGATCGCCCGCTTCAATCAGGAGTTCAACGACCGCGGCCTGCTGGCCGAAACCGACCCGGCCGATGACTGGGAAGCGGACGTGGGTTTTGCGGTGAGCGATACCGACTATGCCGAGATCTGGGTAGGCCTTGGCAATGAAGAACAAGAGTATGAGCACCTGTTTGCCCGCATGCTGCTCTCCCGCCGTGTTGACGAGAAGTTCTGCCACATCGAATGGCTGCCCCAATAATTCCGGATCCCGATGATCCCAGCCACTATCAGTGGGAGTCAGACCCTGCTGCCGTGGCCCCCGTGCGCCCATCTGCATCCCTTGGGCGCCGGGTGTTGAGGTGGGCAGGCAAGATCGCGCTGGCTGGGCTACTCTGCTCGGTCGGCTCGGTCGCCTTGCTGCGTTTTATCGATCCGCCGATGTGGAGCTGGCGTATCGAGCGGGCCCTCTTTCCGCCCGCCAAGATCACCCAGGTACGCCATGAGTGGGTGGATCTGGAGTCCATCTCCAAGGAGCTGCAACTGGCGGTGATCGCCGCCGAGGATCAGCGCTTTGCCGATCACAACGGCTTTGACATGGATGCCATCAACGCCGCACTCAAGCACAACCAGCACAGCGAACGGGTGCGCGGCGCCAGCACCCTCAGCCAGCAGACCGCCAAGAACCTCTTTATGTGGAGTGATCGCAGCTTCCTGCGCAAGGGGCTGGAGGCCTGGTTTACCCTACTGATGGAGCTGGGTTGGGACAAGGCCCGCATTCTCGAGGTCTATCTCAATATCGTGGAGTTCGGCCCCGGCATCTATGGCGCCGAAGCCGCGGCCCGTACCTACTTCGGCAAACCGGCCAGCCGCTTGACCCGCTACGAGTCATCCCTGCTGGCCGCCGCCCTGCCCAATCCGTGGCGTTATCGGGTCAAGCCCCCGTCACCCTATGTGCAGAAGCGCTCGGTCTGGATCCGCCGCCAGATGGGGCAACTGGGTCAGATCACCCTCAATCGGGTGCATCAGGCCGACTGATCCTCAGGGCTCATCGGGTTTCTCCGGTGGGCCCAGATGACCGCCCACCATCTCGCGGTGAAGCGGCAGATAGTGCCACCACCAGGCCTCGCGCCGTCGCTTGATCTGTTGCCGCCGTCCCCGCTGCTTCATCCCCTTACTCCCTGCCAGATGATCCGCGCCTTAACCATACTCCCCCAACGGCAACTTGGACAGGTCAGGCACGCCCGGCGCACTGGTCTGGCCGCCACAGCCAATAATTGTTACAGTAGCGAACCTCGATGTATCTGGAGTGATTTCATGGAACAGCGTACCCCGGATCAGCTGGTCGAATGGGCCTATGATCAGTTTCTTGAGCAGGCCGCCGATATGCTGGCCCCCGAACAAATAGTCGACATCACCCTGGAGTTTGAGCAGCGTGGCGCCGTGGAGGCGACTCTGCCCAATGCCGACTGGTCGACCGAGCTGGGTGAGCCGGTCGATATGGAGCGCTGGGTCGAAGTGTGGGTCGGTTTGCTGGATCATCAGGATGAGTTTGAGGTGATCTTCGCCACCTTCCTGCTGCCCCGTCTGCTGACCGAAGATCAAGTGCATGTGCGCTGGCATCGCCAGCAGCAGGCATAAAAAAGGCGCCATCGGCGCCTTTCTTGTTTCTGTGCACTCTTATTGCTGTTCTCTGCTAATCCTGCGCCGCGATGGCCTTGGCCAGACAGCGGCGGCACCAGCAAGCGCTGGCCTCCTGCATCGGCATTGCCGGCAACTGGCTGCACCAGCACTGAGCAATGGTCTGACCGGCGGAGACGGCGCAATAGGCCGGTTCGCCACAACCCGGGCAGCGGTGGGTGCTTTTCGAGCCATCCAGCTCGGCCATCACCGCCAGCTGGGCCTTGCTATCCATCGCCGACCAGTGGCCGATCTCGGTCAAGGTGCGGCCACAACCAAGGCAAAGCCCGTCTTTCGCCTTGCAGAGACCAACACAGGGACTCGGCATCTTATTCGCTATCCTGTGCCTGCTCGCCTGCTTGTACCTGCGCGGCACCGGCGTCGGTCAGGGTAATGGCGTTATCTTCGATGACAATCTTGCCCTGCTTGTAGAGGCCGCCGATCGCCTTCTTGAAGGTGCCCTTACTCATGCTGAACAGCTTGTAGATGAGCTCGGGTTCGCTCTTGTCACCCACCGCCAGACTGCCGCCCTGCTTTTTCATCCGGCTCAGAATACGTTCACCGGCGTCATCAACCCGCGCCAGACCGGGCTTTTGCAGAGTCAGATCGAGCTTGCCATCTTCACGCACCTGCTTGACCCAGGCGGTTTGCGGCCGACCGGTCATCACCCGACCGAACACTTCGTTCTTGAACAGCATGCCGGGATACTGACCGTTGACGATCACCTTGATACCAAGAGGAGAATGCTCACCCGGCAGCGCGGTCACTTCGTCACCGACCTTGAAGTTGCTGCCGGCCGGGGTCAGGAAACGCTCGATGCGGCTGGTGCCGACCATGCGCCCTTCGTTATCCAGTTGCAGACGCACCAGATAAACGTGGCCCACCTGCATCGGCTTGTTCTGCTCGCGGCTGGGCACAAACAGATCCTTTTTCATGCCCCAGTCGAGGAAGGCACCAATCTTGTTGGCATTGACCACTTTCAGACCGGCAAATTCGTCCACCATGGCAAATGGCTTGTCGGTGGTGATCACCGGTTCGCAATCGGCATCCAGATAGAGGAAGACCTGCACGCTATCCCCCTCTTTCACCCCTTCCGGCAGTTGACGCTTGGGCAGCAGCAGTTCACCGTACTCATCGGCCGCAAGCCAGGCGCCACGGTCTTCGAGTTCAACAATGGTGAGGGTGTTCATCTTGCCAATCTGTATCATGGTGCTCTCTTTTCTCATTACCCGGATGGGCCAATTGATCATGGCCCCTATGGGCGCGCATGTTACCTCAAGAGCGGTGATCCGGCCTAGTCCCCAAGCCACCACTGGCCGCCCTTTCGCCCTTATCTTATCCGCCAATGGTGATTAAATCGCCAAACAGGCGGCCATTTGCTGCAAATAACCCCACTTTTAGGTAGACTTCGCGGCTGTTCAAATCCAGAGGAACTGTCGATGAACCCATCCACTCGTACCCGCCATCTTAATCAATGGCTCCAGAGCCACAGCGATCAGGATATGACCTACCCGGCCCTGCACGGTTTTCTCTGTGCTCGTCTGGTGGGGCCGGAAAGCCCTGACTGGCAACGCCCGCTGGCTGGTCTGCTGGAACAGGATGCCGAGTTGGATGAAAAAAGCGCAGAAGCCCTCAACCACCTGATCGCCGAGCTGGAATCCCAGGCCGAGGACGCCCAGCTGGCCCTGCCGAGCCAATGCCGCCTGCCCAGCGATAACCCCGAGCAGGTGTTCGAACAGAGCCACCCCCTCGGTCAATGGTGTTATGGCTTCAGCATGGGTTTTGCCACCTGGCCCAAGCCGAAGGATTTGAACGACCCGACCACCCAGTACCGCTTCAGTCTGGCCGCCGAGCTGAGCCTGTTTCGCGACAAGCAGATGGCCCAGATGCTCTATAGCGCCGCCGCCAGTGAACTCCCCTTTGTCGAGTTCTGCAAACGCCAGCGCCAGAACATGAAAACCGCCCTCAACCAGCTGCTCAACCTCGACCAGTATCAGGCAGCCCCCAGCCCTGATGTCACCCTCAATGGCGAGCAGGCCCAACAGTGGCAGACCTGGTTCG
Organism: Aeromonas sp. FDAARGOS 1404; assembly: GCF_019047085.1. NCBI lineage: Bacteria > Pseudomonadati > Pseudomonadota > Gammaproteobacteria > Aeromonadales > Aeromonadaceae > Aeromonas > Aeromonas sp. FDAARGOS 1404. The sequence continues at coordinate 131,814 of NZ_CP077237.1, forward strand.
AGCTGGCCGACAGCTGCCGCGATCATCAGGCCCGCCTCGGCTGGTTCGAGAAGATCATCGCCGATGCCACTCCGCTCTTTGATGAAGCCTTCTGGCAGCAAATCGACGGCCACGGCTGGAGTGCCCCCGAGCTGCGCCCTCTGCTGGCCGCCAGAGCCGGCCGCGCCGACTGCCTGCTGCGCCTTGGCAAGCTGGGCGAGGCCAAAGCGGAGTATCTGGCGCTGCTGACAATCTGCGTGGCCGATGAGCTGGGTTGCCGCTACAACCTCTCCACCCTCTATGCACTGCAAGGGGATTGGCAGGCGTTGGTCGCCCTGCTGGTGCGCTTCGATGAAGCCTCCAGCTGGTTGCTCTATAACAAGGCGCTGATGGTCTTTGCTACCAAGGGTGCCGAGGCAGCCAAGCCCCATCTGCTGGTCGCCATCGAGGCCAACCCGCACATTCCGGCCTGCCTGCTGGGTCAGCGCAAGCTGCCCAAACAGGAGCCACAAAGCTGGCAAGCGGGCAGCCGCGACGAGGCCGCGCTCTACGCTATCCACACACGCGAGGCCTGGCTCAAGCAGAACGCCCTCATCTGGTTGCGTAAAGGCTGAACAGCGTTGGCTTAAAATCCCGTCGGTCAGACCCGGTTTTTCCTTGAGGGCGTGCGCCACCGCACATTTCATCGCAACCGGGTCAGACAAATCAGCTTGAGTTTCGTATCATCAATGTCAAAGTATCAAAAGAAACTGCATCTGATGCAGCCGTCACAGCAGGGTGTAATATGTCAAAAATCATAGCGTTACTCGCTCACTACCCGCCCTATCAGTTGGTACATGCCGCCGAGATGCTACGGGATACCTTCGAACAGTTTTATGAACAGCGTTACCAGCTGACCGTGCCGCAATGGCGCCTGATGATGGTGCTCGGCCCCAACTACCCCATCAGCCAGAAAGAGCTGGTCGAGGCGAGCGGCATGGACAAGGTGCGCATCTCCCGCGAGATCCGCCGTCTGGTCGAAAAAGGGATCATCTTTACCGAGAGCAGCGAGCAGGATAAACGCATCAGCCTGGTCTCCCTCACCAATGCCGGGCTCGCCCTCTTCCTGCAGCTCAAGAGTGAAGCAGGCAGCTGGCAACATACCCTGACCGACTATCTGCCAAGCGAATCCCGCGAGGCGATCCGCCAGCATCTGCACAGCGTCAGCGCCGCCATCGAGCAGTTGCAATCACTGGATCGGGAGAAATAATCATGGATTTGAAAAAGTTCGCCACCATGGACATCAACATGCTGCTGAGCGTCGTCAATATGCAGCTGCGTGATCGCTATGACGATCTGGATGATCTCTGCAAGGCGCAGGAGATCGATCAGGCTGCACTGGAAGCGCGGCTCGCCAGCGGTGATTTTCACTACCAGCCAGCGCAGAAACAGTTCAGATAAAGAGAGCTAGCGGGATCGGGATCACAGCGCCAGTGATGGCGCTGGCTCTGCGGTAAAAACCTGATATGGTCTGAAGAGCCCCAACAGAGTGATGCACGGATACATCACCCTGTCACAAGAGGGCATTAAAATCGTTTCAGGTGAGCAAACCAAGGATGACCCCATGATATTGATGACCCGACAGAGCCTGTTGATCACGCTCTGTACCCTGTTGATGATCAGCCTCTTCACGCCCCACTTGCCACAAAGTACCGAACAGTGGCTGACCACCCTCTTGCTTGGCCTGCTGGTCACGGTGGCATTGCTGCTGGTGCGCGGTTGTCGCCGCTTTATGATGGAGTAGTGACTCCGCCGGAACGTCTATACCGACCGCTTGCCGCGATACTCTCTGTAGCAGTAACGTCTGTCGCAATCACATCTAGCCAAAAAACAAACGCAGCCTGATGGCTGCGTTCATGTATCTGGCAGGGCAACCCCTAGAGAGAGATAACCCCTGACGGGATAGATAGCCCTTATAGAGAGAGCCCTTAGATAGCCAGAGCCTCAAGCTGCGCTTTGGCCGCTTCCATCCCCTTGCTCTGGGCATCCGGGCCCATACCCATCCCCTCGGCGTAGATGAAATCCACCTCTTTGATACCGATGAAACCGAGCACGGTACGCATGTAGGGAGTGACCAGATCGGTGGCGCTGCCGACGTGCATGCCGCCGCGGGGGCTGATCACCAGCGCACGGGTATTTTCAACCATCCCCACCGGACCGGTCTCGGTGTAGCGGAAGGTGACGCCAGCGCGAGCCACCAGATCGATCCAGTTTTTCAGCTGGGTCGGGATGTTGAAGTTGTACATGGGAGCCGCAATCACCACCAAGTCGCTCGCTTTGAGTTCGGCGATCAGCTCGTCGGACTGGGCGATCACCGCCAGTTGACGCTCGTTCAGGTTATCACCACCGCGCAGGCCGGAGGCCAGCTCGCCATCCAGCACCGGCAGGTTGAGTGCTGCCAGATCACGCACGGTGACGACATCATCCTGATGGTCAGCCAGGAAGCCGTCGATCAGGGCGTTGGATTGGGAATATTGACCCAGGATGCTGGATTTGAGTACGAGGATATTGGCCATGGTGAAACTCCATTTGGTTGTCGGTTGAACAGCTGCGCTGTCGATGGAGGTCACTCTAAACATTGTGCTTATTTGCTGATAGCGAAAATAGATGCTCAACTTGTTCAAATTTTTTGATGCAAGGCCACTTCCTCGCCACCCAGCCCTGCGGCCGCGCTTCAACCCTTGGCAGAACAAACGATTGCCGTTATGATCCGCCGCACTTTTTCCAGCGACCCGGATCCCATGATACCCTCGCGCAGGCACTCTCCTCTGGCCGGTGCAGTCTGGATGATGGTGGCAGGACTCTGCTTCGCCGCCGTCAACAGCCTGAGCCAGTATGTCAGCTTCAAGCTTGGCCTCCCATCGACTCAGGTCGCTTTCCATCAATACCTGATCGCCCTGATCTGCCTGCTGCCCTGGCTGGTCCGCCACGGTCTGCGCCAATCCCTGATGACCAATCAGTTCCGGTTGCACCTGTTGCGGGTATTGCTGGCGGTGATCGGCATCCAGCTCTGGCTCTGGGCACTGGCGTACCCCGTCCCCATCTGGCAGGGGATCGCCCTGCTGATGACCTCACCGCTGTTTGCCACCCTGGGCTCCGCCCTGCTGCTCAAGGAGCAGGTGAGCCGCACCCGCATTCTGGCCACCCTGACGGGCTTTGCCGGCGCCATGCTGATCCTCGCCCCCTGGACTGACGAATTCAACTGGGCTTCCTTGCTGCCGGTGGCGGCGGCGCTGTTCTGGGCAAGTTACTCCCTGATGGTGCGCTATCAGGCGGCCAACGAATCATCCCACACCATAGTGGTGTATCTGCTTATCTTTAGTACCCCGTTCAACGCCATGCTGGCGCTGCCAGAGTGGCAGTGGCCCACCGAGCCACAATGGCTGCTGCTGGCGGCAGCGGGCATTCTGTCGGCACTCGCGCACATGTCCATCGCTCGCGCCTACAGCGTGGCGGAGGCCTCCTTCGTGCAGCCTTTCGATTTTGCCAAGCTGCCGATGAACGTGCTGGCAGGCTGGCTGGTATTTGGCTGGGCGCCACCCGGCCGTCTGTGGCTTGGCGCCGCCATCATCATTGGCGCCATTACCTTGCTGACCCATCTGGAGCAGCGCGCTCACAAACCCTTTTCCTGAGGTACGCCATGCGTGCCTCTTTTTTTGTCCGCTATTCGTGCGATAGCGATCATCAACAATGACCATCGACATCAGGAGAGATCGTATGTTTGGAACCGCAACCCGCCCCGGCGCCACCCGTGCCCTGCTGCTGGGCTCCGGCGAACTTGGCAAGGAGGTCGCCATCGAGTTGCAACGCTTCGGGATCGAAGTGATCGCCGCCGACCGCTATGCCAACGCCCCCGCCATGCAGGTGGCGCACAAAGCCCACGTGCTGGACATGCTCGATGGCAACGCCCTGCGTACCCTGGTCGCCGAGATCAAACCCGACCTCATCATCCCCGAGATCGAGGCCATCGCCACCGATACGCTGGCAGCCCTTGAGCAGGAGGGGGTCAAGGTAGTGCCCAACGCCCGCGCTACCCAGCTCACCATGAACCGGGAAGGGATCCGCCGTCTCGCCGCCGAGACCCTGGGCCTGCCCACCTCCCCCTACCGCTTTGCCCAGAGCAAGGAGGAGTTTGTCGCCGCCGTCGAGACCATCGGCCTGCCCTGCGTGGTGAAACCTGTGATGAGTTCATCCGGCAAGGGACAGAGCGTGCTGCGCGATCTCGCCAAGCTGGATGAGAGCTGGACCTACGCCCAGGAGGGTGGCCGCGCCGGTCGTGGCAAGGTGATCGTCGAGGGCTTCGTTCCCTTCGAGTACGAGATCACCCTGCTCACGGTACGCGCCGTCGATGGCATTCACTTCTGCGACCCTATCGGCCACCGGCAGGAAGATGGCGACTACCGCGAATCCTGGCAGCCACAGGTGATGAGCGAGCTGGCGCTGGCCCGATCCAAAGAGGTAGCGGCCAAGGTGGTCGAAGCGCTGGGCGGTTACGGCCTGTTCGGGGTCGAACTCTTCATCAAGGGGGATGAAGTGTGGTTTAGCGAAGTCTCGCCTCGCCCCCACGATACCGGCATGGTGACCCTGATCTCCCAGGATCTCTCCGAGTTCGCCCTGCACGTGCGCGCCATTCTGGGGCTGCCGGTCGGCACCATCACCCAGTACGGGCCGAGCGCCTCTGCCGTGGTACTGCGCGAAGGGCACAGCCAGGATATCCGCTATCAGGGAATTGGTGAGGCATTGGCGCTGGTGTCGGGTGCCCAGCTGCGGCTGTTTGGCAAACCGGAGATCGCCGGTCGCCGCCGTCTTGGCGTGGCGCTGGCCCGCGCACTGGATTGCCAGGATGCGGTAGAAAAAGCCAAAGCCGTGGCCGCCAAGGTCGATGTACTGTTCTAAGGGCTTTTTTGCCATAGCAAAACAAACGTTTGCCGATGTGATCGGGCGCAAGGGGCATGGCAATGCCCCTTTTGCATTTCCCCGTCAGGCTTATAATCCCCTCTTCAAATTTGTCAGGAGTACAAGATGTTAGCTGCCGTGATCTTCGATATGGATGGTGTTCTGATCGACTCTGAACCCTTTTGGCAACGGGCCCAGATCGCCGTTTTCTCCGAACTGGGTCACCCCCACACGGTAGAGGATTGCGAATCGACCATCGGCGTGCGCATCGATCAGCTGGTTGCCCATTGGTATCGCCTGCGCCCGTGGAGCGGCCCGAGCCAGGACGAGGTGGTGCAGCGCATTCTGGATCAGGTCAACGCCCTGATCCTCTCCGAAGGTCAGGCCAAAGCCGGTGTGCTGGAAGCGCTCGACCTTATCGAAGCCCGCGGCCTGAAAGTGGGTCTGGCGACCTCCTCCCCCTTTGCGATGGTAGAAGCTGTGCTCGGCAAACTCGGCATTCGCGATCGCTTTATGGCGGTTCACTCCGCTGAAATCGAGCGTTTCGGCAAACCGCACCCGGATGTCTATATCCACGCAGCCGAAAAGCTGGGGGTGGAACCGGTACACTGCCTGGCCATCGAAGACAGCTTCACCGGTCTGCTGGCGGCCAAGGCGGCCTCCATGACTGCGCTGATCGTGCCGGATCCCGCTTTAGTGGGTGACCCACGCTTGGCCATCGCCAACTACCAGCTAGGCTCGCTGGCCGAGCTGAATGCCGACATGTTGGCCAGCTGGGTCAAGTAGCGCCTATCGGAGCCTTGTTGCGTTCGCGTTCTCATATCCGCAGGGGGCTCCAGCCCCCTGTTATTACCAGACAAAACCGTTGGCAATCCCCCTCTTTTCACCTGTCATTCACAACCAGATTGTTCCTCTCGCACACGACCACTCCAGCCGGTTTCACCTTGCCATCCCTCAGGCTTGATCTCTGTCATAAACGTGCGTTTGCTCGCGGTTAACCCCCTGCAGCCCGACTAGAATCAGGGTAGATAGGCGGCCTCAGGGCCCGAGGAGGTTATCATGATCGAGTACACCAGCAAGCGCATCGTCTGCCCCCACTGCGGTCACCATACCCGGGTCGAGCTGGATGCCAGCCAGGGTGATCAGGAGTTTTACGAAGATTGCATGGCCTGTTGCAATCCGATCCACCTGCGGCTTCACCGCGACGAAGCCCGCGACTGTTTGCAGTTGTTTGTGGATGCGGATGACGAGCAACTGTTTTGATTGCGAGTCACAGAAAATCGAGTAGAGATTTTCACCACATGAATAACAAGGGCCAGCATACTGCAGGCCCTTGCTTATGAGGCGATTGAAACCGAGCCGTTTCCTTTCAATGACCCCCGCGTGCCGCCAACACCCGCTCCACGGAATCGACGATAGCCTGGGTCTGGGGATCGATCTCGATATTGGTCTGCCAGCCAGCCTTGACCCAACCCAGGTTGGTGCGAGCCAGCGTCTCGGGGATCAGGTGAACGCAAAACTCACTCTCGCGCACCTCGCCGATGGTCAGGCTGATGCCGTCGATACCGATATACCCCTTGGTCAGCACATATTTCATCAGCTCGGGGGCGAGGCGATACCACACCTGACGGTTGTTGGGGGTGTCGATCACCGAGGTCACTTCCGCCATCCCGATAATGTGGCCGGACATGGCGTGACCGCCGATCTCGTCACCAAAGCGGGCAGCCCGCTCCACATTGACCTTGTCCCCCGCCTTTAACAGGCCGAGGTTGGTGAGACGCAGGGTCTCCTGCATCAGATCGAAGCTGACCAGCTCCCCCTCGACCCGGGTGACGGTCAGGCAGCAGCCGTTGTGGGCGACCGAAGCGCCGAGGGCCAGCCCTTCCCCCCACGCCGGGCTGGGCATGCGGATCACATGGGTACGGAAGTTGGGTTGCTCCTCGATGGCCACCAGTTCGGCGGTCCCCTGCACTATGCCAGTGAACATCTCTCGTCTCCTGCTACGGCAAAAAGGGCAGGTTAACCTCGGGCAGAGGGTGAGACAAGGGTACAGGCTGACAAGCTTGCGCCCGATCGCTATAGTGACGCCGTTCACATCCGGGTAAACAAGGAAAAAGAAATGCAGGTATATCAATGTTGTGAAGCGATCCGCATCGCCTATAACCAGATTGGCTCCGGCGAGCAGGGCTATGTGCCAAACGCCATCGCCGCTACTATCCGCGCCCTCAATGCGGTCGCCGCCGATGAACGGGTGCCCGCCGAACTGCGCGAGCAGGCTGCCTATGCCGCTGCCAACCTGCTGATCAGCGATCACGAAGACGCCTGATCCCGCTGCCGGGGTGGCAACTATTTCGTCCTGGCTGAATTTCAGGCTAGAATGCCTCCCCCACCCTTTGCACTTTCGTCCGAAAGTGCAAAGGCTCTTCCCGATTTCCGCTCTTTTTTACTCTTATCTGATCCACTCGGAGGTGTCAGTGCAACGTTATTGGTCCGAGGCGAAGCAGCTCGTCCGTCTAGCCAGCCCCATTCTGGTCGCCCAAGTGGCCCAGGTCGCCATGAACTTCGTCGATACCGTGATGGCGGGTCAGGTGAGTGCAGTCGATCTGGCCGCCGTGTCGGTGGCGTCCAGCTTCTGGCTACCGGTGATCCTGCTGGTGCAGGGGATCATCATGGCGCTCACCCCCATCGTCTCCCAGCTCAATGGCGCCCGTAAACGGGAGGCAATTCGCCCGGCCGTTCATCAGGGCTTCTGGCTGGCACTGATCGTCACCCCGCTGGCGATGATTGCGCTTTATTACAGCCCGCTGGCGTTGCAGTTCATGGATGTGGAGCCGGTGATGGCCGCCAAGACCACTGGTTACCTGCACGCCATCCTGTGGGGCCTGCCCGCCTTCGTGCTGTTCCAGGTGCTGCGCAACTTCAGCGAGGGTCTCTCCCACACCATGCCCACCATGGTGATCGGCTTTGTCGGGCTGGCGGTCAATATTCCCGCCAACTACATCTTCATCCACGGTCACTTCGGCATGCCCAAGCTCGGCGGGGTCGGCTGTGGCGTGGCTACTGCCATCGTGCTGTGGGCCATGCTGCTGGCGATGATCCTCTATGTGAAGCTCTCCCGTCACTTCACCGAGATCCGGCTTTTCTCCCAGCTGGCTCGCCCCAACGGCAGCCGGATCTGGCGCTTGTTCCGCTTAGGGTTCCCCATCGCCATGGCGATCTTCTGCGAGGTGACCCTGTTTACCGTAGTGGCCCTGATGCTGGCCCCCTTCGGCGCCGAAACGGTGGCGAGCCACCAGATTGCGCTGAACTTCTCCAGCCTGGTCTTTATGCTGCCCCTCTCCATCGGGGTGGGTGTCACCATCCGGGTCGGTCACAGCATAGGTGAAGGGCAGCCCCATCACGCCCGGGTAGCTGCTCGCACCGGCTTGATGCTGGGGATGGCCATCGCTGCTGCCACTGCGGCCATGACGGTGCTGCTGCGCGAGCAGATCGCCTCCATCTATACCGATGATCAGCAGGTGATCGTCCTGGCGGCCATTTTGCTGTTCTTCGCCGCCATCTATCAAATCTCCGACTCGGTGCAGGTGGTCGCGGCCGCTGCGCTTCGCGGTTACAAGGATACCCAGGCGATCTTCTACGTCACCATCGTCGCCTACTGGGGACTGGGGCTGCCCACCGGCATGATCCTGGGTCTGACCGACTGGCTGGTGCCGCGGATGGGGCCGCAGGGCTTCTGGATCGGCTTTATCGTCGGCCTCACCAGTGCGGCCCTGATGCTGGGGGCGAGATTGCGCTACATCTATGGCCGCTTTGCCACTCCGGAAGCCTGCACTACCCTGTCGCGGGCCCAGTAACAGGGCTTGGCAAGCGACAACTCGCCTGCAAAATCAACAGGCTGCGCAAGAACTGGGCAAACAGTCTCCTTTGTGCATATGGCCTGTTGACAGCCTTGGGGGGCATGGGTAGTATGCCGACCACGTCAGCAGCGCTGGCGTAGTGAAGTGATAGAAAGTGGGTTTATAGCTCAGTTGGTTAGAGCACTACCTTGACATGGTAGGGGTCGTTGGTTCGAATCCAATTAAACCCACCACTTTTTCTGTGATGCGTCCTTAGCTCAGCTGGTTAGAGCACCACCTTGACATGGTGGGGGTCGGTGGTTCGAATCCACTAGGACGCACCATTACAGAACACTGATTATGCGTCCTTAGCTCAGCTGGTTAGAGCATCACCTTGACATGGTGGGGGTCGGTGGTTCGAATCCACTAGGACGCACCATTCAGTTTCAATACTTTGCAGTTATTCCAGATGTGGGTTTATAGCTCAGTTGGTTAGAGCACTACCTTGACATGGTAGGGGTCGTTGGTTCGAATCCAATTAAACCCACCACTTCTGCATAAAGAAATAAAAGTCGCATTGCGCACCCTGCGTCCTTAGCTCAGCTGGTTAGAGCATCACCTTGACATGGTGGGGGTCGGTGGTTCGAATCCACTAGGACGCACCAGATTAAAAAAGCCCGCTCATCGAGCGGGCTTTTTGCATTCTGCCATGCAGCCACTCCCCTGCCACGCCACTCCGTTCAGCACAATTCGGCCATGGCGCAGAACCTTGTTCCCATAAAAAACCCGTGCCATCCAATAAACGACACGGGCCAGATCGATGCCGCCAGCGCCTCAGCTCTGCACGGCAATCTCGTACTTCTTTATCTTGCGATAGAGGGTGGCAATCCCAATCCCCAGCGCCTGTGCGGCCAGTTTTTTGTTGCCGAGCCGCTGCAGGGTCTCTTCTATCATCTGTTTTTCCATGCTCTCAAGGCCGCTCTCACCCGGAACGGGTTCAGGCAGCTTCTCCGGCGTGGCGGCGAGCGGAGCTGTGGCAGGCACATTGAACGCCGCATCCAGGTTGGTCACCGGGATCGACTGGGCCGCCACGTGATGGGGCTCCTGATTGCGGATGATGTTGGGGGGCAGCAGACTGGCGTCAATCACTTCGCCCGCCTGGCTGACGTTGACCAGATATTCGATGAGGTTGCTGAGCTCGCGGACGTTGCCCGGCCAGCGATACCCCTTGAGCAGCACCATCACCTCGGGAGCCAAACCGGGATAGACGATGCCAATGCGGCTGGTGTGCAGGTTGAGGAAGTAGTGGGTCAGCAACTCCACGTCCCCTTCCCGCTCCCGCAGCGGCGGCAGGTTGAGGGGGATGACGTTGATGCGATAGTAGAGATCTTCACGAAACTTCCCTTCGGCGATGTATTGATCGAGATGCTGGTGAGTGGCGGCGATGATGCGAATATCCACCGGCACAGGTCGGCTGGCCCCGATGGGGGTCACCTCCCGCAGCTCCAGCACCCGTAGCAGCTTGGCCTGCATGGTAAGCGGCATGTCGCCAATTTCGTCAAGGAACAAGGTACCCTGATGGGCCGCCTGGATCAGGCCCTGTTTACCACCGCTGGAAGCTCCGGTAAACGATCCCTTCACATAACCAAACAGCTCGCTCTCCAGCAGTTGTTCGGGAATGGCGGCACAGTTGATGGCAATAAAAGGCTTGTCCTGACGGGGACTCAGGCGATGGACAGCGCGGGCCACCACCTCTTTACCGGTGCCACTCTCGCCACAAATCAGCACGCTGGAGGGACTCTGGGCGATGCGGTGCAGCAGCCGCTTGAGGGTACGCATCGGCTTGCTCTCGCCGATCAGCTGATCGATCCGCACATCCGGATCTGGCTCCTGAACCTGACCGGAGTGGGACTGGTGAAACGCCATCAGAAAGAGCTGCTGGCCCTGCACATGGTGTAGCTGGCCGATGATCAGCTCCTGACGACCTTCAAAGGTGATGATGTGCTGGAGATGACCACTCAGCCCCTGTTGGGAGAAGGTAAGCGGGCGGATCCCCACTTCGCGCCCCTGCAGCTGTTCCTGCTGGCAACCCAGATGATGGAGCGCCGCCTCGTTGGCGTAGAGCAGTTGACTCTTGTCATCGAGCAGCAGGCAGCCCTGATCCATGTTGGTCATCAGATTGAGGAACACCTTGTTGACCCCGTCCGACAACCCGCGCGAATCGAGCAACTTGGCCACAAAGATGGTGGAGATGTGGCGCACATAGTCGCACACATCCTGCAGATTGTTGTTGAGGCGCGCCTGCTGCTCGTCGCTGAAGGCCACCAGACTGATCACCCCGATGCAGCGCTCGTCCACCATGATGGGCACCCCGAGGAAGGCGCGCTCACGGCAGCTCTCCTTGCAGGTACAACCGTCACACACGGGATCATCGCTGGTGTGGGTAACGATCTTCTCCCGCTGGTTATCAATCACATAGCGCAGCAGGCGGGAATCCCCCTCCAGCTGACGTCCGAAGAACTTGCCATAGGGCCCGGTGCCAGCCACCCGAACCATATCGGCATCCACAATCTCGACCTCAAGCTGCAGCACACTGGCCAGCATCTTGGCAAAGCGCAAGATGGTCGGCTGGATCTGCATCAACAGACACTGGTTGCTCACGGATCTCATCCATCATTCCTTTTTGTTCTTGTTCTCTTCCCCCTAAAGGGAGTCATGCTGGCCAGATACTAAGGGATATCAGGGGGAACTACTTCGGGGGGGATCACGAAAAGGGAAAATGATCCGCATCCTCTGCGACTTCCGAGGCACAGATAAAATTCAATAAAAACATAAAGATGAAAACACATGCAGTGAGATAAGCCACTCGGGCCAACCAAGCCTGCTGATCCGCAAAGTCCATCGACAGATCATGCTGAATGTGGGGAAACCAACCACTGATATGGTACGTGACTCACGCGCCGCGTACCTGTTTCAAGACTTGGCACTCATGGTCGAAATCCGCTTTATCTTGCGGCTGAATGTAACTTTGCCAGCGGGCAAACAGCTCGGCCGTCGGATAACGATGCAGACGAATACCGGTGCGATAGAGTTTGGGAAAAAGTGGGTCTGGCTGGGATCTCACGACCAGACCGCGCAGCTTCTCGCCAGAGGGAATGGTAATCACCAGCTCATCCCCCTCTTTCAACCGCATGGCCCCAAGAATGCCGATGCCGCCGATGGCTATGTCTCGCACCACCACATAGGGCACCGGATTGAGCAACTCCAAAAACCAGTTGCGACGGCTGCATTGTGCCTTGTAACCACCGCCACTGAGGATAAAACGGCGGTGTCTGCGCCAGTCATAACCGGTAGGCAATGCCGGGTCATAGCGCGATTTTGCCTGCCCCACAGGATCAGATTGCTCACTTGTGCTCATCCGGTATCCCTCACTGGCATTGGTTAAACAGTGTCAGTCAGCTCTTTTTCAACTATAGCTGTCGCCGTTAGCCCTGGGGCTCAGGGCCGGATACGGGGACGACAGATGTATCACGGAGGCAATGATTTGGTACGAACCGTTTCCACGAGAAGAGCCGCAGCGATGCAATCTGACTTAGCCGGGCAGATGAAGTGCCAGCCAGACCGCCAGCGGGATCACCAGCACAGAGAGGGCATTGCCGCCGAGCACGATACTGGCCACCTTGTCCGGCTGACAGTGATACTGCTCGCAGAGCATGTAATTCAACACCGCAGGGGGCAAGGAAACCGACAACATCAACAGCGGGATCCACTCCGTCTTGAGCGGCAACAGCCAGATCGCCAGCAGCAGCGACAATCCCCCCGCCAGCAGATAGAGCAGGTTGCACTTGAGCGCGAGGCCAAGGTGATCGAGCTCTCCCTCCATCAGGCGAATACCCAGCGCAAAGAGCATCAGGGGCACCGAGATCTGGCCGAGCAGCGAGGCCGTGGTCACCACATATTCCGGCAGCGTAATGTGCAGGTTGGCCACCAGCAAACCGGCCAGCGCGGCCCAGAGCACAGGGCTGCGCAGCCACAACCAGCGGGAGGTATTGGCCGAGAGGATAAACATGCCGACCGAGAAGTGCAGCAGATTGGAGAGCACAAAAAGGATCACGATGGCCCCCAGTTGCTGCTCGCCAAACGCCAGCACCATCAAGGGGATACCAAGATTGCCGGTATTTCGGAACATGGCGGGCAAGATCAGGGCTGCCCGCTCAATCCCTTTGAGTTTGAGCAGCGCAAGCAGCAGACCGGGTAACAGAATAACCAGCGCCCCCGCCGCAATCAGCGGCAGATGCTCCGCCAGCGCCAGCGGATACTTGACCAGCGCAGAGAAGACCAGCGCCGGGGTAAACAGCTCGATATTGGCCCGATTGACGTAACCGAGCGCAGCCCCCGGTCGCAATCGCCCGTAGAGGGCGCCGAGCCCGACCACACCGAACACCGGAATGACGATATTGAGCAAGGCGCTGAACATAGGCGGCGTCCGTTACAGTTCGCGGGCCGGTTTGCCCATCAGCACCACCGGATCCAGCGTCACTTCCAGTGCGCCATTGCTTACCCAGAGCTGACCATCGGAGATAGTGCAGGTGAGCTGCATGGTGCGCTCGACCATGGCGGTGAGCGGCAGTGTCTGGCTGTCGGAGAGTTCGATGATGCTGAGGTTGTCATGCTGGCTCAGCTTGCCCTGGTTCTGCTTCCACCAAACGCTGGTGCCACGACCACCGTAGAGATAGAGCACCACCTGACGGGCGCGGTTACAGGCCTTTTTCAGCCGTTTTTCATCGGGTTGGCCCAGCTCGATCCAGAGCTCTATTTCGTCCGAGTAGTTCTTGCACCAGAGCTCGGGTTCGTCATCGGCGCTCAATCCCTTGGTGAACTCCAGTCGCTCGGCAGCGTGCCAGGCAAAAGCCGCCAGCCGGATCATCATCCGCTCATCGGTTTCGGAGGGGTGGCGCGCCAGCGTGAGGGAGAAGTCCTGATACAGATTGCGATCCATATCAGACAAACTGATCTGGGCCTTGAATACGGTTGCCTTGAGAGCCATAGAAAACCTTGAACCCCTGATAAGAGAAGGGTGAGTGGGAAATACGGGCGCCAGTGTAATCAAAATCGGCGGCAGGTTCGACCATCCTGACCAAAGATTTCCCCTTCCCTGCCGGGATAAGTGCTTTAAAAGACAAAAAAAACAAATGCCAGTCCGAAGACTGGCATTTGGCGGCATGGAGAAGCGACTCACTTCTCGGCGGACTGTACCCCGAACGCGTTCAGCAGCATGCAACAGGTCACTGCCACCGCCACGAATCCGCTCAGAAAGATAAAGGGCATGGCCCCGTATCCCAGTACTGTCCAGATGGTGTGTTCAAGAAGACTCATTGTTGTGTCCTTCATCCGGTGAAAGGTGTGTTCCTTCTGGCGGATATTGGCTCCGCTCTTGATGCCTCCATTTGACCTCAATCAGCGGTTGGGTCCTATGCCACCAAAGTGATAAATGCAGGGTTCATTTGCGCTGGATCAAGCTTTTTGGCCAAATATCCATGCAGTTCAAGCAATTACCACCGCCAATCAAGGATAGACACAAACACGGCAGAATAAAAAAACGCGCCGGATGGCGCGTTTCCTGGACAGCACAGGCAAGGGATCAGTTGTCGCACAGATCGCTTGGCATGTCCTGACGCAGGCGGGTCCAGAGCTTGCCGGACTCGATACCGTACTGACGCACCGTCATGAACACGGCTTCGTGGTTCTTGGTCTCCGCCAGATTGAGCAGAGTCTTGTAGTAGGCATCTGCGGTCTCGCGGGCCTGCTTGTCGGAGAAGTAGTAGCTGCCGACTCTGCTATACAACCCTTTGAAACCGTTCAGGATCAGGGCGTAGATCGGATTGCCGGAAGCAAACGCCAGCTGGTGGTGCAGGCGATAATCGAACTCGGCATAAGCCTGTGCGTTGTTCTCGACCCCATCGGCACCACGCAGGATCTCGGCGGCCTGTTCCGGATTGTGACGGATCGCCCCGCGGATAAAGATGGTGCAGATGTGGGTACGGGCGGAGAGCAGCTGAGCAATCAGATCAGGTACCTTGTCCTGATCCAGACGAGCCAACGTCTCCAGAATATTGAGGCCGGAGGTTTCCCAGAAATTGTTCACCTTGGTCGGCTTGCCATGCTGTATGGTCAACCAGCCATCACGGGCAAGTCGCTGCAGCACTTCGCGCAAGGTAGTCCGCGTCACCCCGATCAACTCGGATAATTCACGCTCGGCGGGCAGAATAGATCCGGGAGGAAAGCGATTGTTCCAGATGGACTCGATGATGTATTCCTCGGCAAACCCAGCTGGGCTCTGCGCTTTTATAACCATGAATTGACTCTGTTGTAATGCGTAAAAAGGCTGACGAATGATATCAAAGCGATGATGGCTGGCAAGCATAAGGTCAGTCCTCTGCTCACATATGGCAAATATAGTGTTGGGAATATGTATCTAATCGCCACGAGGGAGCCAGCCAACCCCGACAAGGTGGTTATAAAACAGACAGATGGGCAGAGATCCATCGGCTATCATTTATAATCGTCACGCTTTTTGATTAAAATCACGAGGAATCAGACAGATAAAGGCCAACATCCGGAGGCACAGGTCGAATCATCCTTGACTGCATAGAAGCAGATCCTAACAACAAAGTTGAGACCCATTATCATGCCAATAAGCCTAGGGCAGGCATTCGCCAAGAACTTCTTGGGCAATGCACCACAGTGGTATAAAAGCGCCATCTTGCTATTTCTGGTGATCAATCCGATTGCCTTCCACCTTGATCCTTTCATTGCGGGCTGGTTACTGGTTGTTGAGTTTATCTTCACCCTGGCCATGGCCCTCAAATGCTACCCCCTGCAACCGGGTGGTCTGCTCGCGACCGAAGCCGTGTTGATCGGCATGACCTCCGCCGATCAGGTCAAACACGAGTTGGTCGCCAATATCGAAGTGCTGCTGTTGCTGGTGTTCATGGTGGCAGGCATCTATTTCATGAAGCAGCTGCTGCTCTATGTCTTCACCAAGCTGCTGATCGGCGTACGCTCCAAGATCCTGCTCTCCCTCTCCTTCTGTCTGGTCTCAGCCTTCCTGTCAGCTTTTCTCGATGCCCTGACCGTGATTGCCGTGGTGATCAGTGTCGCCACCGGCTTTTACGCTATCTATCACAAGGTCTCGTCCGGCAAGGAGTTTGGTCACAGCCATGACCATACCGATGATAAGGAAGTCGCCGAGCTCAATCGCCAGGATCTCGATGATTTTCGCGCCTTCCTGCGCAGCCTGATGATGCATGCCGCCATCGGTACCGCGCTGGGTGGTGTCTGCACTCTGGTGGGCGAGCCGCAAAACCTCATCATCGGCGAGCAAGCCAGCTGGAACTTCGCCGAATTTGCCATTCGCATGTCTCCCGTCACCATCCCCGTCTTTATCTGCGGTCTGCTGACCTGCGTGCTGGTGGAACAGTTCCGCTGGTTTGGCTATGGCGCCCGCCTGCCGGACACGGTGCGCGCCATCATGGAGGAGTACAACCGCTACGAAGAGGCAAAACGCAGCCCGCAAGACAAGGCCAAGCTGATCGTTCAGGCATTGATTGCGGTCTGGCTAATCGTCGGTCTGGCCATGCACCTGGCAGCCGTTGGTCTGATTGGCCTCTCGGTCATCGTGCTGGCCACCTCCCTGACCGGGATCACCGAGGAGCACTCGCTGGGTAAAGCCTTCCAGGAGGCACTCCCCTTCACCGCCCTGTTGGCGGTCTTCTTCAGCGTAGTCGCCGTCATCATCGATCAGCAGCTGTTCAAGCCGGTGATCCAGCTGGTACTGGCAGCCAAACCGGAGAACCAGCTGGCCCTCTTCTATCTGGCCAACGGGGTGCTCTCCATGGTCAGTGACAACGTCTTTGTCGGCACCGTCTACATCAATGAGGTGAAGACGGCCATGCTCAATGGTGCCATCGACCGCGCCCAGTTCGATCTGCTGGCAGTCGCCATCAACACAGGTACCAACCTGCCGTCGGTCGCCACCCCCAATGGTCAGGCCGCCTTCCTGTTTATGCTCACTTCGGCATTGGCGCCGCTGCTGCGTCTCTCCTATGGCCGCATGGTCTGGATGGCGCTGCCCTACACCCTGGTGCTGGGGCTGATCGGCTTTTTCTCTGTCGAATTGCTGCTTGGTCCTGCCACCGAGTGGTTCTATCAGCACGGATGGCTGGTGATGGAGAGTGCGCTGCCAGCGGTACAACCGGCACTGCATTAATCCGTTGCGACGGTTTCCGAGGGCCCTTTCAGGGCCCTTTTCTTTTCTGCCCCGCTCTGCTCTAATTCAGCCACTGTTTTTTCTGAGAGATCAATGAGATGATCGAGTTTCTCCGCCGTATTGCCGCCCATCGGCTGGCTTGGGGCCTGTTGGCAGCATCAGCCCTGTTCCTCGAGTTGTGCGCCCTCTTCTTCCAGCATGTGCTGGGCCTCTCCCCGTGCGTGATGTGCGTTTACGAACGGTTGGCGACCCTTGGTGTGCTGGCCGCCGGTCTGCTCGGCATGGTGGCGCCGGATAAGTGGTATGTTCGCTGGAGCGCCATGCTGCTATGGGGCTACAGTGCCTTCCGCGGCTTCCAGCTGGCCCTCAAGCATGTGGACTATCAGGTCAATCCTTCCCCGTTCAACGTCTGCAGCCCGTTTGCCGACTTCCCGAGCTGGGCTCCGCTCGATCAGTGGCTCCCCTGGCTCTTTATGCCGGAAGGGGATTGTGCCCAGATCACCTGGCAGTTCTTCGGTTACTCCATGCCCCAGTGGCTGGTTGTCATCTTCGCCGCTTACCTGTTGGTCTTCACCGTGGTGGCCATCGGCAATCTGGTGAAAGGACGCTGCTGCAACTGAGTGTCATGCCCGCGTGAAGATAAAAAGGGGGAGCCATAATGGCTCCCCCTTTCTCGTTCTGGCTGACCGTATTTCTGGTTACGCCCTGGCAGTGCTCATCTTGGCCTTGACCGCGCCAATTACCATGGGCAACAGGGAGATACCGATGATGCCGAAGATCAGCAGGGTAAAGTTGTGACGCACCACCGGCAGATTACCAAAGAAGTGGCCGGCATAGACGAAGGAGAGTACCCACAGCAGACCGCCAACCAGGTTGAACGCCAGGAAGCGCGGATAGGTCATGGCCCCCATCCCTGCAACGAACGGCGCAAAGGTACGCACGATGGGCAGGAAGCGGGTGATGATGATGGTCTTGCCGCCATGCTTGGCATAGAAGGCGTGGGTCTTCTCCAGATAATCCCGGCGGAAGATTTTGGAGTCCGGATTGCGGAACAGCTGCTCGCCGAAGAAGTGACCAATGGTGTAGTTGACCACGTTGCCCAGCACGGCTGCTATGATCAGCACGGCCGCCAGGGTATGGACGTCCAGCACGCAGCCCACGGTAAGCGCACCGGCGGCAAACAGCAGGGAGTCACCCGGCAGGAACGGCGTCACTACCAACCCGGTTTCACAGAAGATGATCAGAAACAGGATGGCGTAAACCCAGACACCATAGTTCTCGAACAGCTCTTTCAAATGCACGTCAACGTGCAGGATAAAGTCGATTGCAAAGAGGATCAGATCCATTTTTTCCATACCCATAAAGTGAACGGCGTGGAGTCTACGCCAATGCCATCCGGGCGACAATCACCGGGCCTGCCTCTTTTTCATCCTGCAGTGCCCACCTTCAAATGAAACCGTTTTTCCGCTTCCTTCGAGGGTGGGAGTACAAAGAGATATGCCGAGCGCCGTGTTGAAAAGGTGAACTAGGGGGCCTGTTCCAGCTCGCTGCGCACTGCGGGGGGCAAACAACGCTCCCAGCCCCATAGCAACACCAGCAGCAGGGTCACATCATCGAACCAACCCAGCAAGGGCACCACGTCGGGGATAAGATCCACCGGACTGATGCCATAGAGCAGGATAAGGATCACCAGGCCCCTCGCCCACCAGGGAGTACCGGGATGGCGAAAGCCCTGATAGAGACGACGAAGTCGTTGCCAAACAAGCCAGCGTTTGCGGCTCATGATTCGATCAACTCGCCACGCAGCCGCTGGATCTGATCCCGCAGTGCCGCCGCCTGCTCGAACTCCAGATCCCGCGCATGCTGGAACATCTGTTCCTCCATCCGCTTGATCTCTTTGGCAATCTCGCTGGCAGAGCGGACATGGTATTCCCCTTGCGGCTCGGCTGCCTTGCGCATCCCCTTGCCTGGTTTGCCTGCCGTTCGGCTGCCCCCCATGTCCATCACATCGCCAATGGATTTGTTGAGCCCTTTGGGGGTGATCCCATGCTTGAGGTTATGGGCATGCTGCAAGGCGCGGCGCCGCTCGGTCTCCTCAATAGCTACCTTCATCGAGTTGGTGATGGTATCGCCGTAGAGAATGACCTTGCCGTTGAGGTTACGCGCCGCCCGGCCGATGGTCTGGATCAGCGAGCGGGTCGAGCGCAGGAAGCCCTCTTTATCCGCATCCAGAATCGCCACCAGCGACACCTCCGGCATGTCGAGACCTTCCCGCAGCAGGTTGATGCCCACCAGCACATCGAACTTGCCAAGGCGCAGATCGCGGATGATCTCCACCCGTTCGACCGTGTCGATATCGGAGTGGAGATAGCGCACCTTGACGTCGTGCTCCGCCAGATATTCGGTCAAGTCTTCCGCCATCCGCTTGGTCAGGGTTGTGACCAGCACCCGCTCCTCCACCGCGACCCGCTTGCGGATCTCGGAGAGCAGATCGTCCACCTGAGTAGTCACCGGACGTACCTCGATCTCCGGATCGAGCAGGCCGGTTGGGCGCACCACCTGCTGCACCACATCGCCGCCGGACTTCTCCAGCTCGTAGGGACCGGGAGTCGCCGAGACAAACACAGTCTGCGGCATCAGCGCTTCAAATTCGTCGAACTTGAGCGGCCGGTTGTCGAGCGCCGAGGGGAGCCGGAAGCCGTACTCCACCAGGGTCTCCTTGCGGGAGCGGTCCCCTTTGAACATGGCGCCGATCTGCGGCACCGTGACGTGGGACTCATCGATGATGAGCAAGCCATCCCCCGGCAGGTAGTCAAACAGGGTGGGCGGCGGCTCCCCCGGCGCACGACCGGAAAGGTAGCGGCTGTAGTTCTCGATGCCGGAGCAGTAACCCAGCTCCTGCATCATCTCCATGTCGAACTGGGTACGCTGGCTGATGCGCTGCTCTTCCACCAGCTTGTTGAGGGACAACAGCTGCTCGCGGCGGCTGCGCAGCTCCTCCTTGATATGCTCGATAGCCCCCAGAATGGTCTCGCGCGGGGTGGCGTAGTGGGTCTTGGGGTAGATGGTGTAGCGCACCACCGTCTGCTCGATAGCGCCGGTCAGGGGATCGAACTGGGAGAGGCGCTCCACCTCTTCATCAAACAGCTCTACCCGCAGCGCCAGCTTGTCAGATTCGGCGGGGTAAATATCGATGACTTCACCGCGCACCCGGAAGGTGCCGCGCTGGAACGCCATGTCGTTGCGGGTGTACTGCAGCTCGGCGAGCCGGCGCAGGATATCCCGCTGGTTGATCACATCCCCCACTTTCAAGTGCAGCATCATGCTCAGATAAGCCTGGGGATCACCCAGACCATAGATGGCCGACACCGAGGCGACGATCACCACGTCGCGCCGCTCCAGCAGTGCCTTGGTGGCCGACAATCGCATCTGCTCGATGTGATCGTTGATGGAGGCATCCTTCTCGATGAAGGTATCGGTGGTCGGCACATAGGCTTCGGGCTGGTAGTAGTCGTAATAGGAGACGAAATACTCCACCGCATTGTCGGGAAAGAACTCCTTCATCTCGCCATAGAGCTGGGCGGCCAGGGTCTTGTTGGGAGCCAGGATCATGGTCGGGCGGTTCAGGGTGGCGATGACGTTGGCCATGGTGAAGGTCTTGCCCGAACCGGTCACCCCTAGCAGGGTCTGATGGGCCAGCCCCGACTCGATGCCATCCAGCAGTTGGGCAATCGCCGCGGGCTGATCCCCGGCGGGTTGAAACTGGCTGGCTAACTTGAACAATTTGCTCATGAACACTCCCGACACAAAACAGCAAAGGAGCAGTGTAACCGAGGGTTTGGCAGCGGTACACCAGTGCCATCATCCCGCGAATGGCTTGACCACCTCGGACACCTTCTGTATGATGTTCCTCCTTGCCTGATGTTCCCCCGTAGTTCAGTCGGTAGAACGGCGGACTGTTAATCCGTATGTCACTGGTTCAAGTCCAGTCGGGGGAGCCAATTCCTCACCATCTCGGTGCAAGTTATCCACTTTAGTGCCCTCTCCTGCCAATTTTAATGCACAAGATCCTTCTTGCTGCTGACGCTCCCTTTTGTTACCCGTTCCTGCTCGACAGAGTTTTCTCCTGTTGCACCTAACTATTTGATTTTTATACAAACATTTTTCTTCCGGTATTTTTTGAACAGCCCTTGCATCCCAGTACTGGCGCGGCTTTCAGGGCGATGAACAAGTTTCATAAACAGGGTTATCCACAGATTCTGTGGGTAAGTGCAGCAAGCCCTGTCAGGACGCGGGATTGCCCTTGATGGCCCCCGGCGAAGAGTCATTTTGCTGGCCAACCTGATTTTATGCTGTTTTTTAGCCCCCTCAGGAACAGCGGGGTGACAGGCTCTATTGGCACTTTTCAGAGGCATCTTTTTGCCAACCCTTTTCCCGTGGGCGAACGGGCAAATATCAAGCTGACTTGCCCCTCAGCCAACCATGGCGGCCATCGGTTGAATCTGCTGAAACTGATCCCCGCCAAGCGGCTGAACAGCAGAATCTAAAAAATCGTCCTGCGCCAGAGCACTTCGGTAGCGGGCAGCAGATTTCACTAATTGACAACGACGGTTACAGCAAAAATTGCCAGATTTCATCCGCTTGTCTCCCTATCACGCCGCCGGTTCCACAAATAGCGTCCGATAACGTCCGATTAATCGCTCCCTTGCGCTTCTTTATTGGGGATAGATCCGGCACAATATCGACCCCACTTTTTTCCTCGGTTTTTCCGGGCATGACCATAGATTTCGTGACACTGCTACATCAAAGCGACTCCCTGCTGCTGTTCGTGGTATTGGCCTTCGGCCTGCTGCTGGGCAAGGTGCGAATTGGCAACTTTCAGATTGGCAACACCATCGGCGTGTTGTTTACCGCCCTGCTGTTCGGCCAGATGGGCTTCGAATTTGCGGCCACCACTGAAAACGTCGGCTTTATGCTGTTCATCTTCTGTGTGGGGATCGAGGCGGGCCCTCACTTCTTCAGCGTCTTCCTGCGCGACGGCATCCACTACATCACCCTGACCCTGGTGATCTTGCTGACCGCCCTGTTGCTGACGGTGGGGCTCGCCAAGTTCTTCAATCTGGGGCCTGGGATGGCGGCGGGGATCCTGGCGGGTTCTCTCACCTCGACCCCGGCGCTGGTGGGTGCCCAGGATGCCTTGCGCAGTGGTCTGCTCAACCTGCCCCATCAGACCGATATGCAGGCGGTGCTCGACAATATGGGCATCGGCTACGCCCTGACTTATCTGGTGGGTCTGGTGGGTCTGATGCTGGTGGTGCGCTATCTCCCCTCACTGGCTCGCCTCGACCTCAATACCGAGGCACAAAAAATCGCCCGTGAGCGGGGTCTCTCCGACAGCGAGAGTCGCAAGACCTATCTGCCCATCATCCGCGCCTATCGGGTGGGCCCCGAACTGGCAGCCTGGATCGGTGGCCGTACCCTGCGGGAGACCGGCATCTATCCCCATACCGGCTGCTATGTAGAGCGGATCCGCCGCAACGGCATTCTGGCCAGTCCCGATGGCGATGCCGTTATTCAGGAAGGGGACGAGATCGCCCTGGTGGGCTATCCCGAGAGCCACGAGAAGCTGGACGTCAACTATCGCAACGGTAAAGAGGTGTTTGATCGCAACCTGCTCGACCTGCAGATCGTCACCGAAGAGATAGTGGTAAAGAATGACTCCGTGGTAGGCCGCCATCTGGTGGAGCTCAACCTCACCGAGAAAGGGTGCTTCCTCAACCGGGTAGTACGCTCCCAGATCGAGATGCCGTTCGATCGCAACATCATGCTGCAAAAAGGCGACGTGCTGCAGATCAGCGGCGAGAAGCAGCGGGTCAAACTGCTGGCCAACAAGATCGGCTTTATCAGCATCCACAGCCAGACCACGGATCTGGTGGCATTCACCACCTTCTTCGTACTCGGTCTGCTGATCGGCTCCGTTTCGCTGGTGTTCGGTCAGATCGAATTCGGTCTCGGCAACGCCGTCGGCCTGCTGTTGGCTGGTATTCTGATGGGGTATCTGCGGGCCAACCACCCGACGGTCGGCTATGTGCCGCCCGGTGCGCTCAGATTGGCCAAGGATCTCGGTCTGGCGGTCTTTATGGTGAGCACGGGCCTGAAAGCCGGTGGCGGCATTCTGGATCACCTCAGCGAGGTAGGTACGGTAGTGCTCTTCTCCGGCATGCTGGTGACCACCTTGCCGGTGCTGGTAGGCTATCTGTTCGGGGTCTGGGTGCTCAAGATGAACCCGGCGCTGCTGCTCGGTGCCATCACAGGTGCCCGTACTTGTGCCCCGGCGATGGATGTGGTCAACGAGGCAGCCAACAGCTCCATTCCGGCGCTCGGATATGCCGGTACCTATGCGGTGGCCAACGTGATGCTGACCCTGGCGGGCTCCTTTATCATCGGCTTCTGGTTCTAGCCAACAGCCATCACATTACCGCTAACAAAGAAGGGAGCATCAGGCTCCCTTCTTGCTATCTGCCCCGCGAGAGAGATGTAGATCAGGCTCATTGGTGTGGCGTCACCTCCCCCCACCATCTGCGCTGAAATCTGCCACTAACCCACTCTTCCTATTCCACAATGGCCGATGCTCTGCTCTGCTCTGCTCTGCTCTGCTCTGCTCTGCTCTGCTCTGCTCTGCTCTGCTCTGCTCTGCTCTGCTCTGCTCTGCTCTGCTCTGCTCTGCTCTGCTCTGCTCTGCTCTGCTCTGCAATGAGTGATGGCAGATCCCGAAGACAAAAAAAGCGCCCTGAGGCGCTTTTTTCATATCAACCGGATGATCAAGCTTTGAACTTGCTGAACACTAGGGAGGCGTTGGTACCGCCAAAGCCGAAGCTGTTGGACATGACGGTATTGAGCTCGGCCGCTTCGTACTCACGCACGATGGGCAGACCTTCGGCCTTCTCGTCCAGAGTCTCGATGTTGATGCTGGGGGCGATAAAGCCATGTTCCATCATCAGCAGGGAGTAGACAGCCTCGTGCACGCCCGCAGCGCCCAGCGCATGACCGGTCATCGCCTTGGTGGCAGAGATCTTGGGACCGTTGGCGCCAAACAGAGTCTGGATAGCTTCCAGCTCTTTGGTATCACCCACCGGGGTGGAGGTACCGTGGGTGTTGATGTAATCAACCTTGCCCACACCCTGCATCGCCATCTTCATGCAACGCACAGCGCCTTCACCGCTCGGGGCGACCATGTCATAGCCATCGGAGGTGGCACCATAACCGGTAAGTTCGGCATAGATGTGAGCACCACGGGCCAGCGCATGTTCCAGCTCTTCGATCACCAGAATGCCGCCGCCACCGGAGATAACGAAACCGTCGCGGTTCGCATCATAGGTTCGGGACGCTTTTTCCGGTGTGTCGTTGTACTTGGTGGAGAGGGCGCCCATGGCGTCAAACTGGATGGTAGAGGACCAGTCCAGCTCTTCACCGCCACCGGCGAAGACCACATCCTGTTTGCCAAGCTGGATCAGCTCAAGCGCGTGACCGATGCAATGAGCAGAGGTAGCGCAGGCGGAGCTGATGGAGTAGTTGACCCCCTTGATCTGGAACGGGGTCGCGAGGCAAGCAGAGGTGGTGGAAGACATAGTGCGCGGCACCATGTAAGGGCCCACACGCTTGACCCCTTTCTCGCGGGCGATGTCCACAGATTCCGAGGTGTTCTTGCCGGAGGCACCACCTGAACCGACCACCAGGCCGGTACGCTCGTTGGAGACCTGATCTTCCGCCAGACCGGCATCTTCAATGGCCTGCTGCATGGAGAGATAGGCGTAGGCCGCAGCGTCGCCCATGAAACGCATGACTTTACGGTCGATCAGTTCAGACGGATCGAGTTTGATGTTACCCCAGACACGGCTGCGCAGGTTGTGCTGCTCGAACTGCTCGGAATAGGTGATGCCGGATTTACCTGCTTTCAGGGAGGCCAGCACTTCTTCCTTGTTGTTGCCGATACTGGAGATGACGCCGATACCGGTGATCACTGCTCTTCTCATTAATTCATCTCGTCTGGAAAAACTGGCGCCAAGTCTACCCGCTTTCGGCTGCCAAACTGGTCTGCTTTCACGTAGAATGCCCGCGATTTTGTGACGCGAGCCGAGGAAAACGTGAGTCAAACATCCTTACATCATGCCCGATTGGACTGGAATGAAGCGGGAACTCCTGTCTCCAGTGACTTCGGGGATGTGTACTTTTCCAATGATAACGGTCTAAGTGAAACCCGCTACGTCTTTTTGCAGCAAAACCGGCTACCTGAGCGATTTTCGCACCACGATAGTGACAGTTTCGTGATAGGTGAAACAGGTTTCGGCACAGGTCTTAACTTTCTGGCGACAATGCAAGCCTTCCTGGAACAGGCGCCTCAATCCGGCAACGGCTCCCGTCTGCACTTCATCAGTTTCGAGAAATACCCCCTGACCCAAGACGATCTGCGCAAGGCGCTGGCCGCCTGGCCTGAACTTGGCCACTTGAGTCAGGATCTTGTCGCCCAGTGGCCGCTGCCGGTCTCCGGTTGCCACCGCCTGCATTTTGCGGGTGGCCGCATTCGCCTCGATCTCTGGTTTGGCGACATCAAGGATATGCTGCCGCAGGTGCCTCACCGGGCAGAAGGTCTGGTGGACGCCTGGTATCTGGATGGTTTCTCCCCAGCCAAGAACCCGGAGATGTGGACACAGGATCTGTTTGGTGGTCTCGCTCGCCTCGCCCGTCCCGATTGCTCCATTGCCACCTTTACCTGTGCCGGTTTTGTCCGTCGCGGCCTGATTGCCGCCGGTTTTGCCATGAAGAAGATGAAGGGCCACGGTAGCAAGCGGGAGATGCTGGTGGGGGATCACACCGACAAGCAGCCGCAGCAGACCATCGCCCCCTGGTATGCCCGTCCTGCCGGACGTACTGGCGAGGTAGTGATCATCGGCGGCGGCATCGCCTCGGCCATGACGGCGCTCTCTCTGGTGGAGCGGGGTCGCAAGGTGACATTGCTGTGTACAGATGGCGAACCGGCCACCGGCGCCTCAGGCAATCGTCAGGGGGCGCTCTATCCCCTGCTCAACGGCGAGCACGATGCCCTGTCACGCTTCTATTCGCTCGCCTTTGGCTATGCCCGCCAACGGCTGCTGGCGTTGGCCGAACGCCACCCTATCGCTTTCGAATTATGCGGAGTGACCCAGCTCGGTTATGACGACAAATCGGCAGCCAAGTTGGCGAAAATGAACCAGGGCCCCTTCCCGTCCGAGCTGATGCATCCCCTCTCTACAGCAGAGGTAGAGCAGGTGGTTGGCCTGCCCTGTGGCCACAGCGGCGTCAGTTACCCACAGGGGGGCTGGCTCTGTCCGGCCGATCTCACCCGAGCCGCCCTGAAAGAGGCGCAAGCCAGCGGCCTGCTGGAGGTCGTGTTCAACACCGAGGTGGTCGCTATTACTGAACTGGCCGATGGCTGGCAAGTAGAGAGCCAGGATGGCCGCCACTGGCAGGCCCCCAATCTGGTGGTCGCCGCCGGACACCAGTTGCCAGCACTGCT
Organism: Aeromonas sp. FDAARGOS 1404; assembly: GCF_019047085.1. NCBI lineage: Bacteria > Pseudomonadati > Pseudomonadota > Gammaproteobacteria > Aeromonadales > Aeromonadaceae > Aeromonas > Aeromonas sp. FDAARGOS 1404. The sequence goes on from NZ_CP077237.1 coordinate 158,386, forward strand.
CCCCTTTGCCGAGCTGCCCCTCTATCCGGTGCGCGGTCAGGTGAGCCATGTGCCAACCACGGCCAGCTTGCGTCAGCTCAAGACCGTGCTCTGCTATGATGGCTACCTAACGCCAGTGCACAACGATCAACACTGCATCGGCGCCAGTTATGGCCGCAACCAGAGCAGCCTTGAGTTTCGAGCCGAGGAGCAAATCCAGAATCAGGTGCGGTTGCAAGCCTGCCTGCCGGAGCAAACCTGGCCCGCCGAAGTGGATGTGAGCGGCAACGAGGCGCGCGTAGGGGTGCGTTGTGCCAGTCGGGATCACCTGCCGGTGGTGGGGCCAGTGGCCAGATTGCAAGGTCTGGCGGATCACTATGCGCAGCTGCAGCATGATCAGCACAACGCCCAGCCACTCCCCCTTCACCCCGGCCTCTATGTGCTGGGGGCGCTCGGCTCGCGGGGCCTCTGCTCGGCGCCGCTCTGTGGTGAGCTGCTCGCCAGCGAGATCTGCGGCGATCCCTTGCCGCTGGCCGCCGATCTGCTGGAAGCGCTCCACCCGACCCGTTATTGGGTACGCAAGCTGCTCAAGGGCAAAGCGCTGGTCTAAACCGGACTCTGCAAACAAATAGAATGGCCGCCCATCGGGCGGCCATTCTATTTATCAAATCGTGCGATGCTGGATATTGCGTCTTGAGATAGCGCTCACTTGGGCCAGTGCACCCCGAGCTGTTCGCCGTAACCTGTCTGACGCTGGAATCCGTCGAGCCGTCCCTTGATCTTGTTCAGCTCGCCACTGCCCGCTGCCCACGCGGCATAGCGCAGCGCCTGGCAATCTGCATGACCGGGTAATCCCGCAATGGCGCCACCCACCTGATTGGCCCCTTGCAGCACCATCTCCTTGAAGCGGGATTCGTAGTCAAACATGCTGGAGAGCAGCCGCCCCCAGCGCTGGCGGGCAGGATCGTTACTGTTCGCGCTCTGACGCCAGCGGGGCAACAACACGGTGGCGTTGGTAGTCACCGTCACCCGGTTGAGCTGGCAGCGCCCCGGCAACTGCTCGGTATCCAGCTGCCAGTCCACCTGATAACTCGCCTTGCCGAGTACGGGCTTGCCATTCACCTTGGGAGCACTCTGGGCAATCGCCCGGGCAAGCTGCTCCGGACCGGTTGCATTGACCTCATAAAAACGGACATTGATGCGGGACTCTGGCACCACTTGCGGCCGGCTCGGTTGAGCCTGACTCATCAGGGGCAACAGCAACAACCCGACCCCCACTACTCCATAAACCTTGCTGACCATGCCAGACTACCTTCCTTGATTGCACGGGCGGAGTACCAACCTTGGTGAACCCCACCGCCACACAGATGACGGGTATAGCCTATGTGTGACGACGAGGCGGCGCAATACAATGATGCGCCCAGAAATCAGAGCACGCTCACAGGTTGCGTGAGCAGAGTATGGCACAAGGCCAAAACTGTATTTTTATTGAGCATGACGGCTGATGCGCTGCCAGTCGAGGTGATAGTTTTTCACATTGATGTCATGACCATCTATCTGAATAAAATGATCATTTTTAAGACGGTTGGCAAAAAAGCCCTGATCTGCCCCCTCATTGAGCCACAGCTCGCAAAGTCCCCGTTTTCCCTCTTTGGCATAGAATCTCGGGGTGACCAGCAGCGCGACACCATCTACCCGGATGGCATGACGGGCCAGGCAGTTTGCTTCGGTGGTTTTGGATGCCAGCGCGGCAAAACGGGGTCTGTTCCCCTCGGCAACCACCAATACGCCGTAAGAGTGAGGAGCAATGAGACGCCGCATGGCGACCGCCTGATGAGGACCGGTTTGATGAAAACCGTCATTGGTTACCGCAAACACGCAAGTAGGTGAAAATAGCATTGCAAGCAGAAAAAGAGAGCGTTTAATGCCTGAAAAATCACCAACCACCATATAAAAGCCTCAAAAGACAACCGAGGCTGGCAAGGGTAGGTAGCCAAACCCGCTGGGTAAAGTACCTTTACCTTTCTTTAATTCTGTTCATGGGGTTAAACGTTGATTTAGCTCACACAACATCCTGTTTCCAGTCGCCACTCTACCCCTATCGGAATAGACTCCCTCCACTCTCATCCAATCAGAAGGCAACATATGCTGGAACTCATCGTTGGCACCCTGATCACCCTGGTGGTGGGCCGTGCCATTTTCAAAGGATACTCCGCGACCGGGGTGCTGCTGAGCGGCGGCTTGCTGCTGCTGGTCATCACCGCCATGATGGGCAAGCCGGTACTGCCGAGCAAGGTGGTCAGCACCGGTTATATCGCTACCGATATCTTCGAATACGTCCGCTTCCTGCTCAATGACCGTGGCGGTGGACTGGGGATGCTGATCATGGTGCTGTGCGGCTTCGCCGGCTACATGAGCCATATCGGCGCCAACACCATTCTGGTCAAGCTGGCCAGCAAACCGCTCGGCATCATCAAGTCCCCCTATATCCTGCTGGTGGCTGCCTATCTGGTGGCCTGCGCCATGTCGCTGGCGGTGAGCTCCGCTACCGGCCTCGGCGTGCTGCTGATGGCCACCCTGTTCCCGCTGATGGTCAACATGGGGATCTCCCGTGGCGCGGCTGCGGCCGTGTGCGCCTCGCCAGCCGCCATCATTCTGGCACCGACCTCAGGGGACGTGGTGATGGCCGCTCAGGCCGCCAACATGCCACTGCTGGATTTTGCCTTCAAGCTGACCCTGCCCATCTCGCTGGTGGCGATCGCCTGCATGGCGGTGACCCACTTCTTCTGGCAGCGCTACCTTGACCAAACATCCGGTGAACACAACGAGCCGGTCGCACCGGGTGATCTGGTGACGACTGCGCCAGCCTTCTACGCCATCCTGCCCTTTACCCCCATCATCGGGGTGCTGGTGTTTGACGGCAAATGGGGTCCGCAGCTGGATATCGTCACCATCATCGTCATGTGCATGGTGCTGGCCAGCCTGCTGGAACTCGTGCGTATCCGCAATGGCAAGGAGCTGCTGGACGGTCTGCAGGTCTGCTGGCGCAACATGGCTGACGCCTTTGCCGGTGTGGTCATGCTGCTGGTCGGTGCCGGCGTCTTCGCCCAGGGTCTGATGACCATCGGCTTTATCGACACCCTGCTGGCTCACGCTCAGGATCTCGGCTCCGGTGGCCTGATCATGATGCTGTCACTGGTGGTGATAACCACCCTGGCCGCCTTCACCACCGGCTCGGGCAATGCCCCCTTCTACGCCTTCGTAGAGCTGATCCCCAATCTGGCAAGCAGCCTTGGCATCAACCCGGCCTATCTGGTGATTCCCATGCTGCAAGCCTCCAACCTGGGTCGCACCATTTCTCCGGTCTCCGGGGTGGTGGTCGCCTGTGCCGGGATGGGCAAGCTCTCGCCGTTCGAAGTGGTCAAGCGCACCAGTATGCCGGTCGCCGTCGGCCTGCTGGTGGTGATCGTCGCCACCCAGATCATGGTTCCCGCCTGATCGCTGACCAGCCCGGCACCCTGCCGGGCTGGTATCCTCCCCCCCCTTTGCAGTAGACTCGGTGCTCATTTTCCCCCTAAGGAGGACCGAGATGAGTATTACGGTTCAACTTGCCCATTTCAGTGATTGCCACTCCCACTTCGATGGCGCGCCCATGAGCTTCTCCCCTGTCGGTGAAGGCCAGTGGCGCACCCAGTGCGGCGGTTATGCCCGGATCCTGACCCGACTGACCCAACTGCGTGCCAAAGCCGCAGCAGCCGGTCAGCGTTTTCTGTTTCTGCACGGTGGCGACTCCTTTCAGGGCTCGCTCTATTTCAACCGCTTCAAAGGTCGCGCCAACGCCGACCTGCTCGCCATGCTGGCCCCCGATGCCATGGTGCTCGGCAACCACGAGTTCGATCTGGGCAACGGCCCGCTGGTGGAGTTCTTGCGCCAGCTCGATTTTCCGGTGCTGGCCGCCAACCTGGACAACAGCCAGGAGCCAGCCGACACGCCGCTTGGGCTGTGGGATATCCCCCACCTCTACGACGCACATCAACCCTGGCATCGCCGGGTGATCGACGGGGTTCCCTTTGCGCTGATCGGCATCACCCTCGCCCAGATGGCCGCCATCGCCAACCCGGATCCCCACACCCGTTTCCACGCGGTAGCCGACACCCTCACCCGGGTGCTGCGGGAGATCAAGAGCGAAGGGATCCAGCATATCGTGCTGCTGAGCCACCTCGGGCTGGATCAGGACAAGCTGCTGGCCGAGCGTTTCCCCGAGCTCAGCCTCATCATCGGCGGCCACACCCACAGCCTGCTGGGGGATCTCGCCCCCCTCGGTCTGCCAAGCGAAGGCAGCTATCCCCTGATGAACAACGGGGTGGCCATTCTGCACGCCGGCCACAGTGCCCTCTGTCTCGGCGTATGCGAGCTCACCTTCGATGAGGCGGGCCGCGTCGTGCAGAGTCAGGGCCAGCTGGAGTGGCTCCCCTGGCAGCCCTGGCCGTTCGCCGCCACGCCGCCCGCTGGGCTTACCTTCTGCGAGCCGGACCCACAGCTTGAACAACATCTGGCCAAACGCTATCGGCCGGAAATTGAAACCATGAGTCAGCGCATCGTCACCCGACTGGAGGCGCCACTGCCCCATCAGCGGCTGCCGGATGCTACCCTGCCCCACGGCAGCCAACTCGCTCCGCTGGTGGCCCGCGCCATGCTGACTGCCGCCCGTGAACAGGTGGGTGAAGTGGACTTTGCCCTGCACAACGCCGGTGGGGTGCGCTGCTCGCTGGAGCCGGGCCCCTTGAGCGAAGCGGACATTGCCGGTCGCCTGCTGCCCTTTGCCATTCCGCTCACCCTCTATCGGGTACACGGTCACGAGCTGGCGGAAGCAATGGAAAATGCCATCGACAACGCCACCAACAACGGCGTGGTCGGTAATGGCAACGGCAGCTTCCCCTACACCGCGGGGGTGCGCTTCACCTATCAGGCCGATCGGCCCAAGGGTCAGCGCATCACCCGACTGGAGTGGGAAGCCGCCCCCGGCCAGTGGCAAGCGGTCAATGCCGAACAGGTCTATCGCGGAGTGTCGAGCGCCTATACCGCCTCCGGCAAGGAGGGCTACACCGCACTGGCGCGGACCCTGACCCAGCACAATCAGGAGCTCGGCATCACCCTGGCCGACGCCTTTATCCGCTGGGCTCGCCACCTGCCGACACTGGAAGCGCAGCCCCCCCTGATTGAGTACATCCATTGATGCAGAGGGGGGATGGCTTTGCCACATCCCCTGACGGCCAAAATTGCCGCAGCCAGCGCCCGGTTCCCTGCAAGAACCGGGCTTTTTCGAGAATATTTGCCCCACACGGGCCTGCCCCATTGCATCACACTCACTAGCTCGGCAAGATAGGCCCGCTTTCAAGACCAGCTGCAGGAACAGGCGACTTCATGAATCACTCCATCCGTTTCACTCCCCCCCGCGTCAATCCGGCCATCAAGCCCACCGCCATCTTGCTGACCGCGTTGCTGGCGCTGCTCTTCTGCCTGCGCAACCCGCTCGTTCATGCCATGGCGCCGGGGTTTGACGCCTCGCTCTTTGCCGTCATGGGCAAAATGTGGAGTGAAGGGGGGGTGCTCTATCGCGACATGATCGATATCAAAGGGCCGATGATCTTCGCCCTCGATGCGCTGGGGTATGGTCTGGGTGGATTTGCCGGGATCTGGGCGCTGGAGTGGGTGCTCTGCTGGCTCGGGCTGATGGCAAGCTGGCAGGCTTTCTCCCAGCTTGGCCTCTCGGTCAGGGCGCGCCTTGGCGCCATGCTGGCACTGCTGGCCCTCTACGGCACCCGTTACTACTACGGCAACATGACCGAGGACTGGACCTTCCACCTCGCCCTCATCGCCCAGTGGGCCTTCATTACCCTGCTGCTGGACAAGGGATTTCGCTGGTGGCCCGCGCTGGTGGCCGCCCTCACCTTTGCCGTCGTCGCCTGGATGCGCACCAACAACGGCGCCTTCTGGGGTGCCTGGTATCTGGTACTGTTCTGCCACTGGTGTCTGCACGAGAAGTGGCGTGACGCCATCTTGCTGCTCATCTCCAGTCTGCTGGGGCTGGCGCTGATTGGCGGCCCGCTTTACGCCTACTTCCAGCAGCATGATATGCTGGCGGCCTTCAAATACTACGCCTTCGACATCTTCTTCGAAGGGAGCTACGGCAACGGCTTCTCCCCCATGGTGGGTGCGGTGGGCCTGCTGCGCACCGGCCTCATCATGCTGCTGCCCGCCTTCATCATTCTGATGCTGAGCCGTCGTCAGGAGTGGTATCTGCCCGCCCTGCTGGCGACCCTGTTTGGGGTGCTGTTTACCCTGATCGCCAACTCGGTCTCCGGCCATGTGTTCGATCACTACGATGTGCTCTATCTGCAGCTAGCTCTGCTGCCGCTGGCGGTACTGCTGGATCGCAGCGAGCAGAAGGCCGATGCCCTCGGCCTACTCTGCATCTCGCTGGTGGTGCTGACCGCCAGCTGGCTGCTGGCCCAGCAGCTGGTCTTCGGCTGGAGCACCAAGGAGTGGTCCCTCGAGCGGGTTAACGAGGTGCTCGGCACCAGTCTGCTGTGGGCCCTGCCGGTACTCATTCTGGTACCCCTGTGGCGCGCCTGGGATGTGCGCAACGCCACTCCCTGGCTCGCCACCCTGGCCATGCTGCTGCTGATGATCAACAACGCCTGGGAAGGGACCCTCAAGGGGCGCCCCTTCAATCCGGCGGCGCAGGTGCGGGTCGATCGCATCAAGGCCGAGACCAGCCCGAGCGACAAGATCTGGGTCGATGGTATCCAGCCGCAATATTATCTCTGGACCGATCGCCAGCCGGCGTCCGCCTATCTCTTCTTTGCCAACGTCAATCCGCCCTATGACGTGCGCGAGCGGGTGCTGGCCGATATCCAGCGCCAGAGCCCGAAGTTCATCATCGCCAAGCCGGGTCGGGTGAGCGAAGAGCTGAAAAAACCGAGCTCGCCTTCCCATCTCGCCTTCTATCAATACCTGACCAGCCACTACGAAGAGGTGGATCCGGGTCTCTATCGCCGACGCTGATCGTCAATACGCCCCGCAGGGCGGCCATTGTTGCAATGGCCGCCCTTTTTCTTGCGCCAAAGCCCCTTGCAGCAGCGGCCCGCAGTAGGCAAGCCCGCCCGAGATAACTACAATGACGCTCTTTTTGATGTAACGAGTGACACCATGGCGGAACTGACTTATCTGGGCGGCTATCCAGACCCCCTCAAGGCACAGGTACAGCAGCTGATTGCGGCGGGCAAGCTGGGGGAGATGCTGGCCAAAAGCTATCCGGAGAGCCACCAGATCCAGAGCGACAAGGCGTTGCTCGCCTACACCATGGAGCTGAAGAACCGCTACCTCAAGAGCTCGGCGCCCCTGTCAAAGGTGGTGTTCGATGGCAAGATCAACGTGATCAAGGATGCCCTCGGTCTGCACACCTACGTCAGCCGGGTGCAGGGCAGCAAGCTCAAGGCCAAGAACGAGATCCGCATCGCCGCCCTGTTCAAGGAGGCGCCCCCCCCGTTTCTGAAAATGATCGTGGTGCACGAGCTGGCCCATATCAAAGAGAAGGATCACAACAAGAGCTTCTACCAGCTCTGCCAGCATATGGAGCCGGACTATCATCAACTGGAGTTTGATCTCAGGCTCTGGCTCACCTGGCGTGATATCGACAAGGCCAACCGCTAGGTAGACAACCGTTTCAGGGAGGAAACATGTCATTTGCCGCAACCCCCTTTGGTGCCACGCGCTTTATTGCCACTTTGGTAATGGCCAGCTTGGGCCGCGCTGCCCATCCCCGCCGCGCGTCACGTGGGCTGCTGGCGCTGCTGCTTCTGCTCGCTGGCCACAGTGCCCGTGCCGATGAGCGCTGGCAGAGCGACAGCTATCTCACCGAGAGCTTTATGACCATCGCCATGGAGCGGGAGTATGACGAAGCCAGGCAGACCCATTTTGCCCGCTGGCAGCAGCCGATCCGGCTGCAACTTATCAACGAATCGGGTGACAAGCCGCTGCAGGCCGACGTGGTGAAGGTACAGGCAGCCCATCTGGCCCGCATCACCGGCCACTCCATCAGCATGGTGGCCGCAAAGCCCAACCTCACCCTGATCATGACCGACTACAGCAAGATGAAGAGCTGGGCCAACCGCACCATGGGGGGGGATCCATCGGTCAAGATGGCGCTCAAGGAGGGGCTTTGCCTTGCCAACTTCGCAACCAATGCGAAACACGAGATCAGCCGTGCCACCATCATCATTCCGGTAGACTACAGCAGAGCCAAGGGGCGCTTTCTCGACTGCGTGGTGGAGGAGTTCACCCAGGTGATGGGGCTGCCCAACGACTCGGACAAGGTGTTTCCCTCCATCTTCAATGACAACAGCATCGACAGCTTTTTGACCGGGCTGGACTATGTGCTGCTCAAGATGGCCTATCACCCGGCCCTCAAAGCCGGAATGAGCAGTGACGAGATCCGCGCCGCACTGCCCATTGCGCTGGCCGACCTGCGCGCTAGGGGGGAGATCCGCGAAGCCAACCGCCGGGTGCAGCAGCAGAGCCTGAAAAGCTGGGCGGGGTTGTAACGGGCCAGGCTCAACCCAGAGCCAGACAAGCCACCGCGAACTCATCACCAACAAAAACGCAGCCACCTGGCTGCGTTTTTTGTTGTCCGGGGCTCTGCGAATCGTTAGCGGGCATGCCCGTTTATCAGCTACCCATTTATCCACCGCCCAGAATTATCCACTGACCATGGGGATCAGGAGGCGACGTTCTCTTCCGGCATCCAGCTCTCGGCGTTCTCCCACACCTCCTGCACCATGGCTTCGGCCAGCTCTTTGTCTTCCTTGCTGGCACGGCTGACGGTCAGGGCCATGGCACTGCCCGGCGCGACCCGCACATGGATGTCGGGGAATTTTTCGCCAAGCTGCTTGAGCAGCTCCTGACGCAGCGCCTCCATGGTCGAGGTCGGGATCTGATGTTTTCTGTCGATGATGATTTCAAGACGCATAGGAAACTTCTCCATGATTTGTAACTGTATTTTTATCCAGTATTTATGGGAAGTAAAGTGCCAACTTGCACCAATCAGAAAAGATCCAGCTGCTGACCACAGATCCGGTCGAACGACTCGCCGATAAAGGGCAGGATGGCATCGGCAATGGGCCGCAACTGCTTGTCGATATAGTGTTCGTAATCGATGGCGCTGCGCCGGTACTCCAGCGGTTCTGGGCCATTGAGGGTCATCAGATAGGCGATGGCGCCCCGATGCTGATAGCGCTGGGGCAGACCGCGGCGCAGGTTCTCCTCATCGGCCAGCCGCGCCGCCCGCACATGGGGCGGCACATTCTTCTGATACTCCTCCAGCTTCTGGCGCAGCCGTTTGCGGTAGATAAGCAGATCGTCGTGACGACCGGCGCGGGTCTCATCGACCATGGTGCGCACATAACCGCTGGGATCTTCATCGTGAAACACCAGCTCATAGAGGCGGGTCTGGAACTGCTTGGCCAGCATGGTCCAGTCGGTGCGCACCGATTCGAGCCCCTTGAACACCAGCTGTTCACTCCCCTCACTGGCCTTGCCAACCAGCCCCGCATAGCGCTTCTTGCTCCCCTTCTCCAAGCCGCGGATGGTGGGCATCAGAAAGCGGCGATAGTGGGTCTCGTACTGGATCTCGAGATAACTCGGCAGGTCGAACTCGCGCCTGATCAGTGCAGCCCAGTTATCGTTGATCATTTGAGCCAGTCGCTGGCCAATCTCGTCCGCCTCATCCGGGCTGGTCTCGCGCCCCAGATGGACAAAGGTGGAGTCAGTATCGCCATAGATCACCTCGAATCCCTTCGCCTCAATCCACTCGCGGGTCTGCTGCATGATGCTGTGGCCACGTAGGGTGATAGATGAGGCTAGGCGCGGATCATAGAAACGGCAGCCCCCCGACCCCAGCACGCCGTAGAAGGAGTTCATGATGATCTTGATGGCCTGGGAGAGCGCCTTGTTGCTGGCGGCCTTGGCCCGATCCCGCGCCGCCCACAGGGTGGCGATGAGATCCGGCAGGAAGTGCCGCTCGCGGGAGAACATGGCGCCGCGAAAGCCGGGAATCGCGTGCTCGGGATGCTGCAGCCCCTCGATGAGCCCCATGGGATCGATGCAGAAGGTGCGGATGATGCTGGGATAGAGGCTCTTGAAATCGAGCACCAGCACGTGGCGATAGAGGCCGGGTTTGGAGTCCATCACATAGCCGCCGGGGCTTGCGAGCCCCCCGTCGGCCGGCAGATTGGGGGCCACGTAGCCGCCACGATGGAGCCGCGGCAGATAGAGGTTGGTAAACGCCGCCACCGAGCCCCCCACCCGGTCCAGCTCAAGGCCGGTGAGTGAGGCACGCTCGATGGCAAAGGGGATGAGGTGGCAATAGTCGAAGATCTCCCACACCAGCTTGCAATCTTCCAGGTTGTAGCGGGCCAGCGCCTCCTTGTCGGAGTGGAACAGCTCGGTGATCTTCTCCCCCCGATTGGCCACATCCTCGATATCCTTACCGCGGCCAAGCAGCTCGCTCGCCACCGCATCCAGGCTGTAGCTGGCAAACTGCCAGGTGGCGCTCTTCAGCGTATCGATGCCATCCAGCACCATGCGCCCGGGAATGATGACGTTGCCAGTCTGGGGGTCGTTGCGCGATGAGCGCCAGAAGCAGAGCTCATGGCCGCGCCCCAGCCGCAGCCGCCGCTTGTTGAGCTCGGCGCGGCGCAGCAGCAGGCGAAAGTCAAAGTTAACCACGTTCCAACCGATGACCAGGTCGGGGTCATGCAGGCTGAACCAGCTCTCCAGCGCACTCAGCAGGGCGCTCTCGTCCGCCACCCACTCCACTCGAGTGCCCCAGCTCTCGGCATCCGCTTCCGGGGTGCCGATCATGATGACCCGCGCATCCTGTTCGCTGTAAAGACCGACCGAGAAGAGGGCCCCGTCCATGGCGCACTCCACGTCCAGCGACACCCAGGAGAGGGTTGGCGTCACCGCCTGCGGCGCGCAGCGCGCCTCGTTCACCTCCCAGTAGCCCTGCTTGCCCCCCTTTTTTACCGCCCGGCCATCGAAGCGCACGCCAGCGGTGATGAAACGCTCCATCAGAAACCGCTCCGGCAGCCGGATATCCGCCTCGAAGTGCTCCAGTCCGCGAATAAGCAACAGCTCGATGGCGCGGTGAAAGGCGCTCAGGGTGGCGAAATAGCAGCCCACCACAGGGCGACCGTCGAAGGTGTGCATTGGCAGGCGGCGAAACCGCCCGCTCACCCCGGCGCCTTTGAACAGCTCGGCGGCTTCTGCCATATGGCTCTGCGGCAGGAAGAACACCGGCTCCTGCCCCGGCACCACCACCCGCACCGGCCCCTGCGCGCTCCAGAGCCACATCACGATTTCGGTAGTTGCAGGCTGCCCGTTGCGACCGCGCACGTCCCGACCGTGGCGGGTCAGAATAAAACCGTCGAGGGGCGGAGTGGCGGGTACGGTGGGCTGGGTTGCAGTCATGAAGCGTAAAGGGGCTGTCCGAGAATGGGACTATTGTACGTTCATACAGTACCTGCTCGCAATCGTCACGCTGGCTGCGAGGCGGGAGTCAAACTGGTAAGCTCGATCCGGTCGTTATTCCCGCCCATCCCGTTCTGACCACTCTTCGCCGACGAAAGGAGTCTTTGTGGCAATCTATTCCCTGCTGGATCAGCTGGCTATCCCCTACCAGCGCTTTGACCATCCCCCGGTGTTTACCTGTGAGGAAGCGAGCAGGCTGCTGCCCGACCTGCCCGCCGCCAAGACCAAGAACCTCTTTTTGCGCGATCCGAAAAGCGAACGGCTGTTTCTGGTGGTGAGTCCGGAGGATCGCCGGGTCGATCTCAAGGCGCTGGCAGCCATGCTCGGCGTCAAGCGGCTGAGCTTTGGCTCCCCCGAGCGGCTCGATGCGGTGCTCGGCCTTACCCCGGGCTCGGTGACCCTGCTCGCCATGGTGCGCGACAGGGAAAAAGCGGTAGAGCTGGTGGTGGACGAGGCCATCTGGCAAGCCGAACAGATGCAGTGCCATCCGCTGGTCAACACCGCTACCCTGATCATCCGCCTCGACGACGTGCGCCGTCTGCTGACCCATCTGGGCCGGGAGGCCACCGTCATGCGCTTGCCTGCTACAACCTGCGATTAGCACAACGTCTGGCGGTTGGGTTCACCCTGCCGCCAACACAACCACCGTTCACACAGCACAATTGACTGACAAGACAATAAAATACCCCCTTGAGCTCTGATAAATCGAGTCAGCAGTTGCCATCGTGCAAGAAATCGGAGGTAAGCATATTCAGCCATTTAACCAATTGATAATAGGTTGGATTCATGTTGTGATCGGCCACTGCCAGCGGGCGATACCCCATCGCCTGTTCGTTCACAGGTGACTTCCCAGAGAGCCCCTTGATGCCAAGTCTGTTTTCCTCAGCCCAGTTGTTGAGTCTGGTGCTGTTCGTCACGCTGTCACATGTGGGGGTCGCCACCATTTTCGCCGCCATGTGGCACACCCATCGCCAGATCAGGGCATTGATCTACTGGTCAGCGGGGGAACTGGTTATCGCGGGGGCTTTTTGCTGCCTGCTGCTGCGCCCCCTTGAGGGAAATGCATCTCTTGCCAATATTCTCTGCACCAATCTGCTGTTGATGTCGGCCACCCTGCTCTATGAACGGGGGATGCGCCACTTCTTTCGCCGTGAAGCCGACCAACTGGGTTGGCTGCTGCCCACCGTTACTCTCGGTGGTTTCGTCCTGTTTGCCCTGACCGCCCTGCAGCAACCCCTCTTTGATGTGCACAGCCGGATCATCGTGCTCTCCGGCGTGCTCTCGCTGCAGATTGCGCTGCTTATCTGGCAGCTCTGGCGCTACCAGCGGCTGGCCCCTGTCTATCGGGTGCTGCGCTTTGCCATTCTGCTGCTCGGACTGCAACTGCTGTTGCAACTACTGCGGATCGCCAAACACATCTGGCAGCCGGAGCAGGCGGCCAACTCCTTCACCGATCCGCTGCTCGGGCCTGTGATCCTGCTCAGCCTGCTCTTTACCATCGCCCGCAGTTATCTGCTGCTGAGCCTGGTCCACACTCGCCAGCAGCAAGCCTTGCTGGCCACCCAGCGCAAGCTGGAGCGGCGCGCCAATCAGGACGAGCTGACCGGCCTGTTCAGCCGCCACTATTTCGAGCGCCAGGTGGCCCTGCGTGCCCGCAAGGTGAGGAGCCCCAGCCAGCTACTGCTGATCGATCTGGATAACTTCAAACAGATCAACGACCGCCACGGCCACCCCGCCGGTGATGCCATGCTGCGGGCCGTGGGTCGGGTGATCACCAATACCCTGCCTTCTGAGGGCATGGCCGGCCGGCTTGGCGGCGATGAGCTGGCCCTGCTGTTGATGGCGGACCCGCAGAACCTGCCCGACTACTGTCACAGCCTGCAACAGCAGATCGCCGAAGCGACCCGGGAGCTGGCCGGTGGCCCCATCAGCCTCAGCATCGGCCTCACCTCGCTGCACCCTGACGAGGGGTTTGAAGCGGCCTACCTGCGCGCGGATCAGGCCCTTTACGCCGCCAAACAGGCTGGGAGGCAACGGGCCTGCGTGCAGGAGCTCCACCACAACGAGCCGCAACCGCTGCCGCCCTGCGCGCTCCTGTCATGAGCGCAGTGCTCGCTCTGCAATGCCGACCGGCCAGGCTGGCAGATGCTCCGGCTTACCGGCGCTATGTTACCGAATGCGCCGAAGACGGACAGCCGCTCTATCAGGTGGCGCAATTTGACCCGGACGGCTGGCTACAGAGCCTGCTGGATCACGCCAAAGGGCGCAACTTGCCCAGTGGATACCTGCCGACCACCACCTATTTTGCCCTCGATGGCGAGGAGATCATCGCCACCCTGCGCCTGCGTCACGGTGACAATGAGGCAACCCGCCAGTGGCTGGGTCATATCGGTTACGAAACTCGCCCCTCTCGCCGTGGCGAAGGGGCCGCGACCGTGCTGCTGCGCTGGGTACAACAACAGGTGCTGGCAGCGCCGGTGCTGATCTGCTGTGACCAAGACAATCTGGCCTCCCGCAAGGTCATTACAGCAGCCGGTGGCGTGTGGCTGGGACGGCGCTTCCATCCGGGGGATCGCAACTGGCTGGAGATGTATCAACTAGCCCCCTGCCCCAGCCGACCATAGCCGCAGCAGTAATAAAAAGAGCGCCCCGAAGGCGCTCTTTTTGCGAACGTGGCAAGACCGTTAGTAGCTGTCTTCCTGCTCCGCCTTCATCCGGGCCTGACGGGCATAGGCCTCCTCCTCGGCGCTCTCGATCTCCTGCAGCACCGAATCGAGATCGATGGCGGCGCGGCTCTCTTCAAAGTGACCGGTCAGCTCGCTATCGGGGGTGAGTTTGCCATCTTCAAACAGCGCCCACATCTCCTGGGCATAACGGGTCTTGAGCAGCTCGGGGGCATACATGCCGTAGTAGTTGCGCATATTGTTGACGTCCCGCTCCAGCATCGCCTTGGCCTGGTTGTTGGCGGCGGCGTCCACCACCTGGGGCAGGTCGATAATGACGGGGCCCTGTTCATCCACCAGCACGTTGAACTCGGAAAGATCGCCGTGAATAAGACCGGCGCAGAGCATCCGCACCACGTAACGGATCACCTTGGCATGGTCGATGACCGCCTGCTCGGGGCTCAACGCCACATCGTTGAGGCGCGGCGCGACATTGCCATCCTCATCGGTGATAAGTTCCATCAAGAGGACGCCATCGAGGCAGACATAGGGCTGCGGCACCCGCACACCGGCCGCCGCCAGCTTGAACAGGGCGTCGACCTCGGTGTTCTGCCACACCTCTTCATGCTGTTTGCGGCCGTACTTGGAGCCCTTCTCCATGGCGCGGGCGCTGCGGCTGTTACGCACCTTGCGCCCCTCCTGATAGACCACGGCCTGCTTGAAGCTGCGCTTGGACGCCTCTTTATAGACTTTGGCGCAGCGGATCTCGCCGCCGCAGCGCACCACATAGACGTCGGCCTCTTTGCCGCTCATCAACCGGCTGACGACCTCATCGACCAGGCCGTCATCAACCAGAGGTTGGATTCGATTTGGAATTTTCATGGCCGCCCTTTTACCCTATTTCCGCTCTCGAAGATAGCTCCGCGCACGCTCACCTGCCTCTCCCTTTCATAAGACACCCTGTTATCCCCTGTTTGCGCTGTTTTTGTCCACCCGTTCGCCTTAAAAACCACCAGCAGCAGACCAAATACGAAAGGCTTCTGTGCCCACAAAAATGGCCCGCAAGCGGGCCAATTTTCAAGGTTCGGGCGGCAAGCCCTGACGAATGCGCTGGATCCCCGCTTCATAAAGGCCGTCATCCCCCTCCTGATGCTCCAGGGTTTCGAAGATCTTGAGAAACCACATGTACTGCTCGGGATGGCGCGCCACCTGCATCTCTACCACCCGGTTCATGGCATTGACGTCTGCCAGCAGATCGGCGGTGGGATAAGGGTCAAACGGCGGCTCGATCTCCAGCAGATAGCGTCCCTCATCCTCGTCATAGCTGGCGAAGATGGGCACGGCCCTGGCGCCAGTCAGCTTCACCAGCTTGGGCAGCGCGGGCAGGGTTGCCTTGGGGCGACCAAAGAAGGGAACAAACACGCTCGCCTCGCGGCCGTGATCCTGATCCGGCAGGTAGAAAAAACTGGCACCAGCCCGGATCGACTTGATCGCCGGCTTGATCCCGGCGCTGCGCTCGTACACCTTGCCCCCTTTGGCCCGCTCGCGGTTGATGTACCAGTCGAACACCTGATCTTTCGGGCTCTTCATCATGGTGCACATCTCGATCCCCATCATGGAGAAGTAGCGGCCAATCATGTCGACCGCCCAGGTATGAGGCACCACCAGGATCACCGGGCGGCCCGCAGCCTGCTCCGCTTGCACATGCTCCCAGCCGGTGACCTTGATGCGGCGGGTCAGCCGCGCCTTGCTGCGCCAGCTGAGCTCGCCAAAGCCCATAAAGGTCTTGAGCCCGACCCGGATCGATTTGAGTAGCAGCGCCTGCCGTGCAGCGGCATCCAGCTCGGGAAAGCAGATCTTGAGGTTGGTATCTGCGATATAGGCCTGCTTTTTCGAAAAACGCAGCAGGGTCGGTGAGACCAGATCGGCAAAGCGATCCCTCAGTCTCGCGGGGGTAAATGCCAGCAGGGAGAGCAGGCCCAGCGCGCACCAGCTGCCCCACCATTTGGGATGCAGCAGGCGACTATGAAATGAGGTATCAAATACCGGATCTAACGCAGACATGGCGACCATCAAGTCATCAAAAACAAACGGTTATTGTAGTTATCCTGACATTTTTTTCTACCCTGGGGAGGCTGGCCATCGACCTGCAAGGCACTGATCAGACTAGTTATCATAAAAAATGGCCCACCTGGGGCCATTTCAATCAATCAAAATTCAGGGTCAGCCGTGGGGCGACAATCCCTTGCGGATCCGGCGTATCCCCTCTTCGTAGAGGCCATCCAGCCCCTCCTGATCCTGACGGGTATCGAAGATCTTGAGGAACCACATGTATTGACCCGGATGGCGCATCAGCTGCTGCTGCACCGTGTCGTTCATCCGGCAGGTATCGGCCATTACATCCTCGGTGGGATAGTTGTCGAACGGTGCCTCAATCTCCAGCCGGTAGCAGTGGTTCTCTTCGTCATAGCAGGCGAGCAGCGGCACCGCCTTGGCGCCACTGACCTGCACCAGACGGGGCAAGGCAGGCAGGGTCGCTTTGGGATAGCCAAAGAAGGGGGCGAAGATGCTCTTCTCGCGGCCATGATCCTGATCCGGCAGATAGAAGAAGCTGCGACCGCTCTTGATGGTCCTGATCACCGCCTTGATCCCGGCGCTGCGCTCATAGACGCGGCAGCCGTTCTTGGCTCGTGCACGGTTGAGGTGCCAATCAAACACCGGATTGCGCGCCCGTTTCATCATGGTGCACATGGGCACCCCGCGCTGGGTGAAGCAGTAACCGGCTGCATCCACCGGCCAGGTATGGGGCACCACCAGGATCACCGGACGACCGGCAGCCCGCTCCGCCTCGATATGCTCCCAACCGATCACCTGCATCCGGCTCATCAGATAACGCTGACTGCGCATGGTGAACTCGCCAAACCCCAACAGACTCTTGAGACCGACCCGGATCGAGGTCAGTGCAATGGCATCTCGCTCTTCCGGGCTCTTGTCCGGGAAGCAGATCTCCAGATTGGTTCTGGCGATATAGATCTGTTTTTTCGAGATACGAAACACCAGCGGTGCCAAGGCTTCGGCCAAACGGTCGCGCAATCGCACCGGCACAAAGGCCAGCAGCATCAGCACACCGAGCGCCAGCCAGCTGAACCAGTAGCGAGGATGCAGAAAACGGGCTTCAAAAGAGGAGTCAAATACGGGATCTTGGGACGACATGTATTGGGGTCGAGCGAAAAAGTGGTGCTGCATTGTAGTCGTCCTGACAGGTAATACCAGTTAAATCCATGGCAAATAGCCCGCCACAGGCGCCACATCAAAAAACCATAAAAAAATGCCCCGCACTGCGGGGCATTTTGCTCGTTACACAACCAGGGTGGAGGCTCTTTGTCCATCCATCGTATGACTGGTCGTTTATCCCGTCGCTCTCGGAGCGCACTGCTTATCCATTTCCCGATGTCACATCTTCTTCAAGATTTAACGGTGAGCACCCTGGCGGGCCATGCCGTTATTCATTTCGGTATTACGCAGCGGCAGAAAAAACATCAGGTAACGCAGTGCCACATACCCGACGATGACGGTAGCCACCCCCAGCTCGAAGTGGGCCAGCAGTCTGATCTGCTCGACGTAGTGACTCCCTTGCGCAAACCCTTCAACCAGATGAGCCACTTTGAACAGGGCGGTGGCACCGATCACCAGCGGGAAGGTGAAGGCGGCATAACCCGGCGAAAAGGGCAGACGCAGCAGTTTGATGAAGGCCAGATAGATGATACCGGTCATCAGGATGGCAATCCCCAGCAGCACGGCCACCAGCAGCAGTGACGGTTCCTGGCTGACGGTCAGGTAACCGGCCAGAGAGAGGCTGGCAGGGGCCGCCAGAATGGCGATGGTCGGTTTGGCGGCATCCGGCACTTCATGGCTGAAGATCAGGCGATAGAGCATCAGCGGCAGCATCAGGCCATAGCAGATGATCCCGAACCAGAGCAGGCCGTTGGCCAGCGGGGCAAACTGACCGCCCGGGAAGGCGACGTCAGCCACGATGATCCCCACCGGCGGCACGAACCAGCTCGGCACCATGTGGTGGATTTCAAACTCTTTGGCGCGATGCCAGATAAAGGTGGCCAGGAACAGCAGGTGAACCGCCACGGCAAACAGCCAGAGGGCCTCGCCCGCTTGCGGCGCAATCATACCCAGCGCTTTGGAGACCACCATGGTGCCCATGGCATAGGTCGGTACCACACTGCCCACCACGGGGTGAGCGAGATCCTGCAACAGCAGGCGGGGGTGAAGCAGAAACTTGAAGGTCAGGATCACCAGCAGCACAGCCGCAACGGCAGCACCCAGCAGTTGCATCCGGCCATCGAAGTGACCGGCATTTTCCCAACACCAACCAAGGCTGGCGATGCCCAGCGCCAGACCCGCCATGGGGGTTGGGGCGGCAGCCAGTGATTTACGGGTTCTTGCGATCATGATGACACCTTTCTATTGATGACTATGGCGATAGGATAATGGTCCCTTATCGTTTACGATATCTAAATGAATTAAATCAATCATTCAGGAAAACCAAACACGATGAAACTGACCCTGCAGCAGCTGAAAGTGTTCGCCACCATTGCCCGTTATGGAAACCTTGGCCTTGCCGCCAACGAGCTCTGCCTGAGCAAGGGGGCCGTCTCCCAGTCGCTGCAGGAGCTGGAGCGCCAGCTCTCTACCCCGCTGTTTGACCGCATTCACCCCAGATTGCAGCTCAACAACGAGGGGCGCCTGCTGCAACCAGCTGCTGAAGAGCTGCTGACCCGGATGCAGGATATCGAGAACCTGTTCAGCCCCGATGCCGAGCCGAGCGGCCAGCTTCGCCTTGGTGCCAGCCAGACCATCGGCAACTACCTGCTCCCTACCCTGCTCGCCAGCAGCAAACAGGAGCTGGGACTCCCCCCCAAGGTGACCATCAACAACACTCACCTGCTCTGCCATGCGCTGGCCAACTTCGAGCTGGATATGGCACTGATCGAGGGGGAGAACCACCACCCCGACCTGCTCGCCGAACCCTGGCTGCAGGACGAGATGCTGGTGGTGGCCCCACCCGGTCACCCGCTTGCCAACAAGAAGGAGCTCTCCCTCTCCCGACTTGGGGGCGAGACCTGGGTATTGCGTGAAGCGCAATCGGGCAGCCGAGAACAGTTTATCCAGCAGATCCAGCCCGAGCTGCCCCGCTGGCAACCAGGGCTTGAACTCAACACCCTGGAGGCGGTGATGCTGGCGGTGGAGAAGGGGCTTGGCATCTCCTTTATCTCCCGGCTGGCAGCCTCGGATCGCCTGGCAGATGGGCGGCTGATCGCCCTGCCCCTCTCCCGTCGCTTCCCGCGCCAGCTCTCCCTTATCTGGCACAAGCAGAAATACCACTCCACCTCCCTGCGCCACTTTATCCACTTCTGCCGGGCTCAAGTGAAGGATGCCGAGGTGAGCCGCCCAGAGTAACGCCCGCTCGGAGCGCCGCTGGCAGGCTCGCCCGCCAATAACGGAAAAAGCAGAGAGGGAGCCGCGGCTCCCCCTCTTTGATTCGATTGCTCGGTATCACTTCGCCAGACTGCGCAACCAGCTGATCTCCTCGCCCCAGATGGACTCATCTATGGTCTCGAGGATCAGCGGAATGCGATCGAAGCGATCATCATTCATGATGTGGTGGAAAACAGCCTCCCCCAGATTGCCCTCCCGCAAGCTGTGGTGGCGATCGACCCGGCTACCGAAAGTGCACTTGGCGCCGTTGATATGCATCCCCTTGAGATAATGAAAACCCACCGTGCGGTCGAACTCGGCAAAGACGGCAGCGCAGCTCTCGGCGGTGCGCAGATCGTAGCCGGCGGCAAAGGCGTGGCAGGTATCGAAACAGATCCCGACCCGGCTCTTGTCCTCCACCCCCTCGATGATGGTGGCGAGGTGCTCGAACGACCAGCCGAGGTTGGTCCCCTGCCCGGCGGTATTCTCGATCACCGCCGTCACCCCTTCACTGCGCTCCAGCGCCCAGTTGATGGACTCGCTCACCAACTTGAGGCTGGTCGCCTCAGGGATCTGCTTGAGATGGCTACCGGGGTGGAAGTTCAGATAGCAAAGCCCCAGCTGCTCGCAGCGCTTCATCTCGTCGAGAAACGCATCGCGGGATTTGGCCAGACCATCGGGATCCGGGTGGCCCAGATTGATGAGATAGCTGTCGTGGGGCAGGATCTGCTCCGGCAGAAAACCGGCCTTGTCACAGGCCGTCTTGAAGGCGAGGATGGTGGCATCCGACAAGGGGGCCGCCTGCCACTGACGTTGATTCTTGGTAAAGAGGGCAAACGCGTTGGCCCCGATGGCCTGGGCGCGGGCGATGGTATTCTCCACCCCGCCGGCCGCACTGACGTGGGCTCCGATATATTTCATACAATCTCCTCGATACGGCAAGCCGCCATTATGCCGATCCAGCCCGGCCACGCCAAACCGGGATATCCGATAGCGGGTATCGACAAATAGCGCCGCCTTAGCAAGGCTGCTGCGTTTCATGGCGTAATCGGCCTTCGCTGTGGCAACCTCTCCCCAGAAGGGATAGTTAGAGCCCGCCCGCGCCAGCATGGCGCCCATAAAAAACGCAGCGTATCGCCTGAGCAATAACGCTGCGTCTTTGGGTCTCTCGGCCGTCCCCCTTGCCGTGACCCGAATGGCCAGCGACAAGGGAGCAAGAATGCGCGGGGAGAGTCGCCTTAGAACGGCATCTTGAAGCCTGGCGGCAGTTGCATGCCACCGGTCAGCTCGCCCATCTTGGCCTTGTTCTGCTCTTCCACACGACGCACGGCATCGTTGCAAGCGGCGGCAACCAGATCTTCCAGCAGCTCCTTGTCATCTTCCATCAGGGAGGGATCGATCTCGATGCGACGAACGCTGTGGCTACCGGTCATGGTGACCTTGACCATGCCAGCACCGGCTTCACCGGTCACTTCCATCTGAGCCAGCTGCTCCTGCGCCTTCTGCATACGCTCTTGCATCTGTTGGGCCTGTTTCATCAGGTTCCCCATTCCACCTTTACCAAACATATGTCGTCTCTCGTCTTGAAATCCGGCATCCAGCGCCGGGCTGTGGGCTTGTCTGTCCTAGATGGGGACAGCCAAACTGCTTTTCAACCGGAAGCGAGCTCCCGGCCACGGAATTTAGCGGTTGAGGGGCTCGATACTCTCGTGATGGAGCACGGCACCAAACCGCTGAACTAAAAACTGTACGTTGGGATCCTGCTCCAGATCCCGGGTCACCTGATCGCGCACCCCGAGATAAAGGCGGTGTTCGATCTCGAGGGGGGTCTCCTGGTCAGGCACCACACCAAGCGTCACCTCGACCTGCACCGGTTGACCCAGCGCTGGCCCGATGATCTCGGCCAGATCGGCGCGCGCCTTGTCGCTCACCAGATGGCGCTGCTCGGGCTTGAGGGTTAGCAGTACCTTGTCCCCTTCCCGCGTCATCACCGAGTTGATAGCCAGCTGGCGCAACCGACCACCCACCTGAGTGTGGGCAATCAACTCGGCCCAAGGGTCGCCGCAACCATTGAGCAGCGAGGAGGGAATAAGGCGGGTCGCCTCCCCCTCTTGCGGCTCGCTGTCGCTCTCGAGCTCATCCCAGTCGATGGTCTCCATCACCGGCTGAGGGGGCTCGCTCTGTGTCACAGGTGCAGTAGCCACCGCCGTGGTAACAACGGGCGGCTGGGCCGCTGGGGTGGGCGTCACCGCTGGCGCCGCAGCACTGCGCTCGCCGGGTCGATAGCTCGGCTGCCCATCGAGATCCCAGGGGGGCAGATCGGTTGGCTGGGCCGGTGCCGTGACGGGAGCATGGCTCATCACCTGAGTCTGCCCGGCAAAGCCCTGATTGAGGTACTCCTCGTATTCCCCGTTGTCACCCTGTGGCTCGTAACCGTCGCCATAGAGATCCACTGGCGGCAGATCATCATAGTGACCCATCGCCGCTATCCCCTGCCCGGCCGGTTGGCTGATCGGGGCAGGCTGTGGAGCAACGACCGGTGCGGCGGCGGGCGCGACAGGGCGCGCTGGCGTAACCGGCACAGCGCGCGGCGCGGGTGCCGCCGGGGCATCCTGACCACGCTGACGACTGCGCAGCATGTTTCGCTTGCCAAGCAGGCTCTGCATGCTCGACACCGCTGAAACAGCTTCAGGAGCGGTAACCAGCGCGGTTGTCGGCTCGAGCGTAGGCTCGAAGGGGGCGGTCAGCGGCTCGCCACGGGAATAGTCGGTATCGGCTGCGGCAGACTCTCGCTCATCAGCATCTGCGGGCTGTGCAGCCGAGTGCGCAGACACATCGGGCTGCACATGGGGTAACGCGGGCTCGGGTTGATACCCCATGCCCGCAGCTTCAAGCAGCAGCTCATCCTGCTGGCTGAACAGCTCGGCGGCTTGCGCCTCCTCCTCGCTGTCGGCGGGGTTGCCGATGTCATCCGTCATCGCAGGCAGGGAGACATCAACCGCGGGCACTGCACTGGTAGCAACAGGCGTGCTGGCAACAGGGCTGGCTAGCGGTGCAGGCACGGCGCCGCTGATCGGTGCCACTGCGGCCGATTCAGCGGCCGGGCGCTTTCCCGGCAAGGAGGCTACCGGCGTGGCACTGCTCGCCGCACTGCTCGTCATTGACGGGGGCAACGCAGTGAGGCTGGCCGGATGCAGGGCATCGCGCCTTGGGGAGAATGCGAGCATCCGCAGGCAGGTCATCTCCAGCGCGGTGCGGCCATCGGGGGCCCAGGGAAGATCTTTACGGCCACCCAGCACGATCTGGTAGCAGAGCTGCACCTCTTCCGGGCTCATCGCCTTGGCCAGTTGCAGCAGGGAATCGGCATCCGCCCCCTGCTCCTGCACGCTGGCAGGCAGCAGCTGCGCCATGGCGATGCGATGGAGCAAGCCTTCCAGCTCGGCATGGAGCTGATCAAAATCGGGGCCCAAGGTGGCGATCTCGGTGATCTTGGCCATGGTCGCGGGGGCATCTTGCCGCAAAATGGCTTCCAGCAGCTGGTGCAGATGGCGGTGATCGAGCGTGCCCAGCATCGCCAGCACGCTGTCGAGGCGCACGCTGCCGTTACCGTGGGCCAGCGCCTGATCGGTCAGGCTCAGGGCATCGCGCATACTGCCGTCGGCGGCTTTGGCCAGTGCCAGCAGGGCGCGTGGTTCGAAGGGCTGCCCCTCATGATCCAGCACCCATTCGAGCTGCTTGGCGATCTGGGTCTGATCCAGACTCTTCAGATGAAACTGCAGGCAGCGCGAGAGAATGGTAATGGGCAGCTTCTGCGGATCCGTGGTGGCCAGCAGAAACTTCACATAGGGGGGCGGCTCTTCCAGGGTTTTCAGCAACGCGTTGAAGCTGTGGCGCGACAACATGTGCACTTCATCGATGAGGTAGACCTTGAAGCGGCCACGGGCCGGGCGGTACTGCACGTTGTCGAGCAGCTCGCGGGTATCTTCCACCTTGGTGCGGGACGCCGCGTCAATCTCCAGCAGGTCGACAAAGTTGCCCTGATCGATCTCGCGGCAGGTATCGCAGACACCGCACGGATGGCTGCAGATCCCCTGCTCGCAGTTGAGGCTCTTGGCCAGAATACGGGCGATGGTGGTCTTGCCGACCCCGCGGGTACCGCTCAGCAGATAGGCGTGATGCAGTCGTCCCTGATCCAGGGCGTTGGTCAAGGCGGTCAGCACATGTTGCTGGCCTACCACTTGTTCAAACGTATGGGGGCGCCATTTACGCGCCAGAACCTGATAGCTCATAAATCCATCATGCAGGGAAGACAGGGCATTGAGGCCGGATGCTAACACAAATGGCGGGCTGGCTGTATCGGCTATCGGTGAGAGCGGGAGGGATCGCTTGATTTTCAAACCGATGCCCGCAAGGGCACCGGTTCAATGCAGGCCCGATGCAGAGGATCGGGCCGAAGAGGCATTACTCGCCGGCCAGCTCGACAAGTGAGACCACCTTGATGCCAGCGGCAGTCAGGCGGGCATCGCCACCCAGAGACGGCAGGGAGATGATGAAGGCCGCATCGGCAACTTCACCACCGGCACGGCGGATCAGCTTGACGGTCGCATCGACGGTACCACCGGTCGCCAGCAGATCGTCCACGACCAGCACCTTGTCACCGGGCACGATGGCATCGGTGTGCAGTTGCAGGGTGTCAGTGCCGTACTCGAGGGCATAGGACTCCTCGATCACTTCGCGCGGCAGCTTGCCCGGCTTGCGGACCGGCACGAAGCCCAGCCCCATGGCATAGGCAACCGGCGCGCCAAAGATGAAGCCGCGAGCTTCGGTGCCAACAATCTTGGTGATCCCTTGATCACGATAATGATTGGCCAGCAGATCGATGGTGGCCTTGAAGGCCTCGGCGTTCTCGATCAGGCTGGTGATGTCACGAAACAGAATGCCCGGCTTCGGATAGTCGGGAATGGTCTTGATGCTTGCTTCGATAAATTTCAGGGTTTCCGGATTCATGTGTTGACCGCTTATTTTTTTGACCCAGGGGTGGCCATTTTTTCTCAATTCCCTTCTGCGGGAAATAAAAAAGCCTGTCACGCAAAAATGACAGGCCGACTCCATAGCATTATTGCTGCAATAGCTTAGGGACTTCACTTCACCATTGCAACTGGCTCCAGCACCGGCAGGCGCATTAACCAGGTGAGCAGGATCACCATTATGACAACCAGCAGCCCCTTGACCCACAGCAGTGGCACCACCGCCAGCGACACCGAAAAGGTGAGCAAAATGAAGATAATGGCGCGCCGTCTGGCCTGACGACGAATGCCGCGATACTGCTGCCAATCCACGATGGGCGGGCCAAACCAGGGATGGGTCAGCAACCAGCGATGAAAACGGGGCGACGAGCGGGCAAACAGGGCGGCAGCCAGCAACATGAAGGGGGTAGTCGGCAACAGGGGCAGCACAATGCCCACAATACCGGTGGCAAATGCCAGCCACCCGAGTGCCATCAGACACCAACGCTTCATTCCTTCTCCTTGCGTGATTTATCTCCCTCTAGCCTAACAGAGTTTGAGCGGGTGCTGACAGCGGGCCGCAACCCCACTACAATCTGCGCTCTTTTTTCTTGCCACTCTCGTCGGAAAGCCGTTATGCGCGTTATTTTGGCCCCCATGCAGGGGGTACTGGATCACCTGATGCGGGAGGTACTCACCTCCGTCAATGATTACGATCTCTGCGTGAGCGAGTTTATCCGGGTCGTCGATCAGCTGCTGCCCGCCAAGGTGTTCTACCGCCTCTGCCCTGAACTGCTGCAAGATGGCAAAACCCGCGCAGGCACCCCGGTGCGGGTACAACTGCTGGGCCAACACCCCGAGTGGCTGGCCGAGAACGCCGTGCGCGCCATCGAGCTGGGCTCCCCCGGAGTCGACCTCAACTTCGGCTGTCCCGCCCCTACGGTCAACAAGAGCAAGGGCGGTGCGGTGCTGCTCAAAGAGCCCGAGACCATCTACCGCATCGTCAAGGCGGTGCGCGAGGCGGTGCCTACCCACCTGCCGGTGAGCGCCAAAATTCGCCTCGGTTACGATGACAAGGATCTCTATCTGGAGAACGCCCAGGCGGTCTTCCAGGGGGGCGCCAACGAGCTGGCCGTTCATGCCCGCACCAAGCGCGAAGGCTACAAGGCACCCGCCCACTGGGAGTATGTGGATGCCATTCGCCGCGCCCTGCCCATCCCCGTCACCGCCAACGGCGAAATTTGGGATCACAAAGATGCCCTCGCCTGCGCCAGGGTCTCGGGTTGCGATGCCCTGATGGTCGGGCGCGGCGCCATCTCCCTGCCCAATCTGGCCAACGTGATGAAAACCGGCTGCCCGCACATGAGCTGGGCCGAGGTGCTGCAGTTGATGGTGAGCTATACCGAGCAGGATCTGGCCAGTGAAAAAGCCGACTACTACCCCAGCCGCATCAAACAGTGGTTCAGCTACCTCAAGCGGGAATATCCCGAAGCAGACCTGCTGTTTCAGGAGATCCGGGTGCTCAAAGAGACGGATCCCATCCGCGATGCCCTGCTGCAAGCAGCCAAAAGCCACGGCTAACCACCTTTAACTTGACGCATATCATCTTGATAGAGTTATCGGATCCCTATACTGCCCCGAATCTGTCGTCTGTCCTGTGGGGGATAATGTGTGTGAAATGACGCAAGCACAGTTGACTGTCTGGCGTAATCGCCTGCTGTCAGACTGGGCCCAAGTACGAGAAACGCTGATCGGTCAGCTTAAAGCCTGCCGCCGTGACGAGTGGGCCGAACAGGTCGGTCACTGCGAGCAGGATCAACTGGTAGAACTGACCAGCCGGCTGGATCTGCCGAAGGTTGAGCAGAGCGTGGCCCGCCTCAAGCGGATCGATGCGGCACTCTGCCAAATGGATCTTGGCCTCTATGGCCTCTGCTCCGATTGTGAAGAGCCGCTTTCCATCGAACAGCTGGAACAGGATCCGACCCTGCAACGCTGCCCGCGCTGTGAAACCCGTTATCGCAAGGGATTCCACGCCCACGAACTGTGAGGGATGCACATCTGTGCATCCGCTCAACCCTCAGCACTGGTTACTCCGTCGTTCCTGTCCAATACTCAACCGTATCAGCCTGTTCGAGGGTATGCGTTGTGTACAGACTCTTGTTGTTATGGTGTTTGTGTTGCCAGGCTACGGCACAGGAGTCATTGGTCGTGGGCTGGGTCGACTGGCAGCCCTTCAGTTATCGCAATGAACAGCAACAGCTCCGCGGACTGGATGTGGAGCTGCTCAATGCCATCTTCCTGCGGGCCGGTTATCAGGCCAAATTCAATGAAATGCCCTGGGCTCGCGTGCTGCACGAGCTGAAATTCGGCACGGTTCAGCTGACCATGTCAGCCAATATCACCGCCGAGCGGCAGCAATATGCCCGCTTCAGCCACCCCTATCGGGAAGAGGAGACGGCCATCATCATCCGCCGGCAAGATGCCGAACGCTGGCGCGGGATCACCACCCTCGAGCAGTTGATCAACACCCCCAACTTCCATATCGGGGTGCTCAAGGGCTTTGATTACGGCACTACCTTCCGCCAGTTGATGGCAAGGCCCGAGCTGCAGCCTCGCTTGCAGATGCGCCTGCGGCTGGATCAGCTGCTGAAGATGTTGCAAGGGGGTCGGATCCAGGGGTTTATTCTGGATCCCCACGGACTGCAGGGGTGGCAGGATAAGGATGAAGCGCAGGATCAGCTGCATACCCTGCTGCGTATCGAAGTCACGCCGGTTCACCTGATGCTGAGCAAAGAGAGCACCACAGAGGCGCAACTGCAGCGGATCAATCAGGCTATCGATCAATTGAAACAGAGTCCCGACTATCAGCAGATCCTCGATCGCTATCAGTTCAGATCCCTGCATTCACAGGAAAACACTCATAAGTAAGGGGAGCATCAGCTCCCCTTACTGTCTCAAGCAAACCCAATCCTGTCTCAAACAACCCTGGTTGCAACTTGCCAGGACGTTTTGGTAACCGATAACGTGATGGGTTAAGCCTGGCTATCAGCGTCCCAGCACAATGTCGGCAAGGTGGGCGAAGTGGTGGATTTCGTGGGTGGCATCGCACTCGCCCGCTTGCCGCGCCGGGTTGTACCAGCAGGTTGCCAGCCCCTGCGCCGCCGCCCCGGCAATATCGGTTTTCGGGTTATCCCCCACCATCAGCACCCGCGCAGGATCTGGCTGTCCCATCAAGGAAAGAGTGTGCTGAAAAATGGCTGGCGCCGGCTTGGTCACCCGGATCTCGTCGGAGATCACCAGCGGCTCGAACCATTCGCTCCAGCCCAGTTTGCCGAGCCGCCCCCGCTGAGGCACGCTGAAACCATTGGTGATGATCCCCATCCGCACCTTGCTGCGCAGTTTCTGCAGGGTCTCGACCACCCCTTCGAGAGGCATGCTAAGGGCAATGATCTGCTCCAGAAAGGTGTTGTTCATCGCCATGGGATCGGCGGCAACCTGCTGGGCAAAGAGGGAGAAGCGGGTCTGCTGCAACGCCGTTGCATCGATCTCGCCGTCGTTGTACTGCTGCCAGAGCCCGTGGTTGAGGGCGTGGTACTGCGCCATGCTGGCGTCATCAGCCTGTACACCATAGATCTGCAAGGTATGCGTCAGCGCGGAGGCGACCGGAAAATCGAGCAGGGTTTCATCCAAATCGAACAGCACCCAGTCATAGCTTGGTTGTTTCACAGAAATCCTTGTTATCATTCAGATTGTTCAGAGGCTTGGCGACCAACTCTGCCAAGCGGGCTGGCTAGCAGATCCAGCGTGAGACGCACGCCAAAGCCGGTCACTTCACTGGAGACCACCCCATTGCCCCCCTTGTTGCGAAAACCGCTCAGGTCGAAATGCAGCCAGGGGGTCTGCTCGGGCACGAAGTGGGCGAGGAAACGGGCCGCATCGATGTGATCCGGCGAACTGCCCGGCGCACACTGCAACAGATCGGCCCACTCGCTCTCGATGTTGTCGTCGTAATCGTCATCAAGCGGGAAGGGCCAGATCCGCTCACCGCTGCGCTGACCCAGATTGACCAGTGATGCCATCCATTCGCTGCGATTGGTAAAGACACCGCTGTAGCGGCTACCCAGCGCCCGTTTGCAGGCCCCGGTCAGGGTTGCGTAATCGAGCAGCAGATCCGGGGTATCCTGCACCGCCATCGCCAGGGTGTCGGCCAATACCATTCGCCCTTCGGCATCGGTATCGACCACCTCGATGGAGGTGCCATTGATGGCAGTCACCACCTCGCCAGGACGATAGGCATGAGGGCCGATATGGTTCTCGGCAATGGCCAGCCAGCAGTGCACCTCGTAAGGCAACCGGGCTCGGCTGATGGCGTAGAGGGTGCCGAGCGCCACTGCACTCCCCCCCATGTCCAGATGCATGCCATACATGCTGCCGGAGACCTTGAGGTTGTAACCGCCAGAGTCGTGGCAGATCCCCTTGCCCACCAACGCAATGCGGCGCACCGGCTTGGGTGGATAGTAGCTGAGCTTGACCATGGCCCCCTGATTGTCTTCCGAGCCACGAGCAACGGCCAGAAACGCCCCCGCCCCCAACTCGGCCAGCTGCGCCTGATCATAGTGATGGCACTGCCACCCCTCATCTTGCGCCAGCTTGCTGACAAACTCGCGATAGCTGGCGGCCGTCAGCTCGGAGGCAGGCAACACCGCCAGATGGCGAGCCAGCCCGTTACCCCCCGCTTCGCTGTAAAGGCGCGCCAAGTCCAGCACCACCGCGGGTGAAACCTTGATCTGCTGGTAGCTCCAGCTGATTTCGCTGCGGCGCTTGCTGGTGGGCAACGAAATATTGGCGGCAAGCAGGGCCGACAACATCACTTCGGCCAGCATCACTCGCTCGGAGGGGGAAAAACCTTCCAGATGCAGCCCGAGGCGCTCCACATTGAGCCCAGAAAGAGGAGCAATCCAGCCTCTGATCTGTTTATAGAGGCGGTGATCCCGCGTCACACTGCCGGCCACAAACATCACCTGCAACAGGGTATTGCCATGCATCAGGGTAAAGGGCGCTTTTTTCCCCAGCGCAAGCTGGGTCTGGAGACCCGCAAGGGCGGGCAGCGAAAGCAAGGACTCCTTCTGCTCTTCAGCGATCAGCAGAAGTTGCAACGGCAGCCCTTGGGCAAGGGTTTCGGCCAGTGTGGCATCCCGGCTTTCAATAGCAGGAGGAAGATAGGTGAAAGGAGTGATCACAGGCGCGTGCCTCATCCATGAAGAGATACCTGATGATACCCAACAAATGGTCGATACGACCAGTTTTGGTCTTGAAAATGCGTCAGAAATAGCAGCAATCACCAGATGGTGACGAGCATCAAGAAGGATTGTTCAATGATTGGCAATGCAGGAAGGGAACGTACAAAAAGTTGGTTGCGGGGGCCGGATTTGAACCGACGACCTTCGGGTTATGAGCCCGACGAGCTACCGAGCTGCTCCACCCCGCGTCCGAATTGTCACCCCCAAGCCGAGCAGTAGCTTGTTGGCGTTTGTCTGCCTTCGACTGTTTATACAATCGCAAGCTGACGAAAGAGTTGGTTGCGGGGGCCGGATTTGAACCGACGACCTTCGGGTTATGAGCCCGACGAGCTACCGAGCTGCTCCACCCCGCGTCCGAATTGTCGCCCTCAAGCCGAGCAGTAGCTTGGTGGCGTTTGTCTGCTTTCGACTGTTTACACAATCGCAAGCTGACGAAAAGTTGGTTGCGGGGGCCGGATTTGAACCGACGACCTTCGGGTTATGAGCCCGACGAGCTACCGAGCTGCTCCACCCCGCGTCCGAATTGTCACCCTCAAGCCGAGCAGTAGCTTGTTGGCGTTTGTCTGCTTTCGACTGTTTACACAATCGCAGGCTGACGAAAACTTGGTTGCGGGGGCCGGATTTGAACCGACGACCTTCGGGTTATGAGCCCGACGAGCTACCGAGCTGCTCCACCCCGCGTCCGAATTGTCACCCCCAAGCCGAGCAGTAGCTTGTTGGCGTTTGTCTGCTTTCGACTGTTTACACAATCGCAGGCTGACGAAAAGTTGGTTGCGGGGGCCGGATTTGAACCGACGACCTTCGGGTTATGAGCCCGACGAGCTACCGAGCTGCTCCACCCCGCGTCCGAATTGTCACCCTCAAGCCGAGCAGTAGCTTGTTGGCGTTTGTCTGCTTTCGACTGTTTACACAATCGCAGGCTGACGAAAATTTGGTTGCGGGGGCCGGATTTGAACCGACGACCTTCGGGTTATGAGCCCGACGAGCTACCGAGCTGCTCCACCCCGCGTCCGAATTTTTCTCGAAGTGGCCGAGCAGTAGCCAGTTCGATTTCTCCTTTTCCACCAACCGGTTACACCGATTTGACCGGTCAGGATCTCAGATGGTTGCGGGGGCCAGATTTGAACTGACGACCTTCGGGTTATGAGCCCGACGAGCTACCGGGCTGCTCCACCCCGCGTCTGAGGTCGCCAATAATAGGCGCCAGCGCACAGATTGCAAGTAAATATCTCAAAAAAAGTTTATTCGTAGATTAATCGGACAAATAGTGCGGTCATTAGCAGCATCATGCTGTTTTTTCAGGCAATCGAGTCCTTGCCAGGCATCCGGCACTACACTCAATAAGGTGAACACTCCTCATTTTGGGTAGGTAGAATATGCGCATCTCCGCCGGTCACTGCCGTCAGTTGGGGGCCACACCCGACAGTCACGGCGTCAACTTTGCGATCTGGGCACGCCTTGCCAGCCGGGTCGAACTGCTGCTCTTCGCAAGCGCAGACGATGCGACCCCCGAGGTGATCCCCCTCTCCCCGCGCCTAAACCGCACCGCCTACTACTGGCATATCCATGTGGAGGGGATCTCGGTCGGGCAACGTTACGCCTATCGCATTCAGGGCCCGTGGCGCCCATATGGCGGCACCCGCTTCGATGCCGAGAAGGTGTTGCTCGACCCTTACGGCCGCAGCATCGAGCTTGGCGCCAATTACGATCGATGGGCGGCGGCCCGTCCAGGCAGCAATCTGGCTTGTTGCGCCAAGAACAAGGTGGTCGATACTCGCCACTACGACTGGGAAGGAGACAAACTGCCCGCTCACTCCCTCTCCCGCTCGGTGATCTACGAACTGCATCTGGGGGGCTTTACCAAGTCCCCGAGCTCCGGGGTCGATCCGGCGCTGCGTGGCACCTATCTCGGGCTGATTGAGAAGATCCCCTATCTGCAATCTCTCGGTGTCACCGCCGTCGAGCTGCTGCCGGTGTTCCAGTTCGATCCTCAGGATGCGCCCAAAGGACTCTCCAACTACTGGGGTTACAGCCCCATGTCCTTTTTCGCCCCCCACGCCCAATACGCCTGCGGCGATGATCCGCTGACCGAATTTCGCGACATGGTCAAGGCGCTGCACAAGGCCAATATCGAGGTGATCCTGGACGTGGTTTACAACCACACCGCCGAAGGGGGTGATGATGGCCCCACCTTCTCGTTTCGCGGCATCGACAACGAGGCCTACTACATCCTCGACAACAACCAGAAGGACACCAACTATTCGGGCTGCGGCAACACCTTCAACGGCGCCCATCCGGTGGTGCTGCGAATGATCATGGATAGCCTCCACTTCTGGCGTCAGGAGATGCACGTCGATGGCTTTCGGTTTGATCTGGCCGCCATTCTGTCGCGGGATGAATCGGGTCAGCCGCAGGCCAATGCGCCTACCTTGCGCACCATAGATACCGACCCCAACATCGCCGACATCAAGCTGATTGCCGAAGCCTGGGACGCGGGGGGGCTCTATCAGGTGGGGTCACTGGCCGGCGCCCGCTGGCGTGAGTGGAACGGCCAGTTCCGGGATGATGTGCGCCGCTTTTTGCGCGGGGATGACAACAGCGTCACCGCCTTTGTCGAGCGGCTCTGCGGCAGTCCCGACATCTACCACTATCACCACGCCGATCCCGAGAAGAGCATCAACTTCGTTACCTGCCACGACGGTTTTACCCTATGGGACTGGGCCAGTTACAACAGCAAGCACAACGAGGCCAACGGGGAGGAGAACCGTGACGGCTGCGATCATAACTTCAGCTGGAACCACGGCCATGAAGGGGTAACGGAAGATCCCCAGATCAACGCCCTGCGGATGCGCCAGGCCAAAAACATGATGGTGGCGACCCTGCTCTCGGTGGGATCCCCCATGGTGCTGATGGGAGACGAGCTGCTGCGCACCCAGCGGGGCAACAACAACGGCTACTGCCAGGACAATGCCACCTGCTGGATGAACTGGCTGCCCAATGCCCGCAGTCAGGAGATGTTCCGCTTTATGAAGGAGCTGATCCAGTACCGCAAACACCTGTTTCAGCGCCCGGAACAGGAGAGCATGCCGCTGTCACTGACCGAGATCCTGCGCCACAGCGAGATCTGCTGGCATGGGGTAAACGCCGGGCAACCGGATTTCAGCCCCCACTCCCACGCCATCGCCATGTCGGCGCTGTCGAGCGAAACCAAGCTGGCGCTCTATGTGCTGTTCAACGCCTACTGGGAGCCCCTCACCTTCAACCTGCCGAGCCCGCCAAAGGGGGTCGGCGGCTACTGGCGGCGGATCCTCGATACCGCCCTCCCCTCGCCGCAAGATATCTGCACCTTCGGCATGCCGCTGGAGGGATTGACCCGCGAATATCTGGCCCAGCCGCGCAGCAGTTGCCTCTTTATCTGCGGGGCAGACGACTTCTATTGATCGATAGCTGCTGCTTGATTGCTGCTAATTGATAGCAGCGATACCTGCAAGCCAGATATGCAAAAGCCCCGAGTGTTGGCTCGGGGCTTTCTATTTTCAGCGCCAGTGTCAGATCAGCTGGTGCAACACGCTGGTAGCGGCAATCTGGGCGATCAGCAGGCCACACAGGGAGGTGGAGACCACCACTGGCGCGGTATCACGCTGCAAGTAGAGCGGGCTGAACCAGAGCAGCAGAGAGGCCACCAGCAGCGCTGCCTGGGTCACCACCGCCGGGATCAGGGCATCGAGATTGGCCTCACCCCCTTGCCAGCCCACCAGCACTGCCAGCCAGACAAGGCTGGCCATCGCCCCCACCAGACCGGCCAACGGCAACAGGGTGTTGAATGCCTTGAGGCGGTGACGGGCCCGCAGCAGCATCAGGTGGGCAAAGGCCGCCCCCAGCATCGCCATCTGCAGCAGACCGCTCACCCAGCCCTGCAGTTGCAGCAGCCCGATGCCATAGAGAGCGAGCGGCAACGCTGGTAGCCAGAGCAGTGTCGAGGGGACTGAACGCTTGCCCTCCAGCCGTGACTGAGCCAGTGACAAGCCGACTCCGAGCACCAGTGCGGCCCCACCACTCCAGATGAGCCAGCTGGCCGCCTTGGCCTCTACCGCCAGCATCAGGGAGAGCGCGGTGATGACCCAGATGGAGAAGAGCTGCTGACTGATGCGCGAGCGCTGGCCAGGGCAGATATCACCGCGCCACAGCACGATGCCGAGGGCGATCAGGGCGCCAAGCGCCATCAATCCGGTGAGAGGAAAGAGCCAAAAAGGGAGTTGGACGAACACGACGCCTCCAGCAGTAAAGATTCGAGGTGCGCCACCGGGGCGCCAGAGAGGGGCGAGTATACCCAAACCGGCGGCTATCCCCAATCGCGACAAACAATCGCGGGCAAACAATCCGGGGCAATTTGCGCCAGCACGGCCCACCTTGAAGGGTGCCCTGCTGGCAGCCATGTCCATAGGGACGGGATACGGCGCTGGCTTTAGCCCTGACCACGGGCCAGCGCCACCACCCGGGCAAACATCTGGCGGATCACCGGCGGAATATGCTCGGCGCCGAGCCGCTCCGCCTCTTCCACCACCGCCAGCGCCATTCCCGGCTTGCTGCGGTGATGGATCGCCTTGTTGATAATGTGACTGGCGCTCCACATGGCGCGCCCGCCCACCCCAGCCTCGCGGCGAAACACAGCTTCAAAACCGTTGTGATAGAGGTAGTGCTCGATGTCGGCGGCAGGGAGCTGGGTCAGTCGGTCCCGCTCCCGCTCTCCCTTGAGCTGGCCCCGGGCCGAGGTGGCATACTTGAGCCCCGCCTCGTCGCCATCGGTCAGCAGGTGCCACTCGATGCCAAAGTCCCGCGCCACCTTGATGAGCGGCGACTGGCCGCACTGGGCAAACTCGATGATCCGCACCCCCTCGGCCCGCAGACTGTAACCGCAGATCTGCGCCAACTCGGAGAGCAGCCAGATCTCGGTCTCCCCCTCCACCA
This sequence comes from Aeromonas sp. FDAARGOS 1404, assembly GCF_019047085.1. Taxonomy (NCBI): domain Bacteria; kingdom Pseudomonadati; phylum Pseudomonadota; class Gammaproteobacteria; order Aeromonadales; family Aeromonadaceae; genus Aeromonas; species Aeromonas sp. FDAARGOS 1404. The sequence continues at coordinate 193,384 of NZ_CP077237.1, forward strand.
GCAGCCAGCAACGGGCAAACAGCGACATGGGGCGGTTGATCCGCACATGGAAGGCGATCTTGCGCAGATCGTCGCTGCTGTAACGCTCGCCCCCCAGCTGGTGACAGAGGATATCCTGCTGACGGCGCACCAGCCGCCGCACCTGATTGAGCGGCAGGGAAGAGAGCAAGTCCCCCGAGTTGGTGGTGAGCAGCTTCTGGCCCGGCAGTTGTTCCAGCAGCCCCCACGCCAGCGCCAGCATGGTCGGGTGCAGCCGGCTCTCCGGGTCCTCCAGGATCATGATGGGACGGGCCCCCTCCTCCAGCTCGCGGTTGCCCCGCGCTTGCAGCAGGGTAGCAGCCATCCCCGCCATCGCCAGCTGCAGCGCGCGGTTATCGGCGCGGCGCAGCAGGGTATGCAGGTTGCCAGGATTGCGCAATGTCATGGGGCGATTGATGATGTCGCGCTGACTGCGCGGCTTGTTCTTGATGGGGGCCAGGGCGTTGAAGTAGTGATCCATCAGCTGGCGCACCGCCTGCAGCGCCTCTTTGAGCTCCGGTTCGCCGATCCGCTGGGGTTCGTCGATCAGCTTGTCCGCCAGCTCGCTCAGGCGATGCTCGGAGAGATCTCCCCACTGCAATGTCTCCACCCCGTTGCGAGCGGTACGGGCGTCCCGCAGCCGGAACACCGGGTTCATGGTGATCAGCATGCAGACCAGCTCGTGGGTGTTGGCGATGGGCAGGCTCTTGCCTACCCCGTCGAGAAAGTCGTGAATGGTGAGCACAGAGCCATCCGCCTGCAGCTCGGCGCTGGCGCGATAGTGAATGCGGTGGAATTTGTCCTTGTGCAGCACCCAGGAGGGGCAAAGACGGGCCAGCCGACGGGAGTGCTGACACATCTGGGGTCTGTGCTCACTGAAGGTGAGCACCAGTTGCAGGTGGCGCGCCGGGGCCAATTCGGGATCTTCCGGTTGGTGAAAATCCTCGGCGGTGAACTGATAGGGCTCGGCATCCTGCCCCAGCAAACACCAGAGGGCGCGCAGCAGGCTTGATTTGCCCCAGGTATTCTCGCCGATCAGCACTGTGGTGTGATCCAGCCCGAGCGACAGGCGATTTATACCGCGAAAACCTTTGACTTCAATACGTTCCAGAAACATCCAGCCATGTCCACATCATTGTGATGGGGCAATAGTGGCAAAGTTACCGGAAAAATCCTATCGCAGGCGGGGCTTTTTCAACGTGAACTGTGAGGCACTGCAGGTTCGGGAGGGGTAACAACAGCAGTGCGATCTTGCGGGGCATTCCAGTGGCTGAACCAGAGATGACGGGTACGGATTTGACGTTTGCGATAATTCAATGGGCATTCCTTTCAATGGATAAGTGGTAGAGAGTACACCTCTTTTGCCCAAAGTCTCAGGGTTATCTGTGACGAGAAGATGACAATTGCGCCCGCCACTGCCCCGGCGTCAAACCAAACGCCTCGCGAAAACGATTACCGAAATGGGCCTGGGAAGAGAAGCCACACTGACTGGCGATGCTGGCCAGCGGCTCGGGGCCAGCCAACAGCTGCTTGGCCCGTTTGAGCCGCAGCCCAAGCAGATAACGATGGGGCGGGCAGCCGAGACTCTGGCCGAACATGCGGGCAAAGTGATACTCGCTCAGCCCCGCCTGCTGCGCCAGCTCTGCCAGCGTGACCGAATCGGCCAGATGGGCCTGCAGATACTCCTGCACCCGCTTGATCACCACGGGCGCCAGCCCGCCGCGTAGAGGCGGCAGACCGGGAGCCTCTTCGGTGTGGTGGCGGTAGGCGTGGAGGATCAACATCCAGGCGCCGTGGGAGAGTGCCAACCGATCGATCCCATGCTGCCACTGCAGTTGCATCAACTGGCGCTGCACCAGTCCGGCCGCCTGCGGATCGTCTATAAAGGTCTTGTCCACCAGTTGCAGGTTGCGCCCCTCCTTGTCACACACCTCCTCGGCGATACGGGTGAGGTGAGCCGGGGTGAAGTAGAGATGAAAGAAGCGAAACTCTTCGCGCACCAGCCACTCGGATCTGTGGTGATCCGGCATGATGCACACCTTGCCGGTGCCGCCGTGGCCACCCGGCCCATCGAGTCGCTCGGTCTGCTCGCCTCCTTGCAGATAGACGCTCAGGGTGTGGTGGCCCGGCTTGTGATAGCGGGTCTGGTCATAGCAGTTGCGCCAACTGGCGACGCCAAGCCCGGGTTCGAGCCAGCAGGCGTCCTCCAGCCGGGCGCCGGTGCTGACCAGTGCATCAAATACCCCTGCTGTTTTCATTCGCCCCTGCCGCCTGTTCCGGTTATGTGTACGGGTTATCCCGCTGCCATCCATCTTACCGACCGCGCCTGCAGATGACAGCGCAGGGCGATGAAAAACCGCAAGATGGTGCAATCCAGCCATCAGGGCTCGCCCCATAGTGGGTCATCTCTCCCTGACTCACCGGAACTGTGATGAATCTGATGCTCTATCTTGCCACCGTGCTTATCTGGGGCAGCACCTGGATTGCCATCGCCTGGCAACTTGGCCCCATCCCCATCGAGGTGTCGGTGCTCTATCGCTTCCTGCTGGCAGCGGTTGCGCTGTTTGCACTGCTCACCGCCAGCGGCCGCTTTCCACGCCTCCCCTGGCACGGCCAGCGCTATGCCGCACTACTCGGTGCCCTGCTCTTTTCCACCAACTTTCTCTGCTTCTACCACGCCACATGCTATATCCCGAGCGGCATGTCGGCGGTGATCTTCGCCAGTGCCAGCATCTTCAACGGCCTCAACCTCTGGCTGTTCGAGCGCAAGCGCCCCACCCTGCGCTGGCTGCAAGGCTCCCTGCTGGGGCTCCTGGGCACCCTGCTGCTGTTCTGGCCAGTGTTGGCGGATGCGCAACTGGGTGCAAACGGCTGGAAGGGGCTGCTGCTCGCCTGTTGCGGCACCCTCTGCTTTTCACTGGGCAATCTGGTCTCGGCCCGGGGCCAGCGCCATGGCTACCACGTACTGCAACTGGTGCCCTGGGGCATGGTTTACGGCGTGGTGCTGTTGCTGGGCTGGGTCACATTGCTCGGGCAGCAACTGGTGGTGCCAACCGATGGCCACTATCTGGCGGCCATGGTCTATCTCGCCCTGTTTGGCTCGGTGATCGCCTTTACCGCCTATCTGACGCTGGTGGGGCGCATCGGTGCCAGCAAGGCCTCCTACGCCACCGTGCTCTTTCCGTTGGTGGCGCTTACCCTCTCTACCTTCTATGAAGGCTTTGTCTGGCAGCCGGTCTCGGTGGCCGGAGTGGTGATCAGCCTCATCGGCAATCTGGTGATCTTCGCGCCGCCCTTAAGCGAGTGGCGCATTCGACCGGCCAAGGCAGCAAACGCCCCTTGCTCCTGAGCCAGTCAGCCCCTAAGGTAGCGCTGATCAATCTGTGACGATCCTGATGGCGATAAACAAGGGGGCGAGATGTTACTGGAAGGGCTGGAGACGCTGAGCCTGCTGGCAAGTGAAGGAACCATGGCCAAGGTGGCCAGTCGCCTCTATATCAGCCAGTCGGCGGTGAGCAAGCGGATTGCCCAGCTGGAGCAGCGCCTCGGCAAGAAGCTGATCGAGCCGGAGGGGCGCCAGATCCGCCTCACCCCGCAGGCCAAGGAGCTGCTTGAGCGAGTGGCCCCGAGTCTGGCAGAGATGAAAGGAGTGCTGGCCGATAGCCAGGATCTGGCGGATCAGAGTCCGCTCCCCATCGCCTGCTCCGAAACCCTGCTGGCCGGTTATCTCGCCCACTTTATGCGCGACTATCTGGAGCGCGATCCCCACCTTGCCCTCTCTACCCACCACACCCCGGTCATTCTGGCGCGGGTGCGCAGCGGCGATGCCCTGCTCGGCATCTGCGCCGGTCGGCTCCCGCCCGGCCATGGCCTCGGCGCCGATCTGCTGCTTGAGGAGCCCTTCTATCTGGTGGGCGAGGCGCAGCCGAGCCTGCCGCCAGCCAGCGTAGAAAGCAGGCGCAAGATCCTCACCATGGATCTGGAGAACCCCTCCAACCGCTACCTGCGCGAACCGCTGGCTGATTTGGGGCTGGAGCCCGCCATGGAGCTCGACTCCTATCTGGCACTCATCGAACTCGCCAAGGCAGGCATTGGCCCGGTACTGCTCCCCGCTGGCCTGCTGGGGCTGGTGGGAGAACAGGGGGAGATGGCGCGCCCACTGCCCGGACTGGGCCGCCCCCTTCATCTGGTCTACCGGCCAAACAGCCTAAAACGAGAGCGGATCGCCAGGCTGGTGAGCGCCCTGCACCAACACTTTCGCCACCGCAGCGACACACCGCGCTAGCGCTGTAAAACACCAGATATGACAACGGGGCCCTTGGGCCCCGTAAACATCCGATTTATCACACACTCGCCGCGGCTCAGATCCAGGCAAACAGCTCCGGATACTGGCTCCACACCAGCTTGGCAGACATCAGCAAGGAGACGGTCACCAGCAGCGGCTTGATCAGCTTCACCCCTTTTTTCAGCACCATCTTGGAGCCAAAGCGGGCGCCGATAAACTGCCCCAACGCCATGCAAAAACCGACACTCCACACCACCTTGCCACCAAGAGCAAAGAACAGCAGGGAGGCAATATTCGAGGTGAAGTTGAGCAGCTTGGTATGGGCGGTGGCGCGCGCCATGCCAAAGCCCGCCAGCGCCACGAAACCGATGGCAAAAAACGAACCTGTGCCCGGCCCGAAGAAGCCGTCATAAAAGCCGACACCGCCCCCCACCAGCAGCGCAAACAGCATGGGAGTCAGACGGCGGGAGCTCTCGGCATCGCTTACCCGCGGCGAGAAGTAGAAGTAGCAGGCAAAGGCCATCAGCAGGAAAGGGAGCAGGCTCTCGAGAATAGCGGCGTCTATGGTCTGCACCGCCAGCGTGCCGATGGCCGCACCGATAAAGGTGCAGATCACCGCAGGCCAGATCATGGCCCACTCCAGCAGCCCCTTGCGGGCATAGAACCAGGTGGCGGAGAAGGAGCCAAAACTGCTCTGCAGCTTGTTGGTACCGAGCACCAGCGCGGGCGGCATGCCGGTGGCAAGCAACGCTGGCACCGTCAGCAGGCCGCCGCCACCAGCGATGGCATCGATAAAGCCGGCGACAAGCGCCACACCAAACAGGGCAAACAGGGTAACCAGTTCCAATTCCATCCATAGACCTCACGAGAGTGGGTTGCCCGAAGGAGCAACCGGAGATAACCAAAACGACGTTGTGCGGGGGGCACAGGCTGTCCGCTATCCTAGCGAGCCACTGACCATGAATCTAACGAAACAGTGGCAGCCAATTGATTCCTGATTTTCATTAATTTGAGCGGCCACGTCCCTAGCCCAACCCTCAGAGTGCCCGTTAGCAAGCCGGTGAAGCGACGTTCGCTTCCTTGATGGCTGCCAGCGCCTCACAGAGATGATCCTCATCGGCACCGGGAAAACGGCTGACCCGCCCGGCCATGTAGCGGCTGCTGAACAGATTGAACCAGTGCTGCAGTGCCTGCCCCGCATTGAGCTCCCCCACCACTTCCAGCACGCAGGCCGCCACTTCGGCGGTGCAGAGGTGCTCATCGCAGTTGGCCACCCGCATACCATAGGTGGAGAGCGTATCGGGTTTGATGGCGAGCACCGGAAAACCGTCCAGGTAGGGGCTCTTGTTGAACATCTTGCGCGCCTCCGGCCAGGTGCCATCGAGCAGGATAAAGAGCGGTTTTTTACCCGGTGCCAGCGTCACCTCGCCGGTCAGGCGGGCAGGCTCCTTCTCGCAAGCGGGAAAGACTACATAGGGCTGCCAGGCGGGATCGGCCAGCAGGGCCAGCAACTCTGGATGGGGCTGGGTACGTGACCAGAGAAACGCCCAGGTGGTATCCGGCAACACATCGGCGATGAGGCGACCGGTGTTGGAGGGCTTCATCGGCTCGCTGTCATACATCAGCAGGCAGAAACCGGCCTCGGCTTTGAGCTCGGGGCGCCACTCGCAGGCACACCAATCCTCGCGCAGCTGACAGGCCGGACAGCGGGCCAGGGTGCCGCCACGGGCAAGAAACGGTCGGGTAGAGATACTCTTGCGCCAGGCCCGCAGGCGGTTGACGGCGTGATCAGGAACAGGCTTCATCTAGGTTCACAACTGGAGTCAAAACAGGAACGGCAGCGGTGCCAACAAGTCACGCCGCCACAGGGCGCGATAACAGGGGGACTGCCGGAAAAGCGCAAGATTGTACCGAGTTACGGGCTGGCGGAACAGCAATCCGTGCCCCTTTCGCCAGACACAGAGCCAACTCCTCTTGCCTTACGACTCCTGACAGCTGCGCAGCAGCTCCAGCAACAGGCTGCCATCGCGCAGTGCCTTGTGCACCTGCACCGAAGTGGGCTTGGTGGGATCTTCGTAGAAGTGGGTGGATTCAATCTGCAGCCGCACCAGATATTCGGCGGGCAACTGGCTGGCCAGCGACTGGTGCAGCATGGGGAACAGCAGCCGATCGGCACGGGTGATTTCCCCCCCCAGCAGCAGCTTGCCCGGATTGAGCAGGCAGATGAGATTGGAGAGCACCTTGGAGAGGCGACCCGCCGCCTGATGGAGAATATCCTGACAGAGGCTGTTGCCTGCCAGCGCCAGCTCGCACAGCTCGCGTATGGTGACGCTCTCGGGCAAGTCGTGCTCCTGCATCCGCTCGCGCAGATCCCGGTATTGCGCCTCCAGCGCCTGATTGGTCACCAGGGTGCAGGCGCAGCCAAAGCCGCCGCAGTAGCAGCGCTGGCCATAGGGCTCGAGCTGCAGGTGGCTGAGATCCCCGAGCAGCGCATTCTCGCTCTCGATGAGCTGGCCATTGACCACCATGCCAACACCGATGTCGTTGTGGACAAACACCAGCACCGCATCGGCGCAATTCTTGGCGGCTCCCCACTCCCGCTCGGCCTGGATCCAGGTGCGCACGTCTCCGCTCACCAGCACAGGTACCGAGAACGCCTGTTGCAGAGTCGGGCCAAGGGGCCAGTTGCGCAGATCGTAGAAGGGGAAGTGTTTGACCATGCCGGAGTGGCGCTCCACCTGACCCGGCAGGCAGAGGGCGATACAGGCCAGACTGAGGGACTTTCTCGGCAAAAACACCTTGATGGCGTGCACCAGACTGCCCAGCAGATCGGCGCGCTCCTCCTCGGTAAAGAGGTGGCGCTGGCGGGCCAGCGAGCGACCGGAGAAGTCAAACAGCGCCATATCCACGTAGCCACGGCCAAGACGCATGGAGAGAAACTGGAAGCGGCGCTCGTTGATGCGCAGCAAGGTCTGACGACGGCCACGCCCCACCGAACTTTCACCACAGGTGACCACCAGACCCCCATCGAGCAGTTCCCTGGTGATCTTGGTGATACTGGCTGGCGAGAGACCGGTCAGACGGGAGAGATCGGTGCGCGACAGCTCCTTGTGCTCTTCCAGGCTGGCATAGACCAGGCCGTAGTTGAGCTGCCGGATCAAATCGATACTACCTTTCACGATCTCATTCATAGGGTATGGGGCAAAGGCTGAAAAAAAGAGGCTGGCAATTTTCACACATTATTGGTCAATCCCCAAATAAAGTGCGGCCTGAACCGGGGGTCAGGCCGCATCTTGTGGTTGCCGTCACGGACCATTACAAGATCAATAACGGAATTGCGACACCAGTTTGCGCAATTTGTCGCCGGTACTGGCCAGATCGCGGGTGGTGCTGTTGGATTCCACCGCCGCGCTGGTCAGCTCGCTGACAATCTGCTGAATGGCCACCAGGTTCTTGTTGATCTCCTCCGACACCGCATGCTGCTCTTCGGCGGCGGTGGCGATCTGGATGTTCATGTCGTTGATGGTACTGACCGCCATCACCATGCTGTCGAGGGAGCTGGCGATATGGCTCGCCTCCTGCACCGTCTCCTGGCTGCGATCCTCGCTCGCCTGCATCACCTCCACCGCCTGTTTGACGCCACCTTGCAGCCGTTGCAACATCTCGTTGATCTCTTTAGTACTCTGCTGGGTACGGCCAGCCAGCGAACGCACTTCGTCCGCTACCACCGCAAAGCCCCGCCCCTGCTCACCGGCGCGGGCCGCCTCGATGGCAGCGTTCAGCGCCAGCAGGTTGGTCTGCTCGGCAATGCCGCGAATGACCTCCACCACCGAGCCAATCTTGGCGGTCTCTTGCGCCAGCTGTTCGATAACGCCGGAGGCGGTATGCACCTCCCCCACCAGCCGGTTGATACTGTTGATGGCCCCGCTCACCACACCCCGGGCGGCGTCCGATTCACGAGCCGCATCGCTGGTTGCCGTCGCGGCATTGGAGGCACTGGCCGCCACCTCCTGCGCGGTGGAGCTCATCTCGGTCACCGCGGTGACCACCTGATCGGTCTCGCGACTGTGGCCCTGCATCTGATGGTCATAGTGCTCGCTCAGATGGTGCAACTTGTCGACCGCGCTGAAGAGGTGGTTGCTGGTCTCGCCCACCTGACTCACCACCGACTGGATCCGCTCGACAAAGCGGTTGAAGGCGCTGGCTAGCTGGCCAATCTCGTCCTGACTCTGCACCTTGAGGCGCTGGGTGAGATCCCCGTCACCATTGGCAATATCGTTCAATGCCAGCACCGCATCCGCCAGCGGCTTGGTGACCCGGTTGCCCACAATAACGGTCGCCGCCAGGGTGATACCGAGGATCAACAGGATCACCAGCACACTGCTCTGCAACGAGGCATGCATGTTACTCTCGCGCTCTGCCCGCAAGGCCGCCAGCTCGTTGTCGATATCATCGATATAAAAACCGGTGCCAATGGCCCACTGGTATTTGTCCAGCACCAGAGTAAAGGCCAGTTTGGGAGCATCGCGACCGATGGAGGGCTTGGCCGTCCAGTATTCGGTAAAACCATCCCCCTGACGGGCCGACTTGAGGATCTCCTGGATCAGCAACTTGCCCTTGGCATCCTTGTCGTTCCAGCGGTTTTTCCCCTCCAGCTCGGTACGCACCGGCAGCAGTATGGTGTTGCCCTCGAAGTCATAGACAAAGAAGTAGCCATCACTGCTGTAACGCAGCGGCCTGAGCAACTCTTTGACCTTTTGACGATTTTCCGGAGAATCCGGCAGCGCATAAACGGCATCGACGGCGGTTTTGGCCATCATGATGTAACTGCTGAGCAGCGCTTTACGCTCCTTGATGGCATTTTCCCTCGCCACCACCAGATCAGACTCCAGATCGCGCTTGGAGACCATGTAGTTACTGAGATTAACCACCAGGGCCATCAACAGTACGGGGACTGCACCCAGTAACAGGATTTTCTGCTTTAGCGTCATCTTTCACATCCTTGCAGCTGTTTTTATTGGAATTCCTTGCTTACTCATCAGTATAGGTGCTGGCAGGGCGAGCCCAGCTTTCGTTACAATTCCCTTAAACAAATCGGCCAGAACGTGAAAATCATGAATCTTTGTCCTTGCGGCTCAACCCTTTCTCTCGAATTGTGCTGTGGCTCACGTCACAGTGGCGCTGTGGCTGACACCCCGGAACAGCTGATGCGCTCGCGCTACAGCGCTTTTGTGCTTGGTCTGGGGGAGTATCTGGTCCATAGCTGGCACCCGGCCCACCTTGGCGGTCTCACCGCCGAAGAGCTTTCACGCATCGACACCCGCTGGGATGGTCTCGAGATCATCGCCAGCCAGGGCGGTCCGGAGGATGAAACCGGGATGGTGGAGTTTAAAGCCTGGTTTCTGGAGGGGGATGAGCGTCACTGCCTCCATGAGCGTTCTCGCTTCGTGCGTTATCAGGGGCGCTGGGTCTACACCGAGGGAGAGCAGGATCCGGCCCCCCTCAAGGCGGGGCGCAACGATCCCTGCCCCTGTGGCAGCGGCAAAAAGCACAAGAAGTGCTGCGGCTGACCCATAACACACCCACCAGACTCATCAAACAGTGACAAGGGGCATCCGATGCCCCTTTTTTGTGCCTGTTATTCGCCACCAGCCCACAAACCGATGTGATAACAAGCGTGACAAATGTCACATAATGCTCATTAACGCGCGATCAAATGAGCGTTTGCGAGCGCAAATTTAGCCCATATCAAACATTTTCACTCAGAAGTAGGCCACACTGGCCTCATCTGGAAGAGATGAGACGGGCAACAATGAAAAGAATAACTACACAAGTCGTCATCATAGGCGGCGGTGCCACAGGGGCCGGCATCATGCGCGATTGCGCACTGCGCGGCATCGACTGCATCCTGCTCGAGCGCGATGATATTGCCGCCGGCACCACCGGTCGCAACCACGGCCTGCTCCACTCCGGTGCCCGCTACGCGGTGACAGATCAGGAATCCGCCCGCGAATGCATCCAGGAAAACCGCATCCTCAAGCGGATCGCCAGCCACTGTGTCGAAGACACGGGCGGCCTCTTCCTCACCCTGCCGGAAGATGACATCAATTTCCAAACCACCTTTATGGATGCCTGCGCCCTGGCCGGTATCGAAACCCGCCAGCTCGATCCCGGTGAAGCCCTGCGCATGGAGCCCAACGCCAACCCGGCGATGATCGGCGCCATCCATGTGCCGGATGGGACGGTCGATCCGTTCCGCCTCGCCGCCGCCAACGTGCTGGACGCGAAAGAGCATGGCGCGCGCATCTTCACCCACTGCAAGGTGCTGGGGCTGTTGCGCACGCAAGATCGGGTGCACGGGGTCAAGGCGATCAATACCCGCACCGGCGAAGCGTTCGAGGTAGAGTGTCAGGAGGTGATCAACGCCGCTGGCATCTGGGGCCAGCAAATTTGCGAATACGCCGATCTCGGCATCCGCATGTTCCCGGCCAAGGGCTCCCTGCTCATCATGGATTACCGCATCAACCAGTTGGTGCTCAACCGCGCCCGCAAACCGGCGGATGCGGATATTCTGGTGCCCGGCGATACCATCTCCCTCATCGGTACCACCTCCAGTCGCATTGATTACAACAAGATTGACCAGCTCACAGTCGAACCCGAAGAGGTCGAAGTGTTGCTGCGCGAGGGGATCAAGCTCGCCCCCATCATGGCCCGCACCCGTCTGCTGCGCGCCTACGCCGGGGTACGCCCGCTGGTGGCGGTGGACGGTGACGACACCGGTCGCAACATCAGCCGCGGTATCGTGCTGCTGGATCACGCCGAGCGTGACGGCCTCAAGGGCTTCAACACCATCACCGGCGGCAAGCTGATGACCTACCGCCTGATGGCGGAATGGGCCACCGATCTGCTGGCCAAGAAACTCGGCAACAGCAAGCCCTGCCAGACCGCCGAACTGAGCCTGCCCGGCTCGCGGGATCCGGAAAAGGTCTCCGCCCCCGGTCTCTCGGTGCCGGTCGAAGGCTCCGCCCAGTACCGCCACGGCGAGCGGGTCATCGCCTTCTTCCGTGACAATCCGAAAGCCAACGCCCTTATCTGCGAGTGCGAAATGGTCACCGCGGGCGAAATCGAATACGCCCTGCGCGAGCTGGATGTGGACAACCTCATCGATCTGCGCCGCCGCACCCGTCTGGGGATGGGGCCCTGTCAGGGCGAGCTGTGTGCCTACCGCGCCGCTGGTCTGATGCAGGAGTATGGCAAGGCTGACGGTCGTCAGGCCTGCGTCATGCTGCGCCAGTTCCTCGAGGAGCGTTACAAGGGAACCCGCCCCGTCCTGTGGGGCGATGCCCTGCGCGAGGCCGAGTTTACCTACTGGATCTACGAAGGGCTGTTTGGCCTGGGGGAATGGACGGCGCCGCAGCTGGTTGCCGATACCCCACGCGGCTCAACCAGCGAGACCACTCACAAGGAGAGCCGTCATGAAGTTTGACAATATCGTTATCGGCGGTGGCATGGCGGGACTCTCGGCTGCCCTGCGGCTGGTGGAGGCAGGCCAGAAGACCCTGCTGATGGCATCCGGCCAGAGCGCCCTGCACTTCTCCTCCGGCTCGGTCGATCTGCTGGAAAGCGAGGGGGATCCCCGCGCAGCCCTGCCCGCCTTTATGGCTGCCCATCCGGATCACCCCTACAGCAAAGTAGGAATGCAAAATATCGAAGCGAGTCTGGCCGATCTGCAGCGCCACTGCGCCAAGCAGGGATTGCCTCTGGTTCGCCAAGACACCAATCACCAGCGCCTGACCCCCATCGGTACCCTCAAGCGCACCTGGCTCTCCCCCGATACCTGTGCCTGCGTGACCGATGCGCCGATCCCGGACGTGCTGCTGCTGGCCACCCTCGAAGGCTTTCGCGACTTTCATCCGGCACTGGCGGCCGCCAATCTGGCGACCCATCCGCGCTTTGCCCACTGCCGCATTCTGACCGGCGAAATCCGCCTGCCCCAGCTGGCCGAATTCAGCCGCAATCCCCACGAGTTTCGCTCAGCCGACATCGCGCGCCTGTGTGACAAGCATCATCTGGTGGCCGATCTGGCCCGCGAGATCAGCCGCATGGTGCAGGAGAGCGGTGTACCCGGCTGCCGCCATATCGTACTGCCCGCCTGCCTTTCGCTGGGGCTGGTAGGCCCGCGTCTGGCGGAGCTGGAGCAGCGTACCGGCTGCACCATCAAGGAGGTGGCCACCATGCCGCCATCACTCATCGGCATGCGGATGCAGGAGGCGCTCAAGCGCCGCTTTGTGGCCCTTGGTGGCACCTTCCTCACCAGCGAGCGGGTGCTGGGCGCCCGTTACGAAGGTGACCGGGTGGTCGGCGTACACACCCAGAATGGCGATGATCAGCTGTTTGAAGCGGACAACTTTGTGCTCGCCTCCGGCAGCTTCTTCAGCCGTGGGCTGGAGTCCCGTCTGCGTGGCATTCGCGAGCCCATCTTCGATGCCGATGTGCTGAGTCTGGAGGAGCGTGACGCCTGGGCCGGTCGCCGCCTGTTCGACCACCACCCCTTCATGGGCTTCGGGGTCAAGACTGACGACAAGCTGCGGGTGCTGCGCGGCGGCAAGCCACTCACCAACCTCTATGGCGCGGGCAGTGTCTTGGCCCATTACGACCCTATTAAAGAGGGCTCAGGCTCCGGCGTTGCCGTTGCCACCGGCTGGCAGGCTGCCGGCCATATTCTGGGCGCGGCCCAATGATTACTACGTCCCATATCCCGTGTCTTCATCATCGCCGGGAGGAGAACTGACATGCTACTGGATCACGCCAACCAAACTTTCGATCAGTGCATCAAATGCACCGTCTGTACCGCCTACTGTCCGGTTGCCAAGGCCAACCCCGCCTACCCCGGCCCGAAACAGGCGGGCCCGGATGGCGAGCGGCTGCGCATCAAGAGCCCCGAGCTCTTTGACAGCGCCCTCAAGCACTGCACCAACTGCAAACGCTGCGAAGTAGCCTGCCCGAGCGGGGTGCGCATCGGCGACATCATCGCCAAGGCCAAACACCAGTACAGCGGCTTCAAACCGGGGATCCGCGAGTTCGTGCTCTCTCACACCGATCTGATGGGCAGCATGTCTACCCTGATGGCCCCGGTGGTCAACTTCACCACCGGCCTCAAGCCGATGAAGCTGGTGCTGGACAAGGCGCTGGGGGTCTCATCCCACCGCGGCCTGCCCAAATACTCCCAGGGCACCTTCCGCGGCTGGTACAAGAAGCAAAAAGAATCTCAGGCCCGCTTTGCGCGGCAGATCGCCTACTTCCACGGCTGCTACGTCAACTACAACCATCCTCAGCTTGGTAAGGAGCTGGTGCAGGTGCTCAACGCCATGAACATCGGCGTGCAGTTGCTGGAGCGGGAGAAGTGCTGTGGCGTGCCGCTCATTGCCAACGGCTTCATGGACAAGGCCAAACAGCAGGCAGCGTTCAATATCAAGCAGATGGAGAACTCCCTGCTCGGCAACGAGATGCCGCTGCTGGCTACCTCCTCCACCTGCGGCTTTACCCTGCGCGATGAATATCCCCACCTGCTGGAGCAGGACAACCACAAGGTGCGGGATCGCATCTCGCTGGTGACCCGCTTCCTGTGGAACGAGTTCTACAAGGGCAACAAACCGGCGATGAAGCCGCTCAATCTGCACATCGCCTACCACACCCCCTGCCATATGGAAAAAATGGGGGGCGTCATCTACACCCTCGAATTGCTGCGCGCCATTCCCGGGGTCAAGGTGACGGTGCTGGAGTCCCAGTGCTGCGGCATCGCCGGCACCTACGGCTTCAAGTCGGAGAACTACCAGACCAGCCAGACCATCGGTGAGGGGCTGTTTGATCAAATCAACCGCCTCTCCCCCGATCTGGTGATCACCGATTGCGAGACCTGCAAATGGCAGATCGAGATGAGCACCAGCTTCCGCTGTGAACATCCGATCCACCTGCTGGCCCAGGCGTTGGCCTGAATCCCCGGCCCTTGCGGCCGCATAAAAACAATCCACGCAGAGATAAACAAAGAGCCGGCAATTGCCGGCTCTTCTTTTTTACGCTTCACGCACGCTATCAGGGGTGCTGGATGATCAGGCTATGTTGATCTTCCAGCATGCTCTGCAGGATATCGTGGGACGAGGTGCTGGTGAGATTCCAGCTGCTCAAATCCACATCCTTCAGGGTGATCTGCTGGGTCACATGACCATCCCCGGCTGGCGCTACCGAGAGGTTCACATCGCTCAGGCCATTGCTCCCCGTGGTCACCGAGGCTGAGAGATGCTTGAGCAGATCATCGACACCATTGCCAGTGACCCCTTGCAGCATATCAGCCAGATCGATCTTGTCCCCCTGTTCCGGATGGAAGTCGGTGATGGTATCGATGGCGGGCTGCCCCTGACTCCCCTCATCCCCGTGCTGCCAGACGAAGAGATCGCTGCCAGCCCCGCCGGTGAGAATGTCGTTGCCATGGCCCCCCAGCAGACGGTCATCGCCTGAGGAGCCAAACAGCCAATCCCCCTGATCGGAACCGACCAGCTCATGACCACTCTGGCCGTGCACCGTAATGGTCTCAAGGGGCGTGCTGACGGTTGAGCCGCCGACACTCGACTCGGCACTGATCCCCAGCACATGGTCACCGTCGCCAAAACCGCTGAAGTAGAGCGGAACCGAGTGATCGGCCGAGATCAGCCAGTCGCCATTGCCATCGGCATGACCGACGCTCTGACCATGCTCGTCCTGCACCTGCGCCCCATTCAGGCCGCTGATGCGGATGGAGAGCTCGCCAGTGGCCGGATTGACCACGCTGGCATTGATGCCAAGGGGGATAACGGCCCCCTGCAAGGCATGGAACGCATGCTGATCCACCGTCAGACCCGGCATATCCGGCTCGGGGGTGACAGTGATGGTCACCTGATCGGTGTCGCTCAGAGAACCGCCCGCGCCGCTGTTGCCCTGATCGGAGGTAGTGACGGTAAGGGTATCTTCTCCCCAAAAATCTTTGGCCGGTTCATAGTGCAGGTTGCTTGCCAACAACTGGTTGAGATCAGCCAGCGACCCCACCAGGGTGATCTCGCTGGTACCCGCCCCCTGCACCATCACGGCACCGGTTGCACCCAGCAAGGTCAGTACACCATGTTCGACCCGCAGCACCATGGAGACAGGCGCACTGCCTGCATCCACATCCTTCACGCTGACGCCGGAGAGCGACAGGGAGCCATCTTCCTTCACCGTCATGCTGCCAGGCAGCTGATTGACCGGGGCATCATTGACCGGCTGCACCTCGATGGGCAGCACATCGGTATCGCTTAGTGCCCCGCCACTCCCCGTGTTCCCCTGATCGTTGGTGACCATGGTCAGGGCGTCATTGCCGTAGAAATCACTGTTGCCCTGATAGGTGACCCCACCAGAGAGCAAGGCATTGAGATCGGCCAGCGTGCCGGTCAGCACCAGCGAACCGGTGCCGTTTCCGACCACCGTCACGCCGCTGCCAGCAGGTAGCGTCAGGGTGCCATGCTCCACCGAGAGGGTGATCTTGATGGGGCTGTTGCCCGCATCCACATCTTTCACCTGCAAACCGTGGATAACGAAGGGCTGATCTTCCTGCGCGACTTGAGGGGTCGTTGGCAATACGTTGATTGGCGCATCGTTGACCGGGCTTACATCCACATGGATGGTGCCATTGACCTCGGGGCCAAGGGCGCCGTTGTCGAGGCTCTGGGCGGTGATCTTGAGATCCAGTGCACCGTTGGCATCATTGGTCACCAGCTCGACCGTACCCAGCTTGCCGCCCTCGGTAGTGACCTGCCAGCGACCGCCACCCAGATCAACAACCGTTCCCGCCACGCCATTTGGCAAGCGGATCTCGGCACCATCAGGCACCCCTTCGATGGTGACCCGCACCTGCTCTGGCTTGTTCTCATGCACATTACCCGCACTGCCGCCGGTTGGCTGGGTATCCCGGGTCTCCAGCCCCAGATCCAGCGTGATCACATCCCCTTCGGTACCGCTCGCCTGACCCTGAATGTCAGCGATAAGGGCATCCCCCACCGGATTGACGGTGACGGTAAAGCTGCTACTGGTTTCGAGCGGAATGGTGAGCCCCTTGTCGAGGGTAAAGGCGCTCAGCGACAGCTCCACGGTGCCGCTGAAATCAGCTGGCGGGATCAGGGTCAGCTTGGAGAAATCGGTCCCCACCGGGATCTGCCAGACGCCGCCACCATTGTTGACCGCCGGAGCCGACAGGGTGAAGCCATCCGGTACCCCCTTGATCTGCAGCGCGACGATCTGCTCCGAGCCATCGTTATCGATTAGGGTTGCGCCAAATCCGGCAAGGTTGACCGTGCCATCCTCGCTCCCCGTGACGCTGTGCACCGAGAGCTGGGCCGGATCGTTGACCGGTCTCACCTCAAAGCCGACCTGGCCGCTCCAGCTGCCGCTGTCAGTCACCTGCTGGCCGCCGACCAGCGCGGTATCGACGATATCGACCTTGATGTCGAGCGGTACCTGACCGCTGAAATGCTCTTTGGGCACAAACACCAAATCCTTAAGTGCCGCCATATCACTCACAACCAGAATGTTGACCGGCTTGCCGCTGCCATCGAGGAAGTAACCATATTTGGCATCCACCGTGATGGTGACCCGCTCAACGGTTTCGAGACCGCCGCCCGCGATGGAGGGGCTGATATCGGCCAGTTTCACCGAGAGATCGAGGTGGATCTCGCTATCTTCCAGATTGTCCGGCTGCCCGTCCTGGTTGGTGTCCTGAACGGTCAGAGTCAGTTCCGGATGCTCGCCACGACCACCATTCACATCGACTACGGGGGCCACATCGACCCTAACCGTGCTGCTGTCAACCTTGATATCGCCACTGGCGGTATCGGTATTCACCACCTTCACCTCGATATTGAGCGAACCGGCAAAGTCCTGTGGCAAGCCAAGGGTCAACCCTTCCAGGCCCGCCAGTGACGGCGGCACCTTGATGACGTATTCACCGGTCGAGATGTTGTACTCGGCCCCGCTGATGGTCACGCCCGCAGGCAACCCCTTGAGGACAATGGTCACCTCGTCGCTGGCCTGATCGGCGGCGCCGATATGGATCACGCCTTTGAGCTGCTGACCAAAATCAACCCGGATATCCTCCTTGCCCACCAGCACGGCGTTGTCGTCGATATCGACAGTCGCCGCCGGCGTCTTGGGCGTCACTGGCTTGTTTTCAAATTCGGCACTGGTTTGCAGGCTCACTTTGACATGGGCACTGGCATCGCCATCATCGCCCCGGTCGATCACCATGGCATCGATGCGGATCGGTTCGACCTTGCCGACAAACCCGTCCGGCGCATGCAGCTTGAAGCTGCCGAGGTTGCCCGCCGGCACGATCCAGCTGCCGTTACCGTTGTTGATACCGCCAACCACCACGAACTGATCGCCTGCACCACCGTTCAACACCGGCAGGTTGATCACCAGATAGTCGATCTCCTCCACGCTCGAGGGATCGAGGTCGGTAAAGACGAAGCGTCCAGTCAGGTCTATATCAGCCCCACTCTGCCCCACGAGAGCTCCACCGCTCTGGGTCAGCACGCCATCGGGCTCCACCACGGCCTGGATATCGACATGCAGATTGCCATCGATCACCTTCTCGGCCACCGCGCCCGAATCCACATCATGCTGGGTCACGGTAACATGGCTCTGGATAGTGGTATCCCGATCGCTATCCTCCGGCGCCTTCACCAGCAGTTGCCCCCCGTTTAGCAGGCTGTCGAGCTGGGCAGCAGTCAGGGTGACCTTGCCACTGACCACGGTCAGCTGGCTCTCGACACCGCCGACTCGCAGCCAGATCTGGTAGCCATCCTCCACCCCGGAGAGACTCAGCGCCGTGACTTTCTCGGCGCCGTCAGTAAGGGTCGGATGCCAGTCCAGCACGGTGAACTGATCTTCCAGGCCATGACTGGTCTTGCTGTAGTCGGTGGCGTCAATCTCCGGTTCCACCTTGATATGCAGCGGCACATCGAAGCTCTTGTGGTCGCCATCGTTCTCGGTCACCACCACCTTGGCGATCAGGTTCAAATCCGCCGTGCTGTTATGGGGCGGCTGAATAAGCAGGTTGCCAAAATCGGAGACATCGACCTGATAGGTCGGCTTGCCATGGGCGTCGAGTCCGGCAAAGGTGAGGGTCAGCTCCTTGCCATTGGCATCAAAGACCCGAGCACCTTCCGGCAGCCCTTGCAGCACCACGTTGAGGCTCTCGGAAGTGTCGTGCGGGGTATCGACCCACTCGCCCGAGGTGAGGGTAAAGTTGAGCGGTGCCCGTCCATCCTCACCCACTGTGGTGGCATAGCCTGTCCCCTCGACCTCCCAGCCGGTATTGCCAAGCTCGAAGTGAGGCTGATCCACCACCCCCACCAGATCCACATGAAGGGTCTGGGAGCCGGTCTCCTTCTCGTTCACCACGGTATGGGTCTGGCCGTTGGCATCGGTCAAGGTCGCCGTGTCTTTCACCACCCCCTTGATGGTCAGATCGAAATCAACGTTGCTGTTTTTCGGCGGTTGCAGCTTGAGTTCGCCAATCCGATCAAAAGGAACCTCATAGTAACCGGCTATGTTCTGTGCAACGGCGGAACCACCCAGCAACAAGGTTGCGCCGTCAGGCAGGCCACTGATGCGGACAAACATCTGTTCGGAGCCATCGAGTTTGTCACCCAGATGAGCAAGGGCAATCTTGCTGCCCAGATCGAGCAGGGTGTCTTCCTTGCCCTGAATGTCACGCACGGTGAGCTTGGCGTCATCGGCCACCGGATTGACATTGATCACCAGATCAATTTTGTCTCCCTGCGCCATACCCTGACCCTGAGCGATCGGGTTCTTCTCGGTGCTGATCGGCGTCACCGACAGCTTGATGTCACCACTGAAATCCTTGCCCGGAACCACAGTCACTTTGTTGATGTTGCCGGCCGAAACGGTGTAGATGCCATTGCTATTTGGCTTGAGCTCGACTCCGTTGAGCATCAGGGTTCCCTTGCCCGCTTCCAGCTTGATCTGATAGGTCAACGTCTCGGAGCTGTCGGTATCAGTCAGGCTTGCCTTGACGTCCAGCTTGATACCTGTGCTGTCTTCATTGGTGTCATAGTGGCGAGTGGTGTTGGCTGTGTCCCACATCGGCTTGTCGGCCACGCCGCGCACTGTCACAGCCAGATCGCCCGTTACAGCCGCAGGTGCTGCCCCTTCGGTGACCCCGACCTGCAGTTGCACCTGGAAGTGCAGCGGCTGACCGCCATTGCTCCAGCTCGACCAGTTGCTTGAAGGCACAAAGGTCACCCCCTGAGTGGTGTAGTGAACATTATCACTGGTCACCATGGCCGCTGGCGGCACGATAAACCACTTGCCATCAGCCGTAGTGGTAAGCGCTACGCCGTTGTAATAGAAGGTGCCATGGGCATTGGCAGGCGCCTGGATAAGCAACTGATCCACATGCTCACCGCGATCGAAATCGCCAATATCGAGCTGCATGTTGATAGGGATACCCAGCCTCGGGTCTTGCGCCCCCTGATCTTCGTTACCAATGGCTGCGCTAACGGTAAAGCGCACCGCTTCATCCTGCAGATTGAGAGTCAGTGTGCTGTCTGCACGATCGCCATCGCCATCGACCAGATGGGCTGTCACCACCTGACTGAGCTGACTTGCATCGTGATTGAAACCGGCCGCAGGATTGAAGGAGTAGGAGCCATCGGCAGAGATGGTCAGGGTTCCCATCACCTGCTTGCCATCGGGGCTCATCACATCTTGTATCAAAGAGCCATTGATGGCGTACGTCTGGCCATTGATGGTAATCGACTCGACGCGGGCACCATCCGCACCTTCATTGGCGGTAGGCAGCAGATCGCCGGTCACGGTACTGCTCCCCTCGCTCAGGGTATGTGCCAGCACAGTGCCGATAGGCATGTCATCTTGTACCGTCACGGTCACACTGACGTTCGTACTGCGATCGCCATCATGATCGGTGACAAACAGCGGCACTTCGATGGTCAACTCATCCTTGCCTTGTGCACCGTGATCAAGCTGGCCTACCAGATGAACGCTGTAACTGCCGTTAACATCGAGGTGGACCCAGAAAACGGGCTTGCCCCCCTCGGCCGTAGCCAGATACCAGCCGGTGCTGTGTGGAGCCAGCGTAACCGCTTTGCCACCCGACATGAGGTGATTGGCCTGATTGAATGCAGCCACATCCAGCTCAAGGGAGGCAACCCGATCCGAACCGGCGGTGATGGTCACCTTGCCACTATCGGTTTCTCCACTCCCTGCAGGTGTGGTCCCCGGATGCTGACCGTTCACTGCATCGAGATCAGACTCCTCGACCCGAACCGGTTCAATGGCGGATATGATCGGGTTGATGCCATCAGTCACCGTGACAGTGGCGGTGCCCTGATTTTTGCTGCCGTCGCTGTCGGTGACTTCGACCGGCAGATTCAGTTCCAGCTTGTTGTCTGCCCCGTGATCCAGGTTGGTATGCACCGTTACCTGATAACCTATCTCTGCGCTGGTGTGAGCGGCGATGGTGGCGGGCACTGTGGGGATGGAGACCGTCATCACTACCAGACCACCACTGGTCACCGCCTGGAAGGTGTGACCATCGGTGCCAACCGCTTTCCAGCTCAAGCTCTCGCCATTGTGAGTAATGGGCTTGCCGCTGACATCCATGACCTGACCGGAGAGGGTCAATCGCACATCAGTCACCGGATCCGAGTCAGCCTTGATGGTGATCTTACCGCTCGTCTGTTGGTCGTCGGTGGCCGAGTTGGCGCCATCGAAGCGCCCTTCGCTTAAGGTCACGCCAGTCAGGGTGAGGGTCGGTTTCTCCCCTTCCCCAATCTGGATATTGAGGGTGCCGCTGGTGCTGTCGTTGTTACCGCCCGCCTTGTCGTAATCGTTGACGATCACCTTGATGGGCAGCTCGGTCACGGCGTTGCCGCCCTGATGAAGCCCCTGATAGAGGGTGACCTGATAGTCAAACCCGTTCTTGCCCGCCTGATCGAGGCTGCCAATCAGCTTGACCTCGAACACCTCGACCCGCTGGCCATCCACCATCACATAACCCTTGAGCAGCTGGCTGCCCGGGATCAGCGGGTCACCATCCACCAGCTCGTACTGCACCGGTTTACCCAATGCGGTCAGCGCAGGCTGTTCGCTGCCATCGGCAAAGGCCACCTCGATCACCCGATCCGACCCGGCTTGCACATCGAAGTGACCGGTTTGACTCAAGCTGTTGCTGCCGGTGAGGTCCCCCTCATCCAGGGACACGCCTTTGCCCGGGATAAAGCTCGGCGCCTTGCCGTCCGCAATGGTGAGCGGCAACGTGGTACCGATGCGATCGCCATCCTTGTCAGCCAGGGTGACGGCAAGCGGCAGGTTGAGGGATTCACTCCCCTTGTGATCCAGCTCGCCGCTCAGGGTGACCTTGGCGGTGACGCTCCAGTTACCGTTGTTATCGACCAGGCTCAGCTCGACGCGCAGCACCACCTGGCCACCGGCGGTTCCGACCAGCTGGCCATTGGCATCGAGGGAAAAGGTGATCGGGTTGCCATGACTGGTCAATCCGGTCAAGGTGCTCTGGATAGCGGCGATATCAAAACCGAGGGATGCTGGGTCAAGGGCATCGCTGCCGTGCGCGACCGAGAAACTCATGGTACTGACGGCAGCCGTCTCCCCTTGCGCCATCTCGGTGATGGTGGTGCCAGTCACGGCGGAGATGGTCGGATTGGCACCATCACCCACCGCCACGGTAATGGTGGAGGATACCTTGTCACCATCGCTGTCGAGCAGGGTAAAGCCCGCCTTGAGCAGGCTGTCGGCACTGCCCTGATCCAGCGGTTGATGGAGGGTGAAGCTGTATTTGCCATCGTTACCGAGGGTCAGCTCAAACACCAGCTTGCCATCGGGGGTACGCCCCTCTATAAGATGGTCTGCCACCGTGATAGTCACGGCCTGCTTGCCCGAGGTGAACCCTTGCAGCCCCGGCTGGTTGGCATCGAAGGTGATGCTGGCCAGCGGATCGCTGCCCGCGGTGATAGTCAGATCACCGTTAAGGGTCTGGCCTTGCTGCCAGTTGCTATCTTCGGTGAGCGTGAGGGAGACAGGATTAACCTGCGGCAAGGCACCGTCGGTAATGGTGATATTGAGGGTGCCGAGATTGCTCTTGTCGCCGTCAAAATCTGAACCCTGTACCTTCAGGCCAAGGTTGAGGCTGTTGGTCGCTTCCGGCTCGTCAAACACCCCGGTCAGGGAGACATTGTATTTGCCATCCAGCCCGATGGTAACGGTGAGGATTGCCTTGCCCTGCCAATCTTTGACGATCAGCTGGTTGTCTTGAACCTCGTAAGTCGTCGCCTTGCCCTGGCTGGTGAGCCCATCCAGCGCCGGTTGGCTGGCCTCAAAGTTGAGGGAGACCAGACGATCGCTCCCCACCGTCACCGGCAGTTGGCCATCGATGCTCTGGTTGCCCCCCTCTTGCAGGGCGACCCCCTTGTCGATGCCCAATGCGGGATCACTGCCATCATTGACAGTCAACGTCAGGTTGGCGCTGGTGCTGTCGCCATCTATCTCGTTGGCGCTCACCTGCAAATCGAGGGAAAGCGTGTCGCTCCCCTGATGATCGAGCGGGCCGGTGAGGGTGACCACCACCCGCCCAGCCAGATCGCTGCCCTGCTGCTGCGCATTCAATTCGGCACGCAGCACCTCCACCCGTTGACCACTGCCATCCAGGTAGTAACCCACCAAGGTGCGATCATCGGCAAATTCAAAGGTCAGCGGATGACCATCGCTGGCAAGACCCGATCCGTTGAGGGTAGTCAGGGTGTTGCTCTGATTGCTGAACACCAACGAATCCACCAGCAGAGGATCGGCGGTGTGTTTGACCACAAAGCTGCTCTCGCCCACCACGGCGGCGCCGTTGGTAAAGGCATCTTCGGTCAGGGGAATGGCCGGGATCTCGAAACTGGGCGGATTGCTGTCCACCAGATTGATCACCAGCGGCGCCTTCACCAGATCGCCGTCACTGTCGCGATATTCGAGGTTGAATGGCAGGCGCAACGCGTCCTGACCGTGATCCAGGCTTTGACTCCAGACGATGCGGTAACTGCCGTCATTGTTGAGGGTCAGGGTGAAGACAGTCGCCCCACCAGCACTGGCGGTCAGGGTCTGACCGTTGATGGTGTAGCCAAGAAGCGCGCCATGGCTGACGAGCCCCAACCCTTCCAAGGCACTCTGATCAGCGGCAAACTGGACTTGCAGATTGCCATCCTGGCCGGCACCGGTATTTAGACTACCGGTCGCGGTGATCGGGCCACCGGCCAATCCGGCTTCAGAGAGCGTCAGGGTTTCGCTCTGACCGATCAGCGGCGCCCCATCGCTGGCGCTGTTGCCCGCCAGATCGGTGACACTGGCACGTACTTCAAAGGATTGATTGATACCGGAGAGATCAAGACCTGATACCTGCCAGCGGCCATCGGCCCCCACCTGTGCCGAGGTGGTCAACAACGGCTGGCCATTGCTGTCGACCAGAGTGATGGTGACACTCTGACCCGCTTCCACATTGCTGGTGGAACCGCTCAGGGTGGCGCTGCTGTTGCCAAACAGGGCAGTGGTATCGAGATCATCGATATCGATGAAGGCCTGAGTATCGACATTGATAACGAGGGTATCGCTGGCGCGGTTGCCGGCAATATCCACGGAATTGACCTGAAACTGGTACTGGCCATCGGCCAGGGTCTGCGGCAGCTGATATTGCCAGTTACCGGCGGCATCCACCGTCAGGACGGCGAGCACGCTGCCGCCAAGGCTCAGGGTTACGGTGGCACCGGGCTCCCCCTTTCCTTGCAGCAGCGGGGTATTGTCGCGGGTCAGATCATCAGTCTGGCTGGCGCCGGTGTCGCTCTCATCGGCGAGATCGAGGGTAATGGTGGTGATGGTATCGAGCAGAGTCTGTCCGGTGTCGCTGGCATTGTTGCCCGCCTGATCCTGGGTATTGGCCACAATCTGCAACGGGCCATCCACCAGCTTGCCGGTCACATCGCCAAAATTGGCTTCCCACACCAGGCCGGGCAGCACCACTGTCGTCACCGTCAGTGAATTTCCCGCCTGATCGATAAGGGTCACAGTGACTGGCTGGCCTACCTCCACATCATCCACCACACCACGAATGATGACGCCAGCCGCTTCATCGGCGTTGATAATGTTGTCGCTGGTTTGGGGCTCGGTGATGGTGATGGCAGCAAAGAAATCGCGCTCTTCGGAAAACAGCAGCTCATCGCCAACAGGTTGCACCGCATGGTCGGTATCAAAACCGGCCTCGGCCAGGGTGGCGTCATTGGTACGATCGACCACCACAAATCCACCCGAGCTGGAACCGGCTACACCACCGATATTACCCGCAGCGGCTGCGTTGCCGGCAGCGGTCTCCTGGAACAATTCGGTCGGGTCAATCCCCTGACGGATCGCCTCTTGCAACGAGGCCAGTTCCGGATCGGCCGGTTGCCCATCAGCAGCAGGTGTGGCGGGCTCAGGTTTGGCGGCCATATCTTGCTCACCAGCAGGATCACTGCCCGGCTCGGCTAGTTGAAAGTGGCCATCTTGGGCAGCTTGCAGGCGATCCCCCGGCTGCAATGCCATCCCCACCTTTGCTCGTATGACAGATCCATCTGCACTGATGACAAACACGGAGCCCTCGAGTTGGGTGATCACCGTGGACTTTTCAATTTGCAACTCTGCCATACAACCTCCAGCAAAACCTTAACCACCAACATCAGTACCTACAGGGTACTTGTCTGTTCAATAATCATACCGCACCAGACTAAGTGGGTCTTTTCGCTATTTTCGACAATTATTGCCATAAAATGGCCATAACTTACAAGATTGTGCATCGAACAGGCCTTTTTAAATAAAATGAGATTTGGATGACCCCAATCACATCACCTTTATTAATAGGTCTATCAGACTCCATGTGACCATTTCTGTCGTTTGACGATAGATCCACTGTAGCTTCAACAAATGGATCATAATCCGAAGGTCAACAGTTCATGCCACAACACCGCAAGATTGCATATTTAGTCAATTATTAGCATGAAACATTGCCAAAATGTGTGAACAATACGGCAGCAATCCAGCTCAGCTGGCAAAAATTGCCAGTACGTAACTGTATCGATCAAACGCCTGCCATCGAATGCTCGGCAGTTAACAAGAAGTTGAGTTTCCATAAAATTTAATCCAGATCTCATTTCAGCAATCAATCCTGTGCACCAATTGATCTGGCACAACTCTCCCTCCGATAAATCATCATTAAATTTACCTATTTGTTAGGGTAACCCTCGAGCAATCACATATTGCGCGGTTTTATTCACCCGCAAGCGAATGTCTGCCCACCCCGCCCGACGGGGGGAAGATCCACACCAAGATGGAACGGGTCAGACGAGACCAAAACATTTATCTGGGAGTGATAAACGTGGGTTCACAACACAGGCATATCAAACTGGGCCTCGCCGCCCTGCTACTGACTACCAGCCTTGGCACCAGCGGCTGGGCACTGGCTGATGACTCAACCACCAAGGGCAAGATAGAGGCGCGCAGCGAGCTGTTCGCCAAGGATCACGCCGATCAGTTCACCAGCTGGCAAGCCACCAGCGAAAGCAAGGAGCGCACCGATGCACTGGCGGAAGATCCCAATATGGTGGTGCTGTGGGGCGGTTACCCCTTTTCCAAGGATTACAACAAGCCGCGCGGTCACTTCTATGCGCTGACCGACGTGCGGGAAACCCTGCGTACTGGCGCCCCCAAGACCGCCGAAGATGGCCCCCTGCCCATGGCCTGCTGGAGCTGCAAAGGCCCGGATGTGGCCCGCGTCATCGACGAGAAGGGTGAGGATGGCTACTTCAAGGGGATGTGGGCAAAAGGCGGGCCGGAAGTAGTCAACACCATCGGCTGCGCCGACTGCCACGACACCGCCTCGAAGGAGTTCAAGGAGGGCAAACCTGCCCTGCACCTCTCCCGTCCCTATGCCGATCGGGCCATGACCGCCATCGGCAAGCCGTTCAAGGAGCAGGGGCGCTTTGATCAGCAGTCCCAGGTGTGCGGCCAGTGCCACGTGGAGTATTACTTCAGCGGCCCCACCAAGGCGGTCAAATTCCCCTGGGACAAGGGCACCACGGTGGAGCAGATGGAGGCCTATTACGATGAAATCGGCTTTGCCGACTGGACCCATGCCCTCTCTAAGACCCCCATGCTGAAAGCCCAGCATCCCGAGTACGAGACTTGGCGCGCCGGCATTCACGGCCAGAACAACGTCGCCTGTGTCGACTGCCACATGCCCAAGGTGCAGAACGAGCAGGGCAAGGTCTACACGGATCACAAGGTGGGTAACCCCTTCGATCGTTTCGAGCAGACCTGCCGCAACTGCCACACCCAGAGCAAGGAGATGCTGCAAGGGATTGTCAAACAGCGCAAAGAGGCGGTGATCGAAACCAAGCTGAAGGTCGAGAAGCAGCTGGTACATGCCCACTTTGAAGCCAAGGCGGCCTGGGATGCCGGCGCCACCGAGGCAGAGATGAAGGATATTCTGCAGGACATCCGGCACGCCCAGTGGCGCTGGGACTACGCCATCGCCTCCCACGGGGTGCAGATGCACGCCCCCGAAGTGGCCCTCAAGGTACTTGGCAGCGCGCTGGATAAAGCCGCTGACGCCCGCACCAAGCTGGCACGCCTGTTGGCCAGCAAGGGGATCAGCCACGAAATCGCCATCCCCGACATCTCCACCAAGGAGAAAGCGCAAGCCGCCCTTGGCATGGATATGAAGCAGTTCAACAGCGACAAGGCCCAGTTCCTCAAGACCACGGTCCCCGCCTGGGATGCCGAGGCCAAAGCGGCCGGACGGCTGGCACAGTAACGGCGCCTGCGGGCCCGGTCAGACCAGGCCCGCAGCGGATGGAGGCTTCCTATGGGTGATTTAACGATGGATTTCTTACGACTGATGCTGATGGCAGCCATGCTGCTGACCAGCCTGCAGGGTCAGGCGGCCGAGCCGGCAGCAGCCCCTGTTTCAGCTACACATGAGGTGGAATTTTTACGCAATCCCGACAAGGCCTGCACCGACTGTCACAAGGAGCAGAGCGAGGGGATGCACGGCAAGCATGGTCAGGCGACCAATCCCAACAACCTGGCACCTGTCACCTGCACCAACTGCCACGGTCAGCCCTCCCCTCAGCATCGGGAAGGGGTCAAGGATGTGATGCGTTTTAGCCACAGCCTGAAGGATAAAGAGAGCATCAAGCTTTATCCCATCAGCGAGCAGAACGGGGTCTGCATGAGCTGCCACGAGCCCAAAGAGCTTCGCGAGGCGCTCTGGGCCCACGACGTGCACGCCACCAAGCTCACCTGCACCAGCTGCCACCAGTTGCATCCGGCCAAGGAGCCCATGGTGGGGATCCCGGAAAAATCCCGCATCAAGCTCTGCGTCGACTGTCACAGCAAGCAGCATGAGGCCAGCAAGGCCCGGCAGGAGCAGTCCAAACCGGCTACCGGCAAGGAGGCCTCATGAGCTGCTCTCGCCGTGATTTTATGGCGGGCATGGGCGCGGGGGCCCTTATCATGATGACGGGGACTGCTCGTGCCAACACCCGCTCCCTTGCCACCCCCCTCGCCCACAGCCAGACCATCGACGGGATACGCTATGGCATGATCCACGATGAGACGGCCTGCATCGGCTGCACCGCCTGCATGGATGCCTGCCGGGAAGTTAACAAAGTGCCGGAAGGGGTCTCGCGGCTCGAGATCATCCGTTCAGGCCCGGTCGGTGAATTTCCCGACGCCGAGTACCGCTTCTTTCGCAAGTCCTGCCAGCACTGCGACAACGCCCCCTGCGTGCATGTCTGCCCCACCGGAGCCTCCCATATCCGCAAGGAGGATGGCATCGTCGATGTGGACGCGGATCTCTGCGTCGGTTGCATGTATTGCCTCGCCGCCTGCCCCTATCAGGTGCGCTTTATCAACCCTGTGACCAAGGTTGCCGATAAGTGCGACTTTTGCCGCAAGACCAATCTGGCGGCGGGCAAGGAGCCGGCCTGCGTGGAATCCTGCCCCACCAAGGCGCTGGTGTTCGGCAATCTGGATGATCCGGACAGCCCCATCGCCCAACGGCTGGTGAAGGAGACCACCTATCGCTACAAACAGGCACTCGGCACCTCGCCCAAGATGTACCGCGTGCCCAAAGGGGATATAACGTCATGACCATGCAAGCGGCTTTTCACTTCCCTTCCCTTGTCTGGGGATTTGTCCGATCGCCATCTACCGCAGTCACAGAAGGAGGAATGGCTCATGTTGCATGACGCATTTCACTTTCCCTCCCTTGTCTGGGACTGGCCCATCGCCATCTATCTCTTTCTGCTCGGCATCTCCGCCGGGGCCACCACCCTCTCGGTGCTGCTGCGCCGCAAGGGGGCAGGCAGCGAGAGCGGCATCATCAAGGCGACCGCAATCCTGGCGCCGGCGAGCGTGATATTGGGGCTGCTGATCCTTATCTTCCATCTGGCCCGCCCCTGGACCTTCTGGAAGCTGATGTTCCACTACCAGTTCGACTCCGTGATGTCGATGGGGGTCATGCTGTTCCAGCTCTATATGGTTGTGCTGTTCGCCTGGCTGGCGGTGGTGTTTCGCACCGAGATCGAGACAATGCGCAGCCGGTTGCTGAAAGAGAAGTTCGCTTTTGTGGATGGGCTGATTGGCTGGCTTGCCCGCATCGAGCGGCTGCTGGCCCCGCTGTTGCTGCTGCTCGCCGTGCTGCTGGGGGCCTACACCGGCTTTCTGCTTTCCGCGCTCAAGACCTATCCGCTCTTGAACAACCCGGTGCTGCCGGTGCTGTTTCTGGTCTCGGGCATCAGCTCCGGCATCGCCTCCACCATCTTGCTGGCGGTGACGCTCTTCAAGGAGAACTATCACAGCAAGGGGGTGAGCTTCGTGCATCGCTTCGAGCGACCCGTGCTGGCGGTGGAGGTGTTGCTGCTGGTCTGCTTCTTTACCGGCCTCTACTTCGGTGGCGGCCAGAAAGAGGTGGCGATGTGGGCGGCCATCGGCAGCGGCTTCTGGGCTCAGGTGTTCTGGGTCGGCGTGGTGGGGGTCGGCATGCTGCTGCCCCAGCTGCTGGCCCTGCTGACCCCGGCGCCCCTGCGGGAGCGAAACGGCCATCTGGTGCTGGTCTGCAGCCTGACCCTGGTGGGGATCCTGCTGCTGCGCTACTTCGTGCTTTATGCCGGCCAGATGACGGTAGTTTAAAAACCGGTTCACGCTCCTGTTGCGAGGCCGTGATCAAGGCTCATGTGCTGCTCGGAATCCTCATGTATTCACATACATTGCGGTTCCTGCGCAGCTCTTTACCTTGCTGACGACCTCTCACGACGGATCGTGAACCGGTTATTGAAAGCTGGGGATAAGCACCAGCCGCCCTTCGGTTGACTGGCGCTGGTTTGTTGCTGGCCCAATGAATTTCTGGTGATGCCACACCCGTTGCTTGGCAATGTTCCCCGCCAAAGCGAGACGACGCTACGTGTGTGCCATGACATGAATGACATCAAAGATTGACTGGAGGTTGTGTGCTAGCGGAGCTCGGCTATCTCTCACTGTTGCTGGCGACCGGGCTCGCCCTGCTGCAAGGGCTGCTGCCCTGGCTGGGATTCCGGCTCGCCTCCCCGACCCTGCTGCGCTGCACCAAGCCGCTGGCCCTCCTGGTCACGCTCCTGCTGTTAGCCGCCCTGCTGCTGCTCGCCAGCTGTTTTGGCCTCGATGACTTCACCCTGGTCTATGTGGCCCAACATGCCAACAGCACCCTGCCGCTGGGCTTCAAGCTGGCGGCGGTGTGGGGCGGCCACGAGGGCTCCATGCTCTTTTTCGTCTTTGCGCTGGGACTGTGGGGCGCCCTGGTGGCCCTTTGTTCCAGGCGGGTCGATCCGCTGATCACAGCCCGGGTATTGGCCATCATGGGGCTGATCGTCGGGCTGTTCGGCCTCTATACCCTGATCTTCTCCAGCCCGTTTGACCGCCAGTTTCCGGGACCGCTGGAGGGGCGCGATCTCAACCCCATGCTGCAGGATATCGGCCTTATCATCCACCCGCCCCTGCTCTATCTCGGTTACGTCGGCTTTGCGGTCAACTTCGCCTTCGCCATGGCGGCGCTGCATTCGGGCAGGCTCGATGGCGCAGTAGCCCACTGGAGTCGCCCCTGGGCGCTCGGCTCCTGGGTCTTTCTCACCGCCGGCATCGTGCTGGGCTCCTGGTGGGCCTATTACGAGCTCGGCTGGGGTGGCTGGTGGTTCTGGGATCCGGTAGAAAACGCCTCCCTCTTGCCCTGGCTGCTGGGCACTGCCCTGCTGCACGCCCTGATTGTCTGCGAGAAGCGCGGCGCTTACGGCCACGCCGTACTGCTGCTCTCCATCTTTACCTTTGCCTTGAGCCTGCTCGGCACCTTTGTGGTGCGCTCCGGGGTGCTCACCTCGGTGCACGCCTTTGCGGTGGACCCCAGCCGCGGCCTCACCCTCTTGTTGCTGCTCGGCTTGCTATTGACCAGCGCCCTCACCCTGTTTGCCCTGCGGGCGGACATTCGCGCCCCCTATGCCCGCTTTGGCTTGCTGTCAAAGGAGGGGCTGCTCGGCGCTGCTATCCTGCTGCTCTGCGTGGCCTGCGCCAGCGTGCTGCTCGGCACCTTCTACCCCATGGTGTTCCAGTCGCTTCATCTGGGCTCGCTCTCGGTGGGGGCCCCCTATTTCAATGCCATCTTCGTGCCGCTGGCCCTCTGCCTGATGGGGCTGATGACCCAGCTGCCGCGCCTGCGCTGGCAGCAGCTTGCGGCACATTCCCGACTCAACGCTCTGTTGCCGCCGCTGTTTGGACTGCTTGGCGGCGGGCTGCTTAGCCTTGCCTATCTGGAACAGGGGTCGTTTTCCGGTAGCTGGATTGGCATCCTCGCCAATATGGTGAGCCTCTGGCTGATGGCCAGTCTGTTGCTCCCGCTCTTGCAACCGACGTCGTTGCGCGAGCTCACCCTCAATCGGCTCGGCAGCCTGCTGGCCCACCTTGGGGTGGCGGTGTGCGCCCTTGGCATCGCGCAGGTGAGTGACCACAGTCAGGAGGGGGGCACTGTGCTTGGTGCCAACCAACCCTACCAACTCGGCGCGTTCGAGTTTCGCTATGAGGGGCGCGAGCCGGTGATCGGCCCCAACTATACCGCCGAGCGGATCACGCTTAGCGTGCACAAGAACGGTAAAGAGGTGGCGCGGCTGACGCCGGAGCGGCGCCATTACAGCGTTCGCACCATGAACATGAACGAACCCGGCATCGCGTGGGGAATGTTCGGCGATCTCTACGTGGTACTGGGTGAGAAGATGGGACCAGATGCCTATGCCATGCGGCTGCACTACAAGCCGCTGGTGCGCTGGATCTGGTTCGGCGGCCTGTTGATGATGGCGGGCGGCACCCTGCGCCTGCTCGCCCGTCGCCCCTTGCTTGCCTCTCGTTCCGTTGCGGTTCGCACCTCCCATCAACGGCTCGAACAGGAGGCGTTATGAGATCCCGCCTGCGTCTCTTTCTTCCCCTGCTCCTTACTCTGGGGCTCGGCACTCTGCTCTGGCTCGGCCTTGGCAACAATCCATATAGCCAAGATGAAGCGACGCTCGGGCGTACCCTGCCTGCGTGGCAGAGCGACAATCTGCTGGACGGGAGTCCGATCCAGACCGCCAGCCTCAAGGGCGAACCCTTTGTCCTTAACGTCTGGGCCAGCTGGTGCGCCAACTGCCGCGCCGAGCATCCGCTGCTCAGCGAGCTCGCGGGCACAGTGCCCCTCTACGGTCTCAACTACCGGGACAAGGGGGATGCCGCCCGCGCCTGGCTTATCCAGGCGGGCAACCCCTATCGCGCCGTACTGGCCGACCCTGACGGCAAACTGGCTCTTGAGCTCGGCGTCTACGGCACGCCAGAGACCTATCTGTTTGATGCCGATGGTGCCCTGCTAGCCCGCCATACCGGCGAGCTTACCAAAGGGATCTGGCAACGTCAGTTTGCTCCCCTGCTCGACCAGGCGCGAACGGACGCGCAGATAAAGGCCGCCACAACGGCACCCGCGATTGCGCCATCTATTGCACCATCTATTGCAATATCAGCTCGGGAGACACAGCCATGATGTGCCGTTCTCTTGCCTGCACCCTGCTGGCCCTCGGCATGCTGCTGAGTGCAACTGCATATTCCAGCGGGGTCGACACCTATCAGTTTCGCCACCCCGAGCTGCAAAATCGGGCGCAAGAGCTGGCCCGCGCCCTGCGCTGCCCTCAGTGCCAGAACCAGAATCTGGTGGAGTCCAACTCCCCCATCGCGCGGGATCTGCGACTCGAAGTCTACCGTTGGGTGGACGAGGGGCAGTCTGATGAACAGGTGATCGCCCGCATGACGGAGCGCTTCGGCGATTTCGTCCGCTACGATCCCCCCTTCAAGGCCAGCACGGCGCTACTGTGGGGCGGCCCGCTGCTGCTGTTGGGGCTGGCGCTATTGACCCTGTTTCGCCGCCTGACACGCACAAAGGTGCAACCCATCCCTGCCGTTAAGGCCATCGTTGAGGCCCCCCCTCAACCCGCCGCCGATCCGCGCAGCAAACTGAATTTGCTGATCATGCACGGGGAGCAGGCAGGCCTCTCCCCCGACCAACCACTCTACAGGGAGCTAAGCGCCGCCCGCCTGGCCAACGCCATCCCGGCGGCTGAGCTGGCCCTGCGCGCGCAACTGGCCAGCCAGCGTGACAATCGCGGCCGCAATAACCAGCACGGGCGGGCCTTGTTGCTGCTTGGCATCATGGCCATAGCGGCCGTTGCCGCTGTGTATTTCAGCAGCGGCCGCTATCAGGCATGGCAGGATTATGCATCCCGTCCCGATCCGCTGGCGGGGTTGAGCCCGCGGGATCTGCAGGACAAGGAGCTGGGGAGTCTGCATCAGAAGCTTCAGCGCAGCCCCGCCGATCTCGACAGCTGGGCGGCGCTCGGCCAGCTCTATCTCTATCGGGGTGAATATGACAACGCCCTGCTCGCCTACCAGCGTCTCGCTCTGTTGGAGGGGGGCGCCAGCGCGGCGACTCAAGCCGCGCAAGCCACCGTGCTCTACTATCAGGCGGGCCAGCAGCTGACTCCCGAGGCAACCCGCCTGCTGGAGAGTGCCCTCAAGCAAGATGCGGGGGAAGTGAGCGCCCTGATGCTGCTTGCCTCCGATCACTTCCTGCATGGCCGCTACAGTCAGGCCATTGCCCTGTGGCAGCAACTGCTCGATGGCGAGCGCCCTCGCATCAACCGGGCCGCGCTGATCGAGGCGATCCAGACGGCAAGCATAATGGGCGGGTAACCCCTTGATTGAAGGAGGGTAATCGTGGTGATATGGCGCCGCGACCACGCAAGTGGCTCAGCACTCTCTTTCAATAGACAAGGATGTCTGGATGCAACTCACCCTGTTAAACGACTCGGGCAAATTCGATGGGCTCGATGACACCATTAGGCACGTTTTTGCCGAGACGGCGCACAAATTGAATGCCTTGTTCGATCTCTCCCAACTGGATGTCACCTTCAGCCCTTTTGCCGAGGGGGATGCTCCCGATTCGGGTATCGGTGGCTGGGCCATCAACATGTATCGAATAGAACTCCAGCTTGATCTGGAACGGCCTGATATCAAAGAGGTGATCATCACCGAATTACCTGCCGTGCTGGCCCACGAAGTCCACCATATCGTGCAAAAGAAGAACAAGGTGGAAGCAGAAA
Organism: Aeromonas sp. FDAARGOS 1404; assembly: GCF_019047085.1. Lineage (NCBI taxonomy): Bacteria > Pseudomonadati > Pseudomonadota > Gammaproteobacteria > Aeromonadales > Aeromonadaceae > Aeromonas > Aeromonas sp. FDAARGOS 1404. The sequence continues at coordinate 227,518 of NZ_CP077237.1, forward strand.
CACTGGCCGAAAACCTGATTTTTGAAGGGCTGGCCTGCTACTTTGAGCAGAGGTTCAATGGCGGCACACTCCCCTCGCTGTTCAAGGAGTCTCATCACCATGACTGGCAATCGCTCCTGGCAGAGATGACGCCCCATCTATCCAGCAAGCAGTTCAACTTTTTAGACTTTTTCTACTGCCGTGATAACCGGCCATTTCCCAAATATGCCGGTTACTGGGTGGGGTTCAATCTGGTGGCCAACTATCTGGCCAAAAATGGACTGAATGAAATAGAGGTCATGGGCCTACCCGCCGAGGCGTATTTCAATTAACACGCCTTCACACTGTTCATGGCTATCACAGAGCCCAAATCCGGAGAGAAGATCATGATCCCCATTCGCTGCAAGGCCGTCTCCGGCGTTGCCCTCACCACTGTCGATGGCGAAACAAAATTGCTGGTGATGAAGCGGGTCAAGGGAGGCTTCTGGTGCCATGTGGCGGGCACGGTGGAGGTGGGTGAAACCGGCTGGCAGACCATTATTCGGGAGTTTGGCGAAGAGACGGGTATCACGGTTTGCGAGTTATACACAGCCCATTATCTGGAACAATTTTACGAAAGCGCTTCAAATACGGTGGAGGTGGTGCCGGTCTTTGTGGTCTATTGTCCGCCCAATCAGGCGGTGACCCTCAACGACGAGCACACCGACTATCGCTGGTGTTCCCTGGCCGAGGCCAAGGCGCTGGTGAGTTTCCCCGGCCAGAAGGCGCTCTACGACCATATCTGGCACCACTTTGTCGACAACGCCCCCTCTCCCCTGATGCGGGTCGATATCCGCTGACCGCGCACGGCTTCCCCCTGTAAATGCAACACGCCCCCGGATGAGGGCGTATTGCATCTAAAGCCAGCCAAGCGCTTATGTTAGACCACGCCGATGGCCTACGGCCGCTCGCCAGCGGCCAGACGGCGGTTGATATCGGCGATAACCGGGGCGATGTCGGCAAGGGTATCAATCACATAGTGTGCCCCCGCCGCCCGCAGTTTGGCCTCGGCCGGTGCGCGCCGGGCGGCGATCTCCGCCTCGCTCATGGCGGCAAACTCTTCCCAGGTGGCACCAAATTCGTTGCCGGAAACCGACAATCCCACCGTCCACATGCCCGCGTTAAGCCCTTCGCTGATACCCGGCACGGCGTCATCCACCTTGATGCAGCGATGCACGGCGCTCACTCCGAGCTCAATTACGTTGGCCAGCGCCATCCAGGGGCCGGGACGACCACCGGCTTTGAGATCGTCGGTGGCGACCCAGTGATCCGGGCGGTAGCCGTGATTGGCCGCCGCTGGCACCAGCGCTTCCATCACCGGACGGGGGTAACCGGAGCAGGAGCCGATTTTCATTCCCTGCCCCCGCAAAGCGTCCAGCACCGGCAGCACACCGGGGATGGGGGCGGCAAAGCGGGTCACGGCGGCAATCTGCAGCGGCATAAAGGTGTGATAAATGTGGTCCACCTCGGCGTGGCTCATGGGGTGGCCGAAGCGGGCCTGCCAGCGCGCATCCACCGAGGGCAGACGGCCCAGCGCGGCGATATGATCCCACTTGCCAAGGCCCATGGGCTGGCGTGCTTCGTCCAGGGTCACGGGAAAGTCATAGGCGCGGGCGAAGGCCTCGACGAAGATGGAAGTGGGGGCGAAGGAGCCGAAATCGACGACGGTGCCGGCCCAGTCGAGGATCAGCGCCTCCACGTCGGTGGTCGGGTCGATGGCAGTCTGCAAGTCAGTCATGGTGATGTTCCTGTTTCGGTGAAAGTGCGATCTCGCCCAATGCGCGATCGAGAATGGTGATGGCGCGCACCAGATCGGCGCGGGCGATATTGAGTGGGGGCGAGAGCTGGATGACGTTCCCTTGGGAGACTTTGAAGCTGAGCCCCAGCTCCAGACAGCGGTAGAGCAGGCGCTCGGCGGCCTGGCTGTTGCGGGTGCGACTCTGGTGATCGACCACCAGATCGAGCGCCCAAAGCATACCGATACCGCGCACCTGCCCGATCAGCGGGTGACGTTCGGCCAACTTGCCGAGCTCGGCCGCCATAAAACGGCCATCCTCCTGCGCTTTTGCCAGCAACCCCTCTTCGCGGATGGTCGCGATGGTCGCGAGCGCCGCCGCGCAGCCGATAGGGCTCTTCTCGTGGGTGTAGTGACCGAGCGAGATGGCCGCAGCCTGATTGAAACGGTCGCGGGTAATGAGAGCCGCAAACGGTACCACCCCGCCCCCCACCCCCTTGCCCAAGCAGATGATGTCGGGCTCGATGCCGAACTCTTCAAAGCTGAACCAGTGGCCGGTGCGGCCCAGAGCATTGGGGATCTCGTCGACGATCAGCAGCACCTTGTGGCGATCGCAGATCTCCCGCACCCGCTGCCAGTAGGCCTTCGAGGGCACCTGCACATCGGTGTTGCGGATAGGTTCGGCGATAAAGGCGCCGATCCCTCCCTCCTTCTCGATGACGTACTCCAGATAATCGGCGTAGTGCAGGTCATCCCCCTCCCCGCGGTACCAGACACCGCGATAACGGGTGGGCGGCGGGATTCTCTCCACTCCAGCCATCAGCGGGCCCATACCGGCGCGAAAACAGGCCTCGCCACCGACCGAGATGGCATCGAGGGAGGCGCCGTGAAAGGCATCCCAGAGGGACACCACCTTGCTGTTGCCGGTAATAAAGCGGGCAAGCTTCAGGGCAATCCCCACTACCTCGCTGCCGCCGGGGGCGAACAGCACCCGGTTGAGATCGCCAGGAGCCAGTTCGGCCAGGGTGCGGGCACAGTCGATAGCAACCTGATGGGTGTAGCGGCGGGGCGCAAACGGCAGATCGGCGAGTTGCTGCTGCACCGCGGCCACCACTCTGGGGTGGCCGTGGCCCAGCTGATGGACGCTGTTGCCGTGAAAATCGAGGTAACGCTTGCCCGATACGCTGGTCAACCAGCTCCCCTGCGCGCGCTCAAGCAGATCGAGACAGGGGGTGGAGAGGGCCTGATGGAGAAAGTAGCGGCTATCCTCCGCCAATCCGGCCTGTACATCTTCGCTCTGACCCGCCCACCAGCGCGCCCGCCCCTCGCCGAGGTTGATATCCCCTTCGCTGTCGGCGCGGCCGCTGCCGTGCAGCTTATGGTCATGCAAATCGCGGCCACGCAGATCGCAACCCTGAGGCGCCATGCTGGTCATCGCGCGTCCCCCTGCCAGTAGCAGGCGCTGGCCATGGCGGCGAGCAGATCGCGCACCCGCTCTGGGGTCACATCGCCTATATTACCGATACGGAAGCAGTCGGCCTGCGAGACCTTGCCCGGGTAGATGACAAAGCCCTGCGCCTTGAGCCGCTGGTAGAAGTCGGCGAAGCGGTAGTCAGGGTGGGTCGGAGAGTAGAATGCGGTGATGATGGGAGACTGCCATTTTTCTGGCAGCAGCGGCGCAAAGCCGAGAGCGGCCATCCCCGTCACCAGGGTGCGCTGGTTCTCGCTATAGCGCCGATGGCGGGCGGCAATGCCCCCCTCCTCGTCCAGCTCGCGCAGGGCCTGGGCAAAGGCAAGCACGGTATGGGTGGGCGAAGTAAAGCGCCACTTGCCCCCCTGCTGCTCCATGGTCTGCCACTGGGCATGCAGGTCGAGGGAGACCGAGCGGGCACGACCGGCGCAGGCCGCCAGCGCAGCGCGGCGGGCGATGACGAAGCCAAAGCCCGGCACCCCCTGAATGCACTTGTTGGCCGAGCTGATAAGAAACTCGATGCCAAGGCGCCCCATGTCGATGGGGATACCGCCAAAGCTGCTCATGGCATCGACGATCAGGCGGATGCCGCGGCGCTGGCAGAGCGCAGCCACCTCCTCAAGGGGGTTGAGCATACCGGTGGTGGTCTCGCAATGCACCATGGCCAGATGGGTGATCTCGGGGTGGCGCACCAGCATCGCCTCGATGGCGGCGGGCTCCGGGCGGGTGGTCTCGCCGCAGTCCAGCTCATGGTGACGCAGGCCAAGGCAGCGGGCCATCTCCCCCATGCGGGCGCCGTAGGCGCCGTTGTTGATGATCAGCAGACACTCATCGATGCCTATCGCCGAGCCCAGTACGCTCTCCACCACATAGCTGCCGCTCCCCTGCAGCAGCACGGCACTGTAGTCGCTTTGATATTCCGGGCCAGTGGCGAGGCGCACCAGCTCGCGGCGGATGGGCTCCACCACACCCTGGTTGTAGTCCGCATCCCAGGTGCAGCTGTCTTGCAGCATGGCGGCACGCACCGTGGCGGTGGTCGAGAGGGGGCCCGGGGTCAGCAACAGGTAATCGACGGCGGCGGGAGCCGCAGGGATATGGGTCATGACTTCGCTCCTTTTGGTATATACCAGAATGAGCGCATTGTGGGTAACTGCCCCGCCAAGGTCAAAGGGGTGGCGCTACGTGCAACAAAAAATTCATTTTCAGCGCCGGGATCGCGATAATCTAGGAAGCCTGAACAACAGGGGCGATGCTGGTATCTACCAACGCATGTTGATGTTGCCCTTTAACGACCGGGCAGATGACCTGCCCTGTGCCCAGCCCATTGCCCAACTCATTGCACAACTTATTGCAAAACCAGGGATTTTCATGAGCAAACCCCAATATCTGCAGATCAAGGATGCCCTCGCCAACCAGATCCTGGCGGGGGGGCTGGCTCCCAATGACAAGCTCCCCTCCGAGCGGCTGCTGGGAGAACTCTATGGCACCACCCGGGTTACCATCCGCGAGGCACTGGTGCAGCTGGAGGCGAACGGCCTTATCTATCGGGAGGATCGCCGCGGCTGGTTCGTCACCCCGCCGCGCTTTCGCTTGAACCCCAGACGCACCTCCAACTTTCACCAGATAGTGCGGGAGCAAGGGGGTGAGCCGCGCACCGAGCTGCTGGATAAAAGCCGTCAGGCGGTGCCGCCCGCGTTGATGGCGCAGCTGCAGCTCAAGCCGTTTGACAGCCTCTTTTTGCTCAAGCGACTGCGCTACGCCAACGGGCGCGCCATCTGCTACTGCGAGAACCACTGCCTGCCCGAGCGGGTACCCGGCCTGCTGGAGCTGGATCTCAACGGCAGCCTGACCGAGATCTACCAGGCCCATTACGATCTCCACTACGCCCGCATGCAGGTGCGCTTCTTCCCCACCGCCCTGCCGGACGAAGTGGCCAAGGCGCTGGGGGCCACTGCCGGTCTGCCCGCCCTGCGCCTCGAGCGACTCAACTTCGATCAGCACGGCCGGGTGCTCGACTTCGATCTGGAGTACTGGCGCCACGACAGTTTGGAGATCGAGGTGGATACCCAGGATTAGTCACAGACAAATCAGGAACGGCAAAACGTCACGGGGCTGTCACGGTCACGTCATAAAGATCCCCTAGCCTCTCTCTCGACCAATCTGGTTTATACCAAACCAATTTAACTGGAGAAGAGGATGAAACAGGGAACCCATCTGCTGGCCGCCGCCGTGCTGGCTGCAATGACCGCCCCGGCACTGGCCGCGACTGATCTCACCGTCTACACCGCCTTCGAACCGGAGCAGCTCAACGAGCTGAAAACCGCTTTCGAGCGCCAGCATCCGGACATCAACATCAAGTGGGTGCGTGACTCCACCGGCGTGGTCACCGCCCGCTTGCTGGCAGAAAAAGCCCAGCCCAAAGCGGATGTGGTGTGGGGACTGGCCGCCACCAGCCTGATGCAGCTCGATCAGCAGCAGATGCTCAATGCCTATGCACCGAAAGGGCTGGATAAGCTCGACAGCCGCTTTCGCGACAGCAAGGCCGAGCCGCACTGGATCGGTCTGGACGCCTTCTTCAGCGCCATCTGCTTCAACAAGGTAGAGGCGGAGAAACAGGGGATCCCGGCCCCCACCAGCTGGGCCGACCTCACCAAGCCCATCTACAAGGGCAAGGTGATCATGCCCAACCCCAGCTCCTCCGGCACCGGTTACCTGAGCGTCGCTGGCTGGCTGCAGACCATGGGCGAGCAGCAGGGTTGGCAATTTATGAACGGCCTGCACCAGAACATCGACCGTTACACCCACTCGGGCTCCGCCCCCTGCAAGCTGGCCGCCAGCGGTGAAACGGTGATCGGTATCTCCTTCGACTTCCCGGCTACCAGCCTCAAGGCCAAGGGTGCCCCCATCGAGGTGGTGTTCCCGAAAGAGGGTTCGGGCTGGGATATGGAAGCCGCCGCCATCATCAAGGGCACTCCCAAGCTGGAAGCCGCCAAACAGCTGCTCGACTTTGCCGCCACCGAACAGGCCAACGCCCTCTACAACAAGTCGTTCGCAGTGGTCGCCATCCCCGATGTAGCCCAACCGAGAGCGGGCTATCCGGCGGATATCAAAGGCCAGATGATCGACAACGACTTTAGCTGGGCAGCCCGCGAGCGTAACGCCATCCTGGCCCAGTGGAGCGCCAGCTTCGACGGCAAGACCGAAGCCAAACAGTAAGCGTGAAGGGCGGCGGTTTGTTCACGCCAGACACACCGCTGCCAATAAACTGCCAGTCGAAGGCCAACAGCTGTTGGCCTTCGCTTTTTGGTTTTAACTTCCCGAGTGTGTAGTGCCTTCAATTAGCGATGCTTAGTCCATTCGCACAGTGCCCAGCCACTTGCTGGCGACCCGATGTCATTTGACTGTCATCAAGCTGTCATCCCCCGTTCACCTGACCGTCACACTTCACCCGCAAACTGGTATATACCAAATCAGTAGCGAGTCGAACCATGACCCAGCCCTATCTGGACATTCAACATCTCAACAAGCAGTTCGGTGCTTTTCAGGCCCTTAAAGGGATCTCTCTGACCATTGAGCCGGGGGAGTTTATCTGCTTTCTCGGCCCCTCCGGCTGCGGCAAGACCACTCTGCTCAGAGCCATCGCCGGCTTGGATCTGCCGGACAGCGGCGAGATCTGGCAAGGGGGGCGCAATATCTCCCGCCTGCCGCCCCAGGAGCGCGATTTTGGCATCGTGTTTCAGTCCTATGCTCTCTTCCCCAACCTGACGGTGGCCCAGAACATCGCCTTTGGCCTTGAGAATCAGGGGCTGGCGCGGGATCTTATCAAGGAGCGAGTCGATCACTGGCTGGGGCTGGTGGATCTCACTGCCCAGTCCCACAAATACCCGAGCCAGATCTCTGGCGGCCAGCAGCAGCGGGTGGCGCTGGCCCGGGCGCTCGCCCTCTCCCCCGGTCTGTTGCTGCTGGACGAACCGCTCAGCGCGCTGGATGCGCTGGTACGCACCCACCTTCGCAGCGAGATCCGCGCCCTGCAGCAGCGCCTTGGCATCACCACCATCATGGTGACCCACGATCAGGAAGAGGCGCTGACCATGGCCGATCGCATCGTGGTGATGGAGGGCGGCCGCATCGTACAGGTGGGCACTCCGCAGGAAATCTACCACCAGCCTGCCAGCCGTTTCGTGGCAAGCTTTGTCGGTACCATGAACTTCCTCGAGACCCTGGTGCTGAGCCCCAATCAGGTGCGCCTCAACGAACAACCGCTGCAACTCGCCAATCAGGCCGCGGCCGGCAGCAAATTGCAGGTGGCGATCCGCCCCGAGGCAATCACCCTGAGTGCGCCGAGCGAGCCGTATCTTGGCCAACATGGCGTTGAAGCAACCATCGATCAGGTGGAGTTTCTCGGCGCCGCCCAGCGCCTTATCTGCACCGCCGACACCTATCTGGGCCCGCAGCAAATTCTGGTGGAGCGCCCGACCCACGAGCTGCCCCGCCACGAACAGGGTGGCTGGCGCAGCGGCATGCGCTGCTCACTGCACTGGCCTGCCGGGGCGATGCAGCTGTTTGAAGGAGAACGCCCATGACTGCCCCCTTTGCGACCTCCTCCCTGCTGCCACCAGTGACAGCCCGCCAAGACTCTCGCTGGCAGCGGCTCTGTCGCGGCTGGAGCCGGGATCAGCTGCTGCAACTGATCCTGCTGGTGCTCGGCATCGCCCTGCTCACCGGCGGTCTGTTGCTGCCACTGCTCACCATGCTGCAAAAGAGTCTGCAGGATGAGAACGGCCTCTGGGTGAGCCTTGCCAACTTCAGCGCCTACTTCGACTCCCCTCATCTGGGGCGCACCATCGGCAACACCCTCTGGCTCGGGGTGCTGATCACCGCGCTGGTGGTGACCATCGCCTTTGGCTACGCCTATGCCCTCACCCGCACCTGCATGCCGGGCAAGCCCCTGTTTCGCCTCATCGGTTTGATCCCGCTCCTGATGCCCTCCCTGCTGCCCGCCATCAGTCTGGTCTACTGGTTTGGCAATCAGGGGATCGCCAAGGGGCTGCTCGGCGGCGAGAGCATCTACGGCCCCATCGGCATCGTCATTGGCCTTGGCTTCTGGTGCTTCCCCCACGCCCTGATGATCCTTATCACGGCGCTGGGCCAGAGCGATGCCCGCCTCTATGAAGCCTCCCGGGTGCTCGGCAGCAGCGGCTGGCGCACCTTTGTCACCGTCACCCTGCCTACCGCCCGTTATGGCCTGCTCAGCGCAGCCATCGCGGTCTTCACCCTCACCATCTGCGACTTCGGGGTAGCCAAGGTGATTGGCGGCCAGTACAGCGTGCTGGCTACCGACATCTACCGGCAGGTGATCGGAATGCAGAACTTCTCGCTGGGCGCAGTGGCCAGCGTCACCCTGCTGCTGCCGGCACTGTTGAGCTTTGCGCTGGAGCACAGGGTACGCAGCAAGATGCAAGAGCAGAGCAGCACCAAGGCGGTGCCCTATCAGCCCAAACCCCACCGGCTGCGTGATCTGCTGGCACTCGGTTGGTGCACGCTCTGGGCCCTGCTGTTTCTGGCACTGGTGGGCATGGCCGTTTACGGCTCCCTGGTGCAGTTCTGGCCCTACAACCTCGGGCTGACGCTGGATCACTACGCCTTTGACAGCAACAGCGTCTACGGCTGGCAGCCCTTTACCAACACCTTGCAGCTGGGCCTCTATACCGCGCTTATCGGCACCGTGCTGGTGATGGTGCTGGCCTGGGCGCAGGAGAAGGGGCGCCACTTTGCGCCGCTGCGCCAGCTGTTGCATCTGCTTGCCATGCTGTCGCTGGCGGTGCCCGGCATGGTACTGGGGCTCGGTTACATCTTCTTTTTCAACGGCAATCCGCTCTTTGGCAGCCTATACGGCACCCTGCCGCTGATGGTGCTCTCCTGCGTCATCCACTACTACACCGTGGGCCATATGACGGCGCTGACCAGCCTCAAGCAGTTGCCCAAGGAGCTGGAGCTGGTGGCCATCTCATTGCGCATTCCGCTCTGGAAGGCGTTCTGGCGAGTCACCCTGCCCGCCTCCCTGCCAGCGCTCTTGGAGATCTTTATCTATCTGTTCGTCAACGCCATGACCACCACCTCGGCGGTGATCTTCCTCTATTCGAGCGACAGCGTGCTCGCCTCCATCGCCGTGCTGAACATGGAGGATTCCGGCGATACCGCCGCGGCCGCCGCCATGGCCACCCTGATCCTGCTGGCCGCCGCCACCGTCAAGCTGCTCCAGCTCTTTTTGAGCCGCGCCCTGCTGGATCGCACCCAGCGCTGGCGCCACCAATAACCTTATCGAGGAGTCATCATGTCCACTCTCCCCTTCTGGCTGGCCGAGGCGCTCGCCGCCGAACAGCCCGTGCCGCCCACGCCCCTTCACGGCCACCACGAGGCCGATGTCTGCATCGTCGGTGGCGGCTTTACCGGGCTGTGGAGCGCCATCGCCCTTAAACAGGCCGAGCCAGCCTTACGCATCATGGTGCTGGAGAAAGATCGCTGCGGCAGCGGCGCCTCCGGGCGCAACGGCGGCTGCCTGCTCACCTGGTCGGCCAAATACCTGACCTTAAAGCGCCTCTTTGGCGAAAAGCAGGCCGCCTGGCTGGTGCAAAGATCCGAGCAGGCGGTGCACGAGATTGCCCGCTTCTGCGAAACGCACAACATAGAGGCACAGCTGAGGGTCGAGGGCACCTGCTACACCGCCACCAGCGAGGCGCAGCGCGGCCTGATGGAGCCGGTATTGCGGGAGCTACAGCGAGCCGACCTTAACCAGTGGCAGGCGATTGAAGAGGGTGAACTGGCGAGCCAGAGCGGCTCCCACGTTCATCTGGAGGGGCTCTACAGCCCCCACGCGGGCTCGGTGCAACCGGCGCTCTTGGTGCGCGGCCTGCTGCGGGTGGCGCGGGAGCTGGGGGTCGAGGTCTATGAGCACTCCCCCATGCAGCGGCTTGAGGCGGGTCAGCCGGCACGGGTGCAGACACCGCAAGGTGAGGTGCGTGCCCGCAAGGTGGTGCTGGCCCTCAACAGCGCCATGGTGCAGCACTTTCGCGAGTTTCGCCGCAGTATCGTGCTGGTCTCCTCCGATATGGTGATCACCGACCCCGCGCCGGATGCACTGGCTGCCCAGCAGCTTGAGCACGGCCGCTCCGTGGTGGATGGCCGCACCTTTGTGCATTACTACCGCTCCACCCCGCAAGGGCGGCTGATGCTGGGCAAGGGGGGCAACACCTTCGCCTTTGCCAACCGCCATCTGGCCGAGTTTGATGCCCCCAGCCGTTATCTTGCCCCTCTCACCCACACCCTGCGCCGCTTCTTTCCTGCGCTCAAAGAGGTGCCCATCGCCGCCAGCTGGTGCGGCGCCTCCGACCGCTCAGTAGATGGCCTTCCCTTCTTCGGCCACTGGCGAGGGCAGCCCAATATTGTCTATGGCCTCGGTTACTCCGGCAACGGGGTGGCGCAAAGCTGGATCGGCGGCCAGATCCTGGCGGCCCTAGTGAGAGACGAGGTGCGGGAGGAGGATAAACCCTGGCGTGAATGCTCGCTGGTCAGCGGCCCGCGCGGCTACTTCCCGCCCGAGCCATTTCGCTGGCTGGGCGCCATGGCGGTGCGCAATGCCATCCGGCGCAAGGAGCGGGCGGAAGATGAGAACCGCCCGGTGGCCTGGTATGACAAACAGCTGGCCAAACTTGCCGATGCAGCGGGCAAGGCGGATAAATAAGTTATTTCACTTGACCTTGATATTGCACCAGGCTCTAACGCTTGGCCTCTCAGGCGACCTCATCGTGGATGAGCTATCAACATCTTCATCGGCAATCATCCATAACAATGTGCTGACCCGAAGGTCAGCACATATATTGTTACAACTCTAATTAAAAATTCACAGCGGCGTTAAATCTAATATCCCAGAGGTCAAGGTCCTGACGCCCGATACTGTAATAACCAGTGATAACTTCAAAACGCTGATGACGCTGAGGGGCTACCGCCAGTGCAATCCGCGCAGATCCACTCCACGGGGTCGTACTTTCCATTGTCAGATTTTCATTCAGGATCTGACCATCATTGGGACGCTCAATATCATAACGAACCCCAAGACGCAGGGCCGGTATAATTTGAACCCCATCGGTTGTGGTGAAAATACGACTGATATCCCCTGATGCTTCACTGGTGGCATATTCAAAAGAGTTTTCATTAACCCGCAATGTCACGTTATAAATCTGGTTTGCATAAGGCAATGAGCCTGTGTAATCAAACGCATCGGATTTATTGTGACTGTAAAAGAGGGCAAGCTTGGGCCGCAGCAGATATTCACCAACGTCGTAGCCGCCGGTCAGGTTGGCTGAGATCAACCCGGTCGTTGTCTTGAAACTCCCTTTAAGTACATCGAGTTCGGTATCGTTATCAGTTCGTCCCCATGCAGCCCAGCCATCCAGCAGCCAGTGCGTATCTAGCCTATAGCCGCCATATGGCCCAACAAAGAAGCTGTCCCCCTCATTTCGTACCGAACTGCCAAACGTGCCAAGAGAGGTTTTGCTATTGGCAAATGCAATACCGCCAAGCCCGTCTTTACCAAGGGATCTGTGTATACCGATCAAAAAGCTGTTGGCATGTCCGGATGTGTCTATCTCGTTACGATCATCGGAGACTCCGGTATGGCGTACATCAGTCCATACCTGCCACAACCCCTTTTGACTGGCAATATCTTCAAATTGGTCAAGCCCGACAACGACACGATCTGAAATACTGAGGGAGCCGCTCAAATAGCCCATCAAGGCATCTGCACTGATACTGGTCACAATATTGCGGATCGGGTCACTCCCACCGCCGGTGCCACCACCACTACCACCATTGCTGCCATCCCCACCGCCGGTTCCGCCACCAGTTCCACCATTGCCGCCCCCCCCACCGCCGGTTCCGCCACCACTTCCTCCATTGCTGCCGCCACCACCTCCGGTTCCGCCACCAGTGCCACCGTTACTCTCTCCCCCATCGATCGGGGGAATATTTGGAAATACCGGATTGGTCTGGTTTCTCGAATCGAGGAAGCAGTTGAAAGAACCATCCGCATTGAGGAGATCCAGTTTGTGAGTCCCGTTAAGGTCATCAAGTACTACAGGTGAGACACTCAAGTGCAACGACGCGCGGTTTGCATTCCAACTATCGATTTCAGATACCCCGGGAGCAGAGAGGCGAAAATTCCCCCCGGAACCGGGTCTTGAAAGCCATAGTGATACCGAATTGTCAGCCGAACGCCCAAGAAACTCTAGATGCTGCCCCGGTTGCCTGTTCGGGCAATCCGCCGCCCATGCTGTTGGCAAGCAGATACTGGTAAGGCAGCCAATTCCCAAAATACGTGAAATCATTATGTCCTCCTGACACTACGTTATCTCACTGACATCCTTGCATGACTTTTAGCATTCCCCACAAACAGGTCACTCGATGCAATGGGTAAAGGAACAAATCAATCTGACAAGTTCAAATCGCAGACTATTTTAGTATCCACACTGTTTCTGGTCTCCTGTAATAAAATTCGTTTAGCGCCTGAATCGCGATGATTGATTAAATCAAACCACTTTAAAACCCATAAAAAATGCCGCCCATCGGGCGGCACTTTTATTAGAGATAACGGGCTAACAGGAATTACCAGCCGGTTACTTCGCGCAGGGCCTTGCCGATATCGGCCAGGGAGCGGACGGTTTTCACGCCAGCATCTTCCAGCGCGGCAAACTTCTCGGCGGCAGTACCCTTGCCACCGGAAATGATGGCGCCAGCGTGGCCCATCCGCTTGCCGGGAGGGGCAGTAACACCCGCGATATAGGAGACCACCGGCTTGGTGACGTGGGCCTTGATATAGGCGGCAGCATCTTCCTCGGCGTTGCCGCCGATCTCGCCGATCATCACGATCGCTTCGGTCTGCGGATCGTTCTGGAACATCTCCAGAATGTCGATAAAGTTGGAGCCCGGGATGGGGTCGCCACCGATACCAACGCAGGTGGACTGGCCAAAGCCCTCGTCAGTGGTCTGCTTGACCGCTTCGTAGGTCAGGGTGCCGGAGCGGGAGACGATACCCACCTTGCCCGGCTTGTGGATGTGGCCCGGCATGATGCCGATCTTGCACTCACCCGGGGTGATCACGCCCGGGCAGTTGGGGCCGATCATCCGCACGCCGGTCTCTTGCAGCTTCACTTTGACATCCAGCATATCCAGCGTCGGGATGCCTTCGGTGATGGTGACAATCAGCTTGATGCCCGCGTCGATCGCTTCCAGGATGGCATCCTTGCAAAACGGCGCCGGAACATAGATGACGGAGGCAGTAGCGCCGGTCGCTTCGACCGCGTCACGGACGGTGTTGAACACCGGCAGGCCCAGATGGGTGGTGCCGCCCTTACCCGGGGAGACGCCGCCCACCAGCTGGGTGCCGTAGGAGAGCGCCTGCTCGGAGTGGAAAGTACCCTGACCGCCGGTAAAGCCCTGGCAGATGACTCGGGTGTCCTTGTTGATCAGTACGCTCATCAGTTGGCCTCCGCTGCTTTGACGACTTGCTGCGCGGCATCGGTCAGACTCTTGGCCGCAATGATGTTGAGGCCGCTCTCGGCCAGCTTGATACCACCCAGCTCGGCGTTGTTGCCTTCCAGACGGACCACGACGGGCACCTTGACCCCCACTTCCTTGACCGCACCAATGATGCCTTCTGCGATCATGTCGCAGCGCACGATGCCGCCGAAGATGTTGACCAGCACCGCTTTGACGTTGTTGTCGGAGAGGATGATCTTGAACGCCTCGGTTACGCGCTCCTTGGTGGCGCCGCCGCCGACGTCAAGGAAGTTGGCCGGCTTGCCGCCGTGCAGGTTGACGATGTCCATGGTGCCCATGGCCAGACCCGCGCCGTTGACCATGCAGCCGATGTTGCCATCGAGGGCCACATAGTTGAGCTCCCACTGGGCAGCGTGCGCTTCGCGGGGGTCATCTTGTGACGGGTCGTGCATCTCGCGCAGCTTGGGCTGACGATACAGTGCGTTGGCATCGATGTTGATCTTGCCATCCAGGCAGTGCAGGTTGCCCTGCGCGGTGATCACCAGCGGGTTGATCTCCAGCAGCGCGAAATCGCAATCCAGGAACATCTGGCCCAGACCCATGAAGATCTTGGTGAACTGTTTGATCTGATCGCCGACCAGACCCAGTTTGAAGGCCAGTTCGCGGGCCTGATAAGCTTGCGGACCCACCAGCGGATCGATGGCCGCCTTGTGGATCAGATGGGGGGTTTCGTGGGCAATCTTCTCGATATCCACGCCACCTTCGGTCGAGGCCATGAAGACCACGCGGCGAGAGCCACGGTCAACCACGGCGCCCAGGTAGAGCTCTTTGGCGATGTCGGTGCAGGATTCAACCAGGATCTTGGTGACCGGCTGGCCGTTGGCGTCGGTCTGGTAGGTCACCAGATTCTTGCCAAGCCAGTTTTGGGCAAAAGCACGGATCTCATCCTTGCTCTTGGCCACTTTCACGCCGCCCGCTTTACCGCGGCCACCGGCGTGTACCTGGCATTTGACGACCCAGGTATTGCCGCCAATCTTGTCGGCCGCTTCGGCCGCTTCTTGTGGGGTAGCACAGGCATAACCTTCGGAGACCGGCAGGCCATACTCGGCAAACAGCTGTTTTGCCTGATATTCATGCAGATTCATAGATGCTCTATCCGTGTTGTAGGTATTTCCGTCCGGGGCTGGTGTTTCTCAATCCCCTGTGAATGGGGGCCTGGGCGGCCCCTCGTTATCTTTCAATCGCTCGGGTATTACTCAAACGTCCAGCAGCACATCCGGCTCGGGGCGCAAACCCCTTGCCCGGGTGCCACAGGCTTAGACGTCCAGCAACAGACGGGTCGGGTCTTCCAGCAGCTCCTTGACGGAGACCAGGAAGCCTACCGATTCGCGTCCGTCGATGAGACGGTGATCGTAGGAGAGCGCCAGATACATCATCGGCAGGATCTCGACCTTGCCGTCAACGGCCATCGGGCGATCCTGGATCTTGTGCATGCCCAGAATGGCGCTCTGGGGCGGGTTGATGATCGGGGTGGACATCAGGGAGCCGAACACGCCACCGTTGGTGATGGTGAAGTTGCCGCCAGTCAGTTCATCCACTGTCAGCTTGCCGTCACGGCCCTTGCCCGCCAGATCCTTGATGGCCTTCTCGATGTCCGCCAGGCTCATGTTGTCGCAGTCGCGCAGCACCGGCGTCACCAGACCACGGGGGGTAGAGACGGCGATGCTGACGTCGAAGTAGTTGTGGTAAACCACGTCATCACCATCGAGCGCCGCGTTCACTTCCGGATAGCGCTTGAGGGACTCAACCACCGCCTTCACGTAGAAGGACATAAAGCCGAGCTTGATGCCGTGCTTCTTCTCGAAGATCTCGCCGTACTGCTTGCGCAGATCCATGATGGGCTTCATGTTGACCTCGTTGAAGGTGGTCAGCATGGCGGTGGTGTTTTTCGCTTCCAGCAGACGCTCGGCAATGCGCTTGCGCAGACGGGTCATCGGTACCCGCTTGTCGGTACGACCACCCAGCGGGGCAACCTTGGCTGCCGGAACGGCAGCGGCGACCGGTGCGGCTACCGCAGGCTGGCTCTTGGCCTTGATGAAGGCTTCCACATCATCCTTGGTGATGCGACCGCCCTTGCCGGTACCGGTCAGCTTGGTCACGTCGATATCGTGCTCACCAATCAGGCGGCGTACCGAGGGGCTCAGGCCATCGGCACCATCATCGGCCACCGCTTCAGCGGGTTTCTCTTTGGTCTCTTCACCGGCCACGGGGGCGGCGGTGAGGATGGCAATCAGTTGACGGGACAACACAGTCGCCCCTTCCCCTTGCAGAATATCCCCCAGCACACCGGCTTGCGGTGCCGGCACTTCCAGCACCACCTTGTCGGTCTCGATGTCGACCAGCACTTCGTCACGGGCGACCAGATCGCCCGGTTTTTTGTGCCAGGTAGCGATAGTGGCATCGGCCACTGATTCCGGCAGATCCGGTACCTTGATTTCGATAGTCATCCAATCAGTTCCTTTTTACTTCTATGCCAGAGGCTTTACAGGGTAAGGGCATCTTCCACCAAGGCTTTTTGCTGCTTGGCGTGGACAGACATGTAACCGACGGCCGGTGAGGCTGACGCGGGGCGACCGGCATAACGCAGGGTGGCTCCGGCTGGCAGCACGCCATCGTAGTGGTGACGGGTGCAGTACCAGGCGCCCTGGTTCTGCGGCTCTTCCTGACACCAGACAAAGTCGGTGACGTGGCTGTAATCGGCCAGAATGGCGCGCACTTCCTCTTCCGGGAAGGGGTAGAGCTGCTCAATTCGCACCAGAGCCACATCTTGCTGCTCGGCCTTGCGACGGGCATCGAGCAGGTCGTAGTAGACCTTGCCGGAGCAGAAGACCACGCGCTTGACCGCTTTCGGATCCAGCGCATCAATCTCGCCGATGGCGTTCTGGAAGGTACCTTCCGCCAGCTCTTCAAGCTTGCTCACCGCCAGCGGATGGCGCAGCAGAGATTTGGGCGTCATGACGATCAGCGGACGGCGCATCGGGCGCACTACCTGACGACGCAGCATGTGGAATACCTGTGCTGGGGTAGAGGGCACGCACACCTGCATGTTGTGCTGGGCACACATCTGCAGATAACGCTCCAGACGGGCGGAGGAGTGCTCTGGGCCCTGCCCCTCGTAACCGTGTGGCAGCAGCATGGTCAAGCCGCACATACGGCCCCACTTTTGCTCACCGGAGGAGAGGAACTGGTCGATCACCACCTGGGCACAGTTGGCGAAGTCGCCGAACTGGGCTTCCCAAATGGTGAGGCCGGCCGGCTCGGCGCTGGCGTAACCATATTCAAAGGCCAGTACCGCGTTCTCGGTCAGCACAGAGTCATACACCTCGAACGGGCCCTGCTCGTCGTGCAGGTTGCACAGCGGGGTGTAGGTGCTGGCATCGGTCTGGCTGTGCAGCACGGCGTGGCGGTGGAAGAAGGTGCCACGGCCGGAGTCTTCACCGGTAAAGCGGATACGGGACCCCTTGTCCACCAGAGTGGCGTAGGCCAGAGTCTCGGCAAAGCCCCAATCCACCAACTTCTCGCCAGCGGCCATCAGACGGCGGTCTTCGTAAATCTTCTCGACCTGACGCTGCAGCACGTGGGTCGCCGGATACTGGCTCACCCGCTCGCCGAGGCTCTTGAGGTGATCCATCGGCACGGCACTCTCATAGGCCATGTTCCAGTCGTGGCCCAGATAAGGGGTCCAGTCGACAGAGTGCAGCTCCATCGGCCGCCACTCCTTGCTCACCCGCTCGCCGCGATCCAGCGCTTCGCGATACTCGTTGACCAGTTCGGTCGCCCGCTCCTGGGCGAGGCTCCCCTCGGCCACCAGCTGATCGGCGTAGATCTTGCGCGGGGTCGGGTGCTGCTTGATCTTCTGGTACATCAAAGGCTGGGTGGCGCTCGGCTCATCCGCTTCGTTGTGACCGTGACGACGGTAGCAGACTAGCTCGATCACCACGTCGCGTTTGAAGGTATTGCGGTAATCCAGTGCAATCTGGGTCACCAGCACCACAGCCTCCGGATCATCCCCGTTGACGTGCAGCACCGGCGCCTGCACCGCCTTGGCGATGTCGGTGCAATATTCGGTGGAACGCAGGTCACGGATATAGGAGGTGGTGAAACCAACCTGGTTGTTGATGACGATGCGCACCGTCCCGCCGACGCCATAGGCACGGGTCTGGGACATGTTGAAGGTCTCGGCCACCACGCCCTGACCGGCCATGGCCGAGTCACCGTGAATGGTGATGGGCAACACGCTGGAGCCATCTTTGTCACCGCGACGATCCATACGAGCACGGACCGAGCCGATGACCACAGGGTTGACGATCTCGAGGTGAGAGGGGTTGAACGCCAGCGCAAGGTGGACGTTGCCACCCGGGGTGGCGAAGTCGGAGGAGAAGCCCATATGGTACTTCACATCACCGGTCCCCCAGGATTCACCATGCTTGCCGGCAAACTCGTCGAACAGATCCTGAGCGCGCTTGCCCAGCACGTTGATCAGCACGTTGAGGCGACCGCGGTGGGCCATACCGATAACGGCCTCTTTGCAGCCCTGCTCACCGGCGCGACGGATCAGCTCCTTGAGCATGGGGATCATGGCGTCGCCACCTTCCAGCGAGAAGCGCTTGGCTCCCGGGAACTTGGCACCCAGATATTTCTCCAGCCCTTCGGCGGCGGTCAGGCTCTCGAGGAAACGGGTCTTCTCTTCGAGGGTGTAACTCCCCTTCCCTTCAATGGATTCGAGACGCTGTTGCAGCCAGCGCTTCTCTTCCGTGGAGGTGAGGTGCATGTAGTCGGCGCCGATGGAGCCGCAATAGGTCTTCTTCAGCGAGGCGTAGAGGTCGGAGAGCACCATGGTCTCGCGACCGATGGCGTAGGAGCCCACATTGAAGGTGGCCTCCATATCTGCGCCCAGCAGGTTGTGGAACGCAGGATCCAGTTCGGCAACGGTTTCACGCTGCCACAGGCCCAGCGGGTCCAGATTGGCATTCTGGTGACCACGGAAACGGAAGGCGTTGATCAGCTGCAATACCCGCACCTGCTTGGCATCCACTTGCGGATCGGATACGGGGGCACTGTAGCGAGAGGGATCCTTGGCCAGACGACGGAAATAATCGCGGACCTGGGAGTGGGGTTGTTCAACCGCATGGCCATTGACCTGGGGCAGCTCGCTAAACAGGCTGCGCCACTCATCGGACACGGAGTCAGGATTTTCCAGGAAGGATTCGTACAAATCCTCGATATAGCTTGCATTCGCACCAGCCAGGTGAGATGACTCCAACCAGGCCTTCATCACGCCGTTATGCATTTCTATCCCTTGTACTTCTTGTTACTGCTGCGCAGCTTGTAGGGGTCAAATAGCCATCCTGCCACGGGTGGGATGGCTATCCAGAGGTCGGGCCAGCACCTGGCCGGCCCTGATACTAAACAGCCCGATTGAGCAACATCGACTTGATCTGACCAATCGCCTTGGTCGGGTTCAAGCCTTTCGGACAGACGTTCACGCAGTTCATGATGCCATGGCAGCGGAACACGCTGAATGCGTCGTCCAGATTCCCCAGTCGTTCGGTGGTCGCGGTGTCGCGGCTGTCAGCCAGCCAGCGGTAGGCGGCGAGCAGCCCGGCCGGACCGATGAACTTGTCGGGATTCCACCAGAAGGAGGGGCACGAAGTGGAGCAGCAGGCACAGAGAATGCACTCGTACAGGCCGTCAAGCTTGGCGCGCTCTTCGGGGGATTGCAGGTGCTCACGCACCGGCGGCAACTTGTCATCATTGATGAGGAAGGGTTTGACCTTCTCCCACTGGGTGTAGAACTGGGTCATGTCGATCACCAGATCACGGATCACCGGCAGGCCGGGCAAGGGGCGGATAACGACGTTATTGCCCTTCTTCAGCAGGTCGGAGAGCGGGGTGATACAGGCAAGACCGTTCTTGCCATTCATGTTGAGACCATCTGATCCACAGACCCCTTCGCGGCAAGAGCGGCGGAAGGCGAGCGTGGGATCCAGCTCTTTCAACTGGATCAGTGCGTCGAGCACCATCATGTCGGAACCTTCAGGAATATCAAGACGATATTCCTTCATATGGGGGACGTTATCAACATCCGGATTGTATCTGTAGACAGAGAATGTGACGTTCATAGGGCTGGCTCCGCAATCAGTAAGTCCGAACCTTGGGCGGGAACGCCTCACGGGTCTTGGGTGACATGTTGACAGCGCGACGGGTCATGGACTCGGTGTCCGGATGATAGAGGCTGTGGCACAGCCAGTTCTCATCGTCGCGATCCGGGAAGTCGAAACGGCAGTGAGCACCGCGACTCTCGGTACGGAAGTTGGCGGCAACCGCCGTGGCAAACGCCGTCTCCATCAGGTTGTCCAGCTCCAGGCACTCGATGCGCTGGGTGTTGAACTCTTTGGAGGTGTCATCCAGACGGGCTGACTTGAGGCGCTCGCGGATAACCTTGAGCTCGGCCAGCCCCTCTGCCATCGCCGCACCTTCGCGGAATACGGAGAAGTTGTTCTGCATGCAGCGCTGCAGGTCTTTGCGGATCTGCACCGGGTCTTCACCGTCACGGCAATTTTCCCAGCGGTTGAAGCGGGCCAGTGCGGCATCCAGATCCGACTCGGAAGCATCACGACCGTGCTCCATCTCGCCCAGGGTGTTGACCAGATGCATGCCGGCAGCGCGCCCGAAGACCACCAGATCCAGCAGGGAGTTGCCACCCAGACGGTTGGCACCGTGTACGGAGACGCAGGCAATCTCGCCCACCGCAAACAGACCGACCACCGGTACATCGTTGCCGTTCTTGTCCTGAGTCAGACACTGGCCATTCACGTTGGTCGGCACGCCGCCCATCATGTAGTGGCAGGTCGGGATGATCGGGATCGGCTCTTTGACCGGATCCACGTGGGCGAAGGTGCGGGAGAGTTCACAGATGCCCGGCAGACGGGATTCCAGCACCTCTTTGCCGAGGTGATCCAGTTTAAGCTTGATGTGCGGGCCCCAGGGACCATCGCAGCCACGGCCTTCACGGATCTCGATCATGATGGAGCGGGCCACCACGTCGCGACCGGCCAAGTCCTTGGCGTTCGGGGCGTAACGCTCCATGAAGCGCTCGCCATCTTTATTGAGCAGATAGCCGCCTTCACCACGGCAGCCTTCAGTTACCAGCACCCCTGCCCCGGCGATGCCGGTCGGGTGAAACTGCCACATCTCCATGTCCTGCACGCCGACGCCAGCGCGCAGCGCCATACCGACACCGTCACCTGTATTGATGTGGGCGTTGGTGGTGGACTGGTAGATACGACCGGCACCGCCAGTCGCCAGCACGGTGGCCTTGGCCTTGAAGTAGACCACTTCACCGCTCTCCATGTCGATGGCGGTACAACCCACCACATGGCCATCCTGGTTTTTCACCAGATCCAGCGCATACCACTCGGAGAAGACGGTGGTCTTGTTCTTGACGTTTTGTTGGTAAAGGGTGTGCAGCAGGGCGTGACCGGTACGGTCGGCGGCCGCTGCGGTACGAGCAGCCTGCTCGCCACCGAAATTCTTGGACTGACCACCAAACGGACGCTGGTAGACAGACCCGTTGTCGAAACGGGAGAAGGGCAAGCCCATGTTCTCCAGCTCATAGATAGCCTCGGGGCCGGTTTTGCACATGTACTCGATGGCTTCCTGATCACCGATGTAATCGGAACCTTTTACCGTGTCATACATATGCCACTGCCAGTTGTCATCATGGGCATTGCCCAGCGCAACCGTGATCCCGCCCTGAGCGGAAACAGTGTGAGAACGGGTTGGAAAAACCTTGGACAACAGAGCGCAGCTCTTGCCGGACTGGGCAATCTGCAGCGCGGCGCGCATACCGGCACCACCGGCACCAATCACCACCGCATCAAATTCACGAGTTGGAATAGTCACCTTACACACCCCACAGCACGACGAAACCCGTCATCAGATAGACAAACAGCACCACGACCAGGGCAAATTGCAGCGCCCCGCGCAGCCCTACCGGCTTGATATAGTCAGTCAGCACCTGCCACAGACCAATCCAGGCGTGGATCAGTACGCAGAGCAGGGTCAACAGGGTGAATACTTTGGTGAATGTTTTGGCGAAGAAGCCTGCCCACACCTCGTAGGTGATGTCGTTGAACGCGACAAAGCCCACCAGATAGAGGACATAACAGGTCATGATGAGGGCGGTGGCGCGGATCAGGATGTAATCATGAACGCCGCTGCGCCCGAAGGTTGCAGAATTGGTTACCATACAAGCACTCCCGCCAATACAGCCAGGATCGCGGTGATCACGAAGGCCACGCGGGCGCTCTGATTGCCGGATTCCAGCTCTTCCCAATAGCCCATATCCATGACCAGATGACGCAAGCCGCCCACAATGTGGTATGCCAGCGCAGTCAGGATCCCCCACAGCACGAGTTTGACCAGGAAGTTGTCCATGATGGCAACCACGGTTTCAAACCCTTCGGGAGAGGCGAGTGAAGTACCAAGCATCCACAGCAAGATGCCCAGTGCAACAAAGGTAATGACCCCTGAAACACGGTGCAGGATGGATGCAATGGCAGTGACAGGAAAGCTGATCGTCTGTAGGTCGAGGTTGACCGGTCTCTGTTTGTTTTTCACGCTTGCCCACTCAGCTCCATTGAGCACGTTAGTTATTGTTTTAACTCACACTTGAGGGCACGGAATGGTGATTGTTGGCTTTTTGTTACCAAAACACTCTGAAAAA
Organism: Aeromonas sp. FDAARGOS 1404; assembly: GCF_019047085.1. Classification (NCBI taxonomy): domain Bacteria; kingdom Pseudomonadati; phylum Pseudomonadota; class Gammaproteobacteria; order Aeromonadales; family Aeromonadaceae; genus Aeromonas; species Aeromonas sp. FDAARGOS 1404. Next base: position 250,084 of record NZ_CP077237.1, read on the forward strand.
GCCAAAACGCGAGTTTTCGGTTTCACATCAGGCTTTGCCAAAGCGTTTCAAACACCCGCAGCCATGACCCACGTGGCGCAGTATATCGGCGGCCTTAACCGAAGACAATCAATTAGCTACAAAGAAAACACAAAACCGCAAACTCGATCGCATATTTAATTTAACATTTCATTAATGCCATTAATGGGGTTCCAGCAAAATTGACATTGATAAGGAACTCTGTTTCAAATAAGGCGCTCCAGCCACTTCGGTATGGGTAACAACCTTTGCCAGCGTCATAAAAGTCGTAATAGAGTAGGACTGGAACCAAATTATAAAGAGCAAAGGAGACGTGCTATGGCTGATAAGATAGCCACCCTACACCTGCCCGGAAAAGATCCGGTCGAACTGCCGATCCTCTCCGGCACCATCGGCCCGGATGTCATCGATGTCAGAAAATTGGGATCACAGGGGTATTTCACCTTTGACCCCGGTTTTATGGCCACCGGTTCTTGCAAATCTGCCATTACCTACATTGACGGGGATCAGGGTGTCTTGCTGCACCGTGGTTACCCCATCGCCCAGTTGGCCACCCAGGCCACCTATCTGGAAGTCTGCTATATCCTGTTGTACGGCGAAGCGCCGACCAAGGCCCAATATGCCGAATTCGAACGCCTGGTCACCCGCCACACCATGGTGCACGAGCAGATCGCCTTCTTCTTCCGCGGCTTCCGTCGCGACTCCCACCCCATGGCCATCATGTGCGGTGTAGTCAGCGCCCTCTCCGCCTTCTATCACGATGCCCTCGACATCAATAACGAGCAGCATCGCGAGATCTGTGCCTTCCGTCTGCTCTCCAAGATGCCGACTCTGGCCGCTATGTGTTACAAGTACTCCATCGGCCAGCCGTTCATGCAGCCGCGTAACGCCCTCTCCTATGCCGGTAACTTCCTGCACATGATGTTTGGCGTGCCGACCGAAGAGTACAAGGTCAACCCCATCGTTGAACGCGCCATGGATCGTATCTTTACCCTCCATGCGGATCACGAGCAGAACGCCTCCACTTCCACCGTTCGTCTGGCTGGATCCTCCGGTGCCAACCCGTTCGCCTGTATCGCCGCGGGGATCGCCTCCCTGTGGGGACCGGCCCACGGTGGTGCCAACGAAGCCTGCCTGCGCATGCTGGAAGAGATCGGCTCGGTGGATCGCATCCCCGAGTACATCGCCAAGGCCAAGGACAAGAATGATCCGTTCCGTCTGATGGGCTTTGGTCACCGTGTCTACAAGAACCACGACCCTCGTGCCACAGTGATGCGCGAAACCTGCCACGAAGTACTGACCGAGCTGCAGATCAAGGATCCACTGCTGGACGTGGCCATGGAGCTGGAGCGCATTGCGCTCTCCGACCCCTACTTCGTCGAGAAGAAACTCTACCCGAACGTGGACTTCTACTCCGGCATCATCATGAAGGCGATCGGCATCCCGATGAGCATGTTCACCGTGATCTTCGCCATCTCCCGCACTATCGGCTGGATTGCGCACTGGAACGAGTTCCACTCAGACCCGGACAGCAAGATTGGTCGCCCACGCCAGCTCTACGTGGGCCACCCGCTGCGCGAGTTCACTCCACTCGAGCAGCGCTAACCACTGCGCTGATATGGTTTGTTACAAAGGCGGTCATTGACCGCCTTTTTGTTTGCCGCTCTAATGCCCCCTTTCGCGTTAAGGAGTCCATTATGAAACCACTGTTTATCAGCGCAGCCTTGCTGCTGACCGCCTGCCAGAGCGCCCCCGCCCCGTCACAGGGGGAGACCCTCTATATCAACAGCCAGCTGGTCGATTGCGTCGGAGTTGGCCCAATGCAGTGCATGCAGGTTCGCAGTGATGAGCAGCAGCCCTGGACGCTGTTCTACCAGAATATTGAAGGCTTCCAATTCGAGCCGGGCTACCGGTATCAGCTCACAGTCAGCAAAGAGCAGCTCACCGATGTGCCGGCCGATGCCCCCTCCCTGCGCTATCAGCTGATCAAGGTAGTGAACAAGGTCGCCAGCAAGTAACAAACACGATCAAAAAAACGGGGGATGGCTGATGCCATCCCCCGTTGGTTTATGGGTACTGCGCCTCATCAGGCACGATCAGGTCGGCGCCAGCGCCATATGCAGCAGCGGATAGGGCTTGCCCTGACCATCCAGCGGCGAACGACCCGTCACGGTGAATCCCATCTTCAGATAGAAGCCCACCGCCTGTTCGTTCTGCTCGTTGACGTCAACCTGCGTCGCGCCGCCCTGCGTGATGGCATGGGCCACCAGCAAACGCCCCACGCCACTACCGCGCGCCTCGGGAGCCACAAACAGCATCTCCAGCTTGCCCTCGTACACTCCGCTAAAACCCGTAATGTGCCCCTCTTCTGTGCGGGCACTGCGCAGTGTCACCGCATCGAAGTAGTGCTCCAGAATAAGCGGTTTAAGCGCGAGGATCTCGGCCTCGGGCAGGAAGTGGTGGGTCGCCCGAACAGAGGCCTCCCACAGGTCGATCAGGGCCGGATAATCGGCCCGGGATACCGGAACAATCGTCATGAAATAACTCGATATGATAACCAGCGGGAAGAGACATCTTCCCGCTGGCAACGGTGATTAGCGCGCCTGCACCGCCTGCAGCAGCACGGACATATCAGCGCCAAAGTTGCGGCTGCGGATCGCCTCGCGGATATCCGCTTCGCTATAACGGCTGCCCGGGTAGACCACCACGCAGGAAGTGTCGCCCGGTTTGAGGAAGTGGGTCTCGCCAAACGGGGTATAGCGGGTGGCGCCGATACTGATGAGCGCATGGGGAGGATGTCCCGCCTGCGCCAGCAGCCCCTGAATGTGCTCCGCCGGCCCCTCATCCTGCTGATGGTTGAACTTGTCGATGGCCCAGTCGAGCAGCTTGCCGTGGAAGTAGCTGTAGTCGATGGCGGCGCTGTCTACCCCGTAGGCGTGCAGCTCGCCATCGCGCTCCAGATAGCAGGCGATACGATAGTCATCGAGCTCGCAACCGGCGGCAAAACCGGAAAGCGGCAGCAGCTTGTCCGCCAGCCCCTTGCTCTCTTCGCCCCAGTTCTTCTTCTCGCTGATCTTCTTGGCGTTGGGACGACGGATGGAGCAGTCGTTATAGGCGCCAAAGGCGCGGGGATGGATCGCCACCACCTGCTTGTCGGCATACTCCAGCTCGCACCAGAGGGCTACTTCCGGCTCGATCTGCACCTTCTCGTCCCCACTGACCGCCGCTTCCGGCAGGAAGATCGCCTTGTCGCTCAACGGGAATACCCCGAGCTGACCCGGATGGCCCGGCACGAAGAAGGGGAACAGCGCCTTGGGCGCCGTGGTATCGCGCACCACGACCGCTACGAAGTCCGACGCTTCACCCGCCTGCTCCAGATGACCGGCGAAATTGCCCGCGACCCCGAGTCCGATAAACTTGCTCTCTGCTGCTATCTGCATCTTGCTCACCTGCATCTTGCCAACGCAAGGTAGCAGGCTCGTCGCCTACTACCGCTAAAGTGGCAAGATTAAACCACAAGGACCCCGCCTTCGCCCAGTCCGGCCCTGTCGTGATGTGCGCCAGTCCGCTTTTTTAGGGACGAGAAGGCTGTGGTGAACCAGCCATTGCGCACTCATTCAGCTACGCGGTGACCGCGCTGGAAACAGTGCGTTTCCGGCATCTCCCCTCTTTCTCCTTGGGACTCAACTTCATCTTTGTTAGGCTGCCGGCATGCAAAACAACTGTGCGCTTGAATGCGCCACTGCTCATCACGGCAACCCCATTGGAGAGAAAACGGATGATCGACAAACTCGCCTGGCTCACCTTTAAAGATCAGCAACTGCTCTGCGCCCGCTCCCACGGCAAGGACATCTATTACATCCCGGGCGGCAAGCGGGAACCGGGCGAGAGCGACGAGGCGGCGCTGATCCGCGAGATTGAGGAGGAGCTGGCTGTCACCCTGCAACCCGACACCCTGCGCTTTGCCTGCGAATTCAACGCTCAGGCCGATGGCAAACCGGCAGGTGTCGAGGTGAGACTGCGCTGCTACACCGGCGAAGCGAGCGGCCCCCCGATCGCCTCGGCAGAAATTGCCGAGCTGCGCTGGCTCGACAGCTCTCACCTCGATGAGCTCTCCCCCGTCTCCCGCTTGCTGTTTACCTGGCTGGTTGAGCAGGAGCTGATCCGCTGACAAGCCGTACTCGCGGCGAGCATAAGTGCCTACCTCATATGAACCAACGGTGGCAATCAGCCACATAACAGCGCAACGACAAGGATGTCAGATGAACATTGTGGAAGTTAAGAGCGCAGTAACCTACCAAAGTGCGCTCATCAACCTGCTGCAAGATTGTGTCGATAGAGGCGCCTCGGTCGGTTTTTTACCGCCGCTGACCACGGAGGAATCTGCCCACTACTGGCAAGGAGTTGAAGCGGATCTGGCGGCAGGTCACCGAAAGCTGTGGCTTGCCCTTGAGCAACAACAGCTCGTGGGAGCGATTCAGCTCGCGCTCTGTGGCAAGGCCAACGGTCGCCACCGGGCCGAAGTGGAAAAACTGATGGTACTGCAAACGGCGAGAGGTAAAGGTGTCGGTCGTGCGCTGATGCTGTCAATGGAACAAGGCGCCCATGCCGCGGGCCGTTCGCTGCTGGTGCTGGATACTCGCGCCGGTGATGTGGCCTCCCACCTTTATCGTCAACTCGGCTATCTGGAGGCGGGCCAGATCCCCAGCTTTGCACGCAACGCCGATGACACTCTTGCTGCAACCGTCATCTTCTACAAACCGCTCTGACTATCCCCTATCCCTTATCCAAATACAGCAGGGCCGCACCAAGCGGCCCTGCTTGTTGCCAGCGTGACTGTTTGTTGCAGCAGTATGGCTTGCGACGGATTGCCACGATACGGCCATTGCGCCTGTATGCCTCAACACCGCCAATTGCTCGCCCCAAAATACAACCAACCAAACAAACAAACAAACAAACAAACAAACAGAAAGATTAATTAATGATTAAAACGCCCCCCTTTTCTTCTTCATCTATTGCCTCATCAGGCGTATCGTAAGAGACCCATTTGATAATCAAATCTATGTTGTTCACTGCCTTGAGGAATAATGGATGCCCACTTTGCCCCGTACAGTTACCTCCCCCAAAAAGTTCATCATCGGTCAACACCTTCTCCCGCAACTCCATGAGCACGTTAAAGATTTTGGTGACTATGCGTTGCTCATCAGCGATGAGTTCATTCTGGAGCGGGTACGGGAAGAAGCTTTGGCGGGGCTCCTGCAGGCAGGCCTCAGGGGAGTGGTCGACAAGTTTCGCTACGAATGCACCGAACAGGAGATCCACCGCCTGACCCACCTTGCAGAGCAATATGGTGCGAACGTGATTGTCGGGATCGGCGGCGGCAAGACGCTGGATGTCGCCAAGGCCGTGGCCTTCTATCTGCGCCGTCCGGTTGTGCTGTTTCCGACGATTGCCTCCACAGATGCCCCCTGCACGGCACTGGCGGTGATCTACAACCAGGCGGGGGAATTTGAGCGCTATCTCTTCCTGCCGCAAAATCCGGACGTGGTGCTGGCTGACACGGCCATCATTGCCGCCGCCCCTCCCCGCTTCTTTTCCGCAGGCGTTGGCGATGCCCTGGCCACCTATTTCGAGGCGCGCGCCTGCTATCGGGCGGACGGGCTCAATCTGGTCGGCAAGCGCCCTTCACGCACTGGCCTTGGTCTGGCAAAGCTCTGTTACGAGCTGCTTGGTGAGAACATCGAGCTGGCCATGGATGCGATACGCCACCATGTCTCGACCCCGGCGCTGGAGCAGGTTATCGAGGCCACCATCTACCTCAGCGGGGTCGGCGCCGAAGCCGGTGGACTGGCCGCCGCTCATGCAATCAACAACGGCATGTCACTGATCGCGGAGCTCCATCGTGCCCAGCATGGCGAGAAGGTAGTCTTCGGCCTGCTGACCCAACTCGTGCTTGAGCGCGCCCCGCAACACGAACTTGATGCGGTGTTTCGCATCATCGACTGTGCAGGTCTGCCCATGACGCTGCAAGAGCTGGGGCTCACCCACTTTGATGAAAGCGAGTGGCGCAAGGTGGCGCAGCTGGCCTGCGATCCCCTCGATACCATGGGCAACATGCCGATGACAGTGAGTGAACAGGATGTCTACGCCGCCATGGTAGCGGCCAATGCCATGGCTGAGCGTTATCGCCTCCGCCATCCCCGCATCTGATTGCTTGCCGCACTAAATAGGCAAACAGTAAAAAGGCTTGCCCATTGGCAAGCCTTTTTCGTTTGCATCCCATCCCTTGTCGGGATAGACGAAAGTCAGCGCAGTATCAGGGCAGTTTCACCGCTCGCACTGCAACCTCTGGCAGGGCGAAGGCATCTTGCGCGGCAATGAGTTGCAGCTCGTAAGCCTGCTGGCGCCAGGTCTCCTGCAGCACCGCATCCACCGAGGCGTTGGTGCGCTCGAACGCGCTGACCGCATCGTGACCGGCCAGCAAGTTGGCCAGCATCAGGGCGCTGATAAGATCGCCAACCCCCACCGGCTGGCGGGCAAAGTCATAAAGCGGACGGGCAATCAAGTAATCCCCTTGCGGGGTGGCCAGCAGCATCTCGAAGCGGCTGGAGTCCTGCGCCGCACGACCGAGATGCTTGACCAGCACCAGCTTGACGCCGCGGGCCAGCAGCTGATGGGCAGCCGCGCGGGTCTGATCCAGATCTGCCAGATGGGTATCACAGAGGGTCTCCAGCTCCAGCAGGTTGGGGGCCATCATGTCGGCCACCGGCAACGCCTGCTCGGTCAGGAAACGGGTGACGCCAGGAGCGACGATACACCCCTTCTCCGGATGACCCATCACAGGGTCGCAGAAGTAGATGGCATCGGGGTTGGCCGCCTTGACGGCGTTGACCACAGTCAGGATCTCGTCTCCCTGTTCGGCGGAGCCAAGGTAACCGCTCAGCACGGCATCACACTGGCTCAACACCTCGATATTGCCCAATCCTTTCACCAGCGCACTGATATGACCCGCCGGCATCGCCATTCCCTGCCACCCCTGGGCATATTGGGTGTGGTTGGAAAACTGCACCGTGTTGATGGGCCATACATCCATGCCGAGGCGACGCATGGGGAAGACGGCCGCGCTGTTGCCGGCACAACCAAAGACCACGTGGGACTGAATAGAGAGAACGGATTTCATCGGGAATACCACAGCAAAGGATCAGCAAGGTGGGCAATATATCGGATGAAGATAACGATGCGCCACCTTGGCGCGGGATGAACAGGCAATTTCCTGACTAAAGACAGGTTTTTTGCGCCATTTGGCCCGCGTCGACAGGATGAGCGGCGCCATGATCCGCCGCGTCACCGTCCATCACATGCCGTTGTGCTCAACGCCATGACGGGCAAAGTGATAGACCCATCCCTCATCACACGGCATGTCACTGGGTGGCGAAATCAGCTCAGGCAATACCGTCACCTTGCCACCAGCGGCATATTGCAGCGCCATCAGGGCGCAGAGCGCCGCATCATAGCGATCGGTGCCGACCAGCACATCCGCAGGCAGCTGCGCCGCCAGCTCGGGCCGTGCCGGGGAGGCCTTGCCGCCCACTTTGGCCAATGCCGGATAGACCTCCAGCACGGCACGACTGGCCTTCGGGGCAACTGTCGGCACCAGTTGCAGATCAGAGAGCTGCGGCAGCATGGAGAGCGCCAGGGTGGCGTTGTTGCCGAGCCGGTCGAAGGTGGCCGACAGCGGCTTTTTGCCGTACTGCTGATACAGCCAGCGCTCGCAGTCGCGATAGGCGTAGGGGTTGTCTATCTCCCGCTCGGGCACGGCGCAGCTGTGTGGCTGGCCGTTGAGCAGATCCCGCAAGGCGCGGGGAAAGGCGAGCGGCGCATCGATACCGAGCGCCAGTTGCGGGCAGGCTTCTACCTGCATCAGGGTCAGCTCGTTTTGCAGGGCGGGACGCAGCAGAGCGGCCAGATCTGGCGCCACCCGCGAGCTCAGACGAAACAGCGGCGACACCCCGAGCCAGTGCAGGCGGTTGGATTCGGCCTGCCAGCCCACCACGGCCACCGCCTGGGCACTGCCCTGCCAGCCACGCACATCCCAGCCGATCCCGATTGCACTCATTTGCCCTGCCGTCATCGATTACCTCTGTTCGCCTATCACAAGTTGCAAGAGGCACAGGGTAATCAGCAGAGGCCCTTAACGCAAAGCGAACTGCCTTGGTCAGAACGATTTCTGGAAGTTCACCAGTGGCAGAATGGGGAACACGCCGTTGGCGGCATAGTTGGCCAGCCCGATCTGCAAGCCATCGAGGTGCTTGGTCGCATTGATAAAGCCAATCTGGAAGGTGGTACGCTCGGCATAATTGACGAAGCCGACGTTGGCCAGCGCATTGCCCTTGGCGATATTGACCGCCCCCCAGTTAAGCCCCTGTACATTGTTGGTCAGGTTGACCAGCCCCAGATTGACGCCGGTATCCTGCCCTTCGTGCCAGTTGATGGCGCTGATAGCGACCCCGCCAAACTGGTGACGCACCCGACCAGCACCGAGGAAAATCCCGAGCTGCAGACCGCTGAACTGATCCACATCGGAGAGGGCGAAGATCGGCAGATCAATGCCCTTCACCTGACCGGTCCGACCGTAGAGCAGCGAGGCGCGCGCCCCTTCCACCTGATGGGACGCGGGCAAATTGACCCCGGGCAGCGAGACCTGCACCGGAGTACTGGCCTGCGCGACACCGCACAGAGTAAGGGCGCTGCATGCCAGCAGCAGGCGGGAGAGTGTCATGGAAAGTTCCTTGGGCCATTGAAAGTGGCCCGATCCTAACAGTCAGGGGAGAGTGTGGGCACACCAGCAGGGACGAGGTGCGTCACGATACGTCACGGGTGGCCCTCTCACCTCTCCATCAGGTCTTGCGAAAGCGCCACCTCAAGGACAATCAGCCACTTTTTCGCAGCGAGTGGCCCCTCTTCCTTTCTTTGCTTGAGCGAACTGCCTAAAATAGTCGCCCTGCTGTATCCGGCATTCATCCATCTAGAGGATTTCCCATGGAAACGTTTCTGCTCGAAGGTCACCCCTTCGTTGCCTTGTGTGATCTTATCAAACATCAGGGATGGGCCGATTGTGGCGGCGCCGCCAAAGCCCTCGTTGCCGAAGGGCTGGTCGAGGTGGACGGTCAGGTCGAGACCCGCAAGCGCTGCAAGATCGTGGCCGAACAGGTGGTCAACTTCAACGGCATGAAGGTCGTGGTGAAAGAGGGTGTCAGCCCGGAGATTGGCTAAACCCGTTTCGGGGAGCCACTCTCCGGCAACCCGCTAGCTGGCCTTGATCGACAGGGTCAGCACAAAACGCGCCATCGCCTCATCCCCGTTCAATGACGGGCAGGTGGCCACCACCCGGATGGGGCGATTAATGCGCTGACCGCTTGCCAGCGACTCGTCGATCATGGCGTCAATCTCCTCCCCCGCTGCGCAGTCGAACTGCACATCCCCCTCCGGTCGTTTCAAAAACTCCCCCTGCACATCCTTGAAGGCGAAGTGCACCTTCTTGCGCCGCTGCCGCCCCTTCTCCATCACCAGTAGACCACCTACCAGATCGGCGCCGGTCGCCAGCGCGCCAAAATACATGCTGCCCAGGTGGTTGCGGGTACGCCAGCCAAGAGGAATGCGAATGCGCAGCGCTTTGGCGTTCATCTCTTCGATGATCGGGGCACAAAACCCGATGACGGGAATATAGCGCCAGGCAAACAGCCGAAGCGCCAGATTGGCTTTGAAGCGTTGCAAATCCATATGCGAACTGATCCGATGAGTTAATGTAAACAACATGTTGCCTGCATCTGCGCCATTCGACAAGCACAGGGATCACGGTTACGACCTTTGCCCAACGCAAAAAAACAGAGGGAACCGCACCGGTTCCCTCTTTTCGTTCATGTCGCCGTTACAGCAAATGTGTCGATCAGGCGCGCTTCTCTTCCAGCCAGGCCCCCTGACTCTGCATCTCGAACAGCTGGGCATAGTGACCGCCGAGGGCCATCAACTCACCATGGGTACCCCGCTCGTTCACCTGACCGCGGGAGAGCAGCAGGATCTCGTCCGCATCGACGATGGTCGAGAGGCGGTGGGCGATGGCGATGGTGGTGCGGCCACGACGGGCAGCAGAGATCGCCTGCGACAGCGCCAGCTCGGTCTGGGAGTCTACGCTGGCCGTCGCTTCATCCAGAATGAGGATGCGCGGATCCCCCACCAGCGCCCGGGCAAAGGAGAGCAGTTGCCGCTGACCGGCGGAGAGATTCTTGCCCCCCTCCTCCATCAGGGTGTTGATCCCCTGTGGCAGGCTGCGCACAAACTCGGCCAGCTGCACCTCGCTCAGCGCCAGCCAGAGCCGCGCGTCATCTATGCCGGCGCGGCCGAGACGCAGGTTCTCCGCCAAAGTGCCGACGAAGATAAAGGGATCTTGCTGCACCAGCCCGATGCTGCGGCGCACCGCCGCCAGCGACAGGGTATCCAGTGCGTGATCATCGAAGCGGATCTGTCCTTGATCCAGCGGATAGAAGCCCATCAACAGGCTGATGATGGTGGACTTGCCGCTGCCGGTATGCCCCACCAGCGCCAGCATCTGGCCCGGTTTGGCGGTAAAGCTTATGTCGCGCAGCACCTGCTGTTCGCCATCGTAGGAGAAGCTCACCCGCTCGAAACTGACCCTTCCTTCCAGCGGGCGCAGCTCGCCGTCGGTGCTCTCGCGGGTTTCATCGAGCAGGGCAAAGACCCGCTCCCCAGCCACCATCGCCTGCTGCAGCTGGTTGAGCTGGTTGGTCATCTCGATGAGCGGCTCGATCATCCGCCCAAGATAGCTGATAAAGGCGTAGAGCACCCCCACCTGAATGGCACCCGCGTGGCTCCCCCCCTCATGGGCAAACAGCGCCAACAGGCCGATCAGCACCATCATGTAGAAGAGATCGATGAGCGGACGCAGCAAAATGCCGTTGATCTTGAGGCTCTTGATCCGTGCCGACCAGTGTTGCTGGTTCACCTCGGCAAAGGCGTTGGCAAAGTGGCGCTCCTGCACCATCGCCTGGATCACCGGCATCCCCTGCAGCGACTCGTTGAGGCGGCTGTTGATGTCGGAGAGCAGACTGCGGGTCGCTCGCACCACCGGCACGCTCAGTTTCTGGTAGAGCCACATCACCCCCCCCACTGCGGGCAGCAACAGGGAGCAGACCAGCATCAGCCGCAGATCCAGCAGCGCCATGGAGATGAGGATGCCGCACAACAGCACCACCTTTTGCACCAGTAAGCCGATCACCTGCACATAGAGGTTCATGATCGCCTCGGTGTCGTTGGTGATGCGGGAAATCAGCGAGCCGGAGCGATGCTTGTCAAAGTAGCGGGCCGGCAAGCGAATGGCGGTGGCAAATACCTGCTCGCGAAGGGTTTGCACCACCGCCTGAGCGATACGGTTAAAGCGCAAGGATTGCAAATAGAAACCCGCCGCCGAGAGCACCTGCAAACCCAGATAGCCCGCTGCAATCAAAGCAATGGTGGGCAGCACGATATTGCGTGGCGCCAGATAGTCATCGATAAAAAGCTTGATCAGCAGCGGCCCGGCCACTTCGGCGCCGGTGGCAAGCAGCAGGCAAATCCCCGCCTGGATCAGCCAGCGAGGATAGCGGGCGCAGTAGGCGAGCAGTCGTTTAATGGTCGGATTCACAGGCTCTCCTCCACCGCTTCTTCAAGTCGCTGATAACGCACCATATCTGCATACCAACCATTGTGCGCCATCAGGGCACCGTGATGACCCCGCTCGCTGACGGCCCCCTGCTCCAGCACCAGGATCTCGTCGGCCTGCTCCACCGCCGTCATGCGATGGCTGACCAGGATCAGGGTGCGACGATGGGCCTTGAGGGAATGCAGAATTTGCTGCTCGGTGTGGGCATCCACCGCCGAGAGCGCATCATCGAGCACCAGAATGGGTGCATCCAGCAGCAGGGCGCGGGCAATGGCCAGCCGCTGTTTCTGGCCGCCGGAGAGGGTCACCCCTTTCTCCCCGACCTCGGTCTCATAACCCTTGGGGAAACGCACGATATCATCGTGGACACAGGCAATGCGTGCCACCCGTTCGACCTCCTCGCGGCTCGCATCGGGTTTGCCCAGGGCGATATTGGCGGCGATAGTGGTGGAAAACAGGAATGGCTCCTGCGGCACATAGGCAAACTGGCTGCGCAGTGTGGCGAGCGGCAGCTGGTCAATCGGAACGCCACCCATGACAATCGAACCGTGAGTCGGATTGGCAAGGCGCATCAACAGCTTGAGCAGGGAGCTCTTGCCTGCCCCGGTGCGCCCCACCACCCCGAGCATCCCCCCTTGCTTGAGGGTAACGTCGATATCCGCAAGCAGGGTGCGCTGCTCAAGTTGATAGCTCACCCCTTTGATCTGCAAAGGAAAGGCAGAGGTAAACGCGGCCGGCTGGGCGGGCTCTTCGATATCGCTGAGCTCCCCCAGCAGGCTTTCGATACGGGAGTAGGCGGCGCTGCCCCGCTCGATGATGTTGAACAGCCAGGCGATGGCAAACATCGGCCAGATCAGCTGGCCGAGGTACATGGTGAAGCTGGTGAGCTCACCCAGAGTCAGCTCATCGCGCAGCACCAGCACACTGCCCCCCGCCACCGCGAGGAAGTAGGAGCAACCGATACAGAGATAGATGACCGGATCGAACTTGGCATCGATGCGGGCCACCGCCATATTGCGCTCCCCCGCCTGTTTGGTCAGCTCGGCAAAGCCTTCATCTTCCAGCGATTCAACCGCATAGGATTTCAACACCCGCACGCCGGAAAGGGCCTCCTGGGTCTTGTTGTTGAGCCTGGAGAAGGCCCCTTGCGCCGCCTTGAACTGGGTGTAGATCTGGGTGCCGAAGCGGTTCATGAAATAGGCCATCACCGGCAGCGGCAGCAAGGAGGCCAGCGTCAACTGCCAGGAGTACTGGCTGCACATGATGGAGAGCACCAATACCCCGACCATGATGGAGTCCACCAGAGTCAGCACCCCTTCGCCAGCGGTCATCTCCACAGCCTGAATGTCATTGGTGGCATGGGCCATCAAATCGCCAGTACGGTGGCGCTGATAAAAATCGGGGCTCATCCGGGTGAAATGACTGAACAGGCGATTGCGCAACACATAGGCCAGACGGTAAGAGGCACCGAACAGCATCACCCGCCAGACGTAGCGCAGCAGATAAATCAGCACACCCAGACCAAACAGCCCCGCCAGATAGCGCATCAGGGTGCCAATGTCGAGACCGCCCTTGGTGATGCCATCCACCACCCAGCCCACCACTTTGGGCGGAATAACGGTCAACAGGGCCACCATCAGCAGCAGGGAGATGGCAGCCAGATAACGGGGCCACTGCTCCTTGAAAAACCAGCTCAATCGTAGAAATACGCTCACACCACCAACCTTTAGCGCTCTCTGCCCGTGACCGCTCCAAGGAGCGGCCATCAGAGAAGCCACGCAGAAATAGAAGAATGAAAACAATCGCCTCCGGCTGGAGGCGATTCGAACGAAAGCTCATCATATCCCGAACCGGGATGGTTGAGAATAATTACTATTTAATTCACTGTGACATGCGCTCATCCCCTGATGAATAGGGATTATACGAATTTTCATGCTGCTCACCGGTCAACAGGAAGTGTGACACCTCTTCCCGGGTCTGGCTAAAGACCTGTTGCAACTGCTCCAGATCCGTCTCGCTTAGCACCTCGTTTTGCCGCAAGCGCCACTCCAGCTCGCCAGCCACCAATTGCAGACGGGCCGCCGAGATATTGGCAGACACCCCCTTGAGGGTGTGCAGCAGCTTGCTGGCCACCTCGGGCTGCTGACGGCGCAGGGCGGAGCGGATCTCCCACAGATCGTCCTTGTGCTCCGACATGAACAGCTTGAACAGGATCTGCAACGCCTCCTTGTCCTGCTCCAGCCGCTTGAGTGCATCCTGCAGATCGAGGATCCCGATCATATCCGGCGGTTTAACCTCCATGATCCCCGCCTGCTCCACCCCTTGCGGCTTTACCCACTGCAGCAGGTTGTTGTAGAGATCCAGCTTGCTCACCGGCTTGGTGACATAGCCATTCATCCCCACCCCCAGGCAGCGCTCCTTGTCACCGGGCATGGCACTGGCGGTGAGGGCAATGATGGGCACATCGTGTTTGTCGACCATCTTGCGGATCTGGCGGGTGGCATCGAGTCCGTCCAGCACCGGCATCTGCAAATCCATCAGGATCACGTCAAAAGGCTGCTCGGCGACCCGCTCCACCGCCTCCCGACCATTGCTGACCACACACACCACCGCATCGACGCGCCGCAGATACTCGATGATGAGCTGCTGATTGACCCGGTTATCTTCCGCCAACAGCACTCGGGTACCCTGCAACAGGGATTTGAAGTGTTGCTGATCCCCCTGTGCCTCGGCCTTGCGCAGGTTGAGTTCGTAGGAGCTGCCGTTAAGCAGCTCGTCCACCTTGGCCAGCAGGGCATTTTCGGTCATCGGTTTGGGCAGAAAATGGGTCAGCCCCATGCTGTCCATCCTAGCGTGTAGCCCCTCTCTGGCCCAGGCACTGATCATCAGGATGGGGATCCGCCGCCACTGGCTGTGCTGATACATCTCCAGCGCCAGATCGAGCCCATCCTCCTGACCCATGCGCCAGTCGAGGATCGCCAACCGCAGATTCGGTCCCTCTTCACGGAGCAGCTGACGGGCGCGGGAAAGGGAGTTAACCGGCAGCACCCGCACTCCCGCGCGTGTCAGAATGTCCCGGGCCAGATCCAGCACCAGTTCGTTGTCATCCATCACCATCACCAACGGCTGGTTCTCGAAGAAGACTTTCCGTCCAGCCACGCCGTAGACCGCCTGCGCCATCGGGATATCGAACTTGAACAGAGAGCCGACGCCAGGCTTGCTCTCTACGGTGATCCGCCCCCCCATCAGCTCCACCAGCCGCTGGGAGATGTTGAGCCCAAGACCCGAGCCGCCATATTTGCGGGTATTGCCCGCCTCCAGCTGGGTAAACGCCTGAAACAGTTGGGTCTGCTTCTCTTCGGCAATGCCGATGCCGGTATCGCGAACACTGAAGCGGATCCGCATTGGGTGAGGATTGGCCAGCTCGATGCAGACTTCGACTTCACCGCGTTCGGTAAACTTGATGGCGTTGTTCACCAGATTGACCAGCACTTGTCCCAGTCGCAAGGGATCCCCACGCAAGAAGACCGGCACCTCCGGTGACTTGCGAATAACCACTTCCACGTGTTTGCGCTCCGCCAGATCGGCAAACATGCCCGCCAGCGAATCGAGCTGCTCGCTGAGATCGAAGTCGATCTCCTCCAACGTCAGCTTGCCTGACTCCACCTTGGTCAAATCAAGGATGTCGTTGATCAGCAACAGCAGGGTATCGGATGAGGATTTGATCTTGCCCAGATAGTCCCGCTGTTGCTGATCCAGTTCGGTCTGCAGTGCCAGCGAGCTAAAACCTATGATGGCATTCATGGGGGTGCGGATCTCATGGCTCATGTTGGCCAGAAAATCGCTTTTGGCCTGGGCCAGCAAGCCGGTCTGGCGCGACAACTCGCTCAGCTTCTGGTTGCGGCGCCACAGGGTGAAGGCCACCAGCGCAAAGCAGATCAAAGCCCCGCACAGCACCATCAGATAGAAGCGGTTCATCAAAGAGGAGGCGCGCTCCAGCTTGTCGAGTTTCCAGCGCACCAGACTCTCGATCACATGCATGTCGATGAGCTGGTAACGCAAGGTGTGATAGGCAATCACCTGCTGGCTCATCTCCTTGCTCAGGCGGATCAGGGTAGCGATCTCCGGCAAGTTGCCATAACGGGATTGCAACTGCTGTTGCAGCTGGTCCAGCGTAGTCTGTTCACGTTTGTCCCAACTGCGCTGCAGATAGTTGCTCAGTTGCGCCAGCTCCTCCAGGTCGCGATGGAGAGCACTGTCTGACGGGCTTATCCCCCGCACCTTTTTAATCTGGGCCTGCAGGGGCGCATTGAGGTACTCGATAGCCATCTCAATGGCATGAAGCCTGGCCAGCGCCATCAGATAGGTGTCCATGTCCTCAAGCAGTGCCTGGGAGAGATCGTCTTGCACCAGCTCGGGATCACTTCTGACTTCCCGTACAAAACCGTCAAGGGTGATGGATAACTGGTTCAGGCGCTGCTGGACATTGCTGTCATTGGCCTGCTCCCGCCCAAGCAGATAGACGGTATCGGCGTTCATCCGGTTCAGCACCACCTCGGCCGCGTCGTTCAGGTCGTGGGCCTTTTGCTGCTGACTGAGCGACTGCCAGCAGTAGCCCGAAAAGGCAAGCAGCAGGGCAACAATCAGCCCTGGCACAGCACGGTTTTTCCGTGATCCTTTATTCATCCCGTCTCGACTCTCATCTGGTGGTCGCTGAATTATCCGGTCAGGCAATGAACCCTGGGGGAATTATCCACTCCCGCTGGGCACTGTGTTACCGTTATTGCTCTGATATTTCGCTATTGTTTCGCGATTGCTTCATTCTGGCTTTTCATCATATCCCCAGCCAGAGCTGATTTAGAAGGAACCAATTATGTCATTTATCACTACTTATTGTAGCCACTGCTTTACCAGGAACCGCCTGCCCGTTACCCATATCGATACATCTGCCAAATGCGGGCGCTGCAAAGCCCTCCTGTTCAGCCAGACCCCTTGCCTCGGGAATGCGGATAACTTCGATACCCTGATCAACTCAGATATCCCGGTCGTGGTCGATTTCTGGGCCAGCTGGTGCGGCCCCTGACAGCAGTTTGCTCCGGTATTTCATGAGGTTGCCCATGAACTCGAACCACGGATGCGCTTTGTCAAAGTCGATACCGAGCAGCAGAGCACCATTGCCGCCCGTTACGCCATTCGCAGCATCCCCACCCTGATGGTCTTCAAACAGGGCAAACTGGTGAACCAGATAAATGGCTCCTTGCCCAAGAACATGTTCAAGCAGTGGCTGGAACAGTTCATGGATGTTTGATTTATATTTCGCACATGTTTTATTTATGTGTTTATTTCCTCATTTTTACCAATGAGTATGTGAGTAGAGGCTGATTTTCAACATGTGAGTCTGTTTCAAACAAGTGAATGGATGTAATCTCGGCAACACAAAAACAACCATAAATTAACCGAGAGAACATTATGCACACATCAGCTGTACCCTCTGCTCCATCTCGCTGGCTGGACATCAAATCAGGGATCGTCATCCTGGATGTTTTGCTACTTTGTGCCATGCTCGCCAGGCTCCCGTTTGACCCCATGGTCAACAAGGGGCTGGGCATTCTGGTCTTTATCGCCATCCTCTGGCTGACCGAAGCACTGCACGTCACCATCACCGCGCTGCTGGTACCCCTGCTGGCTACCGTGCTCGGGGTGTTTGACATGAGCAAATCCCTCACCGATTTTGCCAACCCGATCCTGTTCCTCTTTTTTGGCGGTTTCGCCCTCGCGGCAGCCCTCTCCAAACAGGGACTGGATACCCTGATGGCAGGCAAGGTGATGCACCTGGCCAATGGTCATCTGGGTTGGGGCGTGATCCTGCTCTTTACCATCACAGCCGCCATGTCGATGTGGATCAGCAACACCGCTACCACCGCCATGATGCTGCCACTGGCGATCGGTATGCTGGCACGCCTCGATAGCAAAAAAGAGCGCGCCACCTTCGTCTTCGTATTGCTGGGGATCGCCTACAGCGCCAGTATCGGCGGCATCGGTACCCTGGTGGGTAGCCCACCCAACGCCATCGCAGCAGCCCAGATGGGGATTGGCTTCACTGACTGGATGAAATTCGGTGTTCCAGTAGTGCTGATCCTGATGCCCTGCGGCATTGCCCTGCTCTATCTGGTAACCCGCCCGCGTCTCAGCCACCGCGTCGAGATCCAGGATGTCACCATCAACTGGACCCGCGAGCGGAAAGTGACGCTGGCAATCTTCCTGACCACTGTTGTGCTCTGGATCGGCTCACAACCCATCTCCAACGCCTTTGGCGGTATTCCGCAACTCGACACCCTGATTGCCATGGGCGCCATCGTAGCCATCGTGGTCAGCCGTGTCGCCAGCTGGGATGACGTCAACCAGAACACCGACTGGGGCGTGCTGATGCTGTTTGGCGGCGGTTTGACTCTGAGCGCCATTCTCAAGGCCACTGGTACCAGCGCATTCCTGGCCAGCCATTTGTCGGCCGTGCTCTCCAACGCCAACATTTTTGTCGTATTGCTTATGCTGGCCGCCTTCGTGGTGTTCCTGACCGAGCTGGTCTCCAACACCGCCACCGCCGCGCTGTTGGTTCCCCTGTTTGCCGGTGTCGCCGAGGCGCTGGGGGTATCACCTGTGGTGATGTCTGTGCTAATCGCTATCGGTGCCTCCTGTGCCTTTATGCTGCCGGTCGCCACGCCGCCCAATGCCATCGTCTTTGCCAGTGGCCACATCCGCCAAAGGGAGATGATGAAAGCCGGTATGGCTCTGAACGTGGTCTTTACCGTGCTGCTCGCCCTGCTGGCCTACTTCGTTGGCGATATCCTCTGATCCAGCTCCCCCCAATAAACAAAAACCCCCGCATTGCGGGGGTTTTCTCATTTATGAATCCGATTAGCCAATGTTGCAGGCCTTCAGATCCCAGATCCGATCCACATAGTCCTGAATAGAGCGGTCGGAGTTGAACTTGCCCATGGTGGCCGAGTTGATGATGGCCTTCTTCGCCCACAGTGCCGGATCCCGATACCAGGTATCGATCAGCTTGTGTGCATCCGAGTAGGACTGGAAGTCCGCCAGGGTCAGGTAAGGGTCTCCCCCTTCCAGCAAGGAGCGCTTGATGGAGGCCAGCTCACCCGGACGACCAGGCGTGAAGTAGTCGGTATCAAACCAGTCCAGCACGGCTTTGAGCTCGGAGTTGGCATAATAGAAGTCGTACGGGTTGTAACCGCGCGCCTTCAGCGACTTCACTTCGTCCACGTTCAGACCGAAGATGGCACAGTTTTCGGCACCCGCCTCTTCGGCGATCTCGATGTTGGCCCCATCCAGCGTCCCGATGGTGATTGCACCGTTGAGTGCCATCTTCATGTTGCCGGTACCGGATGCTTCGTAACCTGCAGTGGAGATCTGCTCGGAGACATCTGCCGCCGGGATCAGCTTCTCGGCCAGACTCACGCGGTAGTTCGGCATGAACACCACTTTCAGCTTGCCCTGGATACGAGCATCGTTATTGACCCTATCCGCCAGCTTGTTGATGGCATAGATGATGTCTTTGGCCAGCTTGTAACCAGGCGCCGCTTTGGAGCCGAAGATAAACACGCGCGGATGCATGTCATAGTCCGGGTTGGCCAGCAGGCGACGATAGAGCGCCATGATGTGAATAAGATTCAGCTGCTGGCGCTTGTACTCGTGCAGACGCTTGATCTGAACGTCAAAGATCGCCTCGGCACTGACATCGATACCGGTTTCGTCTTTGATGACCTTGACCAGCTTCTCTTTGTTGTGACGCTTGATGGTCATGAACTGCTGCTGGAACGCCTTGTCGTCGGCAAACTTCACCACGCCACGCAGTTTGTCCAGTTGCAGCGGCCACTCCTTGCCCACTACTTCGTTGTAGAGGCCAGCCAGTTCCGGGTTGCACGCCAGCAGCCAGCGACGCGGGGTCACCCCGTTGGTCACGTTGCACATTTTTTCCGGCCACAGCTCGGCATACTCGGGGAAGAGATCTTCCTTCACCAGCTTGGAGTGGATCTCGGCCACACCGTTCACTTTGGACGAACCGATCACGCACAGGTTGCCCATGCGAACCTTGCGCACATCTCCCTCTTCGATGATGGAGAGCTTGGCTTTGATAGCATCGTTGCCCGGCCACTTGGGCTCCACCCACTCGTTCAGGAAGCGGGCGTTGATCTCGTAAATCACCTCCAGATGGCGAGGCAGTACTTTCTCGAACAGGCTGACTGACCACTTCTCCAGCGCTTCCGGCAGCAGAGTGTGGTTGGTATAAGAGAAGACCTGATAGCAGATAGCCCAAGCGGCATCCCAGTTCAGATCTTCCTCGTCAACCAGCACCCGCATCAGTTCCGGGATGGCGACAGTCGGGTGAGTATCGTTAAGCTGAATGGCAATTTGCGCGGCAAAGTTGCTGAAGTCACTGCCATGGACCCGCTTGTAGCGGCGCATGATGTCCTTGATGGAGCAAGCACAGAAGAAGTACTGCTGGATCAGACGCAGCTCTTTACCTGCATCGGTCTCATCGTTCGGATACAGCACCTTGGAGATGGTCTCGGCCTGGGCTTTCTCAGCCTGGGAGTCGATGTAACCACCAGCGTTGAACACGTCCCAGTCGAAAAACTCGGAGGCGCGGGATTCCCACAAACGCAGGATGTTGACGGTGTGACCGCCAAAACCGACCACCGGAATATCCCAAGGCACCCCTTTAATCTTGCGACCGGCGTGCCATACCTTCTTCAGGCCGCCATTGTCACCAAACACGGTCTCGACGTAGCCATAGAGCGGCACTTCTTGCACCGACTCGGGGCGGCAGATCTCCCATGGGTTGCCATATTCACGCCAGGAGTCCGGACGCTCGATCTGGCGGCCATCCTGGATTTCCTGACGGAACAGACCGTGTTCGTAGTGGATACCGTAACCAACCGCCGGATAGTTCAGAGTGGCCAGCGAGTCGATAAAGCAGGCAGCCAGACGACCCAGGCCGCCGTTGCCAAGTGCCATGTCCGGCTCTTGTTCGCACAGGTCGGTCAGTTCCAGACCGAGTTCGCCCAGCGCCTCTTCGCAAGTCTTGTAGAGGGAGAGGTTGTGCAGGTTGTTGGAAGTCAATCGTCCCATCAGGAATTCAGCAGAGAGATAGTGAATCGCACGAGTATCTTTCTTGAAATGAGTCTGCTGAGTGCGGGTCAGGCGCTCGTACACCTGTTCATTGACAGCCGCAGCAGTGGCTTTCCACCACGCTTCGGGAGAGGCTTTCTGTTCGCTTGTTCCCAAGGTAGAACGCAGGTGACGCACGATACTCGCCTTGAGCTGATCTTTATCCAGTTGGAGATCCTGGTCTGTCTTCTTCTTGGTAGCCATAAACCATATTCCTTCGTTACAAATAAAATTGTTATCCCGCTTGCGGGACCGGCGCTGTTGTTATCTCAAAATATGTACCGGCGTGAGAATACTAACTAAAGCGGCAGAATTAAAAGTTAACGCAAGTCACACTTTAACCGATAAAAACAGCCTGAAAAGCTTGAAAACCCTTTCCTTTAATTGATCGCATAAAAACAAACATTCCCTTTATTATCATAAGCTTAATGAAACAATAAAAATATTCTGGCATGAATAGGTTTTCAGAGATTGCCAAGCCTTGAAAATCCCTGAAAATAGGCAGCAAGACGGCACATTGAAACCGATTTCAATGTGCCTGAAAAATTACCGTATAAATATGAAGCAATCATTGCATCCTTAAAGATGTGCTTTGAACTGATTGCTCAATGGATCGTAATGGTACCCAATCTGATCCAGACGCCCTGCCAACTGCTCTTCACTCATATCGTAATAGGCCAGCAACTCCTCCAACCCGTCACATTCAAGCCTTAGCTTCTCATTGATGATGCCCAGCAAGATGTTGGCATCAAGACGTTGCAAGGTACTGATATCCATGGCGGCACCTCCTGTAAATGACCTGTATAACCATGGGCGGTTACGCAAGGTTTGTCCATAGTACGAAAAACACCCAACCAGATTTATATTAAATAGTGTTTAAAAACATAACCTTACTAACGACACATGCCAACACCATCACATTTTTCAGCAAAAACACCTTGTCACTGCCACAGGATAGAACTACTGTATGCGCATACAGCTTGGATATCCATACAGGAACCCCATATATGAACCAGCCCCTGCACTCACTGCCCTTTGCGATGAATCGTGTCATGAGCAAGCCCTGGCCAACCAGAACCGCCTGCAAAGCGGAGTTGGCTCATTATGGTGTGACTATCCAGCCTGATGATCAGTTTCTGAGCGAGCTGACAAAGCTTGGGGAGGCTCATACCGGCTGGATCTTGCTGATCGCCCCTCCGGGACGCCCCACAGTCAGCCGCTTGGAAGAGCGAGGGATCGATCCCAAGAGAGTGCTGGTGGTACATAGCCCCAAAATCAAGAACTGGCAGCAAACTCTGGAGCGCAGTCTTGGCAATGGTCATTGCGCCGCTGTATTTACCTGGCTACCCGAGCAGATCGAGCTGGATCACGTCAAGCTGCAGCGACTGGGACAGCAATCTGGCGTACTCACCCGCTTCTTTGGCGCGAAACGGACTAACCTCGGCACACCTCTGCTGGCCTATGCAGAGCAAGATATCTATCTCAATCATTAAGACAAAAAACGAAAGCCTACGCAGGCTCTCCCGCGGGTCGCAGTGACAGAAGGGCGCAAACAATATGTGACCAGCGGCTTTATTTGAAAGACAAGCGTGCAACAGCCTGACGGTAGGCATCGGAGATCATTTGACCCTGCTTACTGCAAGCAGACAAACATCAAAAGATGTAACGGATAAAGAAGCAGAAAATAAAACCTGAACTGGACAATCATGCAGCCCAAGTATTCAAACCTTCGGGACTTCCTGCCCACCAGCGAACCCGTTTGAGTAATATGATGAGGCTGAAAGTCATTGCATTCATTTGAGCTGATCACGACAATTTTCCCCCCGGAGTGACCCTCTCCTTGAAATACCGGGTAACAAGGGGTATAACCACGCGTTTTATCAGGTGTAATAAGTGAGCGGTATGATGCAAGCCCCCTTTTGGCAGACCAAGAGTCTGCAGCAGATGACTGAATCCGAATGGGAATCCCTCTGCGATGGTTGCGGAAAATGCTGCCTCAACAAGCTGATCGATGAAGATACCGACGAACTGGTTTTCACCAATGTCGCCTGCAATTTGCTTAACACCAAGACCTGTCAGTGCTCTGATTACGCCAATCGTTTCAAAAAAGAGCCTGACTGTCTGCAGATCACCCATGACAAGATCGCCGAATATGACTGGCTCCCCTCAACTTGCGCATATCGCCTGCTGTCTGAAGGTGACGCTCTTCCAGAGTGGCATCCTCTGCTGACCGGCAGTCGTTCCGCGATGCATCAGGCTGGTCAATCCGTCCGTGGCAAAGTCATTCACGAGGATCAGGCGGGTGAATGGATCGATCACATCATCACCTGGGCCAGCTGACACGCTCAACCCGCTATTCTCCAGAGACAAGGGCTGCACAATGTGCAGCCCTTGTTGTTTCTGCAAGCAGGGTTTGTAGCTTCACACATATCTGGCTGGCTAAACCAGACCCCCTCCCAGCTACGCATTGAGAGAGGCAGAGAATGATTCCATAGTCACAGGCTTATGGGTATTGCTTGATACCCGCGATGGCGCCTCTGTTCACCCCTTAAACCTGATCAGCTGTTCCACGAGCCATAGCAACACTGATGAAATGGCAGGCAAAGCAACCGCCTATCCCCTTAGAGCGCTAATAAAGCATAATCGCATTACAGACGGGGCCTAGGTCAATCCTGGTGAGCCCCTCCCCTTAATCCTCTTCGAATACCCAGTAACAACTGTTGTGGTTGCGATGGAACTGGAGGCGATTCACAGGGGATGATTACTCCCCCTGAATCGCACGCATAAAAAAACCGGCGCCTTGGCGCCGGTTTTTGCTCACTATCTCTCGATTACAGAGAAGCAGTGAAGGTACGGGTGATGACGTCTTGCTGTTGCTCTTTGGTCAAAGAGTTGAAGCGAACGGCATAACCGGATACGCGGATGGTCAACTGCGGATATTTCTCCGGGTTTTCCATGGCGTCCAGCAGCATTTCACGGTTCATCACGTTAACGTTCAGGTGCTGACCACCCTCTACGTTGGATTCGTGGTGGAAGTAACCGTCCATCAGGCCAGCCAGGTTGGCTTTCTGGGCTTCCATATCTTTACCCAGTGCGTTCGGAACGATGGAGAAGGTATAGGAGATACCATCTTTAGCGTAAGCGAACGGCAGCTTGGCTACGGAAGTCAGGGAAGCAACAGCACCTTTCTGGTCACGACCGTGCATCGGGTTTGCACCCGGGCCGAACGGAGCACCGGCACGACGGCCATCCGGGGTGTTACCGGTCTTCTTGCCATATACCACGTTGGAGGTAATGGTCAGAACAGACTGGGTAGCAACAGCACCACGGTAGGTGTTCAGCTTCTGAATCTTCTTCATGAAGCGCTCAACCAGGTCACAGGCGATATCATCAACGCGAGCGTCGTTGTTACCGAACTGCGGGTATTCGCCGTCGATTTCGAAGTCGATGGCAACGCCATCTTCGTCACGAATCGGCTTGACCTTGGCGTACTTGATGGCAGACAGAGAGTCAGCCGCTACAGACAGACCAGCGATACCACACGCCATAGTGCGATATACGTCACGGTCGTGCAGCGCCATCAGAGAGGCTTCGTAGCTGTACTTGTCATGCATGTAGTGGATGATGTTCAGCGCAGCAACGTATTGCTTGGCCAGCCAATCCATGAAGTGGTCCAGACGATCCATTACGTCGTTGTAGTCGAGGTACTCGGACTTGACCATCTCGGTTTTCGGACCGACCTGGATCTTGAGTTTCTCGTCCATACCACCGTTGATTGCATACAGCATGGTCTTGGCCAGGTTGGCACGAGCACCGAAGAACTGCATCTGCTTACCAACGATCATCGGGGATACACAGCAAGCGATGGCGTAGTCATCGTTGTTGAAATCCGGACGCATCAGATCGTCGTTCTCGTACTGAACGGAAGAGGTCTCGATGGATACCTTGGCACAGTACTTCTTGAAACCGACCGGCAGCTTCTCGGACCACAGGATGGTCAGGTTCGGCTCAGGGGACGGGCCCATGGTGTACAGGGTGTTCAGCATACGGAAGCTGTTCTTGGTGACCAGGGTACGGCCGTCAACGCCCATACCAGCCAGGGTCTCGGTCGCCCACATCGGGTCGCCGGAGAACAGTGAATCGTATTCCGGAGTACGCAGGAAGCGAACCATACGCAGCTTCATGACCATGTGGTCCATCAGCTCCTGGGCTTCTTGCTCGGTGATCAGGCCTTTCTGCAGGTCACGCTCGATGTAGATATCCAGGAAGCTGGAGGTACGACCGAAGGACATGGCTGCACCGTTCTGGGACTTGACTGCCGCCAGGTAGGCGAAGTAGGTCCACTGTACGGCTTCTTTAGCGTTCTTGGCCGGTACGGAGATATCGCAACCGTACTTGGCAGCCATCACCTTCATCTGTGCCAGGGCACGGTGCTGCTCGGAGATCTCTTCGCGCAGACGGATGGTGGCTTCCAGGTTGACGCCGTTTTCCAGGTCAGCTTGCAGGGACTTGAACTGGGCCAGTTTGTCGGCCATCAGGAAGTCAACACCGTACAGAGCAACACGACGGTAGTCACCGATGATACGGCCACGGCCGTAGGCATCCGGCAGACCGGTGATAACACCAGACTTGCGGCAGTTCAGGATGTCTTTGGTGTAAACGTCAAACACGCCCTGGTTGTGAGTCTTGCGGTATTCGGTGAAGATCTTCTCGACCATCGGGTCCAGTTGACGACCGTACACTTCGCAAGAAGTTTTAACCATCTTGATACCGCCGTTGGCGATGATGGCGCGCTTCAGCGGCTTGTCAGTCTGCAGACCAACGATCTGCTCCAGGCTCTGATCGATATAACCGGCATCGTGTGCGGTAATGGTGGAGGGCAGGTCAGTATCAAAATCAACCGGCGCATGAGTGCGGTTCTCGATTTTGATCCCTTCCATGACCTTGTCCCACAGCTTGGTGGTCGCTTCGGTCGCGCCAGCCAGGAAGGACTCGTCACCTTCATACGGGGTGTAGTTCTTCTGGATGAAGTCACGGGTGTTGACAGAGGTCTGCCATTCACCGGCCGCGAAGCCTTCCCATGCTTTTTGGAACTGTTCGTTAAGTTCTGCCATTTTTCATTACCTCACACGGTATTGATGTAGTATCCCGCAATCATCCTTAATGATGACGACGGAAGATAAACCAGTAAGTCAGACCAACCATCACGCCACCACCGATGATATTGCCGATGGTCACGGGGATGAGGTTGTGTAGGACGAAGTTGGATACGGTCAGGTCAGCAAAGGTTGCCGGATCCTGGCCGATGGCCTGCCAAAATTCCGGACTAGCCACGCTGTGGATAGCGATACCAACCGGAATCATAAACATGTTTGCGATGCTGTGCTCGAAACCTGAGGCAACGAACATGGCAACCGGCAGCAGCATAACCACTACCTTGTCAGTCGCGCTGCGGGCACCAAAGGCCATCCATGCAGCAAGACATACCATCAGGTTACAGAGGATACCGAGCGCCACCGCTTCGAAGAAGGTGTGGTGAATTTTGTGTTGGGCCACTTTGAGGGCGTTAAGGCCCCACTGACCGTCTGCTGCCGTGTACTCTGCAGAAACGATGATCAGCGCCACCATCAGCAGACCGCCAATCAGGTTACCGAAGTAGACCAAACCCCAATTCTTGAGCAGCTGAGCCCAGCTGATGCGATTGGCAGCCTTGGCCACCAGTGTCAGGGTGGTGGAGGTGAACAGCTCGGCACCGAGCAGCACACAGAGAATAAGTCCGAGAGAGAAGCAGAGACCGCCCACCAGCTTGGCCATACCCCAAGGCATGGAGCCAGTTCCGGTCGTCACTGTGATGTAGAAGATAAATGCGATGGCGATGAAAGCGCCTGCGGTGATGGCCAGTGGAATGACCTTGTATGCCGGCTTGGTAGCCTTGGCATAGGTGATGTCTTCAGCCAGTGCAGCGATGGCTTCGGGCTTGAGACAATCGAATGGAGATTCAGCTTTCAATTATTTTCTACCTGAATGTTTTGCCTGTTGAAATCATAACAAAGGGCCAAATAGCCAAAATTGACATTGATCAAGTTTATCAGAGTGCGAATGTAATTTTACTACAAATATTTTAGTGCGATGGCTACGCCACTTTACACCAGGTATCAGCTGAAACAGAAATATCACATTTTTAATGCAATGATTTTAAAGAATTTATTTTCGATCATGGAAATATGGTATTGGCAAGATATCTTTGCAGATCGACAGCACATCCCCTGCCCTGCCATCAACCCCCTTAGGGGTATTTTTTGTTTTTTATTTCATCTTTGAATAACAATCCCGTGCTTTGCCGCACGATAAACAGAAGGGGCCACACGGCCCCTTCCTTTACAACAACGATCACGCCCAGTGATGGGCTCGCTTGGCCTTCTGCAGCTTATCGTAAGCCGCCAGCAGCTTCTGGTGCAGCGGGAACTGGGAGAGCGACAGGTCGGCCGCTTCCAGCCCGTGGAAGCGTGCTTCGCCAGTGGCGTTGGCCCATGCCTGTGCCAGCGTCTCTTCACCATACATGCGAGTGAAGACGGCGCGATACTGCTCGGGGTCGCGCTCCTCGTCGAGGAACAACTCGACGCAGGCACGCAAAGCGCGGTAGTAGCTGGCACGCTCGGCAGTGAACACCGACTGGTTGAACTCCATGGTCCAGTCGATGAGATCCAGCGCGGTCTCCAGCTCACCGGCGGCCAGCGCCAGCATGGCTTTCAGCTCGCCAACGCGCAGGGTGTGCAGCGCGGTCCCCTTGGCAGCGGCGATGCCCAGCAGCTCGCGTACACGGGTACGCTCGTCGTGCCCCTCTTCATCCAGTTGATCAAACAACGCCATGTACTGCTCGGCATCCCAATCCAGTGATGGCAGCGCCAGGATCACTTCGCGCAGGTTGGCGCCCATGTTGTTGTTGGCCAGCAGCAGATCTTCGGCCGGATAGATGTCGGACATGCCCGGCACCAGAATGCGGCAGGCGTAGACCCCCAGATGCTCGTAGTCGGCGATATAGACCGGCTGCTCCAGCTCATGGAAGATGCCGATCAGGTGGTCGAACTCCTCCTGCGAGGTGCCACAGAAGTCCCAATCGGCAAACTCAAAGTCCGCATCCTGCTTGAACAGATCCCAGCTGATAAGGCCCGAGGAGTCGATGAAGTGGGTCTCGAGGTTGTGGTGATCCGCCACCTGCTCGTTGTCGAATGACGGCGGCACAAACACGTCGAGATCCTTGAGACCACGGCCCTGCAGCAGCTCGGTGACGGTCCGCTCGAAGGCCACTTCGAAGCGCGGGTGGGCACCGAAGGAGGCAAAGCAGGTGCCGTTGCTCGGGTTGAGCAGCACCACGCAGATGACCGGATAACGACCACCCAGAGAGGCATCGAAGCTGTAAATGGGGAAGCCTTCCGCTTCGAGCGCCGCGATGGAGGCGGCAATCCCCGGATAACGGGCAATGACCTCGTCCGGGATCAGCGGCAGACTGATGGCCTCGGCGATGATCTTGTTCTTCACGTGGCGCTCGAACACCTCGGAGAGCGCTTGAGTGCGCGCTTCGGTCTTGGTGTTGCCAGCACTCATGCCGTTGGAGACATAGAGGTTGCCGATGATGTTCATCGGGATGTAGACGGTCTCGTGATCGGACTGACGCTCGAACGGCAGGGCGACGATACCGCGCTCCTCGTTGTTTGACTGCAGATCCACCAGCATGTCGGCGGTCACTTCACCGTCCGGGTTGTAGAACTTGCGGGTGAAGCTGTCTAGCAGACCGGCCGGGAACTGGTCACCCTCGATGGGGAACCACTTTTCGTTCGGGTAGTGAACGAAATCACCGTTGGCGACCTGCTCGCCCAGATAGAAGTCGGCGAAGAAGTAGTTGGTGGAGAGACGCTCGAAATATTCGCCAAGGGCGGAAGCGAGGGCCGCCTTCTTGCTGGCACCCTTGCCGTTGGTAAAGCAGAGGGGGCACTCTTTGTCCCGAATATGCACCGACCAGACGTTCGGCACAGGGTTGAGCCAGGAGGCCTCTTCAATATCAAAGCCCAAGGCTTGCAGCTTGGTCTGGAAGCGTTCGATGGAGTCTTCCAGCGCCGCGTCCTTGCCGGGAATAAAAGTGTGGTCAGTCATCACGATATCCTGATTTTTATTGGCTCATGTTCGGCCGCAGATAATAGCAGGGGTCGGCGGCTTTGGCAGGACAAAAATCAACAAACAGGGATGAGTCGCACGTTGAGAAACCGGCTTATCCCCGCTCCCCCGCCACAAACAGCGCGGGCCCGGGGATTGCCCGGGCCCGCTGGTTACGCGACGCGATAAACCGTCAGAGCTGCTTGCCCTGGCTCGCAATCACCTGGCTGTACCAGTGGAAGCTCGCTTTCTTGATCCGGCGAAGGGAGCCCCCCTGCTCGTCACGCTCCACATAGACGAAGCCGTAGCGCTTCTGATAGCCGTTGAGCCAGCTCAGGATGTCGGTGAACGACCAGGCGCAGTAGCCGAGCAATTCCACCCCATCCTGCATCGCCTCCTGGCACGCCTTGACGTGGCTGCGCAGGTAATCGATGCGGTACTCATCGTTCACCTTGTCGCCCGCCTCCAGCTTGTCGAACTCGCCAAGACCGTTCTCGGTGATCATCAGCGGCAGGCCATAGCGGGAAGAGAGGCGACGCAGGGCGATGCGCATACCGGTCGGGTCGATGGCCCAATCCCAGTTGCTGGTCTCAAGGTGCGGATTGGGTGCCGTCTTGTAGAGGCCGGGGATGCCGCTCGATGGCGTAGTACCCTTCTTGCCGGTGGTGTTGATCCGCTGCAGGGTCTGACCGCCCAAGGGGTTATCAGTGTAGGTCAGGGTGTAGTAATAGTTGACGCCGATGTAGTCGGGCGTCCCCTCTCGCAGCAGCTCCATATCGCCCGGCAGGATCTCCGGCGCCTCACCGTTTTCCCGCAAGTAAGCGAGCGCCGCCTGCGGATAGCGGCCAAAGCAGTAGGCATCCAGCCACCAGAGGTTGTTGAACTCCTCGGCGTTCTCGTAGGCCAGCATATCTTTCGGATCGCACGACGCCGGATAGGCAGGAGAGTAAGCAAAGCTCGGGCCGATGAGGCCATTTGGCACATGCTGGCGAAACGCCTTGATCACCCGGGCGTTGGCCAGAAACGCGATATGGTTGGCGGCAAAGAAGCGCTTGCGATCCTGCACAGCGGGCGGATGGGTGCCGAGCTGATAGGCGTTAGTCAGGTTGTAGTTCTGCTCGTTAAGCGACACCCAGTACTTCACCTTGCCGGCAAAGCGCTGATAGAGGGTCACGCAGTAGCGCTCGAAATCCTCGATAATGCGTCGGTCTTCCCAACCGCCGTACTCATCCTGCAGCGCCTGCGGCAGATCCCAGTGATAAAGGGTCAGTACCGGCTCGATCTGGTGGGCCAAGAGGGTGTCGATCAGCTTCTCGTAGAAGGCCAGACCCGCCTCGTTCAACTCCCCCCGACCGGTGGGATAGATGCGCGGCCAGCTCACCGAGAAGCGGTAAGCCTTGAGCCCCATCTCGGCCATCAGCGCCACGTCCTCTTCCATGCGGTGGTAGTGATCCACCGCCACATCGCCGTTGCTCCCCTCAAAGGTCTTGCCCGGCAGCTTGGTGAAGAGATCCCACACCGAGGGCCCCTTGCCATCGGCATTCCAGCCCCCCTCCACCTGATAGGCGGCGGAGGCGGCGCCCCACAGAAAATCGCTCGGGAAGTCGTTGAACTTGTGATGATGCATCTGGTGTTGCTCCTTCTGCGCTGATGGTGTCAGCCATCTCTGATAACTCGGCGCCCCCGTGCCGGGGTACCCGAAATGAATTGGCATAAGCATCCATCACTTCTAAAATTCCGTCCAATGACAAATATGACCACTCAGCATTCCCAACAGGAATGAAAGGAGCCCTGATGGAGCTACGGGATCTGAAAGCCTTCGTCACTCTGGGGGAGGTGCTGCACTTCGGCCAGGCGGCGGTACGTCAGCACGTTACCCAGTCGGCCCTGAGCAAACAGATAAGGCGACTGGAGGAGGAGCTGGGCGGCGAGCTGTTCGAGCGCAACGCCAGCACCACTCGCCTCACCGGACTGGGCAGGGCGCTGTATGAAAATGCCCGCGCTGTAGTCATCCAGAGCGAGCAGCTCTCGCGCACCGCCCGCGACGTGCTGGCGGGCAATGTCGGCACCCTGCGCATCGGCTTTGGCGTGGCCACCAAAATCCTGGTGCCCGCCGCCATCGCCCGCTTTCGCGCCGAGCGGCCGCAGGTGACCATCGAGCTCAACGATCTCTCCACCCACCACCAGCTACTGGCGCTCAGTGAAGGCAAGCTGGATCTCGGTTTTTGCCGCCTGCCCGCCCCCAAGGGGTGGCACGCCCTGCCAGTGGTCGAAGCCCACTTTGTCGCCGTGCTGCCCGCCAGCTACCGAGATGTGAGGGAGTTGGCGGATCTGGTGGACAAACCGCTGGCGATCCTGCGTCGTGACAAGGCCCCATCCTTTTACGATCACCTGATGAACTATCTGGCCCAGAGCGGGCTGCGTTTTCGCGATATCCAGTACGTCAACGACTTCGCCGCCGGTGTTGCCACCGCGGCGGCAGAGATCGCCTGGACTCTGGTTCCCTCCTCCACCACCATCGAGCACCCGGATGTGCTCACCCTCCCTCTGAGAGACGGGGAAGCCTGCTGGACCATTGGCCTTATCCGTCCGCCCCACAGCAAGGGGCCCTTGATCGATGCCTTCTGGGCAACCATTTCTGATATGACGCCAAGATAGACACGCCGTTGGCAAACCGCAGATGGCGGCCTCGCATCAACGATAGCGTTCGACGATACGCGCCAACTCGCCGCTTTGTCGCAGCTGTTGCAGGGCCCGGTTGAACTCGGTTATCCGGGTATTAAAGCGGGAGTGCTTACCGATGCAGAGATTGAATGGGGTAGAGGCAAGCTGCAGCGGCACCTCGACCACCTGCCCGGACAATCCCAGCTGGTTGAGTTTGAAACGAGCCACCAGTGGGTCGGTCACCATCAGATCCCCCCGCCCCGCCGCCAGCATTTTGAAGACGTTATCAACATTGATGGTCTGATGAACGGTGAAGCTGGCCAGGTTCTCCTTGCCCCAGCCGTTACCGAAATAGTCGAGAAAGGTAAGCGATTTGAAGTCGCTCAAGCGGCTGGCTCGCTGAAACTCCGCCATGCGGGGATGGGCGCGCTGGGTAAAAATGGTTAGCACTGTGGTGGTAACCGGCTCTTCCACAATCAGGGTATAGCTGCGCCGCTCCCGGGTGGCGATGGTGACAAAACCATCGGCCTGCGCCATCCGCACCATTTTTTGCGCCCGTTGCCACGGATAGCCTTCGTGGTGCACCCGCAGCCCCATCTGCGCTGCCACCCGCTCCATCACATCGATCATCAGCCCGCGCATCTTGCCCTGTTCGTCACGCCACGAATATGGGGCAAAGTCGTCAAAATAGACCAGCTTCAACTCGGCCGCTGGCGCCGCCCATGCACTCTGCCACATCAGCAATCCCCACAGGATTGTGATCCTCATACCAACACCCATGGCCGCGACTCCATCCACTTCTGCCACCTCTGAGCCTAGTGCAAAGCGGGCTGCGGCAAGGATCAGGAGCAAGTGGAAAAAGTGGCCAAAGAAAAAGAGAGAGGAAGCAGTGGCTTCCCCTCTCTCGTTCGTTTGTCAGCACGCCACCTTACCGATGGCAGTCACGGCTTGCCGGTTACGCCAGCTCGGTCCGCAGCGCCTTGGTGGCATTGACCATCACCTTGAGTGCGGCTTCCGTCTCTTCCCAACCCCGGGTCTTGAGGCCGCAATCCGGGTTGACCCAGAGCCGCTCGACCGGGATCTGTTTGGCCGCCTTGCGCAGCAAGCCCTCAATCCAGCCCTGGCTCGGCACGTTCGGCGAGTGGATGTCATACACGCCCGGCCCGATCTCGTTGGGGTAGTTGAAGCGCTCGAACGCTTCAAGCAACTGCATCTGGCTGCGGCTGGTCTCTATGGTGATCACGTCCGCATCCAGCGCAGCCACCGCCTCTATGATGAGGTTGAAATCGCTATAACACATGTGGGTGTGGATCTGGGTGCTGTCCACCACAGGGCTTGCGCTCAGGCGGAAGGCGCGCACCGCCCAGTCCAGATATGCCTGGTGATCCTGCTTGCGCAGGGGCAGCCCTTCACGGATCGCAGGCTCGTCGATCTGGATGATCTTGATGCCGGCGGCTTCCAGATCCGCCACCTCGTCACGAATGGCCAGACCAATCTGCAGAGCAGACTGCTCGCGGCTCACGTCTTCCCGCGGGAAGGACCAGCAGAGAATGGTCACGGGCCCGGTCAGCATGCCCTTGACCGGCTTGTCGGTCAGGCTCTGGGCAAACTTGGTCCATTCGAGGGTCATGGGGGTCGGGCGGTCGATATCCGTGGTGATCACCGGCGGCTTGACGCAGCGGGAGCCATAGCTCTGTACCCAGCCGAAGCGGGTGATGGCAAAGCCGTCCAGCAGCTCGCCGAAATACTCCACCATGTCGTTGCGCTCGGCCTCGCCGTGCACCAGCACATCCAGCCCGATGGCTTCCTGGCGCTCGATGGCATCCTTGATCTGGGCCTGAATGCCCGCCTCGTAAGCACTGTCGTCGATGCGACCGGCCCGCCACTCCTGACGCAGCACCCGAATTTCCGAGGTCTGCGGGAAGGAGCCTATGGTGGTGGTGGGCAAGAGCGGCAGCTTGAGATCATTGCGCTGGGCCTGCGCCCGTACCGGATAGGCGCTCTGGCGATCGAAATCGCTGTTGGTCAGGCTGGCCAGACGGGACTGCACCGCTTTCTTGTGGACCCGGCTGTCGGATTCCCGATCCACGATGGGCTGACTGTAAGCGGTGATCTTGTCCAGCTCCCCTCCGTCCAGGTAGTCGGAGAGCAGCCCCAGCTCGTAGCACTTTTGCAGGGCGAAGGCGAACCAGCTGCGGGTCTGGGGATCCAGCTCGTGCTCCAGGGTCAAGTCCACCGGGCTGTGCAACAAGGAACAAGAAGAGGCAACCCAGAGCCGCTCGCCGAGCTTCTCTTTCAATGCTTTCAGCGTCGGCGCCAGCTTGGCCAGGTTGGCACGCCAGACGTTGCGACCATTGATCACACCGGCTGAGAGGACCCACTGGGCCGGCAAGTGCGGGACCAGGGTCTCCAGCTGCTCGGGGGCGGCCACCAGATCCAGGTGCAGGCCATCCACCTTCAGGCTGGTGATGATGTCGCGCTGATGGGCCACTGAGCCGAAATAGGTGGTGAGCAGCAGCTTGCAAGGGCCCGCAAGGCGCTCGTAGGCGTTGAGGTAGGCCAGCCGCCACTCGTCCGGCAAGTCCAGCGTCAGCGCAGGTTCATCGATCTGTACCCACTCCACCCCTTGGGCGGCCAACTTGGCCAGGATCTCCTGATAGACGATGAGCAGGCGATCGAGCAGTTCAAGGCGGGAGAAGCCGCTCTCTTTCTCCTTGCCGAGCCACAGATAAGAGACCGGTCCCAGCAGCACCGCCTTGACCGGCAGCCCCAGCGCCTTGGCCTCTTCCACCTCGTCAAACAGCTGGCTCCAGCCCAGCTTGAAGCGCTGATCACGGCTGAATTCCGGCACCAGATAGTGATAGTTGGTGTTGAACCATTTGGTCATCTCGGCGGCTGCCGCCGCCGGGCCGGTCGGCGCACGGCCGCGGGCCACCCGGAACAGGGTGTCGAGATCGGTCTCGCCATGGCGGTGACGGGCAGGCACCGCATCCACCAGCAGGCTGGTACCGAGCACCTGATCGTACCAGGCGAAGTCGCCCACCGGCAGCAGATTGACCCCTGCGCCGTGCTGGGCCTGCCAGTGGCGCTCACGCAGCGTCTTGCCCACGGCAACGAGTTCGGCCTGAGTGGTCTCACCACGCCAGTAGGATTCGAGGGCAAATTTCAGCTCGCGCTTGGCACCGATACGGGGGAAGCCCAGGGTGTGTGCTCGTGTCATAGGTTCATTTCCTTATGCTCATTCATCTGATGGGAAACTGGATGATTTGGCCATCCAGATGTTTACACATCCAAAATGACAAGATAAGGTGACGCTGGCTATTGAATCCTCTTCAAGTGGCTCTCAAATAATCCTCAACTGACCGCCAGTCAGGTTCACCGCGAGGATGCAGAGGCCGATTTTTACAGGTGCAAGAGGTGCCGGAGTCAAGAAGCGCAGCAGGCCACCGCCGGCCGCAACCTCAGCGCCATACGCAATCTCACAAGGAGCCATCTTATGGCAGTGCCAAGCAATGCAGGGATAGAGATCAAACACTTGAAAACATTGACCGCGCTGGCCGAGCAGGGCTCGCTGGCCGGTGCGGCGCTGACCCTCAACCTCACCCAGTCCGCCCTCTCCCACCAGCTCAAAGAGCTGGAGACCCGCCTCAATCTGGAGCTCTACCTGCGCAAAAGCCGCCCGCTGGTGCTGACCGCAGCCGGCAGCCAGCTGCTCGCCCTCGCCCGTCAGGTGTTACCTGCGCTATCCCAGACCGAGAAACAGCTGCAGGCCCTGCAGAGCGGCGATGCGGGCAGGCTGCATCTGGCGCTCGATTGCCACAGCTGCATCCAATGGCTGTTGCCGCTGTTGCCCGATTTTCGCCGCCAGTGGCCCGGCGTGGATCTGGAGGTGGAGTCTGTGCCGGGTTTTGATGCCATCAATGCCCTGCTCGGCGGTCAACTCGATCTGCTGCTCACCTCCGATGTGCAGGCCCGCGGCGATCTCCACTTCGAGCCGCTGTTCGCCTTCGATCTGACTCTGGTGATGGCGCCGGATCATCCCCTCTGCCACCAGAGTCGCATCGAGCCGGGCGATCTGGGGCCGGAGGTGCTGCTGGTCTATCCGGTGGAGCGCAGCCGCATGGATATCTTCAGCCGCTTTTTGCAACCCGCCGGGGTGGAGCCCGCCCGCTGCAAGCCGGTGGACAACACCTCTGTGATGCTGCAGATGGCCGCCGCAGGACTCGGCGTCGCCGCCTTGCCGCGCTGGGCAAGCGACGAGTTTGTCAGACAGGGGATGCTCTGCGCCCGCCCCCTCGGCAGTGGTATTCGTCGCCATATGTACGGCGCGGTGCGGGCCGCCGATCGGGATCAAGCCTGCCTGCAGAGCCTGTTCGAGCGCATTCGCCGCAAGATGGAGGGATAGCCCTCCTCAGCGTGGCTGACCGACCTCTGCCAGCAGTGCAAGCAACTGCACCTTGATAAAGTCGATGAGGGCCCTGACCGCCGGTGACAGACCGCGCCGCGCGGGATAGAGCATCACCAGCTTGCCATCTTTGGGACGCCACTCGGGCAGCAGTTGTTGCAGCCGCCCATCCGCCAGCTCATTCACGCAGGCGTAAAGTGGCAAGCCCACCATCCCGAGCCCCGCCAGCGCCGCCTGTTTGAGGGTTTGCACATTGTCGCTGCGCAGCAGCACATTGACCGCCACCTCCTCACTCTCCCCGCTATCGTGCCGCAGCCGCAACAGATCGGCCTGACGCTCCAGCGAGCTGAAGAGCAGGGCATCCTCTCCCTCCAGCTGGCTAGGGTGCGCCAGCGCATTGTGGCGCGAGAGCCACGCCGGGGTCGCCAGCACACCCCACTGCACCGTGCAGAGCGGCACCTGCACCAGGCTGGAGGGGGGCTGCTCGAAGGCCACCCCGCGGATCACCACATCCAGTCCCTCCTCCAGCAGATCCACCTGCCGATTGCTGGCTTGCACGGCGAGCCTCACCTTGGGGTATTGCGCCATAAAAGCGGGCAGCAAACGGGCAAGCAGCGCATCTGCAATGGTAATGGGCACGCTGATGCGCACCAGACCGCTCGGCTTCTGCTGCCGTTGCCGCACTGCCGCCTCTCCGGCCTGCGCTTCGGCCAGCATCGCCTGACAGTGGCGATAGAGCACCTCACCGGCATCGGTCAGGCTGAGCTGGCGCGAGGTACGTTGCAGCAGCCGGGTATCCAGCCGCTCCTCCAGCAGCCGGATCCGGCGCGAGATCCGCGACTTGGGCACGCCAAGCGCTCGCGCGGCGGCGGTGAATCCCTGTCGCTGCACCACATGGGTGAAGAGATAGAGATCATTCAAATCAAGTTCCAGTGGTGTCATCGGGCAGCCTTGGTCAGGGTGAGGTGCATTCACATCGTTCTACCAATAGAACGATAAGAACCTATTTCACCAGATTGTCGCCATTTTTGCAGCCATCATAATGGCCCTGTCCCCATCAGACGGTTGCTGCGCGGGCAATCCACCCACCAGCAAGGGCCGTTTGACTGTTCCGATATCACAAGGAGTTCACCATGAAACTGCGACAAATCTGCTCTGCCACCCTGCTCGGTCTGGCGACCCTGACCGCCACGCTGGCCACCACAGCGACACCGGCCATGGCCGCCGAGGCTGCCAGCCATCCGACCGTATCACCCAACCGCTATCTGGAGATGCTCTCCCGAGACAATGCGGTACTGCTGCTGGTCGACCATCAGGTCGGCTTGCTGAGCGGCGTGCGCGACACCACGGTGGGCGAGCTCAAGCACAACGTGGTGGCACTGGCCAACGCCGCCCGCGCCCTCGGCGTGCCGGTGATCGTGACCGCGACCATGCCCGATGGCATGTGGGGCCCCACTATGCCCGAACTGACCAGCGCCCTGCCGGATGTGAAGGTGATCAACCGCACCGTCATCAACGCCTGGGACGATCCTGCCGTGCGCGCCGCCATTGAGAAGACCGGCCGCAAACAGCTGATCATCGCCGGGGTATCCCTCGAGATCTGCGCCAGCTTCCCGGCCCTCTCTGCCAAGGCTGCCGGCTATGATGCCCGGGTGGTGCTCGATGCCTCCGGCACCTTCAACGAAGCCAAGCGCACCACTGGGCTGCAACGCTTGCTGGGGGCCGGTATCCCGGTCACCGACTACGCCTCCGCCGCGGTCGAGATGCTGCGCAGCAACGTCGACCCCAAGGCGCACGATGTCTACAGCGCCCTCGACATGCCTTTCGCCACCCTGGTGTGGCAGATGCAAGAGGGTGCCAAGAAGTCGTAACTCGCCCCGCCTTCGGTCAGATGACCGAAGGCTTCTTTTGTCTTCAAGAGGTTATATCGATGACCAGACGCCTGACTCTCTCCGCCCCCGTCAAGGGCCAACCGCTACGCATTGGCAGCGGCTTTGAAGCCAGCCATTTTGGCGAACACTTTTTCAACGGTCTGATAGACCCCGTGGTGATGGTGGATCACTTCCAGATGACCGCCCCCACCTTCGAGCCCCATCCCCACGCCGGGATCTCTGCCGTCACCTATCTGTTCGAGGATTCGACGAGCCCCCACGTCAACTACGACTCCCTCGGCAATCAGGGCCCCATCGAACCGGGCGCGCTCCACTGGCTGGCGGCCGGGCGCGGGGCCGTACATACCGAGCAGCCGGAAGGGGCATCCCCCTATGTCCACGCCCTGCAGATCTTCGTCAACCTGCCTGCCCGTCAAAAGATGATGTCGCCTTTTGCCGTCCACGCAGCCGCTGCCACCATCCCCGAGTTTCATGGCGAAGGGGTGCGAGTACGGGTGGTCGCAGGCCACAGCAACGGGATAACGGCACCACACTCGGTAGAACTGCCCCAACCCTTTACCCTGCTCGATGGCCATTGCGCGCCTGGCAGCCGCTTCACCCATCTGCTGGCGGCTGGCTGGAATGCCATGATCTATCCCCTGACCGGATCGCTAACCCTGCAGGCGGAGGGAGAGCGGCACCTCATCCCGGCAGGTCACGGGATGGGTGTCAGCCTCTCTGCCGATGGTGGCGAGGCGGTGGCTCTGCAGCTTGAGGCCACCGAGCCCTGCCACTTCGTGCTTCTCTCAGGCCAGGCGCTCAATGAACCCCTGGTCAAACATGGCCCCTTCGTCATGAACAGCCACGACGCCATTGCAGATCGGCTGCATGCCTATCAGCGCGGCGAATTTGGTCAGCTCAACGATGAGTGGCTGCGCAACGGCCAATATCGGCCATGAGCACGCTCGCTGGCCACCAGCCACAAAGCACGCGCTGGCCTCTGGTCTTCCTCGCCATTTTCGCCGGTGCCAGCGGCGCTCTCTGCCTTGGCAAAGTGCCCGCAGTGCTCGGCATACTGCGCAGCGAGCTGGGGCTGACTCTGGTCGAAGCCAGCTATCTCGCCTCAGCTTTCAATACGCTGGCGATCCTCTGCAGTCTCTTTCTCGGCCTGTTGCTGACCCGCTGGAGTGGGCGGCAAACCGGGGTTGTCGGGCTTTTGGTTATCGTCACAGGCGGGGCGTTGGCGCTGCCCGCCACCGGGCTGGCCATGATGCTGCTGTCGCGCATTGTCGAGGGGATTGGCTTTTTGCTGGTCTCGGTGGCCATGCCCGCCTTTATCGTGGCGGTGACCCGGGAGGAGGATAAGCGACTGGCCTTGAGCCTGTGGGCGGTCAACCTGCCTCTCGGGGCGGCGGCGGGTATGCTGCTCACCCCCTGGCTCACGGCGCAAGGTGGCTGGCGACTGGCCTGGCTGATCCTGATGATCCCGCAACTCTCTGCCCTGCTGCTTCTGCTCGCCAGTCGCTCGGCAGATGGGCTGCGGCTCGGGACGCCCCAAAGAGCGATCAATGTGGGCCAACCGCTGCGCCAACTCACTGCGCTCCGGCAGAAGGCACTCTGGCGCTACGGGTTGGCGTTCACGCTCTACAGCCTGATGCTATGGGCGCTCTTTGTCTGGCTGCCAACCATGTTGCAAGGCAGCCCCGGGATTGGCCAAAGCCAGATCGCCCTGCTCTCGGCACTGGCGGTGGTCGCCAATATTCCCGGCAACCTGATGGGGGCATGGCTGCTGCGCCGGGGCGTGGCGCGAGATCGGCTCATCAGCTGGGCACTGGGCCTGATGGCGCTGTGCGGCATGTTCGCCTTCTGGCCCGGCCTGTCGCCATGGTGGTCCTATGGATTGTGCCTCGTCCTCTCCCTGTCGGGTGGCATGGCGCCGCCGGCTATCCTCTCGTCTGCGCAGGGAGTGAGTCAGGGGCCGGTACAACTGGCCATCGTGCAGGGATTTTTTGTCCAGCTCGCCAACCTCGGTCAGCTGCTTGGCCCCCTGTTGCTGGCGGCCCTGATGACGGACAACGGCCAATGGGGGAACGCTCGCTGGCTCTTTCTGGGCAGCTTGCTGCTGGCAATCGGACTCTATCTGTGGCGCCGCCCGCTCGTTGGCGGGCAAGAGCCCAACTGACAGCTAGGCCAAGCCGCATTGATATGTGTCAGGAGGCGCCTGCAAAGTAGCTGCGCAGCGCCTCGACCACCCGTCGCACCTTCTCCGGGATCTCCCGCTGTGGCGTGATGGCGTGGATCTCCATCGGCTGCACCCGAAAACCGGGCAGCAGTTCCAGCAGACGCCCCTGCACCAGATCCTCGCCAATCTCCCCCTCCGGTTGCAGCGAGATCCCCTGCCCTGCCAGCGCAAACTGGCGCAGGGGCAACACGTTGTTGCAGAGCACCTTGGCCTTGAACCTCACCCTGTGTTCGCCCCCCTTCTCGTCAAGCAGCAGCAAACCGTTGCCCAGCATGTCGCCACAGAGCCAATCGTGGGCGGCCAGATCGGCGGGGGTGCGCGGCGTCCCCTTGCGCGCCAGATAGGTGGGGGCGGCGCAGAGCAGCATCCGGGTTTGCCCCAGTTTGCGGGCCACCAGAGTCGAGTCGGGCAAGGTGCCGACCCGCAATGCCACGTCAATCCGTTCGGCAATCAGATCCCGCTTTTCGTCATCGGCAATTATCTGGATGGTGAGGCCGGGGTGAGCCTGCAACAGCGGGGACAATGCCAGCGCCAGCGGCTGGCCCGCCATCCCCACCGGGGCGGTTATCCGCACTTCCCCGAGCAGGGCGTCGCGCACCTCGGAGAGGCGCAGCTCGGTCTCGTTCAGGGTCTGCTGCAACGCCCGGCAACCTTGCCACACCACCTCCCCCGCCTCGGTCAGACTGAGGCGACGGGTGGAGCGATGGAGCAGGGGCAGCCCGAGCAGGCTCTCCAGCTGGCTGATATGCTGACTGACGGCAGAGGGGGTCATGCCGAGGGATTTGGCCGCCCCTGTCATGCTGCCCGCTTCCACCACGGCAGCGAAGATGGCGTAACGTCTGAGCTGTTCCATTATTAAATCCAGCTTACAAGTGAATGCATTTTTGAGGTGATTATTAAATCATAACTGGCGGCGTAGGATAGCCCCATTCCAACAGTGAAGGAGAGTTCCCCATGAAGATTGCCCTGATCGGTGCCAGCGGTTTTGTCGGTTCAGCCATCCTGAACGAGGCCATCAGCCGCGGCCATCACGTCACCGCCATCGTCCGCGATGTCAGCAAGGTGGCCGCCCATCCGCAGGTCACCGCCGTGGCGGTGGATGCCCAAAACCCGCAGGCATTGGCCGAGGTGCTCCAGGGGCACGATCGAGTGATCAGCGCCTACAACCCGGGCTGGACCACACCGGATATCTACGACCAGTACCTCAAGGGAGCCAACGCGATTGTCGCAGCAGTCAAAGCGGCCAACAGCTGGCTGCTGGTAGTAGGTGGCGCCGGCAGTCTGGAGGTAGCCCCCGGCGTGCAACTGGTGGATACCCCGGAGTTTCCGGCCGAGTGGAAACAGGGGGCGCTGGCGGCCCGCGACGGTCTCACCGCCCTGCGCCGTGAAACCACCCTCGACTGGCGCTTTGTCTCTCCCCCGGTGTTCCTGGAACCGGGCGAGAAGC
This sequence comes from Aeromonas sp. FDAARGOS 1404, assembly GCF_019047085.1. Taxonomy (NCBI): domain Bacteria; kingdom Pseudomonadati; phylum Pseudomonadota; class Gammaproteobacteria; order Aeromonadales; family Aeromonadaceae; genus Aeromonas; species Aeromonas sp. FDAARGOS 1404. The sequence goes on from NZ_CP077237.1 coordinate 291,784, forward strand.
GCGGCGGCTATCGGATTGGTGGCGATCAGGTGCTGTTCAGTGGCGAACAGCCTGCCGGGATCACCGCCGGTGATCTGGCCGATGGCGTGCTGAACGAGGTGGAAAAACCGGCTCACCAGCGCCAGCGCTTTACCTTGGGTTACTGAGAGCCCACAGTCGGTTAAGGCCAGAGATGCGCGGTCACTCACCTACGCACCCGGTCAGGTGAACACCCGCTCAAACAGAAGGGAGGCATCCGCCTCCCTTCTGTTTTGGCCATTTTTGCCGCTGGCAGCTTGCCTCCCAATCATTCCCTTTTTAGCTCTCAATGGCGGCGCAAAAACCCGTCAGCCCATCAGGATCCGAATTCCATTTCGAATTTTGTATATAACTAAGAATAATTTGTTGTTTCCGTCTTATAACACCGAACAGTAGCATCCCCTTCATTCCAGATGGCGCCACACCGCAAGCGCATACCGCCACACTGTCGCGCCATCCCGTTTGCCGCTCATCAGGCCAGCCCGCACCAGAGGCAGCAGAAGAGATGGCGCCAGAGATAACGAAAGAGTGAGGAGGTGCACATGGAACATTCACCACTGCCGATCATCGATCTGGCTGCCCTCAACGGGGCACCCGACCTGCGTCGCCCTATGTTGGCCAGGCTGGCCGCGGCCGCCCGCGACGTCGGCTTTTTCTATCTGACAGGGCATGGTCTGAGTGACGCCGAGCAGCGAGAGACTCTGGCGCTGGCAGAGCGCTTCTTTGCCCTGCCGGAGCAGGAGAAGCTGGCGGTGCAGATGGTCAACAGCCCCCACTTTCGCGGCTATAACCGGGTCGGTGCCGAGCTGACCCGAGCGCGGCCGGATCTGCGCGAGCAGTTCGATATCATGAATGAGGCGCAAGCCCTGCCTGCGGTCCTGCTCCGTGAACCCTGGCAGCGGCTGATCGGTCCCAACCAGTGGCCGACCGCCCTGCCCGAGATGAAAACCCATCTGCTGGCGTGGCAGGATCGGCTGAGCGATATCACCCTCATCCTGCTGGCTGCTTTTGCCGAGGTGCTGGAGCAACCGGCCCAAGTGTTTGACGCCAGCATTCGCGGCGCCCCCTATCAGCACATGAAGCTCATTCACTACCCGGGGCAAGAGGCGGGCGGCAGCAGTCAGGGGGTCGGCGCCCACAAGGATCCCGGCTACCTGACGCTGGTGATGCAGGACAATCATTCAGGGCTTGAGGTCGAGACGGCCGACGGCTGGATCTCTGCGCCCCCTCTGCCGGGCGCTCTGGTGGTCAATATCGGCGAGCTGCTGGAGCTGGCTTCCAACGGCTATCTCAAGGCGACCCTGCATCGGGTGGTGAGCCCGCCGCCCGGCGTCTCGCGCCTCTCCTGCGCCTTCTTTATGGCGGCGCGGCTCGATGCCACCGTGCCGCTGCTCAGCCTCTCCCCCGCGCTGGCAGCGCAGGCGCAAGGGCCGGAGAGTGACCCGACCAACCCGCTCTTCTATCAGGTGGGGGAGAATGTGCTGAAAGGGCGGCTGCGCTCCCACCCGGATGTGGCGGCGCGTCACTATGGGCCGGTGGAACCCGCTCGCCTTCCACGCACTGAAAGCGAAGCGGTACCGGCCTAAGCAACGCTGAGATCCGCAGGCGGGTATATGCATAAGCCACAAGCAGCATGGATATACCCGCCCTGACAAAAACAACAAGCAACGAACAACAAAACAAGTCATGGCCAGAGCCTGGCCATCACGGAGCAACACGATGAAATTCAAGACCATGAGCGTACACAGCGGCCAGCGGATCGACCCCCAGACCGGCGCCCTCACCACCCCGCTCTACCAGAGCAGCACCTTCAGCTACTTCAACGCCCAGGCGGGCAAGGAGCGCTTTGCAGGTCAAGCCCCGGGTTTTATCTACAGCCGCTTTGGCAACCCCACCACCGCCGAGCTGGAGCAGAAGCTGGCAGCCCTCGAAGGAGCCGACGAAGCACTGGTGGTGGCGAGCGGCATGGCGGCGGTGAGCGCCATCATGTATGCCCTGGCCGACAGCGGTGATGAAGTGGCCTATATCGGCCCGCTCTACGGCGGCACCGATGCCTTCCTCAAGCAAACCTTCAGCCGCGCCGGCATCAAGGTCACCGCTTACGAGAGCGATCGGGATCTGCTGGCCAACATCCGCCCCGCCACCAAGGTGGTACTGTTCGAAACCCTGACCAACCCCACCCTCAAGGTGGTGGATCCGCGGCTGGTGGTGGAAGCGGCCCGCAAGGTGGGCGCCATTACAGTGTGTGACAACACCTTCCTCACCCCCTACCTGCTGCGCCCGCTGGAGCTCGGGGTCGATGTGGTGATGCACAGCGGCACCAAATATCTGGGCGGCCACGGCGACATCATCGCCGGGGTGGTGGCAGGCTCTCACGCCCTGATGAAATCGATCCGCACCGTGGCCCTCAAGCATATCGGCTCCCCCATCGGCCCGCAGGAGGCCTACCTGCTGCAGCGCGGGGTCAAAACCCTGCCGCTGCGGATGGATGCCCACCTGCACAATGCCCAGAAAGTGGCCGAGTTTCTGGCCACCCATCCGGCGGTGAAGAAGGTGATCTACCCGGGGCTTACCAGCCATCCGGGCCACGATGCCCTCGGCGCCTTCGCCAGCGGCTTTGGCGGCATGGTGAGCATTGAGCTGGAAGGCGGGTTTGAGCGCTGCGCCACCCTGCTCGATAACCTGCAACTGTTCGTGCAGGCGGTGAGTCTGGGGGATCTCGAGAGTCTCGCTTGCCATCCGGCCAGTACCACTCACGCCGCCATGGACGAGGCGAGCCGCCTCGCCGCCGGGGTCAACGACGACCTCATCCGCTTCAGCATCGGGGTGGAAGATGCGGACGATCTGATCGCCGATCTGGCCGCCGCACTGGCGCAGATCTAACCGGGCGCGCTTTTACTCGCCGACAAAACAGCGGCGAGTGAAATGCCCCAAACACAACAACGGCCCATCAAGGGCCGTTGTTGTTTGGTGCGCTATGGAAAGACGGGAGTTACTCCTCCCATACCACCACCTGGGATGAGGGCCAGCGATCCCCGACCTGGGCGTACTTTTGCTCCAGCAGGTGACGCTTGATCTTCATGGTGGGAGTCAGCACACCGTTCTCGATATTCCAGGGGGTTTTCACCACCAGAATGCCGCGAATTTTGGCATGAGATTCCAGCTGATCGTTGACCCGTACCCGCGCCGCTTCCAGTCTGGCATTCACCTCCTCCCGATTGCCCTTCATGGCGCTCTCGGCCAGCTGAACCAGCGCAATGGGCTGCGGCATGCCGTAACCAATCACGCAGAGCTGTTCGATAATGGGCTCCTGCCCCAGCAGTCCCTCGATGGGCACCGGCGCCACATACTTGCCCTTGGCGGTCTTGAACACATCCTTCATCCGGCCGGTGATGGTGAGATAACCCTCCTTGTCCAGCTTGCCCATGTCACCGGTGTGGAGCCACCCCTCGGCATCGATGGCCTCGGCACTGTGCTCGGGATCCTTGTAGTAACCCAGCATCATCCCTTCGCAGCGGCAGAGGATCTCCCCTTCGTCAGAGATCTTGATGTTCACCCCGATCCCCGCCTTGCCGACGGTGCCGATCTTGTCGGCGCGGAACGGGTAGTTGATGGTGGAGTAGGCGTGGTTCTCGGTCATACCCCAGGCTTCTGTCACCTTGAGGCCGATGCTCAGATACCACTCAAGCAGCGCAGGGGAGACAGGCGCTGAGCCGCAGCCGAGTACCCGGGCCTGATCCAGCCCAAGCCCCTTTTGCAGCTTGCGTTTGATAAGGCCGGAGATAAGCGGGATCTTGAGCAGCAACGCCAGTTTGTTCTGGGGCAGCTTCTCGTGGATCTTGATGCGGAACATGGCCCACAGCCGCGGCACCGAGATAAAGACGGTGGGACGGCAGCGTTTGACATCTTCGATAAAGGTGTCGAGGGATTCAGGGAACGCGATGGTAGCGCCGCCATAGAGGCTGCCGCCGTAGATGTAGACCCGCTCGGTAATGTGGGCCAGCGGCAGATAGGAGAAACCCCGATCGGCCTGGCTCAGGCTCACCGTCTCCACCAGCTTCTCGCACGACCAGGCGTAACGCTCGACGCTCAGCATGGCCCCTTTCGGCTTGCCGGTACTGCCGGAGGTGTAGACCAGACTCAGCAGGGAGTCAGGGGCCTGCACCGGGCTGTCAGGGATCGGCTCATGCGCCTCCAGCAGATCGTCCCACTGGTGGCTGGCTGGCATGGTGTCATAGGGGAAGGCGATGCGCAGCAGATCGGCGGGTACGCCCGCCTCCTGACTCTTCCAGTCATCCAGCTTGCCGACGAAGATCGCTTTGGCCTCGCTATGGCGCAGCACATATTCGATGGTATCGACGTTGGCAGTCGGGTAGATGGGCACGCTCACATACTGCCCCATCTGCATCGCCAGATCGGCGATAAACCACTGGGCGCAGTTCTTGGAGAGCAGCGCCACCTTGTCACCGGCCACCAGACCGAGGTGACGCAAGGCCGTCACCATCCGCCGCGCTTCATCGGCCACTTCACCCCAGGTGAAATCGACATATTCGCGGTTGATGGTTTGACGCAGGTAGGTTCGATCAGGACACTGCCGCTCCCAGTGATAGAGCATCTCGAGCGGCAGTTTATTGGCAATGCGTGAGGAGGAGGCCATAGTTTAATCCCTGAAACAAAAGGCGAAACTTATTATTAACCTTTCACTAACTTCAGGGGAAGGATAAACTCAAACTTCAGTTTGAATTGTGTATCCGATCAAGCTTCTGCGTCTTGTTGCAAACGACTCCACATCGCCTGCACCAGTTTTTCATCCTCTTCAGAAAGCTCACCTTGCAAGATCGCCTCGTTGAGGCTGCGCAGCACATAGCTCTTGACGTCCCGCACCAGGGTCTTGCCTTCCAACTCGGCCCGGGCAACGGCCAATGAGATATGACCTCGCAGGTAACCCCCCGCAAACAGCTCATCGTCGGTCGCGGTAGCAACCATGCTGTCGATCAGTCCCAACAACTTGTGCTCAAAATCGTGAATCGTCATGTAACGCAGCCTCATTTGCGGCAAAAAATTCGGGGGTATGGAACCGCAATCCGGTTGATTGCAGCTCTCTGGCGCCAGGCCAGCAGCGTCCTTGGCGTCCTATTCCGGGTTGGCCACCGGGTAGATGACCTGATCCTTGTATCCCGTGGTTATTCGCAGATAACCACGCAACGCCCGGTTTAATTCGGGATCATCGGTGTCCACCAGCAGCGGCCTGCCCGCAAGGGCGGCAAGCTTGGCTTTGGTTGCCAGCACCTGGATATTCTCCAGCCCGACACACCGAATCACCTCAGGACTCAATTGCTGATTTCCGCGCCCGAACAGATGTCCCTGTCCGCCGATCAGGGTAATGATCAGTCGGCAGCGACGGCCGCGGATCCGGGTCAGGATCTCGGCGGCGCTGAGATCCTGCCCGATAAGTCGGCCATTTTCCACCAGATCCACACCGAGCAAAGTATTTTCCAGACCGAGCTCTGCCATACAGGCTGCCACCGTGCTGCCGGAGCCCATCAGATAGAGGGTATCGGGCTCCATCTGCTCCACCACACCGGCGGCGAGATCCGCCAAGACCAGCTCTTCGGACTCCTTGCCCCCCTGTTTTACCGCCTGTACGTAACGCAGATCGCCGGGCACCTTCAGCTGGCCGTAGTGGCGGGCCCGCACCTTGCCCGCGCGAAACGCCTCCTCGTCGATGTCGCGCACCTCGGCATCGATCAGGCTGAGCAGTTCCCCTGCGATCATCCGCGCCACCACCCGCCCGCTGGCGGCAGGCGTCACCCCGTAGACGCCGGAGTGGATCTTGCACCCCGCGGGAATGCCGAGCACATGGCAAGACTCCCCCACCGCGGCGCAGATATCCCGCGCCGTGCCATCGCCACCGGCAAACAGCAGCAGATCGACCCCGGCTTCGCGCATCAACTCAGCGGCGTGGCGGGTATCATCGGCCGAGGTGCTCTCCCCGACCGGTTGATAGATGACCCGACAGGGCAATCCCAGCTCTCGGGCCACCGCCTCCCCCATCTCTCCCGCCACCGTCAGCAGTTCGAACGGGACGCTCAGCTCGCACAGTGGCAACAAGGCTTGCCGCGCCCGCTCCTGCGCCTTGGGCACGGCACCACGAGCAAGCGCCTCATCCACCACGCCGTCACTGCCCTTGAGCCCCACTGCGCCACCAATCCCGGCGACCGGATTAATAATGAACCCTAATCGAAACATGCCACCCTCCCTTGCGATGGCCACCATTTTTATCTTTTCCCCCCTCTGGGACAAGCAGTGGCGCCCCTGCTAGAATGCGCTGCTTCAATTTTCCAACCAATTTTCAACCAAGGTTCAATCATGCTGGAATGGGTTCTTGATCCCTCTGCCTGGGTCGCACTCGCCACCCTTACCCTGCTCGAGATCGTGCTGGGCATCGACAACATCATCTTTATCTCCATCCTGGTAGGTCGCCTGCCGGAGGCGCAGCGTCAAAAAGCGCGTATTCTGGGTCTGGGGCTCGCCATGGGTACCCGGATCCTGCTGCTGCTCTCGCTGGCCTGGGTGATGCGCCTCACCGATCCGCTCTTCACCGTGCTGGGTGAAGCCATCTCCGGCCGCGACCTGATCCTGCTGCTGGGGGGCCTGTTCCTCATCGGCAAGAGTGCCCACGAGATCCACGTCACCCTGGAAGGGGCGGCCGAGCCGGAGAGCGTCAGCAAAGCGGCCTCGGGCTTTATCAGCACCCTGATCCAGATCGCCATCCTCGATATCGTGTTCAGCCTCGACTCGGTGATCACCGCGGTCGGCATGGCCGATCACGTGCCGGTGATGGTGCTGGCCATCATGATCGCCGTCTTCATCATGATGTTTGCCGCCAAATCCATCGGTGATTTCGTCGATGCCCACCCCACCATCAAGATGCTGGCCCTCTCCTTCCTCACCCTGGTGGGCTTCGCCCTGATGGCCGAGGGGATGGACCTGCATATTCCGAAGGGCTACATCTACTTCGCCATGGCCTTCTCGCTGGTGGTGGAGATGATCAACATCCGCCTGCGCAGTCATCACGACAATAACGGGCAAAATAGCGCGCAGTAACCCTGCCCCCACATGCCCTCGCGACCCCAGCTGTCGCGATCAAAAAGAGCGCAGGTCGGGCGCTCTTTTTTATGGGTAATGAAATGATGAGAAGGGTTATTGATCGCTGATGACGATGGCAACCCGGCGGTTGGCGGCCCGGCCCTCTCTGGTCTTGTTATCCGCCAGCGGCATGGTCTCGCCACGGCCATGGATCTCCAGATTGGCCGGCTTCATGCCGACCGAGACCAGCACATCGGCCACTGACTGGGCCCGCTTCAGGGAGAGCTGCTGGTTGTAGCTGCTCTCACCGGTATTGTCGGTGTGGCCATCCACCCGCGCCTTGTCCAACCCTACGCCAAGCAGTGTTTTACCCAGTTTTTCAACGGATTGGCGAGTCTGGGGATTGAGCGCCCCCACGTTGTTGGCAAACAACACCCGGTTGGCCAGATCCAGCGTCCACCCCTCATCGGTCAGATAAAAGCCCTGCTCCTTGAGCACGGCGATCTGCTCCGGGGTCAACCCTTTGGGCGCGCTCTGGCAACCGGCCAGCAGTGACAACATCAACCCCAGCAGGGTCACTTTCAACAGGTGGGTGATCTTCATGGTTTGCTCCTTGTTTATGTTGTTATTCTTGCCAGTCAGGCGATGGTTTGCTGTTCGCTGCGGCGCGCCCGTTTCGCCAGATACATGGCTGCATCGGCCTGATCACACAGCACGCTGGCACTCATGCCCGCCTGATAGACGGCGAAGCCGACACTCACCTCGGCCACCAGCTGACGACCGTCACGCAGCGCCACCGGTTCGCTCATCGCCTGCTGGATGCGGCTAATCACCTCTTCCACCTCATGCTGTCGCTGGAGTGGGCCAACCAGCACCGCAAACTCGTCACCACCGAGGCGAAACACCAGATCATCCGGACGCAGCTGATGTTGCACCCGTCTTGAGAGCGCGATCAGCACATCGTCACCGGCGTTATGCCCCAGCGTGTCATTAATTTGCTTGAAACGATCGCAGTCGAGATAGAGCAGCGCAAATCCCTCTTGCTCGCCGAGGGAGATGGCCTGCGCGAGCCGCGCTTCAAACAGGGCGCGATTGGGCAGTCCGGTAAGGGCATCGTGAGTCGCCTGATGGAGCAGGCTGGCATTTTCGCGGGCCTGCTGGGCCTGCCAGGCTTGCAGCTCGTCCAGCAGGGAGTTGAAGTCATCCCCCAACTCGTTAATCTCGACGATATCGGCCGGTGGCGCCCGCATCCCCAAGGTGCGCTGTCGGCGTACCGAGTGGGCGACAAGTGCCAGTTTACGCAGCGGTGCGGTGATGGAGACCTGCATCCGGTCGGCCACATAGAGTGCCACCATGGCGCTCAGCATCAGACAGACCACCATCACCAGCAGCGCCGAGAGCAAAAACAGCAACAGATATTCACCGTGGCCGCGCAGCTCGATGGTGGCGATCTGCTCGCCACCCCGCAGCATGGGGAGTTTGACAGGCCCCGGCATCAGCAGTTGGGCCAGATAGTCTTCGAGCGTCACCAGCGGGTTGCTTCTGGGGCGCTCCCAACTGGCGAGCAGCTGGCCATTGGTCAGCACGATAGTGGCTTCGGCCACCTCTTCCTTGGCAACGATGCCGCTAAGTGCCTCGCTCGCCGCCTCCTCATCGTGGAACACCACCGCCGCCTCGGCGCTGTAGCTGATGGCGCGAGCTACCAGCTCCAGATTGTGGTCGGCGTAAAAACGCACTACCAGCAGGGCCACCAGAGTAAAAAAGAGTCCTGCCACGCTGACGGCTGTGATGGCGGCCACCAGATGGGTTCGCCCCAGGCTCTGACGCAGGGTCAGACGGCGGGGAGCCGCGCTCACCTGTCGTCTCATGGAACCCCCTTGTCGGCATGGGCCAGCTTGAGCACGGCGGGATGCACCCGCACGCCGCTCAGGGCCAGGGCATCGAGGTTCACTTTAAACCGCACCCGCACGCTGTCCGGCGAGGTCTGCAGGCAGAACACCGAGCTGGTGGAGCAGTCGTGGTTGTATTCGCTGATGCTGAGCACTGGGTGTCCCTGCAGGCGGGCAAACAGCGCAATCCGAGTCGGCTCGTCGAGCACCCCCAGATAGAGCACATCGCAGTGATCGCTGATGGCCGGATCGCTCGCCTCGTAACGATGGACCTGCACGGTACGGCCATTGGCCTGACGATCGATGGTAAAGAGGGCGCCGGCATATTCGGTCGGCGCCGCCACGCACATACGCAACACCGCAGGTTCGGTGGGCCAGCGGGTGTAACTCATGATATCGAGCACCAGCTCCCTGACCGCCGTCGCCCGGCTCTCCGCGGCCGTTTCCGCCAGCGCGCGGGGCAACAGCAGGCCAAACGCAACCAACAGGAGCGCCAGACGGGCAGTTAAACGGGGGGAAAAGAGTAACAGCATGATCGGGAGGTGGTCGCCTTGACAATACCGCTGCTATGGCATTGCGGTTCGGGTACATGAACCCAGATAGTAAGTTGGCTGACACTGGCCTGACAAGTCTCACCCCGCCATCATCTACCGAGTTCGTGTAAAGAAAACGGAGAGCCCGTCTGGTAACGGGCTCTCTGGTGGCAGGCAGCAAGGTGGAAATCACTTCTTGCTGATGCCGTATTCTCGCAGCTTGTTGGCGATGGCGGTATGCGACACGCCCAGGCGTTTGGCCAGCTGGCGCGTCGACGGGAAGGCGGGATAGAGCCGGGCCAGCAGCTGGCTCTCGAAGCGCTTCACCGCATCGTCGAGATTCCCCTCAAACCACTCGTCGATCAGCGGCATGGTATCGGCCGCCACCGGCAGATCGATCTGCTCGGGCCCCAGCTCATCCCCTTCCAGCAGGGTCATGGCGCGGTAGAGACAGTTGCGCAGCTGGCGCACGTTGCCCGGCCAGCGGTAGGCGGTCAGGTAGTCGGCCATGTTGCGGGTAAAGCGCGGACGGGGTCGCTGCAACTCGCTGGCAAAGCGGGAGACAAACTGCTGGGCCAGCACCATGATGTCTGCCTTGCGCTCGCGCAGGGGGGGCAGCGCCAGACTGAGCACGTTGAGGCGATAGTAGAGATCCTCGCGGAAGGTTCCTTCGTGCACCAGATCCAGCAACTGCTTCTGGGTGGTGCAGATGAAACGCACGTTGACCTTCACCTCCTGCTCGTCACCGACCCGGCGGAATACCCCATCCTGCAACACCCGCAAAAACTTGGTCTGCAGATGGGGAGACATGTCGCCGATCTCGTCCAGCATCAGGGTGCCGCCACTCGCCAGCTCCAGCACGCCGCGCTTGCCCTCGGTGTTGTTGCCAAAGGCGCCGGGGGCATAACCAAACAGCTCGCTCTCGGCCACGTTATCCGGCATGGCGGCGCAGTTGAGGGCCATAAAGGGGTGGCTGGAGCGCAGGCTGGCACCGTGACAGGCACGGGCCAGCAGCTCCTTGCCGGTGCCGGTCTCACCGACGATGAGCAGCGGCGCATCCTGCATCGCCAGTTTGCGCGCTTGCGACAGCACCTCTTTCATCTTGGGGCTCTCGGCCTGCAGATGCTCGAAGCCCCCCACTTCCACCGCATGAAGCGCGCTGAAGTGCAGGCCGACCCGACGGGCAGATTTGAGCACCACCACGGCCCCGGCCAGCGCCTGCTTGCCGCGGGCTTCTGCCACGAACAGCGGCATCAGATCTGCCAGATACTCTTCGCCATTGAAACTGAGCTTGCAGGTCTGCGGCTTGATCTCGCTCGCCTCCAGCCAGCGGGTGAAGGAGAAACCCTTGACCAGCGAACCGAGCGCCACGCCGCGTACCTCCTCCACCGGCAAGCCGAGGGTGGTGAGGGCAGACTGGTTGGCCTGGGTCACCTTGCCCTTGCTGTCGAGGGAGAATACCAGATCCGGCAGCGCCTTGAGCAACGCCTCGATCTCGTGATGCTCTCGCTCGGAGGGCATGTAGGGGATGGTCTTGACGTCGTAGACGCCGGGAATGCGGCGGATCTCCGGCATCAGGTGCTGAAAATCACTGAACTCCAGCTCGGGAAAGTTGAGATAGATGATGCCTGAGGTATCGATTTCGATGCCGCGCAGATCGATATTGTGCTCCACCAGGCGGTCGAGCAGTTCCCGGGTCAGGCCCAGGCGGTCTTCACAGCTGACTTCAAGACGCATTCGGGACACACTTCCTAGCTAACTCTATGAATGAGCGGATAATACAGTCTCGATCCCCCCAGTGCGAGCGCCAGCCCATAAAAATGCGGGCCTGCCCCGCTTTCGCAGGCAGGCCCGGGTCAACCGATGACGCTGGTGTGGGGCGCGATTACCGGAGCAACTGATCGGTGCGCGCCGCCATGATGAAGTCGTTGCGATGCAAACCGCCGATCTTATGCATCCACCAGCTGACGATCACCATATCGCTCACTGGATGAGTGGTGGCGTTCACTTCAGCAGCTCATCCGTGCGTGCAGCCATGATGAAGTCGTTGCGGTGCAAGCCGCCGATCTTGTGGGTCCACCAGCTGACGGTCACCTTGCCCCACTCGGTCAGGATGGCCGGATGATGGAACTCCGCTTCCGCCAGCTCCCCCAGGCGGTTGGTAAACGCCAACGCCTCCTTGAAGTTGCGAAACGTAAATTCCCGCCGCAGTTGCAGCGCCCCCTCCTCCACCAGCGGCTGCCAGTCGGGAATAAGCTGCATCAGCTCGCGCAGCTCCTCATCGCTCACCTTGGGGGCATCGGCGCGACACGCTTCACACTGCTGGCTGGCCAGTTCGGACATGGGTTACTCCTGCTTGAATTAATGAAAAATTAATGAAAATGAAATAGGGTTGTTTGCTTTTGGTCAGCTCGCCTGTTTGCCAGCGGGAACCTCAAAGCGCGGCGGATAGAGGCCAAGCCGACTGGCCTCGGCCAGAGCAGCCATGATCTCCTCCCCGGTCAGCTGGTAGAGATGATCGAGACTCGGCAGCACAAAATAGGTGGGCTGCATGATGTCGATGCGATACGGGGTGCGCAGCACAGTCAACAGATCGAAGGGTTGCAGCAGCGGCTTGCCAGAAAGGGCATAAGCTGTCTCGCCGATGGAGGAGAGAATGCCGCCACCGTAGATACGCAGCCCGTCAGGCGTCGCCAAGAGGCCAAACTCCACGGTGAACCAGTAGAGCCGCGCCAGAAAAACCCGCTGCTCCTTGCTCGCCTGCTGGCCAAGCTGGCCATAGAGGTGGGTAAAGTGGGCAAAGGCCGGATTGGTCAACATGGCGCAGTGGCCGAAGATCTCGTGAAAGATATCCGGCTCTTGCAGGTAGTCGAGCTCGTCCCGGCGCCGGATAAAGGTGGCCACCGGAAACTGGCGATTGGCCAGCAGGGCGAAGAAGCGATCGAACGAGATAAGTGCAGGTACTGCCGCCACCGACCAGCCGGTCGCAGGCTGCAAGACGGCGTTGATCTCGGCCAGCTGGGGGATGCGATCACGGGGCAGCCCCAGTCTGTCGAGACCGGCCAGATACTCGTCACACCCCTTGCCATCGAGAGCGGCGAACTGACGTTCGATCAGGATCTGCCAGGTGCCGTGCTCTTCGTTGCTGTAGTGGATCACCCCGTCAGCATCCGGCTGGTGGGCGGTGTAGAAGGTTGCCATAGCGGTTCCATCCTCTGGCGCCATATCAAGGCGCCTTGCCGTTTCATCACGGTTTCACTGTAACGAAATGGCAACAAAAAAAGCAGCCGACCCATGAGTCGGCTGCCTGAAACAGTTGTAAATAAATTGTGACAAGCCGCTAACCAATCCCCACTACAACTTGACCATGATATGGCGCGGCACAGTGTAATCCTCCAGTGCATAGAGGGAGAGATCCTTGCCGTAGCCAGACATCTTCATGCCGCCGTGGGGCATCTCGGAGGTGAGCATGAAGTGGGTGTTGATCCAGGTGCAGCCATATTGCAAGTGGCTGGCCACCTTGCTGGCGAGGCTCAAATCCCGGGTCCAGACCGACGAGGCGAGGCCATAGTCCGAGTCGTTGGCCCACTGCACCACCTGCTCGGCATCGTTGAAACGGGTCACCGACACCACGGGGCCAAACACCTCGCGGCGTACGATCTCATCCTCCTGACGGGCCCCGACAATCAGGGTCGGCTCGAAGAAGAAGCCGTTGCCGGGACGGATCTTGCCCCCCGCCGTCACCTCCACATGACCGCTGCTCTGGGCCCGCTCGACAAAGCTGGCGACCCGGTTGCGCTGTCTGTCCGAGATAAGCGGCCCCATCTCAACCCCCTCCTCGTACTGGCTGCCCACCTTGATGGAGGCCACCGCATCGGTCATGGCGGCGACGAACTTGTCGTAGATCTTGCCCTGGGCATAGATACGGCAGGCGGCGGTGCAATCTTGCCCTGCATTGTAGAAACCGAAGGTGCGAATGCCCGCCACCACCGCCTCCAGATCCGCATCGTCGAAGATGATCACCGGCGCCTTGCCCCCCAACTCAAGGTGGGTACGCTTCATGGTGCGGGCGGCGCTCTGCAGGATCTTCTGACCGGTGGCGATATCGCCGGTGAGCGACACCATCCGCACCAGCGGGTGCTCCACCAGCGGCGCCCCCACGCTTTCCCCCCGCCCGCAGATGACGTTGATAACCCCACGGGGGAAGATCTCGCTGGCCAGTTCGGCAAGACGCAAAGCGGTGAGCGGGGTCTGCTCGGAGGGTTTGAGCACCACCGTATTGCCCGCCGCCAGCACCGGCGCCATCTTCCAGGCCGCCATCATCAGCGGGTAGTTCCAGGGGGCGATACTGCCCACCACCCCGATGGGATCGCGGCGGATCATGCTGGTGTGCCCCTCGATATACTCCCCCGCCAACGGCCCTTGCAGACAACGGGCAGCCCCGGCAAAGAAGCGGAAGCAGTCCACCACCGCAGGCAGCTCGTCGTTGAGTACCGCCAGATAGGGTTTGCCGCAGTTGAGGGATTCCAGCGCCGCAAACTCCTCGGCGTGGCGCTCGACGAGATCCGCCAGACGCAGCAGCAGGTTGCTGCGCTGGGCCGGGGTGGTGCGGCTCCACTGGGCGAAGGCGCGCTGGGCACCGTTCACCGCCCGGTTCACCTGTTCGAACGAGGCTTCGGGTACGGCGGCGATCTGCTCGCCGTTGGCCGGGTTGAGAATGGGTTCGGCCTGCCCCTCGCCGGTCACAAACTGGCCATCAATCAAGAGTTGGGTAGAGAGTTTCATGGTTGCATCCTTGCGCACGCGTTGAGTCATCATTTGCCACTGCCAGCGACATCATGGGTGTCGCGAGTGAGGTAGTAGGCAAGCAAAATGGGAATAGTGGTGAAGGCCACTATGATGAGGGCCACCACGTTGGTGACCGGCCTGTCACGGGGACGGATCAGCTCCTGATACATCCAGATGGGCAGGGTGGTCTGCTGGCCCGCAGTGAAGGTAGTGACAATCACTTCGTCAAAGCTCAGGGCAAAGGCCAGCATGCCCCCCGCCAGCAGCGCCGTGGCCAGATTGGGCAGGATCACGTAGCGCAGGGTCTGGAAACCGTCGGCCCCGAGATCCATCGACGCCTCGATGAGGCTCTGGTTGGTGCGGCGAAAACGTGCCAGCGCATTGTTGTAGACCACCACCACACAGAAGGTGGCGTGGCCGATAACGATGGTCCAGAAGCTGAACGGGATCTCCATCAGGCCGTAGGCCGAGCGCAGCGCGATACCGGTGACAATACCGGGCAGCGCGATGGGCAGCACCAGCAAGAGCGACACCACTTCCTGACCGAAGAAGCGGCTGCGGGCAATGGCCCCTGCCGCCAAGGTGCCGAGGATCATGGCTGCCAGCGTCGCCAGCCCCGCGACCTCCAGCGACAACTGGATGGCACGCCACACATCGGGGCGATTGAGGGTCACCTCGAACCACTTGAGGGTGAGCCCGGGGGGCGGAAACTGGTAACTCTTGCTCTCGCTGGTGAAGGCGTAGAGGAAGATAAACAGAATGGGAAAGTGCAGGAACAAGAGTCCACCGATGGCGGCGTACTTGAGCAGGCCCGAAGGGCGCTCTCCCTGACGGCTCACTGAGCTAGCTGACATGACGGCCTCCTTGCTGCCGGTTCAAAGCGATAGGGTCAAAGCGCATCAAAGGCTCCTAACCGTTTCGCAATCGCCAGATAGATGGCGATGATAAGGATCGGCACCAGCGAGAAGGCGGCGGCAAAGGGCAGATTGCCCGCCGTTCCCTGCTGCATGTAGACCACCTGACCGATATACATGGTCGAGTTGCCGATGATGCCGGGGATGATGTAATCACCGAGGGTCAGCGAGAAGGTGAAAATGGAGCCCGCCACCACACCGGGCAACGCCAGCGGCAGGATCAGGTTGCGAAAGGTCTGGGCGGGTGTAGCCCCCAGATCGCTGCTCGCCTCCAGCAGGGATCGCGGTATACGCTCCACCGCCGCCTGAATGGGCAGGATCATGAAGGGCAGCCAGACATAGACGAACACGATAAAGGTGCCGAGCCGCGAGAAGGAGAGCGACGGGCCACCTATCACCGGCAAGGAGAGGATGGCATCGAGCAGCCACTCCAGCCCCATGCTGTCGGCCAGCCAGCTCACTACCCCCTCCTTGGCCAAGATCAGCTTCCAGGCGTAGACCCGCACCAGATAGCTGGACCAGAGCGGCAGCATGATCCCCACATAGAACAGCGCCCGGGTCTTGCCACTGGTGTAGCGCGCCATGTAGTAGGCCACCGGAAAACCGAGCAGGGCGCAGGCCAGGGTCACCAGCAGCGACATGCCGACGGTGCGGCCGATCACATCCAGATTCTCCGGCCGCAGCAGGGCGACGAAGTTTTGCAGCCCCAGCTCGTGGCGCACCTGACCGCTGAACTCGTCCAGCCCGAACAGAGAGTTGGAGAGCAGCATCAGCAAGGAGCCGACATAGATGATGCCGAGCCACAGCAGCGGCGGCCCCAGCAGGATCGCCAGCAGCAGGCCGGGCCGACCATAGAGCAGGGTCGAGAGGCGCCGCAGCGGCCTGAAACGGGCAGGTTCGGGCTGATGGTTCATGGCAAGACTCGCACTGTGAGGGGCACTCATGGCTGCGCCCCCTGATGGGCGCCGCTCAGGCGATGGATAGCCTGCTCCGGCCAGCTGAGGCTGACCCTGCTGCCACGCGCCAGACGGGCCTGCCCCTCATTGGGGTGGTTGACGATGATCTCGAGCTGCTCCCCGAGATCAACCCGATAACGGACGAAGGGACCCAGATACTCCACCTCGCGGATCTCCCCCGACCAGCCCGGCGTGCCCGCCTCAGCGAGCCGGATCCGCTCCGGGCGCACCATCATCTGGCTGCCGTCGCCGCACAGCCGTCTGGCCTGCTCCCCTTCGAACAGATTGACGGTACCGACGAAGCGGGCCACAAACGGCGTCGCCGGAGCGTCGTAGATAGTATCGGGCGCAGCGATCTGCTCGATCTTGCCCTGACTGAAGATGCAGATCCGGTCGCTCATGGAGAGCGCCTCCTGCTGATCGTGGGTGACGAAGATAAAGGTGATGCCCAGCTGGCGTTGCAACGCCTTGAGTTCAAGCTGCATCTGCTCGCGCAGTTTAAGATCGAGGGCCCCCAGCGGCTCATCCAGCAGCAGGATGCGTGGCTGGTTGATAAGCGCCCGGGCGATGGCGATGCGCTGGCGCTGGCCGCCGGAGAGCTGGCTCGGGCGGCGCTTGCCGACCCCGGGCAGTCGCACCAGTTCCAGCATCTCGTCCACCTTGCGGTAACGCTCCGCCTTGGCGACCCCCTTGAGCATCAGGCCATAGCCGATGTTGTCGCGCACATCCATGTTGGGAAACAGGGCATAGTCCTGAAACACGGTGTTCAGGTTGCGATCATAAGGCGGCACGGTGGAGCAGGGTTCGCCAAACAGGCGGATCTCCCCGTCGCTCGGGTACTCAAAGCCCGCGATCATCCGCAGGCAGGTGGTCTTGCCGGAACCGCTCGGCCCCAGCAGGGTAAAGAATTCCCCGGAGGGGATCTGGAAAGAGATGTCATCGACCGCCTTCACCTCGCCATAGTGGCGGCTGACCCGGTCAAATTGTACGGCGTTCATGGGGCGTCCTTGTCTGTGCTGGGATGGGCCGGACTCCTGTCCGGCCCGCTTGATTATCCGCTCTCGGCAGTCGTGCAGAGGAGGCGCAGCGCCCCTGCCGTTGGCAAGGTGGCAACGGTTCCGACCACCTTGCTCACCCCGCCTTAGCGGCCGCCCAGAATGGCGATATAGTCGGAAACCCAGCGGTAATAGGGCACGCAAGTTCCCTGGCTCTTGCACTGGGAGACCGGAGTGCGCCAGAAGCGAACCCGATCGAAGTTGTCGATACCGTTGGTTTTGCACCCGGTCGGGCCCAGCAGGGCATTGCCCTCACAGGCGGCAGGTACCACAGGCACCGAGCCAAACCAGGCGGCGAGATCCCCCTGCAGCTTGTTGCTCAGGGAGTGCTCCAGCCACTTGTAAGCGCAGGTGAGGTTCTTGGCATCGCTATGCACCATGCTGGTATCGGCCCAACCGGTCACTCCCTCTTTCGGCACAGTGGTGGCGATGGGCTGCTTGTCGGCGATCAGGGCATTGGCCTGGAACGGCCAGGAGCCTGACGCGACCACACCTTCGTTCTTGAAGTCATCGATTTGAACGAAGGCATCATGCCAGTAGCGTCCCACCAGCTGGCGCTGCTTGCGCAGCAGATCGAGGGAGGCCTTGTACTGATCCTCGTTCAGCTCGTAAGGATCCTTGATGCCCAGGGCAGGCTGATGGGTCATCAGATAGAGGGCGGCATCGGCGATGTGGATCGGGCCGTCAAAGGCCTGCACCCGCCCCTTGTTGGACTTGCCATCCGCCAGGGTCTGCTCCTCGAACACCACGTTCCAGGAGTCCGGTGCCTTGGGGAACACCTTGGTGTTGTACATCAGGATATTGCCGCCCCACTGGTAGGGCACGCCGTAGTGCTTGCCATCCACAGTGTGCCAAGGGGCATTTTGCAGCCGGGGATCAATCTTGCTGTAGCTCGGGATGAGCGCCAGATTGAGCGCCTGCACCTTGCCACCGGCAATCAGACGCAGACTGGCATCGCCGGAGGCGGTCACCAGATCGAAGCCCCCCTCGTTCATCAAGGCCACCATCTCGTCCGAGGTGGCCGCCGTCTTGACGTTCACCTTGCAGCCGGTCTCTTTCTCGAATCCGGTCACCCAGTCGTAGTTCTTGTCGGTCTCGCCACGCTCAACGTAGCCAGCCCAAGCCACGATATTGAGCTGGCCTTCACCCTTGCCGAGCTCGGTCGGGGCAGCCTGGGTCTGGCCTGCCAGCAGCGCCGGAACAAGAGCCAGCATCAGAGGGGTCAATTTCATCATGCACTCCTTGCATTGTGTTGACTTGCATCAGGTGAAGGAACGCCACCATGGGCGTTAACATCCTGTTAACCAGCAATGAGCTTAGGGGAGTAGCAATACGATGAATATTTCAATTTTTGGTGGCTCAGGTATCAGCTAAATCGATATCGAGTGCAGATGAATCTGATTTTTGGTGGCTACCCCGTAAGAGATGGCTAGCGAGGGAGCGCCTGACGGGCCCGCAACCGGCTCTGATCCCGTGCGATATCGATAAATTCCCGCGCCGTCCAATCCAGCCGAGAACCACGGCGCCACACCAGCCCGATATCGATGGCGGGAATGGGCTCCTTGATGGGGCGCGCCTCGACCCGCTCCTGCTCCAGCGACCAGGGGCGATAGGCAAAATCGGGCAGCAGGGCGACCCCGAGCTGGCTTGCCACCAGACTGCGCACAGCCTCCACCGACGCGGTGCGCAGCACGATACGGGGGGAGATGCCGTAGCGACGCAGGCCGCCACCGATGATCTGATCCAGCTGATCGGCGGTCAGCGAGATCATCGGCTCCTCCCCCAGTGCGGTGAGCGAGAGGGTCGACTCGGCGCAGAGCGGGTGGTTGGCGGCCAGCCAGAGCCGCAGCGGCGAACGGGTCAGCAATTCGGTATCAAACGCCTCTTGCCGGATGGTGCGGTTGGTCATCAGGATCCCCACATCCACCTCGCCATTGACGATCTGGTGCTCCAGAAAAGGCTGTTCATCCTCCTTCACCTCAATCTGTACCGCCGGAAAGGCACGGCGAAAGCGGCCAAGCGCCTCTGAGAGGTAGTAACCCGCCACCAAGGTGGTCACGCCGATGGTGAGTCGCCCCTGATCCTGCTGGGCCACCGCTTTGAGGGAGTGGCTCGCCTCGGTCATGGCGCCGAGAATACGGCGGGCGTGGAGCAAAAACTGGTGGCCCTGAGTGGTGAGGGTGACGCCGCGCGGATTGCGCTCGAATAGCGGGGCGCCGAGCTCGGTCTCCAACTCGCGAATGGCGCTGGTGACCGCCGACTGGGATATATGGAGCTCGGCTGCGGCACGACTCACTGAGAAGCTGTCGGCCACGGCCACAAAATAACGGATCTGGCGAAAGGTAAAGTTCATCGGGCATCCTTGCCGATTGGTACTATTGGTGTGATTGGTAAGATTGACTGCCAGCTTAACCGTAAACGGGCGTCTCGCCAAAACCGGGCACTGCTGCCAACTCAATGATCTGCCGATGAAAACTATGCCCCTGTGGCTTGGCGAGCACGACAGGGGCATGGGTCATCGCAGCAAGGAGCAGACAGGGCTATCAGGATTTGTTGAGATACCCCGCCAGCTGGCCGATCAGCCGCTTGCGCAGCTCGCCGAGTTTGGGTTTCTCGTCCGCACACCAGGGCAGCGGGCGGCACGCCTCTATAGTACGCAGGCCAAGGCGAGCAGTGAGCAGCCCGGCCCCCACCCCTTGCGCCGCGCGGGCAGAGAGCTTGGCGGCAAACTCGGCGCCCAGCAAGTCCATCCCTACCTCGGTCACCAGCTCGGTTGCACCGGCGTAGAGCATGTTGCGAAACACCTGACGGATGAGGCGTATGCGGCTCCAGTAGCCAAGTTCGATGGCGTAGACATCGGCGATATCCTCGATCATCCGCAGGTTGCGCCACAGCATCAGCATCATGTCGACGGTGGCGAGCGGGCTGAGCGCCACCAGAACAGCGGCCTCCCCCGACCATTTGGCCACCCGCGCCTGGGCCAGCTTGTCGCGCTCGCCGAGCACCAGCTGGCTGTAGAGGGTCAGCACCTCCCGATCGCTGTGGCTCTCGTCGAGCTGGACCAGCCAGGTCTGATACCCCTCGCGCCCCTTGTCGCCACTTTTGACCGCCAACCCTTCGCAGAAGGCTTGCCCCTGCCCGACCCCCTGATGGGCCAGCAGATCTTCTGCTCGCGAGCGCACATCCTGGCGCCGCTTGAGGGTGCGCAGGCGCAGCCACTCGCGCCCCACCACGCTGGCGGTCCCCGCCGCCACCAGCGCCGAGGCCGCCAGCCACGCGCTGCCCCAGAGCGGGGTGGTGAGGAATTGATCGTAAAGAAAGACGCCATACTGGCCCAACGAGAGCAGACCGACCGCCCCCAGCCCCCACGCCAGTAGCCGATGGCGGCGTCGCGGTTTGCTGACGAGGGCGCTCTCCACCTCGGTGAACTCGTCCAGCTCGTCGAGGCGCTCGAAACTCGCCTCCTCCAGCCGCTGGGCTGGTGCGGGCGGTCGCTCGTCACTGGCCACCGTCAAGGCAGGCTCAAGGATCACCTTGCCCTGCAGCGGTGGCCGCTCTTTTATCTGATCGTTCATCGCATTGTTCTCCTGTGCGCAGCCTTCGGCTCAGGTGCCAAGACCGCACACCGTTATTCGAGGTGATCCCCGAGCAGAAACTCCAGCGCTGCATCGAGCCGGATATGGGGCAGCGCCTGATGGGGGCTCATGGGCATGGGGCGAAACGCCTGAAAATCAAAACCCTGACTGTTCCACCACTGCGCAGGCGGAATATGGGGCGGCACCTCCCCCGGGAACAGCAGCAGCGGCTCACCGCTCAGGCTGGTGCCACGGATGGCCGGGAACTCGCGGCCATTGGCCACCCCCTTGCCAACTTCCGTCGCCTTGATGGCGGCGAGCGCCAAGCACTCAGTGGTGATCCCCTCAAAACGAGCCTGACCGCGACCGCTGCGTACCAGATGCTGGAGCAGGGAGACCATGGGCGCATGCTGTTCGGGGGTGACGTGATCGGCCTTGCTCGCCACAAAGAGCAGCTTGTCGATACGGGGCGAAAAGAGTCGCCGCCACCAGTTGCTCTTGCCGTAGGCAAAGCTCTCCATGATGCGGGCGATGGCCTGCTGCATGTCGCCAAAGCTGGCCGCCCCGGCGTTGAGGGGCTGCAGGCAATCCACCAGCACGATCTGGCGATCAAAACCGGCAAAGTGCTGCTCGTAGAAGCCCTGCACCAGATGCTGTTTGTACTGCTCGAAGCGCTGCTTGAGGGTGGCGTAGAGGGTGCCATCGGCAGGCTCGCTGGCAGGCATATCCCACACCCAGGGGACAAACTGCAGCATGGGGGCACCGGCATACTCCCCCGGCAACACGAAGCGACCGGGTTGAATAAGGTGCAATCCCAGCTCCTGTTTGCAGGCATGCAGATAGGCGGTGTAGCGCTCGGCAAGCTCAGCCACCGGCCGCTCTTCGAAGCGCTGATCGACCTGCCACCCGGGTGTCAGCCAGCTGGCGGCAAGTGCCTGCAGCTCTGGGCGACGAAGCTGCTCGCGCACCTGTTCGCTCCACTGCTCGTAGCTCATCTCCAGCAGCGGCAAGTCGAGCAGCCACTCCCCGGGGTAGTCCACCAGATCCACGTAGAGGGTGGAGATCTCCCCCAGATGTTTGCGCAGGGGATGACGGGTGCGATAGCGGATTTCGAGGCGCACTTCGGCCACCCCGCGGGTGGGCTCGGGCCAGGCAGGTGGATCGCCAAACAGGGAGTCGAGGCCACGCTCGTAGGCAAAGGTGGGGATGTGGGCATTGAGCTGCGGCACCCGGCGGGCGCCGAGGATGCGCCCCTGACGCAGGGCATCCCACAACGGCAAACGGCCATCGATGGCCGCGTGTTCCAGCTGGTTGACCAGCGCCGTGATAAAGGCGGTTTTGCCGCTGCGAGAGAGGCCGGTCACCGCCAGCCGAATATGGCGATCCCGCACCCGGTTCACCACGTCGTTCGCCTTGTGTTGCAGGCGAGTCAACTTCTGTTCCAGTTTATTGAGTATCAAGGCTTGACCCGTTCTCCCTTGGTGGTTGCATCTGGATAGCTGGTGTCGATGGTGGCGCATCACGGGAGGCGCCGCCATCGACATGGGTGCTTCAGCAAGAACTACAGCTTGCGAAACTCCCGCTGCAGGGTGAACTCCCTGGAGGTCACCAGCTTCTCGATCCGCTGAACTCTAGGCTCCAGCGCGTCAAGTTCCTGCGCGATGCGGCCCAGCGCCTGATGAGGGGTGATCCCCGCCTGCCAGCTGCGCGCTTTCATCCGCACCTCGGCAAAGTCGGCATCCTCTTGCGAATAGAGGGTGACCGGCTTTTTGTCGAGCAGGAACCAGGCGGCGATATAGGCGGTGAAGGTGATGAAACCGGCGAAGATAAGGCCACTGATGGCGAGCAGCCGCACGATCCAGGTCTCCACCCCGAAATACTCAGCCAAACCGGCACAGATCCCGGCTATCTTGCCACGCTGGGGATCGCGATAGAGGTTACGCCCTTCACGACTGACACTGCTCATACCTTGTTCCTCCAACCGGGTACTTCCGCATCCAGAATCGACTCCAGCGCGCCCACTCGCTCCTGCATCTTCTCGGTGCGAGCCAGCAGCCCTTGCAGCTGTTCCCGCTCGCTATCGGCAAGACCGGCGCCAATCCGCCCCTTGGCACGATAGTGCAGCACCAGCCAGATGGGAGCCACCACCACCATGAAGACCACCATGGGAACCATCAATACGCCCAGCAGATCTTCCATCTGTTACTCCCCCTGTTTGCCTTCGCTTTTGCTGTCGCCCTGACCCAGCTTCTGGCGCATGGCTTCCAACTCGCGGCTTATCTGATCGTCCACTTCCAGCTCGGCAAACTGCTGCGCCAGCGCCTTGTCGGACTGTCCCAGATCGGCGCGCGCTTCCATTTCGTCGATGCGACGCTCCATCCGCTCAAACTTGCTCACCACCGCCTGGCTCTCGCCACGGGCTACCTGGCTCTGCACATTGAGACGGCTGCTGGCCGCTTCGGTGCGAATGGCCATCGCCTTTTGACGGGCGCGGGCATCTTCCAGCTTGGCTTCGAGCTGGCGGATCTCTTCACCCAGCTTCTCGATGCCGCTGTCGACCGCCTGCTGCTCGCGGTAGAGGGTCTCTGACAACTCGGTCTGTTTCTTCTTCTCGATCAGGGCGGCGCGGGCCAGATCTTCACGTCCCTTGGTAAGGGCCAGCTCGGCCTTGGCCTGCCACTCGTCGACCCGCTCCTGATGACGGGCGACCTGACGGCCAATCTCTTTCTGGCTGGCGAGGAAGCGAGCCAGATTGGAACGCTCCTTGACCAGCTCGTCCTCCATCTCCTGGATGATCAGGCGCACCATCTTCTGGGGATCTTCTGCCTTGTCGAGCAGAGCCGTCAGGTTGGAATTGATGATGTCGGCCAGACGGGAAAAAATACTCATGATTGCACTCCTGTTATTGGCATGGCGTTGTTTCTCCATTGACAATGGCAACTTGTGTGCCAATCTGGAACAAAATTTAACTTGTTGATTTATATGGGGCAGAATAGCCGGATTGCAAGATGCCTCGCGCAAGTGATGATTAAAATCACCAACTTTTGGTAAGATTGACCAGCTTTTACAACTGACAGGGATCACTATGACCACGGCCACGGAAAGCCTGCTGGGGGAATCCAACGCATTTCTCGAGATCATTGAGCAGGCCTCACGGCTCGCCCCGCTGCGCAAACCCGTGCTGATCATCGGTGAGCGGGGGACGGGCAAGGAGCTGATCGCCCACCGCCTACATTATCTCTCGGCGCGCTGGGATCAAAGCTTTGTTACCATCAACTGCGCCACCCTGAGCGAGAGCCTGCTGGAGACCGAGCTGTTCGGTCACGAAGCGGGATCGTTTACCGGCGCAGCCAAGCGCCACCAAGGCCGCTTCGAGCGGGCCGATGGCGGCACCCTCTTCCTCGACGAGCTGGCCACCACCAGCGCCCGGGTGCAGGAGAAGTTGCTGCGGGTCATCGAGTATGGCGAGTTCGAGCGGGTGGGTGGGGCCAAGCCCCTCAAGGTGGATGTGCGGCTGGTCTGCGCCACCAACGAGGATCTCCCTGCGCTGGCCGACAAGGGGCAGTTTCGCCCCGATCTGCTCGATCGGCTCGCGTTTGATGTGATCACTCTCCCCCCCTTGCGGGAGCGGCGGGAAGATATCCTGATGCTGGCAGAGCACTTCGCCCACAACATGACCCGGGAGCTGGGCTATCCGCTCTTTGCCGGCTTCTCGCGCAAGGCAACCCAGCTACTGCTGGATTACCACTGGCCGGGCAACGTGCGGGAGCTGAAGAACGTGGTGGAGCGTAGCATCTATCGTCAGGGCAATCCCCAGTTGCCGCTCTCGACCCTGGTGCTCAACCCGTTTGATTCCCCCTGGCGACCACAGGTCACGCAACCTGCGCAAGAGGCCCGAAGCGAGGTACAATCTGCATCCCCCCTCGCCTTGCCGCTCGATCTCAAGCAGGCGGTGGCGGAGTACGAGATTAATTTACTCAAGCAAGCGATGCAGCAATCCCAGTATAATCAGCGCAAAGCCGCTCAACTGCTGGCCTTAAGCTATCACCAGTTCCGTGGCATGCTACGCAAATATCAGCTGCTGGATGGCGATAACGATGCAGAACAAGAGTGAAGGAGTGCGGTTGATGCCGACTCCAGCAACACGCCAGCCTTCGCGCTGGCACATTTGTATCAAAACGTGCGTACAAAACCCCTATAAGAACATGGTTCAACAATGAGAATGCTCACACCCTTGCTGCTGGGTATGCTGGTGCTGGTCACCGGCTGCCAGAAGCAACCCGAGGCCTCCAAAACCGGACTCATCTATTGTGCTGAGGGATCCCCCCTCTCCTTCAATCCCCATGTTTCCAACTCCGGGGTGACACTGGATGCCAGTGCCCGTCCGCTCTACGACCGCCTGCTGGAGGTGAACCCCAACACCCTGGCGCTGGAGCCGGCGCTCGCCACCAACTGGCATGTCAGCGAGGATGGCCTCACCTATACCCTGACCCTGCGCAAGGGGGTGACATTTCACCATACCCCCTGGTTCAAGCCCACCCGCACCTTCAATGCCGATGACGTGGTCTTCACCTATGCCCGCCAGCTTGACGAGCAGCACCCCTATCACAATGTCTCCGGCGGCGATTACCCCTACTTCTACAGCCTGGGGCAAGATCTGCTGATCAAACGGGTGAGCAAGAAGGGGCCGCAGACGGTGGTATTCGAGCTGAATCAGCCAAACGCCTCCTTCCTCGCCACCCTGGCCAGCGACTATGCGGTGATCCTCTCCGCCGAATACGCCGAGCAGATGTTGCAGGCAGGCACCCCGGCCCTGCTGGATAGCCGCCCCATCGGCACCGGGCCGTTCAGCTTCAAGGAGTATCGCCACAACGAGTTCATTCGCTATCTGCGCCACCCCGGCTATTGGGGCGGCGATGCCAAGATTGAACAGCTGGTCTACGACATTACCCCCAAATCCGCCAAACGGCTGGCCAAGCTGCTGACCGGCGAGTGCGACGTTATGAGCACCCCTTCCGCTAGCCAGCTCTCGGTGATCAAGCAAAATCCGGCGCTGAGCCTCTCAGTCCAGTCGGGGATGAACGTCGCCTTTTTGGCCCTCAATACCCGCAAGCCGCCGTTCAACAACGTCAAGGTGCGTCAGGCCATTGCCAGCGCCATCAATATCGACAACCTGCTTCAGGCGGTCTATTTCGATACCGGCCTGCCCGCCAACAGCCTGTTGCCGACCCTCTCATGGGGTTACAACCCCAGCCTGCCCGAGCGCAAACCCGACCTGAAACGGGCGCGCCAGCTGCTCAAGGAGGCGGGACTGGAGAAAGGGTTCGAGATGCAGGTGCTGGTGCAACCGGACGCCCGCCCCTACAACCCGGATGCGGTCAAGACCGCCCAGCTGATCCGCAGCGATCTGGCCAAGGTCGGGATCAAGCTCAAGATCGTGCAACGGGAGTGGCCGGTGATCGAAGGCCGCCTCACCAAGGGGCAGTACGACAGCCTGCTCTCCGGCTGGATTGCCGACAACGCCGACCCGGACAACTTCTTCCGCCAGCTGCTGAGCTGCTCGGCAGTGGAGCGCGGCAACAACTACAGCCGCTGGTGTAGCCCGGCCTTCGATCAGTTGCTGGATGATGCGGTCACCACGCCCCAGCTCTCGTTCCGGCTGCGTAACTACTACTATGCCCAGACCCTGCTCAACGAACAGCTGCCGCTGATCCCGCTGGCGCACGCCTTGCGTACCCTGGTCAGCCGCAGCGACATCGAGGGGCTGACGCTGATGCCCTTTGGCGGCACCTCCTTCAACCAGGCTCACAGGGAGTAAGCATGCTTCTATACACCTTGCGCCGCATCAACCTGCTGCTCATCACCCTGCTGGCGCTGACCTTTGTCGCCTATCTGCTGGACTATCGGCTGATCGGCCATCAGCTCAGCTTCTGGAGCGGCTATCCCGACTTCCTGCGCCGCATTTTCGCAGGTGACCTGGGGCTCTCCAGCGTCTCCGGGCTGCCGGTGCTGGACGAGATCCGCCACTACTTCCCGGCGACCCTGATCCTCTGTCTGGCGGCGTTCGCCATCTCGCTGCTGGTGGGCATTCCTCTCGGCACCCTGGCGGCACTGTCCCAGGGCAAGACGCTGGATCTCTCCATCATGACTGCCGGTCTTATCGGCTATGCGGTGCCGGTGTTCTGGCTGGCACTGCTGGTAGTGATGCTCTTTTCGCTGGATCTCGGCTGGTTGCCGGCATCGGGCCAGATCAGCCTGCTCTACGACGTGCCCCCCATTACCGGCATCGCGGTGCTCGATGTGCTGCTCAGCAACGAGCCCTGGCGGCAAGCGGCACTGCATGATGCCCTGCGCCACCTGATCCTTCCGTCACTGGTGCTGGCGGTGGTGCCCACCACCGAGGTGATCCGCCATGTGCGCAGCTCCCTCATCGACGTGATGAAGCAGAACTACATCAAGGCGGCGGCGAGCCGGGGCCTTTCCAAGGCGCAGATCGTCTGGCGCCATGGTCTCAAGAACGCCCTGCCGCCGGTACTGCCGCTGCTGGGTCTGCAACTGGGTAGCGTACTCACCTCCGCCATGATCACCGAGGTGGTGTTCGAGTGGCACGGGATCGGCCGCTGGCTCATCAGCAGCATCGCCCTGCAGGATTACGCCGCCATTCGCGGCGCAACCCTGGTAGTGGCCAGTTTCGTGATCCTGACCAGCGTCAGCACCGAGTTGCTGACCACCCTTATCTATCCGGCACGGCGCAAAGAGTTGTATGCCAAACAAGATTGAACGCGCTCATGGCGTGACCAGGAGCCAGGTATCCTATGCAAGATAAATCGAACATCTATCCCGAGCTCAAGATCCTCTCGCCCCTTGAGCAGACGTGGGCCTCCTACAGCCGCAATCCTCTGGCGATGGCGGGGCTCTGGTGCTTTTTGCTGTTGCTGCTCATCACGCTGGTGGGGCCGCTGGTCGTCCCCTACGGCATAGATGAACAGCACACCGACAAGCTGCTGCTCGCCCCCTCGTGGGCGGCGACCGGCAACATCGACTACTTCCTCGGCACCGACGATCTGGGGCGCGACATGCTCTCCCGGCTGGTGGTAGGGGCGCGCCTCACTTTCGGTTATGCGCTGGTCGTGGTGGTGATCGCCATGGTGGTGGGTTCCGCCATCGGCATCCTCGGCGGCATGAGCAAGGGGCTTAAATCGAGCGTGCTGCACCACTTACTCGATACCCTGCTCTCCATCCCCTCCCTGCTGATGGCCATCATCATGGTCGCCATCATGGGGCCGGGTTTTGGCAATACCCTGATAGCCATTACCCTGGCGTTGATCCCGCCATTTATCCGGGCCACCTACAACGCAGTACATGCCGAGATGCAGAAGGAGTACATCACCGCCAGCCGCCTCGATGGCTCGCCCCCCTTCCGGATCATGCGTCTGGCTATTTTGCCCAACATTGTCGAAACCCTGGTGGCCCAGACCACCCGCACCTTGTCGGCGGCCATTCTCGATATCTCGGCGGTCGGGTTTCTCGGTCTCGGCGCCCAGTCTCCCCAACCTGAGTGGGGCACCATGCTGGCCGATTCGAGCGACCTCATCTATCTCGCCCCCTGGACTGTCACCCTGCCCGGCATCGCCATCCTGTTCAGCGTGCTGGTGACCAATTTAGTTGGTGAAGGCATTCGTGAAGCACTCAAAGAGGGGAATGACTGATGCCGCTGCTCGATATTCGCAATCTCACCATCGAGATCGACACCCCGCAAGGCAAGGTCAAGGCGGTGGACAAGGTGAGCCTGACCCTGACCGAGGGGGAGATCCGCGGTCTGGTGGGTGAATCCGGCTCCGGTAAAAGTCTGATCGCCAAGGTGATCGTCGGCATCGAGAAGGACAACTGGACGGTGCGTGCCGACCGGATGCGCTTCAACGACATGGATCTGCTGACCATGGCCCCCAAGGAGCGCCGTCGCATCATGGGCCGCGAGATCGCCATGATCTTCCAGGACCCCATCAGCTGCCTCGACCCCTCCGAGGAGATCGGCACCCAGCTGGAAGAGGCGATCCCGACCGATTCGTTCGAGGGACAATTCTGGCAGCGCTTCCAGTGGCGCAAGAAAAAGGCCATCGCCCTGCTGCACCGGGTCGGCGTCAAGGATCACCGCAAGGTGATGCGCGCCTATCCCCACGAGCTGTCGGATGGCATGTGCCAGAAGGTGATGATCGCCATGGCCATTGCCAACCAGCCGCGTCTGCTGGTAGCCGACGAGCCCACCAGCGCCATGGAGTCCACCACCCACTCCCAGATCCTGCGACTGCTGGACAAGATGAACAAGCTGGGCAATACCACCATCCTGATCATCAGTAACGATATCGCCGCCATCGCCAACCTGACCGATACCATCAACGTGATGTACTGCGGCCAGATGGTGGAAGTGGGCACCCGGGAGCAGATCCTCGAGACCCCGCATCACCCCTATACCGATGCCCTGCTCAAATCGATCCCCGACTTTGACAAGCTGGTGCGCCACAAATCGCGCCTCGAGACATTGCCCGGCGTCATCCCGCCGCTGCAACACCTGCCCATCGGCTGCCGTCTGGGGCCGCGCTGCCCCTACGCCCAGAAGCAGTGCGTGCAGACCCCCCTGATGAACAAGATCAAGGGCCATCAGTTCAGCTGCCACTTCCCGCTGAACATGGAGGAGCCAAAAAAATGATGACCGTTAATGCCCCCATGAAGGAGCCCCGCTTGTGATCGAGCCATCCCTGTTGCAGGTCAGAGGCCTTAGCAAAACCTACCAGAACCGCACCGGTCTATTCCGTCGTCAGGCGGTGGAGGCGATCAAGCCCCTGTCGTTCGATCTCGAAGTGGGTCAGACCCTCGCCATCGTCGGCGAAGCTGGCTCCGGCAAGAGTACCCTCGCCCGCATTCTGGCTGGCATGATCGAACCCACCAGCGGCGACATCGCCATCGACGGCCAGCTGATGGTGCATGGCGATTACCAGACTCGCTGCAAACTGCTGCGGATGATTTTTCAGGATCCCAACACCTCGCTGAACCGCAAGATCCGGGTCGGCCAGATCCTGGAAACCCCACTGCGCCTCAATACCGAGATGACCGAGGAGGAGCGCCGCGAGAAGGTGGTGCAGACCCTGCGCATGGTGGGGATGCTGCCGGATCACGCCCTCTTCTACCCGCAGATGCTCTCCTCCGGTCAGCAGCAGCGGGTTGCGCTGGCGCGGGCGCTGATCCTCAACCCCAAGATCGTGGTGGCCGATGAGGCGCTCTCCACGCTGGATATCTCGGTGCGCTCCCAGATCATCAACCTGCTGCTGGAGATGCAGGAGACCATGGGGCTGAGTTATGTGCTGGTAGCCAACGACCTGGGTATCGTCAGCCATATCAGCGACGAGGTGCTGGTAATGCACGAAGGTCGGGTGGTGGAGCGCGGCAAGACTCTCAAGGTGTTTGCCGATCCCCAGCATGAGGTGACTCGCCGTCTCATCCAGAACTACAACAACGAATACCGCAAATAGAGAGGCGCTGGCCGCCTCCCTCACCGCTGTGTTTCGCCGAGTTCACTCGGCAGGATCAAAAAAGCCCACTGTATGCAGTGGGCTTTCTGTTACCAGCGTTGCTGCTTAGGCTTGCAGCAGCAGACGGTTGATGCGGGAGACGAAGCTCGCCGGATCGTTCAGCCCGCCCTGCTCGGCCAGCTGGGCCTGTTCGTGCAGCAGGGTGACCCACTCGCCAAACAGCGCCTCGTCTTCGATGGTGTCGAGTTTCTTCACCAGCGCATGGTCAGGGTTGAGCTCCAGAATGTACTTCTGCTCCGGTACCGGCTGGCCGGCGGCACGCATCAGCTTGATCATCTGGGTGCTCATGCCGTAGGCGTCGGTGACGATGCAAGAAGGTGAGTCGGTCAGACGGTGAGTGACACGCACCTCTTTCACTGCATCGCCCAGGCTCTTCTTGACCCGCTCCACCAGACCGGCATTGGCCTTCTCGGCCTCCTCCTGCGCCTGTTTGGAGGCTTCGTCTTCCAGATCGCCGAGATCCAGTTCGCCACGGGTGACGGAGATAAGCTGCTTGCCGTCGAACTCGGTCAGGTGGCTCATCAGCCACTCGTCCACGCGCTCCCACATCAGCAGCACTTCGACACCCTTCTTGCGGAAGATCTCGAGGTGCGGGCTGTTCTTGGCAGCGGCATAGGAGTCAGCAGTGATGTAGTAGATCTTCTGCTGGCCTTCCTTCATGCGGCCAACGTAATCCTCAAGAGAGACGGTCTGGGCTTCGCCCTCGCCAGCGGTGCTGGCAAAGCGCAGGAGCTTGGCGATCTCTTCGCGATTGGCGTAATCCTCGGCCGGGCCCTCTTTCAGCACATTGCCGAACTCTTTCCAGAACTTGGCGTACTTCTCGGCATCGTCTTTCGCCAGCTTGGAGAGCATGGTCAGAACCCGCTTGGAGCAAGCCTTGCGCAGGGAAGCGGTCACCTTATTGTCCTGCAGGATCTCGCGGCTGACGTTGAGCGGCAGATCGTTGGAGTCCAGCACCCCTTTGACGAAACGCAGGTAGGTCGGCATAAACTGCTCGGCGTCGTCCATGATGAAGACGCGCTGCACGTAGAGCTTCAGACCGTGTTTCTGCTCGCGGTTGTAGAGGTCGAACGGTGCGCGGACCGGTACGTAGAGCAGGCTGGTGTACTCCTGCGCCCCTTCCACCCGGTTGTGACCCCAGAGCAGCGGATCTTCAAAGTCGTGGGCGACGTGCTTGTAAAACTCCTGATACTCCTCGTCCTTGATATCTTTCGGGTTGCGGGTCCACAGTGCCGTGGCGCGGTTAACCTGCTCCCACTCGCCCGGGGTGCCGACGATGGTCTCGCCATCCTCTTCGCGATCCGGGGTACCCTCTTTGAACATCTCGACCGGTACGCTGATGTGATCGGAATATTTGCCCACCACGGAGCGCAGACGCCAGTCGTCGAGGAACTCGTCCTCTTCGGCACGCAGGTGCAGGATGACGTCGGTACCGCGACCCTCTTTGGTTACGTCAGCGACGGTGAAGGAGCCTTCCCCTTCAGATTCCCACTGTACGCCCTGCTCCGGAGCAGTACCGGCGGCGCGGGAGACCACGGTCACCTTGTCGGCCACGATAAAGGCGGAGTAGAAGCCGACCCCGAACTGACCGATCAGCTGGGAGTCACGTCCCTGATCGCCGGAGAGGTTTTTGAAGAATTCTGCGGTGCCGGACTTGGCGATGGTACCCAGGTGCTCAATCACCTGATCGCGGGTCATACCGATCCCGTTATCGGAGATGGTCAGGGTACGCTTCTCTTTGTCCACCACCAGACGCACACGCAACTGGCCGTCGTTTTCGAACAAAGAGGCATCGGAAAGCGCCTTGAAGCGCAGCTTGTCCGCCGCATCGGATGCGTTGGAGATCAGCTCGCGCAGGAATACTTCTTTGTTGGAGTAGAGGCTGTGAGCCATCAGGCTCAGCAGTTGTTTGACTTCAGTCTGAAAGCCGTGGGTTTCGGCATGAACACTTTGGGTCATGGACCAATCCTCAGAAACATCGGGTTGAACATATGCCCAACCTAGATGGGGACAGCGATCCAAATATCAAGGGGGCGAATGTGCAATCCTGCTCATTCGCCCCCTGTTGGCGTGTAACCGCCGATTTTATGTTCAGTTTTTCGCGACTTGCCTGCCGCCACCCGCCCCTTACTTGAGGCGCTGGCGCCCCATTAGGGAGTGGGAGAGCGTGGTGCCATCCACCAGCTCCAGCTCACCCCCTACCGGCACCCCGTGGGCGATGCGGCTCACCTCTACCCCGGCGGTGCGGGCCATATCGGCGATATACCAGGCGGTGGCATCCCCCTCGATGGTGGGGTTGGTGGCGAGGATCAGTTCGCTGATCGCCTCATCTTTCAAGCGGCGCTCCAGAATATCGAGTCCCAGCTCCTCCGGGCCGATACCGTCCAGCGGCGACAGATGGCCCATCAGCACAAAGTAGCGACCGGAAAACTGGCCGGTCTGCTCGATGGCGGCCACGTCCGCCGGACTCTCCACCACACAGAGCAGGCCATTCTCTTCCCGCTTGGGATTGGCGCAGATATCGCAGCGGTCGTTCTCGGTAAAGGTGCGGCAGTGGCTGCAATGACCGATCTCGGTCAGGGCGCGAGAGAGCAACTGGGCCAACCGCAAACCGCCGCTGCGCTCACGCTCGAGCAGGGTAAAAGCCATCCGCTGGGCAGACTTGGGCCCCACCCCCGGCAATACCTGCAGGGCTTTCATCATCTCATCGAGCAGGGGACTGAACTTCATAACACTCCTTACACAGGCCTGCCCCTCGCCACCACCAGGGCCACGACGGGTCAGCAAAACAGGATAACGCCATTGGCGCAGGACTATACCCGAGCCGGCCCCCCATCGCCATCGGCTTAGCCACACCTTCTTCGCTAACCGCCCTGTCGAGTCAACCGGACAGTTTTCAACGAGGCACTTACCCATTAGAAATGGCGCTTGTTTTGCTCTATCGCCAGCGTGTTTGCCCGAATCAATGGAATTCAAGGAAAACCACAAAAAAGGTTGTGTCACGCCTTTGCTCCACCAGCAGCGTTGTTTCCCAAATCGATGTGGCTGAATGGAACTAACTGAGAACTTGGTGATCTGATCACAACCATCCTCTTCAAGTCTGCATCATGGGCATATCGCTTCATCCCATCACCAACTGGCCTCAATACAACAAGTCTTTGATTAACCGTGGTTCGCTCACCTTCTGGGTTGATGCCGAGGCCATGAACAACTGGTTTCACCACGACCATCACGGACGGCGGGGCAGCAGCCAGCTCTACACCGACCAGACCATTTGTACCTTCCTGATGCTCAAGGGGATTTGCAACCTCACTCTGCGGGCCACTCAGGGACTACTCGACTCTCTGTTCGAGTTGATGAATGTGCCGCTGTGCGCACCGGACTGCAGATGTGTTAGCAAGCGCGCTCGCACGGTGAAAGTGGCCTATCGACAACCCGCCAAGGGGCGAATCACCGACTTGGTCATCGACTCAACCGGGCTGAGGGTGTTTGGTGAAAGCGAATGGAAGGCCAGAAAACACAGCGCCGAGAAATGGCGAATCTGGCGCAAGTTGCATCTGGCGGTAGACTCGACAAACCACGATATCGTGGCAACAGAGGTGTCATTTGAAAACACCCATAATACGGAGGTTTACCGACCTTGCTCAATCCACTGCGGCGCAAGCTGGGACGTGTTTATGCGGATGACACCTATGACAGCAAAGCCAGCCATCATCTTATCTCGTGCAAAGGGGCGACAGCCTGTATCCCGCCTCGCAAGAACGCTGGACTCTGGAAAAAGGGGCACCCAAGAAATGAGGCTGTACTGGTAATGCGCAAGAAAGGGCTGGCGCACTGGAAGAAGATATCGGGGCATCACCGCCGCTCGCTGGCAGAGACGGCAATGTATCGGTTCAAGCAGTTGCTGGTGGGGAAAATCAATCTGCGTAACTACAATGGCCAAGTGGGAGAAGTCATGGCGTATGTAAGCGCCATAAACAAGCTGAATACCTTGGGCCTACCTGTCAGAAAGCCCCGAGTGTAGCGGTCACCAGGGGCTGGGGCTGTTGCTGCTTGATGATTGATTTGGCCCCCCCCCTAACTTAAATACACGCTGCAACTTTGAAAAACCAGAAACTCCGCCTTTATTTCAACTTTAAAATCCCCATTACATTGTCGGATAACATAAATATCTTTTTGTTGTTCAATATCAATAGAAAAAAAACCTGCCATATACCAACCGGATATATAAACACTTTCTGCATTACAAACAGAAAGAGTTATTGAAACCGTATTGAAATCTCTTCCGTATAAACCCCATTTTGCAACCTCTTTAGACGGCTTCTCTTTAGTATGAAGAGTTAAAAAAATATGGCCACCGGAAGAAAACTCAACTCTACCGATTAAAATATCACCGTTTATTCCTTCTGGATATAAAGCTTGCAAATGTGGGTGTGGCAATACCACATCAAACAGATTCATTTTTTCACTCCAAAATTATAATGACCATGAGTTCCTAAAACAGAGCCTGTATTCAAATTATCTGAAGGCCTAATATTAAAATGAGGTTCCAACCCGTGCCTAGGAGTTGCTTTAGCATGACCTAAGCTATGTTCTTGAATAAATACGCTCTCACCTTTTGCATTTATAAACTCATATTGCCTAGTTGTTATTGGTTGATTGTTAGTTCCCATAATCACTCTGCCATTCCCATCTAATAATTCAGGCTTGGTGATATTAACGGGCTGCTGGGTCATGGGTATTCCTGCATCACGCTTTGCTTGTCTAAAGGCCTCACGCCGAGTTTCAGCCTCATAAGAGGTTTTCTTATTCGGCCCCGGCGGACACTGCCCCGGTATATTCGTCAACCCCAGCGGATCCACCCAACCGGTCGGGTTGGGGGCATACTGATAGTTGTTGAGCCCGCCTGCCAAGCCTATCGGGTCGGGGGTGATAAATCTACCCGTTTCAGGTTGGTAGTAGCGGTGCCGGTTGTAGTGAAGGCCAGTCTCAGCATCAAAATATTGCCCTTGAAAACGCAGCGGCGTCGCCACTTCCGTTATCTCTTCCCGCCACACATTGCCATAGGCGCGATAGCGCACCTGCCAGGCAGTCGCTCCATTGTCACGAGTCAACGCCAGCGGGGTACCAAGGTGGTCAAGTTGATAATGGAATACCTCGGCATCCTGCCCTTCCCCTTCCAGCTGTACCAATGGCTTGAAGCTGCCCGGTTCATAGATAAAGCTGCGGTATTGCTCATCGGTACGATGTTTATCATTACCAAGCTGATAACTGCTTTCGGCAATCAGGTTGTTGGCCTGCCACAAGAATTCGGTGACCAGCTCGCCCTTTGCCCCACTCACCGTCTTGCGAATACGGCGGCCAAAGGCGTCGTAGTCATAACGGGCCGTGGTGCCATCCGGCAGCTCAGCCCTGATCAGTTGGTGCTGGCAGTCGTAGTGATAACGGGTAACCAGTGACTGGCCTTTGCCCCGTCGCTCGATGGCCAGTCGGCCAAATTCGTCGTACTCAAAATGGCGATCGCCACTAAACAGCAGCCGGTTCCCCTGGGTGCGCGCCCCATCAAACTGACTACCCAGCGTCTGGCTCAACAGGTTGCCCGCCGGATCGTGCAGGAACCGCTCGGTCAGTTCACCACGCACCTCCAGCAAGCGGTCCAGCGGGTCGTAGCGGTAGTGCTGCTCCCCTTGCACGCTGTCATTGATCTGCAGCAGATTGCCGGTGCGGTCATAGCCGTAACGCCGCTCACGAGCGACCTGTTTGCCCCGTTGCAATCGCAGCGCCGTCAGCCGCCCTTGCTCGTCATATTCGTATTGCTGGGTCAGCGCCCCCTGGCTGCGGCGCATCTCCAATCCACCAACCATCTGGTGGCGAGTCAGCTCAGCGCCGTTCAGATCAATCCCGCTTAGCTCGCCATGCAGGTAGTGGTAAGCCAGCTTGTTGCCATCGGGCAACTGCCAGTGGGCCAACCGCCCCATGGCATCATGCTTGAAATAGTTGGAAGCCCAGCCCTGATGCTCGGCCAGCAGATTGCCTGCTGCATCGTATTCAAAGGTGAGTGGCCAGGCGCTATCATCCACCTGGGTCAACTGACCGTACTGGTCATAGCTGAACTGGATTTCACGGCCATCGGGCAAGGTTTTTTTAAGCAGCCGCCCCATGGAGTCTCGCTCATAACGGGTGACCAGCTCGGTCTCCTGCTTGCCGAACTCGGCCTTCTCGCTCAAATGGCCGTTGAGGTCGTAGCGGTAAGCGGTGGTGCGACCATCAAAGCCGGTTTCCCGCGCGACCAGGCCATTGGGGAAGTAGTGAATGCGGTGCTGCTCGCCATGCTCGTTCTCAATCTCGCTCAAGAAGAGCTTGGCATTGTCGTAGCGATACTTAAGCTCACTGCCGTCCGGGTTGATGCGGCGGCTTACCAGATGCAGGCCGGGGTGATATTCGTAGCGGGTCTCACGGCCCAGCTCATCCCACTCGGCCGTCACCTTGCCATAGGCGTTATATTCGAAGCGGCGGGAGCCACCACCAGGCAGATACACGGCTTGCAAGCGATCGGCCGCATTCCATTCATAGCGGGTAATCGCGCCACGCGGGTCGCGCCGTACAATCTGACGACCCCGCTCGTCATAGCGCCAGCGGGTCACGCCGCCGTTGGCACCCTTCTCCTCGATCAGCTGCCCAAGGCGGTTCCAGCCCAG
The DNA here is from genome assembly GCF_019047085.1 of Aeromonas sp. FDAARGOS 1404. Taxonomy (NCBI): domain Bacteria; kingdom Pseudomonadati; phylum Pseudomonadota; class Gammaproteobacteria; order Aeromonadales; family Aeromonadaceae; genus Aeromonas; species Aeromonas sp. FDAARGOS 1404. Next base: position 328,886 of record NZ_CP077237.1, read on the forward strand.
TTCGATGCGGCTGCCATCGGGTTGCACCACGGTACTGAGCTTGCCTTGCGTGTTATAGCTGTAGCGAGTCTCCCGCCCCAGGGGATCCCGTCTTGCAATCACATCCCCTTGCTCGTTGCGTTCAAAACGCCACTCACGCTCCCCCTGCACCACCTTGCGAACCCGACCATCCCAATAGTGATAGGTGGTCTGACTGCCATCGGGCGCAATCTCGCACTCCAGCAAGCCCGCTTCGTCATAGTGGTAACGGGTTTCGCCCCCCAGTGCATCGCGGGCCAGCACTTTCTGACCCTTGTCGTTATAGACAAACTCGCTGACCGCGCCGTCGGGATCTTGCTGACGGATCAGTCGAGCGTTGCTGTCATGCTGGTACACCTCCTGACTGCCATCAGCATTGCTGACCGTCACTTCACCCTTGTCATCATCCCAGGTGTAACTGACATCAAAACGGGCCACATCACTCCAGTGGCGAACCGCGCGCGCCAGCTTTCCTTCCCGCTCCCATTCCCAGAAGAACCCTGCGCCGCCCGCCAGTCGGCGCTCCAGGATCACCCCATCGGAACGATAGCGGTAACGTTCGCACTCACCGGCCCCGTTTTCAGCCACCACCAGGTGCCCTGCATCGTCATAGTAATAACGTTGCAAGGTCGCTTCTGGCTGCCAGTTAATACCGTCAAAATGCTGTAATTCGACAGCGGTCAGATATGCCTTTTGATAGACAATGCGAAGAGCCAGACCGCCCTCGTTCTCAATCCAGCAGGGGCGCCCCTGCTCATCGGCACGGATAGTGAGCCGGTTGCCATAAAGGTCTGACATGGCCGTCAAACGGCCTGTCTTGCCATGCCAGGTGAAATGCAGGAAGGGCGATCCCGCCTTGGCTACTATTACCTCGTCAGGCTCATCCCCCAGATAAACGGCCGCCTCTGACAACTGGTTGGTGATCATGGGTCTGGCTGCCGAGGGCATCGGCAACTCGATGGCAAGAGACTCCTGATCCCACCAGGTCAGGCTATCTCCGTGACGTTCTAGCCGATGGGCCAGCGCATGACTCCACCCCGCCCCCATGCCACAGGAACGCTCAACAGCTGACGTGCGATAGAGGCGACCAAAGGTAAACGGCAGCATGCCCGGCAGATGGGCATCCTCCAGCGCCAGTAACTCCTCGCCGGTGACCATGGACACAGGGCAGTTGTTCTTGCAGGTTTTGGCTTCAGTCTGGCTGGCATGACCAGCGGCGTTGGTTGAGTGTCTGGAGGTGTCTGGTGTACTACCAACCTGCTTGATAGTGGTGCGCGACTTGTGCCTGCGGCTCTCTGCTGTCGCTTTTTCTACAAGCGTTGATGCTCCTCTGTCGATCAGCTGTAGATCTGCTTTTTTAAGCGGATTCAACGGCGCCCCACCCGTCACCAACACCGGCTTGGCTACATCGATATGAGCGACCAAATTGTGCTTTTTTGACATGGCGATTAATGTTGCCGCCAGCTTGGCCATCCGAGCCTGCTGCTTGGCCGCCCTGGTCATGGTGGTCGCCACTTTGGCACTATAGCGAACGGCTATTCCTGCACCGCCGGTCAAGACGATCCCAACCAGTACATCAAACAGTACAGTGACCACCGCCTGGGTACCAAACTCCACCAGCTCATCCGGGGGGAGCATCTTTAACCAGCTCACCAGTGCATTAACATAGAGATAGATCAACGCCTCATCTTGCAGCACCAACATGGCGCTCTCGATCTTCTCTGCTCCCGCTTGTGCCACATCGGCCGCATTTACCCCGAATTTCAGCAGTTTTTCGGCATTACCCATTGGATCAGCCAATAAATCATACAGACCGGTTAAATCGTCCCATACCGAGGCAAGCGCACGACCAATCCCACGCAACACTCCGGCGGCAACTGCAACGCCACCACCGCCATTACGTTGATAATTAACCCATGCAGGTTGATGGGTCGAGGCCCACTCGCGCTCCAACCAGGCAGCCAAATCAGCCTGCACCACCTGATATGATCTAAATAATCCATCAAAATCACTCTTCTTCACATTGGGATAGAAGGTCACCCTGTAGGATTCCCCTGGCTTGAGACTCCCAATTTCGGCCACCCCCTTGGCATCGAGCGAGCCCTTTCTTTCCTCTTTAGCAGGGACAAACTTTCCCTTTTCCATCTTCCCCGATTCCACTAGGTAGGGGGTATTACCGATAGGAATAAAGCGCACGGATTCAAACAGATGGACCAGCCGCAAAGTGCCACTCAACGGGCACTGCGTCACCACGGATTGCGCCTTCTTGCTGCTCGAAGACGCCTTTATCGTCTTGTCACCAACCTTGATGGTCTGCTCCATGTCCATACCGAGCATGTCGCCAAGAAAGAAACTCTCGGCATCCTTGCGGTACTCAGTCAGGGCATTGCGATAATCGGCGATCACCTGGGTGAAGACGGCCTGGCCGGCATTACTCATGCTTGAACCTCATTGAGCAGCGCCGCTTCCAGCGCTGGAAATAGATCGATATCAGGGGATGGGTAACGGGAAACGAAACGGGCAACTTTGCACCTGAGATTGGCCTCGGGGAAAGCCCAGTAAAGCTGGCCATTCTCATCTGCCAGCTGTTGCATCAGGTTGTGGATAAGGGGACCTGTATCTTGCTCGGCCAATACTGCTGCGATAGCTGGAGGAAGTTCCCACCAGGGAAATGGACGTACAGCACAGGGCTCCGATGGTTCCCATGAAAATGCATTGCCCTGACACCACATCGCACCCAGTTGCGGCAACAGCGTTGTCATACCATCACCAAGCTGCGACACGATGGCAGACATATACACGCCATCCCAATAGCGAAAGAACACGGCTTCACCCTGATGCCAGATCTGGGTCAGCCCCTGAAAATGGCCATAGAGAGTGCCAGAAGGTTGCTCGGTCGCCAGAATAAATCCCCAATCGCGAGCATCGGTCGTTTCAGCCCATTCGATAAAAGGACTCACTTTGTCCAGCTCGACCAGATAGGGCATCACGGGGAGCCAGTCGTGATAGGGGGTACCGAGATAGAGTCCGCGCGGTGTATGACGGCCATCAAGCTGGTAATAGTGCTGCAAAGGTGCCGCATCGCTGGCCCCTGCCAGTACGGCATACAGTGGGCTGGTTTGCACGGCTACCCACTCAGCAAGCGACATTGCTTCAGATTTCACAGCCGCCCTCCTTGCACTTCTCACACTCCTCACAGAAAGGGGCGGCACTCTTCATGGTGGCCAGCTGGGCAGGACTGAGCGGCACCTTCGGCATGGGAGGAACTGACACACCATGAGGGCCGACAGGGGATTTACCCGCCCAACCTGAACCAGACCCTGGGCCTCCCCCAGAGTTCATCTTGATCGTAGGGCCAACCAGTGTGACGCCACCACCATCCACCTTGATAAAGCAGCCGCCCACCTTGACGGTAATTTCAGATCCCGCCTCCAGCACCACCTTGGCACCAGCCTTGACGTGCACCTCCTGCCCAGCCTGGGTGAGCCAACTTTGTCCCAGTTTTTGGTGCATGGAAGCATCCACCGTCAGCGAATAGTCCGCCTTAATGTGGTCACGCTTCTCGCCCTCCACCGTCAGGTGGTCGTTGGCCTTGATGCGAGTGACCCGCTCATTGTCGATATCCCGATGCTCGTCATGCTTGATATGCCACGCCGCATCGTTTTCAATCAGCACATTCAGGTCTTTCTGACCGTGGATATAAATCTCTTCCTGTCCCGCCTGGTCTTCAAAGCGCAGCTCGTTAAAGCCCTCCCCCTTGTGGGTTTCGGTACGCAGCACGGTGCGAGTCTTGTTGGCTGGCAGCTCATACGGCGGCCGGTTGGTGGCGTGGTAGGTGCGACCCGTCACGATAGGCTGGTCGGGGTCACCTTCGAGGAATGAGACGATAACCTCATGGCCAATGCGCGGAATCGCCATCATGCCGTACTGGCCACCGGCCCAGCCCTGACTCACCCGCACCCAGCAGGAGCTCTGGTCGTTGGAGCTGCCATATCTGTCCCACGGGAACTGCAGCTTCACCCTGCCATGTTCGTCGCAGTAAATCTCCTCCCCCTCGGGGCCGACCACTATCGCGATTTGCGGGCCGTCCACCATCGGCTTGTGAGGTGCTTCGGGGCTGCCGATACGGGCGCGCCAGGTGGTACTCGCCTTCACTACGCCAAATTCGTTGTGGTAGACGGTCGGGCCGCTGCCGCCTTCTTCTTCCAAGGCTTGTGGCTGCTCACCGGTGTGGCGGATATGAACGATTTGCCAGTCAGTGTTGAGGCTACCATTGGGATGTTCGGTCAATGAAAAGTGCTGGCCCGGCAACAAGGCGGCACTGTTGGACTTGCCACTGCCCGCCACCGCGTCATTGCGCAGGGCATCGAGCCGATGCTGGACAAACGCCTTGCCGCTCGGGTCCTGCTTGTAGCGACCCGGATAGTCGAAGTGCTGGTAGGTATCCCGTTGGTGCTCGAGCTCTGCACCCTGCTTTTTGTGGGAGAGGCCATAAGCTGGCGTCTTGAAGCTGTAATCTTTCAGCTCCACATCCGAGGGGCGCACCGCCTCGCGGTAGTGGAACTGGCGCACATAGGGACCTTGTTCCAGCGAGCGGTTGCCGAGGTTGAAAAATAGCTCGGGGCCCGCGGTCAGGGCTGCCGCATCGTCAGCAAAGACGATGCGGTGCTTGCCTGCTTCAAACTCGTGGAAGTAGAACAAGCCCTCTTCGGCGGCCAAGCGGTTCACAAAGTCGAGGTCAGTCTCCCGATACTGCACGCAGTATTCCCGCTGGGCGTGTTCGTTTTTCAGGGCAAAGGCGTAGTCGGTGATGCCGTGCTCTTGCAGCAGGATACTGAGGATTTCATCGGGCTTTTGCGCCTGAAAGATGCGGGAGTTCTGGCGCAGCCCCAGCCGCCACAGCGCCGGTTTGACTTGCAACTGATAGCGGGTACGGCGAAAACCGCTGTCTCCTTGGGCAAACTCGCTCACAACCCCGCAGACCCGGCGTTGCAGCTCGCCGTTGTACCACACAATCAGCTCGCATGGCTGGTCCAGCACGGCGCCAAAGTCGACATCAGGCTGGCTACTGGCCAACTCCAGCTGCAGATTGAACGGCCGGTTCAGCCCCTCATCCAGCTGAAAACTGGCCACCACGAAGGTGCTCTCGGGCAACGCCCCCACCTTGACCGTAAATTGTAATCCTGTGCTTTGCGCCATGACTCTGTTCCTTATCCTGCCTGTCCGCTACCGGAACCAATCACCACGCCACCACAATCCACTGACGTGCCGGTGACGGCGATGGGTTTGCCATTCACCAGCACAGAGCCAACACCACCGGCAATGGCCCGTGGGTGCGGCGGGTTGTTGGGCTTGTCATGGGGCGCCAGTGGATCACCTTGACGAGCCACAGGCTTACCATCGAGGAACACGTCGGGACTGGCAGCTATCACCGGGGTCGGTGGGAAGCCATCGTGGTCGGTGCCGATGTCACCGAGCAGTGCGATAGCGGGGCACATAGTCATTCTCCATATGAGTGGGGAGACGCACAGACATCATCCCTCTGCCCCTGTGCCCGATGGAACGCACCAGGCACAGGCGATTTTGATAAACAGCAGATAAACAGAACAGGCCACAGCACAGGCTATGCCATTTAGCACTGGCGAAATTAGCCAAATAAAATCAAATGGTTAACCTCTTTCGATAGATGACAGGGTTATCCATTCGCAAGGGATTGCGCAAACAGGGAAATCCCCCTACCAAATATTGCATCTGCAGTGCAACCATCTGGAATATGCGCAACTGGTTGCGCATAACAGAGCAATCAGCTACCGGATAGCCCCTGTTGCAGTTGGTAAAGCCGGATGTTGAGTGCTTTCAAGTCACTCTCTATCCCTTTCAGCTCGGCAGCCGTAATAGGCTCCTGCGACGCTTTTCGCGCCTCCAGTTCGCTCAGGCGCAAGCTGAACGGGATCTCCTGCATCAGGTTCTTCTGTACCTCGTAGAGCTGAGACTTGAGGTAGGAAATCGTGACCGTCTTGCGCTGACGCTCCAGCTCCAGCAGCTGATCGATCAGGGCATCGACCCCGGCGCGCGCCTCCAGATAGGTCGGAACCCGGTTGAGATCCCCTTGCTGACCGGCCAGCGCGGTCTGCCACTGTTTGTCGAGGGCCTTGACCGCCAGCGAGTCGGGATAGAGCATCTGCAGCGAATTGCGCAGCCCCTCGCCATAGCGGTACCAGTAGAGGGGAGAGGTCTGCTCCAGCCGGTCCAGCTGTGCCTGATAACGCGACACCAGCTCGCTCTCCATCCCCTGCAGGGTCTGCTCCCCCAACACGATGCGCGCCTGGCGAATGTCGTCATAACTCAGGGCCTGCGGTAACGCTGCAGCGGGTTGTTGCAACCGTTGCGCCGCGATGACCTTCTCCTGCTGCTGATGTTGCCAGCCAAGCCATCCCATCATGGGCAAGGCGCAGGCGAGCAGGCCACAGCCAAACCAGAACCAGGCCGGCCGCTGTTTGCGGTGCTGCTCAATCTTGAGCACGGTCGGCTTCATCTGCCCCTTCTCACGCCCCACCAGGATACTGCCCTGAGGCAGGTGCGGGGTTGCCCCGACAGAGGCGCCGTGGTCGCTCTCCATGTCGGATTTGAAGAAGACCATCGGCGGGATCTGCAGCTCATCCTTGAGGCCCGGCTCATCGGAGACGATGACGATCTCGGTCTCGTCAAACAGATGGGTGTACCCCTCGATAAAGTGCACCAGATTCTCGACCCGGGGGATGCGGCTCAAACCGGCGTTGTGCAGCTTCTCGCTGATGAGTTGCAGTGCCCGCTCGCAGCGGTAGATCAACCGCTTGTCCTCGTGGCTGATCTGGTACTGGCGGATCACGTCACTGATGCGGGCAATAAACCAGTCGAGCATCTCGATGCGGGCCCGCTCCTGATGCACCGGTGGCCAGAAACTCTCCCACTGGGTGACGATCAGGTTGGCGAGAAACTCGCACCCTTCGGTAAAGCCGCTCAGCCCCTGAATGCGGGAGCGCGCCAGAGTGAAGTAGATGGCGGTTTGCAGATCCACCCCGTGCTTTTCAAAGATTTGACTGGCAAGCTGATGGATCCTGACCCAATCCACCTCGGGGCGGGAGGCGTGGCTAAGCTTGTTGATCTCGGCGCGCAGCGCCTCGTACTCCGGCAACATTCTGGGGTCACGCCCCACTTTCAATGCCTGCTGGCCTTGTTGATTCTGTGACATATCGGATTCCAAAATGCGGAGGGGCATGACGCCCCCCAACATGATCAGTAGAGGGATTCAGGCAAGCTGAACTGGCTGAACAGGCCGCCGGTGAAGGGGTTCTGGGCGCTGTCGGTATAGACCCGATAGGTCATGGCACCCTGATCCACCGGGAAGCGCACATCAAAGGTGGCCTCGTTGACCTGAGTCAGCTCCCCCTTGTCCATCAGGCGGAACATGGCCCAGGGACCGACAAAGCCCTCGCTGCGCGGTGAACGTTCGCGGGCCGCCGGTACCAGGGTGATCTTGCTTTCAGCCCCGTCGCGCATGGTGTTTGGCCACACCAGCGGGATCTTGTTGCGACGGCCGTGGGCATACTCCAGCAACTGGCCATCCAGGTTGAGCACACTACGCCGCTTGTTGGCGGTGAGTTCGATGGGCTCGAGGGCAAATTGCACCTCCAGATTGCCCTGCTGGCTGAAGAAGATCTGGCGGATCCGCGCAGCGCGATCCAGCTGTTTGATCAGCTCCGCCTGAATGGGTGAGCTCAGCTCTCCCTCCATCAAGCCCCCCTCCACCATGGGTTTGAGGTTGACCTGATAGAAGCTGTCCAGGGTGCCGCCCGGCGCAAAGAAGCGCTCCATCTCGGAGAGCGGCACATCCTTGGCAGAGCTCGGGTTGAACGGATAGCGATCCGCCAGTTGGCTGTTGAACGGTGCCAGCACCTTCGCCTGCCACTCCTGATTGAGGGATGACATCGCCAGATCAATCACCAGTTGCGAACTCTGATCCGCCAGTTGACCCACCCAGCGATTGAGCGGCTCGGGCAGACCACGGGCATACTGCTGCAATGCAAAGACCGGATCGGCGTACTTGTTGGTCAAACGCAGTTGCACCGCCTTGAGGGCTGACTGTCCCGGCTCGGTGGCATTGACGATCAGCTCCATATAGTGCTGCAGTTCAATCAGCTTCTGGTTCACTTCGGAAATGAGCGGCCCCTGTTCGCCACGGCCAGTCAAGACGCCATTGGTGGCCATAAAGGGGCGACCTATCCGGGCAGTGATCGCCTGCGCCGGATCTCCTTCCGCATCGGAGATCTTGCGAATACGGGTATTGTCATCCAGCGCAGCGAGCACCCGCTGGAATGGCTGGTCGTTGCCGGTGATGGCCGAGAGCACATCGAGCGCCTGCTCGGGACTGGCAAGGGTCTGCACATCCAGATTGGTCAGCAATTTTTGCCACTGGTTGACGTAATCGGTGACATAGCGATCGTTGACCTGACGGGTGATCTCCTTGCGATCCGCCTCGCTCAACTGGCTCAGCTTGCGCTGGCCCAGCACCCAGGCATCCATGGCGGTGAGATCGATCAGCGCCTTGTCCTGTTTGAGGAAGAAATCACTGAACCCGGGCCAGGTCAGCAAACGCGGCACCTGACCAGCACTCTCGTTGCGCAGGGCAAACACGGTATCGAAGGTGGGGCCCACCTCGTCACGGACATTGAGATCCGGCGGCAACACATCACCCGCCTTCACCACCAGATTCTGATAGACCCGCTGATACATGGGCAATTTGCCCAGTTCACGCTGGGCGCCATACACCGGCTCCTTGAACGGCACAAATGCCGTGATGGCAGCCTGATCCCGAGCGGCGCGAGCACCATGCCAGTCGGTATGATCAAGGGCATAGTCAAGATGTCCCATCAACTGCTCCTGGACCGCCCCCTGTCCCGGGAACGCTTTCTGCCAGCGGCTGGCCATGTACTGCTCCACCAGCTCCTTGTTGCGACCGGAGGCATCATCGAGCATCCGCATCACCCGCAGGATGGAGAGCTTCTCCTCGCTGCCAGCCGGTGCCCGGTTGAGATCCTCCAGCAGTCCCTGCATCTGGGCAGGCAGGAAACGCAGCCCCAGCAGTTGCAGATAGGAGCCTTCCACATAGGGGCCAATCTCATCCCCCTGATAGAGGCCAAGGTCTGCCACCAGCGGCATCCGTTCGCGGTAGTTGCCAAAAGAGAGGGTTGCCTCGCGAATAAGGTTGAGACGTGGCAACTGGCTGACACCGAAGGCATGTTCATCAGCGACCTCGTTGGTCTCGGTGAACGCTTGCGCCTTGGTCAGTACATTGCGCCCCGCCTCCTCATTGACCCGGTAGAAGTAGTGCCAGCCACCGATCAGGGCTGCAGAGAAGAGCGACAAGCAACTCAAGCCAATGGCCATCCGGCGACGACGATAGAGGGTATGCAGCCGATTTTCTCCGGCCAGATGGGCCTCGGGGAAGATGATCGAAGAGAACAACTTGCGCACAAAATAGGTGTTGGACTCCCCGCGCAGGGCGGAGTGAATAGGCTCGGGCAAGCTGTAACGCCGGGAAGCGGCCTGAGCAAAGGCATCGAACGGGACACCTTGCTGATAAACGGAGCTGATATAGACGCCGCGCACCAGCAGTGGTTTGCTCTCTTCAATGGTCAGGGTTTCATCGAGCAGGCTGGTCACATAATCCTTGAGACCCGCCAATTGACGGACAAACGAGAAGAGGGCGTTGCGCTGGGCGGCATCGAGCCGGGCCAGCATCATCTCGGGCAAATTGCGGTTGAGATTGTCGACCCACTGATCCCAGAACAGCGCCAGATCCTGCTGCCAGGATTTGCCCTGACTGCTGCCGGGATTGAAGGTCACCCCCAGCACGGCGTCACGGGCCTCTTTATCCAGCTGTTCATAGACCACATCAAAGCCGCGCAGCATGTCGAGTTTGGTGAAGGTGACATAGAGCGGCAGCCGGGTATTCATGGTGGCCGACACCTCTTGCAACCGGGCACGCATCAGCTGGGCATACGCCTTGCGCTCGGCCACGCTGGCCGCAGACAACCACGCCAAATCAACGGTCAGTACCAGACCATTAAGGGGCTGACGACGACGGTGCTCGTTGAGCCAGTTCAGCAGATGCAACCAGAGCCGCTCATGCTTGCGAGCTTGCGGGTCCAGCTCGGGCTCGGCTTGTGACAACAGCGCACCGGCCGGATCCAGCATTACGGCTTGCTCCCCCAGCCAGCAATCGACCAGCTGGCCTTGCGCCACGTCCCGCAGTTCGGTATCGAGTCTGGGATTGAGCTTGTTGGCCGGATTGGCACGGTGGATCAGGCTGCTCTTGCCGCTGCCGGGCAGACCCAGCACCAGATACCAGGGCATGGCGTAGAGCGCCCCCTTGCCAAGGTGTTCATTCAAGGCTTGCAACCAACGATTGAGGAACTGCGCCTGTTTGTCGATGAGCCCTTTGACCGGATCTTGTTCCAGCAGCACCTCATGCTGGCGCTCGGCCTTGAGCTGCTTCATCTTGCGCCATACCCGCCAGGAGAGTACCCCCAGCAGCAACCAGAGCCAGAGCAGGGTAAACACCACCCGCCCCCACAAGGGCTCGAATGGCTTGGCATCACGGATCTCGATGCGAGGCCCCAGCCACCACACCAGGATCAGGGCGACAACCCACAGCACCACACCGAGCAGGGGCCAGGAGGGTTTCAGTTTCGGCAGCTGTTGCCGCAGAAAGGTAAAGATGGTTTTGAACATAAAATGTGATCCAACTCCGACTCAATGACTCATTTCGGCACTTATTTCGGCAAATGGGTGGCATAGGGGGCCAGGCGGCTGACCAACCCGGGCTCCCACTGCGACAACCCGAGGCGATCTGCCTCTTGCCACAAGTGTTGATATTGCTGGCGCGCAAGCGCCTCCATGCCTTCCTGCTCCAACAACTCCGCCTGCACCAGCAAGGCATGGAAGCGGGCTCTTGGCTCTTTCATCTGTGCCATCCGCTCATCAAGCAGGGCGAGCGCGGCGGCAATCCCCTGTTCCCCATGACGCAAGGCGACCTCCTCGGCCAGCTCGGCCTGTCCGCTGCCGCCCCCACTGCTCTTTGCAGGCTGCAACCAGCGGCTGCACTCGGGGGAGAGAAACGGGGAACCATCGCTGAAGGTGAGATCTCGCAGCGCTGGCAGGCGCTGTAAAAACGCATCCAGCTCCGCCATGATCGCCTGTGCCACCGCGCCATATCCCAGCTTCTGTGCCACCTCGGCCGAGAGCCTGTGCCCCTCGAACCAGTAAGGGGCCAGCGTCAGGCTCTGCTCGATGCGCTGCCAGAGCGCCAGATCTGGCGTGCCCATGGCTGCGCGATACTCATCCACCATGTCAACCGACATGGGCGCAAGCTGGGTCTTGTTGCCCTGCGCCGTTATCGGCGGGGTGGTGATGCCGGCCCAGATGGCATGACGACGCAGCCGATAGCCGATAGCCACCTCTGGCTGGCGCTCAATCAGCAGCTCCGCCACCTTGAGCTGGGTCTGTCGCCATGCCCGATCGTTGGAGCTATCAATCTCGACCCCGGAGCCCTTGCTGCTGCCACTGAGCACCATGGTGCCTGCCATGCCGCTAGCACTGGCGGTCGCTGCAGCAGCGCTGCTTGCAGGTTGACCTCCGGCATCTGCCTGGGCCTGGGCAACCTGTTGTCGCTGGGCCCGCTTCAACCCCATCACCAGAGGATCCAGAAGTTCCCCCTTGTCAGGGCACTGGGTCAGCCAGACGGCCTCCAGCTGTTCTGCCTGCGCCAGCAACTGCGCCAGTTCCGCCGCAGAGGCGCTCTCGCTCACCCTCGGCAGGGCACCCTCGAAGCGCTTGATGATCTGCACCATCAATCGCTGCTTCTGGGTCGCATTCCCGGGCCAGGCCAACAGCCAGTAAGCCTTGATCCAGGCTTCCAGCAAGCTCAGCGCCGCGCCCATCGGGGTCGCCTTGGCGGGATGCTGCAGGCAGCGCAGCAGTTGGGCCAGCACCCGCATATCCTTGGTGCGGCTCTCCAGCAATCCCAGACAGGCTTCGGCGACCGCATTGAGATCGACCTGGCTGTGGGCAAGGGAGCCCAACTTGACCAGTTCGGTCTCCACATAGTCCCAGCGAGGCTCATCGGCCAGCACGGCCCCTTTGATCTGTTCATCCGGCAAGCTGGTGAGCAGACGGCTACACCAGGGGTGTTGATAGCTCATCTTCCCCCCTACCAGCGACACTGTTGGCGCACCGGTATCAGCGCCTCTTTCAGGCCGCTGAGATCGACCCGCAGCAAGGCGCCGTTGGCCGCCTGAACCTGCAATTCACGATGACCGATCCAGCGCTTGAGCTCCTCGATGGCGGGCAGACCGCGGCCATATTCGAGCAGCCATCCCTGATCCCGGATAAACCAGCTCTGGCTGCTGCGAGTCGCTTGTCCATCCAGCGCGACCGCGACACTCTCCCCGCGCCACGGCGCATCCAGCCGCAAACGAATATGGGTGATGCTGTTGACACAACCGATCGCCAGGGTGGCACCGCGCAGGGCCGGACGGGTCAATACCGCCGTGCCACTCTCCTCATCCTGTCGCAACAGGAAGGGTGAGCTATCCGGCACTCGGGCCAACTCCTGCTCCGCTATCGCCAGCCAGGCCGGAGACTTGGAGCTCTCCTTGCTGCCTGATTGCGTCGCCTCATTGCCGAGGGCGTCATAGCAGGCGAGCCGGACCAGAGGGGATTGCTCGCGACGACACGCTTGCCACGCCGCCATATCGAGGGGAGGCACCGCATTGCCGGTCGCCAGCAGCAGGGGCAACAAACCCATGATGCTCATCAGTTCACCTCCAGTTTCTGGCACTTGTGATCAAGGGTGCGCTTGGGAATATTGAGGCTCTCGGCTACCAGCATGCGATTGCCCTGAAAGTAGCGCAGGCGCGCTTCAATCACCGATGCCTCGTACTGCTGCATGGCCCGGCGCAGATCGCGGATATGGTTGTAATCATCCAGCGCATCAGGCAGCTCGGCACAGACCCGATCCCGCAGCTCCGGCGGCAAGGCGCCAAGCCCCACCTCTTCACCATGACGGGTGTGGGCACAGGCCACCTCCAGCAGATTGCGCAGTTCGCGCACGTTGCCGGGGAAGTCGTAACTTTGCAGTTGCTTGAGGAACTTGCGCTGCAAGCCAGCCAGTCCCTTGTCATCCTGCGCGGCAAACTGGGCCATGAAGTGCTGGCAGAGCAGCGGCACATCCTCGATATGCTCGCGCAAGGGGGCGATCAGCAGCAGACACTGGCAGAGACGGTGGTAGAGGTCGGCACGGAACCGCCCCTCCTCCACATGGCGGGTCAGCGGCTGATGAGTGGCCGCGATGAGGCGAAAATCGGAGTGATACTCCTGCTCTGCCCCAAGCGGCCGGTAGCTGCGGGTTTCCAGCACCCGTAGCAGCTTGGCCTGCATGGCAGCGGGCATATCGCCCACTTCATCCAGAAACAGGGTGCCACCATTGGCCTGCGCCACCAGTCCGGTCTTGTTGGAGAGGGCGCCGGAGAAGGCCCCCTTCTGATAACCGAACAGCTCGCTCTCAATGAGATTCTCGGGGATGGCGGCACAGTTGATGGCAACGAACGGCTTGGCGGCGCGCTCGGAGCACTGGTGCACCAAGCGGGCGACCACCTCCTTGCCACTGCCGGTCTCCCCCTGAATGAGCACGGTCAGCTTGTGCTGGCCCGCCTGGGCGATCTGCTCGCGCAAGCCGCGGATCACCGCCGACTGGCCAACCAGCTGATCCCCCAGCAACTTCTCGTGCTGGCGCTGGCGCTCCCCCTCCCCCTTGATCTGACGCAGGGAGTCGCGCAACACGTTCTGATCCCGGCGGCTACGACCCAGATCGCGGATCAGGGTGAGCTGGTTGCAAAAGACCTGCGCCAGACTGGCCAGCTCGGGGCGAGCCGCCCACTCCTGCAACACATCGCCACTGTCCATCATCGCCAGCACGGCAAACGGCTTGCCGTTGCCATCATTGAGCGGAAAGGCATGCAGACCGCACTGCTGGCCAAGGTTGGCCAGCAGTGCGCGAAAACCGGCATGCTCAATGCGGGCACCGCCATGGAGGGAATCCCAGGTGCGGGATTGCGCCTTGTGCAGCACATAGGCGAGTGGATGAGAAAAATCATCTACCGCCAGCGCCAGCGCAACCTCCTGCCCCTTGACCCACCCTTTGCACTCCAGCTGGCGGCCGCTCACGTCCAGCATGCCAAGCAGCAGTCCTTTGGGCTGGAAGCTGGCATGGAGGGTCGAGCTCCACCAGTGGCAGAGATGTTGTTCATCCCGTTGCGAGGTGAGCGCGAGGGCGAATGCGAGGGCTTGCTCCATGGTCAGCCCTCCACCTCGGCCACAAACTGGTGATCGGCCACCGAGAAGCGTACCCGGTTGATGGGCTCACCGGCCGAGAGGCGCTGCAACAGTTGCAGGGAAACCGGCGGCAACAGGGCTCCATCAATGACGGACTCCAGCATCCGCGCGCCGTTCTCGCTGCGGTTGGCCCGCAGCAGGATCTCCTCGGCCACCTCGCTCTCCAGCACAACCTCGGCACCGAAACGCTCCTTGAGCAACTTGACCAGCCGGTTGAGTTTGCCACCGACGATCTGCACCAGGGTGTCGTGACCGAGCGGCAGGTAGGGGATCACCTCCATCCGCGCCAGCAGGGCCGGTTTGAAGAAGGCAGCCAGCTCAGGGTAGAGCGCATCCAGCAGGTCATCAGGCTGCTCGGCATGATCGACGATGGTCTGGAAACCGAGGTTGGAGGTGAGGAAAAAGACCACGTTCTTGCAGTCGATGATCCGTCCTTCCCCATCGGCCAGCTCGCCCTTGTCGAACGCCTGATAGAAGAGGTTGAGCACGTCGGGGTGCGCTTTTTCCACCTCATCCAGCAGCACCACCGAGTAGGGCTTCTGCCGAATGGCTTCGGTCAGCACGCCACCCTCGCCAAAGCCGACATAGCCGGGAGGCGAGCCGATAAGACGGGAGACGGTGTGCTTCTCCTGATACTCGGACATGTTGATGGTGGTGAGATACTGACGACCACCAAACATCAGCTCGGCAATCTGCAACACGGTTTCGGTCTTGCCAACCCCGCTTGGTCCCACCAGCAGGAAGGCCCCCAGCGGACGGCCTGGACGACGCAAATCGGCGCGGGCGGTCAGCAGGTGTTTATGCAGGTGGGCCACCGCCACATCCTGCCCCTTGATGAGCTCGCCAAGGTACTCCGGCAGACGGGTCACCACATCGAGCTCCCCTTGGGAGATGCGATTAAGCGGCACCCCGGTCCACTCGGCGATCACCGCTGCGATCTGAGTCTTGTCTACATGGGCAGAGACCAGTACCTCACCCTGTTGCAGCTCGGCCAGCTCGCGCTCGAGACCTGCCAGCTGCTCGGCAGCCGCTTGCGGATCGAGCGGCGCATCGGCGAGATCCAGCGCTTCTCTGGCCAGCATCTCATCCTGCTGATCGGCCAGTAGGGCGGCACGCAGCTCGACAATCC
This sequence comes from Aeromonas sp. FDAARGOS 1404, assembly GCF_019047085.1. Taxonomy (NCBI): domain Bacteria; kingdom Pseudomonadati; phylum Pseudomonadota; class Gammaproteobacteria; order Aeromonadales; family Aeromonadaceae; genus Aeromonas; species Aeromonas sp. FDAARGOS 1404. The sequence continues at coordinate 344,466 of NZ_CP077237.1, forward strand.
GATGCACCAATCCCTGCTGTTGCTGCCACTGTGCTTCCTGCTCACGCAGGGTGTCACGGCATGTCTGCTGGGCCGCTTTCAGTTCTGTGAGTCGCTCATCGTTGTCACCCAGACCGATCAGGCTCTGGCGCTCCAGCTGACGGATCTCCAGCTCACGCTGGCGCAGTTCGTTTTGCAAATGGCTGACCGCGCGCGGTGGCGTGGTCAGGTTGATGGCCACTCGGGCACAGGCGGTATCGAGTACGTCGATCGCCTTGTCCGGCAGTTGACGACCGGAGATGTAACGGGCGGAGAGCTGGGCAGCGGCTTGCAACGCCTCCTCATCGATCAGCACCCCGTGGGCCTTTTCGTAGATGCTGCGCAGACCGCGCAGGATCACGGTGGCTTCATCTGCATTAGGCTCACCCACTTTCACCAGCTGGAAACGGCGCGACAGGGCGGCATCTTTTTCCACGTACTTCTTGTACTCACCCCAGGTGGTAGCGGCGATGGTGCGCAGCTCGCCACGAGCCAGCGCGGGTTTGATGAGGTTGGAGACATCCAGCCCCCCCGCCTGATTGCCCGCCCCGATCAGGGTGTGGGCCTCATCGATAAAGAGGATGACAGGTCGCACGGCGTCCTTGACCTCCTGCATCACCCCCTTGAAACGCTTCTCGAACTCCCCCTTGACCGAGGCTCCGGCCTGCATGGCGCCAAGATCCAGGGTCATCAGCTCCACATCGCGCAATTTTTCCGGCACCTGGCCTGCGACGATGCGCAGCGCCAACCCTTCGATCAGGGCACTTTTACCGACACCCGCCTCCCCCACCACGATGGGGTTGTTTTTGCGGCGACGGGAGAGGATGTCGATCATCAGATCGATCTCGTGATCCCGGCAGAGTACCGGATCCAGGGTTCCCTGACGGGCCTGTTCGGTGACGTTGACAGTAAAGCGGGCCAGCAGGCTGGCATCGGCGGGCAGCGCGGCCTGAGTCGAAGTGCCGTTGGCAGAAACAGTCACTTGGGTCTCGGCAGACTCTTTCACCCACTCGTCGAACTGCTGGCGCAGCAGCTCGCGATTGACGTTGGCAAGCAAACGGGTCACCGAGCCCGGCAGGTAACGCTGGGGAGTCATCAGCAGCACAAGCAGCATGACGCCGCTGCGCAGTTGGCCATGTTGCAGCTCGGCAGAGGCGAGCAGCCAGCTGTCTTGCAGCCACTCCACCAATAGCGGCGAGAAGGAGGGATAACCCTGACCATAACCGTTATCGGCCGCCGAGGGTTGCAGCAGGCTCTTTAACTCTTCAACCTCAACTTCGGCCCGTTTGAGGATCTGACGCACATCGCTGAGGGGGGTCTCCAGCATCTTGAGCAGCAGGTGCTCGATGCGGATCTCGGCGCCCTGATGATTGACACAGAGGGCCGCAGCCTCCTCCAGCATGTGACGGCAGATGGGGTTGAGTCTTTCCACCAGTACCGGTAGCTCTATACGAATCAAGGCGTGCTCTCCTTAAGTATTTATTTTAATAATTCGCCCAGTTGACGCAGTACGTCCTGGGTCTGGTTATTGAGTTGGTGGTGATAGAGGCCAAAGATGATGGCCAGGATCAGCGCGCCGCCCATAAACAGGGTGCGCAGGGAGACTTGCTTGCGCAGCTGGTAGCGAGATGCCTGCTGACCGAGGTCGAGATGAAACACGCTGGGTGCCTCACCGCCACGTTCGAGTGACAGCTGCTTGTGCAGTTGCTTGACGATCCGTTCAAACTCGTCACGGCCCTGGCTCATCACCTTGTAGCGCCCCTCAAAACCAAGGCAGAGGCAGAGATAGATGAACTCCAGGATGTCGCGATAGCGCACCGGATCTTCCTGCAGACGCGACAGCAGCACGAACACCTTCTCGCCACCCCAGGTCTCGTTGTGAAACCTGGCCAGCAGGGAGTGTTGGGACCATTCGCTCTGGCTGCCCCAATCGCGCCCCATCACCGCCTCATCGATAAAAGTACAGAGGATGTAGCGAAACGAGAGGACGACGCCGTTCTCGTAACCCTGAGCCATCAACTCCTGCTCGATGGCCTGGATCTCGGTCACCACCCGTTGATAAAGCTCGGGCACCCGGTCGTAGCGCGACAACAGACGCACCCGCTGTACCAGCCCCAGCAGCGGGGTCACCGCATCGATCATCGGGTTGATGCTCTGGCCACGCAGGCGGAACCAGTAGTCCGAATCCATGTCCAGCTGCTCGGCGTGATCGAACAGCAGGTCGCTCAGTTGCTCGTTGTTGATAATGTCCGTGGTCATCTCTGCTTGTTTCCTTGATGCGATCACTGGCTACGGATGGCCCAGAGCTGCATGTCGAGCTCGGGGAAATCGCCGGCAATGTGGAAGGCGAGCGTGTTGCTGACCGCCAGCATCTGCCAGGCAGGGCTCTGACGGTCGAGCTGGAAGTAGCTGTAACCGGCGTGATAGGGCAACTGGCGCGGCGCCACCGGCAGCGGCAACAGCGGGATACCTGGCAGCTGCAGGCTGATGAGTTCGCGGATCTTGTCGCTCGACGCCACCTTGGTCTGCTGCAGCAACTGTTTGCGCAACTGCTCCTGCGGCATGCGGGCACGCACTGCCAGCACGAAGTCGGCGCTCTGCATCAACTCGCTCTCGTTGACCATGGCCACCATGACGCCGTACTGGTGCTTGCGCAGCTGGATGGAGACGGCACGTGGCGACAGCACGGTACTGAGCGCCTGACGCAGGGCCAACATCACCGGCTCGAAGCTCACCTGCTGATCGTCATGACGATAAGCGGGGAACTCGGGGGGCAGACGGGACTCGTCGGTAAAGGTCATCAACTCGCCACAGAGCTGCACCAGCGCTTCGTGCAACCGCTCGGGGTGCAGGGTGCCAAGACGCGCCAGATGGGAGAGCTGGGGCTGAGCCCGGTTGAGCAGTTGCAGCATCATGAACTCGGCCACATCAGCCACCCCCTGCTGCCCCGGCGCGGCGATGCGCTGGGAGAGGCTGCGAGCCCGCTCGGCCACGAGACCAGCCGATTCGCCAAGGAAACGCTTGAGGGTCGGAATGGCAGAGACGCTGATACTGCAAGGCATGAAATTGGGATCGAGCACCAGACCACCGTCCGGACGCTTGTCCAGAATGCGGGCGATGGCGAGCGAGGCGTAGGCGCTGCGATCTTCCCGCTCCAGCATCAACCGCAAGCTGACCCGCCCCACTTCGAGGGAGACCACGTCGCCCCCTTCGCTGTGCAGATCCCGCACATCGTGGCGATGGGCCTGCAAACGGGTGGCCACCTGACCGCCCTGATTGACCTCGTTGACCCCGCTCACCGAGAGTGGCAGCGCCAGATAGACCTTCTGGTTGGCCACCGAGGCATCGGTGATCTCCAGCGGGGTCGGCAACACATCGTCGTTCGGGATGTTGAAGACGGTGCCGTCCGGCAGGATACCGGTGGCCCCCACCAGCGCGATGCGGCCAAAACCGAGGTAATCCTCGTTGATGGCGAGCGACTGCAGCCCGTAGAAATAGTCGGACAGCGCGCTCAAACGCGCGTGCAGCGCGTAATCTGAATGTCTCTGTTGTTGCTGGAAGTGCTGGGGCTTGATAAAGAGCCCTTCACGCCAGATAACCCGATTTCGACTCGACATAATTATTCTTCTTCTTTTTGTAGTTCCACTTCATCCAGGCGCAGGTGCACCAGGATTTGATAGGCCGTCCCCTTGCTCTTGATCTTGATGACCTTGCGCCACTCGGCGCTGTCCGGATCGGCGTACCGTGCAATCACGCCGATGTAACGGGTCTTCTCGTCAAGCTTGACGGGGGGCAGGTATTTGAACTGGCCGGGCAGCAGGGTGTAGTCCTGATGATCCAGGTAGTTCTTGCCAAGGGCCTTCTCTACATCCGCCGTCACCTGGTCATAGTCAGTAGCGAGCAGCTTGGAATCTTCAGCCAGCAGCACCACCTGAAACTCGATGGGTGCAGCCTCCCCGCTCTCGTTGGGGTTGACATCAGGCTCTGCCAACAGGCTGAGCCCCAGGGTGGAGGGCTGGTCATCGTTGCTCCCCACCTGAATATCCGGGTTCATGGCCACATCGGCCATCTTGCCCATGGTGGTACAACCGGCCAGGGCCAGCAGACAGGCCCCAAACCACAGTGCACGTATCATCAAATCAGTCCCTGTTGCTGACGCACGGCCTGGTCATACGCCTGGGCGTAAACCTGATGGAACAGCTTGTCGAACCCCTGCTGACGGGCGGAGGTGAGTTCGCGGTAGTAGTGCTGGTACATGTTCCAGGCCCAGCCTTCATCGGCCACACCCGGGGTACCGGTACGACGGTAGTGCTCGAAACGGCCGAGCAACGCCTCGGGCGAGAAGGCTTGCAGGATGCTGTCGAGCGCAGCGCCAATAGCCTGCTGGTTCGCCACGTGGTGAATGCGCACATTGCGCAGACTCTCGGCCACCGCAGCAGGCGCGGTCAGGTGCACCGGGCTCTTCTGCTCGGCAAACATCACCGCCAGGGTCTCGTCATAATCGAGACCAAGGCGCAGCGGGTTATCTTCGATGGGGCGCAGGTGCTTGTCCGCCAGCGCCGCCTGATCGCTTTGCAGTTGCAGCAACCCCTCCACCATGGCACGCACTGTCTTGCCCATCTCTTCGAGCATGTCGTGGGCTTGCTGGGTGTCTTGCAGCTGCAACGGCTGGCCAAGACCACGCATCAGCGGAGTCAGGGCGACGTGATCAACGCCCTCCAGTGGCTGGAAGTCGGGGTGGTTCTCGATGGTGGGCATATCCAGAAATTCTTGGTTCATGGTGTTCTCGACGGCTGAAAATGGAGCGAGGGATACGGTGTCCATATCCGGTTGAAACTGCGGTTGAGCCTGCAGGCGAGCATCCACCAAGGGACTCGGGGCCGCACGCTCCTGCTGCAATGCCAGCAGGGGGTCGACCCCCAGGGCCTGTGGGTCATCCAGGGTCTGGGTGTGGTGAGGATCGCTGGCCAGCCACTCATCAAGCTGCTCGGTCGGACGGTTACCCAGCACCTGCTGCAAACTCTGCTCGGGGGAGATGGCACCGAGATAGGCTCTCAGGCGAAAAGGGCCGACAATCAGCTCGTCACCCTGCTCGAGGTTGACCTTGCGAGCCCGCCCGATGGGCGAGGTGGCACCATTGATGTAGGTCTGGCCGCTGAGATCGCACAGGCAGAAACGACCATCATTGAGCTCGACGCGGGCATGGGCTGGCATCACCGCCCCCAACCTGTCTCGCAGTTGCCAGTCATCCTGTTCGGAGGAGCCCAATGTTCCCCCCATCTCGTCGAAGCGATATTGCACCTGCTGGCTGCCGTCGAGCTGCTCGCTGTTGAGCACCACCAGAGATAGTTGCTGGTTAAAGTCGTCCACATTCACTCCTGCACGTATTCCTACACTGAATTTCTGTGCTTATTCCTGTACACAGATCGTCACGAACGGGTCACTCGGCGGTTGGCCGAGAAAGGTACTCCACCCCAAACGGGCACTCTGCTCCTCCCCCAATCTCAGCCCCTTGGCCTGCTCCTGGCCGAAGCCAAGCCGCAGATCCCAAGCCAGCTGATCGCGCAAGATGAAGGAGACAAAGGTCACCAGGGCGTGGAAATGCTCCCCGTTCGGGAGAAATCCGAGAAACTGGCTAAAACTCAGATCATTGATTTTCAATAAAAACTTGCCGGCACAATCATTAACCTTGTCACCGATGACGAAGTCGTGCCCCAGGGTGGCGCAAGCACCGCCCAAGCGGTTTTGCTGCTCCGGATGGATCGGCACCTTGCGCCACTGCCAGGCACTCACTTCCACATCCGCCAGATCGAAGCAGTGGGCCACCAGACCGGCGACCACCTCTGGAGAGCGGCTGGGGCTGGCCAGCATGCCCGCATAGGAGAGCATCTTGGCGCGGTTGACCGGCAAACTCTGACAGACGGCATCGTTGCCAAGCCCCACCAACGCAAACATCAGACGGGAGAACCCATCCTCACCGTCATCCTGAAAACGGACGTGGTAGCGATACTTGCGCCAGATCCGGTGCAGCAGGGTCAGCAGGCGGTGGTGGAAGAAATCCAGGAAAAGACCGAGCTTCTGTTCCCCCTGGGCGTACTCCCACGCCAGCGAGTCGAGGTAATACCCCGGCATCGGCGACTGGCTGCCGTGCAGACCCAGAAAGGCCACTTCCAGTTCGTGGCGCCCCTTCTCGTCGCGGCCAATTTGCAGCACGTCGCTGGTGGGAAACCCCAGCGATGCAGTCGCCTTGAAACGAATATTTTCGTCACTCGGCAGGTGGTCGAGACCACGCTCCTGATCGGCACCATCCAGCCGGTTGAGCAGCTCAACCAGCTGGAAGAAATTGAAACGGGGCGCCTCGTTGGCAGCACTCACATCAGGGAGTGCTGACCGATCTGGACTGGCCACTGATAGCGCTCCTTGTTATCGAGATTGACCACCTCAAGCAGGTGGAAAGCGTTGACGCTGGCATAGAGCGAGAAGAAATGGGCCAGCACTGTGCTGAAGAGATAGAGCTCCCCTTCGCTGCCAAAGGCGGACTGGCGGATGGAGAGCACCGACTTGAGTCCCCGCACCGGCATGCCACGCACCAGCCTGTCCACAGGCTTGGTCTCGATCTCCTCGATCCCCGCCAGCCGCTTGCGCGACGCCTGCTCTGCCTGCTTGTCGTGCAAAGCGGGAAAGTCATAGGTACGCAGCACCTGCACCAGGGCATCCCGGCGCAGTAGCGAGACATAGTTGAGCGACAGGTTGGAAATCAGGGTCCAATGCAGGCTGCCATCGAGAGCCGGACGCAGTGGCCGGGTCGGCCGGATCAGGTTGCGGAAGGTAGAAAACGACGGTGAACTGCCGGTTGGCACGCAGATGCTGCCGACCTTGAGCCGGGCAGCACGGGAGCGGTTGGTGCAGGTGAGCGTCACCGAGATGGATTCATCCAGATCGACCGTAGTGGTTTCATCTCCCCGCACGAACGAGAGGCTGTGTTCGAAGCCATCACCGCTCACCGACTCTCGTACCCGCACCCGGTAATAGAGCGCCAGCCGCTGTTTGGCCCGCTCAATCTGATGCTGAAAACTTTCAAACGGCTGATAAATGCGTGGCGTACCGCGGGAGCGGCCCATATTGCCCTCAACCCAGCCTTCAACCTGATCTACCGAGAAAATTTCGAAACTGTCGGCATAGCGATAGCTCGCCTTGAGCGGGTATTCCGCCTGACGGCCGTTGAGATTGACCGGCTCGCTATCGTGCTGGAACAGGTTGATAGCCGGCACGCAGTTGAGCATGAAGGAGTCGGGACGGATCTTGAGTTCCGCAGGCAAAGGCCGGTCGAAACAGAAATGGATTTTGAATTCACTCACCGGCAGCGGCTGTTTGGGCCACTCACCACCGGAGAGTTCGAAGAAGAGAAAGCTCTCCGGAAAGCAGAAATACTCCTGCAGGATCCGGTAGCCGGAATAGACATTATTCGGATAGGGCAGCAGCGCATCGTCGCGCTCGAAGCCGACCGATTTGAGTGCCTTGGCCTCCTGACGAAAGCGCTTGCCGTCGATCTCAAGCTCGATATGGGAGAGCAGGTTGGAGAGCCAGAAGTAGAGCTCATACGCGGTGTAGCTGTCGCCACCGAGGAAGAAGCGCAGCTTGTCCAGCTGCAATTCGCTAAGCGGCAGAGGGGCATGCAGCGCAATATCGAGCGAGATAGTAGAGAGATCGTTGCCACTTTGCGCCGTTATCTGGCGCATTTCGGCCGGATAGACCCAGGCATCGTGACAGGTCTGAAAATGGCAGGTTACGTCGTCGATTGGCAAACTGTCCAGCTGGCAACCCTGCCTGACCAGTGCCGGTTGGGCAATGGCCCCCGGAATGACCGAAAACTGCATGATGGTCATGCTGGGGACGGGGCGCAGATAGTTCGGCCAGAGCATATTGAGCAGACCGTGAGTCAGCTCGGGGAACTCGTCCTCGATTTTGGCGCGCAGGTTGCCCGTAAGAAACGCAAAGCCTTCCAGCAGGCGTTCCACATCCGGGTCGGTATTCTGCTCCGACAAAAAGCGGGTGAGTTCGGGATAACTATCGGCAAATTCGCGCCCTTGCAGGCGCAAAAAAGCCAACTCATCCCTGAAGTAATGTTCCAGCGACATTGATCAGACCATGCGGTAGTGACGGTGACTGTCCATATGGACGTTGAACGAGGTAACTTGCTCGATATGCTCCAGCCGCACATGGGCCGTCACCTGAAACGACATCTCAAGCGGACTTGCCTGATAGTCGGGTGAACGGACATCCACATGGATGATCCGAGGTTCATAACGACGGATGCATTGCCGGATCGCCTCCCGTATCCGCCCCTTGATATCCGCACTGCCCTGAGTGGCGTCATTGAGATCAATAACCCCCAAATCGGGTGCACTGCGGCAATTGCCGGGACGGGTGTTGAGGATCTGGTCGAGCTGACGTTTGACAGAGTCGACCAATTCATCAACTTCCGAACGGGGGGAGGAGCCAAGCCCCTCCCCTCGGATGCGATCAAACAGGCTGGCCGCATTTCCTCTATCCCAGGAAGAGAGATGCGGCATCGGGCCTTATTCCTTGTCCAGTCGACCTACCAGAGAGAGCTCGAAGCTCGCCCCCATGTACTTGAAGTGCGGGCGCACGGCCATGGCAACCTGGTACCAGCCCGGCTCCCCTTCCACATCCAGCACCTTGATCTGGGCGGCGCGCAGCGGACGACGGCTACGGACGTCTGCCGGCGGGTTCTCTTGGTCTGCAACGTACTGCTTGATCCAGCCGTTCAGTTCACGCTCCAGATCCTGACGCTCCTTCCAGGAGCCGATCTGCTCGCGCTGCAGCACTTTGATGTAGTGCGCCAGACGGTTGATGATAAACATGTAGGGCAGCTGGGTACCCAGCTTGTAGTTGGTCTCCGCTTCCTTGCCTTCCTTGGTGTTGGGGAACACCTTGGGTTTTTGCACCGAGTTGGCAGAGAAGAACGCCGCGTTATCACTGTCCTTGCGCATGGTCAGGGTGATGAAACCCTCTTCGGAGAGCTCATATTCGCGACGGTCGGTGATGAGCACTTCGGTCGGGATCTTTGCTTGCAGCTGACCCATGGCCTCATAAACGTGCACCGGCAGATCGTGGATGGCACCACCGCTCTGCGGGCCAATAATGTTCGGGCACCAGCGGTACTTGGCAAAGCTGTCGGTCAGGGAGGTGCCCATCAGATAGGCTGTGTTGCCCCACAGGTAGTGATCGTGATCCGAGCTGATATCCTCCTGATAATTGAAACCCTTGATGGGGTTCTCGGTCGGATCATAAGGCAGACGGGCCAGGAAACGTGGTGCAGTCAGCCCCAGATAACGGGCATCTTCCGACTCGCGCAGGGAGCGCCATTTGGTGTAGGCCGGTCCTTCGAACACCGATTTCAGATCCTTGATGGAGGGCAGATCGGTGAAGCTGTCGACGCCGAAGAAGGCGGGAGCGACAGAGGAGATGAAGGGGGCGTGGGCCATGGCACCGACGGCACTGACATACTGCATCAGCTTGATGTCAGGCGAGCTGTGGGTAAAGGCGTAGTCGCCGATCACGGCACCGATCGGCTGGCCACCGAACTGGCCGTAGCCGGTTGAATAGACATGCTTGTAGAGACCGGACTGGGTGATCTCCGGGGAAAACTCGAAATCTTCCAGCAGCTCTTCCTTGGTAGCGTGCAGCACCTGGATCTTGATGTTTTCACGAAAATCGGTGCGATCTACCAACAGCTTGAGGGAGCGCCAGGAGGATTCCATCTCTTGCAGCTCTTTGGCATGCAGGATGACGTCCATCTGCTTGCTCAGCTTCTTGTCGAGCTCGACAATCATGCTGTCAACCAATGCCTTGTTGACCGGCTCGCTGGTGGTACCGCTGTCCAGAATGTTGGCGATAAGCGCAGCCACACCCTGCTTGGCAACACTGTACCCCTCATCAACCGGTGTGATGCGAGCCTGCGCCATGATTTCGTCCAGCAAAGAGGACGAGGAGGCTGCACCCGCCCCCGCTTGAACCTGTTCTTCGACCAAAGACATGTTTGTTCCTTTCTCGTCAGTCAATACAACCCGCCGATCACTCGGCAGGCTTGATCAAATCCAGCTCTTTGAGCAGTTGCTCACGAGCCTCATCACTGGACAGCAGATCCTGCAAACGATTGCGGAAAGAAGGGATGTTGCCCAATGGCCCCTTCAGGGCAACCAGCGCCTCACGCAGTTCAAGCAGCTTGCGCAGCTCGGGGACCTGTTGGGCAACACTGTCAGGAGTGAAGTCTTCCAGTGACTGGATTTTGATCGAAACCGGCAGATCGTCCTGGCTGTTCTCTTCCAGACGATTGGGAACAGAGAAGTTCAGTTCCAGTGCCGATTCTTTCATGACGGAAGAAAAGTTGTTTTTGTCGATGGAAACGGTTTGGCGCTCCTCGATCGGCGTTTCTTCGGTACGGCCCTTCATATTACCGACCACCATCATAGTCAGCGGAAGTTCAATTTCCGCCTGTTGACCACCGGTTGCCGGTACATATTTGATATTGATACGTTCTTTGGGCGCAACTGTGGCGCCGTCAATTCCTTTTCCCATGCTCTAAATACCAAGTTAAGGGTCACCCAAGACCCTATAGCTTATAGCTTATACCCCTCCTCTCAACTGTAAGATATTACAGTTAAGCCATCCTATGGACGATTTTGTCAAAGAGGCACTCACCAACGATGCACTTTTGATATATTTCAAGCAAAAGCTCTAGTTATCAAAAGCACAATATCTCTTGTTATTTATCTACAACCCGAAGCCTCAACTCAATGGTGTGAGGTCATATTGGCATTAATGCCTATTTTGAGCGGCATGGTATATAGAGAGAATTTGATGGTCAACGAATAATTCTAACGCGAACACATGAAAGCCATTAAAACCATTAAAAAACAAAAACTTAAATGAAAAATCAATCTTTGCGACAATAAAGACGCTCGCACGATGACATCACAATAACAACCTGTCATTTATTACAGTTGACCTAGGGTAGCATTAGAAGAATGCGCCATCGAATCACATTATTGATACCGTCTTTATCGCTATGCGAGCGCATGCGTCAAAATCAGTCGTTAAGCCAATCGAATGAATTGAATTAAGTAACGCTAATAATTTGATTCATATAGCTTGCTTGCATTTATGGCCAGTTTAAAAAAACCACTATTTATCGAAAACATAAATGACGATCCGTAGTCATCACTCCCCTCATAAATCCAGCCGTAGCGTACAAGCCCCCCGAATCTACAAGTTATGCACCATTGAATCGCGTTGAGACGGCGTTGTTGCCCAAATCAGCTGTAAGAGCGTATCTTACACCCCCCGCCCCAAGTGACCGCTACACTCGGGGCTGTCTGACGGGCAGACCCAGGCTGTTCAGTTTGTTTATCGCTCCAACATACGCCATCACTTCCCCTACCTGACCGTTGTATTTTCGCAGACTGATTTTCCCCGCCAGCAACTGCTTGAACCGATGCATCGCCGTCTCTGCCAGCGAGCGCCGGTGATACCCCGATATCTTCTTCCAGTGCGCCAACCGTTCCTTGCGCATCACCAGCACGGCCTCATTTCTTGGGTGTCCCTTTTTCCATAACCCCGCGTTCTTGCGAGGCGGGATACAGGCTGTCGCTCCTTTACCTGCTATCAGCTGATGGCTGGCTTTGCTGTCGTAGGCGCCATCCGCATAAATACGGCCCAGCTTGCGCCGCAGTGGATTGTGTAGTGGTCTAATCATCTCGGACACCATTTTAGGTGGTACAGTCGCCACCATGACCTGAGGTGTCCAATGACAAGATTACGTCGCTCATTTACTGCCGAATTCAAACTCGAAGCCGCATCCCTGGTGCTCGACCAGGGATATTCTGTCCCTGAAGCCAGCCGTTCACTGGATGTCGGTGAAACCGTACTGCGCCGCTGGGTTCAGCAACTGCAATCCGAACGCGGTGGTACAACCCCCACCGGAAAAGCACTGACTCCGGAGCAGTAAAAAATTCAGGAGCTGGAAGCCCGCATCAACCGGCTCGAGCGCGAAAAGGACATTCTAAAAAAGGCTACTGCTCTCTTGATGGCGGACGAGTTCACACGTACGCGCTGAATAGACCGATTAAGGGAGCAAGCCCCCATCACCTTGGTCTGCTGCGCTTTCGATGTTCCCACCTTCTGTTTTTACGATTATCTGGCTCGCAGGCGGACGATTAACCGTGAGCGCATGCAGCAACGCTTTGAGTTGCGCCGGTTGTTCAAAGCGAGCCGGAACTCAGCGGGCAGCCGTGCCTTGATGTCGATGATGCGGGAATTGGGGTATCAGATTGGTCGATTCAAAGTACGTAAGCTGATGAAGGAGGGCGGGTTGGCATCCAAACAGCCGGGCGTACACACGTTATAAGGTGGCACGGTCAGAACGACCGAATATACCCAATCTGCTGGCCCGCGAATTTGATGCTCCGCAACCCAATCAGGTGTGGTGTGGTGTGGTGTGGTGTGGTGTGGTGTGGTGTGGTGTGGTGTGGTGTGGCGATATTACCTACATCTGGGCTGGTGGTCGTTGGCATTACCTGGCAGCGGTGCTCGACCTGCATACCCGACGGGTCGTGGGCTGGGCGATATCTGATAAACCTGATGCAGAATTGGCAATCAAAGCACTGGAGATGGCCTATCAGCAGCGGGGTTGCCCATCCGGTGTGCTATTTCACTCCGACCAGGGCAGCCAATATGGTAGCCGGGCATTTCGGCAACGACTGTGGCGTTATCGCATAACCCAGAGCATGAGTCGGCGTGGAAACTGCTGGGATAACGCCCCGATGGAGCGACTGTTCAGGAGCCTGAAGTCAGAGTGGCTGCCGGCTATGGGATATATGAGCTTGCGAGAAGCGAAACGAGATATCAGTTATTACCTGATGGATTACTACAACTGGCGGCGTCCACATTGCCACAATGACGGGATACCGCCAGCAAAAGCCGAAGAACGGCCTAACCAAGTGTCCGGATTTAGTTGACCACTACACCCTTCACTGCTTCTCAAGATGAGGCAGAAAACCCTGCGCATCCCAAATGGCCTGATCGGTGTAGAGGGAGTTGATAAAACTCGGATACATTGCACCCGTGGACGTGGCAGCACCTGCTACGTAGCCTTGCTATCAACCTGTGAGACAAGCCTGTTGCGCCGAGGCCATTCAGTGATAGGACGAGACGCGTTCCCATAGTGTTGATTTGAAGAGAATGACGCGATTTGGCATCGGGTGGTATTTGATTGGCTAGTGAAGGCGTGGATCTGAGATGGGAGAAGAGTATTCATAACCCAAGTGGCATGACAGACTATTTTCGAGAGCGAGCGTTTCTATCCCGTTGTACAACGCATAAAGACCAACTTTGCGACAGGTTCTTTTTGTTCCTTCTCCGGGTTAGAACTGGATTATTTGCAGCTCAGTGGCTCACCGCTTCGAATCGGCCGTTGGCAGCCATGAATAACCCCGAACGACTCCCGTGTGGATTTTTCCCCTCGTCGATATAAGAGTTCCGTATAGCAAAAAGCCCTGATGTTTCCATCAGGGCTTTGCAATGTGGCGGTGAGGGAGGGATTCGAACCCTCGATACGTTGCCGTATACACACTTTCCAGGCGTGCTCCTTCAGCCACTCGGACACCTCACCAAATTTTTGCTCACTGCTTTATGTGCTTGAGCAGCACATTCGCTGGCGGACCATGCCGCGGCGACGGGGCGTAATGTAAGGGATACGATGGCTTTTGGTCAATGCAATTTTTTACTTTTTGCGTTCGTTTGCTCAATATCCGAACTAAGTGACCAAAAATATGCCGTTTCGTATCCCTTTCAATCAATTTACTGCCGCTTCGTGCAAATGTTCACCTTTGAGCGCCTCTTCCAGCGAGCCGTAAAACTCCAGCTTGCCGGGCTGCGGCCGCACCTTGGCCCGTGCCAGGGTCTTGAGCGGTTGGAACTGCAACTCGGCCACCCGCAACTCGACACCGGCTTTAGCCATCTGCTTGCCAAAGTGGAGGAAGGCAGACAGGCCGCCCGCATCGAGGATGGAAACCGCCTCCATCTGCAACACCAGCACCTTGTGTCCTTTCACTTGCGCTTCCAGCTCGGCAAAGACCCGTTCGGCCGCGGCGAAGAAGAGCGGGCCGTTGATCTTGTAGAGCAGGCCGCTGTCCGGCACCTCATGGGCATAGCGTTTGTGCTCGGCCAAGTCGTGCAGTTTGGTCATCTTGGCGATTTCGCGCATAAAGAGCAGGGAAGCCAGGATCACCCCGAAGGTGATGGCGATAACCATGTCGAAAATGACAGTGAGTGACAGGCAGACCAGCAGCACCAGCACATCGGATTTGGGCGCGCGACGGATCAGCTCCACCACCTTGTGCGCTTCACTCATGTTCCAGGCCACGATAAGCAGCAAGGCAGCCATGGCCGAGAGCGGCAACCAGGAGAGCCAGGGGGCCAACACCAGAATGGCGGCCAGCACCACCAGCGCATGAACGATCCCCGAGATGGGGGACGTAGCGCCGGCACGCACGTTGGCGGCAGAGCGGGCGATGGCGGCGGTAGCGGTAATGCCGCCAAAGAAGGGGGCGAAGATGTTGCCAAGCCCCTGCCCCACCAGCTCGGCGTTGGAGCTGTGCTTGCGACCTGTCATGCCATCGAGCACCACGGCGCAGAGCAGCGACTCGATCGCCCCCAGCATCGCCATGGAGAAGGCGGCAGGCAGCAGCCGCTCAACAGCCGCCAGGTTCCATTCAACCGGCAAGCCATCCGGTCCGGGCAAGGCCCAGGGCATCACCAGGGTCGGCGCGATGGGCGGAATCCCCATCCCTTGAGTGCCATCGGCCAGGGTATAGCTGAACTTGCTGCCGATGGTGGCCACATCCACCCCAAAGTAATGGAGGCCAAAACCCAGACCCACCCCGACCAGCACCGCGGGCAGGTGGCCGGGCACCGGCAGACGCAGGCGCGGCCAGAGCAGCAGCACGGCCAGTGTTGCGACCCCCACCAGGGTATCGCCCCACTGCCAGCTTGGCAGGGCGGCGGCCAGCGCTTCGACCTTGCCCAGATAGGTTTCCGGCATCTCGGGCACGCTCAGGCCAAAGAAGTCCTTGATCTGCAAGGTGGCGATCACGATGGCGATACCACCGGTAAAGCCCAACGTCACTGACGGGGGAATGTACTCGATAAGGCGGCCAAGACGGGCCATCCCCATCGCCACCAGAAAGAGGCCTGAGATGAGCGTCGCCATCAACAGACCGCCAACCCCGAACTGCTGGGCAACCGGATAGAGGATCACCACAAAGGCAGCGGTCGGGCCGGAGATGGAGTAACGGGAGCCACCGGTCACGGCGATCACGATACCGGCAATGATGGCGGTATAGAGACCGTGTTGCGGCGGTACACCGCTGGCGATGGCCAGTGCCATGGCGAGCGGGATGGCGATGATGCCCACCGTCACACCGGCGATAAGATCACGGCCGAAGCGGGCCATGCTGTAGGGTTCATCAATACAGGACTGGCGTAAGGCTATGGCGAGCTTCACGCTATTTAAAGAGGCTTGCTTGTGCATGTATATCGTAATACCAGAAGAGGGAGATAAAGGCCGGAGAGATCCGGCGCCCGATCATCATCAAGGGCCGGCAGGGCTGTCGACGCGGCGATGGTATCCTGCGTAACCTTACTCCAGACGGGCCATTTTTTCGATGGGCAGGATCAATGAAACGCGCGCTCACCCATTATTTGGCCTATTTGCCGCCAAATCGCCGATCTTGGCTCCTGCTCTCCCCCTTTTTGCCACAAAGATTACCATTTGAGCCTCATCGAGTTGCCAGCACGTTCGCGACATCATGCTGTCATCATCAGGTTGATGCGAACCGAACCAATGCCCCCTGCGCCGGTTGGGGGGAGCGATGGCAAGGGACTGATTGTGCTGAAAATAAACCGCAAAGCGCAACTTTTGGGCAAACAGTCCGAAAATCCGGTTTTCGGGAAATTCGCGGGTTGACACCCGCCGCCCTGGTCATTAATATTCGCCCCGTCTTGACGAGACAGGCAATTCCTCCTTAGTTCAGTCGGTAGAACGGCGGACTGTTAATCCGTATGTCACTGGTTCAAGTCCAGTAGGAGGAGCCACTTTTCCCTCGTAGTTCAGTCGGTAGAACGGCGGACTGTTAATCCGTATGTCACAGGTTCAAGTCCTGTCGAGGGAGCCAAATTCTAAAGCCCAGCCTTTTGGCTGGGCTTTTTCGTATCTGCCTCAGAAGAGCCTAGAGAAGCCTAGATTACTCATCCCCACACTGGGGGCTGTCACGTCCACAAACAGGTCAATACCACGCCACAACCGAGCATGCTCACGGAGTGCTTGCTGATAGGCCCAAGTAGCGATGGCAGTAGAACGCTCGGCATCGACGCTGACCAGAGGGGCCAGCTCGTCCGTGAGGTACGCCCCATGGGTCAGGATATTCTGCTCGTACCAAGCATCCCTGTGCTCGGGAGCGGCAAGAAAATCCCGTTTGCTCCGATTACAGTTGGCGTGTGCCAGTACGAAGTTGTGACCCAAATCGATTGGATAACGACGCCAGGGGATGAAATGGTCTACCTCACCACTCCCGTGTATCGCCTTGTTACAGTAAAAACAGGTTCCCCCCTGCAAGTCCCTCAATACCTCTCCTACTCGCCCCAGCGCCTGACGGCTTGAACCAAATAGAAAATTCTCCAACCCCACACTGGGGCCAATCAGTGGCTGATTACCCTTGATGTCGCAGATAAGCTGTAACCAATGCTGTCGGGAGAGGGAGACCACCAGATCGTAAAAGCGGTGGAGACAGTAGAGAATGCCGGGGTTAAGGCAGATATGATCCGCGCCCCTTTGGTGCGGATAGAGGTGGCACTCCTCTCGCCCACCCAGGATCTGCAGACGCCACAAGGGTCCCTCAACAAGGATGCGCCGAACTCGGGCAAGAAGAGGCCGCCAGGCGTCGTGACGACGCAGTGCAGTTACCGAGCGGACACCCTCTTCACGCAGCCGGGACAACTCCGTCAGCATGATGGCCTGACGACCGCTGCTCTGTTTGAGCAAGGTGGCCGTTTCTCCCGTCGCCGAGTAGGGCAGACTGTGCTGCCAATAGAGCTCCACAAACTTGGTGGCCAGTTCGTCCAGCGTAATGGTGCGCGCCGCAGTCAGATCATGGGTCTCGCTGCTGCGCTCAATCGCGATATCAGCAATCCCGTGGAGCAAGCCGCACTTGTAAGTGGCAACAAAATCGCCTTCGGTAAAGATGCGTTGCAAATAAGCAATAAAGGCGAGTTGCTGCTCAGGAGAGGCGTGCATGCTCGCCCCCAAGGATCAGACTCTGCCAACTCAACCCGGTACGCGCCAAGGCATCCCCCTGTGGTTCTGACACATGGAGCAGTGTCATCCCCTCCGCCAATGCAAGCCGCTCCACTTCATCGACAGCTACCGGATACATGGCTCGCTCCCGCATCTCCAGCTCCGACACAGTCAGGCGAAGACTCAGTACCAGATAGCCGTCTGGTGAGAGCAGCTCATGAAGACGTGCCAGAGCCAAGGGTCGAGACTCCGGGGATAGATGCATCCAGACAGCACTGAGCAAAATCAGATCAAAAGTACCGGTCACGCGAGAGAGAGCAGGCATAGCGTCATTGACCCACGCCACCGCTGCCTCACGGGTATGACATTGCCCCTGTAGAGCAAGTGCCTGACAGGGCTCGGCAGCGACCACAGTGTTGCCCTGATGGAGCCCGGCTAAAAACGCGGCATCCCGACCACTGCCAGCCTCCACATCAAGCACCCTGTGCGGTGCAGCCAAAAGCCAAGGTTCCAGCAGAGTGAGCTAGTCGCCGTGAACTGCGCGAGCAGATACCTGCTGGTAACGGGTCGCCAATTCGGTGGCGTGGCGCTGGTAGTAATCGAGGGACACAATGCGTTCCGATCGGAGAAGGAAGGGAAATAGTCTCACAAGATCAGTGGGTTGACCATGACAAGGACGACACTTTCCAAACATGAGCCATTAAGGATGCAGGGACATTTACCAAAACGGGATACCAGCCAAAAGAACTGAGACCAGAGGGCTCTGAATGATGCCATCATTCAACATTTCGGGTAATATTCGGCCAACTCACTGATCTTTTGGCACTTATTATCGCCATGAGAGGTCAACGCCAGATGGAGATGGCTATTAATGAACTCGACTGATGTCGTGCCCCTGTTTGGGGATGACAAGATTCTTTCCTTTGACCTTGAACTGACCCGGGACGAAAAACTGCGTCATCTGGGGGCGCTCCTGGCTGGTCGTGAACTCAATCTCAAGGGCCCGCAGGATCTCGCACTCAAGGAGCTAAATGCGCTGGCACAAGGGGCGGATGTGATCCTTGGTCACAATATTCTCGATTTTGATCTCCCCTGGTTGGCCAAACAGGCTGTACGCCCTCAGTTACTTCTCGAAAAGCCGGTAATAGATACCCTCTATCTATCTCCCCTTGCCTTTCCCAAAAACCCCTATCACCGCTTGGTCAAGGATTACAAACTGGTTCGGGATACCCTCAATGATCCGGTCGCGGATGCAAGGCTCGCATTGCAGATTTTCTCGGAACAGCTGATAGCACTACAAGCCTTACCCCTGTCCCAATTGCAGCTTTATCAATATCTGTTCGACCGGGGAGTCATGGCGCAATTTAACACTCAGGGTCTGTCACTGGTGTTTGCCAGACTGACAGGCCGCCCGCCAGTGCGGGTCTCGGAGCTACCCACTCTCATCAAGAGCATTGCCCGTGAGAAAGCGTGCCCCAATCAGCTCAACCGAGTGATTGGTGATGCCCTGCGTCAACCCATGCTGTTGTTACCATTGGCTTATGCCTGCGCCTGGTTGCCCGTGTCCGGCGGGAACTCCGTATTGCCCCCCTGGATTTGGCGCCGCTTCCCCCAGACCGCAGAAATCATTCACACAGTTCGTGAACGTCACTGCGGTCATGCTGACTGCAGCTATTGTCAGGAGAACCACGACGCACGCCGCCATCTGCAGCGAATTTTCGAGCTCGACAACTTTCGCAACCTGCCTGATGGGACACCATTGCAGAAGACCTTGATCGAGGAAGCCATGGCTGGCGTCGCATTGCTCGGCATACTCCCAACCAGCGGCGGTAAGTCGCTCTGCTACCAGCTCCCGGCACTGGTGCGTAACCAGCGAAGCGGTGCTCTCACGGTCGTGATATCCCCCCTGCAGGCACTGATGAAAGATCAAGTGGACAACCTTAAACACAAAGCCGGTATTGAAGGGGTTGCCGCTATCTCGGGGCTGCTGACGCTACCAGAGCGAGGCGCGATTCTTGAACAGATCCGCATGGGGGATATCGCCTTGCTCTATATCTCCCCCGAGCAATTGCGCAACCGCACAGTCAAACAAGCAATACGACAACGTCAAATCGGTGGCTGGGTATTTGACGAAGCGCACTGCCTGTCGAAATGGGGACATGATTTTCGCCCTGACTATCTCTACTGCGCCAAGGCCATCGCCACAATTGCCAAGGAACAGCAGGTCCCCATGCCTCCTGTCTTCTGCTATACCGCGACCGCCAAACCGGATGTGATTGAGGATATTTGCGCCCAGTTTCTCGATAAACAGCCCCGACCTCTTCTCAGACTGGAAGGCGGGGTTGAACGTACCAACCTCGAATATGCCGTCGTTGAGTGTCCCGGTCTCAATAAACAGGGCCATATCCTTAACCTGCTCGAGCAGTTCTTTGGTGAGGAAAAGCCCGGCTCCTGCGTTATCTACTGCGCAACGAAGCGCAGCGTGGACGAGCTGGCCGATTTCCTCGGTCAGCAACAATCCCTCCCTGTCTCGCGCTTTTACGCCCGAATGGACAGTGCACAGAAAAAAGCGACTCTAGAACAATTTATCAATGGCGAGATCCGGGTCATCTGTGCGACCAACGCCTTCGGGATGGGGATCGACAAGGATGATGTGCGTTTGGTGATCCATGCCGATATCCCCGGCTCCCTCGAAAACTATCTACAGGAAGCTGGACGAGCTGGCCGCGATACAGCACAAGCCCACTGCGTATTGCTGTTTGATGAACAAGATATCGAGAAACAGTTTCAGCTCGAGGCCATGAGTGAAGTCAGCCTGCGCGATATCAAACAGATCCTGCGCGGAATAAGGCTCAGGGCCAGCAAAGGAGGCAAGCAGGATAACAACTCGCCACTGGTCGCCACCAGTGCAGAGCTCATCAACCAGCCAGAGGTGGAAACCAGCTTCGCTGCCGATGACAGCAATGCGGATACCAAGGTCAAGACAGCTATTGCCTGGCTCGAACGAGCGGGCTATCTGGAACGTAGCGACAACATCACTCAGGTTTTTCAGGGGCGCCCTCTGTTTGCTTCCACAGAAGAGGCAATGAAAAGGGTAGACAGTCTGAAACTGGCTCCCAAGGCCAAAGCCATCTGGCAAGCTGTTATCCAGGCGCTGATGAGTGCTGCCGATGATGATGGCCTCAGTGCCGATGCCATTGCCGAAGAGGCAGGCCAATACATGGCAGACAAAGGAAGTGGTGTTCAGGCCAGTGAAGTGATGCGGGTACTCACCCAGATGGCGGATGTCGGTCTTCTCTCTCAGGGGATGTTACTGACTACCTGGCTTCGCCCCAAAGGAAGAGACAATGCCAGGGTGCTCTGCGGACAAGTACACAGTATTGAAAAGGCGATGCTGGACACCTTGCGTGAACAAGAGCCCGAACCTGATACAGGGCAAGGGCTGACCTTTAACATTCGACTGGTCAATCAGGCCATCAAAGATCTGGGACATGAACGGTGTAATCCTGGCTTGCTGCGCAATTTGCTGACCAGCTGGGCCCAGGATGGTCGCTCGGGGGGTGAGAAAGGCTCCATTGATGTCAAATATCTCTCTCGGGATCTTTACCAACTCACCTTCAACCGAACCTGGTCCCAGCCAGATTGAGCAGACAATTGATCAACGCCATCGCGTCACTGGCGCCACCCTCGATTTTCTCTACACCCTGTTGGCAAGCAGCGAAGAGAGTGTCCAGCGCCAGGTGATGCTGTCATTTGCCCTGGAGCAACTGGTCAAATACCTGCGAGAAGACATGGATGTGGCTCAGCTCATGAACAAGCGGGAGGCAAGCAGCCAGCAGGAGTGGTTGCTCAAAGGGGCAGAGCGGGCACTGCTCTACCTGCATGAGCAACACGCCATCGTGCTGCAAAATGGCCTTGCCGTGTTCCGAAGCGCTATGACCCTCACGCTGACCGCTGAGCGGCAGCAACAATACAACAAGGCAGACTATCAGCCGCTTGAGCATCACTATCGCCAGAAGGTGATTCAGATCCATGTGATGAATGAATACGCCCGCATCAGCCTGGAACACTTCAAGAAAGCCAAAAAGCTGGTGACAGACTACTTCTCCATGGAAGCTGACAAGTTCCTCGGTCACTACTTCAAAGGGCGCAACAAAATCCTGGAGCTGGCGACCAGCGAACACTCCTGGAAGCGCATCGTCGAAGATCTTCACAACCGTTCCCAGGAACAGATCGTCCAAGCACCGCCCGAGCAAAACTTGCTGGTACTGGCAGGGCCGGGGTCAGGCAAGAGCAAGGTGATTATTCACCGCTGCGCCTATCTGATGCGGGTCAAGCAGATCTCCCCATCGCGGATCATGTTGCTCTGTTACAACCATAATGCGGCGATGTCCCTGCGCCGACGCCTGACCGAGTTGCTGGGGCGTGACGGAGCACGGGTCTCGGTATTCACCTTTCACGGTCTCGCCATGAGTCTGACGGGCAATGCGGTGCAAAATCGGACATCAGACGATATCGACTTTACCACCATCATTGATGACGCAATCAAGCTGCTCCGGGGAGAGCAGAACCAGCTCGGTCTCGAATTGGAAGAGCAGCGGGAAAAGCTGCTCGGTGGATTGCAATTTCTGCTCGTCGACGAGTATCAGGACATTGATGAACAACAGTACCAGCTTATCGCGGCACTGGTGGGCAAAAGCGAAGAGGATGAGGAGGCCCGACTGCATCTGATGGCTGTGGGTGATGATGACCAATCGATCTACGCCTTTCGCGACGCGAACGTCAGCTTTATTCGCCGCTTTGAGCAAGACTACAACGCCCAGACTCACTTCCTGACCTGGAACTATCGTTCCACCGCCCACATCATCGAGACCTCCAACCGCCTGATTGAGCACAATCAGGATCGCATGAAGCGTACACATCCCATCGAGATCGACGACAGGCGCAAGATGGAAGTGGCTGGGGGGCACTGGGAGGGGATGGAGACAGCACAGGGTCGCGTCATCATCCAGCAGTGCCAGGATGCAGCCCAACAGGCAGCCGAGGTCGTGAGACATATCACGCTTATCCGTGAGAAGACTCCCACTTGCCCGCTGGAATCTATCGCCGTGCTGGCCCGTAATGGGCTAGAGAAGGAGGAACTGGCCTGGGTACGCTCGGCACTGGCAGATGCTGATATTCCCTGTCGTTTTACTCTGGATAAAGAGAACGGTTTTCCTGTGCATCGCTGCCGTGAAATCTTGCGCTATCAGAATTGGCTACAACAGCAAGGTCATGCCCTGCTGACAGCGGAGCAACTTGCAGCCCCTCTCCCTCCACTCTCACTGGCCAACCGTTGGGAGGAGCTACTGCACGATCTGATTGCTCAGTGGCAAGCCAGCCAGGGAGAGCACGCTCTTTCTGCCCACCACTTCCTGATGTTCCTCTACGAGTATTTGAGCGAGCAAAAGCGCCAGATCCGCTTCGGTAAAGGGGTATTGTTAAGTACGGTACATGGGGTTAAGGGGGAGGAGTATCGCCATGTGATACTTCTCGACGGCGGCTGGCAACGCGCGGCGGAGCTATCGACCAGTAACCTGGAAGAAGAGCGGCGCCTCTTCTATGTGGGGATGACACGTGCTATCGAAAGGCTGGTTCTCATGGCTCGCCACGATCAACGTAATCCCCATATTCCACTGATCGCCTCCCACTGCTACGTGCAGAGACCTAACGCAACCCGACCGGACAGACAACGTCGTTTCGCCATGATGGGTATGTCGCAACTGGTGTTGGGATATGCAGGTCACAGTGATGAAGGCCAGACTATTCACAACGAACTGAGAGCGTTGAAAGTAGGCGATGCCGTACGCATTGCCCCCGACAAACAGGACAGGCTCCATGTCTATCACCGCAGTCACAAGATCGCTCGCCTCTCCCTACAGGGAGAAGAAACCTGGAAATTCGATGTGAATACAATCCGCGAAGCCAGAGTGATCGCCTTGATAGAGCGGCGTAAAGAGCAGGAAAAGGATGAGTATCAACCCAAGATGCGCAGCGAACGTTGGGAGATCCCCATAATCGAGCTGGAGTTATGAACCAAACTGGTAGCCCCCCATGCTACCGGGATAGATCTTCACGACTTGCAGCACCAGCTGTGCCGGTACTGCAGTAGGTGATAGTGAAAGCTTGGTGACTTGACGACACGTCGCTGCCAATAGCCTCAATTCAGGTCATAATCACCCAGCTTCCCTTACCTTGGAGTTTTTATGCGTCGATTCAATTTCATGCTCAATGGCAGCAGATTGATGATGTTCCCCTTCTACATTGGCATTCTCATCTGCGTGGTATTGCTGATGGTGAAGTTTGCCATGCAGCTCTATCAGCTTTCTGTAAACATTTTCGAGATCCCCTATCTGGATCTCATTACCGGCGTGCTGACCCTGGTGGACTTTATACTGGTGGCCCAGATGCTGATCCTGGTTGCTATCTGTGGCTATGTGCAATTTATCCAGACGGAAGAGCAGCGCGCCTCCCTTAGCAGCAACTGGCTTAGCAAGATCAACTTTGCCTCCCTCAAGCTCATCGTCATCAACTCGCTGGTGACTATTGCCGGAGTGGAGGTGCTCAAGGCATTTCTCGAAGATGGCATCATCAACGAAGTCGATATGAAGTGGTCCGTGGTGGTGTTTCTCGCCTTCTCGCTGGCCGCGCTCATCTATGCGGTGACCGAGCGGATGGCGGAGCATAAATAGTCGAGTTCGATCACTGTGCTTGTTCAGCCTTGATTCACCAGCAATACAATTGATAACACTTTTCATTACTCTTACTGCGTTATAAACTTGCTCCCCCCGGGCTGCCCCGCCCGGGTGCTGGAGCCTTTATGACAAGCCTTTCTCTCTCACCACGACAATTCTGGCAGTGGCTGGCCTACCACCATCAGGCCGCCGAGGGCACCCTCTATCTGATGTTCTTCTCCGGCCTGCTGCTGTGGGAACCGCTGACCCCGCTCTGGTCGCTGGCACGCTGGAATCTGTTTTTCCATGTGATGCTCTCGCTCACCCTGTTTCCGCTGCTGTTTGGCGCCTTCTGGCTCTCCCACCGCAGCTTGTTGAACCGAAGCAACAAACCCTTTTTACGCACCACGGGGCGGATTATCGAAGCCCTGCTGCTGATCTGTCTGGCCAGCGGCCTGCTGCTGGTACTGCACGGCACCCCGGGCGATGCCATGGGCAACCTCGCCAGCTGGGCCCACTGGCTGAGCGCGTTGGCGTTAACTCCTCTGGTGCTGCGCCACGCCTGGCGCTGGACCATCTTGAAATGGCGCACCTGATCTTATGTTGAAGTTGTTGTTATCCCTGATGTTGACCGCTCTGCTGCTGGGGACCGCCTCGGCCCAGGAGATGGGCACCGCCATGATTGCCTATGACGAGGGGAACGCCCCGCGCCTCGTTACCGCCAACCTGAGCGCAGGTTCCGTCACCCTGCTGGAGCGCGATAGCGGCAAGCGCCTAAAAGAGGTGCCGCTGGGGGGCGATCTGCGCCAGCTGGCCCGCGCCGATGATGGTACCCTGCTGGTCACCGACTACAGCGGCGATCGCCTGCTGCTGCTGGATGATGATCTCGATCTGGAAAAGGCGATCCCCACCGGCCATAGACCCTACGGGGTCATTTTCGATGCCAAGCGGCAGTGGTTCTGGGTCACGCTGTTCGAATCAGCTCGTCTGCAGGCCTACGACACCGCCGGCAACCTCCAGCTGGATGCAGAAACCGCCGAGACTCCCCGCGGGCTGGCATTGACCGACGATGATCGCCTGCTGCTCACCCACGCCATGACCGGCCAGCTCGCCATCTATGATCTCGCCAAGCTTGGCAACGGCGCCAAGGGATCTTCGCTTCCCAAGCCCAAGCTCATTACCCTGGCCGAGACCCACAGCGACACGCCGAGCGACTCTCAAGGCTTGCCGCGCCTGCTGGACGGCATCGCCCTCTCCCCCGATGGCAGCGAAGCCTGGCTGCCCCATGTGCTGTGGAGCTTTGATCACCCTTTCCAGTTTCAGAGCACCGTCTTTCCGGCGGTCTCCATCATCGATCTCGATGAGGAGAAAGAGCGGGTCGATGAAAGAAAACAACTCTTTTTGCAGATCAATCTGCCAAGCGTCGGCAACCGCAGCCAGATCGTCTCCAACCCGTTCGCGGCGCGCTTTGCCGCCGACGGCAAGCGGGTCTATCTGACCCTGGCGGGCTCGGAAGATCTGCTGGTGTTCGACCTCTCTCGCAGCGGCAAATCCAACAACAACCGCCACCGCCGCAAGAAATTTCAGGGGGGCGCCAAGGCGACCCAGCTCTTGCGCCATCTGCCGGGCCAGAATCCGCGGGATCTGCTGATCGATAGCGACCATATTCTGGTGCACAACGCCATGGGGCAGGATCTCACCCGCCTCAATAGCGGCGGCAGCGGCCCTTTTGCCCGGGTCACCGTCGATGTACCCCACTTCGCCAAACTGGTAGAGACGGATCCCCGCCCAGAGCCGCTTCAGCGCGGCGAGCGGCTGTTCCATCTTGGTAACACGCTTGGCAACAACGGCGCCAACTCACGCTTCCCCATGGCGGGGGACAACTGGATGAGCTGCAACTCCTGCCATTTGGACGGGTTCAACTTCACCAACCGCTATCTGATGGCGGCCCATCGCCAGAAGAGCGGCGACAACGCCATCAACGGCCACGCCAACCTCACCAACATGGTGGCGGGGGATTTTGTCGGCGAATACCTGCGCATGACCCAGCAGACCCAGGGCGGCATGGGGCACGACACCCGCGATGGGGCCGAGGCAGTTGACCCCGCGAAGCCCCAACCGGAAGTGAAAGCGATGATGGAAGATCTGCACGCCTTCGTCACCGCCGATGGCAACATCCCCTATCTCGCCAACTGGCTGCGACTCGATGCCCCGCGCACGGATCCCGCCAAGGCGCCAACCACTCACCCGAAGGAGTGGCTCAACTCTGCCTCCTGCCAGAACTGCCACCAACAGGCCTTCAAAGATTGGAGCGAGAGCAACCACCGACTGATGGGCAACTCCCACCCCTACTACAAGGTGGTGCAGGCGCTGGCCCGCGAAACCGAAGGGGAAGCGTTCGGTCAGT
Source organism: Aeromonas sp. FDAARGOS 1404 (assembly GCF_019047085.1). Classification (NCBI taxonomy): domain Bacteria; kingdom Pseudomonadati; phylum Pseudomonadota; class Gammaproteobacteria; order Aeromonadales; family Aeromonadaceae; genus Aeromonas; species Aeromonas sp. FDAARGOS 1404. The sequence goes on from NZ_CP077237.1 coordinate 370,978, forward strand.
GGTGCCAGGGCTGCCATATGCCCCAGCAGGTGATGACCGGCCAGCTGGATCTGCCCAAGGGCTCCCACATGTTCGAGCAGGGTGGCGCCTCGCTGATTGCCGCCCACAAGGCGGGCGAACCTGTGGTGGAGGAAGGGACTGGCTGCGTGCTCTGCCATCGCATCACCAAGGTAGAAGACGCGGGCGGTAACAGCGCCTTTACCGTGAATTTGAAAGACCGCGAGAGCTATGTGTTCGAGGATGCCCCGGGCGGCAGCCTCCAGCACTGGCTGGCCGAGCGGCAGATCAACGCCCGCCCGGCAGCCCACAAAGCCTCCTACCAGAAGGATTTCTACCGCGATGCGGCCCTGTGCAAATCCTGCCACAACGAGTTTGCCCCGGGCACAGGCGCCAATATCGTCAACACCTGGGACGAGTGGGAAAAATCCAGCTTCGCGAACGCGGAGGATCCCGCCAAGCGGCGCACCTGTATCGACTGCCATATGAACCCGGAGCCGGGCAATGGCGGTGCGCCGGTGGCGGGCCAGTCCACCGAAAACGGCACCATGAAAGCGCGGCTCTATCGCCACAACTTTACCGGCGCCCAGCACCAACTGGTGGGGCTGCGCAATCCTGAACTCGAGCAGGAAAGTCTGGCCCTGCTGCGCTCCAGCGCTACCCTCTCCGCCCGTATCGAACAGACTGCCGATAGTCAGCGGTTGGTGGTGCGGGTCGCCAATACCGGCGCGGGCCATGCCCTGCCCACCGGGGTGGCCGATTTTCGTGAACTCTGGCTGGAGCTGACCGTCACCGACGCCAGCGGCAAGGTGGTCCTTGCCAGCGGCCAGCCGGTGGATGGCGCTGTCCCTGAGAATGCTCGGTTGTTCAGAAAAGTGTTCGGTGATGCAGAGGGCAAGCCGGTGGGGCTCAAGTTCTGGCGCTACGCCAAACTGCTGGAAGATACTCGCATTCCGGCCGATGGCTGGCGCGATGAATCCTGGCCGCTGCCCGCAGAAGCCCAAGGGCCCTTCAAGGCCGATATCAAACTCAATTTCCGCACCTACCCCAAGTGGGTCAATGATGCGGTGCGCGCCGCCGAGCCGAGCTTGCCGGAGCCACCCATAGTGCTGCTCGCTCGTCTTCAACTCAACCGGCTGCAACTCACCTTGCCGCCTCTCCCCGTCACGCCCGCTACGGAGCCTCAATCCTGATGTTTGCAAGTTTTCTGATTACCCTGCGCGAGGGGCTGGAAGCCTTCCTGCTGGTCGGCATCTGCCTCTCCTACCTCGCCAAGCTGGGGGCGAGCCGCTACAACAAATTCATCTATCTGGGGGTGGGGCTCGGCCTTATCGCCTCCCTGATCGTCGCCTTCCTGTTCCAGGTGGTGGTGAGCCAGTTCGAGAGCGAGCGCTACAACCACCTCTTGATGGCGGGGATCCTCATCTTCGCCACTCTGGTGCTCACCTATATGGCGATCTGGATGCAAAAGCAGGCAAAATCCCAGGTAGGGGCCATGACGGCACGCATCGATGCGGCCATCGATGGCGGCAACCTGTTTGGTCTGGTGCTGCTCGCCTTCCTGGCGGTGATGCGCGAAGGGTTTGAAACCGTGCTCTTCTTCTCCGCCCTGCTCTACTCCGGGCAAGGGGTCGATCTGCAATCCGGCCTGATGGGCGCGCTGGCGGGGCTGCTGGTCTCCATCGCGCTGGTGTGGGGGCTGCTGCGCTCCACCCGCAAGGTGGCGCTGGCGCCTTTCTTCCGCTGGACGGGCCTGCTGATCATCATCATCGCCGCAGGTTTGCTGTCGTCCGCCGTCAACATGTTGCAGGCGGCAGAGATCATCACCTTCTGGACCACGCCGGTGTTCGATATCAGCCACATTCTCGACGATCAGGGGGTATTTGGTACCTTCCTGCGCGCCCTGTTTGGCTACAATGCCTCACCCGCTGGCTTGCAGCTGCTGACCTGGGCCCTCTATCTGGCGATCTTCGTTACCCTCTGGCAACGCAGCTACCGCCCGCAGGTGAGTACAGCGACTGGCAAGGGCTGAGCCCGCACGCCCTGTGGCAACAAGGCCACGGGGTAACAACACCATTCGGGAGCCGCGCCTTGGCGCGGTTCCCTTATCTATCAAGCAGTTTCGGAATAGGTCATGAGCGATAACAACAAGAAAAGCATTGCAGTGCTGGGCGCTGGCCCCGCCGGTTTGATGGCGGCCTGGCGCCTGTGCCGCGCCGGTTTTGCCGTCACCCTGTTCGAGCAGGAGCCGGTGGTCGGCGGCATGTGCGCCACCCAGACCTTCAAGGGGCGCGATGGGGAGTATCGCTTTGACTACGGCGGTCACCGCTTTATCACCAAAAACCCCGAGCTGCTCGCCTTTATCGACGAGCTGATGGGGGACGACCTGCTCCACGCCGAGCGCAAGAGCGTCATCCGCTTTGGCGGGCGCACCTATGACTACCCCTTGAACCTGCCCAACCTGCTCAAAATGGCGCCGCTGGCCCTGATGGCCGGTGCGGTAAAAGACTTGCTGCTGTTGCCCTTTAGCAAGAAGCCGGACGATTTTGCCAAGGCGAGCTTTGCCGAGTGGATCCAGAGCCACTTTGGCCGCACCCTCTATCGCCAGTTCTTCGAGGGCTACACCGGCAAGCTGTGGGGCATCAACCCGGACCAGCTCTCCGCCGACTGGGCCGGTCAACGTATCAGCCTCATCGATTTGAAAGACGTGGCGCGCCGCCTGCTGCCAAGACGTAACGGCAGTATCTCGGTACGCACCTATGCCCGCAAATACCGCTATCCCAAATATGGCTTCGGCCAGATCTTCACCACCCTGGGGGAGCGGCTGGTGGCAGAGGGCGTGGAGCTCAAAACCGGCGCCACCATCACCCGCCTTGAGCAAGCCGATGGCCGCATCGAACGGGTGTATTGGAAACAAGATGACGTTGAGCAGAGCGAGCGCTTTGATCAGGTGATCTCCACACTGCCGCTGCCGCTCACCTGCCAGCATCTGGGCTTGCCGTGCGATCTGCACTACCGGTCGCTTCGCTTCGTCAATATGCCGCTTAAAACAGAGAACCTGTCGGACAACACCTGGCAATACCTCTCCGACCCCCATATTCTGGCGACCCGCCTGCAGGAGCCGCGCCGCCGCAGCCCCTTTATGGCGCCCCAGGGCCAGACCTCGGTGATGCTGGAGATCCCCTGCAACCCCGGGGATACCACTTGGCAGGCGCCGCTCTCTGATCTGCGCGGTCGGGTCACCGCCGATCTGGCGAGCCTTGGCGTCGATACCCAGAAGCTTGGCGATGAGACCTTCGAGGCCCGCAGCGAATACGCCTATCCATTGATGGATTTGGGCTATCAGGCGCGCCGCAACGAAGCCATCAAGGCGCTGATGCCGATTGGCAACCTCATCATGACCGGCCGTCAGGGGACATTCCGCTACATCTTCACCGACACCGCCATGGAGATGGGGATGATGGCGGCCGACATGGTGATCGACGGGGTGGACAGACGCCATGCCATCTTTAACCATCGCAACGAAAACACCGTGATCGAAACCCAGAGCGTGGCCTGATGGCCGCGCCATTGGCATAAGTAAGGAGAACAGGATGACCATCCGCCCGGGTTTACTCGCCCTCACCCTGCTGCTGGCCCTGAGCGGGCAGGCGCAGGCTTACTCCTACGCCGCCGCCGGCAAGGAGCCGCTGATCGACGCCCGCGAAGCGCTGCTTGGCGCCGCCACTGGCGGCAAGGATGCCAGCGCCACCTTGAGCGAGATTGCCGACGAACTGACCTATCTGGAGCAGCACCACAAGGTGGAACTGCAAGGGCCGCTGGCCGCCGCCATCAAGGCCAAAGATGCCGCAGCCACCGCCGCCCTGCTCAACCGCGCCTACAAGGCGGAGATCGAGCGCCGCCTCGAAGGGGCCAGCCAGAATCTTGGCGACTACCAGACCGCCAAGGTGCTGGTGGTCAAGAGCAAGCGCTTCCTCGATCTGATCCTCCCATCACTCAGTGAAGGGGATCGCAAGGCGGCCGAGCAGGCGCTGGCCAAGGTGCTGGATGCCATCGGTAACCCGGGGGTATTCGGGGTGGGCGCCAAGCCCGCCGATGCCGCCGCCTTTAGCGATGCAGAAAAAGCGCTGATGGCCATACTGGCACCGCTTTGATGGCCTCTCATCGATGACGACGGCCCCCCTCATCCCCAACCCTTCTCCCGCAAGGGGAGAAGGGGGGCGTCACCACGGTCGATTACGCTTCGCTAATCGCCCCAACTTACTGCTCCTGTTACTGATCCTGCTGCAACTGGCCTGGCTCGGCTGGCTGCTGGCCTTCCCGGTCTCCCTCGATTCCGACGATGCTCTCAATTTTGCCCACGGGGTGACGCGCTTTAGCGTGCTGGAGTTCTCCCCCCACTTTCCGGGCTACCCCGCCTTTATCTGGCTGGCGCGGCTGATCAATCTGGCGGTAGACGATCCGGCACGCGCGGTGCAGTGGGCAAGCCTCTTGGGTAGCAGTTTGCTGGCGCCGCTCGCTGCCTTGCTGGCGGTGAAGCTGTGGCAACGGCCAAGCCTGCTGGTGCCGGTTTGGTTGCTGGTGCTGGCACTGCCGCTCACCCCGACGCTGGCGCTATCCGGCCTTTCGGATGGACCCGCGCTTGCCGCCTGGCTCGGGTCGCTACTGGCCTTGCAGCAGCGCAGAATTGCACTGGCGGGCCTGTCGTTGGGCCTTATGCTGGCCCTGCGCCCTTCATACTTCGTGTTGGCCCTGCTGCCCCTGTGGCTGGGGATGGCGCAAAAGGGAACACGCATCAGATTTGTGCTCCCCATCATGCTGGTGGGGCTTATCAGCCTGCTCTTTGTCTGGCAAGCCGATGGCTGGGCCTATTTCAGCGAGGGGCGGCGCTTTACCGACGGCCACTTTACCCTGTGGGGCAACACGGCAGCGGCCCATGGCGATCGGCTGCTCAGCTGGGCCCGCACCTTCAACGATCAGCTCACCCCGCTCTGGCCCTTGGCTGTTGGGGCTCTGCTGGTACTGCCGCTTTGGCAAAGATCAAAAAACCACCCTGCCGCCCTCCACCCGCTCTGGACACTCTACTGGCTCGCCCTGCTGCTCTGGACCCTGTTTGGCCAGAATCCCGACAATCCCCGCCATCTGGCCCCCATCACCCTGCTCGGTATCGTGCTGCTGGCAGGTTGGCTGCCGCGCCGTGGTGAGGAGGTGGTCGCGGTGGCCGGATTGCTGCTGCTCGGCGCGACCTTCACCCTGCCCCGTCCGCCCGCCATGGTGCAGGCGGCAAAACTGGCAGAAAAAGCGTGCCCGGCACTGGTGACCCAGTGGGGCGTGCGGCTGCTGCGGGAGACCACGGCCTTGGCCGTCACCGATGGCTGGTACAAGGGGGATGCGGCGCTGGCGCTCTCTCAGGGAGCCTGCCGTCTCAGTCGCCGCCCCATCGCCGCGAACGAAATGCCCACCGCGGTGCGCCAGCACTGGTTTGCCCCACGCTTTGCCGCCGAGCCCGGACTCTGGCTCGCCATTCCCTCGCTGCAGACACCTCATAGGGAAAGTGACAAGAAACACAGAAAGAGCACAAAAAACCGCCTGGGCAACTAAAAAAGAGGGGTATAACTCGGGTACACTCACTGCGCATCCATAACAGACGAGTCTCCTTATGCGTGTAACCAGAGAGTGGCTGTGGGTTTTGTCGGTGCTGACCGGGGCCTGTGCCCTCCTGTTGCTGCCATTCTGGCTGCGCGGCGGTAGCCAAGGCCATGATCTGTTTCACCACCTGCTCTCCGGTCACTTCTTTGCCGTGCAACTGTGGCAAGGTGAGCTCTATCCGCGCTGGTTGATGGAGATGAACGGCGCCTTTGGCAGCCCGGTCTTTTTCTTCTATCCCCCCTTGCCCTACTATGTGAGCGCCCTGTTCGCCGGCCCCACCCCACTGGCCCACGAGGCGATGACGCCGCTGCTCTGGAGCAGCAGCGTGGCACTCTGGCTCTCCGGCCTGTTTGCCTATCTCTGGTTGCGCCCCTTTGCCGGCCACGGACGGGCGCTGGCGGCCAGTCTGCTCTATATGGCGCTGCCCTATCATCTGGCCATCGATATCTACGCCCGCTTTGCCCTGGCGGAGAGCTGGGCCTTCGTCTGGGCACCGCTGGCACTGCTGGCGCAGGATCGCCTCTGCCGCCGCGCCCCCTTTGCGCTACTGCTGCTCGCACTGGCCGTCTCCATGCTGACGCTTTCCCATCTACCAAGCACCCTGCTCATTCTGGGCTTGCTCACCCTGCGCAGCCTGCTGCTAGTCTGGCGCTACAAGGGGAGCACAGCGCTTGTCAGTGTCCCTGTCACCGCCTCCCCGCTTATCGGCACCCTGCTGGGCCAGCTCTGGGGGTTGGCGATGGCCAGCCTGTTGCTGCTGCCCGCCCTGTTGGATCAGGGGGGGATCTCCATGGAGCAGATGCGCACTGGCATGTTCGAATTTCAGCGCAACTTTCTCGATCGTTTGCCCCAAAGCCGTGATGACTGGCGCTTTCGCGGCCATCTCGCCTGGCTGACGCTGCTCACCCTGGCTCTGCTGTTGGTAGCTTGGGCTGCCGCCCGCGAGCCGCGCCATCCCGAGTTGCTGCTCTGGGGGGTCATTGGCACCCTGAGCTTTCTGATGATGCTGCCACCAAGCGAGCCCCTGTGGCGCCTTCTCACACCGTTGCAACTGGTGCAATTTCCCTGGCGCCTCAATCTGCTGCTGGTCATCGCTACCGTCGCCGTGGTGGCGCTGGGTACCCCCACCTATCGCCCGTGGCAGTGGGTCTGGTGGCTACTGCTTGCCCTCACTCTGCTCTCGCAGGGGCTCTATGTACTCGAGGCGCCGCTCACCCAGGCTCCCGTAAAGAGTCAGCTCGACGGGGAGTTCGACAGCAAGCGCAGCGCCCGCGAATACCGTCCAAAGCAGGTGCCACGCGGCATGTTTGCCCCCACCCTCCTGGCCTGGAAAGAGGAATTCCAGCCCGCCATCACCAGTGACCATCAGGGGGTGAAGTGGCAGATCCAGCGCTGGCAGCCTCGTCATATCGAATTGACAGTGGATGCCCCGGCGCCCGCCAAACTGATCCTGCACCAGTTTGATTACCCGGGCTGGCAGGCAAGGCTCGACCAGCATCTGCCCCTTAGCGTCAGCAGCACCCGCAACGGGCTGGTGCAGGTCTGGGTGCCCGCCGGACAACACAGCCTCACATTTACCCTCACCGCCCGCTGGCCGGAGCGGCTCGGGTACGCCATCTCGTCGCTGGCCTGGCTGCTCTGGCTGGGGGGGGTGATCCGCGCAGCGCGCCCGCATGACCGCAAGCGTGCACCCCAAGGTGGCTGAGCCGCCGGGCACCTCCCCCTTTTGAGGGGGCAGGAACGTCATGCCGAGCGGTGGCAAACCTGATAGACTCGCCCTTCTCCCTTTTTCAACCAAGGTTCACCAGCGGATACCCTATGCCCCAATCGCCAACAGCTCAGGCTGCCGCCCTCTCCCCCCGTTTCCTGTTTATCCTGCTCGGCGCTCTGGCGGGTCTGACTCCGCTGGCGGTGGATATGTATCTGCCCGCCATTCCGGCCATTGCCCGGGATCTGGCCACCAGCATCGACGGCGCCCAGCTCACCATCAGCGCCTTTCTGGGCGGCTTTGCCATCGGCCAACTCTTCTACGGCCCGCTGGCCGACAGCTATGGCCGCAAGCCGGTGATCCTGGCGGGGCTGGTGATGTTTGCCATCGCCTCGGTGGGTTGCGCCATGGCGGACTCCCTACCTGAATTGCTGGCCTATCGGATGTTGCAGGCAGCGGGCGGTGCGGCGGGCTCTGTGGTGGTCAATGCCCTGCTGCGCGATCTGTTCGAGAAGGATGCGTTTTCCCGCGCCATGTCGTTCGTCATTCTGGTGATGACGCTGGCGCCGCTGGTGGCCCCTGTGGTGGGCGGCTATATCAGTGCCCACGCCGACTGGCGGGTGATCTTCTGGCTGCTGGTGGGGATCAGCTTGCTGATCTGTCTGGTGATGCAGTGGAAAATTCAGGAGACCCTGAAACCTGAACATCGCCAACCCCTTAATCTTGGCCAGATCCTCAAGAACTACTGGGGGGTGCTCTCCCATCGCGGCGCCATGGGTTACGTGCTGTGCGGCTCCCTCTCCAGCTCCGGCATGTTCGCTTTCCTGAGCGGCTCCCCTTACGTCTATATCGAGTATTTCAAGGTGCCGACCGAGCACTACGGCTGGCTGTTTGGCCTCAATATTCTGCTGATGATGGTGGTCACCTTCGTCAACAGCCGACTGGTCAAAGGAGTGGGCGCTGAGCGAATGCTGCAATACGGCCTGCTGGTGCTGCCCTGCGCGGGCGCCCTGCTGGTCTACAACGCCTGGAGCCAGACCGGCGGTCTGTGGGGCATCGTCATTCCGGTGGTACTGTTTGTCGGCCATATCAGTCTGGTGGGCGCTAACGCCATGACCGGCCTGATGGGCCACTTCCCGCAATCTGCGGGCACCGCATCGGCACTGGCGGGCACCCTGCGCTTTGGCATCGGCGCCCTGGTCGGCATTCTGGTCAACCTCAATCCGCCCCACTCGCCGCTGCCCATGGCCATTGCCATCGCCTGCTGCGGCGTGGGCTCCACCCTGAGTTACTGGCTGCTGACAGGCAAGCGAGGCGATTGAACCCCCTCCCTCCTGTCAGAAAAACGAAAGAGGCTTCCGTCAACGGAAGCCTCTTTTCGTACTGGCGGCCAGACGTTCAGAACTGGGCACTGTTGAGCCAGAGGTGCGCCCCTATGCTCACCAGATAACCGAGCAAGATGGCAGGCAGCCACTTCAGGTGGCCAAAGAAGGTATACATGCCGTGGGCCTGTCCCATCAGGGCCACCCCGGCCGCAGAGCCGATGGAGAGCAGGCTGCCGCCCACTCCGGCGGTCAGGGTCACCAGCAGCCACTGTCCCAGCGCCATATCCGGGTTCATCGACAGCACGGCAAACATCACGGGAATGTTGTCGATGACGGAGGACAAGACCCCGATGAAGATATTGGCCATGGTGGGATCCCCAGCGTCATACAGCCAGTGTGATACCAGCTCCAGATAGCCCATAAAGCCCAGCCCACCGACACACATCACCACCCCGTAGAAGAAGAGCAGGGTATCCCACTCCGCCTTGGCCACCTTGTTGAACACATCAAATGGCACCACAGAACCCAGACTGCGCAACCGTACCTCATCACCATTGCGTTCATAGAGCGCACGCTTGCGGGCAAGGGATCGCGGTAACGACTTGCGCAGATAAAACCCGAAAAACTGCAGATAACCGAGCCCCAGCATCATGCCCAGTACGGGTGGCAGGTGGAGGAAACTGTGGCATAGCACCGCCGTGATGATGGTCAGCAAGAACAGTGCGACGATGCGGCGGGCTCCCCGCTTGAGATCGACCACCTCGTTATCAGCCTCCGGCACATGGCGCGGCACCATCAGGCTCATCAGGATGGCGGGCACCAGAAAATTGAGCAGGGAGGGGATCAGCAGGGTGAAGAACTGGCCAAATTGCACCTTGCCCGCCTGCCACACCATCAGGGTGGTGATATCGCCAAAGGGACTGAACGCCCCTCCGGCGTTGGCGGCGATCACTATGTTGATGCAGGCAAGATTGACAAAACGCCGATCACCGTTGGCCACCTTCAACACCACGGCGCACATCAAGAGCGCAGTGGTCAGGTTGTCTGCCACCGGCGAGATGCAAAATGCCAACCCGCCAGTCAACCAGAACAGGGTGCGCAAGTGAAAACCGGATCGCACCAGCCAGGCGCGCAGGGCATCGAACAGCCGCCGGTCCTCCATGGCGTTGATATAGGTCATCGCCACCAGCAGGAACAGCATCAACTCGGCATATTCCAGCAGGGTATGGCGAAATGCCTGCTCGGCGACAGGGCTCATCCCCTGCTGTGCATAGGCGATACCGATCAGGATCCAGATCACCCCGGCGGCCACCAGCACAGGTTTGGACTTGCGCAGTTGCAGATACTCTTCAGCCATCACCAGGGCGTAGGCCAACACAAACAATCCGACACAAAAAAGTCCGATTGAGGAGGATGTCAACAGAACAGGGCCACTACTGGCATGGGCGGGAGGGATAAACAGGGACAGCAGCAAAATAACAGGGGTGAGCGCAGACATGGTCTCTTCCTTTTAGAACCGTCTGGCAATGATGCTAGCACCTGGATGAAAAGAAAAATTCATCCAGGTCAATTAACGCTTAATTGGTTTGCTGTCGAAACGCGGGATTATTTCTTGCCAAAACCCGACTGCTTGAGGGTATAGCCTGCGCTGTTTTGCCAGGCATCCAGACCGCTGCGGTTATTACCCGCCACCAGACTGGCGGCCAGACTCGGGCTGTTGAACAGCTGATCGGCGGTAAAGACAAAGCCGCCCTGACTGCGGGGCACTATGACCCCCTTTTCCAGCAGTTCGTGACGCAGCTCGATCACCGCTTCACGCAGGGAGGCGGCATCCTCGCCATTGGCGGTGGAACCAGCCAGCACCATAAAGCCCGGATTTTGCCGCTTGCCCACCGGATAACCATGGGCCTCGGCCCCTTTGCCGTTGAAGTGGTAGAGCTCGCGCTCCCCCGGCCGGTTGTCGGAGAGTGCCTTTTGCAGGGTCATCAGCTCGTTGTAGATCTCGATGGGGACGACGGCAGCCTGCTTGTTGCCCTTGCTATCGATGATAAAACTGACTTGCTTGTGTAACATCCTTGCTCATCCTGTGACCCATGGAAGCCCCTATTCTAACCACCTCGGGCAAGCGGGATCCAGCGAGGATCCACTGCTCTTTTGCCGCCTTGATCACTAACTGGCACTCTTGATCAACCGTAAGGGGTGTTGATCAATGCTGGCCGTGCTAGCGTACCAAGCATGATGAAAGCCATTGACCATCAAACGGTTATCCCATGCTGACACTGCGCAACCTCTGCAAGAGCTTCGATAACGGCAGTGAACGACTGCCGCTGTTCCACCATCTCGATCTCGCCCTCCCCGCTGGCGAGATCACCCTGCTGCTGGGCCAAAGCGGCTGTGGCAAGTCCACCCTGCTCAATCTGATCGCCGGGCTGATTGCACCGGACGAGGGGGAGATCTGGCTGGGGGAGACCCGGATCGACACCCGATCCCCCGACGAGCGGGCGCGCCTGCGGGGCCGCCATTTCGGCATCGTCTATCAGGATTTCAACCTGCTGCCGACCCTCAACGTGGCCGAGAATCTGGCCCTGCCGCTCGCGATCAACGGGCTGCCACCGGATGAGACAAAGATTGACCAGTTGCTGCATCGGCTCGATATGAGCCATAAGCGCCATGCCTGGCCGGAGCAGCTCTCCGGCGGTCAGCGCCAGCGGGTAGCGCTGGCCCGCGCCCTCATCCATCAGCCCCAGTGGCTGCTCGCCGACGAGCCCACCGGCAGCCTCGATGAGCACAATGCCGAACAGGTGATGGCGTTGATGGTAGCGGCGGTGCGCGACACTGGCGCAGGCTTGCTGCTGGTGAGCCACAACCCCGCCTATGCGGCCTTGGCCGACAGAGTGCTGCGTCTTGAAGGGGGCCAACTTATCGAGCTCAAGGGGCCCCGTCATGACTAAACGGCGACTGCGTCTGCCGGGAGCACGCTGATGCTGCCACTCAAAGCGCTGCTGCGCCTCTATCGCAGCCACCCCTGGTTGCTGTTGATGAGTCTGGCCGGGCTGGTATTGGGAGTATCGCTGGTGGTGGCCATCGAGCTGCTCAATCACAGTGCCCGCACCAATTTTGTCGCTGCCCGCAGTCAGCTGGCAGGGGAAGCCAACTACCGGCTGGCCCCCGCTGGCGGGCTGGATGAACAGCTTTATGTGCAACTGGTGACCAGCCAACCCGCCCTCGATGCCATGCCCCAGATCCATGGCTGGCTCAAGGATGAAGAGGGGCGCAGCTTTCAACTGCTTGGGATGGATCTCTTCAACCCCAGCCCCCTGCGCCAGCTGTTTGGCGCCCAACCCGCGAGCGAACCCGCGTTCTCCTTAACCCGTGCCGACAGCATCTGGTTGGCGGCCCCCGAAGCGCAGCGCCTTGGCTGGCAAGCGGGCCAGAGCCGCCTTTTTGTATTGGGCGGCAGCGATGGCGCCAGCGCCCGACCCCTGACCCTGACGCTGGCGGGCACGTTTGAACCGGGCGCCGTGCCCATGGAGCGACTGCTGCTCACCGACATCGGCCTCGCCCAGCCGCTGCTGGATAAAGCGGGTCGGCTCGATCGCATCGTCTTCAAGCTAAGCGACGCCGAGGCTCGTGCCCTGCAGGCCACCCTGCAAACCGATTACCCGAACCAGCCCTTGTGGCTTGAGCCCATCAGCCCGGCACTTGATGCCGGCCAGCTTGGCGATGCGCTGGCCCTTAACCTGACGGCGCTCTCATTGCTCGCTATGGCGGTGGGATTGTTTCTGGTGTTCAACGCCCAGCGATTTGTCCAGAGCGTGCGCCGCCCCCAGCTGGCCCAGTTGATCATTCTGGGAATGGGGCCGAGTCGGGTGCTGCGCTGGCTCATTCTGGAGCTGCTTATTCTTGCCACCATCGGCACCCTGCTAGGGGTGCTGCTCGGCAGCCTGTTGGCGCTGGCCCTGATGGGGCAACTGACCCAGGCGCTGGCCGATCTCTATGGGCCCAACCCCATCGACCTGTTGCGCCTCTCCCCTGTGAGCCTGCTCAAGGCACTGTTGATCGGGCTGCTCGGCACGCTGGCCGCCAACCTGCCCGGCTGGTGGCAACTGCTGCGCCAATCCCCCCTCGAACTGCGAGCCGGGAGCAGCCGTCCCCCCGCTCACCCGTGGCGACGGCGCGTGCTGGCCATCGCCATCTTGCTGCTGTGCGCCCTCTGCCTGTGGCTACCGCAAACGGGTTTGACCGGCGCCCTCTTTATCGCCGGCGGCTGGCTGCTGGCCATGGCGCTCTGGCTGCCCGATGCCCTGCGCGCCCTGCTTGGCTGGCTGCGACGGCGCGCGGGCGGCCCCCTCACCGCCCGGCTCGGGGTGGCCGAGACCCTCTATCATCTCGATCGCACCGCCATCGCGGTGATGGCATTGCAACTGGCCATCGCGGCGGCCATCGGCATCGGGGTCATGGTGTCGAGCTTTCGCTCCAGCGTGGAGATCTGGCTCGGCCAGCGTCTGGCCGCCGATCTCTATGTCACCGCCCCCAAGGGGGTGGCGGGCAACAAGGGTACCTTGAACGAAGCCACCCTCGAGACCCTGCTCGCCAACCCGCTGGTGAGCGCCGCCTCGCGCCGTTCGGTGCATCCTGCCCGCTGGCAGGGGCAGCCCATCGAGTGGGCGCAGATGGACTTTATCCCCCAGCTTAAAGCGTCCTATCCGCTGCTGGCCGGACGCTGGCCCACCCGCCCCGACGAAGTGCTGGCGAGCGAACCGCTGACGGTGCGCCTCGGGGTCAAGGTGGGCCAGACATTGGCGATCAGCGGCGAGCAGGGGCCAAGGCAGCTCACCGTCACCGGCGTCTATCAGGATTACGGCAGCGACAAGGGACAGATCCTGCACGCCTTCGAGGCGGGGGCGGTGCAATCCCTCGCCCTCTTTAGCAACGACCCCGAGCAGCTGGCCGACCGTCTGCGCGAGCGCTTTGGCACGCAGCTCAATCTGCTCTCCGCCCCCGCCATCCACAGCGCGGCGCTCAAGGTGTTTGACCAGACCTTTGTGGTGACCGAGCTATTGAAGCTGCTGATCCTGGGGATCGCCTTTGTCGGGATCGGCTCGGCTTTTATGGTGCTGGGGCTGGCACGCCGTGGCGAGCTGCAGACCTTGCAGAGTCTGGGCTTGAGCCCCCGTCACTGCCGCCAGCTGCTGGTGTGGCAAGGGGCGGGATTGGGGCTGCTCACCGCCCTGCTGGCCCTGCCGGTGGGGTATGGCCTCGCCTGGGTGCTGATCGAGGTGGTCAACCCACGCGCCTTTGGTTGGCGCCTCGCCTTCGAGGCCGCCCCCCTTCATGCGGTCACCGCCCTGTTGCTGGCGCCGGTATGTGGCGCACTGGCATCCTGGTATGCGGCAAGGAGAGTGGTATGACATATCGGTTAGCACACTGGCTCAATCATGGCTTGAAGTTCCCATTAACCACGTCCCTCTCTCCGCCCATTTGTCAGCGCAGAGAAGAGCACAGTGCGACATCGAACCATCCCCTCTCCCTTCGGGAGAGGGCCAGGGTGAGGGGGAGCTTGTCCTCCTTACGGCCCCTGTGGCTCGCCGCCCTCTTGCTCCCGCTGATTGCCATGATCGACAGCGCGCAAGCCAGCGATCTGGGTGTCCTGCTCGGCGGCGGCAGCGACAGCTTTAAAAAGGTGCAGCCGGGGCAAACCATCCAATTGCCGGAGGATCACGCTGCCCACCCCGATTACCGCTCCGAGTGGTGGTATCTCACCGGCAATCTCAAGGATGAACAGGGGCGCGAATATGGCATGCAGTGGACTCTGTTTCGGCAGGGTATCGAGCAAGAGATCCGCTCCAGCAACCCTTGGCTCACCCCCCAGCTCTGGCTGGCCCAGTTTGCCATCACCGATCTCGATCGTGGCAGCCACCAGCAAGATGAGCGGGCCAGTCGGCAGGGGCCGGGACTGGCGGGGGCCAGCGGCGGCCAATATTGGCTCAGGGAGTGGCGGCTTGCCTCGCAAGGGGCTGCGCTCTTCCCCGCCACCCTCAAGGTACAGAGCAAGATTGGCGAGCTGAACCTCACCGTCACTGCCGCCAAGCCGCTGGCGCTGCAAGGCAAGGCCGGTTACAGCGAGAAGAGCCCGGGCAACGCCTCCTTTTACTACTCCTACCCGCGCCTCACTCTTCGCGGCACCCTGACTCGCGATGGCGAAACCCGCACCGTCACCGGACAAGGCTGGTTTGATCACGAGTGGAGCAGCTCGGTATTGGCGGAGTGGCAATCGGGTTGGGACTGGTTTTCGCTGCAACTGGCCGATGGCCGCGAGCTGATGCTGTTTCGCCTGCGCACCAAGCCGGGACGCACTGAGCCAGAAAACCGCTACGGTATCTTGATTGAGCGGGATGGCAGCAGCCGGGTGCTCGCCCCCGACGCGATTCGCCTTACGCCGAGCAACACCTGGCGCGGCCCCAAGGGGCAGGATTACCCCGTCGAGTGGCAGCTAAACGCCGCCGGAATGAGCCTCACCATCAAAGCCCGTCAGCCCAATCAGGCCATGACAGGTCGCTTTGACTACTGGGAGGGAGCTGTCTCTGTCTCGGGGGATGCCAAGGGGGTCGGCTATCTGGAGATGACCGGCTACTGAACACCCTCGACAAACGTGGCCGGTCTGCTCGATGACCCGAACCCCATAGCCCTTATAACAGGGCATAACCGTGATATTGCCCAGCCATTTCTGTCACTTGGCGCCAGTAGCCAAGGATGCCTTATCTGTTTATTTATCGAACACCCTCACCCACCCAACCCGCAGCCAACTTGGCTCAAGTCTGATCCTTGTCAAAAAACCTTTCAAAATCCGAGCGATAACTAACTTTTTACTCACTTAAATTGATCGTCGTTTGATATCTTTCTCATCCGGCACTCATAGCCCCAAAGGCAGCCGAGGTAAGCCGATATTTGATCAACGTCCAATCTGGTCAAACGCTGTGCTCGGGGAGCTGCAACTCCGTGCGGTAGGGATTCATTTGATGGAAAACTTATTACTAATAACAGTTGGATAATGTTAAGTAATGATTTAGGGGCTGAATATGAATACTAAGGAGAAAATAAAACTTTACATTCTTTCACTTATGTTTTTATTTGTCATGGTAATTTTCCTTTCCATTAATATAAAGCCTCCATCTTCGGATAGTGAGCTAAAACATAATATTATTATATATTATGCCTTGTCGAATTGGCTTCCTATATTAATGCTGGCTCTCATTGCATACTGCGAGTTTTTAAGACGTGAATTCGACTTTGAGCTTAATGGAAGTGCTAGTGACAGCTTATTAGTCATTGATTGTAAAAGTGAAAATTATGAACATTTAAGCTTTTTAGCGACATATATTGTTCCGTTTGCAGGACTAAACTTTGACTCTCCATTCAAGTTGCTTGCTTATTTATTTTTATTAATTGTAATTGGTATCATCTTTGTTAGAACAGATAAATATTATACAAATCCTACGCTATCTATTTATGGATACAAACTATACAGGGCCACGTTAGCAGATCATGTCAACCATTACCATTCCGTAATCGTATTAACAAAACATGACTTAAGAAAAGGGCAGAACATTGCCTATAAATTTATCTCAGAAGATGTTTGCTTTGCTAGGAAAATAAATAATGACTAGAGATGATATTAAAAGTGACATGAAGAGCATTCTAGACACATGCTCAGGGATTAAGGTTTTCTTTATTGATGATGACAATAATGAACTTTATGACTCTGATATTGAAAGTGAGGGGCTGGATGAGTTTATGGTTAGTTTTGTCAGTGACCTGAAAAAACAATTCACTGATAACGAAAAATTCTCAATTCCAAATTTATCTAATGCCGACGAAAGAAAACATGCGCTTTACTATTTTGATTTTGATGACCAAATTCATGAATTTAAGTATTTAGATAAAGTTAATGAGATGCAAGCCAATAAAATAATTGGCAAGTACCAAGTTAGAAGTAAAGGTCTGTCAAGTATTAAAGCTGTTGTCATAAGACTTAAAGGAAGTGATGGGAAAGTAGTCTCATTTTATCAGTACATACATAGAACATCTCTATGGACTTCGGGGAAAGGAGTTTTCTTTACAACTCATGAGACCCGCGTCGTAAAAATGACAGATGATGTTTTGAGACTAAATAGCAACTTTATCTTTGCCAAAATTGGACAGAACTATTTAATTAACGATGTTAGAGCATTTGAGAGAGAGTTAGGATTTGACAAAATCATCCATGCCAAGGCAGCACAATACTATACAAGTATTGAATCGCGCGGTCTTGTCGAAAATCTAGAAAAGTTTAACAAACAAATTAACAAGGAAATTAACTTCGCCAGAAAATTTGTCAAGGTTTTTAAAAACTCAGCAGTAATAGAACAAAATTTATCTAATGAAGAAATTATCTCGTTTGCCATGAGCAAACCCTTCTATAAAGAGAAGCTAAAATTAACAGAAGATGGTAGTCAGTTTGACTTGAATAGCATATCACGCTGTTCTAATTTTCTGCAGCTATTGGATGATGAGTTTTTGAAATCAGAACTAACAGGCATGAACTACATAGCTAGATCAAAAGATAGAGCTAGCTCCTAGTTTGTCCTGCATATATTGCATTAAAATAAGGCCCTAATAGACTTTTTCTGTCAGGGGCTTATTTATTTCACCGCCAACGCAGGTAGTGAAAATGCGGCGATAAGCCATACAAGTGCACGGCAATTACGGGTTAGCAACACCAACTTGGCGAGTAATAAAATCCAAGGTAGTACGATTAAACTGCTCCGGCTGCTCCACATTGCAGACATGGCCGCACTGCTCGATCACCGCCAGCGAAGAGCTGGCATCGCGGGCTACCTGTTCGCGTACCGGCGCCAGAAACATATGATCCTCCTCCCCCATCACATAGAGGGTGGGAATGGGCAGGGAGCGCTCGCGGAAGTAGCGCATCAGCGGGTTAACCTCGGTGGCGAGGCGGAACCAGCGCTTGAACTCCTTCTGGCAGAGCTTGCGGGCCTCGCGCACAAAGAGGTTGCGCGACTCCTGATGGTGCTGGCGCGGCATGATGATGAAGGCAAACAGCCGGTAGAGCCACATATAGGGCAGGAAGTGCTGGCCGAGTCGGCCCAGCTGCACCAGCACCCGCGAGCGGATATCGAGCCGCAAGATGGCGCCCCCCAGTACCATGCTTTTGACCCGCTCCGGGCAGAGCTCGGCCAGATGGCGAATAAGGATGGTGCCAAGGGAGATGCCGACAAAGTGGGCGCGGCGGATATCGAGATGATCGAGCAGCCGAACGATATCTTCGGTCACTTCCCGAAAGCTGTAGTGGCCCTTGACCACCTGTTGCAGCTGGTGAGACTGGCCGTGGCCGCGCAAGTCCAGCAGCAGCACGTTGAAGTGCTCGCGATAGGCGCGCAGCTGCTTGAACCAGATGGAGGAGCTGCCACCGGCGCCGTGGACAAACACCACCCAATCCCGCTCGGGACCCAGTTCGAAAGTCTTGTGATACAACATCCAATAGGCTCCCTTGGTGATGGGGGGTATACTCGGCTGCGCGCATATTAACAGAACAGGCCCGCCGATAGATATGCGCCTGACATGACCCGGATCACCCCTTGCGCGAGAACTTTCCATGGATTTGACCCGTTTGCGCCACTTTCTGCTGACCCTGCCGGGCGCCACCGAAGATACCCCGTTTGGCCCGGAGATCCTGGTCTACCGCATCGCGGGCAAGATGTTCGCGCTGGTGGATTGGCAGGCCGAGCCGCTCACCATCAACCTCAAATGCGAGCCCGAGCTGGCGTTGCTGCTGCGCGAGATCCACCCCGAGGTCAAACCGGGCTGGCATATGAACAAGCAACACTGGAACACAGTGATCCTGAACAGCACCTTGCCAGATGATCTGTGGCAGGGCTGGGTGCACCACTCCTATGAGCGGGTTGTCGCGGGTCTGCCCAAAGCCAAACGGCCACAGGCGCAGCGCCCCCTCTCCCCCACTGACGATCCAACCTTATGACCCCAGCACTTAGTCCAGCACTTTGTATTGTCCCCCTTGGTGAGGCACATATCCCCGCCCTCGTGAGCCTGTTTGAGCAGGCGGTGCGACGCTGCGGCCCCGAGCACTACAGCGCCGAGCAGGTGGAGCAGTGGGCCCTCGGTTCACAACATCCGGGCTTTGTCAGCCAGCTGCGTGAACACCACGGCTGGGTAGCGGAGCTGGCAAATGTGCCCCTCGGTTTTGTCACTCTGAGCCCCGATGGCCACCTCAGCCTGCTCTATGTGAGCGCCGACCATCAGCGCCAGGGACTGGGCAATCTGCTGCTCACCACGGCGCTCGCGGGGGCCAGAGGGCTCGGTATGACCCTCATCACCACCGAGGCCAGCGCCTTCAGTTATGAGCTATTTTTACGACATGGCTTTACGTTGACCGGGCTGGAGTGCGTGGAGCGGGGCGGAGTCAGTTTTACTCGCCATCGCCTGCACTGCTGCTTGCCAAGCTAGGGCAAGCCACTAAAATACGCTTAATTTTCGTATTGTTACTGTATTGAGGCAGCAACCATGGTGGTAGAAAGTGAAGGCTATATCTCGCTGATCGAGTATCTGGTGGAGAGTTTGGGACTGTTTGAATCCCAACAGCAGAACGATGGTGAAGAGACCATCGAAGATCTGGTCAGTGGCCGTGTTG
This sequence comes from Aeromonas sp. FDAARGOS 1404, assembly GCF_019047085.1. Taxonomy (NCBI): domain Bacteria; kingdom Pseudomonadati; phylum Pseudomonadota; class Gammaproteobacteria; order Aeromonadales; family Aeromonadaceae; genus Aeromonas; species Aeromonas sp. FDAARGOS 1404. Next base: position 390,365 of record NZ_CP077237.1, read on the forward strand.
CCAGCAACCTGATGGCCATTTGCGAGCAAAACCCCCAGCTCGATCCCAAGGTGCGTTTCGCTATCATGCAGGAGGCCGACGCCGTGGTCGCCGATCTGGAAGAGGTGCTCTCCGCCGTCTGGCTGCGCGCCCCGACCCCGGAACAGAAATCCTTCCTCATCGAGTTTATCGATCTCATCAAGAACCTGTTCGACAGCGCCATCGGCTGATCTGCCGTCCGGTTTTCCCGCCCAACGCAAGATTTCAGAACAGCAGATAAGGAAAAGGGCCGCCTTGGTGGGCAGCCCTGCTTGCTATCATTTTCAACCCGCCAGTGCGTTCATTCATCAGGCGGTTATCAAGGCAAGAAATGTGTCTGGACTTTGCATCCGATCCCTGGACGCTACCTAGTTAGTCCCGACTGGTCGCAATAAGTTCCCTCCTCCGACCATTTATTTTCACTTTTATTAAGAAATCGACTACAAACCTGTTCAGCGGTTCAGGCTGGGTGGCAAACAGACTCCAATGCCACCCAATCCGCAGTAACCATCCGGGTTTTTCTCCAGATATTGCTGATGGTAATCCTCGGCATAGTAGAAGGGCGCCAGCGGCAGAATGCGGGTGGTAATGGCACGACTGTCGCCGCTTGCCGCCATCGCCTGCTGATAGGCCGCCATGCTCTGCTGGGCAATGATCTGCTGGCTCTCGTCGCCATAGAAGATCACCGAGCGATACTGGGTGCCAATGTCCCCGCCCTGACGCATCCCCTGCGCCGGATCGTGCTGCTCCCAGAACAATTTGAGCAGATCGCCATAGCTGGTCACCGCCGGATCAAACACCACCTGCACCGTCTCGGCATGGCCGGTCAGCCCGCTGCACACCTCTTTGTAGGTGGGATTCTGGGTCACACCGCCCTGATAACCGGCCGCGGTGGAGTAGACGCCCGGCTGCTGCCAGAACAGGCGCTCCACGCCCCAGAAACAGCCCATGCCAAACCAGGCGATCTCCATGTTCTCGGGCCAGGGGCCCTGGGTCGGGTTGCCATTCACCGCATGCTGCTGACCAATCACCATCGCTTCGCGTCGTCCCGGCAGGGCATCTGCCGGTGAAATAATCTGTTCCATGAATTCTGTCCTTGTATAAAACCCTGTGAAATCACACAGCTGACGAAAAGGAGCATCGAAGATAGCAGTTTATCGCGCCGGATCAACCGGCGGGCCCCTCCCCGCTCGCCCCAGCGGCCATCTGCGCTTCGAACCATCCTTTCCCGATCCGCACGGCCAAGCCGCCCCTCGTAGACCAGAAACGGCCAAAATCAATATTTAGTCTTGATTTGTGAATTAATTTTCATATATTGAGCCAATCGCTGTTTTTTTATGGAAGAAATATCAAGTGCGTGAACGCGAACCCAGTCTGGTCAATGCCTTCCGGCAATCCACCCCCTATGTCAATGTGCATCGGGGTGCCACCTTTGTGCTGATGATGGGCGGAGAAGCCATCTGCCACCCCAACTTCGCCAATATCGTCAGCGATATCGCCCTGCTGCAGACACTGGGCATACGCCTGGTGCTGGTGTTTGGTTCACGTCCGCAAAACGATGAGGCGCTGGCCCGCGCCGGTATCGAGGCCCAGTATCACAAGCGGATCCGGGTCACCGATGACGAGAGTTTCACCATCATCAAGCAAGTGTGTGGCGGCCTGCAATATGACATCACCGCCCAGCTCTCCATGGGGCTCGCCAACACCCCCATGCAGGGGGCGCGGATCAGCGTGGTGAGCGGCAACTTTGTCACCGCACAGCCGCTGGGGGTGGATGATGGCATCGACTTTTGCCACAGCGGCCGGGTGCGCCGCATCGACGTGGAGGGGATCACTCGCCAGCTCGACCAGAAGAGTCTGGTGCTTATCTCCCCCATCGGCTGCTCGGTCACCGGCGAGAGCTTTAACCTGAGCTCGGAAGAGGTAGCCCGCCGGGTGGCGGTCGACCTCAAGGCGGACAAGCTCATCTGCTTTAGCAGCACCCAGGGGGTGATGGACAGACGCGGCGAAGCCATCTCCGAGCTCTTCCCCGAACAGGCCGAAGAGCTGCTGGTGGAGCTGGAGCAGGCGGGCGAAGAGATGTCCGGCACCGCCCGCTACCTGCGTGCGGCCATTGCCTCCTGCCGTGGCGGCGTGCCCCGCTCCCATCTGGTCAGCTATCAGGATGATGGCGCCATGCTGCAGGAGCTGTTCAGCCGCGACGGCCTCGGCACCCAGATCGTGCGGGAAAGTGCCGAGCAGGCCCGCGCCGCCACCATCGAAGATATCGGCGGCATTCTGGATCTGATCCGCCCGCTGGAGGAGGAAGGCATTCTGGTGCGCCGCTCCCGCGAGCAGCTGGAGATGGAGATCGACAAGTTCACCATCATCGAGCGCGATGGCCTCATCATCGGCTGTGCGGCCCTCTACTGCTTTATGGAAGAGGCGATGGCGGAGATGGCCTGCGTCGCCATCCACCCCGACTATCGCAACTCCAACCGGGGAGATCAGCTGGTGGCCAAGGTGGCCGAGCGGGCCAAGCGGCTCGGCATTCGCCGCCTGTTCGTGCTCACCACCCGCTCCATCCACTGGTTCCGGGAGCGGGGCTTCGATCCGCTGGAAGTGGAAGATCTGCCGGTGGCGCGCCAGCGTCTCTACAACTGGCAGCGCCGTTCCAAGGTTTTGTCAAAGACCATTGCCTAAGCCATTGATTCTGTGTTGAGTTAGCCGACAATTTGAACTTTTTCACAAACTCGATTGACAGTGCAATCCAACGCAGGGTATTTCTAAATGCACTCCACCGCCCTGGTGGAGCCAGAAGAGGAGCGCTGCCCAGGCAGCCCAAGGGAGGACGCCAGCGTCCGGTGAACTTGGGTCAGGGGGAGCAGCGCCGAGACGAGTGAGGAGACTGGTAACCTCAACGTCGGCTGCGGGGGCTGAATCCCCCGGGTTGTCATCGGTAGTGATCATCCCCCACCGCGCTCTGTCAGGGGCGGTACGGGATGGGCTCTGCAGGTGGAGTGCTTCTGGCCGGGATAGCTTCGTTCATTCCTGCCATTTTCAGCCTCCTCCTCTTTTTTTTGCCCGATGGAACCGGAATTTTAAAATAAGACAGGAGTAAGCAATGAGCCCGATCAATGTCGCCAAGTTTGGCGGAACCAGTGTCGCCAACTTCCCAGCCATGAACCACTGCGCCGATATCGTGCTGGCCAATCCCGCCACCCGGGTGGTGGTACTGAGCGCCAGCGCCGGTGTCACCAACCTGCTGGTCGCTCTGGCACAAGGGGAGCTGGACGAGGCGGGCCGCGACGAACAGCTGGCCAAACTGGCCGGGATCCAGCAGGCCATTCTGGCCGATCTCGGCAACCCCGTTGATGTGAGCGCCCTCATTCATGGCCAGCTGGACGAAATTCGCCTCATGGCCCAACAAGCTCACCAGCATACCGATGCGGAGCTGGCCGATCGCCTCATCGCCTGCGGCGAGCTGATGTCTACCCGCCTCTTTACCGAGCTGCTGCGCCAGCGCGGCGTCAAGGCCCACTGGCAGGATGTGCGCCAGCTGATGCGCACCGACAGCCGCTTTGGCAAGGCCACCGTCGACCTGGCCACCACCCGTACTCTCTGCCAGCAGACGCTAGGCCCGCAGCTTGGCGACAGCCTTATCATCACCCAGGGCTTTATCGGTGCCGATGGCGATGGCCGCACCACCACGCTGGGGCGCGGCGGCTCTGACTACAGCGCGGCCCTGCTCGCCGAAGCACTCGATGCCGCCAGTATCGAGATCTGGACCGATGTGCCCGGCATCTACACCACGGATCCGCGCCTCGTCACCCGCGCCCGCCCCATTCCCGAAATCAGCTTTGTCGAAGCAGCCGAGATGGCCACTTTCGGCGCCAAGGTGCTGCACCCCGCCACCCTGCAACCGGCGGTGCGCCAGAATATTCCGGTGTTTGTCGGCTCTGCCAAGGATCCTGCCGCCGGTGGTACCTGGATCCGCGCCAGCACAGATTCAAGCCCGCTGTTTCGCGCCGTCGCCCTGCGCCGCCAGCAGGTGCTGGTAACCCTGCACAGCCTCAACATGTTCCACGCCTACGGCTTCCTGGCCGAAGTGTTCGGCATTCTGGCCCGTCACCGTATCTCGGTCGACCTCATCACCACGTCGGAGGTGAGCGTGTCACTGACGCTGGATCACACCGGCAGCCAGAGTAACGGCGAACCGATCCTGAGCGACAAGGTACTGGCCGAGCTGGGGCAACTCTGCAAGGTGGAGGTGGAAACCGGTCTGGCACTGGTGGCACTCATCGGCAACCGGATGAGCGAAGTGAACGGGGTGGGCAGTCAGGTCTTTGACGCCCTGCGCGAGCACAACATCCGGATGATCTGCTACGGCGCCAGCGCCCACAACCTCTGCTTCCTGGTCAAGGAGAGCGAGGCGGGCAATATCGTCAACCGCCTCCATCAGGAGTTGCTGGACTGACCCTCACCGCGAGGCGAACCAGACCATGCAACAGGGCGCCCGCAAGGCGCCCTGTTCATTTGTACTCCGCAAAGGTATCGGCTCAGGCAAGGCTGGTGGCAGGCAACTGGCAGGCGACGGCTTCGCGGCGCAGCTGCTGCAAGCGGGCCAGCAGCCCGGTCTGGCCCAACTCAGTCTCCTGAGGCGAGAGATTGTCCACCAGCAGCGGATAGTGATCCGTTACCGCCTGCATCAACCAGTCGAGGCGACGCAGGGTGAGCGGGCCGCAGCTCTGGCCGCTCAGATCATCGGCCACATCGAGCCGGTGGCTGCGATACATGTCCCGCCACCAGTTGGCGACCAGCGCCTCGTCGCTCGCCAGCGCGGCGCTCCACTCCCCTTGCAGGGCGTGCAGGCGGGCCAGCACGGGCGCACTGGCCCCTTCACGGATCAGGTGGTGGATCTCCCGTTTGACCCATTTCAGGCAAAGCTCGCGCCAGTAGCGAAATTGCGGCAGAGGATCGGCCTCATCGAGCCAGAGTCCGGAGAGGGTGCGGGTCTCCAGCCGCTCCGGCACATGGAACTGCGGGTCGACCAGACCGTTGGAGTTGTATTCAAAGCGGGGATCGAAGGTCCACATATAGCCAAAGTCGAACACGCTGATCTGCTCGCCGTCATCGAGCAGGTTGCCCGGGCTCGGATCCCAGTCAAACCAGCCCCAGCGGGCCAGCTCCCCCTGCACCTCCAGCATCTGGGCCAGATTGCGTTCGTTGAGCTGATGGATCGGCACACCCCGCAACCAGGGGGAGACCAGCACCCCGGCCCGCGCCGAGCCAAAGCTGGTGCAGACCACGTGGGAGAGGACAGTAGGATGCAACTCGCGCAGCGCCTCGATTTCGCGCCGCCGCTCCAGCTCGGTCAGAAAGGCTGTCTTGCCATCGAGGTTGGCCACCAGCGAATCCTGACGGCGCCGCTTGAGGCACCAGTGATGCCCCTCCACCTTGAGGTGAAACACCTCGGCGGTGAGACCGTGGCGATAGACCTTGACCACAGCCGGATGGCTATCCTTCAGCTTGACCAGTTGGGCCAGCGGCAGCGGGCAGTCGCGCTCGCGTCCGATCCGGATCTCTTCCTTGCTCTCCAGCATGCGCAGCAATCTGGCCTGACGTGCCATCACTTTGGGATTCATACATGTACCTCCAGTCGCTATCGAGAGACTAAACAGCAGATCCCTCCCAAGCCAGTGGCAAAACCCCATGATGACGCTTTCATCACATATTCCGAACAACCCCTCGATCGGGATCACAATTTGCAAGGTTGAGCTGTAACCAAATATTCATTAAGTGGTCATTAAATTGACAAGCTGAAACAAGGCCCGCACCATCGGGTCAAACTCTATGCGGATGAACGATCTCTCCCTCACTCGCTCAAAGGATGAGCTTATATGAATCGCCCCTCCTCAGGCCGCCCCCGCGTCCTGAGTCTGCCTTCTCTACTGCTTGCCCTGCTGGGCGGATTGCTGCTGCTAACCCTGTTGTTACCGCTGATCAATCCCGGCAGCTGGCTGGGTCGTGCCCAGCCGCTGGTGCTGGGCCCCGCCGACAATCCGCTGGCCACCCTCACCCGCCACGCCCTGCTCTATAAAAGCGACAGCCGCGGCCTCTATCTGGTGGTGCGCAGCCAGTGGCAGTTGCGAGGGCCATTGCAAGCGGGGGACAAGGTGCGGGTGGAGCTGCTCAACGACAAGGGGGAGCGGATCGACCAGCTCAGTCAAGCGGTGGATAAACGTCAGGTGTGCCGCAATAACCGCTGCTCGCTGGATCTCAACAGCACCCTGCGCGCCCCGGACGATGCCCTTGATAGCCGCTATCAGCTGCGCATCGGGCTGCTGCTCAAGGATCGCCCCGAGAGCGGCGATTTCAGCCAGATCCTGCAAACCCTGCCCGAGCAGGGCTTCAACCTCACCTATCTGGTGGTGAGCCTGACCCTGGTACTGGCCCTGAGCGCCGCCGTGCTCAAGACGGTGCTGCCAAAGCTGCGCCGCAGCCTGCGCTGGCGGATCATCGGCAGCCTGCTGCTCGGCAACCTCACCTTCGTGCTGCTGCACGGCTTCGTGGTGTTCAAGCTGGGGGAATTTCTGCTCTGGTCAGGCTTTCGGCCGGAGCACTACTATCTGGCCTGGGGCAGCATGGTGCTGGGCTGGAGCCTCTGCGCGCTGGCGGGCTTCAACCTCTATATGGGGCTGGTCTTTACCGCGCTTTCTGGCATCGGTCTGCTGGCCAACTTTATGAAGATCGCCATCTACGGCGTGCCGCTCGGGGGTGATGATTTTGGCAACCTGCTGGCGCTGCTGCGGATCCTGCTCGACCAGCACCCCATCCTGCCCATCTTCACCGTTTTACTGGCACTGTTTCTCTGCTGGCGCTTTGCCCTGTCACGCTGGGTGCTGCGCACAGCCGCGGCCACCGTCGCCTTCTTTGCCCTGTGCGTCTTTGCCACCCAGACTGGCAACAAGCTGCTGGGAGCCAACATTCGCTACGTGGATCGCGCGGTCAACTACCACAGGGACATCATCCGCTCTGGCCCCGGCCTCTATCTGTTCAATCTGGTGGACGAGATGCTGCAAAGTGGCAGCGTGTTTCGCTACCCCTTGCAGATCAACGAGCTGGCCCCGCAGCTGAGTTATCCGCCCCAGGGCATAGCGCCGCGCTGGGATCTGGTGATCGTGCTGCAATATGAGTCGCTCTGGCTCGACTGGAAGGGGCGGATCTGCGCCCCTGCTCCCACCCTCTCCCTGCCCGCCAGCGTGCAGCAGTGGCAAAAAACCATCCACTCCCCCACCACCGGCGGCATGACGGTGCTGGCGGAGTTCGAGATGAACACCGGCCTGCCGGTGGGCTTGCTCAAGCAGGGGGTGGTGCCCTACTACTACCTCTCGCAGCAGGTGCCGGGGCTGGCCCAGAGCGCCAGACAGAACGGCTACCAGACCCTGTTCGCCCACCCCTATGTGGAAAAATTCTGGGGCCGCGCCAAAGCGATCCCAGCGCTCGGCTATGAGGAGCGCTGGTTCGACACCCGCTTCACAACCCTTGAGCACAAGGGGCTCTATATCTCCGATGATGCGCTGATCGACCACCTGCTCAAACGCAGCGAACAGGATGACAAACCGCTGTTTGCCTATGCGGTCACCATGCAGGGGCACGGCCCCTTCGATGGCCCCCGCTATCAGGGGCAGGAGCGCAGCGGCGCCTGCCCGAACCAGAGCGAGAGCGACACCCAGCTGCTCAACACCTACTACACCGGGGTGGTGGATGCCATGGCCTCGCTGGAGCGGCTGCTCAAGACCCTCGACCAGTCGGGCAAGCGCTATCTGGTGGTGGCCTTTGGCGATCACCAGCCGTTTTTGATGTCGGCCGGCAAGGGCATTCACGGTGACAAGCCGGCGCGCGATGCCACCTACCAGATCCCCATGATGGCCTTCACCCGCGCCGATGACCCCCTCAATCTGGCGACCCAGTTTGCGCCGGTGCGCCAGCTCTACCAGATGGGTCAGGCCACCCGCCAGCTGCTGGCGGGGGATATCACCCCCATCGAAGAGAAGCCCCTGCTCCATCCGGTGCTGGGCGAGGAGAAAGGGTTCGACCCATCAAGCCTGGTGCCGCAGATCCGCGCCAGCTTCCGACCCGATGCCCTGCCCTGATCCCTCCCCACAAAAACAGACCAGGCCGCATCCGCGGCCTTGTTGTTGGACATTCATTTCGCACTCATTCTGCTCGCCACCAGGGCTCCAGTAGCGTGAGTCTCTGCCTGTCGAGATCGAGCGCTACCTCGATACCCAGCGGCAGCGTCAGCATGGGCTGGGTATGGGCGCAGTCAAACTCCGCCAGAAATGGGGAAGCTCGGCTCCCCCACCACCTCCAGCAGGATATCGAGGGGTCGCTTGACGCTACCCTGATCGTTGAACAGCTCATGCTTGCCGAGGATAAGCGCGCCGATCCGATCAAACACCCCGCACAGCTTGAGATGGGCAAAAGATCGCTCCAGCGTCTCGGCTGATTTCAGGCTGTCCTCCAGCAGCAAAATGTCGCCGTGCTCGATGGGCGGCATATAGGGGGAGCCCCAGATCCCCGCCATGGTGTTGAGATTGCCGCCGATCAGTCGCCCCTCAACCCGGCCAGAACCCACCGAGATCAGCCGATTGGGCTGGCACTGCTTGGCCCGGGTCTGATTCTCCCAGTCCAACCGTTCATCGCTCCACTGCACCGGGGTGGGCAGCGTGCAGGGGACGCCAGCTTCATCGGCCAGCGCAATCTGTAAAAAACTGGCCAGCGTCTCATCCACCAGCGGCGGCAACTCGCCAAAGGAGGCCACCAGCGCCGGGCCATAAAAGGTAACCAGGCCAGTTTGGGCATGTATGCCGAGCAGCAGCGCCGTCACGTCTGAGTAGCCAACGATGATCTTGGGATCGCGCCTCAGCGCCTCAAAATCGAGGTAGGGCAGCAGGGAGTTGGAGTTGCTGCCGCCAATCACCGAAATGATGCAGCGCACTTCTGGGTCGCGAATAAGGGCGTTGAGCTCCTCGGCCCGCGCGGCAATGGAGCCGGAGCGCCAGTGATCCTGCTGGCCGGTGAGGCTGCCCGCCTTGAGCCTAAAGCCCTGCCCCTCAAGAAAGGCTCTGGCGCGGGCAAAACGGTTGGGTGCCCAGGCGGTCGCCGCGCTGGAGGGGGAGAAAAAAGCGATGGTATCGCCACGTCGGAGCAGCGGGGGAACCAATAACGTCATGACACACTCATCCTTGCCAATATCCAGCCATCACAGACTTGTTGAGACTCCTACACAACCCCTTTGATCACAACGGGTTTATCACCATCGTTTAGAAATACAAAACACTTGATTCATTATTAACAGATATTCTAAACACCATCCCCTTCCTAGAATGACCTCATTGCGATGGCCAACCCCGGTTGGTTGTCAGAACGGTCGGCCTGACAGCCCGGACGTTCTCTTTCCCACTTTTTCTCTCTGACTTATCAATGAGGTGCCTGTCATGAACAAAAACGCATCCCCCAGCGCATTGGTTGTAGAAGGCGGTGCCATGCGCGGCATATTTGCCAGCGGCGTGCTGGATGCGTTTATCGAGCATGACTATCGCCCCTTTGACTTCGCCATCGGCGTCTCGGCGGGGGCCACCAACTTGCTGGCTTATCTCGCCAGCCAGCATGGCCGCAGCCACGAGATCCTGACCAAACTGGCATGCAGCCAGCAATTTATGGATCCCCTGCGTTTTGCCAAGGGGGGCAATCTGGTGGATATCCACTGGCTGTGGAACACCAGCTGCCGCAAGTATCCCCTCGACATTCACGCCTACCGGGAGACCGGCATCCCCTTCTATGCGGTGGTGACCAATACCCTGACCGGCAAGGCGGAGTACATCCGGGTCAAGCCGGAGAACATGAACGAGGTGCTGCCCGCCAGCTGCGCCATTCCCCTCGCCTCCCACGAATACCCGGAGGTGCACGGGGTGCCGATGACAGATGGGGGGGTGGCCGACTCCATCCCGGTGATCGAGGCCTACCGCCGCGGTGCCCGTCACCTGACGGTGATCCTCTCCGAGCCCCTTGGCTATCGGCTCAAGCCGATGCCCTTCCCCTGGATGATCCGCACCCTGCTCAAGACCCGCCCCGCGCTGGCACAGGCGCTGGAGCAGCGGGATCGCAGCTACAACGAGGCGCTCGATTTTATCGCCAATCCGCCGGAGGACTGCCAGATCGAGGTGATCGCCCCGGCCGACTACTTCCCCGTTTCCCGTTTCACCCGCGATATCAACAAGCTGGAGATGGGATACATGATGGGCAAGTGCGCAGGCTATCAGGCCGCCCTGCTCAATTGATAAGGGTTTTACAGGTATGACCCGACCTGCCGCGACGCACGCGCCGCAAACACAATAACAATCGGGTCAGTTGAGCAACATGAGTCATAAAAACAGACCGTGGCGAGGCAAGCGCGGCCAGAACCGATGCCAGACATCCTGACCGACCCGCTCCTCATCCCTATGCCAGGGCATCTCACCCTCATACAAGGTGTTTATTTATGTCGTTTCTTCTCACCCATCCCGCGCTGGCGCAGCTGTTCGAGCGGCTGCTGCCCGATTACCGGATCATGGCGCCCGCGGCCGAATATCGGGGCGGCCGCTTCTCCGACACCGACAACGTCACCTACCACAGCATCCGCCATCCGGCCGATCTGGTGTGGCAGGAGAAGTCCCACTTATCCCCGAAAGAGGTGGTGCTCCCCATCACCCAGACCCTGTTCCACTTCGACAATCTGGAGCTGCGTGAATCAAAGGTGGAGGCCAAACCCACCCTGCTGTTCTTGCGCAGCTGTGATATCCACGCTCTGCGCAGGCTGGATCAGGTCTACCTGAAAAACGGCCAGAACAGCGACGTCTACTACGCCCGGTTGCGCAGCAAGCTCAAGCTGGTGCTGCTGGAGTGCCGCGAGAGCTTCGAGAACTGCTTCTGCGTCTCCATGGGCAGCAACGAGACCCAGGACTACGCCGCCGCCATTCGTCTGAGCGATGAGGGTGCCCGTATTGAGGTGAAGGATCCCGAGCTGCTCGGCTACTTTGCCGAGCTCGGTGAATCCGACGACTTCACCCCTGAATTTGTCCAGAGCAACCCGGTCAAGGTACGCACCCCGGACAGCGTCTGTGACGACCCCCAGCGGATCCGCCAGATCCTCACCACCCATCCGGTCTGGGCCGAGTACGACAGCCGCTGCATCGGCTGCGGCCGCTGTACCACCTCCTGCCCGACTTGCAGCTGCTACAGCGTGCACGACCTCACCTATGCGGAGAACCCCAAGCAGGGCGAGCGCCGTCGCCAGTGGGCCAGCTGCATGGTGGATGGCTTCAGCGACATGGCCGGTGGCCACGGTTTTCGCGCCAAGCATGGCGAGCGCCTGCGTTATCGCGCCCTGCACAAGGTCAACGACTACAAGGCCCGTCAGGGGGAGGAGCACATGTGCGTCGGCTGCGGCCGCTGCGACGATCGCTGCCCTCACTACATCTCCTTTAGCAACATCATCAACAAGATGACCGATGTGGTCGAACAGACCATCGCAGCCGACAACGCGCAGGGGGCGAACTGATATGTGCCAGTGCCAGCAAACCGCAACAGCAGAACAACAGCAGGAAGCAGTCGAAAACCGCCTGCTGCCCAAGGCCTACACCATTCTGGCCATCGAGCGTCACACCGAGCTTGAGTGGAACTTTCGGGTCTCCCGCGACTTTGATGTCCACTACGGCCAGTTTGTGGAGATCTCCCTGCCCACCGTTGGCGAAGCGCCCATCTCGGTCTCCGACTATGGCGATGGCTATGTGGATCTGTTGATCCGCAAGGTCGGCAAGGTGACCGATGCGCTGTTTGCCCTCGATGTGGGCGACAAGGTGTGGATGCGCGGCGTCCACGGCAACGGCTATCCGCTGGAGACCTACCACAACCAGCACCTCATCGTGGTAGCGGGCGGCACCGGCGTCGCGCCGGTCAAGGGGCTGCTGCGCCGCTTCAGCAAACATCCGGAAGAGGTGAAATCCCTCGACATGATCCTCGGCTTCAAGAACGAGCAGGCGGTGCTCTATCGCCACGAGATGCCGCTCTGGGCCGAGCAGCAGAACCTCATCGTCACCCTGGACGAGGGCAAGGAGAGCGAGCAGTTTCGCATCGGCCGGGTCACCGACTACATCGACCAGCTGGATCTCGCTGACAAGGAGGATATCCAGGTGATCGTGGTCGGCCCCCCCATCATGATCCGCTTCGTGGTGCTCGCCTTCCTCGAACGGGGCATCCCCAAGGATCGCATCTGGGTCGACTACGAACGCCGCATGGCCTGCGCCGTGGGCAAATGCGGCCACTGCCGGATGGGCGACACCTATATCTGCGTGGATGGACCGGTCTTTCGTTTTGACCAGGCCCAGCATCTGATCGACTGAGGGAGAACACCATGAGTCTCGATATCGACATCATCAAGGCCCGCGCCAAGAACGAATACCGCCTCTCCAAGGTGCGCGGCGAAGCGATGATCAGCGTACGCATTCCCGGCGGGATCATGCCCGCCCACCTGCTGGCGGTGGCCCAGCAGATCGCCGAACAGTATGGCAACGGCCTGATCCACCTCACCACCCGCCAGAAGCTGGCGATGCCCGGCATCAAGTATCAGGACATGGACAAGGTCAACGCCGCCCTCGAACCCTTTATCAAGGAGATCGAGGTGGAGACCTGCGGCATCGAGGTAGAAGACACCCAAGCCGGTTACCAGACCATCGGCGGGCGCAACATCGTCGCCTGTCAGGGCAACACCATCTGCCAGAAGGGCAATATCGACTGCACCGGGCTGGCCCAGCGGATGGAGAAACACCTCTACCCCAACCCCTATCACCTCAAGATGGTGATCGCCGGCTGCCCCAACGACTGCGCCAAGGCCAACATGGCCGACTTCGGTATCCTCGGCATCGCCAAAATCCACTTCAATGCCGAGCGCTGCATCGGCTGCGGCGCCTGTGTCAAGGCATGTAGCCACCACGCGGTGGATTGCCTCGCCATCAAGCATGGCAAGGCGGTCAAAGAGGAGAGCAAGTGCATCGGCTGTGGCGAGTGCGTGCTGGCCTGCCCGACCCTGGCCTGGCAGCGGGATCCCAAGCAGCTCTACATGGTCAAGCTGGGGGGACGCACCAGCAAGAAGACTCCCCGTACCGGCAAGCTGTTCCTCAACTGGGTAACCGAAGAGGTGCTTCATGCGGTGATCAAGAACCTGTTCGAGTTCGAGGCCGAGATGCTGGATGGCAAGCCCATCTACCTGCACATGGGTCACCTTATCGACCGGGCCGGTTATCACAAGTTCAAGGAGCGGGTGCTGCGCGGCGTCACCCTCAACCCGGAAGCCATGGTCGCTGACCGCATCTTCTGGGCCGAAGATCAGTACGTCGCCAACATGCACGTCAAAGCGGTGCAATAGGAAAAACCTCGTTTGGGGAAGCGTGATCAAGTGGCCGACACCGGTGGGGATCTGTCGTTGGCCCGGGCGTAGATCACCCTTCCCCTTTTTTATTCCCGTCGGGGGATCTTTCCCCCGGCCATCCGGGGTGCGTCACGGCGCGCCCTGCTATCTCGCCCGGCGCGGCATTGCGAGCGGGCCAGCATCCGGAGCCTGTTATGGACTTTCTCCCTCTCTTCTGTCAGCTGCAAAACAAGCCGGTCCTGATCGTCGGCGGCGGTGAGGTGGCGGTGCGCAAGGCGCGCCTGCTGCTCGATGCCAAGGCGAAGATCACCATCAATGCCCCGCATCTGGAACCCCAGCTGATGAGCTGGGCCGAGCAGAGTCGCCTGACTGTCTGCGCCGCCAATTTTCATCCCGAACTGCTCGATGGCAAGTGGCTGGTGATCGCTGCCACCAACCAGCAAGAGGTCAACCAGCAGGTCTTCAACGAAGCGAACCTGCGCCAGATCTTCTGCAATGTGGTGGACTCCCCGGCCCACTGCAGCGCCATCATGCCCGCCATCATTGACCGCTCGCCGCTGATGGTGGCCATCTCCAGCGCAGGCGCGGCGCCGGTACTGAGCCGCCAGCTGCGGGAAAAACTCGAAGCGTTGCTACCGCAACACCTCGGCCAGCTCGCGGCGCTGGCGGGCAAGCTGCGCGAGCGGGTCAAGGCCATTCCTGACAAGCTGGCCCGCCGTCGCTTCTGGGAGCGGCTCTTTAGCCACGATCGCCTCGCCCGCCAACTGGCCCGCGGCCAGCAACAGGCAGCCGAGCAGAGCGTCGCCGAGCTATTGAATGAGCCGCTGCAGAGCAAGGGAAGCGTGACCCTGGTGGGCGCCGGCCCCGGTGATGCGGGGCTGCTCACCCTGAATGGCTTGCAGCAGTTGCAGCAGGCGGATGTGGTGGTCTATGACCGACTGGTCTCGCAGGAGGTGTTGGCGCTTGTTCGCCGGGATGCCGAGCGGATTTTTGTCGGCAAGGAGGCGGGCCGCCACTGCGTGCCCCAGCAGGCGATCAACCAACTGTTGCTGGAACAAGCGCAGCTGGGCAAACAGGTGGTGCGGCTCAAGGGGGGCGATCCCTTTATCTTTGGCCGGGGTGGCGAGGAGCTGGAAACCCTGGCCGAGGCGGGCATCCCCTTCTCGGTGGTACCGGGCATTACGGCAGCCTCAGGCTGCGCTGCCTACAGCGGCATTCCCCTCACCCACCGCGATCATGCCCAGCGGGTGCAGTTCATCACCGGGCATGACAAGGAGGGCAATATCGCCCAGGAGTGGTCGGCACTGGCGGCCCCCCGCCAGACCCTGGTGTTCTACATGGGGCTGGCCCACGCCGCCCGCATTCAGGATGCGCTGCAAACCCACGGCATGCCCGGTCACACCCCGGTGGCGCTGGTGGAGCAAGGCACCCAGCTCAGTCAGCGGGTGGTGCGCGGCGAGCTGCAGCAGCTGGCCGAACTGGCCCGTCAGGTGAAGAGCCCGAGTCTCATCATCATCGGCTCGGTGGTCACTCTGGCCGACAAGCTGGACTGGTATGGGGAAGCCAACGCCATCCACGGCATCTAACCCCGCACGGCTATCACCCAATAGAGACAACAAAACAGAGAGCGGCCATGCCGCTCTCTGCTTTTTGCATCAATGACCAAGCCGTGGCACAGCGCGTCTGTTACTCGAGCCGGATGGGGCCGGTGTTCTGAACATCGATGTCATTCCAGTCGCTCTCATCGCGAATACGCGGATCCCCCTGCAAGGTGTAGAGGATGGTGCCCTGACGAAACTGCAGCGCACCATCGGCCCGTTTCGCCTTCACCTTGACTCCGTTGACCCACACCTGCTCCTTGCCATCCACCTGAATATTGGCCACCGTGGCGCCTGTCTCGCGGTTTTTGGCGATCCACTTGCCCTGATAGGGCGAGTCCCCCTTGGCCATCGGCAGTGCGGCAGCCTTGCCCGCCGACCAGGCGTGCACGGTGCAAAAGCCGTGGGCCCGGCGATCATGCTTGATGACGTAATCCAGGGTGGGTTCGCTGGCGGGCAGATCGAAGGTGATCCCGATGACCACCTTGCCGCTCGTGGCCGAATAGGCGGCGGGCGCCAGCGTTTTCAGGGTCGCCTTCTTGCCATTGATAAAGACGTTGCCCCCTTGCGACTTGACCCGGATATCGGTGGGGCAAGTGGCGCTGAAGTTGGGCAGCGCCGCGAGGGCACTGCCGGCATGGGCGGTCATGGCCAACATGACAAGGGTCAGCAGAGCAGGTTTTTGATTCATAGTGATACGCCTTCAAAAGAAGAGAACCTCGTCCGTGAGCGGTGTCGTTCCTGATGGCGGCACTCTAGCTTGCCCCTCTCGGGCTACCCAGTGAAAAAAAATAAAACCGGCCAGTGGAATTATTAATAAATATAAATATTTAAAATCAATGGGTTGAGAAAAAACCTTACCAACAACACGTATCTGCCAAGCAATAAAAAAGCCGATAACCCGGTTATCGGCTCATTGCCCATGCAGAGGCTGGTGCCCGATCAGACCACCACGGCGGTACCACTGATGCTGACCATCAGCATGCTGCCGTTTTGCCCCACCACTTCGTAGTCGATATCGATGCCGACCACTGCGTTGGCACCAAGGGCGGCGGCACGCTCTTTCAGCTCATCGAAGGCGATATCGCGGGCACGGGCCAGCTCTTTTTCATAGGCGCCGGAGCGGCCGCCGATGATGTCGCGGATCCCGGCAAAGAGATCCTTGAAAATGTTGGCGCCGAGAATGGCTTCGCCAACCACGATACCGCGGTATTCACGAATGGTTTTGCCTTCCAGCGTGGGGGTCGTCGAGAGGATCATCTTGAACTCCTGTGAGTAGCAGAAGGGCTCAGACTACCCCAACTGCCCGAAAATCCCAACCGGGGGGTGACCTGTACGACGCCGTCCTTAAAAATCACGACAGCCAGATAAAAAACACCGCGCACGGGGCACGGTGTTTGTTTCAGAGGGCGATTACACCGCTACGGGTTGTAAGAGACTACCGAGCCACTGAGGCCGGTCATCTGGGAGATCCTCCCCTGCATCCCCTGCAGTTTGGCCTTGGAGACATCCGGCCCGATAAAGACCCGGTTGAGCTGACCCTGCACCGGTGTGCGCGGCGAGGTGTGGGCAGAGTAGCCCGCCGCCCGCAGCTTGCTCACCAGCGCGTTGACGCTGTCGACGTTCTTGAAGGCGCCAAGCTGAAGGATCCAGCTGCCCTGCGCCGGTGCCGCAGCAGGCGCGGGTGTGGTCGGCTGGGTCATCTTGCTTTCAATCAGATCGTCGAGGGACTTGATCTGACCCGCCTGCGGCTTGGCCGGTGCGGGCGCCTTGGCCACTTCAACCGGTTTGGCTGGCGTCGGCTTGGGTGCTGGCTTTGGCGGTTCTACCGGTTTTTTGGCCACCACTTCCGGCTTGGGCTGTGGCTTGGGTTGGGCATTCTGTTGCGGCTGGACCGGCGCCGGTGCGGCAGGGGTTGTCGCCGGCTGCGCACCGTTGCCCTGACCGGCGAGGGTCATGGGATCAGCCACCTCTTCCACTTGCCACTGCTGGGCCGCAGAGGCCTGTTGCTGGCTGGCCAGATGATCGGCTGGCAGGCTGCTGGCTGCCGAGACCTGCAGCGCAGGCTTGGCAGGCTCCAGCTCGGGGCGCAGCGGGATCTTGGCAAAGGCCTCCTCCTTTTGTGCCAGCTTGTGACCATCCAGCAAGTCAGGCAGGAAAATAACAACCAGGGCCACCAGGATGACGGTGCCCACCAGACGGTTTTGAAACTTCGAGGCCAAGTTGAATCCTACCTTTACGTAACTCAATATGCGATTTGGCTCCCCGCCCGAAGGCCGGGGAGCCGGGGTGTGGCCTAGACGGCGACACCCGCCAGAATGTCGGCGACAGTGTAAAACGAACCAAACACAATGACCATATCGTCCGGACTCGATGCGACCAACGCAGCCTGATAAGCGGCGCTGACATCATCAAACTCTCTGGCAGGGCCCTTGCCCTCCCCCAGCGCCGCAGCCAGTTGCGCAGCAGTGGCGGCGCGCTGGCCGGTGAGACTGGCCAGATACCACTCGCCAATCAAGCCATCGAGTTCGGCAAGGGAACCCGCCATGTCCTTGTCTTTGAGCATGCCGACCACTGCGCGGCGTACACCCGAGCTGGGCATCTTGCGCAATTGCGCTGCCAGATAGGCTGCCGAATGGGGGTTATGGGCCACATCGACGATCACCAGCGGCGCACTTTGCAGCTGCTGCATCCGGCCAGCCAGCCGGGCATTGGCAAGCCCGTCACGAATGGCGGACTCCGGCAGCGGCAAGCCGAGGGACTCCAGCGCAGCCAGTACAGTCACCGCGTTCATCAGCGGCAGGGCAGGTTTGGGCAGATCCCGCCACTGGTTGAGGCCGTGATAATCCCAACCGCTCTCGTGCTCATCGCCACGAAAATCGATACCGACCTGACGCAGGTTGGCGCCGATACGCGCCGCCTCGCTGGCGATAGTTGACGGGGGATTGGGCTCGCCGCTGATGGCAGGTTTGCCGGCGCGATACACCCCGGCTTTCTCCACCGCCACCGCCTCGCGGGTATCACCCAGCCAGTCGCAGTGATCGAGGGCAATGGAGGTGATCATGGCCACATCGGACTCCACCACATTGGTGGCATCGAGCCGACCACCCAAGCCCACTTCCAGCAGCAGCACGTCCGGCGCGGCGCGGCAGAAGAGCCACAAGCCAGCCAGGGTGGCAAACTCGAAGAAGGTAAGGGCAATCTCGCCACGAGCGGCTTCCACCTCGGCAAAGGCGGCGCAGTGATCGCTGTCGGGCAGCTCTTGCCCGTTGACCCGCACCCGCTCGGTAAAGCGCAGCAGATGGGGCGAGGAGTAGACGCCGACCTTGTAGTCTGCGGCCATCAGAATGCTGGCCGCCATGGCACAGCTGGAGCCCTTGCCGTTGGTGCCCGCCACCGTGATCACCTTGAACGGCAGCTGGGTAAGCCCCATACGCCGGGCGACAGCACCGACCCGATCCAGCCCCATGTCGATATTGACCGGATGGATCTGCTCCAAATAAGAAAGCCAGTCGACAAGCGACCGGCTTTGGGATTGTTGCATGTTTGAACTCATCTTCACTCTTCGATGACGTGAGTATTCAGCATTTTGGCGAGCAGGCTGGCCAGACGGTTACGCATTTCACGGCGATCGATGATGATATCGATGGCACCCTTTTCCAGCAGGAACTCGGAGCGCTGGAAGCCTTCCGGCAGTTTCTCGCGCACGGTCTGCTCGATAACGCGCGGGCCGGCAAAGCCGATTAGAGCCTTTGGCTCGCCCACGTTGATGTCACCCAGCATCGCCAGACTGGCAGAGACGCCACCCATGGTGGGGTCGGTCAGCACGGAGATATAGGGCAGGCCCGCCTTGGTGAGTCGGTCCAGCGCTGCACTGGTCTTGGCCATCTGCATCAGGGAGAAGAGGGCTTCCTGCATGCGAGCACCACCAGAGGCGGAGAAGCAGACCAGGCCACGGCCTTCCTTGATGCACTCCTCGACGGCGCGCACAAAGCGGGCACCGACCACGGAGGCCATGGAGCCCCCCATGAAGGAGAATTCGAACGAACAGGCGACAACCGGTACCCCTTTGAGGGTCCCTTTCATCACCACCAGCGCATCTTTCTCCGCCGTCTCTTTCTGAGCGGCAGACAAACGATCCTTGTAGCGCTTGGAATCCTTGAATTTCAGTACATCCTGCGGCTCCAGCTCGGCACCGATCTCGGTACGACCCTGCTCATCGAGGAAGCTCTCGAGACGGGCGCGGGCGCTGATGCGCATATGATGATCACACTTGGGGCACACTTCGAGGTTGCGCTCCAACTCTGCCCGGTAGAGCACCTGTTCACAAGCACTGCACTTGGTCCACACCCCTTCCGGAATGTTGTGACGACGGGGCGCAGTAATCTTGCTCTTGGGAAGAATCTTCTCAAGCCAGCTCATGGAATTCCTTAATGCTTTTGTGCCTGACAAAACGCATCGAGCCTAGATTGTTCAATGACTTAATAGCTCGATGGCAACAAATGACGGGTCATTAAACCACAATTTTTCGGGCGCAGTTACTAAAAACTGGTCGTACCCGGTGCCGAGTCCGGCAGCCACAGCGGGCCGAGCGGCAACTGCGGTAGAGCAAACTCGGCTGGGTAATCCACGTCGACCAGATAGAGGCCACCGGCCTTGGCGGTCGGCCCGGCCAGATTACGATCCTTGGCAGCCAGCACCTCGGCAATCCACTCCACCGGTTTGAGCCCCTGCCCCACCAGCAGCAGGGAGCCGGTGATGTTGCGCACCATATGGTGCAGGAAGGCGTTGGCCTTGATGTCGAGCACGATGTAGGGGCCGGAGCGGCTGACACACAGATGGGTCACATTGCGCCACGGGGTGTTGGATTGGCAGGCGACAGCACGGAAGGTGCTGAAGTCGTGCTCCCCCAGCAGGCTCTGGCCCGCCTGGTGCATCAACTCCGCATCGATGGTCTCGTGGTAGTGGCTGACGCCACTGCCGAGGATCGCCGGCCGGTAGTTGTGGTTGTAGATGACATAGCGGTAGCGACGGGCGGTGGCGCTGAAGCGGGCGTGGAAGCTCTCGTCCACCTGCTTGACCCAGCGCACGGCGATATCCGGCGGCAGGTTGGAATTGAGCCCCAGGGTCCAAGCCCCTTCGGCACGGTTCGCCTCGGTATCGAAGTGGATCACCTGACCGGTCGCATGGACACCGGCATCGGTGCGCCCGGCACACTGGATGGAGACAGGGTGGTTGGCAATCCGGCTCAGCGCCGTCTCCAGTTCAGCCTGCACGCTGATCACTTCACGCTGACGCTGCCAGCCGAAATACCGGCTGCCGTCATATTCAATACCTAGGGCAATTCGCATGGATAAACTTGTCTTGTTGTGAAAACGCAGTGAAAGAAACGGGGCGGATTATACGCGCTCAGCCCGAAAAGTCCCACCACACGCGCAATTGGCCTGGATGGTCAGCCTGCGCGGCCATGATCCCCCCATCGCAAATCGCCAAAAGAAGAGGGCAGCCTGCTGGCTGCCCCCGTTTTGCTGACCCCGTGATGGGAGATGCTTTAGCCCAACCGCTTGAGTAACTTCTCGGCTTCGGCACGCAGGTGATCGCTACCCTGCTCCGCCGCCTCTTGCAGCAGCTCGCGGGCGCTATCCTTGTCGTCAATCTCGAGGTAGGCACGGGCCAGATCCAGCTTGGCTCCTACACCGCCGTCGTCGGCATCCACATCAAACCCGGTGGATTCCGGCAGCACCTCGGGGAAGCCATCGAGCCCCACATCCAGCGAGAAGCCCTGATACGGCTCCTGCTCCGGCGCGGTGGCATCCGCTTCGGCCAGCAGCTTGTCGATCTCGACGTAGCCGCTCTCTTGCGCCTGCTCACGGGGTTGAACATCTGCCGGATGAGACTCCACCTCGGCGAACGCATCTTCGAAATCGGAGAGCGCCAGCTCGTTGGGATCCCACTCCAGATCCAGCTCCGCTTCTTTCGCCTTGACAGGCTCAAGACCGAGCTCGGCCAGCATGGCATCCGCACTCTCGTCAGCGTCCTCTACGGCACTGAGATCAATGGCGTTATCATCTTTGCCAGCAGCAGGCTCGTCGAGGGCACTGTCGAAATCGCCGAGATCGAAGCTCGCCAGATCGTCGTCAGCGGCGCCGACTTCGTCGATGGAGCTCAAATCGGGCTCGAGGTCAGCTGAGAGATCCGCATCCAGCTCGGCAAACAGGGCTGCCTGCAGCTCCTCTTCGCTCATGATCTCGTCAGCGGCCTTGGGCTTGGGGTTGAACTCGCTGGCCAGATCCATGGCGGGCTCGTTGGCCAGCGCAATGGGCTCATCCAGCGAGAGATCGAGATCCGGCACCAGATCCGGGTCACGACTGGCTGGCTGGGCCGCCATCCGCTCGGGCTCGAAGCCCTGCAGCTCCATCTCGCCCTCGTCGCTGAACACCAGATCGACATCCGGCTTGGCGGCCGGCTCGTCAGGCTCCATCGGCATAAAGCCATCCGGGGTGTTGAGATCCGGCACCGGGCGCACCGGCTCGTTGTCGGTCACATCGACGCTCAGCAGATCATCAAACTCGCTCTGCTCCTGATCCATCATCATGGCGGTGGATTCGGAGAGGCTCTTCTCCTGCTCTTCCAGTTCGCGGCGGGCACGGGCACGCAGCCACAGGGTCACCAGCGCCAATACCAGCAGCACTGGCAGCAGGATGATCATGGCGAGGTTGAGCGGTGAGGAGAGCAGATCCATCAACCAGTTTTTCTCAGGCTCCAGCTCGGCTGCCACCGGCGGGACCGGTTGGGCCTTGAGCTCGGCAATCTCTTTTTGCAGCGCCGTCTGATCCTGCAGCTGTGCCTTGAGGGTCTCCACCTCTTCGGTCAGGGATTGCAGACGCAGTTTGAGCCTGTGGTTCATCTCGGTCACCTGGCCGAGCTGGGCATTGGCATCTTCCAGTGCCAGCGCCATCTCGGTAGCCGGTTTGCCCACCGGTTTATCCAGATCGGAAGGCAGAGGCGCCGGGGTGGTGCCTTCTGCTGCGCTCGGAGCAGGTGCTACCGCCTCTTTCGGCGCAGGCTCGCTCACCTTGGCCACTTCTTTGGTTTCAGCAGCCGGTTGCGGAGCCACCACCGGGGCGGGAATGGGGGCGGCTTTCGCCACTGACAGCGGCGCAGGCGCAGCCTTCACCGGCTCGGTCTTGGCGGCTTCCACCTTCGCGGGTTTGGCGGCAGCCGGCTTGGCGGTATGGGCCTGCTTGTCAGCCAGATATTTGGGGCTTAACCCCTTCCAGCTGGCGTTGTCGCTGCGGAACTTGGCGCGGGCCTGTGCATCAGTGATGACGCTCGCCTCGGCCGCGGTCGGCAGCAGAATGCGGGAGCCCACCAGAATGTGGTTGATATTGCCATCGGCAAAACTGCGGGGGTTTTTCTCGTAAATCGCCACCATGGTCTGGTAGACGCTGACCCGATTGGAGGGGCGATATTTGCTCGCCAGGCTCCAGAGGGTATCGGTCGGACGAACAGGGCCATAGCTACCGGCATTGGCAGTGACCTGACGCGTCACCGGCTGGGCGGTTGCACGCACCGGTTGTGCGACGGGTCTGGCGACCGGCTGCGCCAGCGGCTGGGAATTGACGGCGGGAGGTGCGGGTTCGTCAGGGCCTTTTAGCTCGACAAAAAAAGGCTCCCGCGCCGAGTCTTCAGCCTGGACGGTGCCCAGCAGACCCAATGCGAGTAGCGTTGCCAATGTTATGCGGGAATGTCCCATATTCGTTCCTTCGTATGACGGCCCTATCACATTGAAAAATCTGGATAGTTACCCCAAAACAGTCGGTTCAATATAAATCAGGCTCGCCTGGCAAGCCAGCAGTCCGACACATTTAGCACCCAACTTGACCCTGAGTGTAGGAAAAAACTTAATCAGTTGATATCGCAACAGAATCTTGAAGTGACGGAGTGCGGCATGGGTCACACCCCGGTTTGATCACAGGCCGGATGCGCAGCAC
Source organism: Aeromonas sp. FDAARGOS 1404 (assembly GCF_019047085.1). Taxonomy (NCBI): domain Bacteria; kingdom Pseudomonadati; phylum Pseudomonadota; class Gammaproteobacteria; order Aeromonadales; family Aeromonadaceae; genus Aeromonas; species Aeromonas sp. FDAARGOS 1404. The sequence goes on from NZ_CP077237.1 coordinate 413,425, forward strand.
TCCCTGCTGCGCATCTGTGGCATCTGACCGGCCTTACAGATAGTCGCGAACCAGCAGCTCGGCAATCTGTACACTGTTGGTTGCCGCGCCCTTACGAACGTTATCGGCCACGATCCACATATTGATACCACTTGGATGAGAAATATCCTGGCGCACCCGACCCACCAGCACCTCATCCTTGCCGGTTGCGTCACGCACCGGGGTCGGATAGTCCCCTTCGTCATCAAACAGGGTCACACCCGGCGCATTGCGGAGCAGCTCCTTGACCTGTTCGGCATCGAGCGGCTGGTGCAGCTCAACGTGTACCGCCTCGGCGTGGCCGTAGAAGACCGGCACCCGCACGCAGGTGGGGTTCACGGCAATGCTGGCATCGCCGAGGATCTTCTGGGTTTCCCACACCATCTTCATCTCTTCACGGGTGTAGCCGTTGTCAGTGAAGCTGTCGATCTGCGGGATCAGGTTAAAGGCGATCTGTTGCGGATAGAGGGTCGGTTCCACCGGACGACCGTTGAGCAGATGAGCGGTCTGGCCTGCCAGCTCACTAACCCCCTCTTTGCCGGAGCCTGACACGGATTGATAGGTGGCCACGTTGATGCGGGCAATGCCCACTTCGTCGTGCAGCGGCTTCAGGGCCACCAGCATCTGGATGGTGGAGCAGTTGGGATTGGCGATGATGTTGCGATTGCGAAAATCGGCCAGCGCATCCGGGTTCACTTCCGGGATCACCAGCGGGATATCTTCGTCGTAACGGAAGCAGGAGGTGTTGTCGATGACGATGCAGCCGTGTTCGGCAGCAATCGGCGCCCACTTGGCAGAGACATCGGCACCGGCGGAGAAGAGTGCGATCTGCACCTGGCTCCAGTCAAACTCCTCCACATCGAGGATCTCGAGGTTCTTGCCGCCAAAGCGCACGGTATCACCGGCGCTGCGGCTGGAAGCCAGCGGATAGAGGGTCGCTACCGGAAATTCGCGCTCTTCCAGGATCTCGATCATTGCCTGACCCACGGCGCCGCTGGCACCCAATACCGCTACGTTAAACTGCTGGCTCATTCTGTTCTCCTCTGATAATGCTGCAATGGCGCCGGGTGGCGCCATGGTCGGCAGGCTCCCGCACGGCGAGATGACGCAGCCTGATATGGCTGAGCCGGCGCAGTAGCATCTGCGCCAGCTCAGTAAAAAATGGGGTCGAGGTAGGCAGTACGGCTCACCCCTTCCGGTTATCTTCCAACTCCTAGTCCCCGATTCAGGGGCGTGACAGCGCAAATCCCAACGCGCCCAGCGCCTGGTCGGCAAACGCCCCCTCAACCTGCAGGGAGGATAGTTCACGGCGCTCGGGATAGTGTTTGCGCTGCTCGTCAAAGCTGCTGGGCAGACCGAGTCGGGCCCGGAAACGGGCATCATCGCGACGCACGTCATAAACCAGATGCACCAGCTGCTTGATCAGCGCCTGATCCGGCGCACGGCCCGGCACCACCGCCTGCACATCGGGGGCGGGCAACAGCTGACTCAAATCCTGACGAGGCTGGCGTCCCAGCTGCTGGCAGAGCGCCTGATAGAGCATCCAGGTACCGCGGGCCTTCCCCTCCAGGCTGTAACCGGCGATATGGGGGGTGGCAATCTCGGTATGGGGCACCAGCGCAGCCAGTGGCTCGGGCTCGTTCTCCCACACATCCATCACCAGTCGCAAAGGCGCATCGCCCAACTGGCGCGCCAGCAGGGCCCGGTTATCCCACACCTCGCCACGGGATGCGTTGATCAGGATCTGTCCGGCAGGGCGCGCGGCAATCTGTTCGGCATCGAACAGATGGTAGGTGGCATCCAGCCCTTCACGGGTAATGGGCACATGGAAGCTGACGATATCGGCGCCAAGAGCGGTCTGATAATCGACAAAACCCGCTGCGGGATTTTCCCGCGCCTTGGGCGGATCGCAGCGCAGCACCCGCATGCCGAGCGCTTGGGCCTTGCCAGCCACGCACTCGCCGGTATTGCCCGCGCCAATCACCGCCAAAGTCATGTCCGAGAGGTCGAGTTCGTAACGCTCGGCCAGCACCAGCAGGGCGGAGAGTACATAATCCCCCACCGAATACTTGTTGCAACCGGGGGCGCTGAAGAAGGGAATATTGCGGCTTGCCAGCAACGCCTTGTCCACATGGTCTGTGCCTATGGTGGCGGTGCCGACAAACCCGAGTTTGGGGCTGGTCGCCAGCAAATCGCCGTTGACGCGGGTGACCGAACGCACCAGCAGCACATCGGCATCCAGCAGATCGCGGGCCTGCATCTGCCGTCCGGGCAAGGCGACCACCTCGCCAAATTCGGCAAACAGTTCCACGGCATGGGGCATATTCTCATCAACGACTATCTTCATCGGGCTCTCTTTGGTCACAACCGCCACGGGGGCGCCATTCTAGCGCAAAGCCGCCCGAGATTTCAGCCTGTGATGCAATCCGGCGCGAAACGGGACCACATTGCGCGGCAGCCGCTCCATCCGCCCGCTCAAACAGAGGATGTCGCCACAAATGTGTAAGCAGAGGTAACAAACGTGCTGCTCGGCTTTGTACGAGCATATCACGGTGGCACAATGCCCCTCTTTTTTCGCGATCGCCCATACCCACCATGCCGCCACACACTTCGTCGCACCCAACATCAACCGCCTCACTCACCCGCAGCCAGGTGCTTGGCTTCACTGCCCTGTTGATCCTGCCCCTGTTACTGCTCGCCACCCTGCCCTGGCAGCCTTTTCTGACCGGCTCCCTGCAATCAGGCTGGTTATGGTGGTCATACGCCCTCACCCGCATGGTCGATCTTCCCGGGATCGGGGTCAGTGGCGCCCTCTTGCTGATGCTGACTCGCTACAAACTGAGACTGGAGTGGGCCTCCTTCATTGCGCTGGGGTGTGCACTGGCGGCCCTGCTTGCCAGCGACTGGGTGCTCAAAAGCCTGATCAAGCACCTGACCGAAGAGCCCAGACCCTATCTGCTCTGGCTGGAGAGTCAGTCGCTGATCCCGGCCATCAAGCACTTCTACGCCAGTAGCGTCGATGTGCGCAGCGAACAGGTTCACGCCGCCAGCCAGCTGCTGGCCCTGCCCGAGTGGCTCGGCCACCACTGGCAGGCCGAGGTAAACTACGCCTTCCCCTCTGGCCACAGCATCGCCGCCATCAGCCTGGCCCAGTTCTTTGGCCTTATCTGGCTGGCCCGCGCCCCCACAGGCGTCTGGCTGCTGCCACTGTGGGCACTGGGAATTGGTCTGTCGCGCATGGTAATGGGGATGCACTGGCCGGTGGATGTACTGGCCAGCGCTCTACTGGGTACGCTCACAGCGCTGATTGCAGCCCGCTGGTGGCTGCACAGATATTGAATCCGGCGCCATCTTGGCGCGGCATCCTGCGTGGGATGGGAGGACAAGCCTGTGCTTTTTTGCCATAATGCCGCCTCATTTTATCCCGACCGAGCTCCCATGACCGACGCAGTTCATACCCTCAAGGGCCGTTTCCGTGGTTTTTACCCCGTCGTCATCGATGTTGAAACAGCCGGGTTCAACGCCAAGACCGATGCCCTGCTCGAAATCGCGGCTTACACCCTGAAAATGGATGAGCAGGGCTGGCTCGTTCCCGATCAGGTATTCCACTTTCATGTCGAGCCCTTCGAAGGGGCCAACCTGGAAAAGGCTGCGCTGGAGTTCACCGGCATCGACCCCTACAACCCGTTGCGTGGCGCTGTCTCTGAAAAAGAGGCACTGACCGAGATCTTCAAGGGGATCCGCAAGGGGATGAAGGAGCAGGATTGCGGCCGAGCCATCATAGTGGCCCACAACGCCACCTTCGATCACGGCTTCGTGATGGCTGCCGCCGAGCGCGCGGGCCTCAAGCGCAATCCGTTCCACCCGTTTGCCACCTTCGACACCGCTGCTCTCTCCGGATTGGCGCTGGGTCAGACAGTGCTGGCCAAAGCGTGCCAGAGCGCCCGCATCCCGTTTGACAATAAAGAGGCGCACTCGGCCCTCTATGACACCGAACGCACCACAGAGCTGTTCTGTCATATCGTCAACCGTTGGAAGAGCATGGGGGGATGGCCGCCAGCGCATCCGGATGATGACACAACCGATGCCCCTGCCGATGATGAGGGGCAAGAATAAACGGACGAAGGCTGCCACTGGCAGCCTTCGCTTTTTGGGGAAATGATTGATTGCACGGCGCACCGGAAATAGCCATCAATGTCACTATCAATCGCTGCGCATGCGATGAACGGAGACAAACAGGTCACAACCCCTCATGTTGAGCAACCTTGTGCCACATGCGGCTGCGATATGAGAGGTTTGACTGATTTTTTACTCGACATTTGTCACATTTTTCGCAAACTAACTCCCCTTCACATGACAGACAGCAATAACAAACTATAAGGAAATCAAATGAATCCAGTTGTTATCGCAGTCGGGCTGATGCTGGTGCTCAGTCTGCTGCGGATCAATGTGGTGGTCTCGCTGGCGCTGGGGGCCATTGCTGGCGGCCTGGTCGGTGGGCTGTCGTTGACCGATACCCTCACCACCTTCAGCGGTGGCCTGGGCGGTGGCGCCGAGATTGCTCTCTCCTACGCCATGCTGGGCGCCTTTGCGGTTGCCATCTCCCGCTCCGGGATCACCGACCTGCTGGCCCGCAAGGTGATCAACCAGTTGGGCAAGGATGCCAGCTCGACCCGCATCATGTGGGTCAAAACCCTGCTGCTCTCTTCCGTGCTGGCCGTGGCGATCTCCTCCCAAAACCTGATCCCGGTTCACATCGCCTTTATTCCCATCCTGATCCCGCCGCTGCTGCATGTGATGGCGCAGATGCAGATTGACCGTCGTCAGGTGGCCTGTGTCATCACTTTTGGTCTGACCGCCACCTACATGGTGCTACCGGTCGGCTTTGGCGGCATCTTCCTGAACAACATTCTGGCCAAGAACCTGATTGATAACGGCGTGCCCATCACCACCAGCCAGATCCCGCTGGCGATGGCCATTCCGGTCGCCGGTATGGTACTGGGCCTGCTGATTGCGGTATTCATCAGCTATCGCAAACCGCGCCAGTACGATCTGGCCAAGATCCTGGATGCCGAGCCCGAAGCGGTCGAGCTCAACCTCACCCACATCTGGGTGGCTCTGCTGGCCATTGGCGTAGCGCTGGGGCTGCAACTGATGACCAACAGCATCGTACTGGGTGCACTGGCCGGTTTTGTCATCTTCACCTGCGGCGGCGTCATCAAGTTTCGCGAAAGCCAGGATGCCTTCACCCAGGGGGTGCGGATGATGTCGCTGATCGGCTTCATCATGATCTCCGCTGCCGGTTTTGCCGCCGTGATGAAGGCGACTCACGGGGTCGACTCTCTGGTACAGGTGGTCGCCTCCGGCATCGGTCAGCACAAAGGCATCGCCGCCTTCCTGATGCTGCTGGTGGGCCTGCTCATCACCATGGGGATCGGTTCTTCCTTCTCCACCGTGCCTATCATCGCCACCATCTATGTGCCGCTCTGTCTGCAGCTTGGCTTCTCACCGATGGCGATCATCGCACTGGTCGGTACCGCTGGCGCGCTGGGGGATGCGGGTTCACCGGCCTCCGACTCGACGCTGGGCCCCACCTCCGGCCTCAACGCCGACGGCCAGCACGACCATATCTGGGACAGCGTGGTGCCCACCTTTATTCACTACAACATCCCGCTGGTGATCTTCGGCTGGATTGCCGCCATGGTGCTCTGATAGCCCCTCGGGCTGCGAACTCTGCACGTCACAATGCACAACAAGAAGGCGACCTGATGGTCGCCTTCTTTGTTTATTCGGCTAGATGAACAACAGCACGGTAGCTTGTGGTAACGGTGAAAAGGCACTGCTCGCTAACCCAGCGCCACCTCCTGCATGATGCTCCGATTGATAAAATAGCGATGGCAGAACAGCAAAAAGTCCTGTAGCGGCAAGGGCCTCGAGTAGAAATAGCCCTGAATTTCATCCACGCCGATGCTCAGCACTGCCTTCAGCTCATCATTGTTTTCCACCCCTTCCGCCACCACCCGCACACCGAGTTGATGAGAGAGGCTGGTGATCGCCTCGACGAACAGCGCCTGACGGGTATCGTTGTCGATGGCCGTGATAAATGAGCGGTCAATCTTGAGCTTGTCGAAATAGAGTTCCCGCAAGTAGGAGAACGATGACCAGCCGGTACCGAAATCATCGAGGGCAACCCGTACTCCAATCTGGCGCAAGGTGTCGATGATCTGCTTGCTCAGCTCGATATCATCCAGAGCAATCGTTTCGGTCAGCTCGACGATCAGCTGTTGCAGGCTTAGCGGCCCCTCCCTCATGTTCTCATCCAGCTGGGCTGCCAACTCCATAGTGAACATGGAACTCGAGAGGTTGACCGAGATCTCCAGCGGTTCAATCAAGTCGCTCGGGAAAGTAGCGAGATCAAGCTGCAAGCGCCGGAAGATCCATAACCCGAGCGCCTCCCCCAGCCCGTTATCTTCCGCCAGCGAAATGATATCGAGGGGCGGAATAAAACCGTACTCCGGGTGATTCCAGCGGATCAGTACCTCGGCTCCCAGTCGCACCGTGCCTTGACCACGGACAATCGGCTGATAGTAGAGGCTCAACTGCAAATTGCTGTGGTGCTGGATCAGCTCGCGCAACTCGGTCGACAAACGGCGGTTACGCAGATAGTGCTGATACATGCTGCTGGAGAAAACCACGTAACGATTCAGCCGCTTGCGCTTGGCACTGTCGAGGGCGATATCGGCAAACAGCAGCATCTCCTCCGGCGTGTGTACCGGTCGCACGTACTGGCTGACCCCCATAAAGACCCGCACCCGGTGGGCGGGATCAGTCGCCAAGGCGAGCCCGGCAAGTTCGTTACGCAGCTGCTCCAGAAATGGAAAGCGCAAATAGGTGGGCATAACGCCGGAAATAATGATGGCAAACTCATCGCTACCGGTACGGGCGGCAAAGAGACCGTCAACCGATACCGCGCGGATCCGCTCGGCCAGTTGCGTCAGCAATGCATCCCCCACCTCGTAGCCCAGGCTGTCATTTACCTCCCTGAAATGGCCAAGATCCACCAGACAGACGGTCACGCTACTGCGCCCCCCTTTATGTCCCGTCAGCTGCTTGAGGTGTTTGATCAAGGAGGCCCGGTTTGGCAAGCGGGTTAGCGCATCATTCCACGCAAGAAAGTGCTGGTGGCGCACTTCGCGAAACAGCATCAGCAGCATCACCACGGTCGCCAACATCAAGAAAGCCAGAATGAAGAAGTTCTGAATACGCGACGAGTTGAGTACCTCCCGCTGGGCAATAGCGGATGGGCCGGTGAAATTTTTCACCATCACATCGCGGATCGCAGCCAGATCCCGAGCCAACTCCTCGGCAAAACGAGCAAGTTCTTTTGAATCTCGCTCTCCGCTAACCACGGCCTGCTCATACTTCTCGAACAGGGCCATGATCTTGCCTGCTGCCTGTTCAGCCCCAAAGCGGGTTCTCACCGGCTTGGCCTCCTCCCCGTGCAGGAAGACATCGAGGCGGTTCCAGGCAATATCAAAGCGCTTGTTCATCTCTTCCTGACTGGTCGAACCGGTGCGATAGAGAGAGAGCGCTTCATCAAAGCCATGGATTTCCAACTCCAGCTGCGCCAACGCCCAGGCGGAGAGCTGGGTATAGCGAGTCACTGCATTGAATGCACGGTCATAGTTCCAGACCGACCAGATGGCAACCCCCAAAAAGGTAGTCACCATCAGGATCAAGCTCAGAAACTTGCCGCGCAGCATCTTATTTGCTCTCGATCGCCGTCAGTTGCCACACCATCCGGCTGTGATAGAGCTCCTTGTTCAGCTCCGGGTGATCAGAGAGGGGATAGATGATCCAGAGCGGCCCCTTGTTGCGCAGGGTCAACGCCTTGCCATCCTGCTTCTCGGCCAGCAGTACCGCATACTTATCTCCATCTTCCAGCGGCACCGCCGCCCAGTAGTCATTGATGGCGACCGCCTTGACCTCCCCACTCTTGAGACCATATATCTTGACCAGCTCTCGCAGCAGCACGCCACGATAGGTGTGGTCCCCCTCGGTCCAGGGGGTCTGGGTCTTGACCTCTGTCTGAGGTAAAGCCTCAAACTCGGCCCGGGTCAACACGACCTCCCCTTTACCATTGCAACAGCCATCCCCCTTGATCTTGAGAAAGGGATCATCAGCCAACACCATGCCAGAAACGAGACAGCCGGATAACAGCAGTATCCTGCCAAGCCATCCACCCATGATAGACCTCCGTATCGTACTGTTTATTTTATTGGTTTCACTCTGCTCACCCACATGACAACGGCAGAGTCACAATGTAAAACCATGTTGCTGCAACCAGCTCACCACAACAGGCAACCAGCATCAGGCTGTACCCGAATGCCACCAAAAGCATGGCATCCTGGCTCCGAATGTCACAACTGCATCGGAAAATATTCATGTCCCTTTGGCTCACGACTTGGGTTATGGAACAGATATATGACCCCCACACAGACAAACTGACGGTGCAGTCCCTATCGCAGATACAAAAAAGGCCGCTCAATGAGCGGCCTTCTTCATAACGGGATCAGCAATCAGCTTTCGCGACGCTTGCCACCGAATTTGCGATCTTTGTTGAAGCCACCTTCACGGCGCTCCCCGCTCTTGTTGAACGGACGGTCACCCTGGGGACGGCGATCCTTGTTGAAAGGACGGTCGCCACGGAACGGACGATCACCACGGGGCGGGCGGCTGCTGGTGTTACCACCGGCTGGCACTTCGGTGTAGCGGGTGATTTGCAGCGGACGCTGGCAAACACGGGCTTTCTTGATCACTTCCAGTACATCTGCGGTCATGCCTTTCGGCAGATCGACGGTGGAGAAGTCATCAGCGATGTCGATGTTGCCGATGAAGCGGCTCTCGATGTTCGCTTCGTTGGCGATGGCGCCTACGATCTGGCCCGGCTTGACGCCGTGATGCGCACCCACGTCTACGCGATAGCGCTCCATCTCCACATCCGGGTTGTCTTTCAGCGGACGCGGTTCGAGGGACGGCATGCGACGGGCAGGACGATCGCCACGGTCACCGAAGTCACGACCACCACGGTCGTTGAAGTCACGGCGCTCGAAGCCACCACGATCGTTGCCAGCATTCAGCAGCGGATCCGGAATGGAGTCATCCAGCAGCAGCGGTTGGTCACCCTGTACCAGCTTGGCCAGTGCGGCAGCCAGCTCCAGCGGATCGGCAGAATCCTCTTCGATCAGCTCGTTCACCAGGTTGTGGTAGATCTCGAGCTCTTCACCCATCATGGTTTCGCGGATGCGCTCCTTGAACTTGGCCAGACGATGCTGGTTGATGTCCTCGGTGCTCGGCATCTTCATCGGCTCGATGGCCTGACGGGTTGCGTGCTCGATGGCGCGCAGCATACGACGCTCGCGGGGAGCGACGAACAGGATGGCTTCGCCTTTACGACCGGCACGACCGGTACGGCCGATACGGTGTACGTAAGATTCGGTGTCGTACGGAATGTCGTAGTTCACTACGTGGGTGATGCGCTCAACGTCCAGACCACGGGCGACAACGTCGGTGGCGATCAGGATGTCCAGCTGGCCCTGACGCAGCTTGTCGACGGTACGCTCACGCAGTTTCTGCGGGATGTCGCCGTGCAGCGCTTCACAGGCGTGACCACGGGCGGCCAGCTTGCCAGCCAGCTCTTCGGCAGCGTTCTTGGTACGTACGAATACCAGCAGGGCTTCGTAGGATTCCACTTCCAGCAGACGGGTCATGGCGTCCAACTTGTGCAGACCGGTCACTTGCCAGTAGCGCTGGCGAATAGTGGTAGCGGTAGCAGTCTTGGAGGCGATCTTGATCTCTTTGGGCTGCTTCAGGTGCTTCTGGGCCACGCGACGGATCTGCTCCGGCATGGTGGCAGAGAACAGGGCAACCTGACGAGTGCTCGGGCACTGCTCCATGATCCAGTCAACGTCGTCGATGAAGCCCATACGCAGCATTTCATCAGCTTCGTCCAGTACCAGAGCTTTCAGGCCGGAGAGGTCCAGGTTCTTGCGACGGATCAGGTCCATCACGCGGCCCGGAGTACCGACGACCACCTGGGCACCGCGACGCAGGGCGCGGGTCTGGGTTTCGTAGGAAGCACCGCCGTAGATGGGCAGTACGTGGAAATCAGGCATGTGGTGGGCGTAGCGTTGGCACGCTTCAGCCACTTGCAGCGCCAGTTCGCGGGTAGGCGCCAGCACCAGGATCTGGGTGTTGCGGTTACCAGCTTCCAGACGAGACAACAGAGGCAAGGCAAAAGCAGCGGTCTTCCCTGTACCGGTTTGCGCCTGCCCCAGCAGATCGTGTCCCGCCATCAGGTGGGGAATTGCTGCGGCCTGGATCGGTGACGGGCGCTCATAGCCCACGTCCTGCAGCGCTTTCAATACAGGCGCGGCCAGTCCAAGCTCACTAAAAAGGGGCAGTTGTTCGGTATCAGACATAGATTCTTCCAGATTAAGGCAGGCGGCTAACACCGCGGAATAGCAAAAAGGCGGCGATTATAGCGCCACTTTGTTCTGCTGTCTTGAAAAATGTGATAAGCCTCTCAAGACGTTGGCAATTATAGAGGGATCTGACGAGTATGGCTTGCTTATTTTGCACTCATAGTGCGTTATTGCAGATCACTCCTCGCTGGAGTCCTTGCCCCGCTTGTGTTTGAGCACCGCCATGGTCAGTCGGCTGGTGCACAATAAACGCTCACGTTCGTCCCGAATTTCAATCTGCCACACCTGGGTTGTTGCTCCCAGATGGAGCGGTTGACAACGCCCTGTCACCACCCCTTCCCGCTTGGCTCGCAGATGGTTGGCATTCACCTCTAACCCCACACAGTAGCTATCTGGCCCGACCGCCATATTGGCGGCAATCGATCCCAAGGTTTCCGCCAGCACCACGGACGCGCCACCATGGAGCATGCCAAGGGGCTGGTGAGTGCGATGATCCACCGGCATGGTCGCTTCAAGCCAATCGGTGCCAAAAGCCGTGTAGACGATATCGAGATGGGCCATCAGGGTGTTGCGAGAGGTGGCGTTGAGCCCCTCCAGACTCATGGGTTTACGCCAGATGGGCGCAATATCGTGACTCATTGCGAGCAGACTCCTTATGTAAGCGATGAATGCGTACCGATATGGGTGAAACGCCCTCCATCGGCAAAATGGTTCTGTTATATGAGTTGTTGGTTACCGGGTGACGTGGTAACAACGCAGCCCCGACCCGGAACTGCGTGTTACACAATCATGCCCTTAAGCGGGATGTCACCAGGGATAGGTAACGCCGGGCCACTCGGACCAAGGCACTTCTCGCCCCGGCAGACGGGGTTCTGGCCACGGCCACACCCTGGCGAGCCAGTCGCGCAGCTGAATCTCCAACTCCTCATCCGTGATAGGCGCCTCGGCCACCTTCCAGAAGAAGAGCTCCACCGCTACCTCAGGCAACACCGAGGGGTAGAGATAAACCCCGCCCCAAAATTGCGGCTCCCGATCCGGGCTCCAGAGGCCATAGGCGAACGAGCGCTTGGCCAGAAACTCCGACTGCTGCCACTCCAGATCTCCTTCGTGCTGGCTCAGGCTGAAGTTGGCCGAGGGCCAGATATCGTTCGGGCGAAACAGTTGATGGAGTTGCTCGCGCTCGCGCAACATGGCAACAAACTCCACCACCGCCTGAGCAGGAGTGGCGGGTAACAGCAAGAAACGCGGGTGCCGATAGGCCTTCGGCACCCGAAACCGCTTGGGAAACGTCAGCATCAGAGCAGCTCCAGCAGGGCTTGCAATGGATGTTTGAGCTTTTCCCCCTCCATCCGTTTGACCTGACTGCGGCACGAATAGCCGGTTGCCAGACAGCGTCCCTTGGGCAGGCGCGCGAGTGGCTCAGCCCAGCTCAGTCCATAGATCCCCTTGGAGTTCTCCACCTGTTTGACGTCATGACCATAGGTGCCCGCCATACCGCAACAACCCACAGAGACCGGCTGCAAACTGGCCCCGAAACGGCCAAACAGGGTGCTCCAGTCACCGTGAGTGGAGGGCTTGGCGGTCTTCTCGGTGCAGTGGGCAAACAGATACCAGGGCTCGCTCCCCTCCTCGCTCTTGGTCTTGTCGGTTCGAGCAGGCAACTGAGCTACCGGCAGCGAGAGCAGCCACTCCTGCGGCAACAACACCTGAAAATCGCCGCGAGCCGACCCCAACGCCTTGGCATACTCGTCGCGATAGCAAAGCACCATGGCCGGATCCACCCCCACCATGGGAATGCCAAGCGCCGCCACCTTGTTGAGGAACTGGGCGCTGTTGGCGGCGGTGCGGGCAAAGGCGCGCAGGAACCCCTTGATATGCTGGGGTTTACCGTTGGGTTTAAAGGGCAGCAAGTAGGGCTGGAACCCGAGCTTGCTGGCGAGTTTCACCAGGTCGCGCACCACAGGGGCGTCGTAATAGCTGGTGAAGGGGTCCTGCACGATGAGCACAACCTGCTTGCGCTGCTCGGCACTCATCCGCTCCAGACCCGGCAGATCAAAATAGCGGGCGCGGTTGTCATGCAGGCTCTCGGCCAAGGTCGGCACCGAGAGCAGCGGCACATCCACCATGCCGATGCTCTTCTCGGTCGCCTTCTGGGCCCACTCTTTTTCGAGGAAGAAGTTGACCAGCTTCGGCGCCTTGGCAAGCAGCGGCGCATAGCTCTCCACCGTGCCGACGAAGTAATCCTTGGGAGCGCGCAGGTAGCGGCCGTGGTAGAGCTGCATAAAGCGGGCGCGAAAATCGGGCACATCCACCTTGATTGGGCACTGACTGGTGCACGCCTTGCAGGCAAGGCAGCCCGCCATCGCCTCCATCACCTCATGGGAGAAGTCATACTCGCCGCGCTGTTTGGCCCAGCTGTTGCGCACCTTGTCCACCAGCTGTTTGAAGCGCACGCCACCGGATTGCAGCGCCACCTCTTCCGCCAGCGGGTCAAAGCCCTGCTCCGCCAGCTGACGCAACCATTCACGCATCAGGCCCGCCCGCCCCTTGGGGGAGTGGCGGCGATCACGGCTGATCTTGACCGAGGGGCACATGGGGGAGTCGGTCTCGAAGGTGAAGCACAGACCATTGCCGTTGCAATCCATGGCGCGGGTGTAGCTGGTGCGCACCGCGAGCGGGATCTGGCGGTCATACTTGCCGCGCTTGGGGCCATCCACCGACACCAGCTCGGCGCCGCTACCGTAGGGGATACAGATCTTGCCCGGGTTGATGCGGTTGGTCGGGTCGAACGCCCCCTTGACCCGCTGCAGCTCTTCCCACAGCTCTCCAAAGAAGGCTGGGCTGTATTCGGAGCGAAAGCCCTTGCCATGCTCGCCCCACATCAGACCGCCATATTTGGCGGTGAGCGCCACCACCTGATCGGAGATGCGGCGCAGCAGCACCTCCTGCTCGGGATCGCACAAATCCAGCGCCGGGCGCACGTGCAGCACACCGGCATCGACGTGGCCGAACATGCCGTAGTCGAGGCCGTGGGCGTCCAGCAGGGCACGAAACTCCATGATGAAATCGGCCAGCGACTCTGGCGGCACTGCGGTATCTTCAGTGAACGCCACCGGCTTCTTGCGTCCTTCGGCGTTGCCCAGCAGCCCCACCGACTTCTTGCGCATGGTGTAGATGGTCTCGATGCTCGGCAAGTGGTCACACACCTGATAGCCGATGATCCCCGCCTCGCCCTTGGCCAGCAGCGCGTCGATACGGCGGCAGAGCTCTGCCACCTTGGCCTTGTGTTCTACCTCGTCGGTATCGGCAAACTCGACAATGTTGAGCCCTTGCAGATCCTTGCCGGGCACATCCTGAATAAGTTCTTTCACCGAATGCCAGATGATGTCGGCGCGGGCCAACCCGAGCACCCGGGAATCCACCGTCTCCACCGACAGCGCCTGCGCCTGCACCATAAAGGGGGCATTGCGCAGGGCGGAGGGGAAGCTGTCGTACTTGACGTTGACCAGGGTGCGGTAGCGCGGGATGGGGGTGATGTTGAGTTTGGCCTCGGTGATAAAGCCGAGAGACCCTTCAGATCCGCACAGCACCCGGCTCACATCCAGCGTGTCGGTATCGGGTTGATAGAGGTGCTTGAGATCGTAGCCGGTCAGAAAGCGATTGAGCTTGGGGAAGGTCGCCTCGATGTCGGCGCGGCGCTCCTTGCCGATACGATAGAGGGTGCGATAGATCTCCCCTTCCCGATTCTCCAGCGCCAGCTTGTCGGCCAGTCGCTCACCGGTCAGCGGCTCGGTGGCCATCAGGTCACCATTCTCCAGCACCGCTTTGAGGCTAAGCACGTGATCCGAGGTTTTGCCGTAGACCAGAGACCCCTGCCCCGAGGCATCGGTGTTGATCATGCCCCCTAAGGTGGCGCGGTTGGAGGTGGAAAGATCCGGCGAGAAGAAGTAGCCGTGGGGCTTGAGATAGGCGTTGAGCTGGTCTTTCACCACCCCGGCCTGGGCACGCACCCACCCCTCCTCCAGATTAATTTCCATGATCTGGTTCATATAACGGGAGAGATCGACGATAATGCCGCCGCCCAATGACTGACCATTGGTGCCGGTACCGCCACCGCGAGGGAAAAAACTCAAGGAGGCGAACGCCGGCTCTGCGGCCAGCTTGAGCATTGCTGCTATGTCATCCGCACTGCGCGGATAGAGAACCGCCTGAGGTACTACCTGATAGACGCTGTTATCCGTCGCCATCGCCAACCGGCTTGCATAAGACTTTTCGATATCACCACGAAATGCGCTGCGCTCTAGCAACTCAAGAAACTGCAGGGTTGCGGGTGACAAACTGTCCTGGTAATCGAGTCTCGGGATCATGAATCCTTGTTCCCATCCTTTGCTTGATGCCGGCACGCCGGCGACAACGACTGGCCAGCCGCCTGTCAATGGCAGTCAGGCCAGTCCGCTCACATGTGAGCGGGCAGTATATCAGCTAGAAAACCGCTTGCGCTTGGCAATATTCACCATTTGAAAGGAGGACTTTTATGGCTCACCACAGCCATGTTATCAGTACGCTGGTCACCACCGAAAAACAGGCGCTTACCCTGTCGCTGTTCGGTTGTATCACCTTTGCCATCTTCGGCATCGGCTACGGCCTCTTCGTCGGTTCCAACGCCATCATGCTCGATGGTATCTTCACCCTGTTCAGCATGGGCATGACAGGCCTCGGTCTTGTTACCGCCTATCTCGTTACCCGTCCTTCCGATGCGCGCTTCCAGTATGGCTACGCCCACTTCGAGCCCATCACCAACGTTATCAACGGCTCCATTATTCTGCTGCTCTGCCTTGGCGCTCTCTATAGCGGCATCACCACCCTGCTGGATGGCGGACGAGAGATCGATCTCGGCCACGCCCTTATATATGCCGCCGTCTCCACCTTCTTCTGCGCCATCATCTATCGCATCGAAGCCCAGGTTGCCGAACAGGTAGACTCCGAGCTGGTGCGGGTCGACTCCAAGGAGTGGCTGGTGGATACCCTGCTCAGCGCCACCCTGCTTATCGGTTTCGTGGTCGCCATTGGCCTCGATGCCATCGGCTACGGCCAATACAACCGCTACATAGATCCGGTGCTGGTCTCGCTGCTGGCCCTCTGCGCCACTCTCATTCCCATCAAGGTGCTCGGTCGCAACCTGCGGGAAGTGTTGAAGATCGCCCCCAAGGGGGATGTGCCACGGCAAGTAGAGCAGGAGATCGAGGCGCTGCGCCAGCGCCACGGCATAGAGTGCTACAGCCATCTGGCCAAAAGCGGTCGCCGCTTCGATCTGGAATTGAACATTCTGGTGGCACCGGGTCAGGAGTGGCCCGTCGAACGTCAGGATGCCCTGCGTCAGGAGCTCTGGTCTCGCCTTGGCGACACCCTGGGGGATGCCTGGCTGTCGGTCTGTTTCACCCGCGAAAAGCGCTGGTTGTAACGACCGCACGGGGGAGCGCGGCACCGCCGCCTCCCCCTGTCGCATCACAACCCCCGATTACGCCCACTGACGCGGCTCTTGCCAAATTGGCGCCAGCCGTTATCATCAGGGCTCATTTTTCACCCGAGGTTTTATTGCCCATCATGGACAATCCCCGAAGTTGCCCTTCGTCTCTCTCTGTCAAAGCCTATCTTTTTCTGCTTAATCAGCGCCTCTGAATAACACCTTTGCCTTGCTGTTACTGCGGCCATCTTGCGCCGTGATCACTGTTTGCTCTGTCTGTTTTTATTGAGGTCGTCACAATGGAATTGCTGCTGGATCCCCATATCTGGATCGGTCTGTTTACCCTGATCATTCTGGAAATCGTGCTGGGGATCGACAACCTGGTCTTTATCGCCATCCTGGTGAAAAAACTGCCCCCCGCCCAACGGGACAAGGCGCGCATCATCGGCCTGTCGCTGGCCCTGCTGATGCGACTAGGACTTCTGAGCGTCATGTCATGGCTGGTCACCCTGACCACCCCGATTTTGCACCTGTGGGATCACCCCTTCTCCGGTCGGGACCTGATCCTGATGGGTGGCGGCCTGTTCCTGCTGTTCAAGGCCACCTCCGAGCTGCATGAGCGGCTGGAAGCCAAGCCCCAGGATGATGGCCCGGTCGGCGCCTACGCCAGCTTCGGCGTGGTGATCGCCCAAATTCTGGTGCTCGATGCGGTCTTCTCGCTCGACTCCATCATCACCGCCGTCGGCATGGTGGAACACCTTGGCGTGATGATGGCCGCCGTGACCATCGCCATGGTGGTGATGGTGCTCGCCTCCAAGCCGCTGACCCGCTTCGTCAACGCCCACCCCACCGTGGTGGTGCTCTGTCTGAGCTTCCTGCTGATGATTGGCTTCAGCCTGGTGGCGGAAGGGTTCGGCTTCCACATTCCGAAGGGCTACCTCTACGCAGCCATCGGCTTCTCGGTGCTGATCGAGTTTTTCAACCAGCTGGCCCAGCGTAGCGCCATGCGTCACGAATCCAAACAGCCGCTGCGCGAGCGCACCACTGCCGCCATCTTCAAATTGATGGGCAGCAAAGCCTATCAGGATCAGCCAGATGACGATCTGGATGCCCCTGCCGTAGCGCCGGTGAGCTTTGGCGAGGAGGAGCGCTATATGGTGACCGGGGTGCTGTCGCTGGCCGAGCGCTCCATTCGCACCATCATGACCCCGCGCTCGGAGATGGCCTGGATTGATATCAACGACTCCAGCGACGAGATCCGCGCCCTGCTGCAGCGCGAACCCCACAGCCTGTTCCCTATCTGTGACGGGGATCTGGACGAGGTGATCGGGGTGGTCAAGGCGCGCGATCTGCTGTTTGCCTTGAACGAAGGGCAATCCTTGAGCGAACTGGCCAAGCAGAACGACCCCATTATCGTGCCGCAGACCATCAACGTGATCCGCCTGCTGGCGGAGCTGCGCAAAGCCAAGGGGAGCCTGATTCTGGTCTCCGACGAGTTTGGTGTGATCCAGGGGCTGGTCACCACCCACGATCTGCTGGAGGCCATCGTCGGCGAGCTGCCAGACGAGGACGAAACCCCGGATATCGTGCGCGATGGCGAAGGGTGGCTGATCAACGGCAGCACCAACATCCACCATGTGGAGCAGGTGCTGGAACATGAGGGGCTGGTGAGCGAGAGCGACGAGTACGTGACCCTGGCGGGCATGCTGCTCTCCCACTTCGGCACCCTGCCCACCCCGGGTCAGCAGTTGCAACTGCAGCAGCTCAACTTCGAGGTGATCGAGGTGAGCGAGCGGCGCATCGAGCGGGTAAAAGTGATGCCCGCCGCGGCTTGAGCCTGCCACCGGCAGAAAATAGAAGAGGGCCAGACGGCCCTCTTTTTTATGCTTCAACTTTATGCCTCAACGCCTCCTTTCCCGGTGGGTTGCACTGATTGCTGCATCAAGCACAATTCTCTTGTGCAATTACCCCTCTTTTTCACAACAAGATGGCGGCATAAAGTGGCCTCACTTCCACCATGAGGAACTCAAGATGAGCCACGATCACCTGTTCTGCCCGCTGCGCCTCGGCCAGCTGCACCTTGCCAACCGCATCGTCATGCCCCCCATGACCCGCTCCCGTGCCAGTCAGCCCGGTGATGTGGCCAACGCCATGATGGCGAGCTACTACGCCCAGCGCGCCGAGGCGGGCCTGATCATCAGCGAAGGCACCCAAATCGACCCCATGGGCAAGGGCTATGCCTGGACGCCGGGCATCTACAGCGCCGAGCAGATCGCTGGCTGGAAAATGGTGACCGATGCCGTGCACGCCAAGGGGGGCACCATCTTCGCCCAGCTCTGGCACGTGGGCCGGGTCACCCATCCGGATAACATCGGCGGCGCCCAGCCCATCTCCGCTTCAGCCCTGCCCGCAGTGGGCGTCAAGGTGTTCGTCGATAACGGCAGCGATGCGCCGGGCTTTGTCGAGACCGTCACTCCGCGCGCCATGACTCAAGCCGATATCGATGCGGTGGTGGGCCAGTTCCGTCAGGCAGCTCGCAACGCCATCAGCGCCGGTTTTGACGGCATCGAGCTGCACGCCGCCAACGGATATCTGATCAACCAGTTCCTCGACTCCGAATCCAACGCCCGCACCGACAATTACGGCGGATCGCTGGAAAACCGGCTGCGCTTTCTCAAAGAGGTGACCGAGGCAGTCAATAGCGAAATCGGCGCCGATCGGGTCGGGGTGCGTCTTGCGCCGCTCACCACCCTCAACGGCACCGTCGATGCCAATCCGCAGGAGACCTATCTGGCCGCCGCCCGCCTGCTGGGCCAGCTCAATGTCACCTACTTGCACATCGCCGAAGCGGACTGGGACGATGCCCCCCTGATGCCGGAGAACTTCAAGCAGGGTCTGCGCGATGCCTTCCCCAACACCCTGATCTACGCCGGTAAATATGATGGTGATCGCGCACGCGCCGCCCTCGAAGCGGGCTGGGCCGACATGATTGGCTTTGGTCGCCCCTTCGTTGCCAACCCGGATCTGCCGAACCGGCTGCGCCACGGCTATCCGCTGGCCCCCCACGATCCGGCCACCCTGTTCGGCGGCGGCGAGAAGGGGCTGACCGATTACCCCGTCTATCAGGCCGATGACGCAACCGCCAGCCGCTGATTGTCGATGGCCAACCGGCTACGTAACGCAGGCCCCACAGGTTGGGGCCTGCCGTATTGTTGCGCATTAGCAACAGTGATATGACTGACCGAATCACTGTTGCAATAATCTCGTTGTTCTCTCCCCTCGCTTTCACAAGGAGTCATCATGAATCACACCCAAGCCTGGTGCTGGCATGCCCCCGGTGAACCGACCCAGCTTACCCTCGCCGATCTGCCCCTGGCACCGCTCGCCCCTGACGAGGTGCTGGTGGCAAACCGGGTCATCGCCTTCAATCCGGTGGACTGGAAGCTGATCGAATATGGCCACTCCAACTGGCTGGACGGTCAGGTGCCCGGTGTCGATGGCATGGGCACTATCGTGGCCCTCGGCGCCAACGTCAGCCATCTGCGTCTCGGCACCCGGGTCGCCTATCACACCGACCTGCGTCACCACGGCAGCTTTGCCCGCCACACCAAAGTGGCCGCCCGCGCCCTGCTGCCGGTGCCCGATGCCCTGAGTGACGAGGCGGCCGCCGCCCTGCCCTGTCCCGGCCTCACCGCGTGGCAGGCGCTGGCCAAGTTGCCGCGCCTGCACGGGGAAGCACTGCTCATCACAGGTGCCGGCAGCAGCGTCGGCCGCTTTGCGGTGCAGCTCGCCCTTAAACAGGGAGCGCGAGTATTTGCCAGCGCCAGCTCACGCCACCACCACTGGCTCAAACAGATCGGCGTGCAGGGGGTGGCCGATTATCGGGATCCCGACTGGCTGGCCACCTTGCAGACTGCCAACGGCAACGAGCCGTTTGAGGGAATCATCGATCTGGTCTCCAGCCAACAGGCAGAGAGCCTGCTGCCCGCGCTGGGCTACTACGGTCACATGGTGACTGTGCTCGGGCGCATCCCGCACAATCCGCTGCCCGCCTTTAGCCATTGCCACTCATTGCACGAGATTGCGCTGGGCGCCCAGCACGCCTTTGGCACCGACAAGCAGTGGAGCCGACTGGTGGCCGCAGGTGTCGCCATGATGGAGCAGATGGCGAGCGGCGAGCTGACCCTGCCGCCGCTGGTGGTCGGCGACTTTGAGGCACTGCCTACTTTGCTTGAGCGCTTCAAGCGCGAAGGACAGGGTGAGAAGTTTCTGGTGCGAGTGGCATAACGCTGACCTTCCCTAATAACCACACCGACCATTGAAACAAAAGAGGCCCGCCAGTGATGGCGGGCCTCTCTTTATATAGTGCATGTCATCTCGACTTCATTGGCGCCTGACTCAATGCAGGATCACGCCGTGAGCCTCGGCATAACTGCGGATCTCCCGGGTCAGCCGCCCCTTGTCGGCCACAGAGAGCCAGCTCGCCTCCACCGCATTGAGCGACAAGCGGCAGAGCTGACTCATGGTCGCGCCAAGGCCATCGGCCAGCGCCACAAAGTTGGCATTCATATAGCCGCCAAAGTAGGCAGGGTCGTCCGAGTTGATGGTGACGCAGAGCCCCTGCTCCAGCAGCCGCAACACATTGTGCTGGGCCATATTGCCGAATACCTTGAGCCGGGTGTTGGAGAGGGGGCAGACGGTGAGTGGCAGCCTGGTATCGGCCAGATAGCGCAGCAACTCGGGATCATCGGCCGAGCGTACCCCGTGATCGATACGGCATACCTGCAGCTCGTTGATCGCCTGCCAGATGTAGTCGGCGGGCCCCTCTTCACCGGCATGGGCCACCACCGGCAGCCCCAGCTTGCGGCAGCGGGCAAAGACCCGGGCAAACTTGGTCGGCGGATTGCCCCTCTCCCCCGAGTCGAGGCCGATGCCGTGAATCCGCGACAGGAAGGGCATAGCCTCTGCCAACGTCGCAAAGGCCTCCTCTTCGCTCAGGTGGCGCAAAAAGCTCATGATAAGGCGCCAGCTGATGCCAAACTCCTTCTCCCCGGTCTGCAGCGCCCGCTCGATGCCGCCCAGCACGGTAGCAAAGGAGATACCGCGGGCGGTATGGGTCTGCGGGTCAAAGAAGATCTCCACATGCACCACCTTATCGGCGGCGCAACGCTCAAGATAGGCCCAGGTGAGGTCGAAGAAGTCCTGCTCGGTCACCAGCACGCTGGCGCCGCGATAGTAGAGATCGAGAAAGGATTGCAGGCAGTCAAAGTCATAAGCGGCGCGCACGCTGGCCACGTCGGGCCAGGGTAGTGGCACACCGTTGCGGCGGCCCAGCTCAAACATCAACTCGGGTTCGAGGCTGCCCTCGATATGCAGGTGCAGCTCCAGTTTCGGCAGTCCGGCGATAAATTGCGCGGCGGTGAGGTGTTCGGGTGTGACTGGCTTGGGAATCGGGGTGTCCATAGCGACGGCTCCATCAGCAAAGTGATCCGGCGTCAGCCCCTCCACCAGACTGACCCGACGGCAGCTTTATTGTGCACCGAAGTGGCGAGACAGGGGAGACTTGTCATCAAACAGACTTATAATGGCGTCACAAAAATCATAAATGATTGAACATCTTAACGATTGGCGGCTCGCCTGCGTCCTGACAAGGAGTTTTCATGAAGAAGAACGTCATCTGCGATATCGACGGTGTCATCCTGCACAACAACGATCTCATCCCCGGTGCCGACCGTTTCGTCCATCGCCTGCTGGAGCAGGGCAGCAAGCTCTTGTTCCTCACCAACTACCCGGCCCAGACCCAGAAAGATCTGCAAAACCGCTTCCGCTCCGCCGGGATCGAAGTGCCGGAGGAGTGCTTCTACACCTCCGCCATGGGCACCGCCGACTTCCTCAAGCGTCAGGATGGCAAGAAGGCGTATGTGATCGGTGAAGGGGCGCTGACCCACGAGCTCTACAAGGCCGGTTTCACCATCACCGATATCGACCCGGACTTCGTGGTGGTGGGCGAGACCCGCAACTACAACTGGACCATGATGCAACAGGGCGCCAAGTTCGTCGATCAGGGGGCCCGCTTTATCGCCACCAACCCCGATACCCACGGCCCCATGATGCACCCGGCCTGCGGCGCCCTGTGCGCCCCCATCGAGCGGATGACCGGCAAGAAGCCGTTCTATGTCGGCAAGCCGAGCGCCTGGATCATCCGTGCGGCGCTCAACCGGATGGAGGCCCACTCCGACGACACCATCATCATCGGCGACAACCTGCGCACCGACATTCTGGCGGGCTTTCAGGCCGGTCTCGAAACGGTGTTGGTGCTCTCCGGGGTGAGCAAGGTCGCCGATATCGACCGCATGCCGTTTCGCCCGAACCATATTTTCGACTCCGTGGTCGACATCGATATCGTCTAATCACCACCCAAGCGTTAAACAGGGCAGGTCTCTCCTGCCCTTGCAGGATCTGTTATGGAACCCATTCTGATCGCCGTGGCCTTTGGCTGCGGCATGGTAGTCAATCTGATTGGCCTGCCCCCCCTGCTCGGCTTTCTGGCCGCCGGTTTTATCCTCAACGGCATGGGATATGAAAATACTCCTGCCCTGAGCGAGGTAGCCGATCTCGGCGTCACCTTGCTGCTGTTCACCATCGGTCTCAAGCTCAATATCAAAACCCTGATGCGGCGCGATGTGTGGGGTACCACCAGCCTGCATCTGCTGCTCTCCACCCTGCTCTTTACCGTGGTGCTGCTGGTCTGCAAGGGGCTGGGGCTTGAACTTGCCCTCTCGCTGGACTGGAAACTGGCGTTGCTGCTGGGCTTTGCCCTCTCTTTCTCCAGCACCGTCTTTGCGGTCAAGGTGCTGGAAGATCGCAGCGACATGAATGCCCTCTACGCCCGCATCGCCATCGGCGTGCTGGTGATGCAGGATGTGTTCGCCGTGGCGTTTCTGGCGTTTTCCAGCGGCAAGTGGCCCAGCATCTGGGCACTCTGGGTGCTGGGATTGCCGCTGCTGCGCCCGCTGCTGTTCAAGCTCTTGGAGCGGGCCGGTCATGGCGAGCTGCAGGTGCTGTTCGGAGTCTTTCTGGCGCTGGTGGTCGGGGCAGCCGGTTTTGAAGTGGTCGGCCTCAAGCCAGATCTGGGAGCCCTCATCATCGGCATGCTGCTCGCCTCCCATCCGGCGGCGGCGGGATTGGCCAAGGCGCTCTTCAACCTCAAAGACCTCTTTCTGGTCTGCTTCTTTCTCACCATCGGCCTCAACGGCCTGCCGACCCACGACACCATGTTGCTGGCACTGGCGCTGGTACTGGCTCTGCCGCTCAAAAGCGTTCTCTACTATCTGGTCTACAGCGGCGCCCACCTGCGGGTGCGTACCGCCCTGCTCTCCACCCTGGCGCTCACCAACTTCTCGGAGTTTGGCCTGATCGTCGCCGCCATTGCCGCCAAGGCGGGCTGGCTCTCCCACGAGTGGCTGGTGGCGGTCTCGCTGGCACTGGCGGCGAGCTTTATGATCTCCGCTCCCCTCAATGCCCAGAGCGAGCGCATTTACCACCGCATCGGCCACTGGCTGCGGGGATTGCAGGCGAGCAACCTCCATCCGGAAGACAGACCCATCGAATTGGGCGATGCAGAGGTGATCATCCTCGGTATGGGACGGATCGGTCAGGGGGCCTACTTCGAGCTGGAGAACAAGTACGGCAACGTCATCCTCGGGGTGGAGAACGACAGCGAGAAGCTGCCTACACTGCGCGCCCAGGGGATGAACGTCATCGAGGGGGATGCCACCGATACCGACTTCTGGGACAAGGTGCTGCTCTCCAATCAGGTCAATCTGGTGCTGCTGGCGATGCCCCACCACTCGGGTAATCTCTACGCCATCGAGAAGCTGCGCAGCCACGGATTCAACGGCAAGATCGCCGCCATCGTCCGCTTCGAGGATGATATCGCCTCCTTGCAGGAGCAGGGGGTGGATGCGGTGTTCAACGTCTACAACGAAGCGGGCAGCGGCTTTGCCCGCCATGTGATCCGCCGCTTGCAGCCGCTCTGATCCTGCGGTCAGCGGCTCTTGGCAAGGGAATGCGCATCGTTTAAGTTATGCATAAGCTCGTTTAATAAAACGAACAAACGTGGGGCCGAGATGGCCCCGCGTTCCTATCTACCGAAGCCAAGGAGGCACCATGAAGACCCTCAACGACTGGATTTTGCTCGATCGCCACGAGGCGGCCCCTACCCCGCTGATGCCTGCCCCCGAGCGCATTAAAGCGGGCAACCCGGCGCAAACGGTGTGGAACCACTACTCCGACCCAAGCCAGCAGTTTCACGTGGGCTTCTGGGCTTGCGAGCCCGGCCGCTGGGCCATCCACTACACCGAGCACGAGTATTGCCAGCTGCTGGAGGGAGATGTGGTGATCCACGACAGCCTGGGCGGCCAGCTGGCCCTCAAACCCGGCGATCAATTCGTCATTCCCGCCGGTTTTGTCGGCGAGTGGGAAACACTTACCCCCTGTCGCAAGGTCTATGTGATCTTCGAACCCGCCTCGGCTTGACGTTCACGTCACCCTGCCCCGTTGCAGCAGCCCTTATCCTGTTGATCCGCTTGACGCTTACGGCATGATTTTCTGCGGTTTTCCCGCTTGCAAAAGATTTTTCCGCTAGGCATTGTGTCTAACGAGGAATGTAAATGGAATTTCGAGCCCAAACGTGGGGGGCTCATATAAAAATCAAGAGGATTACCGCCAATGTGTTCAATTTTCGGCATTCTGGATATCAAGTCCGATGCAGTATCCCTGCGCAAATCGGCCCTGGAGATGTCCAAGCGACTGCGTCACCGCGGGCCTGACTGGTCCGGCGTCTACAGCTCCGACAAAGCCATTCTGGTGCATGAGCGTCTGGCCATCGTCGACCCGGGCAATGGCGCCCAGCCGCTCTACAACCCCGAGCGCACCCATGTGCTGGCGGTCAACGGCGAGATCTACAACCACAAAGAGCTGGAAAAGACCCTCAAGGTCGACTTCCAGTTCCAGACCAAATCTGACTGTGAAGTGCTGCTGGCTCTCTACAAGGAGAAGGGCCCGGCGTTTCTCGACGATCTCAACGGCATCTTTGCCTTCATTCTTTATGACGCCGAGCAGGATGCCTACCTGATTGGTCGCGACCACATGGGAATCATTCCCCTCTATACCGGCCGCGACGAGCACGGCAACTTCTATGTCGCCTCCGAGATGAAGGCGCTGGTGCCGGTCTGCAAAAGCGTCGAGACCTTCCCGCCGGGACACTACCTGTGGAGCAAGGATGGCGAACTCAAACAGTGGTACAAGCGCGACTGGATGGAGTACGCCGCGGTCGAGCACAACGTCAGCGACAAGGCCGAGCTGAAAGCCGCGCTGGAAGCGGCGGTCAAACGCCAGCTGATGTGTGACGTGCCTTATGGCGTGCTGCTCTCCGGCGGGCTGGACTCCTCCGTTATCTCCGCCATTACCAAGCTCTATGCGGCGCGCCGCATCGAGGACGATGGCAAGAGCGAAGCCTGGTGGCCGCAACTGCACTCCTTCGCCGTGGGGCTGGAAGGGTCGCCGGATCTCGCCGCCGCCCGCAAGGTGGCCGATCACCTCGGCACCATCCATCACCAGATCCACTTCACCGTGCAGGAGGGTCTGGATGCCCTGCGCGACGTCATCTATCACCTCGAGACCTATGACGTCACCACCATCCGCGCCTCCACGCCAATGTATCTGATGGCCCGCTACATCAAGGCGATGGGGATCAAGATGGTGCTCTCCGGCGAAGGCTCTGACGAGCTGTTCGGTGGCTACCTCTACTTCCACAAGGCGCCCAACGCTAAAGAGTTCCACGAAGAGAACGTGCGCAAGCTCGCCTCACTGCATCTCTATGACTGCCTGCGCGCCAACAAGTCGATGGCCGCCTGGGGTGTGGAAGGTCGCGTGCCCTTCCTCGACAAGGAGTTCATGGACGTGGCGATGCGCCTGCAGCCTGCCGACAAGATGTGCGGCAAGGGCAAGATCGAAAAGCACATCCTGCGCGAAGCGTTCGAAGATCTGCTGCCCCACGAAGTGGCTTGGCGCCAGAAGGAGCAGTTCTCCGACGGAGTGGGTTATTCGTGGATCGACAGCCTGAAAGCCATGGTGGAACAGGAAGTGACGGATCAGATGTTCGAGGCGGCCGCATTCCGCTTCCCCATCAACACCCCGCTCACCAAGGAGGCCTACTTCTACCGCGCCATCTTCGACGAGCACTTCCCGCTGGAAGCCGCCGCCCGCACCGTGCCCTACGGCAAGTCGGTCGCCTGCTCCACCCCCACTGCGCTGGAGTGGGATGCCAAGTTCAAGGAGATGGCCGACCCGTCCGGCCGCGCCGTGATGGACGTGCACCAGCAAGGCTACTAAGCCCTAACGGGTTCACCAGAGCGGATAACGCCAGATAGCAAAAAGCCCTTCACCATGGTGAAGGGCTTTTTCATCTCCCCGCGGTCACGCCCGCCAAATCACATCAGACCATCGCAGCTAGTTGATTTTTCATAAATATTTAATTTTTTTACCGAGTGACCATGCATTGACAGGAAACGCGTCGATTGACTATGCCTGAAGGGTGATCAACAGGATGACCACGATGACAACAAGGATCGGGAGGGGGCATGGACGCTAACACTCTATCAAGGATTGGCATGCTGACAGCACTGCTCGTCAGTCCGTCTGCAATGGCCAATGACAATATCGTGGTACTGCAGCTTGGCAGGGCCTTCAGCAAAGAAAAGCTCGACATCAACATCGCCGACGCCAAGTTCCACCACATGTTCTGGCGCTGGGGAGACTCAGGCTGTCAATTTGGACTGGGGGTACGTGGCGGGACACTCAAGGTAGAAGATGAAGAGACCGCCAGACTGGGGGGCGGCGCCCGTATCGAATGCCAATGGGGTAACTGGGTGACCTGGATCCCCGGCGAAATGGTCTGGCTCGATCAGTACCAATTTGGCACTCGCGGCAACGGCTACAAGGATTACGGCGGCCCCTTCCAGTTCACACTAGGTATCGGCCTCGGTTACGCCATCACCAAGAATTGGCTGATCGGTTATCAGTATGAGCACATGTCCAACGCCTATATGTATGACAAGAACCCGGGGCTGGACAGCCATACCCTCCATATCGAGTACCGTTTTTAACAAACCCTCCCACATTCTGCGCCGTCGAATCCTTGGCATGACGATCCTGATGGGTTACCTGACGCAACTGCTGTTTTAAGTCGCCCATCTTTAAACAGACAAAATGCCAAAGCAGCCGAGTGTGAAACCATCAGGCGCAGCATAGACAAACGCCGATCAACAGATCGGCGTTCTGCATGTTCCGTACGGCAATCTTCAACCGGCGTTACAGATATTGCCCGACGATGGGGAGCAGATCCTCGACGTCACGGGCGATATGGTCGGGTTGGTGTTCCCAGCGCTCCGGGGTCGCGCGGCTATAGGCGACAGCCACCGATATCACACGGCTCTGCTCGCCAAGCGCCCCTTGCAAATGACGGGCAAACTGCACATCCGCTTCATGGTCACCGATATAGATCAGCGACTGGCACCTGGCTGGGCCGAAGATAGACTCCAGACATTTGAGGCCACCGTAAGGATGGGGTTTTTGCTGCTGTCCGGGCACGTCATCATAGCCGACCACAGCCTTGAAGAGGCTGTTCACGCCATGCAGCTCCAGTACCCGGCGAATGTTTTTTTGGGAGTTTTGCGAACAAATTCCGTGGGGAATGGCAGAGAAATGGTCAATCACCGCCTCCAGCCCCGCAAAAAACCGCACCTCGGTCCGGTTCATCTCCTGATGCTTGGCCCACAGACTGCCAGCCAGCACCATCTCGTCCCGCGACAAACCGTAGTAATCCATATAGAGCGCCTGCCAGTTCTTGGCAGCGTGATTGGCATGGTGATACTCCGCTTCGCTGCGCAGATAGCGCGGCAGATGTTCTCCGGTCAGATGGGGGGCAACCTCAGCCAGGATCTGCTTGGTGATATCGATATTCTTCGGCACCGAATTGACCAGAGTACCGTCATAATCCCATAAAATCGCATCCAACTTCATTGCGTTACCTGTCTCGCTTCACAGCCATAAGTCACGCCATGTTACTTGGCTTGCCTCCCCTCGCCAAACCGCGCTGTAAAAATGTGAGACCCATCCCGTCCCCACGCAGTAGCACAAGAGTTAATGTGCAACAACACAATAAATGAACATCCTCTGCCATACTCAAACGAAGTATTCCGTTACGCCGAAACCGGAGCCTGATCATGGTAACCAGCTCGCTTCACACCACAGATACCGAGGTTGAATTTGCCGACGATATCCAGTTGGTATCGACGACCGACCTCAAAGGGGACATCACCTACGCCAATCCGACGTTTTGTCAGGTGGCAGGCTATCGCTTGGAAGAGATGTTGGGGCAGCATCACAATCTGGTGCGCCACCCCGACATGCCCAAGGCAGCGTTTGCCGATCTCTGGGCCCACCTGCAGGCAGGCAAACCATGGCGAGGCATGGTAAAAAATCGCTGCAAAGATGGTCGCTATTATTGGGTTGATGCCTATGTCACCCCGATTTATGAAGATGGCAAGATGGTGGGTTACCAATCCGTCCGCTGCCGTCCCGCCGCAGAGCACAAAGCGCGTGCCAACAAGATGTACAAAACCCTTAAAGCCCGTGAAACCGGCTCTGCCATTCACATGGGCCTGCGTCAACTCACACCGGCCATGATGACCATCCCCCTGCTGCTCGTCAGCGTGATCAGCGCGGTCTGGCTGCTCTCACCGCTGCAGGCGCTCTGGGTCATCATTCCCCTCTTGGCAGCCATCTGGTTCAATCGCCACCCTCTCTTCCTCACACCGCGATTCTTGCAGCAGCTCGAACAGGATTACGACAGCATCAGCCGCCTTATCTTCTCGGGGGATGCCCCTCACAGCATTGCCGATTTCCATATCAAGCTCGGGCAAGCGAAGATCCGTACCGTACTCGGCCGGGTGGATGACACCACCGCGTCACTCAATGCCATGGCCAATGACCTGCGCGGCTCCGCCTCGCTGGCCAGCCAGGATATCTCTTCGCAAGACACGCAGATCCAGCAGATTGCCACCGCTGTCACCCAGATGGCTTCGGCCGCCGAGGAGATCAACCGCAATATTCAAGACAGCAACAGCCAGATTGAAGAGGCCCGCAGCCACTGCATCACCACCAGCACCCAGCTTTCGGAAGCAGGAGAAGAGATGTCGGCGCTGGCCACCCAGGCGGAGCAAGCCTTTCAGTCAGCCGTTGAGCTGGCGAGCGAGTCCGAGCGGATCGGCACCATCATGAGCGAAATTCGCGGCATTGCGGATCAAACCAACCTGCTGGCGCTCAATGCCTCCATCGAAGCCGCACGGGCAGGCGATCAGGGGCGCGGCTTTGCAGTGGTGGCGGACGAGGTTCGCAGCCTGTCGACCAGAACCCATAAGGCGACAGAGCAGATCCAGAACAGCATTGGCCATATCCAACAAACCCTAGGGGGATGGAAAGAGATGATGCATCTCAATGTGACCAGAACCAACGCCTGCCTCGCCACCACCCGGGCAAGCGCCGGCAACCTGAATCAGGTTGTGGTCGAGATAGACAAGGTCTCTGATTTTTCCAACCAGATCACCGCCGCGGCCACCGAGCAACAAGCGGTCATCGAGGAGATCAGTCGCAATATCAACCAGATATCCTCGCTCTCTCACGATAACAGTCTCAAAATCGATCTGGTGAGTGAAACCAGTGCCAACTTGCAGAGCAAAGCGAGCCAGCTCAAGGACTTAAGCAGGACGTTTGGATAGCAGCAATCAGATGACATATAAAAAGGGCCACCCGTCTGGGTGGCCCTGTTGTTTATACGGCTTAACTGTTGCTCCTAGAAGTGATCACAACCATTTAAGTTGGAAACTGGCAGATCAAAGTATTCAATGAGTTAACGATACCAAATGTGACATTTAAGTTGGAAACTCAAAAGTAATACTACATCTGCTCCGTGAGCAAACAGGACATTTAAGTTGGAAAACAGGCTCTATTTGACGTGATGGGGAGGGTGCGAACAAATCCTTGACACGAGATCATCAGATTTTCTTAGTACCATGGATGAGAACCAACGTGAGCCATCAACTGACCTTCGCTGACTACGAGTTCAATGGCAAACACCGCCAGACCCGCAAAGAAATCCCCCTTTTGTTCGGATCTCCCTAATTTATCAAAGGCTATGCACATACACATTTTCAAGAATACTTGTCGCGTGAAAAATAAAAATCACTGGCGATAGATTTAAAATTACTACCGTTAGCACTGCCCCATAGACAGCATCATTTATTATTACCCTGGATGGACATATATTTTTCATCTAATTGTGCAGAGAATCCAACTATTAATGATTTCAGCCCGAAATGGAAGGCCGTTTCAGCAGTGGTTCTCGTCTGAACATTAAATGCCTCCTGTAATAATGGTGGCACAGCGTCCATCACTGTATTGTATTCTGTCGGGTTTGTGGCTTGCTCTTCCAATACTGCACCCAGCGTAAAATGGCTGATAGATTGCAGAATGAAAAGAGCCTCCTCGACCGAAAACCCTGCATCGCATAGACAGCGTAGTTGCGCCTCTGCTTGTTCAAACTGGGGGGGCGTAGGAGAGGTCCCTATGTGCAATCGGGCTCCATCACGATGGACCAATAATGCTTTACGGAAACTCAGAGCATTTTCCTGGAGAAACTGCTGCCAACTCTCAGTCGGTAACGGTACTGAACGGGTGTGATGCTTCGCCAGTATTGCCTCTGAAAGCATGTTCATAAGGGTCTGCTTGTTGCGCACGTGCCAATACAGAGTCGGTTGCTCAATTTTGAGGGACTGCGCCAGCTTACGCGTAGTCAGGCCCTCTAGCCCTTCTCTGTCCAGCAGGGTGAGCGCCATTGAAATTACGTCGTCCAAGCTTAGTCGTGCCATCACTATCTCCTTTCGCTGTTGACAATCTATCACTGATAGAGTTACTTTTCAAACCCTATCACCGATAGAGAGCGTTAACTATGAACCGCACTGTGATGATGGCACTGGTCATCATTTTTTTAGATGCCATAGGGATTGGCATAATTATGCCTGTCTTACCGGCGTTATTACGGGAGTTTGTTGGAAAGGCTAATGTTGCGGAGAACTACGGTGTTTTATTGGCGCTGTATGCAATGATGCAAGTGATTTTTGCCCCTCTTCTCGGCCGCTGGTCAGATCGCATAGGTCGTCGCCCTGTATTATTACTTTCACTTTTAGGTGCAACACTGGACTACGCATTAATGGCAACAGCCAGCGTAGTGTGGGTGTTGTATCTGGGACGCTTAATTGCTGGTATTACCGGTGCGACTGGAGCTGTTGCAGCCTCAACAATTGCCGATGTCACACCTGAGGAATCCAGGACACATTGGTTTGGTATGATGGGTGCCTGTTTTGGTGGCGGTATGATTGCTGGACCAGTCATTGGTGGTTTTGCAGGTCAACTTTCGGTACAGGCACCGTTTATGTTCGCTGCTGCCATTAACGGGCTGGCATTTCTGGTCTCCCTATTCATTTTACATGAGACCCATAATGCTAATCAGGTTAGTGACGAGATAAAGAATGAAACAATCAATGAAACCACATCCTCCATACGCGAGATGATCTCCCCATTATCGGGATTGCTAGTTGTCTTTTTCATCATTCAATTGATTGGCCAAATCCCTGCAACATTATGGGTTTTATTCGGAGAAGAGCGCTTCGCATGGGATGGCGTAATGGTCGGTGTTTCATTGGCTGTGTTTGGGCTTACACACGCTCTGTTTCAAGGACTTGCTGCTGGTTTTATCGCTAAACATTTGGGAGAACAGAGAGCTATCGTGGTTGGCATCTTGGCTGATGGCTGTGGCCTACTTTTATTGGCAGTCATTACGCAAAGCTGGATGGTTTGGCCAGTTGTGCTGTTACTCGCTTGTGGTGGCATAACTCTTCCCGCTTTGCAGGGAATTATATCTGTTCGTGTCGGTCAGGTAGCACAGGGACAATTGCAAGGGTTGCTGACCAGTTTGACACACCTCACGGGTGTAATCGGTCCACTTATTTTTGCATTTTTGTATAGTGCAACCCACGAATCTTGGAATGGTTGGGTGTGGATAGTTGGATGCGGATTGTATGTAGTTGCACTGACTATACTGAGGTTTTTCTATCCCGGCAGGGCAGTCCACCCGAAAAATCAGAGCAATTCACAGCCATTTCTTTAAATGGTAATGGTAACTGAATGCCCCCAATTCCTAGACGTGAAACCGACCGTTGCACAGCATCAGAAATTGTGAATGTAACACATTGGACTACTACGAGAACCTACAATGCAAGCCATATTATTTGAGTAGTATTAACGCTACTCCATAACGACTGTCGCCATACTGAAAGTATGGTAAACAGAATAAAGAACTGTCCTCCACAATTGCAAGCCACCATGCCAATCTGTCAGCGCATAATGCCCATTATGTTGAATGGCAGAGTTCGCTTAGCAAAATGGTCGCTTCGCAGCCAAATAGTAATGTAGCGCCACTTTTACACCCTCTGTCGAAGCTCGGTAGGGCCTGATCGGGATGAAAGTTTAAGACAAATCGCTGGTGAGTTTGACTCAGCGAGGTGGCCGCTCTGGTTTGCCACAAGAAAGGCCGCCAAGCGGGCATTTTGATCGGTTTAGCGCAATGACCCACTCGCCACCGGCAGACGATAGTCCTGCTCGGGCGAGATGCCAGGCGGCAAAGCGGAAACTAGACGAAAACTTTCGTCATCAGATGACACCTCTCATAGGTTGGCACACGCCTGTGCGGCCTCTCTACCCCTGGGGCCATGGCAGCTCTGGAGGATTGAATGTTTATAGGTTGTAGGGCCGCGCATAGACTGATTCTATTCGCAGCAATAGTCGCCAGAAAGGGAACAGATTGAGCGCACAATGGTTGTCATATGGATACCATCAACTGATTGGTGCACACTTGTGTTGAACGATAACTGAGCCAATCGGGGTTGGCCAACTTAAAGTATTGATTTATATATAATTACATCATGATGTCAATTTTGTAGCCAACGGCTTGCGAAATGCCCCAAACTAGATGATGACCCAATGAACTCCTGAGTGATGATTCGCATTGGGCTGCCATCAACAACCCCCAGACGGAGGCGCAGACTCATAATGACTCATGTAGAGCAATCTCCCACAACCAGCAATCTATCTGTTCTGGAGTCGCTCGGTCTACCACGTAACTGGCTAGCCGCCCATCAGCACATAGTGTCTGGTGTATCTCCTGAGATCGTCGTCAAACTGAGCTCGCTATTGGGGTCTAATACCCGAACAATTTGCCAGATGATTGGCATTAGCCGAGACACACTGAATCGCCAAATCAAACGGGGCAATCGCTTATCGACAGCTCAGGGAGATCGCGTCTACTGGGTTGCCTTAGCAGTGGACGCAGCCATATCCCTACACCGGGGAGATACTGCTAAAACGATGAGCTGGCTCACCCGCTCTGCGTGGGGATTGGGTGGTGAAAAACCGGCCGATGTGATTACTACGCCTATGGGAGCGCAGGCAGTTATCGATCTTGTCGGCCGGATTAGGCATGGCATCCCCTGCTGATTAAGGGTCATACCATAAAGAACAAACAATAGGCTCATTTGGTGAGCCGATCACCCCGACCAATCGGCTCATTTGATGAGCCGATAACCTCGACCAATCGGTTCACTTGATGAGCCGATCACCTCGACCAACCGACTCACTTGATGAGCCGATGACCTCGACCAATCGACTCACTTGATGAGCCGATCAACACAACCACTCAAATCGTGGTTAGATAAGCTCTCGATTGCCTTCAATTTTCCCAAATTGATCAGGGTCTGCGGGTTGATAATCATCCGAAAACATATTCATCAACCGATGCTCCTGTCTCAGGTTGGCCAGCGCCCCAAAAAAGCAGCCTTCACATAGGTGTACCTGATATCGTTCACCATCGTGCTGCGAACCATAACCCCAGCAAGCTTCCAGCGTGCCGAATTCCTGCGTACCGAGCGATTTAGTAGTACTAGCACCACAGACATCGCACAAAATATCGACGACCTGTGTGGTAGGAACGATTGCTTCGACCTTCATGGCAATACTCCTCGTTGTGATGCCTGATATCAGAACCTGTATAGGTATCGACGGCGAGCATCAGGGCATAGGATGTTGAGCGGCATACGCCGCAACCAGCCGCACAGCCAATGCGTAACTGAGCGGTAGACGTGTTTTGTATTTCCTCAGGCAGTCTGGCCTATCGACTGCCCGTTCCAATGCAGATAGCGAACTTGCCTGCTCGGCCAGCAGCCCCAGTTGCTCAGCCAGTTTCCTATCCCGTTCTTCCCAATCCACACTGGGATGGTGAACTGCTCGCTTGGCGGCAGGTAACTGTTGATACAACCAAGCACGATCATGTTTATAGAGCCAAGTAAATGCGGTTCTACACACCTGTTCGACACAGCCTCGACTGACATCGGCATGCTGTGCCAAATATGCAGCCACCGTTACACGGTGCTCACGTAGACGGTTGACCCTTTTCAAATGCCGTCGCCAGTCAGAAAGCCCTTGGTGGCTCTGAATAATGGCTTCGACCGCCCCGACAGAAACGCCATGACTGTGCGCGATCTGCTGCCGTGCTCCCCCCATGAACGCCTGACGCCATATTCCCCGCTCAACCTCCACAGTGATGCGCTTGGCACGGTGGTCAACAGGTTGGTGGTGTCGCAGCGCGAGTTGCTTGATATAGCCGACACTGTATCCAGTCTGGCGGGCGATCTGCCGCATGGGGGTCTGTTCTGCCAGCAGCCTTAACACCGCTTGCTCGGCGGCTTGCCTGTCACTCGGAGAAGAGGCAGGCTCCGGCATCACGTGTGGCTCCTCGATGGAAAAGAATTCTGCTGGGCTGCGGCTCACAAACGCCATCAATACCGCGTGTTTTAGGTAGTGGTGGTTACGATTTCCGTGAACCAGAGCCGAGATGTACTGATAACTGGCCAGGCCCACTGGCACCATGGGGGCAGAGCCGGTAAACAGGCTCCGCCAGAACGCACTCAGAGCCTTCAACAGGGCCTGACTGCGGAGATGACCTTGGGCTGTCAAATAGCCCTGCTGTCCCAGCCATCGCCGATAATACTCAGCTGGTGATGCCACTGGCGACTGGACGCACAGATACCGATGCAGCTCGGTGATAAATGAAGAAAGGTAGATTTCTTGCTCGGACGGCAACGATTGCTCATAGCGCATGGCGGGATCGGGCAAGAGCAGTCGCCGATCGATACCTCCCGCGCTGGCCGCCAGGGTTTGCAAACGCAGCGTATGCCTGATACAGGCGGTCACTCCATACAGTTGATG
Source organism: Aeromonas sp. FDAARGOS 1404 (assembly GCF_019047085.1). Taxonomy (NCBI): domain Bacteria; kingdom Pseudomonadati; phylum Pseudomonadota; class Gammaproteobacteria; order Aeromonadales; family Aeromonadaceae; genus Aeromonas; species Aeromonas sp. FDAARGOS 1404. The sequence goes on from NZ_CP077237.1 coordinate 448,831, forward strand.
CTCTGTATGCCAATATCCGGCCCCAAACGTCTGTTCATCCTCCAGCAGGCAACTAGGACACCATTTCAGGCAAACTACACCAAAGGCGAGTTTGCTGGCGGCTTGTCCTGACAGGGCCATTATTCCCCTCCCCTCACCCAGCATGGCGGCAGCCAGGGCGTGGACTTGGTGCTTATTGTTCAGCGTCAGGGCGAACAATGGGAAACCCGTGCCATGGTGCAGCAGGTATTGCGGATCCACCCCCGCCGCCTGGGCAGCCGCCTCAATATGCCCTGGTAATGCCGGATGCAACCGAACAGCAGGACAGTGGAATAGCTGGTTACAAAAATGGTTTCGATCACTGTAGGCCGAATGAACAAAATACTGGCTGACCCAGCTGTAGGCCGACTCGCCAGGAATATAGGTGGGGATCACCGAGGTCAACACCGATCACCCCTCAGATCCCAAGAGCCCCACCAGATCGACGCCTGCATGCTGCAACATCATTAGATGGGCCAGAGGGTGCAACGGATCTCGGGCTGACTTCTCATGGTAGCCCCGTGCATTGCGCAGCTGTGGGGGTAATTGCCATACCTGACCTGGCCCCCCACTATTGGTGAAATACGCAGTAAGTGCCAGGGGATCACATTGCGAGTCCATCTGCTGAAACCACGCATTGATCGTTTTGATACTTTTGACCGTGCGCATCTCCTCGCCCGAGATGCCCATCGAATCAGTCACCAGCTGAGTTAGCGCACACAGGGTGAGAGCACTCGCGGACTGGGCTAATGCCAGCGACGCCAACTCAATCTCTTTCATCCGCTCGGAAAAATGACCATCGTATCCCCCCATCCAGTGCCCACAATGGGGGCAGAGGCCCTCGTATGGTGGGATCAGTTGTTCCGACAATAATTTGGCAGAAAAACCACAGCCTGCGCAGTGACCAGACAAACCGCATTGATGCCGATAACAATGGAACACTCCTGGTAGTTGATGATCTCGGTGGTAGTAGGGCATACCATGGAGCTCATAATCCTCGGCAATACAGTCTGCGCACCAGCGCCAATATTGGTGTTGTACATTGTGCAGGCCAGTCACCCGTAACCGAAGCTGAGAACGGCCCGCCAATGCTGATGCCACTATCCTCTGCTCATCCGGAGTCAAAAAAGAAGCTAAATAATTGCCGACAGAGTGATCCTGCCACGCACGTTGAACGTGTCGGGCCCGAAATTGGGTATCGAGGACAGGATCGTCGGGATGACATAAACGATGGGGACGGATTTGTGGGCTGCTCAGCCCCAGCACCTGGGCCGTTGCAGTAAACGTCCCGTGCGTGCTCAGCACATGCATCCGGCCAACTACCGCCCCTAAATGCTCACCAGGTAGCAACTCCAGCCGATGGAGGATCATTTCCACGACCCCTTATCTACAGAGTAACCGAGTTGCCCCAGCAATGAATCCGGGGATAATTGCTCTAAAGTTTTTAGCTTCTTTTCCTCTGTTTTTGGCAGCTTTTTGGTGATTTTAACCTCGCCTTGCAGCAGGATTTCTCCTTCTGCTGAATATGCGTCTCCATCAACAACCTGACTATTTCCCACTGATTCGAGCAGTAACATCGGCGATAAGTCCTCAAATTGGTAGTAATCACCTTTACGCAGAGCACTCAACGCAGGCTGGAGGATTTTAAATTCGCGATTGAAACATAGGTCCAATGCTGCGATCGAGAGATCTTGATCTGTTGGTTTCAGCAGGGTTAGATATGATAGCGTGGCGCGAACTAGACTGGTTGCAATAGCCGGGATACCGGCACTCAAATAATGTATATGTTGGCGTAACACATCCTCTGATGTTTTCTGGTTTTTCAGAAATCTGGTTTGACATATCAGGCGGATAAAACGCAGCCAAAATGAGCTATTTATATCGCAGCTTACCAACTGCATAAATCCATTTTTAGTTGCTCGGCGGGTTAGCGTCATTTCGCTATCAAACAATTTCATCGTGGCCAATGTTCCGACAAACATCAACGGGATCCCCACTCGATTTAATAGTTCCTCTAGGAATTTCATGGTCGTTTTCTCGTTGTTACTGATCACTTCATTCTTGGCAGACCTGGCCAGGTTCTGCGCTTCATCAAGGATCAGCAAACCAACCCCATGGCCGATAAACGATTTTTGCACTACCGAAATCAACTCATTAACAGAGCGGTTCCTATGGGTATGGCTATAACTCTCACCAGTGACAGCGTCGAGTGATTCTAACAAGTTCAGCAAAAGTGCTTTTTGGCCACGGCGATCATGAATTTCAATGTACAGATAGGTCACCTGCACTCGACTCACAATAATTTCGTGACCATGCAGGTCCGTATAGCGATCATGCTCTATCGTTTGTGGTATCTGTTGGCAAATTTGCCTAACCATCGTGCTCTTCCCACGTCCGCTGAGCCCTAGCAGTAACAGGCTATACTGAACAGACAAGCCAAGACTCAGTACATGAGAGGCTTTCCATGGCTCGGCTTTGTCACGATCAATTGCAGCTAATATCCGGCGCACATCTGCCCCCACTGGATTGCGTCGAGTATACCCGGCCTCGATCATTCGTCGTATTTGGTCATATAAACGGTACGCCTCATCTGGAGAGGTATACACGTCCGCCAGTTGATCTATGGCTGTGCGGATAAAATATGAATGCAGCGATTCATCCACCCCTGCAAGATCCAGATCACACTGAAAAGGGATCTCACAGTTCGCATAAAATTGTGCCGTTGAGAGCGGCAAGCCAAGCCCCTCGATATAGGGGTTTCCCCGATATTTTGAATTGGGATGTGGGTAATATTGAGGTGCGGCCATGACTATTTCTCCTGAACTGTAAATATTGTCGGATCAGCAAGGTTCTGACTGGGTGTTTTTTTAATATAATTATCTTGCTGACATGTATTTCTTAAATCAGCAGCAATAGCCATTTCCTCATGATGACGTTGCAAGTTCCCTTCGACCTGTTTATGGCTTTTCATTCCTGACTGTATATTTTTTGCAGTGGATTTTTTCAGTCCACGATTAGTTTTTCGAATTACCTCATCACATTCGCGAAAGTCCATTTCTAACACTGCGCGAGCATTGAATCTCTTCTCATCCAACGCAGCCAATTGTTGTTTAACAATATACAGGCGATGCATGACATTTGCCCAAACCTGATTCCGATATGCCTCACTGCGATCTGTCAGCTCAACCTGATAGACCTCATCACTATCCTCAGTTTTAAACCAAAGATGATTAGTACATGTATCTATGTACCTGACTTTGATTTTGAAACGTCCGAGATTTTTCGCCTGATCCAGCCACTGCATTCGAACAATTTCATTACTGCTATAGTAAAGGCCTCGAAAAAATATCCCATCAGCACGCACCGTAGCCTCATCCTCTGGCAACAGCGCAAATCGCAGGCGGTCTATGGGAACAGGCCTCACCATCACTGAATTTTTCAGACCCCAGTTCCATACATCACGAGGAGTAAAACCAACCCCATCACGTGACATTTCTAGGTTGTGCGAGGTCACGCGCTGACGATGATTATTTGAATAGATAATGATATTAATGAGTCGATACATGAACTGTTCATACGTCAACAGGGGGCGACGAGATGCGTGCTGATCCTCCTTATGTGGATACTTAACCACCTTGCCTGCCTCGAACGGGATCGCTAAAGTCTGAATAATGTCGAAAGTTTTCTCCACTTGGCCTTTCATATCCCCGCGATGATAGGCATTAAAATTACCGACTGTGATACCAATGAGTCCGCGCAGCAGGCTGCAAATATTGGTATCAGTATTCTCAGAGCCCCGGTCGAACGTTAATTCACGACATGGTAAATTGCAGGGCCAGTCAGCCTCTTCGATCTCCACACCATACTGCCGACAAAACTCTCGCTTACTACTCATCGCATTGAATAATGCTTGACTTGCTCCATGCCAACAAGGCGAGTCGAAACCGACATGCAATCCAACAATCATACTGCTGGCGGTATCAACGACAAAATATATAACCGGTCTTCCAGTACTCAGTAGCTCATCGTTACTGTACGGGTAACGGATGTAAACATCGGCAATAGTACTGTCTATTTCATATCGTGACGTTGGCCCCCGCAGGCCGGCACGGGCAAGACCTGGTTTTCCTGCATGGTCACGGGAATAATTAATACTGCCTACTCGCTTTTTCAGGAACGTGAGATCACTGACGAACTTTTTCAGATGATATTTAAATATTCTTGGTGATATTAAATATTCCCTATGAAGTAACATTTTAATTGGTTCTGCTATGTCACAATCCTCAATGCCCTTCGGTAAAACATTGACACATTCATATTTCAAACAATAGTCAAAGTATAGCTCTGACAACCTCACTTCAGAGCCAGATTTAATAGATTTTGAAAAACGCTCAATTTGTATAATATCTCGCTGAGTAATGCCACGATATGGTGTACCATATCGAGTAATTGGGCCACTCTTGGTTGCTTTCTGACCCAATGGCACATCTGGTAGTTGAAAGTTGCTGCCACAATTAAAATAGTGTGGAAGCAATGAATTTGGAAAAGCTCCAAAAAAGAAATAACTATTCAATTGAGCGCAAATGTATTTCCTACTTCGGCCGGAATGTTCAATCAATGTTTTCAATATACCACTTGCATCACCATATAAATAGCGATGTAACAATTCAGGCTGACTAAGCAACGGACTAATTACAGCCAACCTCTCATTGCGAATCTTGATCCATTGAGGTTCTAGCTCACTATCAGAGGAAAATAAAACTTTTGGAAATTGATGTTCAGCCAGAGTCCACTCACCACTTTCAATATTAGACTCGACATTCTCGATTAATAGATTAGTCGGCCGTTTTGGTGGCCCATCTAATAATTCACTTACAGCTAACAACCCCATGTCATAACAAATAGAGACAATCAGAAACTCTGAACCACCATTTGTATTAGTGATCAGTTTCTGGTTAACTCGCATGGACCACCTCGTTGAATGGCACAGGCCTATACAACTCTAAACGTTGTGTAAGATCAACGATTATAACACCATGGTAAACTGCATATTGAAATACACATTTCACCTGCACGTCAGAAATATTCAACTCCTTGGCCACCAGCTGGATCAACACTAACAAGGTATTTGAGGGACGGGCAATCAGGTGATGTTTGATTCGTCCCAATATAATGAGGTATATGGCCTCAGATACCTGAATATACTCAGGCGTATCAAAACACTCACGTAGGAACTCCAGATTATATATATGTACTTTATCGAAGCTTTTTTCCGTTAACAGCACATGGTCAATATTTTGAGTACGCCAATATTCAATGGCAATTTTCTCCTTTGCCCTTGTACGATTAACAACACGGGGGGATGTTATTTCTGGATCCAGCGCATCAGAATATTTGAAGCTATATGGACTCAATATATGCTTCCCTGCCTCCGTTTGCCGAATAATGACAAAATCCTGAGTCATAGTTTTGGCTGGGATGCGGCCACCATAATTCGCCCGCTCTTTGTAATTACCAGGATGGACAATGTGCAGAGATGCCGCAATTTTGAGCGTTTCATGCAGTGGTAACGGATACTGTTCGAGAATGTCGATAACAGTTGGATCGCGTTCGAAATAGAAAAATGGTGCCCTCTCGCCACGACTCAGCAGATGATGCTCACGCCGAGTTTTGTGACTATACACAATCTGCCCCTGACCATAGGTATGGGACTGCCGCACCGTGACCCAGGGCCGATACCCCCGAGCCTGGATACTGCGGTTGTACCGTTCTGTTTTTGCGATCTCCGCATCGGTGACGATGGGCTGCTGAACCGTTTTTTGCTGCATGACTACTCCTACCTGACTTGCATACAACCTAGTAACTGGGCAGGGAGTCGTCAACCGCAATGGCGCACGTAAGACGTTGTTTTTACTTATTTATTTTTATAAATAATAACTATCGACGCTATCATGGCAAAAATGCCACACTCAACAAAATTTCATTTTTTATCTTAAAAAACATAGAGTTATAAAAAATCACATAAGCATACATAATCACGAATATTTATTTTTATAAATAATAAGCAAATATTTTTTATTCCTTTTTTGACATAAGAGGGTGGCGGATATAGAACATTATTCTGAGGCGATTGGTGATTCCGCTCAGAAAAAATGTCCATTTTGGGCTACAAAAGGCTCCATGCGAAGAGCAATCAATGCATCCATACCAAAAAATTCAGCCCGGCAAGGGTGGCCTGCCGGGCTGTGGGTTGCGTATTCTGGTGAAGTTGAACAGTGATTCCGGAATCTGTGAACACCATTTCCGGAAAGTATGCTGACAGGGATTCTTCGAGCAGAAGCTGAGCTTTGAGGGGAGGCATCTTTTCGACTCACCGAACAAGCCAGCAGCCAAGCGCAGCGCGGCAGTTATGGATCCAGGACGTTGGAACAGGACGGTTCATCTGACATCAGAGTACGTGCTCTGAGGTGTCCGGAATCGGTGTACACGCAAGCCGGAATCAGCGTTCATTTTAAACCGGAATAGGTGTTCATTTTCGACCGGAATATGCATGGGTGACTGACGAGCGGATAACTCACGTCAACAAGCGATTAGACATGCCATCCAGCTTCGCTTTGGTCTTTTCCCAACCGGGCATCACCTGACTCATCAACCGGTAAAACTCAGCCTGTTAGAGCTCGCCAAAGAGCTCAATAACGTCAGCAAAGCCTGCAAGCTCATCGGCTACAGCCGTCAGCAGTTCTACGAAATTCGCCGTAATTACCAGACCTATGGTGCCGATGCGTATTCTGGTGAAGTTGAACAGTGATTCCGGAATCTGTGAACACCATTTCCGGAAAGTATGCTGACAGGGATTCTTCGAGCAGAAGCTGAGCTTTGAGGGGAGGCATCTTTTCGACTCACCGAACAAGCCAGCAGCCAAGCGCAGCGCGGCAGTTATGGATCCAGGACGTTGGAACAGGACGGTTCATCTGACATCAGAGTACGTGCTCTGAGGTGTCCGGAATCGGTGTACACGCAAGCCGGAATCAGCGTTCATTTTAAACCGGAATAGGTGTTCATTTTCGACCGGAATATGCAGCCGAGGGATTGCTCGACAAATTGCCCGGCTGCAAAGGGGTTCATCCCAATCGGGTCGCTCCCGAGATTGAACAGGCCATCCTCGATTACTCCCTCACCAGACCAACCCATGGCCCACTGCGGGTCGCCCAAGAACTGGCTCTGCATGGTATCAACGTCAGTGCCGGTGGAGTGCGTGGCGTGTGGCAACGGCACGACTTGCTCTCCAAACACGACCGCTTGCTGCGCCTTGAGAAAACGCACCGTGAGCAGACCATTGAGCTCAATGACGAGCAAATTCGCCTGTTAGAGCGCTTCAGCCCCGAGTTTCGCGAACGTCAGATTGAGGTCCACTACACCGGGGAACTGGTGGCGGTCGATACCTTCTTCGTCGGCGCGCTCAAGGGGGTTGGTAAGGTGTATCTGCAAACAGTGCTGGACTGCTACAGTCGCCACGCCTGGGGGCTCTACACCAGCAAGCTGCCGGTGACCTCGGTCCATGTGCTCAATGAAACGGTACTGCCGTTTTTCGAAGCCCACGAGGCACTGATCTATACCATCTTGTCGGACAACGGGCGTGAGTTCTGTGGACGACCTGACCACCATCCCTACGAGCTGTTCCTGCAACTGGAGGGGATTGAGCACCGGACAACCAAGGTACGCAGGCCGCAGCGCAACGGCTTTATCGAGCGACTGCATCGCACACTGCTGGATGAACACTTCCGTATCAAGGGGAGGACGACCTGGTATGAGTCGGTAGAACAGATGCAGGCAGACCAGGATAGCTACCTGGAGCACTACAACACCCAGCGGTCACATCAAGGCAGGATGATGGAGGGTCAACCCCCCTACAACATGTTCAAGAAGAGTCTGAAATTGATACCGAAGGAAGTGCGCACTAAAATAGCGTAAACAAGACACCGGTTTGAGGCCGGTGTCAGGTGATAACTAGATCTGTACATACCAATAGAGGCTTATGATCTCACATCAAGGACTTATTCGCTCTTTCCCTAACCTTCCCTTAATGTCAGGACACCAGTTGATAATACAAATTATTTTCTACTCAGCATCTTAAATATGTCTAGAGCCTTTGAACAGGTGTGATACAAATAAGGTTCCAAGATGCAAAGCCTTTCGAGCATTGCCTCTATTCTAAAAATTGCATCATCACTGATTGGCAGATATGCTAATTCTGTACACCATTGCCCTATATATTCAGCCCAGTCATTCTTATCCTCAAAGGCAGCTCCTGCGACTAAACCTAATGAAAGATAGTTTTCGGGCTCAGAGTCCACATCAATATAGTCCCGATATAGACGACTTAAAATCACTACCGACGCAGAAAGTTTTCTGCTTCTAGTCAGACAAGAAACTTGCGCTAACCCGTTCAGCACCTGATAGACTGAATCTTTATCGTTTACCGAGGATAACTTATGCTGTGCGCTTTCTAATAGCGAAACTGTATGTTCCAAATATTTTTCATCAATTTTCCAGAAAGGCGCTGAATTCATCAAAACTTTGAACGATGCTAATGAAACATTAGCGCCGACTTGCTTATCAAGCAAATTAAATATTTCTCTCGGCACATCAGCTGGAATAGAGTTACCTTCCAACGGTCCAGGTAAAAACGAATTCATATTGAGTCGAGAACCAGTCATAAGCTCTTCTTGCAGACATTCAGCGATCTCGAATTCACCAACTTCTTGACATACATTATATACCCGCCCATAAATCTCATTAATGAATTGATCTGCTGTCAAGTACGTTGGTAACCATCTTGGCTCCTCTAGTAGATCAATAAAATTTTGACAGTAAAAATAAAGCCCTCTCTGTTGAGCCGCCCATTGCTCTACTTTGTCAAAGGTAACATTTTCTTCCAGTGCAGCTTCAACAATTAAGGCTGACTGGGCAAGTGAAGCGAGACGCCGGTAGAATGGTGGCATACTGCGAAATATCTGAAGTCGCGCCAGTTCACCATCGACGAAAACAGCCATCGAGCAAAAAAGACGTAGATTTTCTAATGTTTTTACAGCCGACACACTCTCAAAAAGAGCTTTAAGAGTCGCATCTAATGAATTTGCGAATTTCAAAATACCGATTTCAAGGCAAGATATCAAAAGTATCGGATGACTGCTTTCAATTGCTCGCTTTGCTATTGACTGATACGAATCTTCGTCAACGAGCCTAGTTGAAATGACTTTTGATATTGACTTATGCATACAAAGCAATAAATTATTTTCAGTTACTCCACCTTCTATTCTACCTTCGAGGTACTGCTTGAGTTCATTATTACAGAACTCCTCAATGTTTTTACTCCCGCTGTACTTACCCACAAGCCGTTCATAATAACAAATTTCATTTGGGACCAGTGTTGAAACACTATTTGATGGTCCTTGAAACTCATTCTTTAACACACCTTTAATGTGGGCTGGTGATAAATCCAAATCAAGCAACAAGTCAGATACATCATCATCACTTACTGCCTCCATTGAGAGAACTGCTCTCCAGTACTCAAACTCCTCTTTCGAAAGGCAACTCTTCTTCGCTACTGTCTCAAATATACTTAACCGTCTGTCGATATCTCCCAAAAGCGGCCAAAAACTATTATTAAGTATCTGCACATCACCTTTGGTTAAAGAAAATGCTGAACTTTCTTCTGGAATATTTCGTAGAAACCAAACATTGCGATTAATATCCTCTAAGGAGGACTCTTCCTCGACATTGTCAAAAGTACTGCGAATAGCTTTAAAGAGAGCGGTTCTGGAAAATGCGACTTCTTTATCACCAAAACTAATCGTGACATCTGTTACTAGCTCTAGTTCTTCCAACAACTTACTATCAGATAATAGTTCCTCTCTCACCAAACTGGGGAATAAATTGAGAGTGTGCGAAACCATATAAGCTCGCACTGAATATGAGTTAGTCATAAACCTCTTCCTCCAGTATCGATTTCTGAGCGATACTTTTAACCTCCGACTTCATCGAATCAATTACAGTCTTAAAGCTCCACGGGTCATTATCCTTTAGCGGCCCCAAAACAAACTCATCCAACCATGCTTTGTAGCCTTTCTTTTGCTCGTCTGATAAAGACTCCGGCGGAATCAACACTGAATTCACTTTAATAACCTCGCCTAAATAGGCCATACCTTCATCCCCTCTTATTTTATGAGCTTGGGCCCACTCCCTATAACCCATAAGCTCATATAGCCAGCAGGAGCTAGCGCGACTTAGTTCAGGTGAGATATCGGCGGTCCACTGAGTTTTTATTGCTTTTGCAATAGTCTTCATCGTCTCATGTAGCCACTGGGCATCTCTTGGGAGCTGAACCAGACCACTAATCCTGATCAAAAACAGATTTTCTCTTATCATTCTTAGCTGTTTAGTTGGTTTAAACTCACCATCAGACATAACGGAGTGATTTAGGTGATATTCAAGCTCTTCACTGGAAATGCTAACAATCTCTAACCCAAACTCCCGAAGTAATGTTCTGAATTCAAGCTTCTGAGCTTTAGAAATAAGTCCTTTATGGTGTAGCGTCTCGATAAAGTCTAATGATGTATAGATTGGTACTGTTCTTTCATCAAATGCAATATTTCGATGCTTATTCATAAATCGATCATCTATCAAAGCTGCATCGCATATTTTTAGCGCCTCAAAAAGCTCTTCTGTTGGCTTGGCATAATTGTTCTCAGAAGCAGCTACTTGGTCTTTTTTTAAAGGTATTTCAGCGAGTGTAACTTTCCCAGATGTAAGCCCATTAAAAAACAACTTTCTTATACTTTCTATTTTCGAATCTGCCTGCTCGACAACTGAACCGTAGTTTATCAGCGTTCTATATCTATCACGCTCGCCCTTAAATACATACACTTCGAATCCGGCTTCGCTAAGTCTATCAAGCATATCAACGGTAATCAGGTAGGTAATTGACAGTGAATCGAGAAATAATCGTGCTCCACTGACCACTTCAAGATCGACAGGCCATTCTTTTTCGTGCTGGCTAAGATAATTTAAGGCTTTAACACACTGAAATTCAGTGATTACGGCTAGATCTTTGAGTTTTTTTATTAATTGGGAACATGAAGTCAGACTGTGATGAAATAAAGAAAGGTCAGCTTCCACCTCTCTAAAGGTGCCTCCTGCCTTATATACAGGGTAGGAACACACGACCACAGATTGCGACTCATTCGCAGGATTCTCACGCACCTCTTCTAGCATAAACGCAAGCTCTTCACCTACATCTAGTGCCAGCTCAGGATTATTAATTTTCTTAGGATGAAAAACGGAAATTTTGCCATCAGTAACAAGCCGCTCAAAATACTTTGCCTTTTCAATTTGGCTCGGCTGATGAAAAGCAACTTTCTGCTTCTCTTCAAAAAGCCATCGCATAAAAGAATGCGGGATAACTATTTTTTCAAAACAATCAAACAGATGGGTTAATATCCCAATATTTTCCATCACCAAAGCACTGGAAGCATCGACTACAATTGTATTACCAACAATGACCTGATCCAACCTTACACCATGAAATAGCGGAATTACATTTTTCCGCCTTATATCTTTAGCCTTTTTATTTTCAAATGGCTGGATCAGATAAAAATCAGACATTGTCTTATTCAATAGTTCCGCCACTGTAAAAATGGGTGCATCGCCATCTAAATAGGCTTTATAGACCCTCTCATTTTTCTCTCTAGCCTCGGACACCATCTCCCTTACATCTTCGAATGAAGCCCTTCGCAATGGACCGTTGTCATTAGAGAGATCTATTGCCTTATTGAGCCATGCTGATGTTTCTTGATTGTCCTCCGTGCCCATTGTTGTAGCGATGAAGTATGATGATGCTAGCACTTGAGGATCATCCATATATTTTCCTGTACAGAAATCTAAAATTTGCCTTGCTCTCCGTGGAGAAATTGCTTTAGCTAACTGGGCAGCTTGTAAAAGGTCATTGGCCTTTAACTCATCCCGATTATTCCAGCAATCTTCCACAAAAATGCTAAGAGACTCCCAGTCACCACCAAATATAGATAGATTGATCTCAAGAGTTTTAAGATCAGTCTGTTGCGACTTATACTGCTTCAATCGAACAATCTGTTCATGAGCACCGATTAAGTCTCCTTTTCTAAAAAGAGACCAAGCCCAATGGGCTTGCAGCCTCTCGCTTCTTTTTACAAGATCTATCTTATCTAATAAAAACTGATGAAGTTCAGCAAACCGCCCCAATAAACAGGCCGCATTACAGACTCTGATAGCATCAGTTTCCTGGCCTGTACGGTAAAAAAGATCTCGGCAGTATGAGTAGTATTTACTACCTCGATTTGTCCTTTCTAACAAATTTACCAAATGAGCAAGATCACTTGTATCTTCACTTTGTTGATATTGACTTATAGCTAATGCAACTGGGTCAGCCCCCTTAACTGATTCGATGATATTTTGCAACTTTCTGACATCAGCATCTGACGCTCCAGAATTCCCGACCTTCTGTAAAAGCTGTTGTGCATCATCGACCAACCCTGACTTCGCTAATGCCTCTATCTCTAGCATACTAATTGCACTGGAATTAACGGCGGCTTCCATTTGAGTTCTGTGGCGGTTAATATAATCCACTGCTGCCGATATTGGCTTTTGTACCTGTGCCAATACAAATCTGGCTAAACCAAGAGTTGCATCATTCTCTGGACTTAGTGCTGTTTGTCTATTTACTTCCTTTTCTATCGCATCAAAATCGATTTCAATTCCAAAAGCAAATGCCAATGACAAATTCTCAAGTGTTTTCTGAGTGTAACTAACAAAGTAGCTCTCAAGTTCTAAAATTGCTTGTTCGTGTGTTTCACTGTTTCTAAGCTGTAACCACAGCACATATTTATCTGATATATTAGCGACATCTTCAGCACCGAGGTGCCTTGCCTGACCTGAACAACATTTGAATAGTTCGACAGCTCTATTTCTAAGCGCTGTCGATTCAGAATCATCTGCAAGTGGAAACTTATCTGCTGCTAAAGGAATAAAAGCCAACACGCTCTCGCGGAGTTCAACAGCCTTAATTGCATTTACCAAGAATGCAAACGCAGAAATCTGCGCCAGTGCTGGTGAAATATAAAATGATGCGTCGCCTATCGTCTGCGCCGAATCTAAAGCCTTTTCCCATTGATGCTCTATCAACAATGTAGAAACCAAAAAGACTTTGCCATCATTGTCTAAATCTTGAGAGCTTAATCCTGCACTTTCTAACCAGAGCAAAGCAGCGTCGTTTCCTTCTACTATTTTTTTAATCATAAAAAAGGCAGAATAATTTGAAGCCCCCCCTGCAAGCAAACCAGACGCCGCATCTACTCTGTTCAATTCAATAGCATCGATAAAGGCCTGTGCTATCGCAGCCTCCTCCGTTTGACACAATTTTTTAGAACATGATAGCCATTTTTTCGCTAGCTGAGCCCTTTCTCCTACACATAAGTATCTTGCAATTAGCGCTAGCGCCCTAGCTTTTACTTGAGGGGTGCCGCCGGACAGCTCTCCATCAATAATGCTTTCTGCTAAAGCAATCGATTTCTCTTCCTTAGGAAAAGAACCGAAAAATCTCAGCAAGGTAATTTCGTGGGCAAGTTTTTCTATTCTTTCGTCTTGAAGATGCTGAGCGGTAAATCCGGCCCCCCTCATCTGATCAACTATCAAATCCGCTGTTTGTTTTGGATGATTTTTAACGGTATCCAGTAGCTTTTTTTCACTTTCCTGGCGCATTGATTTAATTTGAAGCCACACTTCAATAAAATAAATAAAAATACTTAGACCAATTAACACCCACCCGGTTATAAACATTGGAGTTGATATTGGCCCACTATATTCTGGGAAGAATTTTTGGTTACTCAAAAGCCAATTTAAAATATCTAGCCATAAAGGAGTGTTGAGAATGCCTACTCCTGCCAACAACAACGGTACACTTAGTGCTTTCGCTAATGAAGGTCTATATAGTGCAACTAAAAATTTTATGTTTTTTCGCACAACATCCCAATCAATATTCATGTTGTTCTAAACCCTCTCTGAAGGTGGAGTTTCCTTATCAAATGGCTTGGATATCTGCGCCGTTTCGGTATTGGTTGGTAGCGTCACCTCTTTTGGTGGGCTCTTCTCTTATCAACTCGGTCATCTGTATGCCCATCTACCGCACAGAGAAGTAATCTCGTAGAGCTCATATTCCATGGCGCCATCGCAGATGGTTATTCCACTGCTGCATGTAGTGAATTCGCAGCATGGTGTCGAGTGGATAGGAACGGCTGCCGTTGTCAGCTTTCGGGTAGACCGGTTCAATGACACTGAGCATTCTGGCCCATGGGAGCAAAGCGTCCATGCGGGCTAGGAATGTCTCTTTGCGGGTTTTGCGGCGTTTACCATTGAACTTGCTATCCGCGAAAGTAAACTGTTGGACCATGCTGAACCTCATCCCTGATACCAAGTGAGACTGATAGTCTCACACCAGAGACTTGTTCGCACCTTCCCCAACACGGCTGAAAGATCAAAATGCGATCATTTTTATAATTTAATGACTCTCAGTCCACGGAATAATAAAAAGGCCCTGCTGTTGCAGGGCCTTTGAGTTTCCAACTTGAATGGTCGGTTTCCAACTTCAATGTCACGGTTTCCAACTTAAATGGCCGTGATCAAGAAGCCACTTACTTGGCGTAATCCTCAGTCGGGATACAGGCACAGAACAGGTTGCGATCGCCGTAGACGTCGTCGATGCGGTTGACCGAGGGCCACAGTTTGCTGGCACGCACGGCGTTGGACGGGAAGACCGCCTCGGCACGGCTGTAGCCGCGGGACCACTCTGCATCCATCACATCGTCCTGAGTGTGCGGCGCATGGACCAGCGGGTTATCGGCGAGGCTCCACTGCCCCTCCTGCACCTTGGCAATCTCGGCGCGGATGGAGGTCATCGCTTCGACGAAGCGATCCAGCTCGCGCTTGGATTCCGACTCGGTCGGTTCGACCATCAGGGTACCCGCCACCGGGAAGCTCATGGTCGGCGCGTGGAAGCCGTAGTCCATCAGCCGCTTGGCCACGTCCATCTCGCTGATGCCGGAAGCCTCCTTGAGCGGGCGAATATCCAGAATGCACTCGTGGGCCACCCGACCGTTGCGGCCAGAGTAGAGCACCGGGAAGGATTCACCCAGCTTCTTGGCCAGATAGTTGGCGTTGAGGATAGCCACCTGAGTGGATCTCTTCAGCCCCTCGTCACCCAGCATGGCGATATACATCCAGCTGATGGGCAGGATGCTGGCCGAGCCGAACGGTGCAGCCGACACAGCGCCATTGTCACGGCTCTCCTTGTCGGTCTTGACCACGGCGTGACCAGCCACGAACGGTGCCAGATGTTTCTTCACACCGATGGGGCCCATGCCCGGGCCTCCACCGCCGTGAGGAATGGCAAAGGTCTTGTGCAGGTTGAGGTGAGAGACGTCCGCCCCGATAAAGCCCGGCGCCGTCAACCCGACTTGCGCGTTCATATTGGCGCCGTCCAGATAGACCTGGCCACCGTGCTGGTGAACGATGTCGCACACCTCCTTGATGGTCTCCTCGTACACCCCGTGGGTGGAGGGGTAGGTCACCATCAGACAGGAGAGTTGATCCCCCGCCTCGGCCGCCTTGGCGCGCAGGTCGTCGAGATCCACGTTGCCGGACTTGTCACAGGCGGTGACGATCACCTTGAGCCCCGCCATCTGGGCAGAGGCCGGGTTGGTGCCGTGGGCAGAAGCTGGGATCAGGCAGATGTCGCGATGCCCTTCACCACGAGACTCGTGATATTTCTTGATGGCGAGCAGACCTGCGTATTCGCCCTGGGCACCTGAGTTGGGCTGCATGCAGACCGCATCGTAACCGGTCACTTTCACCAGCCAGTTTTCGAGGTCGGCCAGCAGCAGCTGGTAGCCCTTGGCCTGCGCCAGCGGAGCGAACGGGTGCAACTTACCGAACTCGGGCCAGGTCACCGGGATCATCTCGGCGGTGGCGTTGAGCTTCATGGTGCAGGAGCCGAGTGAAATCATGGCGTAGTTGAGCGCCAGATCTTTCGCTTCGAGACGGTGGATATAACGCAGCATCTCGGTTTCGGAGTGGTACTTGTTGAACACCTCGTGGGTCAGCACGGCGTCGGTGCGCAGCAGATCCTGCGGGATGGCGTGATGGGCCTGCGCCGCCTTGTCGAGGGCCTCGATGTCGAGGCCATGGCCTGCCCCTAGGAACAGTTCGAACAACTCGGCCACATCGCCGCGAGTGGTGGTTTCAGAGAGGGAGACCCCTACCGCACCGTCGAGATCGGCGCGCAGGTTGATGCCATTAGCTTCAGCCTTGGCAATAAGTGCTGCTTTATCTGCCGTCAGCACGGTCAGGGTATCGAACCAGCTGGCATGCTTGAGGGGCATGCCCTTGGCCTTGAGGCCAAGGGCCAGAATGGTGGTGAGACGGTGCACGCGGGAGGCGATGGTTTTCAGTCCCACCGGGCCGTGGTAGACGGCGTAGAAGCTCGCCATGTTGGCCAGCAGCACCTGAGCGGTACAGATGTTGGAGTTGGCCTTCTCGCGGCGGATATGCTGCTCGCGGGTCTGCATCGCCATGCGCAGCGCAGCCTTGCCACGGGCATCCTTGGAGACGCCGATAATGCGGCCCGGCATGGAGC
This sequence comes from Aeromonas sp. FDAARGOS 1404, assembly GCF_019047085.1. NCBI lineage: Bacteria > Pseudomonadati > Pseudomonadota > Gammaproteobacteria > Aeromonadales > Aeromonadaceae > Aeromonas > Aeromonas sp. FDAARGOS 1404. The sequence continues at coordinate 465,572 of NZ_CP077237.1, forward strand.
GCTTGTAGGCATCGCGGGTGGCGAAGAAGGCGGCATGGGGGCCACCGTAACCCATGGGCACACCAAAGCGCTGGGCGGAGCCCAACACCACGTCGGCACCCAGCTCGCCCGGGGATTTGAGTAGCAGCAAAGAGAGCAGGTCGGCGCTGACGCAGGCCAGCCCTTTTTGGGCCTGTACGGCTGCAATCAGGGCACGCAGATCTTTCACCTCACCGGTGGTGGTGGGGTACTGGAACAGGGCACCAAACACCTCTTCGCTCACTGCATCGCTCGCAGCGCCAACCGCCACATCGAAACCAAAGTGAACAGCGCGCTCCTTGACCACGTCGATCACCTGCGGGTGCACGTCATCGGCCACAAAGAAGAGGTTGGATTTGGACTTGGCCATCCGTTTGGCCAGCGCCATCGCCTCGGCGGCGGCGGTCGCTTCATCCAGCAGGGAGGCGCTTGCCAGATCCATGCCGGTGAGATCCTGCGTCAGCTGCTGGAAGTTGAGCAGGGCTTCGAGACGGCCCTGCGCCAGCTCGGGCTGGTACGGGGTGTAAGCGGTATACCAGCCCGGATTTTCCAGCACGTTGCGCAAAATGACGTGGGGCACATGGGTATCGTGATAACCCATGCCGATATAGCTCTTGGCAATCTTGTTCTGAGCGGCATAGCCCCTGAGCTTGGCCAGCGCTTCCACTTCGGTCATGCCGGCACCGATCCCCAGCGGGCCCGGCAGGCGAATGGCGGCGGGCACGGTCTGTTCAATCAAATCGTCCAGGCTTTCGGCCCCGACGGTCGCCAGCAGCTGGCGCAGCTCTTCCTCGCCCGGGCCAATATGGCGGCGGACAAAATCGGTTTTTTGCTCAAGTTCAAACAGTGACTGGGTCATTTCCCTATTTCCTGATAAATAAGTCCTGGCATGACATCCTGATAACCAAGACCTGATGTTCCTGATCGTCGGCTGATACCGACTCCACTCATGTTCTGGGTCCCGCAGACAGGGTGCGGCACCGGATGCTGCGGCAGCATCGAGAGGGGATCGCCTTGTTGCGAACGGACCCATTTGCCCCCTATGCACCTAGACTGGTAAACGGCAGGCGCGGGCGACTTCACCCTTCCACCGGCCGGTGCTTGCCCGGCTGGCGGTCATACAAAGGGGCCCTGCTGTGTTGGCAGGGCCCGGGGGCATTACTCTTCGTCCACCACGTTCTGGTAGCCTTCGGCATCCAGCAGGTTGGCCAGCTCGCTCTCGTCATCGAGCTTGATGCGGAACAGCCAGCCAGCGCTGTAGGGATCGGAGTTGACCAGCTCGGGGCTCCCTTCCAGCTCTTCGTTGACGGCAATGATCTCGCCGCTCACCGGGCTGTAGATGTCGGAGGCCGCCTTGACCGACTCGGCCACGGCGCAGTCGTCACCGGCACTGACCTGCTTGCCCACTTCCGGCAGCTCGACAAACACCATGTCACCCAGCAGCTCCTGGGCGTGTTCGGTGATACCGACCACGGCCTCGCCGTTGGCTTCAACACGGATCCACTCGTGGGAAGTGGCATATTTCAGTTCGCTCGGGATATGGCTCATTTGTGCTTCCTTTGATCTTTGAGTCGCGTTTAAAAACGAATATGAAAAGGGATGGGGGAGGCACTGCCCTCCCCCAAAACGGTATTAAACCAGCTTCTGGCCGTTACGGACGAAAGCGGGCTTGGTGACCTTCACGGTGACCAGCTTTTTGCGGATCTCCACCTCGGCCAGTTCACCGATATCGCGGGGCACCCGCGCCAGGGCAATACTGTAGCCCAGGGTGGGGGAGAAAGAGCCGGAGGTGATCACACCTTCCCGCTTCTCACCGTTTGCCGCGGTGAAGGTGACCGGTATACCGGCACGCAGCACCCCTTTCTCTTCCATCACCAGACCCACCAGCTTGGGCTGATTGCCCGCCGCTTTCTGTGCTTCCAGCACGTCGCGGCCGATAAAGTTGCGCTCGCTCGGCTCCCAGGCGATGGTCCAGGCCATGTTGGCGGCCAGCGGAGAGATTGACTCGTCCATATCCTGACCGTAGAGGTTCATACCCGCTTCGAGGCGCAGGGTATCGCGGGCACCGAGGCCGCACGGGGCGACGCCGTTATCCAGCAGTGCCTGCCACAGCTCGCAGGCTTTCTCTTGCGGCACCACGATTTCATAACCATCCTCGCCGGTGTAGCCGGTAGTGGCGATAAAGAGATCGCCAGCCTGCACGCCGAAGAAGGGCTTCATCCCCACCACGGCAGTGCGCTGGGCGGCGCTCAGCACGGCTGCGGCCTTGACCTTGGCGTTGGGGCCCTGCACCGCAATCATTGCAAGCTCGGGACGCTCGGTCACTGTGATGTCGAAATCGATGGCGTGATGGCGGATCCAGGCCAGATCCTTCTCGCGGGTAGCGGAGTTGACCACCAGCCGGTAAAACGTATCGCCAAGATAATAGGTGATAAGGTCATCGATCACGCCGCCTTCCGGATTGAGCATGCCGCTGTAGAGGGCCTTGCCGGGGACAGTGAGTTTGGCCACGTCGTTGGCCAGCAGGTGTTGCAGAAAGGCTTTGACCCGTTCGCCGGTCAAATCGACGATGGTCATGTGGGAGACATCGAACATACCGGCATCGCTGCGCACCGCGTGGTGCTCTTCCAGCTGGGAGCCGTAGTTGATGGGCATTTCCCAACCGTGGAAGTCCACCATCTTGGCGCCGGCTTCCAGGTGTTTGGGATGCAGTACAGTAGTCTGGATCATCGCATTCTTTCCTTAGCAAAAAGCCTTTTCGCTTTGGCGACCACCCTTGCGACCCGTGCCACCGCTCTGACTGCACTACGTACAGCAAAAAGCGACCGGATCCAAAAGTGTGTGCTCGCTCCTGCCCTTGCCAGGCAAGAGGGATTCCTTGAACGGAGCGGATTATATGACAAGCAGGCGAGCGTGCCGCTCAAAAAAAACTAATCCCCTCCCGTAAAACTGACTCCAGACACTAAGATAAATGCAGTGATAAAAACAGCCATAAGCCGACTCAGGCGAGATTAAATTTTGATTTTTACCGTTTCGTCACAATTTGCAGAAAAACGTTTCGCTCCAGAGCAAAATTAAAGGCTGACACCCAAAACGGGTCATCAGCCTTGTCGGATTACTTTTGTTGTCAAAAAACGCGAGTAATATTAGTTTTTTTCACCCTTGGCCTGCATGGCACTGCCCTTGGTCGCCGCAACGACCCAGTCAGGACGGGCCAATGCGGGCAACTCGCCCTCCAGCCCCATGGCGGCGCGGATCACCCCCTCCTTGAAGGGCGTCAGCAGATTGGCCGCGCGCAATCCCACGCCCCGCACCAGCTTCTTGAGCGGGTTGGCCCCGCTGAACAGCCGCTTGAGCCCCTCCATTGCAGCGAGCATGCGAGCCGCTTCGCTCTTGCGCCAGCGCTCGTAGCTGCGCAGGTTGGCGAGCAGGCCGATATCCTCACCCGCGGCATGATTTTGCAAGATCAGCTCCGCCAGCGCGGCAGCATCCAGCAGGCCAAGGTTGACCCCCTGCCCCGCCAGCGGATGGATGGTATGGGCGGCATCTCCCACCAGCACCAGCCGCTCGCGAGCAAAGTCGCGGGCATAGCGGGCGGTGAGCGGAATCGCGCTGCGCGGCCCCTCCACCTTGCACAGACCGAGCCGGGCATCGAAGGCGGCGGTAAGCTGGCGATTGAACTGCTCGTCATCGCAGGTGCAGAGCGCCTCGGCGCGGGCCGCAGGCAGCGACCAGACGATGGAGCAGAGGTTCTCTTGCCACAGCGGCAAAAAGGCGAGCGGGCCATCCGGGGTGAAGATCTGGCGTGCCACCGCCTCATGGGGTTCGGCGCAGCGCACCGTCGCCACCAGGGCATGGTGGCCATAATCCCAGCTGGTGAGCGGGATATCGGCCTGACGGCGCACCCAGGAGTGGGCGCCATCGGCGGCTACCACCAGTTTGGCCGAGATAGCCTGACCATCTTCAAGGAGCAGCAGGGCGCCCGCCGGGCCGCTCTGCAGGCTCTTGGCTCTGGCGGGGGTCAGCAACTGGATATTGCTGGCACCTTCAATTGACTCAAGCAGCGCCAGCTGGATCACCCGATTCTCGACGATATGGCCGAGGTTGGCCTGACGCAGGCTGGCGGCATCGAAGTCGATATGGCCAAAACTGTCCTGCTCCCACACCGCCATCTTGTCGTAGGCCTGCAGGCGGCGCGCTTCAATGCTGTCCCAGGCGCCGACATGGCGCAGGATCTGCTGGCTGGCCAGACTCAGGGCGCTGACCCGGTTATCGGCCACCTCCCCTAGCTGCGGATCGGGCAATTGCCCCTCCACCACCAGCACCTTGAGGGCACTATGTTTCAGGGCCGCAGCGAGCCCCAGCCCCACCATGCCGCCACCGACAATCACCACATCCACATTTTGCATCTGCATCATCTCATCCTTTCAGGGCTGACCGGCTGGCCAGCGAGGGGACGCCCGCAGGCATCACCTCTTTATTCAATAGGTTTTGATCAACGAATGGCGGTCAACAGGTTCCACTCAACAAGTGCTGGCTAGTTGCCGCACACATCGGCGACAAAGCCCAGGGTGCGCGAGGCAAGCGGCGCCTTGAGGCACGGGAATCGCCCCATCAGGGTGAGCGCCAGATTGCGCCCCGCCACCAGCGGATCGTGACCATTGGAGAAGAGCTGGGCCAGCGAAGAGGTGAGCCAGACGGTCTGCGCCTGATCGCGCTGACGCTGCTGCCAGTAGCCACTCAGTACCTTGAAGCTGCCGATATCCTCCCCCTCTGCCAACGCCTTGGCTACGGCGCCGGTAAGCAGGTCGAGATCCCGCATCCCGAGGTTGAAGCCCTGTCCGGCAATGGGGTGCAGGGCGTGTGCGGCATTACCGACCAGCACGGTGCGCTGGGCCAGCGGGTAGTCGCAGGCGGTCAGAATGAGCGGATATACGTTACGCACGCCGCATCGCTCGAAGCGACCAAGCCGCCAGCCAAAGGCCTGCTGCAGACGGGCAAGAAACGCCGCCTCATCGAGGGCCATCAGCTCATCCACCTCATGCTGCCCGACGCTCCACACCAGCGAGGAGAGCCCCTCCTGCATCGGCAGCAGGGCCAGCGGCCCCCCTTCGGTAAAACGCTCGAAGGCGCGTCCCTCAGGGTCTTGCGCCGTTTTGACCGTGGCGATGATGGCGTGCTGCTCAAAGTCGTGGCGGGTCACCGGCAACTTGAAGTGCTGACGCACAAAGGAGTTGCCGCCGTCTGCCGCCACCAGCAGGCGGGTCTCAATCTGTTCACCGCTCTCGAGGGTGAGGGTCACCTTCTCCTCATCGGGCGCAATCTCGCTCACCCGTGCCGGACAACAGACCCGGATATTGGGAGAGGCCGCCATCGCCCGTTGCAGCTCCTTGCCGGCGGATGCCAGCTCGATCACTTGGCCCAGCGCGGGCAGGCCGTATTCGGCAGCCGACAGGCGAGCCTGACCGAAGTGGCCCCGATCCGAGACATGAATCTGGGTAATGGGGGCGCAATGGGGGGCAAACAGCGGCCAGAGTCCGCGTCGCAACAGCGCATCACAGGTACCGGCCGAGAGCGCAATGGCGCGTGCGTCGAACCCTGAATGGGTGTGCTGTTCGGGGACGCTTGCCTCCAGCAGCAGGATCTCGAGGGGGGAGCCATCGGATCGAAGCAGGGCTGCCAGCGAGAGGGCCAGCACGGCACCGCTCATTCCACCGCCGACCAGGGTGACATCGACCTGTCGCACATCAGATTGAGACATAAGCAGAGAGGAAGAAGTGAAAAAGGTGGCTTCATGCTATCACAAAGCCGCTGACTGAATGCGAGGTCACCGGCAAAAAACCGGTTGCGCCTCACAGGGTTAGCCACCACAAGGAAATAAAAAAGAGCGCCATCAGGCGCTCTTGCAGATTCAGTAAGGGTCGCGTTGACCCGCACCTCAATGAAGGGTCGGCGGCGCGCTCGGGGTATCGGGGCGCTTGCCAAACTCTTCGAAGGCCATCATGACCCCCAGTTTGACGTGTTCGTAGAGCACCAGGAAAGAGGCTTCGTTCTCGTCATCTTCCTGATCGAACTCGGCGGAGACCTGAGTGATGCTGGCGATATCCTGGATCATCTCCTGCAGCTCTTCCGACGCGCGGGAGAGCTCCTGCTGCACCACGCCAAAACCGGCCAGAAATGCCTGTGACCAGTCCACTAGCGAATCGATGCGCTCGTCGAGGGGAGCATCATCACTTGGCAGCAGCAGCTCGACGCCCTTCTGGGCCATCAGGCTCTCGACCACATTGTGATAAAGATCGGTCATCACCTGGCGCACCGGGGCCGGCAGGCCGAAACCGTCGTTCACCAGATCGTTGAAATGGGGCAGCCAACTCTTGTCGTCCAGTGCCACACCGCCGCACACCAGACCGCAGATCACACCATGGGCCTCTACTGCGCTGGCCATCAGCTCATGTTGTTCCATGATGTCGGCCACTGCCGCATATTTAAGGGGGTTCGTTTTGCTCATCGAGGATCCGCTCAAAGTTCAGTCAAATTTGCAGAATTAATGGTCAGGATCCTAGCATTCTCCCTCTTGCAGAGCCAGCAAGGCCTTGAAACTTATGCATCTGCGCTATATAGTCCCGCCCAGTTGTCCACGTGGATAAAGGCGGAAATCAGCTCCGCCGTATTGAGGAAGGCATGAGCACAGAGGCCGTAGAAATCGTCATTTTGGGACGTCCCTACAAGGTATCCTGTCCCTTGGGACAGCAGGATGCCCTGCGCCAGGCCGCCGAGCAGCTGACCGACAAGTTGATCGACCTGCGTCAACGTTCCAAAGTCTCCAGCAACGAGCAATTGGCTATCATGGCGGCGCTCAATTTCTGTCATGAGCTCTGCCTTGAAAAAGAGAAGAACCACCAATACTCTGAGACCATGGACAAGCGGATCAAGATGCTGCAGCGCACCATCGAAGCGGCCCTGATCGAGCACGGACAGTATGGTGATTCCAGCGAAGAGGGGCAACAGCCCTAATCGCAAACCGTTTTAAAATTCCCTGGGATGTTTGTCAGCCGGTTCAAGTCCCCGAGCCGATATTCATACCAAACAGGGGATCTGCCTTCTGGCTATTGCGCATGCTCGGCACGACCGAGAAGCCTGCGGTCAGATCCGATCCCCGCCTTGAACCGACGGTTCAAGGGCCCAAACCGGCAACGGCATCTCGGGGTACCAACAGCAAAAGCCCGTCACCAGCGTGACGGGCTTTTTCTTTGCCTGATGATCAACGAACTGTCCCGTCCTGAATATGGTTTACACCTTTCCCCCCAATAAATGGAGAACCCGATGGGACAAGGTGTGAAGCGGACACAGCCATAACGACAAAGCCCGCCAAAAGGCGGGCTTTGTTTTGCAGCAGGCAAGCAAATTTAGATGGCCATCTGCTCGTGGGGGGAGCCATGGTGGCGTAACCAGACAAAACTCAGCGCCACGATCAGCACCATCAGGGTCATGATGGCACCCAGAGTCACCTGACCGGTCATCGGGAAACCGGCCGCCAGCAGGGTCACCACACCGGCCCCCAGATTCTGCATCCCGCCGAGAATGGCACCAGCGGTGCCGGCCTGACCCGGGAAGGGCTCGATGGCACAGGAAGTGGCGGTCGGGTAGAGAATACCGCTACCAATGAAGTAGACAGCCGCACCACCGACCAGCGAGGCGGCACTCACCACCCCGAACAGCCCCGGCACCAGAATGATGAGGGAGCCGAGCGCCAGAAAGGCGATCCCCAGACGCATCAGCTTGCCCTGAGTCAAACGGAAGCTCAGCTTGGCAGAGAGCCAGGCCCCGAACAGATAGCCGGGCAGCGGCAGCACGAACAGCACGCTCACGGTACGGGCGCTCAGTTTCAGCACATCGCCGAGCAGCACACCGGCCGCAGCCTCGAACACTGCCAAACCGGCAAAGGTCGCCATCAGGCAGAGCAGGTTGCCCTGAAACTTGGGGTTGCCCAGCACATGGCGATAGGCAGCACCGACGCGCAGTGGCTGACGGGCAGCAGCAGGCAGGGTCTCGCCAAACCAGGCCATGATCGCCAGGGTGGCTACGGCACCAAAACCGAACAGGAACCAGTAACCGGCGCGCCAGTTGAACAGCTCGGTCAGCCATCCCCCCAGCACCGGTGCCAGCAGCGGGGAGAAGATCACCCCCATGCTCACCAGACTGTTGGCGCGGTTGAGCTCGGCGCCGTTGTAGCGATCGCGCATCACGGTACGGCTCATGGCGCCACCGGCACCGGTACCCAGCCCCTGAATAAAGCTACCCACTAGCAGGGCGGCAAAATGGGGGATGACCTGAATGATCAGGGTGCCCACCAGAAACACCATCATGCCGACGATCAGCACCGGGCGACGGCCGATACGATCCGACAACGGCCCATAGACAAACTGGGAGAGGCCATAGGGGATCAGGTAACAGGCCATCACCGCCTGCAACTGGCCCGAGGCCACATTGAAGTCCCCCGCCATCATGGGAATGGAGGGAACATAAAGGGTCTGGGTCATCTGGCCCACAGCGACCATCAGAATGGTCAGTAAAAACAACGGATAAAAACTGTGCCGATCCATATCAGTCCCAAAAAATCGAAAAAATGCTGCCGCCCCTCTGGCACAAAATGGCCCAGAGGAATCTGATCACAGAGGCTGTGATGCAATCAAAAACAGTTTTGGAAACAGTAGGCGGGGAGCCCGCCAAGCCACCGCACAGGACGCTTGGTGGTATGGGGGCATCATAGTGATTCAGCTCACAAAAAACGAACGAATCTTTATAATCGGCTTGCCTTAGTTTTTCTAATATTACGGGGCATTTCGCCCCGTCAGCAGTTAAAAATCAACGCGTTACCATCTGTTGCGCCTGCTTGATCAGCTCATCGGGCTGCTCTCTGCGCGGCGGTATGGTGATCCCCTTCTGGCAGGCAGGCTTCTCTGCCATGCGATCCATCCAGGCTTGCAGATGGGGCAATCCCTCGATGGAGATGCCGCTCCAGTCATAAATACGCACCCAGGGCCAGGTGGCAATGTCGGCGATGCTGTACTCGTCCGCCAGATATTCGTGATGGGCCAGATGGCTGTCGAGCACCTCGAACAGGCGACGCCCCTCCTTCTGGTAGCGTTCGATAGCGGCGGGGATCTTCTCGGGGAAATAGCGGTAGAAGACATTGGCCTGCCCCATCATGGGTCCTACCCCGCCCATCTGGAACATCAGCCACTGGATGGCCTGAGAGCGGCGTTTGGGATCAGCGGGCAGCAACTTGCCTGCTTTCTCCGCCAGATAGATGAGGATGGCCCCCGACTCGAATACGGCGAAATCGTCGTTATCCCGATCGACGATAGCCGGAATACGGCCATTTGGGTTGATGGCGAGAAACTCGGGCTTCTTCTGATCCAGCGCCGAAAGATCGAGAGGAATGACCCGATAGGGCAAACCCAGCTCTTCGAGGGCGATCGCCACTTTGAAACCATTGGGGGTCGCGGCGGTGTAAAAGTCGATCATGATTCACTCCTTGTTGGTCATAGCCAGATTGCACGGTTGGAACAGGGTGCAACACCATAGCCGCCTCATCTTGCAACAAGTGACCGGCTCCAGACCATTAAAAAGCGGCGCACCGTAGGCCAAACAAGGCCACGGTGCGCCGCTGGTGCGCTCTGGCAATAGTAGATATTAGTTAATCACGCCGACCGGCTTGCGCTGGCGCAGCATGATCAGGCGGGAAAGCAGCGGGAAGTAGGACTCCAGCTTGCGCAACAGCACCCGGCTGCAGGCAGGCTCGGCCAGCTCCGACTCATCCAGCACGATGCCGTTTGAGACAAAATAGAAACGGGGGTCACGCACATCCGGCCCGCAGACCGTCAGCTCCTTGTCTCCCTTGCGGATCAACAGCGGCAAGACCGGCAAACCGATCGTCTCATCCTCTCCCCGGGCAAATCCGGCATCCTGCCAGGGCGCATCGCCGTCGATCAGCAGGATCGCCGCCTCCGTCTTGGCCGGTTGCCACTGGGCCAGGGGGGTCACGGTGATGTGGGCAAAGTGATCACCATACTCGGGTGACGATCGTAAAATGGCCAGCAGTCCCTCGCTGGCAGTAGACACATTTTGACTCACTAATGACAAATTCATGGTTCACATCCCTATGCTCATGACAGCCTGTATCCGGCTGCTGGGATAAGACTAGCGCAGATCTGGTCTATATTGGAGCCGTCAAATCTGGCAGTGGTAATCAATTGGTCGTAGGGGGATAACAGTTGCCATCGCACAAAATACTGGTATCATACCGCGTCCTTTTATCCCCCGTTCTTTAACATCCAGTGGTGAACCTATGCATCCGATGCTGAATATCGCCGTGCGCGCTGCGCGCAACGCCGGTCAAGTTGTAGTAAAAGCCTTCTCCCAGCCCGAGAACATTGAGGCTATCCAAAAAGGCAGCAATGACTTCGTGACCAACGTTGACCGTGAAGCCGAAGCGGCCATCATTCACACCATCAAAAAATCTTACCCGGAGCACAGCATTGTTGCTGAAGAGTCTGGTGAGATTGCCGGTACCAATCCGGACTACCAATGGATCATTGACCCACTGGATGGCACGACCAACCTTGTCAAAGGCATTCCGCACTTTGCCGTTTCCATCGCCCTGCGTGTGAAAGGCAAAACCGAACAAGCCGTTGTTTACGATCCTATCCGTGACGAGCTGTTTACTGCTACCCGTGGTAGCGGCGCCCAGCTGAACGGCTACCGTATCCGTGTCGGCAAAGCCAAAGAGCTGGCTGGCACCGTACTGGCTACCGGTTTCCCCTACAAACAAAAGCACCACATCGAGTCCTACCTGAAGATGTTCCAGAGCATGTTCATCGAATGTGCCGACATCCGTCGCTCCGGCTCTGCTGCGCTGGATCTGGCCTATGTGGCTGCCGGTCGCGTCGACGGTTTCTGGGAAATCGGCCTGAAACCCTGGGACACAGCTGCCGGTGAACTGCTGGCCAAAGAAGCTGGCGCCATCGTCACCGACTTCGTAGGTGGTCACAACTACGAAAACTCCGGCAACATCGTGGTTGCCAACCCGCGCGTCCTGAAAGAGATGCTGGGCAAGATCCGTGAAGAGCTGCCGGAGTCTCTGGCCAAATAAGCCAGCTCCCCAGCCTTCACCAATATAAAAAAACCGGCGCAAGCCGGTTTTTTTATTGCTGCGATATACCCTGTCAGGGCATTCCAACCAACTGCTTATGCTCTTCTTCCCCCGTAGCTCGCGCCCCAACCGCTCGCCCCGTTCCCCATCCCCAAAACAGTTCGTCGCCCTTCTCTCGTTAGCAAACACGCCTTAACCAACCTTCTTGAATATCACCACACAGGCAGAGATAAACATCTGATCTCCCTCCCAGTTTGCCCTGATCTTCATCCTCTGTATGAAGAGCCCCAACCATCAGGCCTCGTACCCATCGCCAGATAAAAAACACCCGGCACATGGCCGGGTGTCGTGAGGGCAGGCAAAGCGCCCCGACTTTTATGAATAAAGAGGCCGGAGCACTCCAGCCCCCTTATCAGGCGAGACGGAAGCGCCCGATGGTCTGCTTCAGACCCACCGCCAGCTGGCTCAGCTCCAGACACGCGCGGGCAGTATGATCCGCCCCCTGCGCCACCTCATTGGCGGATTCGTTGATCCGCTCAACATTGCGACCCAGCTCATCAGACACCGCATCCTGCTCACCACAGGCGCTGGCAATCTGGATCGCCATATCGGCAATCTGGGCGACAGCCTCTTCGATCTGCTGGATACCGGTGCCGGTCTGCTCGCTTTGGGTGACGCACTGACGGATCATGTCACAGCTCAGCCCGGTCACCTCTTTCGCCTGATTGGCGCGAGACTGCAGGGTTTCGATGATGGCGACGATCTCGCCGGTAGAGGCCTGGGTGCGGCCCGCCAGGGTGCGCACCTCATCGGCAACCACCGCAAAGCCACGGCCCTGTTCACCGGCACGGGCTGCCTCAATGGCGGCATTGAGAGCCAGCAGATTGGTCTGATCGGCAATGCTGCGAATGACATCGACCACTACGTTAATCTGGGCGGATTCACGCTCCAGTTCGGCCACCAGCGTGCCAGCCTGCTCAATCTCTTCCGCCACACGGGTGATCGCCACCAGCGAACGCTGCACATCCTGATTACCTTTGCGGGCTAAGGTATTAGCCGCACTGGCAGACTCAGAAGTGTGCTCTGTATTGCCCGCCACATCAGCAACGGTCGCTTTCATCTGGGTCATGGCCGTCGCCACCAGCGAAATCTCTTGCTGCTGGCTCTGAATACCCTTGGCAGACTGTTCGGAAACCGCACTCACTTCGTCAATTGCCGCCCCCAACTGGGTAACCGCAGCCACCACCTCTTCAATCAGACCACGCAGGTTGTCCTGCATCTTGAGGGAAGCTTTGGCCAGCATGCCCAGCTCGTCACGGCCGATATGCTGACGCTCCAGCTGATGAGTCAGATCGCCGGCGGCAATGGCGTTGGCCTGAGCCACTACCGCTTGCAGCGGCAGGCAGATCTGGCGGGTCAGGAACCAGGTCATCACCACCATGAACACCAGCAGAGCACCAATGCTCACCATGGCGAAAGTGGTCACCATGCTGACGCTGCCAAGCAAGCTGCTGCGGTTTTCCTTCACAAAACCGAGGTTCACATCGATCAGAGCATTAACTGTCCGCTCCAAAGAACCAAAAGCAGCATTCGAGGCAAATAACTGTGCCTTGGCTTGCTCTTGTTGTCCTTGTACCAGCAGTTGATCAAACTCGTTCACTGCACGTTGGTAACTGAGCCACTGTTGTTTGGCCTGATTAAACACCTGACGCTCATGATCAGCACCGACAGTCGCCTCATAGGCGTGAAATGCGTTGTCTACTTTCTGGATATTCTGCTGGATCCGGCTGCGGCGAGCCTGCAGATCAGCGGCATCGTTCACCATCAGCAAGGCGAACTGGGCACGACGGACATAGGAGACGTCATAGAGCAGGGTTTCGACCGACAGGACACTCGGCAGCGTAGAGTCGGTAAAGTTCAGCACCCGATCACGCACACCGCGCAATTCGCTGGAGAGAAAAACACCGAAGACAACGTTGACTGCGGCAATGACCGCAAAAACCACGGCAATCTTTTTGCCGATGGAGAGATTCTTGTAAAACATAGTGGCGGGTGATCCTCTACTGCTGACAGGCGAATGGAGTGTGGCGATCACGTCCCTATGAGCAAATCCCCGGACCTTCCTGACGGGAAAAAATGCAGAACACCGGGAAGGTAGAGTTCCGCAAAGGCGCGCACTCTAGCACAAAGCGACCACGCCCTCACTTTTCTTTAAAAATTAAAAGCAACTTAACAAAACCAACAATCGGAGCCGGATCACAATAAACTTCATATTCACCTGACGCCATTTTTCGATAGCAGCAATCGCCTTGCAGGCATGGACAAGGGGCGGCCAAGTGGATGTAATGCCATTATCCGCTTTGCTCACCTTGAGGCCATGCTATGGACCATCTCTCTGCTCTTCCTCCGTTATCCTGGTCACAGCAACTGCGTAGCCAGATGCAAAGCCGCCCACTCACTGCTCTCGGCCTCTTTATCGCGCTGGCTGCCGTCTTGTTGCTGCTGTTGCAGAGTCTCATCATGCTCGCTACCGGTGAAGTGACCAGCCGCGTGCGCTACGGCCTGATCGGTGGTGCTGCCGGGTTTGCCGCCACCGCCATCGGCGCCCTGCCCGCTCTATTCCTGCGAGCGGTACCGCAAAAAGTGGAGGACACCATGCTGGGCTTTGCCGCCGGTATGATGCTGGCGGCCAGCGCCTTCTCCCTGCTGCTGCCGGGGCTGGAGGCCGCCGAGGGGATTACCGGCAACGGCTTTAGCGCCGCCGCCGTGGTGGTAGTTGGCATGACCCTCGGGGTGCTGTTAATGCTGGGACTCGATCAGTTCACCCCCCACGAGCACGACAAAACCGGCCCCTGCGGTCCCGGCCATGAGAGCTGCTCCCGGGTCTGGCTGTTCGTCTTTGCCATCGCCCTGCACAACCTGCCGGAGGGGATGGCCATCGGGGTCAGCTTCTCACAGGGGGATATGTCGGTGGGGCTGCCGCTTACCACTGCCATCGCACTGCAGGATATTCCGGAAGGATTGGCGGTGGCGCTGGCCATGTGCGCCGCCGGTTTTCGCCCCTCGGTGGCGGTGCTGGTTGCCATCGCCAGCGGCCTGCTCGAACCGGTTGGCGCCCTGCTCGGGGTCGGGCTTTCCAGCGGCCTTGCCATCGCCTACCCCATCGGACTTGGGCTCGCCGCTGGCGCCATGCTGTTTGTGGTCTCGCACGAGGTAATTCCGGAGACTCACCGCAACGGTCACCAGACCTATGCCACCCTCGGCCTGATGGCAGGCTTTGCCCTGATGATGACCCTCGATACCGCGCTCGGCTAAAGGCCCTCGCCGCGCCTCATCAATGCTTTTTGTCACCCGAGGCGCTCCCATATGGAGCGCCGCGTTTCATCTCTCCTTTCGCTTGCGCCTCTCGGCGTCGACGCCATCTTTTGTTATGATCTACAGCAACTTAAATTCAGCCACACGGCTATCAAGACGAGGTAAGCAATGAAAGTAGGTATTATCGGCGCCATGGAGCAAGAAGTAGCCCTGCTGCGCAGCCAGATGAGCAACCCCACCACCCTGCAACTGGGCGGCTGCGAGTTCTATCAAGGGATGCTGGCAGGCAAAGAGGTGATCCTGACCCGCTCCGGTATCGGTAAGGTCGCCGCCAGCGTGGCCACCAGCCTGCTGCTGGAAAAATTCGCCCCCGACTGCGTCATCAATACCGGCTCTGCGGGCGGCTTTGCACAGGATCTGCACATCGGTGATGTGGTGATTGCCAGCGAGATGCGTTTCCACGATGTGGACGTGACCGCCTTTGGTTACGAGATGGGCCAGATGGCGCAGCAACCCGCCGCCTTCCCCTGCGACGAGAAACTCATCGCGGTCGCTCAGGATTGCATCGCCGAGCAGGGCAAGCACCAGACCAAGGTCGGCCTTATCTGCACCGGCGATCAGTTCATGTGCAAACCGGACGCCATCGCCAAGGCTCGCGCCGACTTCCCGCAAATGCTGGCGGTCGAGATGGAAGGTGCCGCCATCGGTCAGGTGTGCCACATGTTCAAGGTGCCCTATCTGGTGGTACGCGCCATGTCCGATATCGCTGGCAAGGAACAGGTTGAATCCTTCGATGCCTTTATCGAAGTGGCCGGCAAGCACTCCGCCGAAGTGATCATCAAGATGCTCGGCAAGCTGTGATCGAGACCGGCTCGCTTGATTTGATGGCCGACGCCCTCCTTTCGACGACGGCGGCCATTCTGGTAGGTGCTGCTCTGCTGGAGGCGGTGATCCCGTGGCCATCCCATCTGCGTCTTTCGGCCGTCACGCCCCTGCTGACCCGGCTGGGGCACAAGGTACACAGACCCGATGGTTCACCCGGCCAGCAAATGCAGGCCGGACTGCTGGCAATGCTGGTAGTCTGGCTCCCCTGCGCCGCCGGGCTCTGGTCGCTGCGCAATCTGGCCCTGAGCGAGCCGATCTTCGACCTGCTGTTCTTGCTGCTGATGCTCGAATCCCGTCAGCTGCGCGAACTCGCCCATGCCACCCGCTCGCTCGCCACGCAGGAGACCCTGCCACTGGCAAGATTGCAGTCTGCCCCCTGGCTCAAGCGGGAGACTGGCAAGCTCTCGGCCATGGGGCTCGCCAAAGCAGTGACGGAGAGCTGCGCCCTGCGTCTGGTCGGCCAATGGGCTGGCCCCTTGCTGGGGTACGCTCTCGCGGGGGTACAAGGTGCACTGCTCTGGCGGCTGACTCAGCTGATGAGCCAGGGCTGGAGCATGAAGGATCCCGCGTTTGGCTATTTTGGTCGCGCCGCCAGCGCCCTCTATCAGGGGCTCAATGCACCCACCATCCTGCTGCTGGGGCTGCCGCTCCTGCTCCCACGGCTCAAGCAGGCCGCACAGCTGCTGCGAAGTGGCGCGCTCTGGCCCTATCCCGCCATGGGGATGCTGCTCACTCTGCTGGTAGACAAGTGCCGGATCCGCCTTGGTGGTCCTCGCTACTATCAGGGAACCTTGCAACGCTGGCCGATACTTGGCGGCGGTGATGACCCCGATGATGAGTCACCGCGCAAGGTGCTCAATATTCTGCAAGGAATTGGCTGGGGCTGGTTGATGCTGGCGCTGCTTGTCACTGTGGCGGGGTTACTTCATGGTTAGATGGTTGCGATTGCCGCTCTGGCTGCCCTGCGTGTTGCTTGCCTGGTTACCCGCTGCGCTGCAGGCCGCCACTCCGACCCGGGTGGTGAGCGTAGTACCCCATCTTACCGAGCTGCTTTATGACATCGGTGCCGGTGACAAGCTGGTCGCCATCGACGATGCCTCCGACTATCCTGCAGAAGTGAAAAACAAGCCCAAGGTGGCCAATTATCGCAGCATCAATGTCGAGGCGCTGCTGGCGCAAAAACCGGACCTGATCCTGGGCTGGCGCTCGGCCCAGTCACGAATGCTGGCACCGCTGGAACAGCTGGGTATCCCGGTGTTCTATTCTGAACCCACCGATTTTGCCTCGCTGGCGACCGAGATGCGGGCGCTGGGCAAATTGCTTGGAGTGGAGAAGAGTGCCAACGAAGCCGCCGATCGCTATCTGGCGCGCCTGCATTCCCTGCAACAGCGCTATGGCCAACCAACCGGTGTCAAGGTGTTCTACCAGCTCTGGTACCCACCGCTCACCAGCGTCAGTGGCAATGCCTGGCCGGCTCAGGCCATCGAACTCTGCGGCGGGATCAACATCATGGCGAATGCCAAGACCCCTTACCCTCAAGTGGACATGGAACAGGTGATCAGGGCCAACCCATCGCTGATCCTGGCGGGGAGTCAAGATCCTGACGCCCTGCGTCACTGGCGAAAGTGGCCAAATCTCGACGCGGTGCAGCATCAGCGACTCGATTTGATCAACTCAGATGAGCTGCACCGCTTCACCCCGAGAGCCCTCAATGCGGTGGAAGATATATGCAGGGCGATCAGAAAGTAACAAAAGCCAAAGAGACCAAGACCTGAGTGATGCTCTTGGCTTTAAAACCGTTTTTATGAATTGATCACACTCTTTACAGAAAAAGCTGGTACTTTATTTGCTAGCATATGATTCATCTACTGTTTTTGAGACGAGATGCCCACAATGTTCAACGATAAAACGCTACTCATAACTGGTGGCACTGGCTCGTTTGGCCAGCGATTGGTCAAGACAGTACTGGAACGTTATAAACCCAAACGCCTTATCATCTATTCTCGTGACGAGCTGAAACAGTTCGAGATGCAGCAAGAGTTCGACGATTCCTGCATGCGTTATTTCATTGGGGATGTCAGAGACGCCAACCGCCTTACCATGGCAATGCGTGGAGTGGATTACGTGGTTCATGCAGCCGCACTGAAACAGGTTCCTGCCGCAGAATACAACCCCATGGAGTGCATCAAAACAAATATCCATGGTGCTGAGAACGTCATCCAGGCGGCCCTGCTCAATCAAGTCAAAAAGGTTATCGCCCTCTCAACTGACAAAGCTGCCAACCCGATCAATCTCTATGGCGCCACCAAGCTCGCATCAGACAAACTCTTCGTGGCGGCCAACAACATTGCGGGGCAAGACCCCACCCGTTTTGCAGTCGTTCGGTACGGCAACGTTGTTGGTTCCCGCGGTTCTGTTGTTCCCTTCTTCCAAAAGCTGATTGATCAGGGTATTGATGCCTTGCCCATCACCCATGAAGAGATGACTCGTTTCTGGATCACCTTGCAACAAGGGGTGGATTTCGTCTTGGATAATTTTGGGCGGATGAAGGGGGGGGAAATATTCGTTCCCAAATTGCCATCTGTTCGCATCACAGATTTGGCCAGGGCCATGGCACCAAACCTGCCACACAAGATCATCGGCATTCGTCCGGGAGAGAAGCTCCATGAAGTGATGTGCCCTGCCGATGACTCTTATCACACCTTTGAATTTGATGACTTCTTCGTGATCGGCCCAACAATCAACTTCAATAATCGCAACAACGACTTCTCCAAGACAGCTGCGGGCGAAAAAGGAAAGATGGTCGAGCAGGGATTTGAATACAACTCTCGAAGCAACCCTGACTTTTTCTCCATTGAACAGCTACAGAAGATGAACCAGAGCAAGGTAGCAGAATGATCCCCTACGGCCGTCAATCTATCAGCCAGGCAGATATCGATGCTGTCGTGGAAGTGCTCAAGTCCGACTTCCTGACCCAAGGGCCGGTCGTTCCACGCTTCGAGCAAGCGGTTGCCGACTACTGTGGAGCTAAATTTGGAGTGGCGGTCAATTCAGGTACTGCAGCACTCCATATCGCCTGTCTGGCGCTGGGCGTTGGCCCCAGCGACTGGGTCTGGACATCCCCTATCAGCTTCGTGGCATCAGCCAATTGCGCTCTCTATTGCGGTGCACAAGTCGACTTCGTCGACATTGAGCCAGATACCGGCAACATGTGCGCAGTGGAACTGGAGAGGAAGCTGATTGCCGCCAAGGCGGAAGGGAAACTACCCAAGGTAGTAATACCGGTGCACTTTGCCGGCCTCCCCTGCGATATGCAGGAGATCCACCGCCTAGGGCAAGAGTATGGCTTTCGGATCATCGAGGATGCCTGCCACGCCCTGGGGGCTCGCTATCACGATGAACCCACCGGCAACGGCCGCTACAGCGACATCACCGTCTTCAGCTTCCACCCGGTGAAGATCATCACCACTGGTGAAGGGGGAATGGCCATGACCAACGACCCTGCGCTTGCCAAGACGATGCGCATGCTCCGTAGCCATGGCATCACCCGTGAACCGGAAGACTTTATCAATGAGCCGGACGGCCCTTGGTACTATGAGCAGCAGATGCTCGGCTTCAACTACCGTATGACCGATATCCAGGCAGCGCTGGGATTAAGCCAGATGCTGAAATTAGATGAATTCTTAACACAACGGAAAATAATTGAACATAAATATCAACAAGAAATAGATACATCACATGCTTCATTCTTGACAAAACTTAATGACAGGGAGTCAGCCAGACATCTAATGATCATTCTTGTCAACAAGAAAAAAAGGGATTTTTTATACAGCCATTTAAATAAAAATGGCATTGGGATAAACGTTCATTATATCCCTATATACTTGCAGCCATATTACAAAGAAAAGTATGAGCCACTTGTAAACGCATCGAAATTTTACTCAACATGTATGACTATCCCTATGTTTCCGGCACTGGGGGACAGGGATCTCAACATTACTATTTTAACTATAAATTCACTATTATGGACATAGCATATGTTGAATGAATCTACAAAAGAAAATTTACGAAGAAAATCAGGTTACATAGACATTGTCCAGATAGTTGAAGGACACCCCCTATTTAGTTGGATTGATATAAATGTAACTGAACTCTGCAATAGAAAATGCATTTTTTGCCCCCGGGTTGACCCTGATAAATACCCTAATCAAAATATACATATGAGCATAGATTTAGCTAAAGAAATTGGAAATCAACTTGAGATGCTAAACTATAACGGTGTAGTTGTGTTCTCGGGATATTCGGAGCCAATGCAATGTCCACATCTAGAAGAAATTATAGCTGCTTTTCCTAAAAAAATAAGATTAGAAATGGTGACCAATGGTGATTTTTTAAAGCCAGAGAAAATCAAAAGACTATATGAAGCTGGATTAAACTATTTTGTAGTAAGTATGTATGATGGTCCAGAACAAACTGAGAAGTTCAAAAAAATGTTTAACGATGCAGGCTTAAATGAAAATAGCTACATTCTGAGAGACCGTTGGCATAATAAAGAAGATAGTTTTGGGCTAAAATTAACAAACCGAGCTGGTACAATAACGATCGGTGATCAACCGGAAACAGAGCCAACCCACCCTTGCTATTACACGGCATACTCACTAACCATTGATTGGAATGGCGATGTAATGTTATGTATGCAAGACTGGAATAAAAAAATAAAATTTGGTAATGCGTCTCAACAACCATTGGTTGATATATGGAATAGCAAGGCACTCAATAGTTACCGTAAAAAACTAATCAATGGCAATCGAACATGCTCACCATGTTATAAGTGCAATACTGATGGCACATTACATGGACATAACCACGCAACTATTTGGAATGAAATACTAAAATGAGTAATACAAAAAATAATATTTTGTTCGACAATATTCACACCATAAAGAAACAAATGCATTTAGATGAGATGATGGTGAGAACATGTAGAGAAATCATTGCTTTAGATAATGACACCCCATTTTCAGATTCATGTACAATATGTGGTAGTCATTTGATCGAATACTTTACTGAGCGATATGGATTTACGCTTTCACGCTGTTGTGAGTGTGCACACATATTTTGCAATCCTATGCCAAATAAAAATCAGCTAGATTATTACTATAATAGTGAAATGAAAGATTTCGAAAATGAGTTCTTTATAGAATCATTTGAAAATAGAGTGCCAATATTTGAACGCAGGATTGATATTATCAAAAAATATCTTTCATGCGGAAAGCTATTGGATGTAGGTAGCGCAATTGGCATTTTCTTAACCGCCATAACACGGCAAAATTTAGCGTACGAATTATTCTCCTGTGACCCATCAGCGTCAGCTTGCCGCCTTATTGAAGAAAATTTTTGCAATGTCAAAACATTCCAATGCATGGTGGAAGATCTAAATATATCCTCGTACTTTGATGCTATTACTATGTGGGATACATTAGAACATGTAATGGCCCCAATAACTGTCGCAAATAAAATTCATTCATTACTTAAAAAAAATGGTTTTTGGTTTTTCTCAACACCGAATACTAGTAGTTTTGAATGGATGACGGCAGGTGACAAGCATGTCCAAATTCTTCCTCCTGGGCATATTAATTTGTTTAACCTATCGTCAATAGATATTTTATTAAAAAAATCTGGCTTTAAATTAATAGAAACTCACACCTTGAATGGCTCATTAGACATCAGCTATGTACAAAAATTAATTAAATCATCACCATCATTTCAAAAAAGCTTAGGTGCCTTTTTAAATAGCCATATTACTGATCAAAATTTCGCAGATCTGTTTGCTGATTTTTTGGTAAAAACAAAAACTGCTGGAAATATTTTTGTAATCGCACAAAAAGAGGGCTAATAACATATGGAAAAATATACAATACATCATGCTGATTACGAAAAAGATGCGACTAAATATATATCGTCCAAAGGAGCGTTTTTAATAAATGAAAATGGTAGTTCCATTTTTGATGCCGGTCTGGGTGCGGGAAGTCAAATTCTTGGACATTGCCATGACGATGTTATTCATTCATTAAAAGAGCAAGCGGAAAGAGGCATACTCTTTTTAAAAAATAATCCTCAAATACATTTATTAGCAGAGCAACTTAGCTGTGTACTCCCTCATGAGTTAAAGAATTTTGTTTTTTGCAATAGCGGTTCAGAGGCCACACAAAGAGCAATAAGATATGCAAGAGCAGCCACAAGTAAGAACAAAATAGCCAGTTTTCATGGTGGCTGGCATGGTATGAATGAATGGACACTACAAGACGATGGTGGTCGTTTTGGTGGACAAGACATAAGATTACCAAGCGGTATTCCATTATCTATTCTCGAACACAGCATTTTACTTCCATATAACGACCAACTAGCATTTGATATATTATCTCAAAATAAGAACCAGCTAGCGGCAATCTGTATAGAGCCAATTCAAGGTTCAAACCCAAGAGGGGATATAATTTCATTTCTAAAAAAAATAGAAGCATTCTGTAAAGATAATGGTATTCTAGTCATTTATGATGAGATCATAACAGGCTTCAGATTAGGGATCGGTGGTGCCTGCACCAAATGGAAGCTTAATCCAGATATCGTCACTTACGGTAAAATTTTAGGTGGAGGATTACCTGTAGGTCTCGTCGCATTTACTGATGAAGTATCACAATTAACGTTCAAAAATAAAGAAAAAAGAATTCTTTCAGGTGGAACATTTTCTGCCAACCCATTAATGGCAACGACGGCATGCGCAGTTATTAACTGCTTAAAGCATAGAGACTATTCTTTGATTGACAATCTAGCATCCACCCTTCGAGAGCAAACAAATAAGAAACTAACTGAATTAGGCATCCCCTGTCGCCTGTCTGGAGAAGCATCGATTAATAGATTGTATTTTACTGATATCCCCATACAAAACAGGGCGCATAGAGACCAAGTCGAATTGGATACCACTATTCAGCAACGTTTTCGTGAGAACATGATGAAACTGAATGTTCTTTGGCCGACCAATGGTATTATTTTTACTGGATTCTGTCATAATAAAGAGATGATAACAGAATTTGGTTCCAAAATAATTTCAGCATTACAGATAACGTTGGAATAAAATATGTTTAAACTTCACTTCAAAACTTTAGCATATAAGTTCTATGCACCATTATTATTTAAAGCAATGAAGTTATATGGCAGAATAATGTTTTCCTTACCTAAAGAAGATCAGATGGAAATCGCGTCTACATTATGGGACCGTTTTCTTGCAAAGAAATTCTTATCTGAGCATTGGCAGGTAAATGGTACAGCTGCATACCAACTACCATGGGAAAAAAAATCAGAAAAAATATATATTTTAGGTTGTGGCAGCAGTATTAACAACATTACTGATGAAGAGTGGGATTTAATTAGTAAACATGATAGTATTGGAGTTAATTATTTTTACTTCCATGATTTCAAACCAACTGCACATTTTGTTGAATTAGGGAAATCTCAAGCGGCTTTCAATTGTATTCATGAGTTTTTATTATGTAACAAAGAAAGAAACGAACCTGTTTTTATGCAGATTAGGCATCTAATTTACAATGAGACAAGGCTTAAATCGAATAAAGAACGTGTTCATTTGTACTCTCCGACAACCATGCAGAGCAAGAACACACATATATTAAAAAAGTATTTAAAATTATTTTATTTCCCACCTTCTAAGAATAAACCATTGATCCATCATTGCTCAACACTTGATTGCGTTATAAATTTTGCAGTTCGACAAGGCTATAAAAAAATTTGTTTGGTTGGGGTTGATCTAAATAACAACCAATACTTTTGGGATGCATTTCCGAAAAATATCCACTACAATAAAGCTATTGATGCAGTAAATGAAGACTACGCTGCTGTAAATTGGAGTAGAGATGAAGACACTTGCCATGCAACCGTAAACACGGTATTGACGGACAAGTATAACTGTCTAGATTTGGTTACATACCTCAAACTGCTAAACGATACTATTTTTAGTACAAATGGCATCGACTTGGTAGTTTCAAATAAGACCTCTCTGTTGGCGAGCTATTTTTCATATCAGTCGATAAGTGACTTTTCAAACTACAAGAGTGAACATTATGAGTAAATCAGGCAGTTATATTTTCAAAGAGATTAACGATAAACTAGTCTTCGTTGGTGATTTTGAAAGATTTTATCAGGAAGATAACGACCCTTGGGGGCAATCAGCCTCATCTGAAATGAGTATATATTACCAACTATCACGTCAAAGACTGATGTCAATACTATCTACAATTAAAGAAAAATCTATGATAGTCGAAGTTGGCTGCGGCTTGGGATATGTGACAAAACTAATTTCAGATGGATTTCCACAAAACAATAACATTGTAGGGCTAGACATTAGCGAGACAGCCATAAACAAAGCCAAACTGTTATTTCCAGACTTAAAATTCATTTGTGCTGACATAACATCACCACGCTTTAAATATGACTTTGGACATGTTCGCGCGAATGTTGTCATTCTAAATCAGTTACTTTGGTATATCCTTGAGTCTCTTCCGAACGTTATGGCGAATATCTACTCCACTTTGGAGGATGATGGATTTTTAATCATATCGAATGCTTTTGCGCGAGAACAAAGATATGGTACTGAATTCATTGATCACTTCCATGGGGCAGCTCATTTTTTTTCAAAACTAGATGGCTTCAAACTGATTCATGCCTGCTTCTACAACGATAATGAAGAACACGATGACGCTCATTTCTTACTTAAAAAATGTAGTTAAACGCATTATGTTTTTATATGTACAGATCTAAATAGCCGTTCCGAATAGTAGATCACAAGATGTAGGGAACTCAGTCCAGTTTGGTGTGTACAGATCTAGTTATCACGGCATTGTTTCCCAAATCAGCCAGCAGTCATGACTTCCCCTGCCCTTGGTGACCGTTACACTCGGGGCTTTCTGACAGGCATGCCCAGTGTATTCAGCTTGTTTATGGCGCTTACATACGCCATGACTTCTCCCACTTGGCCGTTGTAGTTACGCAGACTGATTTTTCCCGCCAGCAACGGCTTGAACCGATACATTGCCGTCTCTGCCAGCGAGCGACGGTGATACCCCGATATCTTCTTCCAGTGCGCCAGCCCTTCCTTGCGCATTACCAGCACAGCCTCATTTCTTGGATGTCCCTTTTTCCAGAGTCCAGTGTTCTTGCGAGGCGGGATACAGGCTGTCGCCCCTTTGCACGAGATAAGCTGATGGCTGGCATTGCTGTCATACGCGCCATCCGCATAAACACGTCCCAGCTTACGCCGCAGTAGATTGAGTAAGGTTGGCACATTCTCCAATGACACTTCTGCTGCCACGATATCGTGGGTCACCGGGTCTACCGCCAGCTGCAACTTGCGCCACACTCGCCGTTTCTCGGCGCCGTGTTTTCTGACCTTCCACTCGCCTTCACCAAATACCTTCAGGCCGGTCGAGTCGATAACTAGGTCGGTAATGCCTCCCTTTGGGGGCTGTCGATAAGCCACTGTCACCGTGCGTGCTCGCTTGCTGACACAGCTATATTCCGGTGCACACAGCGGTACATTCATCAACTCGAACAGGGAGTCGAGTAGTCCCTGTGTTGCTCGCAGAGTGAGGCTGAAAATCCCCTTGAGCATCAGGAAGGTTGCTGATGCAGATTTGAAGAGGATGGTGGTGATCAGATCACCGAACCCTCAGTTAGTTCCATTCAAGCTGCATCGATTTGGGAAACAACGCCCTAATAACCATTAATATTACATTTATAGTTCTCCACCATATCAACCAAATATGAATACCCTAAAAGTTCAAATCTTGCTGTTGGTGTATATGCATCTTGTACATATGGAAAACCGCCTACCACTTTTAAAAACTCACACTGAGCATCAGGACGCAACTCAGACAACTGCCCCCATAAATACTCTATAGAATTATAATTAGCCGACTTTATTGTTCCGTCTATCAAAAGTGGCGTTTTATAATCTTCATCCTTCACAAGGATGAGCATTCTATTTAAGAAACGCTGTAAATCATCATTATTAAACACAAGACCATTCTCTTTTAAAGCTAACACAGCACGAATATCTAGTGAGGCATGATCTATATCCACATAGTCAGGCGAAGATGATTTTTCTTGACTAGGAGTGTTCTTGGATAACTGTCCCTTACTCCATCCATCCCTATACATTCCCCACCAATATGGCCAAAGGTAGGAATTGCTATCCTCTACATATTGCAAATGTCTTTTAAATAACTTACCTAGTGAAGTTGCTATCTCCAGATATTTATCATCATGAGAGATTATAGCGTAATTTATAAGAGGTCTTACATACGCGTTCATCATATTAAAAGGTAGGTTTACTCTGTCATATTTATAACCATCCCCATCAGGAAAAGTGTAATAAGCCTCTCCTTTTTTAATAATTCCTAAAACATCAGAATCATAATTATAAAACTGTTTATGATGATGCGCATAATTATTTTGAAAAACCTTCTTCAAGTCATTCAAATAATTAGGATAGCGTTTGTTCAATTCCTGACTTGATGCAATTTCTTTTGCCAACATAAGTAATGAATCAAGAATTATTGCATCATGAACAAGAAATGATGTGGCCTTATTATTGTTAGAGAACACTTTAACGTCCCAACCTGACTTCGTATCATCATGAGATACACTTCTATCATTCGATCTGATTATATGCGAAGCCCTTTCTGCTGCTATATATAAGTATGATATGTCAGATGTTTTTTTATACATATTAATTAGAGATAGTATCACCGGAGATTCAGTGATAGACAGCATTGCATAGTCATTATTATAAATAGAAAAACCAGTGATTGGAGGTGAATATCTTTCAAGAAGTGCTTTATAGGTGATAACTGAATCACCAGGTGTTTTTTTAACGAGATTCACACCATTGTTAGATAAAAAAACATCCTTTCCGCTTATGCAGGTTATATCTGTTTTCTCGTAATTATCATTTATCGCCGCAGTACAAAAACTATCTCGATGTCTTTTTATTTCAAATAAGACACCATTATTCTTGGTTAATATGTTTTGAATGAAAGAATCATCTTCATAAAATGTACTTACAACCTTCCCATTCTCTATGAAATCTATTTCAGATCGCTGCTGGTCATAATTTTTCTTTACTACAGCAACCACCCCCTTAGGCAACACTGTGTAATCTGTTATTGTATTTGGATATATACTCGACAATACCTCCTCTTCCGCTGCATTAGTCGTCAATCTCATACGCATTATTTTAATTTTTCGATCTTTACTTGAAATATCATCTTGATACCAATATATATACTCTCCATTGATCATCGGTTTTCTATGGATTGATGAGTCACTCCCAATGATAACTCTATTTTTTCTTACCCTATCCATAACAACTACTCGATCACCACTTCCATTTGGTTCAAAATTAACCCAATAGATATAGCTAAGATCTCTGCTAGCACCTAGTTGCCATTTAATTCCAGGAATACCTAATGATATATTCTCTGAGTGGTTATTATCATGATAAAGAGAGATATAGTTTTTATCCGGTGCATTCCATTCTATTGTCACTCTGGAGTGTTTATCACCAACAACTTCAGTCACAAGAGGTTTAATTAATATTTTTATATCAAACTTACCATTGTTAACCTTATAACCACCAGTACTATCTGGCCAACCAAATACAGTGCCATTTTTATAAAAAAGACCATGACCTAAGTCTGTGAACGGCATACCATCACTTTCTTTTAAAATTGAAACTTTGACATACTCACCAACTTTGCCATTAACCACAATTTCTTTTTTATTAAAAAGGAATGTCGCAGACATAAGCAGTAACACTAAAAAAACAAAATAAGTACATTTACCTTTCAAAATCCCCTCCCACCCCAAAATAGTCCGATGATATCAGATGATATTATCATTTCAAAACTTTAATTTAAAACTGATTTATCGAAATAGCTCATCATGTGCAACATATAATACACGCCACAATAGCCAAGTCTTATAAAATTACGGACCAACATTAACTTTTTATAGATATGATATTCATATTGCACAAACACACATTCCTTCGTTGGGTTAGAAGGGCATTGCCTCATCTGAAAGAAACTGATGGAGAGTGAAGAGCAACATGGCATGTACAGATCTAGTTATCACCTGACACCGGCCTCAAACCGGTGTCTTGTTTACGCTACTTTAGTGCACATGTATGGAAATGGTATTCACCTGACAGTTGACCCAAAAGGGAGTGGTCATACGGCTTCAAACCGGATAACAAAACGGTACCCCTACCGTGTTATCTGGAGTCACCGTATGACCACCAACGAGAAAGTAGCACGTCGCAAACTCAGCCTGCTAGAGCTCGCCAAAGAACTCAATAACGTCAGCAAAGCCTGCAAGCTCATCGGCTACAGCCGTCAGCAGTCTACGAAATTCGCCGTAATTACCAGACCTATGGCGCCGAGGACTTGCTCGATAAACAGCCCGGTTGTAAAGGGGCTCATCTCAATCGGGTTGCGCCCGAGATTGAACAGGCCATCCTCGATTACTCCCTCACCAGACCAACCCATGGCCCGCTGCGGGTCGTCCAAGAACTCGCTCTGCAGGGCATCAATGTCAGTGCCGGTGGCGTGCGTGGCGTATGGCAACGGCACGACTTGCTCTCCAAACACGACCGCTTGTTGCGCCTAGAGAAAACCCACCGTGAGCAGACCATTGAGCTCAATGACGAGCAAATTCGCCTGTTAAAGCGCTTCAGCCCCGAGTTTCGTGAACGCCAGATTGAGGTTCACTACACCGGAGAACTGGTGGCGGTCGACACCTTCTTCGTCGGCGCACTCAAGGGGGTGGGCAAGGTGTATCTGCAAACCGTACTGGACTGCTACAGTCGCCACGCACCAGCAAGCTGCAGGTAACCTCGGTTCATGTGCTCAATGAAACGGTACTGCCGTTCTTCGAAGCCCATGAGGCTCGGGTCTAGACCATCCTGTCGGATAACGGGCGCGAGTTCTGTGGACGACCTGACCACCATACCTACGAGCTGTTCCTGCACCTGGAGGGGATTGAGCACCAAACCACCAAGGTACGCAGGCCACAGAGCAACGGCTTTATCGAGCAGCTACATCGAACCTTGCTGGATGAACACTTCCGTATCAAGGGTGGACGACCTGGTATGAGTCGGTGGTGCAGATGCAGACAGACCTGGACAGCTACCTGGATCACTACAACACCCAGCGGCCACATCAGGGCAGGATGATGGAAAAACAGACTCCCTACTGCATGTTCAAGAAGGGTCTGAAATTGATACCAAATGAAGTGCGCACTAAAGTAGCGTAAACAATACACCGGTTTGAGGCCGGTGTCAGGTGATAACTAGATCTGTACACAATGCCGTGATCTACTATTCGGAACAGCTATTTAGCATAATTTTGTGGATTTCCACCACATCTGAAGCACTAATTATATTAAACAACATCAATATCGGAACTCATGCTTTTCACTAACGTATATATCTCTTGATAGTAGGCATCAGACGCGATAATGACGGCATTGATTTTTGTAAAATTAATTTTATCGGGCATTAAAATTGGTATTTTGCATGTACATTTTTTTTTGGTGTAATCTTTATCAAAAAAACATACTGGAGTTATATCTGCCGCTTGCAATATATTATAAATCCTGCGACCTATATCGCCAGCGCCATATATAGCAAATCTATTGTTATGTTTTTTGCCAAGAGATAAAATCTTATATAGTCTTTGATCATCAAAGCGATATCCAGCTCCTAACAAATACATTCTATAATCAAGCAATTCTTGAGGTTTTAAGACCAGAGACGAACTTGCTGACTTGACTATCGATTTGAGCAATTGATAGAGTGGGAATAACTCAGTATGCTTCTGTATTGTACCCAGCAGGAACTGTAGCTCCCCTAGATTCAATAATTTTTTTGAACTAACAACAATAGTCATAAGATCCATAATCAGAGTCTCAAGTTCATGAGGCATAGATATAGGCCTTTTATCTAATCTCAATGACAATCCTGCTAATATAGGGATGATATATGAAAAGGACATATCAACATTATATTTAAGCATGGTTGACACATTGTATAACCATACATCAAAGATTGCCTTTTTCATTTTCTCGGTATTA
Source organism: Aeromonas sp. FDAARGOS 1404 (assembly GCF_019047085.1). NCBI lineage: Bacteria > Pseudomonadati > Pseudomonadota > Gammaproteobacteria > Aeromonadales > Aeromonadaceae > Aeromonas > Aeromonas sp. FDAARGOS 1404. Next base: position 495,147 of record NZ_CP077237.1, read on the forward strand.
GTAGACATTGAACCATCGCGCCGATGATATGCAACACCAACTTTATGCAAACTTATAAAGTCGACTTTATTCAATGCCATTCTAAATATCAGGTCATAGTCCTCACATCCTCCATTCGTTCTTTCGGTGATGTCAAAACCAGAAACATCTATCAAATCACTCTTATGAAACAGAAACGAATGCACGGGAGCTAAGTTATCAATCATCAATGCAGGAATTACATCACCGAAAGCAGGATATACATCTCGAGATATGCCACTATTTTCATTAATCTCTTTATAACCAATTACACTGACTACTCCTGATGATTGACTTATACACGCAGCTTGTGCTATTAAGCATCCGGGTAAAAGAGTATCATCGGCATCAAGAAATTTGATCAGTTTACCTGCCGCATTATCTATCCCAGTGTTTCTTGCTGCTGACAAGCCTAAGTTTAATTGCCTGATCAACTGTATAGAAAACGAATATTCTATAGCAGGCAGTGTGACAGGGGTTACTGAACCATCGTCGACGATAATAACTTCCAAGGGGTGATATTTTTGTTGCTGGATAGAATCGAGAGCACGCTCAAGATACTCTTCTTGCTGGTAACATGGGATAATTATGGAGATCAACATATGTTTTATCTCTAAATAAAATCAATTGATAATATAAATATTAAAGATCACATGATATGTATTATACCCATGTGCATGTAAATCATTTTTTTCTTAAAACAGTGATGCAGTCTATATGTGCAACTCCCCAATCAATGATATTTTGGCTTATAACATCGAAGCCATGATGCTTAGCTATAAAAGCAACATCATCCTTAGATATATTACTTCGTCCATTTATATTCAAACTCCACAAATCAAAGACACTTATCTTACTAGTTAATGCTGCCAGGTTAGAATGATGCATAAGCACATATCCGCGCCGTTGTAATACCCGACTAAATTCACAGAGATAGAAATCAATACTCTTATATGAAAAGTGAACCATCGCATCCCATGAGTAAACTAGACTAAGTGAACTATCAACTATCGACAGAGCTCCAGCCGTATTGCACTGGACCTGCACATTTGGATATTTAGCAAAGCGTTCACGACAGACATCAACCGCTTTAGTGCTGGCATCAATCAGCTGTAAATGTTGACAACGCTCCTGCATCAGCTCAGCAATGCGTCCTTCTCCACAGGCAAAATCCAGAACATTGCTATAGTCTAACTCTCCTTCCAGTTTTTCAAGAATAGGCTTTATAAATTTATTATATTGATCCTGAGCAGCAAGTTCGGCTGACTTGTAATAAGCTCCCCAGTCATAAGCAGCTGGAGTAGCACTCAATCTTGCTTGGATGAAATCAAGTACATCAACCTCTTGTGCATCTTCTATCGTGATCAACTTGGAAGCAGCAACACCTCTCGTTATTAAATACTCAGTCATCTCATTTTTAAATGCCTGCGATGCGATTATAATTTGCTCTGGTTGCTGCCAGTCCATCATATTTGGGGGAAGACAAATCAGTTTCCCCTGCTGTCCTTTTGATTCAAATTTTTGGTCTACTAGCCAATCGACTTGGCAATAGTTGATAGCACTTAGTTGACTTAAAAAGCTCTTGCTTATCTCACCAGCACCATAAATGGCAATAGTCGCACCTTTATTGACTCTATCAAAAGGAAACATTATTAAATTCATTATATCATCCTGAAAAATTATGTAGCAAAAACATATCATATACAAACAAGACAAGAACCCTCACTAATTTCATCTATGATTTCATCCCGATAAGGAATTGAAGCAATTATTACTGCATCAATACCCGCCACCTTTACAAGATGATTATTTATTTCCACCCCCATGAACTCGCCACTTACACTCTTATCAACAATGTACTCTATTAAATATCCATCCATATTTCTTATTATTTCATAGCAAAGACGCCGCCCTCTCTGACCAGCCCCCCAAACTACAATATGTGCCCCATCAGGAAATTTATTTTTAAGGCGGGATAAGATATCCATATCATCTTGATCGAGATATGTTTGAAGTGGCTCACATGCATACTCAGTCTCAGCACGACTTACCAGATAACTATTTTTGAAAGGATGAGCACAATATACATGCCAAGGCTTTTCCTGACCACAGAAATGCACCAAAACTGGTTCGGAAATATCCTTTTTCGCAAGATGATTGGGTTGAGCATTCCACTTCTCATCAAGATAAAGAACCTTATTTTGCAAAACAATGTTTAGGGCATCCTGATCATTGTGCTCGAAACCATTATTATCTATCAGCAGTTTCAATGCCTGCTGACTGATATTATTTTCTCGCCATTTCCCAAGATCCATCAACATGAAACCTGCGTTGAAATACCTTCCAGATGATATTCCACGCACTTGCTGCTTCTCTTTGTCACATCCCAAGATATGGTCTGATACCACGGCAACTATGGAATCCATCATATCTATCGACCAAAGTGTACTAATATCTCCAATCGCTATCATGTCAGCATCGATGAACACGACCTTTTCAACATTGTGCAAGACTTCAGGTATGGCAAAACGATAATAAGTAACTTCGTTCAATCTATTATTATAGAGACTACTGATTGGGATTTCTTTATAATCAGGAAAATCATCATAAAAACCAATTTTTATATTTTGCGAAGTCAATGACGTCAACTTAAATATGTTATCTTCATTAAGCCTGCCCAATATATGACATTTTAGCTGAAAGTTCTGACTCAGATGCTTACCAAGACTATGTATCAAAGCAGCCAAATGAATGGCAAAGGCGTTATCAATGCAGAAGGCAATATGGATTGTTTTTTTCATGTAATTACCTAGTCAGGTTAATGAAAATACACGGTCAATCAGCCAAAAATTCTTTCAAGCACGCGTTCTGGCTCATTTTTATGTTGCCATGCAAATTCATGACGCTCATCAAAGAACCACTCATACTGAACGGAATAAGTGATGAAGAGATCAAAAAGAGCCCAGTTTCCGGCACGTAAGAAATACAATGCGGTGGAAAACCATAGATGACTTTTTCCCCTTTTTACTAACAACTCATCCATTCCTGCATGAAGAGCCAAATCACATGCCGCCAGCATGTCTTGCAAAGCAAGTTTGCGACGAGTTTCTGAGGAACGAATAGCACTACATATGCTACTATCGTGAATACGATAACGCCCATATACTTGCGAAATACGGTCTATATTTCCACCCAGATAAGATGAATTAAGAATATGCCATGAGTAATCATTCACTATGTGGCAATCTAAATTTACCGCATCCAGCATTCTTTCGTGCCGGCGAAAAGCGCAGGAACTAGTATTAAAAAAGAGTCCATATAGCACTAAGTGCTCTGGACTTGCTCGATCAGGAATATATTTGGCGTTGTAATAATCTTTGCTGAATAGCGAAGTGATCCGATTTGAATCGCTATCAAATACTTCCGCTTCGTGATAAACGAATCCACAATCTGGATGCTTATCTAGATGATCATTCAACGCCTGCAGCTTGCCAGGTAGAGCCAAATCATCGCCATCGACATAAACCAGATACGAGCCCAGAGCTTGTTCCAACAAGGCACGAATGGTCAGGCACACCCCTATGTTTTTTTTGTTTTGCAATGTCCGCAGTGTGGGCCACTCTAATGCCAGCCGCTGCATAATGGCCCAGGAGTCATCGCTCGAGCCGTCATCAATGGCAATGACCTCAAAATCGAAATTGGTTTGCTGTTCCAGCAGACTAAGCAGACAGGGCTCGATAAAGCGCCCGAGGTTATACACCGGCACCAGTACGCTGACTTTCATAGAGGATCCAGAAGTAGAGTAAAAAAGAAGCGAATTGGAGAAAATGGACAAGGCTACCGCACGGTCTCTGTCAACCCTTCCTGCCCTTCATGGTAATATTTACTGCAAGAGCCGTGCCTGACCAAGCTAATTCATTGATATGACTTGATTTATGTGACTTGGAATCCACTATTCAATACGGTCAAGCTGACGGCTGCAGGCCACCAGCATGTCGATGCCGTCCCAGAGCCATTCGAATGCCAGCGCTTGTCCCGGACTTGCCACCCTATCGATACGGCAGCAAGGCGACAGCTGTAGAGCACACTCAAGCCGCATTTTATCTGGCCCAACCCAGACACAGGTCTGCATATCCCAAGGTTGTAAAAGCAACTCATCAAGGGTATCGGCAACGAATTCGGCAACTGTACCTCCTCCGATGTGTGCAAGCCGCAAAGAGGCGGTGGGAGTCAATAAGGTGACGCCAGCAAAGGTCTCCAGCTGCACCTGGCCATCATGGGCGGCATTTTGTTGACTATTGATGAGGCGTTCCATCATCAGGGCTGGGCTGTCTGCAAAGGGGGCAAAGACTGCTTCGAGCAAACGACGGCGCAACACACTATCGGGAGAGCCCAACCAGCAAATCGTGGTGGGTGAGGCGCAGGCTTGTTGATTGAAACGGGTAAAGTCTTGTTGCAAAGCCGCGACCACTTGCCGCCACGCAGCAGCATCCAGGTTGGCGAGCCATTGGCTATCCAACACCGCCATGGAGCGGCGATCCGGAAACACGATTTCCTGAGCGCGGGGTGAGAGCGGAATAGCCCGTACCCGGCTGATGGTTTCATCACCTCCCCAGATAATGCGAAGGCGACACCGGGCCGACAGCCAGGCGGTGATGCCCTCGTCGTGGTCATAGCGGATAAAACGGGTACGGGAGGCAATCTCTTGCCACTCGGGCAGAGAGAAGAGCTCGTTCAGGATGGCCAGCATGGCCTCTTGCACCGGATCGATGCGCGATGAGAGACGTACCACGGACCCATTGCCCATCAGCAGCGCCATGATCCAGGAGTAGAACGCGACGGTCGGCACGTTGGAGGGTACCAGATGAAAAACCATCCCCAAGGGTGCGCGCCCTGCCATGCGTTTGCGCTGTACCTCAATCTGGCGTGGCCGCAACCAAAAACCAAAGGCGGCCAGATCCGGGTTCTCTCGCCCCTCCTGCTGCAGACGTGCAGAGAGCGCAGCCACAAAGTCGCAGATGACGGGCGCAAAGCTTGGCAACGGGCGAATGACAAAACCTTGCCAACCGCTGACGGGAGCCACGAAAGCGACCTCTGGCCCCGCTTGCCACATGACATCTTCTACATCTGATCGGCTCACTGGAAAGTGTCGCTGCATCCCCTCACCTCGGCGCCTTGCTGACGTCCTGATACGTGAAAATAACGACCATAACGGCCGCAGGGGCAATCATCCTCACCCAACAGCACACCGAGATCCTCGCTGAGTAAACTGTGACCGGGATAACTTTGGGGAATGGCTGAGATCACCTGCAACAAGCCGGGTTGGCCGACCCCAAGCGGTCGATGGGTCAGCGGATCACGCACCAGCAGATCAGCAAAGAGAGGCGCATGGAGATGGCCCTGCTCGCACTCGACAAACACCGACCCCACCTGCTCCACCATGCCATAGAAGTTGTGCACCCGACTCACCCCCAGCTGCTCATGGCAACGCTGCTTGAAGGCTGGATTATCCACCGCGAGGTGTTGAAGCTTCTTCCAGCCACCGCTGTGAAAAAGCGTGCCCTGCGTCAGCGGCAGTTGCAGACCGCGCTCACGCAGCGGCTCCAGCAGACATTGCCATAGCATGAAGGTAAAGCCGAACAACAGGACCGGCTGGCCAGCATATTTGTCACAAAACGCCTCAATGACCGGCCAGTTGGGCCGCATCTGCTCATCGAGGGCATAGGTATGGTCACGGCCAAGGAAGGAGAGCCCCAGCGCACCGGCGCCGCGGGCTGAAAAACCGCTGCGGTTTTGAATCAGGGCGGGTTGCTCCACCAGCAGCATGGGTAGCCGCTGCTTACCGACGAACTCTTGCAGGATCTTCACCAGCACCTTGCTCTGCAACGCGGCTGTATCCCGATCCAGCACGATCCGTGACGGCGTTCCGGTAGTGCCAGAGGAGGTGAGCACCTTGAATACCTCTTCTTGCGGCACGCTCTGCCATTGGGCCAATTTGAACAGGCGAGCCGCCAGATAAGGAAGCTCTTGATAGGTCGAGGCCTGACCCCAGCCAAACGCCGACAGAATATTGGCAAAAGCTGGACACCCCTGCCCATGCCGCTGCGTCAATTCATTCAGGCGAGCAAGGAGCAGCCCACTTTTTTCACGTTGGGGTAGCCCGAAAACCGGCGCATCAAACAGCTTGTTCATAGTTGCTCCAGCGCTGTTAATAGGGCCGGATAATCAATTTTCATATTGCTGCGTCGTGGCAAATGATGTTGGTAGATGCGTACGCTTGATGGCGGCACCATCAGCCAGCGGGCTAGCTCCAGCTGCAGTGCGTCACTGGGGCACGCATCTGCCTCGATGGCTACCAGCAGGCGATCATCGCGGCCAGTCGCGGCGCAGGAATAGCCCCTCCCCTGCAACCAGGCCTCCACTTCAGCCAAGCTTACCCGTTTGCCAAACAGCTTCAGGAAACGGTTGAGTCGCCCGGTCAGATAAAATCGGCCCGCCTCATCACAACGAGCCAGATCGCCGGTAAAGAGCGCATCCATATCACGCCCCCGAGCCAGATCTTCAGGGCGCTCCGCATAGCCCAGCATCACGTTTGGCCCTTCGTAGACTAGCTCCCCCTCCCCATCGGGAAACCCGGACTCATGACGCAAAGAAAGACGCCCGCCCGGTATGGCACGGCCGATGGCATCCGGGGCAATCATCACTTCATCGTGTGCCAACCAGGCGATGCGCGGTGCCGCTTCGGTCTGGCCATACATCACGAAAAAACGGCGTCCCAGTGCAGCTGCCTGCTCGGCAAACTGTTTTGCCAGTGCTGGCTCAAGTCGTCCTCCGGCCTGGGTCAGTGTCATCAGGCTGGGATAACGCGCCCAGTCAAAACGCAAGCGGTTAAGCATCTGAAAGGTAAAGGGTACCCCCGCCACACTGGTGACCTGATGGAGATTGACCTCATCCCAGAAGTGGCGCTCAAGGGGGCTGGCAGTGCATGAAACCAGAGAGGCGCCAGCCAAAAGATGGCTGTTGAGCACCGACATGCCGAAGGAGTAAAAAAGTGGCAACGAGGTGATGGCTCGCTCACCCCCGTTCAGCGTCAGATATTCGGCGATGGCCGCAGCATTGGCATCAAGATTGGTTCGCGACAATCGCACCCATTTGCAGGAGCCTGTACTGCCCGATGTCGGCAGCAGCATGGCCAGCTCAGGGTGAAGCGAGGGCGCATCGCCAAGATGCGCAACTGCCCCATCCTCCAATACCCGCAGACTGACACTAAAGCGCTGGCACTGCTCATGGTGCAACTGAGCATCCTGTGCAGGATCGGCCAGCATGATGGCGTGGCCATCACGCAGGGCCAGCAAGTAGTGAAGCAGATGCAGGGTGGACGTCACAAATGGTAGGTAGACCAAATGGCGGCCAGCAGGATAGATGGTGGCCAACTGCGCCACACGCCGAGCCAGCTCACCATAACTGAGCCACCCCTCTTGCGGGTCTCGCCAGGCTGGCTCGTCATTACTTTCAACCAGATGTGTCAACAAATCAGGCTGGATCAAATCACCATCCCTCCATCGACCCCAATCACCTGCCCGGTCACATAGCTCGACAAGTCGGATGCAAAAAACAGGGCCACCTTGGCCACTTCATCTGGCGTACCAATCCGCCCCATGGCGATGCTGGCCACCCGCTCAGCAAACTTATCTTGCGGGATGGCGTGGGCCATATCGGTATCGATAAAACCGGGGGCAATCGCATTGACCCGGATCTGGCTGGCGGCCAGCTCCTTGGCCAGTGACTGGGTAATACCGATCACTGCCGCCTTGCTGCCGGCATAGCAGCTGAGCCCAGCCGCTCCCACTTGCCCCATCAGGGAGGCGAGATTGATGATGCTGCCACCACCACTTCGCTGCATCAGGCGGGCGGCATACTGGCTGCAGTAGATCACGCTAAAGGTATTGTTGCTGAATGTCTTTTGCAGATGGGTCTGGTTCGCCATCCCCAATAACGCCTCTTCCAGCATGCCGGCATTGTTGACCAACACGTCCAGCTGACGAGTCTGAGCAAACAGCTGCTGAAAAGCCTGCTTGACCGCCGACGGATCAGCCACATCAAAACAGAGAGGCTGGCAAGGCACGCCAAACTCGGTACCAGTCGCGGTCGCCAGCTGGCTCATGGTCACCTCATCACGGCCTCCCAGCCACAATTCCGCCCCCTGAGAGGCAAACTGGCGTGCAATGGCAAAACCGATGCCACGCCCGGCACCGGTGATCAACACCCGTTTGCCCTGCAACAGCCCCTGCATCAGAAAGTGACCCCGTATTTGGCCAGGATCTCCCTCGCCTTGCCGACCGAACTCATGTCGATAATGTCATCGGTGTCGAGCAATACACCGTAGTTATCCTCCAACTGGGCAATCAGCCCCATGTGGGCGACGGAGTCCCACTGCGGGATGCTATTGTAGGCCAGCCCATCGCTGACGCTGCCGATATCAATACCCAAAGCCTCGGCAAAAACCTGTTCCAATGCGATTGTCATCTGAAAAATCTCCGTAGCCGCTCACGGGCGGCATAGTAATCCGCCGGCTGCAGTTCCAATGCGAAAAATCCGTTATCTTGTCCTATCTGGCGGTAACCCAGTTGTTCATTCAAGCGCAGGGCCGAGCGATTGTTCTCCCGAACCAGGGTGCGGATACAACCGATATGCAACTCATCAAAACCCTGATCAAGCTGGGATAAGGCAGCAGCAATCGCCAACATGGGATGCCGCACGGTCGAATTGCCCAGATAGAGTCCCGCATCGGCAATCGCCTGACCCTGTAGCACATCCTGGCACTCACCTTTCAGATTGACGTAACCCGCTCGCACGCCCTTGCACCAGAGCACCCAGTGCTGCTGATCCCGTCGCTCACTGGTGGCGGTGAACCATTGGCGCTGTTGCCGTGGCGAAATGCGCGTCTGTGATACCATCTGCATTCGCACCTCATCCTGATTGCGCCAACGTCGCAAGGCAGGAAGATCCCACGGTTCTATCGGGCGTAGCTCAACGCCATAACTCATCTTCAACGCCATCCACTTTTCATGACCTGTCTCTCTTATCGACCACACTGCTGCCATTCCGTAGTAAAAATCGATAATACAAGCAAGAAAAACAGTATAATATCAAAAATAATCAAAGAGTTGTCATCGATTATCCTGGCTTTGGCCAGTCATTGAAGCAGCGGAGAGAGCCCATCATGGCCATCGCCATTATCCCGGCCCGGGGTGGCAGCAAACGCATTCCACGCAAGAATATCCGCCCCTTCTGTGGCCAGCCCATGCTCGCCTATGCCATCCAGGCGGCGCAACAATCGAGCTGTTTCAGCAAGGTGGTGGTCTCCACCGATGATGAGGATATTGCCGAAGTTGCTCGTCAACTGGGCGCGGAAGTACCATTTCTGCGGCCAGCCAACCTCGCCGATGATCACACAGGTACCACCCCTGTGGTGATCGACACCATCCAGCGGCTCGACCAGCTCGGCATCCAGGCAGAGCACTACTGCTGCATCTATGCCACTGTCCCGCTTATTCAAGCCGATGACTTGAAGGCCGCCCATCAGCGACTGATCGCAAGTCATGCTCCATTTGTCTACACCGTGGCCGAATTCGGCTTCCCTATCCAGCGCGCCGTGCGCATGGATGAGCAGGGCCGGGTCACCCCCTTCTGGCCGGAGCAGATGGCGAAACGCTCTCAGGATCTGGAGCCTGCCTATCAGGATGCAGGCCAGTTCTATTGGGGGACGCGGGCTGCCTGGTTGGGCGGGATCAGCCCCGTCGGCGGAGAGGGGATCGGCCATATTCTGTCAAGACACAGGGTGGTCGATATCGATACACCGGAAGATTGGCACCTGGCCGAACTGCTCTATCAAGTGCTGGCCCAAGATGACGTTTAAGGTAGCCTTCCGGCTCGATGCCGGGGCCGAGATTGGACTGGGTCATCTGATGCGCTGTCTGGCCATCGCTGACCGGCTGCATGCCGCCGGAGCAGAGTGCCACTTTCTCTGCCATCAGCTACCGGCTCACCTGCTGCCACTGCTGCACTCCCACCAGCATCACGCTCTTTGTGGTCTGGACGATGCAGGCCCCTTGCCCACCTTGGTCCCGGAGTGGCTGGTGTGTGATCACTACCAGATTGATCGGCAAATCGAGCAGACACTGGCAAGTCACTGTGGTCAGTTGCTGGTGATCGACGATCTGGCCGATCGCCCTCATCATGGTCAGTTGCTGCTGGATCAGGGGCCACTACGCAGCACAGCCGATTACCAGTCACTCGTCCCTGCCGACTGTCGGCTGCTGCTGGGCACCGACTATGCCCTGCTGCGCCCCGCCTATCGCCAGCTTGCACGCCAAAAGGTCAGCCGGTGGCAACGTGGCCTCATCTGCTTTGGTGGTGCCGATCCAGCCGGAGCCTGCCTCATCACCCTCAACACGCTGGCTCGACTGCCATGGGCTAAAACCGTCAGCTGGACTCTGGTAGCCGGTGGGGCAAATCCTTTCTGGCCAGAGCTGCAACAAAGGGTTGCCGAACTGCCCGATCTGCAGCTCACCCTGCTGCGTCAGAGCGACCAGATGGCCGACCTGATGAGCCGACACGACTTCGCTATCGGAGCAGCGGGCGGCATGACCTGGGAGCGGGCCTGCCTCGGCCTGCCGACCCTGGCAGTCCCTATCGTCGACAACCAGCAGTTCAACGACCAGGTGATCGCCCTCTTTCAGCTTGCCGAGCGGCTGACCCTGAGCGAGCTGGCCGAGCCTGATCGACTGCTGGAGGCTCTGCAACGGCTTGAACAACACTCAGACGACTACCGCCGCCGTGGCCAGCAGCAGGTGGACGGGCTGGGGCTGGATCGGCTCACCGCCCGGTTGCTGCAACAATCGGATTATCAGCTGTTACCAGATGGCCAACTGTGGCAACTACGCCATGATGGCAAACTGCTGCTCACCCTGACGCTGAACGGCCAGCGGCTGACATGGCAGGCCACCCGGTCACTTCAGCCCATGGAGTGGCAAGAGCTGGCACATCGCTTGCAAACAATTTTCTCCCAATTTCCCCTCTATCTTGCCGAGCCACCGCAGATAGCGCCCCCTGCCCCCTGGCAACCGGCGCCGCAAGGCTGGCAACTTGGCACAGGAATCTGAACACAGATGCAGATCGATCATCGCCCCATCAACCAGGAACAGGCCCCCTATGTGATTGCCGAACTGTCGGCCAACCACAATGGCAATCTGGACCGAGCCCTGGCCATCATGACCGCCGCCAAAACAGCGGGGGCCAGCGCCGTCAAGCTGCAAACCTACCGCCCGGATACCATCACCCTCAAAAGTGATCGACCGGAATTTCAGATCCACGGCGGTTTGTGGGATGGCCACAGCCTCTATGACCTTTATGAGTGGGCACACACTCCCTGGGAGTGGCACCAGGCGCTGTTTGCCAAAGGCCGCGAGCTGGGCCTAACGGTCTTTAGCAGCCCGTTCGACTTCAGTGCGGTGGACCTGCTGGAATCCCTCGACTGCCCAGCCTACAAGATAGCCTCCTTCGAGCTGGTGGATCTTCCCCTCATTCGCTACGCCGCCCAGACCGGCAAGCCGCTTATCATGTCCACCGGCATGGCGGACGAGGCCGAGATCGCCGCCGCCGTCGAGATGGCACTCAAGCACGGCAACGGCCAGCTGGCGATGCTGCACTGCGTCAGCGGCTATCCGGCGCCGGCGGCCGAATATAACCTGCGTACCATCCCCATGTTACGCCAGCGCTTCGGGGTCGAGGTGGGGCTCTCCGATCACACCCTGGGGTCGGCCACAGCCATCGCCGCTACCGCGCTCGGGGCCACCCTTATCGAGAAACACTTCACCCTGGCCCGCGCCGACGGCGGGCCGGATTGCGCCTTCTCCATGGAGCCGGCGGAACTTACCGAACTAGTAACCTCGGTCAATACCGCCCATGCCGCCCTCGGAGTGGCCGATTACCAGCTCACAGCCAGTGAACAGGGTAACCGCGCGTTTCGCCGCTCCCTCTATCTGGTCAGGGATATTGCAGCCGGAGATGTGCTCACCGCAGCGCACATCAAATCGGTACGTCCCGCCCTCGGCCTGCCCCCGGCCGATTACGATCGGCTCATCGGCAAGCGGGTCAACCGCGACATGGCAGCCAATCAGCCTCTCAACTGGGAGTGGATTGCACAAGATGAATGAAGAGCTGCTACGTCACCATCTGGCGATCATCGAACAGCGTTGGCCACGGCTTGCAGCCCACCTCACGGTGGCACAGCTGGGCGATCTGCAGGTGGAGTTGTGTGAAGGCCTCAGCAGCACACTGCTGGTCAATGGCATCCAGCTCACCAGCCGCCATGACCGGGTGGCCGAGGCAGAACTGCAAGCGGCAACTCTTCCCGATGGACCCGTGCTTCATCTTTATGGCACCGGACTCGGCGATCTGCAGAAGGTGCTGCTGGCACGCCCCCGGTTAGAAACCCTCCATGTCCATATCATGCATCACAATCTATTCACTCTGGTGCTGGCCTTGCTCGAGCACGACGAGTGGCTGCAAGACCCCCGGGTCGAGCTGAGCCTCGCGGCCGATGAACAGGAGATTGTCCTCCCCTTCTTCGCCCTCCCCAGCGAACTGGAGCTGGCCGAAGATGCGGCCTGCCGTATTCGTGGTCGACTGGTGAGCGAAGTGATGGCGACTTACACAAAACAACGCTTCGTCCCCGACTTGCCGCGCATTACCGGACGACTGACCGAGAATCTGCCACTTGTGGGTGAAGATGGCGATGTTGCCACGCTTTTTGGCTCACACCCGGATGCTACTGCACTTGTCATCGCCAGCGGTCCCAGCCTGCAACACCATCTCCCTCGCCTTGCAGGCTTGTTGCAGCAACATCCCGAGTGGAAGGTACTCTGTGTCGATACTGCGCTCGCCCCTCTGCGACAATACGGCATCAGTGTGGATCTGGTCGTAACTATCGACGACGCTCTGACTCCGGATCGACTGGCCAGCCAGGGGCTGACTTCGGTTCCTCTGGTATATGCCCCCATGGTGCCCCATGAGACGCTCGCAAGTTGGCAAGGGCCGCGTTTTACCGCCTACTCCATCAGCCCCGTGTATGAGCAACTTCGTCATACTCATCCCAAAGGGTTACTCCATCAAGGAGGCAGCGTGATCCATCCCACCGTCGATCTCGCCGTCAAGATGGGTTGTCGCGAGATCATTCTGCTCGGCTGTGACTTCGCCTTCCCCGGTGGCCAGACCCATACCGGCTGGGATGATGGTGCTTTGGGTCCTGTTGCCAGCCAGGCCCTCAGCTGGGTACTGGATGGTCATGGTCAGCGCGTCAGCACCAACCCCAATTTCACCACCTATCAGATCGAGCTTGAACGCTATATGGCAAGCCACCCGGAAGTCAAATTCTGGAACAGTAGCCGCGACGGTGCAGCCCTGCTCGGTTGTGACTATCATCCGGAGCTGATGCAATGACCATCACAGAGCAGTGCATTGCACTGGCACACAATTTTCGCCTTGGCCTTCATGTTGAAAGTGCGCTGCAGCTACCGGCTCTGGTAGAGCAGGCATTGCATGCTCTACCTCCGGAGCACCAAGGCGATGCCGTGACCATAGTGAGTGCCCTGCTGGCTTGCCAGGAGCGCCATGACTGGCTGGGATTGGCAGACTGGCTTGAAGTTGAGTTTGCAACTATTCTTACAACACCAGAGAAATAATAATGCTGAGCGGGTGAAACGAAGGGAATCTCATATGCGAGCATGATAAACAAGCTTGCTCGCAATAACACCCCAAACGCATGTCACGTTTGGGGCTAAGGTTTCCAAATAATGACTGATAATTTATTTAGAACACAACGTGTATAACGTGACAATAGATACACGTTATAATAGGCTGCTACTTAAATATATTGAGGCCTATAAAATAGGCAGTGTCATGTCTTTCCAATGCGCTAGCATAAATATGTTTGGCATCAGTAAAAAACTGTTCCAATATAGTGATTGTAGCATTCAAATTTTCTGTCAGCGCATCATCAGAATCATTGATATGAGCCATCATCAAACTGATGATATTGGCATAGAAATAATTTATTGATCCTATCAATACACGGTAAAGATGGCTATCACGACTCATGAACAAATACAGCAGATAATCATGATGGCGTTGCATCATCGATTGAATTGCGTTGCGTTCACGAGGAACTGCTTTCCAATCATCGAGCAGTTTATTAACTACATCATTAAAAAACGGCACGTTAATGGCAGATTGGAAATCAATACTGGCTACATTAAATGGTTTGAAACAACGTGATAGCAAATCATCAATGAAGGCTCGCTTATTAATATCTGGCCAAGTGGGGTTGATATGCTCAACCCGACGAGGTTCGGCACCAGCAACATAAGCACCATCACTACTATTGACACAACGTATTTCAGGATTATTTTCCAAAACCTGAGCCATATTGTGAATAGAGAGACCAAATAAATGATTGATACGGACTTCACCACCAAAGTTACCACGAGCTGGAAATGTCTCGTTCAGATCCAGATGGTATTTTGCTTCCTGCTTTTCATTATAATAAAGGCTCAAACTAGAATGATGCTTATCAGCAAACTTATACCCATTGTCAATCCCAAACAGATAGATATCCTTAAAGCCAAGCAACGCTGCGTAATTAAGACCGGTATTTCCAACAAATGGATTTGAATACTCGATTGATTCAAACTCAAACTGTTCACCAAAGTTAGTAGTCAGCAGTTTATACATAGGTTCATTTGGTTTGAATGCCAAACCGGTTTTACGGAAAAACGTCTTACACTCAGGATGAATCACATCCACGCTTAAAAAAACACTATCCTTGAGAAACTCCCCTGCATCCAGAATATGCAAAAAATCTGCTGAACTTTTGGTACGCTCAACAGCAACATAAATATCTGGCTTGATCCCAGCTTTATAAAGTGCGCTGACTGCAGTGCCACAGGCAATGATAATAGCCTGACGTTGATGATCTCGAATAAAATCAATGCTCTGATCTAACGATGGCCCATTGCCAACAACAAATACAGGTATAGTCTCCGATGAAGACGTATCACGTTGGCGCAGAAGAAATGGTGTGCCATCTTGCAGATGACTATGGCTATGAGCTAGAGCAAAGACATTATCATCAAAAAAACCCCAACCCGTACGCAGCAGATAGAACTCATTTTCAACCTGGTTAATAAGCGAATGCAACTTTGGCGAATGATAATGGCAGAATGAGAAATATGCTGCAGACCAGAATGCCCCTTTACGATGAAGCGCTTCCATCATATCGGCTGCTAATAATTTTTCGTCAACTCCTATAAATAAATGCAAGCTTAATGACTCTTGCTCCATATAATCCAGCAAAGAGCACCAGTCAAAACAATATAAAGATGCATAAAACATATCAAGATCTGGTTCAAAGGCGAACAAATTCTTGACTTTGCATCGCTCGTATAAATAGCCCAGTTGATAACCCAAACCTATTCCATACATCAAGGATAATGGGATATCCATTGATAGTGCACTCTTGAGTGATAACCCTTCGAGCGTTGATTGTTGTTTAAGCTTGGATATTTCGTTGTTATATTTTATATGTATTTGGTCATCAAAATACCATTGTGGTGCAAAATCAATACATTGCAAAATACTTTGTTCAATTACTTCATCAATTTGTGATTCAGCATCTGCGAATGGATCGTCACCGTATAACGAAACTTGCTCATCAAGCCACAATATATTAGGGATACCATTTTCATTGCAAAAAAAACGGAATGGCCGTACTGGTTGATATGATTCAAAAAAATCATATATACTTGGCATGAATTTTTTAAAGGCATCCATGTTCATTGCAAAACGAACAGGCAATACCTCCAACATAGCAATTTCCTGTTGCTTTTGCCTCTCAAGGCGAACAAGTTCACTCTCGATATTTGTAATTTCTTGTTTAATATCCATGTATGCCTAACCTGCGTTCAGCTTGTACATATCAGATGCTCGACCTGCTTTTGAAAATTTCCACAAAGCTGCTTCTGTCTGATTCTTTGCATGTTCTATCAGCTCATGTAGGGTTTGAAACTGCACCAATGCTTGTTGGTGATCCATGTCAAGAACCACATGTGGAGGGATATTCTGGAAAACAGCAT
This sequence comes from Aeromonas sp. FDAARGOS 1404, assembly GCF_019047085.1. NCBI lineage: Bacteria > Pseudomonadati > Pseudomonadota > Gammaproteobacteria > Aeromonadales > Aeromonadaceae > Aeromonas > Aeromonas sp. FDAARGOS 1404. The sequence goes on from NZ_CP077237.1 coordinate 511,358, forward strand.
CAAGGAGAATGAGATAATGGTCGATCAACTGTTCAGCCGTTTGCACATCCTCCTGTTCGAACAAGGTCAGTAACTCTTGACCTGCTGCGATTAATTCTGGCAAACGGTTATTGCTCATTCGGTTCCGCCCACTTTTTGTTGAGCCAAGGCCTTATCTCGCTCCTCGACAGGAATAGCATCCCAACCGCTTTTAACTGTCAGCATCAGATTCATAACCTCATCGACAGCTGTGATATCCATATCACGGCTGGCATCCATCATCCTAGCTTTCATGTAGTCATAAAGCGCAGAAAGGTCTTCGGGAACCTTACCATAAGAGAGATCAAGTGAATCTTGCAGCCCGTTGATAATGGCCATTGCTTTAGAGATAGACTGGGATTTTTGCTCAAAATCTCGACGTTCGATAGCACCACGAGCCTGAGCCAAGCGCTCCAGGCAACCTTGCATCAAAAGTTGAATCACGCGGTAAGGATCGGCTACTGCCAATTCGGATTGCAGATTCTGGGTGGTATAGGCCTTTATATTTTTATGATACATATGAAACACCACTCATGACTTCACATTAACTATTGTTTGTATTTAGCATACTTAAATATGAGGCAGATTTATTCATCTTGGCCAACATAGCATCCAGACTTCCGTAACGGGCCCGCAAGGTCTCTTCATACTTGGTCAGCTGAGTGGCAACATCTGACTCCTTACGACCCACTTCGCGCAGATCGGAATTCAAAGAGTCTTCCCGTTTCGCCAACAAACCACCGGTCTTGGAGTAGGTTTCCAGCTGGCTGGCCAGCTGACCGGCGATCCCATCCTTACCGCCAAAAACTGCCACTACCTGATCGAAATTCTTGTCGATGGCCTCGTTGAACTTGGTATCGTCGATAGACAATACCCCTTTGTTATCCATCTTTATGCCCATCTGAAAAATCGTTTTATAAGTAGAGGAGTTTTTCGAAGGCTCGGTGATGATGCCATTCATCATATTGACTACGGCACGCGTCGTTGCATCGCCCGCCAGAGCCCCACCATCATTCTTGCTCTTCCCTTCAACGATCGTATTACGCTTGCCGAGCTCATTGCTCTTCTTCACCAGCGCGTTGTAACCGTCGACAAAGCTTTTGACCATGTCCTTTATGCCAGCCTTGTCGGTGGTCACGTCAACCTTGTTAGAGCTGTAGGTCTTGACCGGATTACCGCTGGCATCGGTAGAGGTTGTGCTATCCGACTCCCGCAACACGGTCAGTTTAAGTCCGACAATGGTGCCATCGAAGGTATTGGATGAACTGGTCAGAGTATTTCCATCAACGGTGATCTTGGCATCTTGAGCATCTTGGCGCTTGGTCAGTTTGGATACGAGATTATCGGTCAGGTCGGTAGTACTGCCAGTGATCTGCAGGTCCTTGCCGCTGCCGCTTACCCCGGAATCGATCATCAGCTTGGATTTACCATCGGAGGTATTGACTATATTGACGCTCAAACCGAAATTGTCGGCGTCATTGTTGATGCGTTTACGGATGGACTGTAGTGAATCCCCTGCTTTCACATCGACATCGAAGGTCTTGTCACCAGCCTTGAAGGTCAGCTTCCCATCCTCAGTGATAAGGGAAGTCGTCGATGAGTCGAAAGTACCGTCAAATTTACTGGTCTTCGCCAATTGTTCGACGCTGATATCATATTGCCCGTTGGAAGCCCCCGCCTTGCTCTCCACCTTGAGAACGGGTTTGTCCTTGTCCTGGGTAATATTAATCGAGCGTTTGTTGAACGCATCATCTTTGGACATGGCCTGAAGTGTCGTCACAAAAGAGGCGATGGCCGACTTCAACTGTCCAACCCCGGAGAGAGTGATCTGGGCATTGGTCTTTTTGGTGGTGATGGGCTGCATCAGTTGCGCCTTCTTGGCATTGACGCTCGCGGCAATGACAGACTCCAAGTCCAGCTGTGAACCCGCACCAGCAGACGTAATCGTGGCCATTCTCACTCTCCTCGTAAAACTTGCGTATTAAATCTCTTTATCAAGCAATAATCCGACTCTTGAGCCACCACCTATAACATCAACTTCACGCAGATCCTTGAGCCGCTTGCTGATAGCCAGCAACTCTTCACTTGGGATCTGGCGGATCATTGACTTGGTATTGGCGTCCATCACCTTGATAACAACTTGCTCGAGATCCTTTTCGACGCTGAAGTTGACGGTCCATCCCTGCAACTTGCTGAACTCCTGCAAGTTTTGTACCTCTTTTTCAATATCCTTATCTGAGACATCGGATTTGCGAACCTTCTCTTTGGCTCGCTCCTCTTGTTGTTTTTCCACATCCTGTGTCATCACCCGCTGCTCTTCCGCCATGCCAGATAGCACTTGAGCGGCCGATTGGCCGCTCTTGCTACTTGACTGAAGAGAAGAAGGAGTGACCGATGAGGGAATTCCAATGTCATTGGCCATATCGTCGCTCCTTTTCTATCTCATCACTACCCGTTAACCCAACAGGGACAGCGCAGATTGCGGTCTTTGGTTAGCTTGCGCCAGGATACTTGAAGCAGCCTGCTGCAGGATGTTCTGCTTGGTCAGGTTGGCGGTTTCTGTCGCAAAGTCCGCATCACGGATACGCGAACGTGCTGCACTCAAGTTCTCGGACACGTTGGACTGGTTGCGAATGGTCGAGTCGAAACGGTTCTGGACCGCACCAAGCTCTGCACGTTTGCTATCAACCGCCTTGATCATGTAGTCGAGGTTGGCCATAGCAGACTGGGCACCACTGGCTGTTTTGATACTGTTCATGTTGGCAACAGTTACAGCAGTTGTCGCAGCGGTTACCTTGTACGGCTCTTTACTACCAGTAGAACCGGCGGCGATGGTGGCACTGCCTTTTGATGCGCCAGCAATACCGCTAATGGTAAAGGCACTGGTCATCTTGAAGGTAATGGTCTGGGTAGCATCCGCACCGACCTGGAATGATCCCTTATATTTACCGTCCAGCAACTTCTGACCACCGAACGTGGTATCACTGGAGATGCGATCGATCTCGGTTGTCAGTTGATCGTACTCTTGCTGCAATGCAACGCGGTCATCCGTATTGTTGGAACCGTTGGCTGATTGCTGCGCCAGAGTCCGCATCCGCTGCAACATGGAGGTTATTTCATCCATGGCCCCTTCTGCGGTCTGGGCTACAGAAATACCATCGTTTGCGTTGCGATTACCCTGGTTCAAGCCGTTAACCTGTGAAGTCAAACGGTTGGAGATCTGCAAGCCAGCAGCATCGTCTTTGGCGGTGTTGATGCGAAGACCGGATGCCAATCTGGTATAGGAGGTATCCAGAGACTTGTTGGTATTCATCAAGTTACGCTGGGCGTTCAATGATGAAATGTTGGTGTTGATATACATGGCCATAAAATATTCTCCCGAAGAACATGCGACTGCAGGTTGCGTCGTCTAAACAACACGACGTCCCACCGTTTGAAGAGCAGGTTGAACATGCCTGTCTCTTCAGGCGGGTGTCTGTTTGAACGAACAGGCCACCCGCAGTAGTGCAAACGTTGGATTCCGAACACCCCTCGATTGCTTCACTTTATTTAACGGCAGCGCAGATACAAGCTTTAGGAAAATTGTTGCCTAAAGCGGCAAGTTTTCTCCGGCAAGCGGCAACAGAACATGAATTGAGCAGCATCACCATGCAAATCACCGCTGATGATGACCTCGTTTACGGGATAAGATGCGTTGGCACGATTCATGCTTTAAACTGACAGAGTGACGTCAATTTGGCGACACAATAAAAAGAGGCCGGTAAACCGGCCTAAAGATGAGCATATGCTCAGGAGAATATGACCAAGCGTGACAGAACTGAACAGCTGGACAACACTTGGCATTACTAGTAGAGATTATATCTCTCCCGATAGAACAGAGTGCGACCCGAACACCCCTTTGTTCCATCTCTTGACCAGGGCGGCCTGAACAACCGCCCTGTTTTCTTTTGTTAGCCTTGCAACAGTGACAGTGCAGACTGCGGGCGCTGGTTTGCCTGAGACAGAATGGTCGATGCGGCTTGCTGCAGAATGTTCTGCTTGGTCAGGTTGGCGGTTTCAGTCGCAAAGTCAGCATCACGGATCCGTGAGCGGGCAGCACTAACGTTTTCGGAGACGTTCGCCTGATTGCGAATGGTTGAATCGAAGCGGTTTTGCACTGCACCCAATTCAGCTCGCTTGCTGTCTACAACTTTAATCATGTAGTCGAGGTTGGCCATAGCAGACTGGGCCGAACTCGCCAACTTGATGCTATTCATGTTTGCCACAGTCACTGCGCTGGTTGAGGCCGTTACTTTGAAAGGCTCTTTGCTACCAGTTGAACCGGCAGAGATTGTTGCATTGCCCTTGGCAGCCGAAGCCATACCTGCGATGGTAAACGCAGTGGTCATTCTGAAAGTAATGGTTTGAGCCGCATCGGCACCAACCTGGAAAGAGCCGACATAACCACCGTTAAGCAGTTGCTTACCACCGAATGTGGTATCTTTTGCCACACGATCAATTTCGGTCATCAGCTGGTCATACTCTTGCTGCAACGCGGTACGGTCATCAGTGTTGTTGGAGCCGTTGGCTGATTGTTGAGCCAGGGTACGCATACGCTGCAGCATGGAGGTAACTTCATCCATTGCACCTTCCGCAGTTTGCGCTACCGAAATACCATCGTTGGCGTTGCGGTTACCCTGATTCAAACCGTTCACCTGAGACGTCAAACGGTTGGCGATTTGCAGACCCGCGGCATCATCTTTGGCGCTGTTGATACGCAAGCCGGATGCCAGTCGAGTGTAGGAAGTATCCAGTGATTTGGTCGTATTCATCAGGTTACGCTGCGCGTTGAGCGATGAAACGTTAGTGTTGATATAAAGGCCCATGACTATTCTCCTAAGCTATTAAATTTACTCTTCTATTCGCTCAGGCTTTATTATTTTCCGTGCCCGATGCGTCTTATTTAACGGCTCGTTTTTGGATGTCTTTAGCATTTTTTTCAACGCTTCATCGCATTAACGCCGCTTACCTTATATATCGGCGGGTCGGGGGGATACTTAAGGAAAAAATCGGGCCAAAACCAGTGACAAACTCAACATTCTGAAGCTCGCCAACGGCAGGGGGCAAACGAGACACTACCGTTCGTGCTGCGAGAAAAAATCCGTCCCGACTCTCAATTTTGTCGAGCACTGTTGGCGATTGGGCTCACCAGCCCCTAAAATCGCGGCCCCATCAACAATTTGGCGTGAGTTGTTCTCCATGCAGACACTGGTTGAGCAGATTGTTTACATCAGCGACATGTTTGGTACTGCGGTATTCGCGTTTTCAGGGGTATTGGTGGCTGGCCGACTCAGAATGGACGGGTTTGGCGTCATGGTTTTGGCGGCGGTCACTGCCATCGGCGGCGGCACCATCCGTGACATGATCCTGGGAGCCACCCCCGTGTTCTGGGTGCGCGATCCCCTCTATATCTGGGTCGTTATTGCGACGGCGTTGATCGGTATGTGGATGGTCAAACTGCCCCGCAGAATGCCCTGGTATGTGCTGCCGGTGGCGGATGCCTTCGGACTGGCCCTCTTTACCGTGATCGGTGCCCAGAAGGCCCTCAACTTCGGCACCCCGGGGCTGATTGCCGTGATCATGGGCACCATGACCGGGGTAGCCGGTGGCATGATCCGCGATGTACTGGCGCGGGAGGTCCCCATGGTGCTGCAAAAAGAGATCTATGCCACCGCCTGTATCCTTGGCGGCATTCTCTATACCCTGGCGCTGGAGGCAAACATGGACAGGGTAACTGCCATGCTCATCTGCATGACGGCCGTGTTTGGCCTGCGGGTCGCGGCTATCTACTGGCATCTTTCGCTACCGACCTTCTCCCTGCAACGCAATTGAGAGCAGGCCCACAGCGTCATCATGTCGCTGTGGGCCACGCGTTGAACCAAATAGGCTTTTCTGTTGTCATAGAAGCAGTCGTTGTTAGCCGGAACTTCTCATGCGCAAAATCGGTATGCTTACCACCCTCCTCCTGGCGAACGTGACGGCAGCCCACGCCGAAGCACAAGTGGTATTTGGACGACTGGCCTCGGCGCCGGTGCAGCAGTTCAACCAACAGATACGCCAGGCAAGCCATCAACAGCAAAACTGGGTCAATGACTACCGTGAGGTAGCTCTGCGATTCGTCGGTCATGGTGACACGCCCAGCCGCATCCATGCCCAGCAGCTGGACAATGATCTGGTGCTTTCGGTCGCCCTCGACGGCAGCAAGAGCGACATGATCTACATCCTGACCCTCTATCGCAGCAACAACCTGTGGCAGATGCGGGAGGCGGAAATGGGCTGGCGTTGTCAGGGGCAAGACTCCTTCACTCCGGTTCCCTGTCCCTGATAGTCATTGCTCACTCTGTGAAATAAAAAAATCCGGCACATTGGCCGGATTTTTTTATTGAAGGTAAAAAACACGCTTACGGGCGGTACACCTTGACGTTGGCAAAGCCCTTCTCTTTCAGATAAAGCGCCTGCAGCTTGCTCATCACACCGCGATCACAGTAGAGCAGGTAGGTCTTCTCCTTGGGCAGATCGCCAAAGGCGGTAGCCAGCTTGAAGAAGGGGATATGCATGACCTCACGCCCTTCCACCAGCAGCGGCTTCTCGTCGTGCTCGTCCATGGAGCGGATATCGAGGATCACCTCGTTGTCACCGCTCTCGGCAGTGGTCTCCACTTCCTGCACCTCGGCGGCGGTCTCTTCACCGATACGACGGATATCGAGGTAACGGGCCTCGGCCACCACCTTGTCCAGAATGGCGAAGTCGAAGTTGCCCTCTTCCTCTTCAATGCGCGCCAGATCGGCCTTCACGGTCGGCTTCTTGGAGATGACACCACAATACTCCGGCATGGTCTCGGCAAACTCCAGAGTGCCGATGCGGCGGGCTTCACTGATGATGTCCGGCTTGTCCCAGGTGATGAGCGGGCGCAGGATCACCTTGTCGGTCACCCGGTCGATGACGTTCAGGTTGGTGAGGGTCTGGCTGGATACCTGACCCACACACTCGCCGGTCACCAGCGCCGGGATCTGGAACTCGTCAGCCACCTTGGCGGCAGCACGCATCATCATCCGCTTGAGCACCACCCCCATCTGACCGTTGTCGATCTTCTCGAGGATCTCGGCGACCACCGGCTCGAAGTCCACCGCGGTGAAACGTACCCGGTGGGAGGAGCCGAAGCGGTTCCACAGGTGATAGGCCACCTGCTTGACGCCGATCTCATGAGCTGCACCGCCCAGATTGAAGAAGCAGTAGTGTACCCGGCAGCCACGCTTGATGAACTGGAACGACGCCACGCCGGAGTCAAAACCACCGGAGATGAGGCTCAGCACATCTTCCTGGGTAGCGATGGGCATGCCACTCAGCCCCTGATGGATGGCGCTGACGATGAAGAGCTCTTCTCCATCGATCTCGAGGTTGATCTTCACATCCGGGTTCTTGAGGCGCACGCCGTTGCTTTCGCAGTGCTGGTTCAAACCACCGCCCACGTAGCGCTCCACTTCGAGGGAGGAGAACTCGTGCTTGCCGTGGCGCTTGGCGCGCACGCAGAAGGTTTTGCCCTTGAGCTGGTCGCCCCACACGGCTTTCACCTGCTCGAAGATGTCGTGCAGATCGGTGAACTTGCTGGCCTGAACTTCGAGGAAAGCCTGAATGCCAGGGATGCAAGCCAAGGCTTCGATAGCCTGCTCGCGGAACTGGTCATTGCGGGAGCTCACGATCAGCTTGTCCCAATCCATCCGTACGCGGGCATCGTCGTCGAAGCGGCGCAGGACGTTGCGGATATTGCCCTGCAGGATCTTGATAAAGCGCTGGCGAACCGACTTGCTCTTGATGGTGATTTCCGGGAACAGCTTGATAATGAACTTCATGGGGGCTCTTTATAATTCCAGTAAAAACAGTGACTTAGGACGCTACTTTGGTAAGATTCTTAGAACGATTCGTACCATGACCAAACTCACATTATCTCACAGTGACCAGATTGTAGCTACCCTAGCCAAGCTCCCGATTAACACGTTTGGCACTCGTAGCACCCGAGACGTAGCCCTTGTGATCGCCAGTTGTCTAAATAAGGCGCAAGACTGGGCGATTACCTTATGCGTCAAAACCATTGCTGCCAAGTCGGCATACTCCCCCCGAACAGTCCAACGCGCACTGAAGAAGCTGGAAGAGATCGACTTCTTCAACGTCTTCCGGCGTAAGCACCCAGAGAACGAGCGATTCAACTTCCCGTCTGTGTATAAGTTGGGGCCTGCTGTGCGTTCTCTTTTTAGCCAACTTGTCACCACCTCCCGTCACGGCTGTCAGGGTAAGTCTTTAAATTCTTTAAATCCTTCAGATCTCTTACATAAACAGAACTACAAGAAAGATCCCGCGCGCGAGAATGTGAATAGTGACAAGAAGAAAAAATCACCAGTTGCAAAGGTCGATACCGCAAGACTGAACCGCACACCGGAGCAGTGGGAAGCTCGTAAGCAAGAGGCTATGGCCCACAACAGCAACGCCTTGGAGGTACTGAAGCGCAGACAGGAAGAGATTCAGCGTCAGGCCCCAGCGCCTATCCCAAAGCCTGCTGTAGCGTCCCCAGTAGCCCTAGAGACCAACCGCAACGCACTGGAAGAACTGAAGCGCAGACAAGCGGAGATACAGCGTCAATTTAATGACCCCTCCCCCGCTGCTGCCTACTGCAACCCGTTTGCGTTAGGTGGTCGGTGATGAACAGTCCCATGAACCCGTTCTATGAGCGCCTGATACGGGAAAAGAAGGCTCTACAGGAACACAGGGCCAAGAAGAGCAAGCAGGTATGGGCTGCCGTCTCCGAGTACCAGAGGCAAGCACTACGGGATGAACTGGATCGGATCGTCAGGCAGAGGGCTGAAGCTGGATTAAAACCACTGTCCAAGGCTGCCTATCAACGTGAGAAGCAGGCCATCGAAGAGAAGCTACGGCGACCTGAGTTTGTCCGACCCATCTTGGCTAGGGCTAATGCTGCCTTGAACGGGACAAGCCCACGGCCACTGTGGATGTTTGGTGAAGGGTTCAACGACAATTGAGAGGCAGTGTGATGAAAGGTGAGCTGGTGTGTGTCTGTGCAGGGCTTGGTATTGAAGCGGGCCAGGTATTTCCCGTGCTGGGAGAGAATGGGTCTGTCTGGGAGATTCTTGTCATTTTCAGAAGACGACTGCACCAGACAACGCGGTTTGAAGGCTGTTGTGCAGCCAGCTCCTGACAGTTCAATATCAGAAGTGATCTGCACCAATCTCGACTATGCTCAATACTCGTGTGCACCAAAGCGAGGTGAGCATGGCGACGGACACCCCACGGATTCCAGAACAAGGCGTGGCCACTCTGCCTGATGAGGCTTGGGAGCGTGCGCGCCGTCGTGCGGAGATCATCAGTCCGTTGGCGCAGTCGGAGACGGTCGGGCACGAAGCGGCCGATATGGCGGCTCAGGCGCTGGGCTTGTCTCGGCGCCAGGTATACGTTCTGATCCGGCGTGCCCGGCAAGGCAGCGGCCTCGTGACGGATCTGGTGCCCGGCCAGTCCGGTGGAGGTAAAGGTAAGGGGCGCTTGCCGGAACCGGTCGAGCGCGTCATCCACGAGCTACTGCAAAAGCGGTTCCTGACCAAGCAGAAGCGCAGCCTAGCGGCCTTTCACCGCGAAGTCACTCAGGTGTGCAAGGCTCAAAAACTGCGAGTGCCGGCGCGCAATACCGTGGCCTTACGGATCGCTAGCCTTGACCCGCGCAAGGTCATCCGCCGGCGGGAAGGCCAGGATGCCGCTCGTGACCTACAAGGTGTGGGCGGCGAGCCTCCTGCCGTGACCGCGCCGCTGGAGCAGGTGCAGATAGACCATACGGTCATCGACCTGATCGTGGTCGATGACCGCGACCGGCAACCTATTGGCCGCCCGTACCTGACCCTCGCCATCGACGTGTTCACCCGCTGCGTGCTCGGCATGGTCGTCACGCTGGAAGCGCCGTCTGCCGTTTCGGTTGGCCTGTGCCTCGTGCATGTCGCCTGCGACAAGCGCCCTTGGCTGGAAGGACTGAACGTGGAAATGGATTGGCAGATGAGCGGCAAGCCCTTGCTGCTCTACCTAGACAACGCGGCCGAGTTCAAGAGCGAGGCCCTGCGCCGGGGTTGCGAGCAGCATGGCATCCGGCTGGACTATCGCCCGCTGGGACAGCCGCACTATGGCGGCATCGTGGAACGGATCATCGGCACGGCGATGCAGATGATTCACGACGAACTGCCGGGAACGACCTTCTCCAACCCTGACCAGCGCGGCGACTACGATTCCGAAAACAAGGCCGCCCTGACGCTGCGCGAGCTAGAGCGCTGGCTCACATTGGCGGTCGGCACCTACCACGGTTCGGTGCACAACGGCCTGCTCCAACCGCCGGCCGCGCGCTGGGCCGAGGCCGTGGCGCGTGTCGGCGTACCGGCCGTCGTCACACGCGCTACTTCGTTCCTGGTCGATTTTCTGCCGATCCTCCGGCGCACGCTGACCCGCACCGGCTTTGTCATCGACCACATCCACTACTACGCCGATGCGCTCAAGCCGTGGATTGCACGGCGTGAACGCTGGCCGTCCTTTCTGATCCGGCGCGATCCGCGCGACATCAGCCGTATCTGGGTCCTGGAACCGGAGGGACAGCATTACCTGGAAATTCCCTACCGTACCTTGTCGCATCCGGCTGTCACCCTCTGGGAACAACGGCAGGCGCTGGCGAAACTGCGGCAGCAAGGGCGCGAACAGGTGGATGAGTCGGCGCTGTTCCGCATGATCGGCCAGATGCGTGAGATTGTGACCAGCGCGCAGAAGGCCACACGCAAGGCGCGGCGTGACGCGGATCGCCGCCAGCACCTCAAGACATCAGCTCGGCCGGACAAGCCCGTTCCGCCGGATACGGATATTGCCGACCCGCAGGCAGACAACTTGCCACCCGCCAAACCGTTCGACCAGATTGAGGAGTGGTAGCCGTGGACGAATATCCCATCATCGACCTGTCCCACCTGCTGCCGGCGGCCCAGGGCTTGGCCCGTCTTCCGGCGGACGAGCGCATCCAGCGCCTTCGCGCCGACCGCTGGATCGGCTATCCGCGCGCAGTCGAGGCGCTGAACCGGCTGGAAGCCCTTTATGCGTGGCCAAACAAGCAACGCATGCCCAACCTGCTGCTGGTTGGCCCGACCAACAATGGCAAGTCGATGATCGTCGAGAAGTTCCGCCGCACCCACCCGGCCAGCTCCGACGCCGACCAGGAGCACATCCCGGTGTTGGTCGTGCAGATGCCGTCCGAGCCGTCCGTGATCCGCTTCTACGTCGCGCTGCTCGCCGCGATGGGCGCGCCGCTGCGCCCACGCCCACGGTTGCCGGAAATGGAGCAACTGGCTCTGGCACTGCTGCGCAAGGTCGGCGTGCGCATGCTGGTGATCGACGAGCTGCACAACGTGCTGGCCGGCAACAGCGTCAACCGCCGGGAATTCCTCAACCTGCTGCGCTTCCTCGGCAACGAACTGCGCATCCCGTTGGTTGGGGTAGGCACGCGCGACGCCTACCTAGCCATCCGCTCCGATGACCAGTTGGAAAATCGCTTCGAGCCGATGATGCTGCCGGTATGGGAGGCCAACGACGATTGCTGCTCACTGCTGGCCAGCTTCGCCGCTTCGCTCCCGCTGCGCCGGCCTTCCCCAATTGCCACGCTGGACATGGCTCGCTACCTGCTCACACGCAGCGAGGGCACCATAGGGGAACTGGCGCACTTGCTGATGGCGGCGGCCATCGTCGCCGTGGAGAGCGGCGAGGAAGCGATCAACCATCGCACACTCAGCATGGCCGTTTACACCGGACCCAGCGAGCGGCGGCGGCAATTCGAGCGGGAACTGATGTGAAGCCTGCGCCGCGCTGGCCGCTGCATCCCGCCCCGAAAGAAGGCGAGGCGCTGTCCTCATGGCTCAACCGCGTGGCCCTTTGCTATCACATGGAGGAGCCCGACCTGCTGGAGCACGATCTTGGTCACGGCCAGGTCGATGACCTGGACACCGCGCCACCACTCTCGCTGCTGGCGTTGCTTTCCCAGCGGAGCGGCATCGAGCTGGACCGGCTGCGCTGTATGAGTTTCGCCGGATGGGTGCCTTGGCTACTGGACAGCCTTGATGACCAGATTCCAGACGCCTTGGAAACCTATGCGTTTCAGCTCTCGGTGTTGCTGCCAAGACTCCGCCGTAAGACGCGATCCATCACGAGCTGGCGTGCCTGGCTGCCCAGCCAGCCGATAAACCGCGCCTGTCCGCTCTGCCTGAGCGATCCGGAGAACCAAGCCGTACTGCTCGCGTGGAAGCTGCCCCTGATGCTGAGCTGCCCGCTGCATGGCTGCTGGCTGGAATCCTATTGGGGCGTGCCAGGGCGGTTTCTCGGCTGGGAGAACGCCGACGCCGAACCGCGCACCGCCAGCGACGCGATTGCGGCGATGGACCAGCGTACCTGGCAGGCACTGACAACCGGTCACGTGGAGCTGCCGCGCCGACGCATCCACGCCGGATTGTGGTTTCGACTTCTTCGCACGCTGCTCGATGAGCTGAACACCCCGCTTTCCGCGTGCGGAACCTGCGCGGGGTATCCCCGCCAAGTCTGGGAAGGCTGCGGGCATCCGCTGCGTGCTGGGCAAAGTCTGTGGCGACCGTATGAAACCCTGAATCCGATAGTACGGTTACAGATGCTGGAGGCGGCGGCAACGGCAATCAGCTTGATTGAGGTGAGGGACATCAGCCCGCCAGGCGAGCAGGCAAAGCTATTCTGGTCCGAGCCCCAAACCGGGTTCACCAGTGGCCTGCCGACGAAAGCGCCGAAGCCCGAGCCCATCAATCACTGGCAGCGTGCAGTCCAGGCCATCGACGAGGCCATCATTGAAGCGCGACACAACCCCGAGACGGCACGCTCGCTGTTCGCGTTGGCTTCCTATGGTCGGCGCGATCCCGCTTCCTTGGAACGGTTGCGCGCCACCTTCGTGAAGGAAGGCATCCCGCCGGAATTTCTGTCACATTACCTGCCTGATGCACCCTTTGCATGTCTTAAACAAAATGACGGGTTAAGTGACAAATTTTGACGGATAGAGCTTTCCGGCTCACACTGTCACATAATCGAACGTATACGTGACGGGTGAAAAGGTGCTGATCGGCTACATGCGGGTATCGAAGGCGGACGGATCCCAGTCCACCAATTTGCAACGCGATGCGCTCATCGCCGCTGGTGTGAGCCTTGCGCACCTTTACGAGGATCTGGCCTCGGGCAGGCGCGATGATCGCCCAGGGTTGGCTGCTTGCCTGAAGGCGCTTCGTGAAGGGGACACGCTGATCGTGTGGAAGCTCGATCGGCTTGGCCGTGATCTGCGCCACCTGATCAACACCGTGCACGACCTAACTGCGCGTAGCGTGGGCCTGAAGGTCCTGACCGGTCACGGTGCGGCGGTCGACACGACGACTGCCGCCGGCAAGCTTGTGTTCGGTATTTTTGCCGCGCTGGCCGAGTTCGAGCGTGAGTTGATTTCCGAGCGAACAGTCGCTGGACTTATCTCGGCGCGCGCTCGCGGCAGGAAAGGGGGGCGCCCCTTCAAGATGACCGCCGCCAAGCTACGCCTGGCGATGGCCAGCATGGGGCAACCGGAAACCAAGGTGGGCGATCTCTGCGAAGAACTCGGGATTACCCGGCAGACGCTCTACCGGCACGTGTCGCCCAAGGGCGAACTGCGGCCAGACGGCGTAAAGCTGCTCTCCCTCGGTTCAGCCGCATAAATGGAGGCGACCTGGAACGGGGCGCTGTTCAGTGCGGCAACGATCCGATTACCGGTGTCGACCCAGAGCAGCCGTAGAGCTTTTGGGAAAGCTGTCGTTCAACACCTGAGTTAAGCCGCGCCGCGAAGCGGCGTCGGCTTGGACGAATTGTTAGGCCGCATATCGCGACCTGAAAGCGGCACGCAAGACCTCAACCTTTTCCGCCCCGAGTGAGGTGCATGCGAGCCTGTAGGACTCTATGTGCTTTGTAGGCCAGTCCACTGGTGGTACTTCATCGGCATAGTAAAAGTAATCCCAGATGATCGCCTCCCAGCTGTTACAACGGACTGGCCGCCCGGCGATGACGCCCTCAGCCGCCTCTGGGCACGAGCCCTGCGGAGCCTCCGCGATTTCATACGCTTCGTCTGCCCACCAAGCAGGTTCGCAGTCAAGTAACTCATCCCCGATCTCCGCTAAGAATCCATAGTCCAACTCCTCCATGACGCGCCCGCCGAGCATTTCAACTATTGCCTCGAGCTCGCCGCGCCTCTCGCCGGGAAACGTCAGATCAATATCATCGTGCTTGCGTGTTACACGCCCTAGCCGTGCATCGATCGCCCAGCCCCCACCGATCCAGAGCGGCAGATTTCGCTCATCTGCCGCAGCTAGAATTTTGTGTATCAATGTGACCTGCGTTGTGTCCATGCGGCCTAACGGTTTGGGCTATGGGCAGTGGCGGTTTGCGTGAGCCTTTCCTGTCAAACCGAGAAAACGCTCGGGCGGGCTACCGACTTTGCAAATTGCACTTCAACCCGCCATTGCCTATGAGCCAGTGTTAGCGGTAGTTTTTTATTTATTCAAATAGTAATTCCACGTTATTTTTGCAATGTCTGAAATAATCTTTTCATTAATTTCCGAAGTTTCTTTGGACTCTGCAACAAATACGCTTATAAAAATTAATTGTCCATTCGGTAAAGTAATTACCCCAACATCATTAGTGGCTGCTGCAATTCCATTATTTATTCCGGAAGTCCCTGTTTTATGAGCAACAATTGTATTCTTTGGTAATTGTCCTTTTAATCGGTTACTTCCTGTTGTTGTTTCTCTCATAATTTTCCAAATAAAATCATAACTTTTTTTAGAAAGTAATTGGTTCTTATTATTATAAGTATCTATTAACAGTTTGTTCATCGCTGTTGGGGTTGCCCAATTTTGATATTGGGTATTCCAATCCTTGTGCATTTGTTCTTCGTTTGCTTTGATTGAAATATCAGTGAAATGATTAGCATTCAAGAATTTTTGAACAGAATCAGTTCCTCCGATTAATTTTAGCAAAATATCACAACCAATATTGTCGCTCTCTGATACTGTATAATTTAGTATTTGTTCAATCGTCAAAGTTGTTCCATTAGGGAATTCCTCTTTAATCGGACTCCACGTTTTAGGCAAAAGGTCTTGAGGGGTAATCTCTATTTTTTGTTCAAAAGAAAGATTCCCTTTATCTATCTCAGACAAAACGGCTAAAGCAATCGGAAATTTCATAACGCTTTGCATCGGGAAATGGAAGTCGTTATTAATCTTCAAAGTATCCTTCTCATTGCTGTTGAATATTGCTACTCCTATTCTGGCATTTTTTGCCTTTAAAACATTCTCAATTTTCAAAGTTAAGTTGTCAGTTTGAGCATTTGAATACACAATTGTAAAAAATAAACTTAACAATACTAATAATATCCTTTTTACGATTTTCATATGTCTGTACTCCTATCTGGTTAAATTACCGCTAACGTCGCTATCAATCGCGGAAAAGGCGTAGTGCGCGAAGCGAACGAAGCTTTTTGCCGTCGATTGCATAGCTTTGTTAACCCTTTTTCCAAATTTGATAGCAATAGTTAATGTTTGAAGTAAAGTGTTGCTCAAAAACAACTTCGAAGGTATTTGGAATACTCGGGAAGAAAACATCCCCCTCTGGCTCGATGTCGATCGTCGATAAGTGGAGCGTAGAGGCCATGGGTAATGTTTCTCGGTAAATTTCTCCGCCACCAGACACTATAACGTGACCGGTGAATTCAGCTAGCCTGTCCATGGCCTCTTCGATTGACTGAAATACAACTACATTGTCATCATTTGATGTCCAACCTGAGCGGGTAACGACCGCGTATTTCCTATTGGGGAGTGCGCCCATAGATTCAAACGTCTTGCGACCCACCAGAAGCCACTGATTGTAGGTCAATGCTTTAAAAAGTAGCTGCTCCCCTTTCGCGGACCAGGGTATGTCTGGACCGCAACCAATCACGCCGTTTTTCGCTTTCGCAGCCATCAATGATACTTTCAAGGTTCTCATCCTGGGTTAACGCTTGAGTTAAGCCGCGCCGCGAAGCGGCGTCGGCTTGAACGAATTGTTAGACATTATTTGCCGACTACCTTGGTGATCTCGCCTTTCACGTAGTGAACAAATTCTTCCAACTGATCTGCGCGCGAGGCCAAGCGATCTTCTTCTTGTCCAAGATAAGCCTGTCTAGCTTCAAGTATGACGGGCTGATACTGGGCCGGCAGGCGCTCCATTGCCCAGTCGGCAGCGACATCCTTCGGCGCGATTTTGCCGGTTACTGCGCTGTACCAAATGCGGGACAACGTAAGCACTACATTTCGCTCATCGCCAGCCCAGTCGGGCGGCGAGTTCCATAGCGTTAAGGTTTCATTTAGCGCCTCAAATAGATCCTGTTCAGGAACCGGATCAAAGAGTTCCTCCGCCGCTGGACCTACCAAGGCAACGCTATGTTCTCTTGCTTTTGTCAGCAAGATAGCCAGATCAATGTCGATCGTGGCTGGCTCGAAGATACCTGCAAGAATGTCATTGCGCTGCCATTCTCCAAATTGCAGTTCGCGCTTAGCTGGATAACGCCACGGAATGATGTCGTCGTGCACAACAATGGTGACTTCTACAGCGCGGAGAATCTCGCTCTCTCCAGGGGAAGCCGAAGTTTCCAAAAGGTCGTTGATCAAAGCTCGCCGCGTTGTTTCATCAAGCCTTACGGTCACCGTAACCAGCAAATCAATATCACTGTGTGGCTTCAGGCCGCCATCCACTGCGGAGCCGTACAAATGTACGGCCAGCAACGTCGGTTCGAGATGGCGCTCGATGACGCCAACTACCTCTGATAGTTGAGTCGATACTTCGGCGATCACCACTTCCCTCATGATGTTTAACTTTGTTTTAGCCACCAATGATGCCCTCACTTTCCATGATTTTGGTGGGAATGGATTTTCTTAGCGGCAACTTACTTTCGTTGTCTATATCCATGTTAAAGGCGAAAAAGTAAACCTCTGTCTCCTTCTCAACCCACCCAACCCACCATGCGACACCAGGATTTGACTCAGTTCCCACACCAGAAAAACCAGTTTTTGAATGCACTAGATATTCAGGTGCCGCCTCCGTTACCAAAGCCTCTTTTACTATTAGCTGGTTTTCTTTAGATGCTGACAATTTATTTAAATATAGAGACTCTAGAAACTCCACTTGATTAACTGCGGAAATTCTAAGCTGGCCTTCCAACCAGAATTTGTCAATGCCACCACTGATATTCTGGTTGCCATAGGAAAATTTTTTAAGGTATTTCTGCATTCTTACTTCGCCAACTTCTCTGGCGATTTGTTGAAATACGGGAACAGCTGAAACTTGTATTGCCCCTCTTAAGGTCAAGTCTCTTTCCCATTGCTTCATGGCTCTTGGCTTTCCGTCCCATTTGAAAACCTGATGCTCATTCTTTATGACACCAGTTTCTAGGCCGATAATTGCGTTGGGGATCTTAAATGTTGATGCTGGAAGATATTCCTTTGATGCACGAGCTAAGTCATTGGTAGCGCAGGATTTACTGCTACTTTTACAAAGCACGAAGACACCATTGACGGCTTCGGCAGAGAACTCTTTGTTCCAAGACGTATTTTCTGTAATTGAACCAGCTAATGCCGTACTCGAAAGACACGCGATAATTACATATGCGGCAAATGTTTTCATGGCACCTTCTTGGTGGCTAACGTTAATTCGACCTCAGAGGCGTTTAAGTCAAAATACCTCTGACGTCTAACATGATTAATCAAAGTCTGATTTTTTAACAAAATCAGAAAGATAGACGCGAAACTTTAAAACAAAGGCGTCAACACTTCAAGTAGCGATCTTTCGCTTCGGCGAGGCCTAACGCCTGAGCTCAGCCGACCGAAACCGCGTAGCGGTTTTGGGTCGGCTGCAGCGATTTGTTGGGCGATAGCTTGCCACATTCTCTCAACGATTGGGATTTGATGTACTTTCCGCACTTTGTAGCGCGACCACATCATGCTCCCCCTGGCCGCGAGAGCCCTTCACTCGGGAAACACAAGACAGACCGAGCACGACTGTTGCAAGGGTCAAACAGTACACGACAACCGGCCAAGCCGTGTTGCGCGGCAACAGCGAAATGATCAACGTTCCGATGCTTCCTAGCAGTACACCGCCCAAGCAGAAGTAGACTGCCGTGACCGTTCCAGCAACATGGTCGAATCCTCGAAGAGCGCCATTGGGCGACACAGATACCGCTGTGGCGACACCAATACCCACTAGCCACATTGGAGCAATAAAGCCTAACACGGACTGCGAAGCCCATATTTCGGTGATGGCAAGCAATACTGCTCCAGCTATCAGGCATCCCATTCCCATTCGCAAGACACTTGGGCTGCCCCACTTGGGTATCACACGCCCCATAAAACGAGCCGTAAACACCATGGCAATTGCCACTGTGGCGAACAGCAGGCTGAAGCCAAGCTGAGACACACCTTGCCTGCCCATCATTAGTCCGGGCGCAATGGAGAAAAAGACGAAGAAGCTACCCATTCCAGCGGCGTAACACAACGTGTACAACCAGAAGTTCAGGCACTTAACGGGGAGTAGCAGCTGCGACCATTGCAAGCCCGCAACTCGTTGCACCCGGGTTTCAGGCCAGAATCGCCACGCTGCTGCAGATGCAGCGATCATGCCCAAACCTAGAAACGCAAAGATAGCCCGCCACCCAAGCCACATGTCGACGAGCGCTCCGAGCAATGGGCCTACCGCCGGGACCATGGCCAGCATGGATCCGAGTATGCCGTAAATGACATTACTTTCCTCGCGACCTGCGTAAATGTCACGTACTGTTGCAAATGTGGAAACAAGGCACGCCGAGGCACCACAAGCCTGAAGAATCCGAAGCCCCAGAAAGACTTCAGCCGATGACGTAAGAGCGAGGCCCATTGACGCCACAACGTAGGCGAGGCCACCTCCCAGTAGAACGGGGCGGCGCCCCAGTCGGTCCGATAGCGGTCCAAACAAGAGCTGACCGGCACCAATCATGACCAAGTACGTTGTCAGCGTAAGCTGAATTGTGCTCGCTGTCGTACCAAGCGCGTTTGGCATAAACGGCACTGCTGGCAAGTACATGTCCATGCCGAGTGATGCCAATAAATCGAACGGTGATAACAACAACACCGTGGCGGCAAGGGAGTACCGCCAACTAAAGTTTTTTGAGCGCACGAAACCATCTCCTTGAACAAAGGATTTGGCGGCGCTCCCGTAGAGCAAAAGGATTCATGAGAACGCCGCAACAACCGAAAAATGAAGGTTGCTGCGGCTTACTTGTCTGCGTTCTTGGAAGTGCTCATCTGCTGACTATCTCATGATTGAATTTGAATCGTAACAACTTTCAAGCAACTCTGCGAGGAGCCTTATTGTGCGCCCAACGCCGCCATAAACGGCGACAGGGTGGCGCGCCTATTGCGCATAAAATGGCGAAGCCATGCGCAACAGGCGCGGAATCTCTGGCGTCCGGTTTGATGGCTTTGTTATGCAAAGGACTAGTCTTCAATGACGTGTAAACCACGGCGCTTTAAGTCCTCTAACGAATCCAACATTCCCCTTATTAATTCAACAGGATGCCCCTCCCAGTCTTCAACAACGCCAACAATTCTCAAGGGTTCGCAGGTTCTATAGGACTGTGTTGGATTACCGGGAAATTTTTTGTTCGTAAGATTCGGATCGTCTTCGAACGGTCCTGTTGGCTCAACTATGTATATGTAGCCGCGACCCTCGAGGCCAGACAGTGACATAGCAAGTTCAGCTCCCCAAACTGCTGGCTCCATCAAGGCTGAAAAGTAGATGTGCTTAAGAATACGACCGTCCTCGAAATGAGAGATGAACCCTGTGGTTAGCAAGTCACCAATCGCCAAATTGGCTTTGGTTCCATGATAGAACGGTCCTTGCACCTGCTTGTAATTATCATGAGAGATGGGAATCCAATCTTTTACCATTTTAAGACCCTTAATTGTTGGGATTTGGCTGCATAACACTTCGCTTAACCTGCGAAGGGCGTTGGCGCGATTTCTGCGTCCAGGATAACTAGCAGAAATCGTGACGGCGCCCTGAGTCAGGTTGAAGCGATTGTTGGGCTGTTCTTCCTAGCTAATATCTTTCCACATCCATATATCTGGTTTTCTTTTTCCATTAGCATTAGGGATTATTCCAACGATCATATAACCACATTTCTTATAAAACTCATATGGATGATTATTAACGTTCTTTATATTCCCGATTTCATCGAAGATATTTCGTTCGTTTATATCAATCATAGACAAACTAGTTTTCTGATATTCGTCATCAGTTCCAAGAGCTATTCCGATAATTCCCCTACTCTTCGCTCTCGTCTCTAGTTCTCTTAGTAGTACTTTCCCAAAACCCTTGCCTTGATATTCAGTTTTTATAACCATGGGATGAAGTTCCCAGGTCTTATCGTACATCGGCCTTAATCCGGTCCATCCAATCAGTTTATCATCCAGACATATTCCCAAGCATATATTTGGATGTTCTATACATTCTTCAACTTCTTCAATAGCATTTTTAATATCTCCCCATGATTCATTTCCAGCATCAAGAAAGCTTTTCTTAAGCATCTTTGCTGCTTCAAGGATTAATTCATTTGATTCAGCTATATCGCATATTGAATAGTTCAAAACAAACTCCAGATAGGTAATGCTAGAACAAACAAATCAATCAGCCCAACTTTGTTTTAGGGCGACTGCCCTGCTGCGTAACATCGTTGCTGCTCCATAACATCAAACATCGACCCACGGCGTAACGCGCTTGCTGCTTGGATGCCCGAGGCATAGACTGTACAAAAAAACAGTCATAACAAGCCATGAAAACCGCCACTGCGCCGTTACCACCGCTGCGTTCGGTCAAGGTTCTGGACCAGTTGCGTGAGCGCATACGCTACTTGCATTACAGCTTACGAACCGAACAGGCTTATGTCCACTGGGTTCGTGCCTTCATCCGTTTCCACGGTGTGCGTCACCCGGCAACCTTGGGCAGCAGCGAAGTCGAGGCATTTCTGTCCTGGCTGGCGAACGAGCGCAAGGTTTCGGTCTCCACGCATCGTCAGGCATTGGCGGCCTTGCTGTTCTTCTACGGCAAGGTGCTGTGCACGGATCTGCCCTGGCTTCAGGAGATCGGAAGACCTCGGCCGTCGCGGCGCTTGCCGGTGGTGCTGACCCCGGATGAAGTGGTTCGCATCCTCGGTTTTCTGGAAGGCGAGCATCGTTTGTTCGCCCAGCTTCTGTATGGAACGGGCATGCGGATCAGTGAGGGTTTGCAACTGCGGGTCAAGGATCTGGATTTCGATCACGGCACGATCATCGTGCGGGAGGGCAAGGGCTCCAAGGATCGGGCCTTGATGTTACCCGAGAGCTTGGCACCCAGCCTGCGCGAGCAGCTGTCGCGTGCACGGGCATGGTGGCTGAAGGACCAGGCCGAGGGCCGCAGCGGCGTTGCGCTTCCCGACGCCCTTGAGCGGAAGTATCCGCGCGCCGGGCATTCCTGGCCGTGGTTCTGGGTTTTTGCGCAGCACACGCATTCGACCGATCCACGGAGCGGTGTCGTGCGTCGCCATCACATGTATGACCAGACCTTTCAGCGCGCCTTCAAACGTGCCGTAGAACAAGCAGGCATCACGAAGCCCGCCACACCGCACACCCTCCGCCACTCGTTCGCGACGGCCTTGCTCCGCAGCGGTTACGACATTCGAACCGTGCAGGATCTGCTCGGCCATTCCGACGTCTCTACGACGATGATTTACACGCATGTGCTGAAAGTTGGCGGTGCCGGAGTGCGCTCACCGCTTGATGCGCTGCCGCCCCTCACTAGTGAGAGGTAGGGCAGCGCAAGTCAATCCTGGCGGATTCACTACCCCTGCGCGAAGGCCATCGGTGCCGCATCGAACGGCCGGTTGCGGAAAGTCCTCCCTGCGTCCGCTGATGGCCGGCAGCAGCCCGTCGTTGCCTGATGGATCCAACCCCTCCGCTGCTATAGTGCAGTCGGCTTCTGACGTTCAGTGCAGCCGTCTTCTGAAAACGACAATTGACCCGTCCATTAAGTGTCTATAAAGTCTGTCCACGTAGGGTCTTAGACTTCTGGTAGACAGTAGCGGGCCTTATGAATGGAGTGATGGCCTCCCCTAGCGCCAACTAGAGGAAGCCTGAGCGATACATCAACACGCTACCTGTGGGGTAAGTATGAAGATTGAAGCACTCGGGTTCGGAATCTACCGATTGTGGATGGACGGATCAAGCTACACCGTTCTGGGATGGAGTAATGTCTGGCGCTTTGCATGGTCAAGAGTTACGGATGGAAGTAATTAACATGATTGATTTGATGATTAAACTCCGGCGATTCAAGACGATGGAATCACTAGACACTGTAGCGGCTCGTATGCTCTCCAAGGCTTCCGCTGCGGGCATCCAAGAGGAATTGAAGGTCATAGCAGCCATAGATCACCGAAGGGCTGAGATAGCGTCTGGAAGGCGATTCGATGTGGGTAAGGTTCCCGCTGCTGCATGGGCTCTAGTGGATTGAGGTAAAGAGAAATGATTGTTGGTTATGCTCGCGTATCTTCTGTAGGTCAGTCGCTTGATGTTCAGCTTGAGAAGCTACATGAAGCTGGGGCTGAGAAGGTCTATCAAGAGAAGGTATCCGGTAAGAGCACCACGAACAGGGCACAGCTTCAGGCCATGCTTGAGTTTGTCCGAGAGGGTGACACCGTGATGATCACCAAGCTAGACCGGATGGGTCGATCACTGGCTGACCTGCTAGAGATTGTGAATGGTCTGGATAAGAAAGGCGTGAGCCTCCGTGTTCTGGATCAGCCATTTGACACAGGGAGCGCACAAGGCCGCCTGATGCTGTCCATGCTGGGAGCCTTTGCTGAGTTCGAGTTAGAGCTACGTCAAGAGAGACAAATGGAAGGGATCGCCAAGGCCAAGACTGATGGCAAGTACATAGGCAGACCAAGGACTCTGGATGAAGCTCCGATACGGGAAGCACTGCTGAAGGGATACAAGAGCCCATCACAGATAGCAAAGGATCTTGGGCTAGGCAGGTCTACGGTCTACAAGGTAGCCAAGGCCATGAGGGAAGCAGGCCAGCTAGAGTAGTAATGAGATAAGAAGTAATTGAGCCCTTGTACCAGCAGGGGCTTTCTTGTTTTTAATAATCTCCACGAAATGAACGAGAAGGCCCCTAGAAGCTCCTGTGAGATCGACTGTGACAAGGCAATGCAATGCCATTCATGCAGCCTAGGATGATCTGAGAGGCGCATAGGCGGGCTCTGGTGGCTGAATCTCTTGCTGTCCATCTGCAAGCCCCTGTTTGGTCAACTCGAAGCTCTCCAATAGTTACCAAGAAGCTCTCCAACCGCTCACCTATCAACAAGCCTTCCCGAGCACACTTTTCACCAGCACTGTCAGAAAGTGCGTTCCTCTTCCGTCCCTCCTCCTTCCGTCCCATCACCTGATTGACCTGGATGCTCCAATTTCCCCTGAGCAACCCGATAGACCAATCCAAGAACAAACCACATGACCGCACAACCAACCATTCAATCCAACATTCAACCCAGTACAACTCTCCATTCCCTTCCCGCACTCATCGAGCCAGCCAAAAGACCAAGAGGCCGTCCGCCTATCACCTTCAACAATACATTCGTTCGCCTCTGGCTACTCCGGCAGGTCAAGCAGGAAGAGATAGATGAAGACGATGCCTTGCCCCCTCTCAATTCCCGTCACTCAATCTACAGCTATGCAGGCTGGGTCAATGATGTGGTTACTGGTGCTGCACGGCTGAACAACTCAGAGAAATACACAGGGCTACCCATGAGCACCAGCCTTGTCCTCAAGATCCTGCTATCCCTTCCTACGATAACCAATGCAGCAGTAAAGCAATGGGTCGCACCTTGGATGGGAGGAACTGTTAGCAGGCAGTACGTGAACCAATTGACCAATGCGGCGATTGCTGCGGGTAAGTCCATTGACTATCAACTTGAGAAGCGGGAGGTCTGGGATGGTAATAATTGAGACTCGTATGAATTTTTGCTGACATTCTTTATAGAGGCCGCAGGACTCTCCTTTGGACAACCAAAAGATCTTTCCAAGAGATCTCCAAGATAATGAACATTGGTAATAACAATTAAAATAAAACAGGTAGAGATCTTGTAGACAGAATCAGACAACACAAAGGCCCGAGATCTTTGGGTAAACCTGATTGACATTCTCCAAGACCATTCCTTTTGTTTTATCAACATTATTAATAACCAAGATCATCCCCAGCAGAAGAAGCACAAGAGGCAAGATGGGTCTTAAAGAAGGTCAGCCAGATTTACCGTGCAGGTTATCTTGCTGATTGTCCCGCTGGGTTCACTTTGGCTACTCCATTTTTGGTCGTTGACCTTTTTTGGAGTAAACGAATGGGGCTCACCTATCAACAATTAAATAGGGATAAGAATGGAACGGCCAGAAATGGCGAGTCGCCAAAAATGGCCATCCCAAATGGAAATACCTGATCGCCTCTTAATAATTACAATTCAACCACCACTTTTTGAGTAGTAAATTCTATCCAAAATTTACCACTGAGGTTTTTTCTTATCATGGCAACTTATCACGATCGCTCTATTGCACCTCTGGCTATCAATAAAATCGACACCACTGCTGGTACTCAATACCGTGTAGCTACAGATAAAGAAGTAATTGAAGACATGGAGGATCTGATTGAACGTGGTGTCACGTTTAAGACCCCCATGAAGATTGCTCTTTTTGAGGGGCATTATTATCTGGTAGACGGGTTCCATCGTTACGCTGCCTACATGAATAAGCAGATTCCAGAGGTTCCCGCTGGTCAGTGGGAATGTATTGAAGTATCCACGTTTGAAGAGATCCGCTTGCTTGCAATGGGGGCCAATGTGGCTCACGGCAAGAGCAATACTGAAGCTGATTATTACTACATCATTAAGAAGTTGATGGAGCTGAAGTCTGATAAGTACATGAAGAATGTATTTGAACCTGATGTGAAGAAGATCGCTGAAGCTATCGGGGCTCCTGTTCCAAGAATCCGCGCTGGCTATAGTAATTATTTTGGTAAAGATAACGACAAGCACCAGTCACTATCCCAAGTATGTAAGGGGAAGCGTGATGCAGCAATAATGCAGGAGTATGAAGACGGCACCAGTGATGGGGAGATTGCACGACTGTTCAAAATGGAGCGGCAAACAGTGTCTAGGATTCGTGCGTTACTCGCACAAAATGGGGATTCCCCAAAATGTGCCACCCCAAACGACACCACTATTATCGAAACCCTCCCAACTTCTACCCCAGATGAAACCAAAATCGAAGATGCAGGCTCATACTTGTCTTCTATTACAGAGGAAGTGATGAATAAAGAACCTGTAGAAGAAGATGTAGAAGAGGAAGTTTATTTTTGGGAAGACCACGAAGAGGATTATGACCTTATTGATCCTAATGCTCCTGCCCCTATTGATTTGACTGGTCTTGATTACCAGCCTAATAAGCCACGCTCACAGGTAAAACCAGATGTAGAGAATCCAGAGCAGAAGACTCCCCCCTATTTTCTGGCTCAAGTCCAAGGCGAACATAAAGAGAAGCTGGATAAGCTGAAAATGGCTATGGTAACTGCTGGGTTCTCTGAGACAGAAGCAGCGATCTATGCGGGCCAAGTAGTGCAGCGCCAGACATTGAGCATTGCAGGAAAACAGAGTAGGGAATTCTTGAAGATCAACAAAGGGTGATAATCCTTGGGGTGGCTGGGAGTGGCCACCTCATTTGCTGCCCCATGCAAATTAACGACTCGCGATAATGTATGACCCCAGATGAAACATGGGACAAGAATGGGACATTCCCGATTTCCCCGATTCGGGATTTTCGGGCAGGCCAAACGACCCCTCATGCAAAATGCCATTTTGGCGGAATGCATGACCCCAGATGGCACTCACACCAAATCCCCAAAAGGGAAAATGTGTGGGGAGCAAACGACCCCTAGTGCAAATTAACGACTCGCGAAAATGCACCACCCCAGCCGAGCCTGTTGCAAAATGGGGAATCCCCAAAATGCAACACCTTCCCCATGCTCCATTCCCTCCCTAAACCACCAATAGAATAAACCCTGACTATAGAAGAGACGAACCTTTGCTCTCTCTTTCTAACCTTCTCTATCAATTTCCATCACCATCCTTGTAATAGAGTGAAAACATAATGCAATTCCTCAAGCGCCTATTCTCAACCAACACAGAAGAAAACCTCCAATCTGAAATAGATTCATTGAAAGATCGTCTGGCTCAAACAGAGCGTGAGAATGAGCGCCTACAAGCTCGCCTATCAACACAGCCTCTCACTCCTAATAAACGTTGGGAAGCATACAAAGAGCTGTCGAATGGTTCACCTAATTACCTTGTCCGTAAATACCTGAAAGAAACAGCAAGTAAGAACGGTGCATACTTTACAAAGAAACCACAAGTGCCTGTTAGCCGCTCCTATTACCCTGATGAAGTTCAGCGAGTTCTTGGTGAGCCTAACGCTTGGAATAATGTGGTCTACCTGCTTTTGTGGAACCTAGACATTATCCATGAAGCTGCTGTAACTGCTCTACTCAGGGAGATTAATGGTAAGGACTACAAACCTTATTACATTACGCACATTACCAGAGCAGCACGTTACGCAAGCATGGTTATCTACAAGTACATAAAGGTGAACAATTTGGATGAGTAATCGAGAGGTAGAGAACACAACAAACAAACCTTGAAGGGCTCACTGGATTCAGTGGGCCTTTTCTTTTACCTGCAATAATAAAGAAAATAAACATAACAACAATAAATAATAAGAAGAAAGAAAATTGAATAACTATAACAACGATAATTTCCCTATCCAACAAACACCAAGTTTCCCAGGTCAAAACAATGGAACTGGAGACACCCGATTTTTGTACCGTAAATTGTTCGCTGGTGAAGTGCTGACATGTTTCCAAGAACACTGCTTTGCTCTAAGCACTATTAACAAGCGTACCCTGCGAAATGGTAAATCATTTGACTTCCCGATGATTAGCTTTTCACGAGGAGCTAAGTATCACACTGTAGGTGAACTGATTAAAGCTGCTGAACTTAAACATACCACACGCTCAATTACTGTAGATGGTGTTCTTGCTTCCAATCTATTCGTTTCTGAGGTTGATTCTGACCTAAACCATTACGATGTTCGTGCTCCTTATACCAAAGCAGCGGCCTATGAAATGGCTAATGGTCTGGATAAGAACGTAATGCGTATCATCGCTAAGGCTGCATTTATTACTGATAAGGCAGCAGCAGAGAAAGTATTTGGGGTAGGCAATGTTCTGGACGATGAAGTATTTACAAATAACGTAACTCTTGCTCAATACGGAACTGATGGTTCTAAACTGACACGCGGCCAGCAGATCGTAGATGCTATTCATAAAGCTCGCACAGAGCTTGTGAAAAAGAATGTTCCAAACATCGACACAGCAGTTTGTATTCTGACTCCTGATGATTATGAAGCTCTTGTAAACGCTGCACAGGACATTAACAAAATGCCTTGGATGAACAAGCAGTTTCAAGGTCTAGTGAGCTTTGATGAAAAGCTGGATGCTTCAGGCGATAACCCTATTACTGGTCTGAAGATTGCCGGTATCCAGATTTATGAAACTAACCACTTGCCAAATCAGAACGAGCTGAATGGTCTTATTGGTCAAGACGAACCTCTCCCTGTGGAAGAAGGTGGTTCTGGCCGTACTGATGCTTATCGGGCTGACTTCACAGGTCTAGCGGGTCTTGTATACACCAAGGATTGCGCGGCGGCTGTTATTGTGAAGGATGTGAGTTCCCGAGTTGTGGAAGAACCTACCCGACTCGGTATGAACATTCTGACTCAAATGCACGTAGGTACTAACATCCTGCGTCCTGCATGTGCTATCGCATTGTTTGAATCCAAGACAGACACCGTTAATGAGCGTCTGCCGTCATTCATTGCACAGAACATGAAGAAGCTAAAGAAGCAGAAGAAGTAATTGAATTTAAGCTGCTGGGTATCTATCCGGCAGCATTATAAATCTGAGAATAATAACAATGAGAGATAACAAGAAAGATGGAACAACTATGTCCATCACCAAAGCTACGCTACAAATGCTAGATGAAGAACGAGTACGGCACGGTAAAAATACTGGGAAACCTATGTCCCGTTCAGAAATGGCACGACTCCTTATTGCAGAGAGTATTTGCCGAAGAGTTAATTGTGAAGGTAATCGAGTATCAGACCCGTACACGCTCATCAAATTGAAGACTGAGCAACTGCAAACTGAAATTAATGCTCTTGTAGATACTGCTGAGAAAATGAGTAAGGAGGTTAAAGCAAATGAGCCTATCTGATGACATTAATGATTTTAGCCATGCTCCCATGCGTGGTGACATTGAAGTTGATTCCTACAATTTGCCTGAATACTCAGTAGGTATGAATGATAATGGTGAAGCCCTCTATTCATTCAATGGTCTGGAAATGACAGAAGCACAGCGGGATTCTCTATTTGGAGTCTCTGAAGAAACATGCACCATTGAGCAAGAGCATAACCTAGACACCTACGTTGAAAGCACAGAGAACGATGAAAGCAATCAACACCCAATTTATTCAAAGCTGGACACCATTAATAAAGCAAGCGGTGACGTAGGCCAATTCTATTCTGATGCTCTATTCAACAATGACCATGAAGCTATGGCCTCTGTGTCTAATGCAACTGGTATGGAGCAGGATGAAATCAATTCTTATGCCTACGCTGTTCTAGCCGACATTTCAAATGAGCTTGGCGCTGATTATAACCAGATGGTTGAAATGCTTGAGCAAGACATTTCCCACATTAAATCTACTAGGTCAGAGGCCGGATACAAAGTCCTAGACTCTGCAATTAAGAAAGCATTCAAAGGCGATTACCAAGGGGCTATGAGTCTCTGGGATGGCTACCGTAAAATTATCTATAAGAACAAATAAGACCTATCAACATGAACACCAAAAAGATTACTAAAGAAGACCTCTCCCTTGAGCTGTTTGACGAAATTAACGCACTCAAGGCCCAAATCCGATTCCTTGCACAACATAGCTCCGCTCCAATGGCAGCATTCGCAGCAGCAGGTTATAAGGCATCTGTAGCTTATCAAGAGGAACAGCAGCAGAATGCTTATGATCGTAAGCTCGATAAGCAGTATGAAGAAGACATTAAGGCCCTCAAAGCATGGGCACAGGATTACTATTTCTGCTTTGCCAATGCAGAGGATGCGGAAAAGTATGTAGATGAACAATGGGAATACATCTGCAAGGCCCGTAACAGTGAACATGGCCGCAATCATTATTACCAATACCAAGAACCAAGCTATGAGCAACTGTTCAAAGCAATGAAGGACATGGCATACACAGCCGGTAATCTGGATGCTTCAGATAAAGATAAGAGTATCGCAATGGCTGCCCTGCCTGTTATCCGTGAGAAAATGAAGGCATTCATCGAGCAAGAAACAAAGGTGGAATAACCATGTACGTCACTCAGAATCAGTACACCTTGTTTAAGCGTATTCAGGAACATGCAACTCTAGTCCTTGGTGAGCGCCCACAGAAATTCCAATTGAAAGATAAGCTGTTGGGCCATTACCTATCAACGCTTGAGCTGAACACCTCAGAACAAATCATGGCTCTGGTTCGTGAGCTATTCCCTGCAAAAGTAAAAGAAGAAGAGAACGAGGGGGAGTAATCCCTCTCTTTATTGAATTATGAAAAGCAAAGAACGACAACTATTTGAAGAAATCCAAGCAGCATTTAATACAACCCCATTGCTGAAGGATGAAGTTAAGCACCTCTATTTCAAGGCTGGTGTGCAAGAAGTATTGGATTTTATGGCTCATAAAGTCTCTCAGATGGAGCGTGAGCATGTGTCTTAATAGTCATGTTCCAGATCCCCCTAAGCCGCCAGCTCCACCTCCTGCACCAGCAGAAGCCGCAGAAGTGCAAACTGGTGTTAGTGATAAAGGTGTAAAGCGTAAAGCCAAACAGGCTCAATCTGTGTTCTACCGGAATAACAATGGAATTTCTATTGGTGGTAACACAGGTTCAGGGATGAACATTGGAGTAAGTAATTGAAGCAATCAGTAAGTGGTATTTATCAAAAACTAAAAGGTACTCGGGAAGCCTATGTAACCAGAGCAAAGAGCTGTGCAAAACTAACTATCCCGTCTCTATTTCCAGAAACAGATAGTAATGGTGAGACATTGTATGTCCCTTATCAGGGAATTGGCGCAAGGGCTTTGAAGAGTCTTGCATCCAAGATTCAGCTATCTCTATTCCCGCCGGAAAACTCATTCTTTCGTCTTACCGTTGAACCGACCGAACGTGAAAAGCTAGGTGTAGATTCACAAGGTAAACTAGACCAAGCATTGACCCGCCTTGAACGGATGGTGAATGATTATCTTGAATTGAAGAACATTAAGAACACAGCCTTTGAAGCAATCAAGCAGCTTATTGTTTCTGGTAATGCTCTTATTTACATGGGCAAAGAGTCATTCAAAATGTTCAGGCTAGATAAGTATGTAGTTCAGCGGGACATGATGGGAGAGGTAGAGCTAATTATTGTGGAAGAACCTGTATTTAAAGCTGACCTCCCCAAGTCAATTCAAAAGCTGATTACTGATGATGATCCCAAACAGAAAACAGTGAAGGTCTACACCTGTGTTCGCCGTCAGAAAGGTAAATGGGTATCAGACCAATACTTGGAAGATGTATTGATTCCCAGCTCTCACGCTGAATACGCTATTGGCCGTTGCCCTTGGATTCCCCTTCGCATGGTACAAGTCAGCGGTGAAGATTATGGCCGTTCCTATGTGGAAGAACACATTGGCGATCTCTCTTCCCTTGAGACACTTTCTAAAAGTATGTCCGAGTCAGCAAAAGCAGCCGCTCGGATTGTCTGGCTGGTACGTCCCAACGGGATTACAGATTTGAATGCGCTGAACAGAGCGAGGAACGGGGCCTATGTAGCGGGCAACCCTGAAGACCTTGTATGCCTGCAATTTAATAAGCAAGCAGACATGGCTATTACCAAGACTGAAGCAGACGAGATCCGGCGTGGTATCTCTCAAGCCTTCCTGATGCAAAGCTCCCTACAGCGTTCTGGTGAGCGAGTAACAGCAGAAGAGATCCGAACTCTGGCTAGTGAGCTGGAACAGGTTCTAGGCGGTGTCTATTCGCTCCTGAGTATGGAACTGCAAATGCCTATCGTCAGTGTCGCTATTGGTAGGCTTGAAGCTGATGGAGTGATCCCGTCATTCCCCAAGGGCACATTCAAACCGTCCATCGTCACTGGTGTAGATGCTTTGGGCCGTGGGCAGGACTACCAACGCCTTGTAACAGCTATGAACACGATGGCCCCTATGGGTGAAGCAGCAATGACGGCTGTAGACATGGGCGAGCTCTGGAGTCGTGTTCTAGCAAGTCTCAATGTCCCAGAGCGTGGCCTTATCAAGTCAGCCGAACAACTGGATAGCGAGAGGAAGCAAGAGCAAGCAGCACAGCTTATGCAGGTTATGGGGCCTCAAGCTCTACAGATGCAGGCACAACAGCAGTAAACACACGCTCCTACGTGAAATCTTCAGGGGGATTACCTTATCCATTCTGGAAATCTCGCGTAGGAGCGCGTTATAGATGGCCTGTTGACCTGGCTACGACCTCAAATCCCAAAGACACACCGAATAACCCCTTACCCAAGAATGAGCCAATCCCTTTGGCTACAACATCACACGCTTCTTTATGTCGTGCCTTTTCTGCTGCTCTTGCTTGCCTATTGGTTTAAGCGTGTGAGGCAGTAAGAGAAGGGACGGCAGGAGAGGCACAACATAAAGGAAACCAATAAATGAAAACTAAAAACACCCAAACTGTAGAACTGTGCTCCACCGTAGTTGAAGTCCGTATTTTTGATGGCATGTATTACCTGAATGATCTTCACCGTGCCTACTGCAAATTGAAAGGTATTACTAACCGTAAAGCAGCTCCCTTCGATTGGTATTCATGGCACGTTGATACTCTCGGGGCTGAACTCATTGAACTGGACACTATCAAGTCAGGGAATGAGAAGCCTATGGGTACTTATACTAACCTGCTTGGCCTTGCTGCTTATGCCTATTACCTTGACAACAAATCTTATGTGTCTGGCACTGATTACGACATTGGTGAATTTACATTGGCCCCTAGCTATGAATACTACAAAGATTACGAGAAAGCATCTGAGCAACTGGATCACGCCGTAGAAATGGCAGACAAGAATAAAGCCTACAAGCAAGAAATTATGGACGCTATTTATGATCTTGTTGGTGCAGGTGAAATCTGGGACGTTATTGATGAAGGTAATACTGAATTGGTAGCCATGCTGATTAGCTGGGCATCATTTAAGGTACGCTCCCGTAAGAGTGCAGAATACATTATCAAGAATCTCCCCAAGGCTTGCACAAACTTCCGTGAGCTTCTGGGTAAAACACAAGCGTAAGAAATAGAATCTGGGGCTAGGAAGGTGATTCCTCTTGGCCCCTATCAAGGATGAACATGAACCTACATCATAAAATTTACCTCATGTTCCCATCTCACTTATAAAAACAAAGGAAATAAATAAATGAAAAAAGACATGCTTGAGAAGAAGCTACAAGAGCTGCACAGCGAATTGATTGAAGTAACCACTGAATGTATTCGTGATCCAGATGTTCGCAAACCAGCACATTTACAAGTGGCTTTGAACCTGCTGAAGCACAACAACATCATGCTTGCCGCTGGTGCTAATACCAGTGAGTTTGACAAGCTAGTTAATTCCCTTCCTGACTTCACAGAAATTCCCACTTACCAATAAAAAGGAACGTCCCCACTCAAGGATGAACATAAACAATGAACATTAAATTTAACAACAAAGATTATTCTATCCGTCAGAATGAAGACGGGCTTTATTCCCTAAACGACATTGAACAAGCATGGCTTGCTGAAGGTGGTACAGGCGGGCAACTGCGCCACTGGAAGGACACACCAGAGGTTCACGACATGATTGCAGATTCCGAAATTCGGATAGTTGTAAAAATGGGCGGAAAAGATACGCCATGCCGAGGGACATGGGGTTGTGAAGAGGCTGTAATTGAATACGCTTCCTATTGCTCCAAGGAGTTCCGCCGAGCAGTACGTAAGGCATTTATTGAGCTGACCAAGGGAAACATCTATAAAGCTGCTGCTATTGCTGAATCTGTAGCTGTGTCTCCTGAACTGCTGGATAAGTACGAGAAGACACGACAGGAAATGAACGATACGATTAAGGAATGCGGAGGTTCTATGGGCCGCCATGCCTTCAGTAATTACCACCGTTTGGCCTGTAAGGGAGCTACTGGTTATGTCCCATCCGTCCTGACTGGTAAGAATGGGTCAACTAAGGATTATTTGGCTGAAGCTGAATGCCCTGAAGCTCTCACTGCTGTTATTGCTTCTATGGACATGGTTAAGATAGGGCTTAAAGTTGGCCTTGATTATCACCAGATTGCAGCAATGCTCCACGTTGAGACTACTAAGAACACAAATTACCTTGCTTAGGGACTCGCCATGAATAACCCCTGACTATAGAATAAGATTCTATAAGAGGGTCATTTGCTCTACTCATAGATAACATTACTACTATGGCTGGATGAATCTATTAGACTGTCCAGCAGAGTAATGTAAATAATAATAAATGTAGATCATCCAACGTTGTTAACCTTCCAAGACCTTATTCATGTTTCCTTTGGTCTTCTTGGTATCTTTCTATTCGATAGCCCCAGAGCGTATCTAGGGCATCGAGATTTCTTCCCCTTGGGTCTACAGGTTCTTCCTGTAGGTCTGAGGGTTTTTTACGGTCATTTTTTCTACCGTTGTTAACAGTGAATCCTATTCGGTGAACAGGGTCAGGAATTGCTGCATGTCGGGAGAGGCTATCATGGTCTCTACTGCCTGAAGCTGGTGCTTGTAGTCGTACCCAGAGGAATAGAGGCCATACGACATGGTGAGCCCCTTCTTGCTGTGGCCTACGATAGCGGCTGTAACATCCTCTGGAACACCTGCACGGTGATAAGCGGTGATAGCCATTCCACGAAAGCTGTGAAAGCCCTTTGTCCGGTCACGGTTTCCAAGAGCTTTCCCCTTGAGCCGTCCGAACTTGTGAGACCATACTCCAGCGGCTTTACTGCCTCTGCTACCAACCCAGACACCTGCAATCACTATCTCTTTCAGCTCTGCCCAAATAGCAGCAGGAAATGGGATAGCACGAATTGAGTTAGTGGTTTTGCCTTTCCTGATTCTGACAAGGTGAACCCCATTGTTAACCTCAAAATCGTCAGCCGTCAGAGCAACCAGCTCCCCTATCCGGCAACCAGTCAGTAGACCAAATTTGCTTAGGATCTTCAGAGGATAATCGGCATGTTTCAGGATCTTAACCATTTCCTCAACGGTGAAATCCACATACGACTGTGATCCACCTGTAGAGCGCACATTGGCATTCTTGAATGGATTATCCCCTGATGCGTTCTTGCGTAAGTAACACCATTCCCATAACAGGGATAACGCGCTGAGGTAGCCTACACGGGTGCTGTCGCTCTTGGCATCTTCCAATGACTGAAGCCATAGGGTAACGTCTCGGCGTTCAATGGCGGAGATTCTGGGGTCTTTCTTGCGCATGAATGAACAGAGACTATCAGCCCCATTGCGCATCTTACTGAGAGTTGCCTTTGCCTTACGCTTGGCTGGGTCTTGCTTGTTATCGAAGTCGAGGTAAGCATTCACTGCCTCTTTCAGCGTTATCTCATACTTGGCTGCAATAACCTTCTCGCCTCCGAGTACATACCGGATCGCGTCCGCTTCAACTTCATCACCCCGAGCCAATGAGTTCTCAACGTCATAGGCATCATAGAGGTCTTCATGGATGATCTCGGCCCTCTCGTTACCCTGCCAGATAGTTGTAGGGAGCTTCTGCTGGGATTCGCGTACAGCCTCCTGAATCTCTTCAATCATGGCGTTGAAGCGTGACCTCTTAGGCTCTTGGGCCATCTGGTCAGCAAGTAGTTTGAACTGGGCTAGAGCGGCATCCCGCTTGATGATGGCTTCCCTGAGATCTGAGGTCTCTAGGGTCTTAACGTAGACAGTCTTGCCCCTGAAGAAGGGATGGTTATGAAGAATTTTAGGCACATGCCAGTGAATGAACCAACGCCCAGCGCGGCTTGTAAGAGCGTAAGTTGTACTACGGCTTTTCATACGGTCTCCCCCTGTGCTAGAGTGCGAACCGTACCATAAACCGGACAAAGCGGCGAACATAAACCACTGATTAATAAGGGATTCAGAGAGTTAGAACACCACGAAGAAGATAATGAACTTCATGGTAATGACTCGGGTGACCTTGATTTAAGGGCGCGAATTATATCAGAACTTTGTGGCCAGCGCCTACTGGATGAGCGTTTGCTCACATTCCCCCACGCAGTGTTTGCTGTGCAGCGCCAATCTTGCGTATATTCCCGACCCTGCACCCCGGCACCACTTCTGGCGACAGACCGATACGATGAAGACCTATATCTACTACCCCGGCATGGAGGTACGTGACGAGCTCTGGCTCAAGTTTGCCCTGCTCTATCTGGAGCGGCTCGCCTTTGTCTTCACCGTCAGCGAAAAGAGCGGTCTCACCGCCCTGCAGCAAACCCTCGAGCAAGAGACCGATCTGCTGGCCGAGCGACCCGATGCCGCCTTCTTTGCCGCCATCACTCCGCAACTCGAAAGCCAGTTAAGCGGTTTGCTTGCCCCCAATTTTGTCCGTCACAAGGTGTTTGGCAACAAGGAGCTGGTCACCCGCTGGCGTCAGGGGGCCAACCACGACTGCTTCTGCCCGGATCAGTCGGGACTGGAGCGGCTGCACGGCTTTTGCCTCAACCATGGTTTTGCCAGTCGGGATCAGGGGGGGATCAGAATGGCACGGCGCTTTGCCAATCTGCTCTCCATGCGTCTCGCCCGTGAGTGGGCACTCGCCAATGACGGGGCGCTCATTACCGATCACGACTATTTGGACCGCCTGCTCCATCTGCTCGAATCCCGCTACCACAATCGCGGCGGTCAGGATTGCTTCCACCTCGAGATCCCGTTGCAAGTGCCCACTCACCTAGCCGACATTCCGTTTGCAGAGCTGATTGCCCTGCGCGGGCGCAGCGGCTTTCGCCAACAGCTGGCCGAATTTCATCTGGCCCTCGACAACCTGCTCGCCATGCTGGGTAGCGGCTATGCCGACCCGGCGGCCCTGACCCGCTTTGAGCAGGCTCAGCAAGGGCTCAATCAACTGCTCGGGCCCGAGACCCTCAGCATGCCACTCACCACCCTGGTCAGCACCAGCCTGCCCGCCGTAGCGATGCTCCACCAGTTAAAAGCGAGTCACCCCGAAAGCAACCTCATCTTCCATCCCATCAAGAAGAGCCACTTTCACCAGCGCAAGAGCCAGCACTTCTTCACCCGGCTCGGCCATCTGCGCCAACCGGGCTGAACCGGCGGAATGAAAAAGGGGTTGGCATCTGCCAACCCCTCTCGTTATCTGCGGCCTACCAATCATCACCACGGTGATTGGCCCGCTCTTGCGCCTTCCTGCGCGCCTCCATCGCCCTGTCACGGCGGATATTGGAAGGGGTACAGGCAAACTGTTTCTGATAACAACGTACAAAACTCTCGGAAGCGGGTTCGAAAGGTGAATAGAACCCGGTACGTTCAGGAGAAACATGGTGATCACCATGATTGGTAGTGGCACAGCCCGAACTCATCAGCACCAGCAAGGGACACAGAACACGCAGCAAAAGAGAACTCCCGATTGGATTTGAATGAACTCGCAATTATTCAAAAATTAATTCATCCAATCAAATATTGATGCATTTCAAATAGTTAATTACATTCACCTCAATGGCTGTCGGCAAAACGATCAACGGGTGATGGTGCTGGCATCACCGTCAGGATGCACCACGCGAAACTCGATGCGATCGCTGTTGCCTGCTTCATCCACCACCACCAGCTGATAACGACCCGCCACACTCAGCACCTGATCCCCGTCCCAGCGCAGTCGCTGGCCGTTGAGAAACCAGGCCGACTTGCCGACACCGCCCAGCACCTTGGGCTGCAACCGATAGCGCTGGCTGCGGATAAGGTTGCCCTCCCCCAGCGCCACGATACGAATGGGGGCCTGCAGCTCGGCGCTCTGCCCTTCCCCAGCACAACCACTGGCAAGCAGCGCCTGACGCCGCTCGCCGGGGGACCGCCACGGCTCCAGCGACAATGGCCAGAGGGCCCGAAAGCCGGATTGCGCCGCATCGGGGCAACGGGCCAAGGTCGGCTTGCCCGCGGCGGTCAGTGCGACCTGGCGCAGCGGCGAGGGCCAGTCCATGGGATCCGGCAAGGTGGGAGGATCACGCCCTTCCAGCAACCAGGCACTCTGACGCTGCAAACAGGCTTCAGGCAGGGTCGCGCTGGCCTTGCGTCCCAGCGGCCAGCAGATCTCGGCTTCGCTCACCGTGTTGGGTTGTGCCGGCAGAGAGCTGTTGTCAGCCAGCCGTGAGTAGACAGAGAGCAGCAGCGGCACAGCTGCACTCTGACCGTAAAAACCGGGCATGGGGGTACCATCGGGGCGTCCCAGCCAGACGCCGATAGTCCAGCGACCGGAGACCCCCATCGCCCAGCTGTCGCGATAGCCATAGCTGGTGCCGGTCTTCCAGGCCAGTCGATTGACCCGGCCGGTCGCCTCACTGGCAAAAGGCTGATCAGCCCGTCCCTGCGCGCTCAATATTTGCCAGATGATCCAGGCAGCCCCTGGGCTCAGCAGGGGGCGCGACACCGCCTGCTGCCCCGCCAGCCAGACCGGCATCGCCACCTGCCCCTGCCGGGTAAGCGCACTGTAGAGCGCCACCAGCTGCTCAAGCCGGATCCCCGCTGCTCCCAGCGCAATGGCCGGATTGGGTTTGTCGGAGAGCGCCAGCCGCACTCCGGCGTTGTCGAGGCGGCTGACCAGTTTATCCGGCCCGAGCGCCTCCAGCACCTGCACCGCCGGCACGTTGAGGGATTGCTGCAGCGCCTGGGCCAGGGTCACCGGCCCCTGAAAGGCGCCGGAGAAATTGGCGGGGCGGTACTCCGAGCCCAGCCTTGGCGCATCGGAGAGCAAGGAGGCCGAGTGCACCAACCCTTCATCCATGGCCAGACCGTAGATGAAGGGCTTGAGGGTAGAGCCGGGGGAGCGGATCGCCTGCACCATGTCGAGGTAACCGTGGCGGCGCAAATTGCCATACTCGGCGCTGCCCACATAGGCGCGCACCGCCATGGTTTTGTTATCTACCAAGAGCAACGCCGCTGAGGTCTGCTCAGGGAAGCGCCGGATATAGCTCGCCACCCGCCCCTCCAACCAGCGCTGCAGATCGCCGTCTATGGTGGTGTGCACCAGCGCCCCGGCCTGATTGTCCGCGGCGAGACGGGCAAACAGCGGCGCCTCCATCGGCGTGAAGTGGCCGCGAGCCAGTACCGGCTCGATACGCCCCTCCAGCCACACCTGTTCGGGCCAGACGCCTTGCGCTACCAGCCGCTGCATCACCTTGTCACGGGCGGTGCGGGCCCGCTCGGGATGGCGGTCCGGCCGGTTGCGGCTGGGAGCCTGCGGCAACACCGCCAACAACGCCGCCTCGGCATAGGTCAGCTTGGCGGCGCTCTTGCCGAGATAGGCAAAACTTGCCGCCTGCACCCCCTCCAGATTGCCGCCAAAGGGCGCCCGGTTGAGGTAGACGGTGAGCAGGGTGCGCTTGTCGAAGTGCCACTCCAGTTGCAGCGCGCGCGCCATCTGGCGCAGCTTGCCGGGCACGCTCCTGTGGTAGGGCTCGATAAGGCGCGCCACCTGCATGGTGAGGGTCGAGCCGCCCGACACGGCCCGCCCGTATCGCAGCCACTGCCAGACCCCGCGCACCATGGCCACCGGATTAACCCCGGGATGACGCCAGAAGTAGCGATCCTCGTAACCCAGCAACGCCTCGATATAGCGGGGGGAGACCTGCTCCAGGGTCACGGGGTAGCGCCACACGCCGCTGGTATCGGCAAAGGCGCGCAGCGGCCGCCCTTTCATGTCGAGCACCACCCGTGCGTAGGCGGGGTCGAGTGGCGGCGGCGGGAAAATCCGATCCAGCGCCAGCAATGACAGCAGCAGTGCGACAACTCCCAGCACCGAGACACGCAGCCAGCGTGGCAAACGACCAAGCCAGCGCCAGCCAGCGCGGCCAGTGCGACCCAATTTCAGCCAGCCACGCTGCCAGAAAGTGAGCGGGCGAACCCGCTCAAGGGAGGGTTTGTTACTCAGAGATACGCACCTCGTGGATATCCTCACCCACAGCCCGCAGTTCAGGCCGGTACATATCCTCCACCTGGGTCGGTGGCACCTGATAGCGACCCGGCGTCACCGCCCGCATCAGGTAGACCAGCAGCTGGTTGCTCCCCTCACTCAGATCCAGCGCCGCCGTATAGCGGTCGTCGCGAAACTCCTGATGCTTGAGATAGTCGTTCCATTCGCTCTGCCACGCCGGTTTCCCCTCAATGGAGAGCTCTTCGAGCTTGATGCTGTTGCCAAGGGCCGGGTTCTCCAGCTCGAAGCCTGCGGGCACCATCTCCACCAGCAGGGCATCGGGCACCGCGGATTCGCTGCTGACGTTGAGTCGCACCACCACCAGATCGCCCACCTTCACTTTGGCCGGGTCAAAACGCTGACCGTCGCTGTTGAACCAGCTGCGGGTCACACTCATCCCCTTGCTAATCCGTGCTGGCGCCTGTTCGGGGTAGCCGACCAGAGTGCGCTGCACATAGAGGGATCCCTTGCCCTCGTTGGTGACGGTGCTCGCCGCCAGTGCCTCGGGGGCACCCTGCTGTAGCGGAGCCGAACCGCTCAGGAATTCACTGCCAAGAGAGGAAGTTACCTTGGCCTGCCAGTCGACGGCCGGATCGAAACGGGCCAGTCGCAACAGAGCGAGCCGCTCCTGAGTGCTGAGCCACTGACGATGGGCCAGGGTATCGGCTACCTTGGCGCTGAGATCAGGCCAGCGCTCCGCAGCCAGCTTGTGCTGACGAAGCAAGGAGAGCTCAAGGGCCTGATCGCGCAGCGGTGAGCCGTAATCCCCCAGATAGTCATCCCCGCGTTCGGTCGCCAATGCCCGGCTGAGGGCCTTCGCTGCGTTCTGCTCATCCCCCATGGCCGAGAGCGCCAGCGAGAGGTGGAGCAGCGGCAAACCGGAGCGAGCGTGATCAGCCTGCTGCTCCCAGATAAGTCGCAGGGTAGCGAGCGGTGCCTTGCCCACCCGGGCCAGCACATAGGCGCTGTAGGCCTGATAGGCCAGCCGGCTGTGCTCGGGGGCACTGCTCCAGCGCTCGCCGTACTGGCTGTCGGTGAGATAGCTTTGCAACCTGTTCAGCGCCTGATTGAGCATGGCCTCCGGCACTGCGTCGCCCGCCTCCTTGCGCGCCAGCAGGTAGTCGGCGGCATAGGCGGTGAGCCACTGCTCCTCGTCGGAGCGACCATCCCAGAGACCAAAACCGCCGCTGGGCAGTTGCAACCGCTGTAGCCGCTGCAGCAGGGCGCGTTGCACATCCGCCTCGCTCGCCGCTTTCTTGTCCTCTGCGGGTTTGCTCCAGGCGGCCCGCTCATCCGCCGTTGTCAACAAGTAAGGCCAGGCACGGGACAGGGTCTGTTCCAGACAGGCGTAGGGGTAGTCGGCCAGAGCCTGCCACTGGGCTGCCGGATCCCAGGGGGGAGTGCCGGAGAGGCTGAACAGCCCCTGCAGGTTGGCGCGATCCAGCCCGGTTAGCTCAGCTGGCGTGAAGCTCATCTGCTGACCGGGGGCCAGCATCTGGTAACGCTGGCGAGTCTCGGCAGGCCAGGGGGAGCGCAGCGGCAAAGTCCAGTCGCGGCTGATGGCAAAATCCTTGCCGCTGGCCGCCAACTGCAGGCTTGCCACGCCGCTCGCCCCGGTCACGGTGAGCGGCAGGGTCAACCACTGCTCCTCACCATTTTTAAGGGACAGAGTGCCGGGCAGCTCGCCATTTGCCTTGAGCCCGCCATTGAGGGTCCAGACAAGGGAGAGGGTCTGATCCTCACCGCTCATGTTGCGCAGCTGCACCAGCGCCCGGGTCTCATCCCCTCTGGCGCCAAAGCGCGGCCAGCCAATCTCGGCCACCAAGGGCGCCACCACCTTGACGGCGCGCTCGGCCTCCCCGACTTGCTGTTCGTTCCAGGCCAGCGCCATCAGCGCCAGTTCGCCGTTGAAGTTGGGCAAATCGAGCGGGATCACCGCCTTGCCCTGCTGGTCAAAACTCACCTCGCCGCTCCACAGTGCGGCGATCTCGACCCGACTCTCCAGCGCGCCACCCTTTTTCAGCGGCGCCCGGTCACCCCCATAATTGAGGCGGGCCAGCTTGCCATCCTGCGGCGGGATCACCTGGCCGTAGTTGTCGAACAAATCTTGGGCGAAGCGCTTGCGACCAAAGAAGATCTCGAACGGGTCGAGAGGTTGGTAGTCGCTGATATTGAGCACGCCCCGATCCACCGCAGCCAGCACCACCCGTCCCTGACTGTTGGGGATGGAGGTGGCGGTCACTTCCAGCCGGGTAAGCGGCACCGCTTTATCAGGCGCGCTCAGGGTGAGCGGCAGACGGCGCGCTTCCCGGTCCAGGGTGAGCGGCACCAGCCCGACCGAGCGCAGGCTCTGCCCCTGCTGGCCGCTGACCGGTTTGGAGGCGCTGTCTGGCGCGGCGATCTGGGCCGAGATATGCAAGTCATGACGCTGCCACTCGGGGCTGACCGGGATCTCGAACTCGCCGCGGGCATCCTTGGCATCGCCACCGGCCCCCTTGAGCTCGATGCGCTGCCACCAGCGCAGGCCGTCGCCATCTTCCACCAGCAGCAAGCCCTTACCGGGGCGCGGGGCCACCAGCATCACTTTTGCCTTGTCACCCGCCTGATAGGCGCGTTTGTCGAGGGTGATGGCAATCTTGTCAGGCCGCGCCTGCTCGCCACCGCCACCCCAGGCGTAACTGCCTATTTCCACCCGCAGGCTGGATTGATGGCCCTGACTGTTCTCCACCTCCAATCGATACCAGCCCGCCGCCAGTTGCAGCGTGAGCGGGGTCGGCCCCTTGCCATCCAGCTGCAGGGTCTGCTCCTGTTCCAGATAGGGCTGGCTGTTGAACTCGTACTTCCACCCCTCCCCATCGGCGTAATGCCAGTAGTAGTCGCGGTACTCGTTGATAAGGCGCACCTTCACCGCCCCCGCCACCGGCTGGCCTTGCTCATCAAGGTTGAGGATCTGGAAGGGGAGCGGCTTACCCCCCTCTACCCGATCCGCCACGAAGTCGGCCTTGAGCGCCGGCCACTGGCTGCCCGCGGGCCAGCCATACTGGGTGCGGCTGCGATTGACGGCGCGGCCACCGGGCTCGGAGAGCGACACCCGATAGGCCACCTCCAACGGCCCGAGACCGCGCACCCCATCGAGCTCATCAGCTAACGAAAAAGTCCCCTGCCCCTGCGCATCGAGGGTGAGATTGAGAGGCTCGAGATCCTTGGCCTGCTCGGCAAGCAGCACGTCACCCAGAGTGAACTCCTGCCACTGGGTAAAGGGCATGGTGGCGCGGCTGATCTTTACCTCCGCCTTCGCCTTGGTGGCGCTCGCCGGCGCGCCGTAGAGATAGTCCCCTTGCAGTGGCAGCGTCAGGGCAGCGTCCAGACTCGTGACTTCCCCATCCGGCCCCTTGCCAAGCTGCAGTTTCAGCCGTTCCGGCAAAAACTCCTCCACCAGGAAAGGCCACTCGAAGCGGCTGCCGGCGGCGGTCTTGAGGTTGATGGTCCAGCGCCCGAGCGGCGCATCGTCCGGCAGGCGCAGACCGTAGTGGGCCGCGCCAAGATTGTCCGGTAGCAGCCGCTTTTGTTCGAGCAGCTGACCATCCGGCTGTTTCACCTCCAGCTCCACTGCCATACCGGGCAGCAGCTGGCCATCCTGCCCCTTGAGCAGGATCTCGCTGTCGAGCCGCTCGCCGGGGCGATAAAGGTCGCGCCCGCTAAAGAGATACAACTGCTGGGCCTGCCAGGGCTGGGTACCGAGATCGAAGGTGGAGAGATCGAGTGCAGCCCCATCGAGGCGCAGCACCGCCAGATGGTTGCCCTGTTCGGCCAGCAGCAAGCGAGCCCCCTGCACCTGATCAAAGCGGCGATGACCCTGTGGATCCGTGGTTTGCACCTGCAACCGGTTGCCCTTCTCATCGAGCAGGGAGAGCTGCACATCCTTGAGCGGGTCGGCGCTGGCCAGGGAGCTGACAAACACCTCCAGCTGATCGCGGTAACGGCGGGCACTGAGCCCCATGTCGCTCACCGCGAAATAGGTGGTCTCCTTGCGCCAGTCGTAGTTGCCAAGGGGCGACATCACCGCAAAATAGACGCCAGCCTCCGCCAGCTGCGGCTCTTTCACATTAATGAGGCGGGTCTCGCGCCGGTTGGCATCGAGCTCCAGCGCATAGCGGCCGCTGAACACCCGCTTGGCCCGCTTGGTGATCTGCTCAAGCTCCCAGTTACCCATGCCGGCACCGGGGCGATATTCCGCCAGAAAACGGGGCAGATACTCCGCATCGACCCGAAAGAAATCGATATTGACCTCATCCACGTTGACCGCGCTGATGGGCAAGCGAAGTTCCTGACGCAGCGGCAATACCATGCCGCTCGCGGTAAAGGAGGCCCCCGCCTCCAGCGGCCGGGTCTTGAGAGTCCAGCTCTGGGGGGATGGGCCCAGCCCCGCCTTGAGGCTCACCTCGTAGCTTTTGTCGGGCTGAACGTTCGGGAAATAGAGGGTGCGACCATCGTCGGCGAGGATCCACTCCCCCTGCACCTGCTTGCCCCCCTCACTGACCCCGAGCCAGCTCTGCCAGTTTGCCTTGGGCGCCAATTGGCCGGAGAAGACCAGCGCCAGCGCCGGGGCATCCCGATATTGGCGGGCATTGGCCTGCACTACAGAAGTTGGCGCCCCGGCCTCCTGCTGGGCTGTGGATTCTGTGGTCGATATTTGGCTGGCGGGCTTGTCAGGGCCGCAACCAGACAGCAAACCGACCA
This sequence comes from Aeromonas sp. FDAARGOS 1404, assembly GCF_019047085.1. Classification (NCBI taxonomy): domain Bacteria; kingdom Pseudomonadati; phylum Pseudomonadota; class Gammaproteobacteria; order Aeromonadales; family Aeromonadaceae; genus Aeromonas; species Aeromonas sp. FDAARGOS 1404. The sequence goes on from NZ_CP077237.1 coordinate 555,725, forward strand.
CTCCGCAAAGCAGCAGGGCCGAGCAGCAGCGGCGCAGAGCGCCGGTTCCAGCGGTAGAGCGGTGAAAAGCAGAGGGAGAGTCGAAGAGGCGCATAGGTTCCATCCCGAGTTGGAGCGCTGCAAACGCAGCGTGGCTGGAAACAGGATAAGGCATCCTGCTCACCCGACACAAAGCTCATTACCCGAATGGGCACAATTCCGCGCCCCTGCAGCACGAGAACCCCCTTGCCCACTGATTCCGTGCGGCAAGGGTTGTCATCTAGTCGTGGCTGGTCTCGTTTTTTGCTCCGCCTTTTAACCAGCGAAACAGGATGGCCATGACGGCCGCCAGAAACAGCACCAGCGAGGTAATCAGCAGGGCCCGGGTCAACAGTTCGCTGTGGTGGAGGAAGAAGGGGGTATTCATCGCCAGCTTGCCCACCAAACTGAGGCAGAGCGCCCACATAAAGGCACTGGCAAAGCTGGCCACGCACATCCGCAGCACGCTCAGGCGGCCAATCCCCATCAGCATGGGGGTCAGCACCCGCACGAACGGGATAAAACGGGAGGAGAACATCGCCAGAAAACCGTACTTTTTCAGCAACCGGGTCGCCTTGGGCAGGCTGTCGGGAGGCAACATCCGTTCGATATGATCCATAAAGCGGGTGCGCTGCAGGGCCCGTCCCTGCCAGTAGGCGAGCACGGAACCTATGCCAGCAGCCAACGGCAGATAGACAAGAGTTACTTCGGGGCCAAACACCCCCATGCCCACCAACCCACCGGCCAGCAGTACCAGGCTGTCCCCCGGCAGGGGCAGAAAGACGAATGCGGACTCCAGCAGCAATACCAGCATCAGGCAACTGATCAGCAGGGGTACCGCCTGCATCTGAACCAGGGCGTCAAAATCCTGATGCCAAATGGCCATCAGCATATCCAGCATGTCACTCTCCCTACTACACGGTTCATCATGAACGAGGCAGGGGTTATAGCACCCATCCCCTGAACAAAACGTTAATTTTGTCCGGGTGTGTCTGTCGGGGTCAAACATGGTGATGCTCCTGCCGACGCGCACAAAGCCCCCTGGCTCCAATCTTGCCGATGTCTAGTCCTGAAATAGGTTTACACATTTTCAACTAGCATTTCTCTACTCAGACCCCCCGATGTACCGCATCGGGGGGTCTGTATTTCAACGCATGATGCGGCCGCTCCACGTTGTAAATATCCACCGCCTCATGCACCATTTCCCGCGCTTGCGTCAAATCCTGCGGGCTTTGCAACAACAACTCTCCTTTCAAAATCCCGTTCACCCGCTCCGCCAACCCATTCTGGTAACAGTCATACCCATCCGTCATCGAGCATTTCACCCCGTACCGTTCATGTAGTGACTGATACAGCCCCGAGCAATACTGCACGCCGCGGTCCGAGTGATGGATGAGTTCACTGCCGCCACACCGTTGCTTCAGCGCTTTCTTGAACGCCATCGCCACCGACTCGGCGTGCATCCCTTCGTGTACGTGATGGCCCACTATCTTGCGTGAGTAGGCATCCGTCACCAGGCTCAGGTACAGTGGCCCGCTCCTGGCTGGCAGATAGGTGATATCTGCGACCCAGACCTGCTCCGGGGCCACCGGTGTGACCTGCTCTGGCCCCGCCTTGAGCAAGTTGGGATGACGGTAGAAACGGTGAAAACTGTGAGTGGTCTTGTGATACGCCCGTCTGGGCTGCACCAGCAGGCGGTGCTCGGCCAATATCTGAAACAGCCTGTCCCGCCCGACCTTGAGCCCGTCATCATCCTGACCCTGCAGCAGATAATGCAGCTTGCGAGTGCCCACCCGAGGTTGTCGCAGTCGAACTTGACGCACAAAGCGCACCACCTGCAATCCCTGAGCATGGCGCTCGTCGGCGACCCGATTGCGCTTGTAGTAAGCCTGCCGGCTTATCCCCAGAAACAGGCAAGCCCTGACAATGGTCGGCCTCTCGACTTGCCGCTGCGAGAGGACTTGCCGGGTCGCATTTTTACGATGGAGACGCCGTAGTCGTTCTTCAGTACATCGACGACGGCCTCAAAGAACTGGGCTTTCTGACTCATCAGCGCCAGTTGCTGCTCGAGTTCCTTGATGCGCTGTTCGGGCGTCTGGTTGTCGGGGTCAGGCATGGTGATGCTCCTGCCGGCGCGTACAGAAGCCCCCTGGCTCCAATCTTGCCGACCATGTTTACGCAACCATACCAGAACGGTGGAGCTGCCCTGAATGCCATAACGCACCTGAGCCTGTTTGTAGGTGAGCTCGCCTTTTTCAATCTGCTCGACCAGTGTCAGTTTAAAAGTCAGCGAGTAATCGCGCTGTGTCCGTTTCACACCTTGTCCCATCGGGTTCTCCATTTATTGGGGGGAAAGGTGTAAACCATATTCAGGACGGGACATGGCGATCAAAAAAGCCCGTCACCAAGGTGACGGGCTTTTTCATGGCATAGAGCCAGAGCACAAGGCAATGCGATTACAGCACCTTGGCGATCGCCTCGCACAGGGGATCGATGTTGGCGCGGGTGATCCCGGCCACGCTGATCCGGCCTGAGCCGACGATGTAGATGGCAAATTCGCTCTTGAGGCGCTCAACCTGATCCTTGGAGAGACCGGAGAAGGAGAACATGCCGTTCTGCTCGCGGATAAAGCTGAAATCCTGGCTCACGCCGAGGGCAGCCAGCTTCTCTACCAGCAGTTCGCGCATCTCGCGAATACGCACCCGCATGGCCGCAACTTCTTCGACCCACTCGGCATAGAGAGCCGGATCGCTCACCACGGCGGTGACCACAGCGGCGCCGTGTGACGGCGGGTTGGAGTAGTTGGCACGAATGACGGTCTTGACCTGGGTGAAGGCCACATCGGCGATCTCTTTGGTCGCGCTCACCAGCGTGAAGGCGCCGACCCGCTCGTTGTAGAGGCCGAAGTTCTTGGAGAAAGAGCTCGCCACCAGCAGCTCGTCATGGCACTCGGCGAAGATACGCAGGCCTTCAGCATCCTCTTCGATACCACGGGCAAAACCCTGATAGGCGAAGTCAAACAGCGGCAACCAGCCGGCAGCAGCACTCTGCTTGGCCAGCGCGCGCCACTGATCGCTAGTGGGATCGATACCGGTCGGGTTGTGGCAGCAACCGTGCAGCAGCACCAGCTCACCCGGCTGCACTTCGGCCAGCGAGGCCTGCATGGCGGCAAAGTCGAGTCCCTTGGTGGCGGCGTCGTAGTACTTGTACCACTTGACGGTCAGGCCCGCGGCCTGGAATACGCTTACGTGGTTGGCCCAGGTGGGATCGGAGATCCAGATGGTCTTGGCCAGACCGTTGCGCACCACAAATTCGGCCGCGATACGCAGGGCACCGGTACCGCCCGGCGCTTGCGCGGTCTTGGCGCGGCCACTGGCAACCAGCGCAGAGTGCTGCCCGAACAGCAGTTGCTGCACGATGCGGCCATATTCGATATTGCCTTCAATACCGAGGTAGTTCTTGGTCTTCTCGTCGGTCAGCAGCTTCTGCTCGGCTTTCTTGACGCAGTGAAGAATTGGGGTGGCACCGGACTCGTCCTTGTAGATCCCTACGCCCAGATTGATCTTGTGGCTGCGAGAGTCAGCGCGGAAGGCTTCGGTCAGGCCCAGGATCGGATCCGCTGGGGCGGCAACAACCTTTTCAAACATGGTATTCCCTGTATTCCGTTGAGTTCGTTGGGTGGCAAAGCGGCTTGATAAACAAAAGCGCTCATCTGGCGAGCGCTTCGTCAACTCTTTATATCATCGCGTTCAATGGGGGAAAACCGCTTTTTGGCTCGCTTTCAGGCCAATTTCAACCAACGGCATGCCACGCTGGCGCCAGCGCGCACACCTCGGCCGACAAGCCACCATTGGACTCAACCAAACCGCTACAAACTGCTAACAATGACTTGGGGATCCGGCTCGGCTCCCAGTGCCTAGCCTCAGTCAAAGGTTGGGCATACGCACTGAGAATGGGGGCCAGATCACGAGGCAGCCACCAGCTGGCCGGACGGCCCAAGCGCTGGGCCAACGCCTGCAGCCGATCCACCCCGGCAGGGTCGAGGGCGGTGAGATGACTCCACAACACATTGGGGGGCAAGGCGGCAACTACCTGCTGCAAGGCTAGAGGAGCCGATGGGGGAGCCCACACCAGCAAGGTGCCAGCATCAAGGGGCAACTCGGCAAAGGCGCCGACGCTATCTGTGGTGATCACCCGCTCGATACTCCCCTCCCCCCACAGGATCTTGCCAAGACCCGCCAGGGTGCGCTCGGGCAGCGCCACCTCCCCCAGCGCCTGCAACCAGGGGGCGGCGTCGATCAGGGTGCCGCCGCTGAAAAAGAGGCTGAACGGCTGGGCGGCGCGCAAGCGCAACAGCTGATCGGCACAGAGCCGGATCCCCTTGTCCTCGAAATCAATCTGCTCGTTGGGGGTGAAGTTCACTTCGCTCTTGCGATAGAGCGCCGCCAGCACCCGTTCGTTGACCAGCTCCCCCAATTGCCAGCCCTGAGCATGCAACCACTCCTCGGGCTCGGGGGGCGCGGTGGCGATCTCGGCCAGCATCAGCTCGCGGGTGAGATAGCGGCGTCCGGCCGGGGTGAGCTCATAGCTGTGGCTGCCATGGGCGAGCAGCAGCTGGTTATCCTTGAGCAGGCCCACCAGCGGTTGCCACTGGCGGCCACGGATCACCACAGGTGAGTGGCTCAGCAACTGCTGCGCCAGCGCCCGCCATTCGGGGTGACTAAAGTCGATCAATTACAATCCATCCCTGTCAGTGCTCAATCGGATAAACAAACAGCCTGAAAAGGTACCGTTACAGACCGATGACGCCAAGCCTCCCACGCCAATTACGTGACTTCGCTCCCTGCAATTTTCCCCCAACAGAAGAGCCCACCGTGGGGTGGGCTCTTCCTTGGATAACACTCGACGCTTATTCGACGTTGAGGCGCAGTTCGGCATCGTGCCAACCCAGTGGCAGGGTCAGCAGCTGATCGATCAGCTCCCGGCGATCGGATTTCTCCAGATAGGCGAGATAGAGCGGACGGCTCAGCGGCTGGCCCCCCTCCACCAGATGGAGCGCCCCCTTTTCGAGGAAGGGGCTGACCATCCGCCGTGGCAGATAGGCGGCACCGCCGTTGGCCAGCACAAATTGCAGCGCCATGCTGGCAGAGCTGGAGTGCAGCACCGGGGTCTTTTGCAGGCTCTGCAAGCGGCTGGGTTGCGGCTCGAAGCTGGTACCCCAGTCGAGGTGGATGTGCGGCATCTGCATCAGGTTGTCGGCATTGGCGGCCGGATCCCGGCTCACCAGCTCGAACACCAGCTCACCGATAGGATGCAGGGCGATCTCGTCGATCTTGGTGGGCTCGGAGAGCAGAGCCAAATCGAGGGAGCGCTCCAGCAACTGGCGGCAAAGGTGCTCGCGGGAAGCTGTTTCCAGCCGCACCGCCAAACCGGGCGCCAGCGCATAGATGTGATTGAGCCAGTCGTTGAAATCGAGCTCCCAGAACACAGCGGGCGCGCCGATAGCCAACTGCTGGCTGAATCCTGGCGAGAGCGCCACATCCTGCTTGGCGCGACCAAGGGTGTGCAAGATGGCGTCTGCGTAGGGCAGCAGACGCTCACCGGAGGCGGTCAGGCGGATGTTGTTTCGATGACGGGCAAACAGACTGACACCCAGTTGCTGCTCTAGCTGGCGGATCCGGAAACTCACCGCCGACTGGGTCAGGTAGAGATTTTCAGCAGCCCGGCCAAAATGCCGGGTCTTGCTCACCTCGATAAAGGTCCGAAGCAGCTCGGTATCCATTAATCGATGGACTCGTCACTGCCACCACCGCTGCCACCACCGACATCAAAGCTGCCGCCACCGCTGCTCTCTTCGCTGGCGCCGCCAACGACGGTGCAGAGGCGATGAACGCGCTTGGGACCGATCACCTTGAGGTATTTGAACCACACCTTGGCATGGGGGTTGGCACCGGCTGCGCCGGATTTAACCTGCTCGACGAAGGCGGACTCGACATCGTCACGGGGTGCAAGGTTGCCCTGGTAGAGTGCCAGCATGGCGGTGCCATACTTTTCCAGACTGTCCGCTTCGGCCACAGTGAATTCACCACTGCGACGCAGGCCACGGGGAAAATGTTTGAAGTCGTTGAAACGCTTGTCTGATTCGAAGCTCATAGTGCTCTTTTTTCTGGTTAGTTTGACCTTTGCGGGCAAGTATCATCAGGCCATCGCCGAGTGCAAAATCAATTTTCTCACTATGTTAATAAATATCTTTTATCGAAGTCACTTTGCTTCATCGTTGACGCCGATTTTGTGGCATAACACACAAAAAACGTTGATAAATAATAAACTTATGTAAACGTGCAGCCAATTTGCACGTCACTTTTTGGACTGTGCAGGCAAAAATAAAGCGCCATACGGCGCTTTATTTGTCACATCATTTGTCACATCAGGTGAACCAGCTGAACCTTTGGTTCAAACATGCTTACTCAATCATGGCCGGTTGGGCCAGGTTGTCGGCACGCCACAGACGGTAGCGCACTTCATACTCCTGCGGCACGTAAATCACGAACGGCAGTTTTGAGTTGTAGTTCACGAAGAAGCCCTGACCGTAGATCTGGACGAAGGTCTCTTTCTGCTGGTTATCCGGGCACATCATCAGGGTGCTGATGGGGTCGGAGACTTTGCCCAGTTTCAGGTAGTTGTAGCCCCAGCCTTTGACGCTGTGCTGTTCCAGGTTGCCTGCAAAACGCGGTACGTTGCAATCAACCATCATCTTTTTGCCGACCTGCAGCTCGACCATCATGTCGGCTTCTTTCTCGACTTCAGGCAGGCGGATCACCACACGTTCCTGATTCACGTCAGCGGCTGGGAACATGCTGATATCAAATTTTTTCGGCTCGGCGGCGAAGGCATGGCCACCCAGCAACAAGGCGCCCAGCAGGCTAAAACGCAATACGGTTTTCATCTGTACCTCATGGGGTTGGTTCAACGCCGCTAGACTAACCGCTCTGCCGATTTCATGCCAGCGATCTGCTACGTAAAAACTGCGTAAAATGATGCAGATCCGGCACACCATGACGTGATCTGGCTATTTTCTGACAGGGCGCACACTCCCGTTGCGGGAACCTGAAACAAAAAGCGAGGCCAATTGGCCTCGCTTTGCATTCAAATGGCGCCAGAGTGCTATTTGGCCGCCTCTTGATGGGCCTTGATGACGGCCACCGCCTTGTCGGGGAAGTCGCTGAACACCCCATCCACATCGGCCTGATAGAGGAAGATGTTAAGGAGATCGGTGAAGTCCTTGGCATAGGCCGGGATCTGCCCCTCATCCTGACGGAAGGTATAGGGGTGAACTTTCAGGCCCGCCGCGTGGGCTTCTTTTACCATGCCGGTTAAGACCGGCTTGCCCAAAGTGCCCGGCTCGGTGACGATCATCGGTTTCCACGGGCCAATCCCTTCGGCATAGCTGGCGATGGTTTTCATCGCTCCCGGCTTGAACATCCAGTCATAGTTGTAGGGGGTCGCCTTGCCCTTGGCGTCGTAGACCATGGTCTCGTTCCAGTCGGTCTCGGCCATCAGTTGCACCAGTTTCAGATCCATACCCATGGCGGGCATCAGCTCGCTGTTGATGCGCTTGAGTTCATCGGCATCGAAGCACTGCAGATAGACCTTGTCATCCTTCCCGGTGTAGCCGTACTCCTTGAGCACCTTCAGCACCGCCTTGGAGATATCCTTGCCTTCGTGACGGAACAGCCAGGGCGCTTTGATCTCCGGATAGATCCCGATGTTCTTGCCGGTGCTCTTGTTGAGCCCCTGGATCATTTCGATCTCCTCCTGGAAGGTGTGGATCTTGAAGTCTGACTTCCAGAGCGGGAAGCGGGCCGGATAGACCGGCACCTGCTTGCCATCCACCAGCTGGAACGGCTCGGTCATGCGCAGGGAACGCACCTCGTCCAGGGTGAAATCCACCACATAGTAACGGCCGTCCGGACGGGCACGGCCGGGGAAGCGCGCCGCCACATCGGTGATACCGTCGAGGAAGTGATCGTGCATCACCACCAGCTGATCATCCTTGGTCATCACCAGATCCTGCTCCAGATAGTCAGCCCCCATGCCATAGGCCAGCGCCTTGGACTCCAGGGTATGCTCGGGCAGGTAGCCGGAAGCGCCACGGTGGGCGATCACCACCTTGCCTTCATCGGCAGCCAACACGGGTAATGAGAGGGAGGCCCCAAGGCTCAAGGCGATGAGGGAAACGGCGAGTTTTTTCATATGTGATGCTCTTTATTATTGTGTGTAGGTAATTGTTCTATCAGAGGTTTGTTTCATATTTACGGTGGGCAGCAGCGCACTGCCCACCGTCACTCATCAGCTCGCCTTGCGCAGAGCCTGATGGTATTGGTCGAGCCAGATCTGCAGCATTTGCTGCTCTGAGTCGTTCAGGCGCAGTCCCAGCTTGCTGCGGCGCCAGAGGATATCATCCAGTGAACAGGCCCACTCCCGCTCGATGAGATAACGCACTTCCGACTCGTACAGGCCGCCACCGAAGTGAATGCCGCGATCCTCTTTCAGCCAGAGACGGGCATGGGCACCATAGGCCTCGGCAATGCGCAGGGCGCTGCGATCATCGAGCCAGTCAAACTCCAGCGCAAAGGCGCGGGCCAGCTCGCGTACCGAGCAGTCAAACTCGCCGCCGGGCAGACGGCTGGTCGCAGTCCAGTCATCCCCCATCTGGCTAAACCAGGGCTTGAGCTTGTTGCAGGCGGCCTGCGCCAGCTTGCGATAGGTGGTGAGCTTGCCGCCAAACACCGACAAGAGCGGCGCACCGTCAGACTCGCCAGAAAGTTCGAGGGTGTAGTCGCGGGTCACCGCCTGCGGCGAGTCTGACTCGTCGTCACAGAGCGGACGCACCCCGGCGTAAGTCCAGATCACATCTTTCGGCGCAATTTGGCGAGTGAAGTGGGCGTTGACCACCTTGCACAGGTAGGTAATTTCGGCCTCGCTGATCTTCGCTTCCCGCGGGCTGCCGTGGTGCTCCACATCGGTGGTGCCGATGAGGGAGTAGTCCTGCTGATACGGGATGACGAAGACGATACGGTTATCTTCGTTTTGCAGGATATAGGCCTCTTCGCGCTCATGGATGCGCGGCACTATCATGTGGCTGCCTTTAATAAGGCGAATACCACGGGGTGATTTCTCGTGCAGGCTCTCGTCGTAGAAGGTCTTGACCCAGGGGCCCGCCGCATTGACCAAACCACGGCAGGTGACGGTGAACTGCTCGCCCCCTTCCCGCTCCAAAGTAAGCGTCCAGTGTTTGGATCCACGCACCGCCTTGATGCAGCGAGTGCGGGTCTGCACATCGGCCCCCTTGTCACGGGCCATCATGGCGTTGAGTACCACCAGCCGGGCGTCGTCGACCCAGGCATCGGAATATTCAAACCCCTTATTGATCCCTGCGGTCAACCCATCTTGCGGCAGGAAGCGCACGCCACAGCTCCCCTTGAGCTTGTCGCGCTTGGCCAGATTGTCATAGAGGAACAGACCGGCGCGGATCATCCAGGCCGGACGCAGGTGTGGACGGTGCGGCAGGCGAAAACGCATGGGACGAGCGATGTGAGGCGCCATACCGAGCAGCACCTCACGCTCCGCCAACGCCTCTTTCACCAGCCGGAATTCGTAATGCTCGAGATAGCGCAAACCGCCGTGGATCAGCTTGCTGGAGTTGGACGAGGTGGCAGAGGCGAGATCTTGCGCCTCAAACAGGGCAACCTTCAGACCCCGTCCTGCCGCATCGGCTGCGATGCCGACCCCGTTGATGCCGCCACCGACGACGACCAGATCATAATGTTCGCTCATGTTCACCTACTTTCATTTTTATGATTGCTATAACAACAATGTTTGATTTCGCTCATTTTAGAACATGAAAATACAACAAACGAACATTTTATGGTGAAAGTGTGATCGCCACAGCCCGCCAGAGGTGGCAAAGGGGACAGGTCAGCTGAGCAAATGGCGTCGGGCCGAAATCAGCGGGTTAATAGCCAAAAAAACCAGATTGAATAGTAGTTTTGGCAATACCCATAAAGGGGTGAGATGACTCAGGAACGGGAGAGAGAAAGGAGGCCGCCCTGACGGGCGACCGGCACAGCCTTGGCGTGTTTCGCCGTCAGCAGATGTGGCAGGCGATCTGGTGTTGCGCCATCAATCGCGTCAGCTTTTCCGGTGGCTCCTGATCGGTAAAGAGGGCGTGGATCTGGCTTAGATTGCCCAGATTGACCATGGCATTGCGACCGAACTTGGTGTGGTCGGCGGCCAGGAACACCTGACGGGAGTGAGCGATAATGGCCTGGGCGATCTTCACCTCGTGATAGTCGAAATCGAGCAGGGAGCCGTCGTTGTCGATCCCCGAAATCCCGATGACGCCATAGTCCATGCGAAACTGACCGATAAAGTCGCGGGTCGCCTCCCCCACGATGCCGCCATCGCGGTTGCGGATCTCGCCACCGGCAATGATGACGGTGAAGTCATCCTTCGCCGTCAAAATGCTGGCCACGTTGAGGTTGTTGGTGACGATGCGCAGCTCGCGGTGATCGAGCAGGGCGCGGGCAATGGCTTCGGTGGTGGTACCTATGTCGATAAAGAGCGATGAGCCGTCGGGAATATTGGCCGCTACCTCGCGGGCGATGCGCTCTTTCTCCTTGAGTTGCATCACTTTACGGGCGCTATAGGCGGTATTGACGGTACTCGAATGCAGGGAGGCACCGCCATGATGGCGCCGGATCTTGTTCTGTTCGGCGAGATCGTTCAGATCCCGGCGAATGGTCTGGGGGCTGACGTCAAAGTGGGTCACCAGATCGTCGGTCGAGACAAATCCCTGCCGCGTCAGGACGTCCAGGATCTCCAGATGTCGTTGGGTTTGCTTCACGCTTGCACTCCGATGATGAGACAAAAAAAGGCCCCGGCAGATGCGGGGCCTTTTGGCAGTTTACCTGATCCCCTTTGGGATCAATAAGCTGAGGATCACGTTTTATGCCTTATGGGCAGCCGCTTTCTTGGCCGCAACGGCAATGTTCTCATGCTTGAGGGTCATCGCCAGCAGGATGATGGAGAGCACGCAGGAGACGGTCAGCACCATGAAGCCGCCATCCCAACCGAAGTGGTCAACGGTATAACCCAGCATGGCGTTGGCAGCCACGGCGCCGCCCAGATAACCGAACAGACCGGTGAAACCTGCCGCAGTACCGGCTGCTTTCTTCGGTGCCAGCTCAAGAGCATAGAGGCCGATCAGCATGACAGGGCCGTAGATCAGGAAGCCGATAGCCACCAGCGCCATCATGTCGATGGTCGGGTTGCCGGCCGGGTTGAACCAGTAAACCAGCACAGCCAGGGTCACCAGCACCATGAACAGGATACCTGCCGGGGCACGGCGGCCCTGGAACATCTTGTCAGAGATCCAGCCACACAGCAGGGTGCCCGGAATACCGGCCCACTCGTAGAGGAAGTAAGCCCAAGAGGAGTTGTCGACGGTGAAGTGCTTGGCCTCTTTCAGGTAAGTTGGCGCCCAGTCCAGCACACCGTAACGAATGAGGTAAACGAAAGCGTTGGCGATCGCGATGTACCACAGCAGTTTGTTGTGCAACACGTACTTGACGAAGATCTCCTTGGCGGAGAACTCCTGCTCGTGGCTCTCGTTGTAATCCTTCGGATAGTCGTTCTTGTACTCCTCGATAGGAGGCAGACCGACCGATTGCGGGGTATCACGCATCACGAAGAAGGCGATCACCGCGATGGCGGCCGCCGCTGCCGCAGGCACATAGAAGGCGCTGCGCCAGTCGTTGAACCAGCCCATCCCGAGGATAAACAGCGGGCCAATCATGCCGCCACCCACGTTGTGTGCCACGTTCCAGACCGCAACCACTTCGCCGCGCTCTTTCTGTGACCACCAGTGCACCATGGTGCGACCGCAAGGCGGCCAGCCCATGCCCTGTGCCCAACCGTTCAGGAACAACAGCACAAACATGATGGCAATGCTGGAGGTGGCCCAGTGCATGGTACCCATCATGAACATGATGGCAGCCGAGAGCAGCAGACCGGCGGAGAGGAAGTAACGAGCGTTGGAACGGTCAGAGACGTTCCCCATCAGGAACTTGGACAAACCGTAAGCGATGGAGACCCCGGAGAGCGCGAAACCGAGATCACCACGGGAGAAGCCCTGCTCGATCAGATAGGGCATCGCCAGACTGAAGTTTTTCCGTACCAGATAGTAGCCGGCGTAACCGAAGAAGATCCCGAAAAACACCTGCCAACGCATGCGTTTGTAGAAGGGGTCGACCTTGTCAGCCGGGAGCCTGTCGATGTGCGCCGCAGGCCTGAAGAGACTAAGCATGTTCTGCTTCCTTATTGTTGTTATGGGCGGTTGAGGATGCCCTGACCATTCCGACGAATCATGTGAGTCCACTGATTCGTAAGCGAGCCTATTGTGCTCATATGCGCTCATTTAATCTGTGATGCATGCTCAAATATTGCAGTTTTATTACAAATAAAAGCTCCAAATGAGAAACCACTCAGCAAGCGCCAGCCCTTGTGTGGCAAGGGTTGCAAGCTACCACCTAAGTGGTAACTGGCGGTAATCAAGATGCTTTACGTCACATTTTCTTAGCAATGAGTGGGATCTTGTCCACATTTCCTATGGAGGGGGGATGGTGAAATTATTGGGAAGGGTTATTTTCTGTCACGACCGATAACGAGCGCAAACGAGCATAACGTTTGCGCAAGACGCAAAAACAACAAAGAAACGTTTTCGGCAGCAACGGATAGACACAAAAAGATAAAACGGAACATCAAACCTCTACGGGTGGATATAAGGAACAAAAGTATGAGCATACAAAGACCCAATACCCTGCTTGGCGAGTGCATCGCCGAGTTTATCGGAACCGGCCTGCTGATATTTTTCGGCGTCGGATGTGTGGCGGCACTGGTGCTGGCTGGCGCCAACTTCGGGCAGTGGGAAATCTCCATTACCTGGGGTCTGGGTGTGGCCATCGCCATCTATGTGGCCGGCGGCATTTCAGGTGCTCACCTGAACCCGGCTGTAACCCTGGCGCTGATGACCTTCTGCGGGTTCGACAAGCGCAAGGTGGTACCCTACATCATCGCCCAGATGGCCGGTGCCTTCTGCTTCGCAGCCCTTGTCTACTTCCTTTATGGTAACCTTTTCACCCAGTGGGAAGTGACCCATAACGTGGTGCGCGGCAGCGTCGAGAGCCTCGGCACCGCCGGGATCTTCTCCACCTACCCCAATGCCCTGCTGACCAACATGCAAGCTTTTGCCGTCGAGCTGGTGATCACCGCCGTCCTGATGCTGGGCATCATGGCGCTGGGTGACAACAACAACGGCGCTCCCAAAGGTTTCGCCGCCGCTCTGCTGATCGGTATCCTGATCGCGGTGATCGGTGCCTCCCTTGGCCCGTTAACCGGTTTTGCCATGAACCCGGCCCGTGACTTTGGTCCGAAACTGTTCGCGTTCTTTGCTGGCTGGGGTGATGTTGCCCTGACCGGTGGTCGTGACAACCCCTACTTCTGGGTTCCGATCCTTGGCCCCATCGTTGGCGCCCAGATTGGTACCGCTCTGTATGTCAAAGTGCTGGCTCCCTGCGTCCCGGGCAACCGTGTCGTCACCACCGAGCAAGCGACCCAAACCGCCAAAGAAGAGGCTGCCGCATAAGAGCGGCCCCCTCCAACGTATAAAAACGTGGAAAATAGAAACGTGGAGAACATCATGTCTGCTGAAAAGAAATATGTCGTCGCTCTGGACCAGGGAACCACCTCTTCCCGCGCCATCGTGTTTGATCAGGATGCCAACATTGTCGGTACCTCCCAGCGCGAATTCACCCAGCACTACCCGAAAGCGGGCTGGGTAGAGCACGACCCGATGGAGATCTGGGCGACCCAATCCTCCGTCTTTACCGAAGTGCTGGCCAAGACCGGCCTGCGCAGCGAAGAGATCGCCGCCATCGGTATCACCAACCAGCGTGAAACCACCGTTGTCTGGGAAAAGGCCACCGGCAAGCCCATCTACAACGCCATCGTCTGGCAGTGCCGCCGCACCGCCGCCATCTGTGAAGAGCTGAAAGCTCGCGGTCTAGAAGAGTACGTTCGCGAGAACACAGGTCTGGTGCTGGATGCCTACTTCTCCGGTACCAAGGTGAAGTGGATCCTCGACAACGTGGAAGGTGCCCGCGAGAAGGCGATGAACGGCGAGCTGCTGTTCGGCACCATCGATACCTGGCTGGTCTGGAAGATGACCAATGGCGAAGTGCACGTCACCGACCCGACCAACGCCTCCCGTACCATGCTCTACAACATCCGTGAGCTGAAGTGGGACGAGAAGATGCTGGACGAGCTGGGCATCCCCATGTCCATGCTACCGGAAGTGAAACCCTCTTCCGAAGTGTACGGCTACACCACCCGTGGCGGCGGCTCCCGCATCCCCATCGCCGGTATTGCCGGTGACCAGCAGTCTGCCCTGTTCGGCCAGCTCTGCTTTGAAAAAGGGATGGCCAAGAACACCTACGGCACCGGCTGCTTCATGCTGATGAACACCGGCACCGAGCCGGTTCGCTCCAGCAACGGCCTGCTGACTACCGTTGCCATCGGCCCGAAAGGGGAAGTGAACTACGCGCTGGAAGGTGCGGTGTTTATGGGTGGCGCCACCATCCAGTGGCTGCGTGACGAGCTGAAGATCATTCACGATGCCCGCGACACCGACTACTTCGCCTCCAAGGTGGGTGACACCAACGGCGTCTATCTGGTGCCGGCCTTCGTCGGTCTGGGTGCGCCCTACTGGGATCCGTATGCTCGTGGCACCATGGTCGGCCTGACCCGTGGCGCCAACCGCAACCACATCATCCGTGCAGCGCTGGAATCCATCGCCTATCAGAGCCGCGATGTGCTGGATGCCATGCAGCAGGACTCCGGTATCAAGCTGGCAGCGCTGAAAGTAGACGGCGGCGCCGTAGCCAACGACTTCCTGATGCAGTTCCAGGCTGACATGATGCACACCCCGGTGGTACGTCCGACCCGCATCGAGACTACCGCCATGGGCGCCGCCTTCCTGGCTGGTCTGGCAGTCGGCTTCTGGAAGAGCTCGGACGAGCTGGAAGACAAGTTCAGCGTGGACCGCGAGTTCATCCCGCAGATGGACAGAGACGATCGCGCCAAACGTTACAGCGGCTGGCAAAAAGCGGTTGAACGTTCACGCCGTTGGGCTGAAGAGGATTGATCGGGCACCCGACATTCCGTTGAGATAAACACCCAAGAGGCCGACCGCAATGTCGGCCTCTCTTTTTATGCTTTCCCTTGCCGCTTTCTGCCCAATTCCCCGCTAACTGCTCCCTCCTGTTTTTCTGCCGCCCTCTGTTGTCACCATCCGCCACAACGCAATTGAGTTATCTATCTATAATCATCATCTGGGTCGCATATGCGACCTTATTTATGAGGAGAGCGATATGGAGAGGGCGATACACCGTTTTACACTGCAATCACTCTGGTCAGGGCTCGGGATCCGCACCCGGATCCTCGCTGGCGTGGCGATACTGATGGCCATCGCCATCAGCTGCATCACCTTGATCCTCGAGCAGATATCCCACAGTCAGGCCCAGCAGCGGGTCGAACGCTACGAGCTGCCAAGCAGCGTGGATCGCATTGCCAACCAGCTGACCGCCCAGCTTATCCAGCACCTGACCGAGGCGCAGGCGCTGGCCAGCAACCGTTTTGTCATCGACTGGCTGACCGCTGGCATGCCAGAGCAAGAGTGGCCCGCCATGGAGCGTTACTTTCAGGATCTGCAACGGCGGATCGGCGGCAACGTCTTTATCGCCCCCCGCCAGAGCAACACCCTGATCAACTTCAGCGGCGGCCCCACCGCCCAGAAATCGCTGAGCGAATCAGACCCGAAAGATGGGTGGTTTTTCGGCTTTCTCAAACGCAGCAAACCCTATGAGCTGAACCTCGACATCTCCGATTTTGACAAGCGCGCATCCCTCTATATCAACACCGCCGTCACCCACGAGGGCAAGACCCTGGCAGTGGCAGGCACCTCCATCGACATGAGCGCCCTGAGCAAGCTCATCAGCGGCTACCGGATCGGCAAGAGTGGTCAGGTCTATCTGGCGGACATGGCGGGCAATATCGAGATCCACCCCGAGCAGGAGGTTGAGGGGGCCGCCCACCACCAGCAATCCTTCCTCGATACCGTCAAGCGGCTTATTCCCAATGCCCGGGAACAGGTGGCCGTAGAGGCGCTAACACTGGAGGGGCAAACCTACCTCATCGCGGTACGTTACATCCCCACCCTCAACCGGCTGCTGATTGGCGAGATCAACAGCGCCGAGCTGGAAGAGGGACTGCTGGAATCCCGCCAGCTCATTATCATGGTGTCGCTCGCCATCGGCGGGATCGCCATGCTGGCATCCGCCTGGCTGGCTCACTCCATCAGTCGCCCCATTCGTCAGGCAGCCGATGGCATGCATCACATCACCGCCGATCGGGATCTGGCTACCCGTCTCGATTTCTCTGACGAGTCGGAGCTGGGCATGATGGCCCAGAGTTTCAATCAGCTGATCCAGAGCCTGAACCAGAGCTTCTCCCGGTTCCAGCAGTCAGGCAGCGCCCTCTCTGCGCAGTCGTCCCAATCCATGCAGCAGGCCCAGGCACTGGCAGGAGAAGCGTGCCAGCAGGCCCAGAGCATTCAGGAGCTGACCACTGTGGTCACCACCATCGGCGACAACGCCGAGCAGATCGCCAGCCGCTCTGAAGGGGTCAACGACGTAACCCAACGCATCGCCAACCATATGCTCAGCATCGAGCAGGATGTGACCCAGAGCGCCGCGCAACTCGACACCTTGCGCAGCAGCATCGGCAGCTCCTCGGCCCTGCTCGATGAGGTAGTGAAAGACAGCAACAACATCACCCAGATCATGAACCTCATCCGCGATGTCTCGAACCAGACCAACCTGCTGGCCCTCAATGCGGCCATCGAAGCGGCCCGGGCAGGGGATATGGGACGGGGCTTTGCGGTGGTGGCCGACGAGGTACGCCAGCTGGCGGTGCGTACCCAGACCGCCACCAAGGATGTGCAGGATCTTATCTTGCGCCTGCAGGAGGGAACGCGGCAGGCCAGCAGCTCGATGGCAGACTCCCGCAACCTGAGCGAAGAGGGATACAACCGGATGAATCAGGCCAGAGAGGTGCTGGTTGATGCCACCAGCCAGATCAACCAGACCGCCCTCGAGATCAACGAGATCAGTGCGCTGGCGCAGGCGCAGAATCAACAGATGGGGCAAGCCAGAACGGCGCTCGACGAGTTGGCCATGGTGGCCGAACACCAGCGGGAACACGCGCAGGAGAGCAATGCCGCCAGCCGCGAACTGTTCGAACTGGCCAAGGCCATCGACGAGCAGATCCGCCAATACCGGATTGGCTAGGCCCGGTGCTTCCCCCTCTCCCTCTCAATAACCAAGACGCCACCGCAGGGTGGCGTTTTCATTTTGCAAATCATTTTGCCTGCCCTCTCGAAACGGGAATGACGACAAAACTCGCAAGCCATTGATAATTAACATGAAAAAATGTGGAACGGCCATTGCTTAGTGATATCAGACTCAACAGAGGGATATCGCCATGAAACCGACCACCAATCAAGCGCCCGTAGCCCACGTCGCCACTCAAAAAGAGACCCTGACCCCCCGCGAAGGCACCTTCCTGATGATGGTGGCCCAACTGGTGGTGCTCACCTGCATCGTACTGGCCGCCACCGTCGGCGGCCTCTCATGGCAGTGGAACCTGCTGCTGGCCATTCCGCCGGTGATCGGTGGCGCTCTGCTCAGCCGGGTATGGGGCAAACTGCCACGGTAACTGCGCTTCACCTCATACACCTTCCCGAACCGGCGGCCAACCCTCGAGTTGGCCGTCTGTTTATCTGCCGCCTGGCTCATGCTGATTGGCCGCAACGAAGGCGCGCCTTGTTCTTAGCCAAACAAACCGCAACGACTAACCGTTCAAACAAACCGCACAAACCAACCTGAACTACAGGGTATGGCTGCCCAGCTGCTCCTTGAGAAAATCGAGCCAGACCCGCAGTCGGATATCCCGCTGGGCATCGGAGTAGAAGACTGCATTGATGGGGCGCGAGGCGCCACTGTTGCTGCGGGCCAGCACCTCCACCAGCGCGCCGCTCTCCCGATCCGGCCCGGTCATAAAATCCGACAGACAGACGATCCCCTGCCCCGCCAGCGCCAGCTGACGCAAGGTTTCGCCGCTGCTGGCACGCAGACTGGGGGTGATGGCAAAGCGATCCCCCTGCTCGGCACTGAGCAGCGGCCAGTGGTTGAGGTGATCGGGATGCAAAAAACCAAGCAGCTCGTGACCGCTCAGCAGATCCGCCGGTTGGCGCGGGGTGCCGCGCTCGCTCAAATAAGTGGGGGAGGCCAGCAGCCGCAGCCGCGAACGGCCAAGGGGCAGCGCACGCAGGGAGGAGTCGGTCAGCTCGCCGATGCGGATGGCCATGTCCACACGCCGCTCCATCAGATTGATAAAGCCCTCCGAGCTGTGCAGCTGTAGCTCGATGGCGGGGTAGCTGCGGCGAAACTCGCCGATGATCGGCACCAGCCGGTGCAGAATAAAGGGGGTAGCGGCATCTACTCTCAACACCCCTTCGGGTTGTTCCCGGCGCATCAACAGATGCCCCTCCGCCTCGCTCATCTCGGTCAGGATCTTCACCGCCCGCTGATAGAACCAGCTCCCCTCCTCGGTCAGGCTGACCCGGCGGGTGGTGCGATTGAGCAGCACGGTAGAGAGCTTCTCCTCCAGCCGCTTGATGCCACGGCTCACCACCGAGTTATCCATGCCGAGGTTCTCCGCCGCCTGGCGAAAACTGCCCGCCTCCACCACCGCCACAAACAGGGTCAGTTCATCAGAATGGGTCTTCATTGCTGTTATCCGGACAAGAGTAATGGGCCTTTATAGGCGCAGCCGCTGTGGATTGGCAAGCGTGCGGTGAGGCCAGTTCTTTTTTTCTACAGAGAAAGAACGTGACCGCGAGCCCACATCATACCCGCGATTTGTCAGTACAATTCAGCCAGAAAAGCACCGTATGGCACCTTTTATTTCACAAGGATCAATACCATGACATTTGAAGAGCGGCTGGCCGCCGCCCATCAGGAACTGGCAAGCAAAGGGGTATGGCACGCCAACTACAATCCCCCGCTGTGCAGGCTGCTGCGCAGGTTCGGTTATCCAGTTAAACCGCCTCACTATGAGGGCTGGCTAACCAATGTTCTGGCATTCGGTATCAGCGTTGGTCTTGTCTGGGGCATGATGATGTGGTTTTTCAGCTGGCACCCCATGGGGATAGATCCGCTATTTGCCCTGCGCCAAACAGCCCTGTTTGCGGGATTCTTCGGCCTGATCATGGCATCTTGGCTCTGGCTACGGCGCAAGCAGCTTAAACTGACCCCGTGGGAGCAACTTGCTGAGCCCAGCGATGCTGATGATGAGGGAGACGAACTGAATGAAAGCCCATGAAAAACTGAACTATGTGGAGTTTGCGGCCAAGGATCTCGCCGCGACTAAAGCCTTCTTTCAGGCCGTATTTGGCTGGCAGTTTGTTGATTACGGCCCCGACTACAGCGCCTTTGCCGATGAGGGGCTGGATGGCGGATTCTATCGGGCGGATCAGTGCAATCAGACAGCTCAGGGTGGCGCCCTGCTGGTGTTCTACAGCGCGGATATTGAAGCGACTCAAGCCAAGGTGAGCCAACACGGTGGCACCATCAGTCGCCCACTATTCGACTTCCCCGGTGGACGCCGTTTCCACTTCGTTGAGCCCAGCGGTAATGAGTTTGCTGTCTGGTCAGAGCCGCACAACATCTAACCCCTATAGGGAAGTAAGTCAGCATTTTTCACCTGCTTATTCTAAGCAATATCATGCTATTATATTTCGACGCTAATACTATTACAGGATGACACTGAAGTATGATGTTCCCAACAGAATTTGAACGTTCTCATAAATTGTGTTTATACATTCACGATATCATGGTGGAATTTATTAAATCTGGGGAGATGCATGATGTTTTCAGTCAGTCTATAAACATAACCGAAGAGGAAGGTTTTTCTTTAGAAAAGACCGACCAGCATATCTTGGATTGGCTTGAAGAAAACAACAAAAGTGAACAAAGAAATTTAGTAATACGAACAGTTGTTCTGCCAGCAGTCTTATCCGACATGTTACATTGTATTTTTGAAGGCCTATCTGCATCCAAAAAAGGTAAAATGGCAGTTTCCTTTATGTTATTGCGAAAACCATTACAGGAAAGCTTATATCTGCTTGAGTCAATGGCGATCGACAAAAACTCATTTGTAGAACATTTATCTAAAGACCCATTATTTCTCAGACCTAAAAATGGTGGTGGACCATTAGGCCATACTCAACGAATAGACATTGTTTTAGGTAAGATGGGTTTAAGAAAAATATTCAGCAGTCAATATATTTCTGAATTACGATATGATAAAAAGAGCTATGATAGCTTCGATAGGGTTTGTAATCATGCTATGCATCTTTTTACCGAACACTCATCGATAAAAACAGACTTATTGAACATAAACTTTATTTTTTCAGGTGTTGAACAAATTTATAGTCAGCAAAGATATTTATATACAAGGCTTCCATATTTACTTTATTACATTTATTGTCTTTTTGAATATATCGCCAGCGATATTGCCCCAACGACTGCAGAATATATAGAGAATATCAATCGTAGAATATCTGCATACTTTTTAATGGCTTATATCGATATGGACAATGAATTCATTACTGATGAGGTTCATAGTTTAGCTAATCTTTTTAGGTGCGCATTAAAAATAGACCGGGCGCAATCGTTGAATTCATCCTCAATTATCAAAAAACTGGTTCATATTGCAGAAACAGGGTCGTTGACTACAAATTCAGACAATCATTCATAAAAATTTCTCACTACTGCTATTGCTGCTCTCTCCTCAATACTGTTTTGCGACCAGCGCCCTGTTTCCAGCAAGTCACGGCAGGCATACTGACCCTTCGTTTTTGCCAAGGAGGTTCAGATGTCATCACCCGTGATTGTGATTGCCCAGCTTGAAGCCAAACCCGAATTCGCCGCCCAGTTTCGCGCCGCCCTTGAGCCGCTGATTGCGGCCACCTTGCAAGAGGCGGGCTGCCAGCGCTATCAGCTGCATCAGGACTTGGACAATCCACACAGCTGGATGCTCTACGAGGTGTGGGAGAGCGAAGCTGCCCTCACCGTCCATCAGGGCCAACCCCACTTTACCGAATTTGTCGCCAAGGCCGAGCCCTGGTTTGCCAGCAGCACCATTCGCCGCTATCAGCCACTGGGCGCTTGACTGACCCCTGTGCCACTTTCCACTTAGCCCATCAAGGGCCAACCACCACCCCATTGAGGAACAAGATGATCAATATGCCGCCCATGGGTCTGGGCACCTTCCGCCTGAAGGGCGAGCCGCTGCTTGCCACCCTGACCAACGGTCTGGAGCTGGGCTATCGCCATATCGATACCGCCCAGATCTATGACAATGAAGCCGAAGTCGGCGCCGTGCTGACCCGCAGCACTGTTGCCCGTCACGAGATCTACCTGACTACCAAGGTGTGGACCAGCGAGTTTGGGCCGGGCAAGCTGATCCCGAGCCTTGAGGTGAGCCTGGAAAAACTGGGCACCGACTATCTGGATCTGGCGCTGATCCACTGGCCCTCCCCCAAGGATGAGGTGCCGATGGCAGTCTATCTGGAGCAGTTGGCCGAGGCCAAGGCCCGGGGTCTGACCCGGGAGATCGGGGTCTCCAACTTCACCGTGGCCCAGCTCAAACAGGCTATCGAGATTTTGGGGCCAGGGGCCATCGCTCACCAGCAGATCGAAGTTCATCCCTTGCTGCAAAACCGCAAGGTGGTCGAGTTCTGCAAAGTCCAGGGTATCGCCGTCACCGCTTATATGCCGCTCGCCTATGGCAAGGTGCTCGCCGAGCCGCTGCTGATGGAGATTGGCCAGCGCCACGGGGTATCGGCGGCGCAGGTGTCGCTGGCCTGGCTGCTGGCGCAGGACATGGCAGTGATCCCGAGCTCCACCAAGCGGGAGAATCAGGCCGCCAATCTGGCTGCTCTTGATATCACCTTGAGTAGCGAGGAGATGGCCGCCATCGCCACGCTGGATAGGGGTGAGCGCTGCGCCAATCCCGACTTTGCCCCCGCGTGGGACTGACGCGAAAGGCGTGAGACTAACGCGAAAAAAAGGCTGGCTCTGCCAGCAAGCCAGATAAAACAGGGAGAGCATCATGCTCTCCCTGTCTCTTTTCTTGCCTCACGCTTTGCAGCGCTTGCTGAACGTCCAGCCGCCATATTGATGCCAGATGCAGCCCCGCAATCAGGGCGCGTTCTGGCAAAGGGCGGGATCGAACACTTGATTCCAGTCTGATTTCATATCGACCACCACCCAGCCCCGCGCTTTTGCCTGTGCCAGCCCGTCGATCAGCTTGCCGCTGGCTGGCGGATGACTGTCGTAGGCATATTCGCGCTTGGCATCGGTGTGGTGCACCAGCAGACCAAAAGTGTGGTAATCCGGGTTGGTCGAGGTGTATTGCAGCATAGGCACGTCGCCATCGCTGTTGCCAAAGGCGCCGACCGGACGCTGCCCCATAAAGAGGTGAATGGCGGCCGGTTTCGCCTTGCTGTCATCGAAATAGGCGCCGTTCATGGTCTTGCGGATCTCGCTGCCCTCCCCGGTCAGAGCAAACTCGCCGAGGGTAAAGGAGCCAATCACCTGCTGGGGCGGGATGCCATACATCTGCTCGGACATCACCCGCATAAAATCGACGCCGCCGCCGGAGACAATCCAGGTCTGGAAGCCATTATCCCGCAGATACCCCAGCAGCTGCTTCATCGGCAGATAACCGAGCTGATCGTAGTGGCAGCCAAAACGGGGATCCTTGCTGCTGTTGACCCAGCGAGTGACCCGCTCGGCAAACTCGGTGGTAGTCATGCCGCTGTGGGTCAGTCCCATCAGCTTGGCGAGCCCCTTCTCCCCCGATTTGGCCACGGCCTTGAGGTCGTTGTTCAGCACTGCCGCGACGATGGGGTCGGCCTTCCACTCCGGGTGTTCCGGCGCCAGGCGCTTGATCTCGTCCATCGCAAACTGCAGCTGATAGGTCATGGGCGCTTCCGGCCAGAGGGTGCCGTCATTGTCAAACACCACATGGCGCTTCTCTGGCGGAATAAAAGTGGCCTGCTGCTGATCGGTGGCATTAGTTACCCAGCGGGTGATCGCCTGCTTGGCCGCCGTATCATTCCAGGCAGAGAGGGGATCGCTCTGGCCAGCCTGTACCGCAAAGGCGCCGCACAGCAGCAAAAGAGAGGAGAGTCGGTTCAATGTCATCATGTTACCTGCCAGCTGGATATTGCCTGTCGATGAAAACGCACGGCCATCACAACACCGGCGCACATGGGTTCAACACACACGGGTTTCACAGGGAAAATCCTATGGCTGCCAGCTTGTACTGGAGCTTAAGCAAGCTCAGAAAAGGAGCAGCGTTCATCCCGTTCTGCGAGGCAGATCACTGCGTTGCGCTCACGCCGCGGGCAACACAATCCCCTCCCACTCAGCGTTATTGCTGCTTATTTGGCAAAAGTAATTTGATGTCACCGTCATTTTTGCCAACAAAACCCATCGGCATACTGGCGCCATTCTCCCGTCGGGAGTCCCTAACCAAGGAGTTGTTATGCCACTGGCGTTATTTGCCCTTACCTTAAGTGCCTTTGCGATCGGCACCACCGAATTTGTGATTGTGGGGCTTATCCCCACCATCGCCGAGCAGCTCAATGTCTCGCTCCCCTCCGCGGGCCTGTTGGTCAGCCTCTATGCCCTTGGCGTAGCCATCGGCGCCCCCGTGCTCACGGCGCTCACCGGCAAGGTGCCGCGCAAGTGGCTGCTGGTAGGGCTGATGGCACTCTTTACCGCCGGCAACCTGCTGGCCTGGCAGGCCCCCGGTTACGAGAGCCTGATTGTGGCCCGCATCCTGACCGGATTGGCGCACGGGGTCTTCTTCTCGGTGGGCAGCACCATCGCCACGGGTCTTGTGGCCAAAGAGAAGGCGGCGAGCGCCATCGCCATCATGTTCAGCGGTCTTACCGTGGCGCTGGTGACCGGCGTACCGCTCGGCACCTGGATTGGTCAGGTCTTTGGCTGGCGTGAAACCTTTCTGGTGGTAAGCCTGCTCGGCCTCGTCGCCATGGTGGGTAGCCTGCTGCTGATCCCGAACAACCTGCCCAAGGGGGCGGCCTCGACCATCCGCGAGCAACTCTCGGTACTGACCAAGAAGCCGCTGCTGCTGGTCTACGCCAAAACCGCCCTCGGTTACGGCGGCGCCTTCACGGCCTTTACCTTCCTCGCCCCGATCCTGCAACAGGTGAGCGGCTTTAGCGCCGGTGCGGTGAGCCTGATCCTGCTGGTGTACGGGGTATCGGTTGCCGTCGGCAATATCTGGGGTGGCAAGCTGGCCGACAAGATGGGCCCTCTGCCCGCCCTCAAGCTGCTGTTTGCCGGTCTGGCGCTGGTGCTGCTGGCCCTCACCTTCACCGCGCCGCACCCGGTGCTGGCGGTGCTCACCGTGCTGGTGTGGGGCGCCTTTGCCTTCGGCAACGTGCCGGGTCTGCAAGTACTGGTGGTGAAGCAGGCCGAACTGCACACCCCCAAGGCGGTGGATGTGGCATCGGGCCTCAATATCGCGGCCTTCAACGTCGGCATTGCGCTGGGTTCCGTCGTCGGTGGCCTGGTGGTGGAGCACCTCGGCCTGATGCACACCCCCTGGATCGGCGCCCTTATCGTGCTGCTGGCCTACGGGCTGACCCATGTCAGCGAGCGTCGCGAAGCCCTCCGGCTCGCCGCCTGTCAGGCATAAGTTGCGCCAGCAGGCGTCACGCAAGGGCGTGGCGCCTGCTGCAATCGGCGCGGCAGGCTTCTATGCTGTGACACAGCGCCAACCCGGCAACCATTTCAGCAACTGTTTCAGCAACCAAGCCTGTCACCCTCGCATCATTTGCCACGGAGTCTGTTATGAAGGTGCTTATCGTCTATGCCCATCCCGAACCCAAAAGTTTCAACGGTGCCCTCTTCTGCCACGCCATCAGGGCGCTGGAGCAGGCGGGCCACACAGTGATGACCAGCGATCTCTATGCCATGGGCTTTGATCCCGTCTCGGATCGGCGCAACTTCACTGCCGCCAGCGATCCCGATTTTCTCAAGCTGCAACTCGAAGAGCTGGCTGCCACCGAGCAGGACAGCTTTGCCCCGCAGCTGGAGCAGGAGATGCAAAAGCTGGAGGCGGCCGATCTGCTGATCTTCCAGTTCCCGCTCTGGTGGTTTGGCCTGCCCGCCATTCTCAAGGGATGGGTGGATCGGGTCTTTGCCATGGGGCGGGTCTACGGTCAGGGCCATATCTACGAGAGCGGCAAGTTTCGCGGCAAGCGGGCGCTGCTGAGCCTCACCACCGGCGGCCCCGCCGAGACCTATCTGCCCGACGGCTTCAACGGCGATATCGACGGGGTGCTGCGCCCCATCCAGCGCGGGATCCTGCAATTTGTCGGCTTCGATGTGCTGCGCCCCCATATCTGCTATGCCCCGGTGCGAGTCTCGCAAGAAGAGCGGGAAGCCTGGCTCGCCCAGTGGGCCGAGCGCCTTGGCCAGATTGAGCAGGAGTCCCCCATCGCAGTCGGCCGCTACCAGTAACAGCTGCCCCCCCACACAGCACAAAAACAGCGAGCGGCCCCCGGCCGCTCGCTGTTTTTCACGCTCTGTCGTTATGGTTTTTGTTATCCGTGGGCAAGCCTTATGCCGCCTGTTGCACGCCTGCTTTGCCGGTCACGGCACGTTTGAGCCAGAAGTCGAGGCTGACGTAGCGGCCCCCGCCGTAAACCAGCAGCACCAGCAGCATCACGAAGTAGGTGGCGGCAAACTCCATCCCGTTGTTGAGCATCACGGGATCCCCGAGCTCGGTGATGTAGTTGTAGCGACCAGGGAAGTTGGCGGCCAGCCACTCGATAAAGCCGTTGAGGCGCACAGTGGCCTCCATGCTGCCGGTGGCGATGGCATCCCAGCCGTGCTTCCAGTGCACCATGGCGCTCGCCACGCTCATCAGGAAGATGGTGGGAATGGCCATGATACGGGTAAAGAGGCCAAGGGCGATGCAGATGCAGCCCAGTACCTCGGTGCCGGCCGCCAGAAAGGCGAGCAGGGTCGGGAACGGCAAGTTGAGCCCCCCTTCCGAGACCGGGGCACCAAACCAGGCGACGGTGCCGGCAAAGCCCATCACCTTGGAGTGGGCCCCCACATAGATGACCGGAATGAGATAGAGGCGAATGGCCAGCAGGGCCAGAAAATCGAGCCGCTTGCACTGGGCTACCGCCCGCTCGTACCACTGGATCAGGGTGTTGTTCATGGGAATTCTCCTTGGTGTTTGCTAAATGGGTGCAAGGGGCCGCCGGGCTGGCGCTCGCCAACGGGCAAGGTCAGCAGACCCAGCCGGTAAAAATGGCGTGCCCACTCGATCAAATCAAAGTCGCGGCGAGCCTGTTGCACCTGTTGCTGGAACGCGGCTTGGGTGATCCCAGGCTGCTGTTGCAGCACCTGGATCAGCGCCACGTCCCATTCGCGCAACCGCTGAGTCACCACCTGATGATCCGGGCTGCGAAACAGGCCATAGAAGTGGCTGCCCTGCCGGGTCGGCACCACGCCGCTGCGACGAATGGCAAAGGGGAGCTCAAGCAGTTGCAGGGTGGGATTGAGCGCAAACGAACTCTCCGCCGTCACCTCCTCCCCCGGTAAAGCTTGCGGCACTACCCCTTCATCAATCTCGACACAGAGGCAGGCCCACTCGTACTCCAGCAGCGCCAGCCGCTGCCTGGGCCAGTTGAGAGAGCCCTCGCCGTGGCGATGCTGCACATAGCGGACAAACTCGGTGGCGATATGGTGAAACTCGGGGGCCTCGGCGCCGTGCGCGATGACAAAGCCCTCCACCAGTTGCCACCTGTCCACCGGTGCCCAGTGAGCGTGGGTGAGCGGAAAAGCGCTCTCCAGCACCGACTCCACATTGGCGCGCACGCTGCGGGCATAGTGGCTGGCGATGCCATCCTGCGGCAGCCGCACCCGGCTCACCAGCCAGGCGGTCTGCTGCTGCATCCGCTGCGGTGCCGTTTTAGGCGCAGTGATCAGGGATAACCGTCTATCCATAGCGCACCTCCCGCACCTGACTGTCGATCGCCTCGCAACAGGCGCCGTGCACCCGCGCCAGCTCGGCCTCCAGCTCTGCCAGCGGTGGCAAATGGCGATCCCGCTCCAGCAACAGGGGGCGCAGGCCGTGGGTCTGCACCGTATAACGGGCCAGCACCACCACCTCTTCGCAAACCGGTTTGCCATGGGTATCCAATAAAGTGCCGTCCGCCTCTTCCAGATGACCGGCGATATGGAAATAGCGGATCGCACTGCCCGGCAGCCCGGCGATCATCCGCTTGGGGCAGTAACCGTGGTTGCGGCTGTTCACAAAAACGTTGTTGATATCGAGCAGCAGCTCGCAACCGCTGCGCGCCACCAGCTCGGCGAGAAAATCCTCCTCCGGCATCTCGTGGTCATAGCCGTGGTAGTAGGAGATATTTTCCAGCACCAGCGGGCGGGCCAGCGCCTCCTGCACCTGCGCGATCCGCTCTGCCAGATAGGGGATGTTCTCCCACTGACGCGGCACCGGTAGCAGTTCGTAGAGATAACCCTGTTGGTCGCGGGAAAAGCTCAAATGCTCGCTGTAGATATCGATGCCGAACTCATCCAGAAAGGTGCGGATCTGGCTGAGCAGGGTGCGATTGAGCGGCTGGCAATCGCCGAGAGAGAGGCTGAGGCCGTGGGCCACCAGCGGGTAACGCTCGGCCAGCTGATGCAGCTGCGCCCGCCTGGCGCCGCCGATGGCCATCCAGTTCTCCGGCGCCAGTTCGAGAAAGTCGATGCCGAGGCGGACGGGGCCGGCGCAGAGCGCATCCAGATGCTCCTGACGCAGCCCGATCCCCCGACCGCGGGAGCTTATTGGCCGCATACCCCCTCCGTCATCTTGCTACCCTTGCTGGATTTGTCGCCATCAATCCCCTCGCCCGCCACGCCACACTTGCCATCGCGGGCGCGCACCAGCCGCCCCTGCGGATCACTGTCGAGGGCTTGCTTCTCGAAGCGCTTCTCGGTGCCGCACTTGCCCGCCGCACACTTGCCGCCGTGCTGTTCGCTGGGGGCGGCCTTGACCGGCGCATCGCTCGGGGTGGCCGCCAGCGCAAGTCCCGGGGTCAGGGCAATCAGGCTGGTCATGGCGATGGAGAGGGTCAGTTTGCCGGTGGTTTTGTTGCTGCTTGAGTTACTCATGAGCGGACTCCTTGACTGCTGAAACGGGGTAACTGGAGAGATCGCGGGCGGCCACGATCTGACCGTGGAACTGCTGTTTGACGATGGCCATCGCCTCTTTCTTGTGATTGAGGCCGACCCCCATCCAGTGGTTGAGCACCAGCAGCTTGGGGTTCACCTCGGCGGCAATTTTGGCCACCACCGATGGCTTGGCATGAAGCGAAGCCGAAACCGGGTCGGCCCCCTCGTGGATGGCGAGCGGCATCACCAGAATGTCGGCGCCGCGGGCAAAATCGAGGAAGGCGGGGTTGGAACCGTTCTGATCCGCCGAGATGACGATGCTCCCCTCGGCGCTCTGGATCCGGTAGGCCAGACAGGGCACGTCACCGTGGGGGATGCCGAGCGCGGTGATGGTCAAGCCATCCTGCTGATAGACGGTGTGGGGTTTTGGCCCTCGATAGGGGACATCAATCAGGGTGATGGGGAAGAGACCATCGGTGCCATCCTTGAAGCCGCTCAGGTAGGCATAAGCCCCCTTCTCCTTGTTGAAGAGGGCGTCAAAATAACCGCTCATGCTGGGGAAGGCCGAACCTGCCTCGGGCCCCGCCAGATCCAGCGGATCGCTGCGCTCGAAGAAGTAGGCTCCCTTGAGCAGGGCGGGCAGGTCGGTCACATGGTCGGTGTGAAAGTGGGTGATGCCGATAAAATCGACCTCTTCGAGCTTGGCTCCCGCCTGACCGAAGCGCAGGTAGACGCCGCCACCGGCATCGATCAGGATGCGGGATTTCCCCTTCCACCAGATCACCTCGCTGGAGGAGGCGCGCTGATCGTCGGAAATGGGGCCGCCGCTACCGAGCACCTGCAGGGTGAAGTTCTTGTCCAGTGGCGTCAGTTGTACGCCCTGGCTGGCGGCACCCGCCGGCGCGGCGGCAAGGGCGCAGCCGATGGCCAGCGCCACCGCTTTCAATCTCTGTTTCATCACAATTACCTGTCGGTTGGTTGTCGGTTGAAAGTGTGTCGTTTGTGTCGTTTAAAGAGGGGGAGAGAGGGTCCGACGGCGACGTATGAACGCCAACCACCGGCCGTGGCGGGGCGCGAGCCCCGCCGTCAGTTACCGTCCCGTTCGTCCGCCTGCCAGCGTGCTTCCAGCCAGAGCAGGTTGCACAAGCCCAGCAGCAGGGCGAATCCGAGGCCCAAAATCCAGGTGAAATACCACATAGCAGATCCCTTGAGGTCAGTAGAGTTGATGGCTGTCGCGCTTGATGCGGGCACGGTCGAGCTTGCCGCGCACCACTCGATAGACCCAGCCGGTGTAGCCCAGATTGATCGGCATCAGCACCAGCACGAGGCCGAACATAATGGCCAGGGTCTTGTAGCTGGAGGTGCTGTCCCACAGGGTCAGGCTGCTGACCGCATCGAGGGATGAAGGCAGCACAAAGGGGAACAGGGCGATGGCCACCGAGCAGAGCATGGCGGCGCAGGCGATGGCGCTGGCCAGCAGCGCAACCCGGCCCCGCTCCAGCCAGGAGGCAATCCCGCTCACCAGCGGCGCCAGCGTCCCGATGATCGGCACCAGCCACAACAGCGGATAGTCAAAGTAGTTGCGCAGCCAGCCACCGGCGTGGGGGATCACCCCCTTCATCAGCGGGCTGATGGCGGCATTCGGGTCAAAGGGTTGTGTGCCCACACCGGTCAGCTGAAACCCTTGCAGATCCACCAGATGCCAGCCGGCCAGCAGGTAGCAGAGGCTCACCAGCGGGGCCAGCAGGATGGCGATCCCCCGTGCGCGCAGCGCAGGGGTGCCGGTCACCTTGGCTTGCAGAAAACCGGCGCCGTGCAGCAGCAACAGACTGATGGCAGTGGCCAGCACCGAGAGCAACCAGCCCCAGTGGAAGTCGAAGGCGCCGTAGTGCAGACGCAGCGCCGTGTCGAAGCGAAACGGCAGCCCTTCCATCACCAGACCGATAGCCGCACCGAGGATGAGCGCCGGTATCAGGCCACCGGCCACCAGCGCCCGATCCCACCAGCGGCGCCACAGCGGATCGGCCAGCTTGCTGCGATAGTCAAAACCGACCGGACGCAAAAATAGCCCGAGCAGCAGCACCACCATGGGGATGTAAAGCCCCGAGAAGGCGGCGGCATAAACCAGCGGCCAGGCGGCGAACAGGGCACCGGCACCGGCAATCAGCCACACCTGATTGCCCTCCCACACCGGCCCCACGCTGTTGATCACCAGACGGCGGTCGTCGTCATCTTTCGACACCACCGGCAACAGCATGGCGATGCCGAGATCGAAGCCATCCATCACGATAAAACCGACCATCATGAAGAGCACCAGCGCCCACCAGATGAGTTTCAGAGTTGCGTAATCCATCAGGCGATCCTCGCAAGTTCGGGTTGTTCACCGCTGTAGCGGCCGGTATGGAGAATGGCGGGCCCCTTGCGGATCACATGGCGTAACAGGAACAGCTCCACCACCAGCAACAGGGTGTAGATGGAACAGATAGCGATCAGGCTGAACCAGAGTTGGCCCGGCTGAAGCAAAGAGACCGAGGCCGAGACCGGCAGCACGTCGCTGATGGTCCAGGGTTGACGGCCAAGCTCGGCCACCAGCCAGCCCGCCT
Source organism: Aeromonas sp. FDAARGOS 1404 (assembly GCF_019047085.1). NCBI lineage: Bacteria > Pseudomonadati > Pseudomonadota > Gammaproteobacteria > Aeromonadales > Aeromonadaceae > Aeromonas > Aeromonas sp. FDAARGOS 1404. The sequence goes on from NZ_CP077237.1 coordinate 586,812, forward strand.
CGATGGCAATCCAGGGCAGCGGAATGCTCCAGAGCAGGGTCTTGAGCAGCCGTGGCGAGTCTTGCAGCCGGTTACGGCAGAGCTGAACAAAGCTCACCACCATCAGCCCCAGCATGGTGACACCAAGCCCCACCATCACCCGAAAGCCCCAGAACAGCGGCGCCACTGGCGGGATGGAGTCATCGACCGCTTTGGCAATCTCCGCCTCACCGGCCTTGGCGATATTGCTGGCATAGGGGGTGAGCAGCATGCCGTAGCCAAGATCCTTGCCGTGCTGCTCGAAGCGGGCGCGGTTGGCTGGGCTGTCATCGCCCTGCCGAATCTGGTCGAGGGCCTCTGCCGCCACCATGCCGCTGCGGATGCGTGCCTCGTTCTGCACCTTGATATCCTTGAGGCCGGTCACCGCCTCGTCGATGGAGCGGGTGGCGATGATCCCCATCAGATACGGGATCTTGATGGCGGCATGGGTGGTCTCGGCACTCTGATCCGGGAAGCCGAACAGGGTAAAGGAAGCTGGCGCTGGCTCGGTCTCCCACTCCGCCTCGATGGCGGCGAGCTTGACCTTCTGCACCTCGCCGGTGCGATAGCCCGACTCATCCCCCAGCACAATGACCGAGAGGATGGCCGCCAGCCCGAAGCCAGAGGCGATGGCGAAGGAGCGCAGGGCGAACTGCACTTCCGTCTTGCGCAGCAGATACCAGCTGCTCACCCCCATCACAAACATGGAGGCCGCCACATAGCCCGCCGCAACGGTGTGAACGAACTTCACCTGCGCCACCGGGTTGAACAGCACGGCGGCGATATCCACCAGCTCCATGCGCTGGGTCAGCAGGTTGAACTCGGCCCCCACCGGGTTTTGCATCCAGCCGTTGCCGATCAGGATCCAGAGCGCCGAGAGATTGGAGCCGAGCGCCACCAGCATGGTCACCAGCAGGTGCTTGCCGCGGGAGAGCTTGTCCCAACCGAAGAAGAAGAGCCCCACCAGGGTCGATTCGAGGAAGAAGGCCATCAGCCCCTCGATGGCCAGCGGGGTACCGAAGATGTCCCCCACATAGTGGGAGTAGTAAGCCCAGTTGGTGCCGAACTGAAACTCCATGGTGATCCCCGTGGTGACCCCCATGACGAAGTTGATGCCAAACAGTTTGCCCCAGAAGCGGGTGATGTCCTGATAGATCACCTTGCCGGTCATCACATAAGCCGACTCGGCGATCACCAGGATCCAGGACAGCCCCAGCGTGAGGGGCACAAACAGGAAGTGGAACAGGGCCGTGGCGCCAAATTGCAGGCGAGACAGGCTGACCACGTCATCCGGATTGATCATGCGTCACTCTCTTTTGTTGTATTTGCCTTGCACGTTTCGTGCGTGACAAGTACATCACGGAGCATGACACCTATAACAGATGCAGTTATATTGAATTACACCTATAACAGTTGATCCAGATCATGTCCCTTTACCAGCAGTTGGCCGACCGCCTGCAAAGCCAGATTGACGATGGTATCTGGCAACCGGGGGAGCGCATCCCCTCCATTCGCCAGAGCTGCAAGACCCACGGGCTCAGCCCCATGACGGTGTTGCAGGCCTATCAACTGCTCGAAAGTCAGGGGCGGATCCTCGCCCGCCCCCAGTCCGGCTACTACGTCAAAGCCGCCTCACCACAGCTCGTGCAGCACACGCCGAGCCAGACCCACTACAGCGGCTCGGTGGATATCAACGATCTGGTGTTCGAGGTGTTGCAGGCGAGCAAATCGCGGGATCTGGTGCCCCTTGGCATGTCGGTAGCAGACCCGACCCTGTTCCCCCACCCCCAGCTCGGGCGGGCCTTGGCCAGCTGCATGCGCAAGCTCGATCCCTTCAGCACGGTGGCCGACCTGCCCCCCGGCAACGAAGCGCTGCGCCGCGCCATCGCCCAGCGCTACGCCAGCGACGGGGTGGCGGTCAATCCGCAGGAGATCATCATCACCACCGGCGCCATGGAGGCGCTCTCCCTCAGCCTGCAGGTGCTGACCGAGCCCGGTGACTGGGTGGTGGTGGAGTCCCCCACCTTCTATGGCGCCCTACAGGCCATCGAGCGGCTGAAACTCAAGGCGGTGGAGATCCCGGTCATTCCGGGGGTGGGCATCGATCTGACGCTATTGGAAGACGCCCTCACCCGCATTCCGGTCAAGGCCTGCTGGTTGATGGGCAATGTGCAGCACCCACTCGGCCACACCATGCCGGATAGCCACAAAGCGCGGCTGATGGCGCTGCTCAACAGCCATGGGGTGCCGCTGGTGGAGGATGACGTCTATGCCGAGGTCTACTTTGGCCGCGAACGCCCCAAGCCGATCCGCCACTGGGATCAGCGTGGCGACAGCCTGCTTTGCAGCTCCTTTTCCAAGTGTCTGGCGCCGGGCTTTCGGGTCGGCTGGGTGGTGGCGGGGCCCCATGCCGAGCGGGTACAGCGGCTGCAACTGATGTCCACCCTCTCCACCAATGTGCCGAGCCAGCTGGCGCTGGCCGAGATGCTACGCCAGGGCGGGGTCGATGCCCACTTTCGCCGCCTGCGCCACACCCTGGCACAGCGCCAGCAGCAGATGCGGGCGGCCCTGCAACGGCTGTTGCCGGACGAGGTACGGATCTCCTCCCCCGATGGCGGCTACTTTCTCTGGCTGGCGCTGCCTGCCCATTTCGACAGCCGCGCCCTGCACGCCAAGGCTCTGGGCAGCGGTTTTTCAGTGGCTCCCGGCGCCCTCTTTTCCAGTCAGGGGCAACACAACCACTGCCTGCGCCTCAACAGCTCCCATCCCTGGAGCGAACAGCTGGAGCAGGCCCTCACCCGGCTGGCCGCACTGATTGCCGCACAACTCGGTGAAAAGTAACGTGGCAAAGAGCCGCTGACGAAACGAACAAAGGCCCGTAGCGGGCCTGTGTAGTTGGGGAGTGACGCGCCTTGGCTCGCCATCAGAAACTGGTTATCTGGCCATGATCTGCGACTGCACCTTGAAGCCCAGCGCCTCGTAGAGCGCTTGGGCACGCTCGTTGAAGGCCATCACCTCCAGCCGGATTTGCTGAGCATCACGGGCCTTGGCCCACTCATCGCAATGGGCGATCAACCCCTTGCCAATCCCGCGGGAGCGGTGCTGCTCATCCACCACCACCGAGCCGATCCGGCAGATAGGCAGCTTGCTGAGAAACGGCACGCTCTCATTGATGTCGATCCTCGCCGTCAAAAAGCCCACCACCATGCCATCCTGCTCGGCAACGCAGAACAGACGCCCTTCTGCGGCAATGGCATCGAGCAAAAATGCCCGCTCCTCTGGTGACGGCGGGCAGAACACCTTGGGGTAATGTGCATGGTGGATCTCTCCTATCTGCCGGTTCAGCTCGACAATGGCATCGATATCCAGTTCGCTTGCCTTGCGTATCTCCAACGGTTGCTCCTTGCAAAAATGGTGATGGTCCTGCGCCATCTTAGGGGCTGTGCCCCGCAATCCAAATAGGCTCATCCGTATCTTTTGGCGGGCAGCAGAAACAACAACGCCCCTTGAGCGGGGCGTTATCGGCAATCCATGGCGATGAGGGGTATCAGGCGGGGGCGTTAAGTTGGGCCACCTGCCGCTCGATGCTTCCTTTCAGGTTGTCATCGAGCTTGAGGGCGCGTGCCAGCTCGTCGAGATAACCGCGCTCCATAAAGTGATCTACCTCGATGGCAAGCAGGGAGGCGAGATAGACCTCGGTGGCCAGCTCCATGTCGGTCACTTCCCGTGCCAGCGCGTGGGGATCGAGGGGGCGGGCCAGCTCGGCGTCAATCCAGCGGGCGACATCGCTCTGGCCCTGTTCGGTCAGGTACTCCTGAATTTTCTGACGCTCGGCGCCGTCGATATGGCCATCGGCTCGGGCCGCAGCCACCATGGCGCGCACCAAAAGCGCCGCACGGGCATCCAGCGCATTGCCTTCCAGCCCACTGATGGGATGGGTGGGCTGGGCCGGTGCCGCCTGCTGGGCCTGCCAATCCTGATAGAGCTTGTAGGCCAGCCCGCCGAGGGCCGCCGCGCCGCCCACGGCAGCGGCCTTGCCACCATATTTGCGCACTTTTTTATTGCCCAGCAGCAGACCGAGCGCGCCGCCGGCCAGCGCTCCCTGCATCTGCCCCTTGCGCTTGTCTCCGCCTTCGTTGAGCCAGCCTTTGCCAGCCCCCAGCAACTGTTCCAGCATCTGTTTCATGGTGTCACTCCTGCGGGTCAAAAAAGTGAAATCGGGATGAATAGAGCCAGATAGTGACCCCGCTCCCCTGAATCGGGGATGAACCCTTGACCGGGCAGGCCGATGGGGCAAAGCTCAGGGGAAACCCTTCAGGCAATAAGGATGTAACTGTGCCAAATCGCGAACTGACTCTGCAATTTCTGGCCGAGCCCTCCGACGTCAATTTCGGCGGCAAGGTCCACGGCGGCATGGTGATGAAGTGGATCGATCAGGCGGGCTATGCCTGCGCCGCTGGCTGGTGCGGCGGCTATGCGGTGACCGTCTATGTGGGGGGGATCCGCTTTTTGCGCCCCATCCAGATTGGCCAGCTGGTAGAGGTTCACGCCCAGGTGATCCACACCGGCACCACCAGCATGCATCTGGCGGTGGATGTCTACAGCCGCCATCCCACCGAGACCGAGCGCCACAAAACCACCCACTGCATCATCATCTTCGTGGCGATGGATGAGCACGGCAAGCCGACCCCGGTGCCCCAGTGGCAGCCAGTAAGCGAGAGCGATCTGCAGTTGCAGCAGTACGCCAAAAAGCTGATCGCCCTGCGCGAGGAGATCGACAAGGAGATGCGTCAGCACCTCTGACCTTCATGCCTCACAGCCCGACAGAGCGGGCGCTTTCGGCCAACGGCGGCGCCCCTGTATAATCCCCCCTCTTCCCGCAACCGGAACCCTGCCCATGTCACTGGAAACTGCCCCGCCCGAGGTAAAACTCGCGGTGGATCTGATTGAACTGCTAGAGACCAACGGGCTTGCCCCCGAGCTGGTGCTGGCGGCACTGGCCATCGTCAAAAATGACTACGAGCGCAAGCTGGCGGAGGGGAAGGATCACTGATCTCCCCGTACTTTTTCCGCCTTATCTTGCCGACGTCAGTTTTTCCCCACAGAAGTTTTTCCCCACATAGGCCACTCACTGCGGCCCCATCACCTCGTCACAGAGGGCGATCAGGGCCGAACTCAAGCGGGTGAGCGGCTCACTCCCGCTTACCCCGGCATGGAGCGCCAGCTCCACCGGCGCCACCTTGGGCCACTGGGTCAGGGCCAGCTGATCGACGGGCATCAACCGTTTGGGCAGCAAGCTCACCCCGATCCCCGCGCTCACCGCCCCCTGCAAACTGGCAAGGCTGGCGCTGACATAGGCAATACGCCAACGCCGACCGAGGCCATCGAGCGCCTCGGTCATCTGCCGCCGATAGAGCCCTTCGCTCGGGAATACCACCAGCGGCAGCGGATCCCGTTCCCGTGCGGGCCAGTCGCGACTGTCGACCCAGACCAGCGGCTCGCGCCAGCTGGCAAGGGGCGAACCCTGCCCGCGCGTCTGCTTGACCAACGCCAGATCCAGCTCTCCCGCCTCGAAGCGCTGCCAGATCTCGTGACTCAGGCCACTTTGCACCTCTAGCCGCACCTCGGGGTAGTCACGGGCAAAGGCGGCCAGCACAGGAGTCATTGCACCGGCGGCGAAATCCTCCGGCACCCCGAGGCTGAGCGCCACGCTCCCTTCCGTCACTTGTTCTTCGGCCTGCGCCAGCAGCGCCAGAATGCGGCGGGCCAGCCCCAGCAATTTTTCCCCCTCCGCCGTTGCGACCACCTGACGGCCAGCACGATCGAGCAGCGGGCAGCCGAGCTGCTGCTCAAGGCGGCGGATCTGCTGGCTGATGGTGGATTGGGTCAGATGGACCCGTTCACCGGCGCGGGTAAAGCTGCCGGTGTCGATAATGGCGACAAAACTGCGCAGTAACAGGGGATCCAGCATGGGGCACTCCATTTACAAAACCACTGAAACCCATTCTATCATTTAATTTCCAAATGACTTTCGAGCCCGCTAGGCTGGCACTTTTGCCTCCTTTGACGGTGATCTGCCATGTTCAGCCCCGATGACTCCGTGTCCCGAGTGCCCCCTGTCTCTCCCAGAACCGGAAACAGCACCCGATGAATCAACAAAATGCGGATCAACCAGCAGGCCAGACCGCCCTGCTGGTGCTGGTGATCCTGATTGGCCTGAACCTGCGCCCCTTTCTTACCGCCATCGGCCCGCTGAGCGGCGAGATTGGCCGCGCCCTGTCGCTCGGGATGGATACCCTGGCCTGGCTCACCCTGCTGCCGCTGTGGCTCATCGGGGTCGGCGTGCTGCTCACCCCCAGCCTGCGTAGACGCACCTGTGCGCGCCAACTGCTGGGGGCCGCCCTGCTGCTACTAGGCATTGGCAGCGCTATGCGCTTCGATGCCCAAAGCGGTGCCTTGCTGATCGCCACCGCCGCCCTCTGCGGCCTGGGTTCGGCGCTGGTACAGGGGGTGCTGCCCGCCCTTATCAAGCAGCACTTTGCCAGCAAGGTGCCGCAAGTGATGGGGATCTTCTCTGCCTGCATGATGGGGGGCGGCGCGCTCGGCGCCAGCCTTACCCCGCGGCTGGCAGCGAGCCTCGACTGGTCGCAGGCACTGGCGATCTGGAGCCTGCCGCTGCTGCTGGCCCTCGTCTGGCTGGGGTGGAAAGTGCGTCTGCCAAGCACCGCGGCGGTAGCGATTCCCGACGGCGAACAGCGGCTGATCACCCTGCCCCGCAGCTGGTTGCTGATCGTCTGCTTTGGCATCATCAACAGTGGCTACGGCATCGTAGTGGCCTGGCTGGCCCCCGCCTATATGGCGAATGGGTGGAGCGCCGCGCAGGCGGGTGAGCTGGTCGCCTGGCTGGCGCTGGCCCAGACCGCCAGCGGCCTCGGCCTGCCGCTGCTGGCGGCGCGCAGTCTGGATCGGCGGCCGTGGATGGGCCTTGCCATCGCCATGCAGCTGGCGGGATTTGCCGGCCTCTGGCTGGCGCCAGCCAGTGCCCCCATTCTCTGGTGCATGCTGTGCGGTGCCGGTCTTGGCGGCAGTTTTTCGCTGATCATGGTGATTGCGCTCGATCACCTGCCAGACCCGCGCCTCGCCGGCACCCTGAGCGCCCTGATGCAGGGCTTCGGCTTTATGCTGGCCGCCACCGGCCCCTGGGTGGCGGCGCGGCTCTATCACTCTGTGGGCGACTTTGCGGCCGCCTGGCAGTGGCAACTGGGGGGCTTGCTGCTGATGAGCCTGCTGGTGCTGCGCCTCGACCCGCGTCACTACCCCCGCGTCATGGGGTTACCGACCACCAGCGAGCCAACCATTTCGGCGCCCCTCCCAACCAGCTCTGCTGCCCAAAACAACACACCGGCCTGAGGCCGGTGTGTTGGAGATAACAGTGTTGGGGATGACAAGGTAGGCTGACGCCACTCAGGGGAGCAACTCAGCGCCCCTTCTTCTGCCGTCCGCTGTTAGCAGTGCGCGGCTTGCCTGCGGCCGGTTTGCCACCCTTGGGAGCCCCTTTGCCTGCACCACCTTTATTGGCCGCACCTTTGCCCGCGCCACCCTTGCCCACCGGCAGCTTCTTCTCGAAAGCTTCCGGGCCCGGCACATTGGGGCGCCCGCCAATCTCGTGATCATCATCGCGGCGCGGCTTCTTGCCCTGCCCCGGCTTGGCGGTTTGCGCCGCAGGAGCCTTGGCCGCCTTGGGCTTGTCGCCTTTGGCCGGTTTCACCTCGGAGGAGGAGTCCTCAATCAGCTTGAACAGATCGATCAGCTCGTCGTCGGTGAGATCGCGCCACTCGCCCACCGGCAGCCCCTTGAGGCTGACGTTCATGATGCGAATGCGCTCCAGCTTGGTCACTTCAAAACCGAAGTGCTCGCACATCCGGCGGATCTGGCGATTCAGCCCCTGCACTAGCGTGATACGAAAAACGAACGGCGCCTCTTTCTTCACCTTGCACTTCTTGGTCACAGTACCGAGGATCGGCACCCCGGCCGCCATCCCGCGCACAAACTCGTCGGTCACCGGCTTGTCGACGGTCACCAGATACTCTTTCTCGTGATCGTTGCCCGCCCGCAGGATCTTGTTGACCAGATCGCCGTGGTTGGTGAGAAAAATCAGCCCCTGCGAATCCTTGTCGAGCCGCCCAATGGGGAAGACCCGGGTGCTGTGGTTGACGAAATCGACGATGTTGTCCTTCTCGCCCGCCTCTGTGGTACTGACGATGCCCACCGGCTTGTTGAGAGCGATCAGCACCAGACTGTCCGCCTCGCGCGGCTCGATCACCTGACCGTTCACCTTGACCAGATCGCCGACCTGCACCTGATCACCGATCCCGGCCCGCTTGCCGTTGATAAAGACGTGGCCCTGCTCAATAAAGCGGTCGGCCTCGCGACGCGAGCAGATACCGCTCTCGCTGATGTATTTGTTCAGGCGCATGGATTCGTTAGCCAGCATGGGTCACCTGCCACAGGTTCTGGGCCGCGCCCGGTTGTGCCATCGCCTGTTCCGGCTGTGCCGGGGAGGCTGTTTGCTGCATCAGCCAATTCACTACGTCAAAGTTCTGCATACCATTCCATCTTCAAAAAAGGCCAATGCCAGCTTATCCATCAAAAAACGCCGCTACAGTAGCATAATTGCCCCCTTTCAGGGGCAGATAGTTGCAGGGCCGCAGCGCCCAAGCGGGCATCTGCGGACAAGTTCACGCCGCCAGATGGCCCGCGATGCCGCCTTTGAACAACCAGCCTGATGCCAACAGCGGGATCCGGCGCCCACAGCCAGCGCGGACGAACGCCATCAACTATACATATCACCTTGTTTCCATTAGGCTTTAAGCCGATTGGCAGCGCCCAATGTGCTGCGCCGAACTCGCCCGCCCAAAGGCGGCCCCCCCTATCGCCAAGGATTGCACCATGCTGGCTCACACTCGCCGCCTTGTTCGCCGTGCTCTGCTGACCCTGTTGCTGCTGTTGCTGACCGCATGGGCGGTGATCGCCTACTTCGCCTGGCAGGCAGCGCCGCTGCAGCTGTGGCACACAGTGGTGCCCCCCGAACTCAGTGCCGATGAGCTCGACAACAGCGACTGGCAAGCCTATCTGGCCCGCGAAGCAGAGCTGTTCGAGCTGGTGGGCACCGAGGTGGTTGCCAAGACACCGCCGGAGCAGCAACTAGCCAGCAATCGCTACTATCAGGACGCCCCCATCAATCCCGCCCGCTTTCAGCAGAACTGGAACCGCTCCTACCTGCTGCGCCCCGAGGGGGAAGTCAAAGGGGTGGCAGTGCTGCTGCACGGCCTGACCGACTCCCCCTACAGCCTGCGCCATCTGGCTAGACGCTATCAGCAGCAGGGCTTTATCGCGCTGGGGCTGAGGATCCCCGGCCACGGCACAGTGCCCGCTGGCCTCGTAGATGTGGATTGGGAAACCTGGCTGGCCGCCACCCGACTGGCGGTGCGGGAGGCCAGATTGCTGGCACCGGGCAAGCGACTGCTGCATCTGGTGGGCTTTTCCAACGGCGGCGCGCTGGCGGTGAAATATGCGCTCGATGCGCTGGCCGACCCGAGCGGCACGCTGGCAAAACCGGATCGGCTGGTGCTGATCTCCCCGATGATCGGGGTGACCCGCTTTGCCCGCTTCGCCGGGCTCAAGGCCGTGCCTGCCCTGCTGCCCGCCTTTGCCAACGCCGCCTGGCTCGACACCATGCCGGAGTTCAACCCGTTCAAGTACAACTCGTTTCCGGTCAACGGGGCGCGCCAGTCCTATCGCCTGACTCACGCCATCCAGCAGCAGGTGCGCCAGCTGGCCGCCAGTGGCGAGCTGGCGGCGTTTCCCCCCGCCCTCACCTTCCAGTCGGTGATGGACTACACCGTCAGCACCCGCTCCATCATTGCCGATCTCTACCACTACCTGCCGGCCAACGGCAGCGAACTGGTGCTGTTTGATATCAACCGCAGCACCCTGTTTGGCCCGCTGATGAGCTCGGCCTCCGAGCTGGCGCTGCACCGCTTGCTGCCAAACGCCCCCGGGCACTATCGCCTCACCGTGGTGGGCAATGTCGACCCCGCCTCTCCCGCGACCCAGGCCAAAACACTGGCCAGCGCAGATCAGCCTGAGCAGATCCGCCCGCTGGGTATCAATTATCCCAAAGAGATCTACTCCCTCTCCCATGTGGCGCTCCCCTTCCCGATGGACGACCCCCTCTATGGCATGGCAGCGCGCCCGGAGCAGCGGGAGCAATACGGCATCAATCTCGGCGGTTTGGCCCTGCGTGGTGAGCGCGGCGTGCTGATTGTCAACCCCGGCGCCCTCACCCGCACCTCCTCCAACCCCTTCTACCCCTATCTGCAGCAGCGGGTGATGGAGACCCTCACCGCCCCTCCTGTCGCCCCGTCTGCTGCCGTAACCCCTGCCAGCAGCGGTCAACCTGATGCGGCCTATCAGGCCGAGCTGGAGCAGTTTTTACAGGAGAGCGACGAGAGCAGCGCGCCTTTCTAGGGCGTGTGTGGCGAATCGGCGAAGCTGCGCGGGCACTTGGCGCGATAGCGATACGAGAAAGGGGCCGTCAATTAACGGCCCCTTTCTATTGATGATGGCGATGGAACTGATGGCTTGGTGGGCTCAGGGATAGATGCTGACTTCTATCAGGTTCTGGTCCGGATCGAGGAAATAGAGTGACTCTGATAGGTGTTGCACCGTCAGGCGCCGCGCCAGCCCTGTCAGGGATAGATGCTCACTTCTATCAGATTCTGATCCGGGTCGAGGAAGTAGATGGATTCTATCGGCCCGCAGGCACCGCTTTTGGTCACCGGCCCCTCGACAATCTCCACCCCGTGGCAGGCAAGCTGGGCCATCACCTGCTCCAGCGGCCAGCGGGTGATAAGGCAGATATCCCCCGACCCCACCTGCGCCCGATTGCGCGGCTCCTGCCCCAGCAGTTGCAGATTGATCTTCTGGTTACCAAACCCTACCGCCCGGCGCCCCGCACCGAAGGTAATGGCCTCCATATTGAGCACCGAACTGTAAAACGCCACGGCCCGTTCGATATCACTGACCGTCAATACCAGATGGTCGATATGGCTGATCATGGTTACCTCCTGGTGGTGATCTGGCTGATGTGACCGACATATGCCCGCAAGCATCCGACTGTCGTCGCCACAGCGGGCAACCCCATCTTACCCGGCAAGGGAGAGCCCATGTGTGCCGTGGCGCGCAAAGCGAGCGCAAATGATCTGGTCAGATAAATTCGCGTTACTGCAGCGCTGCGCACGCTTTCTCCCGCTGGGCCAGCAGGGCTTCATCGTCACTGTCCATTGCCGCCAGAATCGCCTGATTGCAGGCCCGCTCTGCCAGCTTGGCCGGACTCTGTTTGGCATCCCCAATCTCTGCAATCATCGGCCGATAACTGATGGCAGCCGAGCAGTACATGGTGCGAAATTTGGGCAGTTGCCAACTGCTGTCATCCTGCCGGGTCAAGTCATCACACAGCTTGTGAAACAGGGCGGACGCCTTGACCGTGCACTGGCTAAAGCGCCGCACATCCTGCTGGTAGGGACGACAGACGCTCGGCTGCTGGATCTGCCATAGCTGAAAGGAGAACGGGACCGACTCCCCCTCATACTGCACCACCAACGTCTTGGCCTCAGTGCCATAGATATCCGCAACCTGCTGCTGTACCAGATTGAGATAAGCCGAAAAAAGATAGGAAACCGGATCCATCACCACCTCCCTGTGGTTGTCACTGTCGGGCTTTATTACCGAAAACCGGGGCGATTTTCAAACGAGTAACAGGCGACAACAGCTTACTGATTTGGTTGGAAAAAATGATACTCTTCTCGCCACCCTCATGTACAACGTTCAAGGCTAAAGTGCGATGCAACAATGCGGTATTTATGAACAGCTCATTACTCAACTGCTGACATCTCGACTCGACCGCGAGCGCTTTTACGTAGGGGAACGCCAACTTGAGCCTGCCGAAGCGGCAGTTTGGTTATCCAGATTTCTGAGCCGGGTTTTGGAATATGCGGTGGGTTCGGTAACTGGAGAGGATCAGCTGCAACGGCAGATCGAGCTGGCTAACCAGTTATTACTTTGGCTAAAGGATCGCACCCAAGATCCAGACTTTATTGGCGAGAACCTCATCGATAGTCAGGGGAAAATTCTGACCGCGCTCTACCAGTTGGATAACCCCATCTCCGCCAATTTAAAGCAATATGCCGAGGATATTTTCCCTCTGACAGGTCTCACTCAGAGCGAACTGTTTTGTGGCAGCAATGCGGGTTTGTCGATGGAGTCGGAGATTAAACGGGAAATTTTATCGGCAGATAGCATCTGCTGGTTGGTCTCATTTATCAAATGGGCAGGTATCCGGATTTTCCGTCATGAGCTGGAAGAGTTCACTCGCAGCGGCCGCCAATTAAAAGTAATTACTACCTCTTATATGGGGGCGACCGACGCCAAGGCAGTTGAATTTTTAGCCAGCCTCCCAAATACCGAAGTCAAACTCAGCTATAACACCCAGCGCGAGCGGTTGCATGACAAGAGCTATCTCTTTTGCCGAAATACCGGCTTTCATACCGGCTATATAGGTTCCTCCAATCTCTCTCACTCTGCCCTCACTAGCGGCTTGGAGTGGAACCTAAAAATCACCTCGCAAGAGATCCCTCATATTATCGAGAAATCTCTAAGTACCTTTGAAACCTATTGGGAATCCGATGATTTTGAGCTGTTTGATGGCAAGCTCGAAAGCCGTACAAAATTGCAGCATGCACTGCAAGAGGCCCGTGGGGATGGGGACAAAAATAGCCCTGCCTATTTCTTTGATATCACGCCGTTTCCCCATCAACTGGAGATCCTTGAACAATTGGCGATGGAGCGCGCTTTACACCAGCGCTTCCGTAACTTGGTGGTTGCGGCCACCGGTACAGGGAAAACCCTGATCTCCGCTTTTGATTTTGCGCGTTTTCTGAAAACCAAACCCGACGCCAAGTTTCTGTTTGTCGCCCACAAAGAGGAGATCTTGCGCCAAGCATTGGCCTCATACCGCGGAGTGCTCAAGCAATCCAATTTTGGCGAACTCTTGGTCGGCGGCGCCGTGCCGACCCACTACCGTCAGCTATTTGCCTCGGTGCAATCCTTGAATAACCAGCTGGCTAATTTACGTCTTAGCCCAGACTATTTCGATTACATCGTCATCGATGAGGTTCACCATATTGCGGCGGCCAGTTATCGTGGTTTGCTCGCCGCCTTTGAACCTCACATTCTGTTGGGATTAACCGCAACGCCAGAGCGCCATGATGGCGGTGATATTCTTGCCGACTTTTGTGGTGTCATCGCAGCAGAGATCCGCTTGCCCGAGGCCATCAATCGTCGCCATCTCTGTCCGTTCCAATATTTTGGTATCGATGATGATACTGACTTGCGCCAAGTGGCTTGGAAAAATGGCCGTTATGACATCACTGAACTCACCAATATCTATACCCACAATCAGCAGCGGGTACAGAAAATAGTCCAGAGCCTCAATGAGATCGTCACCGATATCACCAAGATCAAAGCGCTGGCATTTTGTGTGAGCCGTGAACATGCCGACTTTATGTGCAAGGCATTTTTATTGAAGGGCATCAAGGCTGACATCCTCACCAGCGATAATCGAGACGAGCGGCATAGTAAACAACAAGATTTGCGCACTGGGGTTATCAATATTCTCTGCGTGGTGGACATCTTCAACGAAGGGGTTGATATCCCGGAAGTCGATACCTTGCTGTTTTTACGACCAACGGAAAGCCTCACTATCTTCTTGCAGCAATTAGGGCGCGGCCTGCGGCTGGCGAGCGATAAAGAGTGCTGCACCGTGTTGGACTTTGTTGGCAATGCCCGTGCTGAGTATGACTTTGCCCAGAAATTCCGGGCACTGGTGGGTAAAACTAATAAGGCGATCAGCCACGAGATCAAACAGGGCTTCCCTCACGCCCCCTTGGGCTGCCGCATCGAACTCTCAAAACAAACCCAAGAGTTAATTCTGAGCAATATCAAAAAGGCGACCCTCAATACCTCACGCCTCATGGGCCTGATCCGCCGTTTCTCACTGGATTGTGATTTACCGCTGACGCTGGCGAACTTTTTGAAGTTCTACCCTCACATCAGCCTTGAGGAGATCTACAAGCGCGGCAATTGGAGCAACTTGGTCAAACAGGCCCGCAACCATACCATTTCTGAAATGAGCGATGAGAAGCTGTCGACCCTCTACACCCGGGCCATCAAAACCCGGCTATTGGGCTGCGATGCACTCCATTACTTGAACTTCTTACAAACCTTGGTGGAAAGCGCCTTTACCTTAACGGCCGAGCACGATGCACGCATGGCCTTGATGTGCCATTACGACTTCTGGCAACAGAGCGGCCCCAACGCAGGCTTTAGCTCCTTGGCGCACAGCCTGAAACAGCTCAATCAACCAGAGTTAAGGGCCGAACTGGCAGATCTGTTACCCATGCTGATCAACCGGGTGCAGCACGAACAAAGCACCATGCCAAACCTTCCCGGTAATCCGCTGCAACTGCATGCTCGCTATGCCAGAGAGCAGGTGCTGGTTGGCTTTGGCGCGACCACCTTCGCGCAGCAACCCACGGCTCGCGAAGGAGTCTATGTCATCGCAGAGCAAAATATCGAGTTGCTGTTCGTGACCTTGAACAAAACGGAACAGCACTTCTCCCCCACTACCCGTTATCACGACTACGCCATCAACGAGTCGCTGTTTCATTGGCAGAGCCAAAACAGCGCTCGCCCAGAACGGGGTAAGGGGCTGAGTTACATAAACCACAGAGCAGAAGGTAAGCGCTTGTTTCTGTTCGTCCGCGAGCAGAGCAAAGATGAATTTGGCCGTACCCTTGGCTTTGTGAACTTTGGTGAGGTGGAGTACGTATCCCACACTGGCAGCCAACCGATGAACATTAAATGGCATCTCACTACTCCGATGCCGCCATTTATGTGGAAAGAAGCCGCCAAACTGGCTGTTGGTTAGTAAGGCTTCTCACCCGGTGGGGATATGGCGCAAAACCCACCGGATTCTTGCCCAAAACCCCGGCTAAATTATCCAGTTGCATAATAACCATGCGGCCTTGCGGTTGTTTAACTGGCCCTAACGTCAGATAATACCGCCCGCCTTCAAACCCCGATAACCCGACTTTCAGTGACGGTAATTGATGACTGAGTACCTGCTTTTATTGATCGGCACCGTGCTGGTTAACAACTTCGTGCTGGTGAAATTCCTCGGCCTCTGCCCCTTTATGGGGGTCTCCGGCAAGCTGGAAACCGCCATCGGCATGGGGCTGGCGACCACCTTCGTGATGACCCTCGCCAGTGCCAGCTCCTATCTGGTGGAGCACTATATCCTGCTGCCGCTGGATATCGCCTATCTGCGCACCCTCGCCTTTATTCTGGTGATCGCCGTGGTGGTGCAGTTTACCGAGATGGTGGTGCGCAAGAGCAGCCCGACCCTCTACCGCCTGCTGGGGATCTTCCTGCCCCTCATCACCACCAACTGCGCGGTGCTCGGGGTGGCGCTGCTCAGCATCAATGAGCGACACGACTTTATCCAGAGCGTGATCTACGGCTTTGGCGCCGCCACCGGCTTCTCGCTGGTGTTGATCCTGTTTGCCGCCATGCGCGAGCGTCTGGTCGCCGCCGATGTGCCCGCGCCGTTTCGCGGGGTGTCGATTGCCATGATCACCGCCGGTCTGATGTCGCTGGCCTTTATGGGCTTTACCGGCCTTATCAAGATATAACCATGATCCATATTCTCTTTGCCATTCTGGTGCTCACCCTGCTGGCGCTGGCGTTCGGGATTATCCTGGGCTTTGCTGCCGTCAAGTTTCATGTGGAAGCAGACCCCATCGTCGATCAGCTCGATGCCCTGCTGCCCCAGACCCAGTGTGGCCAGTGCGGCTATCCCGGCTGCAAACCCTACGCCGAGGCGCTCGCCAACGGCGATCAGATCAACAAGTGCGTGCCCGGTGGCGAGGCCACCATGCGCAAGATTGCCGATCTGATGGGGGTCGAACCCCAGCCGCTGGGAGGCAGTGACGAGGCCGCCGTGCCGGTCAAGAAGGTCGCCTTTATCCACGAAGATCAGTGCATCGGCTGCACCAAGTGCATTCAGGCCTGCCCGGTGGACGCCATCGTCGGCGCCACCAAGGCGATGCATACCGTGATTGCCAACGAGTGCACCGGTTGCGATCTCTGTGTCGATCCCTGCCCGACCGACTGCATCGAGATGATCCCGGTGCCCACCACGGTCGATAACTGGAAGTGGGATCTTAATAACGTGCATGTTCCGGGCAAGATTCCGGTCAAGATAGTGGAATAAACAGCGGAGCAACCATGCATTCCTTACTCGAACGTATCAAAGCCGGCACGCTCTGGGACTTTCACGGTGGCATTCACCCCGCCGACAACAAGCTGCAATCAAGCCAGAGCCCGGTGGTAGACTCCGGTCTGCCACCGCGCCTCATCATTCCGCTGCGCCAGCACGCAGGCCCCGCCGGCGATCTGCTGGTACAGGTGGGCGACAAGGTCAAAAAAGGGCAGCCGCTGACCCGTTATGCCAAGGGGCGGGTCGTGCCTGTCCATGCCTCTACCTCCGGCACCATCACCGAGATTGGCAACCACACGGTTGCCCACCCCTCCGGGCTCGGCGATCTCTGCGTCATTCTCACCCCGGATGGGGAGGATGAGTGGGGCGAGCGCAATGGCAAAGCCGATTACTGGAATCTGGAGCGGGGCGAGCTGCTCGAGCGCATTCAGCAGGCGGGGGTAGCGGGCCTTGGCGGCGCCGTGTTCCCCACCCACAGCAAGCTCGACGGCCGCGGCCAGCTCACCGAGATCCTGATCGTCAACGGGCTGGAGTGCGAGCCCTATATCACCACCGACGATCGGCTGATGCAGCAGTACGCCGACGAGATCATGGATGGCATCCGGGTGCTCAAGCACCTGCTAAAACCCAAGCTGACCCTGATCGGGGTGGAAGACAACAAGCCCGAGGCGATCGAGCAACTGACTCGCCACGCTACCGACGAGGATGTGCTGGTCAAGACGGTGCCGACCAAGTACCCCTCGGGCGGTGCCAAGCAGACCATCGAGCTGCTGACCGGCCGTCAGGTGCCCAAGGGGGGCCGCGCGGTCGATATCGGCATCATGGTGCTCAACGTCGCCACCGTGTTTGCCATCAAGCGCGCCATCATCGACGGCGAGCCGCTGATCGAGCGGATCGTCACTCTCACCGGCGACAGCTTCAAGAAGCCCGGCAACGCCTGGGTGCGCCTGGGTACGCCGGTACGCTGGCTGTTGCAGCGTTTTGAACTGCAACCGGAAGCGGAGCAACGGGTGATCATGGGTGGCCCCATGATGGGCTTTACCCTGCCCCACGCCATGGTGCCTGTGGTCAAGGCCACCAACTGCCTGCTGGCGCCGACGCAGGCCGAACTGCCCGCCCCCGGCCCGGAGCAGCCCTGCATCCGTTGCAGCGCCTGCGCCGATGCCTGCCCGGCCACCCTGCTGCCGCAAGAGCTCTACTGGTACAGCCGGGCCAAGGAGTATGACAAGGCCGAGAAGCTCAACCTGATGGACTGCATCGAGTGCGGCGCCTGCGCCTGGGTCTGCCCGAGCGAGATCCCGCTGGTGCAGTACTACAAGATCGCCAAAGACGACATTCGCGAAGCCCGTGCCGAGGCCGAAAAAGCCGAACGCGCCAAGCAGCGTTTCGAGGCCAAGCAGGCCCGTTTCGAGCGGGAGAAAGCAGCCCGCGAAGCGCGCCACGCCGAAGCCGCCGCCCAGCGCCGTCAGACCATGACGGTCGCAGGCGGGGAAGATCCGGTGGCAGCGGCACTGGCCCGCATCAAGGCCAAGCAGGATGCGCCCATCACAGCCATTGCCACCACCGCCGAGGGCTTGCCTGACAACAGCGCGGTGATTGCCGCCCGCGAAGCCCGCAAACGGGAAGCGGAGGCGCGCCGCGCCGCCAAGCTGGCAGAGAACGCAAACAGCGACACTGCCGCTGCGGCGCAACCCGCCGAGGCGGTTGACCTCGCCAGCGATCCCAAGAAAGCGGCCATCGCCGCCGCACTGGCCCGCGCCAAGGCCAAGAAAGCCGCTCAGGCTGGCGAGAGCGCCGAGCCTGTGACTGCCGAAACCGCTGCAGCCCCTGCGGTAGATGCCGATCAGCAAAAGGCAGAGGTTGATCCGAAAAAGGCAGCAATTGCCGCCGCCATTGCCCGGGCCAAAGCCAAAAAGGCCGAGGCGAATGGTGAACCGGTAAGCGCAGATAACAGCGCGGTAGCCGACGCAGGCACGCAAGGCGATGCGCCATCTACTGCCAGCGAAGCAGTTGATCCCAAGAAAGCGGCTATCGCTGCCGCCATCGCCCGGGCAAAGGCCAAAAAGGCGGCCCAGCAGGGTGACAGCGCTGAGGGCGACCTGACCGCAAATACTGGCACCAGCGAATCCGCTGCAACCCAAAGCGATGCGCCATCTGCGGCCAGCGAAGCGGTCGATCCCAAGAAAGCCGCTATCGCCGCTGCCATCGCCCGCGCCAAGGCCAAAAAGCTGGCCCAGCAGGGCGAGAGTGCCGGTGCTGAGGATGCGAAGAGTGAGCCTACTGCCAGCGCGGAGACCCGTGACGTGGCGCTAGCCAAGAGCGAAGTAACCACCAGCCAAAGCGATACGGCTGCAAGTGAAGCGGTCGATCCCAAGAAGGCCGCTATCGCCGCAGCCATCGCCCGCGCCAAGGCCAAAAAGCTGGCCCAGCAGAGCGAGCGTATCAGTGCTGAGGTAGAGAGTGCCGGAGCTGAGGGTGAGCGCGATGCAGCCAGCAGTGAGCAACCACTTGCCGTCGCAGAGGCTCCTGAAGCGAACGCCCCTGCTGCTGATGCCCCGGTTGATCCGAAAAAAGCGGCCATTGCAGCCGCCGTGGCCCGCGCCAAGGCGAAGAAGCTGGCGGCCGAGGCAGCCAGAGCCGCAGAGACCGCCGCTGAAGATGCCCCGTCAGCCGACCGAACAACCACAAGGTAATCGACAGACTCATGTTCAATATTGCGACTGCGCCGTTTGCCCATAACCGCAAACAGACCCGAACCCTGATGCTGCTGGTGATCCTGGCCTGCGTGCCGGGCTTGCTGGCCCAGACCTGGTTCTTCGGCTGGGGCTCCTTTATCCAGATCCTGCTGGCGCTGGTCACTGCGCTGCTGTGCGAGGCGCTGGTGCTCAAGCTCCGTGGCCGCGCCATCAAGCCTGCCCTGATGGATGGCAGTGCGGCGCTCACCGCCGTGCTGATCGGTCTCTCCCTGCCGCCGCTGCTGCCATGGTGGATGCTGGTGGTGGGCACTGCCTTTGCCATCATTGTCGCCAAGCACCTTTACGGCGGACTGGGCCAGAACCTGTTCAACCCGGCCATGGTCGCCTATGTGCTGCTGCTGGTCTCCTTCCCGGTGCAGATGACCAGCTGGCTGCCGCCGGAGAGCGTGCGCGCCTACAGCCTCGGTTTTGGTGATGCGGCATCGGTGATCTTCACCGGCTTTAGCCTCGACGGCTACAGCATGGCCCAGCTCAAGCAGGGGGTGGATGGTCTCACCATGGCGACTCCCCTCGATACCCTGAAAACCGGCCTGACTCAGGGGCTCACCACCGGCGAGATCCTGAGCGGCCCGCTGTTTGAGGGTTGGGGCGGCATCGGCTGGAGCTGGGTCAACCTCGGCTATCTGCTGGGCGGCCTCTTCCTGCTGCAGCAGAAGGTGATCAACTGGCGCATTCCCACCGCGATTCTCGGTGCCCTGCTGGCGGCCTCCACCATCGGCTATCTGGTGAGCCCGGATGCGACTGCCACGCCCATGTTCCATCTCTTTAGCGGCGCCACCATGCTGGGAGCCTTCTTTATCGCCACCGATCCGGTCAGCGCCTGCACCACGCCGCGCGGTCGACTGGTCTATGGCGTGCTGATCGGAATGCTGGTCTACATCATTCGCCGCTTTGGCGGCTATCCGGATGCCTTCGCCTTCGCCGTGCTGCTGGCCAACCTTTGTGTGCCGTTTATTGACAGCCTGACTCGCCCGAAAGTGTATGGAGCTCGTCGCCAATGATGTTTCTGTCCTTTTCCCCCTTCACAGCTGACGGAGCCCGGACATGTTAAAGAGCATGCGCAAGAACGGCCTAATTCTGGCGATGTTCGCGCTGGGCTGTACCGCGCTGGTGGTACTGACCAACGAACTGACCAAGGATAAAATCGCTCACCAGCAACAGCTGGAGAAGCAGCAGACCCTCTCGGTATTGCTGCCGGAGGGGAGCTATGACAACGATCTGGTGGCCAGCTGCAAGCAGGTGACCAGCAGAAAGTATCTCGGCAGTGATCAGCCGCAGGCTCTCTATACCGCCAGCAAGAATGGCGTGGTGACCGGCTATGCGCTGGAGGCGATCGCACCGGATGGTTACAGCGGGGCGATCCGCATCGTGGCGGGCTTTGATGCCAAGGGCACCATCACCGCCGTGCGTGTGCTCGCTCACAACGAGACCCCTGGCCTCGGTGACAAGATCGAGCTGAAAAAATCGGACTGGATCAACAGCTTTGCCGGAAAATTCCTGACCCATGACAACGAGCCCCAGTGGGCGGTGAAGAAGGATGGCGGCGAGTTCGATGCTTTTACCGGCGCCACCATCACCCCGCGAGCCGTGGTCAAGGCGGTGAAAAACCTGCTTAAACTGCAGCAGGAGCAACCCGAACTGCTCAGCAACGCCCCGGCTTGCCCGGCGGCGAACTAACGGAGTCGAGCCATCATGAACCAGATGGAACAGATTGAAACGGGCGCAACCCCGATTGCAGAGCTGGAAAGCCGCAAGGGCGAGCTCAAGGAGCTGATGAGTCAGGGGCTGTGGAAGAACAACCCCTCGCTGGTGCAGGTGCTGGGCCTCTGCCCGACCCTCGCCGTCTCCTCCACCTTTACCAATGCGTTGGGGCTGGGCCTTGCCACCATGGCGGTGCTGGTCTGCTCCAACCTCGCCGTCTCGCTGGTGCGCAACTGGATGCCGAAGGATATTCGCATCCCGGTCTATGTGATGATCATCGCCTCGCTGGTGACCAGCGTACAGCTGCTGATGAACGCCTACACCTATGGCCTCTATCAGGCACTCGGCATCTTTATCGCCCTCATCGTTACCAACTGCGTCATCATCGGCCGCGCCGAGGCCTATGCCTCCAAGAATCCGCCGCTGCTGGCGGCCCTCGACGGCCTGATGATGGGCCTTGGTTTTACCCTGGTGCTGCTGGTACTGGGCGGCATGCGCGAGATCATCGGCATGGGCACCCTGTTTGATGGCGCCGAGCTGCTGCTGGGCGAGTGGGCCAAATCCCTGCGCGTCGAGCTGTTCCACGCCGATGCCAGCCTGCTGCTGGCGATTTTGCCGCCGGGCGGCTTTATCGGGCTGGGGCTGCTGATCGCCGCCAAGAACGCCATCAACGACTGGCGGGACCGCAAACAAGCCGCTACCGTGGCCCACTGCAACGTTGCCCCGGCCCGCGTCCGGGCGACCGAGCTATGATCGGAAGCAAGGCATGAACAACCAGAAACGCAGAGAGATCCTCGAGCGACTGAGGGAAAACAATCCCCACCCCACCACAGAGCTCAACTTCAACTCGCCGTTCGAGCTGTTGATCGCCGTGCTGCTCTCGGCGCAGGCGACCGATGTCAGCGTCAACAAGGCGACCGACAAGCTCTATCCGGTGGCCAACACCCCGCAGGCAATGCTGGAGCTCGGGGTGGATGGGCTCAAGGAGTACATCAAGACCATTGGCCTGTTCAACACCAAGGCCGAGAACGTCATCAAGACCTGCGCCATCTTGCTGGAGCGCCACGGCGGCGAGGTGCCGGAGAATCGCGAAGCGCTGGAAGCCCTGCCGGGTGTCGGCCGCAAGACCGCTAACGTGGTACTCAACACCGCCTTTGGCTGGCCCACCATCGCCGTCGATACCCATATCTTCCGGGTATCGAACCGCACCGGCTTTGCGGTAGGCAAGAACGTGGATCAGGTGGAGGAGAAGCTGCTCAAGGTAGTGCCCGCCGAGTTCAAGCTGGATGTCCACCACTGGCTCATCCTGCACGGGCGTTACACCTGTCTGGCTCGCAAGCCCCGTTGTGGTTCCTGTATCATCGAGGACCTCTGCGAGTACAAAGAGAAGGTCTATCCCGACAGCTGATAGCCTCGCAACCGAGATTGAAAGCAGTACACATCACCAACCCGGAGAACTGAGCAATGAGAATTCTGCATACCATGCTGCGTGTCGGCGATCTGCAACGCTCCATCGACTTCTACACCCGCGTCCTTGGCATGAAGCTGCTGCGCAAGAGCGAGAACAGCGAGTACAAGTACACCCTGGCCTTCGTCGGCTACGGTGACGAGAAGGATGAAGCGGTGATCGAGCTGACCTACAACTGGGGGGTGAGCGAGTACGAACTGGGCTCCGCCTACGGCCATATCGCGCTGGAAGCGGACGACATCTACGCCACCTGCGACGCACTGCGCGCCGCCGGTGCCAAGATCACCCGCGAACCGGGCCCGGTCAAGGGCGGTACCACCGTGATCGCCTTCGTCGAAGATCCGGACGGTTACAAGATTGAACTGATTGCCAAGAAAGATGCCGGTACTGGCCTCGGTGACAGCTTCTAAGCAGCCCTAATCCCGCTGCCGAATGGCAGGATCAAAAAAGAGCGCAGATGCGCTCTTTTTTATATCCGGCTGCCGGGGACGGCGCTAGATCTCGCCATTGCGCCCCATGCTGATCACCACCCGCCGGTTCTTGGCACGACCCTGCTCCGTTTCGTTGGAGGCAACGTGCTGCTTCTCGCCATGCCCCTCCACCGAGATCTTGCCGGGATCGATCCCCAGATCGACAAACACTTTCTTGATGGCATCGGCCCGCTTCTCGGAGAGTTTCAGGTTCGGCCAGCGGCCGCCGTAGCTGTCGCTGTAGGCGTCGATCACCACCACGTCGATGCTCTTGTCCGCCTTGATAAACTCGCTGATCATCGCCAGCCGCCGCTTGGAGGGGATGGAGAGCTGATCGCTGTTCTTGTCATAGGTGAGCACGCTAAAGGCGATGTCGTTGAAGCTGTAGGGCAAGAGCCCGCTCAGGCAGTCGATAAAGGCCTGATATTTGACCCGAAAGTTGACAGACGAAAGCGATACTCGCACCGCACGGTTTTGGCGATACCAGTCCCGATACTGGAAAGTGGGCATTCGTCCCCCCTCCAGCTCATCGAGCATGGTCCAGGCGGTTTGCCCCTCCACCAGCCCATCGAACTGCTGATAGAAGCGCAGTTGACTCACTTCTCGCCCGGCTATCCCCGGGCGCCATACCGGCGGCATGATGCCAAGGCTCACCGTCTGGGTCTGGGCCTGCGGCCGCTTGCCCTTGAGCTCGAAGTCGAGGTTGATCTTGCGACCGGCACGACTGACAAAAGCCCCCGTTCCCCAGTTGGGAATAGGATGCTCGAGGCGACACTCAATCTGGGTATCGGAGGTCAAACGCCAGACGGATTGATCCAGACCGGCACCAAATTCGGTGACCCCAGCCTGTAACTGCATACTCACGGATATGCTAACCAACCCCAACACCCAAGCGTTCAATTGCTTGTCCTCCACACGATCTCACAAGAGATATCGGCGGCAAGAGGCCAAGCTTTAGCGACAAACTGCAAAGGCGTGCCGTTGGTGTGGCAAAGGCTTGCCCCCAGCGGCAACCGACCGCAAGCGGCGCTTATTCCCCCCTCTTAGCTCCGTGCCAACCGGCAGGAAGCTCGCTACAGTAAAACCAGGGCAACCAGACGCCGCTTATCGGGAACCACACTCATGCACAGCTCTTGCTCCTCTTTATTGCAGATGTTGTTGCCAATGCTGCTGGCGCTATCCGGCGGCGCCGTCAAAGCCGCAACACAGGATCAGGAGTGGGCACAGGAGCGCGCCAATGCGGTGCTCTCGCTGATGACTTTCACCGTGGTGCCCGACATCACCGCCAGCAACCTCGATATCGGCAGCGGCACCAATCAATCTGCCGCCCTCAACATGACCCAGATCGGTGGCGGCGCCACCATGAGCGAAGCCGTGCCCATCTATCTGGAAGGGGCGATCGGCTTTAGCCGCTACGATCCCCAGTTTGTGGTGAGCAACGGCACCGAGAGCCGCACCCTCCCGACCAAATGGAACAGCCTGACAGCTTCAGGCGGGATCGGCTGGGATATCGCCCTCCATGAAGACCCGCGCGGTGGCCACTGGGTACTTCGCCCCATCGCCAACGTCTCGCTCGGTACCATGGCCAGCGATCTGCGGATCGGCAACTGGCTGCTGGAGCGCACCAAGGGCTACTCGCTGGATTTTCTCGATGGTGGGCAGCTCAATATGTACGGACTGGGAGGCTCGCTGATGCTCGACTACGAGCTCTTTTCAAAGGTGCAGGATATCGATATCGAAGTGCGCTACTCCTACCAACACCTGCAAAGCTTTGGCGGTACCTCGACCAGCGTCCGTGGTCACGCCGAGGCGGAGAACCTCGGTCTCTATCTGCGCCGCCGGGCCCCGCTGTTCCACTGGACCCTGCTCGACAGACCGGTGCGCTATGTACTGGAGGGGGCCCATACCGCATATCTGGGGGAACAGCGGGGGTTGCTTGGCTTTGACTCCCTCAACTCCATCGGCGCCGGTCTGGAGCTGGACAGCAGCAAATACGACATCATAGTCACCCGTACCCGGCTGGTTGCCCGCTATATGTTCAGCCACAACACCAGCGGTTATTCCATCGGGTTGGCCATGAGTTTCTAAGTCGTTATATTTTCCTGCCAAGAGTGGGCAATCCTCAGGGAAAGCACAGTAACACTCCAGATAATTATGCCCGTATTGATGGAGGATTTATTGATCTGCCCCCTTTCATATTTCTCACGATCCAGTCATATCAGGTAAAAATACATTCCTACTGGCAGGCCCATTTTGCCACCCTCACACACCGAATATTGGAGTTTTTTGTCTGTGTATTTACGGCGCGCAATGGCTGATTGGCCCTGTGATGTCGCCAGCCTGTGCCATCAGGCAACAGAGGAAATACTCTACTCCCGGCATTGCAGCCCTATGGCCAACTTTATCGATGCCCATAAGGAACCAGCCAGGAGGTCCCCCATCTTTTACCTGGTGACTTGAACAGCACCTAACCAATTGTTTTAAATGATTTATAGTTTTTCATATTTTATGAATCCAATTAATCCTGTTTTATTTTACTTACATCACCCTACTGCTAAATTTGGCGTCATCCCGGCAGGACGAGGCGCACTGAAACGACTGACTGCGGGCTACCGATAACAGGTGTGCAATGAGCACAGAAATAACGTTCAGGCATAGCAACCGTTATTTTGACGACATCACACTTGCGGATCCTTGTTGATTTGAGGTTATCTGATGAAAAAAACGCTGCTTGCTCTCTCTGTATTGGTCATGACCGGAACCGCATATGCAGGGGTGCCTGATTTATCCGCCAGTTGTCCTGGACATATTAATCTTCGCATCGAAGATGGCACGGCTTATATCAATAACCAGCAAGTTCCGCTTAAAAAAGTGAATTCAAATTTCTACGAGGCGAGCAAGGGGCGTACCACCCTCTCCATGGTGAAAAATGGCGACTGGGGCATCACCTATTTTGTCAAAAATGGCGACAGCGGCGCCTGCCAGCTCAATGACGATGAGAACAATGACGACGGCGATGATGAGAGCGCCAGCAGCATTGCCTACAACGGTAGCACTGCGCAAACCAAGGTTGCCGAGAACGCCTGCATGAACGTCGTCGCCAGAAAAGCAGGCGTCAGCCGCAGCAAACTGACCCTCGACTATGTGGCCGACTCCCAGGCGGGGATGATGATTGATATCAAAGGGCCCCATGACCGGCTCTGGCACTGCCTCACCGACGCCCGCGGCCACATTTCTGGCATCAATCGGGACTGACTTCGAGCCACGGCTCAACGGGGCCCACACCGCCCGTGGGGGCTCCACCCCTTATCCATTGCAATTATTTGATACAGGTAAATGAAGATGAAATCCAAACAGACTCTGCTCAATGTCGCCCTCGGTTGCCTGCTGGCGGTCGGTATCTCCGGCTGTGCCGTGGCCAAAACCCATCACGGCCACAAGACCCATGCCCAAGCGCACGCTCAGGAAGGGGCCGTGCAGTATGGCGACGAGAGCCCGTGGGCTGGCAACTATAAAGCCGTCACTGACGATGGCCGCACTGTGGCCGAAATTCACGTCGATACCACAGGGGAGACCTATATCGATGGCAATCAGGTCAAACCAAATCACAGCGGCAGCGACTACCTGAAATTCAAGCAGGAGACCATCACTTACACCCTACGCAAAAGCGGCGCCAGCTGGAAAGACAGTGATGCTGGCACCAGCGGCCGCATCCTGTTCGATTGATAATCCGACACAGGCCTTGCCAGACACCAAGCCCCGCCAAGGGGCTTTTTTGCACCTGCGATTTAGCATCAACCACAGCCCGCCCCGAAACATCCAGCCTTGCCACAGAGTTAGTGCAATCTATCACATATTCCTGTTGATGAAATTGTTAGGATGGTTCAGTTCGGCGCCCAATTATCCGCATGAAACCATGATGTCGATTCCAGCCGCACTGGCTGGGTGATCACGCCGCCCGGCATGGAGATGGCCTGCCAAGCGCCGCCAAGTATTTGCGCCACCAGTTACACCACAGGGATAGAGATTTTTGCCATGGCCAAGTTTTTGAATACCAGCGCAACCAACTATTTTCTTGAAGAACTTATCAAAGATGCCAAAGAACGTCTGATCCTGATCAGCCCCTTCCTCAAGCTCAACGACAGGATCAAGGAGCTGCTCACCGACAAAAATCGCCTCAAGATCGATGTGCGGATCGTCTATGGCAAAAGCGAGCTTCAACCGGAAGAGATCAGCTGGCTCAAAGAGCTCACCTATATCCGCACCAGCTTTTGCAAAAACCTCCATGCCAAGTGCTATCTCAATGAAGAGATGTGCATTGTCACCAGCCTCAATCTCTACGAGTTCAGTCAGGTCAATAACAACGAGATGGGGGTATTGATCCAGCGCTCGGAAGATCATGACCTTTACCGTGATGCCTATGATGAGGCCCAACGGATTATCCGGGTTAGCGAAGAGGTTCGCATCACGTTGGAGCGCGTCGCAAGCGACAGTGACGAGCATGATACCTCGACCGCCAATACAGCTCCGGCACCAGCTTGTCCCAAATGCGGTACCCCTATGGTATTGCGTATCAGCAAGCGGGGGGACACCAAGGGCAATAGCTTCTGGGGCTGTCCCGGCTATCCACAATGCCGCAGCTTGCTCCCTATTGAGAACTAAGCATCGAATTAAAAATCACTTGATTCTGAACAGATCACTAAATTCATAAATTTAAAATAAGGATGTTGTATGCCAGAGTTAGCTATCTCAGATTTCACTAATATCGCTGTTGCAACGGGCTCACCTAAAAACACAAAACTTAGACAGATCGCTCTTAGAGGTGACTACGCACACTATAAAGATTATTACTTGCAACTTAGAACAGCTATAAAGTCACTTTTTAGCCAAAAGAGACACGTTTCATACCTGATTGACATATCACGAAGGCAAAAGGACTTTAGTAAAAAAATAAAATTTGAACGCCTCGCTCAAAATTTTATTCAATGGCAGTCAGGTAAGAAAATTGATGTTTATGCATCATTGCGCGAGTCCTTCGTTTTTAATAGTACAACTATTCATTGTAACCCCGAGCTAAGCGCATTAATAAATGGGGTTAGAACTCATGTAAAGCTCCATTTCACCGAGACACAGAGAATGACAAAGGAGCGAGCGGACTACATCTGCTATTTAATGCATGAAGCAATTCAAGAGGTTGGTGCGGAATATATCGTTCTTGATTTACATTCAGGCCAAGAGTTCAGACTTACCTCTAACAGAGACAGAATGGAGGAAAAAGTGTGTCAGGAAATATTATGGATTGAGCAGAACTGGCCGATTTAACTCTTCGAGGATTATTCATGAAATGTGCACTGATCTATGATTTTGATGGAACCTTGGCTGAAGGTGATTGCGCCCAGCATGGGGTTATGCCCGAATTAGAGATAACAGATATTCCTGAATTTTGGGCCAGTGTTAAGCGTAGAGCAAAGGACGATGACGGCGATGAAATTTTAACCTATCTTGGCATGCTGGCAGAAAGGGCTCGCATGCTTAAATCTGATGTCCTTAGTACAGAAAAACTAATGATGCATGGACAATCTATCCCCCTATTCAGTGGCGTCGAGTCATGGTTTGACAGAATTGACAGGTTTGCAGAAAGTATTGACCTAGAATTAGAGCATTACATTATATCAAGCGGTCTTGATGCAATGATCAGAGGTACTTGCATTGGAAATAAATTTCGTGACATTTACGCTTGCAAGTATCACTACTCAGATGATAAGTATTACGCAACATGGCCAGCTCAAGCAATAAACTATACAACAAAGACCCAGTTTCTATTTAGAATAAACAAAGGGATACATAATTCTTGGGATAATGGAGAGGTAAACAAATTTATTGAACTTCAAGATAGAGATATCCCCTTCCAGAGGATGATATATCTTGGTGATGGTGATACAGACATTCCATCCATGAAGATGGTCAGCTATCAAGGTGGTAGATCTATAGCAGTCTTTGATAACAAAAAATGGCCTTTGAAATCAACTCAAGACAAAGTTGAAAAACTCATTTCTGAAGAGAGAGCTGATTATGTTGTTCCTGCTCTGTATGATGAAGGTAGTCACCTAGATATTACTGTGAAAGGCTTGTTGAGGCTATTTAAAAGAAAGGGATAACTCTTAAATTATGTATTGATATAAATATGGGCGGCCAATTGGCCGCCCTTGATGCTTCTTACCGAATCGTCGCCATCTGCCGCACACATCGCTGCTCTCTGTCATCCACCCGCTTGGCAAACCAGGCGGTGGTGAGGTTGCGGGTGATTTTTGGGCTCTTTAGCTGTATGCCGGGCAGGATGGCGCGGGGCAGTCGCTTGCCCGCTTTCTTGTCGGCCAGGGTAAAGATGCGATGGTAGAGGTCGGTCTCGGCAAATTCGGCGGTATCCCCTTTGCGCAGGCTCTGGTGGATCGCCTGTTTGCTCATATTGACCCGGTTGGCGAGGGTGTAGACGGCAAGCTCGGTATTGCCCGGCAAATCCGAGTCATAGCGGATCAGATCCCCGTCCAGCGCCAGAGTTTTGCCACTCAGGCGGCTGACGGCGGCCTGAAAAGCGGCATTGCGGCTGGCGTACCAGCCGGCGTTGAAGTCGGCAAAGCGGTAGAGGGTATCCGGGTAGTCGACGGGATAACCGAAGATATGCTTGGTGCCAAACCAGATGCCGCCGCGACGGGTAAAGACTTCGTGGCGGATGGAATCCTTGATTGGATAGGGGTAGCCACGGGCGTTGGCCTCCGCAAAGGCGATGCTCACCTGCATCGGGCCACCGGTATGCACCGGGTTGAGGTTGCCAAACAGCGTCTTGCCCATCGGCAGCATGCTGATCATGTCTTCGAAGATTTCACTCATCTCCCGCTCGGTACGCAACTTGTCGATCCGCTCGGCGTAGCTCTTGCCGGTGGGCGAGTTGATGGAGAGCGCGGCCCGCACCATAAATTCGGGGATCAGCAGCTTGGCTGCCCGTGAGTTGATCTCTTTCCAGGCGATCTTGCCAAGGCCCGGCACCACGGGGTCGGCCTGATAAGTGGCTTCCTGCTCCGCCACCGCCAGCACGCTACAGACATTGTGATCATTGACCGTCACCCCCTGGGTGGTGAGCGCCGTCACCACGTCGTTGGCCCACCCCTGTTTGTCCGGCACCTGACGGGGCAAGAAGCGCACGATGCGGCTCTTCATATCCGCCGGTTTGCGCGGCTGCATGGCAGGCGGCGTTTTGGGGTTGCTCACGCTCGCCTCTTTGGCAGGCGCGGAGGCGGGATCACTGGCACAACCGGCCAGCAACAAGGCAGAGCAGAAGGCAAGAAGACGACAGGAAGGCAAAGCGGTCATAAGCATGTCCATTTTTTGTTGGCCCTACAGGCAGCGCCGCTGGCACTGCACTGACAAGCAAAGTGGGGCCATTGTAGAGGATTGCCTGCTGCAGTTGAAACTTGTGCTCGCAGCATCCCCTTCCCTTGCCAGCATTTACCACCCCACGCGCCATCCGTTGTCTGCGATGCGGAAGTCATGACCTTCCTCAATGGCTCACCCGAGCCGAACGGTGAGCGTCAGATAAAAAGAAACCCCCGCCATCGCTGGCGGGGGTTGGTCGTCTGGCAAGTCGGGCTGATGCCCGCTGCAAACGCTTAGCGGTTTTTCACCTTCTGGTGCAGCTCCTGCACCGAGTTGACGTTGGCAGTGGCATCCACGCTGATGGCCATGCAGGTGGCAAACGCCTCGTTCATGGTGGTGGTATACGCCACCTTGTTCTGCAAAGCGGCGCGACGCAGCTGCTTGGAGTCCTGGATCGCCACCCGCCCTTCGGCGGTGTTGACGATGTAGGTGTACTCGCCATTCTTGATGCGGTCGAGAATGTGCGGGCGACCTTCATGCACCTTGTTGACCAGGCGCGGGTTGATGCTCGCTTCACCCAGTGCGACTGCGGTGCCGTGAGTTGCATCCAGCTCGTAGCCCAGCTCCAGCAGCTTGGCAGCCAAGTCGACCACCTGCGCCTTGTCGCTGTGACGCACTGACAAGAGGGCTCGACCCTCTTTCGGTACGGCGTGGTTGGCACCCAGCTGCGCCTTGGCATAGGCCTCGGCAAAGCTGCTGCCCACCCCCATAACCTCACCGGTAGAGCGCATCTCTGGCCCCAGCAGCGGGTCAACTCCCGGGAACTTGGCGAACGGCAGTACCACCTCTTTCACCGAGTAGTAGGGTGGGATGATCTCTTTGGTGAAGCCCTGTTCTTGCAGCGACTGACCGGCCATCACACGGGCGGCAATCTTGGCCAGCGGGGCGCCGGTCGCCTTGGAGACAAACGGCACGGTACGGGCGGCACGCGGGTTCACTTCGATGAGATAGATATCATCGCCCTTGACCGCGAACTGCACGTTCATCAGGCCGATAACACCGAGCTCCAGCGCCAGCTTGCGCACCTGCTCGCGGATCTCGTCCTGAATTTTCTTGGACAAGGTGTAGGGCGGCAGGGAGCAACCGGAGTCACCGGAGTGGATACCGGCCTGCTCGATGTGCTCCATGATGCCGCCGATGACCACGTCGGTGCCGTCGCAGATGGCATCCACGTCCAGCTCGGTCGCATCGTCCAGGAAGCGGTCCAGCAGTACCGGCGATTCGTTGGAGACGCTTACCGCCTCGGCAAAGTAGCGACGCAGATCCTGCTCGTCATAGACGATTTCCATGGCCCGGCCACCCAATACGTAGGAGGGGCGAACCACCAGCGGGTAGGTGATACGCTCGGCCAGCAGCACGGCCTGCTCCAGCGCGGTGACGGTGCCGTTTTCCGGCTGCTTGAGGCCGAGGCGCTCGACGGCAGACTGGAAGCGCTCGCGGTCTTCGGCGCGGTCGATGGCATCCGGGCTGGTACCGATGATCGGTACGCCGTTGGCTTCCAGTGCACGGGCCAGTTTCAGCGGGGTCTGGCCACCGTACTGAACAATCACGCCCTTGGGTTTTTCGATGCGCACGATTTCCAGCACATCTTCCAGGGTCACCGGCTCGAAGTAGAGACGATCCGAGGTGTCGTAATCGGTAGAGACGGTCTCCGGGTTGCAGTTGACCATGATGGTCTCGTAACCATCTTCGCGCAGGGCCAGCGCCGCATGCACGCAGCAGTAGTCGAACTCGATACCCTGACCGATACGGTTCGGGCCGCCGCCGATGATCATGATCTTGTCGCGGTTGCTCGGGGCCGCTTCGCACTCCTCGTCATAGCTGGAGTACATGTAGGCGGTGTTGGTGGCGAACTCGGCGGCGCAGGTATCAACCCGCTTGTAAACCGGGAAGATGTTGTGGCGGGCGCGCAGTTTGCGCACTTCCCCTTCGGCCACACCGAGGATCTTGGCCAGACGGGCATCGGCAAAGCCTTTGCGCTTGAGGGCGCGCAGGAAGTCGGCATCGAGACCGGCCATGCCGCGCTCTTTCACCTCTTCTTCCAGTTTCACCAGGTCTTCAATCTGTACCAGGAACCAGGGGTCAATCTTGGTCAGCTTGAAGATGCCATCCATGGAGAGACCGGCGCGGAATGCATCGGCGATATAGAAGATACGGTCACTACCTGCATCCTGCAGCTCGTGACGGATGCGGGTCAGGGAGTCCGGGGCATTGAGGTCAACCATGGGGTCGAAGCCGGTTTTGCCAGTTTCGAGACTGCGCAGCGCCTTGTGCAGGGACTCCTGGAAGTTGCGGCCGATGGCCATCACTTCACCGACCGACTTCATCTGGGTCGTCAGACGGTCGTTGGCACCGGCGAATTTTTCGAAGTTGAAGCGCGGCACCTTGGTGACCACGTAGTCGATGGCCGGCTCGAAGGAGGCCGGAGTGCGACCGCCGGTGATGTCGTTCATCAGCTCGTCGAGGGTGTAACCGATGGCGAGCTTGGCAGCGATCTTGGCAATGGGGAAACCGGTCGCCTTGGAGGCCAGCGCGGAGGAGCGCGACACCCGCGGGTTCATCTCGATGATGACCATGCGGCCATCTTTCGGGTTGATACCGAACTGGACGTTGGAGCCGCCGGTCTCGACGCCGATCTCGCGCAGTACCGCCATGGAGGCGTTGCGCATCAGCTGGTACTCCTTGTCGGTCAGCGTCTGGGCTGGCGCGACCGTGATGGAGTCACCGGTGTGGATACCCATGGGGTCGAAGTTTTCGATGGCGCAGACGATGATGCAGTTGTCGTTGCGATCCCGCACCACCTCCATCTCGTACTCTTTCCAGCCAATCAGCGACTCGTCGATGAGCAGCTCTTTGGTCGGCGACAAGTCCAGACCACGTTCGCAGATCTCGACGAACTCTTCGGTGTTGTAGGCGATGCCGCCACCGGAGCCACCCATGGTAAAGGAGGGACGGATGATGCAGGGGAAACCGACCATCTGCTGCACGCCCCACGCCTCTTCCATGTTGTGGGCGATACCAGCGCGCGGGCACTCGAGGCCAATGCTGCGCATTGCCTTGTCAAAGCGGGAGCGATCTTCGGCCTTGTCGATGGCGTCAGCAGTGGCGCCGATCATCTCGACACCGAACTCGGCCAGCACGCCATGCTTCTCCAGCGCCAGTGCGCAGTTGAGTGCAGTCTGGCCGCCCATGGTGGGCAGGATGGCGTCCGGGCGCTCTTTCTTGATGATTTCGCGCACCACTTCCCAGGTGATGGGCTCGATGTAGGTGGCGTCTGCCATCTCCGGGTCGGTCATGATGGTGGCCGGGTTGGAGTTGACCAGAATGACGCGGTAGCCCTCCTCGCGCAGGGCTTTGCACGCCTGGGCACCGGAGTAGTCAAATTCGCAGGCTTGGCCGATGACGATGGGGCCGGCGCCGAGGATCAGGATGCTCTGAAGGTCATTACGTTTTGGCATGAAACTCTTTCCTCTATTTCTTAGGCGCGATACTGCTTAATCAATTCAATAAAGTGGTCAAAAAGACCGGCACAGTCGTGCGGGCCCGGGCTCGCTTCGGGGTGCCCCTGGAAGCTGAAGGCCGGACGGTCGGTGCGATGGATACCTTGCAGGGAACCATCGAACAGGGAGACGTGGGTGGCGCGCAGGCAATCCGGCAGGCTGTTCTCATCTACCGCAAAGCCGTGGTTTTGAGCGGTGATCATCACTGTGTTGTCATCGAGGCTCTTCACCGGGTGGTTGGCACCGTGGTGGCCAAACTTCATCTTGACGGTCTTGGCGCCGGAGGCCAGACCCAGCAGCTGGTGACCCAGACAGATGCCGAATACCGGCGTGTTGGTATTAAGGAAAGCCTTGATGGCCTCGATGGCGTAGTCGCACGGCTCGGGGTCGCCGGGGCCGTTGGAGAGGAAGATGCCATCCGGATTCATCGCCAGTACCTCGGCAGCCGGGGTCTTGGCCGGTACCACGGTCAGGCGGCAGCCACGGTCAACCAGCATCCGCAGGATGTTGCGCTTGACGCCAAAGTCATAGGCCACTACGTGGTATTTCAGCTGGTCGGCATCCGGGGTGACATGCCCCTTGCCAAGCTGCCAGCTCCCTTCGGTCCAGTTGTACGCTTCACCAACCGTCACCTCTTTGGCCAGATCCATCCCCTTCAGACCGGGGAAGGCGCGGGCCTGCTCGAGAGCATAAGCTTCATCGACCTGTTTCCCAGCCAGAATGCAGCCAGCCTGAGCGCCTTTCTCGCGCAGGATGCGGGTCAGTTTACGGGTGTCGATGTCGGCGATGCCAACGATGTTGTGAGACTTGAGGTATTCGGAGAGGGATTGCTGATTGCGGAAATTGGAGGCAAGTATCGGAAGGTCCCGGATGATCAATCCCTGAGCATGGATCTGACTGGACTCTTCATCTTCGCTGTTGGTGCCGGTGTTGCCTATATGGGGGTAAGTGAGGGTGACTATCTGACGGGAATAAGAGGGATCGGTGAGGATTTCCTGATAGCCCGTCATCGACGTATTGAAAACCACTTCACCAACGGAACATCCCTCGGCGCCTATCGACACGCCTTTGAACACAGTTCCATCTTCCAGCACTAGCAATGCAGTGTGATTCAAGACAACCTCCAGTTATTTAGCTTTAAATTCAGCAATTTACCTGGGTGTTGCGGGCTCGGTTCCGGTCTTGAACAGGACTCGAACCCGGCAGATTTCTGGCAAATTGGGCGCATTCTACTTAAAAAAAGTGGCATTTCAACGTCTTTTCTCAGATGAAATGCATCTAAATTCAATAAAAAAGCAACATTACCCATTATCTATGCACTCAATCGCTTTGCAACCCCCTCCCACGAAAGAAAAGGAAAAACCACCATCAAAAGATGACACCAAGCCAGCAATAGCGACAAAAACAAACAAAAAAACCAATTAAAACAATGGCATTTATTTTTACACAAAAAACATTAATGACAAATTTAACGCTTTTATGATGACAAGAGTGAACATGAAAAATGGAAAACGTTTTTCTGTGTTTGAATTTTTAGTCTTTTCTTGCCGGTGTAAAAAAATGGCTTCATCAGCCATAAAGATGCTCAAATCTGTTACCTGGTGATGACATTCAGGAAGGGAAAATCTGGCGGATCACGCAATAGTGTGATTTATAAGGCATTCAGTTAAAAATTGCAGGCAGCGTGTCTTTTTACACAAACTCTGGCTAACGGACAGCAAAAACCCCGGCAAGCCGGGGTTTTTCACTGGGTAGCAGTAGTACGAAAGTGCCGCACAGAGGCATCACTTGAGATTGAGCACATCCTGCATGTCATAAAGACCGGCACCCTGCTGACCAAGCCACTTGCCCGCTCGCACAGCACCGTTGGCGAAGGTCAGGCGACTGGAGGCCTTGTGGCTGATCTCCACCCGCTCGCCGATATCGGCAAACATGACGGTGTGCTCCCCCACCAGATCGCCGGCGCGAATGGTGGCAAAGCCGATAGTGTTGCGATCCCGCTCGCCAGTGATCCCCTCGCGACCATAGACGGCGCACTCCTTGAGATCCCGGCCCAGCGTTTTGGCGACCACTTCCCCCATGGAGAGCGCAGTACCGGATGGCGCATCCACCTTGTGGCGATGGTGGCCCTCGATGATCTCGATGTCGGTGTAATCCCCCATCACCTTGGCGGCCTGCTCCAGCAGCTTGAACACCAGGTTGACCCCGACCGAGTAGTTGGAGGCGAACACGATACCGATCTGCTTGCCAGCCTCTTTCAGAGCAGCCTTGCCTGCATCGTCAAAACCGGTGGTGCCAATCACCATCTGCTTGTGGTGGGCCAGCGCAAAGGCCAGATTGGCCAGGGTCACCTCGGGGCGGGTGAAGTCGATGATGAGATCAAACTCGTCACGCACCTTGTCCAGACTGTCACTGATGGCCACACCCAGATGGCCCAGCCCATTGAGCTCACCGGCATCGAGACCTATCACCGCCGAACCCGGCCGCTCCAGTGCAGCCCCGACCACTACGCCATCGGTGTTGGTGATGGCCTCCAACAGCACCTTGCCCATACGACCATTACAGCCCATCACGGCCACACGGATCGGATTGTCCATCTCCACCCTCTCATCTCTTTTAATTATGGAAAGAGACCGTTTTACCAGCCCGCGCCGGGTTTGAAAAGCCATGATGCCACCCCTCCTTGCTGCACTCGCCAACGGCAGCGCCCGCTGGCTGGCCAAGAACTTCCTTTTGGTCACAGGCCGTTTTTCATCGTCTCACTCCATCATTTGGCAGACCGGGTGCCATCTGATAGGTTCGAACGAGTGAAATGCCAGCATAAGCAGAATCAGGGCCACGCCCGTGTCGATATCAAATGAGGTGCAAGGATGAGCGCAGGATTGCTGTTTGCTGTGGGGTTGATATCACTGACCCTGGTCATGCTGGCCGCGGCTCTGCTGTTTGGCGGGCCGAGTCCGGCACCGGCGATGGCCAGCATCAACGACCCTTTCAAGGGGTGTGGCTGGAGCAACATGCCACCTCTCTCAAGATACCCGGCGCGTGACGGCACGCAGCTGGCCTATCGGCACTATGGCGCAGAGGGCAATACGAAGAACAACAAGGTCAAGGGCAGCGTGGTACTGGTTCATGGCTCTTCTGCCAGCAGCCAGAGCATGCACAAGATGGCGAGCGCCTTTTCGCAAGCGGGATACGACGCCTACGCCCTCGATATTCGCGGCCATGGCGCATCGGGCAACAAAGGCACCATTTCCTACATCAGTCAGCTTGAAGACGATCTGGAAGATTTCATCAAGTCGGTGGCCCCCGGCAAGCCTGCAACACTCGTCGGCTTCTCGTCAGGGGGTGGCTTTGTCCTGCGTGTTGCTGGTAGTGCGCGACAAACCCTGTTCGAGAGCTATCTGCTGCTCTCCCCCTATCTCGGCCCCACCGCCGCCAACTACCGGCCCAACAGCGGTGGCTGGGTGCGTGTCGGCTTGCCTCGCCTCATCGCCCTGAGCATCCTCAACGGTTTCCATATTTCCGCACTCAACCATCTGACCGTGCTGAACTTTGCCCTTAATGATGAGGCGAAATCCCTGCTGACCCCCTCCTACTCCTTCAACCTTGCCTCGAACTTTCAGCCAGAGCGCGACTATCAGCAGAATTTGCGCAATGTGCAACACCCCTGCGCCGTGATCGCGGGTGCAAATGACGAAGCCTTTCAAACAGATCAACTTGAACCTGAGTTAAGACGTCTCGGCATCTCCTGGCCTGTCACCCTGCTGCCCGGAATTGGCCACATTCCGCTGACGCTGGAACAGGATGCTCTCGCGACAGCCGTTCAGGCGGTGGAGAAACTGACACAGTAACCACACAGCCCAGGTCTTGTGTCCACGCGTTCTGGAAATATCCGCACCATGCTCACGTAGAGATAGAGAGAGGTGCGGCTGACGTTTGGCTGCG
The DNA here is from genome assembly GCF_019047085.1 of Aeromonas sp. FDAARGOS 1404. NCBI lineage: Bacteria > Pseudomonadati > Pseudomonadota > Gammaproteobacteria > Aeromonadales > Aeromonadaceae > Aeromonas > Aeromonas sp. FDAARGOS 1404. The sequence continues at coordinate 624,500 of NZ_CP077237.1, forward strand.
GGAGAAATCCCCAAGATGGCATGCAGAGATCTTATCGTTTACCTCTTTCCTTATTAAAGGCACGCGATACCCGCGGACTGCGTCAGAACAGTAATGAACAATAAACAGCGCCAACTTCTTTTTCCGAATATTCTTTGGATATCTCAACAACACCAGAATCATCAAACAAAAACACCTATCCATCTGGACGTCTATCTTGACCAGGCGAGGTTGACTCACTACTGTGGGCACCCCAATGCGGCAGGATGCCCGCCCTGTTTTCCCCCTATCCCTATCCGATACAGGTACAAAGCAGTTTATGACAGGAGGTCATTGTTCAATTTCAGAGGAACACATGATCCAGACTCAACCCAGTGCCAGGGCCTTGTTGCCACTTCTGGTTTTTCTCGCACTCTTTATCGGTACCGGTACCTGGCTGACCCTGCAGGGGGTCGAATTCGCCTTCTATCAGCTGCCCGCTCCGGTTGCTGCCCTGCCTGCGGTGATGCTGGCCCTGTTGCTTGGCAAAGAGAGCTTCAACAGCAATCTGGAGACCTTCTTCAAGGGGGTCGGCCACAGCAATATCATGGCGATGTGCCTTATCTATCTGCTGGCGGGCGCCTTTGCCAGCGTGGCCAAGGCCACAGGCGGGGTTGATGCCACCGTGGCGCTGGGCCTATCGCTCATCCCTGGCTGGGCGCTGTTGCCCGGGCTGTTCCTCATCTCTGCCTTTATTGCTACCGCTATGGGCACCTCCATGGGCACCATAGGTGCCGTGGCGCCGGTCGCGCTGGGCGTGGCGCAGGCGGCCGGTATCGATCCGGTACTGATGGCAGGCACCATTCTCTCCGGCGCCATGTTTGGCGATAACCTCTCCATCATCTCCGACACCACCATAGCAGCAACCCGCAGTCAGGGGTGCGAGATGAAGGACAAGTTCCGCGAGAACTTCAAGATTGCGGCCCCTGCCGCCATCGCGGTGATCCTGCTCTATCTGACCCTGGGCTCAGTGGGGGAATCCCCGGCCAGCGGCAGCGCCATCGAGCTGTTCAAGGTGATGCCTTATCTGCTGATCCTGGGGCTGGCGCTCGCCGGAGTGAATGTGTTTGTGGTGCTGGGGATCGGTATTCTGGCCGCCGGAGTGGTGGGCATGATCAACGGCTACGCCATCGGTCAGTTCAGCAAGGATATCTATCAGGGCTTTACCGGCATGCAGGAGATCTTCCTGCTCTCCATGCTGATCGGCGGCCTCGGCGCCCTGATGGAGCGTCAAGGTGGACTGGCATGGATCAGCGAGCGCATCAGCGCCCTGATTGCCCGTTTCACTCGCGAGCACAATGGTGAACAGAACGAGAAAGCCGCCGAGCTCGGCATCGCCGGGGTGGTGAGCCTCACCAACCTATGCACCGCCAACAACACGGTGGCTATTATCGTCGCCAGCAAGGTAGCCCGGGATCTCGCCGAACACCACGGTGTCACCCCGCGCCGCGCCGCCTCCATGCTGGATATCTTCTCCTGCGTGGTACAGGGTCTGATCCCCTGGGGCGCACAGGCGCTGCTGCTGGGATCCATCTTCGCCCTGTCGCCGTTGGCGGTAGTAAGCATGAGTTTCTACCCGATGGCGCTTGCGGTAGCGGCACTCATTGCAGTGTTTGTGAAGCACCAGATGCGTGGCAAGGCTGACAAGTAACAAACCAGAGGCTGGCGCGCCGACATGCTGTCAACAGGGGCTACACCCTGGCCCTTGTTGACTCACTAACGGATCCGCCAGCATTTATCCCACCGTTCCGGGCATCAGCCGTCCGGGGCGGGAGTTCCCCTGCCCCTTAACGTCAAGAGTGAATGTGCTAAGGTAGAGCGCGTTCAAGCCATCGATGCGCAGCTATACCAGAGGTTCCCCATGCATGAGTCCCAACCCGAACGTCAATCCCTGCGCCAACTGGTTCGTCAACGCCGCAAAAATCTGAGTCCGGCCGAGCAGCAATTGGCGGCCCAACAGCTGCTGGCCCAGTTCAAGCAACACCCCGAGATCCTCGCCGCCAAACGCATTGCCCTCTATCTGGCCAATGATGGGGAGATCAATCCCTTGCCCACCATCCATTGGCTGTGGGCCCAGCACAAAGAGGTCTACCTGCCGGTGCTCCACCCCTTTACCCCGGGTCACCTGCTCTTTTTGCGCTATACCGCCACCAGCCCCATGGTACGCAACCGCTACGGCATCGAAGAGCCGGAGCTGGATATCCTGCAGGTGGTGCCCCACAGCACGCTCGATCTTATCTGCACCCCGCTGGTCGCCTTCGATGCCCAGGGTAATCGCCTTGGCATGGGGGGCGGCTACTACGATCGCACTCTCGCCATCTGGCATGAGCACAAGCTGGGGCCCAAGCCGCTCGGCATTGCCCACGACTGCCAGCAGGTGGATGCGGTCCCGCAAGAGGAGTGGGATGTGCCGCTGCCCCAGATCATCACCCCAAGCCACTGCTGGCGCTTCGAATAGGCTGTTTTTGGCAGGCAGCCCCTGCTTTGTGCGCGCAAACGCAGAATAAACAGGCAAACGATTTACAAAGTCCCTCTTTTTGCCCCGGAACGTGAGCAACAAGGTCGCGACGGGGTACCGGGTTGGATATAATGCGCCCGCTTTTTTCTTAAGGAACGATCATGACTCAAGATGAAATGAAGAAGGCGGCCGGTTGGGCTGCGCTCAAGTATGTGGTTCCCGGCACCATCGTCGGGGTGGGCACCGGCTCTACCGTCAACCACTTTATCGACGCGCTGGCGACCATGAAGGACGAGATCAAGGGGGCGGTATCCAGCTCCGTGGCCTCTACCGAGCGCCTCAAGGGCTTCGGCATCACCGTATATGATCTCAACGAGATCGACGCCCTCTCCGTCTATGTGGATGGCGCCGACGAGATCAACGCAACCCGCGACATGATCAAGGGCGGTGGCGCAGCCCTGACCCGCGAGAAGATCGTTGCCGCCGTCGCTGACAAGTTCATCTGCATCATCGACAACACCAAGACCGTCGACGTGCTGGGCCAGTTCCCGCTGCCGGTGGAAGTGATCCCGATGGCCCGCGAATACGTGGCCCGCGAAATTCGCAAACTGGGTGGCAACCCGGTGTGGCGTGAAGGCGTGGTCACCGACAACGGCAACCACATTCTGGATGTGAAAGGCATGGCCATTACCGACGCCAAGGCGCTGGAAGTACGACTGAACGCCATTGTTGGTGTGGTCACCAACGGCCTGTTCGCCGCGCGCGGCGCCGATGTTGTCCTGATCGGTACGCCGGACGGCGTGATTACCCAGTAATCCCGACACCGGTAGCACAGTGCAGCGGCATCCTCCCTCGTCCGCCAGCGCCACTCTGCCAGCCCTGACGCAACAGCGGCGTTGATTGAGCCCCGGGATGGAATATGACCCAAACATTGCACTGTGAATAAATGACGGCGCCTGATGGCGCCGTTTTTATTTATCCCTCAACAAGTTGCATACGGATGTTTACAACATTCGTTGATAACTTCAAAGAATTTGACTTTCGTCACAAATATTCCCTCTCCCAAACGTTTTTGCTACTTTACGGTTTTCTTCGCACACCAAATCTGCACTTACGTTTGCACATACAGAGGGATCGTCATGACTGCCAAGTTTTCGTTGGACAAGGATAAAATCAAGGTTCTGCTGCTGGAGGGGGTTCACCCCAACACCGTAGAGACCTTTCGTGCCGCAGGTTACACCAGTGTGGAGTATCTCAAGACCTCGCTCTCCGAAGAGGAGCTGATTGAGCAGATCCGCGACGTCCATTTCATCGGGCTGCGCTCCCGCACCCAGATCACCGAGAAAGTCCTCGACGCCGCCAACAAGCTGGTCGCCATCGGCTGCTTCTGCATCGGTACCAACCAGGTCGAGCTGGAAGCGGCCCAGATCCGCGGTATTCCGGTCTTCAACGCCCCCTTCTCCAACACCCGTTCGGTCGCCGAGCTGGTACTGGGCGAGATCCTGCTGCTGCTGCGCGGCATCCCCGAGAAGAATGCCAAGTGCCATCGCGGCGTGTGGGAAAAACTGGCCAACCGCTCGGTGGAAGCGCGCGGCAAGAAGCTTGGCATCATCGGCTACGGCCACATCGGTACCCAGCTTGGCATCATCGCCGAGAGCATCGGCATGAAAGTTTATTACTACGATATAGAGAACAAGCTCTCGCTGGGTAACGCCATTCAAGTGCCGAGCATGGTCGAGCTGCTCAATATGTCTGACGTCATCAGCCTGCACGTGCCGGAGACCGCCTCCACCAAGAACATGATCGGTGCCGAGCAACTGCGGATGATGAAGCCGGGCGCCATCTTCATCAACGCCGCCCGCGGTACTGTGGTGGATATCGATGCGCTGGCTGACGTCATCAAAAGCGGCCATATCGCCGGCGCCGCCATCGACGTCTTCCCGGTCGAGCCCAAGTCCAACGACGAAGAGTTCCAAAGCCCGCTGCGGGGGCTGGAGAACGTCATCCTGACCCCGCACATCGGTGGCACCACCCATGAAGCGCAGGAGAACATCGGGCTGGAAGTGGCCAACAAGCTGGTCAAATACTCCGACAACGGCTCCACTCTCTCCGCCGTCAACTTCCCGGAAGTGTCGCTGCCGGGCCACAAGGGCTCCAGCCGCCTGCTGCACATTCACCGCAACCAGCCGGGCGTGATGAACCAGATCAACCAGATCTTCGCCGAAGAGGGGATCAACATCGCCGGTCAATACCTGCAGACCAGCAGCCATATCGGTTACGTGGTGATCGACGTGGAGACAGAGCACAGCGAGAAGGCGCTCGCCAAGCTCAAGGAGATCAACGGCACCATCCGCGCCCGCATCCTCCACTGATAGATCCGTGTATCCAAGCTGCAAAAAGCCCGTCATGATGACGGGCTTTTTTACGTTGTGGAGCCTGATAGCTGCGTGATGGCTTACCACCACCCCAACAGGTTGCGGCCCACCAGCGCGCCCCACACCAGGGCATTGAGGGCCAGCGCGATAAAGACGGCGGCAGAGCCGAGATCCTTGGCGCGACCGGAGAGCTCATGATGCTCGGAGCCAACCCTGTCTACCACAGCTTCAATGGCGGAGTTGAGGATCTCGACGATCACCACCAGCCAACTGATGACGATAAGCAGCAGGATCTGGTTGAGAGAATCCCCCAGCCAGAAGGCAAGTGGCATCAGCAACAGGATCAGCATCAGCTCCTGCCGAAAAGCCGCCTCGTTAATCCAGGCTGACTTGAGCCCCTTCATGCTGTAACCGGTTGCGTTGATGATGCGGGTGACCCCGGTTGCCCCTGGCTTTGCCACGCTATCTACCTCATTTGGAATCGATTTTGGCCTCACATCCTATCAGAGCCCCCCAAGGTTTCAATCAGGGGACTTTTGCTTTATTTTATCTCTTTGCTTTTTCGCCCCTTGCGGCTGACACCACCCACTCGAGACTTGAGTTGTATGTCCATTCACACAGATGAATTGCGCACCCGTCGCCTGGAGTCACTGATCACTCCGAGCGAGCTTGCACACGCGTTTCCGATCACCGATACCATTGCCCAGAATCTGCTGGATGCCCGTCGCGAAGTGGAAGCCATTCTGGCCGGAGACGATCAGCGCCTGCTGGTCATTGTCGGCCCCTGCTCTATCCATGATCCCGCTGCTGCTCGCGAGTATGCCCTGCGCCTCAACGCCCTGCGCGAGCAGTATAAAGAGAGTCTCTGCATCGTGATGCGCACCTACTTCGAGAAGCCGCGCACCATCGTCGGCTGGAAAGGGCTGATCAATGACCCGCGCCTTGATGGCAGTTTCGATGTCAACGAAGGGCTGAAACTGGCGCGCAAACTGCTGGTCGACATCAACGAGATCGGCATGCCCACCGCCACCGAATTCCTCGATATGGTGACCGGCCAGTATATTGCCGACCTCATCACCTGGGGCGCTATCGGCGCTCGCACCACCGAATCCCAGGTACACCGCGAGATGGCTTCGGCCCTCTCCTGCCCGGTCGGCTTCAAGAACGGCACCGACGGCAATACCCGCATCGCCATCGATGCGGTGCGCGCCGCCCGTCACAGCCACATCTTCTATTCGCCGGACAAAGACGGCAAGATGACCATCTACCGCACCGCCGGTAACCCCTTTGGTCATGTTATCCTGCGTGGCGGCCACCGCCCCAACTACGACACCGCCAGTGTCGATGAAGCATGTGAAGCGCTGGCCGATGTGGGCCTGCCGGAGCGTCTGGTGGTCGATTTCAGCCACGGCAACAGCATGAAGGATCACCGCCGTCAGCTGCTGGTGGCGCAAGATATCTGCGATCAGTTGCGCCGCGGCCGTACCGGCATCGCCGGCATCATGGCAGAAAGCTTCCTGGTGGAAGGGCGCCAGGATGTGGAGAACGGCTGCGCCGCCACCTTTGGCCAGAGCATCACCGATGCCTGCCTGTCATGGAGCGACACCGAAACCCTGCTGGCGATGCTGGCAGAGGCGGCGCAGGTGCGCCTGAGCAAACAGGCTTGAACTGCGAATAAAACCAAAGGGGCCAGTATTTTTGATACCGGCCCCTTCTTCTTGCTGTCGGCCGATTACGCTTCGCTAATCGACCCTACATGCGCCCTCTTTCCTGTACACCCTACTTACAAACTGGGCATAAACCACACGCGCCCCGCAGCTTCGATGCGGTCGGTGCGGATCTGGAATACCTGTGCCAGCAGCGCCTCATCCACCAGCTCGACCCCCCCTTCGCGCACCACCGAGCCCTGTTGCAGGCAGAGAATGCGGTCCGCCCAGTCGATGGCCAGATTGATATCGTGGATGGCGAGCACCACCAGCAATCCCTGCCCGGCCAGGGTTTTCAGCAAACGCAATAGCGCCAGCTGGTGATGCAGGTCGAGCCCCGCCAGCGGCTCGTCCAGCAGCAGCACCTTGCCGGTCGGATTGAGGCTCGGCCACACCTGCAGCAGGGTGCGGGCAATCAGCACCCGCTGCTGCTCGCCCCCCGACAACCGGCTGAAGTCACGAGCCAGCAAAGCTTCCAGCTCCAATGCCTCGCACAATGCATTTATCGCCTCGTTCTGTCTGGCAGGTGCAACCATCTCATCGAGCCCCAGGCTCAACACCTGAAACACCGGAATATGAAACAGCTGGGGCTGACGCTGGGGCAACATGGCGCGCCGTTTGGCAAGCTCGGGCCAACTCATGTCAGTAAGCACTCCCCCCCCCAGCAGCACTGTGCCATCGGCGGGTAAAATCCCCGCCAGCGCCCCGAGCAGGGTCGACTTGCCACTGCCATTGGGGCCAAGCAGCGCCACCAGCTGGCCGCCATGCCAGCGGATATCTAGGGGAGAGAGCCGTCCGGCAATGGCGAGTGCGCGCGCCTCCAGCAGCGGCACAGCAGCACGAGAAGAAACCGGCATGGGATCAGCGGGTGACATCGGCATCTTGCCTCTACAACGGGTAAATAAGGAGACTGCGCGCCCCGACCAAATCATGCAGATATTCATGCAGCACCATCGGCAGTTTGCCTCAATAGCAGGTAGATAAAGAGCGGCGCCCCCACCGAGGCGGTGATGACGCCGATAGGTAACTCCCCCGCGCTCAGGGTGGATCGAGCAACCAGATCGGCCGCCAGCAGCAGGGCCCCGCCGCCAAGCGCCGAGGCAGGCAGCAGAAAGCGCTGATCGCTGCCACCGCAGAGCCGCAGCAGATGGGGCACCACCAACCCGACAAAACCGATGACACCACACAACGACACCGCCACACCGGTCAGCAGACAGACCGCCAGCACCAGCCGCACCCGCATCTTGTCGACATCCATCCCCATCAGGCGGGCCTGGGTCTCCCCCAACAACAACTGTTGCAGTGCCTTGCCCTGCCAGCAGAGCCAGCCCAGGGTGAGCGGCAGCACCAGCCACCACCAGGCAAACTGCTGGCTGCCGTAAGAGAGGCTGCCCATCATCCAGAACATGAATTCACGCAAGGAGCCATCATCGGCAAAGTACATCAACCAGGTCATGGCGGCATTGGTGAGAATGCCGATGGCCACCCCAAACAATAGCAAGCGGGCATGGCCGAGACGCGCCCGGCGAGCCAGCCGAATGAGCAGCATGGTCACCAGCAAGGCGCCACCAAAGGCCGCCAGCGACAGCCCCCAGCCGGGCAGATAGAGGCCGAGGGACTTGGCCACCGCCATCGCCACCATGGCAGCCAGTCCTGCTCCGCTCGAGACACCAAGCAGCCCGGGTTCGGCCACCGGGTTGTGCAGCATCACCTGCAATACGGCGCCGCCACAGGCAAGGGCTGCGCCAGCCAAGAGGGCCAGCAAGGCGCGCGGCAGGCGCAGCTCCAGCAGGATGCGCTGTTCGAGCTCGCCAAGAGGCCGCCAGGGCAGCAGCACAAACTCGCCCCAGACGAGGGAGAAGAGAAACAGCAGCAGGGTCAGCAGCGTCAGGCCACAGAGCCAGCGCCGCTGCCAGCGCTGTTGGCGGGCGATAAGGGAGAGGTACAAGGATGATCCCCGAATAACAAGGCTTCCCCCCGGCCCAGTCGCAGCGTCGGGGGGAAGCAGGAAAAGGGCATGATAACAGTGGCTTGCCACCCAAGGTCAAGGCTGGTAACGCTTGGCCATCACGCTTATCTCGCCGCTGGCCACCAGATTTTGCAGCGCCACCAGTAAGGGCTGGCGCAGCGACTGATGAGGTGAGTGCTTGCTCATCCCCAGATAGAGGGTCACCGGCGTGGCGGGGCGGTAGTCCGCCTTGCCTATCCGGCTTGCATTTCCCTGACTCAGGGCATAGTCCACCTGACAGTCGGTGCCAATCATCAGCGGCAGGTGACCGCGCTGCACCATGCGCAGCAGCTGATCTTCGGTGGGTACTCCGTGCTTGTCGAGGCGGCTGTCACTGTTGAAGGGCTCAAAGTAGGCCGAGTTGAGCACATAGCCCACCTTCACCCCCTGCAGATCGCGGTATTGGTGGATCCGGGCCACATTGACCGGCTGACCATAAAACGCGGGCCAGCACTGGTAGTAGGCAGGCTGCAGATAGTCGATAAACTGCGCCCGCTCGGCGGTATAGGCGAGGCCAATCATCAGATCGACCTGACCGGTCTGCATCTGCTTGAGCGCCCTGCCCCACGGCATCCGCCGTACCTGCAACTCAATGCCGCTCGCCTGTTGCAACCGGCGCAGGATGTCCATGTCGAGCCCCTGCAACCGGCCATCCGCTTGCAGGATGCGAAATGGCGGCCACAGATCGGTGGCCACCGTCAGCGTCGGGGTCGCTCGCACCGGCATGGCAAATAACAGTAACAACACAATCCCGCATAACTTGCCCATCCCGTCGCATACCTCGCACGGCTTATCCTGTTGGTTAAAAATACCCTCCCGCACCACGTATGAAAACCCGTGGTTCAGGGATAAAATGCGCCGGATTTTCAAGGAGAACCCTATGAACCCGATTTTCACCAGTATCGGTCTGCTGCTCTGCAGCAACGTCTTTATGACCTTCGCCTGGTACGCTCACCTCAAGAGCATGAACCATAAACCCTGGATCATTGCCGCCCTGGTGAGCTGGGGTATCGCTCTGTTCGAATACCTGCTGCAAGTGCCCGCCAACCGCATTGGCCACACCGTGATGAGCGTGGGCCAACTTAAAATCCTGCAAGAAGTGATCACACTCACCGTATTCGTCCCCTTCTCTATCTTCTATCTCAAGGAAGATCTGAAATGGGACTATCTCTGGGCAGGGCTCTGCATTCTCGGTGCGGTCTTTTTTGTCTTTCGCGAGAAACTGACCGGCGCCTGAGGCTGTACACTCAATATCATCCAGCTCATGGCATCTCATTGATCGACGAGGCAAAAAAATGGAATTGCGAGACATGTTACAGATCCTGGCCAAGCAGGATGGCTCAGACCTCTATCTGTCGACCGGCGCGCCCCCCTGCGCCAAATTTAACGGCGGCCTGCGCCCCCTCAACGAAACGCCGCTGGAGCCGGGGGAAGTGGCGCGGATCGCCGCCGAGATCATGGATGGCGAGCAGAAGCAGCAGTTCGAGAAGGATCTGGAGATGAACCTCGCCATCTCCCTGCCCCAGATCGGCCGCTTTCGGGTCAACATCTTCAAGCAGCGCAACGAAGTCTCTCTGGTGGCCCGCAACATCAAGACCGAAATCCCCCGCTTCGAAGATCTGAAACTGCCCCCCGTGCTGCTCGACACCATCATGGAGAAGCGCGGCCTGGTGCTGTTTGTCGGCGGTACCGGCTCGGGTAAATCCACTTCGCTGGCGGCGCTTATCGACCACCGCAACCGCAACAGCGGCGGCCACATCATTACCATCGAGGATCCGGTGGAGTTCGTTCATCGTCACCGCAAGAGCATCATCAACCAGCGGGAGGTGGGGGTAGATACCCGCAGCTTCCATGCTGCCCTGAAAAACACCCTGCGTCAGGCGCCGGACGTCATTCTTATCGGCGAAATTCGCGATCGCGAGACCATGGAGCATGCGCTGGCCTTCTCCGAAACCGGCCACCTTGCCATCTCCACCCTGCACGCCAACAACGCCAACCAGGCGCTGGATCGCATCATCAACTTCTTCCCCGAGGAGCGCCGTCCGCAACTGCTCAACGATCTGGGCAACAACCTCAAGGCCTTTGTCTCCCAGCGGCTGGTGAAAACCACCGATGGCGGCCGCCGGGCCGCAGTGGAGATCATGCTCGGCACCCACACCATCCGCGACATGATCAAGCGCGGCGAATTTGGCGGCCTCAAAGAGGTGATGGAGAAATCCAAGGCCCTCGGCATGGTCACCTTCGACAGCGCCCTGTTTGATCTGGTGGTGGAAGGGGTGATTGAGGAAGAAGAGGCGGTGAAAAACGCCGACTCGGCCAACAACCTGCGCCTCAAGATCAAGTTGTGGAAGGAGAAGGGGCAGATTGCCAGCAGCAGCGATGCCACCGGCTGGAGCCTCGAACCCACCAAGGACGAGAAGGGCGATTTTTTCTAACCTGTCCCTCGAGAACCCCGGGCCCGCCCGGGGTTCTCTTTATCCCGCACGGCTGACCCGACTTAGCCCTCAGCTCACGCAGGTCACTGCCAGTCAGCACCAACGGCGAACGCGCTGGCAATACGCCACATACTCGTCGCCGAAACGAGCATGCAACAGTCGCTCCTCCGGCATGATCTGGAAGCGGGTCAGCCAGGCCACCAGCACGATTGGCCCAACCCAGACCCAACTTCCACCGAGATAACAGCCCCAGGCGGCCAGCCAGCAGAGCAGCCCCAGATACATGGGATTTCGACTGACACGATAGACGCCACAGGTCACCAGACGGCTGGTGTGCTGGGGTTTGGTGGGGCTGACCGTGGTCTGGTGGTGACGAAACCGTTGCAGGGCCCCAAAGCCCATGATGGCCCCCGCCACGACCAGCACAGTCATCAGCGTCATTGCCCAGATACCGGGCTGGCTCTCCCCTCTTAGCCACCACATGGCCCCGGCACAGAGCAGGAAGATCAGCGGTGGTGGCAAACGTAACTCAAGATTGACCATTTTATTCCCCTGACGAGTGTCGGCCGAACCCGTGTTGCGGTAGACTCCCAACCAGTCAGCGCCTGTTGAGAGTGACAAAGATCATAATAATAACAACAAGTTGTGGTTAAACCACCACCAATGTGGCCGACCCCGTCCAAACTATCCAACGCGAATAACAAAAAGGAATCACCATGCACAAGAAAACTCTGCTGGCTACCCTGATCTTCGGCCTGCTCGCGGGCCAAGCCGTTGCGGCTCCCTATCTGCCCCTTGCGACGGATCATCGCAACGGCCAGGAGCAAACCGCCAGCAACGCCTGGTTGGAAGTGGATCTGGGCGCCTTTGAACACAATATCCAGACCCTCAAGGATCGCCTCGGCGACAAGGGCCCGCAGATCTGCGCCATCATGAAGGCCGACGCTTATGGTCATGGCATCGACCTGCTGGTCCCCTCCGTGGTCAAGGCCAATATCCCCTGCATCGGCATCGCCAGCAACGAAGAGGCGCGCGTCGCCCGCGAGAAGGGCTTTACCGGCCGTCTGATGCGGGTACGTGCCGCCACTCCGGATGAAGTAGAGCAGGCCCTGCCCTACAAGATGGAGGAGCTGATCGGCAGTCTGGTGAGTGCCCAGGGCATCGCCGATATCGCCCAGCGCCACCACACCACCATTCCGGTGCATATTGCACTCAACTCCGCCGGCATGAGCCGCAACGGCATCGACCTGCGTCTGGCCGATGCCAAGCAGGATGCGCTGGCCATGCTCAAGCTAAAGGGGATCACCCCGGTCGGCATCATGACCCACTTCCCGGTTGAGGAGAAAGAGGACGTCAAGATGGGGCTGGCCCAGTTCAAACTGGACTCCCAGTGGCTGCTGGAAGCGGGCAAGCTGGATCGCAGCAAGATCACCATCCACGCCGCCAACTCCTTCGCCACTCTGGCCGTGCCGGACGCCTACTTCGACATGGTGCGCCCGGGCGGCCTGCTCTACGGTGACTCCATCCCCTCCCACACCGAATACAAGCGGGTGATGGCATTCAAGACCCAGGTCGCCTCGGTCAACCACTATGCAGCGGGTAACACCGTCGGTTATGACCGCACCTTTACTCTCAAGCGTGACTCCTGGCTCGCCAACCTGCCGCTGGGCTACTCCGATGGTTATCGCCGCTCCCTGAGCAACAAGGCCTATGTGCTGATCCAGGGTCAGAAGGTGCCGGTGGTCGGCAAGACCTCCATGAACACCATCATGGTGGATGTGACGGATCTGAAAGGGGTGAAACCCGGCGACGAGGTGGTGCTGTTTGGCCGTCAGGGTGAAGCCGAAGTGAAACAGGCGGATCTGGAGGAGTACAACGGCGCCCTGCTGGCGGACATGTACACCATCTGGGGCTACACCAACCCCAAGAAGATCAAACGCTGATCACGCGATATGAAAAAGGGCTCCTGCGGGAGCCCTTGTTGTTATTGCTTAATTGTCTGCCGCGCTCAAGCGGCCTTTTTACGGGTCACAAACAGACTCAGCCCCATGGATGCCAGCAGGATCAACGCGACTACGCCCAGTGCTATGCCGGTCGGGATCTTGAAGATATCCAGCAGCAGCATCTTGACCCCGATAAACATCAGGATCAGCGCCAGACCGTATTTGAGCAGGGCGAAGCGATCAGCCACACCGGCCAGCAGGAAGTACATGGCACGCAGACCCATGATGGCGAAGATGTTGGAGGTCAGCACGATGAAGGGATCCGTGGTCACCGCGAAGATGGCCGGGATACTGTCCACCGCGAAGATGAGGTCGCTCACCTCCACCAGCACCAGAATGAGCAGCAGCGGAGTGGCATAGCGCACACCGTCACGCCAGACGAAGAACTTCTCCCCTTCCAAGGTCTCGGTCACCTTGAAGCGACGGCGCATCCAGCCCAGCAGCGGATTGTTGGCGAGATCAGGCTCCTTGTCGGCCGCCCACAGCATCTTGGCGCCGGTCAGCAGCAAGAAAGCGCCAAACAGATAGAGGATCCAGTGGAACTGCTCGATAAGCCAGCTGCCCGCGAACACCATACCGGCCCGCATCACGATGGCACCCAGTACCCCGTACAGCAGCACCCGGCGCTGCAACTCGGCCGGAATGGCAAAGTAGCCGAACAGCATCAGCCAGACGAAGACGTTGTCCACTGCCAGCGCTTTCTCGATAAGGTAGCCGGTAAGGAACTCCAGCCCCTTCTGATTGGCGATTTCACGGCCCGCGCTGTGATCCAGCCAGAGCCAGATAGCCAGGTTGAAGAGCAGCGCCACGCTGACCCAGATGAGGGACCAGACACCCGCCTCTTTGAGAGATACCTTATGTGACTTGCCGCCACCGACAAAGCGTATGTCTATCCATAACAGGACCAGCACTATGCTGAAGAAACCGGTCCACATCCACCATTCACCCATGTTCACTTCTCCCAAAAACGACAAAACCCACGACCGAGAGGCGTGGGTTTGCGTTTGGAGCAGATACACCTTGCCTCTCGGCAAGGTCTCACTTACAGCTGATTTGCATCAACTGCCCGGCTGCCGGGTGCACTGCAGGATATGGGTGCACCGTAATGACGACAAACCGGCGAGAAGTTACTCCCCTTGTTGCGCGGATAGTAGCAGCGGTAAAAGATAACGCCAAGAGGCATCTTCACTACCGCCAGAAATAAATCGGGGCCCCATCAAGGAGCCCCGCAAACATGTTCAACACATCCCCATCAGAGCGGATCGACCTTGAGGCAGGAGACCGCGTGATCGAAGTTCCCCTCCAGCACTGGGCGGGTCTTGGCACACTCGGGGCCAGCCACCGGGCAGCGGGTGCGGAACACGCAGCCTGACGGAGGATTCATCGGCGATGGCAAGTCCCCTTCCAGGATCTGGATCACCTTGTTGCGCTCCAGCTCCGGATCCGGGATCGGCACCGCAGACATCAACGCCTTGGTGTAGGGATGCAGCGGATTGGCGAAGATCTCCTTGCCGGTCCCCAGCTCAACGGCGTTGCCCAGATACATCACCAGCACCCGGTCGGAGATATGCTTGACCACAGACAGATCGTGGGCGATGAAGATGAGCGACAGCCCCATCTCCTTTTGCAGGGATTTGAGCAGGTTGACCACCTGCGCCTGAATGGAGACGTCAAGCGCCGAGACCGGCTCGTCGCAGATGATCATCTTGGGCTCGAGGATCAGCGCCCGGGCAATCCCGATCCGCTGGCACTGGCCGCCGGAGAACTCGTGCGGATAGCGGTTGACCAGGTTGGGCAACAGCCCCACTTTGCTCATCATGGCGCGCACCTTCTCCTTCACCTCTTCCCGTGGCAGGTTGGGATAGAAGGTGATGAGCGGCTCGGCGATGATGTCGCCAATAGTCATGCGCGGGTTCAGAGAAGCCAGCGGATCCTGGAAAATCATCTGGATCTCTTTGCGCTTCTCGCGCAGGGCATTCTGATCGAGCTTGGTAAGATCGTCACCCAGCCACACCACCTTGCCATCGGTGGCCGGTACCAGACCGATGATGGCGCGGGCAAAGGTCGATTTGCCGCAGCCGGACTCCCCCACCACACCAAGGGTTTCACCCTCATAGAGACGCAAGGTCACCCCATCGACCGCCTTGAGATCGGACGGTTTGGCCCAGGGCCACGCCTTGCCACTCTTGATACTGAAGTGGACCTTGAGGTCAGACACTTCCAACAGCAATTTTTTGTCGGCACCCATTTAGTTGGCCCCCTTGTTCATGGCATCCGAAACCCAGTGGCAAGCACGCTCCCGACCATCGTTGAACGGGGTCAGGATCGGTGACTGCTGGCCGCAAATCTCGCTGACCCGGTGGCAACGCTCCTGGAAGGGGCAACCGGTGGGCAGACGCAGCAAGTTGGGCGGATTGCCCGGGATGGTGGGCAGCACTTCCCCTTCGGTATCGAGGCGGGGAATGGCGCGCAGCAAACCTTCGGTGTAGGGGTGGCTCGGGCGATAGAAGATATCGTCTACCTTGCCGTACTCCATGGTACGACCGGCATACATCACCAGCACCTTGTTGCAGATACCGGCGACCACGCCAAGGTCGTGGGTGATCATGATGATGGCGGTGTTGAACTCACGCTTGAGCTCGTTCATCAGAGTCATGATCTGGGCCTGTACGGTCACGTCAAGGGCGGTGGTCGGCTCGTCGGCGATCAGCAGTTGCGGCCGGCAGAGCAGCGCCATGGCGATCATCACCCGCTGGCGCATGCCACCCGAGAACTCGTGGGGATACATCCCCATCCGCTTGCGCGCTTCGGGAATTTTCACCGCATCGAGCATCCGCACCGACTCTTCGAACGCTTCCGCCTTGCTAACGCCCTTATGCAACATCAGCACTTCCATCAGCTGATCCTGCACCTTCATGTAGGGGTTGAGCGAGGTCATGGGGTCCTGGAAGATCATGGCGATCTTCTCGGAGCGGATCTTGTTGAGCTTGGACTCCGGCAGGTTGAGGATCTCCTCCCCCTGAAACTTGGCGGAACCGGTAATAATGCCGTTCTTGGCCAGCAGCCCCATGATGGCAAAGGCCGTCTGGGATTTGCCGGAGCCGGACTCGCCGACGATCCCCAGAGTTTCACCCGCAGAGAGAGAAAAGTTGAGGTCGTTGACCGCCACCACATTGCCGTCCGGGGTCTTGAACTCGACCCGCAGATCTTTCACATCCAGTAACTTCATATAAAAACTCCTTATCGATCTTTCGTGATGCTTTCCTGTCGATCCGATGCTCGATTAACGATCTTTCGGATCGAGGGCGTCACGCAGACCATCCCCGAGGAAGTTGAAGCAAAACAGGGTCACCACCATAAAGCAGGCGGGGAACAGCAGTTGCCAGATGGCCACTTCCATCGACTTGGAGCCTTCATCCAGCAGGGCACCCCAGCTGGTCATCGGTTCCTGAACCCCAAGGCCCAGGAAACTCAGGAAGGATTCAAACATGATCATGCCCGGCACCAGCAAGGTGGCGTAAACGGCCACGATACCGAGTACATTCGGTACGATGTGACGGGTGATGATCTTCCACTTGGAGACGCCACAGACGTGGGCTGCCTCGATAAACTCCTTGCTCTTGAGGCTGAGAGTCTGGCCGCGCACGATCCGCGCCATGTCGAGCCAGCTCACCGCCCCGATGGCGATAAAGATGAGTGCCAGATTGCGGCCAAAGAAGGTGACCAGCATGATGACAAAGAACATGAAGGGGAAAGCGTTGAGGATCTCCAGTACCCGCATCATCAGGCTGTCGACCCGACCACCGATAAAGCCGGAGGCCGCGCCATACAAAGTACCGATGATGACCGCCACCATGGCACCCATGATGCCGACCATCAGGGAGATGCGACCGCCCAGCAGGGTGCGCACGAACAGATCTCGCCCCAGACTGTCGGTTCCGAAGTAGTGACCCGCTTCCATATCGGGCGGCGACTGCATGGCACCCCAGTCCGGATCGTCAAAGGTGTATTGGGACAGATGGGGACCAAAGATGACCGCCAGACCGATGATGGTCAGAATGATCAGGCTGGTCAGGGCCGCCTTGTTGCGCAGGAAACGGCGACGGGCATCCTTCCACAGGGAGCGTCCTTCCACCACTTCCACTTTTTGCGCGAACGCCTCGATGGCGTCGCGTTTTTCAGTTGAAACAACCATGATGAACTCCCGAATTAGTAACGGATCTTGGGATCGATAAAGGCGTAGAGAATATCGACCACAGCGTTAAAGGTGATGGTGAGGGCGCCGACCAGAATGGTCAGACCGAGCACCATGGAGTAATCACGGTTAAGGGCACCGTTGACGAACAGCTGACCGATCCCCGGCAGGCCGAAGATGGTCTCGATCACCACGGAACCTGTGATGATGCCGACAAAGGCCGGGCCCAGATAGGAGACCACCGGCAACATAGCCGGACGCAGCGCGTGTTTCAGGATGATGTGTCGCAGCGGCAAGCCCTTGGCACGGGCGGTACGGATGAAGTTGGAGTTCATGGTCTCGATCATGCTGCCCCGCATGATCCGCGAGATGGCAGAGATGTAGTACATCATCATGCCAAACACCGGCAGCACCATAAACTGGATGCCACCACCCTGCCAGCCACCGGCAGGGAACCAACCCAGATGAATACTGAAAAACAGCACCAGCAAGG
Source organism: Aeromonas sp. FDAARGOS 1404 (assembly GCF_019047085.1). Taxonomy (NCBI): domain Bacteria; kingdom Pseudomonadati; phylum Pseudomonadota; class Gammaproteobacteria; order Aeromonadales; family Aeromonadaceae; genus Aeromonas; species Aeromonas sp. FDAARGOS 1404. Next base: position 642,191 of record NZ_CP077237.1, read on the forward strand.
GCGCCAGCACAAAGCCCGGGATCACCACCCCGGCCATGGCCGACGACATCAGCAGATAGTCGATGATGGTGTTCTGTTTCAGTGCCGCTATGGTGCCGAAGGTGACCCCCAGCAGCACGGCGAAGAAGAAGGCCGTGGTCCCGATCTTGGCGGAAACAGGCAGCGCCTGGCTCACCAGATCATTGACGGTGAAATCCTTGTATTTGAAAGAGGGGCCCAAATCACCCTGCACCAGGTTGCCCAGGTAGGTGAGATATTGCATGCCAATGGGTTTGTCGAGCCCGTATTTGGCCTCGATGTTGGCGATGACTTCGGGGGGCAGTGAACGCTCGCTGGTAAAGGGGTTACCGGGGGCGAAACGCATCATGAAGAAAGAGACGGTGATCAAGACCAGCAGAGTCGGGATCGCTTCCAATAGCCGTTTAAAAATGAATTTCAACATAGACATTTCCTGTCCTGTACTGCTTCCAAATGGTCGCGGTTGTAATAAAGGCCCGCCGTCTGGCGGGCCCTGCTTGTTATGCGACTTGTTGCTTTAAATCAGTGAGCAATGATGTACATATCTTTGCTGTAGAGGTTATCCAGCGGGTTGGCCGGGTAGCCGCCTACATAGGGTTTGACCATACGGGCAGTCACGTACTGGTAGATGGGGGCGATCGGCATGTCTTTGGCCAGGATCTCTTCAGCCTGGACGTAGAGCTTGTTACGGGCAGCCACATCGACCTGATCACGGGATGAATCCATCAGCTTGTCGAACTCCGGATTGGAGTACTTGCCGTCGTTGTTACCGTGGGTGGTCTGCATCAGATCCAGCATGGAGGAGGCTTCGTTGTAGTCGGCGATCCAGCCGGCACGACCTACGTCAAACTGACCCTGTTTCTTGGTTTCCAGGTAAGTTTTCCACTCCTGGTTGACCAGGCTCACCTGCACCCCCAGCTTCTTCCACATGGAGGCCACGGCCACAGCCACTTTCTTGTGATTGTCGTCGGTGTTGTAGAGCAGCTCGAACTTCAGCGGCTTGCTGGCATCGAAACCGGCCTCTTGCAGCAGCGCCTTGGCCTTGGCATCACGCTCGGCCTGGGTCATCTTCGACCACTCGGGCGCTACCGGCTTGAAGCCATCGACGAAGTCCGGCACCAGGGTGTAACCGGGCGTCTGACCCTGACCCATCACCTTGTCGGCGATCACGTTGCGATCGATGGCATAGGAGAGCGCAGTACGGACACGTACATCGTCAAACGGCTTCTTCTTGACGTTGTACTGGTAGTAGTAAGTACCAACATAACCGGTCACTTTCAGCTCGTCCGGCTTCTCTTTCTTCATCTGCTTGAAGCGCTCGATGGGCATCTGATAGGTGATGTCCACTTCGCCCGCCAGATAGCGGCTCAGGTCGGCGTTGGTAGACTGGATGGGCAGATAGACCACCTTGTTGATAACGGTCTTGCCATCGTTCCAGTAGTGCTTGTTGCGCTCCACTTCGACGCGCTCGTTCACCACCCAGTTCTTCAGGGTATAGGCACCGTTGGATACCATATTTTCCGGCTGGGTCCACTTGTCACCGAACTTCTCGATCACCTTCTTCGGTACCGGATAGGTGGTAGTGTGGGAGAGCATGCTGACGAAGTAAGGGATCGCTTTCTCGAGCTGCACTTCGAAGGTGTAGTCGTCGGTCGCCTTCACGCCCAGCGTATCAGCCGGCTTTTTACCTGCGATGATCTCGGAGGCATTGGCAATGGTCGGGATCTCCAGATACCAGGAGTAAGGAGAGGCGGTTTTCGGATCAACGGCACGCTGGAAAGCAAAAACGAAATCGTGGGCAGTGACCGGGTCACCGTTGGACCACTTGGCATCTTTGCGCAGGTGGAAGACGTAGTGCTTGTTATCCTTGGTTTCCCAGGATTCAGCCACAGCCGGGAGAATTTCCCCTTTCGGGCCGGAAGCAACGAGACCCTCGAACAGGTCGCGCAGGATATTGGATTCGACCGTTCCTTCGGTCTTGTGCGGGTCAAGGGTCGCAGGCTCGGAGCCGTTGCCTTTTACCAGTTGCTGGACTTCAGCCAGCTTGGTTCCCGCCGGGACATCGGCAGCCTGAGCCACATTGACGCCACCAAACAGTGCAGCCATCAGCAATGTGTTAATCATTGTTTTTTTATGAGTCATTTCCCTACTCCAACAAGAACATTCCATGCGTTTTTTAAAGTGACGGGGTTAAAACCCGCTCCCAGCATAATTCCCTGCCAATTCCGATAATGCAACAGATATTGTCAGGGTAATCGTCATTTTCTGGTTAAAAAATCAGCTAACACGCACTTTTTCAGTATTAAAACACCAACAAAACGCTCATTTTTCACACAAACGACCGATTCTAGAAAAGACCGGGCAAAAAGCAACCAATAAAAAGCCGGTCACGAGGACCGGCTTTCATAAAGCGGAGCTGGCTCACATCAGGCTGGGGAAAACCCCCTTGATACCGGCCACCATGATCTCGATACCCAGCGACATCATGATAAGACCCATGATACGGGTCACCACGTTGATGCCAGTGTTGCCCATGATCTTGAACAGCAGCGGCGCGGCGCGGAAGATGAGCCAGGAGCAGAAAGAGAAGACCACGACAACAACTGACATGCCGAGCAGCTGCTGCCAGTGGCTCTGGCTGGCATAGACAATCACCGAGGAGATAGCACCGGGGCCCGCCATCAGCGGCAGCGCCAACGGCACCACGGCGATAGACTCGCGCACCGCCAGTTCGCCCTTTTCCTGTTTGTTGTGCTTTACCTCGCCCAGCTTGCCCTGCAGCATCGACCAGGCAATCAGGGTAATCAGCGACCCACCGGCGATCCGGAACGATGCCAGCGAGATGCCAAACCCATCGAGGATCAGTTGCCCCATATACATGGAGACCAGCAGGATCACCATCACCGCGATATTGGCGGTGGTATTGGTTTTCATCCGCTCGGCCTGGGTATGGTGGCTGGTCAGGCTGACAAACACCGGCAACAAACCAAGCGGGTTGATAATTGCGAACAAACCGACAAAAAACTTCAGATACAACGAGACGTCAATTGCTGCCATAGGCGCCTTCCAATAGAGTTTCGGGCCCAGCGGGCCAGTCCATTAATTTCGTGCGTAAATTTACATCATAGCCAGAGCGGGCACCAATCAAATAATCTCACCATTTTGAGGGTTTTTTAGTTAGTTCATCTAATGCATCCGCGCTAACTGGCATAAACCGATGCCAAAAGCCCTTTCTACCGCCCGACACGCGTTAGAAAAGTGAGCGCAAGCCTGCTTAATCATGACCAGAGAGTCCGACGGTGACTGACCGAATGACCAAGCGACTCGAGAGGATCCAGGCTTTGCCTTCCCACTATTTCAGGCCAGACATTACTTCATTGACTCGGCAAGAGAGCCACAATGCAAAAACCGGGAAAGGGGGCAGAAATAGCCCCCTTGGGGAATAAAGCGGATTAGTCATGGATTAAAACAACAATCATTTTTGCAACAAACGCTGGAATAAAGTGCGTTTGTCGGTGATTTTGAAACCAATTCACTCATATTTGCTAACCTATACCGCCAAAATAGCTCTGTAATACTATGGCCTAGTGCAATTAACCACTTGATAAACGTGGTTTATTGCTCTGCATTAACAAGTCTCTCACCTTTCCCTTTGATGCACATTCCGATAACATCAGTCAAACAAGGATTGTGAAATAAAATTTCTTTTGTTCTTTTGTTACACATGATCCAGATCAAGTTTTTCTGAGTCAGCCCCGCTCTATAATCGACTCAGAAAGCGATTTAGTAAGGCATGTGAAAAAGCTGTTGCAACGATACCGTCTTGACAGGGCGACTATAATTGCCGGGCATTGCCAACGTCTTACTAAACAGTTTTCAAATAATCAGGAGATAAACATGGCAGTAACCAATTTGGCTGAACTGGATGCACTGGTCGCCCGCGTTAAGGAAGCCCAGCGTGAATTCGCCAGCTTCTCTCAAGAGCAGGTAGACAAGATCTTCCGTGCCGCCGCCCTGGCCGCCAACAACGCCCGTATCCCCCTGGCCCAGATGGCCGTGGAAGAATCCGGTATGGGTATCATCGAAGACAAGGTTATCAAGAACCACTTCGCCTCCGAATACATCTACAACAAGTACAAAGACGAGAAGACCTGCGGCATTCTGAGCGAAGATGATCAGATGGGTACCATCACCATCGCCGAGCCGGTAGGTATCATCTGTGGTATCGTTCCGACCACCAACCCGACCTCCACTGCGATCTTCAAATCCATGATCGCGCTCAAGACCCGCAACGCCATCATCTTCTCCCCGCACCCCCGTGCCAAGAACTCCACCAATACCGCTGCCAAGCTGGTACTGGATGCAGCTGTTGCCGCCGGTGCACCGAAAGACATCATCGGCTGGATCGACCAACCGTCTGTTGAGCTCTCCAACGCCCTGATGAAGCACGAAGACATCAACCTGATCCTGGCCACCGGTGGCCCGGGCATGGTGAAAGCAGCCTACTCCTCCGGTAAGCCTGCTATCGGTGTAGGTGCCGGTAACGTACCTATCGTTATCGACGAAACCGCCGACGTGAAGCGTGCCGTTGCCTCCATCCTGATGTCCAAGACTTTCGATAACGGCGTGGTCTGTGCTTCCGAGCAGGCAGTCATCGTTGTTGATGCCATCTACGACCAGGTTAAAGAGCGCTTTGCATCCCACAAGGGCCACGTGCTCTCCAAAGAAGATGCTGACAAGGTACGTAAAGTCATTCTGATCAACGGTGCCCTGAACGCCAACATCGTTGGCCAGCCAGCCACCAAGATTGCCGAGATGGCAGGCGTGACTGTGCCGGCTGATACCAAGATCCTGATCGGTGAAGGCGTCAAGCTGTGTGCGGAAGATGAGTTTGCTCACGAGAAATTGTCCCCGCTGCTCGGTATGTTCCGTGCAAGCAGCTTCGAAAACGCCGTTGATATGGCCTGTGACATGGTCAACATCGGTGGTATCGGCCACACCTCAGGTCTGTACACCGACCAGGACCGCAACGCTGACCGCATCAAGTACTTCGGCGACAAGATGAAGACCGCGCGTATCCTGATCAACACTCCGTCTACCCAAGGCGGTATCGGTGACCTGTACAACTTCGCAATGGCACCGTCCCTGACCCTGGGTTGCGGCTCCTGGAGCGGTAACTCCATCTCCGAAAACGTGGGTCCGAAGCACCTGATCAACAAGAAGACAGTCGCAAAACGGGCAGAAAACATGCTGTGGCACAAACTTCCGAAATCCATCTACTTCCGTCGTGGTTCCCTGCCGATCGCTCTGAGCGACCTGGAAGGTAAAAAGCGTGCCATGGTCGTGACCGACCGCTTCCTGTTCAACAACGGCTACGCCGATGAACTGGTCAGCCTGCTGAAAGCACAGAATATGGAAGTGGAAGTGTTCTACGAAGTAGAAGCTGACCCGACCCTGGCTGTGGTTCGCAAGGGTGCCGAGATGGCCAACTCCTTCAAACCGGACGTTATCCTGGCGCTGGGCGGTGGTTCACCGATGGATGCAGCCAAGATCATGTGGGTGATGTACGAGCACCCGAACACTGCGTTCGAAGATCTGGCCATGCGCTTCATGGACATCCGCAAGCGTATCTACAAGTTCCCGAAAATGGGCGTGAAGGCCGAACTGGTCTGTATCACCACCACTTCCGGTACCGGCTCTGAAGTCACTCCGTTTGCAGTAGTAACCGATGAAGTGTCTGGTCAGAAGTATCCGCTGGCTGACTACGAGCTGACCCCGAACATGGCCATCGTTGATGCCAACTTGGTCATGGGCATGCCGAAGTCCCTGTGTGCCTTCGGTGGTATCGATGCCGTGACTCACGCCATGGAAGCCTATGTTTCCGTACTGGCTAACGAGTACTCCGACGGCCAGGCGCTGCAAGCCCTGAAAATGCTGAAAGAGTACCTGCCGTCCAGCTACCAGAACGGTGCCAACGACCCGATCGCTCGTGAGAAGGTGCACAATGCTGCCACCATCGCCGGTATCGCGTTCGCCAACGCCTTCCTGGGTGTGTGCCACTCCATGGCTCACAAACTGGGTGCCGAGTTCCACATTCCGCACGGTCTGGCTAACGCCCTGCTGATCAGCAACGTCATCCGCTACAACGCGAACGACAACCCGACCAAGCAGACTGCGTTCTCCCAGTACGACCGTCCGCAGGCTCGTCGTCGTTACGCCGAAGTCGCTGACCACCTGGGTCTGACTGCTGCCGGTGACCGCACCGCAGCCAAGATCGAGAAGCTGCTGACCTGGCTGGACGAGCTGAAGGCTACCCTGGGTATCCCGGCCTCTATCCGCGAAGCTGGCGTGACTGAAGCTGACTTCCTGGCCAAGGTTGACCAGCTGGCTATCGAAGCTTTCGATGACCAGTGCACCGGCGCCAACCCGCGCTACCCGCTGATCAGCGAGCTGAAGCAGGTTCTGCTGGACTCCTACTACGGTCGTCCGTTCACCGAAGCCGCTCCGGTAACTGCTGCCCCGGTTGAAGCCAAGGTTGAAGGCAAGAAGAAATCCAAGGCCTGATAACCAGTCCTGAGATAACAAGCCCGCGCACTGCGCGGGCTTTTTTTTATCTGCCACTTATCACAGAGCTCCTCTCTCCACCCGATTGCGGTAGCGCAGCCCCTAACGTCCCAACCAACCAACCAACCAACCAACCAACCAACCAACCAACCAACCAACCAACTCGCCCCAGCCAATCCGTTATCGACATCCCAACCTGTGACTCTGTATTGATGGGCACCTCTGATAACAAGAGCACGCCCCATCACCTCCTCTCCCCTACCCGCAACGCAATTACCCTGACGGGCAGATGTGAGCTGTCAACGCCATCTCAAGAGCTAAAGGTGTGATAAACAGGATAAGCGGAGCCTCGCTAACGCAACGCAGCAGAACTGCCGACTGGCGTACATACAGGGCCAACCGACTGGCATGAATAGAGCAATGATAATGCGCAGAGAAAGCGGGAAAGACTGTCAGTGAAGAGAGTTGCAGCACCAGTTGCGCAACCGACACATCAGCAGTTGCCACGATGCAAAGATAAAAAAATGGCAGCCATCAGGCTGCCATCAGGAGAGCACAATTCAGCGATCAGAGGGTCGCAGCGACTTCATCGGAGATGGAGCCGTTGTGATACACCTCTTGCACATCGTCCAGATCTTCCAGCATGTCGATCAGACGCATCAGCTTGGGTGCAGTTTCTGCATCCAGCTCCGCTTCGGTGGAGGGGATCATGGTCACTTCGGCGCTCTGGGCCTTGAAGCCGGCAGCTTCCAGACCGTCCAGCACGGTACCGAAGTCGTTCGGGGTGGTGTACACCTCGATGGTGCCATCCTCTTCGGTGACCACGTCATCGGCGCCCGCTTCCAGCGCGGCATCCATCAGGGCATCTTCGTCTACGCCCACGAAAGTCAGCAGACCTTTCTTGCTGAACAGATAGGCAACGGAGCCGTCTGTACCCAGGTTGCCACCGCACTTGCTGAAGGCGTGACGCACTTCGGCTACGGTACGGTTACGGTTGTCGGTCAGGCACTCTACCATCACCGCAGAGCCAGCCGGGCCGTAACCTTCGTATACGATGGTCTCGAGCTGTTCGCCATCGCCACCACCGGCGCCACGCTGAATGGCACGGTTGATTGTGTCGCGGGTCATGTTGTTGGTCAGGGCGGCAGTCACCGCAGCACGCAGACGCGGGTTGTTGGCGGGATCGGCATCACCCAGACGCGCGGAGGTAGTGATTTCGCGGATCAGTTTGGTGAAGATCTTGCCACGCTTGGCGTCCTGAGCGGCCTTGCGGTGTTTGATGTTGGCCCATTTACTGTGACCTGCCATAGAGACTCTCCGTTATTTTTTAAATGTCAGTAACACTGATCATGACTAACCCAAGGGAAACACAGAGGCCGCACGGCGGCGGCCTCCGGTGCCGGTATCGGCTTACTCGTCGCCCTTGACGGTGGTTGCAATCGCCAGCTCACCCAGTTGGGCGGCGTTGGCAAGGCTGGGGGCGTCTGTCATCAGACAGGCGGCCGCGGTCGTTTTCGGGAAGGCGATGACGTCCCGAATGTTTTCGGTACCGGTCAGCAGCATGCTGAGACGGTCCAGACCGAAGGCCAGACCGGCGTGCGGCGGGGTGCCGTACTTCAGGGCATCCAGCAGGAAGCCAAACTTCAGACGCTGCTCGGCCGGGGTGATACCCAGGATATCGAACACGGTGGATTGCATCTCGCTGTTGTGGATACGGACAGAGCCGCCACCCACTTCGTAGCCGTTGATCACCATGTCGTAGGCGTTGGCGTAAGCACCCACAGGGTTGGCTTTCAGCTCGGCCGGGCTCATGTTGCTCGGCGCGGTGAACGGGTGGTGCATGGCGGCCAGACCACCTTCACCATCTTCCTCGAACATCGGGAAGTCGATGACCCACAGCGGTTTCCAGCAGTTCTCCAGCAGGCCCAGATCGCGACCCACTTTCAGACGCAGGGCGCCCATGGCATCGCAGACCACTTTCTTGCTGTCAGCGCCAAAGAAGATGATGTCGCCGTCGGCTGCGCCGGTACGGGCCAGGATCTCGCGCACGATGGCGTCAGAGAGGAACTTGGCAACCGGAGACTGCACGCCTTCGATACCATTGGCCGCTTCGTTGACCTTCATCCAGGCCAGGCCCTTGGCACCGTAGATGCCGACAAACTTGGTGTATTCGTCGATCTGCTTGCGAGAGAGCTCGGCACCGCCCGGAACTTTCAGGGCAGCCACACGGCCTTTCGGATCGTTGGCGGGGCCCGCGAACACGGCGAACTCGACAGCAGTCAGCAGATCAGCCACATCAACCAGCTCCATTGGCAGACGCAGGTCCGGCTTGTCGGAGCCGTAGCGACGCATGGCTTCGTCGAAGGTCATGATCGGGAAGTCGCCCAGATCCACGTTCAGGATGTGCAGCCACAGTTTGCGGATCATCTCTTCCATCACTTCACGCACCTGCGGCGCGGTCATGAAGGAGGTCTCCACGTCGATCTGGGTGAATTCCGGCTGGCGGTCGGCACGCAGGTCTTCGTCACGGAAGCACTTGACGATCTGGTAGTAGCGATCGAAGCCGGACATCATCAGCAACTGCTTGAACAGCTGGGGTGATTGCGGCAGAGCGTAGAACTTGCCCTTGTGCACGCGGCTCGGCACCAGATAGTCACGGGCACCTTCCGGGGTGGCCTTGGTCAGCATCGGGGTCTCGATATCGAGGAAGCCGTGCTCGTCCATGAAGCGGCGTACGAAGGCGCTGGCCTTGGCACGGGTCTTCAGGTACTTGGCCATCTCGGGACGACGCAGATCCAGGTAGCGATACTTGAGGCTGATCTCTTCGCTGTTGACCTGATTGAAGTCCAGCGGCAGCGGCTCGGCACGGTTGATGATGTTGAGTTCGTGGGCGAACACTTCGATGGCGCCAGTGGCCATGTCGCTGTTGCGCTGGGACTCGGGACGGGTGCGCACCACGCCGGTCACCTGGATGCAGAACTCGCCGCGCAGCTCGGAGGCCAGGGCGAACGCCTCCGGCTTGTCCGGATCGAAGAACACCTGAACGATCCCTTCCCGGTCGCGCATATCGATAAAGATCAGACCGCCGAGATCACGACGACGATGAACCCAACCGCACAATGTAATGGTCTGCCCTGCATGGGCCTCATTGACCTGTCCGCAATAGATAGAGCGCATGGACTTCTTCCTTCGAAATTGTAGAGAGACGGTTAACCTTGGGCCGCCGGGCACGACTGGCAAGCACCGTCTGTCTCACAGCTGGCCAGATTCTTTTTCTTACCCGGTTTGAAATCAGTCTCGTACCATCCGGTTCCCTTGAGCCGGAAGCCTGCCGCCGATATCAGCTTGACCAGATTCGGCTTGCTACAGGCCGGACAGTCGGTCAGGGGGGCATCGGAAAGCTTTTGCAGTTTTGCCAATTCATGGCCACAGACGTCGCAACGATATTCGTAGATAGGCATGGGTCACAAGAAATTGAAAAACAAAAGGGCTGGCATTATAGAGGAAAACCCCCTTTTGGGTAAAATGGCCAGCAGCCTCCTTTCGCCAGTTTTTTGCACTCGATGGCAAAAAGCGGGCAAAAAATCGGCACGAATGCACCAAGAGCGAAGAGAATAGCCATCATGAGCCTCTATTTGGGCCTGCCACAGTGGTCCCACCCCAGCTGGCCCGGCCAGTTGCTGGGCCTTGGCGCCAAGCCTGCCGAACACCTCGCCCACTACGCCACCGTGTTCAATTCGGTGGAGGGTAACACCACCTTCTACGCCCTGCCGACACCGGACACTGTGCAGCGCTGGGCCGATGCGGTGCCCGATCACTTTCGTTTCAACTTCAAATTTCCGCAAACCATCAGCCACCAGAGCGATCTGGTGAGCGCAGACAAACAAGTCGCCGACTTTATTCGCCTGCTCGCCCCGCTGCACGACAAGCTGGGGCTGCTCACCCTGCAGTTGCCCGCCCGTTTTGGGCCAGAGGGGCTGGCCAGACTGGCGGCCTTTATCGAGCGGCTGCCACGGGCGTTTCGCTACGCCCTCGAAGTGCGTCACCCTGAGTTCTTCGCCAAGGGGGAGGCCGAGCGGGCATTGAACCGGCTGCTGATGGAACAGGGTGTGAACCGGGTGATGCTCGACAGCCGGCCACTCTTCTCGGTGCCAGCAACCACGCCAGCCCTTGTCGATGCCCAGGGCAAGAAACCGCGCCTACCGGTGCATCTGCTGGCCACCGCCAACGCCCCCATGGTGCGCTTTATCGGCCTGCCGGATCCGGCGGCCAATCACCCCTTCCTGCCCAGCTGGCTCCCCCACTGGCGCCAGTGGCTTTCCGAGGGCAAGGCTCTCTACCTCTATATACATACTGCCGACAACGCTCAGGCACCTGAGCTGGCCCGCCAGATCACCCGCTTGCTGGAGCAGGAGATGGCCCCCTGGCCGGGGGAAAACGATCGCGCACGGCAGGGAGTGCTGCGCTTTTAGCCAACCCATTCTGCGGCCATCGTTTCGCTGCAAAAAAAGTGCTTTTTTGTGGCGTGGCAAGCCCTGGCGTCAAGACAAACGGCCATCAATCCTCTACACTACCGCCCCAAGTAAGGGTCCGGAACATGGCCCGTACGAACAGGACAGGTCCAAAGGATTTCACGACCAGCCACCCCGTTCGTAAACAGGTGATAAATCTACTCTGATGGGTGTCACCCAACGACTCAATTGAACAATACAGCCGGGTGATGTCCCGACTGTCAGGTTGCGCCAGCATGCATACCAAAGATCAAATTTTTGCCGCCCCGATCGCCCGATTGGGAGACTTCTGTTTTGACGAACAGGTCGTCGACGTGTTTCCCGATATGATCCAGCGCTCGGTGCCGGGTTACAGCAACATCATCTCTGCCATCGGCATGATGGCCGCCCGCTACGCCCAACCCGAGAGCCGACTCTATGATCTCGGCTGCTCACTGGGCGCCGCGACCCAGGCGATGCGTCGCCATGTCAGCCAGCCCGGCTGCCGCATCAGCGCGGTGGATCTCTCCCATCCGATGATCGAGCGCGCCCGCGCCCACCTCTCCGGTTTCAAATCCGAGGTGCCGGTGGAGCTGGTGGAAGCAGATATCTGCGACATCGAGATCGAGAACGCCTCCGTGGTGGTGCTCAATTTCACCCTGCAATTTGTCGAGCCAGAGAAACGGGCCGCCCTGATCCAGCGCATTCACGATGGTCTGCGCCCGGGCGGGATCCTGATCCTGAGCGAAAAGTTTCGCTTCGAAGATGAACCGGTCAACGAGCTGCTGATCGATCTGCATCTCGACTTCAAGCGGGCCAATGGCTACAGCGAGCTGGAGATCAGCCAGAAACGCACTGCCCTTGAGAACGTGATGCGCACCGACAGCCTGCCGGTGCATCAGGCCCGTCTGCGGGATGCCGGTTTCGTCCATCAGGATCTCTGGTTCCAGTGCTTCAACTTCGGCTCCATGATTGCCATCAAATCCAGCGACGCCCAGCCATGATCGACTTTGCCAATTTCTATCAACTGATTGCCAAAAACCGGCTGAGCCACTGGCTGCATACCCTGCCCGCCCAGCTGCACGCCTGGCAACATGACAACCAGCATGGCGACCTGCCGCGCTGGAATCGCGCCCTCAACAAGCTGCCGCAGGTGGCTCCCGGCAACGTCGAGCTGAAAAGCCGGGTCGAGATTGGCTCGGCCGAGAGCCTTGGCGAAGGTGAACGCAAGAAGGTCGAGAGCCTGCTGCGTCACTTCATGCCTTGGCGCAAGGGGCCGTTCACCGTACACGGCATCCACATCGATACCGAGTGGCGCTCTGACTGGAAGTGGGATCGGGTGCTGCCCCATATCAGCCCGCTCGAAGGCCGTTACGTGCTGGATGTGGGCTGCGGCAGCGGTTACCACCTCTGGCGCATGGTGGGTGAAGGGGCTCGGCTTGCAGTCGGCATCGACCCGAGCCCGCTGTTCCTCTGCCAGTTCGAGGCCATTCGCCACTTCGCGGGCAATGATCAGCGCGCCCACCTGTTGCCGCTCGGTATTCAGGAGCTGCCGGAGCTGCGTGCCTTTGACACCGTCTTCTCCATGGGGGTGCTCTATCACCGCAAATCCCCCATCGAGCACATCGAGCAGCTGCGCAATCAATTGAAAGATGATGGCGAGCTGGTGCTGGAGACGCTGGTGATTGACGGAGGGGTCAACGACGTGCTGATGCCCACCGATCGTTACGGCAAGATGCGCAACGTCTGGTTTATTCCCTCTAGCCGCGCCCTCAAGCTGTGGGTCGAGCGCTGCGGCTTCACCGACGTGCGGATAGTAGACGAGAATATGACCAGCACCGACGAACAGCGTCGTACCGACTGGATGATTAATGAATCCCTGAGTGACTATCTGGATCCAGACAATCCGGCACTCACGGTAGAAGGACACCCGGCGCCGAAACGTGCCGTACTGATTGCCCGCAAGGCCAAAGACTAGCCGATGGCGATTCAGGAAGTTACACTGACCCAATTCCAGGAAGCACAGTTAAATGAATGACATGAAAAGCAAATTAAAAGGAATGACCCTGCTCTCCCTGCTTAGTCTCGGCGGGTGTGTCAATATGGAAAAAGCGCCTCAGGTCCCTGCTCTGACGCTGGCCGAGCTTCGTAGCGAGCTGAGCCAGAGCGAGCAACGCCTGCAAACATCCATGGAACAGCAACAGAAGCAGTATGTGCAGCAACAGCACCTGCTGGTTCAGCTCAACACAGATGTCACCAATATGAAAGAGTCCGTCAAGCAAGTAGACCACAAGCTCGCCACCCTCCCCTCCGAGCCGCCCAAGCCGATGGCCATCCCCACCGAGAAGTGCCCGGCCCCCAATCAGGGTCACACCATCGATGGCAAGCTGATGGTCGGTGAAGCCGAGTGGATCTGGGTTGATGCAGCCAACGACGCCTTCCAGGCCCGGGTCGATACCGGTGCGACCACCTCCTCCATCAGTGCGCAGGAGATCACCATTTTCGAGCGCAACGGCAAAAACTGGGTGCGCTTCTTCCTGAGCCATCAGGAAGTGGACGACAAGATCCAGATCGAAGCGCCGCTGGTACGCCATGTACGGGTGCGTCAGGCCTCTGCCGACGATCTCGACCGCCGTCCGGTGGTGCGTCTGGCCGTGCGCATTGGCGACATGACCGAGAAAGCCGAATTTACCCTGAAAGACCGTAGCGACATGACCTTCCCTGTGCTGCTGGGTCGCGAATTTTTGAAAGACATCGCCGTGGTTGATGTGGCCCGCGAATATATCCAACCCAAACCCAAGCTCAAGGATGTGAAATAATCCATGGTTTCCCGTAAGCCGTTCTATTTGCTGGTAGCCCTGCTGTACATTGTCGGCCTGGGGATGACGATCTATCACCATATCGCGTTGGATGTACCCCTGACGCCCGGTGAAAAGCGCCAGATCTGGTCCATCGAAGCCAAGCTGGAGTTTGAGGCGACCGGTGAGCCGGTGATCGCCTCTCTGGCCATTCCGGGCACCCAGCCCGGTTTCACTCTGATGAACGAGAACGCCGCCAGCCCCGGCTACGGCCTCTCCTTTGTCGAGAAAGATGGCGATGCCCGCGCCGAGTGGTCCATCCGCACCGCCTCTGGCCGTCAGGAGCTCTATTACCGAGTCGACATGATGGCGGATGCCCACGCCAAACCGGCCGCCAATCCGCAGCCGCCTGCCATCGAGAAGCAGATCGAGAGTGAGCCTTACGCCACCGCGATGAAGCAGATCCTCGAGCGGGCCCAGGAGCGCTCTGCCGACGGCTACACCCTGACTCGCGAGATCATCAAGGAGATCGAGAAGCAGGAGCAGAACGCCGAGCTGCTGAAAAAGCACAAGAGCCGCGCCAACCTGATCGCCGAGCTGCTCAACAATGCTGACGTCCCCACCCGCGTGGTGCATGCTCTGAATCTGGAAGATGGCCGCCGTCGTCAGGAGCTGGTGGATTACCTGCAGGTATTCAACAGCCCGACCGACTACAAGCTGTTCAACCCGCAAACCGGTGAACAGGGTCGTCCGGCCAACCTGCTGCTGTGGGAATACAACTCCGGCGCCCTGCTGGACGTGACCGGTGGTCACAACTCCCGTGTCAGCTTCTCGATGATCGAGCAAGAGCAGCCGGTGAGCGTGGCTCTCGCGCAGAAGTTCGAAAAATCAGAGATGATGAACTTCTCCATCCACAGCCTGCCGCTGGAAGAGCAGACCCTGTTCAAGGGCTTGCTGCTGATCCCGATTGGCGTGCTGATGGTGGTGTTCCTGCGGGTGCTGGTGGGGATCAAGACCTCCGGTACCTTTATGCCGGTGCTGATCGCGGTCGCCTTTATCCAGACCTCGCTGGTCACCGGCCTCATCGGCTTCCTGCTGATCGTCGGCACCGGTCTCATCATCCGCTCCTATCTGTCGCGGCTTAACCTGCTGCTGGTTGCCCGAATATCGGCCATCATCATCATGGTTATCTCGATGATCGGTATCTTCTCCGCATTCGCCTTCAAGCTGGGGCTGACCGACGGCATGAAGATCACCTTCTTCCCGATGATCATCCTCTCCTGGACCATCGAACGGATGTCCATCCTGTGGGAAGAAGAGGGCCCGAAAGAGGTGTTCCGCCAGGGCGGCGGCTCTCTGCTGGTTGCAGTCATCGCCTATCTGGCCATGGATAACGAGCTTATTCGTCACCTCACCTTCAACTTCCTCGGCCTGCAGCTGGTGCTTATGGCGACCGTGCTGTTGATGGGTAACTACACCGGATACAAGCTGAGCGAACTGAAGCGCTTCAAGCCGCTGGTGGACGAGATGAAATCTGGCGTCACCCCGGGTAAGGACAAGTAACCGATGTGGTTCTGGGAAAAATACACAACCCCGTGGAGCCTGTCCCAATCAGGCATCCTCGGCATGAACAAGCGCAACCACTCCTACATCAGCCGCTACAATCCGCGCAGCCTCTATCCGCTGGTGGATGACAAGCTGCAGACCAAGCAAATTGCGCTGGATGCAGGGGTCACCGTGCCTGAGCTGATCGGTACCATCCGTGCCCAGCACGATGTGGGTCGCATCACCGAGCTGGTAAAAGATTGGCCGGGCTTCTGCATCAAGCCGGCCCGTGGCTCGGGCGGCAAGGGGATCCTGGTGATCCTGCGTCAGGAAGATGGCCTCTTCTACAAGCCCAACGGCAGCGCCTCCAACGGTCAGGATCTGGAGCGCCATGTCTCCAACATTCTGGCGGGGCTCTATTCGCTTGGCGGCAAGCCAGACGTGGCACTGGTCGAAGGCCTTATCAACTTTGATGATGTGTTCGACGGCTACTCTTTTGAAGGGGTACCCGATGCCCGGGTGATCATCTTCAAGGGGTTCCCGGTGATGGCGATGATGCGCCTCTCCACCGCAGCCTCGGATGGCAAGGCGAACCTGCACCAGGGCGCCGTGGGGGTGGGTCTGTGCCTGCGTACCGGTCGTGCCCTGCGGGCGGTGCAGTTTGGCAATCCGCTGCGCCACCATCCGGACACCGGCCTCGATCTCTATGAGCTCAAGGTGCCCCACTGGGATACCCTGCTCACCCTGGCCGCCTCCTGCTACGAGATGTCGGGTCTGGGTTATATCGGTACCGATATGGTGCTGGACAAGTTCCGCGGCCCCATGCTGCTGGAGCTCAACGCCCGTCCGGGTCTTGCCATCCAGATCGCCAACGGTCGCGGCCTGGTGCCCAACCTCAAGACCATCGAAAAACTGGGACAGGTGAAGATGAACGTGGAACAGCGGGTCAATTTCGCCAAGGATCACTTCGGGATCTTTGAGGAATAACTTCTTCGCTTGTGAACTAAGCGCGCCTATGGCGCGCTTTTTTTATGGCGATTGTCTGTCGGCATATCCCCCCACCCAGCCATTCGGATCAGCATCTCATTTCGAAACAACGAGTACGCCAGCGAACGGCAGCTTGGAATAGCGATGGAGCGAGAAGAGTGTGACCGCAATGTCAGGGGATGGATAAATCTCAGGTATAAAAAAACCGGCGCCAAGACGCCGGTTCTTCAAGGAGAGTGCAGCCCGATTACAGGGAGTCAGCATTCTCGGACAGGTACTTGGCAACCCCGTCCGGAGAGGCTTGCATACCTTTTTTGCCTTTTTCCCACTGAGCCGGGCACACTTCGCCGTGCTCTTCGTGGAATTGCAGGGCATCGACCATGCGCAGCATCTCGTCGATGTTGCGGCCCAGCGGCAGATCGTTGACAACTTGGTGACGAACGACACCGTTCTTGTCGATCAGGAAGGAGCCACGGAACGCCACACCGGCTTCCGGATGCTCAACGTCATAGGCTTTGCAGATTTCGTGTTTCACGTCGGCGATCAGCGGGTACTTGACCTGACCGATACCGCCATCTTCCACTTTGGTGTTGCGCCATGCGTTGTGGGAGAACTGGGAATCGATGGAAACACCGATCACTTCCACGCCACGCTTCTGGAACTCTTCATAACGGTGATCGAAGGCAATCAGCTCGGACGGGCAGACGAAGGTGAAATCGAGCGGGTAGAAGAAGACAACGGCAGCTTTGCCTTTGATGTGGGATGACAGGTTGAATGAATCAACGATCTCGCCATTACCCAGAACAGCTGCGGCGGTAAAATCGGGTGCGGGACGGCCTACCAATACCATATTCAATTCCTCTTTATGTGAAGTGAACAATCCGGTGAGGATTGGGCTACCTAGAGCCAAGTCCATCTAATTCAAGCGACAAACTATAGACCCGGTGGTAGATTAGTTAAATCAAATTAAATAGATAGCATTAATCGGGTTTTTCTATGCAACGTTGGCCCAGCCTCAAACAGCTGCAATATCTGGTCGCTCTCGATGAGCACAAGAACTTCAACCGCGCCGCCAAGGCCTGTCATGTCAGCCAGTCGACCCTGAGTACCGGGATCCAGACGCTGGAGGACATGATGAACCTGCAACTGGTGGAGCGGGACCACAAGAGCTTCATTATGACCCCGGTCGGCATGGAAATCGTCGAGCGCGCTCGCAATTTGCTCTCCGATGCGCGGGATCTGATGGAGCTCGGGCAACATCAGGGCGGCGTGATGCAGGGGACGGTACGTCTTGGCTGCATTCCCACCATCGCCCCCTTCTTGCTGAGCAAGCTGCTGAAAGAGTGCAGCAAAACCTATCCTGACCTCGAATTGTTGCTGCGTGAAGACACCACCAGCAATCTGCTCAAGCAGCTGGAACAGGGTCAGCTCGACTTGCTGATCCTCGCCCTGCCCATCGAGATCGGTGGATTTCACTGCAAGACCGTCGGCCAGGATCCGTTCCACATGGTGATGCCCGCCAGCATGGCGGCCGGTCTGCATACCCCGTTCGACTACAAGGAGCTGCCCAACCAGAGCATCTTCCTGCTGGAGCGGGAGCACTGCCTCACCGAGCACGCGGTGAGCGCCTGTCGCCTGCGGGACAAGAGCAAGATCAACCCGTTCGCCGCCACCAGCCTGCACACCCTGGTACAGATGGTGGAAGCGGGTCTTGGCACCACCTTCCTGCCGCAGATGGCCATCGATGCCGGCATTCTTGCCAACTCCGATCTGGTGGCCATCCCGCTGCCGGGAGAGACCTCCTATCGCGAGATTGGGCTGGTCTGGCGCCCCAGCACCACCCGGGTACAGACCTTCTACAAACTGGCCGAGCTGCTTAAACCGCTGATCAGCCACAACGAGTGACAACAAACGCCAGCCCTCGGGCTGGCGTTTTTCAGTTCCCCACCACATTTTTCCTCTCGGAGACTAGGTCTGGAGCCAGATCCCTGTTTATGATGGAAAAGTTGTCGCGTGCCCTCCTGCCGCCAGAACGATTTGGCAGGATATGGCGTTCGATAAATGTCTCGTTTGGTAGACCCGTCCGTGGAGAGAGCCCGATGTATCACAAGCTGCTGCTATCCCTGCTGACTCTGCTGCTGGCCGCCTGTTCCAGCACGCCGGAGCCGCCTCCGGCCCCCCGGCAGAGCAGTGCCTTTGATGGCTTCTACCAACAATGGCGCGGTGTTCCCTACCGCATGGGCGGCGCCAGCCGCGCCGGGCTAGACTGCTCCGCCTTCACCCAGCTCGCCTACAGTCAGGTGCTGGGCTTCAACCTGCCAAGAACCACCGAATCTCAGGCCAGCATTGGCAAACCGGTGGATCGCTACCGGCTGCAACACGGGGATCTGGTCTTCTTCAAAACCGGCTGGCAACAGTACCATGTCGGGGTCTACACAGGTGCCGGCGAGTTTATTCACGCCTCCACCAGCAAGGGAGTGATCCGCTCCCGCCTCGACAACGTCTACTGGAACAGTCGCTACTGGCAGGCGCGTCGGGTGACCCAGTAACCGGCCACACGCCTGCTCGTGACACAAGTTGCGTGCCGATACTCTCCGTCAATCCCTGTCGCGATGTCGGGACACACAACCCGCGCTTATAACTCAATTGGACCCAAATCCTGCATATCACACCATTTTGTGATAAGGTGGTGGCCAATTTTTAACACTTTTGCCTTTTTCTCATACGCTCTCTGTCCTGATTGACAACACGCGCGGCGATAACAAGCAGCGCGCGGCGAAAGTGGAGTGTGGCGCAACACTGCCGGACGGGTGTCCCACAGCTGCAGTATCAAGGGTTAAATAGATAAGGAGATCGTGCAATGAAACAGTATCAAAGCTGGCTGGGGCAATACCTGATGAGTCGCCGTGACGGTGACCACGCCATGGCATGCGAGATGGCGAGTTCCATCTGCGAGTTCTGGCAGCAGCAGGGTGATGAAAACGAACTGGACAAGTGGCAGCAGATTTACCAGAACCATCTGGAAAAGACCACCTGATCCCGACCGTTTCCTTGCTGCCAGCCACCCGGTGTTGGCAGCAAGGCCACTCGCGACCAACCACTATCAGCCAACCCCTCTCCCCCTATTTTCCCGCTACGTTAAACCGCTACCTTCGTTCACTCGCGCTTTACCATCTTCATTTTGCTCTTGCGCACCGGCCTCTGTTCATTCCATCTCGGCAGCCATTTCCTGCGCCCAGTCGATAAAGGCCTGGATCTTGGGACACGCCCGATTGGGCAGGGTCGCCATGTAATAACGCTGCTCGCACTTGATCTCCAGCCCGGCAAAAGGGGCCACCAGCTCGTTGCGTGCCAGTCGCTTGCTCACCAGATTCTTGCGCCCCATGGCGATCCCGGCGTGATTCATGGCGGCGATGATGGCGAGATCCGAGCGATCAAAACCCATGCTCAGCTGGCATGCCTCGAGGCTGACCCCGGCGTGGCGAGCCCAGCTGCTCCATTCGTCGGTATCCGAGTCAAATCCCCATGCCTGACGATCATGGAGCAAACGACACAAGGACAAGTTGGCGGGATTGCCGACAAGCCCGTGCTGCTCGGCATATTCCGGGCTGCAGACCGGCAGCATGAACTCATCCATCAGCGGGTGGATGGCAAGCCGCTCCGGGCTCTTCTCATCGAAATAGAGGGTCAAATCGATGCCATAACCATGCAGGTTGATGTTCTCGTTGCCGGTGATGATATTGAGCTCGATCTGCGGATGCTGGCGGGAGAAATCAACCAACCTGGGCACCAGCCAGCACTGGGCGATGGAGGGACGCGAATAGATGGTCAGGGTACCGGAGAGTTCCTGATTCTTGATCTCCAGGATCTCCTGATTGATGAACTCCAGCGAGGATTTGAGCGCCCAGAACACCCGCTGCCCATCCGCCGTCAGTACTACCTTGCGGTGAAAACGCTCAAAGAGCTTGAACCCCAGCTCCTCTTCCAACGCGCTGATCCGGTGACTCACGGCACTGGGACTCAGCGACAATTCATCAGCCGCCATGGCAAAGGATCCGTGGCGGGCGGCCGCCTCGAAGGTGTGCAACTTGGCCAGCTGGTAGCCACTCAGCAGCTTGTTGCGCGATATGTAATTATCCCCGTTATACATTCATCCCCCTCTTCGCAATGGCCACCGATGATACACCCGCAGGCCACCTTCAGGATGAAGTCAAAAGACCCAAAGAATGTGATTTAGATAAATTGTGACCAATGTAGTGCCTTTGCATCACCTCAGATCACCCAAGTGGTCGATTTCATCATTTGTCAGCCCCGCCTCATTTTCATTCAATAAGCGCATAAACAATCACACACAACAGATGTCGAGGCGCAGTATGAGTTCAGAGGTATGGGTCATCGCTACCTTGCTAAGTAGCATCGTTCTTATCGTGGTTACCATAGTGAAGGGCAAGGTTCATCCTTTCCTTGCCCTGCTGCTGGCTAGCTTCTATGTCGGCACCCTGATGGGGATGAACCCGGTCAACATGGTCAATGCCATGGAAGCGGGCATTGGCGGCACGCTAGGCTTTCTCGCCGCAGTCATCGGTCTTGGCACCATACTTGGCAAGATGATGGAGGTGTCGGGGGCGGCGGAGCGCATCGGTCTCGCCCTGCAGAGATGCCGCTGGCTCTCGCCTCAGGTCATCATGGTACTGGTTGGTCTGGTATGTGGCATCACCCTGTTTGTCGAAGTGGGGGTAGTGCTGCTGATCCCGCTCGCCTTCTCCATCGCCCGCAAGACCAGAACCTCGCTGCTGACCCTGGCCATTCCGCTCTGCACCGCCCTGATGGCCGTGCACTGCATAGTGCCGCCCCACCCGGCAGCCCTCTACGTCACCAATCAGCTGGGGGCTGACGTCGGCTCGGTCATCGTCTATGGCCTCGCGGTCGGGCTGTTTGCCTCGCTGGTGGGCGGCCCGCTGTTCCTCAAGCTGCTGGGTAACCGGCTCCCGTTCAAGGAGGTGCCCGCAGCCTTTGCCGACATCAAGGCCCGCGATGAAGCAACTCTCCCAACGTTGGGAGCCTCGCTCTTCACCGTGCTGCTGCCCATCCTGCTGATGCTGGCCAAGACGGTCGCCGAGCTCAATATGGAGCACGCCAGCCACCTCTACACCGTGCTGGAGTTTATCGGCAACCCCATCACCGCCATGTTTATCGCCGCCTTCACCGCCTACTACGTGCTGGGGCTCCGCCAGCAGATGAAGATGGAAGGGCTGCTCAACAAGACCGAGGAGTGCTTCTCCTCCATCGCCAATATCCTGCTCATTATCGGGGCAGGCGGCGCCTTCAACGGCGTGCTCAAGGCAAGCGGCCTGGGCGATAGTCTGGCCACTATCCTCTCCCAGCTGGATATGCACCCGATTCTGCTGGCCTGGCTGGTGGCCATCGTGCTGCACGCCGCCGTGGGCTCCGCCACCGTCGCCATGATGGGCGCCACCGCCATCGTCTCCCCCATCATGGTGCACTACCCGAACATAAGCCCGGAGATCATGACCCTGGCCATCGGCTCCGGTGCTATTGGCTGCACCATGGTGACCGACTCTCTGTTCTGGCTGGTCAAGCAGTATTGCGGCGCCACCCTGAACGAAACGCTCAAGTACTACACCACCGCCACCTTTGTTGCCTCCCTGATGGCGCTGGCCGGTACTTTCCTGCTCTCCTTTATCGTGTAACAAGACCGAGAACACTATGAAAAACATCGACGTCCAACAGCTCACAGCGCAATTTCCACTGGTGCAATCCCTGATCGCGCTTGAGCCAGTCACCTGGTTCAACCCCAACACCACCACTCTGGCTGCCGGTCTGCCCTATGTGGGGCTCGATAACAACAATGTGGCGGACGCTTCCGCTCGGCTGGCCCGCTTCGCCCCATACATGTGCGAAGCCTTCCCCGAGACCCGCGCCAGCAACGGTATTCTGGAGTCCGAGATCGCCGCTATTCCGGCGATGCAGGCTACGCTCAACCGGCGCTACGGGGTTGAGGTCACCGGTCGACTGCTGCTGAAAAAAGACAGTCACCTGCCCATCTCCGGTTCCATCAAGGCGCGAGGCGGTATCTACGAGGTGCTGACTCACGCCGAACAGTTGGCGATCAAGGCGGGACTGCTCTGCGAAGAGGATGACTACCGAAAACTGTTCAGCGACGAGTTTCGCCAGTTCTTCAGCAAGTACAGCATCGCAGTGGGCTCCACCGGCAATCTCGGCATGTCCATCGGCATCATGAGCGCCAAGCTCGGCTTTACCGTCACCGTCCACATGTCAGCCGATGCGCGGAAGTGGAAGAAGCGCAAGCTGCGTGAACACGGCGTCATCGTGGTCGAATATGCCGAAGATTACGGGGTGGCGGTGGAACAGGGGCGCAAAGAGGCCGAGCGCGATCCCAACTGCTTCTTTATCGACGACGAGAACTCCCGCACCCTGTTCCTCGGCTACTCGGTGGCGGGCGAGCGGGTGAAAAAGCAGTTCGACCAGATGGGCATCAAGGTGGATGCCGACCACCCGCTGTTTGTCTACCTGCCCTGCGGCGTAGGCGGCGGCCCGGGCGGGGTGGCCTTTGGTCTCAAGCTCGCCTTTGGTGACCATGTCCACTGTCTGTTTGCCGAACCGACCCACTCCCCCTGCATGCTGCTGGGGGTCCACACCGGGCTGCACGATGCCATTGCGGTGCAGGATCTGGGCATCGACAACCTCACCGCCGCTGATGGTCTGGCCGTAGGTCGCGCCTCCGGCTTCGTCGGCCGCGCCATGGAACGACTGCTCGATGGCTTCTACACCCTGAGCGATCAGGAGATGTATGACCTGCTCGGACTGCTGGCGCGCGATGAGCAGATCACACTCGAGCCCTCCGCTCTGGCTGGTATGGCTGGCCCGTGGCGGGTGGCTGCCAATCCAGAGTGGCTCACCGGGCGCGGTTTCGATGCCGCAACCATGGCACAGGCCACCCATCTGGTGTGGGCCACCGGCGGTGGCATGGTGCCCGCCGAAGAGATGGCAAAGTACCTGGCCAGCGCCAAGATCTAGGCTGTTTTGCCACATTTATCTGCAAATCAACCCGCCATCACGGCGGGTTTTCTGTTTTGGGAACAAGGGGATGGGGCTGTTCTGTCACAATCCATGGCGACAATTTCCCCAAGTTGGTCAGTTTGTGCTAAAATGGCGCTCATTTTTTGACATCTCGCGTCACGTTCGCCGCCAGATGGCCCATCGGGCTCTCTGCCCGGGTCGTGACTTTGCACCATCATGCCTGATGATGTTCCCCCCAAGATGAGCCGACAGGCTTCCGTCAAGGTGGGCACCCTCAAGGGCACATGAGATAAGGAGATCGGGTAATGAAACAATATCAAAGCTGGCTGGGAGATTATCTGATGAGTCGACGTGACGGAGATCACGCGATGGCTTCTGAACTTGCCAACACCATCTGCGCCTTCTGGAAGGCTCAGGGTGATGAAGCAGAAACCAGCAAATGGCAGCAACGCTATCAGCAACACGTAGAGCAGGCGCAATAAGCCCCTTCACTCTTTCGCGATAAAAAAACCGGCGCACATGGCGCCGGTTTTGCGTTTCTGGCAAGCAGCAGATTACATC
Source organism: Aeromonas sp. FDAARGOS 1404 (assembly GCF_019047085.1). Lineage (NCBI taxonomy): Bacteria > Pseudomonadati > Pseudomonadota > Gammaproteobacteria > Aeromonadales > Aeromonadaceae > Aeromonas > Aeromonas sp. FDAARGOS 1404. The sequence continues at coordinate 666,216 of NZ_CP077237.1, forward strand.
TGGTCGATCATGTCCTGAGCAAACTGGGAGCAGGAGCGCAGGGTGGCCCCTTCCATCAGACGCTCGAAGTCATAGGTGACGGTCTTGTTGCGGATCGCCGCTTCCATCCCCTTGATGATGAGATCGGCCGCTTCGACCCAGCCCATGTGACGCAGCATCATCTCGGCGGAGAGGATCAGCGAGCCCGGGTTAACCTTGTCCTGACCGGCATATTTCGGCGCAGTACCGTGGGTCGCTTCGAACAGGGCCACGCCGTCACCAATGTTGGCACCCGGTGCGATACCGATACCGCCCACCTGAGCAGCCAGCGCATCGGAGATGTAATCACCGTTGAGGTTCATACAGGCGATAACGTCATACTCGGCCGGACGCAGCAGGATCTGCTGCAAGAAGGCATCGGCGATGACATCCTTGATGACGATGGTCTTGCCGGTTTTCGGGTTCTTGAAGGAGCACCAGGGGCCGCCGTCAATCAGCTGGGCACCGTACTCGTTCTGAGCCAGAGCATAACCCCAATCCTTGAAGGCACCTTCGGTGAACTTCATGATGTTGCCCTTGTGCACCAGGGTCACGGAGTCACGATCATTGTCGATGGCATACTCGATGGCGGCACGAACCAGACGCTCGGTACCGGCCTTGGACATCGGCTTGATGCCGATCCCGCAGGATTCGGGGAAACGAATTTTCTTCACGCCCATCTCGTTTTGCAGGAAGGCGATCACCTTCTTGGCTTCATCGCTGTCCGCCTTCCACTCGATACCGGCGTAGATGTCTTCGGCGTTTTCGCGGAAGATCACCATGTCGGTCAGATCAGGACGTTTCACCGGGCTCGGGGTGCCGTCGTAGTAACGCACCGGGCGCAGGCAGATGTAGAGATCCAGCTCCTGACGCAGGGCTACGTTGAGGGAGCGAATACCGCCACCGACCGGAGTAGTCAGCGGGCCCTTGATGGCCACGCAATATTCACGAATGAAATCCAGGGTTTCGGCCGGCAGCCAGGCACCTTCGCCATAGACATGAGTCGATTTCTCGCCGGTATAGATCTCCATCCAGGCGATCTTGCGCTCGCCCTTGTAGGCTTTCTCGACCGCAGCATTCACCACATTCAACATGGCCGGGGTTACGTCAACACCGATGCCATCCCCTTCAATAAACGGAATGATCGGATGGTTGGGAACCTGCAGCTTGCCGTTAGCATCGACTGTGATTTTCTGACCTTGGGTCGGGATTACTACTTTGCTTTCCATCGGCATCTCCTAACTTCCGTTTGTTATCAACTTGTTTGTTGCGCGCGGCCATCTTAGCCCATTCATTTTCATAATAAAACGACAAGAAAGCATGTCAGACCAAAGAGGTAGCCACCCGCTAGTGCGCCGTCACCACGCCTCTCCGACCCCTCCCAGCTATCCCTCCAGCTCGCTGGCCACCGCCTGCGGCTGACTCAGGGAACGGTACTGGGAAGGGGTCAAGCCGGTCTTCTGTTTGAACACCCGGCAGAAGTAGTTCACGTCACTGTAACCGCAGCGACTGGCCACCTCTTCAAGACGAAAGCGGTACTTTTTCAGCATGAATTTGGCCCGATCGATCCGCACCCAGCTGATGTAATCGGCAAGGCGCATATGACCCTGCTCGCGGAACAGGTGGGAGAGATGGCTGGCTGAAATGTTGAAGCGGTGGGCAATGGAATCCCGGGTGATGGGACGGTGAAAGTTCTCCTGGATATAGATGCAGATCCCGTGAAAGAGCTCTGCCCCCCGTGGCCGATCCGTGGCGGACTCCAGCAACAGCTGACGGGCACTCGCCAGCAGAGCCTGCAGCAAGTGATCATCGGTGGGAGAGCGACCGGGATCCTCGGTCAGCACATTGAGAGCAGCCAGAATGTGTTCGATCACATGGCCCGCCCGCGCCATGATGCTGTGCTTTTGCACATCGAAAAAGTCCGGATCTTCACGGCGCTTGCTCACCAAACTGAACCCCAGCTGGCGTTTGCCAAACAGCAGGCTCAGCACCGAGCAGTCGGTGGTCCAGAGCGGCTTGTTCCAGCCGTTGGGAGGGATATAGAGCGCCTGTCCCGGCAATACACTGATCTCTCTGGCCCCCTCCTCCCTGTCCCAGATCTGGTTGAGATACTCGCCGCTAAAGACCAGCTCGAGGCGGGGAAAGTTGACCTGATAGCTGAAACTGGGTGGCACCCCCTGTTCACTGGCAAACCAGATTTGGTCAAATGGAACCTGTTCGCTCAGGGCTCCGTCGAGCAGTTGGCTGAAGATGAGAGACATGGTGATCCTGATCAAGAGAGAGGCAAGCGGTTGCGGCGCGCACGACCGCCCATGTTATAGTCCGGTCCACAGCAGTAATGCCACCCTTTTCTGCACCCGATTTTCTTCAAACTAGACGAGGCGTCCCTTATGAGCAGTAGCGATCTGCCCTCCTTTCTGTTGATGCAAAACCCGATTCAAGGCTATGACTGGGGCAGTCATGACTCCCTCACCACCCTGTTTGGCATTCCCAACCCGCAAGGCAAACCCCAGGCCGAGCTGTGGATGGGGGCTCACCCCAACGGCTGCTCCGAGGTGACGCTGGCGGCCAGTGTGCAAAAGCTCTCTAAGGTGATCGACAGTGCTCCGGCCGCCGCGCTGGGTGAGGCCACCTTCGCCCGTTTTGGCAGCCTGCCGTTCCTGTTCAAGGTGTTGTGTGCCGAGAAGGCTCTCTCCATTCAGGTGCACCCGAGCAAGGCTCAGGCTGAAGCGGGCTTTGCCAAAGAGGAGGCCGCAGGCATCGATATCAAGGCGAGCAATCGCAACTACAAGGACCCGAACCATAAGCCGGAGCTGGTTTTTGCCCTCACCCCCTATCAGGCGATGAACGGTTTTCGCGCTATCCCCGCCATTCTGGCACTGTTCGAGCGGGTCAATCTGGCGGCCATCGCCGATCTGACCGCAGCCCTTGCCGCCAGCCAGAATGAAGCAGGCCTGCAGCACTTCTTCCACCAGCTGCTGGTACTGGAAGGGGCGTGCAAGGAGGAGGCGCTGGAAGGGCTGCTAACCTATGCCGCCGCCCATCAGGATGAGGAGACGTTTGCCCTCATCACCATTCTGGCGGCCCAGTACCCGGGAGATGTGGGCCTATTCTCGCCGCTGCTGCTCAACGTGGTGACGCTTGAGCCCGGTCAGGCGATGTTCCTCGATGCCTGTACCCCGCACGCCTATGTGCGCGGCACGGGTCTCGAGATCATGGCCAACTCCGACAACGTACTGCGCGCCGGCCTCACCCCCAAATACATCGACGTGGCAGAGCTCTTGGACTGCACGCGCTGCTTGCCCAAGCCGGACGACCAGATCCTGCTGGCCCCCCGCTGTGATGGTGCGGTACAGCACTTCGACGTGCCGGTACCTGACTTCACTTTCAGCGTCTACCCGGCTGGCGAGCATCAGCTCACCACTGCCAGCGCCGAGATCCTCTTTGCCATCGATGACACAGTGACCCTCAAGCAGGGCGAACAGTCACTGCGTTTGGAAAAGGGGCAATCAGCCTTTATTCCTGCAGCGACTGGCAATTATCAACTGCTGGCCGAAGGACGGGTCGCCCGCGCCGGCAACCGCTGCTAATCAACATAAGAGCCGACTCTCGTTGGAGGGGGAATATGCCTCCCCCTCCCAACAGAGCAATATGGCCTACCAGTCAAGTCCGTCTGTATCTCTACTGCTCTCTTATGCCTACCTTCCTTCAGGCATCTCGCTCTGAAGTCCATCCCTGACTGCATCCTGCCCACAACCAGCTCCACAGGTTTGTCGCCCAAGCTTGGCGCTACCCTGATGCAGATGACTGGGTTTGCTGATACGAAGAAAATTCCAGCCTGCACAAGCAACGGCGACACTCTGAGTATCCGAAAAAATGGAGGCAATAAAAATAACAACTCTACTCTCTACTATTTTCACCCCCTGATGAAAGCTAAAACAGCACATAGATGCATCGCCATTAAACCTTTCCCAGGCCATCATCATTCGGTCTGTAAACATTTAGCAGCCGTAGTCATACAGAACCATTAATAATGCAAACGAAAGGGATCTCTTTTGAATTTTCGAGATGCGGCCCTATTTTTTAGTCGTTCTATAATTTAATTCCAAGCAAACCATTCGAACTTTGTCGAAAAAAACAACTTAAGAAAAACCATAAGATTATGATATATAGCGCTTTTCTTTTACATCACACCTTAAAGCTGACGTAATCCGTAAAAAAGCCAGGCCGCATTAACTGACAATCCAATCAATTTAAAGGCAGGATAATGAGAGATTTGATATTTATTTTTTGATATGCCAGCCAAACCTCATCGCAGTAAAGAAATAGACCTTAAATACCCTCTGTGATTAAGTTCTCTTTTATTTGATTTATTTTTAAGGTATCACATCTATTCGCCGATATAAATTTCACACAAAGATCCGCAGACAAAAATAGATAAAAGAGGATATATGCTGACAAAAATGACAATTGGGCAAAAGCTGACCATGGCGTTTACCACTCTCGCTTTGTTGATGCTGGGTTTTGCCTGGTTTGCCACTTTACAACTCTCCAATATTTACCGTGACGCCAGTGAGGTCAGCGACAATATCGTTCCCTCCATCCGGGCATCCAGCCAGATGCATGTGTCCTTGCTGGACGCTCGCCGTGCCGAACTGAACATGGTGATAGATGCACTGGGCAAGGATCCCGACTCCCTCAACAGCAGCACACAGTCTTTCGAAGCGGCAAAGAGTCAGTACATGGCCGCCGAGCAACGGTATGGCTCTATGCCTTTTGTGTCGGAGCGAGATCGCAACATGTTTGCAGAGCTGAAAACTGCAGCAGCCAAATATTTTTCAGCCCATGGTGACTTGGAAACAGCCATACGGCAGGGAGATATTGCCAAGGTGCAGTCGCTGATCAAAAACGAATCTCGCGCAGCCCTTGAGCAGGCCGGACAGGATGGTCTGGAGCTTCGCAAGGAGAACGATCGGGTTGCCAACCTGCTGACCAAGCAGAGTGAAGCTTCCTATGAACGGGCAAAACTGCTGAGCACTACAGTTGGTGCGCTAACCTTGCTGTTCGTCGTTATTGTGGCCTGGCTGCTGATCCGGCAGATCCGCAATCCTGTGATGACCCTGCTGGAGCAGACCCGCCAGGTGGCGGCAGGCAACCTCACCAGCCAACTCGACATGAAGCAATTCTCCCATGACGAACTGGGTAAGCTGGCTCAAGGGTTCAACGAGATGCAATCCAATCTGCGCATGCTGGTAAACGAGGTCTCCGGCTCGGTGGTGCAGTTGGGTGCGGCCGCCGAAGAGATCAGCGCGGTGGCACAGCAATCGGCCAACAACATGGGCGCCCAGCAACATGAGCTCAATCAGCTGGCCACAGCCATGAACGAGATGCAAGCCACGGTACAGGAGGTGGCCCGCAACACCAACGACGCCGCCAGCGCAGCAACGTCGGCCAGCGACACAGCCGCACAAGGCAGCGAGACCGTCAATGACTCAATCGGCAGGATTGAAAAGGTGGCTACCGCCATCGAAGAGACTGCTCTGGTGATCCGCCAGCTGGGTGATGACAGCCGAAATATCGGCATGGTGCTTGAAGTCATTCAGGGAATTGCCGAGCAAACCAACCTGCTGGCACTGAATGCGGCAATCGAGGCAGCCCGAGCCGGTGAACAAGGTCGTGGTTTCGCCGTGGTAGCAGATGAAGTCCGCACTCTGGCCAAACGAACCCAAGACTCCACTTCCCAGATCAACCACATCATCTCCGAACTGCAGCTGCGTGCTAACGAAGCGGGCGTCACCATGCAACAGAGTCAGGATATGATGTCCGAGACGGTCCACACAGCTCGTGAAGCGGGAGCCTCTATTGCCGAAATAAGCAGCTCGGTTAACAGTATCTCCCACATGAATATTCAGATTGCCACCGCAACCGAAGAGCAAGGCGCGGTAAGCGAGGAGCTCAATCGCAATGTAGTCAACATCAGCAATGCCTCGGAAGAAGTGGCGACCGGAGCCAAACAAATGGCTCAGGCTTGCAACGACCTCAACCTGTTGGCAACACAACTGCAGGAGGTTGTACGCAAGTTTCGGACATAACGCCCGATTCTCCTCCCCTCATTAATCAGCTCAATAAGGCTGAAGCACTAAACAGCCCGCCATCCATAAAAGTGGCGGGCTTTGTTAAATAAGGGCTCATGCAAAACCCAAGGACACCGATGATGAACATAACAAGTGATCAGTAGATGGATTAACTCACATCAAGAGCTGCTCTCCCTCTTTCTGATTGTTCTCTCAACGCGTTTTGCCAGCACCTTCACATTTTCCGCCCTCAAAGCAGCACACAAATCTCCATACCTCCGAAGGCGAAACCTTTTCGTTGCACTCATGCAAGTAGCAAGACGCACTCGCAGCTCATTGTTTTTATTTAAAAAAATAAAAATATCGGTATGAATTGGCTTTCATGATGATATGCGAGCTGGGTCACATGACGACTTGCGCAGCACAAAAATCCAGTAAACGGCACATTTGTCCGATTTCGGCACCGCGCTAACGGGAGAACAATATCCAGGTCAATTGTTCCCCCCATCATGCGGCTCGGCAACGGAGCCAGGAGAGTAATATGTTACCCACCATGACCAACGGCAGACTCATCTGCCTGGAGTTGAAGGCCACCAGCAAGGAGGCTCTATTCGACGAGATGGCACAGATGCTGGCGCGCGATGGCGCCGTGTCTGATCAACAGCAATTCGTCAAGGATATCTGGGCCCGCGAACAGCTGGACTGCACCGGCTTCGAGCAGGGTGTCGCCCTGCCCCACGCCAAGAGCAAGGCGGTCAGTCGTCCGGCCATTGCCATCGGTGTCAGCCGCCAAGGTATCGAGTACGGCGCCGAAGATGGCAAACCGACCCAGCTGATCTTCATGATCGCCTCCCCGGATGGCGGTGCCAACCACCACATCGAAGTGCTGGCGGAGCTCTCTACCCGTCTGCTGGAGCCGGGCTTTATCGAGCAGATGAAGGCGGCCACTACCGTCGAGCAAGCCCTGACCCTGCTCAAGCAAGGCCCGAAAGCGGAAAAACCGGCGCCAGCCGCCAAACCGGCTGCCACTACCCCGGCAGCCCCCGAAGAGCGCACCTTCAAGGATCGCCTCAACACCATGAAGCAGCATCTGCTGTTTGGTACTTCCCACATGATCCCCTTCATCGTGGCGGGCGGTGTATTGCTGTCGCTGTCGGTGATGCTGAGCGGCAAGGGCGCCGTGCCGGAAGCGGGCTTCCTCAAAGACATGGCCACCATGGGTATCGCCGGTCTGACTCTGTTTACTGCCGTACTGGGTGGCTACATCGCCTACTCGCTGGCTGACAAGCCGGGCCTGGCTCCGGGCATGATCGGCTCCTGGATTGCCGTTCAACACTATCAAACCGGTTTCCTTGGCGCCATTCTAGTGGGCTTTATCGCCGGTTTCGTGGTCAATCAGCTCAAACGGATCAAGCTGCCTGACTCCATGACCTCCCTAGGTTCCATCTTCATCTATCCGCTGATCGGTACCTTCCTGGTGTGTGGCATCGTGATGTGGGGGATCGGTGCCCCGATCGCAGCCATGATGGAAGGGATGAACCACTGGCTATCCAGCATGGCGGGCTCAGGTAAAGTAATGCTGGGTGCCATTCTGGGTGGTATGACCGCCTTCGATATGGGCGGCCCGGTCAACAAGGTTGCTACCCTGTTTGCCCAGACTCAGGTCAACACCCAGCCCTGGCTGATGGGTGGTGTCGGTATCGCCATCTGTGTACCGCCACTGGGTATGGCACTGGCGACCTTCATGTCTCCGAAGCGTTACAAGAAAGAGGAGCGTGAATCCGGCAAAGCGGCCGCCATCATGGGCATGATCGGTATCAGTGAAGGTGCTATCCCGTTCGCTGCCGCTGACCCCATGCGTGTTATCCCGGCCATCGTCGCAGGCGGCATCGTCGGCAACATCACTGGCTTCATGATGCACAGTATCAACCACGCCCCCTGGGGTGGCTGGATTGTCCTGCCGGTTGTTGAAGGCAAGATGGGCTACATCCTGGGTACCATCCTCGGCGCTCTGACCACAGCCATCATCGTCAACCTGCTGAAGAAGCCAGTGAGCGAAGAAGATGACGTGACCACCACCCAAACCAGCTTCGAAGTCATTGAAGCGGAAGGAGAAGCGGACGTACTGGCCATCACTGCCTGCCCGTCTGGCGTGGCCCACACCTTCCTCGCCGCCAAGAGCCTGCAGAAGGCTGCCGCCAAGCAGGGGATCAAGATCAAGGTCGAGACCCAGGGCGCCAACGGCATCATCAACCGCATTACCGCCAAGGATGTCGCCAACGCCCGCTGCGTCATCTTCGCCCACGACGTGGCTATCAAGAACCGCGAGCGCTTCACCAATATCGAGGTCATCGATGTGAAGACCAAGGAGGCGATTCACAATCCGGAAGCACTGTTGGCCCGCACGCTGGGCAACAAGGCAAACGCCGCCTGATAGCAATCAGACCAACCAGTACAAGGGGCCCATCGCAGGCCCCTTTTCGTTGCCTGCCGAGCAACCGCATATCATCCCACCGACCAAGCCACTGATTTAAAACATATTAACCAGTCACATCACGGATCTTGGCGAGCCGTCACAGAACTGTGACGTGTAAAAAAACAGCAATTGAAGCGCTGGTCAGATCTCATGTCAAATGGCTCCGCCTACTAAACTGGAGCATCACAAAAATGATAAAAATCAATAAATTGGTTCTGGCTGTTACCCTCACCCTCACTGCCCCCCCCTTGCTGGCGGCTCACTGGACGTGTGGCGACCACGTACGCTTTGGCCTGCCCTCCGAATCGGATCAGAAGCTCTGCCGTGAAGGGTATGCGGTCGGCTACAACTACGACTACAAGGTGGCGGACTGGGTCTCCTACCGGATGACCGCCCAAAGCGCACAGGGCACAGTGCCGCGCAAGGATGCCTTCGCCGAGGACAGGGAGATCCCGGTCGCCTATCGCGCCCCCCTCTCCGACTACAAGGGCTCGGGCTACGACCGTGGCCATCAGGCCCCGGCGGGGGACATGAAATCGAACAAGAACACCATGAAAGAGAGCTTCCTGCTGAGCAACATGACACCGCAGATCGGGGTGCTCAACCAGAAGGCGTGGCGCGTGCTGGAGGACAAGGTGAACAAGTGGGCGGTCTCCCGCAAGGATGTGCAGGTGATCACCGGCCCCATCTTTACCGGCTCTGAAAAGTCCATCGGTCAGGGTGTGGCGATCCCGAGCGCCTACTACAAGATCGTGATGGACCCGGCCAGACTGCAGGCCATCGCCTTTATCATGCCGCAGGAAGAGGTGCCCATCAGCCAGATCGCCGACTACCGGGTCTCGGTGCGCGAGGTGGAGGAGCAGACCCAACTCAACTTCTTCAGCGATATGCCCGAAGAGCAGCAAGAGACACTGGAAGCTCGCGTCTCCCAGATGTGGAACTGACTGCGAACAACTCATCCGCAGATAGATTGACACCCCATCTGTCTTACATCGCAACAGAGGGAGGGGGAGTCTCGCTCCCCCTGCCCTTTTCAGATGGCAGCTGACTCGTTGCGGCCACTTTTGCGGCCACAGGTGTGGCATAACCCGACGACCCGCCTCGACTCACAGTTTGCCGTACCGTTCACTGGTATATTGCCTCTCTTTGGCACTAACAGACTGAATTGACGCACATTTGCCTTATCCCATCGGCCCACAAGCCGGAGCACCACGGCGCGATTCAGCCCGACAGAGGACCTTTTGATGAAACAGACCCTTCTTGCCCTCACCCTCGGCGGCCTGCTGGCGCTCTCGCCCCTCGCCCTGCAAGCGGCCGAGAGCTCGATGCAAATGGAGCACGACCTCAATACCCTGGTCAGCAAACGCCAGGCGGTGGACATGCTGCTCGGCGAAGCGCTGCAGATCTACAAGTCGCCAGCCAAAATCTCCCACGCCGGTTTTACCGCCAAGATGCCGAGCAATATGGAGCTGGTGACCGAGCGTCTGCTGGCCGCCTACCAGCTGGAACCCTACCGCACCGACCTGCTCATCTCGGCTGCCAACGCCCAGATCTACAACGGCAACCTGAGCCGCGCCATCACCTTGCTGGAGCAGGCGCAGGCCGTCGCCCCCGATGATCTCGACATCAACAGCTATCTCGCCATCTGGCTGTTGGTGAAGGGTAACAAGGAGGCCTCCCGCAGCTATCTGGCGAAAGTGGCGGATCGCAACAGTGGCCGCGCCGCCGATCTCGAGGAGATCATCGCCCGGGTGCAGCGGATCACCGCCGCCCCGCTGCAGACCGAACTGACCGAGGATCAGCTCAAGGCCACTAGGGAGGGCAAACGCGCCATCGTCACTCTGGGCTACGCCCTCAATCCCGACGGCAGCATGGACAAGATCCTGCTGGGCCGCCTGCAAACCACCCTTGAGCTGGCCAAGGCCGACCCGGAAGCGCTGATCATCCTGACCGGTGGCGTGCCCCAGAACCGCCAGACCGAGGGCAAGCTGATGGCCGACTGGCTGGCCAACCACGGCATCGACCGCAGCCGCCTGATTGAAGAGAACTACGCCACCAGTACGGTGGACAACGCCCTCTACAGCGCCTATGCCCTCGCCCGCCACCAGATTGACTATGCGGTGCTGGTAAGCTCCGCCAGCCACGTGCGACGCGGCCAGACGGTGCTGGAAATCGCCTGCGACCAGATTGGCCCAGCCAACATCAAGGTGGCGAGCGTCAGCTACCCCGACAAACCCCTCGAGGAGCTGGCCACCCCGAGCGAGAGCGAGCTGCTCGGCATCTACCGCGACGCCCTGCGCACCTACGGCATGTGGAGCTACCGCTCCGCCCCGCTGATCGAGCGTTGATCGGCCATCAAAACGAAAAAAATAGGGAGGCGTGATGCCTCCCTCTCTTTTTATTGACCGATGATTGGCCAAGCCGCGCCCGTTAGCTGACGATAAAGCCCTGTGAGGGGGCCGCTTTGGGATCGTCACCGAAGCGGTTTGGCCCCTGCTGACCGTTGCAGACCATAAAGTAGATAAGCACCAGGGTGCCGATAATGGGGATAAGCCCGAGCAGCAGCCACCAAGCGCTGCGGTCGGTGTCGTGCAGGCGACGGGCCGCCACCGCCAGCGATGGCAGCAGCACCGCCAGCGAATAGATGGAGCTTATCAGCTCATTGTCGCCGCCAATCAGCTTGTCCACCATGCCGAGCAGCAGCATGACGATGACGTTGCACAGCACGAACATCCAGTATTCGGTGCGACGGGCCCGCCCGCTGAATACCGCATATTGCTTGAGGACCGAGATGTACCAGTTCATTGCGCCTCCTGAGTGGCCTTTATGCCTATGAATAAAAAGAGAGTCGATAAAACAAGTAGTTAAGAGCTTAGCGCGATCATCCCCCCGAGTCGACAATGATGCCCGAACGTCTCCCGAACTAATCAGCTGCGGCAATCATTGACCGACCGAGCCGGAAAATAATTAGCCCTGTAACAGGGCAAATCACCCCCATCAGCGCATCACTCTCGTCACAAGCAGGAAAATGGTGCTTAATAATCCATTAGCAATCGTATGGACTCAGCGTGAGGATAGCGGTAGATTCGGCGCCCAATCCTGAACAGGATCTGTGTCTCCCTCCCATAATGAATCCACTTATTCATTACTTCTCCTAACACAGGGATAGCCATGAGTATTACACGCAGAGATTTTCTCAACGGCGTTGCCATCACCATTGCGGCAGGCGTCGCCCCCATCAATCTGCTCAAGGCTGCCGAAGGCGGCAGCACGCTGGCGGATAAAACCCTAGCCTACCCGCCCGCCCTCACCGGCCTGCGCGGTAACCACCCGGGCTCCTTCGAACCGGCCCACAGTATCGCCCGTGACGGTAAGCAGTATGACTTTGCCAATATTCCCCTTGAGGGAGAATACGATCTGGTGATCGTCGGCGCCGGGATCAGCGGTCTGGCCGCCGCCTGCTTCTATCAGCAACTGCTCGGCGCGGATAAAAAGATCCTGCTACTCGACAACCACGACGACTTCGGCGGCCACGCCAAGCGCAACGAGTTCACCACCCACGATGGCCTGCGTCTGGGTTACGGCGGCAGTGAATCCCTGCAATCGCCACGTTCGGTCTACAGCCCGGTGGCGCTCGGGCTGCTCAAGGCGCTGGAGGTCAACATCGACGAGCTGGCCGCCGGTTTCCAGCAGACCTTCTATCCGGATCTGGGGCTCAGCCGCGGCGTCTATTTCGACGAGAAGCACTTTGGCGTCAACAAGATAGTAAACGGCGATCCGGGCCATAACGTGGCGGATGACATCCCGCGCGATCGCCTGAATGGCCGTCCGCTGGCGGAGTTTATCGGTGACTTCCCGCTCGATGATGCCGACAAGGCTGCCCTGCTGGCCCTGCACGAGGAGAAGACCGACTACCTGAGCGGCATGACCCGCGAGCAGCAGGATGAGTGGGTGACCCGCAACAGCTACACCACCTTCCTGCGCGATAAAGTGGGTCTGAGCGAGCGGGCGATCACTTACTTCCAGCAGCGCACCAACGACTTCCAGGCGGTCGGCATCGACGCCACCGCCTGCGCCGATGCGCGCCTCTGCGCCTTGCCGGGGTTCGACGGCCTCAATCTGACGCCGCTGGATGCCGAGGAGCAGGCGGAGCTGGACGATCCCTACATCTTCCACTTCCCCGATGGCAACGCCGGTCTCACCCGCCTGATGGTGCGCAAGCTCATTCCGCAGGTGGCGCCGGGTCACACCATGAAGGATGTGGTGCTGGCCAAGTTTGACTACAGCAAACTCGACCTGCCGGAGCACAAGGTGCAACTGCGCCTTGGCAGCACGGCGTTGCAGGCCAAAAACGTGCGCCTCGCCGACGGCAAGCTGGCGGTGGATGTCACCTACATCAAGGAGGGGAAACTGTACCGGGTGCGGGCCAAGCAGTCGATCATGGCTGGCTACAACATGATGATCCCCTACATGGTGCCCGAGATGCCGGAGCCCCAGAAGGAGGCGCTGCGCCAGAATGCCAAGGCGCCGCTGGTCTACACCAAGGTGGTGATCAAGAACTGGCAAGCCTTCGTCAAGCTGGGGGTGCACGAGGTCTACTCCCCCGCCGCACCCTACAGCCGGGTCAAGCTCGACTATCCGGTCAGCATGGGTGGCTACGAGCATCCCAAGAGCCCGGATCAGCCGATGTGCCTGCACATGGTCTATGTGCCGACCCTGCCGGGCAGCGGCCTGTCGGCCCGCGAACAGTCCCGCAAGGGGCGCGCCATGATCCTCGGCATGCCGTTCGAGCAGCATGAGCAGATGATCCGCGAGCAGTTGCAGGGGATGCTGGGCAGCGCCGGTTTCAACCATGAGCAGGATATCCTCGCCATCACGGTCAACCGCTGGTCCCACGGCTACTCCTATGTCACCAATACCCTGTTTGATGACGAAGCGCAGTGCGAAAAATGGATTGAACTGGGTCGCCAGCCGATCGGCAACATCACCATCGCCAACTCGGATGCAGGCTGGAGCCCCTACGCCCACGCCGCCATCGACGAAGCGTGGCGCGCCGTCAACGAGCTGGTTGCCATGAGCAAGGGAGGTGCCCAATGAGCCGCGCCCTGTCACTGACCGCCAGCGCCCTGCTGCTGGCCCTACCCGCCCTTGCCGCCAACGCAGCCCCCGCCATGTCTGCGGGGGAATACGTGGCCAAGCTGGGCGATTGCGCCGCCTGTCACACCAGCGAGACCAGCAAGCCGCTGGCGGGCGGCAAAGGGTTCCCGACCCCCATCGGCACCGTATTTGCCACCAACATCACCCCCGACAAGACCCACGGTATCGGCAACTACAGCCTGCCGGAGTTCATCAAGGTGATGCGCGAAGGGGTGGCCCGCGATGGCCATCGCCTCTATCCGGCCATGCCCTACACCGCCTACGCCAAGATGAGCGATAAGGATCTCGAAGATCTCTATCACTATCTGATGAAGGAGGTACAGCCGCTGGCCATCGCCAACAAGGAGAGCGACATCCCCTGGCCCCTCAACATGCGCTGGCCGCTGATGGGCTGGAACTGGGTCTACCACGATGACAGCCGCTTCACCCCGGTGGCGGGCAAGAGCGAAGAGTGGAACCGTGGCGCCTATCTGGTGCAGGGTGCCGGTCACTGCGGCAGCTGCCACACCCCACGCGGATTAGGGATGCAGGAGAAAGCGCTGACCGAGGCGGATCCCGTCTACCTGAGCGGGGCGGCGCTGGATGGCTGGTATGCCCCCGACATTCGCGGCAGCCGTTACAGCAAGCAGGCGCTGATCGATCTGCTGAAAACCGGCCGCAGCCAGCATGAAGCGGTCGCGGGCCCGATGGCGGAAGTGATCACTCACAGCAGCCAGTATTTCAGCGACGCCGATCTGGCCAGCATCGCCACCTATCTGACCGATCTGAAAGATGAACCGGTGGCGGAGAAAGGGGCCCGCGCCTACGCCAGTGCCAGCGGCAAGGCGGACTACGCCATGTACTGCTCCACCTGTCACGGGGTCAACGGCCAGGGCAATGACCACGTCATCCCTTCGCTGGTCAACAACCGCACCGTGCTGGCGAGCGATCCGTCGAGCCTGATCAACGTGCTGCTGCACGGCGCCGAGACCCCGGTCACCCACGGCCATCTGGGTTACCACATGCCGGGCTATGGCTGGACCATGGATGACGAGCGGCTCGCCGAACTGGTTAACACCCTGCGCGCCTCCTGGGGCAATGAAGGCACCGCCGTCAAGGCGGCGGCGGTCAAGGCCCAGCGCGAGCTGCATGGCAAGGAGTAAGGGCTGTCAGCTCTCTCTTGGCCAAGTGCCATAAAAAACGGGCCTCCACTGGAGGCCCGTTTGCTATTGATGAACCACGTTCCGGTGCTTATCCCTTGCGGGATTTTGGCCCCGGCAGTGGCGCCGTTGGCTGGCGGTAATCGCCATAGGGGAAGATATTGCGAAACCGCTGGGCCACCGGCTCGGGGATGGAGCGGGAGAAGATCAGCTTGACGCCATCGCCATCACGTTGCCCCACTATGCGACCGCGCACCGTGTCGTGGCGCAGGATCTGCTTGGCATGCTCAATAAAGGCGGGGGACACCTTGCCCTGCTTGACCACTACCTTGCCGGGGGCAAGGCGGATCTCGAACAGGGCGCCACGCCCCAGCTTCATCAACCACCAGATCAGCGCAATCGCCACTATCAAGGAAATCCAGGCCATCTTCATCCCTCCCAAGCTCTTGATATAAGGCAGTATAAGCGGCCGTGCGCTCCGATTGTTTGGCGCCGATCACAGCCCCCGCGTCAGCGCAATAGCACCTCTTTGCTCAGCAATCCTTACCCCAGCCCACCAGCGTCTCGCGATAGAGCGCCAGCAAGGCTTCATCGCGCACCGCCACCCCGACCTGCTGCGGACGATAGGCTGCCCAGTCATCGTGGGAGTGGCGCTTGCCATCGAACTTTTGCAGGGTATGACCGATGGCCGGGCCACTGTTGATCACCCGCACCGGCCCCTCGCGCAGGGTAAAGAGGGTCGGATCGATCACATAGGCGATGGCGGACGGATCGTGAACGTGGCAACCGGAGAGCCCCAGCTTCTCGGAGTAGAAGCGCAGGTAGAAGCGGCTGACATCCCACAGGAAGCGGCCCGGCTCCCCCGCCTTGTCCCTGAGTTCATCCAGATAGGCGCTGCTGAAGAAGCTCTGCTGGGTCACATCCAGCCCGATGATCACCACCGGCCAGTCGGCGGTAAAGACCCGGTCGGCGGCATCGGGATCGTCGTGGATATTGGCTTCGGCATAGGGGGTGACGTTGCCGCGATGGCCGTTGACGCCAAAGGCGCCCCCCATCACTACCACCTGTTTCACCAGCGAGACAATCTCGGGCGCCTGTTGTAGCGCCAGCGCCAGATTGGTCAGCGGGCCGATAGTGACGAGGGTGATCTCCCCCGGCGCGGCTTTCACCGCCTCGACAATATATTGCCAAGCGGGGCGGGGATCCGGAGCGATAGTCACCTCCCCCGCCTCCATGTCGCCAAAGCCGCTCGGACCGTGGACTATGGTGGTGGGGCCGACCGGCTCGCGCAGCAGCGGGGCGGCAGCGCCTTTGGCCACATCCGCCTTCATGCCGTACTTCTGCTTGAGCCAGAGGGCGTTGCGGGTGCCATTATCGATGGTGGCGTTACCAAAAACAGTGGTGATGGCGAGCAGCTCGATGGCGGGGTGGGCCTCGGCAAACAGGATGGCCATGGCATCGTCGATACCCGGATCGGTATCCAGAATGATTTTATGGGTCATGAGAAATTCCTACGGTGACAAACCCTGCGACAAAAGGGAGAGTCTACCCGGCTGACGCCCCCATATCCCGGCATGGGATCACAGAGCGGGCCTTTGCTCCCGGCAGCGGGGGCGCTGCTGGCGACAATCTGCACAAAAAACGGCGCGGCCCTGTTGCCAGCGCCGCGCCCTTTATCGTTGTTCGTTATCTGCTATCTGGCAGTGATCTGCCTGACTACGCCCCTCAGTGCTTTCGATGCCAACGCGGTGAGGTCGCCTTCTCCCCCCAGGGAGTGACGCAGGGGAGCAGTGCCCCTTCAATCACCATCTCGCTGCCTGCCAGCGCCTCGGCGATCTTCTGGTGCAGCACCCGCAGAACCTTGCCCTCGTGCTCGGCCAGAGAGTGGCCCGCGGCAAAGAATTCCGGCTGATATTGCAGTGCCAGCTTCTGGGCGAATTCGTAGGTGTTGAAGCAATCCGGCATCCGCTCAACCACATCTTCAAGCCGGGCCAACAAGCTGTTCAGTTCCCTGGTCATAGTGCTCTCTCCGTGTAGGTTAATAGCCGAAAACTACCCCTTATTGGATAAGTCACCAACGAGCAAACCACAAAAGTGTGGGGAGACACACAGTTCTCTCTTGCGTCCGGCTCGTGGTGAACGGCAGACAGCTTGCCAGCTTTACATTCCGGTAACAAACAGCTAGATTTAGACCGACTAATCAGTCGGTCATTTTTCATGCGGAGAACAACATGGGTGCGGCGCAGCTTCAACACACTCCTGAGGATATCCTCGCCATCAAATTGTCCCTGCCGGATCAGCTGGCACGGCTCAAGCGGGCGAGTCTGGCTCATCCCATGCCTACCCTGGCCGAGCGCCGGGCGCAGCTGACCAAACTCAAGCAGGCGTTGCTCGCCCACAAGGGGCAGCTGTGCAAGGCGCTGGCGGCAGATTATGGTCAGCGCAGCCACTACGACAGCCTGATCGCCGATGTGCTGCCCTGCATCATGCAGATCAACTACACCCAGAAGCGGCTCAAGCGCTGGATGCAACCCCACCGCCGCCACACCGGCCTGCTGCTGGCCCCCGCCAAAGTAGAGGTGCACTTCCAGCCACTCGGGGTGGTCGGCATTATCGTGCCGTGGAACTTTCCGGTGATGCTGAGCCTTGGCCCCCTCATCACCGCCATCGCGGCGGGCAACCGGGCGATGCTGAAACTCTCCGAGTTCACCCCTCATACCAACGCCGTGCTGCGCACCATGCTCACCAGCGTGTTTGACGAAAACGAGATCGCCATCATCGAGGGAGATGCCCAGATGGCGGCGGCGTTCAGCTCACTGCCGTTCGATCACCTGCTCTTTACCGGCTCCACCATGGTGGGCAAGCTGGTGATGGCCGCCGCCGCGCCCCAGCTTACCCCCCTCACCCTTGAGCTGGGTGGCAAGAGCCCCTGTCTCATCGCCCCCGACATGCCGGTCGCCACCGCGGTCGAGCGGATGATCTTCGGCAAGAGCCTCAACGCCGGGCAGATCTGCGTCGCCCCCGACTATGTGCTGCTGCCCCGTAGCGAGGTGGATAACTTTATCGCCGCCTATCGCCGCCACTTCAGCAAGCTCTACCCGCAGGGGCTCAATAGTGCTGACTACGGCGCCATCATCAACGACCGCCAGTATCAACGTCTCGTCAGTTGGCTCGATGAAGCCGAGCAGGCGGGTGCCCAGCTCCACCCCTGTGGCAGCCCGGCCCGCGACGATCAGCGCCGCCTGCTGGCGCCCCACCTGCTGACCGGAGTGCCGGGCCAGTGTCAGGTGATGCAGCAGGAGATCTTTGGGCCGCTGCTGCCGCTCATCCCCTACGACACCCTGGAGGAGGCGCTCGCCTATGTGGCTGAGCGGCCCCGCCCGCTGGCCCTCTATCTGATGAGCTTCGATCCCGAGTTGCAGGCACGGGTGACCCGGGAGACCCACTCCGGCGGCATGGCGATCAACGAGAGCCTGTTTCAGGTGGCAGCCGACGATGTGCCGTTTGGCGGCATCGGCGCCTCCGGCATGGGCCACTACCACGGCCACGAGGGGTTTCTTACCTTCTCCAAGGCGAAAACCGTGCTGACCCGCGGCAAGTTCACCACCGGCTCCCTGATCCATCCCCCCTACCACAGCTGGATCCAGAAGCTGATGATGGCCTTCTTCCTGCGCTGATGGAGATGACCATGAACCAGGCTATCCCGCAGCCACAAAACATGACCGACAAGCGCCGCCAGATCCTGGATGCCGCCCTCGCCCTCTGCGCCGAAGATGGCCTGCAGGGGGCCGCCACCGCCCGTATCGCCAAGGCGGCCGGGGTGGCCAACGGCACTCTGTTCCACCACTTTCCGAGCAAGGAGGCGCTGATCCTCGCCCTCTATCAGGATGTAAAGACCCGGATGGGGAGCGCCATCCATGAAGCAGATCCCACACAGCCGCTGTACGACCAGACCCGCCACTACTGGCAGCTGGCGATGAAGTGGATGCAGGCTAACCCCAATGAGCTCAAATTTGTGCTGGGTTTCTTTCACTCTCCGCTGCTGGCCAGACCGGCCCGCAGCCAGATCCTGAACGATGCCCTGCGCTTTTTGCCTGCTCTGCTGGCAAAGGGGCAGGCCAGCGGCGAGCTGATGCAGGCCCCCGCGCCACTGTTGCTGGAGGTGTGTCAGGGCCAGTTCCTCGCCTGCGCATCACTGTTTGTCGATCAACCGGAGCTGGGAGAGGACGACTACTGGCAAGCCAGTGCGTTCGCCCTCTTCTGGTCAGCCATCTCAGGAGCCAATCCTCATGCAAACACGGATGTTTGAACCTGCGGCAGCCCTTGGCCGCCGCCTCTGGATCACCACTCTGCTCTGGGTGGTGGGTCGCACCCTCTGTCGCGCCGCCCGCACCGACGAGGCAGTGCGCCGTGAATTGGCGCCGTTGCCGGACGGGCTGGTTATTCGCCTCGAGGTGGGCGGCATCGGCTACGCCATGAACATGCACAAGCAGGGTGGCCGCTGGTATCCCGGCGCGCCAGTCGCCCCTCATGCCACCATCCATCCGCTACGGGTGCGCTTCAAGCATCCCAATATCGCCTTTCGCGCCCTGAGTTTTCGGCTCGGGGTCAATCAGGCATTTGGCGAAAACCGGCTGCTGGTGGAGGGAGATCTGACCGTTGCCATGCATCTGGTACGGGGGCTTGAGCAGTTGCAGTCCCTAATCCTGCCCGCCTTTATCGCGCGGCCGCTGCTGCGCCACTATCCCGCCCCGACCAACAAGATCGGCCGGGCCTGCAACATCTATCTGGGTCTGGTGACCGGCTAACGCGCAAGGAGCCTTGAAATGAGCCGCTATTACGATTTCTTCTGCCCGGTCAAACTGCTGGCCGGTGAACAGGCGCTGGAGCAACTGGCCAGCGAGCTGGCCAGCCTGGGTGCCCGTCGCCCGCTACTGCTGACCGACAAGGGGGTCAATGCTACCGGCCTTGCCACCCTGCTGGCCAATGTGCTGGCCGAAGGGGAGCTGCCGGTCGCCGCCATCTGGGACGAGATCCCGGCCGACTCCTCCACCGCCGTGGTGGAGCGGATCGCCAAACGCTATCGCGAGCTCGACTGCGACAGTCTGGTGGCGCTGGGGGGCGGCTCGGTCATCGACACCGCCAAGGCAGTCAACATTCTCACTTCCATGGGGGGGGATCATCTGCTCGACTACTCGGGCGCCGGTTGCCTTACCCGTCCCCTCAAGCCGCTGGCGGTGGTGCCCACCACGGCGGGCACAGGATCAGAAGTGACATTGGTTGCAGTGATCAAGGATGAGGCGAGCGGGCGCAAGGTGCCCTTCACCTCCCCCTTCCTGCTGCCCCAGCTGGCGGTGCTCGACCCGCGCCTGACCCAGGGGCTGCCCCTCAATATCACCGCCGCTACAGCCATGGACGCCATGACCCACGCCATCGAGGCCTTTATCGGTACCGCCAAGAACCCGGTGAGCGATGCACTGGCCCTGATGGCAGTGGAGAAGATCGCCAGCGCCCTGCCGCAAATCATCCACGACCCGCAAAACAAACAGCTGCGACTACAACTGGCGGAAGGCTCAACGCTGGCTGGCATGGCTTTTTCCAACTCCATGGTGGGGCTGGTGCACGCCCTCGGCCACAGTCTGGGAGCCCGCTGCCATCTGCCACACGGGCTGTGCATGAACCTCTTTTTGCCGACCGTGCTCGACTACAACCGCCCCGAGGTGGATAGCGAGCTGGCCCGGCTGCTGTTGCCGCTGGTGGGGGCAGAGCGCTTTGCTGCCACCCCGGCCCATCAGCGGGCGGAGGCGACCATCACAGCTATTCGCACCCTGCGCGATAGCTTGTGGCAAGCGGTCAAGCTGCCGCGCACCATGAGCGAGGCAGGGGTAAGCGATCGCTCGCTACTGACCGAGATCCGCGATCTGGCGGTCAACGACGGTGCCCTGCTGTTCAATCGCAAGGACGCCGACCGTGAGCAGTTACTTACCCTGCTGGAGCGGGCCTGGGCCTAGTGGCTAATCGGCCGCAACCTCACAAATAAACTGGAATGGCGCATCAGGATGGTGCGCCAACAATGAAAAGAGTTGATCAAAATCCTCTTGGTTCTTTTTGCTCGCGTGGTTGTGGCTATACCAAATAGCCCCCGTATCCCCCATCCACAATGAGATTCTCTTGGCCAACAACAGCCGAATTTTTCTATTTTTACCTGCCGTTTCAAACTGAACCTTGAGTTCAGGGTTGGATGCATCAGAAATCGCAATCTGCCGCTGATCTGGGCAGTTCTGACTTTGAGCCAACACCTTCCGGGTAACTTTCAACATTACCGTGTCCATTTTTACCTCTTCCGAACTTGCTGATTATTGCCACATCGATTCGTGCCAAGATAAAAGCCAGAGAGCAAGAGCTGGCTCAATAATCCTGATAACAATCGATACATCATCCACTATCTGTTCTATACCTTGGCTAACAGTTATGTTGTGCCGAGAGACCCAACTTTATGCCAGAGGTGCCCACCATGAGCGACATCATCCATCAGGCCAACCAGCAGCAGTTCATCTGTATGGTGGAGGGGAAAGAGTCGAGACTGCGCTACCGGCGGCTCGATGCCAAGACCATCGACGCCTACAGCACCTTCGTACCGCCCGAGCTGCGGGTGCAGGGGATTGCCGATCAGCTGGCGCGCGCCTTCTTCAACTGGACTCAGGCGGAGGGGCTCACTATAGTGCCGAGCTGCCGCTACATTGATGTCTGGTTACGCCGCAATGCCAACAACTGAACCTCTGAACTCCGCCCTCGAACAGCAATTCCAAGCCAAAACAGAAGCCCTGCTGCGGGCCGATCCGCAGCGGATGGCCTGCCTGCAAGCCGCGGCCGAGCTCAATCTGCCCGACTGGGCGCTGGGGGCCGGTTTTATCCGCAACCTCATCTGGGATCACCTTCACCACAAGGCGGTGCCCACCCCGCTCAACGATATCGACCTTATCTATCTCGATAAAAGCGACCCGCAAGGGCTGGCCGAAGCGGAGCACGAAGCTTGGCTCGCCAAACGCCTGCCCGGCCAGCAGTGGGAAGTGCGCAATCAGGCTCGCATGCACACTCGCCAGCTGGTAGCGCCGTTTGCCAGCAGCCTTGAGGCGCTCAGTCACTGGGTCGAGGTGCCCACCTGTATCGGCGTGCGCCTGACCAAAGATGGCGAGTTCGAGTGGCTCGCCCCCTACGGCTTTGCCATCAACTGGTCGCTGCAAGTGAGTGCCAACCCCAGATGTCGCCAGGACAAACAGATTTTTACCCAGCGCATCAAGGAGAAACGCTGGCAGGCTATCTGGCCTGACCTTCAGGTAAACTGGCCATAACCTGATTGCAATCTTTCGATAACCTTGGGCACACTAGGGGAAAAGCTGGTTGTAACTCAATGGGTTAAATAATGCGCGACTTCTTCTCTCTCGAACGCTGGCTACCGGGCCTCGCCGCCCTGCTGCATTACCAGCGAGCCTGGTTGATGCCAGATCTTCGCGCCGGACTCTCGGTGGCAGCCGTGGCGCTGCCCGTCGCCATCGCCTATGCCGAGCTTGCCGGGGTGGGTGCCATCGTCGGCCTCTACTCCTGCATCCTGCCGATGCTGGTCTATGCCCTGTTTGGCACCTCCCGCCAGCTGATTGTCGGCCCTGATGCCGCCACCTGTGCGGTCATCGCCGCCGTGGTGACACCGCTGGCCGCTGGCGACCCGACCCGTCACTGGCAACTGGTGATGACCATGACCGCCATGACCGGCTTCTGGTGCCTGATTGCCAGCCGCTTCAAGCTGGGGGTGCTGGCGGACTTCCTCTCCCGCCCCATCCTGATGGGACTGCTCAATGGTGTGGCCATCACCATCATGGTGGGCCAGCTCTCCAAGATCTTCGGCTTCACTTTCAGCGAACGTTACCTCATCGAGCGGATCGCCAGCGGGACTACCTATATTACCCAGACCCATCTGCCGACCCTGGCCATGAGTCTGGTAGCACTGCTCACCCTGCTGCTGGCCAAGCGCTACAAACCGGCATGGCCCTCCTCCATGGTGGCCATGGTGGTGACCGCTGCGCTGGTGTGGGGCTTTAATCTCGGCCAGTTTGATATCGCCACCCTGGGGACGGTGGGCTCCGGCCTGCCCGCGTTCCAGATGCCGGAATTTCCCCCCGGTCTGATGCGGGAGCTGGTGCTGCCCGCCCTTAACCTGGCCATGGTGAGCTTCGTCTCCATGATGCTGACCGCTCGCAGCTTTGCAGCCAAAAACGGTTACGAAATCGACGCAGACAAAGAGTTTCGGGCCCTCGGTATGGCTAACCTCGCCTCCGCGGTCTCCCAGGGTTTCGCCATCAGCGGGGCGGATTCGCGCACTGCGGTCAACGATGCCAACGGTGGCAAGAGCCAGCTGGTCTCCATCATCGCTGCGGCGGTGATCGCCCTTATCACCTTCTATCTGACGGCGCCGCTCAAATACATTCCCACCGCCGCCCTCGGGGTGGTGCTGGTGATGGCCTCTCTGTCGCTCACCGATTTTCGCGGTCTCTGGGCCCTGCGCCACTCCGATCGATCCGCCTTCTGGCTGGCGCTGGTCACCTTTATCAGCGTGCTCACCATGGGAGTGATCCCCGGGATCACCCTCGCCGTGTTGCTGGGGCTGTTCCAGTTCCTGCGCAATGTGATGCGCCCCACCGACCAGCTGCTCGGCATGGATGACGAGGGGGTGGTGCGCACCCTGGGAGACAACGAACAGGCCAAGGCGATCCCGGGTATTCTGGTCTATCGCTTCAACTCGCCGCTCACCTACTTCAATGCCCCCTATTTCAAGCGCCGGGTGCTGGCCCTGCTGGTGCAGGATCCCCGAGCCCCCAAGTGTCTGGTGATCGATGCGGTCGCCTGCTTCACCCATCAGGACATCAGCGTGATGAGCATGGTGGGAGAGCTGCACAAGGAGCTGAAACGGCGCGGCATCCATATGGTGATGGCGGGTCGCCACGGCCAGATGACCCACTGGCTAAAGCAGGCGGGTGTGCGGGTGGGCGATGAGGGGATCATCCTCTGCCCCGATATGTATCAGGCGCTGCGCCTGACCCGCTGCTACCGCGAGCCGGTGTTCAAGGATGATGCGGTGGTGGAGAGCACCACTGATGCCATCCGCTCCAACTGGCCGCAGGATGATGCCCTGCCCGACTCGGCGCGCCTCACCCTGCCAAGCGAACAGGAGGCGGGCGCCACGCCTGCCTGATCCCCTGGCCGATGCAATCCTGCACAAGGATTGCACCGGCCTTGGCCTTGGTGTTAAATGCGCCCCCAGAGGGCACTCCCCCGTGCCCTCCCAGCTGTTGGACATGCCATGCAATCTCAATCCCACGCAGGCCCGGGTACCCTCTTTGCGCTGACCTGGCCGCTCTTTATCGATCTCGCCCTGCACTTTCTGACCGGCGCCCTCAACACCTTCATGGTGGGTCACGTCTCCTATCAGGGAGTGGCCGCGCTGGCGGTCGGCAATCAGGTGTTCGATCTCGCCATCACATTGTTCAGCTTCGTCAGCATCGGTACCAGCGTGGTGATCACCCAGTATCTGGGGGCGGGCGATCGGGAGAAAAGTCGGGAGGTGATCCACACCGCCATCGGCTTCAACCTGCTGATCGGTCTGGTGGCCGCCATCGGCGTGATGGCGGGGGCCAGCACCATGCTGGCGCTGATGAACCTGCCTGCCAATCTGATGAGCGACGGGACGCTTTACTTGCAGATCATCGGTCTCTGCCTGTTACCGGAGGCCGCGGCCCTCTGTCTGGCTGCCACCCTGCGCGCTCACGGCCACACCCGTCAGGCGATGTATGTGACCCTCATCGTCAACCTCATCACCTTCGTCGGCAACCTGCTGCTGCTCTACGGCTGGTTCGGCCTGCCCCAGCTTGGCGTCGCCGGTGTCGCCATCAGCACAGTTGCCGGGCGTCTGGTGGGCGTGGTGCTGCTGGTGTGGCTGGTAGCCCGCAAGACCGGCATTCGACTGGTGGTGCGCGATATCGTCCACCCCAGCCGGGAGATGCTGGGCAAGGTGCTCCATATCGGCCTGCCGGCGGCAGGGGAGAACCTCTCCTGGATGCTGCAGTTTATGGTGGTGACAGCCTTTGTCGGACTGCTGGGTGACAAGGCGCTGGCGACCCAATCCTACTTCTTCCAGATCTGCCTGTTTATCCTGTTGTTTGGCCTCTCCATCGGCCTTGGCAACGAGATCATCATCGGCCATCTGGCGGGAGCAAGACAGTTCGATCGCGCCTATCAGCAGCTGCTCAAGAGCCTCAAGCTGGGGCTGGCGGTCACCTGCGTCATCGCCGTGGCGGCGGCCCTCAATGGCCGCACCATCATCAGCCTCTTTACCGATGATGCCGACATCATCACCCAGGTGGCGCAACTGTTTCTCATCAGCCTTATCCTCGAACCCGGCCGCACCTTCAATCTGGTGGTGATCAACGCCCTGCGGGCCACCGGGGATGCCCGTTTCCCCCTCTACATGGCGTTGCTCTCCATGTGGGGAATTGCCGTGCCACTCTCCTATTTCCTCGGTATCATGCAGGGTTATGGACTGGTCGGTATCTGGCTGGCGCTGGCCTGCGACGAGTGGGTGCGCGGTCTGGCCATGTTCTGGCGCTGGCGCAGTCGTCGCTGGCAAAACAAAATTCTTGTTGAAACAAAAGCGGAATCACAATGAAGAAGATAGGACTCTTGCTGGCTGCCATCCTGCTCAGCCCCCTGGCCATGGCACAAACTGCCCCTGCCGCTCCCAAGGCTCAAGCCACCCAGACCTGGTATGTGGCCCCCATCGCCATCGATGAAACCAGCGACGCCCAGAAGGCGCTGACCAAGGACTTCATGGCCCAGATGATCAAGACCATCAAGATCAACGAGTACCAGACCGGCAAGGCGGTGGGCAACACCAAAAAGCCCAAGTGGCTGATCCGCACCAAGCTGATCCCCGCCAGCAACGAGCCGCTGGTCGGCAAGAAACACCCGCAGGGTCTCACCTACGGCAAGGGCAATCCGACCCAGGAGATCGTCGGCGAGCTGCTGATGAACGGCACCCTGGTGGCCCACATCGGCCAGGGCTGGCGCGAGCCTATCGTCCCGGGCACGCCGGTGGCTGACAAACTCTCCATCGCCAACTATCGCTACGCCATCGGGGATCAGGCCAAGTCGGCGGACCTGGAGGAGCTGGCCGCCCAGATTGGCTTTGAGGCGGGCAAGGTGATCCACCGCGAAGGCAAGCCGCTGCCCGAGAAGAAAAAGAAAAAAGAGCAGGCGGACGAAGAGAAAGAGTAACGTCGCTGCATCCATAAAAAGGGGCCAGTCGGCCCCTTTTTTGATCCTGCACCCTCACGCCAACACTGCCCCTGTTGTGACTTGTCGCACAGTTTGGCTCACCATTTAGATTGATAAATCACTTATCTTGTTTTGATTCAACAAGTTATAAATATCCCGCCGAATACTCCAAATCATTGCCCCCAAATCCGATCAGGATCACATTTATCCCCGGCACTAAGGGGTAGCTTTGGTCTTACAGGCACAATCAAACGAAACCAAGGAGGCTCCATTACATGTTCCCAGAGTACAGAGAACTCATCTCGAAACTGAAGAGCAGTGATGTCCATTTCCAGAAGAAGTTTGACTTGCACAACGACCTGGATGCGGAGATTAGAAAGTTGGAAAAGCATCACGCCAGCGACTATAGCGCCGAGGTGAGAGATCTGAAAAAACAGAAACTCAAACTGAAAGAGGAGATATACGACATCCTCAAACAACATCCACAATAGATGCCTCGAAGAATATGCGGATAAGCAATTTATCCCCCAGCCCGGCCCACGCGCCGGGCTTTTTGTTGTTTCAGTCAATTAGTTGACACCCGAGCCTACCGATCTTGCCGGTAGTTTGTTACATTTTTCCCTTGGAATTCAGGGAATAACGGTGATGATAACATGAGCAGAAAACGATCTTTTTATCATCTCTTGCTGCTTTGCCTGTTCGCATTGAGCCACCCCCTGCAGGCTCAGGAGCCTGAACTGGAGCTGTGGCACTCCCAGCAAGCCGGTTACGTGATCGACGACGTGATCGCCCGCTTCAATCAGGAGGGGAACCACAGAGTGCGGGTCACCCAGATTGAGCCGGGCAAGATCAAGGCGGATCTCCTGCTGGCGGCTCAGGCCAGGGGGCTGCCCGATCTGATGCTGATCCCCTCCGATTTTATCGGCCTCTATCGCCAGATGACCCTCGCCCCGCTCCCGGCAGAGTGGTTTTCCCCCACGCTGATGGCCAGCGCCTTGCGTTATGTCACCCTGGATCGGCAACGCTGGGGCATGCCCATGATGCAGGGCAACCATCTGATGCTGTTTTACAACAAGGCGCTGGTCTCGACTCCGGTGACCCAATGGCAGCAACTGACTGCTATCACCCCGGCCCTCAAGGCCAAGGGGGTCTACCCCGTCAGCTGGCCCTATCACGACATGTACTACTTCGCCGCCTTTTTACACACCTTTGGCGGCTCGCCGGTGACCGAAGGGCGCATAACCCTCGACAACCCGGCCATGGTGCAGGCACTGGAGGCCTACCGCACCGTCGCCAGCGAACAGTGGGTCGATCCCGAGTGCGACTATGACACCGCCCTCGCCCGCTTCAATGAGGGCAAGAGCGCCTACCTCATCAATGGGGACTGGGCCTTCAACGATCTGGTGAAGAACATGGGGGATAAGCTGGGCGTTGCCCTGCTGCCTCGCTGGCAAAGCCATCCCATGCACTCCATGAGCGGCGCCTACGTGATGGGAGCCTCCCGCTGGGCGATGGATGATGAGGATCGGCAACCCGTCATCAAAGCACTGATGGCCTTTATCCAGCGTCAGGATATTCAGCAGTTCATCTATCATCAGGGGGCGCTGCTGCCGGTCAATCAGCAGGCTTTTACCGCCATCAGCCGCCGTCCCACGCCTCAGGAAAAAGTGCTGCTGGAGCAGTTCACCCTCAGTACCCCCATGCCCTCCGACAGCGCCATGTCCATCGCCTGGCAAGCGATGGAGAAAGGGTTCGAGCGCTTTAAAGAAGGGATCAGTGCCGCCGACACCGCCCGCTATATGCAGCTGTTGGCCGATCAGCAGTACCGGCAGGTCAAAGCACCATGAAACATCGCACCTTTCGGCTCGGCCCGACCCTGATCATCATCCTGTTCACCGTCGCCCTGCTGCCGGCGCTGCTGGCTAGCACTGTGCTGCTGATCCGCCAGCACCAGATCATCGCCCAGAGCGAGCAGTCGCAGCTGGAGCGAGCCCTCACCAGCATGACCCGCGAGGCCCGCTTTCGCAGCGAGCTGATCGGCACCCAGCTCAATCAGCTCAGCCAGGATCGGGTACTCCATCAGGCCCTCGACAACTTCCTCTTCTCCAGCCATGCCCGGCTGGCGCTGGCCACCTTTGTCAAATCCAACAGCCTGATCACCTCGGCCTACCTCATCGATGACAAGGGGTTGGTGGTGGAGTACATCAATGGCCAGGCCTCCCACCTCGAGTCGGGCAACCTGATGCCGCAGCTGATGGCCTGGGGCAAGACCCGCGAGGCAAAACAGGGCAAGCATCTGCTGCTCCCCGTCGATGATCCCGTGCTGGTCGACGACATGGAGCAAAACCGCAGCGGCGGGCTGGCGCTGGTAGCCCCCATCTATCGCAACCACCAGCGCGCTGGGGTGATGCAGACCCCTTCCGGCTTCGTGATGGCCATTCTCCCCTGGCGGCAGATGGCCCAGTTGCTGGAACCCTATCTCAAGGGGAGCGAATATCTGGTGATCTCCCAGGGCGAGAACCGTCTCTACGAAGGGGCTCACCAGAGCGCCAACGCCATGGATGACAGGGAGCCAAGCAAGATGGCGCAGCCCCTGGCTATTGGCTGGCCCCAGCTGGAGCAGGAGATCACCCCCACCATCACCCTCTACAGCTACAGCAATGACAGGGTCAGCGAGCTCAATAAATCCCAACAGCTGCTGACCGTCAGCATCGCCGTCATGTTGCTGCTGGTAGCCATCGGCTGCGTCTGGCTCACCCGCTGGCTCACCCGACCGCTGCGATCGCTGGCCGCGCTGGTGCGCAGCTATGGCAAGGGCAACTACCAGCAACGGCAGGCACCGCTGCGCTTTGTGGAGTACGACGAGGTGCGCCAGCTGCTGCAAGAGATGGCCAGCACCATCTCGGATCAGGTGCGGGCGCTCTATCAGCAAAATGAACAGCTGCAGCAGGCCAATAGCGAGAAAGAGGCCTTCAACCAGCGGCTGCTCGGCTTCAACGACGAACTGGAGCAAGAGGTTGCCTCGCAAACGACCGCCCTGCGCTCGGCCCTGAGCCGGGAGGAGCGCAGCCGCCATATCCTGCAATCCTGGCTGCAGTTCGGTCTGCACCAGCAGCTGGATATCGATATTGCCGAGCTGGCCAGCTCCGCCCTGCTGCAGCTCTCGCAGCTCTATCCCGGCCACCGCTGGGGACTGGTGATCCGCCGCGATGGCCAGCCCCACTACTCCCTGACCCAGGGGGTCGATGCCCCCTTGCGGGATGCCCTGCAGGAGAAACTGGTTCAACTGATGGATGAGGAGGTCAAACACTCCGAATGCCAGTGGGATAACGCACTCTGGAAGATCATGACCCTGCCCGGTAGCCAGAGCGGCGTGCTGTTTGGCTATCTGATGGTGAGCGCCGAAGGGCTGGAGTCCGAAGACAGGGCCATCTTGCGGCTGTTTGCCAAGCAGTTGGCGGTGGGCATCGAGGGGCGCCTCTTCACCGACGAGCTGGCGCGGGTCGCCCGCACCGACAACCTCACCGGGCTGCCCAACCGGCAGGCGTTCGAAGAGACCTTCCACCACTATCAAGCGGTGCTGGCACGCCATCCCGAACGTCACCTCGCCCTCTTCATGCTCGATCTCAACGGCCTCAAGCGCACCAACGACCAGTATGGGCACGAGGCGGGCGACGCCCTGCTGATCCAGATGGCTCGCCAACTGCGCACCCTCTGCCGTCAGGATGAGAAGATTTTCCGCATCGGCGGCGACGAGTTCGTGCTGCTGGCGGAGGCGGATCACCTCGCCAGTCAGCTGCTGGCAGGCAGGTTGGAGGCAAGCCAGCAGCACGCCATTGTGCAGCATGGGGAGCACAGCTTCCCGCTGCGTTTTGCCA
The DNA here is from genome assembly GCF_019047085.1 of Aeromonas sp. FDAARGOS 1404. Lineage (NCBI taxonomy): Bacteria > Pseudomonadati > Pseudomonadota > Gammaproteobacteria > Aeromonadales > Aeromonadaceae > Aeromonas > Aeromonas sp. FDAARGOS 1404. Next base: position 696,283 of record NZ_CP077237.1, read on the forward strand.
TCGGCTGGAGCAGCAGCGACCAGACCCCGCTAGCGGAGCTGAGCCGGGTGGCTGACGACGCCATGTATGCCAATAAGGCGCGCTTCTATCAGGGGCAGCGCTAAAAGCGGAGACCTCTGGCGTTGGCGAGCCTTTCGCCAACGCCCTGATCAGCTCGCAAAAATGGCGCGCAACGCTAGACGCGGCGCGGACCATGACTAAGATAGGGGCTCTTGATGCCTCGATTTGGAAGGGAGTAGGAAATGGAGTTAGTACTTGGCCCGCTGGAAGCCCGCGTCATCGGCTGTCTGATTGAAAAAGAGATCTGCACCCCGGATCAATATCCCCTCTCCCTTAATGCACTGGTCAACGCCTGCAACCAGAAGAGCAACCGCGAGCCGGTGCTGGAGCTCTCCGAGCTCGATATCCGCGCCGTGGTGGACGAGCTGATCCGCAAGCGGCTGGTGGTCAACACCGCCGGCTTCAACGCCCGGGTGCCCCGCTATCAGCACAGATTCTGCAACACCGAATTTGGCGAGCTGAAATTCAGTGCCCAGGAGCTTGGCATCGTCTGCGAACTGCTGCTGCGCGGCCCGCAAACCCCTGGGGAGCTGCGCTCGCGCACCAACCGCCTCTGCAGCTTCGATGATGTCACCGAGGTGGATGCGGTGCTGACCCAACTCATCGAGCGTGGCCCCTACGTGGTCAAGCTGCCGCGCGAGCCGGGCAAGCGCGAATCCCGCTACGCCCACCTGTTTAGCGGGGAGGTGGATATTCAGGCGATGATGGATGCCGCTCCCGCCGCGGCCTATGCCTCCCCTGCCGCCGACCGTCTGAGCGAGCTGGAGCTGGAAGTGAGCGAGCTCAAGAGCCGTCTCGCCGCCATGGAAGCGCGGCTGGCAGCACTGGATGGTCAGGGCTGATCGCCTTTACCATCGCTACTCTCTATCAGGGAGCCGGGGCTGATGTCCCCGGCTCCCTGCGTTTTTTCATCGTAAGGAAGTGCCCGTGATCTCCCTGATTAAAGAGTCTGACCACCAGAAGATGCCCTGGAAAAACCAGCAGGGCACCACCAGCCAGATCCTCATCTCCCCCAAGGGGAGCAGCCTTGCCAAACTCGACTTTGACTATCGACTGAGCTCGGCCCCCATCAAGAGCGCGGGCCCCTTCTCCCCCTTTCCCGGCTATCAGCGCATTTTGCTGCCGGTGAGCGGGGCTGGCTTTGTGCTCAACGGTCACCCCTACGCCACCTTCGAGGCGGCGCACTTTAGCGGCGATGAGGAGACCCACTGCGAGTTGCTGAAAAAAGAGGTGACCGATCTGGGGCTTATCTACCATCCGGATCGCATCAGCGCCAACGTGCGGGTACTGAACCTCCCCTTCCCGCTGACCCTTACCCTCGAGCCAGAGAAGACCTACCTCTGTCACCTGCTGAGCGGCCAGCTGGCCGTGCAGGGCAAAGAGGTGGCCATCAACGAGACGCTGGTGGTGACCGGTGAAGAGAGCATTCACTTCGAATGCCAGAAGAAGACCGCCATCGCCTTCTTTACCCTGCAGGCCAAATAGCACTGGCGTGGGCTCGCAGCCATGCCACCCCACGCCAAACGCAAGCAACAGAGATGAAAAAGCCGGGAAATCCCGGCTTTTGCTATTGAGGCAACCGGCTCGTGCCGGTCAGCACCTTAGTTGACCTTGAAGGAGCCCTTCATCATGGCGAAGTGGCCGGGGAAGGAGCAGAAGAAGGTGAGATCCTTGCCCGCCAGACCGTCGGTCTTGAAGGTCACGCTGCTGCTCTCGCCGCCGCCGATCAGCTTGGTGTGAGCCAGTACACGGGCATCGTCCTTGGGCAGATAGCCGTTCTCGGCCCCGGCGCTCATCCCGGCAGTCGCCACGATCTGATAGTCGGCGGTGCTGGCCAGCACCCAGTTGTGACCCATGGCGGTCACAGGCAGCTTGCCGGTGTGGTTCAGGGTGACCGTCACCTCCTTGCAGGTGGCCGGCACGCTCATCTCTTTGAGGTTGTACTGCATGGCATCATTGCCTTCGATGACCAGTGCACACTCATCCGCCAGCACGGGGGCAGCCAGGGTACTCAGAAACAGCAGGGTAATCGCCTTTTTCATCATCTTCTCCTTTGATTGGCAATGGATGGCAACGACTTGGCGGATGCGGTGAACGCTTCGCAAAGATGCCGTCTAAATCGACCTTCATTTTACTCAATTGTCTTCAATCGGCTATGGCTTTTGGCCAAAGCTGCGGGCCAGGTCACCAGACGGTGCTCTACTCGCCACTCTCTCCCTCACGGATGGACGATACGACCCGCTCCCGCCACAGGTTCAAAACTGTTTAATTTTTTCTGCCCTTTCCCCTCCGATTCCCCCCATCAGGGCTCGCCCGGCGGGCGCCCCTTGGCTAAGCTAGCGCCCCGATATGAACCTTCTCCAGATGAGAGCGCCGGATGATTGCGATAACCCCCGTGGCGGCCCTGCGCTGCCTGCTGCTAACCCTGCTGCTGGCGCTGGCCGGCTGCCAGCCAACCCCGCCTGCCCAGACCCGTATTCAGGGCAAGACCATGGGCACCTACTATGTGGTGACCCTGAGCGATAGCTACCCCGGTGGGGAGCCCGCCCTCAAAAGCGACGTAGAGAGCCTGCTGGCCCGGATGAACAAGGAGATCTCCACCTACGATCCGGGCTCGCTCATCTCCCGTTTCAATCAGGGGCCCGCCAATACCCCGTTTGCCATCCCGTCCGCCATGGCCATCATAGTCCAGCAGGGGATTGATGCCGGTAAGCTGACCGACGGCAAGCTGGATGTGACCGTGGGGCCTCTGGTCAATCTGTGGGGCTTTGGCCCGGACAAACGGCCTGTCAAGCGGCCCGATGAGGCAGCCATCGCCGCCGCCCGCCACAAGGTGGGCATCGACAAGCTGAGCATGACCCCGCAGGGGGATCACTTCCTGCTCGAAAAAACGATCCCGGATCTCTATCTCGACCTCTCCACCCTCGGCGAGGGGGCTGCCTCTGACGAGATTGCCGCCCTGCTCGAAGGCAAGGGGGTACACAACTACCTGATCGAAGTGGCCGGTGCGGTGCGCAGCAAGGGCAACAACAGCAAGGGCTCGCCATGGAAAGTGGCCATCGTCGAACCCTCCGATCAGCCGGGGGCGTTTTCCGATATCGTTATCCCCAACGGCATGGCGCTCAGCACCGCGGGCAGCTATCGCAACTACTACGAGATGGATGGCCAGCGTTACTCCCATATCATCGACCCCGCCACCGGCCAGCCGGTCACCCACAAGCTGGTCTCCGCCAGCGTCATCACCCCGACCGCGCTGGAGGCCGATGCTCTCGATACCGCGCTGATGGTGATGGGGCCTGAAGCGGGGATGGCATTTGCCAAACAGCACCAGCTGGCGGTCTATCTCATCATCAAGACCGAACAGGGGTTCAAGGCCGAGTACACGCCGCAATTTGCTCCCTATCTGGCAGAGAAAAAACGGTGAGTTCAAGGCCCTGGCAACAGGGCCTTTTTCTTTCACTCATCGCGGACAAAAGGCGGACAAACGGAGATGGTTCGCAATCGACAACTTGGCTAATTGCCTCTTCGGGCGCTTTGGTGGCACACTTTCTCCCATCAGCCCGCAGCGCCTCGACCCAGACAGATGCAGACACCTGAACAAGAGCCAGAAAAAAAGAGCCCAGCCAAGCCACAACGCATTCTGATGGTCAATGAGCAGCGCTCGTTTCAGGTGATGATGAAGGCGATGCTGCTCAATCTGGGGATCAGCAACATCACCTACTCCAATACCGCCGAGGATGCGCGGCGCCGCTGCCAGAAGGGCAGTTTCGACATCTATCTCATCGATTACGATCTCGGGGTTGGCGAGAATGGCCGCCAGTTGCTCGAGAGCCTGCGCGACAAAGACCTGATCCCTCCCCAGAGCGTGGTGATCATGGTGAGTGGCGACAGCTCCCGCGCCATGGTACTGAGCGCGCTGGAGGCCGAGCCCGACGAATACCTGATGAAGCCCTTCTCCCAGGAGCAGTTCTCGTTTCGCTTGAAGCGTGCCCTCGCCCGGCGCAATGCGCTGGCCAGCGTCTTTACCGCACTGGCCGATGACAATCTGGCAGCGCTCATTACCGCCTGTGCCGAACGGGCCGATGCGGTGCCCCGTTTTGCCAACTACTGCCGCTGCCTGCAGGCCGATACCCACCTCAAGCTGGGTCAGGCGCAGGAGGCGCGCGCCCTGATGCGCCAGCTGCTGGCCGGGCAGGAGAACAGCTGGGCCCGCCTGACGCTGGGCAAGGCGTGCAACACCCTGGGGCTCCACGAAGAGGCGGTCAGCCATCTGCAGGCGACCCTCAAAAATACCCCGCTGATGGTGGAGGCTCACCTCTGGCTGGCAGAATCCCTGCTGGCCCTTGGCAATGACGAGCAGGCGCAGCAGGAGCTTAGACGGGCGGTGGATATCTCCCCCCAGTCGGTGCAACTCTCCCGTCGGCTGGCGGAGGTGTGCCTGCAGCGTCACGACTACGCCCAGGCCAAGGATGTGCTGATGTCGCTGATCGACCTGTCGCGCAACTCCATCCATCGTACGCCCCATTATCTGGGGGCCTATATCCAGACCCTGACCCTCTACGCCCTTAACAGCAACGACAGCTACCACATCGCCAACCTGCAAAAGCAGGTCAATTCTGCCCTGTCGCGCATCCGCGATTCGCTGATGATGTCGGAGTTCAACTACCCGGTGTTCGAGCAGATCTGTCAGGCCCGGGTGCAGATTGCGCTGGGCGAGCTGCTCAAGGGCAAGAAGATGCTCTATCGCGCCAATCAGAACTGGCTCGATGAACCGGCCACCATGCCCCCCGCCCTGCTTGGCGAGACCATCCTTGCCCTCTACCAGCTCGGCGAGTTTGAATATGCCGAAAGCCTGCAAGGGCTGCTGGCGGAGGACGAAGATCGGCTGCTCACCACCTGCATTCAGGCAACCCGCGATGACAAGACGGTGCTGGAGCGGCGTCAGCGCTACCAGCAGCTCAACGATCTGGGGATCAAGGCCTATCAGAGCGGCGAGCTGGAGCAGGCCCTCGGCCATTTTCGCGAGGCCCTGCGCCGCGCCCCCGCCAATACCGGTGCGGCTCTCAACAAGATCCAGGTGCTGCTGCAACTGATGCAGAAAAACCGCAAGAGTCCGGAATTTGGTGCCGAGTGCAAAGACACCCTGGACGTGCTCGACGGCATCCCCCTCAACCCGGCCCAGCAGGAGCGTTTTCGCAAGCTGCGTCAGGAGTTCAACCAGTTCAGCTAAGACGCCGCCGCGCCCCCCTTTCCCCGCCTATGCTGAAACCAGTTCGGCAATGCGAGGGAAACGAAGATGGCGATGTGTCGTTATCTGGTGGCCGATGGCCGCCACTGCAGTGAAGAGGCTGGCGAGCACGATCTCTGCCACTGGCATGATCCCCACCATACCCATCAGGAAGCCCGCAGCGCCGAGGCGCTTGAACAGTACGTTCGCGCAGGCGGACTCTGCCACGGCCTGCAGCTGTCACGGGCCAATCTGGCGGGTCTCAATCTGGTCAACAAGGAGTCCGATCAGGGATTTTTGCTGGAGCAGTGCAACCTCTATCGTGCCAACCTGCGCGGTGGTCACCTCTACGGCCTGCGCATGAAGGGCGGCAGCCTGATGAAGGCTGATCTGAGTGATGCCAACCTCCAGTGCGCTACCCTCGATGACGTCAACCTGCTCGGCATCCGCTGGCACAACACCCGGCTCGACAACATGCAGACCGGCAAACGGGTGATGCAGGATCGCAAGGGGCGCCGCGAACAGGATCCCAAACAGGCGCGCATCTGGTTCAAGGAGGCGGAAGAGACCTACCGGGATCTGCGCAAAGCCTCCGAGGCGCAGGGGATCTTCACCATGTCCGGCAACTATATCCAGCAGGAGCTCACCATGCGCCGCCTGCAACTGCCGTTCTGGTCGACCCAGCGCTTCACCTCCTGGGTGGTCGATCTCTTCTGCGGCTATGGCGAGGCCCCGATGCGGGTGGTGCTCTTCTCGTTGCTGCTCATCTTTATCTGCAGCATTTTTTACTTCTTCTGCGGACTGCATTTTCAGGGCGAGCACCTCATCTACCAGCCCGGTGCCCCGCTCGAGCAAAATGCCATCTTCCTGCTCGAATGCCTCTACTACAGCGTGGTCACCTTCACCACGTTGGGGTACGGCGACTTCACTCCGGTCGGCCTCTCCAGGATCTTCGCCGCCTTCGAGGCCTTCACCGGCAGCTTTACGCTGGCGCTGTTTGTGGTGGTTTTCGTCAAGAAGATGACCCGCTAAAAACCTGTCCACGATCCTACTGCGAGGCTGTGATCAAGGCTCATGTGCTGCTCGCTTTTTTGTAACCAAGAGTGCTCATGTATACATATACAATCCGGTTCCTGCGCTGCGCTTCACCTTGCTGACAGCCTCTCGCGACGGATCGTGAACAGGTTACCAAGCCGCTGCACCAGTCACAGCCCCCGAACTTGCATCCACCGCCGATTCCTAGTCCAATAGCCACTTATAAAAATGACATGAGCATCCTGGACATGAAGATCATCTCTTTCAATATCAACGGCCTGCGCGCCCGTCTGCACCAGCTGCAAGCCATCATCGACAAGCACCAGCCCGATGTGATCGGCCTGCAGGAGATCAAGGTGCACGATGAAGCCTTCCCGCTGGCCGATGTGGAGGCCATGGGCTATCACGTGGAGTTTCACGGCCAGAAGGCCCACTACGGGGTCGCCATCATGAGCAAGCAGAAGCCGGTCAAGGTGGAGAAAGGCTTCCCCACCGATGATGAAGAAGCCCAGCGCCGGATGATCATGGCCACCTTCGAGCGCGAAGACGGCTCCCTCATCAAGGTGATGAACGGCTACTTCCCGCAGGGTGAAAGTCAGGATCACGAGACCAAGTTCCCGGCCAAGCAGAAGTTCTACGAGGATCTGCAGCACTACCTCGAGACCAACCACACCCCGGACGACCAGCTGGTGCTGATCGGGGATATGAATATCTCCCCCACCGATCTCGACATCGGCATCGGCGAGGCAAACCGCAAGCGCTGGCTGCGGGATGGCAAATGCTCCTTCCTGCCCATCGAGCGCGAATGGATGGAGCGCCTGAAAGGGTTTGGCCTGACCGACACCTTCCGCGCCGCCAACCCCACCGAGTGCGAGCGTTTCTCCTGGTTTGACTACCGCTCCAAGGGCTTTGACGAGAACCGCGGCCTGCGCATCGACCTCATCATGGCCTCCGACGCCCTCAAGGACAAGGTGACCGAGACCGGTATCGACTACGAGCTGCGCGGCATCGAGAAACCCTCCGACCACGCCCCCATCTGGGCCTGCTTCGCCTGATACGGCGCAAGATTAACCGATGAGCCGCGACGAATTCGTAAACTGTGAAGCGGCTCGCGGTTGCCGGCGATAAAAGGGCGTAAAAAACCCATCCAGACAAGGTGCCTTATGGCACCTTATTTTTTTTGCAGCAAGGAGTGGCTGGCGTGATACGGTTGCGAAGAGCCCTGGCCCGGGATGAACATCCCCGAAGCCCCCCGCCCATATCGGAAAAGTCAGACTTTTTTCGTCAATCGGCAACCCTAATTGCCACTTTGAGAAGGTTGTGTTCAAGGTTGCCGCCCTATCATCTCCCATTCCAATCATAAAGAAGTTGTTTTTTTAATCATGAAGTTAATGATGTGTATGGAGAAACATGCTGAACGCAGCAGCCGAAATCGATCCAACAGGAGTGTGATGATGAAGGTGTCCAATGCCGGAAGAGAGGTTTACAAACGCAGCTTGCTGACCCTGGCGCTGATCAGCGGTCTGAGCGCCTGTGGCGGCGAGACGACCCAGACGGCACAGAGCATGCCCGCCGTCCCTGTGGTGGTCGCCGAGGTCAAGCTGACCGATGTGCCGCTCACCACCGAGATGGTGGGAGAGACCGCCGGTTTTCGCGAGATCGATGTGCGCTCCCGGGTCAGTGGCATCCTGCTCAAGCGCACTTATGTGGAAGGCCAGCCGGTTACCGCCGGTCAGGAGCTGTTTCTGATTGACCCTGAGCCCTACAAGGTGGCACTGGAGCAGGCCAAAGGGACTTTGGCTCAGGAGCAGGCCCGTCTCAACAAGGCCCGTGCCGACCGGGATCGCATCATTCCCCTCTTCAAGCGTCAGGTGGTGAGTCGCAAGGACTATGACGACACCATCGCCAACTACGAAGCGGCCATCGCCAGCCATCAGGCCGCTCAGGCCAAGGTGAAAGAGGCGGAGCTCAACCTCAGCTACACCCAGGTGACCGCCCCTATCAACGGCATGGCGAGCAAGAGCTCCCAGTCCGAAGGGAGCCTTATCTCCACCAGCGGCGACAACGGCCTGCTCACTACCATCACCCAGTTTGATCCGCTCTACGTTAACTTCTCCTACTCGGAGCAGGATCGCCTCAACTTCGAAAACTCGGTAAAGAAAGGGGTGATTGAGGCTAAGGATGCCACCACCTGGCGCACCCATATTCGTCTGGCCGATGGCTCCCTCTATCCGGAGGCGGGCAAGCTCAACTTCTCCGACAACCGGGTCGATCCCCAGACCGGCACCATCCGTGCCCGTGCCATCTTCGACAACAAGGACGGCGTACTGCTGCCCGGCCAGTTTGTCCGTATGACCATCGATCTGGGCACCCGCAAAAACGCCATCGTGGTGCCGCCGCGCGCCATCGTCCAGTCCCAGGCTGACCGCATGGTGATGGTGGTCGATGCCGACAACAAGGTAGTGCCCCGTCCGGTGACCCTGGGCGCGGCAGTCGACTCCGGCGTGCTGATCGAGAGCGGCCTGCAGGCAGGTGAGCGCTATATCGTCGAAGGCTTGATGAAGGCTCGCCCCGGCGCCGTGGTAAAACCTGTCTCTGCCGACGAGATGAAGGCGATCACCGGCAAGGTGGTCAGCCAGTCTGCGGCCAAGTAAGGAGCCCGTATGTTTTCCAAGTTCTTCATAGAACGCCCCATCTTCGCCAGCGTGATTTCGATCATTATCGTGCTGGGCGGTTTGGCGGCGATGCGGGCGCTCCCCATCGAGCAATATCCCCAGATCACCCCGCCGGTGGTCTCGGTCACGGCGTTTTATCCGGGCGCAACCCCGGAGGTGATCTCCCAGACCGTGGCTGCGCCGCTGGAGCAGCAGATCAACGGCGTCGAGCGGATGATCTACATGCAGTCGGGGTCGGCCTCCAACGGCCAGATGAACCTCAACGTCTACTTCGAGATCGGCACCGATCCGGATCAGGCCACCATCAACGTCAACAACCGGGTCTCGGCCGCCATGGCCCAGCTGCCGGAAGAGGTGAAAAAGCAGGGGGTGACGGTCAAGAAGAAATCGACCTCCATCCTGCAGGTGGTTACCCTCCAGTCACCGAACGGCTCGTTTGATACCACCTATCTGTCGAACTACGCCCTGCTCAACATCATCGACGAGCTCAAGCGGATTCCCGGCATCGGTGATACCACCTTGTTTGGCGGTACCGACTATGCGATGCGTATCTGGCTCAGGCCGGATCGACTGGCTCAGCTCGAGCTCACCCCGAGCGACGTGATCGGCGCCATTCGCGAGCAGAACACCCAGTTCGCAGCAGGCAAGATCGGTGCTCAGCCCACCACGGCCCCCATCGACTTCACCTACACGGTGCAGACCAAGGGGCGCCTTGAGGATGTGAAGGAGTTCCAGAACATCATCGTCCGCTCCATGCCCGATGGTTCCAAGATCCGGGTCCGCGATGTCGCCCGGGTCGAGCTGGGGGGCAAGGATTATGATCTGGTCGCCCGCGCCAACGGCAAACCGGCCATCGGTATTGCCACCTATCTGCAACCGGGCGCCAACGCCGTCGCGGTTGCCGATGCGGTACATGCCACCATGGAGCGACTCAAGGAGCGCTTCCCGCAGGATATCGAGTACCAGATCCCCTATGACACCACCGAGTTCGTGAAGATCTCCATCGAAGAGGTGGTACACACCCTGTTCGAGGCGATCGTACTGGTGTTCGTGGTGGTCTATCTGTTCCTGCAGAACTTACGCGCCACCCTGATCCCCTGTATCGCGGTGCCGGTGTCGCTCATCGGGACCTTCGCCGGCATGCTGGTGCTCGGTTTCTCCATCAACCTGCTGACCCTGTTCGGCATGGTGCTTGCCATCGGTATCGTGGTGGATGACGCCATCGTGGTGCTGGAGAACGTCGAGCGGATCATGAGCGAGAAGAAGTGCTCCGCCAAAGAGGCTGCCATCCTCGCCATGCAGGAGGTCTCCGGTCCGGTGGTCGCCATCGTGCTGGTGCTCTGCGCCGTGTTCCTGCCGGTCGCCTTTATGGGTGGCATGACCGGGGTGATGTACAAACAGTTCGCCATCACGGTCGCGGTCTCGGTCGCCATCTCCGGTCTGGTGGCACTGACTCTCTCCCCGGCTCTCTGCGCCGTGTTGCTGAAAGAGGGGCACCACAAACCGGCCCGCTTCTTCGTCTGGTTCAACGAAAAATTTGACCAGCTGACCCGCGGCTATGTACGGGGTGTGGCCTTCCTGAACCGTCGGGTGGGGGTCGCCTTTGCCATCATCGCCGTGCTGATCCTCTCCATCTACGGCCTCTTCCTGAAAGTGCCGGGCGAACTGGTACCGAACGAAGATCAGGGCTACCTCATCTCCGCCGTCATGCTGCCGGATGCGGCCGCGATGAGCCGGACCCAGGCGGTAGCGGATCAGTTCGACAAGATCGCCATGGCCAACCCCCATGTGAAGGATGTGATCACCTTCTCGGGCTTTGATATTCTCTCCAATGCCATCATCAGCAACAGCGGCATGACCTTCATTACCCTGAAGGACTGGAGCGAGCGTCAGGGGGCCGGACAGGACTCCTTCTCGCTGGCCAAGACCTTCCAGGGCTTGAGCCTGATGGGGCTGGCGGATGGCTTTGTCGCCTCCTTCAACCCGCCTCCCATTCAGGGGATGTCCACCACAGGTGGCCTTGAGGCCTATCTGCAAAACCGTGGCACCGGCAACGCCCAGGCCTTCTCAGGCGAAGTGCAACGCTTCCTCGAAGCGGCCAAGGCGCGCCCGGAGTTTGCCAGCGTCACCAGCACCTACCGCGCCAACGTGCCGCAGGTCTATCTGGATCTGGACCGCGAAAAAGCCAAGGCGCTTGGGCTGCCGATCAACGCGGTGTTCGACACCATGCAGGCCACCTTCGGCCAGGTCTATGTCAACGACTTCAACCAGTTCGGCCGTACCTACCGGGTGCAGTTGCAATCCGAGGCAGACTATCGCGCCAAGAAGAGCGACATCCGCAACGTCTATGTCCGCTCCGACAAGGGGGAGATGATCCCGCTCAGCAGTCTGGTGACGGTGCGTGATGCCACCGGCCCCGAACTGGTCGAACGCTTCAACATCTTCCAGGCCGCCAAGATCATGGCACAGCCTGCCCCTGGCTACAGCTCGGGTCAGGCCATCGCCGCGCTGGAAGAGGTTGCTAATGAAGCTCTTGGCAACGACGCCAAGCTGGAATGGACCGGCTCCGCCTATCAGGAGAAAGCGGCCGCAGGCAGCGCTGGCATGGCCTTTGGTTTCGGTATCGTGATGATCTTCCTCATTCTGGCCGCCCAGTATGAGCGCTGGAGCCTGCCGTTTGCGGTGATCACCGCCGTACCGTTCGCCCTGTTCGGTGCCCTGCTCGCCACCTGGCTGGTGGGGCTGACCAACAACGTCTACTTCCAGATCGGGCTGGTGACCCTGGTCGGCCTTGCCGCCAAGAACGCCATCCTGATCGTGGAGTTCGCGGTGATGAAGCACGAAGAGGGGATGAGCCTCATCGAGTCGGCACTGGAGGCGGCGCGCCTGCGTTTCCGTCCCATCGTGATGACCTCGCTCGCCTTCATCCTCGGCTGTGTGCCGCTGGTCACCTCCAGCGGGGCCGGTGCGGCAAGCCGTCACGCCCTCGGCTGGCCGGTCATCGGCGGCATGCTGGCGGCCACCTTTATCGCCATCTTCTTTATCCCGCTCTTCTTCCGCCTCATCATGAGAGGATCGGAAAAGCGCGCCAAGCAGTAACGCTCTCCCCAGGCGTTCCACCGATAACAAAATACCCCCGCCCGTGCGGGGGTATTTTTTTGTCTGCGGTGTGCTTCAATGACACACATCGAGACTTTTTTGCACAGGATCCGGATATGCTGGCTCAGCTCTGGCTCGCGACGACCTTGACGACCACTACCCTCTCCGCCTGTGGTCATCACGATTATCCCCCCTGGAACTGGCTGAGCGATGGCAAGATTATCGGCGTTTGTGCCGAAGTAGCCAGTACCCTCTATCAACGGTTGGGTTTCAATGTGGATCTCGCCTATGTGGGCCCCTGGGCCCGCTGTCAGCAGAAAGTGGCGAAAGGAGAGGTCGACATCAATATCTGTGCGCTGCGCAACGAAGAGAGAGCGCACTACTCCCGCTTTACCCGAACCCCCATGGCCATCAATGACATGGCGGTGTTCGTGCGCCAACCCGGCAGCCGCTTGTTGCAACGACGGGAGGACCTGACCGGACTGCGGGGCGCCATGATGATAGGCGTTAGCCTTGGCAGCGAAATGGATGATTTTTTGCAAGAGAATACCCGCATCTACAGGGTCAACTCCCTCAAGCAGGTATTTGGCCTGCTGGCCAGTGACCGGGTCGACTTCGTTCCTTATGGCCGCTCTTCCGGTCGCCTGTTTCTGAGCGACAATTACCCGGACAGCGGGCTGGCTGATCTGCAGTGGCCACTGCAGCGCGGTGAGCTCTATATTTCTGTTTCACTGCAATCCACCCATCTTGACACCCTCGAACAACTGGAGCCCATGTTGCAAGCGCCCGGCATGAGTCAATGGATAGACCAGTTGCTGGAAAAGTACAGTGACCTCTACCTGCAACAGCAGCGCCAGCAGAAGCCTTGACCTTCTCCTGCGAGCAAGGTTTAGAGTTTGGCAACTTATTCCCGAAGGATGCTCGGATTGTCACTCACCCAGCTTGCTGCAAGATTGCCCTGTGTTGCTCTGGCCCGGCTATTGCTGGCGCTGCTGCTCGTCTGCAATCTGACCCTCTGCATCAGCTGGCATGGTTCTCCCCCCGCCTCCGAGCCGACCCCAAACAGCGCCCAGTCGATGGTGATGTTCGATTCATCCATGGCGGTTGCGGATGACGATATCTCTCATGCAATGCTCGCTATGGATCACTCGGGCGATGTCATGCCTCTCTCCTGCCATCAGGGAGACGAGGGGTCAGCCATGGGCGATGAGTGCCAGATGCAGACCGGCGTCAATGCTCTCTCCTTCGGCGCGATGGCTCTGCTGGGTGTATTGGTCGCCCTGCTGATCTTCCCCCTGCTGCTTGGCAACAACGTCGCAGCGTCACTGCTTGATAACTGGTTGCGGGATCCCTTCCTGCGCTCCCGCGGTACTCACCCTCCTTCCTGGCCGCGCCGACATCTGATGCTGTCGGTGTTACGCCACTAGAAAGTCCTTCTCTTGCGGCAGCGACAAGCCTTGGCTTGTCAGTTTTCTGCAGCCTTGCCTGACCCTGCGCCCCGGCCAAACCGGTCCGCTCACAGGGAGCCGTGCGCACTGATACAGCTGCGCCCCGTTTGCCGCCAGCCCCTTGGGTGATGCCTTGCACCTCACCCGACCGGCGGCCTGCAAAAGAGAAGACGTATTATGTCACCAGCCCACTTTTCACCGTCCAAGGTTGCTGCCTTCGCGGGCGCCTTATCCTCCTGCACTTTCTGCATGCAGATCCGCGCCGGAGGCCAGTCATGAACAAGATCATCCTGATGTCGGCCCTGCTGCTCGCCCTTGGTGCCGGTGGCGGCTACTGGGCCGCCAAACAGACCTCCGATGGCGCCAGTGTCAAAGAGAAGACGCCCCTTTACTGGGTCAACCCCATGGATCCCCGCGACAAGCGCGACGGCCCGGCCAAGGACAACATGGGGATGGACTTTATCCCCGTCTATGAGGAACAAAAAAACGGCTCGCCGGGCACCGTCACCATCAGCCCCGAGATCCAGCAGAACCTGGGGGTGCGCCTTGCTAAGGTGGAAAAATTGCCCATCCACCAGCAGATCGAAACGGTGGGCTACGTCGGCTATGACGAAGACCGACTGGAGGCGGTCAACGCCCGCATGGCGGGCTGGATCCGCACCCTCGCCATCAAGAGCGAGGGGCAGCAGGTGAGTAAGGGGAGCCTGATTTACGAGCTCTACGCCCCGGATCTGGTCAACGCCCAGCACGAGTACCTGCTGGCACTCAACACCGCCAATCCGCTGCTGCTGCGCGCCGCCGAGGGCAAGCTCAAGTCCCTGCAGGTGCCGGCAGATCAGATTGCGGCCCTCAAGCGCAGCCGTCAGGTGCAGGAGACGGTGCGTATCTATGCCCCAAGCAGCGGTTATGTCTCCGAGCTGAAAGTGCGCGAAGGCCAGTATGTGGAGCCCGCTGCGGCGCTGTTTAACATCAGCACCCTCAAGCAGGTGTGGGTCAGTGCCGAGGTATTCGAGCGCCAGGCAGCCCAGCTGAAGGTGGGGGATCCGGTCACCATGACTCTCGACTATGCCCCCGGTCGCAGTTGGCAAGGTAAGGTGGATTACCTCTACCCGACACTGGACGCAGCTACTCGCACCCTCAAGGTGCGACTGCGCTTTGACAACCCGGACGAGTTTTTGAAACCCAATATGTTTGCCAAGGTGAGCATTCGCACCGGGCAGGGAGAGCCGCAATTGGTGGTGCCGAGCGAAGCTGTGATCCGCACCGGCAGTCAGGATCGGCTGGTGCTGGCGCTGGGGGATGGCAACTTCAAGTCGGTCGCCATCACTCTCGGCCCCCAGTTTGGCGACAAGGTTGCCATCAAGGCAGGGGTGGAAGCGGGTGACAGCATAGTCAGCTCGACCCAGTTCCTGCTCGACTCCGAGTCGGCCATCGATTCAGACTTCCAGCGTATGACTGCAGTGCGCCCCGCCCAGGTGTGGACCCAGGGCGAGGTTGAAAGCATCGATCTGGCCAACCGCACCCTGATGGTCTCCCACCAGCCCATCCCCGAGTGGCAGTGGCCCGCCATGGAGATGGAATTCACCGTCGCCGAAGGGGTCGACATCAGCCAGCTGGCCGAGGGGCAGACCCTCCATCTGCAGGTGATGCAGGATGGGGATGAGTACCGCATCACCAACATCCATCAGGAGAAGGCAACCGCTACTGACGGCGAAGCCAAGCCTGCGTCGGATGAGATGGAAGGCATGGACCATAGCCAGCATCAGATGGCGATGCCCGAGATGGAGAAGAAGTCATGATCCCGTCGATCTCTTGCCGCTTTACTAGCAACCATGTCCTGCCGTTCACGCCATGCCAAGAGGGAGGAGCCAGATCATGATCCCTTCCATCATTCGCTGGTCCATCGGCAACCGCTTTCTGGTGCTGCTATTGACCCTCATGCTCACCGCCTGGGGGCTCTGGTCGGTCAAACAGACCCCGGTGGACGCCCTGCCGGATCTCTCCGACGTACAGGTGATCATCAAGACGGCCTATCCGGGCCAGGCGCCCCAGGTGGTGGAGGATCAGGTGACTTACCCGCTCACCACCGCCATGCTGGCGGTGCCGGGGGCCACCACGGTGCGCGGCTACTCCTTCTTCGGCGACTCCTTCGTCTATGTGCTGTTTGACGACAACACCGACCTCTACTGGGCCCGCGCCCGGGTGCTGGAGTATTTGAGCCAGGTTGCCCCCAACCTACCCGCCTCTGCCCGTCCCCAGCTCGGCCCCGATGCCACCGGGGTGGGCTGGGTCTATCAGTACGCGCTGGTGGACAGAACCGGCAAGCATGACCTCAGCCAGCTCACCTCGCTGCAGAACTGGTTCCTCAAGTACGAGTTGCAGACGGTTGAGGGGGTCTCCGAGGTCGCTACAGTCGGTGGCATGGTGCGCCAGTATCAGGTGCGGGTCGATCCGGACAAGCTGCGCGCCTACGGCATTCCGCTCTCCCTTATCGAGACCGCCATCAAACAGGGCAATCAGGAGACCGGCGCCTCCGTCATCGAGATGGCGGAAGCGGAGTACATGGTGCGCTCCAACGGCTATCTGAAGAGTGTCGAGGATCTGAAGCAGATCCCGCTCGGCACCACGGTACGCGGCGCCCCGCTGCTGCTGGGTGACGTGGCGGATGTAGTCACCGGCCCCCAGAGCCGGCGCGGTCTGGCCGAGCTCAACGGCGAAGGGGAAGTGGTGGGCGGCATCATAGTGATGCGCTACGGCGAGAATGCCCAGCACACCATCAACGGGGTCAAGACGCGGCTCGCCCAGCTGAAGAGCAGCCTGCCGGAGGGGGTGGAGGTGGTCACCGTCTACGATCGCTCCGACCTTATCCAGCGCGCCATCGATAACCTCTCCGGCAAGCTGGTGGAGGAGTTCGCAGTGGTGGTGCTGGTCTGTCTGGCCTTCCTGTTCCACCTGCGCTCGTCGCTGGTGGTGGTCATCACCCTGCCCATCGCCATCCTGACCGCCTTTATCGTCATGCACCTGCAGGGGATCAACGCCAACATCATGTCGCTCGGGGGCATCGCCATCGCCATCGGCGCCATGGTGGATGGCGCCATCGTGATGATCGAGAACGTCCACAAACACATGGAGCGGGAGGCGCTCACCGACAAGAACCGCTGGCGCATCATCACGGAGGCGAGCATCGAGGTGGGGCCCGCCATCTTCTTCTCCCTGCTGATCATCACCATCAGCTTCCTGCCAGTGTTCGCGCTGGAGGCGCAGGAGGGGCGGATGTTCCACCCGCTCGCCTACACCAAGACCTACGCCATGGCGGCGGCGGCCGGGCTCGCCATCACTCTCGTTCCGGTGATCATGGGTTACTTCATCCGTGGCAAGGTGCTGGCGGAGCAGGCCAACCCGCTGAACCGCTGGCTAAGCCAGGGCTATGTGCCGCTGCTCAAAGCCGTCTTGGCCCGTCCGAAAACCACTCTGGCTGTCGCCGCCGTGGTGACGGTGGCGGGCTTCTGGCCGCTCAAGTACCTGGGCTCCGAGTTTATTCCGCCGCTCGATGAGGGGGACATCATGTATATGCCCACCACCGCGGCCAATATCTCGGTGGGCAAGGCGCGGGAGATTTTGCAGCAGACCGACAAGCTCATTCGCACCGTGCCCGAGGTGCAGAACGTGTTCGGCAAGGCGGGGCGCGCCGAAACCGCCACCGACCCTGCCGATCTGGTGATGATGGAGACCAGCATCCAGCTCAAGCCCCGGGATCAGTGGCGCCCCGGCATGACCCCGGAGAAGCTGAAAGAGGAGCTCGACTCCCTCATCCGCTTCCCCGGCCTCACCAACGCCTGGGTGCCCCCCATCAAGACCCGCATCGACATGCTTGCCACCGGTATCAAGACCCCGGTCGGCATCAAGATAGCGGGGCCGGATCTCAAGGTGATCCAGCAACTCGGCCAACAGCTCGAACAGATCGTTGGCAAGGTGGAGGGCGCCTCATCGGTCTACGCCGAGCGGGTGGCGGGTGGCCGCTACGTGAAGGTGGATATCGACCGGCTCAAAGCGGCCCGCTATGGCCTCAACATCGCCGATGTACAGGCGGTGCTCGCCACCGCAGTGGGCGGCATGGAGGTGGGCCAAACCATCGAGGGGCGCGAACGCTATCCCATCAACCTGCGCTACCCCCAGAGCTATCGCGATTCTGTAGCCAGCTTGGAGCTGCTGCCGGTGGTCACTCCAAGTGGCGCTCGCATCGCGCTGGCGGATGTAGCCCGGGTCTACATCAGCGATGAAGCCCCCATGCTGCGCAGTGAAAACGCGCGGCTCAACGGCTGGGTCTACGTCGATATTCGCGGCCGCGATATCGGCTCCTTCGTCGATGAGGCCAAAGCCGAGGTGGGCAAGCAGCTGGTGCTGCCGGCGGGCTACGCCCTCACCTGGTCTGGCCAATACGAGTACATGGAACGGGCCAAGGCGCGCCTCGCCTACGTGGTGCCGCTGACGGTCGCCATTATCGTGCTGCTGCTCTATCTGGCGTTTCGCCGCGTTCAGGAGGTGCTGCTCATTCTCACCACCTTGCCGCTGGCGGTGGTGGGGGGGATCTGGACCCTCTGGCTGCTCGACTTCAACCTCTCGGTGGCGGTCGGGGTGGGCTTTATCGCTCTGGCGGGGGTGGCGGTAGAGACCGGCGTCTTGATGCTGGTCTACCTCAACCATGCCTGGGATGACCTGGTGGCCAGTGGCAAGCCGGACAAGGCGGGTCTGCACCGGGCGGTGATCCAGGGCGCCGCCCTGCGCCTACGCCCCAAGATGATGACGGTGGTCACCATCATCGCTGGCCTCTTGCCCATCATGTGGAGCCACGGCACCGGATCCGAGGTGATGCAGCGCATCGCCGCCCCCATGATCGGCGGCATGGTGAGCGCGCTGGTGCTAACCCTCTTGGTGCTGCCCGCCGCCTACTACCTGTGGCGCAGTCGCAGCCTTGGCAAGAGCGCGTACCCGCAATCCGAATAACCCGATTTCACGATCCATATTGACTGAACGATAAGGAAACCATCATGAACTACAAAACGCTGACCCTGACCCTGCTGCTTGGCCTTGCCACCCAGACCAACCTGCAAGCCGAAGAGATGATGCACCATGAAGGGCACGATATGAGTCAGACGGGTGAGATGAGCGAACAGGCCGCAATGGTGATGACCAAGGGGGTCATTACCCGCCTCGATGAGGGGAGCGGCAAGGTCGGCATCAAGCACGAGGCGATCGAGAATCTCAAGATGCCCGCCATGACCATGGTCTTTCGAGTGGCAGATCCGGCCCAGCTCAAGGGGCTGAAGGTGGGGGATGCCATCCACTTTCATGCCGAAAGCCAGAGCGGCAAGCTCACAGTGACAGCCATCCAGCCGCAATAAACGGCTCTGGCTCGCCAAGAGGTCACGATAGACAGTGACAACGCAAGAGGGAGCCATCAGCCTCCCTCTTCTTTTGATCAACCTGTTCGTGTGGTCAACCTCTGGCACGCGATAGCACTCAGCTGCGGGTTGACAGCAACTGCTCCACATCCTCGATCACCTTGAGAGCCGCCTGCGGGCCGCCGCTGGAGGTCCAGAGCGACCCATCCACAGCGCCAAAGCGCTTGGCTTTGATCACCGGCAACTGCTGGAACGCTGGGGTCTGCTCCGCCTGACGCATGGCATCCACCGCATCACCGGTGGCGCTCAGGGTGCCGACCACCAGCCAGTCGGCATCCAGCAGGTTGAGGGACTCCAGACTCAGCGCCGGTGAGTGGGGTGCGCCAGTACCCTGCTGCTTGCTTGGGCGTACCAGCCCCATCGACTCCACTACGCTGCTGGCAAAGGTGCCCTGATACATAAAGCTCGGCCCCTTGGGGTTCCAGCGCACTATGCTGATGCTCTCCCCCTGATGATTGGCAAGCTTGCTGCGGGCCTGAGTCAACCGCTCGGCATACTGCAGCAAGAAAGTATCCCCTTGCTGGTCGCGGTTAAGGGTGTGGGCGGTGCGGCGGAAGCTATCCTGCCACGGCTCCCCCCACTTGCTGGTCACCACGGTCGGCGCGATCTCCCCCAGCAAGGTAAGCAGTTCGGGACGGGTCTGGCCGGTCAGGATAAGGTCGGGCTCCAGCGCAATCAGCGACTCCAGATTGGGGCTGTCGAGATCGCCGATCACCTGGATCCCCATACCCGCCTTGTTAAGCAAATAGCGAGGCAAGGTGGGTTGACCACGGCCATTGACGGCGCCGATGGGGGTCAGTCCCAGGGTCAGGGTGCTGTCGAGTTCGAGCTCGCTCAGCACCACCACCCGCGTTGGCTGGACTGGCACCTGCACCTTCTGGCCAAACGCATCGGTCACTTCACGCATCTCCTGCGCCTGAACCAGCGGCGCAGCCAGCATCAGGATGGCTGCTGCCAGGGCGGCAAAACGCTTCATCATCTCACTCCTTCTCGTTGCACGGCACGGATAATCGGCCGCGTGAATACACTCGGTGGACCAATAGAGCAGTCCCATATGACTCAACTCGCCGAACGCAGGGTGCGGCCATGTTCGTGGCGACGGGGTACGATAATGGGCGCCCCGTCACCGGGGGCATGCAGAATGTCGACACTGGTCTGGTAGAGCTGGTCGATCAGGGATTTGGTCACCACCTCCCAGGCCGGGCCCATGGCGGCAATGGTCCCCTCGCCGATGGCGATCAGCTCGTCACAGTAGCGGGCCGCCATCGCCAGATCGTGGATCACCAGCAGCACGGTTTTGCCCTCGGCGGTGATGCGATGAATCGCCTCCATCACCTCGGTCTGGTGACCGATATCGAGGGCACTGGTGGGCTCGTCAAGCAGCACCATGTCGCTGTCCTGCGCCAGGATCATCGCCAGCCACGCCCGCTGTGCCTGCCCGCCGGAGAGGGACGCGGCGCTCTGCTGCCAGATCCCCTCAAGCTGCATTCGCTCGCAGGCAATACGCACCATGCGGGCATCCTCCTCACCCCACTGATTGAACCAGCCCTGATGGGGGTGGCGGCCATACTGCACCAGCTGCTCAACCAGAATGCCGGCAGGCAGGGTCGGCCGCTGGGGTAGATAAGCGAGCTCCCGCGCCAGCCCCTTCATGGGGTAGCTGGCAAGCGGCTTGCCCTTGAGCAGGATCTCGCCGCGTTGGGCTTTCATCTGGCCGGATAACAGCTTGAGCAGGGTCGATTTGCCGCAGCCGTTGGGGCCGACGATCCCCACCAGCTTGCCTCTCGGCACGCTGAAGGAGATATCCCGCAGGATGGGCGTCTGCTGATAGGCGAAGTGGAGGCGATTTACGGTGAGCGTCATCAGTCAGCCCTCTGGCGATCATTAACAAGAAGAAACAGCAGCAACAGGCCGCCGAGAATGCGGGTCATGATGCCGGTCGCCACCTCGTGGGGGCTGGCCAGCACCCGGACCAAGGTATCGCTGGCAAGCAGCAGCAGGGCGCCGCTAAGCGCCGCCAGCCAGAGCGGCACCACCCGGTCTTTCACCAGCC
Organism: Aeromonas sp. FDAARGOS 1404; assembly: GCF_019047085.1. Lineage (NCBI taxonomy): Bacteria > Pseudomonadati > Pseudomonadota > Gammaproteobacteria > Aeromonadales > Aeromonadaceae > Aeromonas > Aeromonas sp. FDAARGOS 1404. The sequence goes on from NZ_CP077237.1 coordinate 717,342, forward strand.
AGGAGGCAAGAATGGGGGCCGCCATGGCGATAAAGACCACGGGGCCGCCGATGGCGGTGCCGAGCGCTGCCACCAGAATGGCCTGCGCCAGAACGCCCAACTGCACCCGATCGCCGTTGACGCCAAGCCCTCTGGCCATCTCGGGGCCAAAGCGCAGCACCGCCAGCGAGCGGGAGAGATAGACGATCCAGGGGCAGAGCAGCAGCAACAGGATGGCGATGGGGGTGATGGTGCTGTAACCCACGGCGATAAAGCTGCCCATATTCCACAGATAGAGAGAGCTCAGGTGCAGCAAGGCCTGGGTGGACATCACAAACTGGCCGAGCGCCTCGAACAGCTCGGAGAGGCCGATGCCGATCACCACGAACAGATAGCCCTGCTCACCCGGCTTGCGGCAGAGAGCATAGAGCACCAGCGCCGCGAAGATAGCGCCGATGGGGGCAGCCCACCAGGGCCAGCTGCCCACGGTCAGGTAGAGGGAAAAGATGATGATGGCCAGAGAGGCGCCGTTGTTGACCCCCACCATGTCGGGGGTGGCCAGCCGGTTGCGAACCAGCGTCTGCACCAGACAGCCGGAAAGCCCCATGGCGGCCCCTGCCACCACGACCCCAAGGATGCGCGGCAGCCGGATCTTGAAGAGGGTGAGCTGCTCAAGCCGCGTCCCCTCCCCCAGCAGGGTGTTGACCACCCCGGCAAAGCCGAGCTTGCCGCCGCCAACGCTCAGGGCCAGCAGAGCCAGCGCCAGCAGCGCCATGGCCAGCAGTACCAGCCAGCGCCAGCTCGGCAGATGGATCAGCAAAGAGCGGTTGCCGGCCCGCAGGCAGAGCATATCGGTAGGTGTACGCATCAGCCCCTCACTTGACGGTCAGCAGGGTACGAAAGCCCCCGCGATGGACGATGGCGATCAGCACTGGTGCGCCAATCAGGGCCAGAATAACCCCGTTGGGCAACTCGAACGGCTGGATCAGCCAGCGCGCCAGAATGTCGGCCAACAGCAGAAACAGCATGCCGAACAGGGCGGAGAAACAGACCTGCACCGACAGTTTCACCGGCTCCACCAGTCGGCCACAGTAGGCGGCCAGAAAGCCGACAAAGCCGATGGGGCCAGCGATAGCAATGGCACTGGCGGTAAACAGGGTTGCGGCCAGCAGCACGCCAATCCGCACCCGGTTGGGGCGGATCCCCAGCGCTTGGGCCTGACTGTCCCCCATCTGCATCAGGGTCAGCTGGCGACAGAGCAGCAAGGTGATGACAAACGCCGCCAGCACGAAGGGCAGCACGGCAATGATGGCATCGAGATTGGCCGCCGACAGGGAGCCGAGGTTCCAGAAGCGGTACTGCTCCAGCACCATCTTGTTGGAGAGCAGCAGAAAGCTGGAGAGACCGCCGAAGGTGGCGGAGAGCGCCACCCCGACCAGAATGAGCTTGAGGGGGTTGGAGCGGCCAATCATCATGCCAAGCCCCAGCACAATCACGTTGCCCAACAGCGCGCCGAGTCCGGCCCAGAGCAGATAGCCGTAGGCGGACTCCACCCCGAACCAGGTAAGCCCCACTACCAGCGCAAAGACGGCCCCGGCGTTGACCCCCAGCAGGCCGGGTTCCGCCAGCGGGTTGCGGGTCGCGCTCTGCAACAAGGAGGCCGCCAGAGATAAAGAGGCGCCGACCACCATGGCACAGAGAGTGCGCGGCAGCCGCAAGGTATTGAGCACCATGGCAAGTTTCTCGTCACTGACCCACAGGGGATTGTGCGTCAGATACCCGAACACCTCGCGGGCACCATAGACGCCGGCCCCGGTGGCCAGCGAGAGGCAAAACAGCGTGCAGAGAAGGAGCAATGCCAGCCAGAACAGACGGGTCTGGTACTTAACCACCCTTTACAACTCCTTGCGTTGGGGTCTGACAACATCCAGCCAAACCGACATGAAAACAGGGCACTCTTGTGTCAACGGAAATAAAAACGCCGCCCGGACGAATACCCGGACGGCGCAATACTAAATGCAAATCATTTTTATTTGCAAGCTTTGATGTGTGGCTGGCTCTCTTCTGCTCAGCTGTCCATCACATCATGGCGAGTCTGATGATAGGCCTCTTCACTCTTGCCTCTGCGCCAGTAAGGAACCGCATAGAGCGACTGGCGATCCACCTCGAGCACGGAACGAAAATGGCGACGCAGCGGCAGCACCAGCGCCTCCTCCCCACCGAGCCAGAAGAAACCGCCATCCCGAGAGAGAGGCAAGGCCTGCACATGCTCCAGAATACCGCTGGTTGCGGGCTCTCCCACAAACCAGTGGCAGTGTACGCCGACCGGCAGTGTCAGCGGCTGGGCATCCGCCTGATCCGGCAACAGGATGGCAATCTCCCCGCAGGCATCGGCAGGCATCACTTCGCACATCGCCATGATGGCGGGCAAGGCGGTGAGATCGCCCACCAGACAGTAGTGCTCTGCCGGTTGCAGCATGGGGTTGGGGCCACCCGGCCCGGAGAGAATCACCTTATCCCCCAGCTTGGCATGGGCAGCAAAAGCACTGGCTGGCCCGCTATCGCCATGCAGAACAAAGTCGATATCGAGCTCCAGCTCATCACGGCGAAACGCGCGGATGGTGTAGGTGCGGATCACCGGCTTGTCCGCCGGATTGCTCCAGCGCGGGCCGCCCGCCGTCATGGCTGGCATGACGGGTTCGCTCTGGTGAGGCTGGGCCAGCATCACCTTGATATGGGCACCACCGCAGGTAAAGGGATAATCGGCCAGTTCACGGCCGCCAAACGTGATGCGCCGCAGATGAGGGGTAAGTTGTTGCACTCGCTTGACCGTCACCGGACGGGGGCGATTGGGAGGCAGGCTCTGGGTCACGAATAAACTCCTCTTCGAATCAACCTGCATGCTACCCTTAAATAGGAATAATTATCAAATAAGATCTATTCTCGTCTTTATCCTTGATCCGAGCCGGACTGGCTTTTTCCCTCTTGCGGCTCAACCGGGTGAGGGACACAAGGTGGTGCATTGGGACACCTTGATTCACAACAGAAAGCCCGCACCTCACCTGGATTGGCCAAAGGGTTCCATTTGCTTATTTCGACCATAGTTTTGCGAGATCAAATTTTATTTCTCAATAAGTTTCCTATCCTTAGTTGAGCAGTTAATGTAAGCACAGGATGCCAAACAGGATTGTATGATGGATGACGAAATCCTGATTATTGATGACGACGATCTTGCTCTCACCGATGTGCAGCAAGCGGGCTGGAAAGTGATGATCGTTGACGATGAACCCGAGGTTCATCGCATCACCAAGATCACCCTGAACAAGTTCGAGTTTGACAATCGCCCCATCGACTTTCTGCACGCCTATTCCGCAGCACAAGCCAAGGAGCTGCTGGCGACTACGCCGGATGTCGCCCTGCTGCTGCTGGATGTGGTGATGGAAGTCGACCATGCCGGTCTCGACGTCGTCAAATACGTCCGCGAAGATCTGCAAAACAAGATGGTGCGCATCGTGTTGCGTACCGGCCAACCCGGCCAGGCGCCGGAAGATGACGTGGTCACCAACTACGACATCAACGACTACAAGGATAAAACCGAGCTCACCTCCCAAAAGCTGCGCACCCTGCTGCGGGCCAGCCTGCGATCCTATCGGGATATCCGCACCCTGGAGAGTAACCGTCAGGGGCTGGAAAAAGTCATCGAAGCCTCCAAGGGGATCTTTGAGAAACGGGCGTTGCGCCAGTTTGTCGAAGGCGCCCAGGAGCAGCTCAGCGCCCTGCTCCATCTGGGGGAAACCCAGATATACGACGTCAAGCAATACGCCTATGAGGTGAAGGATCAAATATTGGAGCCCCTGCTCCCCGGCCATCCCGCCATGCTCCTCACGGACGCGCCGGAGATCCTGCGCCAGGCTATGAGCAAGCGCAGCAACGTCTATAACGCCACCCAGATGGTGCTCTACTGCCAGAATCCGCGCCACCACCTGCTATTCCACATCGAGACCACCCGCCAGCTCAGCCAGATCGATACCAGTCTGCTGACGCTGTTTACCGAAAACATCATAGTGGCGCTGGAGAATATCCGGCTCAATGAGGTGATCGCCGACAACCAGCGGGAGATCATCTATCGCATCGGCGAACTGGTCGAAACCCGTTCAAAAGAGTCAGGGCTGCACGTCAAACGGGTCGCGCTCTATACCGAACAATTCTGCCACCTGATGGGCATGAGCGAAGAGCAGAGCGAGCTGGTGAAACGTGCCTCGCCGCTCCATGATATTGGCAAGGTGGGAATTCCCGATGCCATCTTGCACAAGCCGGGCAAGTTGACACCGGAAGAGTGGGAGATCATGAAAACCCACGCCCAGCTCGGGCAGGATATGCTCTCCGGCAGCGATCTGGCGCTGTTTCAGATTGGAGCCACCATCGCTGGCAATCACCATGAGAAGTGGAATGGCAGTGGCTATCCCCGCGGTTTGAAGGGGGCCGATATTCCGCTGGAGGGGCGGATTGTGGCGCTGGCTGACGTGTTCGATGCCCTGGGTTCGGATCGCTGCTACAAGAAGGCGTGGCCGCTGGACAAGGTGCTGGCCCTGATTGAAGAGGAGAAGGGGCAGCATTTCGACCCCCAGCTGGTCGAGCTGATGATGGCCAATCTGGACAAGTTCCTCGAGATCCGCGAGCAGAACAAGGATGTCTATATCGGCGAACACTGATAGCCAGCTTGTTCTGTTTATGAATTCAAAAAAACCGCCCTGCTCATCAGGGCGGTTTTTTTATCTCTGGCATCACGCCACTTCAGTACGAGGGTTACTGCTCTGGCAGATTGAGATCCAGCTTGGCGGCAGATTGTCCGGCTTGCTGATTCTCGGCCTGCGCAGCGGCCAGAGCACGCTTCAGGGCACGCCGTTTTTGTATCACCACAAACCCGACCCCACCCAATACAGCCAGCAGCACACCACCACCCGCCAATGCCCAGATCAGCCAGCCCATTTCCTCCTCTGCCGGAGCTTCATGGGTCGCCTCGGCACTGGAGGCCGGTGCGGCGGCCGACACCACCTCTACAGGAGGCGGCGGTGGCGGGAAGACATTGAAGGTTTTCACCGGCAACTCGATTTTCAGCTCACGGCCGAGGCGAGTGGTGCCATAGAGGGTTGCTTTCACCTCATGCTGACCGACCTCCTTGATGTTGGAGAGATCGATATCAAGCTTGGGGTCGCTGGCGGTCTCGCTGAACTCGTAGAGGCCGCCCACATTGCTGGTCACACTCCCCTTGACCACCACGGAAGCGGGATCCAGCTCATCACGGTCGATTAGCAGTGAGAGCTTGGCACCCAGCTCATCCGAAGGCGGCGCCAGGTTATAACTGAACGGATAGGGGTAAAGCAGCACATCCTGATAACGGGCACGGACAAACACCTGATTGCCCGTGCTGAACATGGCGCGGTACTTGCCACCGGGAATATCCTGCAGCGTCACTTCCGCCGTCATGATGCCATCGCCCGGCACTTCGTCGAGCCCCTTGCCATCATCGCGATAGTGGCCAAGTACTTGATCCAGCACGACCTCTTTCTTATCGGCATCGCTGAACGATTGCAGCTTGACGGTCATGCCAAGATCAGAGAGATAGTATTTATCTTTCGGCGGCTGACCATTGATCAGCAACCACGCCTTGAGCTTGACCACCTCCCCCTGATAGAGCTGCATCGGCAGGGCGGCGATATCGAGCCGGATATCGGAGAGAATGCGCACCCGGTTGTCGGGATCCACCTCGCCAATCGCCTGCCAGGGGCCCGGCATGGGATTGCGCAGGGTAATGAGATCGTGCTCCGGCAACGCCAGCCAACCCACATCGGCAGGTTTGACCTTGCCCACGTAAAGCTTGCTGCCATCGGGGCGAACCAGGATCACGGACGGGGTGCCCGGCTTGCGCTTGATGATGAAGGTGATCTCCTTAACCCCATAATCGATGCGAAAGCGGTTATCCAGCAGCGGGATATCGGAAGGGGCAAATACCTCGGTCGCCGTCGCCCCCAGCGAGAGCAATAGCAGCAGACCTGCACACCACTTGCTCATTGCCGCCACAGACAACTTCCTCCCTTTTTCTGTACCAGATCCAGTCTCGCTTCGTGCAGGGCCTGAACCTCGGCAGTGGCACGCACCACCTTGAGGGCGGGTCGGTTGCTCTCCAACCTGCGAATGCTGGTGTCCTGATTGCTCTCGTTTTCATTGCTTTCGGTGGCCAGATTGAGTTTGGTCTGACCACCGGTCATCAACAGATAGACGTCCGCCAGGATCTCCGCATCGAGCAAAGCCCCGTGCAGGGTACGGTGGGAGTTGTCGATACCGTAACGATCGCACAGCACATCCAGGTTGTTGCGCTTGCCGGGGAAGAGATCCCGCGCCATCGCCAGGGTATCTGTGATGGTGCAGATATCCGCCGTCTTGAAGTTGAGTCCGAGCTTGCTGAACTCGTAGTCCATGAAGCTCACGTCAAACGGTGCGTTGTGAGCGATCAGTTCGGCGCCGCGGATGAACTCGAGGAATTCGTCGGCAATCTGGCTGAACGACGGTTTGTCACGCAGGAACTCGTCGGTAATACCGTGCACCTGGATCGCTTCCGGGTCGACCAGACGATCAGGCTTGATATAGACGTGATAGTGGTTACCGGTCAGCTTGCGGTTGATCACCTCCACACAGCCGATTTCGATAATGCGGTGCCCCAGATAGACAGGGCCGCCCGCCGTATTCATACCTGTGGTTTCAGTATCCAGAATGATCTGGCGATTCAGTTGGGGTGTGTTCATGATCCAATCTATGTCAAACTTCGGCTTTACTTACTCGCTAGTTTACCCCAAGCCTCATGTTAAAACAGATTGATTGCTCATGTTAAAACAGATTGATGTCTATACCGACGGCTCCTGCCTCGGCAATCCGGGCCCGGGTGGTTACGGGGCCGTGATGGTCTACGGCAAGCACCGCAAAGAGATTTCCGCCGGATTCAGGTTGACCACCAATAACCGGATGGAGCTGATGGCCGCCATCATGGGGCTGCGTACCCTCAACGAACCGTGCAAGGTGCGCCTCACTACCGACAGCCAGTATGTCCGCCAGGGGATCACACAGTGGATCATCGGCTGGAAGAAGAAAGGGTGGATGACCGCCAACCGGCAACCGGTCAAGAACGTCGATCTCTGGAAGGAGCTGGATGCGGAAGTGGGTCGCCACCAGATTGAGTGGCTCTGGGTGAAGGGTCACTCCGGCCACCCGGAGAACGAACGGTGCGACGAGCTGGCCAGAGAGGCCGCCTGCGGCAAGGATCTGGCCGAGGATACCGGCTACCAGCCCTGACGGGCCATTCCCGGTGTAGCGAGTGACTTTGGCAGTTGCCAGCGCCGCCGCACCGGGATCAGTGGAAAGCGCCGTTTACGGGCCGCAATCACGTATACCGATGCAAATGCCCTGCAATAATCCCGCCCGATACTCTCCCGCCACCAACTGTGCCAGCTCTGTTTCCCCATAAACGAGTAACCGAAACGCTCCTCGAACATCACCTCGCATCCCAGCAGATGCAACCAGTCCGTCACCCGCCCCGGGGTGAACATCCGTGCCGACCAGGGCATTCTGCGCCGCAAGAACGGCACACAGTGACCGATCCCGACCAGACTCATGGGGTTATAGCCACTGATGATCAGCCAACCATCGTCGGTCAACACTCTTTCGGCTTCGCGCAACACTTGGTGGGGATCGGCGGAGAAATCAAGGCAGTGAGCCAGCAGGCAGGCATCGACGCTGCCGGTCCGCACCGGCAGATCGAGGGGATCGCCATACATGTCGAGCAACCGCCCGCCGGGGGCGACCCCGATCTGGTGACGAATGGAAGATCGTTTGCAGGAGAGTTCAGCGCTCAGAGCGCCAATTTTCAGCAGATGATACCCAAACAGATTGGGACACCAGTTGTCGAGCCGATCCTGGATCTCGGCCGCCACCCAGTCCCCCATAGGCAATGCAGACCAGCTGGTCGGGATCTCGATTTGTTGTTCGGTACGTGCCACCTGCATAATAGGGCTCAACTCGGGGTTTCGAACGCCATCCTGTTATATAAGATACCCTCCCTAAAGAGAAGCAGACTCATGTATCCAGTGATCACAGTTCCAGCCTTTAATGACAACTACATCTGGTTGATCCGTCACGAAAATCACTGTCTGGTGGTCGATCCGGGCGATGCCGCCCCCGTGCTGGAGCGGCTCGAGGCATTGGGGCTGGTGCTCGATGCAATCCTGCTGACCCATCACCATCACGACCATGTCGGGGGCGTCACCGACCTGCTTGCCCACTTCCCCCACGCCCGACTCTATGGCCCCAAACTTGACCCGATGCCGGATCACCACGGTCAGTGGCTGGAAGATGGCGATCAGATCAACTGGCACGGCCTCGCCCTCGAGGTGATCCATGTGCCCGGGCACACTCGCGGCCACATCGCCTACCACGGCAACGGCATGCTCTTTTGTGGCGATACCCTCTTCTCGGCCGGTTGTGGCCGCCTGTTTGAAGGGACGCCGGAGCAGATGTACCACTCGCTGCAACGACTCGCCGCCCTGCCCGATGAGACACTCATTTATTGTGCCCACGAGTACACCCTCTCCAACCTGCGTTTTGCCTATGCGGTCGAACCGGACAACCCGGCGATCCGCCGCCAGATCGGGCTGATCAGCAAACTGCGGCAACAAGGGCTGCCAAGCCTGCCAACCCGGCTGGGTGACGAACGCACTTTCAACATTTTTCTGCGATGCGAACAGGATTCAGTGAAATTTTCTGCTGAAAAACATGGGATAAAATGCGTGGAAAATCCGGTAGATACCTTCACCATCCTGCGTCAGTGGAAGGACGTTTTTTGAACAAACCTTGATCAGGGGGCCATTGCCCCTTATGATGCGAGCTGTTTTTCCTAAAAATGACCGGAACGAGATGAAGGTACGAACGGCCTTATTGGCAGCGCTGTTGCTCAGCGGCTGCCAAAACCTGAGCCATCAGGATGACCGGGCGCTAACGGCAATCGAGCCGATCAAGTCCCCCCAGGTCAAGAAAAAAGCGCATAAAAAACACTCTTCCCATTTCCTGTTTGGCGATGAACAGCTGGACGAAATGGAAGATACGGACAATCTGTGGGTGCGTATCAGCGATGATATGCAACTGGAAACTCCGGACAATGCGCGCATCCGCCAACAACGTGAGTGGCTGTTGCGCAATGATAAGCATCTGGCGACCATTGCCAGCCGGGCTGAACCCTACCTCTATCTGATGGTAGAGGAGATTGAACGGCGTGAGCTGCCAATGGAGCTTATTACTGTCCCGATGATCGAGAGCATGTTTGATCCGCATGCCCGATCCCGCAGCAATGCCGTCGGTTTGTGGCAGTTTGTGCCCGCCACCGGCAAGAACTTCGGTCTGCGCCACGACAACTGGTATGACGGACGGCGCGATGTGCTGGCCTCCACCAATGCGGCGCTCGACTATCTGGAATACCTGAACCGCTTCTTTGATGGTGACTGGCTGCAAACGCTGGCCGCCTACAATGCCGGTGAAGGACGGGTTCGCAACGCCATCCAGCGTAACCAGCGTGCCGGCAAGCCGACCGACTACTGGTCGCTCGACCTGCCCCGCGAAACCCGGATGTATGTGCCCAAGATCCTCGCCATGGCTGACATGATCAGCAATGCGGACAAGTACAATATCCAGTTGCCGGTGCTCGCCAACGAGCCGAAGCTGCGAGTGGTGGAGACCGGCAGCCAGATCGATCTGAATGTGGCCGCCCAACTGGCCGGTCTGCGCACGTCACAGCTCAAGGAGGTCAATCCGGCCCTGAGCCGTGGCGTGATGTCGCCCCGTGGCCCTTACCGCCTGCTGGTACCGGTAGAGTATGCCGATACCTTGGAGCTGGCACTGGCAGATCTGCCCAAGAGCGAGCGTATTCGTACCCGCTCCTATCAGGTCACCAGTGGCGATACCCTGTCGCGCATCGCCCAGAATCATGGCGTCAGCGTGAACGAGCTGAAGCTGGCCAACAATCTGCGCAGCAACAACCTGCGTCGCGGTCAGCAACTGGTGATCCCGACCCACGGTCAGGTCAGCAACAAGGCCAGCTCCGCCAGCAAACCGCAACAGCTGGCAAGCCGTGGCAGCAGCCAGAAGGCCAAAGTCAGTTACAAGGTGCGCTCGGGTGACAACCTGTGGAGCATCAGCCAGGCACACGGCGTCTCCCACGAAGAGCTCGCCAGGTGGAATGGTCTGAATGCCAAGTCGGCGCTCAAACCAGGCATGAAGCTGGTGGTCTATCCCAAGCAAGGGAAGAAGAGCGACAAATCGATGGTGTATCAGGTTCGCCGTGGCGACTCCATCTCCTCCATCGCGGCTCGCTTCCAGGTGGCCATCAATGATGTGATGCGCTGGAATCAGCTGGATAAAGGGGATTACCTCAAGCCCGGTCAGGAGCTGACCCTGTTTGTGAAGAACAACAGCTAAGCCTCACCGCTTGAACCCGATAAAAAATGGGGCCAGTCATCTGACTGGCCCCATTTTTATGCCTGCCACGCTGCACTTTATCTGAATGACAACGAGGCTCAGAGCCATATCAGAAAGCCTCATGAACCTCATAACAAAGTGCACAAGCGCTATTCCCAGAGCCTTGTCGGCACCACCATCAGCACGGTGCGCTGACCGATCGCCACATTGGCATTGGGGAAGACCACCGCCTCACGCGGCTTCTCGACTGTGTAACGCAGCTCACCATCCTCGGCCAGCACGAACCCTTGGGGGAATTCGGTGAAGTTGTCCACATCGCTGGCGAACAGGAAGCGAAAGTCCGCCGATTTTTTGGTGATCACCCGATCGATGGCAAACAGGGTGAAATCATCCGCCCGCCACGGCTCCAGCGCCACCTCATCCTGAGTGACCAGCTCCTGCAGCGCTTGGCGGGTTTCGATAAAGCGGGTCATATCGTTCTCGCCAAACGGGCGCACCTTGCCCAACTCCACCGTAAAGGCGTGGGCACCATGCTGGCGGGAGCTGTAGTAGCTGAAGGTCGTGGTCGGGCTGGCGGAGAGCAGAATGGTACGCACCCCGCAGGCGCCGAGGAACTGCACCTGCTCGCGGCAGTGGGGCCGCTCATGGGGAAAGGGGTAGACGGCAAACTTCTCGTGGCGCGAGCCGCGAATGGCGGTGTGCAGGTCGTAATGGTAGCGGGGGCGGGCCGGATCGGCAAAGAAGCGGCTCACATACTGCTCGAGGCGCATGGCGCGGATCCGCTCCCGATTGCAGAGCCCCTCCCCCTTGCTGTGTGCTCCGGAGAAGAGCCGGTTCATGTTCTCCTCCACCTCCCGCAGCCCCAGATTCATCGCCGCCGGATTGCCAAACAGGAACAGCACCCGATGACGGGCGCTCAGCTCGCCTGAGAGCAGACGACTCAGCAGCTGGTTGCAGATCTCGATGGGAGCGGTCTCGTTGCCGTGAATACCGCAGGAGAGGACGATATCCTTGCGTCCTCCCGGCTGGCCGCCCGCGCCATTGGCAGGCTCCAGACAGAGCACGCCCGTATCCCAGACGCTGACTTGCGTGCCATCCGGCAGCGCAAAATCAAAGGGATCGAGCTGCCACTCGTGGCTGCGGGTCATGGCCAAAAAATCGTGCTGGGGAATCATCCGTCTCACCCTCTTGCGCTGGAACACTATGGCCGGATTATACGCAAGGCATCGCGGCTTAAAATCGTTTTTTAAACAAATTCAAACATTAACAACACAATTGTGATAACAATCGAGCGACGACAGCGAGGTGCTATAGCAATGTGAAATAAGGAGAAGAGGAAAGAGGATCAACGCACAACAGGGGGAAAACGGGGGGAGATAAAACAGACTATTACCCGCCTGATGGCTGGGCGCCACAGGGGCAAAGCAGAAAACGGATCATCAGAAAAACGAGGCATCCATGCCCGGCTGATCAACCACGCCAGAACGGCTTGGTGGTCTCTTGATAACGGTCAGCTTCGTTCAGGCCGATGTCTTTGAGCAGGTACTCGGGCAGCTCGGAGAGCTGGCGACGGCTACGGCTGCGCTCCAGCCAGGTCAGAACGGTCATTTTAACGCGAGCAACCAGATTCAATTGGCTGGAATGCTGGTAACCGGCTTCGGTATAAGTCATGTTGGCCATGATGTGGCTCCTCTGAATATTTGTTTACGCACTGGGCTTTATTTGATGCGCAAAGCTTAGTCAGGGAGTCAGACCGACTCAATTGACGAATTTTGATACGTTACATTAGTAAATCTAATGTCTAAAAACGGCAGGATTTAATTTTAATCCTTTGATTTTAAACAAATAATTATTTTTACGGTTGGCCAGCAGAGTCGCACAGCATATTGTGCTGCATGGCACCCATCTATATATGCATTTTACTGCTTTACATATGCAGGGATGGACAGGGTGTGAACAGCTGGCAACAGCGGAGTTACACGTGATTGTTAATTTAATGATCTTGTGGCGATCTTTATTTAACACCATGAAACATAAATAAAACCATCACCACATCCCCATTCAGAGGCGCACATTGCCCCCTCCTCAAAGTGCCTCTTGGCACTCCAACCGCATGCTGGTATGTTTATTTATACAGTAGTTTTGCTACCCGCAGCGATGTCATACCTGATGTCGTCAACAGCGGGTCAGACCACAGGATCATCGATGGATACCTTTACCCCGACCGCCGCCCTGCGTCAACAGATGGCCGCCATTGAAGCCTCTCTCAACCAGCTGGCCGATCTGCTTTGCCAGCTCGACCTGCAGGAGGCTCATGTCTATCCCCTCCCCCCGGTTGCACAGGGGGAAGAACACGACCCGATCGAGCAAATTGAGGTGGGCTATCTCAACGGTGAAGCCGCGCTGGCAGCCACCCTCGCCGCCTATCAGGACCACAGCGCCCGCCCCGGCTGCTCCACCAAGGCAACTCATCGGCTGCCCGGCTGGTTGCGCTTTCCTGCCGCCGCCGCTCCGTTGATCCAGCCGCTGGTTGAGGAGATCAATCAGCGCAAGCTCGATTTCAAAGCGCTGGTGCAGCAGGCGGGGGGACGGGACGAGAAGTTCGAGCTGGTACATACCGCCCTGCCTGGGGTGATCACCCTGCAGGTCTACCGCAAGCTGACCCTGTTGGCGGGGGAGCTGCAATCCCTCGGCTTTACCTGGGCTGACAAGCAGACCATCAATCGCCTCAGTCGCGAACAGGTGCTTGAGATGCTGGAGCGCAGCCGCCGCTATATACCGGCCCTCTCCAACAACGAGGAGTGGAGCAAGATGGTGGATCAGGAGGTGTACGACATTCGCCGTCTGCCCGCCGATGCCGAGCTGCGGATCCGCCGCCCGGTCAAGACTCACCCGATGATCAACCTGCTCTGGCTGGAGCGCACCCCGCGCAAGCAGCAGATCAAGGCGAGCCTGCCTCTGCTGCTCTGCTCGGATACCCCGCCCGCGGTCACCCATCTGGGCAACTATCCCCCCAAGAGCCGACAGGCGCGGCGAGATCGCAAGATTGGCGGCGAGCCCATCATCGAGCGGCTACACCTCTATCTCTATCAGGGGTGACTGGATCAGGAATAGCTGGGCCGCCTTGCCGCGATAAACGAGTATCCCACATCTGCGTCCCAAACGAGAAAAGGGGAGAACATCCTGGATGTTCTCCCCTTTTCTGTATCGATAGACGGTATGTAAGGCGGCGTCGCCAATCAGCCCATCAGCAGGGCCCGCAAGCTCTCCACATCCAGCCCGCGCACTTCCGACTGGCCGCTCAGCAGACCATCGGCCAGCGCCCGCTTCTCGTCGTGCAGAGCGACGATCTTCTCCTCCACCGTCTGCTCGCACACCAGCCGGTACACTGTCACCGGCTGGGTCTGGCCCATCCGGTGCGCCCGATCGCTCGCCTGATCTTCCACCGCCGGGTTCCACCAGGGATCGAGGTGCAGCACGGTATCGGCCTGGGTGAGGTTGAGGCCGGTGCCCCCCGCCTTGAGGCTGATGAGAAACAGCGGCACCTCCTCATGACGAAAACGCAGGATGGAGTCCTGACGGGACTTGGCGGAGCAGCCCCCATCCAGATAGCAGTAGTCCCAGGACTTCTGCTCGATGCGGGCCCGCAACAGACTCAGCAGATCGACGAACTGGCTGAACACCAGCACCCGATGACCACCGTCAATAGCCTCCTCCAGCAGCGCCATCGCCTCGTCCAGCTTGCTGCTGGTTTGCGACCACTCGGGCATCACCAGCTCCGGTGAGCAGCAGAGGCGGCGAAGCCGGGTCAGGCCACTCAGCACATGCATCAGGGCGCGGCCATCGGCGCTTTGCACCTGCTGCACCACTTCCCGCCGGGTCGCCTCGTAGAGCTGACGTTCCTCAGGGGAGAGGCTGATGTGGTGAATGATCTCGGTCTTGTCCGGCAGCTCGGTCAGCACCTGCTGCTTGAGACGACGCAGGATAAAGGGGCTGATCACCGCCCGCAGCAGCGCCATGTGCTGGGGATCCTTGACCGCCTTGCCAAAGCGACGCTTGAACTCGCCAAGGCTGCCGAGCAGCCCCGGGTTGATAAAGGTAAAAAGGCTCCACAGCTCCCCCAGATGGTTTTCGATGGGGGTGCCGGAGAGGGCGAGGCGAAAATCGCCATCGAGCTGGAACAGCAGCTTGGCGCGCTGGGTGCCGGCGTTTTTGATCTGCTGCGCCTCATCGAGCACCATGGAGGACCAGCGGCGGGACTTGAGCGCCTCCGCCAGACTGCCGAGCATGCCGTAGTTGATGAGGATCACCTGACCGGCCTTGGCCTCGCGAATGATCCCCTCCCGCTCGGTCGGGTTCTCGAACACCACCACATCCAGTTCGGGGGCGAAGCGGGTCACCTCCTCCTGCCAGTTGGTGACCACTGACTTGGGCACCACCACCAGCGCAGGGCCAAGGTGCTGGCGCATGCGCAACACAATCAGCGCCTGCAGCGTCTTGCCCAGACCCATGTCATCGGCCAGACAGGCACCAAAACCGTGATGGGCCAGGGTCGCCATCCAGCGCACCCCCTCTTTCTGATAGTCCCGCAGGGAGGTGAGCAGCTCGTCCGGGCACTCGACCTCCTGCTGCCACTCCTGCTGAAGGGATTGCCACGCCGCATCCCCTTCGGTGGTAATGACCGAGAGCAGGCGAGTGAGCGGATAGGCCAGCTTGTTATTGATCCGCTGCTCTTCATCGAGCATGGCCCCCAGCATGGTGAGTCGTTCCACCAGCTTGTCGCTCAGCATCAGACTGGTCTTCTCGTCGAGCTGAACGGTGCGCTGCCCCGGGGTCATCTGGCGCAGAATAAGGCGCAGATCGAGGATCTGGTGCTCATCGAGCGCCAGTGCCCCTTCGACCTGGAACCAGTCCTGCCGCCGCTCGATACGCAGGCTCAGGGCCGCTTCATCAAGGCTCTTGAGGCGGGCACTGTCCTGATGCCAGTGAATGACCACACCGGCGTCCACCAGCTCGGGCAGGGCATTGACCAGCGCCAGCGCCTGTTCCCCCTGCAGCAGCCACTCGCTGCCGGGCAGGCCGATGGGCAATTGATTGCGCAGCAACTGGGCCTGCAGCTTCTCGGCCCCGAGATCCCGCTGCCAGTAGTGGTACGCCTTGATCCCCTGCCGCACGATCGCCTCCCCCTTGCCAAGGGGCTGGGGCGGCAGATCCTCAAAGCGGGTCACCAGCTTGACCGACAGCTGACCATCCTGCCAATCCAGTTGCACCGAAGGAATGCCCGGCCAGGGAGCCAGTTCGGCGTTGCCGCTCAGCCCCGCAACCTGACTGTGCCAGGGCAACTCGGGAATGGCGTCCAGGGTGCGTTGCAGCTCGGCCAGCCCCTCGGCGGGCAGCAGCGGGATGGATTCGAGCGCAGGCAAGCGGTCGAGCAGCGGCTGCGGGGTGAGGATCAGCTGCCACAGATCCTGTGCCAGCGGCATGATATGGGCCCCGCGAGCGGCCGCATCGGGGCAGAGCTGCGCGCTCATCCCCTGTTCGGTGGCAACTACCTGCAGCAGGGGGGCGCTGATGGCCAGTTGCAGCTTCTGCCCCTTGGCGTTGAACAAGCGGGGGTGATCGGCCAGCGGCGCCCAGACATCCCGCGGCAGTCGTCCCATCACCCGTGGCAGGGTGCGAACCAGTGCCCAGTCATGCTCGTCGAGCATGGCGGCATACTGGGTGGAGAGCAGGGCCGGATCGACCCGGCGACCGGCGGTCCACTCCCCCTTGGTGCTCAGTTTCTGGATCTTGCACTCCAGCTCGGGACCCTCGGCATGGAGCAGCCACACCAACCGCTCCTGCGGCTTGCGTACGCCACTGGCGCGCCCCAGCCCCTGCAACCAGTTGAGCCAGCTGGCAGAGGCCGCGGTTTTATCCTCGTCCCCGTCATCATCCTGCTCGTCACTGCCCTCTTGCGCACTCTCCTCACTGCCGCGCAGTTGGCACAAGGGCGCCCCTTTGGCCGCCTCGCCCAACAAGATGCGCAGCAGATCCTGACAAAAGGCCATCAGGCGATGATGGGGCTCGGCATCGAGCAGATGGGAGAGATCCCACTTGTGCAACATGGCCACCTGCGGGCTCTGGGCACCGTGACGGGCCAGCGCGCAGAGATCGAGCCAGAGATAGCCCCAGTGGAGCTCCTCCACCGGCAGCTGCAGGGTATCGAACAGGCCGACCGCCTGACCGTGGCGATCGCCCGCCCACTGGCTGAGCAAGTCGGCAAGCAGGGGGAACTGGCCAGTCAGACTGCGCTGCCACTTCTTGCGCTGTTCGCTGGCGATGACAGGGTCTGCCTGCTGCAACCAGCCAAGCCAGAGCAGGGCGCTGAATGAACGGGGCCATTGGCCCGCCTCGCCCTCATCGGTTGCCTGCCACTGGCCCAGCGCGGTGAGCAGTCGCTCGCCAAGCGGGCCGCTCTGGCTCTGCTGGGCCAACGCCTGCAGGGCTGGCCAGCCGGGGGCGGCATCCTTGTCCTCGCCGGTTGGCGATGTGCTCTCGCCATCCCCGCAGAGCCAGCGCCACTCCGCCTCGAACGCTTTGGCCCGGGCCTGCACCTCGGGGGCGCAGCGCACCAGCGCATTGGCCAGCGGCCAGCGCTCTTCATAGGGGGCATCAAGCAAGAGTTGCAGCGAGAAGTGCTCCAGCAACATTTGCTGCCAGGCGGGGCTGGAGCCCGCCAGCAACTGGTGAGCGTCCGGGGTATCGAGCAGGGTCAGCAGATCGCTGGCCGAGAAATAGGTGGGGATCTCCCCCGCCTTGCCGCGGCAGAGCTCGCGCACCACCGCATGGGTAAGATCCTGTCCGGTCAATGAGGGCAGCCGGCTCCAGTCCGGCGCCGGGCAGAGACCGGCACGCACTCCCAGGATCAGCGCCAGCGTCCCCTCGGCGGTCAGGCTCCACTGCTGCTCACCGCGCAATCTGACCAGCCCAGCATCCTGCAGTCGGGTCAGTTTATCGATCAGGGCATGGCCTATCGCCAGTTGTTCTTGCAGCAAACGGGTACTGGCAACGCGCTGCAATTGCAGGGTGGCGAGCAGGGCATAACTATCCGAAGAGAGGGTGGACGCAGACATCAAGACTCACGGGCAAGTGCAAAAGCGGAATTTTAACGGTAAAGCGCCAGCGGCTCGACCCTTTACCGTGAAATAACTCAAAAAAAAACGGCCATCCATGATGACCGTCGAAAGTAACGAAGGAAATAGCCGGATCATCCGGTTACCTCCCACAGCGGGAAAATCGGGAGCGCTAGCCCCTAATTCGTGGAGCCAATGCTAGAGGTTGGCGCCCGAAAAAGCTTTGAAGCGGATCACAGTTGAAAAGGATTTCTGAAAACGGTTTCAATTTTTAGCGGCAAAAAATCATGATTTCGCGCCAAATGAGCCATGTCCCAACCCCTCCTGCTCACCCGGCACAAGCGGTAGAAAACCCTATGACGTCGCTTGTCGCCCCCCTGTGCGGGCAGCTGTATAGCTTCACCATACCCCGCCGCCCGCAGGCTAGGTTTCAGGGCAACCGGACATGGCCGAGATGGGCCAGGAGAGCACGAATCTGCTCCCTCCCCGTCCGGTAGCTTGGCAAACCGCGCTGCCACCGTGCGCCTCGGCAATCGCCTTGACCACGGCGAGTCCGAGTCCGCTGCCGCCGCTCTTGCGCGAGCGTGACGGATCTACGCGACGAAACGCATCGAAGATACAGGCGGCGACCTCCTCGCTGATGCCTGGTCCCTCATCTTCCACACTCAGGACGCACACACTCTCCGAGCGATACAGCCGCACGGTCAGCATGCCCGGCAGCGCGTGCTTCTGGGCATTTTCCAACAGCGCCATCAGGGCCTGACGGATACGAAACAGATCGCAGCAGACATGAAGTTCGCTATCCAGCTCCCGCTGCAACACAAATCCGCTCGCCGCCAGAGGGCTGGCAAATGCCTCAAGCACCACGGCAAGCTCGTCGGCCAGCCTGACCTCGGTCCGCTGCAACTCCAGATGGCCGCTGTCGTTGAGGCTCAATACCCGCAAATCCTCGATCAGGTGATTGAGCCCCTCAACCTGACGCAGCAACCCCTCGAAGAGTTCGCTGCTGGGAGGAAATACCCCTTCGGCCAGCCCCTGCAAACGGCCGCGCAAAATGGTCACCGGAGTGCGCAATTCGTGGGCGATGGCGGCATTCCAGAACTCCCGCTCGCGGGTCATGCTCTGCAGCCGCTCGGCCATGGCGTTGAAGTCGCGCACCAGTTGCGCCGTCTCCCCGATCGCCTGCTCATCCTCCGGCACGCGGGCATCGAGTTTGCCCTCGGCCACCTCGCGCAGGCTGGTTGCCACCGAGTTGAGGGGAGTCAGGATGCGGCGAGAGAGGCGAACCGCCACGTACAGCGCCATCCCCAATGCAATGAGAATGGTGGAGCCGATCCATAACATCTCGACTCTGGAGGGCACCCAGGTCTCGGAGATGCTGCCCGGCACAAACGCCACGGCGATACCATAAAACACATAGGTGCCGATCACCGCGAGGGAGATGATGCCAAGCGTCATCAAGCCCAGAGAGCGGATGATCTGCCTGCGAAGGCCGGGCGCCGATTTCATGCATCGCCCCCGAAGCGATAGCCAACGCCCCAGACACTGGCGGGGACCCCCTGAATGCCGTGTGTCTCCAGTTTTTTGCGCAACTTGCTGATGTGGCTATCCACAGTGCGCTCCTGGGTATCCCCCTCCGGCAGGCAGTGAGTCAACAGTTCGGCGCGACTGAACACCCGTTTCGGCGCCCGCATCAAAGAGGCGAGCAACTTGAACTCGGTCAGGGTCAGCTCCAGCACCTGCTGCTGGTCATCGCGGAAAATGCTGGCCTCGTGGCTCTCCAGATCGATCTGAAACTGGCCGACCCGCAACACGTTCGCCGTGGCAGGCTTTACGGCCCGGGTGCGCCTGAGCACGGCCTGCACTCGCGCCACCACTTCGGCCGGATTGAAGGGTTTGACCACATAGTCATCCGCCCCCATGCGCAGCCCCATCAGCTTGTCGAGATCCTGATCGAGGGCGGTCAACATGATCACCGGCGTATCGCCGCGCGCCCGGATCTCGCTGAGCACCTGCCAGCCATCCAGTTGCGGCATCTGCACATCCAGCAGCAGGAGATCGGGTTTGAATGCCTGATGCATGACCAGCGCTTCACGGCCATCGGCGGCGTGCAGGGAGCGCAAGCCATGACGTTGCAGGTAAGCGGCGAGGATGTCGGCGATCTCGGCTTCATCCTCTGCAATCAGTACCAGTGACTGGCCCGCCGGGCTGGCGGAAGCATTGAGATGGGACATAGTCGGACTCGAAAAAAGGTGGCGTTGAACTTTATCATCGCCTCCATGGATTCTCCACAAAGCCTCGAATCATTCGCAATAGCCCCTCGCCATAATGGCCGCTCGATGCACTCTTCGGTCACATCACACCGGAGAGACGGTTTAACGAGGTGAGTGGATGAGGTTTGTAAAACAGCGGTATGCGGGCGCCCTGCTCGCCGTCATTGCCGCATTCGGGTTGGCGGGTTGCGATGCCGCACCGCAAGAGCAGGAGGCACCCGCCCCTCCTCAGGTGTCGCTGCTAACTCTGACTGGTCGGGAGCTGGTCATCAGCGAGGATCTGCCCGCCCGGGTAGCGGCACTGCGCAGCGCCGACATTCGCGCCCAGATCAGCGGCATCGTACAGCGCCGCCTGTTCGAGCAGGGCGCCGAGATCAGCGCTGGCACTGTGCTGTTCCAGATAAACCCGGCCCCCTTCAAGGCCGATGTCGACAGCGCCGCCGCCGCATTGCAACGGGCCGAGGCCGTGCTGGCCCGCGCCCGCATCCAGATTGAGCGCCTGCAGCCGCTGCTGCGCACCGACGCCATCAGCCGCCAGACCTATGACGATGCGGTCTCCCAGCGGGATCAGGCGGCCGCCGATGTGGCCCAAGCCAGGGCGACCCTGGCCCGGCACCAGCTGAACCTGCAATTTGCCAGCGTGGAGGCCCCCATCGCCGGGCGCATCGATCAGGCGCTGGTGAGTGAAGGGGCCCTGGTGTCGCCCACCGATGCCACCCCCATGGCCCGGATCCAGCAGATTGATCAGGTCTACGTCGATGTGCGTCAACCGGCCTCGGTGCTGGAATCCCTGCGCCAGCAGGCTGGCTCAACGGCACCGGAACTGGCGGTGGAGATCCTCGGCAGCAATGGCACACCGCTGGGCATGCAGGGGCGCATCCTCTTCTCCGGCATAGAGGTCGATGCCGGGACCGGTGACGTGCTGCTGCGAGTGCTGGTGGACAATCCCGAGAGGCGGCTGTTGCCCGGTCTCTACGTGCAGGCGCGCATTCCCCGAGCCCGCTATGCCAACGCCCTGACCGTGCCCCAGCAGGCGGTAGTTCGCACCTCGGGTCAGACCAGCGTGTGGGTGGTGGATGGCCAGGGGCTGGCACAGCTGGTTCCGGTCAACACCGCTGAACTGGTGAATAGCCAGTACCGCATCGCGTCCGGGCTCAGTGCCGGGCAACAGGTGGTGATCGAAGGGATCGACCGTCTGACCCCGGGGGTTCAGGTCACAGCTTCCCCCTCGCAACCACCCGCTGTCAGCCAACCGGCTGACAGCGGCATTCGCTGAATCGGAGAGTTATCCATGCCGCAGTTTTTTATCCATCGCCCGGTGTTTGCCTGGGTGATCGCCCTGTTCATCGTGCTGGCAGGGGTCATTGCCATCCCCAAGCTCCCCATCTCCCGCTATCCCTCGGTGGCGCCGGTGTCGGTGACCCTCTATGCCACCTATCCGGGCGCCACGCCGCAGACACTGAATGATGCGGTGGTGAGCCTGATCGAGCGCGAGCTGTCGGGAGTGAAGAACCTGCTCTACTTCGAGTCCTCTGTGGACGCCTCGGGCAGCGCGCAGATCACTGCCACCTTCAAGCCGGGCACCGATCCGGAGCTGGCCCAGATGGACGTGCAAAACCGCATCAAGGCGGTCGAACCCCGTTTACCGCAAGCAGTGCGGCAAACCGGCCTGCAGGTAGAGTCAGCCTCATCCGGCTTTCTGATGATGGTCGGCATGACCTCACCGGATGGCCGCTTCGATGAAGTTGCCCTCAACGACTACATGGCACGCAATATTGTGCAGGAGCTGCGCCGCATCGACGGGGTAGGACGAGTGCAGCTGTTCGGCGCCGAGCAGGCCATGCGCATCTGGGTAGATCCGGCCAAACTCGCCGCCTACGGGCTGACCATCAGCGAGGTGGCACAGGCCATCGAGCAGCAGAACATCCAGATTGCACCGGGACGTCTCGGTGACGAGCCCGCCCTGCCTGGCCAGCGCCTGACGGTACCCCTCACGGTTCAAGGGCAGCTGACAACCCCCGAGGCGTTCGCCGCCATCGTGCTGCGAGCTGGTGGTGATGGCGCCAAGCTGGTGCTGGGTGATGTCGCCCGGGTCGAGCTGGGGGCGCAATCCTACGCCTTTTCCAACCGGGAGAATGGCGTGGCCGCCACCAGCGCCGCCATCCAGCTCTCCCCCGGCGCCAACGCCGTGCGTACCGCCGATGCGGTACGTACTCGTCTCGCCCAGCTCGCCCCCACCCTGCCGGCGGGCATGGCCTATTCGATCCCCTTTGACTCGGCCCCTTTCGTCAAGGTCTCCATCGAAAAGGTGATCCACACTCTGCTGGAAGCCATGGTGCTGGTGTTTCTGGTGATGTTTCTCTTCCTGCAGAACCTGCGCTACACCCTGATCCCGGCCATCGTCGCCCCCATCGCTCTGCTTGGCACCTTCGCGGTGATGCTGCTGGCCGGTTTTTCGATCAACTCCCTCACCATGTTCGGCATGGTGCTGGCCATCGGCATCATAGTCGACGACGCCATCGTGGTGGTGGAGAACGTCGAGCGCCTGATGGCCACCCGGGGGCTGTCGCCCCGAGAGGCGACGTCGCAAGCCATGAAGGAGATCACCGGGGCGGTGATCGGTATCACCCTGGTGCTCACGGCAGTGTTCCTCCCCATGGCGTTTGGCAGCGGCTCGGTGGGGGTCATCTACCAGCAGTTCACCCTGTCGATGGCGGTGTCGATCCTCATTTCGGCCTTCCTCGCCCTGACCCTGACGCCTGCGCTCTGCGCCACCTTGCTGCGTCCGGTCAGTCCGGATCATCATGAGAAGCACGGTTTTTTCGGTGCCTTCAACCGGGGTTTCGAGCGGTTCACGGCAGGCTACGGTGCGCGGGTAACCCGGCTGGTCGGGCGCAGCGGACGGATGATGGCAACCTTTGCCGCCCTCTGCGCCGTGCTAGCCATCGCCGCCGCCCAGCTGCCCTCCTCTTTCCTGCCGGACGAGGATCAGGGCTACTTCATGACCTCCATCCAGTTGCCAACCGGCGCCACCAGCGAGCGTACTCTTGAGGTGGTCAAGGCCTTCGAAGCTCACGTCGCCTCTCGCGAGGCGCTGGACACCAACCTGGTGGTGCAGGGCTTCAGCTTCTCCGGCGCAGGTCCCAATGCCGCCATGGCCTTCACCATGCTCAAAGATTGGGATCAGCGTCATGGCGCCACGGCAGCCGAAGAGGCAGATCTGGCCCAAGCAGCCATGGCAAATATTCCTGAAGGCACGGTAATGAGTCTGCTGCCGCCCGCCATCGACGAGCTGGGCACCGCCTCCGGCTTCACCCTGTTCCTGCAAGACAGGGCCAATCGGGGGGAAGCCGCGCTGCTGACCGCCCAGGCCCAACTGCTGGAACTAGCCGCCAACAGCCAGGTAGTCAGTGATGTGTATCCCGACAATCTGCCTCCCGGCGAGAGCATTCACCTCGAGATCAACCGACAGAAGGCCGAAGCCATGGGACTCTCGTTCGCCAGCGTAAGCAGTACCCTGTCGGCCGCAATGGGGTCGCTCTACGTCAACGACTTCCCCAACGGCGGGCACATGCAGCAGGTCATTCTGCAGGCCGACGCGTCGGCGCGCATGCAGCTCGATGACGTGCTCGGTCTGCGGGTGCGCAATGCCAGCGGCGGCATGGTCCCCTTGCGGGAGGTGGTGACACCGGAATGGCGCGAATCGCCGCAACAGATGATGCGCTTCGATGGCTTCCCTGCCGTGCGTATTGCCGGGGGGGCAGCGCCCGGCATCTCCAGCGGAGCGGCGATGGCGGAGATGGAGCGTCTGGTGGCGCAATTGCCGCCAGGCTTCGCATTGGCCTGGACGGGACAGTCGTTGCAAGAGCGCCAGTCAGCCGAGCAGGCCCCCCTGCTGATGCTGTTGTCGGCGCTGGTGGTCTTCCTGGTGCTGGCGGCACTCTATGAAAGCTGGTCGATCCCGCTCTCCGTGATGTTGGTGGTGCCGCTGGGCCTGCTCGGTGCCGTCGCGGCCGTGATGCTGCGCGGCATGCCCAACGACGTCTTCTTTAAAGTAGGCATGATCACCATCATCGGTCTGTCGGCCAAGAATGCCATCCTCATCGTGGAGTTTGCGCGCCAGTTGCACAGTGAAGGGCGCTCGCTGCTTGATGCGGCTGTCACTGCTGCCCGCCTGCGCCTGCGCCCCATTCTGATGACCTCGCTGGCCTTCACCCTCGGGGTGGTGCCCTTGATGCTCGCCAGTGGCGCCAGCGCGGAGACCCAGCACGCCATCGGCACCGGCGTGTTTGGCGGCATGATCAGCGGCACCCTGCTGGCCATCTTCTTCGTACCGGTCTTTTTTGTCTTCATCATCGGGACGCAGCAGCGCCTGCACTCTTGGCAGGCACGGCGAGCATCCAACAGCATTAACCCGGCTCGATGACCACAGATACACAGGCGGCCGGATAGTCCTTCTGCACATCACCAAAAGAAAAAGCCCAACCTGCTAAACAGGTTGGGCTTGGTATGGACAGAAAGACAACTCGCCACTGTATCAAATTCGAGGACAAGGAATTCATCGGTGAAGCTAATAGCTTGGCCAGCCATGGTTATATTTTTATAGTCATTAACCGTAAATTAATGACCAGAACGCTTAAGGATTATTCTTTATATATGGCCAGCAACCCTTGTTATTTCATTGCACCTAAAAATACAAATCTTATTAGATATGCATCCATAAAGACATTCGCAATGCACTTTACATAGTTTTAAATCACTATACGCATGTCAAATCTGAACGCCGACATATAACCCAATCATTAATGATGTTTTATAATCACAAGTTCCAGCGTAAAGAGAATGTCGTCACGGCAACATGCTTGCTACCCAATGCAAAATCAAGTTTTGGCGCATATCCCACTTCCAACGCCACTGACTTGTAGCCCAGCGTCACCATCGGCAAGGCAGCAAAGCCATCCAGGCCAGAACCATTGAGATAACCGGCCTGAAACCCCAGGCCAGCAAAGGCATGCTCGGTAAAATACCACTCCTTGCGATATGAGAGCGCACCGTATAAAGCCGTCTCGCTGAAAGAGTCCTTATATGCCCCTCCGCGCACCGCCAGCTTGCCAGTGTCGTTATCGCCCCAAAAAGCCCAGGCCAACCCTAATCCCGGATTGAAATTATTAAACTCACAACTCTTGCTTTTCTTTCCCTTTCCTTTGGTGCAATCACTATGAATTGCTGCGCCATGAATTAAAATTGAAAAATCATCCGCGGCACTCGAAACGACAGGCAAGCACAATAGCGGAATGGCCAACATATATGGCTTGGTTTTCATATCAGCATCCTTGATGGTTATTTATTTTTTTACGAAAGAGAATGAAATTCGTGGGTTGAAAATATCGTAGTCCCTATGGGGGAATGGCTCTGGTGATCTATTTCCCTGCTTATCTATGCTCCACGTGAACGAGTTGGCTCTCTGTGCAACGCAGCTTCATGAGTGACCGCCGTTTCGGCAAGCCGCATCCTTGCCATCACCGCCTTGGCTCCCATATCAAAATGGCGATAGAAGCTGGCATTAAGCTGGGTCAAATGCAGCAGGGAATTTCTGGCTCGCTGAAAGGTCACTTCACAGACCCGGCTCTGGCGTTGCCAGAAAGAGGAAAGAGAGCCACTGGTAGTCAACCCGGTGATGTCATAGAGCGCTCGACCCAAACAGATGGTGGGTACCAGATGCAGCAGGGCTGACAGCCCAACCGTGCTATTAATGGTGACCACCCCCTTGAGCAGTGGGTACAGGACCGGGAGCGGTAATTCGTAACCATAAAAGACCCGCCCCACCAAGCCATGCTCGACAACAAGCCGATCGATACAGTCACGGTAGCTGACATACCCCCGATCCATGGGGTGATGTTTGAACAGCAGCACATCATCCGAATTGGCGTAGTGGGCAAACGAACTGACCACCTCTGAGATCATCTCCTCCAGGTCACCAAACTCGGAGTGCTCTCTTATTTGAAAATCTTCACTCACCTGCAGCGGCACCAGGAAGATCTGTCCAGCATGTTCCTTGAGACGATTGAGTAGCGCCCGATCGCGATGCCGATGACCATATTTGATCCACCCGCTTCTCAACCACCCCCTCGCCTCCTGCCAGAGCGTCCAGGGACGGTGATCGACATAATGGGGATAACGTGACCGCTTGATTGCTTTGCTGATGTGATAGCGGCTGGCATACCAGGCTCTTGCCGCAAAAGTCTTGCCCACCTTGAGAGGTGCAATAAACTCGGCGGGCCAGTCTACTCGCGGCAATCTGGCGCGCTCTTCATACCAGGGGCTGAACGCATTGACGCCGCCCGGCTCAAGGGTCACAAAATCGGGACGCAGATACCCCTCCTCCAGTGCCCAAAATGACAATCCCTTGAGCTCACACACCTGACTCGCCACCTTGTGGTAATAACGACAATCGCCGTAACAAAGCACTGTATTGATTGAATATTCCTTCAACATCCGCCGCAGAAACGTATTCCAGCCATCTGGCTCACCGTGATAACTGATAGAGATCCCGGCACAGGGCCAGCACTCGTCGCCACCGTTGAAGTTGATCTTCACCACCTGATGGCCAGCCCGTACCAGATGTTGACTCAGGGTTTGATAAAAGGGGCCAAGCGGCCCCTGTAACAACAACACATTCATACAATGAGGATCCATCAGGAGAACAGAGAGCGAGTGGGTTTGAGGGTATCAACCAGAAAACGGAGCTTGAGGTGCCAGCGTCGCCAACGGCTCGCACCGGTCATGGCGAGGGGCGGCTTGTGTGCCGCCAGTTTGCGGATCAACTGTTCGGGGCTGCACCACAAGCCTGATTGCCAATCGATATAACGGGGATAAGCGGCAAGGGTCAGACAAACCAATGCCGCCAACGGCAAGGGACGCTCGCGTCTGGCAGGCGGATGGATGTCGTGGGTCAGGCCCCAACCGCTGTAAAAGGGTTGCCCCCAGGTTGTGACCTTGACCCCCTGCACCAGCGCCTCGAAGCCACTGAGTGAGGTCATGGTGTGCAGCTCGTCGATATGGGGATAGAGGGAGGCGAGATCGCACTGGATCACCTGACTATCAACACATTCGGCCAGGCAACTTGCCGAGATGGTCCCTTCCCGGTTGCCACACACCACATCCGGGTGGGGCTTGAACAGAATATGCGCCTGCGGTTTGGCGGCTCGCACCGCCCACAGCAACTGCTCGTTACTACGGATCACCGGGCTGCCGCAGAGAATGGAGGCATCGCCATCAACCTGCCCCACCACCAGCACCAACTCGCGGCCATCTTGTGGCGGCAGGAATGGCATGCTCGTCCCCACGTTGTATTTGCTGACCCGGGATCGGCGCAGCAACGCCAGCAGCCTGTTGCCCCGAGCCAACAGCGCCTCGTCGATTGACTCGTAATTGAGCAGCTGCTCAAGCGCACTGGGGCGGCGACTGTCGAAGTAGATCCCGACCGGATCGATAGAGAGTGACGACGGCCTACAGAGATTGGAGCCAAGGCCACTCGAGCGGATAAAACCATCCTCGACCCGGATGGCCGAGACCAGTTCGGGATAACGGCTACCCCATACCAGCACCTGTTCATCACCGGTCAACCGTCCGGGTGGGCGCCTGACAAACCGCAGCTCATCGGCCAGATGGGCACAAAAGGTGCGCATAAAGGCGCGCTTCCAGAGCGAAAAGCCCACCAGATAAAGTCGCCGCCAACGCGCTGGCGCCATCTGCTGGCGGGCCAGCAGCTCGACGACATCCTCGACTTCGCAACACTCTCCCAGCACAGGATCACAATAACGGGGATAACGAATAAGCGCCGCCGCTACCAGTTGTGGCAGCGAAACCGCCTCATCGGCCCTTGCCAGAACACGCCGCATGCAGAGCTTGCTGTCATGAGTCAATCCCCAACCAGCGTAGAAAGGCATGCCAAAGCAGTGGACCGGCTTGCCAAACAGCAACGCCTCGAACCCCAGTTGCGAAGAGACGGTATAGACCGCATCCACCCTCTTGAGCAGGAGATGGGGATGACAGGGCTCGCTCACTATCTCCAGATCTGCCAGCTCAGGGAGTTTTTGCGCCAATCGCGCCAGCACGCCGATCTTTTTACCCATACGCGTATCAGGATGGGTGCGCAGCAGCAGACGGGCACCGGGATGATTGCGCCGAGCGGCGGCCACCATCGCCAGAAAATCGGCATTACAAGCCAACGCCCCCGGGATGGAGAGATCCCCCGCCACCTGATCGACCAGCAATACCCTTGGCCTGCCATCTTGCAGCAACCCCTCAGCCAAAGAGACAGGCAACCCCTGCTCTTCACCATACGGCGCCTGGGTAGCAAGCGCATCGGGCCGCGTGGCATAACAGTTGTATTTGGTAATGCCAAGGCGCACCAGCTCTCCGATCAGCCGCTCGGCGCGCGCCAGCATCTCGACATCACAAGGGGTGGCGATCAGCTGCTCAAGCCAACTCGGCTGGCGGGCATCGTAATAGATACCGACAGGGTCAGCGATCAGCGACACCGCCTTGCCCCCCCTGGCGGGGTGGCCGATATAACCGATAAAGCCATCCTCCAGCTGCCAGTAGGGCAACCCCAGCGCCTGCGCTTGCTGTTTTATCTCTGCGGTATTGGCCTTCTGGCCCCAGCCGACCAGCACATCGCCCGCTTGTGGCACGCACTCAGAGGAGAGCTCAAGTCGGGCCAATGGCTGGCCGAGACAGGCAGAGATCTGCCGCCTGCGCGCCAGAATGCCGCTGGATTGTGTCCATAGAGTCATGAAAAATCTCGGATGTCAGTAAGGGGGATAAAAGAGGGAAGGTTTAAAACTATCGGTTAAAGCCAATGCCAGGGGGATTGCCAATCCGGGTCACTTCAACTGCACATTTCCCATCGGGATCCTGTCGAACTCCTCGCGCGAGAGATAACGGATCCCTTGTACGCTCGACAAGGGTGCCAGCAACTGTGGGCAGCGTGTCAGTGACCAGACAGACACATCCCGATCGGTAAAAGCCTCGCCACCCAAGGCGTAGTAGCGCCCCCGGCAACCCTCATCCCAATCATCCCCCACCACCTCGGGCGTACTCGGCACCAGAGAGCAGCCGCGGATCACCGCTACCACCATGCCCTGATAGACACCGACCACGGTATCAATATCAGGCACCCGAGCTGCGGCCACTCGCCACGAAGAGCGGGCACAGCTTTCAGGGTGGCGACCGGTTGGGTAGGTCGCTATCAGATTCACAACAAGAACAGGTTTCATGGGAGGTCCAAGCTGACGAGGCGAACAGCCTCTGAATGTTGAATAGTGATGAAGAGTCGGCTCAACGCATATCAGCAAAAAAAGCCCGAGGATTGAGATAGAGCTTGCGCAGCTTGCGCCACAGCGGTCGCTTGCGCTGCCCCCCCTCTTGCCAGCGCAGCAGACCCGGATATTCGCTCACCGGATAGCCAGCCTCCTCCTGCAAGCGGATCATCCACTCGCGAAAATCCGGCAGCTCCCCGCCAAGGTCGTTACAGGGCACCGCGGGCCCTTTCAACGGGCCTCGCTCTGCTTCACTGCGAGCCAGCATCTGCTCAAGCAACTGATCATTGTTAGCCCGCCGCTTATGGTAAGGGTGAGTCAGTGGGCGCGGATGCCACTGGTGAACCAGAAACCGGCCAGCAAAGAGGTGAGGCAATGCGTAATAGCTGAAATAGCGGCGAAAACCCTGATAATCCCCCGGATGTTGTGCCTTGATATTGAGGGCATAGTCATCCGGTCTCGGCCCAATGGGGTAATGACGGGTGAGCCTGTCAATCAGTTCGAGATCTTCGCCGCCATGGCCGACAAACTGCTCGTCAAAGCCCCCCAGCTGCAAAAACCACTCGCGATTGATCAGCAAGCAGCTGCTGGCCAGGGCAATCCCCTCCACCCTATGACTTTCACCACGCAAGAAGGATTCCAGGCAGCCCTGAAAATCCCCGTCAAAGCGCTCCGTCTCTTCCTTGGTCAGGTAGAGACAGGGGTACATCTCAAAAGAGGGTTGCCCTGTATGAGCATACAGTCGGCAGCGGTCAGGAAGTTGCTTTGCCAGTTGCGGGGAGCAAAGGAGATCCGCATCCATGATAAAGAGCGTGTGTGCGACACTGTGCTCAATACCATGACTGCGCGCCAGCCCTGGCGAGTAGATAGGGAAAGGTTGTGAGTCTTCCAAGATCCTGGCATCAAGCCGCTCTGTTAGCAGATTGCGTTGGTTGGTCGGAATCAAAATATCCAGATCGCCTGCGATATGAAGAGACTGGAGGCATGCCTCCAGTCTCTTCATCGCAGAATCCAGACTACCCCGCCCACTTTGCTGAAAGTGGAACGGTGTAATAACACTGAGATCTCGCGACATGGGCCCTACGCTCAGTGTGCCAGCAGTTCTTCGAGATAGGCTCGCAGCGTGTCCGACAACTCGGGATGGCGCAGGCCATATTCAATGTTGGCTTTCATATGGCCCAGTTTGCTGCCGCAGTCGTAGCGGATACCGTCAAACTCGTAAGCCATGACCTCTTGCTCCTTGAGCAAATCGGCAATGGCATCGGTCAACTGGATCTCGCCACCAGCTCCGCGTTGGGTCTGCTCAAGTAGCTCGAAAATGCGTGGCTGCAGTACATATCGGCCAACGATGGATAGGTTGGATGGCGCCTCCTCACGGGGCGGTTTCTCCACGACGCCATTGAGCTTATACAGGCGTTCGCTCACCGCTTGTGGCGCAATGACGCCATACTGGCTGACTTTTTCCATCGGAACGGCTTCCACAGCTACGACCGAACAATGGCTCTCGCTGGCGAGGTCAATCATGGTGTCGAGGCAAGGGGTCTTGTCGCAGTGGATCATGTCATCTGCCAGCAACACGGCAAACGGCTCGTTACCGACGATCTGCTTGGCACACAGTACGGCGTGGCCCAGCCCCAGGGCTTCGGTTTGACGAACATAGAAGCTGTTGACGCCGGCAGGAATGATATTCTTGACGGCATCGAGCAACGCCTTCTTACCGGCTTGCTCGAGCTTGTATTCAAGCTCGAAGTTGCTATCAAAGTGATCTTCGATGGCACGCTTGGTCCATGATGTAACAAAGATCAGGTCGGTAATACCTGCGGCAATGGCTTCCTCAACTGCATACTGGATCAGCGGCTTGTCGACCACTGGCAGCATCTCTTTCGGACATGCCTTGGTGGCGGGCAGGAAGCGGGTACCCATACCCGCAACAGGGAAAACAGCTTTTTTTATCATATTAATTTTGAAAATAAAGATGGACTGAAACTGTTATGGAAATACTCACACAGTTCCTCTTCGTGACATTCAAAGTCGTCAACAAATCGAGATATTGCATCGGTTCCAACTCTTTCCGCTGCATCATTAGAACCATGATTAACAACGTAACAAACTATTGGTGAAAACAAGGCTAAAACAGACCGTCCAAAACGTATAGAATGTTCTGGATATTTTGTGTGATCTTTTAATAAATATAGAAATGTGTTTTTCTCTTCTGGCTCTGAAATATCATGATGACTGATTTTAGATACAAAACAGCTTCCACAGTTACGGTAAAAAACTTTGCGTTTACCATCTAGGTAAGCTAGCTTCTCTCGACTTAAATCGTATACAAAGCCAGAGTAAAATGCGATATCATCAACATCAGGGTTGTTGCTGAAACGAGTCATGATCTCTGAATAATAATTTTTGCTTATGATATCATCAGCATCAATGAACATAAATAAATCATTTGGTGATGCAATCTTAAGTATATGTCTTCTTGCAACGTTTTTCTTTGATTCTTTATCACTCATATAGCCCGATTTATCAACGGGGATAGAAAGTGAAACTTTAAGAAAAGTAGCGTCATTAGTATTTTCTAAAAAAGCAGGTTTATCATGGCCAGCAATAAAAATATTGGTTTCTCCGCCATTATCTTTAATTGACTTTATTGTTGACTCTAAACGACTGCAAACAGTATCCCAGTCATCGGTCGTAGCTTTAGCTCGTAAAGGTATTGCGAAATAAATCATTATAACTCCTTTTTGAAAATTAACCTTAATGCAAATGGCGTGTTATATGCAATACATATCGGTAGCTTTACCATTGCAGATAAACTTAGCTTTTGATATGAATTTTTCATCATCTATCTTCCATGTATGGTTATTTATATTTTTACTTCTTATTGTAATGTAATTATAAACATCTGAGGAGTATATGGAAATTCCATTTGTATTGCAGTCTCGGAGAAATTGTGAGTCTTCACCGCTATTTTTATTATGAAAAGATATTTTATTGAAAACATCTTTCCTTATGACAAGGCTAGCACCGATGACAAAATCACTATATCTACAATCTTTATCTTCTCTTATCAAATAAGTCTTATCTAAGGATTCTACATACGCAAGATGGGAGTCCTTGCCTACAACATCTGCCCCCGAATAATCAAGTGCAAGAACGGCATCAGTTATATAGTGTTGACCATAGATATCGTCATCATCTAATTTTGCAATAATATCGCCGCTAGACAACTCTATTGATTTATTTAAACATTCTCCGAGAGTAAATTCATCTGCCATCTGAACTAACTTATGACTTAATATGCCTGACAATTTATTTCTGACGACATCCATATTGACATTATTAGTATTTATGATAACAATCAACTCTTTTTTATCATATTTTTGCTGAGAGAAATTGTTTATCATTAAATCTATATTATGTGGCCTGTTAGTACACATAACTATAGATACAAGAGGTTCATTGCTATTAATTTTTACATGATTTTTAATTTTGCTGAAGATATATTCAAATCTGTTCTTGTATGCATGTTCTTGTAATATATAACGAGAGGCTAGATGGCCTATAGACTTACGTTTATGCTCATCATTTAGCAAACTATCGATCTTCACCGTTGCTGTATTTTTGTTATCAACTACATAAACGTGCTCTTTTAACATCTCCTTCATTCCATCGGAAGGAGTAGATACCACTGGTGTGCCACAAGCCAGAATTTCGAAGACTCGACGAGAGAACATGGTCGGTGAGTCTTGCACTGTGTTGATATTGAGGAACAGCTTGTACTGGCGATAGGCCGTGACCATCTGGTCATAGCTGAGGGAACCAACAATAAATGGCTGATATTTGGCCGGGAAGATACGGGACTCGCGATGTTGGGTGGCGTGTAGCATACGGTCGTAGACATGTAACTCACGATGCATGGCCCCATCGAGGACGATCTCGGTCTGAATACGGCGGGTGTCATGGCCATTGTTGTACCAGCTACCGGCGAAGCAGGCTTCATAGGTAGGCAGTTTCTTGCGTTTGTCACGGATCGGGTTGTGAATCGCCGGCTGCGCCGCAAAGGCTAACGGGTAAACCTTGTCGTGGCCGACACGGGCCTTGTACTTGTCCACGATCCCGCCATCGGTGGTAAAGATATAGTCACAATCGGCTGCCACATCGATAAAGACGTCGTAGTTGGTCGGATCTTCCTTGTTCCAGAACACAACAGGAATGTTCTTGGACTGGCAATACTTGATGGCTTCGCGCAGTGGATCGCCAAGGTGCTTCTTGTAGCTGGCCATGGTGTAAGTCCACTCGCCATCATTGCCATTCCAGGCAGATTCGACGAAGAACAGTACGGGGTTGGCGGCATCGATCTCGGCTTTCCAGTTTTTCTTGGTCAGCGGGATGAAGTTGGCTTCGTAGCGGAAACACTCGTAAGTGAACTTGTCGCTGATCGAGACAACATTGATATGCTGGTTGCGCAGGCGGGCGCGAGGTTCGAATGCGGGCCAGGTTATCTCGTCATTGGGACGCGCTTCGTTGAAAATGCCAACCTGCTCCAGCAACTGTTGCCTGATGGAACTGTCCATGGGCGAATGTTCAAATTTTCCCTTGCGCTTGGCTGCCCGAATTTTGATGAGCTTCTGTGGCAAGGCCAGTAGCCCAGCCAGCTTGTTGCGCTTGGCTTCTGCCAATGTTTTACCAAGGCGATAATACAGAGACCTCTCTACTTGCTGTTTTTCATAGAGCGCAGTAGCCAATTTATCCTTCAATGCCTCTAGATTGGTTTTTTGAACCATGGGGGAGTCTGGCAGCGCATGAATACGTTTCTCAAAGGCAGATGTCAACACTTTGGCTTTGAGCTCAAATATGCGGGCTATCTCTTCTTCAGATTGGCAATTTTCGAGTGTGATCGCGTTAACCGGCAGCATCTCTTCCGCAAGGATCTTTAGTGGTTTGATGCTGAGAGTTCCTTTTCCTTTGAAACGCAAGGCGATACTGAAATAGCGAGCATCGGGGGCGGTTTCAAACTCGATTTTATTTAGGCCGTTATATACTTGTTGATATTTATGGGCGATACGTTTCTCTGCATCATATTGAATAAAGAACATGGCGCAGTCTGGGCGTTGTTCACCATAAATTGCATCAAGATGTACTTGATATTTACGACTGCCATCTATGTACCAATAGTATTTATTATGTGGCAGGCCGTTAATATCCATGCTACCGGTTTGTAGATAAAATGAATCTCCATCAGTGAGATTCATCTCAATGGCAAAAACGCCATGTTCATTAACTGTTATCGTTTTATCCCTATCATTATCCGCAGGTAATAACCATGCATCATCGGTATCGACATTGCTGATTTTTCCGAATGGAAGCAGAGAGTAGGATTGTTCGACCCAATCAATCTTGTCGGTTTTTCTGGCAAGTTGACGATAGAGATGAGCGAGATGTTCGTCATAAATAGAAAAAACAGTGTTGAGATGATTTTCTTGTTGACGTGGCTGCTGATTTTTTCGAGCGTTCTTTTTAGCGAGTCGAGTCGACATATCTGAGTTCTTTTAACATAAGGTGGCCGATATTCATCGACCACCTTTTTAAGGGAATTAGTGAGTTGCGTTGACAAAATCAAGCAGGTTATGGCTGGCAATATCATTGCTGTTCAGACCAAGGAACTGCTTGTGTTTGACCAGGATCACGACCACATCAGCCTGTTTCAGTGCATCTGACAGAGAAGCCAGCTTGACGTTATTGCGATTTTCCAGAGTGGCTGGTAGCGCTTCAATATTGGGTTCAACCGCCAGAATCTGATAGGCAGGGTTGTTGGCCAGGGTCTTGGTAATATCCAGTGCCGGGCTCTCACGCAGATCGTCGATATCCGGTTTGAAGGCCAGACCCAGACAGGCAATTTTCGGATTGCTCAGACCGGCAACCGCTTTCTCTACCTGCTCCACCACATAGTGCGGCTTGTAGTCGTTGACCAGGCGAGCCTGGCGGATGATTTTGGCAGTGTCAGGATTCTGGTTGACGATAAACCAGGGGTCGACCGCGATGCAGTGGCCGCCCACGCCGCAACCCGGCTGCAGGATATTGACCCGCGGGTGGCGGTTGGCAAGGGAGATCAGCTCCCACACATTGATGCCCTGCTTATCGCAAATCAGCGACAGCTCGTTGGCAAAGGCGATATTGACGTCACGGAAGGCGTTTTCGGTCAATTTGCTCATCTCGGCGGTGCGCGCTTCGGTGGCGATGCACTCACCCTTCTTGACAAACATCTTGTAGACCTCTGTGGCGGCTTCGGTACTGGCCTTGTCCATACCACCGATGATGCGATCGTTCTCCACCAGCTCGCGGATCACCTGGCCGGGCAACACGCGCTCCGGGCAGTGGGCAACAAAGATGTCAGGGGTCTGGCCTTCTGCCACTGTGTGCGGGAAGGTCAGATCGCTGCGCTCTTCGGCCAGCCATTTGGCCATCTGTTCGGTAGCCCCCACCGGAGAAGTGGACTCCAGTACCACCAGATTGCCTTTCTCCAGCATGGGCGCCAGGGCTCGGGAAGCACTCTCGATATATTTCAGATCCGGTTCGTGATCTTCACCCTTGAACGGAGTTGGCACGGCAATCAGGAAGGCATCCGCTTTCTGCGGGCTGGTGTGTGCACTCAGGTGGCCATCCTGCACCGCCTGTTTAACCAGATCTTCCAGGCCCGGCTCCACGATATGGATCTTGCCCTGGTTGATGGTGTCTACCGCATGCTGGTTGACATCGACACCGATAACCCGAATGCCGTTGCTGGCGATGACTGCGGCAGTTGGCAAACCGATATAACCCAGACCAACGACGGAGATGGTTTCGAATTTCATTATTTTGTGCTCTCAAAAGTAAAACAGGGGGCAAATATGCCCCCAAAGACAGGTTTGTAATCTGTAAATCAGGCCACTTGCAGGCTGCTGTCAATCTGCTGACCGAGGGCGCCGCTCAGGCCGATCACCGCTTCAACGATGCGTTGGCTGGTTCTGCCATCCCCATAGGGGTTGTTGGCGTGGCTCATCACCTGGTAGGCCAACTCGTCATCCAGCAGGCGAACGGTTTCCGCAACGATAGTTTCATCACAGGTACCTACCAGACGGACAGTTCCCGCCTTGACTGCTGCGGGTCGCTCTGTGGTATCTCGCATGCACAGTACCGGTTTGCCCAGGGTGGGGGCCTCTTCCTGAATACCGCCCGAATCGGTCAGGATCAGGTAGCTCTGCTTCATCAGATAGACGAACGGCAGGTAATCTTGCGGCTCGATCAGATGCACATTGTCGAGCCCCTTGAGATTGCGATTTACCGGCTCTTGTACGTTGGGGTTGAGGTGAACCGGATAGACGATTTGCACATCATCCCGCTGGGCCAGCACGGAGAGCGCTTTACAGATCCGCTCAAAGCCATCGCCGTGGTTTTCGCGACGATGGCCGGTGACCAGGATCAGCTTCTTGCTCTGGTCGAGGAAAGGGAAGCGCGCGCCCAGCTCAGCCTTCATGCCAAGGTTTTTATCAATACGCTGGGAAACCTCAATCAGGGCGTCGATCACCGAGTTACCGGTGACGAAGATGGTCTCCGGTGCGATGTTCTCCATGATGAGGTTTTTCAACGAGTTGATAGTCGGGGTGTAGTGCTGATCGGCGATGCCGCCCGTCAGGCGGCGCATCCCCTCTTCCGGCCAGGGGGAGTAGATGTTGCCGGTACGCAGCCCTGCTTCAACATGGCCAACCGCGATACGGTGGTAGTAAGCGGCCAGTGTCGCAGCAAATGAGGTGGCTGTATCACCGTGCACTAAAACCCGAGTAGGTTTAAATTCAGCAAAAACTTTATCAAGCCCCTGTAATATGGCAGTGGTTACATCTGTCAGATTCTGCCCTGGTTTCATGATATCAAGATCATATTCAGGGAGTATATCGAACAGATTAAGCACCTGATCCAGCATTTCTCTATGTTGACCCGTGACACAAACCCGTGTTTCAACATGTTTATGGCGTTTGAATGCTTTAACAATTGGCGCCATTTTTATAGCTTCAGGGCGAGTACCAAATACAATCAATACGCGTTGTCGAGATTTCATATATTACTCCGGATAAATCTAGCAAGGGGCGGTTACTGTGCACAAAGATCGTGATGAATACGCTTCAGTCTGTGCTGCCAAGTATGTTCAGAGAGCACTATTCTCCTGACTTGTTCACGCATCTCATGTTGACGATCAGGGTCGCTCGTTAATGACAAATATTGGTCATATGCGGTTTGACCATCGGTCACAACTGCAATGTTGTCGCCAAATATCTGCTGCATTGCATGCGATGGCGTACTGATAATTACACAGCCAGCACACGCCAATTCAAATATACGGCGGGATAACATGGTTGGTGAATCTTGAACTGTATTAAAGTTAAGATGCATATTATATTGATGGCAAATTTCAGGAACCAATTTATTACTGATAGCCGGTAAACAAAGATGCTGAAGGTTTTCTGGATATGAACTTTGCTGACCTTGCCCCCAGAACCTGTCATATATCACCAAAGGAACGTCAGCCAAACGCCCAAGTATCTCATCTTGTTGACGACTACGTTCATTCAGTTCTTGGCCATAATACCCCCCCATAAAAGCGAGCGGCCTCGACGCCCTTCCCTCTCCTTTTTGATAATGAACTGGTTGTGCAGCGAACATCATTAAACCAATTTTTTTAATCCGATGCCGGGGTAATGCCTCATATTTCGAGATAGAATTGGCATCGGTGGTGTAAACCATGTCAAATAGTTGTGCTGTTTCAACAAAACGTTGAAAATGGAATGGGTCCTCTTTATTCCAAAAAATCGTCGGCACATCAATATTACGGCAATGCTGAACCAGTTTCTCTAACTCACTATCTTTCTTCCTATCGGAATAACAAGCGATTTTTCCACGCCATGTATCTCGATAACCCCGCCAGGCAGATTCAACCAAGAGATAATCTGGACGATATAATCTAAGCTTCCAGCGCCAATTTACAGGAGTCAAGTTGATCAGTTTGGCATCAGGTTCAAGACTGTAACGGGTAAATTCATCCGCCACCAACGCAATCGTTGGAGGCCTCCAATTTGTTAACTCCGTCATAGTTCATTCACGGTTAAATATGAAATATGCATACGGCATTTATTCCAAGCGTTACAGAGCAACCAGCACACCCGCCGAGACGGCGATCTGGTAAAGCACGCTGGTAAAGTCTTTGGTAATTTGCAGCGATTTGGTTTCAACCTGCGGCAAGACAAAAATCTCGTCGCCCGGGGTGACGCGAATATCGCGGTCTTCAAGTTCGCTCTTCTCTATCTGGCTAAAGGTGCCGTCGCGATGCAGCAGCAGGATGCGTGAGTTGCTCGCCTTCTGGGTAAAGCCACCGGCCAGATTGATATAGTCCGCCACGGTGCGTTTCTGATCCGCCAGAATGGCGTTCGGGAACATCACATCCCCGTGCACCATCACCAGATTGGTCTGGCGCGGAATGCGGATGATGTCGCCGGGTTCAAGACGTACCTCTTCCAGATTGGGGGCGTTGGCCAGCACCACCTGACCGCTCGGCTCGATCTCTTTGGCCCGCGCAACCCACTGCATCAGCAGGTCCGCCTCGCTCTTGCGCAAGCTGGCTTCACCATCGGAGGCGGAGCGGGCGGTGAGAATGCTCGCTTCAAAGGCCTTGAGGGAGGAGCCCAGCATCTCTTTCTGGCGTACCTTGACCGAGTCGCGATAGAGCTGAATGGCGTTGATATCGGCATCACGGGTCAATTTCAGGCCATTGAGCACCTCGCCCAACCGCGCGCCGTAGCGCAATACCACCTCCTGCTCACTGTCGTGCTCCCCTTCAATCCGCACCGCGATAGAGGCATAACGCTTGTCGGCGATGGCCTCCACGGTATCGCCGCTGCTGACCATTATCCGAGCCAAAGTAGCAGCATCACTGAGGGGATAGTTATCCATCCGGATATCTTCCCCCTGATTACGGCTGACCCGGATATGGGTGGCATCGGCATCGGGTCTGGCCAGTTGCAGCAGCTCGGCCAGTGTCATATGAGGGGTGGCCATCTCAAACTTGTTGGCATTGGCCACCTTGCCACGCACCGTGCTCTGATAGCGCAGCGGCGCCACCACCAGGGTATCGCCGTCACGCAGTTGGGTCGGCTGCAGATTGCCGTTTAGCAAAAACTGGTAGAGGTTGAAATTGCGCAGGGTCTTGCCACCGCGCTTGAGCGCCACATCCAGATAGCTGCCCCGCTCGGGAGAGATGCCACCCGCCTTGTCGAGGAAATAGAGGATGGAATCTCCCGATTGACCGGCATAGAGGCCGGGTTGATTGACAAAGCCGGTAACGAAAATCTTGACCGGCTGGCTCACATCAAGGGTGGCGTAGACGCTGACGTTCTTTTGATAGACGCGGGTGATGGCGCCAAGCAGGGTGTCATTGAGCTGCTCGTTGCGCACTCCGGCTACCTTGACCGGCCCGACCTTGGGCAGAAAGATATTGCCCTGATGATCCACCAGCAGGCTCTGTTCAAACTCGACCCCGCCCCACAGTTGCACTTGCAGCTTGTCGCCGATGGCGATGCGGTAATCGGGGTTGAACCCGTTGAACGATTCACGGGCAAACTCGCCGCGAAACAGCCAGTTGCCAAAGACGGGATCGCGAGTCTGGGTGTCGCTCACCACCTTGCGCACCGGCGCCGCCTCCTGGGCGACCTCCAGTCCATAAGCCTGAGGGATCATCAATGCGACAACCAGCGCCAGTGATGTGGTGCGGAGATTGAAGTGGATAGACGTTAACCGCCGGTGACGTTCGGGGTCACGGGTACGTGAGAACAACGTTGAAATCAAGGTAAACTCCTGCCGGGCGCAAGTTTATGCCCTGCGCCATCGGGTATTGAAAAGGATGAGTGTCAATTGGTGTAGCCACCCGTGCTGGCGGGTAGCAGTGGCCATCAATCCTGATGTTCGCGCAAGGTGGCGAGTCCCATTACCACCAGGCCATAGAAGAGGCAAAGCAGCACGCCAATGGTGGCGAGGTTGTAGAGGCGGCGCGGGTACTGCGCCTCCTGTGCGGCACTTGGCGTACTGACAACCAACAGGTGCTTGAGCTTGCGATAGGCTTCGACTCGGGCCTGCTCCAGACTGACCAGCCCAGTTTTGTAGATGTCGGCCGCCAGCTGGGTCTGCACCTGTACCGCCTGATAGTCGGCATTAACCTCGTTAAGCGACTGTTCGTCGTTGCTGGTCAGCCGCCGCTTCTCTTGTGCCAACTGGCGGGTCAGCGCTTCCACCCGGTCTTTGGCCGCCACCACATCGGGCGCCTTGGGATTCATGTAAATTTGCAGCCGCTTGAGCTCGGTATCCTGGCGCACCAACTCGGCCTCCAGCTCCGAGACCAACCCCAGCATGGCGCTGCTGGTTGCCTCCGGGCTCATCAGCTTGTGGCGATTCTGGAACGCCAGCATCTTGTCCCGCTCGGCCTGCAACCGTTCGTGGGAACGGGCTACCTCGCTTTCTACAAAGGTGAGCTGCTCGAGGGCGACCTGATGGCCCAGTCGGTTGATAAAGCCCTCCCCCTCTTTCAGCATCAGGGCCACCACCTCGCGGGCATACTCGGGCTCGAATGCCTGTAGCCGGATGGTCAGGATCCCCGACAGCTCGTCAAGGGTCAGGGTGAGATGGTCACGGTAGTAGGCAAGAAACTCTTCATTGCTGGCATCCCGTGAGAGACGTGATAACCAATCAGCGTGACCGCCCTGATAGTGCCCCTTGAGGTCGAGCGCCTTGTCGAGGCGCTGCAGCATGTCCCATGAACCCAGATGGGCATGCAGCACCTGCACATCCTGATGATTGCTGCCACCCAGCCCCAGCATGGAGAGGGCATCCGGCATCATCTTGAGCTGATCTGCCTGCTTGACGATGATGCTCGCTTCGCTGACATAGCGATCACTGGCGATGGCAACGTAATAGAGGGTCGCCACACCAAAGCAGAGCAAGACCCAGAGAAAGCTGCCCAGCCTGACAGCCTTTTGCCATGAGAAGTGGGCAACCTGATATCCCCTGGAATCGATGAGGAAGCGTTTGGGGTCGCGCCTGAATTTGCGCAGCTTGCGACCGATATGGGTCTTGATGGTACTGGTGTTCATGACTATCCGAAGTGAGGATGGCAAGTGGCCCGCATCGCGCGAACCGACATGGCATCGTGACAAAAATGAGTGTGAAAACAGTGGTTATAGCTTTTGATAGACCGCAATGGCCTCTTCAATATCGGGGTAAAGGGTCAGGCTGGCATTGTTCAGCACAATCCCCATGTCGCACTGCTTTCGCAGGGTATTCATATCGTGGGAGACCATGATGAGGCTCGCCGTCTCTCGCTTCTGCTTGAAGACATCGATGCACTTTTGCCTGAATCTGGCATCCCCCACCGAGGTGATCTCGTCGGTCAGATAGATGTCAAAATCAAACGCCATGCTGACCGCAAACGAGAATTTGGACTTCATCCCGCTTGAATAGCCTTTAATGGGCAGCTCGAAGTGCTGGCCTATCTCGGAAAAGCCCTTGACCCACTCCTCGACCCTGCGCGTGTCATGAATGCCATGGATCCGGCAGATAAAACGGGTATTTTCACGACCCGTCATGCTGCCCTGAAATCCACCGCTCAGCGCCAGCGGCCAGGAGACCCGACTGTGGCGGGTGATCTTGCCGCGGCTGGGCATATCCATGCCGCCCAGCAGGCGCAACAAGGTGGATTTGCCTGCCCCGTTAGCCCCCAGAATGCCGATATTTTTATCTCCCGGCAGCGTAAAGTTCACATCCTTCAATACATAATTACGCCCGAATTTGGTGGGGTAATATTTGCTGACATTTTCGAGGGTTATCATTTTTTAACTTGCAATCAGTCGACGGTGGCTCAGGCGATAGGCACTCATCGCAAACGCCAGAAGTATCAAGGTGGTACCGAACAGATAATTCCAGCTACCCCCCTGGGTTTGAAAACCGGCAATCCAGCCACTGCGGATCAATTCGAGCGCATGCACGATCGGGTTCCAGAGCAGCAGATGCTGATAATTTTGGGGTACAGCCGCTAATGGAAAAAAGACCGCAGATATCCAGAGTAGAGGACGCATCAAGATCGGAATTAGTTTGTCCACTTCGGCAGAAAGACTGCTCACAATGCAAAGCAGGGTACCGAGGCCCAATGAGAAGATCATCAGGGTGCCATACCCCATGATCACCGCCAGCGGGTCATCGGGTATCGCATCAAAACCAGACCAGACCAGAATCAGGATTAATACAA
The DNA here is from genome assembly GCF_019047085.1 of Aeromonas sp. FDAARGOS 1404. Taxonomy (NCBI): domain Bacteria; kingdom Pseudomonadati; phylum Pseudomonadota; class Gammaproteobacteria; order Aeromonadales; family Aeromonadaceae; genus Aeromonas; species Aeromonas sp. FDAARGOS 1404. The sequence continues at coordinate 759,871 of NZ_CP077237.1, forward strand.
TAGCAACCAATACTCCTACAATGGACTCCAGTACAAAGCGGGAAAACAGGGTGGCAAAGGCCGTGACCTGGCGATAGCAAAAGAGCCCCTTATTAGCACTGACGGCTGATATCAGGCGATTGGCAGTATTTAGAAACATCAAAAATGGCAGATAACCGCTGGCAATAAACACCGGAGCTTCAACACCACCGAAACCATTGCGTTGCCTGATGCCGAATATGACACAGAATACAGCGATAGTAATCAATGGGTCCAGCAAGGCCCAGGCATACCCCATGCGATAATTTCCAAAGCGGGTCTTCAACTCCCTCATCAATAATCCGAATGTGACATCTTTCAATACCACTGCAGGACTGCGTCTTTGTATCAACATTGGGTTTGGCTTGAACACCTCAGGTATATAGATAAGAATGTGGCTCTCATTTTCAATGAGTTTCCCTGCGGCTATCGTCTGTACGCCAGGGCTGTCAACTACTTGTAAAACACCATAGCTACCGCACGGCAATGACAATTCCCGAATCTCATTCAAGCCACGTTTTCTAGTTGCTTTTCATTTGCCATAGCTACCGCACGGAAATGACATTTTCCGTTGTCGGGCCAGAGCAGGGGCAGAGTCTCATCGCCAGAGACAAGAAACACTGACGTGCTCTTCGCTTGTCTGAGTGCTGTTGCAACCCATGATGTCTCTCTGGATCACCCGTCTCTTCGACGAGCGGCAATATAGCCACAGGCTCTTTTCGTTTCCACTCGAAACCATGAGAAAACCATGAAATAAGTGTGATTTTTCTATGAAATGTGAATTAACAAACCACAAAATACATACTTTTCAGCATTAATCACCACCTCCATCGCCATAGACCAGATACAGAGCGCCAGACCTGATTATGAGAAATGAGGTTGAAGCGCTGGCAAGGAAGTGCTCACCAACCCTTTGCTCACCCAGCACTCTCCCATGCTGCCAGCGACCTCCACTATCGCGAGCACATTCTCATCCGTTTCCAAGACATCACTCAGCGCTGTTTCACTCGCCAATTGACGCGGTGGCAGCAGGCGAAAATGGCACCGCCACAAAGTTTCCGTCGTGCAAAAATGAGCACAACGACACATCAAGCAAGGTAATTACTCACAAGCTTGATAGCCCGTAATCCCTGCGATTATCCGCTGATTGCCCCAAGTTGATTGCGAAAAAACGTGATCACAAGCTACAATACGGACCTGATTTTATGTCTAGCCATTATCTTAAACGGCGCATAAAGGGTGCATAATTTGATATCTGGTGGCACTGAAATATGATTTCGCTAAATGAAAGTAGCGGAGAGTTAATATGGGATGGCACAGTCATTGCCCAGCTTAGCTCCAGCGAAATTCAGGTTTTGCAATGTCTGCTGGAAAGGCCTGATGAGCTGGTAGAGAAAGAAATTTTGCTAGAGGCAGGCTGGCCAAATAAAGTTGTACAGCAAAACTCACTGACCGTTGCTATAAAAAACATCAGAAAAGCGTTAGCAGAAATTACCGATGGCCCCATAATTGAAACGCGTCATCGGAAAGGATACATATTTCACCCTGCGGTGAACCAAAATAAAAATATTGAACTCGACTCGCCGATAGATGACGATGTATTTAGCCAAGACAGCTCTATTGAAGCAATAAGTCCTGATTATATTCATGAACGAAACGTCCATAAACCAGGTTCCATTCTCGCCAATATTATTTTTTACAGTGCATTCACGGCTCTTGCTTTATGGTCATTATTCATTACCACTCTCGACACACCAATACACTGTAACAAGATCAACAAGGCAAATCTCTGTGGCTATTCAGAACTCAGTGATACCGACATAAAGTATATTGAGCAAACCGTTGGTGAATCAGCAGGAACTTACCTCTATGGATACGATAAAGAACTGGGCCAGCTTCAAATCCATAAAATGGATTAGTTTCGCTATATTACTGGTTTACTCTGCAACACCCTTTATCAATGGGCTCGGATGTGATTATCAACAGCAATATGAGCGCGATGATTTCTCATTCTACTCAACCTGCAAGTTTGGTTATGCCAAGAGCGTTGTGCATGACAAGGCCACGGGTGAGGTGCTTAAACATGAAGGCTTGTTAGGGAAACGTGGTGATACTGTCATTTTCATTGCAAATAGAGTGACTCGAACAGCACCACATCCGGACCTCCATAGCAATGTGTATTCGGTGATGCACAATGACTTTCTCTATATTGCCAAGATCATTCATAAAGATAAGGAAGATTGGATTGTCATGACCTATCCCTACTACCGCCTGCAGAAGGTCAAAACGCTCGGTAAGCAGTCGTTCTGGTAACCAAACGATCCAAATCGAATTCACAGCGGTTCAAACTCTTGCAGCATAAAAGGCCTCATTTAACCCCCTAACAGGCATGAGTTATCCTCGGGAGGATCACGCCAAAGAGGAGCCTGGTTCCCATCCACTGGGATAGTCCAAGCTGACCAGCCCCAAACCCGAGGGTGAGAAAAGTAGAGAAATTTTCACTAAGAGCTGGAATGAAATAATGTCCAACGCTGTTCAGTGATGTTCTATGCCAGTCAATACCCGATGGCATATTGAATGGTACATCAGCAAAAGTAAAATAATGAAAAAGCCCAACCTATTCAATAGGTTGGGCTTAGTATGTGGCGGAGAGACAGGGATTCGAACCCTGGGTGGCATTGCTGCCACAATTGATTTCGAGTCAATCCCGTTCGGCCACTCCGGCATCTCTCCGTGGGGAGAGATTTTTACCTAAGCTGGGCCGAGGATGCAATAAAAATTTCTTAGATATCAAATGGCTGAATCAGCTATCTGGGAGCAGGCTCACAATGCGGCGCGTGATGTTCGCGTTGCGAGGCCGCCCTGTATAGCCCTGTATCCACCCGCTCGTACACCCGGCCATTATCCATATCGTGATATTCACCCATTGCCATGAGGCGTCTCTTTTTCCTGCTTGGCGCTCAAATTTATGGGTGATGCCGATTTTGGCAGGTTTCCTATGTATCCCCACATCATTGCGAGTGCGCGGCAAGCTGGTAATCATGGGCTGATTGAGGAACAATCGCGCCATCCTGGCGGCTGTGTTGATGATGTTCCGCCCCGATTGAACTGATGGATCTTCTTATGCGATTGCCGAAACTCAAGCCCCTACCCTTAACGCCCGCCCTTTCCATGTTGCTGGCAGCCATCCTGCTCTGCGCCGCGCCGGCAGAGGCCAAACGCTACCCGCTGCCACCTGCCGGGAGTCGCCTTATCGGTGAGCTGGAGGATTACATCATCCAGCAGAATGAACATCTGGAACTGGTTGGCAAAAATACGCAAATTGGATTTTTGGCGCTACTTGAGGCAAATCCGGGTGTAGATCCCTATTTACCCAAGCCGGGTACCCGCTTGACGCTGCCCACCCAGATGCTGCTGCCTGATGTGCCTCGCGAGGGGATCGTCATCAATCTGCCCGAACTGCGTCTCTACTACTTCCCCAAAGGGAAGAGCGAGGTCATCGTGCTGCCCATCGGGATTGGCGATATCGGCCGCGAAACACCCGAGATGACCACGACGGTCATCGAGAAGAATCCCAACCCGACCTGGGTGCCCGGCCCCATGGTGCGCAAATCCTGGCTGGAGCAAAAAGGGATCACCCTGCCCGCCGTGGTGCCCCCAGGCCCGGAGAATCCCCTTGGCAAGTTCGCCATGCGCCTTGGCTATGGCAAGCGCGACTACCTGATCCACGGCACCAACAAGGATTTTGGCGTTGGCCTGCGGGTAAGTGCAGGCTGCATCCGGCTGCGACCTGACGATATCGAGGCCCTGTTCAAGATTGTGCCGATCGGCACGCCGGTACGGGTCATCAATCAACCGGTCAAGGTAGCCATCGAACCGGATGGTCGCCGCTGGCTGGAGGTACACTCCCCGCTCTCCCGCACCGAAGAGGAGCTTGAAAATGGCGCCCCGCTGATGCTATCACCGGCCGTAGAGAGCTTTATCAGCGCACCTGACGTGATGCAGGATGAGGTGACGGCGGCGCTGGAGAGCAAAAATGGCCTGCCCCGCCCCATCAGCAGCCAACTTGTCAGTGGCTAAGTCACCAGCGCCCGAGTCGCACCGGAGTCACCTTACCTCATGAAATTCCTGCCCCTCCTACTCCTGTTGGCCTCTCACTCCTTGTGGGCCAAGGACATTCTCTGGATGAACAATGGCGATCGTCTGACCGGTACCATCGAAGAGATTGACGATGAGTCGGTACGCATCTCTTTGCCCTATACCGGTGCCGTTACCGTCAAGCGGGATGCCATCAAGCGCTGGCGACTGGACAAACAGGATAAACCCAAGGCGACCGCCAAAGGTGGATTCACCCTGTTCAAGGATGAGCAGGATGAACGCAATGCCTGGCTCTGGACCGGTAGTGGCGATCTCAACATCAAGATCAAGGACAACGACAAAAAGACCAACAACGTCAACGTCAACGGTACGACTGAAGTGGCCAATCTCGACTGGCGTTACAGCCTGTCAGGAGAATATAACTACGAGACTACCAACCGAGTCACCGATAGCCATGACTACAAGCTGAATCCCACCCTTGACTACTTCCTTGATCAGCACTGGTTCATTCGCAGTTCGATCAATGCCGAATATGACATGCTTGATGATAACTATCTGAAACTCGAGTTTGGTTCAGGCCCCGGTTATCGCTTCTGGAATGATAAAAAACGGCGGCTCGAGCTTATTGCCCAAGGGGGTATGCAACGGGCCTACTATCGCAACAGTGAATGGCTGGGTGTCTTTTTTTCAAGCTCACATACTATCAGCTATCCCATCGGGGAGATTAGCTGGGACTACCGCCAGCCACTCTCTTTCTGGCAGCAGCCCTTCGAGCTATTCAGCAAGGGGAGCTATACCAAGTACCTAGCACAGTCCTCTCCCTATTTTACTCTCAATCAGGATATCGCTGGCAGCATCGGTATGCGCTACTATTTCAACGACCATCTGCGCCTCTCGTGGAGTACGGAAGTTGAGCGTGAAGAAGGAAAACTAGAGGTGGGTCCGTTCAGCCAGTCTCTCAATAAAACCGATTACAAGCACCTTCTCAGTTTGGGGGCCAGTTTCTAGGGTTCAAGAGTAAAAGCATTATGAGAAGAGGAGCCAAATTGGCTCCTCTTTCTTATCGGATAAACGGACTAGTAACTAGATCAGCCCCCAGGCGGCAATCTGGTAGATCCATACCATCGCCAACAGGGTACCGACCAACCCCATGATGACGCCGATGCGCACCATCTGGTGACTCTCCACCAGACCGGTGGCGTGGGCCAGCGCATTGGGCGGGGTACTGATAGGCAGCGACATTCCAAGCGAAACCGAAATGGTAACCGCCAGGATCAGGGTGTGGCTGCCGCCCCACTCGGCCAGCTCCGGCATGCTGACCGCCAGCGCCGCCACCAGTGGCAGCAACAGATTGGCGGTCGCGGTGTTGGACATGAAGTTGGCCATCACCACTGCCAGCAGACAGGCGCCGATCAGCACCGCCAGCGTGGAGTATTCGTGGAACGGAATATGGGTGATGAGCCGCTCGGCCAACCCGGAGTCCTCCAGCGCCAGCCCCAGCGCGATACCACCCGAGACCAGCCAGAGCACATCAAGGGAGATCTTGTGCAGATCGTCCTTGGTGATGATGCCGGTGGTCAGGAACACCGCCACCGGGATCATGGCGACCACGTAGGAGCTCATGCCGTGCAGATCCCCCAGTAGCCAGAGCACTATGGTGGTGATAAAGGTGAGGTAGACCACCCAGGCGCGAGGGGTCTGCATAAAGCGCCCCTCAATCTTGAGATCCATCCGCTTTAGAGTGCTCGGGAAGAAGCGCCCCAGCAGGAACCAGCCAAGCAGCAACAGCAACACCACAAAGGGCACCGCAAATCCCATCCACTGACCGAACGAGATGGCATGCTCGCCGGTCAGGTATTTGAGAGCCACAGCGTTGGGCGGGGTGCCGATGGGAGTGCCGATCCCGCCGAGGTTGGCCGCCAGCGGAATAGCCAGCACAAAACCTATTTTGGCCGGGTCCTTGTCGGGAAACGCCGCCAGCACCGGGGTAAGGATGGCCAGCATCATGGCGGTGGTGGCGGTATTGCTCATAAACATCGAGAAGGTGGCGGTGATCAGCATCAGCCCCAGCATGACGATCCGGGGATCCTGACCGAACGGGCGCAGCAGCACCCGCGCCAGATTGACGTCCAGATGGTACTTGGTCGCCGCAATGGCGAGGAAAAAACCGCCGAGAAACAGCATGATAACCGGCGAGGCAAAGGTCGCCATCACCTCGGTGGACTTGAGCAGCTCACCAAACCCCGGTTCAGCCTTGTCGGCAGTCATGAACCAGAGCCCCTTGTCGGAGAGCAGCAGCAGCTCCAGCACGATGATCAGCACCGAGGTAGCAAAGATAGGGATGGGCTCCAGGATCCAGCAGAGGGCGGCCAGCACGAAAATGGCCACGACCCGCTGCTCGATGACGGTGATCCCCTCCAGCGGGATCCAGTGGGTCGGGATCAGCAGGATGGTGAGGCTCAGCAGCAGTGGCAGAATAATCTTGTTATTGATGGGCACTATTGTCTCCAGGATCGGGAGTAAGAAGCCAATAGTGGCATAACATGCTATCGCCTCACGCGGCCAACTCGCCAAAATGAGAGCTGGCTAACTGCACGGCGCACCGTTTTGTGAGTCATATCAAGCTGGGGTCGGCGCGCTATGGCTGACGCCTCAACCCTTGCAACAAACAGGCAAAAAAACGGGCCCGCTGTTCGTTGCACACGACAGCGGGCCCGTTTCACCATTCATGCCGATGAGGGGCTCAGAAGTAGATGCGGGTCACCGACTCGATGACGCAACCCGGGCGGCGGATCCCTTCGATCTCCACCTTGATCTCTTTGAGCAGCTCCAGCCCACCCTTGATGGGGGTGACCCGGGCCAGCTTGGTGCGGGCGCGGATGTTGCTGTCCACCTTGATGGGGTACGGGAAACGTACCTGATCCAGCCCGAAGTTCACCACCATGCGGGCGGTCGGGAACTCGGGGGTGGCCTCATCGACCGAGCCGGTCAACTGCGGCAGCAGCGCCAGGGTCAGGAATCCGTGGGCGATGGTGGTCTTGAAAGGCGACTCGGCGGCCGCACGCTCTGGATCGGTGTGGATCCACTGGTGATCCCCGGTCACTGCAGCAAACTGATCGATCATCTGCTGGCTGACGTGCAGCCACTCGCCGACATGGGTCTCTTCACCAATGCGAGCCTGCAGGGCGGCATAGAGCTCGGCCGCCTCGGCCCCCAGCTCAACAGCGGGTTCCTGAGCCACGGCAGGCTGACCGTTGGCTACTTGTGCCACGGTTGCTGCATCCTGTTGCTGCTCGCTCTGGGGCTCGGCTTGCAAGTCCAGCACACGACCCAGCAAAGGGTGAAGATGTGCCTTTTGCTGAAACTCACGCCAGTAGTCGCGGATCGCCGGAGAGAGCCAATCCTTGAGCTCAAAGGGGTGCTGCGCCAGAATTTCGCGCTTGCGCTTCAGAAAATCGACAACTTTCATCTACCGATCCCTATTTGATTCAATGCCTGTAAAGAGGTCTAACCAGTCCTATTTTATTAAAGTTTCAGCTGTAAGTGCAAAAAAATCTCGGCGTACACCTGTACCAAGGCGGAAGTAACTACTTAAGCCATGTAAACCAGCACGATCTGCCAATGAGGAAATCGATTGCCAAAGATGCCGCCAGCAGGGGAAACTCGCGAGACTCATCATGAAAAAAGGCCCTCATCGGGCCTTGTGGTGGGGACTCAGCGCGCGCTCGACCAGCCGCGACGCAATCCCTCTTCATCCAGAAAGGACCAGGCGAGGATCCGGCTCACCTTGTTGCCCTGCGCCATGTCGATCACCCGTACCTGACGCGCCCCCACCCGGCTCAACGCCTTTTTCGCCCCCGGCAGGTTCTCTTTTTTCGACACCAGCGAGCTGAACCAGAGGCACTGAGTGGCAAACTCCTTGCTCTGGGCAATCATGTTGGCCAGAAACGCAGCCTCGCCCCCTTCGCACCAGAGCTCAGCCTTCTGGCCGCCAAAATTAAGCACAGGGGCGCCTGTCACCTCCTTGCCCAGATTGCGCAGCTTGCGCTCCGTCCCCTTGCTCGCCTCTTCTAGCGACGCATGGAACGGTGGATTGCACAGCGTCAGGGCGAAGCGCTCCTTCGGCCCTATGATGCCGCGAAACACATGGTTGGGGTTACCCTGCAAACGACACTCAATCTGGTTGCCGAGTCCGTTGCTCTTGGCCAGCAGGGTGGCCGCCTTGACCGAGACCGGATCGATATCCGATCCCACAAAACGCCAGCCATATTCGCGGCAGCCGAGCAGCGGATAGATGCAGTTTGCCCCCACCCCGATATCCAGCACCCTCACCCCCTTGCCGGTAGGGAGCTGGCCTGCGCTCTCGGCCAACAGGTCGGCCGCCCAGTGCAGGTAGTCCACCCGTCCCGGGATGGGTGGGCAGAGGTAACCGGCAGGCAAGTCCCAGTGGGCAATCCCGTAGTGATGGGCCAACAGGGCGCGATTGAGGGACTTCACTGCATCGGGATTAGCAAAATCGATGGTGCGGGTGCCGTAGTCATTGATAGAGACATGAGCGGCCAATTCGGGAGTTCGCAGGCAGAGCGCCTCAAAGTCGTAACCCGCCTGATGGCGATTACGGGAGTGAAGTCCGGATTTGCGGTCGCCCGACTTGGGGCCACCGGCTGATGGGATGCGGGGTTTCATGCTGAGCCTGCCGAAGAAAACGGGCCCACACTATAGTGATTTGACTCGGGAAAGTCTAAACGAGGGCAATAAAAAACCGGGCTATCGAGCCCGGTTCAAGTGAGGTTGGAAAAACAGTCCGTACTGCGAGCCGTTTGTCCAGCCTGACTCAGATATCGATCCGGCGAGCTTGCCAGAACTTGTTGCGCCAATATTGGCTGTCCAGCTTGGAGCGCGTCACACCAGCTCGGGTCGAGGCATGGATGAATTCACCATTGCCGACATAGATACCAACGTGGTTGAGACGATGATTGATTTTGAAGAAGACCAGGTCACCCTCGACCAGATCCTGCTTGGAAACGCGCGTCCCTTCATGGACTTGGGAGCGGGTATCGCGGGGTAATTCGATACCGACGGCATTGCGGAACACTTCACGGGCAAAGGCGGAACAGTCGATACCTCGCTGGCTGCTGCCACCCATCCGGTACGGAACACCACGCCACTCTTTATATACAGTCAGGATTTCATTCACATCAGGTGTCTGGGAAGCTTCCGGTTCGATGACAGGTTCAACCATGGAAACTTCGATCTTGCTCGCGACCTCGGGTTGGGGTGCCGAGGCACAACCCACCATTCCGAGCGCGACCAGCAGTAGCATCAGGTGGCGCAATCCTTTATCCCCGCTAAATAGTAAATCTTGTTAAAATACGGCCCCAAAGGGCAATTTATAAGGCAACAGCACCCGACTATATCCAAGAATTCTATCGAGGCAAGTGAAAATCTCTATCAAGCTCACATTTTTGCAAGGAAATGCACGATTTTTCATAATTAATGTGATCATGCCCAAACAATATACAATCGCAAAAAGAGCCTTGGGCCTCATAGATAACTGGCTTTTATCCCTGTTTCAGCACCTTTTTAAAGTGAAAAATCATGATCGAAACCGATCTTTTTTTGTTAAAACCGGCCAGGGTATGCCAGGAACTGCTTGCTCAATTGCCTGAATGGCTGTCAACCGATGAGCTGCATATCTGGCAAGCCATGACCCATCCTGAACGGCGTCAGGAATATCTGGTGAGCCGCGCCCTGCTGCGCCAGCTATTGGCCGAGCGGCTGCAACAACCCGCCGCCAGTCTGCAATTTTGCAACGGCCCCCACGGCAAGCCCCGACTGCATGATGATGCTTGGCAGTTCAATCTGAGCCACAGTGGCAGCTGGCTGGTACTGGCGCTCTGCCCACAGGGGCCGCTTGGGGTGGATATCGAGCTGGGCAAACGGCGGCATCATCCCCTCCCCCTGGCCCGCCGGTTTTATGCACAGAGTGAATATGAGTGGCTCTGCGCACAGCCTGCTCAAGAGCAGGAGAGTGCCTTCTACCGACTCTGGTCACGCAAGGAGGCGGTACTGAAAGCCCACGGTGGCGGCATAGCGGCGGGGCTGGAGAAGGTAAGGTTTCTCCCGGAGGAAGGATGGCAACTCGACAACCGGCTCGATGACACCCCTTATCAGGTACAGGATTGGCCCTTTGCCAGCGGCTGGCTCAGTCTCGCGGCGACGGCAGCCCCCGTGACCTTTTACCGGCTGGATGAGCGCTTGAATTGCCACTCGCTTAACCCCATGTTACTCAACACCCTTTCTGAAGAGTCCAACTCATGATCGTCGACATTACTCCCCAGAATTTTCACGCAGAACTGATCGATGCGTCCATGAAGAAGCCGGTCGTCATCTATTTCCATGCTCCGCAGATGCCGGAGTGCCAGGGGATGACACCGCTGATCGAATCACTGGTTGGGCCCGCCAATGAGCAGGTCACCCTGGCCAAGGTGGATATGAACGATCCCCAGCTGCAACCGCTGGCCAGCCAGCTCGGCCTGCGCGCCCTGCCGGCGCTGGTGCTGTTCCATCAGGGTCGCCCTGACGAACAGGGGATCATCGAAGGACCGCAGGATGAAGCCACCCTGCGCCAGTATTTCGCCGCCTTCGCCCCCAAAGAAGAGGAAGAGTTGCTGGCCAAGGGGCAACAAGCACTGGCTGACGAGCAGCCCAGCATCGCCTATGCCCATCTGACCAAGGCACACCAGCTGGCTCCTGAACGCCACGACATCAGCCTGTGGCTCATTCAAGCTGCGCTCGACCTCAACCTGCTGGATGAAGCGCAGGAGCGCCTCGGCACCATCCCGATGGCGGCGCAGGATGGCCACTTCCATACCTTGAGCTCGCGGCTGGCGCTGGCCCTGCAAGCGGCAGACAGCCCGGAGCTGCGCGCGCTGGAAGCCCGCCATGCAGAACAGCCTGATGATTTTGCCCTGGCTCAGGAGCTGGCGGTGCAATACAACCAGGCTGGTCGTCAGGAAGAGGCGTTGGGACTGCTGCTGGAGATCCTCAAGCGGGATTTGGCATTCGGCGATGCCAGAAAGACCTATCTCGATATTCTGGCGACCATGGGCAGCACACCGGCGGCGCAGAGCTACCGTCGCAAACTCTATAGTCTGCTCTACTGATCGGAATCGAACTGGCTGGTAATGATGGGGGAGTGCCGGGAGACCGGCATGACCTCATGGGTCAAGTACGAAGACGGTATTGTGGAAATAAGTTGCTGTGGGAATAGTGGAGACACGGTGAATTTCAGGCAAAAAAAAATGGCGCAAAACTGCGCCATTTTTTTCGCATGGATTACTTCTTGTAGGAAGTAGCCATGTTGTCGATGCGCTGGTTAGCACGCATAGCTTCTTGCTTGGCTTCGGCAACATCAGCAGCGATTTTGGACTGATCAGCACGAACTGCGCTAACATCTTGAGCCAGTTGGTCAACTTTGTTAGACAGATTCTGAACGGAAGTTTCCAGTTCGCTAGTGTTTGCGCAACCACCCAGCAGAGCGGACAGACCAACAACACCTACCAACAACAATTTTTTCATTTTTAAAGCTCCCTTGAACTCGCCAGACGTTTAGCAAGCGGCGTGATTATGGCACAAAAAAATCCTACTTTGCATAGTCCCCACCACAGATAAATGCATTAAAACCCTCATTTTTTTTTGAATGAACAGTTTTTGTCCAGATTCGTCTAAAAAATGAGTGCCGTGTGGTGGGGGCACGGACAAAGGTTAACCAAATTTTTGCCTTATTACAATTTCGTATGAGGCTCAGGCTGTACGTTCTGACAACAATTGACGATATTGCACCAGATCCTCGATGGTCAGCACCGGCATCTGGTGCTTGCGACCGAACGCAACAAGGTCTGGCAGACGCGCCATCGAGCCATCTTCTTTGGTCAATTCACACAACACACCAAACGGTTTGAGACCAGCCAGCTGCATCAGATCGACCGTCGCTTCGGTATGACCACGGCGGGTAAGCACCCCACCGGTTCGCGCACGCAACGGGAAAACATGACCCGGGCGGTGCAGATCACCCGGTTTGGCGCCGTCTGCGATGGCTGCACGGATGGTGGTGATGCGATCAGCCGCCGAGACACCGGTCGTGACCCCCTGCGCCGCTTCGATGGTCACGGTAAAGGCGGTCTGGTAGTGGCTGGAGTTGGCCTCCACCATCATCGGCAGTTCGAGCTGGCGAACCCGCTCGTCGGGCAGGCAGAGGCAGACGATGCCGGAGCACTCGCGGATCATCAGCGCCATCTGTTCATTGGTCATGGATTCGGCGGCGAAAATGAGGTCGCCCTCGTTCTCCCGATCTTCATCGTCGGCCACCAGCACGCCGCCTCCGGCACGCAAGGCAGACAGGGCCGTTTCGACACGGGCAACGGGATCACCGAATTCACTGAGTAGAGACTGATTCATGGTAAAACTCCTAAACAAGACAAGGACCAGAATCAGGGCATGGAAAGGCAGACAGAGACGGGCATGCAGCAGCCAGCCCACAAGGGCCAACACGGCAAGGTCTGTCTTATCCTCTTTCATCCGGACTATGACCGTCGGCTCCGGCATCTCACCGGATCTGCTGACCCCGACCCGGCAATCAGCCAAGTCGGGCGCTCGCGGGCTCCCCGAGTCAATCGGGATACCGCCGGTGGGGAATTGCACCCCGCCCTGAGAATAAGCGCAGACAGCCTAAAGAAAAACGGTTGCAGATACCAGCCAAAATCCCCCGCAGGCTGAAAAGCGTTTCAACATTGCGCCCGGGATCCCGCTCTGCGGCCTGCTCGCCAGCGTGCGAGGCTATGACTGGCGAATTTCTTTATGGCTCGGATCGGTTTATGGCATAGTTCCCGAAACCAAAAAACAGGGCCCGAAAAGAGAGCCTGAACAACGCTGCCGGTGCAGACAGCAGCGCCAACACCACAAACGGAAAATGACAGAGATGGAAAAGAAAATACTGCTCACGGATTGCCCGGATGCCAAAGGGCTCATCGCCAAGATCACCAACATCTGCTACAAGCACCAGCTCAACATCATCAAGAACGATGAGTTTGTGGATCACGAGAATGGCCGCTTCTTTATGCGTACCGAGCTGGAGGGGCGCTTCAACGACGAGACCCTGCTGGCCGACCTCGATGATGCCCTGCCCACCGGGGCCCAGCGCCGTCTGGTCAAGGCAGGCAAGAAGCGCATCGTCATCCTGGTGACCAAGGAGACCCACTGCCTCGGCGATATTCTGATGAAGAACTACGCGGGCGCGCTGGATATGGATATCGTCGCGGTGATCGGCAACTACGACACCCTGGCCGAGCTCACCGGCAAGTTCGATATCCCGTTCCACACCGTCAGTCACGAGGGTCTGAGCCGGACAGAGCATGAGGAGCAGGTTCGCGCCATCATCGACAGCTATGAGCCTGACTATGTGATCCTGGCCAAGTACATGCGGGTGCTGACCCCGAGCTTCGTCGAGGCCTATCCGCGCAAGATCCTCAACATCCACCACTCCTTCCTGCCCGCCTTCATCGGTGCCCGCCCCTACCGGCAGGCGTTTGATCGCGGCGTCAAGCTGATCGGCGCCACCGCCCACTTCGTGACCGACGATCTGGATGAAGGCCCCATCGTCGAGCAGGACGTGATCCACGTCGGTCACGCCTTCAGTGCGGACGACATGGCCAAGGCGGGCCGGGATGTGGAGAAATCGGTGCTGAGCCGCGCGCTGGAGCTGGTACTGAACGAGCGGGTGTTCGTCTACGGCAACAAAACGGTGGTCTTCAAGTAGCCCGCCCACATGGCTCGTATGCAAACGCCAGAAACAACAACGGCTCCCGCGGGAGCCGTTGTTGTTTCTGCGCCGAGTGTCAGAGCGGCAGATCGTTTACCGTCACCGCGCCCTTCTCCAGCTTCAGCTCGGAGGTCAGCGCTTGCTTGTCGGCCTTCAGATAACCCATCAGGGTCAGCTGATCGAGCATGGGGGCCAGTTGCGGCACCGCCTTGCCCAACTTGTCGCTGAGGCTTGCATGCAGCACGCCGGAGAGGGCCTGCATCCCCGCGTCGCTGTTAAACAGCTGCTCCAGCGAGGTGGAGGCCAGCTTCACGTCTCCCTTCATGGTCACCGCCTCACCGTTGAGCTTGGCGCTGAGATCGGCCAGTTCAAGGGTCGCGCCACGTTTGAGCATCTTGTCCAGCGCCTGCTGGATGGCGGCATCTTCAACCCCCTTGCCACCGGCGGCCTGCAGCCCCTGATACCCTTCCAGATCCAGACCGTTGAGGTTGAGCGCCAACTTGCTGTCGGTCACCGCCAGGGTGTCGGTCTCGTTCTCCAGATCCAGCTTGGCAATTTTCATCTGATAGCTGCTGGAGAGGGTCTGGGCATCATCACCGGTCAGCTGAGTCTCGGTGGTCATCCCCTGCAGGGCGACCTTGACGCTGTCAGGCAGTTGTACCGTGAGGGCCGAGAGGGTCATCTCGCTCTGGGGCGAGAGGAGCACACCGCTGATCTCGGCAATGTCGGCACTCCCTTTCAGATCGGCCAACACCAAGTCCATCTTGCTCTGCTCTTCATGGACCGTCATCCCCTGCCAGGTCATGGTGAGGTGACCATTCCCCTCCAGATTGCCGTGGAACTCGCCGCTCAGAGGCAGGAAGCTGAACTCGTCCAGCCCCTGTTTGATCTTGAATTCATTAGCCCAGAAACGGCTACTGTTACCCTGGGTCCAGAGACTGGTGACCGACTCCAGACCGAGTTCCCACTGCTCCATGCCCAGTGCGGTGAAAACCGGCGCTAGCGTGCCATTATGGGTATCGAGCAGGAAGTGGCTCTTGATATAGAGCGGCAGGATCTGGCTCTTGACCACCAGTTGCAACTCGATGGGCTGACTGCCCTCCAGCTCGCTGTCAATGGCAGCCAGCTCCTCCGGCGTCACCACGACCTTCAGGATCCCGTCACGGGTGAAGAGGTTGCTGCTGCCCGGCTGCCACTGCATGTCGAGCCCGCTCTCTTTCTCCACCTTGGCGATCTGTTCCGCCATGATGTTGTCGAAGCTGTTGCCCGTGTACCAGCACGCAGCCAGACCACCACCTACCAGTGCCGCACCCACGGCGAGGGCCACTATCTTTTTCATATATCCATGTGTCTCCAGGGAGTTGTCACTGCACTCTACGGGGCGGACTCGGGGCTAGGCAAGTCCAATCAGATGGCGAGTCCACTTTCTTGCGGCTCGCAACAACATCACAGCAAGGGGCTGAAGAGATAGAAGATGTTCTCCATCGCCTTCTTGTACCAGGGGCGGGCCTGCCATTGGGCCAGGGTCATCGGGGTGGCTTCCGCCATATAGCCCTGTACCAGCCGGGTCATCTGGGCCACGAACGAGGGGTTATCCACCAACAGGGTCACCTCGAAGTTGAGCCAGAGGCTGCGCCGATCCAGATTGACCGTCCCCACCAGCGCGAAGTCATCATCCACCAGCACGCTCTTGGTATGGAGCAGACCGGCATCGTAGCGGTAGATCTCCACCCCGGCCGCCAGCAGCTCCTCCATAAAGGCGTTGCAGGCGTAATTGGCCATGATGGAGTCGTTGCGTGCCGGCAATACCAGCTGCACCTGCACCCCGCGCGCCGCTGCCGAACTGAGTGCGGCCGCCAGCGGATCGTCGGGTACAAAGTAAGGGGTCGTCAGCACCAGATGGCTGCGCGCCTGATAGATGGCCAGCAGCAGGCTCTGCTGGATGCAGTCGCCGCCGACGAAGGGGCCGGACGGGATCAGCTGGGCACGGTAGTTGGTCTGGGGCCAGGCCTCCGGCTCATGCTGCAGACTGTCGAGCAGCCGCTCGCCGGTCTCCATCTCCCAGTCCCAGACAAAGATCGACCACATCAGCGGCACCATGGGCCCCTGCACCCGAATCATAATGTCGACCCACTGGCCGACCCCGGCATCCTGCTTGAAGAAACGGGGATCCACCATGTTCATGGAGCCGGTGTAACCCACCCTGTCATCAATCACCACCAGCTTGCGGTGCATCCGCAGATCCTGACGCTGGAACAGAATGCGCCAGGCGCCGACCGGCAGCACCTCCACCAGCTTGACCCCCGCCTTGCGCAGTTTTTTGGGCCAGTGGGAGCGGAAGAACTGCTTGCTGCCCACCGAATCGAGCAGCAAGCGACAATCCACGCCGCGTTGCGCCACTTCAATGAGCGCCTCGCACACCTCGTCGGCATCGCCGCCCGGATGCCAGATATAGAACTCCAGATAGCAGGAGAGCGTCGAGCGACGGATATCCTGGGCTATCTCGCGCAAGATCCAGTCCGGCTTGTTGAGCAAGGTCATGCGGTTGCCGGATAGCATCGGCATGGCGAGCCGTCCCTGGATGAGATCGTGCAGCGGCTGTGCCTTGGCGCCCACTTCGCAGCAGTGCTGCGGGAACAGACGGGCCAGTTGGCGGATCCAGATGGCATAAGGGCGATACATGGCCTGGGCGCGCTCGGCACGGCGGCGCCCCAGCTTTATTTCACCAAACAGCACATAGAAACCCACCCCGGCAAACGGAATGGCATAGATCAGCGCCAGCCAGGCCAGCGACACCCCGATGGGACGGCGTTTCATCACCACCCGAAACGACACACCGGTGACAATCACGGTATGAAAAAGCAGTAGCAGCCAACCCAGAAAACGGGAAAACAGCAGTTGAAGATCGTGTTCCAGACCGTTAAACAACGGGGACTCCTTCTAATCGACAAACAGCGCGGTGGGCAGACCCCAACCGGCCGTGATGGTATGCTGTAAGGCAAATCCATTCTATCAGGTCGCACGCATGATCCTGCAATCTATGCTGCTCAGCCTGGCCATGCTAGGCCAAGGCTCATATGACATCAATGAGCAACAGATAAACCAGTACCTGCAATCTCAGGTGCAAGTCGACAAACAGCTGGAGCTGCCGGGCATCATCAAGGCCCATGTGACGCTTGAGCAGAGCGACGTCCAGATCGGTCGCCAACGCCCCGATACCGCCCGGGTCTATGGCAAGGGCAAGCTCAAAATCGCCCTGCCAGACAATACCGAATATGACGCCCGCCTGCAGATGACCTATGAGGCGAGACCCCGCTATGACAAGAGCCAGAGCGCGCTGTTTCTCGATAACATGAAGCTGGTGGAGTACAAGCTGGAGCCGGAGGCGGCCGAGAAGAAGTTCGGGCTGATGCTCAACATGCTGCTGCAGAGCATGGAGAAGCGGCTCGAGACCAAACCGGTCTACAAACTCAATGACAAGGATCCGGATCAGGCCTGGCTGAAGGAGAATCTGCTGGGGCTGGAGCTGTCACCGGGCAAGATCCACCTGCTGACCAAACCGCGCTAAACCGCTCAATTCAGGAGGGGCTGGGTGGTATCCCGTACCAGCAGCTCCACCTGATAACCCTGCTGCTGCTGCCGCTCGTAGAGGGAGAAAAGCGACCCGCTCAATTGATTGAGGGGCATATCGGCAAACCCGGCCTTGAGATAGAAAGGCTTCTCAAAGGGCAGCGCCTGACAGACCACAGGTTTGTCCAACAGACCGTGACAGGCGTGCTGCAGCAGCCGTGACCCCAATCCCAGCGACTGGTAGTGGGGCAACAGGCGAAAGCCGCACAGATGGTAAAACTCCTCCTCGTCCCGCAACCGAACCGCCCCCACCAACCAGTGAGCATCACGCACGACAAAGATCCGCTCGGCCAGATCCGGCACATAGTGGGAAAACGTCGTCTCGTAATAGTCCCTGATAAGGGAGAGGTCGGCGTCGCAGTACTCTTCGAAAGTGAGTTCCATCGCCAGCTTGCTTGTCACAGACAAATCCTTTGATAATCAGTTATTAGTGCCAGATACGGTGCGCTAATCCGACCACATGACGCCAGCACGATAGCATGCCTTTCGTCAACAAAAAAGCGGACGTCATGGGCAGCTTGCTTACCCGGTGGAAGAGGCCATGACCCACCGCCCGACTGCCAAAACCGTGCTTTATGATGACAATCCTTTATTGCGGCGGATACTTTGATCCCGGTCACCGAATCGGATCATTTGCCCCCTGTTGGCCGCTTGTTCTGCCCTCGTCATGATGCTTTACTCAACATGGTCATCACAAGAAGGAGTATTAGGGTTGAAAGCATGGATGCTGGCAGGCCATATGTTGTTGATCCCCCTGAGCGGATGGAGCCAGACTCCCCCCCCCGCGGAGGTGATCTTCCTGACCACCGCTCCCTCCCCCTTGCGTCCGGTCAAAGATGCCACTCCCGTCCCACAACCCGACACAGCTCAAACAGCGGCAGTCGCCACCAACGGCAAGAAGCAGATCCAGGTCTATAAATCGGTGCAACAAAACGGGGTGGTTCGCTACTCCGACATGGCGCCCGAAGAGGGCCATTACGAGCTGCTGCTGTTCAACGACTGCTTCGCCTGCGACCCCAAATCCAGCGTCAACTGGCAGACCACAGGGCTGTTTCTCTATGACTATGCCAGCACCATCAAGGCGGCCGCCAAAACCTATCAGGTTGAGCCGGCGCTGATCCGGGCGCTGATCCATGCGGAATCCGCTTTCAATCCGCTGGCGGTCTCCCGCAAGGGGGCGATGGGGCTGACCCAGCTGATGCCCGCCACAGCACGGGAGTTGGGGGTCGGCAATGCCTTGCTGGCGGAGCAGAATATCTTCGGCGGGGTGAAATACCTGGCGGGACTGCTCAAGCAGTATGACGGCAACGTGGCGCTGGCGACTGCGGCCTACAACGCCGGCGCGGGCGCCGTACAAAAACATGGCGGTATCCCGCCCTATGCGGAAACCCGTGCCTATGTGGAGCGCGTCCAGCTCCTCCATCTGCGCTACAAAGAGATGCTGCAGGCCAAAGGGCTCTGAGGTTAGCCTCGGTTAATGCTCTTTTCTCGCCCCTCCAGAAACAAAAAACACGCCCGCAGGCGTGTCGATACCACACTTTGTTTCGCAAATGATTACTTCTGCTCAGTCGCCACCAGGCGATAAGCCAGCGCACCCAGAATGGCACCGACAATCGGGGCAACCCAGAACAGCCACAGCTGGCTGATAGCCCAGTCACCGACAAACAGCGCAACACCGGTACTGCGGGCCGGGTTGACCGAGGTATTGGTCACCGGAATGCTGACGAGGTGGATCAGGGTCAGGCACAGACCGATGGCGATCGGCGCGAAACCGGCAGGCGCACGGCTATCGGTGGCGCCCATGATGACGAACAGGAAGAAACCGGTCATCACCATTTCGCATACGAGTGCGGCAGTCAGACTGTAACCACCCGGAGAGTGCTCACCGTAGCCGTTGGAAGCAAAACCGGCTGAGAGATCAAACCCGGCCTGACCGCTGGCAATCACGTAAAGCACGGCAGCGGCGGCAATGCCACCCAACACTTGCGCCACGATATAAGGCAGTACACCGGATGCCGGAAAACGACCACCCGCCCACAGACCGACGGTCACGGCCGGATTGAGGTGGCAACCGGAGATATGACCGATGGCAAACGCCATGGTCAGCACGGTCAGACCGAAAGCCAGCGAGACCCCCAGCAGACCAATCCCGACGTGAGGGAAGGCTGCAGCCAGCACGGCACTGCCGCACCCGCCCAATACCAGCCAGAAAGTGCCCATAAACTCAGCAGCAACAGGTTTCACATTATTTCTCCCATTTGAGATAACACCGAACAAGACCCGAGAAGGGCCCATGCTTGAACAAGCGCAGCATTATGGGAGTGTGAATCCAGATTGCGAACCCGGCAGGCAGGGCTCACTGAATGTGATATTCGTCACAATTTGTTGATTAGATAAGGGATTTATCATTAAGACAGCCAGCTGCACATCTCATACCCAAGGGCGTCATGCGACAACTTGTGACACCGTTTAGCTCGAGTGCTCATCCCTTGAACGATATAAACGGAGGCGTGGTCAGTCTCCTGCAGGGGCAAAACGGCTGACAACCTGCCCCTGATGCTCAATCCACTCCATAAACATGGCGACGGGTCGGGCATAGACCTGACCATCCTGCTCGGATTGATAAATTACCAGCTGCTCCTGGGTTTCGGTATGCAGAGCCAAGGCAAGCACTTGATAGTAACCCCCCTTGAAGTGGCGATAGCGGCCTGGAACGGGTGCTTGCATGGGAAAACCTCGCAGAAGTGAACACCGATGAGCGAACCACATAAAGATGACACCATGAGTGCCATTCAACTCATCGAAAAGGGGGACGAAGACGATTTTTTACACAAGCCAATCGTGCCACAGGATCCGGATATTGCAACACAGTCAGGCAGCTTTGTTAATTCGTTCCCCATGTTTCACTAGTTAACCTTGGTTAGCACCAAAGATCGTGCTGAATTTAACGTTCTAGTAACCCTGTTTTAGGGCTAAAAATCAGGGAATTCTTCTAAAAAGAGGATTGTTCTAGCATTCAATTCTGTGAAGAATAGGGGAAAAGAAATTTGATACTAAAAATCGCCTTTTTCGCCAACGCGTCCCTGTGGGGAAGGAATCACTGTCACCATGTTCACAATCGACAAGTCGCACAAGCTCGACGATGTCTGCTATGACATCCGCGGCCCGGTGCATAAAGAGGCTCGCCGTCTCGAAGACGAAGGCCACCGCATTCTCAAGCTCAACATCGGCAACCCGGCCCCGTTCGGCTTTGATGCGCCGGAAGAGATCATCAAGGATGTGATCCTCAACATGCCGCTGAGCCAGGGCTACTGCGACTCCAAGGGGCTGTTCTCTGCCCGTAAAGCGGTGATGCAGTACTACCAGCAAAAAGGGATGCGCAAGGTCGATATCGACGACATCTACATTGGCAATGGCGCCAGCGAGCTGATCGTGATGGCGATGCAGGCGCTGCTCAACAATGGCGACGAGATGCTGGTGCCCTCCCCCGACTACCCGCTCTGGACCGCTGCCGTCACTCTCTCCGGTGGCCATGCGGTGCACTATCGCTGCGACGAAGGGGCTGACTGGTACCCGGATCTCGACGACATCCGCGCCCGCATCACCCCGCGCACCCGCGGCCTGGTACTGATCAACCCCAACAACCCGACCGGTGCCGTCTACGGCAGCGAGTTCCTGCTGGAAGTGATCGAGATTGCCCGCCAGCACAATCTCATCATCTTCGCCGACGAGATCTACGACAAGATCCTCTACGACGATATCTCCCACACCAGCGTCTGCACCCTGTGCGACGATGTGATGGTGGTGACCTTCAACGGCCTCTCCAAGGCCTACCGCGCCTGCGGCTTCCGTCAGGGCTGGATGGTCATCACCGGCCCCAAAGGCCGTGCTCGCGGTTACATTGAAGGGCTGGAGATGCTGGCCTCCATGCGGCTGTGTGCCAATGTGCCGATGCAGCACGCTATCCAGACAGCCCTTGGTGGCTATCAGAGCATCAACGAGCTGATCCTGCCGGGCGGTCGCCTGCGCAAGCAGCGGGACAAGGCGTGGGAGCTCTTGAACGAGATCCCCGGGGTCTCCTGCGTCAAACCCAAGGGGGCGCTCTACATGTTCCCGCGCCTCGACCCCAAGGTGTATGACATACGCGACGATCAGAAGATGGTGTTCGACCTGCTGCAGCAGGAGAAGCTGCTGCTGGTACAGGGCACCGGTTTCAACTGGCCGGCGCCGGATCACTTCCGGCTGGTGTTCCTGCCCCGCGAAGAGGAGCTGGAGGATGCCATCGGCCGCCTCGCCCGCTTCCTCAAGGGCTACAAGCAGTAAGCAAGGCTCATGAAAAAGGCTCCCGCGGGAGCCTTTTTGTTATCTGTGGTTTTATCCGTGCCATCAGCCGTGCAGCAGGGCACCGGCTACCAGCACCGCCATGGTGATGAGGGCTACGCCGATGATAAAGGGCAGCACCCAGCGCACAAAGCGATCGTAGGGGATCTTGGCGAGCGCCAGACCGGCCACCAGATGGGCGGCGGTAGGGGCGAACAGGTTGATCCAGCCGGAGGCGGACTGATAGGCGGTGATCACCAGATCCCGGGAGATGCCGGAGAAGTCCGCCAGCGGCCCCATCAGCGGCATGGAGACGGTCGCCAGCCCCGAGGTGGAGGGGATGAAGAAGCTCAGGATGATGTGCACCAGATAGGCCATCAGGATGAAGACCGACGAGGAGAGTCCGGTCACCAGCCCTTCGGCCCAGTGTAAAATGGTGTCGATGATGACGCCCTGCTCCATCACCACATAGATGCCGCGCGCCACCGCCACCACCAGCGCCACCCCGATAAGATCCCGAGCGCCGCTGAGGAAAGTCGCCACATAGTTGGACTCCGGCATCCGGTTGATCAGCGCGATCAGGATGGAGGCACTGAAGAACAGGGTGGATAGCTCGTCAAACCACCAGCCAAAGGTGGGCAGCACATCGATCCCCAAGTCCGACCAGGGCACCACCGCATAGATCATCAGCAGGAAGGTGCCGAAGAAGACCAGCATGGTGAGCTTCTGCTTGCCGGTGAAGGCGAGGTTGCCGCTCTTCATCTGGGAGAACTCGTCGTCATAGGTGATGTCGGCCAGCACGGAGCGGGACTTGTCCTGCTGCACCTGCTTGGCGTAGCGCATCACGAACCAGGAGGCAAAGATCACCAGCAGCAGCCACTGGATGACCCGCAAACCGATCCCCTCACCGATGGGAATGCCGGCAAAACCGGAGGCGATACCGGTGGCAAACGGGTTGACGGTGGAGGCGAGCACCCCGACCCCGGAGCCGAGCAGGATAATGCCCGCAGCCACCATGCGATCGAAGCCAGCCGCCATCATGACCGGCACGATCAGCGCCCAGAAGGCTACCGTCTCCTCCGCCATGCCGAAGGTGGAGCCGCCGAGGGCAAACAGGGCGATCAACACAGGAATTAGCAGCCGCTCACGCCCGGCAAAGCCACGCACAATGGCCCCCACCCCAGCATCAAGCGCACCGCTTTGCATGGTCACAGCGAGAAAACCACCGATGATGAGCACGAACAGCGCCACATCGGCCGCCTTGTGAAAACCCTGGATGGGCGCCTTGAGCACCTCGAATACCCCTTGCGGGTGGGCGGGTAACTCGGTGTAGCTGCCGGGCACCGGCAACAGCCGCTCGTCGCCGCTGTAATCGGCCACGGCCGCTGCCGCCACCGGCTGCTGGGTCTTGGCGGTGACATAGTCATATTTGCCCGCTGGCAGCACCCAGGTCAGGGCGGCCATCAGGGCGATGATGATGAAAAGCAGGGTATAAACAGTGGGGAGTTGGCGCTTCTTGGGCGCCTCGTTTGGAGTGGTCATAGCTTCCGTACCTCGGCAATGCCGTCTGTGATCCGATCAGCGCAAGACTAGCGGGTTTGATATGGGAAAAAGGTGATCGCTGATAATAAAATTCCGCAAATTAGCGGAATGTTTGCCAAAAAAACAGGGCCCCGCGGGGCCCTGTTTTCACTTGAGTCAGACTCAGAGCTCGACCACGTCGAATTTCACGTCCGGATTTACATCCGCATCGTAATCGACCTCGTCCAGACCGAAACCGAACAGGCGCAGGAACTCCTGCTTGTAGCCGGTGTAATCAGTCAATTCGGAGAGGTTTTCGCTGGTGATGGATGGCCACAGATCACGGCAGGTCTGCTGCACATCTTCGCGCAGTTCCCAGTCATCCATGCGGATGCGAGCCTGCTCGTCCAGCGCCATGTCGGACGCGTAGAGACGGGTGCGCATCATGCGGTCCACCTGCTCCATGCAGCCCTCGTGAATGCCCTTCTCCTTCATGATCTTGAAGGCCATGGAGATATAGAGCGGCATCACCGGAATGGCAGAGGAGGCTTGAGTCACCACGGATTTCAGCACAGCCACGTGAGCGGTGCCGCCCTTGGCAGCCAGATCGCCACGGATGGCGGCAGCGGCGCGGTCCAGATCTTCCTTGGCGCGGCCCAGAGTGCCATGCCAGTAGATTGGCCAGGTCAGATCGGTACCGATGTAGGAGTAGGCCACGGACTTGGCGCCGTCAGCCAGCACGCCGGCATCACGCAGGGCAGCCATCCACAGCTCCCAATCCTGACCGCCCATCACTGTGATGGTGTTCTGGATCTCTTCCTCGTTCGCCGGCTCGACGGTGGCGGTGATGATCTGATCCTTGTTGGTATCGATGGCGGTGGTGGTGTAGACCTCACCGATGGGCTTGAGGGCAGAGCGCACCACTTCGCCGGTTTCCGGCATCTTGCGCACCGGAGAGGCCAGGGAGTAGACAACCAGATCGATTTGACCCAGATCCTGCTTGATAAGCTCGATCACCTTGGCGCGGCACTCGTTGGAGAAGGCATCGCCGTTGACGCTCTTGGCGTAGAGGCCCGCCTCTTTGGCGGCCTTGTCGAAGGCGGCAGAGTTGTACCAGCCAGCGGTACCGGTCTTGGACTCGGAGCCCGCTTTTTCAAAGAAGACGCCGAGGGTGGCGGCGCCGCTACCGAAGGCAGCCGCAATCCGGGAGGCCAGGCCATAACCGGTGGAAGCGCCGATCACCAGCACCTTCTTGGGACCATTCTCGATGGTGCCCTTGGCCTTGGTATAAGCGATCTGGCGACGAACATTGGCTTCACAACCGACCGGATGAGTGGTGGTGCAGATAAAGCCGCGAACCTTGGGTTTGATGATCATATGGGGTCTCGGATCCGTTTAATGGATGAAATCGGGGCATAAGATACCTCATCTTGCCGCGATAAGGTGCTCTGATGTGTTGAACTGCGGCAAAAATGGCCATTCAGGGTGACGGCTGCCGTCAAAAATGCACATTTTTTGGAAAGCGTCACTTCATCAGTCCGGTAATTAATCTCCCCATATCTATGGAAGTCGATAACATGTTTCAACGCAGGTGCAGTACGACCAACATGATACAAAAAGGCCCCGAACTCTCGGGGCCTGGGGGTAATGTCATCGAACTATATCAAGCGGCATGTGAGCGCCATTTAAAATGATTAATCTGTGTTCTCATTGACTTGGCCATCTCATCAAGACGCTGACACTTGGCCGATACATGGGCTGCCGAATCCGAGGTATGTACTGCGATATCGGCAATATTGACCATGCTGCGCGTCATCTCTTCGGTGACTTTGCTTTGCTCTTCGGCTGCAGCAGCGACTTGCACATTGAGATTATTCAGATCATCCACCGCACTCACAATTTCTTCCAAAGAGACGCCGCAGGTCAGCATCAGGGTATTCGTCTTCTCCACTTCAGATAATCCGATATTCATACTATCAACAGCCATAGTTGCATTCTGTTGCAGGCGATTGACGGTGTTCTGGATTTCTCCGGTAGAGTTTTGGGTGCGCTGAGCAAGTACCCGGACTTCATCAGCCACCACCGCGAAGCCACGCCCCTGCTCACCCGCTCTGGCGGCTTCAATTGCCGCATTCAGTGCCAGTAAATTGGTTTGTTCGGCAATCGAGCGAATAACCCCCATCACCTGAGTAATGTTATTGCTCTCGATAGCCAGGTTTTGCAGCACAGTGGATGTATTTTGCAATTGACCAGAGAGCAGAGCCATATTCCCAATGGTCTCCTTGACAACCGCTTGCCCCTCTTCTGCCTTGTTTTCAGCCTGACGGGCGGCAATTGCAGCACTATTTGTATTTTGAGCGATTTCGTTAACCGTTGCGCTCATCTCATTCATCGCCGCAGCGCTCTGATCTGTCTCCAGACGCTGCTGGGCCATTTGCTCTGCACTGGTTAGCCCCAGCTCGTTCAGTGCATCGGCGCCTGTCGATAACTGTTCGGCCACGTCATCCATTTCGCCAATCAATCTGCGGAAATGGCTAACCATATCATTCAGCGCCCGTGCGACTTGCCCCAATTCATCTTCCCGAATGACGGGGACGGTGACGGTCAAATCCTGCTCATGCTGCAATTTGTAAAGTGCTCTGCGCAAAGCGGTGAGCGGTTGACTGATCCCGCGAAAAATCCAGATCCCCAGCACGGATAAAGCGAACAGGGCAATCCCGGTGATGGAGAGGAAGGCAAATGAAAAATCAACGGCCAGACTTTCCAGGGTACCAACATGCTCATCTGCAAATCTCAGCTGGAGTTCAACCAGCTTGCCCAGCTCCTCATTAAAAGGATCAACCGTGCTGTATAATTGATGAATTGACTTATCAAGAGGCGCTTTTAATGAAAGATCACTCTTAATACGAGCCAGTGTAATGTCGGCTTTGTTCATCAATACCTGGGCAGACTCCGCAATCGCCCGTTCTTCCGCAGACATCTTCTGGGCCATGTAACGCTTCCATTCCGTTGCTGCTTTTAACTGCGCTTCAGTAACGGAACGTTTTGCCTCTTCACGGGTGATTAATCCAACATGCGCTTTATTGATCGCATCAACGACACTGACCGCATACAAGTCTGAAATCAGCTTCAGTTCGGATAACTGCTGCACCTCCTCTTCATTCACCTGATGGGCAGCCTGATTCATCAGGCGCATCCCCCAAAGGGAGAGAGTGCAAAGCAAAATCATACAAAACAGCGGTACCACAACCAGCATCAATAATTTGCTACGAACCGAGATCCCTTTCATGGTGTCGTCCTCATACTCAGGCCACTGGTCGTTTAATATGCAATTGATACACCAAGCATCACGCGACCACTCATTTCAATACAATCACCCGCTTACCTCATTAAAAAGCGCGGTCTGTGCACCATAGTGCAATGCAAGTTGCAACCTGTTCGCAAAACCAGACCTTAAACACATCAACGCAGGAGAAGGGCTAATGCCCTTATTGATAATGCGCTTTTTGAGTCTATTCATCATTTCGTTGATGTCTAATCTTCGCAAAGCAAAATCCGTAGCGTGTTGCAGCCTGCATCGTCCATGCACTGATGGCGGCAACGTCCACGAAACTAGCAAGCAATGCGGGTGATGTGGCCATCCTGCAGCTTATAGAAGGCATCTTGGGGCAACTCCTGTGACCAGATCGCCTCATAGTCGAGATCGGCATAGACGCCGCGCAACATGGCACCGAGCAGACCGTGGGAGATAACGATGGCCCGCTCGGCGATGGCAGGATCCTGCAACCACTGGTGTGCCCGGAGCTGAATGCTCTCGAAGCTCTCGGCCCCCGGTGCCTGCAGATACCAGTCCCCCTTGCCGGTATCGAGTTCGGGGTGGGCAAGACGCAGCGCCGGGATCTGGCAGCTCTCCCACTCCCCCATCCCCAGCTCCATTAACCGGTCGTCCCAGACGATGCGCTCTGCCGCCAACCCCAGTTGCTCGCACACCAGCAGTGCAGTCTGACGGGCACGGCCAAGCGGGCTGGCATAGACGATCCAGCGGGCGGGATCCGCCAGTTCGCCAGCAAGCCGCCGCCCCATGGCGATGGCTTGCGCCTCACCCTTGTCGGTCAGCTCGGAGTTGCAACGCCCCTGCAGACGCTGCTCGGCATTGAAGCGGGTCTGGCCGTGGCGCAGCAGATAGATGAGTCGGGACATGATTTCTCCAGCACGTTCAGAGAGATAGAAAAACAAAGGGGGAAGATGATAGCAGATGAGCCCGAAGGATGGCCCAAACAGAGAGGCTAAAACGGGCGTAAAAAACGGGTCAAGGCTGACCCGTTTGCAGCCAATTTGGCCAGAGTGTATCGGCTCAGCCCTTCTTGATCTCCCGCAGATAGCGGTAGATGGAGTGGACCGAGATCCCGAGCTGGCGCGCCGCAATCTGGGCACTGTCTTTTAACTCGAAGATCCCCATGTCGTGCAGCTGGTTGACGATAACCCGAGTCTTCTGGGACGGAGGCACCGCCTCGTTGCCACGCACCTCGGCACTGACGGTGTCGATAGTGCTGTTGAGCGCTTCGTCGATGTTGCGGGCGAACACCTCCGGGGTGGCATGGCTCTCGTGGGGATGCATGCACTCCGGCATCATGGTCCGTAGCACGGATTGCAACGGGGCATCCATGTCGCTGTTGATGCAGAGCAACCCGATGGCCCTGTGCTCCCCGTTGCGGATCACGGTGGTGATGGAGCGCAGGGTCTTGCCGGTGGCGCACTTGGTCATGTAGGGGCTGGAGATATCCTGCCCGCTCTTGAGCTTCATCATCGCCAGGTTGGTGATGGGGGCGCCGACACTGCGGCCGGTGATATGGCCGTTGGCAATCTTGACGATCGAGGGATTGCGCGCATCCAGACTGTGGAGCAGCACTTCGGTGTGCTGGCCATACATGGCGGCGATGCCATCCACTATGTTCTCCATCGACTTGAGGATCTCAAAATCGCTCGGACTCAACTCTTGCAGCTTCACAATGGGACCTTCTTGCAAGGGTTGCTGCCGGACAATAGGCGCCGGGCAGCAACCGACAGGGACATCAGGCGGACATGATATCAATAATGGTGCTGTCTGTGGCAGACATGCCCTCCTTCACCATCTGGCCGACATTGCGGATGGTCTGATCCACGTCGCCTGCGACGATCCCCTGCCCCGACACCGAGTGGCTGTTGAGAGCCATCAGGAAGCCGCGCACCGCCGCGCCAGAGGAGGTACTCACCTTCATGGCGCAGGAGGCTTTCGCCCCGTCGCACACCATGCCGGCACTGTCGCTCAGCACGTTCTGGATGGCGAAGCAGGATTGCTCGAAGCTGCCGCCCGCCAGATAGACCATGGCCATGGAGGCGGCCGCGCTGGTCACGGTATTGCCACAGAAGGCCGACAGCGGCGGATAGTGGGATTTGATATAGATGGCGCCCAGATGGCTCATGATGAGGGCGCGAGCCAGCTGCTCTTCGCTGGCCGCAAAGCGCTCGGCAATCACCATCACCGGAATGGTGGCGGCAATGCCCTGGTTGCCGCTGCCAAAGTTGCTCATGGCTGGCAGGGTCGCCCCCCCCATCCGGGCATCGGAGGCGGCCGCCGTCATCATCACGATGCGGTTCATCACATCCTCGCCGATAAGACCGGCATTGATGTTCTGCTGCATGGTGCGGCCAATCTCCAGGCCATAGGGGTTATTCATCCCCTCGGCAGAGAGCTTGCCGTTGAGCTCGGAAGCTTTGAGGATGAACCTGATCTGCTCGAACTCCATCTGGGTAGCGAACTCGTAGATGGCGGCGATGCTGATATCGACGCCATCGCAGATGGAACCGGTGGCACCACCCTGGCTCTGATCGGCGGTGAAGGTCACCTCGCCATCGCGGCGCTGCTCGACGATGCGGGTATGGCCGCCGCACAGGGTCACTTCGGCGCTGTGTTCTTCACCCTTGTCATCAGTGCCATAAACGGTCACGCGGCAGAAGATAAACTCGGGGGCGGCGGTGCGGCTCACCTGCACCTTGCCGGCATCGATCAGCTGCTGGGCACGCTCCACCTGTTCTGGCTGGATCGCGGCCAGCACCTCCAACCCGGCATCGGCGTTGCCGCCGATGGCACCGGCCGCGGCCGCAATGGCCAGACCGATCTTGCCGGTCCCCGGCACATAAACACCCATCGAGTTTTTATAGAGATTGTCCGACACCGCAACCTCGAGGCGACCGGGCTCACAGCCCAGTTGCCGGGTGGCGACCGCTGCGGCATAGGCGGCGGCGATTGGCTCGGTACAACCCAGCGCTGGTTTGACAACCTGTTGAATAATCTGCAGATACTGCTGCCACGCTTGTTTCATCACTTGAACCTTTTTATCAGCATTAACGAGCGATATGGGCGATCGCTTCCACTTCAACCTTGACGCCCATCGGCAGATCCTTCACTGCGAAGCAGCTGCGCGCCGGACAATCTTTCTGGAAATAGGCTTTATAGACCTCGTTGAACGCGGCAAAATCGCTGATCTCGGCGAGGTAGCAGGTGGTTTTGAGCACGGTATCCAGCGAGCCGCCAGCGGCTTCCAGCACGGATTTCAGGTTTTCTAGTGACTGGCGGGTCTGGGCGGCAATCCCCCCTTCCACCACACCACCCTGCTGCTTGCAGACCGGCAACTGACCGGAGGTAAAGATAAGGTCGCCATAGGCAGTGCCGTGGCTGTAGGGACCGATAGCGTCAGGTGCCGCTGCTGCCGTGATGATGCGTTTCATATAGCCACTCCTGTTTGTGCAATTTTTTTTGCAATCATGAACCTCATTCCGTTCAACATTATTTGCTTTTTATTTTATCCATTCAACAAAAAGATACAAAAATGGCGTTTAAAGGCACCTTTCGGCCTCAATATAAACCGTGATCACCATCCTGATTTGAACAAAAGTACTCTTATGGGCATTGTTTATGACAGTTTCATTCAACTATATTTGCGCCGCTTTCCCACATCCCTACAAAAAAGAAGGTTTTAATGGACGCGCATAGCACTACACTCGCCAGCCCCGTGATGGGCACGCTGGAATGGAAAGAAGCGGTTCGCTTCGACAGCACTGACTGGGGCTGGATCATCATGAGCATCGGCATGGCCATCGGCGCGGGGATCGTCTTCCTGCCGGTACAGGTGGGTCTGATGGGCTTGTGGGTCTTTCTGCTCTCGGCCGTGATCGGCTACCCCGCCATGTACATGTTCCAGCGCCTCTTTATCAACACCCTGGCCACCTCGCCGGAGTGCAAGGATTACCCCAGCGTCATCACCGGCTACCTCGGCAAGAACTGGGGTGTGCTGCTCGGTGCCCTCTACTTCGTGATGCTGGTGATCTGGGTCTTCGTCTACTCCACCGCCATCACCAATGACAGCGCCTCCTTCCTGCAGAGCTTCGGTGTCACCGACGGCCTGCTCTCCGAAAACCCGCTCTACGGTCTGGTGCTGATATGCGGTCTGGTGGCTCTGGCCTCGCGCGGCGAAAACCTGCTGTTCAAGATCTCCACCTTTATGGTGCTGACCAAGATCAGCGTGGTGGCCGTGCTCGGCCTGATGATGGTGGACAAGTGGGATGCGGCCAACATCACCGCCATGCCCGCCGCCGGTGACTGGATGAAGGATGCCATCATCATGCTGCCCTTTACCCTCACCTCCATCCTCTTTATCCAGAGCCTGAGCCCCATGGTGATCTCCTACCGCTCGCGGGAAAAGTCGCTGGAAGTGGCCCGCTTCAAGGCGATGCGCGCCATGAATATCGCCTTCGGCATCCTGTTCGTGGTGGTGTTCTTCTACGCGGTCTCCTTCACCCTGGCCATGGGTCACGATCAGGCGGTTAAAGCCTCCGAAGAGAACATCTCCGCACTGGCCATGGTGGCCCAGGGTATGCCCGGCCAGACCCTCAAGCTCCTGAGCCTCACCCTCAACATCTTTGCGGTAATGACCGCCTACTTCGGCGTCTATCTGGGCTTTCGTGAAGCCTGTCAGGGGCTGGCGATGAACCTGTTGCGCCGCGTCATGCCGGAAAACCGCATCAACAAAGGATTGGTAGGCAAAGGGATCATGGTGTTTACCGTCATGCTCTCTTGGGGTGCCATCGTGCTCAACGCACCGGTACTGAGCT
The DNA here is from genome assembly GCF_019047085.1 of Aeromonas sp. FDAARGOS 1404. NCBI lineage: Bacteria > Pseudomonadati > Pseudomonadota > Gammaproteobacteria > Aeromonadales > Aeromonadaceae > Aeromonas > Aeromonas sp. FDAARGOS 1404. The sequence continues at coordinate 791,429 of NZ_CP077237.1, forward strand.
TCACCTCCATCTGCAGCCCCATCTTCGGCATGGTAGGTTGTCTCATCCCGGCCTATCTGGTCTATCAGGTACCGGCGCTGCACAAGTACAAGGGCACTTCCCTCTACATCATCATCGTCACCGGCCTGCTGCTCTGCGTCTCGCCCTTCCTGGCGTTCAACTGAGTAGCCAGATAACCAGATAGCCAACAGACGGGTCACCTTCGGGTGGCCCGTTTTCTATTGGTGCGGCTGACGGCGCCCCCGCCCGGAAGTAAAAAGCCAAGGGGATCACAACTTGCAACTGGCCATCACCCAAGGGAGGCCGCTCGGAGTACTATTCAGGCAACACGACTCACGCCCGCACTCAGGTATCGAGGCTTAACATGAAATGGATTTTCAACCCCGCCATCCGGCTGGGCAATCAGCTCTCCTTCAAATACAAATTCCTGCTCTGGTCCTGCCTGATGCTGCTGCCACTGGCCTACAGCATGACCAATCTGCTGGGGCGGCTGCAGGATGACAACGTCCAGGCCAACCGCGAGCTGGCGGGAGTGGTCAATCTCACCCCCGTGCCCGCTATCGAGCAAGCCCTGCTCACCCATCGCAATCTGATGACCCGCCACGCCCATGAGGTGGATCCGGTCGATGATGATCAGCTCAAGGCAGCCGCACAAGCCGTTGATCAGAGCCTGCAAGCCTTTGCCGACACCCGCCAGAACAACCCCTCCTTTGAGGTGATCCAGCAGGGCTGGGCCGCCCTGCAGAGTGAAGCGGGCAAGCTGGAAGTGGAGCAGAGCAACCTGCGCCACGACAAGCTGCTGACCGAGGTGCGCCACCTCTACAAGCACATTACTGCCAGTAGCAGCCTGATCCAGGATCCGGCGCTCGGTACCTACTACATGGTGATCCTCGCCAGCGAGCGGTTGCCGCAGCTGCGCGACCTGCTGGCTCAGGTGCGGGATCGCGCCGCCACCATCGCCGATTTCGGCCTGTTTCAGGCTGAGGGCTACAGCGGCCTGCGTTTTCGTCTCGACCTCATCAGCGCCACCCTGCAAGAGCTGGAGGCCGATCTGACCCTGCTATACCAGATGGAACCGGCCTACCGCGCCGAGCTGGGTCAGCAGACAGATGCTCTGATACAGCTGGTGCGTCAGGGGGTCGAGACCATGGAAAACAAGATGATGAAGGATCAGCTGGTACAGCTCTCCACCAAGGAGGTGCAGGCACTGGGAGATAAGATGGACGAGGCTATCACAGCGCTGGCAGACCAGGTACGCCAGCGGCTGGAGGCCGACCTGCATCAGCGGCTGGCCGCCAACCAACGCCACTTCTGGTGGGTCACCGCGCCGCTAACCGCCAGCTTGCTGCTCTACCTCTACCTGATGATCGGCGCCTATCTCTCCCTGCGCGACACCGTAGGGCGGGTGCGTGATATCGCCGCCCGGGTCAACGCCCAGGATCTCAGCCAGCACATTGAGATCGTTGGTCAGGACGAGTTGGCCGCCATCAGCCGGGATTACAACGTGACCCTGGAGACCCTGCGCACCCTGATGCTGCGGGTGCGTGAAAATGGCGTCACAGTAGTGGAGAGCGCCACCGAGATCGAAGCGCGCACCTGCCGCTCGCAGGAGGTCATTGCCGATCAGCAAGGGGAGACCCATCAGGTCGCCACTGCCATCAAGGAGCTGGCCGCCACCTCCCAGGACATGGCGGGCAACGCCCTGCAAGCCGCCCGCATGACCCAGGAGGCGCAGAACGTGGTTGGTCAGGGCGAGGATGTGGTGGAGCGCACCATCAAGGCAATCGACCATATCAACCGCGAGGTGCTGCGCACCGCCGACACCATAGGCCAACTGGAGCAGCAATGCAGCCAGATTGGCGGCGTCATCAGCGTGATCCGCGGCATCGCCGAACAGACCAACCTGCTCGCCCTCAACGCCGCCATCGAAGCGGCCCGGGCCGGTGAGCAGGGTCGCGGCTTTGCGGTGGTGGCCGACGAGGTGCGGTCTCTTGCCAACCGCACCCAGGGGGCTACCGTCGAGATCCAGCAGATGATTGAACAGCTGCAATCCGGCGCCCGCGCCTCGGTCACCGCTATGTCGGCGGCCAGCCATGAAGCGCAGGAGGGGGTCGGGCTGGCGCAGGAGGCAAAACAGGCTTTCGGCGCCATCACCGAGAAGGTGGATCGAATGGTCGATACCAATGCCATCATCGCCAGCGCCATCGAGCAGCAGGGCGCAGTGGTCAACGAGATCGAACGCAACGTGGTGCGCATCTCGGATGGCAGCGACGAGGCGCTGCAAGTGGCCAACGCCGCCCGCGATGCCGCCCGCCAGATCCACCAGCTCACCGAACAGCTGCGCGCCATGGTACAGAGCTTCGTGCTGTAACAGAGCGCTGACAAGCCGGGCTCAACGTGAGCCCGGCATTATCCCGGTCTCGCCCCTGCCCACAACATCTCGGTTGCTCGGATCATCCAGAAAATCTCTGCGACCCACTTGCCGGGCAGATGCCAACAAAGTAGTCTCGAACGAAAACAAAGTGCGGCGTTCCCGACACGCACGGTCTGTGACGTCGAGGCAAGCAAGCCGCCTGCGAGCCACAGATTAAACCCAGCGTCACGTCATCTATCACCCGCTTCAAGCGAGGATTTACCCTTGGCCAGATACCAGTTTTTTACCATTCCGGCGTCCAATCGGCAGCAATACACCTTTATCGACATGGCATCTCCGACTTTTCTGAGTGAAAAGGCGGCACTGCTGACCCAAGGATTCAAGGTGGAGGAGGACTTTATTGACGCGACCAGTCCACGGGAGGCCGTCGAGAAGTACCAATCCAATTTTCTCTACGTGGCGGATGAGATAGGCAAGTCCGATAGCAGCTACGCCGCGGCCGTCGCCATGCTGGAGATTGGCAAGGGGTTATTGGGCAATAAAACCCGCCGAGATTAGGTGCAGCGGTAAAGAGTGGTGGCCATCGTGGTAACGCGCCCGATGGCCATATGGCAAGACATCAATTCGGTAATTCAGAAGCGCCCCAGCTGCTGGAGCATCTCGATCAGCTCCTCTTCGCTGCTCGGCTCATAAGCCAGCTGAAGGCTCGGCGCAGCGCCCCCCATCAGCATGTAGACGTTGGTGCTGCAGTGGTCGTAGTGATACCACTTACCGTCGATACAGACGTCGGTATAGCATCTCGGGTCCCTTTTCAGTTCCATATGCACATCCTTTTGTTACATCCCATCAACATCACTCCTGACCGTAAAATAACCACCGAGGTTCACGCTTGATGCAGATCAAGGGAAGCGGCTGAAAGGGACAGATATCAGCCAGATCTGTGGCCTGCGGATGCCCCGAGCCACCATAGGTTATCCGAATGAAGACGGGCCGAGTGCCCTGTCATATCGCCGGATGGCCCCCGGTAACAAAAACGGCGCCCGCAGGCGCCGTTTTTTCATTCCCGTCATGTTATTTCCACCGACGGGGTAAACAAGCAAGAGGCTTATTCGTCTTCCAGATAGGCGTAGCCTTGCAGGCCCAGCTCCAGCTCGTCGAGCAGGGCTTTGCGAGTGGCATCGTCCAGCGCCGGGTGAGCAGCGATCCGCTGGTAGTTTTCGCGGATCACGGACGGGTCGATGTTGACGTAACGCAGCAGCTGGTCGACGGTGTCGCCGCGCACCACGTTGCGAATGTCCATCTTGCCCTCTTCGTCCAGCCACACTTCCGCGCAGTGGGTGTCACCGAACAGGTTGTGCAGATCGCCGAGGATCTCCTGATAGGCACCGACCAGGAAGAAGCCGACGTGGCACTCTTCGTTCTCGCCGTAGACCGGCATTGGCAGGGTGCTCTCGACCCCCAGACCGTCGACATAGTGCTCGACCTGACCGTCGGAGTCACAGGTAATATCCATCAGGATACCGCGACGGCTAAGCGGACGATCGAGACCAGCCAGCGGCATCACCGGGAATACCTGACCGATACCCCAGGCATCCGGCAGGGACTGGAACAGAGAGAAGTTGGCAAAGCACTTGTCCGCCAGCTTTTCACTCAGCTCGTCAGCCAGCGCACGGTGGTTACGGTTGACCGGGTTGAGCATCTCTTTGAGTGCCAGACAGGTGTTCTGGTGCAGCATCTCGGCCCAGGCACGCTGTTCAAGGTTCAAAAGGCCCATGGTGTACTGGGTATTCACGTCACCCAGATCTGCCACCGAGTCATGGAAGATCTCCAGCAGGGAGGGATCTTCGCTGCGCAGATCCAGCCAGCCTTTCCACATGTTCTGCAGAATGGTCGGTGCATCGTCGTCCGGCGCGCTGATGTCGTTCATCTCCACCCCTTCGGCACCAATGATATTGGTGACCAGCACGGCGTGGTGGGCGGTCAGGGCACGGCCAGACTCGCTGATGATGGTCGGGTGCGGCAGATCGAACTCGCGGCAGACATCGCCGATGCCCCATACCACGTTGTTGGCGTACTCGGAGAGGCTGTAGTTGGCGGAGCAGTGGCTCTGGGAACGGGTTCCCTCGTAGTCCACACCCAGGCCGCCACCGACGTCAACGACTTCGATGTTGGCACCGAGGCGACGCAGTTCAGCGTAGAAACGGCCGCACTCGCGGATGCCGCCCTGAATGTCGCGGATATTGGCGATCTGGGAGCCCAGATGGAAGTGCAGCAGTTGCAGGCAATCCAGCTTGCCCAGCCCGCGCAGACGTTCGATCAGCGCCAGGATCTGGGAGGCGGAGAGACCAAATTTGGACATGGAGCCGCCGCTCGATTCCCACATGCCGGAGCCGGTGGAAGCGAGCTTGGCACGCACCCCGATGTTGGGCTTGATGTTGAGACGAGCTGACTCGTCCAGCACCATCTCCAGCTCGGAGGGCTTCTCCACCACGATGTAGACCTTGTGGCCCATCAGGTTGCCCAAGAGGGCGTGGCGGATATATTCGCGGTCTTTGTAACCGTTGCAGACGATCACCGAGCCTTGCTCATGGTGATGGGACAGCACGGCCAGCAGTTCCGGTTTGGAACCAGCTTCCAGGCCAAGCCGGGGCTTGTCGCTGTAGGACTGGCTGATGGTCTCGATGACACGACGCTGCTGGTTTACCTTGATCGGGTAAACGCAGAGGTAGTCCCCTTCATAGCCTGACTTTTCGATGGCCTGACCAAAGGCGTTGAACAGCGCATCGACCCGACTCTTGAGGATGTCAGGGAAGCGCAGCAACACGGGGGTGGTCAGCCCGGACTGACGCAACTGTTCGATGGCGTCAGAGAGCACGATATGCGCGTCAGGGCGTGATTTGTCGGGGGCGACGGTCACATGACCGGCGTCATTGATATTGAAAAAACCCGCACCCCAGTAGGGAACGTTGTAGACCTTCAAGGAGTCCTTGCTGGACCAGTTAGTCATGGGCTATGCCTCGCAAATGAGCGACCCAAAGTCGCCTTCGTTACCCTCAATCACATCCAGACCATCTAGTGCAGAGTACGGCGAGCGCTGCCATCACGAGACGCAGCCACCCAAACCAACCCTTTGCACATCGCGGCAAGCCAGAGGCTGCCTGGTGGATCTTGGGGAAGTAACGAGTCTTGATGTGGGGCTGGTGGCTTTACATCAAGCTCAACGGTATGCGGTGCCACTATGCCGTAGCGCCGCGGTACTTTGATGACAGACGACATCAGCCACGCCGTCAGTTCATCATTCGGCAGCGATCCCGACAGAAGGAGAGGGTTCCAAGGAAGAGAAGCGAAGGCGCCAGCACGCATGCGTGTTGATAGACGACAACAACCACAGCCCACCTCACCATCAGTGACCGCCCATGACAAGGGAAGATGATGAGCCGGTGGCCCACTCGGTCAAATGAAGGATGAGAGTCTGTTGTTCTCCCTGATACCGGAGCCTAACCGGTATTAAAGAAACCATTCCCCAGCAGTGTCTGTCGTTTCTGCGTGCCTCGCCCTATAGGCGTATGATCGGTCGGGTTTCTGGCGGCTCTGCCTGCTTCAGGGTTGCCCTTGGATCGGCGCGGAGTGTACACACTTACCGCGGGCAGTGACAATAAAAAATAGTGTTCAAAATCCCCTTTTAATAAGTCGATCAAATCTTGCTGGCGAGCAGGCAGGCTCTGGGATGGCGCAGGTTATGCGACAGCCCTGTTTCCCCTTGAAAAGTGTGCGAAAGCGCCATGGTTGGGCTGACGCCTTGCTGTGCGGTGGCTGAGGGGAATTTGGTCGCCACCGCTAGCGCCTAAATATCGTAATAAATGCAAAATTTATGCGCCACCCCTCGCCGAAGTTGCCCCGCGTGCCGCACATTCGCCGCTCTTCCCTTGCGTCAAAAAATGGGAAAAACCTGCGCTGACGCAATGAGTGCCCCGCACGGATTGGCCACAATGACCGCTCACAATCGGTTAGAGGCTGACTAATGGATACCCTGCTTGAGCGTTTTCTGCGTTACGTAACTTTTCATACCCGCTCCGATGAGACCAATCCAGCCTGCCCCAGCAGCGAAGGCCAGCTGATCTTTGCCCGTGCCCTGCAAGAAGAGATGAAGGCGCTGGGGCTGAGCCAGGTCACCCTGGATGAAAACGGCTACCTCACCGGCTGCCTGCCGGGCAACCAGCCGGACGCCCCCGCCATCGGCCTGATTGCCCACATGGACACCGCCGACTACGAGGCGGAGCACGTAGTACCGCAAATCATCGAAAACTATCAGGGCGGCGACATCTGCCTTGGCAAGGGTGACGAGGTGCTCGCCATCCGTGACTACCGCTTCCTGAAAAACTATCTGGGTCAGGACCTCATCACCACCGACGGCACCACCTTGCTTGGCGCCGACGACAAGGCAGGTATCGCCGAGATCCTCACTGCCATCGACCACCTGCAGGCCCACCCCGAGATCCCGCGCGGCGATATCTGGATCGGCTTTACCCCGGATGAAGAGATTGGCCGTGGCGCCAACCAGTTCCCGCTGGAGAGATTCCCGGCCAAGTGGGCCTATACCGTGGATGGCGGCGAACTGGGCGAGCTGGAGTATGAAAACTTCAACGCCGCCAGCGCCACGGTGCGTTTTATCGGCAATAACGTCCACCCCGGCACCGCCAAGGGGAGCATGATCAACAGCCAGACCCTGGCCGCCCGCTTCCACGCCGCCATGCCTGCCGAGCAGACCCCGGAGTGCACCGACGGGTATGAGGGCTTCTTCCATCTGGCCCAGATGAGCGGCACCGTGGAGGAGAGCACCCTGCACTACATCATCCGTGACTTCGACGACGAACATTTCGCCGCACGCAAAGCCGAGATGCAGAGCCGGATGGCCGCCCTGCAGGCCGAATATCCCAAGGCCCGCATCGAGCTGACCTTGACCGACAGCTATCGCAACATGCGCAGCCAAATTGAGCCGCACATGCATATTGTCGAGCTGGCCAAGGCCGCCATGGAGGCCGCCGACGTGGTGCCGAAGATCAAACCCATTCGCGGTGGTACCGATGGCGCCCGCCTCTCCTTTATGGGTCTGCCCTGCCCCAACCTCTTCACCGGTGGTCACAACTTCCACGGCAAGCACGAGTTCATCCCGCTGCAATCCATGGAAAAAGCGGTCGCCACCCTGGTGGAGCTGGTGCGCCTCACCGCAGCCTGGCGCGGTTAATCGGTAGCTGTCATTACCAGGGCAAAGGGGGGAGCCGGTCAACCGGCCCCCCCTTGCTATCTGGCCATCCCCCATCAGGAAAGAGAAACAGGGAGAGTCGCTCAGGAGCAACTGGCTGCCACTGCCATCAAACTGTCATCCCGCTGACATGTCGCGGGAACAGTGTCACATCATGCTGGGAGCAACGGATCGCCGGAGCCCTCCAGATGTTCACTATCGATACCCTGCTAACCCAACACTTCCCCCGCCTGCTTGGCTACCCCCTGCTCACCCCGCTGTTAAAGCGGCTGCTGGGCTGGCTGCTCAACGAACGTGCCTTTGCCGACTTTGCCACCCGCTACCCGCACCTGCGCGGCCTCGACTTTGTCGAGCAGGCGCTGACCCAGCTCGATTTCGACTATCGGGTCAGCGAGGCGCAACTGGAGCATATTCCCGCCAGCGGCCGGGTCATTCTTGTCGCCAACCACCCCATCGGCTCGCTGGACGGACTGGCGCTGCTGCAACTGCTCGGTCGCATTCGCCCCGATGTAAAGATCGTCGCCAACCAGCTGCTGGCCCAGCTCGCGCCGCTGCGCCCTTTGCTATTGCCGGTAGACAATATGGAGGGCAAGACCGATCGACAGGCCATCCTCGCCATGAACGAACACCTCGCCCATGAAGGGGCGCTGGTGATCTTCCCCGCAGGTGAAGTCTCGCGGCTTGGCCTCAAGGGGGTGAAAGATGGCCCCTGGCAGGCAGGCTTTATCAAGCTGGCCCAGCGCACCCGCACCCCGCTGGTGCCCATCCATCTGGGGGGACGCAATAGCCTCTGGTTCTATCTCGCTTCCTGGCTCAACAAGCCAGCCTCCGCCCTGTTACTGGTGCGTCAGCTGTTTCGCCAGCAGGGGCAGACCCTGCCGGTGACCATAGGGGCGCGCATTCCGCTCGGCAGTTTTCAGGAACTGCCCGCCAAGACGGCGGCGCGGCTGGTGCGCAACCACCTCTACCGGATTGGCCGTGGCAAGGCGGGACGGCTGCAGACCGAGGCCCCCATCGCCCTGCCGGAGGATCGCCGCCAGCTCAAACAGGCCATCGAAAGCTGCGAACAGCTCGGCACCACCCCGGATGGTCAGGGGATCTACCTCTACCGCCGCCATGAACTGAGTCACTCGGTGATCCTGCGCGAGCTGGGGCGGCTGCGGGAGATCGCATTTCGCGCGGTGGGGGAAGGATCCGGCAAGCGGCGGGATCTCGATGGCTTTGACAACGACTATCACCACCTGATCCTCTGGGATCCGGCCCGACTCGACATTATCGGCGCCTACCGCTTTGCCCCGGTGGCGGAGCTGCTGGCCAGCAAGGGGAAGGATGGTATCTACAGCCACACCCTGTTCGGCTTTGAGGATAAGCTGCTGCCTCGGCTGGAGCAGGCCATCGAGCTTGGCCGCAGCTTTATCCAGCCCGCCTACTGGGGCAAGCGGGGGCTCGATTATCTCTGGTTCGGCATCGGTGCCTATCTGGCCCGCTATCCCCGCTACCGCTACCTGTTTGGCCCGGTGTCGCTCTCCGGCAGCCTACCGCCGGCGGCCAAGGATCTGCTGGTGAGCTTCTACCGCCAGCACTTTGCCCCCGAGCTGGCGCTGGCCCCCTCCCGCCGTCCCTACCCCGAAACGCAGCCTCTGTTCGAAGGGGTGGATTACGGCGCCGACCTCAAAGCGCTCAAGGCCCGCCTCGACAATCTGGGCTGCGCCATCCCTACCCTCTACAAGCAGTATTCCGAGCTGTGCGAGCCGGGCGGAGTGCAGTTCATGGACTTTGGTATCGACCCCGACTTCAACCACTGCATCGACGGGCTGGTGTGGGTCGATGTGAGCCGCATCAAGTCCCACAAGAGGGCCCGCTATATCGGCAGTCATCTGGCCGAGCCGCGCTTATAACCCTGCTGGAGCCAGGCAAACAGCCAAAGGCAAAAAAGGAGAGAGAGGCCATCGCCTCCCTCTCCTTTCGCTCTCATGCTCAGCACCTTTTCGAGGCGCTCGGCCCATCTGGCGTTACTCGGCCGCCTTGCGATCCGAGTGGCCGAGATCCCGCTCAGGGGCGATGACGTCACGCACCCGCTGCTTGATCTCCTTGGCCTCGGGGAAGCCGTCATCGACCACCCGATCCCACACCTGCACCCCGCTCACCAGAATGCGGAACTCCCCCTTGCTGGCCGGCACCAGCGCCACCTCCCCCAGATCGCTGTCGAAGGTGGAGAGCAGCTCCTGCGCCAGCCAGGCGGCGCGCAGCATCCAGCGACAGAGGGTGCAGTAGCGGATTTCGATACGGGGTTTGCTGATCAGGGTTTCAGACTCGATCATGAGTGACTCCATAAAAAAGCGACAATGGCGGGAAGTGGCGTACTGCCGCCCAATGGCTGATCCCGATTCGGTCAAATCAGTGCTGATCAACCCCATGAAAATCGGCCAGCCAATGGCGGGCAATGGTACGCATCGCCGATTCTGGCAGCTCGAACAGGCCGGGAGCAAGAGGGCCTGCCGCCAGCATCCGGATCCCTTCCATGATCTCCGCCAGCACCAGATAGACATATTCGCCAATCACGGCGCCATGGACGAAGTTAACCGCCTCACCCCGGTTGAGCAGGTAGATCTGGGTACCATCCGGCCGGTTGAGGGCCAGCACATGGGGGCACACCTCTTCGCTCGGCCACGGCAACTGGGCCAGCGAGAAGGCAAACTCGTCGTCGGCCGAGGTGACCGAGGCGACCATGGTGCCGGGGCGCAGCGCCTGTAGATCCGCCAAGTCCAGCGAGCCGTTGCCGGTAGAGCAGATCACCAGCTCGGCACGGCTCAACGCCTCGGCCTTGGTGATCAAACGAAAACCGTGAGAGAGCGCTTCGACCTGTCGCAGCACATCTGTTTCCACCAGCCCGAGATGGAGGTTGCGACAGCGCAGGTCGCGGGCGATGCTGCGCCCCACTTTGCCATAGCCAAACAGCACGGCTTCGCAGACGTTGAAGGTACGGTTGAGATTACGAGCCAGCGACTCCGCGGAGTAGACCACGCTCAAACCAATCTGGATATCCTCGGCCTGCTTGAGGGGGCTGCGAGCCACCGACACCACCGGGGTCGCCAGCACCTCCTGCTCATAGCGCTGATGGCCGTTCTCGGTCATCTCCACCACCCCGAGGAAACGGGGGCCGAAGTATTCACTCAAGATCACCTGGGTTTTGGCAAAGTAACCGCCAATATCGAGGATCAGCAACCGCTCGTGGGGGGCCACCAGCGGTGCAATCTGCTGGATGAGGCTGTCGGGATCATTAGTCCAGCGCCGGTTGAGGGGCAGCACCGGATAGTGCTGGGATACCCACTCCAGGGTCGGGCCATGTACCGATTTGGGTTTGGGCAAAATGGCGCCAATCCGCCCAATCCGGGAAAGCGCTTCGACAAAACGGGGGCGATCGGGAAGCAGGTGAGTGACCAGCAGAATGCAGAGACCATCGATACGTCCCTGTCCGGTGAAATGGCGAAAAAACAGATGCTCAGATCCTTGACTGCGCAACTGTGGCCTCCTTATGTGCCGCAAAGCAGGCAAACAGAACCCGGCGCGGCCGGGTTCTGTGTGTGTCCAAATAAAATGAAAAACCTTTTTATCTGAAACACATAGGTGGCTCAATCATTATCTGCCAAGAGTATGAGCGGGTATGCAAAAATGACTGTAATTGCCTGTTTTTCATGCAAAAATCAGTACAAAGAAGCAGCAGGCCACACCCACCACAGGCTGAGCCCGGTTCCCGCGGCAGCAAGCAGGATCAGCCCACCCCAACGCACTGGCCAGGGTTTGTCACGCAACGCCCACTCCAGCAGCGGCAGCAACCAGACCGGCAGCAACACCACCAGCGGCACCTCCACATATTGCCAGGCCAGCATCTGGACGAAGGCGAGGGCCAGCGCCAGACCGGCGGGTGCTACCTTGATGGCAACAAAGGTGGCAAGCAGGGCGCGAAAACCGGCGAAAGCGGCCAGCGCACCGGCCAGCTGGGCAATCAGCAGACTGCCATCGATGCCGATCACCAGCGCCAGCCAGATAAAGCCGAGGGCAAACCCGAGCCCCTCGCGGCTGTCACTGCGCAAGGTGCTCCAGCCAAACCAGAGGATGGCGGGCAGCAGTGCCAGCCAGATCCCGGGTTCGCTCGCCAATACCGATGCCAATCCCTGCCACCACACCAGCGCACTGAACACGGCAAAGAGCAGCAGCGAACCGCGCAGGTCGCTCACCTGAGCCCCAATGGCGGGCACCAGCAGGGTCAGCGGCAACCACTGCCACGCCTTTTCCGGCATGCCATAGAGGCCGCCGAGCCAGGATCCCACCAGCCAGAGCGCCAGCGCGCCCCACTGATAACCCAGTCGCGGCCAGCGCCACGATAGCAAAGCGGCTCCCAGAGGAGCCGCCAGGGTTTGCAGCAGAAGTTCCGCGCCCATTACTTGCGCACGCCTTCGACAAACAGGTTGATGTTCATCTCGTCCGGGATGCCGGGCAGCATGTAGCTCACGCCAAAGTCACTGCGCTTGATGGTGGTGGAGGCGTTGAAACCGCTGCGGTAGCCGCCCCAGGGATCCTTGCCTTCGCCGATCTTGACCAGATCGAAGGCCACTTCCTTGGAGACGCCGTGCAGGGTCAGGGTCCCTTTCAGCACGCCTTTATCCTTGGTGCCCTCGTAAGCGGAGCTGACGAAGGTCATCTTGGGATACTGCTTCACGTCGAGGAAGTCAGGACTGCGCAGGTGCTTGTCGCGGGCTTCGTGATTGGAGTCGACGCTGGCGGCATCCACTTCAAAGCTCGCCTTGGCGGCCGCCGGGTTGGCGTCATCCATGCTGAAGGTGCCGCTGAAGGTGTTGAAGCGACCCACCAGCTCGGAGAAGCCCAGGTGACCCACCTTGAACTGCACTGTGGTGTGCGCCGCATCCACATCGTAATCCGCCGCCATCAGAGGGGTAGCCATAAACAGGCAGGAGGCCAGCAGAGCCTTGGTCATTTTCATCCGTTCGTTCCTTCATCTTGGGGTTCACATCAGTGGTTAAAATGCTAACCTCGTTCTGAAGATGAATAATCAGTGATTTATTAAATTCATTATTTACTGAGGATGGAAAATGGACCAGATCGCCGCCATGCGCACCTTTATCAAGGTGGTGGAGTGCCAGAGCTTTACCAAGGCCGCCAACCAGCTCGGCATCTCGGTCGCCATGGCCTCCAAACTTATGCAGCAGCTGGAGGAGTCCCTCGCCACCCGGCTGCTGTCGCGCACCACCCGTCAGGTCAATCCCACCGAAGCGGGCCAGTTCTACTACCAGCGCTCCCTCGCCCTGCTGGCTGAGCTGGAAGAGACCCACATCCAGCTGACCCACCACAACCAGCAGCCCAACGGCACCCTCAAGCTCTCGGTGCCGATGGATTTTGGCTATCTGCACCTCTCCCCCGCCCTGCCGCTGTTTCGCCAACGCTTTCCCGACCTCAAGCTCGATATCGAGTACAGCGACCGGCGGGTAGCGCTGGTGGAAGAGGGGTTCGATCTGGCGCTGCGGATCGGCCACCTCAGCGACTCCTCGCTGGTGGCGCGCCAGCTGGCCACCATTCGGGTCGAGCTTTGCGCCAGCCCCGCCTATCTGGCACGCAAGGGCAGACCGGAAAAACCCGAGGATCTCAAGCAGCACGACTGTCTGATCTACACCCTGACCCAGCCGGAGTGGCACTTCAAACGGGGAAGCGAGCAGCAGAGCATCCGGCCACAGGGGCCACTGCGGGCCAACAACGGGGTGGCGCTGACCCGCGCCGCTTGTGATGATCAGGGCATCATATTGCAGCCCACCTTTATCGTGGGGGAGGCCCTGCGGTCAGGACAGCTGGTCAGCCTGCTGCCGGAGTGGGACAAGGGAGAGGTGGGACTTTATGCGGTCTATCCGCACCGCCGCTTCGTCTCGGCCAAGGTGCGTTGCTTTATCGAGTTCGTGCAGGAGCGCTATCTCGCACCGCAACAGTGGGATGCGCCGACCTGATTGCCAGAGCTGAGGATACGGCCTGACTGTCCGGCCTGCTGGTCCGGCTTGAAACCTAACGCTGGTCGGGTGCGGTGGTGGATGCGGCAACAGGGGTGAGCTTGGCTAGCAGACGCTCCTGCTCGAGGCTTAACTGCCAGCGTGGCAGACGGGTGCGGATCACCGACAACTGCGGCTCACTCAGGGCATAGGGGAGCGCCACTTCAATCTCGGGGCAGTCAAACATGGCGGCCAGCTGCAGGATCAAAATGAGGTTTGCCTCGTCGGTCTTGTGCTTGTTAACCCGTTTGCGGATCTCGTGGCGCAGCTGGGTTTCGGGGTCCTGGGTCATCGCCTGCCAGCCGAAACCGAACAACGGCACCAGCGCGCTGACAATCCCCAGCGCCGTCATCGGCTGCTTGGGGGGATGATAGAGTGCGTTGAGATCCAGCAGAACAGGATTCTGACGAACCTCACCCTCACCAAATAAAATCGTTTTCATCATTGGATTACCCGTTATATTCCACTAGACTGCGCCGCATATTTTACCCCGATATGCCAACGAGGTGCTGATGCTAAGCGATATCGAGATCTCCCGCCAGTCCCCCCGTCTCTCAATCCACGCGCTGGCCGAACGCCTCGCCATCCCCCAGCACCAGCTCAGCCCTCATGGCCACTACAAAGGCAAGCTCAGCCTCGACCTGCTCAAGTCTCAGCCCAAACAGCGCGGCAAGCTGGTACTGGTGAGCGCCATCACCCCCACCCCGCTCGGTGAAGGGAAGACGGTGACTACCCTTGGCCTCTCCATGGGGCTCAACCATATCGGCCAGCCCAGCATCGCCACCATCCGCCAACCGAGCCTCGGGCCGGTATTCGGGGTCAAGGGGGGGGCCGCAGGTGGCGGCCACGCCCAGGTGGTGCCGATGGAGGAGATGAACCTCCACCTTACCGGCGATTTTCACGCTCTGACGGCGGCTCACAATCTGGCGGCTGCAGCCCTCGATGCCCGCCTGTTCCACGAACAGAAACTGGGTGCAGAGTTCACCGCCAAAACCGGCCTGCCGCGCCTCGATATCGATGCCGATAACATCCTCTGGCCGCGCACCCTCGACATGAATGACCGCGCCTTGCGCCACCTCACGATTGGACAGGGGGGCGCAGCCGATGGTGTGGAGCGCAGCGATCGCTTCGTCATCACCGCCGCCTCCGAGCTGATGGCCATTCTGGCGCTGGCGAGCGATCTGAAAGACCTGCGCCAGCGCATCGGCCGCATCCAGCTGGCCCGCGATATTCACGGCAAGCCCATTACCGCCGAACAGTTGGAAGTAGCGGGCGCCATGACGGTGCTGCTCAAAGATGCGCTGCAACCGACCCTGATGCAGACCACCGAGCAGACTCCAGTGCTGGTACACGCCGGCCCCTTTGCCAATATCGCCCACGGCAACTCCTCGGTGATCGCCGATCGCATCGCCCTTGGCCTGACCGACTATGTGGTGACCGAGGCGGGTTTTGGCTCCGACATGGGGCTGGAGAAGTTCTTCAACATCAAGAGCCGCCAATCCGGCATTAGCCCCGCCTGCGTGGTGCTGGTGGCCACGGTGCGCGGCCTCAAGGCCAACAGCGGCCTGCTGGATATCCGCCCGGGCCAGCCGCTGCCAGCCAGCCTGCAGGGGGAGGATCTGCCAACCCTCAAGCAGGGCTGCGCCAACCTCGCCTGGCATATCCGGAACGCCCGCCGCTACGGAGTGCCGGTGGTGGTCGCCATCAACCGCTTCCCCACCGACAGCGAGGCCGAACTGGCGCTGCTGGCCCATGAAGCGCAGCAAGCCGGCGCCTGTGGCGCAGCCATCTCCAACGCCTTCACCCAGGGTGGTGCCGGTGCCAGCGAGCTGGCCCGCGCCGTGGTCGCCGCCTGCGAGCAACCCGGTAAGGTGAAACTGCTCTACCCCGACGAGGCGCGCCTCGACGCCAAGCTGGCGACCCTGGTGGAGTGCGGCTACGGCGGCCGCGGAGTGCAGCTCTCCGACAAAGCGCGCCAGCAGCTGGCACAGCTCTCCGCCGAAGGATGGGATCACTTGCCTATCTGCGTGGCCAAGACGCCGCTCTCCATCAGCCACGACCCCGCCCTCAAAGGGGTGCCGACCGATTTCGAGGTGCCCATCGACGAGGTGAAGCTCTGCGCCGGTGCCGGGTTCGTCTATGCGCTGGCGGGCCCCATCATGACCATGCCGGGGCTGGGCAGTCTGCCTGCCTATCGCCATATCGATATCGATGAGAACGGCGAGATAGTCGGCCTGAGCTGAGCCCTTCCACAACGCCAGAAACAACAAGGCCCCGCCAATTGGCGGGGCCTTCTGTTATCCATGCATCAACCCTTAGAGGGTGAAGCGCTGGGTCATATGGTGCAGGGTGTTGGCCAGCTTGCTCAGCTCGACGCAAGCCTGGGCGATCTGATGAGCGCCCTGGGCATTCTCGTCAGCGGCATTGTGAATGTTGACGATGCTGCGGTTGAGCTCTTCGGTCACCGCATTCTGCTCTTCGGTGGCGGTGGCGATCAGGGTGTTCATGTCGGTGATGCGCACCACGGCACCGTTGATGGTCTCGATACTGGTACCGGCATCCCGCGCCAGACCGACACTCTCCTGCATCTGGTGACGACTCAGCTGCATGGCGTTGCCCGCCTCGGCGGCGCGGCTCTGCAAGAGCTCGATCATCTTGCTGATCTCGGCGGTGGAGTCCTGGGTACGCTGGGCCAGGGAGCGCACTTCATCTGCAACGACCGCAAAACCACGACCCTGCTCACCGGCACGGGCCGCTTCGATAGCGGCGTTAAGGGCCAGCAGGTTGGTCTGACCGGCGATATCGCGGATCACATCCAGCACCACGCTGATGTTAGCGCTGTCGGCCTCCAGCTGCTGCACTACTGTGCCCGCCTGCTCAATCTTGACCGACACCTCTTCGATGCTGGCAATGGAGCTGCGAACCACTTCGCTGCCGGCAGCAGAGGTGCGGGAGGCATCCTTGGCGGCGCTCATGGCATCCGTGGTGTTGCGGGCCACTTCATTGACGGTGGACTGCATCTCGTTCATGGCGGTCGCCACCTGGGAGACTTCGTTCTGCTGGATGGCCATACCGCTGGCGGACTGGCTGGAGATGGCGCTCACCTCCTCCACTGCGCTGCTGAGTTGGCTCACGGAGCCGGCGATCTCGCTCACCAGATCGGAGAGGGAGCCCTGCATCCGGTTGATGGCGGAGCCCAGCTGACCCAGTTCATCGCGGTTGAAGCGGCTGTCACGGATCCACTGCTGCAGTTCGCCCTGACCCAGATCGCCATTGGCAATACGCTGGGCCTGACGGGCCAGCATGATCAGCGGGTCGCGGATCTGGCGGGTCAGTACCACGGAGAGCACCACCACAAGGATCAGACCGATCACCAGCGCGATGGTGACACTCAGATTGGCGGATTGATAAGAGTCGACAATATCGCTGCGGGATTCAGACGCATAACCATGGTTAATCTGGATAAGGGAGGCCACTGACTTGCTCAGCGCGGTGTAAAGGGGAACCCCCTCTTCAAGGAAGATGCGTTGGGCTTCGGCAAGCTGATCGCTGTCTTGCAGCTGTTTGACTCGCTGGTGCAGGGCGACGTAACGATCCCAGTCAGATTTCACCGTATCGAAGGTACGGCGCTCCGCCACATCCTCAGGCCAGATCGTCTTGTCATGGGCAATCAGCTGCTGCGCGATCGAGTTAAGCTGTTGACTGGCAATATTCCGATATTCAGCCCTTTTCAGCGGCTCGGCAGCCACCACGAAATAACCCAGCTCATAACGACGCAGCTCACCGAGAGAATCCCCGATCGCGCTGGTACGATTGACCGCTGGCAAGATGCTGTCGGTAAACCGGATGGCAACATCATTCATGTTGCCAAACTGGACAAGGGCAAAACCGCCGATAAAGGCGACCATCAAACCGAGCACGGCAAAGCCGGCGGTGAGTTTTTTACCTATGGTCATGGTACTGGTATTCATGGGATATCCTGGTGGTCGTTAAATTCGTAGCACTCGTCCGGTTCACGCCCTCCTGGCATGAACTATCTGGCCACCTGTTCAGTGGCGCACCATCCAACCTTGATGAATATCTCTGAATTCCATGAGCGGCAGCGAGAGCCGTGAGGGGGCGCTAGAGTAACCGGATTGTGATGGTTCGGAAAGAGTCTGTCCGGTTACTTTTTGTAAGGTGAAAACGAGGGATTTATCGTGCTCGATTAAATATACCGCTCAGATGAATAAATCGAAAAAATACATAACGTTTGCATAGTGCAAGCCGCACGGGCCAAGCCGTTGCAGGCCGCCACTCTCATCCGGGACCAATGAAAAACGCCAGCAATGGCTGCTGGCGTCTCGTTTATTCAGCAAAGCGGTTACAAAACAACCGCCACCTTATCCGCGCAGGCCGCCCAGAAATTCGGCCCGAGTATCGGGCTGGGTCTTGAACACCCCGCCGAGGGAGGTGGTGGTGGTGTAAGAAGTCGAATCCATCACTCCGCGCGCCTTGACGCAGTAGTGGGTCGCCTTGATGCTGATGGCCACATCCTTGGTACCGAGCAGGGTCTGCAACGCCAGCAGGATCTGCTGGGTCAGCCGCTCCTGCACCTGGGGACGGCGGGCGAAGAACTGCACGATGCGGTTGATCTTCGACAGGCCAATTACCTTGCCACGAGGGATATAGGCCACATGGGCCATGCCGTCGATGGTGACGAAGTGGTGTTCGCAGGTGCTGGTGAGGCTGATGTCCCGCACCATGATCATCTCGTCCACCTGCATCTTGTTCTCGATCACCGTCACCTTGGGGAAGGTGGAATAATCGAGGCCGGAGAAGATCTCGTTGACGTACATCTTGGCGATGCGATGCGGCGTCTCGGCCAGACTGTCATCGGCCAGATCCAGCCCCAGCGTCTCCATGATGGAGCGCATATGGCCTTCGATCTTCTCCCGCTTCTGCTGGCTGTTCAGCTCGTTGGTGACCAGGGGGGTTTCCAGTCCCTGGGCTTCGAGGGCAGCCCTGACCAACAAGGCTTCCGGACTTAAGGTTGTCATTATCTTCTCTCCCACGCTCAGGGACTGTGAGGGCCGCTCAAGGAGCAACCCCTTATGTTATGGCGGCGTACAGGGCCGACGGTATCGCTGTAATGGTAGCCACACAGGATGTGACGGCCATCTGTTATGGCGGCATAGTAAACGGCCATTACCGCCAAGATTCAAGTCAACTTGTGCGTCACCTCATACTTTATGGCCATCTACCCCCGTTTCAGCGCCGATTACCCCGAGATTCCCTTGAGATAACCTGCCCATCCCCGGGGATTTTTGTGATAATCCCGCCTTCAATCATAGAAAGAGGTCATGACGATGGGATTTGATACCAGCGGACTACTCCCCTTAAGCGATGCCCTGCAAGGGATGCTGGAACAACTCACCTGCTGCTGCGACAGCGAGCAACTGCCCCTGCCAGAGGCCCTTGGCCGGGTTCTTGCCAGCGACATCGCCTCTCCCCTCGCCGTGCCCCCCTTCGACAACTCCGCCATGGACGGTTACGCCGTGCGCCTTGAGGATCTCGCCAGCGGCACCCCGCTCATCATGGCGGGCAAAGCGTTTGCCGGTCAGCCCTATCAGGGCGAGTGGCCCGCCGGCCACTGCGTGCGGATCATGACCGGCGCCCCGGTTCCCGCAGGCACCGATGCGGTGGTGATGCAGGAAGAAACGCAGGCCGACGGCGATCGGATCACTTTTCTGACGCAACCCGAACCGGGCCAGAATATCCGCCGCGCCGGCAGCGATATCGGCAAGGGCGCCTGCGTGCTGCCAGCCGGTACTCGCCTCACCCCGCGCGAAATGCCACTGCTGGCCTCCCTCGGCGTGGCTACCGTCACGGTGCGTCGCCCGCTGAAAGTGGCCATCTTCAGCACCGGCGACGAGCTCAAACCGGTCGGTACCCCGCTCGCCCACGGCGATATCTATGACTCCAACCGCTACGGCGTGCGGGCCATGCTGGCGCGCATGGGCTGCGACTGCCTCGACCTTGGCATCATCCCCGACGATCCCGCCCAGCTACGCGCTGCCTTTATCCGCGCCGATAAAGAGGTCGATGTACTCATCACCACCGGCGGCGTCTCGGTAGGGGAAGCGGACTTCACCAAACAGCTGCTGGACGAGCTCGGCGAGATTGGCTTCTGGAAGCTGGCCATCAAGCCGGGCAAGCCGTTTGCTTTTGGCCGTCTGCCCCGCGCCTGGTTCTTCGGCCTGCCGGGCAACCCCGTCTCCGCCATGGTCACCTTCGACCAGCTGGTGCAACCGGCGCTGGCCAAGCTGGCGGGCCAGCACTTCGAGCGGCCACTCCAGCTGCAAGCCATTGCGGCCGAGCCACTCAAAAAGAGCCCGGGCCGACTCGACTTCCAGCGCGGCATCCTGAGTCAGGGGCCAAACGGCCTGGAGGTACGCAGTACCGGCTCGCAGGACTCCGCCGTGTTCAGCTCCCTGTCGCGGGCCAACTGCTACATCGTTCTTGAGCGCGAGCGGGGCCGCGTCGCTGTGGGTGAAACCGTCACCGTCGAACCATTCGGGGGATTGCTGCTGTGAGCGAGATCCTGAGCGACGCCGAACTGCTGCGCTACAACCGCCAGATCATCCTCAAATCCTTCGACTTCGAGGGGCAGGAGGCGCTCAAGCAGGCCAGGGTGCTGGTGATCGGCGCTGGTGGTCTTGGCTGCGCTGCCAGCCAGTATCTGGCGGTGGCCGGGGTTGGCCAGCTCACCATGGTCGATTTCGACAAGGTGGAGCTCTCCAACCTGCAGCGGCAGGTGCTGCACACCGATGAGCGCCTCGGTCACTACAAGGTGGACTCAGCAGCGCAGTCGCTTCGTGCCCTCAACCCCTGGCTCAAGGTGGAGACCCACGCTGCCGTGGCCGATGAGGCGCTGCTCGATGCCTTGCTGCCCCGACATCAGTTGGTGCTCGATTGCACCGACAACCTGGCCATTCGCAACCTGCTGAATCAAAAGGCACGCCAGCACAAGGTGCCGCTGGTCAGTGGCGCCGCAATCCGGCTGGAGGGACAGCTATGCAGCTTCACCTGGCAGGAAGATGAACCCTGCTACGCCTGCCTCAGCGCCCTGTTTGGCGAGCAGGCCCTCACCTGCGTCGAAGCCGGTGTACTCGCCCCCGTGGTGGGATTGGTGGGCAGCCTGCAGGCACTGGAAGCTATCAAGCTCTTGGCAGGCATGGGCAAAAGCTACAGCGGCCGCCTGCTGATGATCGACGGCCTGAGCGGCACCTTCCGCGAGATGAAGCTGCCCAAACGCCCCGACTGTCCGGTCTGCTCCCACCCTTGACGCAAACGGGATCAAAAAAGCCGAACCCTGTGGTTCGGCTTTTTTATTCCGATTTAGCAACAGTATCGGGGATCAGAAGATCCCCTTGGCTTTGACCTTTTTCATATTGGCGACCTGACTCGAGAGATCCTCTATCAAAGGTTCTGCCTCTGTGCCGACAACACTCTGTCGAGCGGGGGCACTGGCCAGTCGCTGGATCAATCTGTGCTGCTCGCGGATCAGCCGGGATTGCTCTTCCAGTTGGCGAGAGAGCAGCTGGATGCTGCTGGCAAGGGGAGCCAGATCCTGCTCGGTCCCTGCTGATGGCAGCTTGCCAGCGATGGCTTCGGCCAACTGGTCATGATCCAGCGCAGCAGGTAGCCCCTGTCTGAGTTCATCCCACATCTCGGCGGGTTGTTGCTCGCCAAGCCGGCTGACAATCTCGTCTACCAGTGAAGTGGTATCACTCTGTCCCAGCTGTGGGGCCAGTCTGGCCACTATCTCGTCGATCATCACATCTGCAGCAGGCTGCGCCGCGCCAGCCACCTCCCCCAGATTGAAACCACAGCTGGCAAAAGCATGACGCAGAGTCGTCATGCTCACCTGCTCCGGCCCCAGCGCATTGGCTATCGCCTTGCAGAGGTTGGGCGCCAGCACATACATGAACATGCCGGAGAGGTAGATATCCTTGTGGAAACGGCTCTTGGAGAAGTCAAACTCCTCGGTGCCCTCCTGGATCTTTCGCGCCCGTTGATACCAGTTCTGCAATACCCCGACCGCATAGCGATCAGACTCCAGCGCACCCGGATCCATATAGATGGAGAAGGTCATGCGCTTGAGTTGACTACTCATCGTCAACCTCGGCCATCACAGGCGCTTCGCGATAAACTTCATCCTCTTCCGTGGTGTAGAGGCAGATTTCACGAGCCAGCGCGGACTGAGCATCGTCCAGCAGCTCGACACGGTCACCCAGGGTGGGATAGGCCGCCTTGATCGCGTCATAAATCAGAGATGCGCCGCCACCGACCAGATAGACACGGTTCGGGTTCTTGGCGAACTTCTTCGCTTCATGCGCAACCTGAGTGCCCAGCTCGTCGATCTTGTTTTGCATCTTCTCGAGGATCTTGGGGATCTGGCTCTCGTCGTTGACCACATCGCGCACAAAGCTCATGTCGTGGCGACGCTTGATAAACTCGTTGGCCACCAGATAGCTCGAATCGCTGTCTGCTGCCGCCAGCGCCTTGCGGGTCGCATCAGTCACCATGGAAACGCCGATCTCGTTGTTGCCGTAGACATCGGAGACATCGTCAAACTCGCCAACGATGATCCCCATATCCAGAGTGGTGCCGCCACAGTCGATCACCAGAGTCTTGGTGAACTCGTTGCAGCCTGAGCCAATCAGGCGGGAGAGCGCAGCAGGCAGACTCTCCGGCATCACTTCGACACTGACGATATTGAACAGCTCGCCCTTGTTAAGGGTGATCGGACGCATCAGGTTGCGGCGTTTCTTCTCGATCTTCTCTTCGTTGCGCTGGCAATCGTCCGGGTTGTAAAACTCGGTGATGGGCAGGGTCACGGTGATGGCCACATCACAGGGGGTCACGCCGGTCTGCAACAGGGCATGATGCACGGAGAGCAGGTTGAGATCGTCATACTGGTACTCCACATGAGTGGTGGCCAAAGACTTGTCGGAGGTCGCGTCGTAGGTGTACTTGGTGTTGCCTATCTCGTAGTTGTAGATCTTCTTGTCTTTACGCAATGCGGCGCTCTTCCAGTCCTTGCGAAAGGAGTTGGGAGAGATGATGGTCTTGAGCACCTTGTTCTCAATCCAGCTCACCTTGACGTTGGTCGAGCCATCATCGATGGCCATTTTCATTACTTCAGACATGAGGAAACACCTGTTAATAGATCAGAAATGGGTCCGATTGCCTTGCCTTATGCCTTTGGCAAGGCGATCGAACCAATAGATACACGGGGTAAAAGGGCGACAAGTTTAATGGGTTTCTAAAATCCGGTGAAGCAAATGATTAAATCCGGAAGGATCTTCCGCAGGCCAGGCGTGGTGGCCGTTGGGGGTGTGGATGGTGGCGTTGGGAAGGGCGGCAAACTGCTCTACCCGTTTGGCCAGCGGCAGGTAGTCGTGACTGGTGGAGATGATGGCCACCGGCTGCCAGATGGAGCCAAGCCGGGCGCGTACCGACCAGCCGGGTAGCGCCTCCAGCAGCGCCTTGTAGGTTTTCTTTTTATTGCGCACGAAACGCAGCCGGAAGGTGTGGCGCACCTGCGCCAGATCCGGGCCCGGGAAGAGCTCGCGTCCCAGCCACCAGGCAAGCGGACGCATGCCAAACCAGCGCAGCCACTTGAGGCGCTGGGCGTAACGCTCCTGCTCTTTGGGGGTCTCCAGCAGAAACTCGCTAAAACCGTTGACCAGCACCAGCCCCTGCACTTTGTGGGGCAGTTGCAGCGCCAGCTCCAGCGCGACCATGGCCCCCAGCGACAATCCGACAACCCAAGCGGGCTCCGGCTGCTCGTCGAGCCAGTTCACCACATCGGCTGCCAGGGTCGCCACATCGAACGGCCCCTCCTGCATGCTCTGGCCGTGGCCGCGCAAGTCCAGCGCCACCACCCGGTAGTGTTCGGAAAACCGTTCGATCTGCGCCTGCCAGTCGAGGCTCGAGGAGCCCAGCCCATGCAGCAGCAACAGCAAGGGGCCCTCCCCCGCGCTGCGCAGGGCAAGACCGTTGAATTTCATCACCTGATTGCGGCGCATCAGTGTATTGCCTCTCGACTCATCACCTGAACCATCTCTTGTTGTTATGTTGCCCGTGGCCATCCTGCCACGTTATCAGCACGGCGCCCAATCAGCCTTCGCTGACCAGACTCACCGCCTTGATATAAGCGTAGATCTGCTGCTCCGGCGCCAGCGCCAGCCGCCTGGCGGAGCGGCTGGTGATCCGGGCCAGCAGTATCTGCTCACCCAGCGCCAACTGCAACAGAGTCTGGCCGGGGCGAACCTCGCGCACCGCCAGCAGACGGGTGACGAGACAGTTGGAGAGACTGGAGTGCTCGATGGGTGCCGTGGCAATCACCACATCCCGCCCCGCCACCTTGATCTGCAAAGGGCCGCTCTCATCCGGCACATGGGTCATGGTGACCCGCAGTTGCTGCTCACCGAGCTGCAGGGTCGCCATCTGCTCCTCTTCATCGTAGTGAGAGAGGGTCGCCGCCAGCATCACCCCGGCATCGTCACGACTGGCGAGCGAGAGATCGGTTCGGGTGAAGATCTCGCTCGGCCGGCCTTGCGCCTCTACCCTGCCACCTTCCAGCAGCACCAGCTGATCACAGAGCAGGCTCACCTCCTCCATGGCGTGGCTGACGAAGATCATCGGAATGCCGCTCTCCTGCTGCAACCCCTTGAGCACATGGGCCTGATGGATGCGGCTGCGCCGATCGAGCGCCGAGAAAGGCTCATCGAGCAGCAGCAGATCGGGCTCGGCCAGCAGCGCCCGCCCCAATGCTACCCGCTGGCGTTGGCCGCCAGAAAGCGCATGGGCAGGCTGCCCCAGCAGATCAACAAAACCGAGCCGCGCCGCCAGCGCCTCGGGCTGCCAGCGCCCTCGCCCCTTGCGGGCCGCCAGTTGCAGATTGCCGAGCACCGTCAGATGGGGGAAGAGGCGCGAGTCCTGAAATACCAGTCCGATCCGGCACGCTTCGGGCAGCAGTTGAGCATACTCCCGATCGCGCCACCGCAAGCGATCCCCGCTTTGGCGATCGAGTCCGGCGATGATGCGCAGCAGGGTGCTCTTGCCACAGCCCGAGGGGCCGAACAGGCCGAGGATCCCCCCCAGCTCGAGGGTCAGTGCACAATCGAGGGTAAAGGGGCCAAACTCGCGCCGGGCATGGAGGTTCAGGGCATGGCTGTGCGGCACGTTCACAGGCGGCATAGTGGCGGGCTGGTTCATCCAAACACTCTCCGCTGTCGGCGCTGCAACACCCCGTAGACCAGCACCAGCATCACCAGCGAGAAGGCCATCAGGCCGCCCGCCAGATAGTGGGCTTGTCGGTAATCCATCGCCTCCACATGATCAAACAGGGCAATCGAAAGCACCTGGGTCTCGCCGGGGATATTGCCGCCAATCATCAGCACCACGCCAAACTCCCCCAATGTATGGGCAAAGCCAAGGGCCGCCGCCATCACGAAGCTGGGCAGGGTCATCGGCAAGATGATGTGGAAGAAGCGCTCCAGTGGGCCAAGCCCCAGGGTCGCAGCAGCTTCCAGCTCCTTGTTGCCCATGTTGACGAAAGCGGAGGTGAGCGGCTGCACCACGAACGGCAGCGAATAGAGGATGGAGGCAAACAGCAGGCCGAGAAAGCTGAAGGCGAGCGGGGCGCCAAAGGTGTCGCGCCACCAGGCGCCGAAACCATATTCGGGGGAGAAAGCGAGCAGCAGATAAAAACCCAGCACTGTGGGAGGGAGCACCAGCGGCAGCGCCACCAGCGCCTCCACCAGCGGCCGCAGCCGGTTCTGACTGCGCGACAGCCACCAGGCCAGCGGCGGTGCCAGCAACAGCAAAATCGCTGTGGTGCAGGCCGCAAGCTTCAGGGTGAGCCAGACCGCCAGCAGATCCCCTTCACTCATTACCGACCTCCCGGTTGATAAATGCCCCCAACGGCATGGTATCCATCCTTATTGCAAAGAGTGGCCGACTCGAAGGCAGACCACTCAGGGTATCGCATCAGGCCCATCCCCTTATTGGGGCAGGGCATAACCCGCCGCCTTGATCTGCGCCTGACCCGGCCCCTTGAGCCAGGCCACCAGCGCCTCGACCGCGGCGCCTTTCTTCAATACCAGCCCCTGCTGCTCGATAGGGGGATAGAAGCTCGCAGGCACTGCCCAGGCTTCGCCAGTCTTGCCCGCTTCCACCAGATTGGCCCAGGCGACAAAGCCCAGCTCGGCATTGCCGGTGTCGACAAATTGCCAGGTCTGGCCGATGTTGGCGCCGGTCAGCAACCGGTACTGCTTGGGATCGATTTTGAGATGGGTGAGGGTCGCCATGGCGGCAGCACCATAGGGAGCTGTGCGGGCATTGGCGATGGCGAGGTTGCCCTTCCAATTGCGCAGGGTCGCCTCGTCAGGGGCTGGCCCCCCCTTCTTCCACAGCCCCAGCTGGCCGATGGCGTAGGTGAAGCGATCGCTCCCCTTGCCCTCTTTTTCCAGCTTCTCGGGGGTCGCCACATCGGCGGAGAGGAAGAGATCGAACGGTGCGCCGTGACTGATCTGGGTGTAGAGCACCCCGGTGGCGGCAGACGAGATGGCCAGGGTGTGGCCTGTCTTGGCGGTAAACTCCTTGCCAATACGCTCGATGGTTCCCTTGAAGTTGGCGGCCACGGCCACTTTCACTTCATCGGCCTGCACGGCACCGGTATGCAAGGTGGCGGCGCAGACGCCTACGATGACAACAGATAACAGCGGTTTCATTCCCTTTCTCCTGATGGGGCCCGCATATCCGCGCCCCGAAGCGGGGCCGTGGTTCCCGTTGAACCTGCGCCCCTCGTGATGAACAGGTCAGGCTTGCCAGCGGGCAGCGGCCGCGTTGTCGCTCTCCTTGGCCTCGACCCAGCGTTGCACTCCCTCGGCGGTCAGCTCTTTTTTCCAGAACGGCGCCCGGGTTTTCAAGAAATCCATGATGAAGTGACAGGCGTCAAAGGCGGCGTCGCGGTGGGCACTGCTCACCGCCACCAGCACAATCTGATCGCCAAGCCACAGCTCGCCGATACGATGAATGAGGGTACACTCCTGCAGCGGCCAGCGGCGGCGGGCCTCCTGCACGATATCGGCCAGCGCCTTCTCGGTCATACCGGGGTAGTGCTCGAGGGCCAGCCCCTTCACCTCCTCCCCCTGATTGAAGTCGCGTACCTTGCCAACAAAAGTGACGATGGCGCCACTGCCGGCGCGGGTGGCGAGGCGGGCATATTCGTCCGCCAGCGAGAAATCTTCCCGCTGCACCAGAATGCGATCGGTCATGGTTGCCTCGCTCATCCTTAACCTCCGGTCACCGGCGGGAAGAAGGCCACCTCATCGCCATCATTGATGGGGGTATCGAGGGGCACCAGGGTCTGGTTGACCGCCACCAGCAGCTTGCCAGCTTCCAGCGCCAGCGCCCACTTGTCGCCGCGCTCACAGAGCGCCGCGCGCAGTTGTTCGGCAGTGGCGTAGTCGCACGGCAGGCTCAGCTCATCGCAGGCCACCAGCTCTCTTACTTGCGCAAAAAACAGTACCTTGATCATGCTTGCTCCCCGCTATTTGACTCCAGCTGAAAATGGCCGGACTTGCCGCCCTTTTTCTCTACCAGCCGCACCTGTTCAATCACCATGTCTTTTTGCACTGCCTTGCACATGTCGTAGATGGTCAGCGCCGCTACCGACGCGGCGGTCAGCGCCTCCATCTCCACCCCGGTCTTGCCGGAGAGCTTGCAGAGGGTGCGGATATGCACCCGATTCTGCTCGGCCAGCGGCACTATCTCCACCTCGACTTTGGTCAAGGCCAGCGGATGGCAGAGTGGGATCAGATCGGAGGTCTTCTTGGCGGCCATGATACCGGCGATGCGGGCGGTGGCGAACACGTCACCCTTGTGGTGCTGGCCGCTCAGGATCAGCGCCAGCGTCTCGGGGGCCATGGCAACAAACGCCTCGGCACGGGCTTCGCGCTCGGTCACCTGCTTGTCGGTCACATCCACCATATGGGCTTCGCCGCTCTGGTTCAGATGCGTCAGGTTGGGCTGGGTCTGCTTGGTATCGGTCTGGTTCATCACTTGCTCTCAGAGGTGGGAGACAAAGTTGCACGGCTTGGTGCGGGCATCGAGCTGATCGCGGATCAGTTGCTCCCAACCCAGCTGACAGGCGCCGGTGGAGCCGGGCAGACAGCAGATCAGGGTGCGATTGGCGAGTCCCGCCAGCGCACGGCTCTGCATGGCGGAGCCTTTAATCTCGGCAAAAGAGAGCTGACGGAACATCTCGCCAAAACCCTGTACGGTGCGCTCGAACAGCACACCGACCGCTTCCGGTACCCGGTTCTGTTCGTTGAAGCCGGTACCGCCGTTAATCAGTACCACCTGCACCCCTTCATCGGCGATCCACTCGCTCACCCGCGCGCGGATGCGAAACAGGTTGTCCGGGCAGAGCGCCCGATCGGCCAGCTGATGGCCCGCGTCGGTAAGGGCCGAGACCAGATAGTCGCCCGAGCTGTCATCGGCGGCGGTGCGGCTGTCGGAGACCGTCAGCACGGCGATCTTGAGGGGAATAAATGCGTTGTGTTTCTGTCCCATCGGGCAGCTCCTTGTGGCTATGGGCCGTCAACGAGGCAGGAAGATAAGGGGTATGAGAGGCCAGCTGTCAGGGCGCAAAAACGGACGCAGACAGGGGTGACCAACTTGCTCAAGCGTGTGACGGCGGGCTGATTCTATCAAAGGTTTCACGAGATATGGGATTTAAAAGACACACAAATCTGATGCTTGTCCCATATATGAACAAAACGCAGGCCGGGTAAACCCGGCCTGTCGTCGCAGGATCAGAACCCTTTCACCCCGGTCATGTCGGGCAGCTGGTGAGCGATCCCCTTGTGACAATCGATGCAGGTACTTTCACCACTGGCCAGATTGGTAGAGTGCATCTTGGCGGCACGCTGCCCCTGCAGGGAGAAGTCCATGTACTCGAAGTTGTGGCAGTTGCGGCACTCGCGCGAATCAGTCTCTTTCATCCGCTGCCACTCCCGCTCCGCCATCTCGCGCCGGTGCGACTCGAACTTCTCGCGGGTATCCACCTTGCCAGTGATCATGCCCCACAGCTCCTTGGAAGCCTGCACCTTGCGGATGATCTTGTAGGTCCACTCGTGTGGTACATGGCAATCCGGGCAGCTGGCCCGCACGCCGGAGCGGTTGGCGTAGTGGATTGTGTCGCGGTACTCCTCGAACACGTTGTCCTTCATCTCGTGACAGCTGGTGCAGAAGGCCTCGGTGTTGGATGCTTCCATGGCGGTGTTGAAACCACCCCAGAAAATCACGCCACCGAAGAAGCCCATCAGCAGGATGACCCAGAGAGCCGCCTTCGACGGTGACTTGAAGGTGGTCCACAGACGCTGGATAAAGCCGGGTAATTTCATCTATGGATTCCTCAGTTCAGCGCTTCAACCGGTTTAAAGGTATTTTCCACCAGCGGCTTGGCATCCGCTTGCGGCACATGGCACTGCAGGCAGAAGTAGCGACGCGGCGACACTTCACCCAGGGTCAGGCCGTCGCGGGTCTCGAAGTGAGTCGGACTGATCTTGGGGGCCTTCATGGCACTGGCATTCTTGAAGCTGTGGCAAGCCAGGCACTTGTTGACCTTGGTATCCACCTCGTAGTTGCGAATATCGTGGGGGATCAGCGGCGGCTGATGCATGTACTGGCGATCGTAGGGCGCGCCATCCTTGCGGAAGTTTTTCAGGGGCGCGGCGGTGGCATCGGTCACCAGATCGGTGGCGCCACGCTCGGACTTGAGGCCACCGGTACTGTTGGTGATCTCGGGGGCCGCTGCCATCAAGGATCCCGCCATCAGGCAGGCCAGCATTGCTCCAATCAGCTTTTTCATTATTTGTTCTCCGACGTTTTTTCTGCCTTGACGGCAAAACCTACAGTGATTTCAAAAACTTGTTCCGCGCAGACATCGATGCAGCGGCCACAGTTGGTACACTCCTGAGCCGCAATCAAGGGCCCGTGACCGCGCTTGGCACCATGAACAGGCCCGCGCAGGATGGGACGCTCCGGGCAGACCGCATAACAATCCATGCAGTTGTTGCACCGCTCGCGCCCCTTGGCAGAAATCTTGATAAATCCGACCCGGTTGACCAAGGCATAGAAGGCCCCCACCGGACAGAGATGACCGCACCAGCCCCGCTCAACCACGAAGAGATCGAACAGGAATAGCGCCGCCAGCAGGGCCCAGCCCGCCCCCATGCCAAACAGCAGGCCGCGCATGGCGAGTGACACCGGATTGACCAGCTCCCACGCCATCACCCCGACAACCGCTGGCACCACCAGCACCATAGCCAGCAGCCAGTAGCGGGTCGCACGGCTGAACTGGCCATTGCCCTTGAGGCCAAGTCGCCCCCTGAGCCAGGCTGCGGCATCTGTGATGAGGTTGACCGGACAGACCCAGGAGCAGAACACCCTCCCCCCGACCAGCCAGTAACCGGCCAGCACAATGGCAGCCCCTAGCCAGAGAGTGGTGATGGGCCAGTGACCCGCCGCCAGCGACTGCAACAGCGTGAGGGGATCGGTCAGCGGCACCGTCTCCAGCAACAGCGAGCTGGAGAGGTTGCCCTTGAGGATCCAGATACCCGCCAACGGCCCCAGCAAAAACAGCCCGAGCACGCTGAACTGACTCAGCCGACGCAGCAACAGGAAGCGGTGGGAACGCCACCACCCCAGCTTGATGCGAGCCTCTTCCCCCGGATAACGACTCATAACCCCTCCGGTTTGCGGGTGGGCAGGGTGAGCCTGTCGCCGATGAGCGACTTGTTCCCCGCCTTGGCCTTCTCTTCCCAGCCGAGCCGGTAGTGATGGCCCAGCTCACCTTTGGCGAGCTGGCGTGGCACCACCTTGATGGCCGCTTCCTCCAGCACGCAGGCATGCTCACACTTGCCACAGCCGGTACAGATATCGCTGTGTACCGTGGGCAGGAACATGGCGTGTTTGCCGGTACGCTGGTTATGCTGCAGCTCAAGAGTGATCGCCTTGTCAATCAGCGGGCAGACCCGATAACAGACATCGCAGCGCAGCCCCAGATAGTTGAGACAGGTCTCGTGATCGATGAGCACTGCCACCCCCATCCGGGCCTGATCGATGTCGGTCATCTGCTGATCCAGCGCCCCGCTCGGACAGGCCACCACACAAGGGATGTCATCACACATCTCGCAGGGCACGGCACGCGCCTTGAAATAGGGGGTGCCGGTGGTCACAGGATCAAACAGCCGGGCGAGCTTGAGGGTGTCGTAGGGGCAGGCCTCGACGCAGAGCCCGCAACGCACGCAGGCGCTGAGGAACTCTGCTTCATCGAGAGCGGCGGGCGGACGCAGCGCCTGGGCAGGCACGGCTTGTGCCTGCTGGCGGGCCACGCCACCGAGCCCCACGCCAAGCAGGCCCACACCGCAGGCCCCCTTGGCCATGTCGGCCAGAAACTGGCGACGACTACGACTCATCTCGCACTCCCCCGCCTTAAGCCTTCATCACCTTGACGGCGCACTTCTTGTAATCGGTCTCTTTCGAGAGTGGATCGGTGGCGTCCAGGGTCAGCTTGTTGACCAACTGGCTCGCATCAAAGAAGGGCATGAAGACCAGTCCTTTCGGCGGACGGTTGCGACCACGGGTCTCGACACGGGTCTTCACCTCGCCACGGCGGGAGGAGACAATCACCTCTTCACCACGGCGCACGCCGCGAGCCTTGGCATCGTCCGGGTGCATGAAGAGCACCGCATCCGGGAAGGCGCGATAAAGCTCGGGCACCCGACGGGTCATGGTGCCGGTGTGCCAGTGCTCCAGCACGCGACCGGTGGAGAGCCACAGATCGTACTCTTTATCGGGCGACTCGGCGGCGGGCTCGAACGGCAGGGCGAAGATGACCGCCTTGCCATCGGGCTTGCCATAGAAGCGCACCCCCTCGCCCGCTTTCACATAGGGGTCGAACCCTTCGCGATAGCGCCACAGGGTCTCTTTGCCATCTACCACAGGCCAGCGCAGACCGCGCGCTTCGTGGTACTGATCGAACGGTGCCAGATCGTGACCGTGGCCACGACCGAAGGTGGCGTACTCCTCGAACAAGCCCTTCTGGACGTAGAACCCGAAGTGCTCGGCTTCGTCGTTCAGCAGCCCCTTGCTCTGCTCTTTCGGGAACTGGTTGACCTGACCGTTGGCATAGAGCACGTCGAACAGGGTTTTGCCCTTCACTTCCGGCATCTTGGCAATCAGCTCAGCCGGCCACACTTCCTCAACCTTGAAGCGCTTGGAGAACTCCATTAGCTGCCACAAGTCGGACTTGGCCCCTTCCGGCGCTTTCACCTGCTGGTGCCAGAACTGGGTGCGGCGCTCGGCATTGCCGTAGGCCCCCTCTTTCTCCACCCACATGGCGGTGGGCAGGATGAGGTCAGCGGCCTGGGCAGTGACGGTCGGGTACGGATCGGAGACCACGATGAAGTTGCGCGGATCGCGATAGCCAGGCAGGCGATCGGTATTCATGTTGGGGCCAGCCTGCATGTTGTTGTTACACATCACCCAGTAGGCGTTGAGCTTGCCATCTTTGAGCATGCGATCCTGCAGCACGGCGTGGAAACCCACCTTGTCGGGAATGGTCCCTTCCGGCAGTTTCCAGATCTTCTCGGCAATGGCGCGGTGCTTGGGCTCGGTCACCACCATGTCGGCAGGTAGACGGTGGGCAAAGGTACCCACTTCACGCGCGGTGCCACAGGCAGAGGGCTGGCCGGTCAGTGAGAAAGGACCATTACCCGGCTCGGAGATCTTGCCGGTCAGCAGGTGGATGTTGTAGCAGAGGTTGTTGGCCCAGACGCCACGGGTATGCTGGTTGAAGCCCATGGTCCAGTAGGAGACCACCTTCTTGGCCGGGTCAGCATAGAGCTTGGCCAGCTTTTCCAGCTTCTCTTTGGAGACGCCGGAGAGCTTGGAGACCGACTCCACATCGTAATCCGCCACGAACTTGGCAAACTCCTCGAAGGTCATCGGAGTGGCATCGCCGCTGTCCGGGTTCTTCGCTTTCTGCTGCAGCGGATCGGTCGGGCGCAGGCCGTAACCGATGTCGGTGGCCCCCTTCTTGAACACGGTGTGCTTGTTGACGAAGTCCCAGTTCACCTTGTCGTTCTGGATGATGTAGTTGGCGACATAGTTGAGGATCGCCAGATCGGTCTGCGGGGTGAACACCATGCCGTTGTCCGCCAGCTCGAAGCTGCGGTGCTCGAAGGTAGAGAGCACGTGCACCTGCACATCCGGATTGGAGAGACGGCGATCGGACATCCGCGACCAGAGGATGGGGTGCATCTCGGCCATGTTGGAGCCCCACAGCACGAACGCATCGGCCTGCTCGATATCGTCGTAACAGCCCATCGGCTCATCCATACCGAAGGTACGCATGAAGCCAACGACCGCAGAGGCCATGCAGTGACGGGCATTCGGGTCAATGTTGTTGGAGCGGAAACCGGCCTTCATCAGCTTGGCTGCAGCATAGCCTTCCCAGACGGTCCACTGGCCGGAGCCGAACATGCCGACGGCGGTCGGCCCCTTCTCTTTCAGGGTCGCCTTGAACTTCTCGGCCATGATGTCGAACGCCTGATCCCAGCTGATGGGGGCGAAGTCGCCATCCTTGTCGAACTGGCCGTTCTTCATCCGCAGCATCGGCTGGGTCAGGCGATCCTGGCCGTACATGATCTTGGAGAGGAAGTAGCCCTTGATGCAGTTGAGGCCACGGTTGACCGGCGCATCGGGGTCGCCCTGAGTCGCCACGACCCGACCATCCTGAGAGCCCACCAGCACGGAGCAGCCGGTACCGCAGAAGCGGCAGGGAGCCTTATCCCAATGGATGGCAGTCTTGTCGGTACTGGTGATGAGATTGGCTGCCAGCGTGGGGGCACTGACACCGGCCACGGCAGCGGCAGCTGCCACCGCGTTGGCCTTCATAAAGTCGCGTCGACTCAGCTTCATGGCATATCCTCACATTGCTTATCGCGTAATAGTTGTCGAATCTGTCGAACGGGAGCCAGCCATCAGCGGCAGAGGGCACGCCCGGCATCCCATCACTCTTTTCAGTGACCGCCCAGTTCATCGAACTGGTGGTAAATCAGGGCGGCTGAGAGCACACCCGGCATCGCCTGTATCGCATCAATGGCCGCCATGATCGGCCGCTGGCTCGGACCTTCCAGGGTCACGACCAGCTTGCCCTCGTCACTGACGGCGTGGATCTCGGCCCCTTCAAGGGCGCCAATCTGCTCGGCGAGCTGATGGCGCAAAGGGGGCTGGGTCAGCACCACCAGACTCGATACATGGAACTCCTGATCCATTGTGGCTTCTGTGTCACACGGCTTCTGACTCATTCTGACTCCTGCTTGAGGGGGGGCTGGCTCGCACCACCGGATGGGGCGGCTCGCCCGTCGACCTTGATGCTGCCAACCGGACAATCCTGCACACAGGCGCCGCAGCCATTACAGCGATCCGGCTCGACCG
Organism: Aeromonas sp. FDAARGOS 1404; assembly: GCF_019047085.1. Classification (NCBI taxonomy): domain Bacteria; kingdom Pseudomonadati; phylum Pseudomonadota; class Gammaproteobacteria; order Aeromonadales; family Aeromonadaceae; genus Aeromonas; species Aeromonas sp. FDAARGOS 1404. The sequence continues at coordinate 825,684 of NZ_CP077237.1, forward strand.
TCGGGGTGGGCACACGCCCCAGCACCGGAATAAAACGAATGGCATTGGGCTCACAGCTGTCCTGACAGCGCTGGCAGAACACCTGACCATTGGCCAGACAGTTGGCCTCGATATGGGCCTTATAGTGCCAGGGGGACTCGCTGGTCGGGCGAAACAGCGGCGCCTTGCAGACCGTGACGCACTCGGTGCAGAAGGTGCATTCGCCACGCTGGAAATCGACCACCGGAAAACCACCCTCGCCATTCACCAGGATCTGCTCCGGACAGGCAGCCAGACAGTCCCCGCAGCGGGTGCAGTCGGCGACAAATGCCGACCAGTTGACTGACCAGGGCAACTGCACCGGCGGTTCTGCAGTTCTCAGCCGCCCCCGGAACAGGCCGCGGCGGGCAAGATCGATCTCATCCGGCATGTTGACTCCTGTTCTGGTGAAAAAGGGGACAGTGCGAGTCCATGATTGGCATTCTTGATACCAATTATAAGAGTGGGTGTATATTGCGGCCCTGACAAGGTAAGGGATATACCACCAGGGAGATAAACAGGGGGGATTCTTGCGCCAGATCAAAGCCTTGCAGCGCAATAAAAAAGGAGGTATCGGTTAAAATACCTCCATGTGAGGATTGCTATTTAATCGTTGGCGATTTTTTGCGGTTATCCGCCGATCGAGGCGAGATGAGGGGTGATGCCGGCATTGCCCTCATGAAGACGATGGGTGGCACTCTTGCCCGCCAGTGCCGCGCGAATGCGCTGTTGCAGCTCATCAGATTGTGCATCTGCGCCGAGCAGATCCCGCAGGTCGATACCGTTGTCGCCAAACAGGCACAGATGCAGCTTCCCCAGCGAGGAGACCCGCAGCCGGTTGCAACCGGCACAGAAATCCTTGCTGTAGGGCATGATGAGCCCCACCCCACCTTGCGAATCGGGGTGCATAAAGACCTGCGCCGGACCGTCATCCGTGCCCCGCAACTGCTGCACCCAGCCGCTCTCCAGCAAGCGCTGTTTGATCTGTTCACCGCTGACATGGTGGTCACGAAACAGGGTATCCATCTCGCCAGTCTGCATCAGCTCGATAAAGCGCAGCTCGATAGGCTTGTGCCTGATCCAGCCCAGAAAGGCATCGAGCTGGTAGTCGTTGAGCCCCTTGAGCAGCACCGCATTGATCTTCACCGATTTGAAACCGGCGGCCAGTGCTGCTTCGATCCCCTCCATCACTTCGGCCAGCTTGTTCTCGCCGGTGATCTGGTGAAACTGGCGCGGGTCGAGACTGTCGACACTGACATTCAGCGCGTTGAGTCCTGCATCAAACCACTCCTGAGCCCGCTCCTTGAGGCGATAGCCGTTGGTGGTCATGGCGACCTTCTCGATGCCCGGGGTGGTGGCAATCACCTTGACGATCTCGGTGAAATCGCGGCGCAGGGAGGGCTCGCCCCCCGTGATGCGCACCTTGCGGGTACCCATGGCGGCAAAACCGCTGACCACGCGGCGGATCTCGTCAATCGAGAGAAAGGGTTGACGCCCCGCTTTGTGACCTTCTGGGGGGCGATAACCGTCAGGCAAGCAATAGGTGCAACGGAAATTGCACACATCGGTCACTGACAGACGCAAATAGTAAAAACGACGGGAAAAACCATCTTCAAGTGGCAACATAAACACCTTTCCAAATACGGGAGGCCAGGGCATTTCTTTCCTGACCCTTACAGCTCGAACGTCGGCTGACGGCTGGTTTCCCCCTATCGCTAGGACTTAGGCAAAACCGCTCGGAGTTCATCTAGTTTTTCGATGCTAACACAAGTTGGAGTACACTCCCACGCATCTTGCGGGGTCCTTATCACTATTCAGAGGTGCGCATCAGTATGGGAAAACGGTTCAGGGTCCATTCGGTCAGCAGTGCCATTGGCCGCGCCATGGTGTTGATCCTCTTCATGGCCAGCCTGATCGCGCTGGTCGCCATGGTCACCCTCTTCTACTCGGTACCCGATGCCAAGGCGATCAACCTCTCCGGTTCGCTGCGGATGCAGGCCTACCGGATGGCCTACGAAATCGAGCGGGGCGACAGCGTGCTGGGGCGCCTCTCCCAGTTTGAAGAGACCCTGCACGCCGAAGAGTTGCAGGAGACCCAGCGCTGGATCACTCCTGCCTCCCTGCGTCGCACCTATGGCGAGGTGCTCGGCCAGTGGCAGGTGATGCGCCAGCACATCGAGGATCGCACCCCCAGACGGTACACCGATAACACCGAGCAGTTTGTGGCGGCCATCGACAATTTCGTCAATCAGATGCAGTACCACGTGGAATTCAAGGTGAGGATGCTGGCACTGGCGGAGGGGCTCGGCCTGCTGGCCATCATCACCATCGCCTGGTTCACGGTGCGCTTCACCCGCCAGCAGGTGGTCGCCCCCCTCAACCAGCTGGTCTACTGCGCCCGCCAGATCCAGCGGCAGGATTTCGATCTTAAGCTGCCCGCCCACGGCGAAAATGAGCTGGGGGAACTGTCACGCGCCTTCGTCACCATGGCCGACGAGCTGGGCAAGCTCTATCGGGAACTGGAAAACAAGGTGGAAGAGAAAACCGCCAAGCTGCAGCAGGCCAATGACACCCTCTCGTTTCTCTACTCGACCGCCCAGAAGCTGCACGCTGCTCCACTCAGTACCCGTACCCTCATCAAACTGCTGGACCGCGCCGCCGCCCACCAGCATATCGACCATATCCGGCTGACCCGCTTCGAGAACAATGCCATGCCGGTCTATATCTCGGGGCGCACCGGCTGGCCCGGCGATCTCGATGCGGTCGCCAGCTTCTATCTGCAGATGGATGAGCAGGAGTTCGGCCGCCTCGACATCATCAGCCAACACCCCATCGATGAGCGATTGATTAAAAACTTCACCATGCTGCTGGCTCAGGTGCTGCACAAAGACCAGACCCTGCTGCAACAGCAGCGACTGCTGCTGATGGAGGAGCGGGCGGTGATCGCCCGCGAGCTGCACGACTCGCTGGCGCAGGCCCTCTCTTATCTCAAGATCCAGTCCACCCTGCTCAAGCGCTCTTACGCCAAGGGGCAGCATGACAAGGCGCAGGAGGCGATGCAGCAGATCGACGAGGGGCTTAGCAATGCCTATACCCAGTTGCGCGAACTGCTCGGCACCTTCCGTCTCACCATTGGCGATGCCAATCTGGGGGAAGCGATCCGCGTCATGCTTGATCAACTGCAACCTCAGACCCAGGCCGAAATCCGGTTCCATTACGGACTGGCGGACAACGATCTGGAGGCGGGCCAGCATATCCACATTTTGCAGCTGATCCGTGAGGCAGTGCTCAATGCCATCAAACATGCCAACGCGCAAGTGATTGATGTTAGCTGTGAGACCCTCGCCAGTGGTAACATTGAGGTTCAGATTTCAGATGACGGTGTCGGGATCGGACTCGCCAGCTCGGCGATCAACCATTACGGGTTGAGCATCATGAACGAGCGCGCCAGCAAACTGCACGGTCTGCTGACCATCAATGAGCAGCAACCACAAGGCACCTGCGTGCATCTGACCTTTCCCACCAGTCTAGCGAGAGACGCCTGATGGACGAGATGAAATACACAGTTCTGGTCGTAGATGACCATCCCCTCATGCGCAAAGGGATTGTGCAGTTGCTGGCTCTGGAAGAGAACATGGAGGTGACCGGTGAAGCCTCCAACGGCACAGATGCCGTGGCGCTGGCCAAAGAGTCCGAGCCGGACCTGATCCTGCTCGACCTCAACATGAAGGGGCTCTCCGGCCTCGATACCCTCAAGGCGCTGCGGGCCGAAGAGATCACCTCCCGGGTGGTGATCCTCACCGTCTCCGATGCCCGTCAGGATGTGGTGGCTTTGCTCAAGGCCGGTGCCGACGGCTACCTGCTCAAGGATACCGAGCCTGACCTGCTGCTGGCCCAGCTGGCCGACGTGATGACCGGCAAGCAGATCCTGAGCGAACCGCTGCGCCCCTATCTCGAAAACATCTACGAGCTGGATCACCTGCAGCAGAAGCTGGAAAGCTTAACGCGTCGCGAAATGCAAATCCTGCGCGAAATTGCAAAAGGCCTCTCCAACAAACAGGTCGCCTCGGTACTCCATATCTCCGAGGGAACGGTCAAGGTTCACGTGAAGAGCCTGCTGAAGAAACTCGAGGCGCAAAGCCGCGTGGAAGCGGCTGTCATGTATCTGGAGCAGCGCAACTAAGCGCCCTCAACCTCCCGAAAAGCCACCCTCCGGTGGCTTTTTTCATTCTCTGGCACAGTCGCTGCATTGTCATATTCAGCAACTACTCAATGGAGGATGGAACATGAAACTACAACCTTTGGCACTGTTCCCCTTGCCTTCCCACATACTGCCGGGCGGCAAGCTTCCTCTGCGTCTGTTCGAGCCACGCCACCTGCAGATGCTCAAGGAGTCATTCATCAACGATCAGGGCTTTGGCATCGTGATGGAAGAGTCGACCACCTCGGGACAATCCGGCCGCATTCTGCCGGTGGGCACCCGGGTCAAGGTGACTGACTTCTACACCCTTAATGATGGCCTGCTGGGGGTGACGGTGCTGGGACTGGAGCGCTTCTGTATCCACGAGATGGAAACAGACGAGATGGGCCTGCGCCGGGCCAAGGTGGAGATGCTGCCCAACTGGCCGAGCACCCACTCCGATTTCAACGACAAGCTGCTGGTCAATCGCCTGCGGGAAGTGTTCGAGCAGTATCCGGAGCTTGATGAGCTCTATCCGGACAAGCGCTTTGAAGATGCCGCCTGGCTCTGCCAACGCTGGCTCGAGATATTGCCGATGCCGATTTATGAAAAGCAGATGCTGATTGCCAAACAAAACAGCGAAGCAGCCCGTAAATTCCTGCATCGCCTGATTTCACAATGACAAAAACAGCGTTGCAAAATGCAATTATTCCAACAATGAAAATGTGAAATTCGCATTTTGCGAGTAAGTAGGAACGCAGAACGCCATAACAAGAGAGAGCCGCTGCGCTAAACGGCCAAAATTGAACACAAAAGAGTCTAAAAAAGTTGGCACAGATTTTTCATATAGATTGATACAACCCGATTTATCCCGTGCTCTCTTCAGTATTTGCTGAAGAACTGGTCAACCCACAAAGTTGACCATTTTTTTTATCCGCGCGTCGGCAACCGCTGACCAAAGTGACGCTGCAAACACTCTCTCAGCCGTGACAAGGTGATAGGCTTGGCGAGAAAGTCATCCATCCCCTGCGCCAGACAGCACGCCTTGTCCTCCGCCATCGCATTGGCCGTCAGGGCGACGATAGGCATGGTGCATCCCAACTCACGCAAGCGCCGGGTGGCTTCCAGTCCATCCATCAGGGGCATCCGCATATCCATCAGGATCAGATCCGGGAGCTGCTCATCCACCTGCGCCAGCGCCTCCAGACCATTGGCAGCCAGCCGTACCTTGCCCACCAGTTTTTGCAGCATCAGCGATACCACCAGCTGATTTACCGGGCTGTCCTCCACCACCAGCACATCCAGTGGCAGCAGTGCCGAAGCCCCCTCCTCCCGCTGCGGCTGGCTATGACAAGGCAGCGCCATACCGGGCAGCTCGAACCAGAAACAGCTTCCCTTGCCCGACTCGCTCTTCAGGTGGATCTCTCCCCCCATAAGCGTCACCAGACGCTTGCTGATGGCAAGACCGAGGCCGGTACCGGAAAAACGCCGGGTGGCCGAGTTGTCGACCTGGGAGAAGGGTTCAAACAGCAGCGCCTGATCCGCATCGGCGATCCCGATCCCGGTGTCGGAGACCGAGATCAGCAGCTTCTCATCCTGCCAACCCAGGTGCAGTGTCACCTGCCCCTGTTCGGTAAATTTGAGGGCGTTGTCCAGCAGATTGCCCATCACCTGGGACAAACGCATCGGATCCCCCTGCAACTCCCGGGGGACCGACTCATCGACCCGATAAACCAGCGCAATCCCCTTGGCGACGGCACGGGTTTGCAGCGGCTCGACCAGAGATTGGCAAAGCTGGACGGGCTGCAGGGTCTCGCAGTGAAACACCAGGGTTTGCGACTCGATTTTCGAAAAATCGAGTACGTCGTCGATGATGGTTTGCAGCAATCTGGCCGAGTGGGTGGCATGGCGCAGCAGGCTCTGTTGCTCCGGCGCCAGCTCGGCATGCTGCACCAGATCGAGCATCCCCAACACCGCATTCATGGGCGAGCGGATCTCGTGGGTCATCATGGCCAGAAACTGGGACTTGGCACGGTTGGCCGCTTCGGCCTCATCCCGTGCCCGCGCCAGCTCCTCTTCACGGCGGATCTGGTTGCTGATATCCCGGGCAGTGCCACGATAACCGATAAACAGACCATCATGGTCAAAACAGGGCTCGGCGCTCACTTCCATCCAGCAGGGGCCGTGTTGCAGCGCAACCTGCATCCGCACCCCTCGCACCGGCTGGCGCAGCGCCAAAAGCTGCAGGTATTTCTGGGCATCGCAGCTCTGCTTGTTGCAGACGTAGTCATAGAGGGTCGGCCGGGTCGCCTGCGGGGTCATCTCATCCAGATAACCCGGCTCAGAGGCATAACTGAGGCGATGCTCGGCATCTGTCTCCCAGAACCAGTCAGAGGCCATGGCGGCGAAGCTGCGAAAACGGCGTTCGCTGGCCTGCAGCGCTTCGGTTTTTACCGCGACTTGCTCCTGCAAGCGGGCCCGATAGGTGATGTTGACAAGCGCCTGGGCGATGAGCGGACGGCAACGCTCCATGGCGGCCTTGCTGGTGAGATCGAAGGTGCCCGCCAGAGCGTGGCGGCAGATGAGGGTGGCGGTAAAACCGGGGGCCTGCAGCCCGGTCAGCATCACGCTGGCCCAACCCGGCTCGCTCGCCAGCGGCGCAAGCTCAGGCAGCTGGGCGGGATCGTAAATCACCAGGGTTTCACCCGAAATGGCGCGGGCAAATGCCGGGGTCATGCGCCAGCTGCGGGCAGCGAGCATAGGCTCGGTACTGAGGTGGGTACACCCCTGCTCCCCTTCCCAGGCCACCACATCCGCGTGCTCAAAGCCGATAAAGGGTTTGAGCACCTGGATAAGGCTCTCCAGCACCTGCTCCAGCGTCTTGGCATCGGCGAGGGTGGCAACCCCCCCCAGCAGAGTCTGGGACTCGTGACGATACTTGGCCTCGCGCTCACGGCAACGCATAAGGTCGACCAGCGTGGTCTGCAATTTGTCGCCGAGGGCTTCCAGTTCACTGTTGCCAATCATCTTGTTGCCTGCTCTGTTATGTTCTGCCGACTCAACGGGTCAGGAAAATCACGCTCGATACCATCAGGTTGCCGTGAGCCAGCTCGCCATTGGGCAGCCGCCCCTGCTCGCCGAAGGTAAAGGGGGTGATAAAGGGGATCTTGCCGAGACGAGCCTGGCTCTGCTCGACAAATTGGCACAACATATCACCTAGCGCCAAACGGCAACCAGCACAAAAGATGATGAGAGCGCCGATAGGCTGCAATTCCACATCGACCCCATACCCTGGCTCGACGCGCATGGCATTGAGGCTGCGCTGCAACAACCCTTCCTGACTGCTGTACATCAACAGCAGACGCTCCCCTTGCACCACATCGGTAAAGAGCCGCAACCCGCCCTGTTCGGTCACAGCTTCAGGATGGGAAAGTTTGTAGTAAGGAATGCCATCCAGCGCTCCCACCTGACGAGCCAGCGGGGTGAGCGTGGTCTCCCGCAAAATCGCCCCCACCGGCCAGGGCTGCTCGCGCCCGCACCAGCGGGCATAGACCTCGGCGGCAGGCTGATGATCGATGGTGAGTACCTCCCGCCCGTTGCAGGTGGTGATCTCGCCGCTGAATTCGGCAGGCACATAACCGGAGTGAAACTGAAAAGCCAGCTGGCAATCGGGATAGAGCACCGCCAGACCGATGCCATCCTGACTCACCGCCTCATCCCAGCAGAGCTGCCAGTCACCGCTGACACTGCTATCTGCCGCGGATCCACCGACCACCGGCACCGAGGCACCGAGTTCGGCCTCGATACCGGCCAGCAGCCCCTCCTCCTTGCCGGGACTGGCGTGAAACAGGATCAACTGGGGCAGCTCGCCCGGTCGACCACAGTCGCTCATGGCTCGGCGCAGCAACTGCCGCACATCCACCCCGTCACCGCTGGCACCGGCTACCCCGAATGCCCCTTTCTCATCGTACAGAGCAGCAACGGCCAGCCCATATCCGTCTCGGGTGTGGTGTCCCATCTCGGTCATGACTCCACCGCAAGAGCTGCACCCAAGCAGTCGGGTCGTCGGGAACTGGCGTTTGAGCGCGTCGCGCAGTATCGCCCCCTCATGGGCTTGGGTAAAATAGAGTAACAGCAGGGAGGGGGCCTGATCGGCATGGTGGCGCAGCTGCGCGCAGATATCTTGGGCCGCCAGCGATGAATTCTGGGCGAGGGAGTGAACGGTCAGAAATTTCAACACCATCTCCTTGTTTTATCGAATGGCAGCCTCAAGCAAAAATCATACCTTTATCAAACAATTATCTCGCTTCGCTTGCTAACATAGCGGTCAACTGAGACCAATGACAGGACGCCCATATGTGGCAAAAAAACATCAATGACTTCGATCGGGTCGTTGCCATCGGTGGTGGCCACGGCATGGGACGAGTGCTTTCGTCCCTCTCGTTTCTCGGTCAACGGCTCACCGGCATCGTCACCACCACAGATGATGGCGGCTCGACCGGACGCCTGCGCAAGAGTCAGGAGTGCATCGCCTGGGGCGATCTGCGCAACTGCCTGAACCAGCTGGTGACCGATCCCAGCATCGGCAGCCTGTTGTTCGAGTACCGCTTCGCCGGCAAAGGCGAGCTGGCGGGCCACAACCTTGGCAACCTGATGCTGCTGGCGCTCGATAATCTCTGTGTCCGTCCTCTTGATGCTATCAAGCTGATCAGTGACATGCTCAAAATCGAGTCACAATTGCTACCCATGTCTGAATTTCCCACCGATCTCTGCGCCCATATGGAGTGTGGCACCCAGATCCTGGGAGAGGTATCCATCGATCAACTGGCAACCCCTCCCCTCTCCCTCGGCCTGATGCCGGAGGTGCAAGCGACCCGGGAAGCTGTGCTGGCATTGCAGCAGGCGGACATGATCATTCTGGGGCCGGGCAGTTTTCTCACTTCCATCATGCCACCACTGCTGCTGGCCGAGATCGCCCAGGCCATCAACGAGAGCAGCGCCATGCTGGTTTTCGTCTGCAATCTGGTGGCGGAAAACGGCCCTGCCAGTCAGCTGGATCTGATGAGTCAGTGTCGCTGGCTGGAATCCCGGGTCGGTCAGGGTCGGCTGGATGCCATCCTGGCCCCACAAGGCGCGGGTGATGCGGGGGACTGGCAAGGGCGAGTGATCGAAGCCGAGCTGGGCGAGCTTGAGCTGCCCCATCGGCACGATCGGTTGAAGCTGAAACTGGCGCTGGACCGGATCATCCAGCAACTGCTCAACCAGCGTTAGGCAACGGTCACGGCGCTCCGGCATCCCTGCATAGCGCCGCCGTTACTGATAATCGGCAAGAAACGCCAGCACCCGGGGCAAGGAGGCCTCCAGCAGTTGCAACTGGCGCTCTGCCTCGGCCACATCCGCCTGCTTGCTGGCCATCTCCAGCGCCATCACCTGCTGATAACTCGGCATGGCGCCATAGCTGCCACAGGATGATTTCATGCTGTGCGCTACCCGAGCCAACGCCTCCCACTCCCCCTGCTCATAGAGGGGTCTGAGCTGACTCAGCTGCTCGCCCACCTCTTCAATAAAGACTGCGATGACCACGGGCAGCATATCCGGACCGATATCCTCTGCCAGCTGCTGCAACACCTTGCGATCCACCCACTCCATGCGAGGCTCCTCCTGAACGGTATTCAAACAGACCATACTATAGATAGTTTTCGATGTCGTGGCTCACGGCCAGGCAGTGATGAAGCACCCGATTGGATGGCTCAGGGAATAAAGTGGCAAAAAATGTGATCAGTATCGAAATAGCGATGCTGAAATGCACGTCAAGACAACAACTTGATTGCCACAAATTAACAATTGATCAACACTCAATGCCGTCAGAGTGATGATGCTCAGCAACACCTCTCATCCCTTTTGCCTTTTATGGCTGCTGCGAAGAACCAGGGTAGGTATCTACCCTGGTATTTTTTTATCTTGCTCAAGCACGACCTGGTTGGTCGCCACCCGCTCCCCCATGCGAAACAGATTGAATTCGCCGGGCGCCATTTTGACCCAATTCTCATTGCCGGTCAGCGGACGGGTGGTGATCAGGGTGACCACATCGTTGGGGGTGGTCTCCCTTTGAAAGTCGATCACCACCTCCTCATCCAGCAGGCTCGCCTCGCCAAAGGGCGCACAGCGAGTCAGCCAGTGCAGGTTGTTGCTGCAGTAGCTCATCACATACTCCCCGTCCGAGAGCAGCATGTTGAACACTCCGAACGCTCTGAGCTCGTCACACAGGGTGGCGAGATAGCGAAACATGGCAGGAAAGTTGGCCGGACGCTTGGGATATTTTTGCTCCAGCCTGTCGAGCAGCCAGCAGAAGGCGTGCTCGCTGTCGGTATCCCCCACCGGCCGGTGGCGGCCGGTGGGCAGCTTCTTGTAGCCGGTGAGTTGACCGTTGTGGGCGAAGGTCCAGTAACGGCCCCACAGCTCACGGGTAAAGGGGTGGGTATTTTCCAGTGACACGCAGCCACGGTTGGCCTGCCGAATGTGGCTGACCACAGCGCAGCTCTTGATGGGCAGCGCCTGTACCAGTCTGGCGATGGGAGATTGGGCGCTGGGCTCGGGATCCTTGAAGGTGCGAAAGCCCTTCCCCTCGTAGAAGGTGATCCCCCAGCCATCCTTGTGGGGCCCGGTCTTGCCGCCGCGCAGCATCAACCCGGTAAAGCTGAAGCAGATATCGGTCGGCACATTGGCACTCATGCCGAGCAGTTCGCACATATCCGGCAGACTCCTTTCATGATTTGGCTTGTGTCATGTTCGACCAGCACGCTGGTTCGACAGACAGCAAGGGAAGGCGCAATCCCTTCCCCTGTGACTGGCAACAACCGGCCGATGGCGAACCATGCTACCGGCGTTGCCCTTGTCTGGTGACGATGGCCTGATTACTTGGCCATCTCTTTTTCGACCAGCTGGATCAGGATGTGGATCACCTTGATGTGCACTTCCTGAATACGGTCGGCATAGCCAAAGTGCGGCACGCGGATCTCGACATCCGCCAGACCCGCCATCTTGCCGCCATCCTTGCCGGTCAGGGCGATCACTTTCATGCCTTTGGCGCGGGCAGCCTCGATGGCTTTCAGGATATTGCCGGAGTTGCCGCTGGTGGAGATGCCAAGCAGCACGTCGCCACGGCGGCCGACCGCTTCTACGTAGCGGGAGAAGACATAGTCATAGCCAAAGTCGTTGGAGACGCAGGAGAGGTGGCTCGGATCGGAGATGGCGATACCGGCATAACCCGGGCGGTTCTCGCGGTAACGACCGGTCAGCTCTTCGGCAAAGTGCATGGCATCACAGTGGGAGCCACCGTTGCCACAAGAGAGCACCTTGCCCTCTTCCTTGAAAGAGTCAGCCAGCAGTTTGGCGGCCGCTTCGATGTTTTTCAGGTTCTGCTCATCAGCCAGGAAGGCCTGCAGCACGCTGGCAGCTTCGGTCAGTTCATTGCGGATCAATTCTTGGTACATGATGTCTCTTCCACTGTTTTTAGTGTGCGTGTAGATCGCGGCTATTCTCGCACAAGCGAATCGCACAGTCGCCCCCCTGCGAGCCACAGCGCTGGCGGCGCGTGAGCGTTATGGGGATCACAGAGAGAAGGTAATGAAGATGTAAACAGCTTGATAACTTTGTGCGTATGAATTACAACAGGGGCCATATCCAACAGGTCAGACCTCTGGATCAGTTACGCCACGTTGGCAACCTAACCACGCAAGGAGCAAGCAATGACGACGACCCTCACTCTGCTCGGGGTGATCCTGGTTATCGGAGCCCTGGCCTATCGCCGGGCATCCCTGTTCATCTCCACCCTGGTCACCGGCGCCGCCCTGGTGCTTGGCGCCATCTATGGTCATGTGCCCTTGCTGGTATGGGCGCTGTTCGCGGTGATCGCCATCCCGCTCAATCTGGTGGAATTTCGCCGCAATCAAATAACCAAGCCGCTGTTCAAGATCTACAAATCGATCATGCCGGAGATGTCCCGCACCGAGAAAGAGGCGATTGAAGCGGGCACCACTTGGTGGGAAGCCGATCTGTTCGCGGGCAACCCGGACTGGAAAAAGCTGCACGCCATTCCGGTCAGCGCCCTCTCTGCCGAAGAGCAGGCCTTTATGGATGGCCCGGTCGAGGAAGTGTGCCGCATGGTGAGCGACTGGGAAGTGACCCACGAGCGCGCGGACCTCTCCCCCGAGGTGTGGCAATACCTGAAGGACAACAAGTTCTTCGCCATGATCATCAAGAAGAAATATGGCGGTCTGGAGTTCTCTGCCTACGCCCAGTCCTGTGTCCTGCAAAAGCTGTGCGGTGCCAGCGCCGTGCTCGCCTCCACCGTTGGCGTGCCCAACTCGCTGGGCCCGGGCGAACTGCTGCAACACTATGGTACCGACGAGCAGAAGGATTACTACCTGCCCCGTCTGGCGGTAGGTAAAGAGATCCCCTGCTTCGCCCTGACCAGCCCGGAAGCGGGTTCTGATGCCGGCTCCATCCCCGACTTCGGTATCGTCTGCAAGGGCGAGTGGGAAGGAAAAGAGGTGCTCGGTATGCGCCTCACCTGGAACAAGCGCTACATCACGCTCGCCCCTATTGCTACCGTGCTGGGTCTCGCCTTCAAACTGCGTGATCCGGAACACCTGCTGGGCGAAGAGGAAGAGCTCGGCATCACCTGCGCGCTGATCCCCACTCACATCAAGGGTGTCGGCATTGGCCGTCGCCACTTCCCGCTCAACGTGCCGTTCCAGAACGGTCCGACCCAGGGCAAGGATGTGTTCGTCCCGCTCGATTTCATCATCGGTGGCCCGGCCATGGCCGGTCAGGGCTGGCGCATGCTGGTCGAGTGTCTGTCGGTCGGTCGCGGCATCACCTTGCCCTCCAACAGCACTGGCGGCGTCAAGATGCTGGCCCTGGCAAGCGGCGCATATAGCCGCATCCGTCGCCAGTTCAAACTGCCCATCGGCAAGATGGAAGGGATTGAAGAGCCGCTGGCCCGCATCGGCGGCAACGCCTACATCATGGGCGCCGCAGCCAACCTGACCGTGACCGGCATCGACCTTGGCGAGAAGCCCTCGGTCATCTCCGCCATCGTCAAATACCACCTCACCGACCGTGCCCAGAAGTGCATCATCGATGCCATGGACATCCACGGCGGCAAGGCCATCTGCATGGGCCCCAACAACTATCTGGCCCGTGGCTATCAGGGTGCCCCCATCGCCGTTACGGTGGAAGGGGCCAACATCCTGACCCGCAGCATGATCATCTACGGTCAGGGCGCTATCCGCTGCCACCCGTATGTACTGCCGGAGATGCTGGCCGCCAGCCACCCCGACAAGGAGCAGGCGCTGAAGGATTTTGACAAGGCGGTATTCAGCCACGTCGGCTTTGCCATCAGCAACCTGGTACGCAGCTTCTGGCTCGGTATCACCGGCGCCCGCTTTGCCGCGGCACCGTACAAGGATCAGACCAAGGGCTACTACCAGCAGCTCTTCCGCCTCTCGGCCAACCTGGCGTTCCTGTCAGACATGGCGATGGGCACCCTGGGTGGCGAGCTCAAGCGCAAGGAGCGGGTCTCCGCCCGTCTTGGCGACGTGCTGAGCCAGCTCTATCTGGCCTCCAGCGCCCTCAAGCGCTATCAGGACGAGGGACGCCAGCAGGCCGATCTGCCGCTGCTGCACTGGGCACTGCAAGATGCCATGTTCAAGGCTCAAGAGGCGATCGACGAGCTGCTGCGCAACTTCCCGAACCGCTGGATTGGCCTTGCCCTGCGTGCCGTGGTGCTGCCGCTGGGCCGTGACCTGAACCGTCCGTGCGACAAGCTGGACCAGCAAGTGGCCCGTCTGCTGCAAACCCCGAGCGAGACCCGCAGCCGCCTGGCCAAGGGCCAGTATCTGACCCGCGAAGAGGGCAACCCGTTCGGTCTGCTGGAGCAGGCGCTCGATGACGTACTGGCCGCCGAGCCGCTGTTCGAGAAAGTCTGCAAGAGCGATGGTATCAAGCGTCCCTTCATGGCGCTGGACAAGGTGGCCGACATCGGCCTGGCCGCTGGTGTACTGACCCAGAGCGAAGCCGAGCTGCTGCGCCGCGCCGAGGTAAGTCGCCTGCGCACCATCAACGTCGATGATTTTGACCCCATCGATCTGGTGGCCAACAAGAAGCTGTTTGAAGCCTCCGCTTACCATCACGCGGCCTGATAACCAGCTATCGACAACGCCTCCCTTGTGGAGGCGTTTTTTATGGGCGCTCACCACTATTCACGGCCCGAACAGCCACCACTTGCACTCACAGCTCCCCCGACCAGCTGCAGCCCCCGTGTGGTCAGCCGGGAAAAAAGGCACAATAGCCGACAAATCGAATCACCAAGGAAGCCAAGATGACCCTTGAGCACCTGATCCTGTGGCGCCGCGACCTGCACCGCCTGCCGGAAGCGGCCTGGAAAGAGTTTCGCACCACCAGCCTGATTGCCCACCACCTGAGCGAGCTCGGTTATCGCATCGTGCTCGGCGACAAACTGCTGGCCAGCAATCTGATGATGGGCCGTGATGTGGATGTGGCGGCCGAGAAGGCTCGCGCCCGCCGTCAGGGGGCCCATCCCGACTGGCTGGAGCGGATTGGCGATGTCACCGGGCTGATGGGGGAGCTGGATACCGGCCGTCCCGGCCCGACCCTGGCCTTTCGCTTCGACATCGATGCGGTGGAAGTGGAAGAGTCCGACGCCGAACAGCACCAGCCGCAGCAAGAGGGTTTTGCCTCCCACAACAAGGGGTGGATGCACGCCTGTGCCCACGATGGCCACACCGCCATCGGTATGGGGCTAGCCAGCCAGTTGATGGCGATGAAAGAGCAGTTGTGCGGTCGCATCAAGCTCTTCTTCCAACCCGCCGAAGAGGGGTGCCGCGGTGGCAAGGCGCTGGCAGCCGGTGGCGCACTCGATGACGTGGATGCCCTGCTTTCGCTCCATATCGGTATTCACGCTGGCAGCGGCGAGCTGGTGATCAACCCCACCGAGTTTCTCTGCTCCACCAAGTTCGACGTCCACTTTATGGGCACCGCTGCTCACGCCGGGCTCGAGCCCAATGCCGGCAGCAATGCGCTGGCCGCCGCCTGCATGGCCACCACCGCCATGCTCGGCATTCCCCGCCACCGCGATGGCATGACCCGCATCAACGTCGGCCAGCTTCACGCTGGCAGCGGCCGCAACGTCATCCCCGATCATGCAGAGCTGCGCGGTGAAACCCGCGGCGCCGATAGCACGCTCAACGACTACATGTTCAGTCAGGTACAGCGCATCGTCGAAGGGACTGCCCTCGCCCACGGTGTCACCTATCGCATCATCAAGCAGGGTGAGGCCATTGCCCTCGACAACAGCCCGGCACTGCAGGCCGAGCTGGCGGCGCTGGCCCGCAAGCAGGGACTCGCCACCATCCAGACTCGCCGCTTTGGCGCCAGCGAAGATGCCGGTTTTCTGATGGAGCGGGTGCAAAAGCAGGGGGGCGAAGCGGCTTACCTCATCCTGGGGGCCGATCTGGCGGCGCCGCACCATCACAACGAATTCGATTTCGATGAGCGGGTGATGCAAAGCGGGGTAGAGCTACTGGCCGCCTGGGCCCGTGCACGACTGGGTGTGGCAGAAGCAGCCCTCTCTTGATATCCCCTCGGCAAGCTCACCGGCTAACGGGATCAAAAAAAGGCGCCTAGGCGCCTTTTTTCTGCAAGAAAAACCTGAGCACTACTCGCGGTGCTTGCGATGCACATCGGGGCGACCACCGGTCACGCTATCGGCTCTCCCCTCCTCTTTGGCCTTCTCGGCCCGCTTTTTGCGCATCTCGCGGGGATCGGCGATGAGCGGGCGGTAGATCTCGATACGATCGCCGTCGTGCAGCGGCTCGCTCCCTTTCACCGGGCGGCTGTAGATACCGAACTTGTTGACCGCCAGATCGATCTCGGGGTGTTTTTGTACGATGCCGGACTGCTCGATGGCTGCCAGCACGCAGGTCTCGGGCGCCACCCGCAGGGCAATCACCGTCTGCTGCTGCGGCAAGGCATAGACAACCTCGATGTTGAGCTGGTCAGACACCGTAGACCTCCTTCGCCCGGTTGGAGAAGGCGGAGACCATGGAGCTCACCAGATCGCGGAACACCTGACCAAATGCCACCTCGATAAGCTTGGAGGTAAACTCGAAATCGAGATCAAACTCCACCTTGCAGGCATCCACATCGAGCGGGGTAAAGGTCCACCAGCCCGCCAGCTTGCGGAACGGGCCATCCACCAGCTCCATCCTGATCTGACGGTTCACATCCAGCTGATTGCGGGTAGTAAAGGTCTTGGCAATCCCCGCCTTGGCCACATCGACCGACGCCATCATGTAGTCATCGCCAGCCTCGTGGACACGGCTGCCGACACAGCCGGGCAAAAACTGCGGATAGGCATCCACATCGTTAACCAACTTGAACATCTGTTCTGCACTGAACATCACCAGGGCACTGCGCGTAATTCGGGGCATGGCTTTTCCTCATCCAATCAGCGCGATTTTATCACCATGTTTGGGGTTGTGGAGGTAAAACCTCAGCCAAACCGCTCAGAAAGCCACCACTTGACCTGCTGCGCGTTTTACAGCCGCCCCTGCCTACGTATAATACGAGCCTCCTAGTCATTGCCGGAAATCGCCCGTCATGAGCAAAAAAAACAGTAAAAACAAAGCCGGGTCCAGCACCATTGCACTCAACAGAACCGCGCGCCACGAATACTTCATCGAAGAGAAGATCGAAGCGGGTCTGTCCCTGCAAGGGTGGGAAGTCAAATCCCTGCGGGCGGGCAAGGCCAACATCAGCGAAGCCTATGTCATCTTCCGCGATGGCGAGGCCTATCTGTTCGGCTCCAGCTTCCTGCCACTGCAAGCGGCCTCCAGCCATGTGGTATGTGACCCGACCCGCACCCGCAAACTGCTGCTGAGCCGTCGTGAACTCGACAAGCTCGAAAGCCTGATCGCCCGTCAGGGCTACACCATAGTTCCCCTCGCCCTCTACTGGAAACAGTGCTGGGTCAAGGTCGAGATCGGCCTGGTTAAGGGCAAGAAAGAGCACGACAAGCGCGAAGATACCAAGGCCCGCGAATGGGATCGGGAAAAAGCCCGCATCATGAAGAACAAGCATCGCGGCTAACCTGCGACTGGCAGGATCAGGACGCCGGTTCACCTTCCCCCGGCGCAGCTGGCCCTTCAAGCTCAGCTGCGTACAATAAATCGGCAAACAGACTGGTTGCCAGAGGGAATGGGTATCAACGCCTTGCTATGACAGCATTTTTGCGTACAATCGCAATTAACAACTTGGGGCTGATTCTGGATTCGACAAGATTCACGAAACCCAAGGTGCATGCCGAGGTGCGGTAGGCCTCGTTAATAAACCGCAAAAAAATAGTCGCAAACGACGAAAACTACGCACTAGCAGCTTAATAACCTGCATAGAGCCCTTCTACCCTAGCTTGCCTGTGTCCTAGGGAATCGGAAGGTCATCCTTCACAGGATCGTGTGGAAGTCCTGCTCGGGGCGGAAGCATTAAAACCAATCGAGCTAGTCAATTCGTGGCGTGTCTCTCCGCAGCGGGTTGGCGAATGTAAAGAGTGACTAAGCATGTAGTGCCAAGGATGTAGTAATTTTGGACGGGGGTTCAAATCCCCCCAGCTCCACCAAACGTTTGGAAAGGGCCACCTCGAAAGAGGTGGCCCTTTTTATTTGTCCATGTCCATGTTGTTTACCGATATCAAACTGGTTGGATTTTTTTCCAATATCCCCCTTGAACTAACCTTTGGCAAAAAAATCAGGCGCATCACCGCGCAGGCTTTATCATCAGGTTGCCATCCCGGTACTAGCCGTACTCACAGCCGCACAGTGGCATGTCGTGGCCCAATATTGAGTAAATTGATGTTGGCCGCTGCATTTTAATGCACTTACAATATGCGCCCAATTCTGTTGGATTCCTTCTGATGCTCCGCCAATGTGATCGTCTATTCCTGTTTCTCCTGCTACTGCTCTGGGGCGTGGCGGCGCACGCCATTACCAGTCTGAATGAAGACGAGTTTGATCTGTCTGAGCGCGCCTGGCTGTCATCACACCAGGAGTTGATCATCGGCATGCCGATGATGGGTGACCCTCCATACAGCTATAAGGATGCAGATCAACGCTTTACCGGCCCAGTCCCCGATATTGCGCAGCAGATTGCCAGGACGCTCGGGTTGACCCTGCGCTACAAGGTTTACCCCTCCTACGTGGATGCGCTAACCGGGCTTGGCCACGGCGCAATCGACATGCTGGTGAACGACCAGCCAAGCGAACAGTGGCGATCCAATATTGTCTCCCTCCCTTTTTTGCTCTCCATGCCGCGCGGCGTGCTGCTCAACAATGGCAAAACGAAGTTGTCACGACAGGATGCCCATGGCTTGCACTGGGTCTGTGTCACAGGAGTCAATGCTTGCAGTGAATTGAAAAAACTGGGATTTCCCCGTGTGACCGAGGCAGAGAGTCGCAGCGAAGCAGCCTTTATGCTCAAAAAGCGCATGGCTGACGCCTATCTTGCCGACATGCCGTCACTGGTGATGGTGAGAGATCAGCATCCCAAGGCTGGCTTCACCATTGCCACTCCGGAATGGGTAAGCGGCACGTCTCTCTCTATCAATATGCACAAGAGCGACCCGGCACTGGCCAGCCTGGTGAGCAAGGCATTCAACGAGATACCGGTTGAAGATCGTCGTCACATGCTGGCAGCTACCACGACTAGCCAACATGCGGACTCAGGAGCGGTGAAGTCTGTGCAGTTTACCCCTGAGGAGCAGGAGTGGCTCAACCAGCATCCTGAGCTGACTTACGGCGTCTCTCCGGACTGGACCTCCATGAGCGAATTCAATTACCGGGGCAGGTTGGTCGGTTATGTGGCGGACCTGATGGCGCTGATGCAGCAAGTCTCCGGGCTGAAGTTCTCTCTGGTTCGCACCAATAGCTGGGGTGAAACCCAGAATATGCTGAAGCTGCGGCAGATCGATTTTATTCCGGCCATATCCCCCAACCACGACCGTGGCCAGTTTGCGCTGTTCACCCCCGGCTATCTGTTTGTCGATCGGGTCGTTATTGCCCCCAAACGCAGTGCCGATATCACCGATCTCTCACTGCTGCGAGGGAAACGGGTCGGCATGGTGCATGGCTCGCTGGATAAAGATCTACTGACCCACATCGGCGCCCATCCGGTAGAGGTCAACAATGACAACCGCTTGCTGGAGCTGCTGGACACGGGCGATGCCGACTACGTGATGGTTACCCTGCCATCCGTCAACAAACGGGTGAGCGAGCGCTATCAGGTGGTCTATGCCGGCAAAGACTTGCGCCTGCCGGTCGCCATGGCCACGCGCAAAGATCCCATGCTGCAGCGGATCCTCACCAAGGTGCTCTATTCGATACCGCCGGAGGAGCTCAATAAAGTGGAGAGACGCTGGCTCTCCATGAGTGTGCAGACCGGCATCAACAGCGAAACCGTGCTGCTCTGGTTCGTAATAGGTGGCACGGCTGCCACCCTGCTGTTTGCCCTGTTCTGGGCGTGGAACCGCACTCTGAAACGGGAGATCGTGCAGCGTCAACGGGCCGAGAAGACGCTCAATGAGCAGTTGGTGTTTATCCAGACCCTGCTCGACTCCCTGCCCAATATGGTGGCGCTGCGGGATCGCGATCATCGCCTGACCCTCAGCAACCGAGCATACCGCGAGCTGTTTGTCGGTGATGGGGAAGAAGGTGATCGCTGGGGCTATATGACCGAGGACGAGCGGCAACAGATGCTGCGCGAGGAGCGTGCGGTCTGGGAAACCGGCCAGATCTTCGAAGGATCGGGTTATACCCAGCGCGAGGGGGATGTGCCCCTTCACGTAGTCTACGTCAAGTTGCCCTATCGCGGCGCAGACGGCGAGATTCAGGGGGTGCTGACGGTCTTGACCGATGTCAGCGCCCTCAAGGCCGCCGAAAACAAGGTGCGGGAAGTGGAGGGCAGACTGCGGGACATCACCGACAGCATGCCGGGTCTGGTCTATCAATATCTCTGGCAAGGAGCTGGCAAGGGGAAATTCCTCTATCTGTCCCAAGGGGCCAGCGACATTCTCGGGATGACCCATCAAGAGTTGATGGCAGCCGAGTCTGGCGGCGTGATCCTCGGCTTGAACGATGAGGCTATGGCAACCTTTATCGATAAGGTGGCCAAACATGCGCAAACCCTTGAGCCGCTCGATATGGAGGTGCTGGTGCCCTCTGTTCAGGGGGAGCGCTATATCCAGATCCGCGGCAACTTTGTGGCACAACAGGGCAATGAACGCCTGCTCAACGGCGTGGTGCAGGACATCACCGCCATCAA
This sequence comes from Aeromonas sp. FDAARGOS 1404, assembly GCF_019047085.1. Classification (NCBI taxonomy): domain Bacteria; kingdom Pseudomonadati; phylum Pseudomonadota; class Gammaproteobacteria; order Aeromonadales; family Aeromonadaceae; genus Aeromonas; species Aeromonas sp. FDAARGOS 1404. Next base: position 846,277 of record NZ_CP077237.1, read on the forward strand.
GCAACAGGAGCATGAGCTGCGTGAGGCGCGCGCCGCGGCCGAGCAGGCGATGCAGGCTCGCAGCCTTTTTCTGGCCACCATGAGCCATGAGCTGAGAACCCCCATCTCGGGCATGCACGGCATGCTGGAGCTGCTGCGCATGAGCGAGCTCAATGATGACCAGCGCTATCTACTGCGCAATGTGGAGAGCTCGGCCAACCACCTGCTCTATCTGGTCAACGATATCCTCGACTTTTCCAAAATCGAGGCGGGTCAGCTGCACCTCAATCGCCAATCCTGCCGTCTGCAACCAGTGGTGTGCGACGTGGTCCGCGGCCATGCCGCGCTGGCCTACAGCAAGGGGCTGAAGGTCACGCTCCAGTGGGAGGAGCAACTCCCCGACCTGGCCGATATCGATCCGGTCAGAGTGGGCCAGGTGATTTCCAATCTGCTCAACAACGCGGTGAAGTTCACCGAGCAGGGCGCTATTTCGATCCAGGCCAACTATAAAGACCAGCAGCTGGTTATCGCGGTGACAGATACCGGCATCGGCATCGCCGAAGAGAAGCAAGCGCTGCTCTTTACCCCGTTCGAGCAGGTGGAATCCGATATCAATCGCCGCTTTGGTGGCACAGGTCTGGGGCTGGCCATCTGTGATCAGCTGGTGAAGAAGATGGGCGGTACCCTGACGGTCAAAAGCCAGCTCGGTGAAGGGGCCTGTTTCCGCTTCAGCATCCCGCTGCTCAATGGCCTGTGGGAGCCACCCGCACTGGCGGGCAGCGAATGGTGGTGGCTGGGTAGCGATGCCGCCTTGCAGGCCACCATGGCACGGCTCGGCGCCCGGTTAACCCCCCTCGATATCCACCAGCTCACCGCCGATCTCGACGGCCTGCTGTTGGCGGAAGAGGCCGCGCTGGAGTCCAGTCTGGGGAGCGATTGGCACACCTTGCTGCAATCCGGCACCCTCAAGGGGGTCATCCTCTCCCCACGCGAAGCGTTGCGGGGACGCATGGGCTCGGAGAACTGGTGGCGCCTCGGCCAATCCCCCCTCTACCCGGATCTGTTGCTCGAAAGCTGCCGCGAGCTGATCACCGGGCGAGCAGTGACCGCCCATGCCGCCAGCATCGAAAAACTGGGCGGGCGGGTGTTGGTCGCCGATGACCATCAGGTCAATCGCGCCCTGCTGACCCGTCAGCTGGCGATTCTGGGGGTGGAGTGCGAGGTAGTGGAAGATGGCGAGAAGGCGTTGCGCGCCTGGCAAACCCGGGATTTCGCCCTGCTGATCACCGACTGCCACATGCCGCACATGGATGGCTACACCCTGACCCGCCGCCTGCGGGAACAAGGGGAGCAGGCCCCCATCATCGGCGTCACCGCCGATACCTCGGAGGAGGCGGCAGCCAATATGACGGCAGCCGGTATGAACGGCATGCTGTGCAAACCCTATTCGCTGGAGTCACTGCGCCAGATGCTGCTGCGGTGGTTGCCCGCGACTACGATCACAGAGAGAGTGCCCGCACGACAGGCCATCAATCTCGACATGATCGGTCGCTGGCAAGATCTGTTTGGCGATGAAGATATTGCCAAAAGCATGGCAAGGGAGTATCTGGCCTCCAACCGGAAAGATTGCCACGCTATGATGAGCGCGCTCTCCTCCGATGATAGCCAGGAGCTGGTGGAGATCGCCCACCGCATCAAAGGGGCAGCCAGAATGGTCGGGGAGCTCTCCCTGGCCGAGCAGGCGGCGCAACTGGAATCGGCGGCCCGCCTCAAACAGTTGAGCGAGCTCGCGCTGCTGACACAGAGAGTGGAAGAACAGATGAACAATATTGAACGTGAAATGGGATTGTGGCTCGATGAGTAGAACGGCAGACGAGTTGGTCATCATGGTGGTCGAGGATCACGGGTTTCAACGCAAGACCCTGATGCACCAGATCCGGGCGCTCGGTTATCAGCAACTGCTGGAGGCCGCAGACGGCATCGAAGCCCTGGCGCTGTGCCAGAGCCACACTGTCGACATCCTGTTCTGCGATCTGCGGATGCCCGGCATGGATGGCATGGCGCTGCTGCGCCGCCTCTCGCTGGGTGGCTTTCGGGGCGGCATCATCCTCTCCAGCGCGCTGGAAGATGACGTGGTAGAGGCCGTGCTGCGGATGAGCGCGGCCTATGGCCTCCATGTGCTGGGTCGCATCGAGAAACCCTCCAGCCCGCAGCGGCTGCGCCAGTTGATCGACTCCTGGGCACCCAAGTCGGCCCCCTCGGGCAAGGACGATGGCCTCGTCCTCTCGGTGGACGAGCTCAAACGCGCCCTCGACAACGACCAGTTGCTGCCCTGGTATCAACCCAAGGTCGGCTTTGCGTCCGGCCAGTGGGTGGGGATGGAGGCGCTGGCCCGCTGGCAGCATCCGGAATACGGGCTGCTCTCCCCCGGCATGTTTATCCCGCTGGCGGAAAACAACGGCCTTATCGATCAGCTGACCGATGTCATCATCAACAAGTCGCTGCAGGATTGCCATCTGTGGGGACAGACCGGTCTCTCCCTCAATCTGTCGATGAACCTCTCAACCACCTCGCTGATCGAGGGAGATCTCTGCCACTTCCTGATCAACCAGTGCCAGCGTTGGGGCGTCAATCCCGAGCTGATCACCCTGGAGGTGACAGAAAGCTCGTTTGTCGAGGATATCGGCAAGGCACTGGAGGTGCTGACCCGGCTGCGGATGCACGGCTTTGGCCTCTCCATCGATGACTTCGGCACCGGCTACTCCTCGATGCAACAGCTAGCGCTGCTGCCCTTTACCGAGCTCAAACTTGATCGCTCGTTTGTCGATCGCTGCTATGCCGACCCCTCCCGTCTGGCCATTATCGAATCGAGCATCGAGCTGGCACGCAAGCTGGGGCTGAAATCAGTCGCCGAAGGGGTGGAAGATGTGCAGACCTGGCAACTGCTGGCCAAGCTGGGGTGCGATATCTGTCAGGGCTTTTTTACCGCCCGCCCTATGCCGCGCAGCGAACTGCAGCACTGGCACCAGATCTGGCAAGCCCGACTGCCCACCCTGATATCCGGCTGATCTCCTGCGACCAACCCTTCGGGCCAACAGCGCGCCGACCGGCAACGTGAATGGCCGTCTTGGAAAAGGTGGCCATTCTCTTTATCTAGGACTCGCCACTCACGCATGCCCGCCCCCTCTCCACCAACCTTTTATCCAACCGAGTGCCCCCCTTTGCTCTGCATTCGCCGCATGCCTTGAGTCACCATTTATGCAAAATAAGTTGCATCACAAATGGTGCTACTGGTGGATAACACCTATCGCGAGCGAGAGCAGTCTCTCTTCTACCAGACGCATAAACTGACAATAAGACAATGAATTGCCTGCTGTAACAGGAATGGTTCTCAACGATGCGCCGAGCCGATGAGGTAGACAAGACAACCTGAAATCGTTTTCTCTTTTGAACAATAAGCTGTCTAAAATCAAATAAAGTTGTAAATAATCTTTGTTATGGTGAGCGTATAGCAAGCGGCCGCCCTGTCGCTTCCCCTGCTGGCTCCGCCAGATGCAGCATTTTCTGCGCCTTGAAAGCGAGTTTATGACGCCATGATCACCATCACCCTCGATGGGGCTCAGTTGACGGTTAACCCGACCCAGACCCTGCTCCAGATAGCCAAACAGCACCAGACTGATATCCCCTCCCTGTGCGGTGACAACACCAGCGGCCCCAAGACCCCCTGCGATCTCTGCGTGGTCGAGATTGCCGGTCTCGGCATCCGCCGCGCCTGCGAGACACTCCCCGAGGCAGGGATGGTGATCACAACGCAAAGCGAGATCCTGAGCGCGCACCGCCAGCAGGCGCTCGGCCGCATCCTCGCAGATCACTACGCCGATTGCGAAGCCCCCTGCCAGCGCGCCTGTCCGGCCGGGGTGGACATTCAATCCTATCTGCACCACATCGCCATGGGGGAGCACCAGGCGGCCATGGCCGTCATCAAGCAGACCCTGCCAATGCCCCTCTCCATCGGCCGGGTTTGCCCCGCCTTTTGTGAGGCACAGTGCCGCCGCGCCTTGGTAGATGAGCCGCTGGCCATTCGCCACCTCAAGCGTCACGCCGCCGATCTCGATCTGGCCGAGATTGCCCCCTATCAACCTGCAAAGAAGCCCGCCAAGGGCAAGCGGGTGGCCATTATCGGCAGCGGCCCGGGCGGCCTCACCTGCGGTTACTATCTGGGTTACGAGGGGTTCGAGGTCGATCTGTTCGAGGCGATGCCCGAAGCGGGTGGCTGGCTGCGCTACGGCATCCCTGAATACCGGCTGCCCAAGGCGACCCTCGATCAGGAGATCGCCCTGATGTGCCAGAGTGGCATGCGGATCCACACCAGCCAGCGACTGGGCCACCAGATCACCCTCTCGGCGCTGTGCCGCGACTATGATGCGGTCTGTCTGGCGGTTGGCGCTTCCAAGGCGGTGCCGATGGATTACCCGGGCAGCACCCTGGCCGGTTGTTATCTCGGGGTCGATTACCTCAAGGATCAGATGCTGGCCAAGCGGCTCACCACCGGCAAGAAGGTTGCGGTGATCGGGGGTGGTAATACCGCGATCGACTGCGCCCGCACGGCGGTCAGGCTGGGCGCTGAAACCACCCTTATCTATCGCCGCACCCGCGCCGAGATGCCCGCCGAAGCCTACGAAATCGACGAGGCGGAGCAGGAAGGTGTGCGCTTTTTGATGCTCACCAATCCGGTAGAGAATCTGGCCGATGAGGCTGGTCGCGTCTGTCAGGTGCGCCTCGAGAAGATGGCCCTCGGCGAGCCGGATGCCTCCGGTCGCCGACGCCCGGAGCCCACTGGTGAGTTCTTCTTTGAAGAGTTTGATACCGTGATTGCGGCCGTGTCGCAGCAGCCGGATCTCAGCTTTATGGAAGGGGAGCCCCTCACCCTCCCCTTCACCCGCTGGCAGACGCTGGAGTCCCATCCCGAAACCATGCACAGCGGCCACGGCAACCTGTTCGCCATCGGCGATCTGCGCCGCGGGCCAGCCACCGCCATCGAGGCGGTCGCCGATGGTCGCAAGGCGGCGCTGGCCATCGATCAGTTCCTCCATGGTGACATGATCGATCCGGTTCACCCCTTCAACGCCTGCAAGGCTCCCACACTCAAACAGGTTGATCCCGCCCAGTTTGCTCACTTGAAAAAAGTCGCCCGCAGCATCATGCCCCATCTGGCAGAGCAGGATCGCGAGGGCAGCTTTGCCGAGGTGGAGCGTGGTTTGAGTGATGCCGATGCCCGCAGCGAAGCCAGCCGCTGCCTCGAATGCGGCTGTCAGGCCAATACCGATTGCGCGCTACGCGACTACGCCACCGAATACAAGGTCGACCAGAGCGCTCTCGATACCAGTCAATGCCAGAAGTTTGCAGTGGATAACAGCAGCGAATTTATCGTCTTTGATGCAAACCGCTGCATCGGCTGCGGCCAGTGCGTGCAGACCTGTGGTGAGCAAGCGGTGCAGGGGGTGCTGCGCTTTGCCAAGAACAGCGATGGCACCCTCTCGAACCGGCCGCAGTTCGACACGGGACTCTCGATGGGCGACTACCACTGCGTGCAGTGCGGCGCCTGCGTACAGGTCTGCCCCACCGGAGCCCTGGTAGATGCCCGCGACAAGTCGCAGGGGCGCACCGAACTGCTCACGCCGGTCAATACCATCTGCACCTACTGCGGGGTCGGCTGCGGCGTCACCCTCTACGTCGATGAGGCGCACAACCGCATCCGCTATGTGGAAGGGAATCGCAACTCGCCGGTCAATCAGGGGCTGCTCTGCGTCAAGGGACGCTTCGGCTTTGACTTTATCCAGAGCGAGGAGCGCCTCACCACACCGCTCATCCGCAAGGATGGCGAGCTGGTGCCTGCCAGCTGGCAGGAGGCCATCGCCCTGGTGGCCGAGCGTTTCACCGCCCTTCGCCAGCGCTATGGCAGCGATGCGCTGGCGGGTTTCTCGTCAGCCAAAACCACCAACGAAGAGAACTACCTGTTCCAGAAGTTCATACGCCGGGAGCTGGGCACCAACAACGTGGATCACTGCGCGCGGCTCTGCCACGCCTCCACCGTTACCGGGCTGGAGGCGTCACTCGGCAGTGGCGCCATGACCAACGACATCCCGAGCATCGATCACTCGGATCTCATCTTCATCATCGGCTCCGACACATCGGCAGCCCACCCCATCATCGGATCCCATATCAAGCGGGCCGTCACCATGGGCAAGGCGCGGCTGGTAGTGGCCGATCCCAAGCGGATCGAGATGGCGGACCATGCCAGCCTCTATCTGGCACACCGCCCCGGCACCGACGTGATGCTGCTCAACGGCCTGATGCAGCAGATCATCCAGAACAACTGGCACGACAAGGCCTATATTGCCGATCGGGTGGAAGGGTTCGAGGCGCTGCAAGCGGAGGTGCTCTCCCCCGCCTATGCACCGGACAAGGTTGCCCTCGTCACCGGCGTACCGGCCGAGCAGGTGATCGAGCTCGCCCGCCTCATCGGCACCGCCGAACGCACCGCCATCTACTACTCCATGGGGATCACCCAGCACACCACCGGTCACGACAACGTGCGCGCCATCGCCAACCTGCAACTGCTGTGCGGCAACATCGGCATAGAAGGGGGCGGCATCAACCCGCTGCGCGGCCAATCCAACGTGCAGGGCGCCTGTGACATGGGGGCACTGCCCAATTGCCTGCCCGGCTATCAGAAGGTGGCCAACCCCGAGGTGCATGCCCGCTTCGCCACCGCCTGGCAGCAACCGGACTTACCGCGCACGCCCGGCCTCACCCTTACCGAGACCATAGATGCCGCCTGTGCGGGCAGCATCAAGGGGCTCTATGTGATGGGGGAAAACCCGGTGCTGAGCGATCCGGATCAGCATCATGTCATCGAGGGGCTCAAGCAGCTGGAGTTTCTGGTGGTGCAGGATATCTTCCTCTCCGAAACTGCCCAGCTGGCCGATGTGGTTCTCCCCTCCTGCTCCTTTGCCGAGAAGAGCGGCCACTTCACCAACACCGAGCGGCGGGTACAGCGCATCTCCCCCGCCCTCAAGGCACCGGGTGAGGCGCGGGAGGATTGGTGGATCATCCAGCAGATCGCCAACGCCATGGGTGGCGACTGGCGCTATCAACACCCGAAGGAGATCACCGCCGAGATCTGCCAAGTCACCCCGCAATACGCCGGCATCCAGTGGGACAAGGTGGGAGCGCAAGGGCTACAGTGGCCCTGCAACGATGCGGCGCCCGAAGGCACTCGCCTGCTCCACGGCAAGCAGTTCACCCGTGGCAAGGGGGAGATGGTCGCCACCCCGTTCCGCTATGCCGCCGAACTGCCCGACGAGACCTATCCCATCGTGCTCACTACCGGCCGCCTGCTGGAGCAGTTCCATACCGGCACCATGACCCGCAAGACCAAGGGGCTCGACAAGCTGGCTGGCCCGCGGGTGATGATGAGCGTGGCGGACGCCGAGCGGATGGGGATCAGCAACAGTGAACGGGTGAAGGTCACCAGCCGCCGCGGCCATATCGAACTGCCCGCCTTCGTCACCAAGCGGATGCAGCCTGGCGTGGTCTTTATCCCGTTCCACTTCGCCGAAGCCCCGGCCAACCGGCTCACCATCAATGCCACCGACCCCCACGCCAAAATCCCCGAGTTCAAGGTAGCTGCGGTGCGCATCGACAAGCTGGAATCCCCGTCGCAAACTGGAGAGCTATCCATGCAGAAGGAGCCAGCCAAGCCAGACATCGAGGTTGCCTGAGGGGAATAGCAAAACCTGCGTAGCCGCCTGCCGGGAGGGTTGGCCCGCTGCCCCTTCCCCTTTGGGGTTGCGATAGCAAAAGAGGGGGATGAGAAGGGTCACCAGCCAGAAAGCACAAAGGGTTAGCTTCGATGAGAAGCTAACCCTTTGTTTTATATGGTGCCGATAAGGGGAATCGAACTCCTGACCTTCGCATTACGAAGTCAATAAACTCACGTTTAATCCTGTCTTAATAAATCCAACAAATAAAATAAATCACCTTAAATTCAGTGACTTAAGTGCGCAGCAAATTCACCCTTGTCCAACGACATACAACCCTATACGATGCCAAATGTGGTACCCCATGTGGTACCCCAAAACGAGGTTTTAGGATGATTTCTCAAGATCGACAAGTCGCGGCGGCAGAGCTTAAAGAAGGTGCGACCGCAACCCGATTTGCTATCAGCTCTAAACATGGTAACGGGTTATCACTCGAGGTTCGTGCTGGTAAGCAAAAGCGCTTCGTGTATCGATTTAGGCTACTTGGCAAGCAACAAACCATGGTCCTTGGACTATACCCTGCGATGGGACTTGCTCAAGCTCGTGAGCGACATTGTGTTGCGGTGGGGCAAGTCAAACAGGGCATCGATCCCCGTCAGGTTGTTGCAGAGGCTAAACAAAAGAACGAACAGATGCTCGTGCTTGATGAACTGTTTGAGCAATGGCTTAGCCACAAAGCCAGCGTAAAACGCCGTGATGGCGTTCGATCAGAAATTAGCCTTCGAACCGTCACTGATTATCGTCGAATCTACCAAGCACACTTGCAAAAGGTCCTTGGTAAATATCGAGTTTGCGATATCACCATGGCCGTCCTCCACCAACACTATCAGAAGCTACAGAAGGTCTCTCTGGAAGGGCTTCGCAAAGCAATGGGGATAATGAACCAGGTGATGGAGGAGGCTATGCGACGACAGCTTATCGAGATGAGCCCCACGTTGGCACTCAAACCCAAAGTGTACAATGCGACCCCCAATCCACCTCGAGAACGTTGGCTACCAATCTCTGAATTACGAGCCTTGTGGCATGCATTAGAAGAGGGTGTTGAAGGTGGCGGAGCGTTAACAGCTGGTGGCCGTGGCATTGCTACGACTTCTGTTCTTTCTGGAAGTGTCGCCAATGCAATTAAAATCGTCATATTGAGCGCGGTTCGTCGAGGTGAAGTGATATCGATGCAATGGGCACACTTGGATGGTGATCGCTGGACGATCCCGGAAACCAAAAATGGGCGCCCGCATGTGGTGACCTTGTCGCCTTTGGCTCAGGAAATCATTTCAGAGCAGCGAATGATAACCTCCTCTACCAGTCCATATGTGTTCGAATCGACGACGAAGCTGGGTCATGCCATCACAGGTGACGCACTTATGCGCGCCCTTGACCGGCTACAGAAGCGTAAGCTGGCTGAACTTGAGCCTTTTAGCGTACACGACCTGCGGCGCAGTGTTGCAAACTGCTGTGGAATTGAACTTGGTGCAGGACCTCTAGAGATAGAGCATATGCTGAACCACCAGATCAGTGACAAACTCCTGCGAACTTATCAGGCGGGTGCTTTACGTAACCCTGAAAAACTGAGGAGTTTATTTCTTCGGTGGGGGGATATTGTGAAACATCAAATAGCCCAACATGAAGTAGAAAAATCACCTGATGTTATGGGGAACGTAATCCAAGGGACATTCGGTAAACGCTGAGTTTTCAGCTCAATCAGACCTAAGAAGGAAGCGGCCATCGGCCGCTTCCTTCTATGAGCCTGTTTAGCCTGATATGCTACGCAGCCACCTGATGGGCACATAGCTGATGCGGCGCCCTCCCTGGCCATTAGCCTTGCCTGTCAGGTGGTCTGCTGTAGGTGATCCTGATAGACCCTCTGCCACTTGGTATGCTCGGCCTTATCGCCTCTGGCCTGCCAGAAAGCACAGATGCCCTCGGCCAATTCTGCGGCCATGGTACAGTTTACCGAGAGCGGGTTGACATGTGCTGCATACCACCGTACTGACCTATTCGATCAGCTGCCTTGATGGGCCGCTTCCTTCTTGTTTTCCAAGCGGCTCAGCCCAAGTTATCGCCTAATGCTTGCAATGCTTTGGAGCTGGAAATTGCTGCTTCATCTACCTCTTTATCCCCCACCACATCAGATGCTGGCAGTTCAGCAGAAGTAGGCGGTTGATGAGATTGAGACACCTCAGATGGGGCTGCGCTGGCTCCATTTTCACTCACGCTATCCAATAAAGTAGATGCATGTGGCGCATCTTGTATTTCATTATTCGAATGTCTGTTCTTATTTTTCCAAGGTGGCATTCTTAAACTAATATTTTGACGTGAATGTCTTTTATAATCAGCCTGACTCATATCAACTTGATCAGGTTTAATTCCTAAATCCTGCCTTGGTGAACGTGGCGATCTTATACTCATTCTATATAGTAATTTGATAGCTTCTATGACTACATCAAATCTTTTCTTACCTAGCTTTTTTTCTAATATTTCTAGATTGTCCATGGTTGCAGAATCAACCTCTACATTTAGTTGAGTTCTTTTACTATTTACCTTTTCCCTCTCTTTTTTCTCTAATGCTTTTTTTGATAATAACATGATTTTTTTAACATCATGACGCTCTCGTGGCAAGAAGGACATCACTGTAGTTATAAATCCAAAATACTCCTTATCTTTCCCAGCTAAATGATATAGCTCATGATACCATTTTCTATTTAAGTACCTATTGAATCTATTTTTAGACATGTAATCAAAAAACGAATGACCATACTTTTCAACAAACTGTCTAACACTATTTTTTACACTTTCGACCTGAAGACAAATACACTCTCTTGGTACAGAGCGAATGATATCAAAGATATATTTCCTTCTGGCATCTTGTTGTTTTTTGTTGTAACAGATGCCGATAATGAACATATCTATAAAAGCCTGCAACCTATTTATTAATTCATCTGTTCGTCTGGAAAATATATCCTCCCTGATAATTTCAACATAAAACGAAAATAGATTACCATCTAAGAATCTCACACCAGATTCGCCAGTTGGCTTTGTCTTGCTAAATTCTGACATTAGCTTTACAGCTATTGCCGTAATTATATAATGAGAATACTCCATCACAGAGCGATCTCCGATCTTCAACTCATTGCAAAGAGAAATGCTTTTCTTGTTAAGTTCAACATCCATCAGGCTGACACAGCTTTTTAAAAAAACAGCTGCTCTTTCATTAGGATTATCTTCTGTACATGTTTCGAAATCATTCAGCAGAGTTGTTACCTCGCTTATGGTCTCATCATACTTCCCCAACTCGTTATAATACCCAAGGAAGACATTAAGCTGTTCAAAATCATACTGTATATTTTTTATTTTATGAGCACTCAATGTTTCCCTATTCATTGCAACATTACGTAGAAAACAATATTTTACCTGCCACCTTTTTAATTGGTCTCCATCTATTTTTGAGTTATTTGAATATCGATATATTAAGTCAGCTGACATTAATGCACGATACTCATCGCAATTGACACTAACTCCATGACGAATAGTAACTCCGTGTTCCTTTATAATATTTATTAAAACTTCAGTCTTTGTATCGCTACTCCTCCTACGGCCAACATCATCACCAACAAACCCAAAATATAAAAAATTAAAAACCCTATTTAAATTCATATTGATACCAATATCACCAAATAGAATATCCGCTCAAAAAAACACCAACAACCCACCTAGGTGGCACATGCACCTAGGTTCCGGATCGTGCCATCAGCAACCATTAAACATGGGCAGATTCATGCAGCCCACCACCCCATCTCAGCCATGCAACTCAAAATCAAGCTGGCACTCTTCCAGTTACGCTCAAACATCCTTTTCTACACCTCTTTTCATAGTGTCATCCTCATCCTCGCCATCTCCCACACTATACATCCCTGCTCAGGATGTCTAAAGCCAGTTTTTTTCAACCCCCAATCCCTTCTGGTGAACGAAACCCATACCATCAGGAGTACACCATGAACACGTCCCCCAAAGTCCTGCGCATCAAAGACGTTATCCAAAAGACCGGCCTTGCCCGTTCAACTATCTATGACCGCATCAGCGATAAATCCCCTCGCTATGACAAGAATTTCCCCAAGCCATTTAAGTTGGGCTTGTCAGCTGTTGGCTGGTTTGAACATGAAATTGATGTTTGGTTAACTAAGCAAGCATCAATGAGGGGGTTTTGATTTAAGCCATAAAGGCTCCATAAGTTAACCTGCTGATTGTTTGTTCTCAACTAACAGCCATAACGACAAACACACATCATTAAATGTCTTTATCTTCGCAAGCATGCCTACGGAGAGATACGCATTAATTAACGCAGGTTAAGGTGTTTATATTATTTAATGTCAATCAACATTATACCCATCTACTAACTACCTAACCTCAGTTAACCATACACTCCCCTTAGAATATTAAACCTACTCTTCATTGAGGGATTACTCATGTCTGTCCATATCCTGCAATTTATTAAAAGCTTAGAATCTAACTATCCAACTATAAACATCCATGTTTTCCAAAAAGCAATGGATGCTGTTACCAAACATTACTATCACTACAGAGAGGCTAAGTCTGCTCATCCCTCGGTTGAGCTGTTCTTGAGATACTTTTACCCTTATCGAGAGATATATGTAGATAGGCAATTATCTCCCGAACTAGAAGACGTTATAGAGGAGTTCTTGGAGGAGCTTGATACATCTCTGCATCAGAAGCGTTTACGTAATCTGAAACGCTCTGAGGCACGTAATAGCACTAGTGTCCATGACTATATCAACAAACTATTTAGGCTGTATTCTAAACTCCTGGTGGTCAGGGTGGATGTTCACTATGGTGATGAAATTAAAGACACTCTGACCATCGAAGAAGCAATAGATGATAGAGACACGTACCTGAGAGCGGTAAAACGTCGCTATCGTAATCTTTTAGGGTATGTATGGAAGTTAGAGTATGGAGTGGCCAGGGGCTATCACTACCATATGGCATTTATATTCAATGGCAATAAAGTCCAGGGTGATATTAGTCTTGGGCGTAAATTGGGTGAGGAATGGAAATCATTGAGTCGTGAACCCAGAACATATTACAACTGCAATGCGGATAGGAATAAATACGAAGAGTGGGGAGCATACGGTATTGGGATGGTGCGTTGCGATGACTTAGAAAAACGTCATCTGCTATTACATAATGCACTGAGCTATTTGCTCAAGTTTGATGAAGCGCTACTGGCAGTGATGTATGAGCGCTTTAGAAGTGTGGGTAAAATGGAGGTACCTCACAGAAGAGGGAAAGGTGGAAGACCCAGGGTTCTCAGGGAACGTTGGGAGTAGTATCTTATTGGCTCCCGACCTGGAGTCACGAATGACCATCGAGCAACTTGCCAAAGCCACACGGCTTGTATTTGAGCAGCACTACGAGAGCCTAACTGGGTTGCCCTTCTTCACAAGCTTCCCCCTGAACTGCTGTCAGGGGGCCTCTGTGGTGTTTGGAATGCTGGCAATGCTTCTGCCCACACAACACACCGTGACTGTTGTAAAAGGCGATACCAGGGATGGTCGTGAGTCGCATTACTGGCTAGAAATCGATGGACTGGTCTATGACCTTACCCTGGATCAGTTTCAAGAAACGTTGGGTAACCGATTTGACGGGATAGATGCCCCGCTATACGGAGTGGCAAAGCATCCGCTACGAATGCACTTCTTCTACAAAGAGCGACATTCTGCCGTCCTAGCGTTCAGTATTTTTTGCCAAAGGCATGCCAACTCTGAGGGAGTCGATGCCGCATTGCAGTTCGTTCGCCGTGAATTAACCAAGATTGATGACTGCATTCATAACACACATCTCAGCTATCAAGCTCGGAGCTTCGACAAAGCTAATAGATTTTAACCACAACCAACCTGTCGTTCTTTAGATAAAGAACAGCGAATATCTAAGCATATAGTCGATATAAAAAAGGATTTTTATGGAGCTGACCACCCCCGTTACCACAACCGCTAAGGCTTGGCTGAGTGAGCTTCTGTTTAATCGTGCAATGTTCAAAGGGCCTAATGGGAAGCCACTCTACAGCTACCAGGTTACTGAGTCAGAGTATCAATCGCTAATTGAGTTGTTAAATAGCTACTTCAAGAGAGGCTTACCTCCAAACTGTTCGGAGTACCTGGCCGCCTGCTTTTGTCTTTTGGTCAGTGAACAGTATCGGCGTGATTACAACTGCATTTGGTCATGGTCCGGGCCAGAGGCGCTACTTGGAACATCATTGACTGCGCAACAACATGCCAGCCTGACGTATAGTGGATTGACGTATTGGAAGAGGCCGGTTCGAGTTCGTGAAAGTGGTCGGGATTGGCTTGGTTCGTTGTTTACTGAGGGAGGGCTGCCTTGGCCGCTGGTACAAAGTGAATCTCACGGCTTTGGACGAGCTGTGCGTCGAGGTATCAAGCACTTCTACCGTACTGAGGGTAATCGAAGAACCACCGCTGACCTTATGGCCGATTTTGAGGAAGAACTTCCTTCCGCTTTTCGCAATTTGGAGACGCGTAGGTTATTGGCAGGTATCGTCGATCAACTCATGTATCTGGTGGAGCATTTCCCCCTTAAGGATCAGGAGGATCCAGCCAACTACCTCGATACACATGCATCTGGCTGGCGGGATGCATTCCCGGTCCCGCTCGATAAAAGCAATGCTCGCACCCTGCTCAATGATTGGCTACGTGATGCAGACCAGAAACGTCAGGAGCGCAAAGAGGCACTAGAGAAGACGCGGGCGTTCACCTGCGAGCATTTTTTACAGGGCACACTGCCTCAATGGTCAATACACAGTGAGATGCTGCTCCCCAACGAAGAGACCTTTCCAATAGATCAGACCATGCTGAGTAGCACTCGTTTCGAGATTGCGTACTACGAAGGTGATCGACTATTGGCTCGGGGGGCCGCCGTTTATGGACAGCTCACAGATAATGGCATCAAAGTGCGTTTTCCCTGCACCCAAGTTACGGTGGAACGCTGCAAGCTCGACGAGCCGCTTAGCCTTCGCTTATTGGATAGTGGACGTACGGTACACTGCTTGTTCTTCGATGGCAGTGCTCTTGATTACCTGAATACGCCACTTGTCTTCGAACTCCGATCTGAACAATGGAAACTGGTTGCAATGTCCAGCTGCTGGGTGGCCTCTGCACTGGCTCGGCTTCGTATTCCTCAGGGTTTTTTCATCACATCTGCTGGCATCGAGCCAGAGACTTTGGCGCTAGATACGGAAAATGGCCATTGGCTGGAAGCTGTTTCTGACCTATCTCTTTCCAATGGCATTGATTGTTACCAGATCGAGCTGAATCAAGCACTCAGTGATGACTGCAAACCCATGCTATCAGGTACTTTTGCACTCAACGAAAGCTCTCCCTCGATCACGTATCTGGGCTGGCCAAGCCTTGAGTTGCCCGAAGGCTATGCTTACTCAAGGAATGAGCTGCTTGAGTTCGTCAACGGCGAGCGGTTGGATCGGCAGCGTAAAAATCACTCTGGTTTGGTCAGCTATACCCTACGTCATCAATCTGGCAAGACGTTAATGCAGCGCCGATTCGGGGTTCTGCCCAAGGAATTCAGTTTGTCTCTGATGCCCGCACAGGGACAAATCCCCGCTCGTCTCTTACTCAAGGATACATGCCAGCTTGATCTGCATGTCATCAGCGATGCTTTGGTCGTAGAAAAGTCCGAACATGCTCTGTTACTCCGCCACCAAGGCGATCATCCCCCTTCCTCATTTATGCTGGAGGTCAGCAAGGGCATGCCGCCAATTCGGCTGCATCTTCCTTACCCCTATCAGGGAGCTCGCCTTTTGGATCCAAATGGTCGTCCGTCACGCATCCATGAGCTGAACCAAGACGAACTGATCGGTTACCGAATCGTGCTAACCTCCGGGTATTCACAGGGCCAGACCTTCTACATGGGGCTGGAGCTGATCTGTAATACGTATCCACACCCGAAATGCACTTTCAGCATCCCGGTTGGTGCGACGCCCGTCATGCTTAGCCTATTCAGCTATCTGAGCGATATGCAGAACATGCTCGGTGCAGTGGATGAGCAAGATGCCTATATCAGGCTGTCTGTAGAAACCGAACAACCGTTGCTTAAACTCGATATCCGACGTTATGGCGGGCAGATCCAGTGGGAGGGGAAGCATGCCTTCTGTATCCGCAACTCCTCTAACGCAGCAATTCTCGATGGTGCTCAGGCTGAGGCGATGCTTCTGTCCGATCCCAAACGCATGCCGTTGGTACTAGCTGAGAAAACCAGTGAAACAGTTGGGACGGGGAGCTTCGAGATACCAGAGAAAATGCAATCTAATGGCCCATGGCTTATCTATCCGGGGGCACAATCAAGTGTGCGTTTTCGGCCGGGACTATTTATTAATCCGGCCAATAGCCTCGGCTCAGAGTTTGAGGCGAACTCCCTACATCGTGCAGCCGAGCTTTTCCACCCCCTGTACTATCCGGATGTTATTGAGCTGCAGATTGCAGCAATGGCAACCGACTTTAACCACAGTGGCTGGCAGTATCTTGCTGACCTGAAGCAGAATTACCGGCACCTTCCGCTGTCGTCGTTCGAAACCTGGAAGGCTCTGTCGCGCAATCAAGCAGCGTTGAGCTTTGCAGTATTCCGGTTGGAGATGAATGAATCTTTTTGCGTACGTATACACGACGAGCTTGCTGTTATCTGGGAGGCGATTCCACTTCCACTATGGGTGCAGGCCTATCGACAATTCCTCGATAGCATGCATCTGACCGGGCTACCTGAGGCTTTGATCAACAATCTCATCTTGAATCGAGCCTGCGTGCTGCGTTGCGTTGTGTCCGGATTCGACCATCTGGGTGACTATCTGAGTACGGGTAATCGCTGTTCATTGAAGAAACTACCTGTTGGACAGATTTTACCAGTCTGGTATCAAGGGCTCCGCCACTTGCATGAATCCAATCGGAGCTGGCCAACTTTGCTCGGTAGCGAGCTTTCACGTTGGATCGAGCAACAGCAGATCCCACTTAAACTAAAGAATCTTTCACTTGTGTCGTTTACTGATGCTGTGGCCTATCTACCGATCTTTATGGCCTTCGTAACCGCAGGTAGAGCCAAAATCACCGACCTGCCTGTGACTCCTGCCTATCTGAAGTTCGCTATTCGTTTGGTTTCCGATTTTGACCGTCAGGGCTGGTTTATACCGGTCCACGCCCTGATGGTGTCCTATCTGCTGGCCTTAGATTTAGATGATGAGGCATAAGGAGCTGTTATGCGGTTTTTCAGGAGCCTGATTGAGCAAAGTCTTGAGCGTACCCGTGAGGCAACGCTAGGGGTCTTGGGTATCAATCACTCAGGCTTGCGTCGTCACCTAAGTACAAGCATGGTGAACATATTAGGGGCGGAGGGCTGCTTCCTTGCACCACCTGTATTTGAACATACTTTTGGTTGGCACGAAGCCGAGCTGCACTTAGGAGACCTGCAATCCGAGGGATTACTGTCCTCAAGTTTGCTTGATACGCTTGCCAATGCGCCAGCCTATCAATTCCCCAAAACGGCACGTCCCTATGTTCATCAGTTGCATGCTTGGCGCACTCTGCTAAATGAGGTGCCACGATCTGCAGTCATCACCACCGGCACCGGTTCGGGCAAAACCGAGTGCTTCATGGTACCAATTCTAGAGGATCTGGTTCGCGAGCATGAGTATACCAAAGCGGCGTTAGTTGGCGTTCGGGCTCTGTTCCTATATCCACTCAATGCCCTGATCAACTCCCAGCAGGAGAGACTCGACGCTTGGACTCGCAACTACGGCAGCAACATTCGTTTCTGTCTGTACAACGGCAAGACTGTAGAACGAGTAAATGACGTTCGTAAGGAACAGCAGCTGAGACCCAATCAGATTCTGTCGCGGGAGTTGCTGCGCAAGGAACCAGCACCGATCCTCATGACCAATGCCACCATGCTGGAGTACATGTTGGTGCGTCAGATCGACAACGATATCTTGGAAATTTCCAAGAAGCAGAAATCGTTGCGTTGGATTGTTCTCGATGAAGCACACACCTATGTGGGATCTCAGGCCGCCGAACTCTCATTGTTGCTGCGTCGGGTAGTTCAGGCCTTCGGTGGTCAGCCCGAGCAAATTCGTTTCATAGCCACTTCGGCAACAATCGCTGGTGCTGATGCGAAGGATCGGCTGAAACGCTATTTGTCTGATTTGGCCGGTATCCCACTTGACCATGTCGAAGTTATCGGAGGCTCACGAGTCTGGCCAGACCTTGGCGTAGAGTCGCTAAACCACAATCTTACCCTGCAAGCTATTCGTGCTATTGACCCAGAAGCAGAGGTATCCCCTGCACGATATAAAGCTTTGTGCGGCAGCAACATCGCCAGGAGCTTGCGCCACTCGGTGGTCAGTTCTGACAAGCCCTTAGACCTGCATGACCTGATTGGTTCAGTCACAGAGAAGTTGCAGGGGCGCAGCCCCCTTGAACAGCAGCAGGAGATGCTCGATTGGCTTGACACCATGACCGGCACGTATCTGGATGAAGGCAAGCCACCGTTTCTCAAGCTACGCATCCACTTGTTCCAGCGCATGCTGCATGGCCTCTGGGCCTGCGTCGATCCGCAGTGCTGCGCTAAATCCAGCCACCTGCAGGACTGGCCCTTCGGCAACGTATATGTGACCCAACGGGCGCGCTGCGAGTGCAACGCGCCAGTGTACGAAGTGGGTTTCTGCGACGACTGTAAGACGCCGCATCTGTTGGCAGAAGATCGCAATGGCGAGCTGCACCAGCCCAGTCCTTACGCCGGTGATGAGTTCGCACTTAATCACGAAAATGGTGGCGAGGACCCACCAGCCGATTTTGTGACGGCAAATGCCACCAGCACACGCCCTATAATCGCCGGATTGCCGGTGATGAATACCGCCAGCACACGCCTGATCATTGCTAGATTGCCGGTGGCACATGAGCCCTTTTTCCCGATCACTCTCGATCTGGAAAGCCAGAAACTGGGAGCTGTGAGTGCTACTCGCAACATCGAGATTGTGCTTACCGAGGAAAAGGATGGCTGCTGTAGCCACTGCGGCAACTCATCATTTGACACCAATGACTTCCTGAGAAAAGCCTACCTCGGTGCTCCATTCTACATTGCCAATGCCGTGCCGACCGTCCTAGAGTTCTGCCCAGATCCTGACAAGGCTGACTGTGAAGGCCGCTCTCCCGAAGAGCTGCCAGGGCGGGGGCGCAAGCTGATTACCTTTACCGACAGCCGCCAGGGTACTGCGCGCATGGCGGTGCGGATGCAACAGGAGGCTGAGCGCTCGCGGTTACGCGGGCTAGTGTTCGAAACACTCAGGAATGCGCAAGCCAAGGCTGATGCAGCTCCCAAGGACACCCCCAGCGGCAATCCGGCCGAGCTTCTGGCCCAGGCAGAAAACCTGGAAAAAATAGGCATGGCTGGCATGGCGGCAGAACTGCGCAAGCAAGCTGAAGTTTTGCAGAACGGCGCAGAGCCAGCCAATCAGGCCGAGAGCATTCCTTGGCCACAGATGGCCGAAACCATCGCGGAAGCCAGGGATATCGAGAAGTTCATCTTACGCTACAACCGCTATGCCAATCCGGCACTGTTCGATGGCAGTGAGGGAGGACTGACTATGGCGCGCCTGCTGCTGGCTCGTGAGTTCTCCAGGCGCCCCAAGAACCAGAACAGCACGGAAACGTTGGGACTGATTAAGGTCGGTTACCAAGGACTAGAGAAGGTGACGACGACTCCACCTTTGTGGGGGGATACCCGCGCTATTTCCGCCCTGGGCGCTGCAAATGATCCCAGAAGCGCTCTGACGTTGGACGACTGGCGTGACTTCCTCAAGGTTGCACTCGACTTCTACGTCCGGGAGAACACTTTCATCCCGATGGAAAACAAGATGCGCCGCTGGATGGGGAGCCGCTTCAGCCCCAAGGCGTTGTACTCGCCCAAGAGCGATGTGCAGGAAAGTAGCACCATCAGGAGGTGGCCGCAGATCAAGCCAGGCACGCCCCACCGCCTGGTCAAGCTACTTGAGCTGGCAACCGGGCTGAATCGCGCCATCAATGCGGATGCCGACAAGATCAATGGTTGGCTTGAAGCGGCTTGGGTGGCATTGGTCAATGCGGGGATTATGGAGTCTTCCGATACTGGCCACCGTTTACGCCTGGAAACCCTCACCTTCTCGCTACCTGCAGAGGGTTGGCTCTGTCCCTTGACCCGGCGCATATTCGATACCACTTTCCGTGGTCTGACACCCTATTTGCCCCACAAACTGCTGAGTCAGGACTACCGCTGCCAGAAAGTCCAGCTTCCCGCCCTGAGCAGCCTGATGTTGGATGGCTCGCCTGTTCCCAAGCAGGTGCAGATCCGTCAGCTTGTCGCGAGAGATCCTGTCATTGCCCAGTTGCGCCAGGAGAGCCTGTGGACGGATATCAGTGACCGTGCGGTCGAGGGTGGTTTCTACTACCGAACTGCAGAGCATTCGGCGCAGCAGTCGGCAAAACGGCTGGATGACTATGTTGAAGAGTTCAAGCGCGGCGATATCAACGTGCTGAATTGCTCTACCACCATGGAGATGGGGGTGGATATCGGCGGCATCTCCGCCGTGGTCATGAACAATCTACCGCCACATCCGGCCAACTATCTGCAGCGCGCCGGTCGAGCGGGGCGACGCAGCGAGGCTCGGGCCATCGCCTATACGTTGTGCAAGGCCGATCCGCATAACCAGCGTGCCTTCGCCAATCCCAAATGGCCGTTCGTGACTGCAATTCCGGCACCAAGCATTACCCTCAGTTCTGCACGGATCGTGCAGCGGCACGTCAACTCGCTGTTACTGGCGTTATTCCTGCGCATGCACAGCAGCAATGATGGCGATCGTACCAAGCTGACCCTGCAGTGGTTCTTCACCTCGGACGATTCGCCTTGTCAGCAATTCCTGGCCTGGATCATGGCCTGTGCAGATGAATATCAAAGTGCTGTGAAGCAGTTGGTGAAGGGCTCCTGTCTGCAAGGCCGATCGTTAAGTTCAATCACCAACGAAAGCAGGCTTGCATTCCACGATCTGCAGGATCGCTGGCTGGGCGAATACCGCAATATCAACCAAAAACTGCATACTGCCAGCGATGGGCCATATAAGAAGGCTTTGGCATTGGAAAAGACCCGCCATGAAAACGAGTATTTGCTCCGCTCGCTTGCGTCTTCAGCAATTCTGCCTGGCTATGGTTTTCCGACCGATGTGGTAAACCTCAAAACCTATAACGTTGAGGACTTCGTGCATGAGAAGCACAAAAGTAGTGTCAGTCGTGAAGATAGCATCTTTGACAACAAGGAAATGCCATCGCGTAGCTTGGATATAGCTATTCGTGAATATGCGCCGGGAGCTCAAGTCGTTATTGATGGGCGAGTCTATCGTTCTGCCGGTGTCAGCTTGCAGTGGCATGCAGATGGTCAGGTAAATGAGGCTCAGAAATTTGACATTGCGTGGTTCTGCCCTGAGTGCGGAAATACAGGGGTAACCGAAAATGCCTATGCAAATAACGAGGGACTGCGTTGCTCGCATTGTACTACTTCCATTCCCATTCACGAACGCCGCATGGTACTTCGCCCTGGTGGCTTTTTGACTGATTTTTACGAGCCCACTACCAACGATGTAACGTCACAAAAGTTCATCCGTGTCGAGCGGCCACGCATCCAGCTTATTGGCGAAAACATAGCACTACCAGACCAACGTTGCGGTTTTGTGCGTTTTGGCCATGACGGCAGTGTGTTCCATCATTCTTCAGGCGAGCACGAAGCGGGTTATGCCGTTTGTATGGCTTGTGGCCGGGCAGAATCAATGCTTGCAATAGATCAAATCCCCAAAGAATTGCAACCTGACAAGAGCCACCGCCCAGTCGGTGGGCTAGCGGGTAGCCGCAAGGATCGCGATTGCTCCGGTGAAACCGTTAAGGCCAATTTGCATCTGGGCTATCAGATCCGCACTGATGTGCTAGAAGTATTCCTCAGAAACCCGCTTACAGGAGAATGGTTGCCCGACACGCCCGAGGGGCGTTTGATTGCTACCACGCTAGGCGTGGCAATGCGTGACGAGATCGCCGACCAGCTCGGTATCGCGAGTAGCGAGATGGGTTTTAGCTATCGTCTGGATCGCGATCGTGACACACGGAAAGGACGCTCTGTCATCCAGTTGTTTGATGAAGTCAGTGGAGGGGCTGGTTTTGTACTTGCTGGTTTGCAGGATATCTCGCAGCTATTGACTAAGGCGCAGGATCGTCTGCAATGTAAGGCCAACTGTGAGAATGTCTGCTCCCATTGCCTAGCCAGCCAGGATAGCCGTGTCGAACGCGAGGAGTTGGACCGAAAACTGGCACTAAGGTGGCTGAATGAGTCTCAATTGGTTGAGCACCTCGGCCTGCCGGCTACGTTTTCTGCTCTGCAAGGAGCTCGTTATTGCTCCGTTGGGCCTCTGCGTGAGCTGAGTTCCGCCATTAACACCTTGGATCGCCGTGACCTGACTGCATCGATTATGCTCTGCCTGCACGGCGACACTGTAGATTGGGACCTCGACCATCCTCGCTTCCGTGAGCGAGTGTTGACCTGGGCCATTACTGAGGGATTAAAAGTCCGCCTTGGCATCTCAGTCTCGAGCCAGTTGAGATCAGAGCAAAAGGAAACATTGAGACTGCTTGCTAGCCTGGGAATTGATCTAATCGAGCTGCAACATGAAACAAGACGTGCTCCTCACGTAATTGCTCAATTGGTTTCTCAAGCTGGGGTTAGGAGTCTGTACAGCAGCATAAACACTGTCGGAGTTCCTGGCTCTGATTGGCTGCAAGGCGACTCTGATGTGGTCTGGGCTACCAGCAAACTGATGCCAGCTATAGTTGGTAATACCATTGACTACAGCGAATGGAACCAACATTCACAAGGGGCTCGCATTGTCGAAGTCACGACTCAGCTTGATGGCACTGTTAAAACACTCAAAAAGCGCCTTCTAATGCTGATTAATGAGCAAATGCCCGAGTTGGCAACCTTGATCTCCAATGATCAGCCCGTAGGCATCGATTATTCTGATCGTTACCTGAAGTCACCCTGGTCGCTAATGTTGCTCAGTGGATTTCTGGCACTTTTCCGAAGTGATCAATTGCAATCGCTAACAGTGCAAACCTTGGCTCCCAGTGGTAGCCAACCAAGCTATTTGTTCAGCCATGACTGGATGCGCGTGGATGATCAGCAGGCCATTCTCGAACTCTGGCTCAAAAGTCAGTTCGATATTCAACCTAGCATCAACGTCATGAACCGACCACGCGATCTATTGCATTGTCGTGTCATCACTGTGAGCTGGGCATCAGGTAAAACGAGCAAGATATTGTTAGATCAGGGTATGGGGTATTGGCGTGTCCGTGTGCCAAGCAGGGATCAAATGAACTTCGACTTCAGTGCCCCGCATCATAACCAGGCTATGCAAATGCTTGAAAAATATCCATATGTAGAGATGCAGCAGAGTGGCGACTGGCCTACTTACATCAGTTGCATCATAGAGTGAACTGTGCTGATTATTCTAAAAAGTTAATATTTACTCACAATCGTGATGAATCGCCCCTGGTTTTTTATACGCTCCAACACTGCGAATCCGTTTCGTTTTGGTGTTATGGAATGAACCAAATCTCAGACATATGTTATCTCCATGAACCTACCCCTGGGACTGCTTCGGCAGTCCCTTTTTCATTGGAGACCTCTATGGCTCATTTGATTGATTCCATGGCCTACACCGGCCAAACACCCTGGCATGGCCTTGGCAATGTCTTACCCCCACAGCAATCCCTAGATGTCTGGCTGCAAGCTGCCGGGATGGACTGGACCATCGAGCAAAGCGATGTGTTGTATCAGGGATCGCCTGATAATCCCATCCTTCACACCTACCCCGACAGCAAAGTGCTCTACCGCTCCGATACCTTGGCACCACTGTCGGTGGTCTCACAACGCTACAACGTGGTACAGCCCCATGAGGTGCTGCACTTCTATCAAGATTTGGTGGAGGCAGGTGGTTTCGAATTGGAGACCGCAGGCTCACTGAAAGGTGGCCGTAAACTCTGGGCCTTGGCCAAGACAGGGCAGGATCTGATGCTCAAAGGCGGTGATCTGGTGAAGTCCTATCTGCTGCTGGCGACCAGCTGTGATGGGACGCTCTGCACCACGGCACAATTCACCTCAGTGCGGGTAGTCTGCAACAACACCCTGCAAGTAGCAGTAGGGAACCAGTCCGCCGCCATCAAGGTGCCCCACTCAACCCAGTTTGACGCAACTGCCGTGAAACAGGCTCTGGGGCTGGGGGTAAGCCAGTGGGACCATTTCGGCCAGCATGCTAAAGCGCTCAGCCAACGCCCTGTGGCACCTCAAGAGGCACTGCGCTTTTTCAGTGACCTGCTGGCACAGCCTTTAGATGAAGAGAGCATTGTACTCACTCGGCCTGTGCAGCGTTTGCATGAGCTCTACCAAGGGGCAGGAATGGGGGCCGACCTAGCCAGTTCGCACAACACCGCATGGGGATTGGTCAATGCGGTGACCGAGTATGTCGACCACCATCGCCGTACCCGCAGCCAGGATCATCGGCTGGATTCGGCCTGGTTTGGTCAAGGCGCCCAGCTCAAATCCCGTGCCTTGGCGCAAGCCATCAGCCTGCTGCAATAGGAGAGAGCGACATGTCTTCATTGCACTATGGCGACCACCTTATCTCCCCGCGCATCGGGTATGAGCATCACGGGATCTACGTCGGTGACGATTGGGTGATCCACTACCAAGGCCCATTTTCTGGTCATGACTCGTGTCAGGTTGTCATGTCTACGTTAGGGGCGTTTTGCCAGGAGAAGGACTTTATTATCAGGAGCCATCCTCAACGACTGAGCCCGGACCACAGTGTCAATCGAGCGCACAGCCGTCTGGGCGAACGCAGTTATAACTTGCTGTTCAACAACTGTGAGCACTTCGTGATGTGGTGTATCAAAGACCTGCACCACTCACCCCAGGTCACAGAGGCAGCAGCCACTTTGCTGGCGGCTCAAGTCGCGCGTTCTTCACTGGGACACCTGACCTCAGTGGCAACCGCAGGGGTAACAGGTGCCTCCCTGAGCTCATCCGTAGCTGGTGGTGCCACCACGGTAGCACTGACATCATTGGTAGGAGTGTCCACAGCGCCAGCGTGGGCACCGTTTGCTGTCGGGGCTGCTGCAGCCTACGGCGCACACAAACTTTGGAACTGGTTAACGGATTAGACGGCTCATCAGGGCAGTCATGGTATCGGTGACCCACTGACGATCATCATCGGTGAGTTGCTCGAGTTGGTGAGCTAATCTGACGGCTTGCTCAAGGGGCCGCGAACTGGTTTCACGGAGCAAGTCCGTCAGCTCACATCCAAATATCTGTGCCAACTCAGCCAGTCGCACGATAGTCGGAACCACAATACCCCGCTCCATGCGAGATACAGCCTCCATCCCAATCTGCAGCCGTTCTGCGACTTCCTCTTGGGTCATTCCCTGTTGTTGACGTTGATAAGCAATGGCTCTGCCCACTGCTTTGGCTAACGCGTCCTGATTGATATCCATCACACCTCCAGATTCAACTTTAAAAGTTGACACCCAGACCTGTTGACATGAAGGACTCAAAACGATGAGGATCGCCTTTTATGGTTGAGCTTGGTTGAATGTAGACCAAATGGGTCGAATTACATCAAGACAATTTAGAAGGAAACAAACATGAAGAAATCCATGGTATTGCTGGTAATGCTGGCAGCCACTCAGCAAGCACATGCCCTCAGTGAGTCAGCTGCTAATGCCCCAGGCTGGAAGCAGTTTGGTAACGCTACCGAGGGATATAGCTATGGTGTCTATAACCGGGCGGATTCATTCAGCATTAGTTGTCATCCTAACAAACCCGCCACCATCAATGTGGACATCATGAGTGTCGGAAAATACGGCTCTCAGGACTATCAAAGTGATTTCGTTTTTGAAGTGGATGGCAAGATCTTCATTGGCCACCGGGTTCTTCAAGACCAGAAAAGTTTTGAGGAACTCTGGACCGCACTGAGAAATGCGAAAGAACTAGGCGTATATCAACGCGAAAAAGGCAGCCGCAAATTTTCGTTCCCAACAGCGAACATTGCAAACACGCTACCGGCGCTGGGCTCGCCTGGTTTTCCTTGCCAATCACAAGAGACCTATGACGCCGCCGTCCTCGACGAAGACCTGGCTAACATCGAACCGCTGAAGGAGGGCGATGTACAGTTGAGAAGACGCGGTAATCCCTATTACGGCAAAACAACCTGGAACAAGTACCTGCTCGATATCACCAGCCGCAGTAACCGGATGGTGATCACCGACCTCAAGATCAACCGGGGCAGTTGCACTATCGATCCGAAAGCCAAGCTGCCATTTCGGATGGGCTTTGGCAGCAAAGTAACGCTCTCTCTGCTGCCGGAGGACTGCAACCCCCTTGAGGTCACTGTGACCACTCTCGGTGGCGAGCAGACGCTGTCGTTTGACCAATAACCCAACCCAGGGAGGCAACAGCCTCCCTGTTATTTTTAAAAGGTAACCACAATGAACCGACTTATCGCGCTGCTGGTGGCTCTTACCAGTGGTGTCGTGGCAGAGGAAAATGGCTGGTCTAGCAGCTGGGGGCCGGGTACGCAGACGAACTACACCGTCACCCTCGCTGGTACCACCCTGCTCACCATCATCTGCCGGGATGATGCGCCGCTCACCATGTTGGCGACGATGAACGGTCGTGATTATGGCAGCGACAGCAAACGTC
The DNA here is from genome assembly GCF_019047085.1 of Aeromonas sp. FDAARGOS 1404. Classification (NCBI taxonomy): domain Bacteria; kingdom Pseudomonadati; phylum Pseudomonadota; class Gammaproteobacteria; order Aeromonadales; family Aeromonadaceae; genus Aeromonas; species Aeromonas sp. FDAARGOS 1404. Next base: position 872,928 of record NZ_CP077237.1, read on the forward strand.
AGTTTGCCTTGCTGGTGGACGGACAACGCTACGATGCCCCTTACCGCCAAGGAGACTTCACCACCTTCTGGGAAGCGCTTCGCAACGCAACGTCAGTGGCGCTATTGCTACCGTCAAATCCCCCCATCGATTTGCCCACCAGCCACCTTGCAGAGGTACTGCCAGCCATTGGCTCGCCAGATAACAACTGTATTGCGCCTGGGTCATCACCGGACTTTGGCACACCCCGACGATGGCTTACACCCACCATTGCAACCACACCCAGAGGGAGGCTGATGCCTCCCTCGTTTTATTGGATATGACAAGGAACGCTTATGACTATTCCCTTTTTCCGGGACGGCTTTGCCCTGCCCGTTGCCCAAGCGCTGCTCACGTTACTCAGTCAGGAGGTCGCCCATCTCGGCCTCAACCTCGAGCGCCTGACCCAGCTCACCTTCAACTTTCGCAGTCCCACCTATAGCCCCGAGCAAGGAGGGGCTCACCCCGTCGAGATCCGCCTGATCCGTGGGCTCGATGGCTGGCTGTTCGATTACGTCACCGATTTCAGTTATCAGGGACTGGGCCAGGATGCCGAGCTCTGCAAGGAGCTCGATTTCAACTTCCTAGATGACGAACACTATTTGCAAGGATGGGGGCCTATCCAGCGCTCAGAGGCCTATGAGTTATTCACCCTGTGGCAGACCAACTTTGTTGCCTACTGCCGGATGGCGTACTTCACCGTCACGGTCAGTGGGGAGTAGGAGGTGTGTGATGACTAACGAACTGCCGCTCTCCCACACCTCGCGCCAGTGGCTGGGGCTGGTTGTGGCCAAGGCCAAACTACAACCAACTCGCCAAGGTGAGCGCTGGTTGCTGCACCTGACCCCTAATAGTCCACATACCCGCACCGTTACCCTGCACCTGCGCTGGTCTGGGGGGCAGTGGCAACTGCTCTCCCTCACCAATGCCGAGGATTGGCGCACCATGAGTCAGCCCGTGGATGAAATCTGCGTGGACCCCACGCGTCGCTGTTTCTGGCGCTGCCAGGCTGGACCGGTGCCACTCTCTGAGCAGCCCCGTGTACTGGCGAACTTCCTGGCTGACCTGCAGCAAACCTGTACGAGTTGTGGGTATTGCGTAGAGAGTGACCCCTTACCCCAAGAGGAGGCGCACGATGCCCAAACATCCGATAGCCGTTGAGCTGGAAGCGATTAACCGAGAGGGGGAGACACAGGTGGTACGTGACAGTGGCCTACCTGTGAACGGCTACAGCGTCTACCTGCGGGCCGTCGAAGCCAGCGGACAGGCCCTAGCCACCTGGGTCGCTGACTACGACACCATCGGCCCTGCCTATGAACTGGCAGAACGGCTGAGTTTGGCACTGGCTATCCCGCTCACCGTACTGGTCCCCGAACCGTTGATACCGGTGAAGCGGAGACCTACAGCCACAGCTGGCTCCATCACCACAGCTAACTGAACTACCTCCAGAGTTAACCAACAACCTATCTACCTTTGACCCCGACATGCTTCATGCGTGCCGGGGTTTTGTTTATTGAGAGAACCCCACATGCGTTACCACAAACTGAAAGCCGGGGAATGCCCCGGCACCTATGTCGTCACCGAACCGGTGACCGAGCAAGACCTGCTGCGTATCGCCAATCAGATTGCTCGCAAGCGTCTGGCCAAAGGCAATGCCATTACCAGCACCTCGGAGGCCGCCCAGCGGCTGCAAACCTTGCTGCAAGACCGGGATCATGAAGTGTTTGGCGCACTGTTCCTTGACTCCCAACATCGCGTATTGGCCTTTGAGGAGCTGTTTCGCGGCACCCTCGACAGCGCCAGCATCTACCCACGGGAAGTGGTCAAACGTGCCCTGCTACTCAACTGTGGAGCCATCATCGCGGTGCACAATCACCCCAGCGGTGACCCGGAACCTAGCCACTCTGACCGGGTATTCACCCAGGCCCTCAAAGAGGCCTTGGCCCTGGTCGATGTGCGACTACTCGACCATCTGGTGGTTGGTGTCGAAGGCGTAGTTTCGATGGCCGAAAGAGGTCAGCTATGAACCAGCCCCCAGGTAAATACCACCTCACCCCCCTCGATATTCTCCTCGAGTTGCGCTGCTGGCTTGCAGACAACATCGAGATGCAGGCAGAGCCCGCCATCGTGGCTCATCTGCCCAACGGTTACCAACTTACCCAAGCCGACTGCATAGAGGCTATCGATGCACTGCTGTACCAGCTACGGCACTAATCAGGCCCAGAAGAGACAAGCATCATGCGATTACCCAACCCCTATTCCCTTGAGGAAACCCTCGAGAAGCTGCGCCATCGTCTGGCCGCCGCCTGCAACGAAAATGCACTGACGTTGCTGGAAAAGGCCGTCACCAAGGCGCGTGATGACGAGGCCTATGCCAAGCGGCTTGAAGAGACCCTGCTGCAAGGATCCACCATCGAGACCCGTGAATATCTCAGCTGCTTTGGCGACTACTTCGAGCGCTCCCGAGACGCACCGCCCTACTACCCGCATCATGATGCCGTTAACGGCATTGATTGTGCACTCTACGCCATCCTGTTCGATGAGGCTTACCCAGACGCAGAGCAGGCACACGAATAACGCCAGCATCCCCAAACCAGGGTCATCAGGTCCCACACCATGATCCGGATATCTCGACACAACCCACAAGGCCACCTCACCGAAGGTGGCCTTTTGCATTTCAAGGAGTCACCCCATGTCTGCTTTCATGATCGATCGCAAGGATTACCTTGCCTTTGCCGTGCAGTTACACCGTTTTTGCAATGCCCCCATGCCACCGCACTACACCCTGGAGCTGCTGCGCTCCCTCTGGTGGAACTCACCAATGGATGTCACCAGTACCTGGACGTGGCGGGTAGACCGGCTGGTACGGCTGATGATGCTCGCCAATCGGCGGGCGGTCTGGCATCGCTATCAGCTGGGGCGTCAGCAGGACCACAAAGAACCACGCCAGCACTGCTCGACCAAGCTGGGACCGATTAAACCTGCCCACCGTTACCACCAGGCACCACTCACCGATGCAGAACTGGTAGCACTCTACAAATTCACCTGCTGCGCCCTGTACCAATCGAGCGAATGGAGTGGGAGCCCTGAGCAGGCTCCACGGCTGGTGAAGGTACTACAGCAGTTGCAGCAGGCGCTGGCGCAAGACGTGCTGACTCGACTGTCACTGTGGGAGCAAGCCCCCTGGGGAGAGATGTAATGAACCTTTCCATCACCCTGACAGTGACAAGCTCACCACCGAGCTCAACCGCCCAGATAGCCCAGCGTATCGCCGATGACATGGCACACCTGCATCATCGTCTGGGTGATGCAGTGAGCGATGAACTGGGCATCAGTATCAGCTATCTGGTCGAACAATTTGCGCTGTTGGCAGCAGCTTACCGTTCACCAGCAGAAAGAGAGAAACACCCATGATCGAATTCAACGATAGCTTCACTCAGGTCGCAGTCGCTCAGGCCATGAGCGCACATGGCGATTTGCATCGGCTCATTACCTATCAGCTCACCTTCCCGAAGTGGGCACACGACTATGACGAGACCGGCAAGCGCGCAGGCCCCGACAAGGTCAAGCCCGTGCCAACGATGCACAAGACCTCGCTGTTCGTGAGTCCACTGGACATGGTGGAGAACCTGCCCCGCGAAATTAACTTTGCGTGGTGGGAGCGTGAGTGCAACGACCTCGGCTATCCCGTTGGGGAGTGGCGACGCACCATTGTGGGGGCCTACGTCAACCACGGTAGTAATGACAAGCCGGATTGGAGTAGTCACACCTGAGCCACGGCCACCAGCACACACAAGACCTCTAACAGCCCCTCACGCCGAGGGGCTGTTTGCATTTGAAGGAAACCCCACCATGCATGACCTACGTGATTACAAGACTCTGTCCGCCCGACAACTCACCACTGCTATCAGCCAGCTCAACCACAACACTGCACCGAAGATAATGACCCACCTGGCATTACGGGCCAGGCAGCCGCAACCGCTCGGTAATGGCCGTAGCAGAGCCAAGGCCCTCAAGCTGCTGCGCCGGGTCAAGAAAGCCCACAAGGCGGGCTGTATCCCGTTTGAGCTCACTGTGACGGGTTGCCGCATCGACCGTGGCAGCCATCAGGCTGACCGTTACTACTACGACCGGACGCTGCTGGCCCAGGGCTGGCAGCAATACGATACCGAGGAAGACGCCTGGTACTTCGGGATATGGATTCACACCGAGAAGCTGGAGACCTTTACCTACGCCGAGGGGGATACCAGTCATGTGATTGCACCAAACGTTGAGGCGTTTCGCGCTGAACTGGCGCGGCTCTATCAGTACCACCCGCAAGCCCCGGCGTTTATCAGCATCGACCCAGAGGCTGGCGTTGTGACACACCATTTTGAAGCCAAACCGGAGGTGTGAAATGGCGAAAAACATCACCATCAAGGTGCCCGGCAAACATCCGCAAACCGGCGAGCTCACCACCTTTGAGCTAAAGGGCCAGCGCATCGATATCGACATCGGCGGCCAGGCCGTGCCCTTTCTCATTCACGGGAGGGGCATCGGCACCTCGCTCACCCACATCCCGAGTGGCTACCGCATAGCCCTGCTCGGCGGCTGGCTCACCGTGCGTTACGCAATCCCTGAGAATAAGCCCAGCAGAACGGCCTGCGCCCAGATGGCCATAGACCGACTGGTAGCCCAATACGGCTCGCTACACCTGCTGGACCGTCTCAATTGCAAGCCGGTTATCAATCAGCTGTAACGCACAGCCCAGACAACAAGGAACGATGCAATGACCAACACCCTCCCTGCAACACCTAACCCACTGGCAGGTCATTCGGTGATGCAGATGCTGGATGTCGCCATGAGTTCCATCATCGGCGATTACGATGATGCAGACTTGGTACCGGAATGGCAATGGGTCAAGCGTATGGCCTCCCATGAACATGTCGGTGTGAAGGATGACTCCGCCTATGAGTACACCTTGAATCTGGCTATGGAGCTCGATGCCATCCCGCCAGCACTGCAACCCTTGCTCACTGCTGCCCAGCAGGCCGGTGTGAACTACATCCTGTTTTACAACGGCTAGCCACCGCGACCGTCCCATCGCTCATTAACAAACAACATAAAGGGCCAGCCCTCTCAGGCTGGCCCTTTGCATCATTGGAGTCACTGAACATGACCCGTCTTATCACCGGGCTCGAGGTGCATCGCTATGCCCCCGAGCTCAACAAGCTGCACCTGCGCAACCGCCAGACGTTACCAGCGCCCGGCATCACCACCATCAGGGAAGCCAAAGCTCGCCTGTTTGGCCGCTGGCAGCCAGGGCATCAGGTGACCATCACCGTGAGCCATCCCGACTACGTCAATCTCTCCCGGCTCTACCGGGGGCGACTGGCCAGTCTGACAGAACTCCCTGAGCACCTGACCAGACTGCGCCAGCGTCACAACGTGCCCGGCACCATCATCGACATTCAACTGAGGTATCGCTAATCATGACCACACTCCATCCCACATACTCTGCCACGCACTCTCCAGAGCGCCAGACTCTCACACCGCCCCCCAGCATCAGCTGGGGTCTGCCGCGTGATATCTCTCCACGCTTTGGAGCTCGTCTGATACAGAGCCGCTACCGGCTCGATTTTCTATCCGATCGGGCCAGTCTGATAGGTGACTGGAGTGAGGTGCTAATAGCCAAGCTCGACCAGGCTTTCCCGGAGATCATCAAAGCTCTAGAAGCCAAGCTGCTGACCGGCGAACTGGATGCCCAACGCCAGCACTGCATCACTATCCAGCACGGCGGCTTTACTTGCGAAGCCGATACCCTGGGTAGTCACGGCTATGTCTATATCTGTATTTACTCTGCGGAGAGCATGGAGGCGACCCCTGATGTCAGGGATAGTCAGAGCTAACTCTGATATCAGCACGATTGTAAATCGTTGGGAAGGTCACGAGTTGACCTTCCCGTAACGCCTGGGCGCAACTCCGCATAGCTCTTGATTGTGTCTCAATTGGGTTCTTTCGGGATGATAATTGGCTACACTTCAGCCAATTTTATCGATAAAGATCATGGAGTTGTTATCTGGAGTGTCATTCAGAGTGACACCGTGATGTAATGTGATGCATCTCGCATCACTCTGTGACTTAGGCGCTATGAAATCCGTTAGAACGACCGTCTCTTTATCTCATTCACAGCTCGAGTCCTTGCAACGGATAGCTGAAAGCAATGAGGTGTCCATCTCATGGCTTATTCGCCAAGCTGTAGGGGATTTTCTGGCAGTTCATAACGAGGAGGATTTCCACCCCCTCAAGCGCAAAACTGCACAGCAAGAAGGCAATCAGGAATGACATTCTATTCACCACATCAACAGGCTTGGCTTGCCCATTACATGACCCTTGAGGGAAAGGCGGAAGAATCGTTAACCAAAACGATGGCCGGGGCTAAGGTGGACATGAACCCGCATCAGATTGAGGCGGCGATGTTTGCCTTGGCATCCCCCTTGTCTAATGGCGTTATTCTGGCCGATGAAGTTGGATTGGGGAAAACGATCGAGGCCAGCTTGGTTTTGGCGCAGAAATGGGCTGAGCGTCGGCGAAAGTTGCTTTTGATTGCTCCTGCCACTTTGCGCAAACAATGGAGCCAGGAGCTTGAAGAGAAGTTTTCGCTCCCCTCTTTCATCATGGAGGCCAAGTCCTTCAATGAGGCAAAAAAGGCAGGAATAGCCAATCCGTTTGATATGGAAAGTGCCTTTGGCCAGCCTGCAATCTGTATATGTTCCTACGAGTTTGCTGCTCGGAAATCATTGGAACTCCAACGAGTTCCTTGGGATCTAGTGGTCATGGATGAAGCGCATAAGTTGCGCAATATCTATAAAAATGATGGGGCCAAAACAGCCAAGGTGCTTGACAACGCTTTAATGGGCATCAAAAAGGTCCTGCTTTCTGCCACCCCATTACAGAACAGCATGCTGGAGTTGTATGGGCTTGTATCCGTCATAGACCCGTACTTTTTTGGCGATTTACCTTCGTTTAAGGCTCGATATGGTCGGCAGCAACTTGAGCAGGTTGAATTGGCTATGCTGCGAACTCGATTGAGCAAGGTTTGTAATCGCACTCTCAGACGTCAGGTCCAAGAAGAGGGCGGGATCAGCTTTACTCGCCGTTATTCCATGACTGAAGACTATCGACCGTCAGCGCAAGAAGAGCAATTGTACAGGCAGGTATCCGAGTACCTGCAACGTGAAGATCTGCTGGCAATCAAAAGCGGCGCTAGGCATCTGGTGACGCTGGTTATTCGTAAAATTTTGGCGTCCTCTTCACATGCAATTCAAGGTACTTTACAGACCATGATTGCACGGCTGGAACAAAAGCTGCCCCTGCTTGATGCCTTGGAGGATTATGAGAATTTTTCTGACCTTCAGGATGAAGAAGGGATTGGTGACGAGGAGCTGATCGACCCGCAAGCCCTGCAGGCCGAAATTGATCTACTTAAGGATTTTCAAGGCCTTGCCAGTAGTATTTCGAACAATGCCAAAGCTGATGCGCTTGTTCGTGTTCTCGAACGTGCATTTGAGAAAACGGCTGAGCTAGGTGGATCACGCAAGGCGGTGATTTTTACCGAATCGGTTCGGACGCAAACATGGTTGGCAGAGATGTTAGCCACCCAGGGCTATGACGGCCAAATCGTGATGCTGAATGGTAGTAACAGTGATTCTGTGTCGAAACAGATTTATCGGGACTGGCTTGAACGTCATCGAGGTTCAAGCCGTGTCTCTGGCTCCAAAACAGCAGACATGAAAGCCGCTCTGGTTGAGAAATTCCGCGATGATGCCACCTTGATGATCTGTACCGAAGCCGGTGCGGAAGGTATCAACCTGCAGTTCTGCTCCTTGCTGATCAATTACGACTTGCCATGGAATCCGCAGCGGGTAGAGCAGCGCATTGGCCGCGTTCACCGCTATGGCCAGAAAAATGACGTGGTAGTGGTCAATTTCATCAACAAGGGTAACCGCGCCGATGAGCGCGTATTTGAACTGCTTAGCCAGAAATTCCAACTCTTCGAGGGCGTCTTTGGTGCCTCGGATGAAGTTCTGGGTTCTATCGAATCTGGCGTCGATATTGAGCGCCGGATCCATGATATCTACCAGCGTTGTCGCAGTGATGCACAAATTGAGTCTGAATTTAATGCTTTGCAAGAAGAACTCAGGGAGCATCTGGAAGCCAAAAACAGCGACACTCGGCGTTCACTCTTCGAACACTTCGATGCAGATGTCGTCCGCCGCCTTAATCTTCGTCGCGGCAAGACAACAGCGGAATTGACGGCTTATCAGCAAAAGATGTTGTTGCTGGCGCGTATGACCTTACGGGGGAATGGTGACTTTAGTGAGTCCATGGATGGTTTTGTCTGGCTAGGGAACAAGTACAATCTGAACTGGCAGAATGCAGAAATTGAGGAAGGTGAGTTTTTCCGCCCCCACGATGGTCTGGGAGCTGCATTGATCGAGCAGGCCAAGACCGCGCCACTGCCACCTGCTGCACTCCAGTTTGTTTATGAACGCTCGCCGGATCAAGGACAATGGGTTGATGTGAAGGAGCAGATAGGTAATAGCGGCTTGCTCAAAGTCATCAAGGTGAGCATTGAGTCAGAGGCGCAGCGACGTGAACAATTGCTGCTGCTAGCCACTAACCATGATGGCGAGCAGTTGCATAGCGAGACGGTCGAAAGGCTGTTACAACTCCCGTTAGCACAAGCTCCACTCGTCATTCCAGAGCCTGATGTATCAGCCCTGTTAGGCCTGCAGCAAACACTGCTGGGGGATTTCCAGCGTGAGGTTGAACGGGATAACGAAACCTACTATGGCGAGGAAGTAGAGAAGCTGGAACGCTGGTCAGAAGACAAACGCATTGCTCTGGACCTGCGTATCAAACAGCTGGATCTAGAGATCAAGGAAGCGCGCAAGGCCTCCCGGCAGCTGACCTCCTTGCAGGAGAAGATGGAGGCCAAGAGAGCCCTTAAGCAGTTAGAGAGAGAACGAGACAACGCCATGCTGCATTATTACGAAGAGAAGAAACTGATTGAACAGGAGGAGGACCGCCTGTTGGAAGAGGTTGAGGCACGCCTGGCAACCGAAACCCGCGTAACTGAGCTCTTTGCGGTAACATGGCAGATCGTAGCTAATGAATGTGAGGCTGCAGCATGAAGGATGTGACCAGTAGTGACCAGTTGAGCCGCATAGTGATTGATGGCTATAAATCGATTGCTCATTGTGACCTTAAAATGGGCAGTTTGAATGTACTAATTGGTGCCAATGGCGCCGGTAAATCAAACTTCATCGGATTCTTTAGATTAATTGCCACCCTGCTTGATCACCGTTTGCAATCATTGGTTGGCAAGGCGGGTGGACCTGATGCCTTGTTACATTTTGGTCGCAAACAAAGTGAAACGCTTAAAGGAGAGCTGTTTTTCGGCAACAATGGCTACAAGTTTGCACTGGAAGCCACCAACGATAACCGCATGATGTTTCAACGCGAGGCTTTATGGTGGAACATGAGCGGTGATAAAGGCGTTACATCTGGGCACTTTGAATCACAAGCAGATCAGCATAAAACCGGTATTAAACAATATACCTTGCCAATTATGCGCCGCTGGCGTGTCTACCACTTCCATGACACCAGCGAAAGTGCCAAGGTCAAGCAGATCCACCGTATCAACGATAATGACTATCTGCGTGAAGATGGCGCTAATCTAGCCGCTTTTTTGTTCCGGATACAAAAAAATCACCCTAGCCACTACAAGCGGATAATACGTACCATCCGCATGGTTGCGCCCTATTTTGGTGACTTTTACCTGCGTGCCACACCAGATAACCAAGACAGCATTCAGCTTGAATGGACTGAGAAAGATCACGATATCCCCTTCAAAGCCAGTGAACTGTCGGATGGAACGCTGCGATTTATTCTGTTGGCGACAGTGTTGTTGCAACCAGAAGAGTTTATGCCCAGCGCAATCATCGTAGATGAACCCGAGCTGGGGTTGCACCCTTATGCGATCAACGTATTGGCGGAATTGATAAAGAGTGCCAGTCATGAGCATCAGCTGATTATTTCGACACAGTCTGTCGAGCTCGTTAACCAGTTCGATGCCGAGGATTTGATCGTGGTAGATAAACAAGGCGGCTCCTCAACCTTCAAACGCTTGGAGACTGCTTCATTAAGCGAATGGTTAGAAGATTACAGCCTCGGTGATTTGTGGAAGAAAAACCTGTTGGGTGGGAGACCACAATCATGAGTCGAGTATTGGTCTTCGTAGAAGGGCAGACTGAAGAAACATTTGTACGCGATCTGCTAGTGCCCTATTTTGCTCCACTTGGCATTTATCTCACCCCCATCCTGGCACAGACCAGTCCGGGTCATAAGGGCGGGATTGTCAGCTATGGCAAGGTAAAACATCAAGTCACCCGCTTGTGTCGACAAGATCACGGGGCTTATGTTACCACTTTGATCGACTACTACGGTTTACCCACTGACTTTCCTGATACCCACAACCAAGCGCAGGATGCCCATCAACGCGTCTTGCAGATAGAGCAGGCGCTACAACAGGATATCGATGAGCCCAACTTTATCCCTAATCTGCTTCTGCATGAGTTCGAAGCGCTGCTCTTTTCTGCCCCCGCCAAGTTCGCCGAGTGGTTGGATGATGGTGAGCCTGTTGCTGAGCTGGAGGCCATTCGTGCTGCGTTTGACTCGCCAGAGCATATCAATAACAGCCCGCAAACTGCACCTTCCAAGCGGATCCTAGCTCTCGTGCCGAACTATAAAAAGACACTGCATGGCCCCTTGATTGCTGAAGATATCGGCCTGGATGCGATCCGCGCCCAATGTCCACATTTTAATCGCTGGATTGAGCGCCTGCTGGCGTTGCCCCGTTAATTTCCATTGGAATTAGAATCACAATGAATAAACAAAAACTTGAGCTTACCTGGATTGGCAAGGATAAACGACCACGCCTTGAGCCGCGTATTCTTCTGGAAGATAAGGGCCTTTCTTATCAGGCCCCATCAATCACTACGAACAGTGAGAGTGATGACGGTTGTGCTTTCAATGACAACCTGTTAATCCATGGTGATAATCTGTTGGCGCTTAAAGCGCTGGAGCAGCAATACGCAGGCAAGGTGAAGTGTATCTTTATTGACCCGCCCTATAACACTGGCAGTGCATTTACTCATTACGATGATGGACTTGAGCACTCCATGTGGCTTTCAATGATGCGAGATCGCCTAGAGCTATTACGCATGCTCATGAGTGAAGATGGTTCAATTTGGATTACCATTGATGATAATGAGGCTCATTACCTAAAAGTCATTTGTGATGACATTTTTGGTAGAAAAAACTATGTTTCATCTATTTGTTGGCAAAAGAAATATGCAGTAAAAAGCGACTCTGAGTTCTTTTCCAGTTCTCACGATAATTTACTTGTATATGCAAAAAATATAAGTAAATTTAAATTGAATCGTTTTGCTCGTACAGCGGAGCAAGATAGTAGATATAAAAACCAGGATAATGATCCTCGAGGTCCATGGACTTCTGGCCCTTTGCAACGCAATGAAGCTAGAGATTACGCTATATATCCCATCGTATCGCCGATGACCGGCAAATCACACATGCCACCTTCAGGCACAAGTTGGAGGTATAATCATGAAAAATTATTGGAGTTGATAGCTGACAATAGAATTTGGTTTGGTGAAAGTGGGAACAATGTCCCTAGATTGAAGCGTTTTCTTAGTGAGGTTGCAGATAGTGTACCTGCGACCACGTGGTGGGATTACTCAAATTTTGGTCACAATGATGAGGCTCGTCGAGAGCAGAAAGCGCTGAATTTAGATAGCAATGATCTTTTCTCTACGCCCAAACCAGAGAAGCTAATATCGAAAATTATTGAACTGAGCTCTAATTTAGGAGACTTAGTCTTAGATTCTTTCGGTGGTTCAGGCACTACTGGTGCAGTTGCGCACAAAATGGGCCGTCGCTGGATCATGGTTGAGCTGGGTGAACATTGCCACACCCATATCGTTCCGCGTCTGAAGAAAGTGATTGATGGGGAGGATCAAGGTGGCATTTCCAAAGCTGTTAACTGGCAAGGTGGCGGTGGTTTCCGATATCTTCGCTTGGCCCCTTCTTTGCTGAAAAAAGATGATTGGGGCAACTGGGTTATCAATAAGGAATATAACGCCGAGATGCTAGCCGAGGCAGTGTGCAAGCATATGGGCTTTACCTATGCACCAAGCCAAACCCAGTTCTGGAATCATGGTTACAGCACTGAAACGGATCATATCTACGTGACCACCGGTTCACTGGCCTATGACCAGCTCAAGCGGATCAGCGAGGAAGTGGGGAATGAGCGTACCCTGTTGATCTGTTGTAAGGCGTTTATGATGGATGGCGCCGACTTCCCGAATTTGACGCTGAAGAAAATCCCCAAAGTCATTCTGAATAAATGTGAGTGGGATCATGATGACTACAGCTTCACCCTTAATGTGCTGCCAGAAGAGCAGGACGAAGAGTGGGCTGATGACGACAGCGAAGAATAAGGAAAACAGATGAGCAACGGGACCACTATCGCCAACCAGATCGGGGCGCGCCTTTCCCTGCGCAAGCCGCAGAGTGAATCGCTTGCGATCCTCTGCTGCTTGTTAGAACAGCTGAAGCTGGAGAAAGAGCCTGATTTACAGCACTGGATTGATCTCCTCAAAGCCGAGAAGCTGCCATTCAAGAGTTTTGAGCGAGATTTTCCTTCGCTCTGCTTTGCTCTGGCAACCGGTGTCGGTAAGACTCGCCTGATGGGAGCCATGATTGCATGGCTTTATCTGACCGGGCGTAGCCAGCATTTCTTTGTCTTGGCTCCTAACCTGACAATCTATGAAAAGCTGAAGCAGGATTTTCTGCCCGGCTCGCCCAAGTATGTGTTCCAAGGCATCCCCGAATTGGCTCAGACACCGCCGGTATTGATCACCGGTGATGACTATCAGGAGGGACGTGGCGTTCGTCTGGATCAGGTTCAGACGATGAGTGCCACGGGAGATTTGTTTGCTGCCGAGACCGCGCCGCATATCAACATTTTTAATGTTTCCAAGATCAATGCTCTGGATAACAAGAAGGGAGCCGAGAAGTCCAAGCAGGCGAAAGTACGCCGTCTGCAGGAGTATATCGGGGACTCCTACTTCAACTATCTGGCCGACTTGCCTGATCTGGTGGTCTTGATGGACGAGGCCCACCGTTACTACGCAGACTCTGGTGCAACCGCAATCAACGACCTTAGGCCTGTGTTGGGCATAGAGCTGACGGCAACGCCGAAAACCACTGGGGCTAAGCCACGAGATTTCAAGAATATCGTGTTTCACTATCCGCTTGCCCGAGCCCTCAATGATGGTTACATCAAGACTCCGGCAGTGGCTACCCGCAAAGACTTCAAAGCCAGTAGTTACAGCGAACAGCAGCTTGAAACCATCAAGCTGGAAGATGGTATCCATCATCATGAATACGTAAAGACCGAGCTAGCCAGCTACGCCAACAATACCAATCGGCCACTGGTTAAGCCCTTTATGCTGGTGGTTGCGCAAGACACCAACCACGCCGAAGCCATCAAGGCCCGTATAGAAGATAGCGAATTCTTCAATGGTGCCTATAAGGGTAAGGTGATTACCGTCCACTCTAACCAAACCGGCCAAGAGTCTGACGAAAACACCCAACGCCTGTTGGCAGTTGAGCATGACAAGGACACCGAGATTGTCATCCACGTTAACAAGCTCAAAGAAGGCTGGGATGTCACCAACCTCTACACCATAGTACCGCTGCGTGCGTCTGCTTCTGAGATCCTGACCGAGCAGACCATCGGCCGGGGTTTGCGCCTGCCCTATGGGAAACGTACAGGGGTCGAGGCCGTGGATCGTTTGACGATCATTGCCCATGACCGGTTTCAAGAGATCATTGACCGTTCCAACCAGGAAGACTCCATCATCAAGAAAATGCTCTTCATCGGGGCTGATGATGACGATGACGGGATCCCGGAACATAAGCCGAATCAAGTGATCGTGCCATCGCAGGCCGATACGCTGCTGGGACTAACTCCTACTGATGGTCAGGGCCATCAAGTCAAGGAGGGCTTTGCTCCACCATACCAGGGCAACAGTATACACACGGGTAATCCTCCACCGGTTCTCGCAACTGAGGCTCAGCGGCAAGTTGCCGAGATCACTGTCAGGATCATCAGCGATGAAGCCAAGCGTCTTGGAAGCAGCAAAGAGTTGATGACACCTGAAGTGCTACAAAGCGTTACCCGTAAGGTTCAGCAGGTGATGAAGGAGATATCACCACCTATCTCCAGCCCAGCCATTCAACCAGAGCTGACCGGTATGTCTTCCCCTGCTCCAATTGCTCCGCGTGAGTTGGATGAGAAGAGTATTGCGAAGTTAGTTGGCCAGATTTCTGAAAAAGTAGCAGAACACACTATCGACATTCCCCAGATCGTGATCCTGCCGACCCGTGATGTGAACTATGGTTTTGCAGAGTTTGAGTTGGGTCGGTTAAACAGCATTGCGATGCGGCCAAGTAGTCAGGAGATGTTGCTGCAAAATTTGCAGGACAATAGCTCCAGCACCATCAGTTGGGCTCAAAGCGGTATGTCAGAGGAGCGTCTGGAAAACTACCTGGTTCATTATCTCTTCGACCATGACGAAATAGATTATGACGAGCATGCGGGATTGCTTTACCGCCTTGCAGGGCAAATGGTTGCACATTTGCAAACCTACCTGAATGATGAAGAGGTAGAGGTTCTGCTCAAAACACAGGGGCGGCAACTGGCAGACTTTATCTGGGTGCAGATGAAACAGCATATGTGGACGACACCAACCGATTACATTGGCCACGTTACTAAAGGGTTTGATGTATTACGGCCAGCCACCTTCAACTATGCCCATAACGAACAGCCTCGTGACTTCCGCTCTCCCATCCAGGCAGGAGAGAAGAGCAGGGTTCGCCAGATGCTGTTCACTGGCTTTAGCAAATGCTGTTATCCGTACCAAAAGTTTGATTCTGTCGATGGGGAGTGGCGCTTGGCGCAGATCCTCGAAGGGGATGCAAGCGTGCTCAAGTGGATGAAGCCTGCCCACGGGCAGTTCCGGATCGAATATGCCAATGGGCAGAACTATGAGCCTGATTTTGTGGTGGAGACTAAAGACTCCTGCTTGCTGATCGAGCCCAAAAAGGCAATCGAGGTATCAACCCCAGATGTGCAAGCGAAAGCTCGGGCTGCAGTTCGTTGGTGTAAGTACGCTAATGAGCATGCAAGCCAGCATTCTGGCAAGCAATGGCGTTACTTGCTGATCCCCCATGACGATATCGAGTTGGGTCGGAGCATTGCGGGTTTGATGCAAGAGCATGAGGTGACGAGTTAACCGAGACTCGTAAAGCTAAACAGAAACAGCAGCAGAGGGCTTTTTAGCCCTCTGCTGTTCTATGGAGTGGCCAAAAAATCAGGAGGACTTGAGGCTATGGCTCAAAGACAGTAATCAGTACGACCTTAAAGGGGTGGTCAACATAGATGCCTAGCTCTACATGTGTGGGTTCAAAACTAAAAAAGCACTTTCATTAAAATGAAAGTGCTTTTGTTTTCAATAGCTTAGTTGTTATGGCTTAGTTCATGCCGTAGGAGAACAACATGTTTTATCACCCTTGATGTCTTAGCCGCCAAAGGTTTTTTGGGCTTCGAACGAGCCACCACAGTATTGTAACACTTTCCTTCATAAACACAGCTTTACCCGACTAAGGGAATACATTGAGATAATGTGGCACTCTCCGTTAGGAAGACCTTTCAGGAGTAAGGTTAGTTCCTACCTCGTGCCAAATGTGGTACCCCATGTGGTACCCAAGACAAAAATCTACAATTTGTCAGCCATGTGATAACCATAAGTCTTTGTTTTATATGGTGCCGATAAGGGGAATCGAACTCCTGACCTTCGCATTACGAATGCGCTGCTCTACCAACTGAGCTATACCGGCTTGTTGCTCTCCACATTCATAAAAAATGACCGGCAAGTCAATTGAGCCAGCTCGATTTTATGAGTTGGCTCATGGTGTTAGAGCCCGATTTACAGATCGACAAACTCGGGGATATGGGCACGGCCGCGGCTTTCGAGAAATTCGAGCAGGGCGCGGGGGGAGCGCACCAGGATCCGCTCTTGCGGGAAGCTCGCTTCGGTCACCAGACGGTGGCAGTGGTCAAAATCGCCAATAGTAAATGCCACGTGGGAATCGGAGCCGAAAGTGAGATAGGCCCCCAGATCTCGCGCGGCTTCGACTATGGCACGGCAGTTGCCTTCGCTCCCCGGACGGGAATGAATGAAGGAGGAGTTGTTGATCTCCAGCGCTACCCGATAGTCAGCGGCCGCCTTGACCACTGCCTGAATGTCGATGGGAAATGAGGGGTTGCCCGGGTGGCTGATCATGTCGACCCGGCCACTCTTGATGGCGTTGATCATCGCCTGGGTGTGGGTTGCCTGATCGCAGGGAGGGAATACCTGCTCATGAAAGCCCGCCATGATCATGTCCAGACGCGACTCGTAACGCTCGGGAAAATCGATCTCCCCCTCCAGGTTTTTGATGTTGGCCTCGATACCCCGCAGAATCCCTACCCCATCCACCACTCTTGGCAATATCGGCAAGTTGGCAAAGTGCCAGACATGAGGGGCATCGGCCATCTCGGGCCCGTGATCCGTGGTGGCAAACAGCTTGATCCCCTTGGCCCTGGCTATCGGCAGATAGTCGTGGATGGTGCTGTAGGCATGGGTGCTGGCAATGGTGTGAGTGTGGGTATCGACCGGGTACTTCATCTTCTCTCCCCTCATATTTTGAAAGGGCAGCATAGCAAAGAGCGGCAGCTTGGGCCACGCCAGTGCTTGCCACACTTTGTCACAAAATACCGCGAAGCTGACATAGTCTGAGGGGCTCTGGCTGGCATACTGCCCCCGTCGATACATGCCTGAACTCGCATCGACAGTTTGCTGTCAGGATGACGCGAACTCACTTTCCCCACCGTCGCGCCCTGCGGCGGTTTTTTTTGCCTGCAAACCGCAAACCGGTAACAGACGCGCAAAAAAAAGGCCCAACTAGCATGGTGCAGGTTGGGCGAGACTTAATGTTTAATTGCAGTGGCATAGATATAGAGTCCTGCTTTTTGACTAAGTTCCGCCCACTTTGCTTTTTTCATCGAAAAACATTCCGCTAACACTCATTCACATTCTCTTGACACTTCACGTTATGAAACGTACTTTTTAAACATTCGTTTAAGTGAGGTGTCCAGTGAGTAAAATCGATACCAAAAACCGTATTCTCGACGCCGCTGAAGTGCTGTTTGCCGAGCGGGGATTCGCCGATACCTCTTTGCGTCTGATCACCAGCGAGGCCGACGTCAATCTGGCGTCGGTGAACTATCACTTCGGCTCCAAGAAGGAGCTGATCCAGGCAGTGCTCGACCGCTATCTGAGCCTGTTTATGCCCGATCTCGATGCTCGCCTGCGGGTACTGATGGAGCAGGAGCAGCTGACCCTGCTGCAACTCTTTGAAAGTTTTGTCGAGCCGCTGATGAAGCTATCGGCGGTACGGGCCAACGGCCCGGCCATCTTCATGCAGCTGCTTGGACGCGGCTATATCGACAGCCAGGGCCACCTGCGCCGCTTTATCACCGCCCACTATGGCCCCATTTTGCAGCGGATCACCCAGGCCATCTCCAAGGCCAATCCGGCCCTGTCGCCAGCGGATCTCTTCTGGCGCCTGCACTTCACCCTGGGCACCGTCGTATTCACCATGGCCTCTGCCGATGCGCTGCGCGATATCGCCCTGGCCGACTTTGGCCAGCAGCTCGATGTGGAAGGGCTGGTGCGCAACGTTATTCCTTATCTGGCGTCCGGAGTCGGGGCGCCCGTGGAGTCGACCAGGCTCTCCCTGGCCGTGTAACAACCAACAATAAATCAACGGAAACAGTGAAATAGAAGGAACTTCGGTATGATCACATTGCTTGTCCTGCTGGTGCTGGCGATAGCCGTTGTGCTCGGCGTACCCTCCATCCGTAAAAAGGTGGTAACCCGTCCGGTGTTCGGCATCTTCAAAAAGATACTGCCGCCCTTGTCAGCTACCGAGCGGGAGGCCATGGAAGCCGGCTCCGTCTGGTGGGATGGCGAGTTGTTTCGCGGCAACCCCGACTGGAAAAAACTGCACGGCTACGGCAAGGCCGAGCTGACCGCAGAGGAGCAGGCCTTTATCGACAATCAGGTCGAAACCCTGCTCGCCATGGTTGATGACTTCAAGATCGTCAACGAAACCAAAGACCTGCCAGAGCCGGTGTGGGACTATCTGAAGAAGGAAGGCTTCTTCTCCCTGATCATCCCGAAATCCTACGGCGGCCGCGAATTCTCGGCGATTGCCAACTCCACCATCGTCACCCGTATCGCGACCAAGAGCCTGAGCGTGGCTGTCACCGTCATGGTGCCGAACTCTCTCGGCCCGGGTGAGCTGCTGATGCACTACGGCACCCAGGCCCAGAAAGATTTCTGGCTGCCGGGGCTGGCCAATGGCAAAGAGGTGCCCTGCTTCGCCCTGACCGGGCCGGAGGCGGGCTCCGATGCAGGTGCCATTCCTGACAAGGGAATCGTCTGCAAAGGGATGCACAAGGGTGAAGAGGTGCTGGGTATTCGCCTCAACTGGAACAAGCGCTACATCACCCTGGCGCCGCGCGCTACCGTACTGGGGCTGGCGTTCAAACTCTATGACCCGGAAAAACTGCTGGGTGACAAGGAAGAGCTCGGCATCACCTGCGCCCTCATCCCCACCAGCCACCCCGGCGTGCGTGTCGGCGATCGCCACTACCCCATGGGTCTGGCGTTTCTGAACGGCCCGACCTTCGGCAAGGATGTGTTCATTCCGCTCGATTGGATCATCGGCGGCCCGGATTACGCCGGTCGTGGCTGGCGCATGCTGGTGGAGTGCCTCTCCGCCGGTCGCGGCATCTCGCTGCCTGCCCTTGGCACCGCTTGCGGTCACATGGCGAGCCGCACCGTGGGCGCCTACTCCTATGTGCGCAAGCAGTTCGGCATGTCCATCGGCAAGTTTGAAGGGGTGCAAGAGGCGCTGGCTCGCATCGGCGGCCTCACCTATCAGCTGGAAGGGGCCCGTCGCATGACCGCCGGCTCGCTGGACTTGGGTCAGGCACCGGCCATCGTCACCGCGATTTCCAAGTACCACATGACCGAAATGGCGCGCCAGATCATGGATGACTCCATGGACATCCACGCCGGTCGTGCCATCCAGCTGGGCCCGAAAAACTACACCGGCTACGCCTACATGGGTATTCCGGTCGCCATCACGGTGGAAGGGGCCAACATCCTGACCCGCAACCTGATGATCTTCGGGCAAGGAGCTACCCGCTGCCACCCGTACGTGTTTGCCGAGCTGGAAGCGGCGGCCGACACCGACGTGGAGCGCGGTCTCGAGAAGTTTGACGCCCTGCTGATGAAGCACATCGCCTTCGGCGCCGGCAACTTCTTCGGCTCCCTGTTCCAGGGGCTGACTCTGGGCCAGTTCAACAGCGCGCCGGTGGCCGGTGAAACCGCTCGCTACTACAAACAGCTCTCCCGTATGAGTAAAGGGCTGGCCCTGTGCGCCGACGTCTCCATGCTGATGCTGGGTGGCGATCTCAAGCGCAAGGAGATGATCTCCGCCCGTCTGGGTGACGTGCTGAGCCACCTCTACCTGGCCTCCGCAACCCTCAAGCACTACGAGGATCAGGGCCGCATGGTCTCCGATCTGCCGTTCGTGCAGTACGCGGTGGAGCGCAACCTCTACCTGATTGGCAAGGCGTTCGAGGGCTTTTTCCAGAACTTCCCGAACAAGGTGGTGGGTGCCGTACTCAAGCGGGTGGTGTTCCCGTTCGGCGTCGGTTACAAGATGCCGGCCGACGATCGCTGCCACGCCATCTGTCTGGCCATGATGAAGCCGGGCGAGTTTCGCGACCGTCTGACCGCCCTCTGCTACGTGGGCAAGGACGAGGCGGATCCGGTCGGCCTGATGGAGCGCGCCTTCCAGGCCATGGTCGCTGTGCAGCCCTACGAGAAGAAGCTGGTGCAGGCCCAGAAAGAGGGCAAACTGCCCCGCAAACTGGCGCTGCCGGAGCTGGTTGCCGCCGCACTGGCCGGTTCCATCCTGAGCAAGGACGAAGCGGACAAACTGCTGGCCGCAGATGCCCTGCGCTACGAAGCCATTCAGGTAGACAACTTCGCCCCGGGCGAGCTGGAAGGCTTCTCCCAGCAACCAAACAAACAGCCAAACAAGGTCGAGCACGCCGCCTGATCCCTTGGCAAACCAGTACCAAACCGGCCCTCGTGGCCGGTTTTTTTGTTTGTTAACCATGCATTTACAAGCCGGGAGAATTCCAGTTAAATGCTTGAGTCCCTGTTGCAGGGGCTTTGGAAGCAAGGCCAGCGGAATGGCCGATAACAACAACTCAGGAAGAGTGAATGAACCTCGCCAAAACGGCGATCGAACGCCCCATCTGGGTGGCGGTCTCGATCGTGCTGATTTTCCTGCTGGGCCTGCTCAGCATCCGGGGACTGCCGATCCAGCTGTTCCCCGACATCGACCGTCCACACCTCAACATCTCGGTGAGCTGGCGTTCAGCCTCGCCCCAGGAGATGGAGTCGGAGATCACCGACCCCATCGAGCAGGAGATGCAGGGGGTGCAGGGGCTCAAGAGCCTTGTCAGCAACAGCTATCCCGGCTTTACCGAAATCGACATGGAGTTTGCCCTCGGCACCGACATGCAGCGGGCCCAACTCGATGTGATTTCGCGGCTGAACCGGGTCTCGGGATTGCCGGACAAGATTGGCGGCCCCTACGTCAACAACTACAGCAGCAACGACACCCTTACCTTCTTCTTCATCCAGCAACTGCCCGGCACCAAAGGGGTGATCGATGATCATCAGGCGCTGATCGAGGCGCGGGTCAAACCCGAGCTGGAGCGCATTGAAGGGGTCTCGACGGTCGCAGTCGAGGGGATAAACGAGCGCCAGATCCAGATCCGCTTCGACCCCTACCGAGCCGCCGAGCTGGGAGTGGAGATCCCGGTGCTGGCCAGCCGCGCCACCACCGGCTGGGACGTGTCGGCCGGTACCCTCGACATCGGTCGCTGGGAGTACAAGCTGCGCTTCGCCGGTCGCTATGATGTCGAGACGCTGGGGGACAAGGTGGTGGACTGGCGCGATGGCCTGCCCATCTATCTGCGGGATGTAGCAGAAGTAAGGGTGGCCCGGGAAGAGAACCCGGTGCTGCGGATCCAGAACGGCAATACCGCCATCGCCGCCCAGATCTTCAAGGAGAGCGGTGCCAATGCCCTGGCATCCCTTGAGGCGATCAAGGCTCGGGTGAACGAGCTCAACCGCGAGGTGCTGGAGCCGGTAGGTCTGCACATGGAGCAGTCGTTCGATGCCTCCCTCTACATCAATCGCGCCGTCAGCATGGTCACCGCCAACCTGGGGCTCGGGGTGTTGCTCTCTTGCGCCATCCTCTGGCTCTTCCTGCGCCAGCTCAAGGCGACCCTGATGATTGCCCTCGCCATCCCCATCAGCATCATGCTCACCTTCTGCCTGCTCAAGGTGATGGATCGCACCCTCAACATCATCTCGCTGGCGGGCATCGCCTTTGCCGTCGGCATGGTGCTCGACGCCGCCATCGTGGTGCTGGAGAGTATCTACCGGCGCCACGAGCGGGGGGATTTGAGCAAGGCGGAGGCGGCGCTCGAAGGCACCCGTCAGGTGTGGACGGCGCTGGTCGCCTCCACCCTCACCACGGTTGCTATCTTCCTGCCGGTGCTGCTGCTCAACGATGTGGAGGGTCAGCTGTTTGCCGATCTGGCGCTCACCATCGCCTGCGCCGTGACAGTCTCCATGCTGGTCGCCGTCATCGTGCTGCCTGCGGTGGCGGCGCGCTGGATGGGGCGTGAAACGCTGACCGATCCCTATGAATCGCTGTGGCAGCGCACCACTCGTCATGTGATCCGCTGGACCTCGACCTCACGCCAGCGCTGGACGGTCATCACCCTGATGATGAGTCTGCCGGCACTGGCCACTTGGGCGCTGCTGCCCAAGATGGACTATCTGCCGGACGTGAAACGGGACGCGGTGGATGTCTGGATGAACTTCACCCCCGGGGTCAACCTCAAGGCCCAGCGCGAAGAGGTGATCGATACCCTGATCACCCGCCTCGCCCCCTACATGAAGGGGGAGAAAGAGCCTGCCCTCAAGAACTACTACATCTTGCGCTACCCGGGGGGCGCCCAGATTGGCGTGCGCCCCAAGGACGAGACCCGCATCAAGGAGCTGGAGAGCCTGTTGATGAAACAGCTGCTGGTGGGTATTCCCGACACCCGGGTGTTCGGCGGTCAGGGGTCGCTGTTTGGCGGCTTTGACAGCGAGAACGGCGTCTCCCTGCTGCTGCAGGGAGGCAACCTGCCCGAGCTCTATCAGGCGGCCCGTGCCAGCATGGGGATCCTCAGCAAGGACCTGCCGGGAGCACAGATCCGGCCCGAACCGAGTCTCGACTTCACCGCCCCCGAGCTCAAACTGGTGCCGCAAGATCGGCGTCTCGCCGAAGTGGGTTGGGATCGCACGCCCCTGCCCACCATCATCCAGACCTTTGGCGACGGCTTGCGGGTTGGCGAGTATTTCGACGGCGAGGATCGGCTCGACATCATGCTGATGGGGCAGAGCTCCGCCAATCCGGACGAACTGAAGGCAGTGCCGCTGGCCACCCCCTCCGGGCGCATCGTTCCCCTTGGCGAGCTGCTACGGGTGGAGCACGACATGGGCCCGGCCAGCATCTTCCGGGCCGATGGGCGGCGCAGCATCATCCTGCAGATAGCGCCTCCGGCGGGCATGACCATGGAGCAGGTGATCGACACCCTGAAAAACCGCAGTTTTGCCGCCATCCGCCCCCTGCTGCCCGCCGGTGGCGAGCTGCGCATTGCCGGCAACGCCGACAGCCTGCAACAGGCGCTCGACAATCTGGGGACCATCTTCCTGTTCGCCGTAGTGATCCTGCTGGTGCTGCTGTGGGGGGTGTTTGCCTCCATCAAGGATGCCCTGCTGGTGTTGCTCACCCTGCCCCTAGCCTCGGTTGGCGGCGTTCTGGCGCTGCAACTGAGCGGGCTGCTGGTGCCGCTGCCGATGGATCTGCTCACCATCATCGGCTTTGTCATCCTGCTGGGACTGGTGGTCAACAACGCCATCCTGCTGGTGCATCAGACCCGCACCGCCGAGCGGGACGGCATGAGCCGTCAGCTGGCGGTGGCCGATGCCCTGCAAAGCCGGATGCGTCCCATCGCCATGACCAGTCTCACCAGCATCTTCGGCATGCTGCCGCTAATGCTGAGCCCGAGCGAGGGGAGCGAAATTTACCGCGGGCTCGCCACCGTCATTGTCGGCGGCATGAGTTGCAGCACCCTGTTTACCCTGATCCTGTTGCCTGCCTTCCTGCGTCTCGGGGAGCAGGTGGCGATCCCACAACCCCTGCGCCAGCGGGCCTGAGCAAGGAGCTCATTGATGACACATATGATTACCCGAATGTTGGCTGGCGCTGTGCTGATTGCAGGCAGTGCACTACCGGTATTGGCCGATCAGGGCAAGATGGTGACCCTGGCGGATGTGACCCAAGGGGATGCGGCCGCCAATATCTGGGTCAGCGGCACGGTGGCGAGTCGCCAGCAAGCGGCGCTCAGCGCCGAAGTGAGCGGCCGGGTGGAGTGGATCGCCGAATTTGGCAGCCGGGTCAAAAAAGGGGACGAGCTGCTGCGCCTCGACAGTGCGGCGCTGCGCCTCTCGCTGGAGCAGGCTCGCGCCGAGCAGGCGAAATGGCAGAGCAACCTGCGCTTCGCCCGCGCCGAATCCCAACGGATCACCCGACTGCACCAGCAAAAGAGCGCCTCCCAGAGCCAGTACGACAAGGCCAGCTACGATGTGGAGCAGGCCGCGCTGGCCGAGCGGCTGGCCGCCATACAGGTGAACCAGATTGAGGAACAGCTGCGCCGCAGCCACATCTATGCCCCGTTCGACGGGGTGGTGAACAACCACTTCATCCAGCCCGGCGAGCATGTGGACGCGGGCGAGCAGGCGCTGGAGCTGGTCAACCCGGATCAGCCGGATATCCGCCTGCAGGCCCCCATTCTCTGGGCACAGCAGCTGGCGCCACAAACCCGGCTTCGGGTGGAGGGGGAGCAGCTGAGCGGTCACGGCGTCTATTACCAGCGAGCCGCCAGCGCCGATCCCAAGTCGCGCCTCATCGAGCTGCGCCTCAAACCGGAAGCAGGCAACTTCATCATCGGCTCGCCGGTACGGGTTGCCCTGCCACTGGGGGATCAGCAGAGCATGCTGCTGCCCCGAGATGCCCTGGTGCTCGGCACCGATGGCAGCGTGGTCTATCAGGTGGCGAGAAGCGGCAAGGCGCTCAAGGTGAATCGGGTGCCGGTCACCGTGCTGTTTGGCGACAGCCAGCAGGTGGCGGTGAGCGGCGCCCTCAAGCAGGGGGACCGGGTGGTGGTGCGTGGCGCGGGCAGCCTGCAGGATGGCGACACCATAGCGCTGTTCAAGGGCTAACCACGCCCGACGCAGGCTGGCCAATCTTTGCCCGCTTGACCCGGGACATACAGCCAAACGGGCCACAGTTTGCTATCTTGGCGGCCATCACTCGCGTTTAGAGCAATCAACACCCATGAGCATTATTTTGGGCATCGATCCGGGTTCGCGGATCACCGGATACGGGGTTATCCGGGTCGTGGGCGGCAAGGCCGAATACTTGGGCTCTGGCTGCATCCGCACCGATTGCGGCGAGCTACCGGAGCGCCTCAAGCAGGTCTATGACGGGGTATGCGAGATCATCACCCAGTTCAAGCCCACCGAGTTTGCCATCGAGCGGGTTTTTATGGCCCGCAACGCCGACTCGGCCCTGAAACTGGGGCAGGCCCGGGGCAGCGCCATCGTCGCCGCGGTCAACGCCTATCTGCCGGTGAGCGAATACTCCGCCACCCAGATCAAGCAAGCAGTGGTGGGCACCGGCGGCGCAGCCAAGGAGCAGGTGCAGCATATGGTGACCCATCTGCTGAAACTCTCCGCCACCCCGCAGGCGGATGCAGCAGATGCCCTCGGCGTCGCGCTCTGCCACCTGCATACCCGCCAGAGCCTGATCAAGATGGCCGGCCGCGCCAGCAGCTCGGTACGTGGCCGCTATCGCTGAGCCCTTATGTCGTCCACGACTCATCTCGGTATCGCTAAATAAAAAAACCGCCCCGGATCTCCGGGGCGGTTTTGTTTTGGGCAGGTAACAACCGGCGGGACTTGTCAGATGAATGTTCTCTCACGTAGCCGACCATATATTCAGCCGCCTTATTCAACCGCGGCATTCGCCCCGGCGAGTCGGGCCTGCTGTTCACCACGCTTTTCCAGCGCCGAGCTCATGGCGAGGGAGAGCGCCTCCAGCTGGCCGTCGAGGCTGGCATCGATGATCCCCACCTCGGTCTCGAGGATGCAACCCCCCTGATCGAGGCGGGCATCGGCGGAGATCTCGAGATAACCGATTTCGGGGAAATCCTTGTGCACCCGGGCAATCTGGTCGCGCACCGCCTGCACCTGCTCGGGATGAACCCGTATCGTCACCTGCTTCTGGTTGCTCACCAGCGAGAGCGCCTCGCGCACCACCTTGAGGGTGAGCGCCACCTGATCGTAATCGTGCAGGATCTTGCGCACCGCCTGCAGCACCACCTCGCTCATCTGCTGCTCCACGGTGCGATAGTACCCCTGGCACTGCAACTGGGTCTGGTGGATCAGCACTGCCTGTTCGCGCCGGGCCTCGTCAATCCCGGCTTGCCAGCCAAGGCTCTTCTGCTCTTCATAGACGGCGCGGGCCTCGGCCACGATATCGGCCGCCTGGGCACGAGCGGCCTCTACCAACTCCTGTGCGCTCAGGTAGGAGAGGTAATCCTGGCTACGCAAAATACGCTGGCTTGGCGCCAGTTGCAGATGGTTACTCTTTATTTCAACAAATGGCAGCATTGGGGAGTTACCTGTTTGGCAATCTTGAGACAAAGCGCCCGGGCCAGTGGCAGCTGGTCAGCCGCCAAAGGCCATGATGGCCCGGGTGGCGCTGGGGAAAGTCGCAGGGTGAGACGGCGAGCCCAGTCGGGGTAGCCTGCCCCGGCCGCCGCCAGCCAGAACTGCAAGCCCGCCTCTTCCAGCACCCCCTCATCGAGCTGAGCGGGCAGAGGCAGCTGCCAGCCAGCGGGCCAGGGGCCGATCAACAGGTCGAGCTGGGAAAGTACAGCTCTGTGCCCCTCCTCCCCCAGCAAGGCGATGATCTGGCGCAGCATCGGTGCCAGCAGACAGCGACGGATCGCCTCGCCGTGCAGCACGGCCCCCAAACGGCGCAACAACAGCACCAACTCACTTTGGGGAAAGAGCGCCAATCCACCCAGAGGCACTGGCATCTCATAACCAATCCCCAGCGCCAGCGCCTCGAGCAGAGCGCCGTTACTGGCTGGCAGTGTTCGCCACTCGGGCAGGAGTTTGGGCACCTGCGCCCAGGATGAGGGCAGGTGCGCCTCATGGAGGTAACTGGCCGGGCAAAAGCGCAGCTGATAGGGGGTCAAACCGACCGTCATCCGCGACTCCGGCTCCGGTGCCACATGTATTGCGCCAGGTTGCTGGTCACCACCAGCGCCAGCAACAGGGCAATCAGGCCGCCCAGCCGCCACTTTGAACCTTCGCTCACTTCAATGGAGAAGAGCGAGGTATTGCGCGGCATCAGCGGGCTCTGGCGCACATCCGCCGAGGGCACCAGCACCACGCTGATCCGGTCGTAGGCGAGCCCCTCGATACTGTTGTTGACTAACTGCTTGATCTGCGGAATGTAGGTATCGAGCTGGATATCCGCCGCATGCTTGATAAAGACCGAGGCCGAGGCGGGAGAGGGTTTCTTGCTGATCCCTTCATTGCCTTCCGGCAGCACCACATGGACACGAGCCACCAGCACGCCGTCTATTTCCGACAGAGTGTTGGAGATCTCCTGCGCCTTGGCATAGGTGAGGCGAGCCCGCTCCTCGGTGGGCGAGGAGATGAGGCCATCCTTGGGAAACACATCCTGCAGAGTGGAGAAGCTCTCTTTTGGATAGCCCTTGCGTTTGAGGGTCTCGATGGCCTGCGCCACGTCGGACTCCTCCACCAGCAGCTTGATGCGGCCATCCTTGTCCGGCTGCTTGTCCGAGGCGATCCCCTCGGTTTGCAGCAACGCCAGCATCTCGTTGCCCTCTTTCTGAGTGACCCCGGTATAGAGCTCCACTTTGCAGCCACTGAGCAGCAACGAGGCGCCAAGCACCCCCATCAGCATCGATCTCTTCACACTACCTCACTGGGTCTTCAACAGGGTTTCTACGTTCTGGCTCATCTTGCCCACTGTCTTGGCAATCAGCTCCTCCTGCATGGTGATCCGCATCAGCGACCACTGCATCTGCATCAGGCTGTTGGGATCATCCCCCGGGGTGGCCAGCTCGGCTTGCAGGCTCTGCTTGGCCTCGACAAACTGCTGCTTCAACTCCCCCAGCTCCCCGAGCAGAGAGCTCCCCATCCCCTGGGATGTGCTCCCCATCGCCTGTTCAAAACTGGCGACATGGGGCGAGGAGAGATCCACCGCTTTCAACTCATCCAGGCTGGTTACCACCGCCTGGGCAGACTGTGCAATTTCCATCACGCCTCCAGATCAAGTTTGTGCGAATTGCGCATCAGATTGTCTACCATGCCGTTGAGCGGGATCAGGGTCATCAGCTCGCGCCGGGCCAGTGCATCGAGAAATTGATGCCCCGCAGGCACGGCGCCCTGCCCGTCCCTGAGCTCGCTCAACAAGTTCAGCAACACCTTCTCCCGCCGCGACGCAAGGGGGTCAAACTCCCGCATGGTGGCTCGCAGCTCCGGCAGATCGATGGCATCCACCACCGGCGACTGACGCTCGCCAAAACGCGCGATCAGCTTGTCGGTGACCGGGGCAAACAATTGCTTGCCAATCTCCGGCGCCGGTTTGTCGCCCTGTTGGTAGATCTGCCAGAGCAGTTCACGCTTGGCGGCTGGTGTTACACCGGCCAGCAAACCCTCAAGGGGTGTCCCCTGTTGCCAGCGTTCGAACAGATCCGGCTCGGGGGTCTTGGCCAGCAGTCGCTCGAACTGGCGTTGGGCCATGGATTCGGGCGGGGGTGGCTGACGCAACGGCTGCTCTCCCCCAAGCTGATCGCTGCCTTCAATTTTCATGAGGTCATCTGCTCGCGCAGGCCTGCGGCAAACTGTTGCAAGGCTGGCTGACCGCTCTGTTCCAGTCGCAGCAACCGTGCAGCCAGCGCCTCCTGCCGACCAAGCCGCCACTCGCACAGGGCCAGCCAGGGTTCGATATCCGGTGTGCAGTGCTCGCCACCAAGCTGCAAAGCGGCCTGGTAATCCCCCCGGTTCATCAGGGAGGAGAGGCGAATGAGCGTTACACACTCGGTCATCTCCGGCGCACCCGCCAGCCAGTCGGCAATAGTAGCTGCCTCCTGATGGCAATGGTGGCCGGTGCCAGCCAGCGCAAGTTCGGCCAGTTGTCGCTTGAGTTCAGGGTTCATCATCAAATCTTCTGCAAAATACCCTGCATCAGGTCTTTCATGGCCCGAGTCACGGTGGAGTTGATGTTGTAGATCACCGACCATTTGTTGATCTTGTGCTGCAGCTCGGCCAGCAACGCCGGGTTGTCCGGATTGGTTTTCATCGCCTCAATGGCCTTGTTGACCTCGGTGTTGGCGGTGTTGGCCTGACCAGAAAGGTTTTCTGCCACTTGATCGAGGGTGTTACTGTTCTTGTCCGTATAGGTAAAGTAATCAGCCATGGTTGTGCTCCTTTATCTTGCCAATGATCGTGAGCCCCGCCTCGATGGCGTCGGCCTGTTGTTGCCACTCCCGATACTGTTGCGGGGTTCCCCCGCGCAGCAGTTGCCGTTTCACTTCACCCTGAGCCTGAACAAGCTGCTCATGCAGCTCACGGGCAAAGGCGGGATCAGCGCCGGACAGTCGCGCTTCCAAACTGGTCATCATGCCGCTCGGCTCCTTTTAATTTGACGATGTATTGCTGCTTGCCCTTGCTCACCACCACCGCATCGGGGCGAATGGCCAGCACCCGCACCCCGCTGGAGGTTGCGCCCCCAACCGGATAGCGCTGGTTGTCTGCCAGTACCACATAAGGCACCCGGCCAAACGAGACGCTGCGCACGTCGAACTCCAGCTCATCCTGACGCGGCGTTCTGGTCTGGTTGATCAGCTCCAGCGTCGGGTGTGTACCGAACTCGCGGCGAAACTGCTGGTTGACCTGCTGAAACTGGCTGAGCTGACGCTCATCCAGCTGGCCGGAGAGTTCGAGTCGCCCACCCGCCTCGCGCACCCGCAATGTCCCAGCCAGACCCTGCTCCTGCAGCAAGGCATCGAGGCGCTTGCGATAAGCCCCGGCAATCTGTACCTGATTCTCAACCCCCAGCAGGCCGGGGACCTCCTGCTTGAGCAGAGATTCAATGGTGCTCCATTTGCCATCCTGCCCCTGAATTTCACCGCTGAGCTTGAGCCAGCCGGGCTCCTTGCCATTGCGGATCTGCAGCTGTTCATAACCCAGCTTCTGCAAGATAAAGCCGGCACCCTGCCGCAGATCTTCCATGGTGCGCAGCTCCAGCCGGTAGCTGAAACCTTTGCTGTCGAGGTACTGCTGCAAAGCAAGACGCGCGCTGTTCTCATCGACATAACCCGAGAGCTGCCACAGCTCGGGGTCACTACTGTTCAGCACCACCTGACGGTAGTTTGGTGCGGCCAGAAAGCGCTTCAATGCCTGCTCACTGCGGGCGGATTCGTTCTCGTCGGCGCCATGCCACCAGCCCGTGCCGAGCAGCAAGACCACGGCGACCACCAGACTCAGGCAGAGGACCCCCATCCAGACATCGGCGCCCGCTGTCCGCCGCCGCGGCGCACGAGAAGGAGCAACCACCGCCGCCAGAGCCTCAAGCTGTTCGGGTAGCGAACGACTGTTGTCACAGAAGCTCCAGAGCAGCGGGCCTGCCTCCAGTCGCGTTCCCGCCCTGAGCGTCTCTCCCGCGGTCAGGGCGACACCGTCCTGAGTCGGGGTAATACCGTCCGCCCAGGCTTGCAGAGTGATCCCTTCCCCATTCACCAGCAGTACCAGATGCTCGGGGGCCATCCCCTCATCCACCAGCACCAGATCAGCCTTGAGGGGATCGGAACCGATGACCAGACGCCCCTCCGGCAGAGGAACTTCTACCCCGCGGTTGAGCCCGCGATATACGCGGCACTTCCAGCTCATCGGGTAGCGCCCTCATTGCCCGCCTGCACACACCAGCTGGCGGCCGGTGTACATTTTTGATCCTTGTTCATTTCGACCAGACGCCACCCCAGCTCATTGCCCATCCGGCACTGAGTGAGAGACGAGCTCTTGCCCCCCTGACGCAGCAGTTGCTGCACATCACGGGCTGCAGCCAGCGGCTGGCATTGCGCGCCCCCCAGCACCTTGCCAAGGGAGAGACTCTGATTGGAGATCTCATCAGCCCCGAGCACCCCGGCTCGCAAATCCTGACCATTGCCCAGCGCCAGATAGTGGGCAATACCGTCATCAATCAGACGAGGCTCGATGATAAATAGCCGCACCGAACGACGAGTCTGGGTGTCCTTGCTACGGAACAGCGCCCCCAGATAAGGGATGTCACCAAGGAAGGGCACCTTGCTCAGGTTCTCGCTCATCTCGTCGCGGTAGATACCGCCAATCAGCAGACTCTGGCCGTGGCCGACCCGGGCGATGGTATCGACCACGGTGCGACTGATGGTGGGAATGCCATCGGCCCCCGCACTGTTGGGTTTCTGGTTGCCATCCTCGATGTGGAGGCTCAGGCTGATCTCGGGTCTGTCACCCATCTGGATCACTCGGGGCGTCATTCGCAGCATGGTGCCGTAAGTGATCCCCTGCAGCTCGGCCACCCGCTCACCGCTGATCTTCACGTAATAGGTTTCGCTGTGGTCGATCACCGCCTGGGTGTTCTCCTGGGTCAGCAAGGTCGGGCGGGAGACCACCTGGGCATTGCCTTCGTTTTCCAGCAAGTTGACCCGGGCCAGCAGATAGTCGAGTCCCTTGGAGTCCACCAGACTGCCGAGCGCAGCGCCCCCTTCAATTCCTTTGCGATCGCCGGTGGTCTTGATGATCACCTGCTGGTTGGAACCGGTACGGATCCCCACTCGCCAATCCACCCCCAACTGGGAGAGATCCTCGGCATTGATATCGATGATGGAGAGCGCCACCTCGATACGGGCCGCCGGTTTGTCGAGCGCGGCGATCAACTTGTCGTACATCGCCATCCGCTCCGGAGCATCGCGCACGATCACCGCATTGAGGGAAGGATCGGCTTGCACGATGGCCTGACCGGAGGTGGCCGTTGCTGCCTTGCTACCCTCGCCGTTGACCATCTGCACGCCAGCATCGCTCAACAGCTTGGCCAGAATGGTCGCCACACCGGGCGCCGCCACATCGGTATCGCGGTACTGGATGGAGCGGTCAGTCGCCGAGGCATACTTGAGGGGGAAGATCTCGATGGCCAGCGGCCCGGTCTTCTCGCTGCGCAGCTGGGACTGTTGCTCCAGTGCCAGCGCGGTCTGCTCGATCAGTTCAAGGTAACGGGGCGGGCCGGAGACATAGACCAACCGGTTATCCGCATCGGGGCGCCAGCCGAAGCGGGGCTCCCAGATCCCGGCTCGTTGCAGCGCCTGTTTGAGTTCTGCTGCGCCAGTCTGCTCAAGATTGATGAGACGGGACTGCACTTCGCTGTTCTTGAAGACGTAGAGCACATTACCGTCGTAGTACCAGACCAGGTTGTAGAGGGAGGAGAGCTGCTGCAAAAAGGCGAGCGGCTCGTCATGTTCAAACTGACCGTTGACCTGATCGTTGACCTTGTCGCTGACCACCACGGAGACCTCGTAGT
Organism: Aeromonas sp. FDAARGOS 1404; assembly: GCF_019047085.1. Classification (NCBI taxonomy): domain Bacteria; kingdom Pseudomonadati; phylum Pseudomonadota; class Gammaproteobacteria; order Aeromonadales; family Aeromonadaceae; genus Aeromonas; species Aeromonas sp. FDAARGOS 1404. The sequence goes on from NZ_CP077237.1 coordinate 905,046, forward strand.
TGGCACCGAAGTTGACCAGGACGTCGCGCAGACTCTCCCCTTCCGCCACATAGCTGTAAGGCATGGGCACCCAGTCCAGCTCCTGTGCCATGGCGGGACGCTGCCACGCCATCACGGCGAGGCAGATCCACAACAGGGGACGCAGCAGGGGTTGCACACTCAAGGGTGCCATATCATCTGTCTCCATTGGGGGGCCAAGGCGGCCTCGGTCAATTGGGGTTCCAAGCGCTCCAGCAGGGCGATGTGCTGGCTCAGGCGCTCCGCCAGCAGCGCCTCATCGAGCCACTCCAGCGCGAGCCGCGCCTCCAGCTGCAGATTGCCAAGCTCATCCAGCACCAGGGCATGGGGGGCATGACGCCCCCAGGCCACCACCTGTTGCAACAGACGCTTTAGCAGCGCCGGATCATGGGCCTCAGCATCATTCCTCTGGCTGCTTGCAAGCGGGGTACTCAGCAGCAACTCACCGTTTCTGGGGGTCAGAAAAAGGGGATAACCATCGATCCGCAGATGGTACTTTCCCTGTGCGTCGGCAATAAAAGGCCCTTGGCCAAGGTTTGCGGCCAATCGATTCAGTAGCGTTTGCATAGTTCCTCGGGCTATCTAGGGCGCAGGAGGCTGCCAGTAGAAGTGATCCTGACCCAAGGCAATGCCCCGGCCGGCCAGCCACTCATGCAGGGTTAGGGCTGCCTCGTCCTGATGGGGCAGAGCCTGCAGGGCATGCCAGAATGTGCCAAGCTCGAGCGGTACCGGCATCAGGTGAACCGGGTCCCCCTCCTTGCTCGTTTGCGCATACCAGGCAGGCCAGGCCAGCTGGAGACGTGTCTCACAATCACTCTGCAGTCGGATGAGCTCCTGCTCGCGCTGGTTCAACTGCTCAAGCTGATCGGCGATCCGGCTCTCCAGATCCGCCGGTACATCGACCACGGTCTGCCAGAACACGGCCTGGGCATTGAGCTGGCGGCGCATCACCTGCAACTGCTCCAGTTCGTTAAGCCAGGCGCCGTAAAGTGGTTCAAGACGCTGAACCCACCAGCGGTGCAAGGGATAGAGCACCCAGTGCCACAGCAAGGGACGATCCGCCAGATTGATGCGGTCCCCCAGCTGCTGCATCCAGTCACAACGCTCGCTGCCTGCCAGACGCAAGATCTGTTGCAGCTCCTCACGCGAGACGGCCAGCGCGGCATCGAGACGGCGCTGAAACCAGATGGAGCCCAACAGGCTCTCCAGTCGGGTTCTGGGCAACAGTCGTTGCAACAGGGCCATCTGCTGCGAGGTGATCACGCCGGCATCCTGATAACGGAGCACGGACAGCTGGCCGACCAGACGATCCCGACTCAAGGTATCTGGCTGGACAACGGTAACCCGACGACCTGCAAACAGGCCCTGGTTAGGTGAATGGTGATCTTGCTGACTCATGCTATGCCTTGCTCATCATGCTGCGGGCAATAATGGAATGATGTTTCGATATGCTGGCTATTCTATCCATTGCCTCGCTCCGCGGCTTATAAAAAACGTCAGATTATTTTAGTCCGGCGTTAATCTGTGCCGTGTCGGGCACGGCTTGGCGTACAGCCAAAACGACGACGATAACTCTGGGTAAAATAGGATTGGCTGGAGAAACCGGCCTCCATCGCAATATCGACAATGCTCATTTCACTATTGAGTAATAACTGATGAGCGAAAAGGATCCGCCTTTCACTGATCCAGGCGCGTGGAGAAACACCATATATCGAGCCAAACAGCTCCTTGAAAGTGGTCAATCCCATACCGAACTCTTTGGCGAATTCGCTGAGCTTCCACTCCATCAGATAGTGCTTTTCCATAAACTGTTGCAACCGCTCGACCTGGCGATTGCTCAGCTGGCGCAAAATAGACATCAGTTGAGGCCCCTGTTCGCCAAACGCGAGCAGAAACAGCAACTCTTCGGTGCGTAATTGGGCCAGTGCGGGGGGATGTTCATGTTCGGTCAACCCGCGCAGTCCCTGAATACATTGGGTCAGCAAGGGGGATGAGTGAAACGGCAACAGCGTGGGGGCCATCCCCTCCAGCCGGGGGACTTCACTCAACAGTGAACCAAAACGTTGCAAGAAGCCTTGCAAAAAGGAGTTTGACAGAGGTAGCCAAAGCAGGCGGCAGGGGCCGTCACCGGTACAGACCGCGTAGTTGCCACGGCGCACGAACAGAAGTTCGTTGGGGGATAATTCATAGGTATCGGTACAGTCCTGCCACTTCATCGATCCTTCCAGGAGAATATAAATTCCCTCTTGCGGATGTTCGATAACGTTAAAAGCAGACATGCACCACTGGAGCAGGGCCATATCGCCCTTCTCTGTGGTAGTAATGCCCTTCATGTTTTATTTTCCTGAATCTGCGTGTAGTACCAGTAACACCTCCGGAAGCGGGTCGCTCTCGGGTGCTTTATTATTGCTGTTATTTTTATTTATTATTTTGTAATCAAGTCATTCGCTGGTGAATTAAAAAATTAATCACCATTGAAATGAGGGGGGATCCTACAACAGTCACAAGCAGAAAAACCAGCCTAAAATTAGAGCTAACACACTATTTATCCATTGCGACGACTCATACTTAATGGTGTGCTTACAGCAAAAGATACTTCGTTACAAAAAGAAACCTTCAATCTTAACTGACAAATTAATAAACGATTGATTTGAGGCTTTTTATTTAAACACAATCATTACTGACATTGTGGATAACAAGCTTTTGGCTGCAATTGAATAACCATTTTTTTGTCATTAAAAATCTTAAAAACTTTCTGCTGACTCATAGCCTGTACCGCGGTACCATCCATAAATCGCAAGCGGGCACGCAGATAGATCTCCCCTTCCGCCAGTTGCAGAGGGGTCAAACGCAGATCAAACAGCAATGGCAGCATGGTCACCTCATAACGGGTGGCTGCCACTTGCAACGGACGCCCCCCGATCACGCTGAGCACCGCCACCTCCACCGTCGCCGGACGTGGCAAGGCTTGCGGGAAGTGCACCTCGCCCTTGAGTTGCTGTTGCGATGGCTTCAGCTCCGGGGTGGTGACACAACCGGCCAGCATGGCCAACAGCATCAGTAGCAGCAAACCTCTCATAGCACCCGGATCCGCCGTTCACTCAGCGGGGTGTGCTCGCCCTGCTGCAGTCGCTGCAACGCCAGCTCCTGGACCTGATTGAGGGTAATGGAGCGTCGCAGCAGTGCCGACAGGGGAACCTGGCTCGCACTGGCTGACCGGGCACTCACGGTTCTGCCTGCAAATGCCCCTACCTTGCCCGCCTCTGCCCCATGCAGGGCCAGCGCACCTTGTGATTCCTGAATCTTCATGGTTATACCCGCACTCCCATCACCTGATCACTGCTGCCTGCCTCCCGCGTACCGGGTTGCAGCAACTCCTGCCAGAACTCGGCATGCTCCAGCATGCTGGCGAGACTCTCTTCAAGGTACGCCAGGGTCAACCGACTTGCCGCCATCTGGCGATAGAGTTGCACCGTCAGACTCTCTTCATCGAAGCCGAAGTGAAGATTGAACTGATACCAGTGACGATTGAAGCTGGCCAATTGACGGAAAATCCCCTCGCCCACCTGATGCAGCTCGGCCACGTCGGCCTGCAACACCAGCTGATCCCGCTCCGGCACCAGGATCAGGCTGAGTTGCAACTGCTCGTCAAAGCAGAGCGCCGCAACCCCCTCCTGATTCAGAGCCAGGGATGGCAAACCATATTTGGTGGCAAATTCAGCGAGCAGTCGATTGATGATGACAGTTACATCCATGATTTCCTCCAGCAGAGAGGAAGGCATGTTAGCCTGCCACCGCCATACTGGCTGTCACTCAAGGGCGCCACTTTTAAGAAAAATGGCCGGAAAACAAAAAGGCGCCCCAGTGGGCGCCTTGATTGCCATGACGTTTATGCAACGCCGAATGCCGCTTTCCAGGCCTGATTCTGGCTCTGGGAATACTGCTGCATCAGTTGCAGCAGATCTTTCATAAAGTTGGCATTGAAGGACATATTGTCCTCGGCCTTCTGCTTCTCGCTCTGACTGATGGTCGCCTCGACCTCGTCTTCTTTCGCATTGGCCTGGCTGTCACCCTGCGCCACCTGCACCGCAGAGTTGCTCATTTGCCCCACAGACTGGGTTACGGTGTTGAACACCTGACCCCGTTCGGAAGTGCGAGCAAATTTCTTGTCCAACAACCGGCTCGCGTTACTGTCTGCAACTTGATCCTGTTTCCAGACTTTGCCCACATCAGCGCGGTCAACCTGTTGGCCCTGCTTGCTCAAGCTATCAACCTTGGCATCAATCAAGGCCTCGCGACCGGCAATCTTGCCATCAAGGGATTGTTGCTGCTTGATAGTCTTGGCGCCCTTGCCCAGGCTGATCCCGCCCATAATGGCAGAGAACCCCGCCATCACGCCGGAGACCACCGCCATGGCGATCATCAGCTTGGCGCCGTGGCGCATCTCGTCAACCTGTGCCTGCTGGTTGCTGATGACCAGCTTGTTCTCGATATCCCGAACCTGTAACCCCTCCTCACGGGCCTGACGGGCCAGTTTGAACAGCAAGGACATCATATCCATCGCACTGTCCAGCTGCGCAACCATCTGGGTCACCCCTTTGGTATCGAAGGGGATGGAGGGGCGTGGCAGAGTTGGAACGCTCTTGTTCTCTGCCCCTTGCGAACGAGTCGAAGGGGCGGCCTCATGGGCAGTGGTCGCACTGCGAGCCTGCTGCGGCTCACCGGCCTGCACCTCGGTCAGCGGGGCGGTACGGGTTACGCCATTTGCATAATCACTGTTAATCATGGTCGGTACTCCTTAGATAGCGGCAGGTCTGCGGGCCAGGTTGTTCATCATGTCGCCCTTGGCATTGATCATCTGGAAGATCATCTCCATGGTCTGCTGGAACGCCTCGATCATCTGGGCTATCGCCTCCTTGAGCTTGTCGATGACCCCTTGCAACTCGGTCATCTCGCTCTTGCTCAAGGCAAGATCAGCCTGAGCATCGAGCGACTCGGACTCTTTCGCCGACTGGACCGTTTTGGCCACGCCACTGCTCACATCAATGAGGATATCGGCACCCTGGGTGGCCATCTTGGCCACTTTCGCCACCTGACCGGTCACTTTCACCGCTTCAGCGGTTGCTTTGGCACCAAATTTGGCGGCCACTTCACCCGCCTTGGCAACAATTTTGGCGGTAACATCCGCAACCTTGCCACCAATCTTGGCGCCCAGTTTGGCAATCGCACCGCCAATGGTCGCGCCGAAACTGACTGCGGCCGAAATCACTGCCAACGCAATCTCTATCCCCATCAGGGCTGGCCCCAGCTTCTCCATCACCTCCTTGGAGATAAGGCCATCAGCGGCAGCCTGCTGCACAGCCATGTTGACCACGCCAACGACGCCAGCTGCGATCATCAGGGCACCGGCAGCAGCACCAATCCCGGTTGCCACCATGATGGCACCGATCACCAGCGAGGCGATGGCACTGATCCAGCCAAAAATCTTGCCAAAGATACCGGCCTTCTTGGCCTCCTGGGCACTCTCTTCTGCCTCTTTGATCTTCGCCTGGTTCTCGCCGATCTTCTTCTCGTTCAGCGTGCGAGCTTGCCGGATATCATCAAGCTTCAGCTTGGTCTGGGTCTTCTCCAGATCGCTGGTGAGTTTGCCCAGCTCAATCTCGAACGCTTCGGGCGAGGTAAAGGCTGCGGTCACCAACCCGGTGGTGTGCGGCAGAATCAAGCGGGTGTTCTCTTTCACCGAAGCCACCAACTTGCCGATTTCACCAAGTTGCTGCGCACTGACCTGGCTATTGCTTACCGCCAGTGGTGCGTTTAGCGAGACCCCTGACTTGCGGGCCTGACCGGCGACTTGCACCGTGGCGGCATCGAGCCGTGTTTCACTGCGAGGTTGGGTTACGGGCACCAGGCCCGCAACATCACCTGTGTTTCCCAGCGGGGAAACCTGTCTTTCATTGCTGATCGGGTTCATCTTGCAGATCCCTTCTGATTGCGATGGCTTCCAACATAACCTTGGCGCTTGCCGCCAGGTCTGCCTGCTGGGGATCTGTGTCCGCCAGCAGTCGGGCCGAGTGGAAGCCACTCTCGGCCCCGTTCAAATCACCTTGTTGCAGCCGGCACTCGGCAGCATGAAACGGGAAACGGGGATCTTTCAGGTCGAGCATGGCGCCAAAGCTGTAGCTTTGAACCGCCGTTTCAAATTCCCCCATCGCCTGACGGCAGGCACCCAGCCCGAGGAAATAACGCGGCTCGTAGTGATCCAGCATGCAGAGGGCCTGGAAGATCTTGTGAGCATCCTCCCACTTGCCGGCCTGATACTGGCCAAAGGCCAGGGCATAGAGCTGCTCCAGGGTGTCGCCCGAGATATCCTGCAGCATGGCCAGGGTGCCACCGTCAGCCATAAAGGCTTCCAGCTCTGCTTCATATTCCGGGGTCAGGGTGGTATCGGTCTGCATGATCTCTCCTCAAATTGCGCCAAGAATGTCGCGCATGATGCTGTCGTATTTCTGGATAAAACGGTTGAGTGCCTCGATGGCGGCGTTATAGCGCGAGCTGACGTCGTTGAGGCGGGTGGTCTTTTCACTGACCTGATCGTTGAGCGGGCGAGAACGGTCGCTCACACTGGTGGAGAAGTTACCAAGCTTGTTGTTGTCCTTGTCATAGCTGTAGCTGGCTTCGATATTTGTCATCGCGCCGCTCTTCTTCTGGTCACTTTCCAGGAACTCTTTAACGGTGATACGCTGCTTGGCTACGACCTGCTCCAGAATGGCTTTTTTACTGTCGTACACAGCCTGCAGTTCAGAACGATATGACTCGAAGTTTATGTCGATACCTGTCGATATACCCGCATTATGGCGTTGCTGATTCTTGATTATCTCGTTCAGATTACTTTCAGCCTCGCTGAAATCTTGTTGTGCTTTTTTCACTTGCTCATTAGTAAACATTTTTGACAACAGTTTGTACTCGGCCCCTTCCATAAATTTGGCCTGAGACTGATAGCCATAGAGCTTGTAATCCATCAGATTGAAATCGGTGTTGAAGGTCTGGCTGGATGCCGCAGAGAGCACCTTGTTGATCTCGGACTGGATCACCCCGTAGATCTTCAGCTCACCGGTCATCTCTGCCAGCTCGTCCCGCAGCCCTTTACGCTGGTTGTCCTGAAACGCCATCACCCCGGTAAAGGTCGTGATGAGATCGTCATCGATGCGATCCATGGTCAGCGCACTGAGGGAGAGCAGCATAAATTCAGGGACGGTCCAGTGGGTGACTGGCGGGGTTTGTTTTGCTCCCCGCTCGATCATTCCCTTGATGGCGGCAATGGCCGCATCTTGCCCCCCCTGGAACTGGCCCATCGCCCAACCCCCGTTGATCGAGGCGGGATCCGTCAGATAGGCAGCCAGCAACTTCTCCAGCTGCTCCTTGCTCAGCGCAGTCGATGAGTCAGCACTGATGGTGATCTTGCCCTTGAGCAGCTCGACCAGTTCGGTCAACTTGGGGTTTTTATGGCCCGGCAATGCGTCCAGCGCTTGCCCATCAAGCCAGCCGACGAACGCACCAGGGTTGGTGTTGTAGTCAGGGATAGTGCTCATCACGACTCCTTAAATCATCAGTCCGCGCATCATGGTGGGACGGCGACTCTTGCGGCCCTCTCCCGGCTGTGCCGGCAGTAACGCCTGTCTGCGCTGGATCTCAGCCAGCAACTCCTGCTCGGCCACGGCCACTTGCTCGGTCGGCGCATCGAATAGCAGCTGACAGGTCTGATCCGAGAGAGCGAGGCCAGCCAGCATCTCTTGCAACAGAGCGTTGCGATGATCGCTGTCGGCAATGGCCTGCTCTGCCTGCGAGATGGTCTCGCTATGGTCGGCAAAACGTGGTTGTTTCATCTTGGCTCCTATTCTATGAGGCCCTTTTGGACATGCCTGTCACGCAAGGCCGTGCTTTTGTCGTTTTCGTATATCCCGCAGGGAACAGACTTGCTCGGCGGCCAGCATGAACCAGCCGGGCTCGGGTTCGCAGGCTCCCGTCCAGCGCAGGTAAAAGCGCCCGAGCCGCTCACTGCTCAGGCTACTGCCGCGAAAGACATCGACGTTGCCGTAGAGGTAATGGCCCGGCCCGAGTACAGCCAGAGTGGCTTCGGCCAGCAGATAGAGAGCGGCAAAGGGATTGGCCAGTCCGGTCCGCTCCCCCTCACGACGCACCAGCAGGATCCAGACCCGTCGGGTCGCAGGATCAAAGCGCCAGGCGAGATAAATTTGGCGATAGCAGAAAGCGTGGCCGATCTGGATGGGAGTCGCCCCCAGATGGTGAGGGGCCACCGCCACTCCCCTGGCTTGCAGCCAGGGGATCAGGGGGTCAGTAGTTAACGGGTCCCCCCTCACAGGCAGACCCTCCCGAGGGGCTGGATATTGATCTGCTGGGTCAGCTCCTGATAGGAGAGCACCGGCAGGGCGTGATAATCCCCTTCAATGAGCTTGCGCACATAGCGGCGGATATCCATGGAGACAATCAGCACCGGCTTGTTCTGCATCTGGGCCAGATCACCGACGGTATGGCGCACCTGATCGAGGAAGCTCTGAGTAATGGTGGGATCGAGTGCCAGATAGCTGCCGGCGCTGGTCTGGCGAATGCCGCCGCGGATCTGCTCCTCCACCTGCTGATCGAGCAGATAGGCAGGCAAGATGTTGTTGCCGTTGGCGTACTTGTAGCAGATGTAGCGCTTGAGGCTGCTGCGGATGTACTCGGTGAGCTGCACCACATCCTTCTCTTTCTGGCCCCACTCCACCATCGCCTCGAGGATGGCGCGCATGTTGCGGATGGAGATATCCTCCCCCACCAGCCGCTGCAAAATTTCGGTCATCCGCTGCAGCGGGATGATGCGCTGCGCCTCCTTGACCAGCTCGCCATAACTCCCCTCCATCTGCTCCAGCAGGTAGCGGGTCTCCTGAATGCCGATAAAGTCCTCGGCATATTCCCGCAGCACATGGGATAGATGCCAGGTCACCACCTGATCGGTGGTGAGGCTGGCCAGCCGTGACTTCTCCAGCCGCTCCTGATGTTCATTAGCGACCCACAAGGTCGGTTTTCCCGGCAGCAACGGCGCCCCCTCTTCGTAGGGGATCCCCAGCAGATCGAGCTGGGAGGCGCTCTCCTGCACCAGCTGATGGCCCGGGCGCAGCAGACCGCGGGCGACCGGCACCTCCTGCAGCTGGATCAGGTATTCGCCAGGCCCCATCCCCTCGTTGAAACGCAGGTGAATCCCCGGGAAAGGCACCCCGAGATCGAGATAGAGGGCGCGACGCACCCGCACCAGTTCGTCGTTGAGGGCAATCGCCTCCAGCTCGGCCTGCAAAGCGGCATCCACATCGATCAGGAGCGGCACCGTCATGGCGAACTCCTCCTTCTCCCCCAGCTTGCCCCGCGGCTTGCTGCCCGGTTTTGGCTTGCTGCGGGCGGCGGGGGCTCCCGCCCCCTGCGCCAGCACGGCGGGAAGATCCTGACTGTTGCTGCTCTGCGCCTTGCGCTGACGCAAGCCGATAAAATAACCGCCTGCCGTGACGATGGCCGCCAGCGCAAAGAAGGTGATCATCGGGAAGCCCGGGATCAACCCAAACAGCACCAGCAGCAGACCACCTATCAGCAGCGCCTTGGGCTGGGCCACCACCTGGGCACCGATATCGGTACCCAGATCGGAAGACTCTTCGGAGGAGACCCGGGTAACGATGATCCCCGCAGTGATGGCGATCAGCAGCGCCGGCACCTGGGAGACCATGCCATCACCCACCGTCAGGATGGAGTAGAGCTGCAGCGCATCGGCGGCGGATAACCCCTTCTGGGTTACCCCTATGGTGACGCCACCTAGGATGTTGACGAAGATGATGATGAGGCCCGCGATGGCGTCTCCTTTCACGAACTTCATGGCGCCATCCATGGAGCCGAACATCTGGCTCTCCTTCTCGATGACCCCGCGGCGATCCCGCGCCTCGTGCACGTCGATCACCCCGGCGCGCATGTCACCGTCGATACTCATCTGCTTGCCCGGCATGGCATCGAGGGAGAAGCGGGCACTCACCTCGGCGACCCGTTCCGAGCCCTTGGTGATCACCAGAAACTGGACGATGGTGATGATGAGGAAGATGACGATCCCCACCACCAGATTGCCCCCCACCACGAAGTTGCCGAAGGTGTAGACGATCTGCCCCGCATCAGCCTGCAGCAGGATCATCCGGGTGGTACTCACCGACAAGGCAAGCCGGAACAGGGTGGTGATCAGCAGCACCGCCGGAAAGGCGGAGAACTGCAGCGGCGAATTGATATAAACCGCCATCATCAGCAGTACCACCGAGATGGTCATGTTGATGGCAATCAGGATATCGAGGGCCACCGGCGGCAGCGGCAAGACCATCATAAAGACGATGGCCAGCAGCAGGATCGCCAGCATGATGTCCTTGCGCTCGCCGATCCGGCGCAGCAGCTCAAGGGAGCGTTGATTCATTCTGCTCTTCCAGTTCGAGGTATTGTTGATAGGCAAAACGGGCTTCATCCAGCCGCCCTGCCAACTGGCAGGCCCGGCTGCGACAGAGCCAGAGCGGGCCATCGGCCTCCCCTTGCTGCATCAGCTGATCGACATGGGCCAGCGCAGCCTCCCCCTCTCCCTGTTTGAGCAGGGCCACCAGCAGGGTCCGTCGCCCTCCCTGATGGTCGGGGTAGATCTGCAGCAGGGCGGCCAGCAGCACGCTCGCCTTGTCAGGGTGGCCATATTGCAGTTGCAACCAGCCGGTGAGCAGCAGCGCATCCTGCTGCTGTGACGTAAGCACCATGGTCATACCTTGTGCAGCAGATGAAGGGTCATCTGCATCAGTTGTTCATCGGTGTGCATCTGTTCGAGCAGCGCGGCAGCCGCTCGCAATTCTGGGCTCTGCCCCTCTGCCAGCACACTGCGCAGCCCCTGCATCGCCTGATTGAAATCAACCGGCCGCAACAAATCGTGAAAGCCGCGATCTGGAGTGGCGAAATCGAGCAGCGCCCGATCCGCCAGCCGCTCGGGGTAGAGGCGGATGATATGGGGTTCGATGGACTGGCCATCGGGTAACAGAGCATAACGCCCCGGCAGGCTTCGCTCCTGATCGTCAAGAGAGATGGCGCTGAGCTGCTCGATACCGATATGCGCGGCAGTGATCCGGCTCATGACGCCAGCACCTCTCGCTGCAACCGTGTCAGGGTGGTCACGGCCTGATGGAGCTGGGGCAGAGTCACGGCCCGCTCATCCAGGGTGACGAAGAGGATCAGCTGCTCCTCCCCCAACCAGCCGCTGCGCACCGGCAGTGCCGGGCCTTGCGCCGCGGCGGTCAAGGTCATGGCGCGGCGGATCGCCTCGCCACTCTGATGCCAGGGCACAGCGCGGGCCAACCAGAGGGTCAGTTGCCCCTGATGGCGCTCCAACTGCAGAGTGCCGCTCTGCTCCAGTTCAAGCTGGATCAGCGAATGGGGGTTATCCCCTATGGTGATGCCCAGATCCTGGCAAAACTGCACCAGCAGGGGTTCAATCCAGTTCATGACGACTCTCCAGACAACTCATCCTCTTCCCGCTCGATGGCGTTATCGAGCGCCCCCTGACAGCACTGCAACAGGTTCTGGCGCTGCTCCTCCTCACTGAACAGCTCCACCGGCAGCAGGCGGATCAGCCGCTTGAGCTCCTGATAAAGCAACACCTGCTGGCGACAATCTGACAGCTCAAGAGCCACACCGACCAGCTCCACATCCCGCACGCTGGCCCAGCGTTTCTCCACCAGGGCGATCAGATCGCCCATCAGATCAGAAGGCCCGTATGCCATGGGCCGAGCCCTCCTTCACCCGTTGCCACAGCTCGTCCACTTGCGCCGAGAGAGTGTTGAGCAGCCGCAGCTTGTGCATGTCGCTCATCACCCGCTCCAGCTTGACCGGATCGAGCCAACGCTGCTGGCTGTCGAGATCGGCGCTCAGGGCCTTCATCATGAAACCGGTCACCTTCTCCAGCGCGCCGTTGCCAAAGCGGCTGTGAATATCGCGCCAGGCGGCAGAAAGGGCACGGTAGTCCTGCACCGCATCGCGATAGAGATCCCGCAGATCCTGCTCGGCTCCCACGCCCGCTTTGGCCGCTTCGGCCGCGGGGCCGGTAATGCGCGCCCCCAGCACGATTGCACTGCCCTGCTCGTCCGCCAGCTTGGCCAGCGCCTGCTCCACCAGCGCCAGGGTGCCCTGCATCTCCGGTCGTCCGGCGAGGGCCTTGCGCGCCTGACAGAGCGCCTCGAACTGCTCGCTTACCTCACCCGAATAGCTCTCGAGATAGGCCAGCAGCTGGGAGAGGTTGGCCAGCCGACCACTGCCGAGGTGGCTCACCATCTCCTTGATCTTCTGCTGGCGTTCGAGCTCCGGCACTTTGTCGAGGTAATCCCCCACCAGCGCCTCGATCTCGCTGATGCGGGCATGGCTGTCACTCAGCTTGCGCTTGGCGAGCGAAAGCTCAGCGCGCTCGGAAAAGACAAAGGTGAGCTCTTCGGCGGCATCGGCCAGCGACTGGGCGGCACTGGCCAGCACGACCCGCTCCCCCTGAAATTGCCCACCCTGCAGGGGAGCCTGACGGGATGCGACCTCTGCTCCGCGCAGCTCGGGCTGGGCGGCAGGGGCATAGGGGTTGCTCTGGATAATGGCCATGGAAACTCCCGTGACGAATGGATTGACGAGGATGGCATTATAAAAATCGCCCTCATCCCCCTATGCCAAAATCGGCCGTGAATTTTTAGCCCGCCCCCAACGGTTTTCTAAAAAGTCCCGACTCGCGCTGAAATCCCCGTAGCCCCCCATCCCCTATAGTGGCCACCAGTTTCAATGGCGCAGATTGTTATGACCCTCTCCCTCGACCACATCCCCAACCAGCTTCGTCACGCCATCGACGAGTGCCGCCTGATCCAGATCCGTGGCCGGGTCACCCAGGTGACCGGCACCCTGCTCAAGGCGGTCGTCCCAGGGGTGCGGATCGGCGAGCTCTGCCATCTGCGCAACCCCGACAACACCCTCTCCCTGCAGGCAGAGGTGATCGGCTTTGCCCAGCATCAGGCGCTGCTCACCCCCCTTGGCGAGATGTTCGGCATCTCCTCCAACACCGAAGTGAGCCCGACCGGTGCCATGCATCAGGTCGGGGTCGGCGAGCATCTGCTCGGCCAAGTGCTCGATGGCCTCGGTAACCCCTTTGGCGGTGGCCATCTGCCAGAGCCTGAGGCCTGGTATCCGGTCTATCGGGATGCGCCCGCTCCCATGAGCCGCAAACGCATCGCCGAGCCCATTTCGCTCGGTATTCGCGCCATCGACGGCCTGCTCACCTGCGGTGAGGGGCAACGGATGGGGATCTTCGCGGCCGCCGGTGGTGGCAAGAGCACCCTGCTGGCGTCGCTTATTCGCAGCGCCGAGGTGGATGTCACCGTGCTGGCGCTGATCGGTGAGCGGGGCCGTGAGGTGCGCGAATTTATCGAAGCGGATCTGGGGGAAGAGGGGCTCAAGAAGGCTGTGCTGGTGGTGGCCACTTCGGATCGCCCCGCCATGGAGCGGGCCAAGGCGGGCTTTGTCGCCACCTCCATCGCCGAGTATTTCCGCGATCAGGGCAAGCGGGTACTGCTGCTGATGGACTCCGTCACCCGCTTTGCCCGTGCCCAGCGGGAGATTGGTCTGGCCGCTGGCGAACCGCCAACCCGACGGGGCTATCCGCCGTCGGTGTTTGCCGCCCTGCCCCGCCTGATGGAGCGGGCCGGTCAGTCAGACAAGGGCTCCATCACCGCCCTCTATACCGTACTGGTGGAGGGGGATGACATGACAGAGCCGGTCGCTGACGAGACCCGCTCCATCCTCGATGGCCACATCATCCTGTCGCGCAAACTGGCGGCGGCCAACCACTACCCGGCCATCGACGTGCTGCGCTCCGCCAGCCGGGTGATGAACCAGATCATCGAGCCCGAGCATCAGGCTCAGGCCGGTCGACTGCGCAGCTGGCTGGCGAAATATGAAGAGGTGGAGCTGTTGCTGCAGATCGGCGAATACCAGAAAGGGCAGGACAAGGTAGCCGATGAGGCGATCGCCCGCATCGAGACTATTCACCAGTGGCTCAGGCAAGGCACCCATGAACCCAGCTCACTGCCGGAAGCCCTCTCGACTCTGGAGGCGCTGACCCGATGATTGGCCGCCTGCAACGAATAAAAGACCTGCGGCTGGATCGGGCCGAGCAGCAGCTCGCCGCCCAGCAGGCTCGGGTACAACTCGCCCGCGTTCGCCAACGCGAAGCGGAGCAGGAGAGTCTCGACTATCGCCAGTGGCGCCTTGCCGAAGAGGAGCGGCTATTTGCCATCTGTCAGGCGGAGCAACTCGATCGCAAGGGGCTCAAGGCGTGGCAACAGCAAGTGGCGCTGCTGCGGGAGAAAGAGGCCCAGCTTGAACAAACTGCCGCCGAGCAGGCCGAGCGGGTCGCCGAAGAGCGCATCCGCTTGCAGGAGCGCCAGCAGGCGGTACACCGAGCCCGCCAGCAGCAACAGAAATTTGCCGAACTACACCGTCAGGAGCAGGCCTCACAGCAAGCCCTGCGTGACTACAACGAAGAGCAGGAACAGGAAGAGTTCCGCCAGCAGATCAGGATGTAACGAGTCATGAACCGAATCCTCCCGATACAGGGCACAGTGACAGCCCGGGGCGACACCCAGATGGCTGAAGCCAATCGGTCGCAACAGCAGCGTTTCGAGCAGGCAATGCGGCTTGAAGCGGAACAAAAGGCACCCGACAAGTACAGGGCGAATGGCCAGAGCAAGACCCAGGAGCCTCGGCCTCAGCAACTATTACAGACACAACAGCTCATCACAAGAAAGGCATCCGGTTTATCCACCTTCCCGGAGGTGACCGAACGTGACCAGAAGGAAATCGAGAGCAAAAGATCGCAGCAAGTGCGGGATGCACAAGACAACGTGCACGAGGGCGGAACCAGAGATGTGGCGCTACCCGCCCCGGAAAACGCCTGTTCAGTGCCTTCATCAATGTTGAATACACCGGCCCCTCGCCCCCTCCTCGAGGGAGCTGGAGATTGGGCACCAGAGAGCGCTCTGTCAGCGATACCCTCTTTGATGAAAGAGCCATTGCACCACCCCGAGCAAAAAGAGAGTGGCTCGCGACAACATGATCTACAAACAATCGGGATCGCAGCAGGTATGGCGCTGCCGCAGAGCTCAGATCAAGCCCCCCTTCAACAAGGTGAAGCCTCTCTTGCCCAAGTCTTCGAATTCGCCGAACGAAAGGTCTCCAACAGCGACACTGACATCAATGCGCTCACTCTGAATGACGAGATACCCGAAGCCAGCGGTCAACCGATCCCCACACAGGTGAAAACCCCCGGGGATCTGCAGCTCGCCCGACTGGCTCCAGCCGAAAACAACCGGGAGCTGGGTCAGCTGCTGGAGCGACTGGCGGTGGATATCTATCAGGAGCTGGGCCGCTCGGAGCGTCCGCCGCTGCTGCGCCTGACGTTGCCACAGCTGGGCGATCTCTCCATTCGCATCGCTCACCACCATGGCGAGTTGCAGATCGAGATCCTCGCCACGGCGCAAGGAGAGCTGCTGCTCAATCAGGGGCGCAGCGATCTGGTCGACCGCCTGCAACGGCTCTACCCCGGCGAGCGGGTCGCCCTCGATCTCTTCGGCCAGCCCGACAGTGAGCAGGGCTCGCGCCATAAACGATCCATCTACGAAGAGTGGGATGCCGACGCATGACACCGATTCCCCTCACCTCCGCCTCGCTGGCGGAGTTGACTTTACAGCAGACCCTGAGCCAATACCGCCAGCACTTTGGCTGGAGTGGCGGCGAGCTTCTCCTCGCCATCGGTTTGCCGCCTGCGACGCTCGATACCCGGCTGCAACTGCAGTGGCAGGGGCTCTCTCTGCCGCTGTTGTGCCACGGTGCCGAGCTGGCGCACTGGCTGGCGCCGGATCTACAACAGGCGGCGCTGTTCAGCCTGCCCGAGCCACTGCAACTGGCGTTGATCGAACGACTGGGACAACCCCTCGGTGGCCTCACCTGCTCGGCGCTGACCCGACCGGAGAGTAACGTCCAGACCGATGAGCCCGCCCTGCAACTGCTGTTGCAACGGGAGGGGGCCAGTCTCGCTCTGTGGCTGCCGCAGCCCGAGCCTCTGCTGAGCAAGTTGCCACCAAGGCCACGGCAGCAGCGGTTGCCGCTGCCCCTCACCCTCTCCCTGCTGTGGGGCGAGATGGAGCTGATCATGGATGAGCTCGCTACCCTCGCTATCGGCGATGTGCTGCTGCCGCCACCCCATCCGCAACTCGGCCAGCAACTGCTGATCTGCGTGGAGGGTCGCCCCTTTGCCTACTGCCAACCCCATCAACAACATCTGGAATTGACTGCCATGCATAATGCTGCCTCCGCTGAACCCTTCGGCCCGACCGAACTGGATCAACTGCCGATCCAGGTGAGCTTCGAAGTGGGCCGCCAGACGCTGGACTGGCATACCCTCACCAGCCTGCAACCGGGCGCCCTGATCGATCTTGGCACGCCCCTCGATGGCGAAGTGCGCATCATCAGCAACGGCCATTCGCTGGGAGTGGGCCGACTGGTGGAGATCCAGGGGCGCCTGGGGGTAAGGGTCGAACACCTCGACAACGAGTCACAGTCATGATCCAGTTGCCAGACGAGCTAAACCTTATCGTCGGGCTGGCGCTGCTGGCCCTGCTCCCCTTTATCGCCGTGATGGCCACCTCCTTCGTCAAGCTGGCGGTGGTCTTCTCGCTGCTGCGCAACGCCCTCGGGGTGCAGCAGATCCCCCCCAACATGGCGATGTACGGGCTGGCGATCATTCTCAGCATTTATGTGATGGCGCCGGTCGGCTTTGCCACCCAGGATTACCTGCGCCAGAACGAGGTGTCGCTGGCGAAAGCCGAATCTGTGGAAAAGTTCCTCGATGAGGGGATTGCCCCCTACCGCGACTTTTTGAAAAAGCAGATCAAACCGCGGGAGCACGCCTTCTTTATCGACAGCACCAAGCAGCTCTGGCCCAGCAAATATGCCGACCGGCTGGAGCCCGACAGCCTGCTGATCCTGCTGCCCGCCTTTACCGTGAGCGAGCTGAGCCGCGCCTTCGAAATCGGCTTTCTGATCTACCTGCCTTTTATCGCCATCGACCTCATCATCTCCAACATCCTGCTGGCGATGGGGATGATGATGGTCTCCCCCATGACCATCTCGCTGCCCTTCAAGCTGCTGCTGTTCGTGCTGCTCGATGGCTGGGCCCGCCTGACCCACGGGCTGGTCATCAGTTACGGAGGTTAGGATGAGTCACGCCGATATCCTTCACTTCACCAGCCAGGCGCTCTGGCTGGTGCTGATCCTCTCGATGCCACCTGTGCTGGTGGCGGCGCTGGTGGGCACCCTTGTCTCTTTGCTGCAGGCGCTGACCCAGATCCAGGAGCAGACCCTGGGCTTTGTCGCCAAGCTGATCGCCGTGGTGATCACCCTGTTTGCCACCACCGCCTGGCTGGGTAACGAGCTCTACAGCTTTGCCGATATGGTGTTGTTCAAGGTGCCGCAGATCCAATGACACTGGAGAGCCTGCAGGCCCAGATGCTGGCCTATACCTTGCTGCTGCCGCGCTTTATCAGCTGCTTCGTGATGCTGCCGGTGCTGAGCAAACAGATGCTGGGAGGGGCGATGATCCGCAACGGCGTGGTCTGCTCGCTGGCACTCTACGCCTACCCCACGGTCGCCGACACCTTGCCGGATCAGCTCGACGGCATGGCGCTGGCCATGCTGATCGCCAAGGAGGTGCTGCTCGGCCTGCTGATCGGCTTTGTCGCCGCCATCCCCTTCTGGGCCATCGAGGCGAGCGGTTTTCTGATCGACAACCAACGCGGTGCCGCCATGGGGTCCCTGTTCAACCCGAGTCTCGGCAGCCAGACCAGTCCCACCGGCCTGCTGCTGACCCAGACCCTGATCACCCTCTTCTTTGCCAGCGGCGCCTTTCTCGCCCTGCTGGCCGCCCTGTTCCAGAGCTACATCAGCTGGCCGGTGGCGCATTTTTTCCCCACCATCGACGAGCAGTGGGTCAACTTTTTCTACGGCCAGTTCAGCCATATGTTGCTACTCTGCGCTTTGCTGGCGGCGCCGCTCTTAATCGCCATGTTTCTGGCCGAATTCGGGCTGGCGCTGATCAGCCGCTTCGCCCCTTCACTTAACGTCTTCGTGCTGGCGATGCCGATAAAAAGCGCCGTCGCCAGCCTGTTGCTGGTCATCTACATCAAGCTGATGATGGATCACGCCTATCAACAGGTGCTGGCAGTGATGGATCCGCTGCAACTGCTGATCCCCATTCTGGAGGCGCGATGAGCGGCGAGAAGACCGAACAACCCACCCCCAAAAAGTTGCGGGATGCCCGCCAGAAGGGGCAAGTGGTCAAGAGCAAGGAGGTGGTCTCCACCGTCATCATCCTCAGTCTGGTAGGCATGCTGATGGCGATGTCCGACTACTACCTCGAACATCTGGGCAAGCTGATGATGATCCCGGAGTCCCACATCAACCTCCCCTTTACCCAGGCGCTCAACCATGTGGTGGAGAACCTGATGCAGGAGATGGCCTATCTCTGCATTCCGCTCCTCGCGGTCGCGGTGCTGGTGGTACTCGCCTCCCACTTCGCACAGTACGGTTTTCTGCTGAGCGGTGAGTCCATCAAGCCCGACATCAAGAAGATCAATCCGGTGGAGGGGGCCAAGAAGATCTTCTCCATCAAGAGCCTGATGGAGTTCGTCAAATCACTGCTCAAGGTGAGTCTCCTGAGCCTCTTGGTGTGGGTCACCATAAAGGGCAATCTGCAGGCGATGCTCCAGTTGCCCGGCTGCGGCATGAGCTGCATCACCCCGGTGCTGGGAGGCATGCTGGGCCAGCTGATGGCGGTCTGCGCCATGGGCTTTGTGGTGATCGCCATCGCTGACTACGCCTTCGAACACTACCAGCACATCAAGCAGCTCAAGATGAGCAAGGACGAGGTGAAGCGGGAGTACAAGGAGATGGAGGGGAGCCCCGAGATCAAGAGCAAGCGCCGCCAGTTCCATCAGGAGTTGCAGTCGAGCAACATGCGCGCCGACGTCAAGCGCTCCTCGGTCATCGTCGCCAACCCGACCCATATCGCCATCGGTATCCGCTACGAGCGGGGAGAAACCCCGCTGCCGGTGGTGACCCTCAAATTCACCGATGCCCAGGCGCTGCAGGTGCGCAAGATTGCCGAAGAGGAGGGGATCCCTGTGCTGCAACGCATTCCACTGGCCCGAGCCCTCTATCGGGATGCCCAGCTCAACAACTACATTCCCGCCGACCAGATCGAGGCAACTGCCGAGGTTCTGCGCTGGCTGGAGCAGTGGCGCCAGAGCGAAGGGCCACAGTGGTAGGGCAGCACGCTGCCCGACTGGCCAAACAAACTGCGCAACACGCGAAAAACTGACAAATCCCCGACCGCTCCCTGATATAGCGCGCCGTCACGGCTCGGTATCATCCCCTTATCGTCAACCCTGTCGGGAATCACATCATGGCCTTACCAGCAATCGGTGGACACATTCACCTCAACCGCCCAGCCTCACCCCAACAGACAGAGGCCAGCCCGCTGCTGGCCAAGGGTAACAAGCTGTTCGAACAATCCGTCAAGCGTGGCATCGGCCACTTCCAGAGCAGCGATCTCAAGCAGGTCATCAGCGCCCTGCGCCAGTTGCAAAGCGCCCCCGATAGCGGCAAAGCGCAGCGGGTGCAGGATGCGATCCAGCACTGGGAGCAGCACCACCCCAAAGAGGTGGCTGCACGTGGCGCTCGTCTGACCGAACTGAAACAGGCGCTGGCCGAACAGGGCGCTATCACCAGAGCCGCCCCGCGACATGAACCGAAAGTGATGGCGGGTGGCACCCAGGCCCTGCTGCAAAAGAGCATGGCCGGACTGGAAAAACTGGGCAGCTACGCCTGTACCGACGCCCAGACCTTTGTCCAGCCGAACAACCCGAGCTATCAGAAGATCATCGGCAAACTCAACGCCTTCGGACAGGATCCCCAGCGCCTGGCGGCCAACCAGCGCGCCAACAACAGCGCCAATATGGCCGCCATCCAGATCACCAGAAACAAGCAGCCACTCTCGTTGCGCACCATGGAAAACATCGCCAAAGCGGTGGATGACGCCAAGGCCGGTTGCTGCTCGACCCTGGCCTATTCGGCGGCGGCCGAACTGCTGCGCCACAACAGTGACCAGCGGATCGAAGTGCTGGCCCATCGTGGTGCACAAGGTCACGCCCAGACCCACTGCTTTGTGGTGATTGGCCGCGCCGAGGGGAGTGAACTCACCAAGCCGGAAAGCTGGGGGCCACACGCCAAGGTAGTCGACCCCTGGGCCGCCACCATAGGGGCGCCACTGGTCGGTACCCCTGCCCGCCCCCCTATCGCCAACCTGTGGCCGCCCACAGAGTCGGTCTTTGATAACACCCATCGGGAGGATTAATGATGTTCCATGCCATGCTATCAACCCTCGTTCGCCAGCTAACCCTGCCGCAGGAGTGCCTGCACGAAGAGGGGCTGGATCTGCAGGCGGGCCCCTTCAGCCTCCATATTCGCGAGCGGGATCAACTGGTGACCCTGTTTATCCCGCTGGGGAATATCCAGCCCCCCTCCCTCGCCGCCATGGCCGACTGGCCTGTGCTGCAACTCAGTAGAGACAGCGAGCAGAGCACCCTGCTCTGGTGTCGCGAGTGGCTGGACAAGCTGGATGTGGATCTCCTGACCGATATGGTCAGCCGCATGCTGCATCAGGCTGAAGCCCTGACCCAAGGCACTGCACTAGCAGCTACCGAGCTCAGCGAGCCCGCAATCGAACCAGCCATGTCACGCCCGAACTGCGCTATCCCGACGACCATTCGCGCCTGATATCAGCGTCTGCTCATAAGGGAAAACAGCGCAACCAGAACGGGGCCATCACTGATGGCCCCGTTATGTTTCTCATGTTGAATGGATTTGCTCTACCCCACCTCCCCCAGCGCGCCGATCAGGGCGTCGAGTCCTTGATCGACCTTCGAGCGCGGGCAGCCGACGTTGAGGCGGATATAGCCTGTGCCTTCGGGGCCGTAGGTGTCGCCGCGCATGATGGCGACCCGGTATTTCTCCACCAGCAAGGCTTGCAGCGCATCCATCCGTTTGGTGGAGTCGATGCCAAGACCGCGCAGGTCAATCCAGGCGAGATAGGTTCCCTCGGGCACCCGATAGTCGATGGCGGGGAAGGCGGCGTTGAGCCGCGCCTCCACATGGGCGAGGTTGCCGTGCAGATAGGATTTGAGCGCATCGAGCCAGGCAGCGCCGTCCCGATAGGCGCTGATATGGGCCAACACTCCGAGAATGGGCGGCGATGAGAGGCCGTGGGCCGCCTTGAGCCGCTGCAGATAGGCGGCCCGCGCCCCGGCGTTGGCAATAAAGGCGTAGGCGCCGCCAAGGGCGGGAATATTGAAGGATTTGGAGCCCGAGCTTACCAGCGCCCAGTGATCGTCCGGCGCTACTTCGCTCCACGGCAGGTAGCGGGCAAAACTCACATCCATATGGATGTCGTCCGAGATGACCTTGACCCCGTGGTGCTGACAGATGGCGGCCATCCGGCAAAGTTCATCCCGCGTCCAGACCCGGCCAGTGGGGTTGTGGGGGCTGCAGAGCAGCAAAATCCGGCAATCGGGGCGGGCTGCCTGTTGCTCGAAACATTCCCAGTCGACTTGGTAGCTCCCCTCTGCTTTTTTGAGCGGACAGGGCAGCAGCACCCTGTCGTTGGCGGTCAGCATATTGCCGAAGGCATCGTATGCGGGGGTATGCACCAGCACGCCCTCCCCCGGCGCCGACCAGAGGCTCACCAGCTGGGCAATCACATAGATGACCGAGGGGCCGTAAACCAGCGTCTCGGGGTCGAGGCTCGCGCTGTAGCGGTGGGCAAACCAGTCGCTCACCGCCCCCTTGAAGTCGTCGTGATTCCAGCGGCTATAGCCAAATACTCCGTGCTCAAGGCGGGCTGCCAGGGTCTGGCGAATGCAGGGGGCGGTCTCGAAATCCATGTCGGAGATGGTAAAGGGGAGCAGGTCGGCGTGGCCAAAACGGTCGGCCACATAGTCCCACTGGGTGCAGTAGGTGCCGTGGCGGTCGACCACGCGGTCGAAGTCATAAATATCGTGCATGAAGTTTCTCCCTCCATAAACAGGAGACATATTGGGAGAGGCAAACAAGGGGGGCTTGCGCCCCCCGTTCGGATTTTATTGGCCGGTTCAGGCCCCCATCAGGCTCTTCAGCTGGTTTTTCACCAGATGCACCTGCGGGCCAATCACCACCTGCAGGTTGTGCTCGTCGAGCTTGATCACCCCGATGGCGCCGTTTGCTTTCAGTACCTTGTCATCGACCCGGCTCATGTCCTGCACCGACATCCGCAGGCGGGTGATGCAGTTATCGAGCGCCAGAATGTTATCGGCGCCGCCCAGGGCGTTGAGGATAATTTCACCGTTGTAACCGCTGTTGCCGGCCTTCTTGCCCGCGGGCTGGGCAGTCTCGCTGGTTTCAATCTCGCGGCCGGGGGTTTTCAGGTTAAAGCGCACGATGGCGAAGCGGAACACGCTGTAGTAGATGGCAAACCAGATAGCGGCCGCGACCGGCACCAGATACCACTTGGTGGCGGTGCCCTGCAGCACGCCGAACACCAGAAAATCGATGAGGTTGCCGTCGGTGTTGCCGATGGTGACGCCAAGCAGCCCCATGGTCATAAAGCCCAGACCGGTCAGGATGGCGTGAATGACGTAGAGCACCGGTGCCACAAACAGGAACAGGAACTCCAGCGGCTCTGTGATGCCGCCGATGACGCAGGCCACCACACCGGAGACCAGCAGCGCCTTGATCTTGCCGCGATTTTCCGGACGGGCACAGTGATACATGGCGAGCGCCGCACCCGGCAGGCCGCCGAGGAAGGCAGGCATCTTGCCCTGCGAGAGGAAGGAGGTGGCAGAGACCGAGAAGCCGGAAGTGTCGGCGCAAGAGAGCTCGGCGTAGAAGATATTGAGGGCGCCGCTCACCTCGTGACCGCATACCAGCTGGGTGCCGCCCGCTTCGGTAAAGCGGATCAGCGCCACCAGAATGTGGTGCAGACCGAGCGGCAGCAGCAGGCGCTCACCGGTACCGAACAGGAAGGGGCCGAAGGGACCGGCGTGGGAGATGAGCGCCCCGATGCCATTGATACCGGCAGCAAACCAGGGCCAGACGAACGGCACGACCAGACCGACCACACCCAGCACCAGCGCGGTGATGATGGGCACGAAGCGGGCACCGCCGAAGAAGGCGAGCGCATCGGGCATCTTGTAGGTGTAGAAACGGGCGTGGAGCTTCGCGACGATCACCCCGACGATGATGGCCCCCAGAATCCCGGTGTCGATGGAGCTGATGCCGAGGATCGATTTCACCCCGTAGGCCTTCTCCGCCGCCCCGTCACCGATGACGTTGGCCACGGTGAGGTAGAAGTTGATGGAGAGGTTGAGCGCCGCATAGCCGACGAAACCGGCAAAGGCCGCGACCCCCTTCTCTTCTCGCGCCAGCCCGAGCGGAATGGCCACCGCAAACATCACCGGCAGGTAGATAAAGGCCACCAGCCCCACCTTGGTCATCCAGAGGAACAGCAGTTGCAGCACGGTATTGTCGAGGAAGGGCATGCTCTGCTTGACCGCATCGCTGGTGAGCGAGCTGCCGACACCGAGCAAAATGCCCGAGAAGGCCAGCAGGGCAACCGGCAACATAAAGGTCTTGCCGAGGCTCTGCAGGAACTCCCAGATAGTGGATTTGGCTTGAGGCTTGGCCATGAAACGGCTCCTTGTGAATAGACAGCAATATCTGCGGCTGCCCTCCCCCGCTCGAGGCAATCTCGAAGCAATCTCGAAGCAAAAGGCGCGGGTTGGCATCAGGTTTTGCCGGATGATAAAACGTTTTATCAATTTACAAGTGCCGACAGGATCACAGAATAAGGGGGCTGGCTGGCAGCAGGATCCAAATTTGTGAGCCGGATCGGCCCAATGGTGATGTAACGTTTCACTTGGCAACCCAAGCAGGTATGCTGGGGCCTCGCTCTCAACATGCCATCGTCCGTTCGCCCTATGTCGCCCAAATCCCTCTCTGCCAAAGCCACCAAGATCACCGATGTCGCCCAGCGGGCGGGAGTGTCGGTCACCACCGTCTCCATGGTGCTCAACGGCAAGGGGCGCATCTCCCCGGCCACCGCCGAGCGGGTGCAACAGGCGATAAAAGAGCTCGACTACGTACCCAACAGCGCCGCCGCCAACCTGCGCAGCCAGCAATCCAACCTGGTGGGGCTGATCCTGCGCGACATCACCGACCCCTTCTATACCGAGGTGACCGCCGGGGTGAGCGAGGTGCTGGAGCAGCAGGGCTATCTGCTGTTTCTGACCCAGTGCGGCCACAGCGCGGAGCGGCTGCAGCAGAGCATCCACTCCCTGTCACGCCAAGGGGTGGCGGGCATCATCTTCAATCCGGTGCGCGGCGCGGCGGCCAAAACCCTGGAGACCCTGCTCGACTCCGAGCTGCCGGTGGTGTGCGCCGCCCGCTCCTACTATCGCGATGACGTGGACTTTATCGGCCCCGACAATACCCACGCCGCCAAGCAGGCCACCACCTACCTGATCGAACAGGGCCACCGCCATATCGCCTACGTCGGCGGACGGGCCGACTCCCTCACCCGTGCCGAGCGGATCGGCGGCTACTGCGCCAGCCTGCTGCAATATGGCCTGCCCTTCAAACCGGAGTGGGTACTGGAGTGCGATCGCACCCAGCGCAGCGCCGCCGACACTATCGCCCAGCTGCTGCACCAGCACCCCAAGGTGACCGCCGTGCTCTGCCACTACCCCGAGGTGGCGCTCGGCGCCATCTATGGCGTCGAGGCGAGCGGCCGCACCGTGGGCAAGGACAACTACATCGGCCAGCAGGTGGCCCTGCTCGGTTTTGACGACGTGGCAGAGGCCGAACTCACCTCCCCCGCCCTCACCTTTGTCAGCTCACCGGCCCGCGAAATCGGCCGTCAGGCGGCAAGGCGCCTGCTGACCCGGATGCAGCAACCCGAACTCGCCCCCAACCGCCATATCATCACCCCCAACTTGCAGAAGCGAGAATCAGCCTGAGCTGGCTGGACAAGCCCGAGCTCACCCCACCCGCCATATCATCACCGCTCACCAGCAAACCGCAGAAGCGGGAGTCGGCCTGAACTGGCTGGGCAAGCATGCAGCAGCGCAAAACGTGAGCCTGCTCACTGCGCCGGCAAGGAAAGATTGAGAGCCAAGTGGAGAGGCATATGATGGGTGCCTCCCTCTCTTCACGAGCCTTTTATGAGCAACCCGCACGACCAGAACCCGCCGAGTGAAATCCATCGCTGTGACAAATGCAGGGAGCGTACCCGCCATATCGTGGTGCTGGTCGCCCGCGATCACAGCCAGGACATCATGCCCAAGGATCCGCGCAAAACCTTCTGGCAAGCCTTTCGCTCCAGCAGCCTGACCAATGCGGTATTCGGCCAGACCCTCGCCTATCAGGCCACCCATGTAAAACATCTAATTTGCGAACGCTGCGGGGAGAAGTTTCTGGAGTATTGAGTGGCGGTAGTACCTAGCAGGAGATGGAGCTCTGCCTGCTATCGCCGTACCAAGCGGACAGATAGCAGCCACTTAATAAGTAATTTATTGATCTCTGGCAGGTTTTTGCCCGACTGCGGTTTTACCCTGCTCCTCTCTCGATTAATATGCCCCACTTGGCAACCACTCTTGCAGAGATAACCCTGTGCAGCCGTTTCGCCATCCACCACATCGCCGGATAACCACAGCGGGCTGGAGGCTGTAATCCACGGGCGGTAGCGTGGGTTTTGTAGGTTGACGCAGAGCGAAGCTCAACAAGCTAGATATTGATAAAACATTCACGAACGTCCGATTACGCTGCACTAATCAAACCTACGGGCTTTCTCGTATAGTTAGTCCGATACGCCTTCGACTCCACTCCCATTTTCAAGCCCTGTAATAGTGGTTTCAAGTGTACTGTAAACCTTATAAAAACTGTATTGCTAAAATCCCTGAATAACATTTCAGCACTTACAACCTAAACAACAAATATATCTAAAGATTATATTGTTGATATTTTAGATTAGAAATAGGAGATGGTTCGTGGGTAGCTATACCAATTTCATGACTGCTGTCATATGCAGAATGGTCAAGATCGCGCCTGTGTTTTTTAGCAAAAAAATGAACCTTGCTAGCAAGTTCTACTACGAAACAAAAGAATATCATGCACATAATACAGAACGTAAAACAAACAACATTATCACTCATTTCAGTCTACTTAACCCACAACTAAAATGGAAAGCAAAAGCCATCAGTAGTTTTTGTTCCATCACTCAAGACAACGCAATCAAAATAAAAGGCTGGAAGGTTAACAACAATTATTTAGATGATTCCTACGCCAAGAACTCCATGTTTAACAATGGATTTTTAAATGTAGGTTTTTTAACTGTCGGAAGTTCATCAAAAAGATATCATGTTGATGGATACATTCATCATCAAAGTGATTACATCGAAGCTTGCTCGATAAAAATAATTCATATAGATGGAGGCTTAGCCTTTTTAGCTCTATACTGGATTTTATCAAATAAAGCTACCGAATTATTAAAAGACATTGATGTTACAGATATTGAACCCGCGCAGATACAGTTTTTAAGCTGTAACCCATTTAGTACACAATTCGTATCATCAACCGTATCAGATCGATTCAGCTTGTCTGAAGAACGGTTGCTATCGAGACTTGAATTTTTACATAAAGAAATGCAATTGGCAGAAAGGCAGTTGTACAAGTTTTTTGGCATAAGTCAAACCGAAGCTCCTGTATATACAATGGATATACATATAGATGATATAAATCCATACTTTATTGATAAAATACCATCTCCAAAAGAAATAGATAATGATAACTGTAACACACACTTTATTAAACATTTCGATAAGTTCAATTTATCATTTAAAATTGATGATTTAAAAAGATGTTTATTCTCCTTTAATTATTTTAGGCAAAGATCAACTCTGCCTAAAATATCTCATCTATATATTGCATCCCAAACATCTGAAGAAATAGATGAACACCGACTCAATGACTTCTCAGTTCGTTTATTTTCACCAATCAACTCGCATCACATCTATCAATTCTTACATATTTGCGATGCCAGATTTAACCGTCTTGATCAAAAATATTGCCAGTCAATTATAGACACCTATAATGAAAGCCCTGATAAAAGTTACAATCACATTTATGATTCATACGTTGAAGTATTGAAGATAGAGGAGTTACTTACTGCTATAATCGCAACAAAACTTGATTTCATGCATTACAAGGATGATGACACGTTGGACTATGATCAGTTTTTTAAAAAGGCTAATTCATACTTGAATAATGTTCGTAAAATCAAGGCAAACCTAGAATTAAAAAAGCAAGCATCCAATGAAAAAGTACAATCTGCAAATTTATCATATCAAAAGAGAATGTCTTGGTTCGTCGCCATTCTAGCAATCATACAAATATGGCTGGCAGTTTCCTTCCAACAAATTTCAAACTTCATCAATTGGATTTTATCGTTTGAAATTTCTTAGTCATAAACGAAAAATGAAATGATGACATTAACTGTACAGCCCGTAGGTTCGAATAGCGAAGCGTATTCGGACATTTTCACCATCACCTCTACTTTCCAGCCTCCAGATATCTGTTCCAGAAAAGAGCACTCATAGATGAAACGAATTCTGATTATTGGCAACTCGGGATCAGGCAAGAGCTGGTTGGCGGCTCGATTGACTGAGGGGTTAACTATCCGCGAGGTCAATCTGGACACCATTGTCTGGCAACCGGGTGGGTTTAACAAAAAACGGCCCCAGCATGAGATTGACCATACCATTCAAACACTTGCTCAAGAGCCCTCATGGGTGGTCGAAGGGGTATTTGGTGCCCTGGCCGAGCAACTGTTTGATGCCGCTGATACCCTGCTTTTTCTGGATCTCGACTGGTCTGTATGCCGAGATTCACTGCTATCACGTGGATCACAAAGTTCCAAGCAACGGGATGCAGTGGCAGCGGAAACGAACTTTCAACAACTGCTGGTGTGGGCATCGGAATATGGGCAGCGAGCCGGCAAAAGCTCCCGCCAATTCCATCAAGAGCTGTTTGATCGATTCCCAAACGACAAGCACCGTTTCACGACTCGCACAGAGGTAAATAGCTATCTCACCCAACTGACCACTCATAGCTAACGGGGTAGAGGATGACGCAACAGGAGTTGACGAAAATGGGGGGCGCTTCGGTAAATATCCAGCTGCTGGATGGCAAGCCCTGTATCAGAAAAAGCTGCGCATCGCCTGTCGAGCGCCATTTCTACCAACGCGCCGCACTGCATTTGAGCGGGCTCAACACTCCTTCCCTGCTCAAGGTCGAAGGGGAGGCCCTGTTCCTTGAGCAGATCCCTCATCCGGTCACGCTCACGCAGCTGCACCACAACGAACAGACCTTTGCTCAGCTGGCCTGCCTGCATAACGCCAACTATCAGCCCGACTTTGCGGTGAAAACTCACGGCTGGTCGCTCGCCGACACCAACGAGGCGCTCTCTGTACTCTGCCTGCCGGAAGCGGTAAACGAGAAGATCCGCCATATCCAGCAAGTTGGTCACGAACTATTCGAGGAGTCATGCCTGATTTCGGGAGATAGCAATGAGGGCAACTGGGGCACCCGCGACAATGGTGAGCTGGTGTTGTTTGACTGGGAGCGATTTGGTTATGGCAGTCCGGCCATCGATCTGGCCCCGCTGGTGCCGCGGATGGGTTCGCTGGCTGAATATGAAACCATCATTGAACGCTATCTGCGCCACAGTTCGCTGCTCTCTGGCGACCGGTTGCTACGCCATCTCGTCATGGCCAAGTGCTGGCTGATTATTGAAGTCACCAATCTGTTGACCAGAAGGGAGAAGCCGCAGGCACAGCAATATCTGGAGTGGTATCGGCAACAAGTTCCCCACTGGCTGGAGTCGGTGGCGCATATTGTGTAATCCGTAGGTTCGAATAGCGGAGCGTATTCGAACGTTCGCGTTATCACCTCTCTCTTTTCAGCCATCCCTCTCTTGCCACCACACTTTCTTCCCAAACAACCCCCCTCTGCGCTCGCCCAACCAATGCGATTGGCCTCCTCCATCAGGCGCATAAAAATCCTAATCCGCCCGACGAAATGGCGACTTTTTGTGAGAAGGGTCACATCTGACGGCCCCGTTTAACCACATATAAATCCAGACCATGCTGATGATTAATTTATTGATATGGCGCATTACAAACCTGACGGCGAGCCTGACATCAATACATTTATCTGTTTTTAAAGAAAAAATGGATGACCGACTGAAAATGGCGAGTCCTGCCTGAAAACGGGATCTTCATCACATCGCGTTTTACTGCGCACAAAAATCCAGTGATTAGCACATTTGTCCGATAGGGAGGGGACGAGCGAGCCACGATAATGAACAGGTCATTTTTATCCAGTACGTCGATACGTACTCACGCATAGCTTCCGTCACCGGAAGCGGGGAGAGCGCCATGATCACCACCTTGATCAATGAACATCTGATCAACCTCGATTTGAAAGCGACGCGTAAGGAAGAGGTCTTCACCGAGATGGCCCGCCTGCTGGCGTCGCAAGGCAAGGTCAGCAACGAGCAGGCCTTTATCAAGGATCTGTGGGCCCGCGAAGAGCTGGGCAACACCGGCTTTGAAGAGGGCGTGGCCCTGCCCCACGCCAAGAGTGCGGCGGTATGCAATCCGGCGGTCGCCATCGGCATCAGCCGCAACGGCATCGAGTACGGCGCCGAAGATGGCAAGCCGTCCCATATTTTCTTTATGATCGCCTCCCCCGATGGCGGCGCCAACCACCATATCGAGGTGCTGGCCGAGCTCTCCGGCAAGCTGATCGAAGAGGGCTTTATCGCCAAGCTGCTGGCGGCCAACACCCCGGCCGATGCGCTGGCACTGCTGCTGGCCAAGAAAGAGGAAGCGGCTGCCGCACCTGCGGCCAACAAGGGGCTGATCATCGGTGTCACCGGCTGCCCGGCCGGTATCGCCCATACCTATCTGGCGGCCGAGTCGCTGGAGCGCGCCGCCAAGGAGCTGGGTTATGAGGTGAAGGTGGAGACTAACGGCTCCATCGGCGTCAAGAACAGCCCGACCGCAGACGAGATCGCCCGCGCCGCCGCCATCGTGGTGGCCTGCGACAAACAGGTGGACATGGCCCGCTTCGCTGGCAAACCCCTCATCAAGACCGGCGTAAAGGCCCCCATCAAGGATGGCAAGGGTCTGATTGAGCAGGCGCTGAAAGCCCCCGCCTATGTGGCGGACAAGGATGAGAAGAAGGGTGACGAGAAGCGCGCCAGCGGCGGCAGCTCGGATCTCTATCGCTACCTGATGAACGGCGTATCGCACATGATCCCGTTCGTAGTGACCGGTGGTCTGCTTATCGCCCTGTCACTGGCCATCGGCGGCAACCCGACCCCGAGCGGCATGCAGATCCCGGAAGGGAGCATGTGGAACCAGATCCTCAACGTGGGCGTGGCCGCCTTCACCCTGATGATCCCCATTCTGGCGGGCTATATCGCCTACGCCATCGGTGACCGTCCGGCTCTGGCCCCGGGCTTTATCGGCGGCTGGATCGCCAACAACGGCAGCTTCTACGGCGCTGATGCCGGTACCGGCTTTATCGGTGCCATCATTGCGGGCCTGTTGGTCGGCTATCTGGTGCGCTGGATTGCCACTCGTCAGTACCACAAGATGGTGCAACCGCTGGTACCGATCCTGATCGCCCCCATCGTCGGTTCCCTGTTTATTGCTGCGGTCTTTATCTTCATCATCGGCGCCCCGATTGCCGACATGATGACCGGCCTCAACGCCATGCTGCTCTCCATGAGCGGTGGCAGTCTGGTGCTGCTGGGTATCGTGCTGGGTGGTATGGCCGGCTTTGATATGGGTGGCCCGGTCAACAAGGTGGCCTTCCTGTTCTCCGTCGGCATGATCGCCTCCGGTCAGACCCAGTTTATGGGTGCCATGGCCTGCGCCATCCCGGCTGCCCCCCTTGGTATGTCGCTGGCTACCGTACTCGGTCGCAAGCTGGGTATCTTCGATGCCTCTGAAATCGAAGCGGGCAAAGCCGCTGGCGCCATGGGTCTGGTGGGTATCTCCGAAGGGGCGATTCCGTTCGCCGCCCGTGACCCGCTCGCCGTCATTCCGGCCAACGTGCTGGGCAGCATGACCGCAGCCGTGATGGCCTTCCTGTTCGGCATCACCAACAGCGTCGCCCACGGTGGCCCCATCGTGGCCCTGCTGGGTGCCGTCAACAAGCCGCTGCTGGCACTGCTCTGCATGATCTGCGGTGCCATCGTCACCGGCGTGGTCGCGGTTGCCCTGAAAAAGCTGCGGGTAAAAAAGAGTGACGAGGTGACCCTGGCCAAGGCGGCCTGAGTCCCCCCTCACCATCGAGGCTCCTAGACCATAAAAGAGGCCACCCCCGGGGTGGCCTCTTGTTTTTGGGATGGCTGGTGGGCCGTATTTCCCAAAATCGCCCCCCAAGAAATAGTGGTCGATAAGCACTCTTCCTCGTTTCTCCCTTCACCTCTCACCTTGCCTTTCCCTGGCTCCCTTCTGGCCTATCCATCCCACCAGCCCAGCCCAGCCCAGCCCAGCCCAGCACTCACACAGAGCGCCAAACTGGCTGAAATGGCAGCAATCCGGCGTCAGCGGTGTGATGTTTCTCACGCTTTGTCCGCGAAAGCGCAAAAACTAGGAAAATTTCCTAGCTCCACTAGGGATGGCTCTCAAGCCATTTTTTGCCCCTCTTATTAGAGTCATCCCACCTGATGTCGTGACCCGCACCGCGATGGGCAATGCGCCCCGTCATCCCGTGCCGGGCCCGGGTTTATATGGATGGAGCGTCGAGCGCAGCAACGGCTGACAGCCCCGACGTTCCGTTCCCCCTTCCGTGGCGTGACCTCGAACAACCTATCTACACAAATGAGGGGCGCGGCGGAAATACCGTCTATCTCGCAGAGGATGAACGAAGATGTTGAAATTGCTCCAACAGGTCCGGGTCCCCACCCTCGACCTGCCGGTCGAAGCCCGGCGCAAGCTCTGGTTCAAGCCGTTTATGCAATCTTATCTGGTTGTATTTATTGGCTATTTGACCATGTATCTGATCCGCAAGAACTTCAACATTGCGCAAAATGACATGATCCAGGAGTACGGTCTCTCCATGACCGAGCTTGGTATGATCGGCCTTGGCTTCTCCATCACCTACGGGGTGGGCAAGACCATCGTCTCCTACTACGCCGATGGCAAGAACACCAAGCAGTTCCTGCCGCTGATGCTGATCCTCTCCGCGCTCTGCATGCTGGGCTTCAGTGCCAGCATGGGCGGCACCGGTTTCAGCCTCTACTTCATGATCTTCTTCTATGCCCTGAGCGGTTTCTTCCAGAGCTGTGGTGGTTCGTGCAGCTACTCCACCATCACCAAGTGGACCCCTCGCAACAAGCGCGGCACCTATCTGGGTATGTGGAACCTCTCCCACAACGTGGGCGGTGCCGGTGCGGCCGGTGTGGCGCTGTTCGGTGCCAACTACCTGTTCGATGGCAACGTGCTCGGCATGTTTATCTTCCCCTCCATCATCGCGCTGATCGTCGGTTTTATCGGCCTGCGCTTTGGTAGCGATTCGCCGGAAGCCTACGGCCTTGGCAAGGTGGAAGAGCTGTTTGACGAAGTGGCGAGCGAAGAGGATATCGCCACCGAAGAGCAGAAGCTGACCAAGTGGCAGATCTTCGTGAAGTACGTGTTGCTCAACAAGGTGATCTGGCTGCTCTGCTTTGCCAACATCTTCCTCTACGTGGTGCGTATCGGTATCGACCAGTGGTCCACCGTCTATGCCCACCAGGAGCTGGGCTTCTCCAAAGACGTGGCCATTCAGGGCTTTACCTTCTTCGAAGTGGGCGCACTGGTCGGCACCCTGATGTGGGGTTACCTCTCCGATCTGGCCAATGGCCGTCGTGGTCTGGTTGCCTGTGTGGCACTGGCGCTGATCATCGCCACCCTGGGTCTCTACCAGCATGCGACTACCCAGTTTATGTTCCTGGGCTCCCTGTTCACCCTGGGCTTCCTGGTGTTCGGTCCGCAGTTGCTGATTGGCGTCGCCGCCGTGGGCTTCGTCCCCAAGCAGGGCATCAGCGTAGCCGATGGCGTCAAGGGCACCTTCGCTTACCTGATTGGTGACAGCTTCGCCAAACTGGGTCTGGGCATGATCGCCGATGGCACCCCCATCTTCGGTCTGACCGGCTGGACCGGCACCTTCGCGGCGCTGGATATCGCAGCCGCCGCCTGTCTGGTACTGATGGGTTGTGTCGCGGTCGCCGAAGAGCGCAAGATCCGCCGCATCAAGCGCGAACTGAAAGCCGCCGAGCTGGCCGCCCAGACCGCCTGATAGCCATAACAACAAACGCAGATTGTTCAGGGCCACCCACCGGGGTGGCCCTTGTTGTTTGGAGCAACCCGCCACCCGACTGGCCCGGCATGAGCCTGCACTGCCGTTCAAGGGGCAGGCATATCCCCATCAAGATCCCACTTTTCATATGGACTTTTGGTAAAAGCCCCCCGCTGGCGCTATCTTGTTGCTCCCCCTTGTCAGCATCACAGAGAGCAGATGAAGATCGTCGCCGTCACCGCTTGCCCGACCGGTATCGCCCATACCTATATGGCTGCCGATGCCCTGCAAAAAGCCGCCACTGGGCTGGGACTCAAGATCAAGGTCGAGACACAGGGCGCCATGGGCATGGAGAACATGCTGACCGCCCGCGATATTGCCAGCGCCGACCTGGTGTTGATTGCCTCCGATATCGAGATTGAGCAGAAAGAGCGCTTCCTCGGCTGCACCATCCATCAGGTGAGACTGGAAACTGTGTTGCTGGATGCCAACGCCGTACTCAAGGCCCTGCCGATCCCGGCCTGATGCTGACCCGCGAGATCACCTTCTACTGCCAGCAGGGGTTGAGCATCACCCAGGCCAAGCAGTTAAACCGGCTGGCGGGGATGTTCAAATCCACCATCCGCTGTGCCAACCTCACCCGGCGCCAGACCGTTGCCGCCAGCAACCAGCTCTCCCTGTTGACCCTCGCCACCCAGCCCGGCGATCTCTGCCAGTTGCAGATTGAAGGGTGCGATGCCGAGCTCGCCCACATGGCCTTTACCTGCTGGTGCGGGGAGCTGGGTCAACCGCTGGTGCGCTCGCGCACCGCCGCACTGGCGGAGTTGCGACTGGCAAATGCCCTGCCCGACTACCATTTTGCCCTGCGCCAGCTGGCCCACAGCCCCGAACCGCTGACAAAAGCCGAAGCACTCGAGCATCTGATCGATCTGCTGCCCACCGAGCTGATCACCGACCGCGCCACACTGACCGCCGCAGTGGAGCGGCGCGAGCAGGTCTCGGCCACCATCATCCGCCCCGGCCTTGCCATGCCTCATGTATTGAGCGAAGGGATCAGCCAGCCAACGCTGGCCCTGCTTAGCTGCAAGGAGCCCATCGAGTGGGGCTCTCAAATCGGGCCGGTGCAGACCATTATTCTGCTGGCGGTGCCGGTTGGTAGCGGACGGGAGACCCTGCGCCCCCTCACCCGACTGGCGCAGGCGATGATCGACGATGTGGTCAGCCACGCCCTGCTGTTGGCGGGCTCGACCCCCGCCCGTCAGGCTATCGTCATCGAGAGCCTGCTGAGCTAGGCGAATTGGCTCTGGGCGCTGCTTGCTGTAACGCCAGCCATTCATCCTGCCCTCAGCACCCTGTGGTACACTCGCTGCCATCGTCTGTCTGAAGTGTGTATCCGATGAAATCTCCCCGCTCCCGTCTCTCTGTCAACCGTACGCCGCGCGATAACGCCCCGCGCACGACTACCAAACCAGCCGCACCCCGCCATGCATCCCCCCGCAAACCGGAGCTGGCCCCAGAGGATCGCAAATTGCTCCTGCTGAACAAGCCCTACATGGTGCTCTGCCAGTTCACCGACGAGGCGGGCCGCGAGACTCTCAAGGATTACATCAAAGAGCCCGGCATCTATGCCGCAGGGCGGCTCGATCGCGACAGCGAGGGGCTGCTGCTGCTCACCAACGATGGCAAGCTGCAGGCGCGCCTCACCCAGCCGGGGGAGAAGACCCCCAAGACCTACTGGGTGCAGGTGGAAGGGATCCCGAGCGAGGAGAAACTGGCCGCCCTGCGCGCCGGTGTGGAGCTCAATGACGGCATGACCCTGCCCGCCGGGGCGCGCATCATGGATGAACCTGCGGTGTGGCCGCGCAATCCGCCGATCCGCGATCGCAAGGAGATCCCCACCAGCTGGCTAGAGATCAAGATTATCGAGGGGCGCAACCGGCAGGTGCGGCGGATGACCGCCCACATCGGCCACCCCACCCTGCGCCTTATTCGCTACGCCATCGGCGACTGGACCCTGGATGGTCTGGCACCCGGCGAGAACCGCAGCCTGCCCGCCCCCGAGCTGATGCCGCTCTCCAACAGCCGCCCGCGTCCCTCCTCATCCCGTTCAGGCGCTCATACCGCCAAACCGGCCAAACCGGCAGGAGATGCGCCACGGCGGGCCAGCCAGCCGAGACGGGACGAGCGCCCCCGCAGCACTCACCCAACCGAGCGTTCAACTTCAAACCCGACCAGTGGCAAACCCCGCAGCAGCGGGCGAGGAACGGCACGCCGACCGGCCCGTGCGGGCAATCCCGATAGCAACGACAAGGAGTCATGATGAGCAATCAGGCAGAGCAATCGACCACCAGTCACGCCCGCATGGAGGCGCGCCTGACGGTCGCCGCCCTGGTGCAGTGGCAGGGGCGCTTTCTGGTGGTGGAAGAGGAGATAAAAGGCCAACGCCGCTTCAACCAACCCGCCGGCCATGTGGAGCCGGGGGAAAACCTGCTTGAAGCGGCCTGTCGTGAGCTGAAAGAGGAGACGGGTCTGACCGCCTCGCCTACCGCCTGGCTTGGTACCTATCTCTTCAAACCGGCCGACAGCGAGGCCACCTATGTGCGCACCGCAATCATCTTCGACCTTGAAAAAGCGCACGGTCAGCACCATCCAGAGGATCCTGACGGCGATGTGCTGGCTTGCCACTGGCTTACGCTGGAAGAAATAGCGGAATGCAAACCGGCCCTGCGCAGCCCCCTGGTGTGGCAGTGCATTCAGGATTATCTGGCGGGGACACGGCTGCCACTGTCGGCACTCAAGGCCTTTATATGAGGCCATTTGACACTCTTTTTCGGTGACAAAGGCCAACAGCAGAAAAACGATTTCCTGCTATCAGGCTCCTGATGGGAACTGCGGCATGGATATGTGACCGGGGGCGCAAAACTCTGGTAGAATACGCCCCGTTTAAACGAACTGGTAACTTCGACTAATGACAGACAACAGCCAAATCAAGGTGATCGTCGGCATGTCCGGCGGCGTGGATTCTTCCGTCTCGGCCTACCTGCTCCAGCAGCAGGGCTATCAGGTCGAAGGCTTGTTCATGAAGAACTGGGAAGAAGACGACACGGACGAGTACTGCTCTGCCGCCCAGGATTTGGCTGATGCCAAGGCCGTCTGCGACAAGCTGGGGATGAAACTCCACACCATCAACTTCGCGGCCGAGTACTGGGACAACGTGTTCGAGCACTTCCTCGAAGAGTACAAGGCTGGCCGCACGCCGAACCCGGATATCCTGTGCAACAAGGAGATCAAGTTCAAGGCGTTCCTCGAATTTGCCGCCGAAGAGCTGGGTGCCACCTACATCGCCACCGGCCACTATGTGCGCCGTGACGACAGCACCGGCCGCCCGCGCCTGCTGCGCGGTCTCGATACCAACAAGGATCAGAGCTACTTCCTCTACACCCTCAGCGAAAAGCAAGTGGGTCAGAGCCTGTTCCCGGTTGGCGATCTGGAGAAGCCGGAGGTGCGCCGCATCGCCGAACAGCTGGATCTCATCACCGCCAAGAAGAAAGACTCCACCGGTATCTGCTTTATCGGCGAGCGCAAGTTCAAGGACTTCCTGGCCAAGTTCCTGCCCGCCCAGCCCGGTAAAATCGAGACCGTGGATGGCAAGGTGATCGGCGAGCACCAGGGGCTGATGTATCACACCCTGGGCCAGCGCAAGGGGCTCGGTATCGGTGGTCGCAAAGATGCCACCGAAGAGGCCTGGTATGTGGTCGACAAAGAGGTTGAGCGCAACGTGCTGGTGGTGGCGCAGGGCGAACATCCCCGCCTCTACTCCGATGGCCTGATCGCAAGCCAGCTGCACTGGGTGGATCGCACCCCCATTCGCGAGCCGCGTCGCTGCACCGTCAAGACCCGCTACCGCCAGCAGGATATCCCCTGCCTGATCCAGCCCATCGACGATCTGACCATCCGGGTCATCTTCGACGAGAAACAGGCTGCGGTGACCCCGGGCCAGTCCGCCGTCTTCTACGACGGGGAAGTGTGTCTGGGCGGTGGCATCATCGAACAACGTTTCAGCCATCCGGTTTGAATCCTTAACAGAAGGCAGCAGACGTGAGCGATAAATTCCAAGACAGAACCATGGCCTTTGCCGGCATCTGCCAGGCCGCGTATCTGGTGCAGAAGGTGGCCCGAGACGGCAGCTGTGACGAGGCCGCCCTGCGCGAGAGCCTCTCCAGCATTCTGGTGACCAACCCGAGCCAGCCGCTCGAGGTGTTCAACAACACCCATCTGGCCATTCGCGACGGCTACCGTGCGCTGGTCGAACAGCTGGGTGCCGACGGCAGCCAGAAGAATGCCGAGCTGACCCGCTACGTGGTAAGCCTGATTGCGCTGGAGCGCAAGCTGGCCAAGCGCAAGGACATTCTCAATATGCTGGGTGAGCGGATCAGCCAGATTGGCCGCCAGCAACAGCACTTCGATCTGCTCGACGAGCAGATTTTGGCCAACATGGCGAGCATCTACAGCGATCTTATCAGCCCCATCGGGCCGCGCATCCAGGTGGCGGGTACCCCGCTGTTCCTGCAGCAACCGCTGGTGCAGCACAAGGTGCGCGCCCTGCTGCTGGCAGGCATTCGTGCCTGTGTGCTGTGGCGTCAGCTCGGTGGCAGCCGCACCCAGATCATCTTCGCTCGCAAGAAGATGGTGGAGCTGGCCAAACGTTACTAACCATCAGCTCGCGCGCGGGCAAGCGAGGTCAACATCAGGGTGAACAGCCGCACATCCGCCCTGACGACGACTCAGCCCCATGCGCGAGTGGATACGGATCCCCCACACAAATCATCAGGAGTTCACCCCATGGAGCTGTCCGCGCTGACTGCTGTTTCCCCGATTGACGGTCGTTATGGCGACAAGGCCGATGCCCTGCGCCCTATCTTCTCCGAATTCGGCCTGCTGCGTTTTCGCGTCGAAGTCGAGGTGCGCTG
The DNA here is from genome assembly GCF_019047085.1 of Aeromonas sp. FDAARGOS 1404. Classification (NCBI taxonomy): domain Bacteria; kingdom Pseudomonadati; phylum Pseudomonadota; class Gammaproteobacteria; order Aeromonadales; family Aeromonadaceae; genus Aeromonas; species Aeromonas sp. FDAARGOS 1404. The sequence continues at coordinate 943,664 of NZ_CP077237.1, forward strand.
GTTGCAAAAACTGGCCAGCCACGCCGGGATCCCGGAAGTCCCTGCCCTGAGCGCGGCCGCCAACGCCCTGCTCGATGGCATCGTCAGCAACTTCAACGAGAGTGACGCCGCCCGCATCAAACAGATCGAGCGCACCACCAACCATGATGTGAAAGCGGTGGAGTACTTCCTCAAAGAGAAAGTCGAAGTGAACCCGGAGCTGGCGGCTGTCAGCGAGTTCATCCACTTCGCCTGCACCTCGGAAGACATCAACAACAACTCCCACGGTCTGATGCTGAAAACCGCTCGCGAAGAGGTCATCAAGCCTTATTGCGAAAAGCTGATCAGCGAGCTCAAGCGCCTGGCCCACGAGTACCGTGACATGCCGCTGCTCTCCCGCACCCACGGCCAGCCGGCGACCCCGAGCACCATGGGCAAGGAGATGGCCAACGTCGCCTACCGTCTGGAGCGCCAGTTCAAGCAGATCATGGCCATCGAGATCCTCGGCAAGATCAACGGTGCGGTCGGCAACTACAACGCCCACCTCAGCGCCTACCCGAATGTGGACTGGCACCAGTTCTCCGAGGAGTTTGTTACCTCCCTGGGCCTGACCTGGAACCCCTACACCACCCAGATCGAGCCACACGACTACATCGCCGAGCTGTTCGACGCCATGGCCCGCTTCAACACCATCCTGATCGACTTCGACCGCGACGTGTGGGGTTACATCTCCCTGGGCCACTTCAAGCAGCGCACCATCGCAGGTGAAATCGGCTCCTCCACCATGCCGCACAAGGTCAACCCCATCGACTTCGAGAACTCCGAAGGCAATCTGGGTCTGGCCAACGCCGTGTTCCAGCATCTGGCGAGCAAGCTTCCCATCTCCCGCTGGCAGCGTGATCTGACCGACTCTACCGTGCTGCGCAACCTGGGTGTGGCGGTGGGTTACTCCCTGATTGCCTATCAGGCGACCCTCAAGGGTATCTCCAAGCTGGAAGCCAACGACGCCGCCATGGCAGCCGATCTGGATGCCAACTGGGAAGTGCTGGCCGAGCCGATCCAGACCGTGATGCGCCGCTACGGTATCGAGAAGCCCTACGAGAAGCTCAAGGAGCTGACCCGTGGTCGCCGCGTCGATGCTGAAGGGATGCGTACCTTTATCGACACCCTGGAGTTGCCGGAAGCGGTCAAGGTTGAGCTGAAGAAGCTGACCCCGGCCAACTACATCGGCGACGCCCAGCGTCTGGTCGATCTGCTGAAGTAAGCCAACCGGCAGTGACGAAGGGGCCCTGTGCACGATATGCCACAGGGCCCCTGTTATTTTCCCTGCCACGGCAGGATCCCGAGTGGCTTTTCCCAAGCCTGCCTTGGGCAAAACCTCTTTGCGAGACACGAGAAACAGCATGTACGAACTCAATCTGGATATCGCTCACTTCCTCGAGCACTACTGGCAGAAGCGCCCGCTCCTTATCAAGGGTGGCTTCAAGGACTTTCAGGATCCCATCAGCCCGGATGAGCTGGCGGGTCTGGCCATGGAAGAGGTGGTCGAGTCCCGCCTCGTCACCCGTTTCGACGGCAAGTGGGATGCCGCTCACGGCCCCTTCGAATCCTACGACCATCTGGGCGAAGAGAACTGGACCATTCTGGTACAGGCTTGCAACCACTGGGCTCCCGAGGTGAACGAGCTGGCCGTGCCGTTCCAGTTCATCCCGGGCTGGCGCTTTGACGATGTGATGGTGAGCTTCTCCACCCCCCATGCGGGTGTCGGCCCCCACATCGACAATTACGATGTGTTTATCACCCAGGGTCTGGGCAAACGCCACTGGCGAGTCGGCGATGCCAAGCCGCTCAACGAGTTCGCCGCCCACGCCGCACTGCTCCACTGCGAGCCGTTCGAGGCGCTCATCGACGTCATCATGGAGCCGGGTGACATCCTCTACATTCCACCCGGATTCCCCCACGAAGGCTACGCCATCGAGCCCTCCATGAACTTCTCGGTGGGCTTCCGCGCGCCGGATGCCAAGGCGCTTATCTCCTCCTTTGCCGATCATCTGATCGACAACGAGGTGCGTACCGAGCGTTACGGCGATGCCGATCTCAAGCCCCGTGCCCGTCACGGCGAGATCCAGCCCCACGAGCTGCACCGTCTGCGCGAGCTGATGCAACAGGCCCTCGATGACGAGACCCTGTTCAAGGAGTGGTTCGGCACCATGATCTCCGAGGCCAAACACGATCTGGACGTCAATCCGGTCGAGCCGGACTACAGCGCCGAGGAAGTGGCCGACCTGCTGACCCAGGGCGAACCTGCCATCAAGGTGCCGGGTCTGCGCACCGTCTGGTTTAGCGGCGAGAGCCAGCAATGCTTCATCGACGGCGAAGCCTGGACGCTGCAGAGCGAAGACGCGGCCGCCATTTCGCTGTTGTGTGACAAAGACATCATCACTCAGGCCGACATGGTGGAGCTGGCCGATCAGGCTGGCTTCCTGCAACTGCTGACCCGTCTGGTCAACCGCGGTTACTGGTTCTTCAACTGATCCGGCGGTAACTGAAGGATAAAAAGGCGCCTTATGGCGCCTTTTTTTGTCACTCAGAGGCGGTTCAATTAACAATCGATGCGCGAAGCTGAACCTACTCTTGATGAACCGACAAGTGGTGATTTATTGAGCTAACATGGATGGGTATCATGCGTCCGTCCCTGTTCAAAAGAGAAGCGCCACCATGCAAATCACCTCCCGGCCCATGCCGCTGCCCGATTACGGCAAATACCCCTCCTCTCCCGCTGTCACGCCCGAGCAGGTCAGTCAGGCCCGTAACGAAGCACTGACCAAGAAGGATGAATTGCAGGCACAGAGCGAAGAGAAAGCAACGGCTCGCAGAACCATGGCGGTCTCTTATACGGCTAACCAGCAAGATAAAGCCGTGGTGGAGCGCTACCTGGAGGCCAGCGGTCAGGAGAGCGACAGCAAGTCGGGCCCGAGCACGGCTGATATGTATCAGGCTGCGAATCGCTACCAGCGCCAGCAGAATCTGAGCGACTACATGCAATTCCAGCAGAGCCCGCTCGCCCAGCAGATGGGTGACATGGTGGGCGAAGATAATCGCAAGGGCACCCAGCTCGACATCATTGCCTGAGCCAATTTGCTCAAATAAGCCCGGCAGGGATCAATACAAGATGAAAAAGCCCTCAATGAGGGCTTTTTCGCTATGGCTTGTCGCTGCGACGTCTCGCTATAAATGGGACACTTCTGCCTGCGCGTCCGGCAGCTCGTCGGGGAGTTCATCAAACAGCGGGTGATAGAGCACCTCCCCCCGCACACCCGCAAAACCGCGCTCCTGCAGCTCCATCGCCATAAAGCAGTCGGCAGGTACCTCATAGATGCAGTGCAGGCCAAACTCGCTGGCCGGGCGGAAACCGAAACGGCTGTAATAGGCCGGATCCCCGAGTACCACCACCCCTTTCCAGTCCATCTCGAGCGCCGTATCAAGCCCTTCACGGATAAGATCCGAGCCAATCCCCTGGCCTTGCCAGTCGGGATGAACCGCGACCGGCGCCAGACCGAGCCAGGGCCCTTCCATGCCGTTAATGGTGATCGGGCTTAGCATCAGGTGCCCCATGAACTCGTACTCTTCCTCTTCGACCATGGTCACCACGGCAGCGCCACATTCGCGCAGGCGGTTGACCAGTTCGGCCTCATCGGAACGACCGAAGGCGGCACTCAGCAGCTCATAGACCGGCAGCATGTCACCGGGGCGCTCGGTTCTCAACATCAGGTATTACTCCTCGTACAGCAGAGCGGGCATTATTCCACACAACGGCTGGTCATTCTGAGTACCTTTGTCCAAAAATGGGAGGGTGCACTCAGGAAAACGAGCTGCAAACTGTTGCTGCAAAGCGGTTAGCGTAGCCGGGGTGGCCCTGTTCATCGCCTCCCGGTAGGCAAGCCAGAGGGCGGGAGCCTCCCGCGCCAACCGCTCAAAGGTCAGTTCGGGCGTTTGATGCCAACAGCCATCCAGCTCGTCGACCAGCTCCGGCAGCTCCACCAGCAGCCGTAACTGCTGATAGCGTATCTGCGAAGAATCACCGTTGCCGCCCAGCGCCTGCGCCATCAATTGGTTGAACCAGTGGCGCCGTGATGCGCGCTCCTCGCGGCTGAGCAGATCGGGCCCCTGACGCTGCAGCGCGGCCAGTTGCAGCAACCATGCCAGCCCCTGTTCATCCCTGTCTTTCAGCAAGACGCCGCCAAGATGGGACAACTGCTCCGGTTCGGCCTGCTCCAGCAGATCGACGGGATAACAGTGCAGCGCCAGCAACCTCTCAAGATGCGGCGGGCAGCGCAGAAAACAGGGCTTCTCCCCCGCGCCCCTCTCATCCACAAAGAACGAGATAGCCAGCTTGCCGTTGGTACTCTGCCGATTGGTCGTTGCGGGATCACACAGGATCACTACGGCGATCCGCTCATCCGCCAGCCAATGATCAATCTCATCAAGTAAAGGGGCTGGCAAGGAGAGGGGGCGATCCAGCCGCCAGTAGCTCACCTCGCACGGCTGGCGACCACTGATATGGCGCCGCCCGCGATAGTGCATCCCCACTTTTGCCATCACCCGGCCGGAGGCTAAATTGTCTGGCATATGGCGAGCCGTCAGCGCAGGCAGTTGCAGTTGGTCAAAGGCGAACCCCTTGACCAAGCTGGCGGCCCGGGTCGCCAGACCGCGATTTTGCCAGGGCACGCCCACCCACCAGGCGAGTTCGCCATTCCAGTGCAGGGAGATCACCCCTAGCAACGCCGCACCTTGTTCCTCTGGCAAGGTGATGGCCCAGCTCCAGCCAAGGCCAAGCGCCGCCTTGCGCCAGCTGAGCGCCAGCCAGTCGCGGGCCCCCTCCGGCGGATAGGGGTGAGGAATATTAAGGGTGTAGCGCGCCAGCGCCTCGTCGCTGCAGTAGCGCACTATCTCGCGCTCATCGTCGGCCTGCAGTTGTCGCAATACGACACCTGATAGCGAATGCCCCTCAGCCAGGGTCGGCACCGTCACGCGGCGCGCCAGCAGGCGATTGAGCACGGCGCCCAAATCGGCCTCGGGGGTGAGCGGCAGATCGGCCCCCACAGGGCCAAGGGTGAGCAGTCCCTGCTCCCTGGCGAGGGTCAGCAGCGAGGTGGAGGCGCTGATCAGGACTTGGCGGCTGGGATCAACATGAAAATCCGCCAGCAGATCCCCATCGAGCCAGGCAGCCAGCAGGGCTCCCGGGCAGAGCACCCCGTCTGGAGGGCTGCTCGCCCAGGGTGCATCGGTTTGATCGAGGGCGGCCGCCGCCTCTTTGCCCAGCAGCAGCTGCCAGCGATGACCTTGCTGCTGCCAGTGCAGCAACAGCGCAGCCCACTGCGGTTGCCACAGACTGGCCTCGATCAGCAGTTCCATCAGCTGGCCTGACAGGCCGCTGGCAGCGTCAGGTGACGGGGATGGGCTTCGATACGGGCGATCCAGCTACGGATAGCGGGCCACCCCTGCAGGGAGAAGATCCCCTCCTCTGCCACGTGGGTGTAGGCATAAAGGGCGATATCGGCGATGGTAGGCGCATCACCGCACAGATAGGGGCTCTGTTTCAGCTGCTGCTCCATTACCGCCAGCGCCTTCTCGCCACCGGCTTTCAGCCCGTCGAGACGCGCCTCCTGGGACTCGGGACGGCCGAGATAGTGAACGATAAAGCGGGCCACCGCGATGTAGGGCTCATGGCTGTACTGCTCAAAGAACATCCATTTGAGCACCTCGGCCTGCTGGCGCGGATCGGTTGGCCACAAGGCACTGCCTTGCCCCAGATAGAAGAGGATGGCGTTGGATTCCGCCAGCATGTCGCCTTGGCCAATCTCCAGCAACGGGATCTTGCCGTTGGGGTTCATGGCCAGAAATGCGGGGGTACGGGTATCCCCCGCCTGAATATCCACCTCTACCCACTCAAGGGGCAGATCCAGCCAGCGGGCCAGCAGCCACACCTTGTAGCAGTTGCCGGAACGCAGATCACCATACAGACGCATACACACTCCTTGTGAAAACAGATTCGAATAGCGCGCTCAGGGAGCCAGACGCTCGATATGCCAGCCATCCCCGTCGCGGGTGTAGTAGAAGCGGTCGTGCAGCCGGTGCTCGCCCCCCTGCCAGAACTCCACCGTCTCGATCACCACCCGGAATCCGCCCCAGAAGCTCGGCAGCGGCACTTCGCCATTGGCAAACTTCTGCTTGAGCTCGAGGAACTTGGCCTCCAGCACGCCGCGGGCCGATATGCGGGTCGACTGCTTGGAGACCCAGGCTGCGATCTGGCTATCCTTGGGACGGCTGTGGAAATACTTCATCACCTCGAAAGTGCTCATCTTCTCCACCCGACCGGTCACATGCACCTGACGGTCGAGCGTATGCCAGGGGAAGAGCAGGCTGATACGGGGATTGCCTTCCAGCTGCTGCGCCTTGCGGCTGCCCATGTTGGTGTAAAAAACCATCCCCTGGGCGTCGTAGTGCTTGAGCAGCACGGTGCGCTGCCAGGGCTGACCATCGGCATCCACCGTCGCTACCACCATGGCGGTAGGATCGGTCAGTTTGGCCTCACAAGCCTGCGCCAACCACTTCTCGAACAGCGCCAGCGGCTCGGCCGGCAGATCGGCCCGGTGCAGCCCGCCACGGGTATACTCACGGCGCAGATCAGCAACATCCATCATCTTGATTTTCCTTCAAATAAATAATGGTTCCACGACCATCAAGAGAGTGACGCAGGCATTGTGCGCTCGATAAAGCGACCTTGTAAACCATACAAAAAAAGCGAAGAGGCTAACGCCTCTTCGCTTGGCTAATCAATTTACCAAAGATGGGTAATCTCACCCTTGGGTTATCTGGTTTAGTAGCTCATGATCTCACGACGACGCAGCAGCGCAGCGATACCAAGGCCCAGCAGAGCGAACAGACCGGTCGAACCGCCGCCACCGCCGCCGCCATTGCTTTCCGGCTGGGGAGCCGGTGTATCACTGCTCTTGGTCGCCAGTTTTGGCGTAATGGCATAGAAGATATTGTCGCTACAGGCCAGCTTGAGGCGAACAGCGCTGCCAGTATTGGCCGGAATGGTCACCTCATGGGCGCCATTGTTGTTCACGCCATTGACCAGCGGCTGCCAACTCTTGCCTTCATCATTGCTATAACTGATATCGACCCGCTGACAGTTGACAGGATGACGGTCCGTGCCAGCTACTTGCCAATTCACTGTGGTCGGGCTATCAACCAGAATACGCTGGTCAGATGCCGGTTCAATCTTGAAGGTTTGTGAACCTGTATCGACCACCTCGACCGAGGTCTCACCATAGGCACCACCGCCTTTGCCATCACGGGCGACCAGACGGAAGTTAAGGGTGCGCGGCACATTGACCCAGACATCACCTTTCTCAGCTTCCCCTTTCAACTGGGTAGCCAGCGAAGGAAAGTGACGAACCGGGGAAGTTGTCGGCGCGGCGTAACGATACAGGGGGCCGGTTGCAAGGCGACCGGAACTCAATTGATCGCCACTGGTCGTTGCATCCCCTAGGTCGACCTGCTCCCAAGTATAGGTAAGGGTATCGCCGTCAACATCATGACCCTTGCCACTCAGGCTAAATGCCACCCCTTTGGGGATCACATGTTCTGCTGGCACATCGGTAATTTCTGGCGCCTGATTATCACCATTTTGGTTCGGGATAGCAGTGCCACAACGCGAGGAAAAAATAGGAGCAAGCACTAATGGCGCACCAACAAATAGGATCTCACTCTTCTTTGCTTGAGCTTCACGGTTGTTGATATGCTTGCGCATCATATCAATCGACTTGCTATGAAAATAGGCATCGCTGTTGAGCTGTACGTTTTGCTCCCCCATCAGCCCCGCATAAGCCATGATGGAGCTACCACTACCTGGCTCCCATGCCATGGAAGACTCTCTCTGCCCCTTATTAGCGTTATAGGTATGGTCGGCACCAAATTGATGGCCAATCTCATGCGCCACAAAGTCAATAAAAAATGCATCTCCAACAGGATTTTTGTTTCCTGTAGCCGCGTTAGACCTATATGACGCATATGAGTCTATCTTATCACACAATGACCCTAGCTGTGCATCCCCCTCATCTTTTTCCGATTGCGTTACTACATGACCAATATCGAAATAGCCAAGGTCATTACTATTCAGCTTCTCTCTCTGAACCACAGCATTTATAGTGCTGATGTTTTTAAATTTTGGATATTTACCGTTCACAAAAGGGTCGTCAACAGGATTTTCGAATATAATCTTGTCATTCCCATCTGCCAATACAAAACGAACGCCCAAGTCCCTTTCATATACCTCGTTTAAACGGTTAGTCAAGGTTGTCAGTGACGCCAATGCTTGGGCTTGGCCACCAAAGAACCTGGTATATGAACCAGTAGTAGAGAATGCAATGCTGTACTGGGTAAGCTCTGGCTTGCTATAGCCAGCCTCGTTACGAGCCGCTTCAGTTTTGTATGCTAACTTTTTTTTCAGCTCGGATTTTTCAATGATCTCCTTGATATTCTTGCCATTCATTGAATGTGCATCTTTTTTGTAATAGACAGCGTAGGTACCATTACGCTGAATATCGACAAATATCTGCTCTCCGGCATGCATAAACATGCCGTTAAAACCACGCGGAGAAATATCAAAACGACCGGTATTACTGGGGGTGCCAACTTCATGTCCTTTATAGGTCATGATATCTGGGTATTTTGCTGCCAGCGCAGGCGGTAATACGGAGTAGGCTTCCAATTCATATTGCACCATCTTGCCATCAGGCAATGGTAGCGTAATCACGGTTTGGCCCAAGCGCAGATTTTCTAAAAAATCCGGTTCTACCTCAAAGATATTGTATGCGCGAGCCCTTACAGGTTCATCGGCCTGCTTGCTGCGTTTTTCGACCATATGCCATGGGGATGCCAGCGCGATATTGGCTGACATTGCGATGACAACTGAGATTGCATTTATTGTGAACTTCATCATTATTAATCATCTGACTGAACAGCCGGCGAGAATAACGTGATGCAAATCACAATTCAACTTTTTCAATAAAAATTAAATGAATTTTATTTCATTTAAAATCATGCAGTTAGTGAGTTATAGTTTATAAATAGCTCATTTTGTTAGCATTTTCAGCAGTTCTTTTTAATAGAGTTAAAACTCCAAAAAATTATATGGAGGCTCATATGTGAGTCATCGAATCATTCCCATGAGGCTATTACTATGTTTGGAATATTAGAGTTATAACTCCAATCATGCCGATTTACACGCCGTTGTTGAACAGCCACTACGGCCTTGAAATCGCCTCCGGCATGCACCTTTCCAGCATCTGTCGGTTATATCGGGTGGCATAGTCAATCCGCTGCTCAAACTCCGATTCCTTGCCCATCTCAATGACATCACCGAACCCTTTCAGATAACGGACTCCGCACCGGGTTCTCGCTTCTGCTTGCAATGACTCCACAACCCCCGGAGCCATACCGCCGCGCCCGCCACGCACGATGAGCCGATAATCCTGAGCAGCAAGACTTTCATCTATTGCCTCGGTCAGTGATGCGGCCACAACAGGCGCTGCGCAGATATATAGAAACAGCAAACTGACGGCTAACCGTAATACCTGCGCCATCCGGCTGCCCCTCCCATCAGGAGGATCACGATAAGATTCACTGCACCACCACCACCGCCGCCACCCGCATTGTTGTCGGTAATGACAGTTGCACTTTCCGTAGTGGCAGACGCATTACCTCTTATCCCATTGATAGAGAAAAAAATATTATTGCTGCATGCCAGCTTCAGCCTGGCCGTGCTGGTCAACGGTGCAGGCAACACCACACTGGCCGAACCGTTATTGGCAAGCCCGCTTGCCAGCGTAGTCCAAGTAGAACCACCATTCTGTGTCAGTGCCAAATCCACGCTGGGACAATTGATAGGAGGCTGATCGGTCCCGGCAACATTCCATGTCACTAGCTGAGTGCTACCCGCCACCATGGCGCCGATCTGCGGAGCTGTGATGGCAAATGCCGCGCCGGTATTGATCACCTGAACCACCATTTCATCACTGCTCACCGCCCCCTGACCATCACGTACGGTAAGGCGGAACTGGAGATTGCGATTGGTCGCAGGCCACGCCTCTCCTTTGGCCAAGACACCCGATATCAGAGAGCTCATGGCGGGCAATGTTCTACGGGGATCCGATGTTGGTGAAACAAAGCGAAACAGCGGGCGGGTTCCATCATCCACCATGGTTGCCACGCTGTAGGATGCATTGCCAAGATCAACCTGCTCCCAGGTGTAACTGAGGGGATGACCATCCAGATCCAGCGCACTACCGACAAGAGTGAAAGGCGTATTGGCGGGGATCACCCTATCGCCCCCCGCATCCACAATCGGCGCGTTATTGGCAAGCGCCAGGTCGGTGCCGCAGGAGGGCAGAGAGGCCATCAGAGCCCGCATCTGCTCGATCGACTTGCTGTGAAAAAAAGGTGTGCTGTTAACCTGCAGATTCTCCTCACCACAGATCCCGGCATAGGCCATGATGGTCGAGCCACTGCCCGGTTCCCAGGCTGAGCTAGCCTTGCGACCTGTTGCACAACTGTCGGCCATGCCATTGAAGGAGTGCTCGGCCCCCAGCTGGTGCCCCAATTCGTGAGCCACATAATCAATAAAGAACGCATCACCGATAGGTTGTGAGCCTCCGGTCATGCCCCGTGAACGGCTGAAAGGGTTGCATAAAGATCTCAGGGTCGCCACCCCGCCGCCTGATGTCGCCAGCAGATGGCCCAGATCAAAAGAAGGATTGAGCAACACCCCCTGTTGGGTCTGGTTGATGGCGATATCCTGGGTCGAGTTGGTGAAAGGATCCGTCGCAGGATCGGTGAAAATCACATTATCCGTATCAGCTGCAAGCTGAAACTCGGCCCCCACATCACGGCGATAGACTTCATTGACCCGATTAAGCAGTGTTGCAATGGCCGAGAGTGCTGCAACCTTGGTACCACCGTGATACTGGGTATATTCCCCGGTTGCCGAGATGGCGATAGTGTAGCGCTTGCGCAAATTGCCATCGACCAGCACAGCTCGCTCACGCTCGATACCATGAGGATCAATCACCTGATCCACATCCTGTCGCCGCCAGGCATCTTGCTGTTCATAAACGGCATAAGAGAAACCGTCCTGAAGCGGATCGACATAAAAGGTACGCCCCTGATGGGTAAACATACCGTGAAAACCATGTATGGTGACATCGAATCGGCCTGTATCCGCCGCCCGATCGATAGCCTTCCCACTGTAAGTATTGATAGAAGGGTAGCGCTGGGCCAAAGGCTCCGGGAGCAAGGCATTGGGATGAACATCAAACTGCACCGTAGTGCCATCCGGCAATGGCAAGGTCAATACACTGGCGAGATGCCCGGGTTCAAAAGGCTTGTCAGGAACCACCACTCTGACCTTTTCAGCTCGCACATCATAGATCCCTCCCCTTTCCAAGTTTTCATCCATGAAGGTCCACTGTGGTTCTGCTGCAACCTGAACAGACAAACTGGTGATAATCACCGCAATGCCATGCTTCATAGAGCCTCCTTGCCCTACCTTGGTGACAACAAGTATGGTGCAGCGTCAATTGACGATCTGCGTGACAGACAGAAAAGAAAATTCGCACAAAACTTCTGTCACGCTGAAAAATCGTGCTACACCCGCGCTCCCCATCTCAGGCAATACAGATTGGCCCCATTCAACAACGGAAAAAAGTGAAGGCGCCATTGGCGCCTTCACGGATAGATAGGGGGATGAGTATCCCCTCCATTTGGATTGGTTCGTTGGTGTATTACTGCTTGCCAGCGCCCGATGCTATTGGGCAATGAATCACCATACGCTGGTTATACTCGCTGGCGTAAGCACTCAACTTGGCATGTATCTCTTGCTGACCGGGCCTTATCACATCGCCCAATCCATCCAGATAACGCTTGCCACAGCGCGCCTTGGCCTCTGCCTGCTGCTCGGCTGCAATACCGGGGGCGAACTCTCCCCGCCCGGCTATCACTATCAGGCGGTAATCCTGCCTGGCGAGGTTTGCACTCAGCTCCTGTTCCAGCGTGCTGGCATCGGCCTGACAACCGCCGAGCATGACAAGCAGCAACAGAGGGACTCCCTTCATGTGCGCCTCCGTTGCCAGCCGAGCAGCGCCAGAGCCAGCGTCCACAATCCGAGCGCCCCACCACCACCGCCGCCACCTGAAGTCGAGCCACCTTGCACCAGAGGCAATTTGAGGGGACTGATGGCAAAGAAGATATTGTCGCTGCATGCCACTTTCAGCCTGACGCTGCTGGTGAGATCGGCAGGCAACGTTACCGTTGCTGCGCCGTTATTGGGTTGTCCGGCGGCGAGCATTGTCCAGCTTACGCCCTCATCCTGAGTCACCGAGATGTCCACCTTGCTGCAACTGATCGGCGCCACAGTTGTGCCTGCCACATCCCATGCTACGGCCTGACTGGCCCCCGGAGTGAGAGTCACCCCGTAAAACGGGTTGGTGATGCGAAATGCCGCGCCGGTATTGATCACTTGCACTTTCATGTCATCACTGGCAACGCCACCCTGACCATCACGCACCGTCAGTCTGAAATTGAGATCCCGGTTGGTAGTCGGCCAGGCCTCTCCTTTGGCAAGCGTGCCGGAGAGCAGGGATGGCAAACTCGGCAGGATCCGCTCCGGCGATGCCGTGGGAGAGACAAAACGAAACAGCGGCCGGGAGCCATCGTCAATCATGGTGGCGGCACTACTCGATTCAGTACCCAGATCGATCTGCTCCCAGTTGTAGAGCAGAGAATCATTATCCAGATCTCCACCAGCCCCTTTTAACATAAAGGCCGTATTGGCAGGGATCACATAGTCCCCCCCTGCTGCTGCCTGCGGGGCATTATTGCTCAACGCGAGTGTGGTTCCACAAGTCGATACGGTCGCCATGTGCGCACGCATCTGCTCGATGGACTTGCTATGAAAATAGGGGTCGCTGTGAGTCTGGATATTCTCATCACCACAAATACCGGCATAGGCCATTATGGAGCTGCCACTACCTGGCTCATAGGCTTGATTGGCAACCCGGGTACCTGCACCGCAACTCCCGGTAGTGCCGTTGAAGGTATGATCGGCACCAAACTGGTGGCCAATTTCATGAGCCACATAGTCAACGAAGAAGGCATCTCCTACCGGTGTGGGTGAACCCGACATCCCACCAGACTTCTGATTGGTGCAGAGCACTGCCAATCCGGCCAGACCGCCGCCATTGGTATTCAGGACATGGCCGATATCAAAATTACCGAGCTGCATATTGGTAAAGTAATAAGCCTGTACCCCGATATTGGTCTGCGCATCCGAATTATCATTGGCAAACAAGTCGCTGGCCGGATCGGTAAAGATCAGGTTGTCATTGCCACTGGCCAGCACGAATTCGGCGCCCACATCCCGTTGATAGACCTGATTGACGCGGTTGAGCAAGGTCGCAATCGCCGCCATGGTAAGCGCTTTGGAGCCACCGTGGTATTGGGTAAATTCTCCTGTCGCCGAAATGGCAATGACGTAGCGCTTGCGAACATTGCCATCCACTTGCACCTTGCGCACCAGTTTGCTGAGCTTGGGCCCTATCACCTCATCTGCAGCCTCTTCCAATCGACTATGGGCATCCTGCTGGTAATAGACGGCGTAGCCTTCGGCATTGCGCAGCGGATCGACAAACACCATCCTGCCCTGATGGCTGAACATGGCGTGGAAACCTTGCGGCCCCAGATCGAAGCGCCCTGTCTCTATCGGATACGCCGGGTTGTGACCCTTGAAGGTGCGGATCTGCGGATACTTGGCGGCAAGATCTGCAGGCAGCAAGTCGTAGGCTTCCAGAGCAAAGGTGACCTCCCCCCCATCGGGCAGCGGCAGGGTCAGCTCACTCGCCCCGGCTTGCAGCCCGGCAAAATAGTCGAGCGGCACCTTGGCCACCCGAAACTGATTAGCCCGCACCTCATAACCTTGCTCCGCAGTCGCTCTGGCGGCTACCGTGCTCCACTCGCTGGCCATCAGGCTGGTTGACCCCAACAAACTGGCCACTAACAAGGCCAACGAACACTTACTGGTCACATGCATCTTTGTCATCCTTGTAGTCATGCACTTTTTTGAACCATTACCGGCATCACTATCCCGCCGAATCAAAAAGCCCGGCGCCACTGTTTCAGCCACTCACCCATGGGGAGTGTTGCGCCAACCCCGTCTAACCCCTATCATTGCGCGGATTTGTCAATTTTAGAACTGCTCCTCTTCACAAAGGTGCGGTTCATCTTTATCTGGCCAAGGTTAATCTCATGCTCAAATCCCCACTGTTGCCCCGTTTCGGGGATCTGGTCGTTGCCATTGTTGACGATGTGCTCGGTCAGGGTCTTACCCTCGACCGCGCTTATGCCCGTCACTTCTCCGGCATCGAACTCAAACCGCAAGAACAGGCAAGGATTGCCCTGGTCACCGGCGACCTGCTGCGCCGTCTCAGCCTCTATTGTTTCCTCACCGGTATTCAGGTGCGTCAGGCCGAAAAGAATGTCTGGCCGCTGCTTCACAGCTGGCACGCATTCCACAAAATTGCCCAGCCCAACCACCCGACCCTGGATCGCTTCAATGAAGAAGCATTCCGCCGCCGTCTGACCGAGGCGAAGAAGAACCCGGTATTGATGGATGGTTGCCCGAGCTGGCTGGAGAAACTGGGCAGCGAGCAGCTGGGTGAAGCCTGGCCTGCCGAGCGTGCAGCCTTGGCCTGGATGCCCAAGCGTTACCTGCGGGTCAACACCCTCAAGTGCACCCGTGATGAGCTGCAGGCCATGCTGGCCAAAGAACAGGTCACCACCATTCCGGTTGAAGGTGTGGAGACTGCCCTGCAGGTCACCTCCGACGCCGCCCTGTTCCGTACCAAGGCCTTTGCCGATGGTTGCTTCGAACAGCAGGACGCAGGCTCCCAGCTGGTTGCTGCTGCGCTGGAAGTTGCCCCAGGCATGCGCGTTATCGACGCCTGCGCCGGTGCCGGTGGCAAGACCCTGCATATCGCCGCCATGATGCAGGGCAAAGGCCGTCTGCTGGCAATGGATGTGGAAGAGTGGAAGCTGGAGAACCTCAAGCAACGCGCTCGTCGCGCCGGTGCCCACAACGTGGAGACCCGGGTCATCACCAGCAGCAAGACCGTCAAGCGCCTCAAAGAGAGCGCCGATCGCGTACTGCTTGACGTGCCCTGTTCCGGTCTTGGCGTACTCAAGCGCAATCCGGATGCCAAGTGGCGTGATACCGCCGAGCGTCTGCCTGTGCTGGTCGCGCTGCAAGAAGAGATCCTGCAGCGTTACAGCCAGATGGTGAAAGTCGGCGGCCTGCTGGTCTATGCAACCTGCTCCATCCTGCCCGAGGAGAACCGCCAGCAGGTGGACAAGTTCCTCGCCGCCAACGAGCACTTCCGTCTGCGTGACGATCACACCGTGAGCCCGTCCGAGACCGGCTTCGACGGCTTCTACATGGCTCGTATCGAACGGATCGCCTGATCTGCCCGATGACCATATAGACAAAAGCGGCTGCCATTGGCAGCCGCTCTGTTTTGGCTTGCTGACACACTCCCGATGGGGTTACAGCGCAGCAATCGCCTCTATCTCGATCTTCACATCCTTCGGTAACCGAGCCACTTCCACGCAGGAGCGCGCCGGATACATGGCATCGTGCTCGGTGAAGAAGTCGTTGTAGACCTGATTTACCGCAGCAAAGTCGTTCAGATCCGAGACAAACACCGTGGTCTTGAAGATGTTGCGCACCTCGCCGCCTGCCGCCTCGACAATCGCCTGTACGTTTTGCAGCGAGCGCAGGGTCTGCGCTTCGATCCCCTCCGCAACGTCGCCGCTCACCGGGTCCAGCGGGATCTGACCGGAGGTGTATAGGATGTTGCCAATCCGGGTGGCCTGCACATAGGGGCCGATGGCGCTCGGCGCCGCCTTGGTAGTGATAACCTGTCGCATCTGTTACTTCCTCGTGCTGACAAACAAAAAGTAGGCCCGGAGCAAGCCTGCTCACCCCGGGCATGAGAGTTACATCATGTTGGTGAAGGTTCTGGAGATGACGTCCTGCTGCTGCTCGCGGGTCAGGGCGTTGAAGCGCACCGCATAACCGGAGACCCGGATGGTCAGGCTGGGGTACTTGTCCGGATTCTCGATGGCATCCAGCAGCATCTCGCGATTCATCACATTGACGTTGAGGTGCTGACCCCCTTCCACATCCCGCTCATGATGGAAGTAGCCATCCATCAGCCCCACCAGATTGTTCTCGCGATTGGCCGATTCCTTGCCGAGCGCCCCCGGCACGATGGAGAAGGTGTAGGAGATCCCGTCCTTGGCGTATTTGAACGGCAGCTTGGCTACCGAGGCGAGCGAAGCAACCGCCCCCTTGCGATCCCGACCGTGCATCGGGTTGGCTCCCGGTGCAAACGGGGCACCGGCGCGGCGGCCATCCGGGGTGTTGCCAGTCTTCTGGCCATACACCACGTTGGAGGTGATGGTCAGGATCGACTGGGTCGGTACTGCATTGCGGTAGGTCGGCAGCGCCTGGATCTTCTTCATGAAGCGCTCGACCAGATCGCAGGCGATGGAGTCGGCCCGCTCGTCGTTGTTGCCGTACTGGGGATACTCCCCCTCAATCACGAAATCGACCGCCAGCCCATCCGCATCGCGCACCGGCTTGACCCTGGCGTACTTGATGGCCGCCAGCGAATCGACCGCTACCGATAGACCGGCGATACCGCAGGCCATGGTGCGATAGACGTCGCGATCGTGCAGCGCCATCAGCGAGGCCTCATAGCTGTACTTGTCGTGCATGTAGTGGATCAGGTTCAACGCGCTGATGTACTGCACCGCCAGCCAATCCATAAAGCTGTCGAGGCTGGCCATGACGGTCTCGTAATCCAGCACCTCGTCCATGATGGGCGCCACTTTCGGGCCGACCTGGATCTTCAGCTTCTCGTCCACGCCACCGTTGATGCAGTAGAGCAGGGTCTTGGCCAGATTGGCACGGGCCCCAAAGAACTGCATCTGCTTGCCGATCACCATAGGGCTCACGCAGCAGGCGATGGCGTAGTCATCGCTCTCGAAGTCGGTGCGCATCAGATCATCGTTCTCATATTGCAGGGATGAGGTATCGATGGAGACACGGGCGGCATAGGTCTTGAAGGCCCGCGGCAATCCTTCCGCCCAGAGGATGGTGAGGTTGGGTTCGGGCGCTGGCCCCATAGTCTTGAGGGTGTGGAGGTAACGGAAGGAGTTCTTGGTCACCAGAGTACGACCATCCAGCCCCATGCCACCAATGACCTCGGTCGCCCAGATGGGATCGCCGGAGAAGAGGGAGTCAAACTCGGGGGTACGCAGGAAGCGTACCATCCGGATCTTCATGATGAAGTGATCGACCAGCTCCTGGGCATCCTGCTCGCTGATAAGCCCCGCCTTCAGATCCCGCTCGATATAGATGTCGAGGAAGGTAGCGGTACGGCCGAGGGACATGGCGCCACCGTTTTGCGACTTCACCGCTGCCAGATAGGCAAAGTAGAGCCACTGGACTGCCTGCTGCGCCGTGCGCGCCGGCCCGGAGATGTCAAAGCCATAGCTGGCCGCCATCTGCTTGATCTGCACCAATGCCCGCTTGTGCTCGGCCAGCTCCTCGCGCTGGCGGATCACCTGCTCCAGCTGCTCTCCCCGCTCGAGCGCCGGTTGCAGATCGGCAAACTGCAGCTCCCGCTCACGGATTAGATAATCTATTCCATAAAGCGCGACCCGACGATAATCTCCAATAATGCGACCACGGCCGTAACCATCCGGTAAACCGGTCAAAACTCCCGATTTTCGGCAGCGCAACATCTCGGGAGAGTAGACGTCGAACACGCCCTGGTTATGGGTTTTGCGCAATTCGCTGAAGGTATATTCAAATTCGGGATCCATCTCCCGGCCATATGCTTCAAAAGAGCTGCGGATCATATTTACGCCGCCAAACGGGTGCAGTGCTCTTTTAAGGGGCTTGTCGGTTTGCAGGCCAATAATCTTTTCCAGCCCCTGCTCGATATAACCTGGCCCGTGGGCAGTAATGGTCGTGGCAATATTGGTATCAAAATCGACCGGTGCGTGGGTGGCATTCTCGATACGAATCCCCTCCATCACCTTGTTCCACAAAGTGGTGGTCGCTTCGGTGGCATCCGCTAAAAACTGTTCATCACCTTCATAGGGGGTATAGTTCTGCTGGATAAAATCACGGACATTGATCTCGTGCTTCCAGTTTTCACCGGCAAAACCTTGCCACGCCTGACGGAATTTATCCTGATCCAATTGCATATCAACTTTCATCAAATAAACCTCATTCACTACTCATGACACTACAGTGGAAGATGTCAGACGCACTCGGCCTGACGAACATGCTGCCCCAGACGAATGGCATCCAGCGCGATCATTTTCTCTTCATTGGTGGGAATAACCGCCGCCAGCACCATGGACTCTGCCGCCGAAATTACCCGGCAGCCCTCGCTATTGGGACGCTGGTTAAACGGCTCGCTGATCGCTACGCCAAATACCTGAAGTCGTTCGCATACCAGCTTTCTGATAAAGGCCGAGTTCTCGCCGATCCCGCCGGTGAAAATAACGGCATCCAGCCGGCGCAATGAGGTGGCATGGCCGCCGATATGGCGGGCAATACGGTGGACAAAGGCGTGAATGGCCAATTTCGCCCCGGGATGTCCTTCGTGATAGGCAGCTTCCAATACCCGCATATCGGAGGAGAGTCCCGAAATACCCAGCAGGCCGGACTGCTTGTTCAATACCCGTTCGATATCCTCGATGGATTGACCTGTCTTGCTGGCGATATAGGCCAGTGCACCAAAATCGATATCGCCGCTGCGGCTGCCCATGATCAATCCCTCCAGCGGCGTCATCCCCATCGAGGTATCGACGCTCTTGCCATCCTGTACCGCACAAATAGAGGCGCCATTGCCCAGATGAGCGATGACCAGACCGGCATGCTGCTCATCCAGCCCCATGAATACGCAGGCCTGCTCGGCAACATAGCGATGGGAGGTGCCATGGAAGCCATAGCGGCGCACGCCGTAATCCTGCAGATATTGGTAAGGCAGCGCATAGATATAGGCTTCCGGCTTCAGGGTCTGGTGAAAGCCGGTATCAAAAACCGCAATTTGGGGCTGGTTGGGAAATAGCTGGCGGGCGGCCATCACGCCGCTAAGATTGGCGTGGTTGTGCAACGGGGCCAGTGGCGAGACCTGCCTGATTTTTGCCAGTACCCGCTCGTCAATGATGGCCGCTTCGCTGAACTCATTGCCGCCATGGGCAATGCGATGGCCCACCAAGGTGATGGCATCGAGTAAACCGCGCAGTTTCAGCTCTTCGGCGATCGCCGCCAGTGCACAGCTATGGTTGTTTTCCGGCAAGGGGGTGGCCGGGTTTTTATCAATTTTCAGCTGGGGATGTTCGGTCTCGATGCCATCGGCCATGCCGGAGATCACTACCTCGCAGGTTTTACTATCCAGTACCGAGAATTTGACCGACGAAGAGCCGCAATTGATAACCAGAACCAACGAATCAAACTTCATTACATCGCCTCGAGATTAATAGTGTCGAGTCACTGCAGTCAGGGCATTTCGCCATAAACAGAAAGTCAAAAAACGGCAAGCCTTACCCAGGGCCCACATAATTGTGGACAACGAAGAATCGGTTATTGCTCATGTCTGACTGCACCATCCAGACCCCGTCAGGGGGGCCTGAATGGTTGATGACTTGCAGAAAAGGTTTTCAGAACAGCTTGGAAACTATATTCAGGATGGTCAGCACACCGATGATAGTGACAAACAGGTTGCTGGCCTGACCTTTATATTTTGCAAGTGCCGGTGTCTTGCTCACCGCATACATCGGCAGCAGACAGAGCAGGGAAGCGATGATTGGCGCCCCCATTGCCTCAATCAGGTCGAGGATGTTGGGGTTCACATAAGCGACCAGCCAGGTCGAACCCATGATGAACAACATACTGACCATATTGAGTTTTTTACTGGAAACCTTGCTCTTGTCGCCCTGGTAGCCAAAGCGGAGGATAAGGCCGTTCAACCCTTCCAGCGTCCCCAGATAGTGGCCAAAGAAGGATTTGAAGATGGCAACCAGCGCAATGATGGAAGCGGCATACTCCAAGGTGGTGGCAAATGCAGACTTGCTGCCAGCCAGCGAGGAGAAGTGGTTGGCCAGATAGGAGAGCACCGGAATATTCTGGGCCTTGGCTTCCGCCATATTTTGCGGCGACAGGGTAAAGAGGCAGCTGAAGGCAAAGAACATCACCACGGCAACCATCAGCATGCTGGCACCGGAGATAATCTTCGAGCAGCGCTTCTCGGTAAAATCACGCCCGAACTCCTGCTCATACTCTTCCCGTTTGGAGACAATGAAAGAGGAGACAATCGGCGAGAAGTTGAAGGAGAAGACCATGATGGAGATCCCCAGCCAGACGGTAACCAGAATACCATCGTGACCAAACATCGATATCTCGCTCAGATTGACCTGATCAAAGACGGCACTGTTCCAGTACGGGACGAGGGAGAGAGAGATAACGATCAGACTGGCAATAAAGGGAAAGACCAGATAGCTCATCACCTTGACCATCAGATCTTTACCGAAGTAGATCACGAATGCCATCAACATCAACAATGCCAGTGCAACCACACCTCGATTAAGCGGAACCAACTGTAGTTGATGCTCCCAAAATGCCATAAAGGTATTGGTGATCGTCACACCATATATCCACAGCAGTGGGCAGATGGCAAAGAAATAGAGGAAGGTAATTACTACCCCACCCATTTTGCCAAAATGTTCTTCAACGGTCTCGGTAATATTTGCCGATGGATTACTACCAGAAAGGCATAGTCTGGCCAACGCTCTGTGGCAATAAAATGCAATGGGGTAAGCCAGCACCAGCATGATTAATATTGGGATCAGGCCACCATATCCGGCCCGGATTGGAAAGAACAAGACCCCCGCCCCGATAGCAGTACCGAACAGACCTAATCCCCATGTGGTATCCGATTTACGCCATGCACGCGTATTCTCTTTACTGCCGGTGACAACACTGTCTAATATCATGACTGCATTCCTTACAGGCTAAATTGACGAATATTGTTCTGTTCGATAATTTCGGCGATCCGGGTCAGATCAATATTGCCACCCGAAATAATGCTGACGGTCTTTTTACCTTCGACATAATGTTTCAGCTTGCCACTGAGCAGCGCTGCCGAGGCCAAAGCTCCCGCTCCTTCGGTAATCACCTTGTTGCGCTGAATAAGGTCAACCATGCTATGACGAATATCATCCTCGGTGACCAGTACAATATCATCCACCAATTGTTTGACGATTTCGAAGGTCAGTGAACCGGGTCTTGCCACATCACAGCCATCGGCCAGCGTGCTGCTGGTTCTGTGATTGGTCATGGTACCGGCATAGAAAGAGGCCGCCATACCGTGCACATTCTCGGATTGCACACCAATCACCTTGATGGTCGGATTAATAGATTTGATAGCCATGGCAACACCGGCAATCAAACCACCGCCACCGATCGGCACTATGATGTTATCGACATCATACAAATCTTCGATAATTTCCAGGCCAATGGTGCCCTGGCCGGCAATCACTTTTGCATCGTCGAAAGGAGGGATAAATACGCGGCCTTCCATCTCCACGATTTCGCTGACTTTGGCAATGGTGTCATTGAAGCTATTTCCATGGAGGATCACTTTGGCTGAATAGTCACTGGTTGCAGCAATTTTGGATTTGGGGGCACAGCAAGGCATGACCACCTTGGCATCAATTCCCAGCATAGCACTGGAGAGTGATACACCTTGGGCATGATTGCCCGCCGAGCAGGCGACAACACCTTTTTGTCGATCTTCCAGACTTAATGAACTGAGTTTGTTGAAGGCACCACGAATTTTAAAAGAGCCTGTACGTTGCATGTTTTCAAGCTTGAGGTAAACCTCGCCATGGCAACGTTCGCTGATGTAGTTAGAGGGTAGTTGCGCGGTCTTGTATATATGATTGGTCAGTCTTTTTTTGGCTTCAGTAATATCATGAAGACCAATGGGCAGATTGCTATACATCTTCATCGCAAATCTCTTTTTATTTATTAATTTGTAGGGTTTTATTTCACAGGGCGAAGCGATACTAGGTTCTATCACTTGCAATTAATGTGAGCATAAACACAAAAAAATCTACAAAGAGACTGCGTTACGGTGAAATTATCAAAAAATGTGATGGCAGCAACACTTGAATCCAAATGGATTAAAAAAAGTAATCAGATATTGGCAATTAATATAATTAACAACTCAAAAACAAAGCCGTAAAGATTAGATTTTTCAGGGCAATTACGTTGCTTTTTGCAACCGGCAATCAGTTGCTTGCCTGCCAGAACCGGGACAATAAAAAAGGGAGCCTATAAGGCTCCCTCTCGACAACACAGAACCGATTACTCGGCTGCAGCATCATCTTTCTTGTACTTGGCAGCAGTCTCTTTGATCAGAGCCTGCAACTCGCCAGCCTGGAACATCTCGATCATGATGTCACAGCCGCCGATCAGCTCACCCTCAACCCACAGCTGGGGGAAGGTCGGCCAGTTGGCGAATTTTGGCAATTCAGCGCGGATATCCGGATTTTGCAGGATATCAACGTATGCAAACGGCTCGCCGCAGGACATCAGAGCCTGGGAGGCCTGGGCAGAGAAGCCACAGCTGGGTAGCTTGGGGGAGCCCTTCATGTAGATGATGATGGGGTTGTCAGCCAGCTGCTGCTTAATCTTTTCAATAGTTTCCATAGGTGCCTCACTAGAGCGATTTCGGCGGCCATTCTACTGCAATCTTGCCCGAGCACAAACTGACAAAGGGGTGACCCGGCTCGAATTGCGCAAAGAACCCACACAGGATTGATCGCGATCATGGCGCCAATCAAGAGTTGTTAGGCCATCTTTGATACTGCTACAATCCCTTGGCTTTGGGCTACCCAGCCCCATCATTTTAAAAACAACTCTTTTCACATATAGAAAAGAGTACGCAATGTCTTGCAACCGTCGCCTTCGCACGGTCCAGCCAATGGAGAGTAGAAAATGGCATTCGAACTTCCCGCTCTGCCCTATGCAATCAACGCTCTGGAACCGCACATCTCCCAGGAAACTCTGGAATATCACCACGGCAAGCACCACAACACCTACGTGGTCAACCTGAACAATCTGGTGCCGGGTACCGAGTTTGAAGGCAAGTCTCTGGAAGAGATCATCAAGACCTCCAACGGCGGCATCTTCAACAACGCCGCCCAGATCTGGAACCACACCTTCTACTGGCACTGCCTCTCCCCGAATGGCGGTGGCGAGCCGACTGGCGCCCTGGCTGATGCCATCAACAAGGCATTCGGCTCCTTCGCCGAGTTCAAAGATGCCTTCACCAAATCAGCCATCGGCAACTTCGGTTCCAGCTGGACTTGGCTGGTGAAGAAAGCTGACGGCTCTCTGGCTATCGTCAACACCTCCAACGCTGGCTGCCCGCTGACTGAAGCCGGTACCACCCCGCTGCTGACCGTTGACCTGTGGGAGCACGCCTACTACATCGACTTCCGCAACCTGCGTCCGAAGTACATGGAAACCTTCTGGGCTCTGGTTAACTGGGAATTCGTGGCCAAGAATCTGGCTGCCTAATCAGCCTCGCTTGCCAAAACGCCCCGCACTGCAGGGTAATGCAAGTCAGTTAAGAGAATTTGAGTCCCAACCCGCGGGGTATAAGGGCTAACGAGTGAGGGAGGCATGATGCCTCTAATGCCAGTCAGTTAAGCCTGACTGGCATTGTTTTTATTGGCTTTTTTTCACACTATACCTCTGTGGTCTTGGCTTCACGCAGCGGGGGTAACTTCGCTCCCTTCGTTCCGGCAGCACAAACTGGCCCGCTTGTTTCTCCAGGTCAGCTACCAGCTTCGGGATAGTACCCGGTGATAGGTACGGCATGCAGCTCAGTTCATGGATAAGATAGACCGACGCCATGTGAAAACTCAGCTGACTCGCTGTGTATCCCTTTAGACTCGCCGCCATCTTCACCATCTGGCTACGCAGCAGGTTGTACGCCAACAACACGCCCCACAGCTCTTGCCGTATCCCCGCCGCCTTCTTGCTGCGCAGGGTCAGCCGGTGTTGTTGCAGGCTGTGCTTCATCTCCCGATAGCCCAACTCGATTTCCCTGCGGTGGCTGTAGAGCTCAACGATGTCGGCGCCCGGGAAGCGCATCGGGTCGACCATTGAGGTCAATAGTTGGCGCTCCTTGCCATTGATGTGGCGGGTCAGCAAGCGGGCTTCCACTGTATCCGGCAGGTGCGGCCACTTCTTCCTCGCCTGTGGACTGGTTTTCAGCAAGACCAGCACATCCTGGCGCCCCAGCTTGCGCACCACCTCGTATTGCGTGCCCCTTTTGAGCGGCAGCAGCCAGTGCCGCTCACTGCCAGTGGTTTGCCATGCGTGGAGCAGACCGAGAGAGTAAAACCCCTTGTCGAACAGGGTGAGCGAGTGGTCCGGCGTGCGTGCGACAAGCTGTTCGGCCAGCACCATCTCGCTGACGGCGCAGCTCTCCATGACCGCTTGTACAAGCAGGTGGCTGGTCAGCTCCATCTGGCAGAGCATGCGTACCTGCGGGTAGGTGGTCTCCCCATGCTGGGTACCGGGCTTGGCAAAGGCAGCGGCATTGTCCGGGGTATCAGGCGTGCGCCACATCACGCCATCGACGGCGAGCAGTTGCAGCCCAACCCAACCGGGGTGGTTGGCCTGCTGGTGCCAGCGCGAGGCGGTCTCGTGAAACAGGCGTTCGATGCTCTTGTCCCCCAGTTTTTGGCGAGCTTGCAGAAAGGCGCTGGGGGCGACGAAGGGGCGGTCGCCGGGCAAGAGGATATCGAGCTGATTGACCAGCTGGGTCATGGGGACGTGGCGGAAGATAGCCATGCCAATGATGGCCCAAACCAGACGCTCCATGGGCATACGGCGGCGACGCAGGGTCGCGACATCCTCTTCGGCGAGCAGCGTTGTGATGAGCTCGGGAGCAATGAGGTCTGAGAGTGACTCAAACTGAGCTGCATTGCTGGCGTGGAGGAAATCGAGAGCATGAGCGATACGCATAAAAAATCCGAAACCAATCAACAGGTTTCGGATTTTCACACAGCAGAAGGATCGGTCAATGGACCCTTAACTGATCGGCATTAGGCATGATGCCTCCCTCTTTTTATTGCATGCCAGTCAGGGCAAGGGTTGGAGCCAAATTGACTCTTTAATCATGGTGCTACTTTTGACATTCAACATCTTGAATATTTAGCCACAAAAAAGCGCTTAAATGACTGGGATTACGCACTGCGGGGCGTTTTTTTATCTCGATATGGCTGCGTAAATGAATAAGGCGCCCGCAGGCGCCTTTTACATATCGAGATAGCCCGTTTACTGGTCCAACTCGTCCATATATTCATCCAGATTGGCATCGTCGGCCTGCTCTTGCTGAGACGCTTTCAGCTCGGTCTGCTTGCCCGTCACCTTGCCCTGGTTATATTGCAGGTAGAAGTCCTTGGTCAGCGCATAAGGATCGAGGGAGTTGTCGATGATCCGCTCCTGATCGATCAGCTTGGCACGTGTGCCCAAGCCATCCAGTGCCCAGTGTGCAACCTTCATCGGGAAGGTTAACAGGGCATAGGGGAAGTAGAAGCTGTCAATCGCATCGCCAACCAGCTCCCGGGTGGTAGTCGGGCCGTAGACAGGCACCATGATGTAGGCACCATTACCGATATCGGCCCTGCCCAGCACTGTGTCCATCTCCAGCTTGTTGCGCTCGAGGCCGGCATGTTTGGCCACATCGAAGATACCCAGCAGACCGACCGTGGTGTTGAGGGTAAAGCGCCCCAGGTTGGTGCCCGCCCCCTTCAAATCACCGGTGATCAGATGGTTCACCATGCTGCTTGGCTCATCAAAGTTGGCAACAAAGTTGGCAATGCCATCCTTCACCCCTACCGGAATGTAGCGGGCATAGGCATGTACCACAGGACGTGCCACATAGGGTTCCAGCACATCATAGTTGACCGCCCACATGGCCCGGTTGGCCCCCTGGAAGGGATCGCGGGGATCGGCCGCCGTACTAGTGGCACCCGGATTATTCATGCCGGGATTGAGATCCAGACTCTCTGGGCCAGGCTTGGGTGGGCCACCGGCACAGCCAGCCAGCAAGAGGGCTGCCAGTATGGCCCCTGAACGAAGATACATATGATTGTCCTGACGTTTTATTTTGATTTATCAGAAGTATAGATAACCCGGCCCCTATCCAGGGGCCGGGTTATCCAAAGGCATATTAGAGGGCGTGATCGATGCGGATGTCAATCGGAGCAGCAGGGATCTCGGCCGTCTTAACCGGCACGGATACCCCTTCGAAGGCTCCTTCCTTGTTCATCACATTGCCACCGCGCGAGAGACGCGCCTTGAACTGCAGCTCCGGATAGGCCGCCAGTTTGCTGCCTTCCATCATGGCATCGCCATCCCCGAGTGACAGGGTAACAGGCAAGGTTGGCCCTGCGATACGCTTCACGGCGATGGGCATGGGCGGCCCGTTGGGCACCACGGCAAAGACGAAGAGATGGGCATCTTCCGGCATCTGAATGCCCGCCGCCAACGTGACGTGGATGGGGAATTCCCCCTCCTTCACCGCCAACGGTTGTCCCTCAACTGCGCCCGCTTTGGCTGCGCCTGAATTCGTCACCTCGATGCCGCGCTGCTTGAGCTGCGCGCGGGCGTACTCCATGGAGCGCTCGACCATCACGTAACGGGGGGTACCTTTCTCCATCAGTGGCAACATCGCCTGCCAGCGAGCCAGCGCGGTCTGGAAGTCCTCTTTTTGCAGCGCCATAAAGGCATAGACGGAGCGTGCTTCGATATTGTCCGGATCCTGCGCGATAGCCGCTTGCAACAGGGCATCCGCTTGCGCCTCATCCCCCGTCATCATCAGCGCCTGCGCATAGGGCACCGCCACCAGCGACTTCTGGGGGGCCAGCGTGTAGGCCCGCTCCAGCGCCTCGCTGGCCATCTCGGGATCATTGCCATCCAGCGCCAAGCGTCCCAGCAGCAGCCAGCCGCGGTAGTCGTTCGGTTCATCCTTGAGGCGGGTACGCAGTGCCAGCGTGAAATCCAGCAGATCCTGCTCGGTCACCTGGGCATCCCGCTCCACCAAAATACGATTACTCAACTCTCCAAGACGGCTGCTGGCATCTTGCCAGCGACTCACCTCTTGCCAGGAGCCCAACTTGTAGTAGAGCCCCAGACTCACCACCAACAGCACCAGTACACCAGGGATCCAGATCAGACTCTTGCCACTGCGGGCGGTCTGCTCCACATCGGGAATATCATCCAAGAGACTTCGTTGCAGCTCGACCAGCGAGTCAGACTCCTCAGCCAGGACACCCTGCTCGCGCTCTTCGCCAATCTCCAGCAGCCGCTGGCGATAGAGCTGTTTGTTGAGCGCCGAGCGACTGATGCTCTGTTTGCCTTCACCACGCCACAGCGGCACGACGAGCGCCAGACTCACCAGCACCAGCAAGCCCGCAATCACTATCCAAAAAGCGGTCATTGTTTCTCTTCCTCTTTGAGCAGCTCGGCCAGTCGGCGCTGCTCCTCCTCGCTCAAGGCGTTATCCAGTTGTTTTTTCACCGCAGGGGGCCGGCGACTGCGCATCACGACCACGGCGCCACCGATCAGGATCACCAACAGCGGGCCGAGCCAGAGGATCAGGGTGGAGGCCATCAGGGGCGGGTTATAGAGGATAAAGTTGCCGTAGCGGGCCACCATGTAATCCACGATCTCCTCTTTATCCTTGCCCTCGCGCACCATCTGGTAGGTCTTGTCGCGCAAGTCCTTGGCCAGCCCCGCATTGGAGTCGGCGATATCCTGGTTCTGGCACTTGGGGCAGCGCAGCTCCTTGGTCAGTTCGCGAAAGACCTGCTCCTGATTGTCGTTGTCGAAGGTGTAGACATCGATAGCGGCCATGGCGGGTGCTTGCACCACCCATCCCAGCAACAGCAGCAGGGAAGCAATAAATACTCTCATCAGGACTCCCCTCACTTCATGGCATCAAAGATGGGTTTGAGGGTCGACGCCCAGTTCTCGGGGTTGATATCCCCCACGTGGCGATACCGGATGATCCCCTTGCTGTCGATAAAGAAGGTCTCCGGCGCGCCATATACCCCGAGATCCAGCCCCAGCATGCCGTCCGGATCATAGAGGTTGACTTGATAGGGGTTGCCCAGCTCAGCCAGCCATTTGATCGCCTTGTCGCGCTCATCCTTGTAGTTCATGCCGATGATGGGAATACCCTGCCCTGCCAGCTGTTTGAGGTAGGTGTGCTCGCCGTAGCAGGTCGGGCACCAGGTGGCCCAGACGTTGAGCAGCATGGGGCGACCGGTCAGGATACTGCGATCGTGCTGCTTGTTCAGATCGTAAATGTCCTGCAGGGTGAACACCGGCACCTCTTTGCCCACCATCACGGACTCAAGCTTGGTGGGATCGGAGTAGAGCCCTTTGAACAGGAACACCGCCCCCAGCAAAAAGACGATAAAGGGGATTAAAAACAACCAGGTCTTTTTGTTCATGCCTTGGCCTCCTCCTCACGACGGCCGAAACGGTAACGCTTGTCCAGCATCGCCAGCACGCCACCAATGGCCATAAAGACGCCGCCGAACCAGATCCAGCGCACGAACGGCTTGTAGTAGATCCGCACCGCCCAGGCACCGTTGTCGAGCTGTTCCCCCAGCGCCGCATAGAGATCGCGGGTGATACCGGCATCGATGGCCGCTTCGGTCATCGGCATCCGGCTCACCTTGTACATCCGCTTCTCGGGCTTGAGCAGGGCGACCTGCTCGCCATTGCGGTGCACTTCCAGCACGCCCTTGAAGCCATCGTAGTTGGGGCCGTTCTTCTCCTTGATCCCGGCAAAGACGAACTCGTAATCGGCAAAGTGCACCCGATCACCCGCCTGCATCCGCAGATCCTTCTCGATGCTGTAGTTCTGGGTGCAGGCGATACCTATGATGCTGACTGCCAGCCCCACATGGCCGAGGATCATGGCCCAGTGGCTGTTGCCAAGCTTGCGCACACCGACTGCAAAGCTGTGCTTGTGGGTAGCACGCGCCCAGGTCTCCTGCACACTGGTGACGATGATCCAGGCCCCCAGACCAATCCCTACCGCCGCCCACGGCTTGAAGGTTTCGGCAAAGAGCAGCGGCAACAGCAAGGCTGCGGCCAGACTCAGCACCAGTGCCACAACCACCTTGCTTTTGAGTTCCCCCAGCTCCTGACGACGCCAGCGAAACAGCGGGCCAACCCCCAGCAGCAGGGCAAACGGGATGATCAGCCAGCTGTAGATGTGGTTGAAGAAGGGAGTACCGATAGAGATGCTCCCCAGCCCCAGCTCCTTGTGCACCAGCGGCAGCAAGGTACCGAGCAGCACGGTCAGCAGACCCGCCACCAGCATGATGTTGTTGCAAAGCAGCAGGGTCTCGCGGCTCCACAGCTCGTGTTTGCCGTGGCTCTTCACCTGCGAGCCTTTGAAGGCAAACAGCAGCAAGGATGAACCGATCACCGCCAGCAGGAAACCGAGAATAAACAGACCGCGGGTCGGATCGGAGGCAAACGCATGGACCGACACCAGCACGCCGGAGCGCACCAGGAAGGTACCCAGCAGGCTCAGCGAGAAGGCGGAGAGGGCCAGCAGCACGGTCCACGCCTTGAAGGTGGCGCGCTTCTCGCTCACCGCCAGCGAGTGCAGCAGAGCGGTACCCGCGAGCCAAGGCATAAACGAGGCGTTTTCTACCGGATCCCAGAACCACCAGCCGCCCCAACCGAGCTCGTAGTAAGCCCACCAGGAGCCGAGCACTATGCCGAGGGTCAGGAATACCCAGGCCGCCATGGTCCATGGTCGCGACCAGCGGGCCCAGGTCGCATCGAGACGGCCGGTCATCAGCGAAGCTATGGCAAAGGCAAACGCCACCGAGAAGCCCACATAACCCATGTAGAGCATAGGCGGATGGAAGATGAGACCCGGATCCTGCAGCAGCGGATTGAGGTCACGGCCATCTACCGGGAAATAGGGCAAAGTGCGGGTGAAGGGATCAGAGGTGAACAGCACGAACGCGGTGAAACCGACCGAGATCAGCCCCAACACGCCGAGCACCCGGGCCACCGCATCGAGCGGCAGACGGCGGCTGAACATGGCTACCGCCGCAGTCCAGCCACCCAGGGTCAGTACCCACAGCAGCAGGGAACCTTCGTGGGCCCCCCACACCGCCGAGATACGATAGGCGAGCGGCAGCAGGCTGTTGGAGTTAGTGGCCACATACTGCACGGTAAAGTCGTTATCGATAAAGGCCCAGGTCAGGCAGAGAAACGACAGCAGCAGCAACAAAAACTGGGCATAGGCGAGCGGACGGGCCGCCGACATCATGCCAAGACGCCCCCAACTGGCGCCCAGTAGTGGGTAGCTCCCCAGCAGCAGGGCGGTGGCAAAGGCCAGGATCAGCGCAAACTGACCTAATTCCGGGATCATGAAGGCATTCCTTTCAATTGAACGGTGACAACAGCCGCACCACGCACGGCAGGCAAAGCGAAAAAGGCAAACACCAGAGGGATCACTGCTTGGCTCCCTTCAACTGCGCCTCGGTATACTCCGGCTTGAAGTGCATGCCGTTGGTGGCATCGGCCACTTCCGGCGGCATGTAGTTCTCATCGTGCTTGGCCAACACCTCGAACGCCTCTACGGTCGTGGCATCCTTGAGGGTGCCCTGGGCAACAATCCCCTGCCCTTCACGGAACAGATCCGGCAGGATGCCGTCAAACTCGACCTTCACCAGATGACCGCCGTTATCAACCAGCTTGAAGGCAACCTTGAGGCTCTGGGGATCCCGCTGCACCGACCCCGGCACGACCAACCCACCGATGCGCAGGCGCTGCCCCTCTTCCGGCTTGATCTTGTCCGGCCCCTTCCCCTCCACCAGCTCGCTCGGGGTATAGAAGAGGTCGATATTCTGACTGAGGGCGTAGAGCACCAGCCCGCTGACGGTCGCCAGACCCAGGGTGATGGCGAGAATGATGGTGAGGCGTTTTTTGCGTCTCGGATTCATAGGGTGTTCTCCATCTGCTGGGCCGCCTTGCGACGGGCCTCACGCGCCTGCTTGCTGCGCAACTCACCGAGCAGGCTGCGGGTTTTCATGCGGGTAGAAATGATGATGCCGACCAGACACACCAACGTCAGGCCAAAAGAGAGCCAGACATAGAATGCGTAACCGCCCATCGCCATAAAATCACTGAAAGAGGCAAAGTACATGCTTACTTCTCCTGCTCTGCAATCTCTTTGACCCAGGGGCGATGCCACTCCCGCATCAGGAGTTCATTACGAAAACGCATCAGGGTCAGGGCCCCGAGAAACGCGGCAAACGCCAGGATCATGATCAGCAGCGGCCAGAGCATCTCGGGTGAAATGGAGGGTTTGTCAAATTTGGTGATGGTGGCCCCCTGATGCAAGGTGTTCCACCACTCCACCGAGTAGTGAATGATGGGCAGGTTGATCACCCCAACCAGTGCCAGAATGCCGGCCGCACGGCCAGCGACCACCTTGTCGCTAAAGGCGTTGTAGAGGGCAATCACGCCGAGGTAGAGAAACAGCAGGATCAGCTCAGAGGTGAGCCGCGCATCCCACACCCACCAGGTTCCCCACATCGGCTTGCCCCAGGCGGCACCGGTAAAGAGGGCAATAAAGGTAAATACGGCGCCGACCGGCGCAATGGCTGCAACCGTCATGTCCGCCATCCGCAGTTGCCACACCAGGCCGATAAAGGCGGCCACCGCCATGGTGGAGTAGGCTCCCATGGAGAGAATGGCGGAAGGCACGTGGATATAGATGATCCGGAACGAATCTCCCTGCTGGTAATCCGCTGGCGCAAACGCGAGGCCCCAGACAGTACCGATCACAAACGAGAGCAGACTAATCACCGCAAACCAGGGCAACAGCGTGCCTGCCAGCTGATAGGCCCGCTCCGGTTTGGCATAAGGGTGCAACCATTTCCACATAGCTCACAAAACCTTTTTGTTATTAATCGTTTGGCGAGGCCTACCATACCGACCGCAGGGCAGCATCAAATACCCCGAAAGCAATAAGCGGCACTCTCCTTGATCCATCGCAACATTATTTTTTGCAAAAAGACTCCGTTCGGAGCCAAATCCGGTTCAGCTCACGGCCATCAGTTGAGGCTGACCCGCAACGCCGCCGACACAGCCAGCGGCGTCAGTGTCAAAGCCCCCACCAGCATGGCGGCCAGAATGGCAAGCTGCCCGCCATAGGGCAAGCTCATCCCCGCAGCATCGATGGCTGAGGTGGCAAAAATCAGTACCGGAATATAGAGCGGCAGGATCAGCAGACTGAGCAGCACCCCGCCTTTGCGCAATCCCACCGTCAACGCAACCCCGACCGCGCCGAGCAGACTCAATACAGGAGTGCCCAGTGCCAGCGTCGCGACGACAGCCAGATAGGTGTTCATATCCAGCGACAGCAAAATCGCCAGCAAGGGAGAGATCAGCAGCAGCGGCAAGCCGGTCAGCAGCCAGTGAGCGACCACTTTCGCCAGCGCCAGCAAGCCCAGCGGGTGTGGCATCAGCATCATCTGCTCCAGCGCGCCATCGGCAAAGTCGTCGCGAAACAGCCGCTCCAGCGACAACATGGCCGCCAATAGCGCCGCCACCCAGATAATCCCCGGGGCAATACGGGCCAGCAGTTTGGGCTCCGGGCCAATGCCTAACGGAAACAGGGTGATGACGATGAGGAAAAACCAGAGCGGATTGAGAATATCGGAACGCTGGCGCAGAGCCATCAGCAGTTCACGGTGAATAAGGTGCATAACAGCGCGCAACATGGCGTTACTCCTGCAATGTCGAGGCGAAGGGGGTCAACGAGATAGTCTTCAGCCGTCCCTGCATCAGGGTCAGATCCTGATGGGTGGTGAGGATCACCATGCCGCCCCGCTCGGCGTGTTCCAGAAAGAGCTGCTCGAGCACCTTGACCCCTTGCTTGTCGATGGCGGTAAAGGGCTCATCGAGGATCCAGAGTGCCGCTTTTTGTGACAGCCAGAGTCTGGCCAGAGCCACCCGGCGTTGCTGACCGGCAGAGAGTTGCCCGGTCGGGTTCTCTTCAAACCCGGCAAGCCCTACCCGGGCCAATATCTGCCACAAGTCCGTCTCTGTCTGCTGCGGGTGATGCAACTGCTGGTAGAACTTCAGATTTTCAAAAGGGGTCAGCGCCGCTTTGACGCCCGGCTGATGGCCGAGATAGAGCAGATTGGCATGATACTCATCGCGACAGTGACGAATATTCTCCCCATTCCAGCACACTTCACCGGCAAACGGCTGCGACAGCCCGGTCAACAATCGCAACAGGCTGGTCTTGCCAACCCCGTTGGGCCCTTCAATTTGCACCAGATCGCCGGGCGCAACAGAGAAAGAGAGGTGTTCAAACAGAGTGCGATCTTCGCGCACGCAGCTCAGATTGTTAACTTGAAGCAGCATGGGGATTTTTTCAGAGAAAATGAAGCGGTCTGCATCTTAACACAGTATTGGAATACGTCTTTTCAAAGATGCAACAATTGAACTGACTGGCGACCAGGATCACAAAGAAAATACGGTAGAAACTACTCGCTCAACGCTGCTGGGGGAAAAGCGGCTGCACGCCATAAAATTCAGGAAGGCAATTGCCTTCCTGAATCATCAAGAGCGACCTTTTCGCAACGATATCAAGAGCTCGGCCTCTGCCTTTGGCAACTCGCACTCACTCATGACTTCATCAAGATCGGCGCCCAGTTCGACCATCTTTGCCGCTCGGCTGTAGAGCCTGCGTTCGGGATCCTGCATGGTCAGCTCTTGCTGGCGCTCATTGACCTGCTGCATCGCCCCTTCCACCGACTGCAGACGCTGCCCCATGCCAATAGCACCGGTATGGAGTTCCATCATCTGCTTGCGCAAGCTTTCCAACTGACCTTGCAGGGTTGCCACACTGGCCTCGGACTCCTGCTTGCTGCGCTTGCTCTTGAACCAGATATAAGAGGCAAACGCCAAGGCAATCAGGGACATCCCCAAGGCAACCATCTCGATTATCAAAACATCACCTTACTTATCAGAGGGAACCGATATCTTCCCACTCTTCATCGGAGAGCAGCTTGTTCAAGTCAACCAGGATCAGCAGTTGCCCATCACGGTTGCTCACCCCCTGAATAAACTTGGCGCTCTCTTCAGTACCGACCGCAGGTGCCGCATCGATTTCGGAAGAGCGCAGATAAACCACTTCTGCCACGCTGTCGACCATGATGCCAATCACCTGCTTCTCGGCCTCGATGATCACGATCCTGGAGTTTTCACTCACATCACCGGAAGGCAGACCGAAACGGGAACGGGTATCGATGACAGTCACCACATTGCCACGCAGGTTGATGATCCCCAGTACGTACTCAGGCGCACCCGGCACCGGTGCAATTTCGGTGTAGCGCAACACCTCCTGAACCTGCATCACATTGATGCCATAGGTTTCGTTTTCCAGTTGGAAGGTTACCCATTGCAGCACTTCATCTTCGGCCAGATTCTGTGCAATATTGCGCTTTTCTGTCATGTTTTTATTCCTTTTATGAAAACGTCTACTGCTAAAACTAGCAATAAAACAGCTCGATTGCAGAAGTTATCAGCGACCTTCTATGTTAACCCCACGCTCCAGTAACAGGAGCAGTTCGCGGACGTGTAACAGGGCACACATTTTTTCTTTGACCATGCCCGCCAACCAGGGGCGCTTGCCCTCCTGATGGCGCCATTTCACCTGGTCACGATGTAACAATTCAGTCCCTTTGAGATGATGGCAGGCTAATCCCCACGGCGATTCACCAAGCATAATCAGATACTTGTAATCATCCATCTCAAGATGCTGACCCGGCATGACCCACTGGGCAGTATCGACCACATTCATCTTCTGCTCGCGGGAGGTCATGATCCCCTTGTACCAGCCCGGTTGGCCAAACAGGGAGGTGATCTCGCCCAGCTGATGAATACCACCCAGCTCGGTCAACGGCACCGCAAACGTCACACCCGCGACTTCAAAGAAAAGGGCCTGAAACTCTTTACCGGTATCGATATTTTCCCAAGCAATAGGTTCAATGGCCTCTACCGGAGCAACCTCCAGCGCCGTCTCGGTCAGGATAGTAGTATGGGGCTCTGCAACCTCGGGGAGCAGCGCCTCCGCAGGCCATTCAGGCTCCACCGGCAACAGTGACTCCTCCGCCACAATCTCCAGCGGTGCGGTGAGAGTCGCTTCCTGGGTGAAGGCGTCATTCTCAAACTGGACTTGTCCCACCTGAGCCAACAGCTCACCGAGCTGGGCAAGCCGTGG
Organism: Aeromonas sp. FDAARGOS 1404; assembly: GCF_019047085.1. NCBI lineage: Bacteria > Pseudomonadati > Pseudomonadota > Gammaproteobacteria > Aeromonadales > Aeromonadaceae > Aeromonas > Aeromonas sp. FDAARGOS 1404. The sequence goes on from NZ_CP077237.1 coordinate 979,204, forward strand.
ATCGCTTTCGAGGTAAGGTGCGGCGACTACCTCGGGGACGCTTTGGGGCTGACGTTGCAACTGTAAAACAGGGGCAGATTGAACCTCTTCCACCTCATCCAGCACCAGTGGCTCATCGAGCAGTAGGGAGTGGAAATAGTCATCCATCGCCCGAACTTGAATGGTATCTCTCATGCCGTCACCTCATGAACCCGTTGCCGCTCAAGGGCATCAAGATGGTTGAGCAGCGTTTCATATGCATAGGTTCCACGACTCCCAGGAGAATAGATAGACGGGGGGATATGCAGCAAGCTGGCATCCCGAAACTTGGTATCAATAGGGATCACCGCATTCCACACTGAATCTCCATATTGATCCTTGATCGACTTCAAGGTCATCAGAGAGGCACGGGTGCGCTTGTCGAACATGGTCGGGATCACGGTATAACGGAACTTGTCACGCTTGGAACGCTGCATGATCTCGAATGTTTTCATCATCCGCTCCAACCCCTTGAGGGCCAGAAACTCGGTCTGGACAGGCACCAGAATGCGATCGCAGGCAGCCAGCGCGTTGACCATCATCACCCCCAGCACTGGCGGGCAATCGATCAGCACGTAATCATATTGATCCTGAATGCGCAGCAGTGCCCGCTTCAGTACCAGTCCCATCCCCTCACGATTGCCCATCACCCGATCAAGGGTCGCCAAAGTAATAGATGCTGGCAGTAAGTTGATATTTTCAAACTTGGTCTTGAGCGTCAGTTTATTGACAAGCTCGGCTGTCGGTTTGACAGCTTGAAACAACTCATAGAGGGTTCCATCCAGGCGATCTGAATCAAAATCAAGATATGCAGTCAGCGAAGCATGGGGGTCGGTATCAATCAACAGCACCCGCTGGCCACGCTGGGCCAGGATCCCCGCAAGCGAGACCACTGTGGTGGTTTTACCCACACCACCTTTCTGGTTGGCAACCGTCCAAACAATCACTGTATCAATCCTGCCTTGTTGTTATGCGTATGCCACCACCGGGCAAGGTGATCACCTTTATCTCTCCTGCATCCACCGCCTGCTGTACAGCAGGAACCGGTTCAGCAACTACCGTCGGTGTTGCAACCACAGGTGCCGGCGGCACCCAGGCAAATTTGGAGATAGCGACCACAACCTTGCGATTCTGCAGTCTGCCCTGCTCGCTGCCGTTGTCAGCAAAGGGGGAAAACTCGCCATATGCCTCGAACGCCAGACGCTGAGGGGCTATCCCATCGGCAATCAAGCCATTGAGTACCGCCTCGGCCCGAGCAGCAGAAAGCGCCCAGTTAGAACGATAAATTTCATTATTTATCTGTTGGTTATCGGTATAACCCCGAACCCTTACATAGTTATCGACCGGTTTAAGAATACTTGAAAGAGTATTAATGACCGGTGCAGCGTTTGGTCCCAAAAAGGCACTGCCGCTGCCAAACAACAAGCCTGAACTGAGTTCAACCGTCAGCCAGTTCTCATCTTGCGTCAGTTTGACGATACCGGCATCCACCAGCGAGCCCATGCTCTGTTGCAACTGCATATCAAGTTTCGCAAGTGTCGTGCCATCTTGCAGTACTGGCACTCCAGAAATGGGAGCAAGTGAAGGAGAGGGGGATGCTGGGCTTTCCAGCAACGATGGAGAGGCAGATACCGGGTTATCCAGGAGGGAATTACCCTGCCCTTCAAGCAAGCCATTGCCGCCAGACTGCATGACACTGAACGCCTGGCTCATACCATCAATCACCGCGCGATACTTGTCCTTGTTCACCAGCGCAACAGAGTAAAGCACCACGAACAAGGCAAAGATCAGCGTCATATAATCGGCATAGGAGACCAGCCAGCGGTCAAGATGCTCGCGCCCCTGCAAGTGCAACCGATAGCGCTTGCGCATGGCTACTCTCCTTTCAAATAGGCCCTAAGCCGGCGTTCAACCTGCAAGCCGTTTTCACCATGAGCGATAGCCAGCAGCCCTTCTAGGGTCATCTCCTGAAAGAGTGCATAGTGATAGTGAAATGCGCGTAGCCGATTGGCGATAGGCAGGTAGATGAGGTTGGCAAACCCCACTCCATAGATGGTTGCAACAAATGCCACTGCGATCCCCGCCCCCAGCGCTGATGGATCTTCGAGATGAAACATGGCCTGGATCAACCCCAGCACGGCACCGATGATCCCGATAGTCGGACTGTACCCCCCCATAGCTTCAAATACCCTGGCGGCATGTTCATTGCGCTCCTGCTCAATATCGATATCGGCTTCGAGCAACATGCGAATATCCTCCGTGGAGACCCCATCGACAATCATGCCAAGCCCTTGGCGAGTAAAGTTGTCTTCCTCCTGCTCGGCCTGATTTTCAAGGGCCAGCAGCCCTTGCTGGCGCGCAAAGACGGCCCATGACTGCAACCGTTCGGCCTGCGCCGCGAGATCTTGGTGGGGAGGGGTAAAAATCCATAACAGCTGGCGCAACGCCAGCAGAATGTACTTGGCAGGAGTCTGCAACGTGACGGCACCGACAGTACCGCCCAGCACGATCAGAAAAGCAGGCCCGTCCACCAGCGTCAACAGGGAGCCGCCATGCCACAGTTGGGCAATGGCAATAGCCCCCAATGCCAGGAGCAGACCGAGCAAGCCCATGATTAGCGCCCCAACTCAACCAGAATACGCTGGGCCACCTTGTCCAGAGGGAGTGATTCGCTGGCAATTCCCGCTTTGGCTACTGCTTGGGGCATCCCATATACCACGCAGGAAGCCTCATCCTGAGCCCAGATGGTTGATCCCTGTTCTTTCAGCAGTCTGGCGCCATCACGGCCATCAGCCCCCATACCGGTCAGCACAATCGCCAATACCTTGTCGGCATAGGTCTTGGCCGCAGAGGCAAAGGTGATGTCCACACAAGGCTTGTAATTTACCTTGTCGTTGCCATCCACGATGCGAATGCGGGCCCCTGCACCACGACCTTCCAGCAGCATCTGTTTGCCACCTGGAGCAAGATAGGCATGCCCTGGTTTAAGCACATCGCCATCTTCCGCTTCCTTGACGCCAATCTGACATAACCCGTTGAGACGAGCAGCAAACGCGGCAGTAAAAGTGGCTGGCATATGCTGGATAAGCAGGATGGGATGGGGAAAATCCCCCGGCAACTTGGTCAGCACATTTTGCAAAGCAACAGGTCCGCCGGTAGAAGTACCGATCGCCACCAACTGATAACTCTTGCCACTGCGCTTGAATGAAGCACTTGGCACAGTGCGTTGCAGGTCAGGCTGACGATCAGGAGTTCTGGGCGCTATGCTGCCCAGAGGAGCACGAGCAACCGGTTCAGGTGCTTTGGGACGAGCAGTGGATGTCATCAGGAAGCGCTTGCGAGAGATCTCCTTCACCCGTTGTTGCAACAGTCTGACCGCTTCATCTTTGTCTCTGGCAATGTCCTCAAACTTCTTGGGCAAGAAGTCGAGTGCACCGGCGTCCAGCGCATCAAGCGTAGCCTTGGCCCCTTCATGGGTCAGGGAGGAGAACATCAGAATGGGGGTTGGGCACTTGGCCATGATCTCCCGCACCGCACTGATGCCATCCATCACGGGCATCTCTATGTCCATGGTGATCACATCAGGGCGCAGCGACATAGCCTTGTCCACCGCCTCACGTCCATTCTGGGCCGTATCAATCACCGTCAGCATGGGATCCTGATTGATGATCTCGCTCACCCGACGGCGAAAGAAGCTCGAATCGTCGACAACTAATACCTTGACTGCCATTGTTGTTTTTCTAACTCCTTGGGCCTGAGCTATTAATGTCTACGCGCATATGCTTTGAGCAGACTCGGCACATCCAAAATAAGAGCAATTCCGCCATCACTGGTAATCGTCGCCCCGGCCATGCCAGGCGTACCTTGCAGCAGGTTATCGAGTGGCTTGATCACCACCTCTTCCTGACCAATCAGACTGTCTACCACAAACCCGATTTGCTGAGTGCCAATCTGCACGATCACCACATGTCCGGTATCCTGGCGTGAACGCTTGTTGGCGCCACGAATCAACCATTTGTGCAGATAGAAGAGCGGAATCGCCTTCTCGCGCACAATGATGGTGAGCTGGCCATCAACCATGTTGGCCTTTTTCAGATCAAGATGGAAAATCTCGTTCACACAACCAAGGGGAAGTGCGAAGGTCTGCTCACCCACTTCAACCATCAGAGTCGGCAGAATGGCTAGCGTCAACGGAACCTTGATTTCGAGACGGGTACCTTTCCCCCAAGTGGAATCTATGTGCACTGACCCATTGAGGCTGACAATGCTGGTTTTAACCACGTCCATTCCGACACCACGGCCAGATATATCGGAGATCTCGGCCTTGGTTGAAAAGCCCGGAGCAAAGATCAGGTTATAGGCATCATTGTCGCTCATGCGAGCGGCAGTATCTGCATCCAGAACACCGCGACTGATTGCGATGGACTTGAGTTTCTCAGGATCCATCCCTGCCCCATCATCCTCGATGCAAAGCAGAATATGGTCACCTTGCTGGGAGGCGCTAAGGGTGATCGTCCCTTGCCGCGGCTTGCCCGCTTTCTCCCTCACATCCGGCATTTCGACCCCATGATCGCAGGAGTTGCGAACGAGGTGAACCAGAGGATCGGCGAGCGCCTCCACCAGGTTTTTATCCAGATCTGTCTCTTCCCCCACCATCACCAGCTCAATCTCTTTCTTGAGGGTTCTGGCTAGATCACGCACCACGCGCGGGAAACGACCAAATACCTTCTTGATTGGCTGCATGCGGGTTTTCATCACCGCACCTTGCAGGTCAGCCGTTACCACATCCAGATTGGCAACCGCCTTTGACATCTCTTCATCATTGCTGGCAATACCCAGGCTCACCAGCCGATTACGAACCAGTACCAACTCGCCTACCATGTTCATGATGACATCGAGAGTCTTGGTATCCACCCGCACCGTCGTATCGCTTTGCACGGCACTGTTTTCTACTGGCGCAGGCGCCGCCTTGGCGGCAGGCGCTGGTGCTTTGGCTGCTTCGGCAGGTTTTGCGGGAGCAGCCGGTGCAGGTTTGGCTACAGGAGTGGCCGGTTTGGGCGGAGTCACCGCAGCAGGTGCGGCAGGTGCGGCAGGTGCGGCAGGTGCGGCAGGTGCGGCAGGTGCGGCAGGTGCGGCAGGTGCCAGAGTACTCTGAGGCCCTTGGCCACGGCCATGCAATTCATCAAGCAGACGCTCAAACTCATCATCATCGATAAGCTCGTCCACCTCTTTTTGCACCGACTTCAGAGGATTTACCTCTGGCGCCCCCATGTGCTGTCCCTGACCATGCAGCTGATCCAGCAAGGCCTCAAACTCATCATCGGTGATATCGCCAGAGCCACCCGCTATCGGGGCTGCTGCAGCCGTCTTGGTCGGAGCCCCACCCACGCCGTGGAGCTCGTCCAGCAGACGCTCGAATTCGTCTGCAGAAATTTCATCGATCGAGCCGCCGCCATTGACAGGAGCAGGTTCGCTGCTGATGGCTGCGGGTTCAACAACTTCTGGAGCAACTTCTTCAACAACTACCGGTACTGCAGGTTCAGATTCTACAGCCGCAGCCGCACTGGTAGCAGTGCGCAGTTGCTCTTCCCCTTCCGGCTTGCACAACTCGTGGAGGTCATGAAGCAAATCATCTGACGCAGGGCTGGGTGCTTCGCGATTTTGAACCTGGGCGAACATGACATTGATGGCATCCAGCGCTTGCAGGATTACATCCATCAGCTCCGCAGTAACGGTTCGCTTGCCATTACGCAAGATATCGAACACGTTTTCCGCACCGTGGCATACATCAACCAGTTCACCGAGCGACAGAAAACCAGCCCCCCCTTTCACGGTATGGAAACCGCGAAAGATGGCATTCAACAGGTTCTTGTCATCGGGCCGCTTTTCCAAGTCGACCAGTTGTTCAGACAACTGTTCCAATATTTCGGATGCTTCGACCAGAAAGTCTTGCAGTATGTCTTCATCAACTTCGAAGGCCATGCGTCACTCCATTAGAATCCCAAGCTAGACAGCAGATCGTCCACATCATCCTGACCATTGACCACATCGGCACGAGCCTCGGGGTTCATGATAGGGCCCTCTGCTTCAATCCCGTTGACAGGAATACTACGAGTTGAATGCTCAGCAGAAGCCTCACCAAACATGGTCAGCATTTCTATTAATTTTGTTTCAACTTCCTGAACAAGCTTGATGACCTTGCGGATCATCTGACCTGTCAAATCCTGAAAATCTTGCGCCATCAGGATTTCTGTCAGCAGTTGCCGTAATTTATCGGCATCAGACTCTGAAGCCTTAATAAAATCATCAAGTTGGTGACATAAGGATTTGAACTGCCCCACGCTCATGTCACGAGACATCAGGGCATTCCAGTTCGGCATCACCAGCTGGATATTGTCATTCAGGCGATCCGCTATCGGCAAACTGGCTTCCACCGCATCCATTGTGCGATTGGCCGCTTTGTCGGTCATATCGATAACGTAGCTCAAGCGTTCCCGAGCATCGGGAATATCATGAGTAGCCAAATCGGGAATACGGGGATCGAGGCGAAATTCTTGAAGTGAATCATGCAGTTGTCGGGTCAGCTGACCTACTTTTTCAAACAGATCGGCTGCGTTGGGGGCACATACTTCGGCAAGCAGTTCATCGGCCAGCTCAAATTCGCCTTGCTCCAGATGAGCAACAAGCATCCTTGCCTGGTCGAGCGAAATCATTGCTCTCGTTTTGGCCATCATCCCTGCAGCTCCTTAGCCAATTCGTTCGAAAATTTTGTCGAGTTTTTCTTTGAGCGTTGCTGCGGTGAAGGGCTTGACGATGTAACCGTTGACGCCAGCTTGGGCGGCTTCAATGATCTGCTCACGTTTGGCTTCAGCGGTTACCATCAGTACCGGCAGATGCTTGAGCTTCTCATCGACACGGATGGCTTTAAGCAGGTCAATACCTTGCATGCCAGGCATGTTCCAGTCGGTAACTACAAACTGAAAATCACCATTTTTCAGCATCGGCAGCGCTGTATTGCCGTCATCCGCCTCATGGGTATTGTTGAATCCCAAGTCGCGCAGCAAGTTCTTGATAATCCGGCGCATCGTTGAAAAATCGTCAACAATGAGGATTTTCATGTTCTTGTCCAAAATTCCCTCCTAAATAGCCACCAGAGTGGCTCACTTACATGATGCTAAAAACGGGTTGTGTCGTGCGGATTATGCCTTAGAGTTTCATCTCAGTGTAGCCAGTACAAACACTTATAGATGCCAATCTCTCAAACGAGCACGCAATCTGTGCATTGCCTGACTGTGGATCTGGCTCACACGCGACTCGCTGACATTCAAAACCTCGCCAATTTCACGCAAATTCAGCTCTTCATCGTAGTAAAGAGAGAGAACCAAAGCTTCTCTCTCTGGTAGACGACCAATTTGCTCGGATAATTGAATCTGAAATCGCTCGGCAGCCAATTCATCGAATCCCGAGCCTGAAGGAGCATCATCGGGGTTGCCGATCACATCCTCGCTGACCCCCAGATCCTCGATACCGATAATTTTGCCGCAAGAGACGTCTTGCAGCATCGCATGGTAATCAGCGATGGAGACCCCCATCTCGGCAGCAACCTCGGTATCTCGCGCGTCACGACCGTGCGTCTGCTCGACATTCTCGATCGCTTCTGCAATAGCCCTGCTGTTGCGATGCACAGAGCGGGGTACCCAGTCACCACGCCGGATCTCATCCAGCATGGCGCCACGGATGCGGATCCCGGCATACGTCTCGAAGCTTGCTCCCTTGCTACCGTCAAAGTTGCGGGAGGCTTCAAGCAGCCCAATCATACCTGCCTGGATCAGGTCATCCAGCAAGACACTGCTGGGCAGGCGAGCCAACAAATGCTGGGCAATTCGCTTGACCAGGGGAGCATGACGCTCCACCAGCACATAGGAATCCTGATGACGCAAGTACGCTTGGGCTTTATTCACGGGAACCTTCCTGTGTTGTGGCCGGTTTCTGCAACAAATTTTCCAGGAAAAACTCCAGATGGCCGCCCGGCTGGTTGGGAACCGGCCAGCTCGCCGCCTTGTTGGCAAGGGCCCGGAACGCCAGTGCGGCCGGCGACTTGGGAAACGCCTCGACAATCAACTTCTGCTTGCGCACGGCGGCACGCAGATTGGTGTCATAGGGTACACAGGCGACCAGTTCCAGCGAGGTGTCGAGGAAACGATCCGTGACCCGGGTCAGTTTGGCAAAGAGCTCCTGCCCTTCGCGCAGACTGCGCACCATATTGGCCACTACCTTGAAGCGGAACACACCGTGATCTTTGGAGAGGATCTTGATGAGGGCGTAGGCATCGGTGATGGAGGTCGGCTCATCACAGACCACCACCATGATGTCCTGAGCGGCACGGGTGAAGCTCAGCACCATGTCGGAGATCCCCGCAGCCGTATCCACCAGCAGGATGTCGACCTGGGTCTTCATTTCGCTGAAGGCACGGATAAGTTCGGCATGCTGCACCGGAGAAAGCTCGACCATGGACTGGGTGCCCGAGGTCGCAGGCACGATCATCATGCCGTAAGGGCCTTCAACGATGATATCGTCGATGGTGCATTCACCCGCCAGGACATGAGAGAGGTTGCGATGAACCCGCAGCCCCAACATGACATCGACGTTGGCCAGACCCAGGTCGGCATCCAGCACCATCACCCGCTTGCCTTGGGCGGCCATGGCTCCGGCCACGTTCAGGGTCACGTTGGTCTTGCCCACGCCACCTTTACCACCGGAAACGGCGATTACTTTTACTCGATTGTTTTGACGCATTTTGCGCAGACCACTCGCCTGATCCATATACATGTTACTCATAAAACTCCGAATCTTCGGCCTCGCCAAAGCCTGCGCCCCAGAAATAGGGCTCCTCTGTTTCTCGCTCCAGCGAGCCCATGGCAGCCCCAACGAGCTGCGCCGCATTGGCAACCTGAATATCTTCCGGAACCCTTTGTCCGTCAGTGATATAGCTGATGGGCAATGAATTCTGGATACACACGTTAATCACTTCGCCCAGATTCAGACTTTCATCCAATTTGGTAAGTATGCAGCCGCTTAATGGAATACGCCGGAAATGGTCAACCGCCTCCTGCATCACCCGACGCTGGGAAGTTGCCGACATCACCAGATAACTGCGGATCCGCACCTTGGCATTCTTGACCAGGGTATCGAGCTGCTCGGTCAACCGGATATCCCGCTGACCCACCCCGGCCGTATCGATAAGTACCAGCCGACGGTGGCGGAACTGATAAAGGGCATTGGCCAGCTCTTCGGCATCACGCACCTGCCGTACCGGGCAACCCATGATGCGGCCATAGGTCTGCAGCTGTTCATGGGCACCAATCCGGTAGTTGTCGGTGGTGATCAGCGCCACCTGCTCGGCGCCATACTTCATGGCGAAACGGGCAGCCAGCTTGGCGATGGTAGTGGTTTTGCCCACCCCGGTCGGACCAAGCAGTGCAACCGCGCCGCCCTGACGCATGATCTCGTCCTCGCTGATCTTGAGCTGGGCCGTCAGCACTTCGGCCAACTGGGCCATCGCCTGATGGATGGACATATCTTCGGGGATCAGTCCCGCCAGTTGATCGGCAAAGGCATCATCAAAGCCCAGTTTCTTGAGCTCCTTGATCAGCAGAGCCCGCATCGGTTCGCGGCGCTCCACCTCTTGCCACATCAGCCCGGAGATCTGGTGTTCCAGCAATTTACGGATGCTGGCCATCTCCTTGCGCATCCCTTCCATCTCCTGATCCCGCTGGGCAGGTTGAGGGGGGCGCTGGCCGGACGCAACCCGAGCTTTGGGCTTGGCAAGTTCGGGAGCTGCGCCCCACTGCCCCTGCTCGGCCAATGTTCTGGGCGCTGCATTGGCAGCGGCCAGACCGGCCGATTGGGTATTACCCAGTGGCGCCCCATTGCCCGGCTTGAGCTTCTGCTGGCGCGCCAGCAAGGCGGCCAGGGTATCGGCATAATGTTCGTTCTGCTCCTTCGCCGACGTCGGCTCGGGGCGGATCATCTGCCGAGCAGCAGACGAAATATTGACGCTCTCATCGTTCAGCTGACGGCGAACCGGCGCATCTTTGGGCCCCGGAACCTGGGATTGATAATCGACTGCGGCGACTATCTCTACCCCTCCGGTGACCTTCTTGTTGGACATGATGACGGCGTCAGGCCCGAGAGTCTCCTTGACCTCGGCCAGAGCCGTTCGCATATCCTTGGCAAAAAACCGCTTAATCTTCACCCGTCGTCTCCGCTAACTAGTTCTGCCCTACCGCACTGACGATGCGGATCTGCTTGTCGTCGGGCACTTCCTGATAAGACAGAACGCGCAATCCAGGAATGGCATTCTTGACAAATTTCGCCAGGGTATTGCGCAAGATCCCCGATGTCAGAAGCACGGCCGGTTGGCCTTCCAATTCTTGTCGTTGAGTGGCTTCCACCAGCGAACGCTGCATCCGCTCAGCCAGACCCGGTTCAATACCGGCACCATCACCGCCACCAGCCTGCAGGGATTGATGCAATATACGTTCCAATTCCGGCGCCAAGGTAATCACCGGCAGCTCGGGATCGGGGCCTGCAATCTCCTGCACAATCAGGCGACGCAGGGCAATCCGGCAAGCGGCCGTGAGCACTTCTGGATCAGGACTGCGCGGCGCGTATTCAACCAGGGTCTGCAGGATAGTGCGCATATCGCGGATTGGCACGCCTTCATTGAGCAAATTCTGCAATACCTTCACAAGGTTACCCATGCTGATCACTTCCGGCACCAGCCCTTCGACCAGCTTGCTCTGATGTTTGCCAATCATGTCGAGCAGCTGTTGTACCTCGTCATGACCCAGCAACAGAGATGCATGGTTGGTCAGGATCTGGCTCAGATGGGTAGCCACCACGGTCGCGGTGTCTACCACCGTATACCCCAGCGTCTGTGCTTGAGATACCATCTCCTTGGCAACCCAGACCGCTTCCAGCCCGAAGGCGGGATCCCGGGTCGCTATCCCCTGGATCTGGCCGAACACCTGCCCCGGATTGATGGCCATCTCCTTATCATGGTAGACATTGGCCTCGCCGGTACTGACCCCCATCAAGGTGATGCGGTATTGGTTTGGCGCCAGATCCAGGTTGTCGCGAATGTGGACGGCAGGGACCAGAAAGCCCAGCTCTTGCGAAAGTTTCTTGCGCACCCCTTTGATCCGGTTGAGCAGTTCGCCACCCTGATTGCGATCCACCAGCGGGATCAGCTGATAACCCACTTCCAGCCCGATGATGTCCACCGGCATCACATCGTCCCAGCTCAGCTCTTTCTGCTCATGGGGTTGCTCGGCAGTAGCAGGCAGCAACTCACCCTTGGCCGCTTTGGCGGCAGCCAGTTTCTCGCGGCGCAGCAACCACCAGGCGCCAGCGGCGGCAAGAGCCCCCAGACTCAGGAAGGCGAAATGCGGCATCCCCGGCACCAGCCCCATCATCAGCAGAATCCCGGCCGAGATGATCAGCGCCTTGGGATTGTCAAACAGCTGGCCTAGTACTGCGGTACCCATGTCCTGATCGGTATTCTGACGGGTCACTATGATGGCGGCGGCGATGGAGAGCAGCAGGGAGGGGATCTGCGCCACCAGACCGTCACCGATGGCCAACAGGGTATAGATCTCGGCCGATTCGCTGAAGGTCAGCTGGTGCTGCATCATCCCGATGATGAAGCCGCCGATGATGTTGATAAAGAGGATCATGATGCCCGCAATGGCATCCCCTTTGACGAATTTGGAGGCACCATCCATGGAGCCGTAGAAGTCGGCTTCCTGGGTCACATCCTGGCGACGCTTCTTCGCCTCTTCCTGATTGATGAGACCGGCGTTCAAATCGGCATCGATGGCCATCTGTTTGCCCGGCATCGCATCAAGGGTAAAACGGGCACTTACTTCCGCGATCCTCCCAGCACCCTTGGTGATCACCACAAAGTTGATGATCATCAGGATGGTAAAAACGATGATGCCGACCGCATAGTTGCCGCCGATCACCACGTTACCGAATGCCTCGATCACATGGCCGGCCGCCGCACTGCCATTATGACCTTCCAGTAACACCACCCGGGTCGAGGCAACGTTCAACGCCAACCGCAGCAAGGTAGCGAGCAGCAGTACGGTCGGGAAGGCCGCAAATTCGAGGGGGCGGCGGGTATAGACGGATACCAGCAGCACCACGATGGAAAGGGCAATGTTAAAGGAGAAGAGCACGTCCAGCATCAGCGGCGGGATGGGTAACACCACCATACCGAGCGCGGCCAATACCAGCAGAGGGGTGCCAAGGCCTTTGCCCAATACTCCCCGGTACTCTTTGAACTGGCCCAATACTGCCTTGAATTCCATCGCGCTTCTCAATTTCAACCTGCTGGTGCCAGATTAAAGCAAACATCAAGCCAACAATACAAGACATTGAAATGCAATGGATTTATTTTGACTACGTCAGAACTTTGTCATTTGCGATATTCGGTCGGAATGGGGAGATCTTTAGCCAGCGGCTGGGGACGGCGTCCCTGACCGCGGCGGAATTTCTTGAGCTGGAAGACATAGGCGAGCACCTGGGCAACCGCCGCAAACAGCCCTTCAGGGATCTCGTGGCCCAGCTCGGTTGAGTGGTAAATAGCCCGGGTCAAAGCCGGTGACGGCATGATGGGGATCTCGTACTCTCTGGCGATCTCCCTGATCTTCATTGCAATTTCATCGGTGCCCTTGGCCACGACCTTGGGCGCGGCACCGGGTTTTCCCGCATCATACTTGAGCGCTACCGAGTAGTGGGTCGGGTTGGTGATCACCACATCGGCCTTGGGTACATCCCCCATCATCCGGCGCATCGCCATCTGCATCTGCAACTGACGGATCTTGCCCTTTACCTCGGGCTTGCCTTCGCTGTCCTTGAACTCGTCCTTGACCTCCTGTTTGGTCATCTTGAGCTGACGCATGTGGTTCCACTGCTGGAACGGCACATCGATGGCCACGATGGGGAGCAGGGCGCAGCAGAGGATGATCAACATCCAGAGAAACAACTCCAGCGCATCGATAATACCGCCGGGGAAACCCTCCATGGATAGGTTGAGCAGATGATTAAACTGACTTGATAACATCCACCAGGCAAACAGGGTGATGAACACCACCTTGGCGATGGATTTGACCAGCTCAATCAGCGACTGCACCCCGAACATTCGCTTGAGGCCGCTGAGCGGGCTCAGCTTGCTCATCTTGGGCATCATGGCTTCGGTGGAGAAGTTCATCCCCCCCATCAGGGTGTTGCCGATAAAAGCGGCAATCGCCACCAGCGCAAACAAGAGTCCCAGCGGAAGCACCAGTTCCCCCAGCAGCGCCGGCACCATAGCGATCATGGCATTGGGATCGAAAGCCTGCTCCCTGTCCAGGGTAAAGCCCATGGTGACTACCTTGATCATGGCAGTCGCCAGCGAGCCCTTGAGCATCAGCAGGCCAAATACCGCCGAGAGCAACACGCTGGCGGTTCCCAACTCTTTTGAACGTGCAATCTGCCCTTTTTCACGGGCCTGTTGCAGTCGTTTGCCCGTGGGTTGTTCGGTACGTTCCTGGTCGGTATCAGCCATGAGCGCCCCCGAAGCACTGGGTGTTGATCAGCTCGCAGCTGACCTCCTGCACCCGCTCCCACATGATGTCGAAGTGGCCGAGGAACCCGCCGATAGTGAGCCAGAGGATGAGCAGACCCGACATCATGCTGACCGCAAAACCGATACTGAAAATGTTGAGTTGCGGCGCCGCCCGGGTCATGACACCAAAGGCGAAGTTGATTAAGAGCAAGGCGACGATGGCTGAAAGCGACATCACCAAAGCAGCCTGATACATCACACCCAGAAACGCACTCAGGGTTTTCATGGATGAAACCGAGAGGCCGTGCTCGGAGACAGGCAGTGTCTCGAAACTAAGAATGACCAGCCGCAGCATCACCAGATGACCATCCAGCGCCAGAAACACAAGGGTCGCCAGCATCAGATAAAACTGACCCACCACGGGGGCCGACTGGCCATTCATCGGATCCACTAGGGTGGCAAAGCCGAGGCTGGTTTGCATGGCGATGACCTGACCGGCCATCACGAAGCTCTCCATCAGAAACTGGGTCATCAGGCCGAGGGCAATACCGATGAGCAGCTGCTGGCCCAATACCAGAAAGCTGCCGACCGAGAAGAGTTCAATGGTGGGCATTTTCGGAAGCAGCGGGGCAATCAGAAAGGTGATGGCCAAAGCCAGCCCCATCCGTACCCGCGCAGGAGCAAGGCGGCTGCCGAACACCGCCATCACCATCAGCAGGCTGCTCACCCGCGCCAGCGGCCAGAGGATGGAAGACAACCACTCCATGATCAGAGCGGTTGTGTAGGTCATCCCACCACCTCGGGGATTTGATTGACCATCAGTACAAAGAAGTCCATCAGACTCTGCATTCCCCAGTGAGCACCAGCACCCAGCGCAAACAGTGTCACGATGAGACGGGGCAGAAAGCTCAGGGTCTGTTCGTTGATGGAGGTGGCCGCCTGAAAAATGGCTACCACCAGCCCGATAGCGAGGCTGGGCAGGATCACGGCGCTGACCATGATATTGACCAGCCAGAGCGCCTCGCGAAAGACGTCGACAAAGGTTTCAGGACTCATGTTCGGGCTCCTTGCGCTCGACCGGCTAACCGGCACCCAGTCCGAAACTGTTGGCCAGCGACCCCAGAATGAGATTCCAGCCATCCACCATCACGAACAGCATCAACTTGAAGGGCAGCGAGACGATCATCGGCGAGAGCATCATCATCCCCATCGCCATCAGAATACTGGCCACCACCAGATCGATGACCAGGAACGGTAAGAACAGCATAAAACCAATCTGGAAGGCGGTTTTCAGCTCGCTGGTGACAAACGCCGGGATCAGCACTCGTAGCGGCACATCGGCAGGTTTCTCCACCTGCACGTTGGCGATCTCCATAAAGGTGTTGAGATCCTTGATGCGGGTCTGGGCCAGCATGAACTGATGGATGGGCAACTCGGCCCGCTCCAGCGCATCCTTTGCCTGAATGGTCTCGGCCAGATAGGGCTGCAACGCCTCATCATTGATGCGATCCAGCACCGGCGACATGATGAAGAACGACATGAACAGGGCGATGCCGATCAACACCTGGTTGGAAGGACTCTGTTGCAGACCTATCGCCTGGCGCAAGATACCCAACACCACAATGATGCGGGTAAACGAGGTCATCATGATCACCATGGCCGGCAAGAAGGAGAGCGCGGTCATCAGCGCCAGCACTTGCAGGGTCAGGCTGTACTCCTGAGAGCCATCCCCCATGGTCTTGACGGTCACCGCCGACATGGCGTCCTGTGCCAGTGCAGGCCAGGAGCAAAACAGTGGTATCAGCAGGCTGACCAGCAGCCCCGTTTTCAGCCATAAGCCGTTAGCTTTTTTCATGCTTGCCCATCAATTTGCCAAGCTGCTGGGAAAACGCCTGCGGCTGGTTTTCATCCAGCGGCTCCTCCAGCCGGTAGAGAAAGTTGACCTGCTGCGGTGTTACGCCGACCAGCAGTTGCTGTTCGCCCACCTTGACCACCAGCAGCTTCTCTTTGTAACCCACCGGCAACGAGGCGATGACCCGCATCTGGCCGCCCCCAATGGCGGTCGCCAGCTTGCTCTTCTTGAGCAGAAAGCCCAGCACCAGAATGAGACCAATCACCATCAGACTTGAGAGCAACCAGGAGCTCAGACTAGGCACGTTGGCAGATGCCGCTGTCTCGGCAAAGGCCGGAACAGGCAGCAATAACAACAGGAGGCGCATCATTTGAGCTTCTTGATCCGTTCAATCTGGCTTATGACGTCGGTCAGGCGAATACCGAACTTGTCGTTTACCACCACCACCTCGCCGTGAGCGATCAGGGTGCCGTTGACTAATACGTCCAGCGGCTCGCCAGCAACCCGATCCAGCTCCACCACCGAGCCCTGGTTAAGCTGCAACAGGTTGCGGATGCTGATCTGGCTACGGCCCACCTCCATGGCGATGGTGACCGGAATATCGAGAATGGTGTCGAGCTTGCGACGCTCCTCGGCACTGATGGGGGCATCATCTTTCAACTCTTCCAGCGGGGCTGGCTTGGCTTCCGCCGTCACCTGCTCCTCCAGAGCCGCAGCCCAGGCATCAGCCATCAGATCCTCTTCCTCAGTTCCGCTCATCTTGTTTCCTTATGCTACTTCGTGACCGTTTACCGTAATAAACCGTCAATTATCGCTGTTGATCTTCGATACTGCGCTCGAGCTCTTCCAGCTCGGCCTCGCCATCAATTCGTACCCCGCCCCGGGTCACCAGATGCATCTCCGTCTTGACCCCTTCCGGACGTTTGAGCTTGTCGGTGATCTTGAGCGCCACATTATCCTTGGTGCGGCCCATCTTGGCGTGGAAAGTGGGCAAGTCCTCGACAAAAACCAGCAGATTTTCCGGCATATCGACCGGAATGATATCGCCAGGTCGCAGCTCCATCAGTTCACGCAGGGTGAGTTCGGTCTCCAGCAGCTTGGCCCGCAGCTCCACCTTGACGTCCATGATCTCGTCACGCAGCGCCTTGCTCCAGCGTACGTCGGTATCCCCTTTGTCACTCTGCACACCGGCGTCCAGCAGCTCGCGGATCGGTTCCAGCATGGAATAAGGCATCGCCACGTGGAAGTCGCCGCCGCCACCATCAAGCTCGATGTGGAACGAGCTCACCACGATCACCTCGGTCGGGCTGACGATGTTGGCCATTGCCGGGTTCACTTCGGAGTCGAGATACTCGAACCCCACATCCATCACCGGCGCCCAGGCATCCTTGTAATCCTCAAACACCAGTTTGAGCAGCATCTGGATAATGCGCCGTTCGGTCGGTGTGAACTCGCGCCCTTCAATCTTGGCGTGATAACGGCCATCGCCACCGAAGAAGTTCTCCACCAGAATGAAGACCAGTCGGGCCTCCATGGTGATGAGCGCCGTTCCCTTGAGCGGGCGGAAGCGCACCATGTTGAGACTGGTCGGCACAAACAGGGTATGAACATACTCGCCAAACTTGAGCATCTGCACGCCGTTGATCGAGACCTCGGCGGTACGACGCATCATGTTGAACAGACTGATCCGCATATGGCGGGCGAAACGCTCATTCACCAGCTCCAGCGTCGGCATGCGACCACGGACGATGCGGTCCTGAGAGGAGAAGTCAAACTGGGCTACGCCGGGGTCTCCAGCGCCGCCTATCTCTTCCTCTTCGACATCATCGACACCGTGCAAGAGGGCATCAATTTCGTCCTGACTTAACAGATCGCTCACGCTTCACCTACTGCATTACAAAGCCGGTAAACAGCACTTGTTCGATAACGGGGGAAGAGACCAGGTCCTTGAGCACCCGACGGCACTCTTCCAGTGAATCCTTGCGCAGCTTCTCCTTGCCTTCAAAGGTCATCAGCTGTTCGGCACTGGCTGCACTGAATACCCGCAACAAGGTGCCTTCAATCAGGGGGATATTCTGTTTGGCCAGCGTCTCGTCGGCGGTGCCGCGCACCATCAGCTGGATCTTGATCTGCACCAGTCGATCTCGCTGGGCACCTGCGACGTTGAAGACAAAGGGGCGCGGCATACCGACATAGAGGGAAGGTTTAGGCGCTTCCTCCTTGGGGGCAGCCTCGGCACCTTCCGCCGCTTCAGCGGGCGGTTTATCGGAGCCGGAGAGCATCAGGAAGGCGCCAGCACCACCACCGCCCAGCAAAATAACCGCCAGGGCAATGATAATGATCAGCTTCTTTTTCTTGCCCGCAGCCGGGTCTTTTAGCGTCAACTCGTTATCGTCAGCCATCCCTTGTCCACCCTAGTCTCAAACTTGTTCGATATCATAAACTTACTCGGGATTGCATCAAGCATAGAAATCAATTCCGGAACCGTTTGTCGATTCCACCAGCAAACTGGGGTTGGAAGTGGTGAGTTCCCCTTCAACCAGCCCGTTACCGGACCGCGGCTGACCACTACTCTGACCTTGCTGCCCCTGCCCGTTGAAGGTGGGCTGGCCCTGTTGCTGCTGTTGTTGCGACTGCTGCTGCACCTGCGTCTGACCAAGCTGGATCCCCTGCCCTGCCAGCATGTCACGCAGCCGGGGCATCGCCTGCTCCAGCATCTCGCGGGTCTGGCCATGTTGTACCACAAAATGGACGTTGGCCTGGCTGTCGGCCCCCATCTGAATCTGGATCTTCATCTTGCCAAGGCCGAGGGGGTCGAGCTGAATTTCCGCCTGTTGCAGTTTTTCGGCCAGCATCACATTGACCTTCTGGTGCAATTCGGCAGGTGCTTCCTGACTGGCCAGTTTCAAATGGGGTAAATTCTGCGGCTCACGGCGCAGCGTCGTCTCAGCGGCGGGCGCCCGGCTATCGGCTACCTGTGGCTGAGTCTGGCTGTTATGGCCATGCTGAACGGTCTGGCTCGGGCTGCTCTCACTGCTAGATGTCGTCGCAACCAGGCTCTTCTCCGCCTCACCGGCCTTCGGTTTTACCTCAAGCGAAACCGCTTTGCGTACCTCGTCGGTGCCGGTCACTTCCATCTGCTTGATGCCGGCTGAAATGGTCGACAGCGGTGCTTGCGGCCCCTGAGATTCAGCCTGTGCCAACACCTGCTGCGGCGCCACCATCACGGGGGCGGCAGCGCTATCGCTCTGAGCCGTCGCATTTGTCGTTACGCTGCTCTGGGCTGCGGCACTTTCTGCGGCACTCTGCGCCGTCCTCACGGGCGCCGAACCTTGATTAGCGGCGCTGGCTGGCTGCTGGCTACCCTCGGCGGCACCCTTTTCTGCCCCCTTGCCAGTTGCACCACTGCCCTCAGCCGTGGCTGTAGCTGTGCCAGCCTCAGGCTGCTTGAGCCCCTCATTGAAGGCCTTGAGCGCGGCCCCCTGAGTCGCGGCTTGCGTCGCCTGCCCCTTGTTAGTCAAAGCATTGCTGGCGGCGAGATCGGATTTGCTGTCGCCAGCCTCTTTTGCAGCGAGTGACTCCGCGGATTTGGCGGTGCTTGCCGACTCATCGACCGGCAGCACCTTGGCCAGCTGGGCCAGCTGGGCCATTCGCTCTGCCCCCGTGAGGGGCTTGGTCTGCTTGCCATCTGCTCCGAGGGTTTCGCCCTTGGCAAAGGCTTTCTCCCCGGACTGCCCATCCGCAGTGGTGGCGGCATCTTCACCTTCAGAGGAGAGAACGGCAGCAGAGGCATCGCCCTTAGCCACCACTCGCGCCGCTGAGGACGATACGGTGGTTTCTGAAGCCGAATTGGCGGTCGTCGCCAGCGGCGACTGCGCCCCGGTCTGACCGGCAAGCTGGCTGGCAATCCTGACAGCGGCAGGAGTCTGCTCGCTTTCATCAAGCTCAATCCCCTCCAGCTCACCCTCTTGCGGCAACGGATTGCCGTCTACCGTAGTGGCGCTCTGTTGGGCCGCCACCGCCAGCTGGGGAGTCACTAGCGAGGTATCGAGCTTGAGGGAATCTTGCAGGCGCAGCAGAAAGTCGGTGGCAGGGACCTCCTCCACCTTGTTGTCGGCGTCAGGATCCTGCTCCTTGCCGATCTCCTCTTTTGGAGAGGCGCTCTCGGTCGCCAAAGATTTGGCTGATCGGACATGGTTACCGCCCTGAGTGGCCTCGGCGGCGCCCTGCTCGCTGTTCCGGGCTTTGGCAATCAGGGTGGCGAAATCCCCCTTGCTGTCGCTGCCGGTTCCCCCATCGATACTTTTGCTCTCGACGGAACCGCTCAGAGGCGCTTTGTCCAACCCGTTGGCCGCAGCCGAAGGCGTTTGTGTCAACAGTGTCTGCATCATGATGGGATCCCTGAATTCTGGTGGCCCCCAAAGAGATGGCCGCCGACAATGTCCATATCAAAGCAAGTTACAGGCCAGATTGATGAAAGCGTCGCAACATGGCGTACTCATCCAGCATCTTCTGCTCCTGACGCTGGGCTTTCTGCTGCTCGCGGCTCGCTTGCTTCTCCAGTAACAGCTCTACCGCCTTGCGCCGCTGCTGGGCAGCCAGCCACTCTTCACGGCGCTGTTCCAGCGCCTGACGCACCTGCAACACCCCTTCGTACTGCTGGGTCGCTGCCTGTTCGAGCTTGTTGATAAAGGCGTGATACTGGGTGTTTTGCTGGGGTGAAATCCCCTGCAGGCCGCGATCGGTCCACTGCTGGTGATAGATCTGGCGGTACTGGTTGAGAGCATTTTGCTGATCCATGAACAGCTTGAGATCCTGCTGCGCCTTCACCAGTGCCAGCGCACACTGCTGCTCAACTTCCACCAGCCGATCGGCCAACAATACCAACCCTTTACTCATCGTCGACCTCTCTGTTACCGACCATCATCAGCGCATCAATGGCATCGCCACCATCTGCAAGGCTTGCAGGCCATCATCGTAGTGAATAACCTCGCGCATCCCCTGCTGCAAGAACTGATCCAGATAGGGTTTTTGAATGATGGCGCGGTCAATACGCGGATCGGCCCCCTGACTGTAGGCGCCGATGGTGATGAGATCCCGGTTCTGCTGATAGAGGGAGTAGAACTGCTTGAGGGTGCGCGCCAGATCCATATGTTCCGGCGAAGTGACCATGGGCATGACCCGGCTGATGGACTTCTCGATGTCGATAGCCGGATAGTGGCCCGCATCGGCCAGCTCACGCGACAGAACTATGTGGCCATCGAGGATCGCCCGCGCCGCATCGGCAATGGGATCTTGCAGGTCATCCCCCTCGGTCAAGACGGTGAAGAAGGCGGTGATGGAGCCCTGGCCGTCACTGCCGTTGCCCGCCCGCTCCACCAGCGCCGGTAATTTGGCAAATACAGACGGTGGATAACCCTTGGTCGCTGGCGGCTCGCCCACCGCCAGCGCGATTTCACGCTGGGCCTGGGCGTAACGGGTCAGCGAATCCATCAAGAGCAGCACATTAAGCCCCTGATCGCGGAAATATTCTGCAATGGCCAGCGCCGTTTCACACCCCTTGAGCCGCATCAGCGGCGAGGCATCGGCGGGAGCCGCTACCACCACGGAGCGGGCACGCCCCTCCTCTCCCAGAATGTCTTCAATAAACTCTTTCACTTCCCGGCCCCGTTCACCGATGAGGCCGACCACCACCACATCCGCCACCGAGCCGCGAGTCATCATGCCAAGCAGCACGGATTTACCGACACCGGAACCGGCAAACAACCCCATCCGCTGGCCCTGACCAACCGTCAGCACGGCGTTGATGGCGCGCACCCCCACGTCCATCGGCTGATGGATCGGGCGGCGAGAGAGCGGGTTGATGCGGTGCTGGGCAAACTGCACGGTCTGGGAGGAGAGAATGGGGCCGAGCCCATCGAGTGGCTGGCCGATGCCGTCGATGACCCGACCAAGCAGGTTCATCCCAACCGGAATGCCGTGTTCTTCGGTGATGGGCACCACTCGGGCACCGGGGATCACCCCCTTGAGCTGCTCGCTCGGCATCAGATAGAGGCGATCGCCAGAAAAACCGACCACTTCAGCCTCCAGCGTCCCATCAAGGGTATCGATGCGGCAGAGGGCACCGATGGCGGCGCGGCAGCCGATGGCTTCGAGGGTCAGCCCCACCACCCGGGTCAATTTACCGGCGACCGGCGGTTTGGGGGCGCTGTCGCGTACCTTGTACCCTTGCAACCGGTTCAGTAGCGAGCCGCTCATCTGGCCTCCTGAGAGCTAAAAAGTGCAGCCGGACGGCAACGTCCGGCATCGGTTATGGGCGTGAATCCTGCGAAGCCGGTTTCTGCGACGCATTGTCCCGCAAGAAGTTGCGCAGCAGCTGATCGATGCGCCCGGAGAGGGTCATATCGATGCTGGAGAGCTCGGTAGCCAGTTGCAAATCGCCGGGGGAGAGGGTGGGATCGCTCTGCAATCGCCACTGGCGCTTGGCGCACTCTTCGGCGCCAAATGCCTGTTCGATTCGCGCGATATCATCGGGATGCAACATCAGAGTCACCCCCTGTTCGGCTGCGGGCAGCAAGGCCAGCCCCTCTTTAAGCGCCTCCAGCAGAATGCGGGGGGAGGTCTCCGCTTCGTGACGAATGAGCGCACGAGCCAGTTGCATCACCAGCGAGACCAGCTGCTGCTCCACCGCCTGATCCAGCTCGTTAAGCGGATTGGCAAGGCGGGCGGCGAGCCCCTGCCAGTGGGCGATCTCCTGCTCCACCAGCTCGCGGCCCATGGCCAGTCCCTCCTCGCGCCCCTGTTCGAGACCGGCAGAGTGGCCCTGTTGCAATCCTTCCAGCTTGCCCTCTTCCATTCCCTTGGCATAACCGGACTCGCGCCCCTCAGCCATCCCCTCTTCCCAGGCGGCCTGACGGATCGCTTCAAGCTCTTCGGCGGTGATGCTGGGGGTCGGCTCCTGTTCGGGCTCCGGCTCCACCACCTCCTCTTCCTGCTGATACCAGTCAGGGGCCAAGCCGAGGGCATTGGTAGGCGCTCCCGCCTCTACCTCGACCTCCATCTCGGGCCAGCCCCAGGTCTCAACACGGGCATCATCGCCCTCGGGGCGCACATACCCACGCAGTTTGTTGTTCATGCTTTGCGCGGCTCCTCACCACTGCCTGATGCGGGCTTGGCATCGCAATTCTGTTTATGGGCCATGGCTTAGAGGAACTCCTCGCCGCCACCGGCGCCCAGCATGATCTCGCCGGCATCCGCCAGACGACGGGCGATGGAGAGGATCTCTTTCTGGGCCGCTTCCACTTCGGAGACCCGGATCGGCCCCATGGCCTCCAGATCGTCCGCCAGCATTTCGGCCGCCCGTTTGGACATGTTCTTGAAGATCTTCTCGCGCATCTGATCGTCGGAGCCCTTGAGGGCGCGTTGCAGCAGATCCCCCGGCACTTCCCGCAGCATGGTCTGGATGCCGCGATCGTCCACATCGATGAGGTTTTCGAACACGAACATCAAATCCTGGATCTGCTGGCTCATCTCTTCGTCCGACTCGCGGATGGAGTCCATCAGCTGGCCTTCGATATTGGTATCCAGATAGTTCATGATGTTGGCGGCAGCCTTCAGGCCGCCCATCTTGGCTGCCTGGGCACCGGCCGCACCGGCGAACTGTTTCTCCATGATGTCGTTCAACTCTTGCAGTGCCGCCGGTTGCACCTCTTCGAGGTTGGCGATACGCATCACCAGATCGAGGCGCACCTGCTCCGGGAACTGGCTCAGGATCTCGGCGGATTGCTCCGGCTCCAGATAGGAGAGCACGATAGTCTGGATCTGCGGGTGTTCGTTCTGGATGATGCTGGCCACCTGACGGGCATCCATCCACTTGAGCGAATCGAGGCCGCGGGCGCCGGAACCGAGAATGATCTGGTCCACCAGGTTGCTCGCCTTGTCCTCACCAAGGGCCGCCACCAACGCCTTGCGCACGAAGTCTTCGCTGCCGATACCGATGTTGGTGTACTTCTGGATATCGTCGATGAATTGACGGTGCACCGCCGCCACCCGATCGTGACTGAAGTCGGACATGGAGGCCATCGACATACCGAGCCGCTGCACCTGCTTGGGCTCGAGATGACGGAAGATCTGGGCGGCATCCTCTTCATTGAGGCTCAGCATCAGCACCGCAGCCATCTCCATCCCCGACATCTGGTCGAGGATCTGGCGCTGACTGTCGGTGATGTCATTGCCGGTGACTTGACTCTTCTTTTCTTCAGGCATCTTTGTTCGTTACCCATTCTTTAATGACCTGAGCGGCCAGATCCGGCTCGTTCGCCACCAGCGCACGTACCGCCTTGAGCAAGTCTTCGTCACGGTGCAGATCCGGCAGTTTCAGCTGGCCATCGCGGACACCAAACACCTGATCGCTCTCGACTTGTGCTGACAGCAGGCTCAACTCGTCGTCGCCACCCAGTACGGTGTGGTTGTCGAAATCCAGCTCCCCTTCCGGTTTGGCATCCGGGTAGAGCAGTCGCTTGAGCATGGGACGGATCACGGTCACGATCAACACGATGATCACCAGTACCGAGGCGGCGATGCGCACCGCACGCCAGAACCAGGGCTGATCGTAGAGCGGCACCTCGGCCACGGTATCCAGTTCGGGACGATTGAACGGAATCGCGACCACCTCAAGGGTATCACCACGGGTCACATCAAAGCCAAGACCACCGCTCAGCAAACGACGCAATGTATCGAGTTCTGCCTGGGTGCGCGCCTCACGAGTCACGGCCCCGTCGGCACCGGGTACCGCTTTGTAATCCACGGCAACCGAAACAGTCATGCGGCGAATGCCACCCATCTGGCGACGGGTATGGCTGACGGTGGTATCCAGCTCGAAGTTGCGGGTCGCCTCTTTGCGGGAACGGCCCGAAGCAGCAGCGCTGGCACCATCACCACCGGTCGCCTCCTCGGGAATATTGGAGGCGGCAGGGGGCTGGTTGGAAAGGGCACCAGGCACACCACCGTTGCTACCACTGGCGCTGTTCTCTTCCATGGTCATTTCGGAGCGCACAGCAGGCAGGTCAGGGTTATAAGTCTTGCGGGTCTGCTCCTGCTGGGAGAAGTCGAGGGAGAGATCCACTTCCGCCGTATAGTTGTCGGCCCCCAGCACCGGGATCAGGATGGCGTCAATTTTTTGTTTGTACTCCAGCTCCTGCTTCTGCTGCATGGCAAACTCTTTGCGAGTCTGGGCCGAGATCGGGTCTTGCGAGCCGGAGTTGAGCAGGCGGCCATTCTGGTCGGTGACGGTGACACGGGTCGGCTCAAGGCCGTGTACCGCAGAGGCCACCATATCGACGATGGAGTCCACCTCCCCCTGCCCCAGCGCCGCCCCTTTCAGGTTGAGCACCACGGTGGCACTGGGTTTGCGTTCGTTGCGGGCAAACACGTTGTCTTTCGGAATGGCCAGCAGCACCTGGGCCTTGGCCACATTCTGGAACTGCTCGATGGCGCTCGCCAGCTGGCGCTCGCGGCTCAGCTTCAGACGTTCACTCTCCATCCGCTGGCTGACGCCGAAACTGGAATCTTTCAGCAGGATATCTTCACCACCGATGTTGCTATCGGTGGCATTGGCAAGACCGGCACGGGTCAAGGCCAGCTGGATAGTGGGGTAGCTTTCGGCGTTGACCAGCACGCTCTTGCCATCCACCTCGTAGGGGATCTTCTGCTGATCGAGGAAATCGAGAGTCTTCACCAGCTCCTGAGTGGTATAGGTGCCGAGGGGACGCATGTCCGGCTCCTTGCCCCACAGCAGGATAAACACCGCAATGGCCAGACAGATGGCAAGCCCCAGGATCAGGGTGATTTGCCGCAGCACATCGGTGTTGGACAGGAAGCCCAGCGCCGAACTCTTCTGCTCATTTTCATCGAGGGCGGCGGTGCCCTCATCGTTTATCAGCAGATCGCCGTTTTGGTCAGTAGCCACGATTTATGTCCTTATTGCTGACATGTTCATGATGTTCAGTCGTCATGGTTTATTGGCGTCGCTTATACCGGCATGTTCATGATGGTCTTGTAGGCATCGACCATCTTGTTGCGCACCTGTACCGTGGCTTCAAAGGCGATAGACGATTTTTGGCCCGCGATCATCACCTCGGCCAGATCCACCGACTTGTCACCCATATCGAAACGGGTGCGCAGATCATTGGCGGCCCCTTGCAGCTCGTTGACGTTGCCAAGCGCCTGTTGCAGCAGCTGACCAAAGTCGGAGGTTACCTGACGACCGGGTTGTGCCAGCGGCGTTGCGCCTGCTTCGATCTTGAGCGCCTGCATCTCTTGCATCAGGCTGCTTGCACTAATTTCCATTTTCCATCCCCAGACAAATCATTGACGCTGGCAAGCAACAAGCAATTTGAGTGCCAATGCGTTAAAAGCGCGATGCGGATGAGTGGCCAGACCAGGCCGGACGGGTTCGACAACGGCAGGTAGCTCTGATTAAATCCGACTCTGAGGCCCACTTTTGCTGGCTGGCAAGGAGTCTGCTCTGGATTATCGCAAACCCGTGTTCAAGGCGATGGACTACATCAGCCACCATCTGGATGACAATCCGGCCCTGGATGAGGTCGCAGCGGCGGCAGCCATCTCCACCTTCCACTTCCACCGTATTTTCAAGACGATGGTCGGCGAGACCATTGCCGGATTTACCCGGCGCCTGCGTATGGAACGCGCTGCCCGTCGCTTGCTCGCCTCCCCCCAGAGTGACATCACCACCCTCGCACTGGCCGCCGGGTTCTCCAGCTCGCAGAATTTCGCCAAGGCCTTTCGCCTGCACTTCGCCATGAGCCCCTCGGAATACCGCCAGCAGCAGGGGGGAAACTGGAAAAGCAAGATTGGAAACGATCCCCTTCCCTTTGACACCTATGATGGCCTGGTCATGCACCCGGTCACCGAACACCCGGGTCTGTTGCAGGGGGCTAGCGTCAGGCAGATGCCCGCCCGGCGCGTGGCGTACATGCGCCGCCTGGGCCCCTATGGCAAAGAGACCTGCGAGCAAGCTCATCGGGATTTGCTCGCGCTGTTCGCCTCAGACGAGGCGATGACACCGGCGGGTACCCTGAGTCTCTATTGGGATATCCCCGATATCACCGATGAGACCCGTTGCCGTACTGACGTCTGCATCGAGCTGGGGCCAGAGATCCCCGCTGGGCGCCAGTTAACCACCCAGACCATCGCCGCGGGCCCCTATGCGGTTTGTCAGTTTATCGCTCGCGGCGATCAACTGGTCGCTTGCTGGGAAACGGCGTTTCGCTGGGTAGTGGGCCAAGGGCTGAACTGCGACGATCGCCCGTGTTACGAGCAATACCACGCAGGCACGGACCCCGACCGGGAACATTACGTGTTTGATATCTGTATCCCGCTGATCAACCGATAAGCCGATACCTCATTTCCATTTACCCACTTCGGTGCCTTCGGGCACCGAAGCGACGGAGTCATGCCCATGAATATCAAAACGCTGTTTCTCGCCAGCCTGCTGGTAACGCTTCCCGCTGCCGCCAATGCCCACTCACAGAGCCAGACACTGATCTTTGGCGGCACCATCTACAGTGGTGATCCGGCGAACCCTCACCCGGAAGCGGTCGGCATTGAAGGTAAAAAGATAGTGGCAGTCGGCAGCTATCAGGAGGTCAGCGCCCGCCTCGGCAACCATGCCAAGCGTCTTGATCTGAAAGGAAAGTACCTGATGCCGGGGCTCATCGACAGCCATGTTCATGCGGCATTTGCCGGTTTTCAGGGGATGACGGTTAACTTTCCCGATGCCATGAGTGAGGTTGAGCAGGTGCAGCAATTTCTGACCCGCAGCAAGGATGATCCCCGCCTGACACTGGGCGATGTAGAGCTATACAGCAATGTCTCCCTCGACTACTGGCATCAGCTTCCCCTGCTCGCTCAGGTGTTCAATGGCCCGCAATACCAGCAAATACCCGTAGTACTGGCCGGTTCGGATGCCCACACCGGTTGGGCCAATCAGGCCATGCTGCGCAAGGCTGGCATTGATGCCGACACCCTTGCCGGTCGTTATGCTCCGCTGAAAGGCAATTTTGGCCTCACCCCATCCGGCATGCTCAATGGCTTTGCCTCGGAAGGCGGCTGGGATGCCATCCTCAAGGCGCTGCCCCCCGTCAGCGACGAGACGATTGCCAGTGCTATCATGACCGCCGCCAAACAGCTCAATCAGGTGGGCATTACCGCCTGGATGGACCCTATCAGCAACATTCGCCCCCTCGCCCCCATCTTCAACGCCGAGCCGGATCGCCGAGATACCGGCCTGCTGCCGGCGTACAGCATGCTCTCCCGGGAAGGCAAGCTGACCGGACATGTATCCGCACTGGCACTGGTGGGGATACATGCATCACCCGCCATCATTGATGACGTATTGGCGCTGCAACAGCAGTTTCAAGATGCCCCGGACGTTAAACTGGTGGGGATAAAGATCCTGCAAGATGGTGTCATCGAGTATCCATCCCAGACCGCCAAGTTGAGCGAGCCCTACCTCAACCGTCCCAGTTACAGCGGCAAGGACGATCTGGACAAACAGCGTTTCAACGAGCTGATCCGCACCGCGGATGCCCATCAACTTATCACTCACTTTCATGCCATCGGCGATCGGGCCGTCCGTGAATCCCTCGATGCCATCGCCTATGCCCGGGCCCACAATCAGGATCACCACCTGCTGCACAGCATCACCCATCTGGAGGTGGTGAGCCCGGCCAGCATTGCCCGTTTCAAACCGCTCAATGTGGCCGCATCGATGCAACTCTTGTGGGCCGGTAAAAACGTGGCGACCACCCTGCTGCTTGAAGGAAAAGTGCCCCCGGCACTGCTAGCCCGCCTCTATCCGGCAGGCAGCTTGCTGCAAAGCGGCGCCATTATCGCCGGTGCCAGTGACTGGCCGGTCTCCAGCCCCAACCCTTTCCTCGCCATGTATACCGCGATCACCCGCCAAGGTGAGCTTGGCTTGCTGCCCCCCGCCAGCGAGCAGATCAGCCGTCAGGCCATCTTGCAGGCCTATACCCTCAACGCAGCCAAGGTAATTGGACGGGAGAAAGAGATTGGCTCCATCAGCGCGGGCAAGAGTGCTGACCTGATCTTGCTGGATCGCAATCTGGAGCAAGTAGCAAGCGAAGAGCTCAAGGAGACCAAGGTGCTCTGGACCATGTTCAAGGGCAAGCAGGTCTATTCAGCCCACTGACACCGAGAGAACAAACAGGCCCGCACTGCGGGCCTGTTGGCGAGATCACGACAGGATTAGCGACTCGTTTCAGTCAAGTCCTTGTCAATCCAGTACTTGGAGCCGGAGATATTGGCATCGAGCAGCAAGCCCTTCTCGCCAATCTGGTAGATGGCCATGCCGCCGTTGTATTTGGCGGTCAGCTCGGCGCTCTCCTTGCCGGCCACCACACCCACTTCGGAGGTAGCTTCCCACCCCTGGGTCACGAAGTTATCGAATCTGGCCTTGTCTTCAAACAGGATCACCTGCTGATAAAACTTGCCGCCAATCCCGGCCGCCAGACCCGCACCAAACATCTTCATATAGGTGTGCTTGCCGGTTTTGCGATTGACCGCCACCCCGGCCCCCTGATTGGTATGCAGCATCAGGGAGAACTTGCGCGAATCGAACACCGCATAGCCATAAGCCTTGTCAAACAACAACTTGGCTGATGGCTGCTCGTTGAACAACCGGATCAGCGCAGTGTCGGCCATGGTATTGAGCGCGATCCTCGCCTCTTTCGCCGTCTTGGGGTTGAGCATCTCGTTGAGCTCCTTGTCGGCTGCCTTCAGCCACTCCTTGCCGGTCGCGATGCTCTTGTCGGTCCAGACCCCGGCGGTATTGAAGGCATCCTCTCCCCAGGCCGAGATGGAGGCCCAGCTCTTCTTGGAGAAATCGCTGACATCCTGCCACACCTCCTTGCTGGTCTCGCTCACTGCCGCTCCCAGATCGGACGCTGCGGCCTTGAGCTTGGCCCAGTCGGCATAACAGGGTGAGAAGGCCAGACTCAGTGACAAGGCCAGCAACCAGTTACGCTTGTTCATTTTTTCACTCCCGTATTGTCGAGTGTCTGGGTTACCTGAGACGATCACCTACAACAGGCTACCCGCTGAAAATCACTCCCGCATTATCGGAAGGGGAATCCGGTTAAGCAATCATTGAGTCCTGTTTATACCGCCACAGCCCAACTGCGGTTAACAAAAAGGCTGCTCATCAAAGAGGAGCAGCCTTGTTAAGCACAGTAAAACCGGACGGGCTTATTCGACCATCATCACCTTGCAGGTGTTGGTACTACCCACGGTTTCCATCTTGTCACCGTGAGTCAGCAGCACCATGTCGCCGCTCTGCAGCAGCCCCTTCTCCTTGAGCACGGCCAGCGCGTCGCGGCACACTTCGTAGACCGGTTTGGTCTCGTCACCGTCAAACATCACCGGGGTGACGCCACGGTAGAGATTGGTCCAGGCCAGGGTCTTGTTGTGAGGGGACATAGCAAAGATCGGCAGACCGGAGCTGATACGGGACATCAGCAGCGGCGTGGTGCCGGACTCGGTCAGTGCCACGATCGCCTTCACCCCTTCCAGGTGGTTGGCCGCATACATGGTGGACATGGCTACAGCTTCTTCAACGGAAGTGAAGGTGTAGCTCATGCGGTGGTTGGAGACGTTCAGGCTCGGGTGCTTCTCGGCACCGACACAGACGCTCGCCATGGAGGTCACGGTCTCGATGGGGAACTGACCGGCAGCAGTCTCGGCGGAGAGCATCACCGCATCGGTACCATCCAGCACGGCGTTGGCCACGTCCATGACCTCTGCACGAGTCGGCAGCGGCGCATTGATCATCGATTCCATCATCTGGGTCGCGGTGATCACCACACGGTTGAGACGACGGGAGTGGCGGATCAGCTTCTTCTGTACGCCAACCAGCTCGGGGTCACCGATCTCGACACCCAGATCGCCACGGGCAACCATGACGGCGTCGGAGCCGAGGATAATGTCTTCCATCGCTTCGTCAGTGGCGACAGTTTCGGCGCGCTCAACCTTGGCCACGATCTTGGCATTGGAGCCGGCTTCGCGGGCCAGCTCGCGGGCATAACGCAGGTCATCGCCACAACGGGGGAAGGAGACCGCCAGATAGTCCACGTTCATACGGGCAGCAGTCTTGATGTCTTCTTTGTCTTTCTCGGTCAGGGCCGGAGCGGAGAGACCGCCCCCTTTCTTGTTGATGCCCTTGTTGTTGGAGAGCGGCCCGGCCACGGTCACCGTGGTGTGAATGCGGGTGCCTTCAACCTGCTCGACCTTCAGTTGTACACGGCCATCGTCCAGCAGCAGGATGTCGCCCTGTACCACATCGTCTGGCAGGCTCTTGTAGTCGATACCGACCTGCTCCTGACAACCTTCACCCTTGCCGAGCGCCGCGTCAAGAATGAACTTGTCACCGATGGCCAGATAAATTTTGCCATCCTTGAAAGTGGAAACACGGATTTTCGGGCCTTGCAGATCACCCATGATGGCGACGTGACGACCGAGCTTGGCAGCAATGTCACGCACCTGATTGGCGCGCAGGATATGGTCTTCAGCAGTGCCGTGAGAGAAGTTCATCCGCACCATGTCGGCCCCGGCGCGGATGATCCCTTCAAGGATCCCTTCGCGGTCGGTAGCCGGACCGAGTGTGGTTACAATCTTTGTACGTCTAGGCATGAAAGACTCCAATATGAAGTTGATATGACTTGAGATTCTGCCCCATCAAGCCCATGGCTCGATGCACCCGTTTGCAAACCATCTGGGTGGTTTTTGTTATTAAATTACAATACTACACCAAGGCGGGTGGCATAGACAGTCGGGGGCCGGAGCCCCCGACGGTTCAGGAAGAGTGCGGGGTTTCGAAGCGGGATTCGCGCAATCCCTCTTTTACTTTCTTCAGATTTTCGCGAAATTTCATCCCACGGCGCAGGGTAAAACCGGTCGCCAGCACATCCACCAGCGCCAGCTGGGCGATGCGGGATGCCATCGGCATATAGACATCGGTATCTTCCGGCACATCCATGGAGAGCACCAGATTGCACTCGCGGGCCAGCGGGGAGTCCTTGGCGGTCATACCGATCACGGTGGCGTCGTTCTCGCGGGCCAGCGCGGCGATCTCGACCAGTGCCTTGGTGCGGCCGGTGTGGGAGATGAGCACCACCACATCCCCTTCGCTGCTGTTGATGCAGCTCATGCGCATCATGACGATATCGTCAAAGCTCACTACCGGAATGTTGAAGCGAAAGAATTTGTTCTGGGCATCGCGGGCAACGGCGGAGGAGGCGCCAAGGCCAAAGAAGCTGATCTTCTTGGACTGGGTCAGGATATCGACGCAGCGGTTGATGGCAGAGATATCCAGGCTGTTTTTGGCGGCATCCAGACAAGCCATGGTGGATTCGAAGATCTTGGCGGTGTAGGTATCAGGCCCATCTTCCGCTTCCACATGACGATTTACGTAAGGGGTGCCATTGGCCAGGCTCTGGGCCAGATGGAGTTTGAAATCAGGAAAGCCCTTGGTATCGAGACGGCGGCAAAAGCGGTTGACGGTCGGTTCACTGACGTCGGCCATCTTGGCCAGAGCGGCGATGCTGGAGTGGATGGCGGTCTGGGGAGACGCCAGGATCACCTCGGCAACCTTGCGTTCTGATTTACTGAAACTTTCCAAGTTGTTCGTAATTTTATCAAGGGTATTCATCATCACCACCAGGCGTTTTTGTAATTTAGCTTCAGTGTCTTTGCACTCAATCTACGGCTAAGCAAGTTTCCATTCAAGCTAAGGACTATACAAGACAAGCGGTTATCGCAACTAACGCCTGCCATACAAAGTATGACTCATCTCTAATTATTTCGTACTTTTCGTTACAAAACGTCACCTAGCCATGAAAGCGCTTACAAATGTTGCAAAGCAACAACACTGTGAGCAGGCGCACGTTTGTATCGATCCGGCGAGTGAGCAAGCCTGAGCTCGGATAGAATGGGCCGTCATAATCCAACAATAATCTCGGGACACCAGAGTCGTCCCCATCCTGTAACGAAGGAGTTGTTATGCAGCATACCCATGCGCTGGTCGGCGATGTCGGCGGCACCAATGCGCGTCTGGCCCTGTGTGAGCTGGCCACCGGTACTATCTCTCAGGCAAAGACCTACTCAGGTCTGGCCCATCCCAGCCTTGAAGCCGTGGTACGCCTCTATCTGGAGGAACACAAGGTTCAGGTGGCTGAAGCCTGCATCGCCATTGCCTGCCCCATCAACGGTGACTGGGTCGCTATGACCAACCACAGCTGGGAGTTCTCCATCAGCGAGATGCAGAGCAATCTCGGGCTGGCACGCCTGCAAGTGATCAACGACTTTACTGCGGTCTCGATGGCGGTTCCGGTGTTGGCTGAATCGGATCGCATCCAGCTGGGCGGCGCGGCGCCAGTGGCTGGTAAGCCCATAGCCATCTATGGTGCGGGTACCGGCCTTGGGGTCGCCCATCTGGTCAAGGCGGGTGAGCAGTGGCTGAGCCTGCCGGGTGAAGGTGGTCATGTGGATTTTGCTGCCAACACCGAAGAGGAAGATGCGGTGCTGCAGGTGATGCGAGGCGAATTGGGCCATGTCTCGGCAGAGCGTTTCCTCTCCGGCCCGGGCCTGGTCAATCTCTATCGCGGGCTGGTGAAATCCGATGGCCGTGAGCCAGAGCCGTTTGCCCCCAAAGACATTACCGAGCGCGCACTGGCCGGGGAGTGCCTCGATTGCCGTCGCACCCTGAGCCTGTTCTGCGTGCTGATGGGCCGCTTTGCCGGCAATCTGGCCCTCAATATGGGCACCTTTGGCGGCGTCTATATCGCAGGTGGCATAGTGCCGCGCTTCCAGGAGTTCTTTACCGGTTCCGGTTTCCGGGTCGCCTTTGAAGACAAGGGGCGCTTCAAGTCCTACCTCAAGGAGATCCCGGTGTTTCTGATCACCCATGAAGGGCCGGGGCTACTCGGTGCGGGCGCTTACTTGCGCCAGTCGATGGGGATCACTATCTGATTGAAGAGGGGAACGAGGCGGGATCATCCATGGTTCAGCCTCGATTCAGTGTGAATGGCATAAAGTAGCCGCACGTAACCAAGAGTGTTGTGCTTCACAAGGAGTGGAAAGCGACTCTCATCCGCTGGATACGTTTGTCACCTGACAAGCCTGAACTGTTTCAACCGGCCTTTTGGCCGGTTTTTTTTATGTCTGATATCCGGAATTACTGGGCCAGCGCCTTCAGCTGTGCCTTGTCTGGCGGATTGTTCCAGTCGATGGGACCGTGGGTAAAACGGTACTGCAACCGTGGCAGGCTGGTCTCCAGCCACTCTTCCCGAAAATAAGCATAACCCTGATCCCAATCCGGATCATTGGCCCAACCGCTCTGCAGGAAGTAGAGGCGAGTGCCCTGCCCTTCTGGCACAAAGCGCAGGCAAACCTGGGTTTTTTGCTGGCGGATATGGGGCAGACTGGGCGGGAAATTCCAGCTGAAACTGAGCAGGTCATAGGGCATGACGGCCATGACCCGGCACCCTTCGCTGCCACGTTCACCCAGCGGGGCATCAGGCCTGAAGTAGATCTCGAAAGGACCATTCGGTTCGGCCACCATCAAACATTCGGGAGCCAGAAAACTGCGCAGACCGCTTTCGGTAGTCCAGGCGTGCCAGACATCGTCTATGTGCGCCGGCACAAAAATGTTGCCTTCAATCAGTTTATTGTCCATAAATCAGCGATCCTCAAGCCATCCATACAAGGGACTCCGGCAGTATAGCCCCATGGCAAATACAATGGACAGTGCTTAATCACACCCTTGTCATTTGCATCGATTAACCTGCCGCTGTGCAGCTGCCTCAATGAACATTGGCTTGATCCGGGAGGACATCATGATCCGGCTCATGGAAGAACACGACATTCCCCAACTGGCCCGGCTGTTTTTAAAGAGCCGCCGCCACACCTTTCACTGGGTAGATCCCGCCCGTTTCCAACTCGAGGATTTCGAGGAACAGACCAAAGGTGAACAGGTGTGGGTAGCCGAACAGGGGGACAATATCTGCGGCTTTATCGCCATCTGGCAGCCCGATCACTTCGTCCATCACCTCTATGTGTCAAGCGACTGGCACGGTCAGGGGATAGGACGCGCCCTGCTGGAGCGGGGCCTCGCTGATTCGCCGCACGGCTCGCTCAAGGTTGCGACTCGCAACACGGCGGCAGTAGCCTTCTACCATCGGCTGGGCTGGCAAAACAGTGATGAGACAGGCCACTGCGAGGTCACCGGCCCTTGGTGCAAGTTATTTAGAAACTAGCGGGACGCCCGGCAACTGCGCTTTGTGGTTGAACAGGTACCAGCGGTGCCGGGGGGAAGAACCAGCGATAGAGATCGAACCAGCCATCTCGCTGGGCAATCACGACCTCATGCACCGGATCGCGCTGGAAGATCGCCACCTTGTTTTCAGTCAGCGGCACCCAGGCATAGTTGACCAGCGCATATTGCGACTGGATCAGGTTGTACTCATTGAGATAGGAGTCATCGTTACCCGATTCGTGCAGTTGGGTACGACTGTCGATGAGGTAAACAAGCTGGTTGAAGAAGGTAAGTTGAAAACCGGTCACCCGCCACTTCTCCCTGGTCGCCTCCTCCTCTTCGATCACGGTAATTTTGCCCCAGCGGCACACCCCGTGATAGTTGACTCCATTGGCTGACATTTTCAGGTCGTAATGACAGCCCAGACTGTTGATAAACATCCCGACCACAAACAGCAGCACGACAAGCAGTGGCAACAGCAGCAAGGTATTTTTCAGCGTTCGTTTCATCAGAGATCCCTTACAGCGTTTTTTCGAGCTCTTTATAGGAAAGCACGCGAACCTGGTGGCCGGAGACCAGCACCAGCGATGCCGGCTTGACTGGTGGCACGTCGCTCCGTGCCTCCATCTGGCAAACAACGCCGGTCGGCGAATCGGTGCAGTGCACATGGAGCCACTCGAAATGGAGATAGCTGGCGACAAACGCCACCAACACAGCCAGTAGCAGATTGACGTACATCAGGCCCCTTGCCAGCATTGGCCGCCCGATACCGCTGAGAAAGGCAAGTTTGGCGCGCTCACCAAAAGAACGGGGAGCCGCAGGCTCTTTGATGACCTCGTGGTCGGAGCTTGGTGATGTCGACGGTGGCTGCGCAGCCGCTGCAGGCGTGGGCTCGCTCATCGGCTCGGGCAAGGGCTCACTATCTGTTGGCAGTGCCTTGCCGTAATAGCTCTTCATCTTGCAGTTCAGATGCAGGGAGTACCCTTTTTTCGGGGTACTTCTGATATCCAGCGTCTGGGGGGATGAGGCGAAGTGGCGGCGAATATTGGCGATAGCCACGTTCAGGGAGTTGGGGCTGATGGGGCGACCCAACCAGCCGATTTCGAGCAACAGATCCTTGTCGCACACCTCGTCATGGTGATCGAGCAGATAGCTGAAAATGAGGCTCTCTGCCGATGACAAGCGCACCACCCGGGCGCTTTGCAAGTTGTCCTTGTCGGCACAGAAGATCAACTCTCGCCTTTTGACATCAAAGACATAATCACCGAAGTGATAGGCTGATATGTTATTGCCTGGCGCAACCCCCGTCATACCAACCACCTGTTATTTGCATTCATCATGAAGAAGATGGGATTCCACACCTGATAAAGCCAGATGGCGGCTCAGGACTCGCTGTAATTAAACGAAATTCTAAAGGGTCGAGATCAGCGGCACAATAGATGCAGGCAGGCATGAGCGGGGAAAATGAAAATATGCGTCCAGCGCTGTCGGACTGCGTATCGGGCAGAGCATGATGCCGCGAGTTTCGCGTATCACGATCACGCCAATCTCAGCTAAACAGTGACATGGGCATGACGAAAAACGCTGCTGGACAAGGCCCCTTGCCCCTCACAACATCTCGCCGCACTTCACAATAACAATAAAGGGAACCTTGCCTGCCCCGCAGGATGATCCAACGGGGCGAAGTTAACTGACTAGACCCGAAACTGCTTGAGCAGGGTGTCAAGCTGGGCCGACAACTGCCGCAGATCGCTGCTGGCCTCGGCAACCTTTGCCACTCTGGCTGCACTCTCGCTGTTCAGCGTCGCAATCCGGTTGACGCTATGGCTGACCGCCTCTGCCACCGAGTGTTGTTCTTCCGATGCCTGGGCGATATACATGTTCATCTCGCGGATCAGGCTGACCTGATTTTTAATCTTCTCCACCGATATCTGCACATCTGCCGCCTCGATGCCGGCGCGGGATGCCTTCTCCTGACTCTGTTGCATTCCGGCCCCGACATTCTGGGTCGCTTGCTGCAACCGTTTGATACTGGCACTGATCTCCTCCGTCGACTGGCGAGTACGGCCCGACAAGGTGCGTACCTCATCCGCCACCACCGCAAAACCGCGCCCCTGATCACCCGCCCGCGCCGCCTCGATGGCCGCGTTGAGGGCAAGCAAATTGGTCTGCTCGGCAATGCCGTTGATCACTTCGATGATGGTGCCAATGCTGCTGCTCTCGGTCGAAAGGGTGCGCATCAGGGTGGCGACTCGCTCCACCTCCCCCACCAGTTGATGGATAGCCTCATTGGCATGGCCCGCCAGATTGTAACCCTGCTCCACATAGAGGTTGGCCTCATCGGTAGCGCCAGAGGTTTTCACTGCGTTACCAGCCACTTCCTGCACAGCCTGACTCATTTCGGTGATGGCGGTGGCGACTTGATCCAGCTCGGATTGCTGGGCGTCACTGCCTACCCGGGTATCTGCCGAGAGGGAGTCACAGAGTTCGGCGGTTTGCAACACACCGGCAGAGAGCTCGTTGATCTCCGCCACCATCTCCTGCAACTTGGCAATAAAGTGGTTGATGTTGGTGGCCAGCGCGCCCATCTCATCCTGGCGGCTGATCTTCAGACGCCGGGTCAGATCCCCCTCTCCTTTGGCCAGATCGAACACCGCCTGATTCATCTGGTGAAGCGGCCTGAGCACATTGCGATGAATCAGCACCATCAACAGGGCGATGATGCAGAGATCGAGCACAAGGATCTGCCAGACGGTAGTGATCAACTGCTGGCGCAGTTGGGCCTGAATGGCAGCATCACTGGTTTGCACCAGCAATCGGGCCACGGTGTTTTTCTGACCGCTGTCGTCATAGACCAGGTCATACCCTCCGTAGGCAGACACATCGGCAGGCATGGCTGTCACGGGGGCAATGCTCCCCGCCGTGTCACGGGCAAACCCGGCCACCAGCTTGTCCTTGTTGACCACCAGCAAAGCACTCAGGATATCGGCCGCCAGCTCGGACTTGAGCGATGCCTCGATGAAGGCCGATTCATAATTCCACAGCGGGCCGGGCAGGGAGAGCTGTAGCCGGCCGATGGCCTGCTCGACCAGCGCACTCTGTTTGCTGTAGCTCTCCGCCCTGACCGCGTTGTAGTTGTAAGCGCCAAACAACACCAGTAGCAGACTCACCGACAGGGAGGTCAACACGGCAATCCTGAACGTCAGACTTTTCCAATCCATGGTTTCCTCCCGGTTTTACGGCAGCCGGCGCAGTGCCATTCAGCGGCACTTGCTATTGGTACTGTTACTGGTACTTGGCATTGATCTTGTCGATGGTGCCATCCGCCTTCATGGCAGCGAGGATCTCGTTGAGCTTGGTGATGAGCTCATCGGGCGTATCCTTGTTAAACGCCAAGCTCATCTGGGTTTCCTTGAACACGAAGACCGGCTTGGGTGAAGCTACTTTCTCCTTGCTGGCCAGATAAGGCGCCAGATACTGGCCGGTTGCCCAAAGATCGATGCGGCCCGCCTCCAGTTTCTTCACGTTGGCGGTATCGTTGGCAGCCAGCTGCAACTTGGCAAATCCCTGGGCTTTGAGATATTCGGCGGCCGCATCGCCGTTATAGCCACCCACCGAATACTGCTTGGCATCTTCCAGTGACTTGACCGTGATATTGGCGGTCGAGCTGGAGAAAAACACCCAGTTGTTATTGACCAGCGGCCCTACCCACTTGAACAGTGCTTCCCGCTCCGGAGTGCGGGTCGTGGAGTAGAGGGCGGTATTGGGAGTACCGAGGGTATCTTCGTACGCCCGTTTCCAGGGCATCAGGGTCAGCTTGTATTCGACCCCGGCACGCTTGAACAGCTCTTCGACCACCTCGGTCGACAGCCCTACAATCTTGCCCCCCTCTCCCTGCATGTTGAATGGCGGGTAATCCTCGGTCATCACATTCAGTGGCGCAGCCTGAACAGCGCTTATCGCCATCATGGAAGAGACTGAAAAAATTGCACTTTTCCACAGCAGTTGATAGTTCATTGCAACCTCGCTTTGCTTGCCATTCATCCCTGAACATCCGCCGTTACCGATGGCGGTGCACGTCTGACCCGCTGGGGTCATGCCGGCTTTCACGGCTCGCCGCCCACCCATGTGCAGCAGCAAACAGATCCGGATTTTGCCTGTGCGCAACGAAACGCAACCGGCGAGGGAGGCTCACAACAAATCGAGGTGGAAACATGCCAGGGCAGCATAAGGGGAGTGCGGCGGATAAGCCTCTGCCATACAACAGCGCCGTGGCAAAGAAAAAGCGCATCGTTTTATGACAGGGGTCTGGGAGAGAAATGATATAAAACGCCAACATCCATTTTCCCATACTGCTCGAGGAGACCTCAGAGCCAAACCTGTCCTTTAGCTAAGGTCACGAAAAGAGATACGTCAAATGAGAATGCTAACCCCCTCATCTGCTTCCAGATTAGATTCCAGATGAGCTCCGTCGAGCCGAAAAGTAGCGCGAGATACCCGAAAAACAGAAGGCCACCGCGAGGTGGCCTTCTCCAAATCAACAATCAACGTCTGGTGAAACTCAGTCCTTGGCCGCGTCCATCACACCCTCTTCGGAGTGCGCAGGCAGGATCAGGTTGAGCAGGATGGCGGCAACAGATGCCAGGCCAACGCCGGCCAGCGCGAAGTCGCCAATCTTCATCTCCAGCGCACCGACACCGACGGTCAGAGTCACGGCGACGATGGCGATATTGCGTGACAGTCCCAGATCCACCTTGGATTCCACCAGCGTCTTGAGACCGATGGCAGCGATGGATCCGAACAGCAGCAGCATGATACCGCCCATCACCGGCATCGGGATGGAGGTAAGCAGCGCATTGAACTTGCCGAAGAAGGCCAGAATGATGGCAAACACCGCAGCCCAGGTCATGGTGACCGGATTGAAGTTGCGAGTGATCATCACGGCACCGGTCACTTCGGCGTAGGTGGTCACGGGTGGGCCACCGATGAAACCGGCGAAGCAGACGCCGATACCGTCACCGGCCAGCGTACGGTGCAAACCCGGATCCTTGGTGTAATCCTTGCCAGTCACGCCACCAATCGCCAAC
The DNA here is from genome assembly GCF_019047085.1 of Aeromonas sp. FDAARGOS 1404. Classification (NCBI taxonomy): domain Bacteria; kingdom Pseudomonadati; phylum Pseudomonadota; class Gammaproteobacteria; order Aeromonadales; family Aeromonadaceae; genus Aeromonas; species Aeromonas sp. FDAARGOS 1404. The sequence goes on from NZ_CP077237.1 coordinate 1,019,121, forward strand.
ACGCCACCGATATGCTCGATACAGGGGGCGATGGCTACTGGCAACATGAACAACGCAGCAGCCCAGTTGATCTCCGGGGTTTCGAAGTGGGGCAGCGCCAACCAGGGGGCGTTCACCATGCCATCGAAACTCACCTGGCCCATGAAGACCGCCGAGACATAACCGGCAATCACGCCGCACAGGATGGGGATCAGCTTGATCCACCCCTTGCAGAACACAGCTGCAATCAGGGTGACCGCCAGCGAGATACCGGCCAGCGTCAGCGCAGTCCCCGCAGGTACTACCTGCTCACTACCAGCACGGCCCATCGCCATGTTGCAAGCAACCTGCGCCACAGAAAGACCGATGACCATGATCACCGGGCCAATCACCACCGGGGGCAGCAATTTGTGCACAAAACCCATCCCTTTTGCCCGGATCAGCGCAGCCAGAATGAAATACATGAAACCGGCGGCAAACAGGCCAAACATGGTGGATGGCAATCCCCAGGTCTGGGTGGCGTAGATGATGGGAGCGATGAAGGCAAAGCTGGAACCGAGGAAAATCGGGACCTGGCGGCGGGTGCAGAGCTGGAACAACAGGGTGCCCACACCGGCGCCAAGCAGGGCCATGGAGGGGTTCAATCCGGTGAGCAGGGGCACCAGAACCATGGCGCCGAAGGCGACAAACAGGATTTGCAGCCCGGCGACACTTTGCTTGACTAAGGAAAACATGGATGTCCTTAATTTTTTGATAACTGATGGGGATATTTATCACTTTTCAGTTATCACAAGACTTTTCCAAGGCACAAAATGAACACAAATACGTCACTTGTTGCCTTTTACTGCTTGGGAAGGGCATGAAACTGGCTTTTTAGGCGGGATTCGTTGCTACAAGCATCGAGTATGCGATTTTACGCATTATTGTGACGAACGCCAATCGTTTTTCCATCATGTTTATTGTGTTCATGGTCAAAAATGCCGCCGCCAGGGGCGCGCTCTATAATGGATCCTGTGAATCAAGATGGACAAGGAGTCCCCATGTCACAGCCCCCATTCAAGGCCAGCCAGCGCAGATTGCTTATTGGCTCGGCCATCGCACTCGCCCTGTTTGCGAACCCGTTCAGTTATGATTTCGCCCAAAATGAGTGGCAAATGAATCAGGCCTATGCCAAGTCCTGCTTTATCGCCGGCACTCGCATCACGATGGCCGATGGTTCCACCCGCCCGATAGAAACGCTCCGGGTCGGTGAACAGGTGCTGGATCAGCACGGCGGCAGTAACCGGATCCTGGCGATCGAACGGGTCATACTGGGCAAGCGCAGACTCTACGGGATCAATGATCTGCCCCCGTTCTTTACCGCAGAGCACCCTCTGCTGACCACTCGGGGCTGGGCGGCCATCTCACCGGCCATGACCCGAACCGAAAACCCGCAACTGGCGGTGCTGCCGCTATTTACCGGCATGCAGATAATGTGTCGCCCGGCACCTGCCATGGTGACGGGCAATCTGGCCCTGCAACCCCAGCCGGAATTACTGCTGGTTGAGTCACTCTGCTGGATCGAGGCATCTCCCACTACCGCACTCTTCAATCTGCTGCTCGATGGCAGCCACAGCTACATCGCCAATGAGCTGATCGTTCACAACAAAGATGGCGATGGTGGCAGTGGGGGCAGCAGTGGTGGAGGCAGCAACAGCGGCGGTGGCAGCGACAGCGGCGGTGGCAGCGACAGCGGCGGTGGCAGCAACAGCGGCGGTGGCAGCAACAGCGGCGGTGGCAGCAACAGCGGCGGTGGCAGCAACAGCGATGGGGGCAGCAACAGCAGCGGTGGCAGCGACAGCGATGGGGGCAGCGATGACAGTGGCGGCCACCAAGGCGAGCATGCCGGCGGAGAGCAGCATGGTGGTGGTGAACGGCATGCTGGTGGAGAAAAACATGCAGGGGGAGAACGCCATGGGGGTGGCCGCGGGTTTGGCAATGGCGTTGATGACAACGGCGTGGATGCGGTCGATGCCAATGGCAACAAGCTCAGAGGCGATGGCACCATCGATGACAACGGCGTAGATGCCGTCGATGCCAACGGCAACAAGCTCAGAGGCGATGGCACAGTCGATGACAACGGTGTGGATGCCGTCGATGCCAACGGCAACAAACTCAGGGGCGATGGCACGGTCGATGACAACGGTGTGGATGCCGTCGATGCCAATGGCAACAAGCTCAGGGGCGATGGCACGGTCGATGACAACGGTGTGGATGCTGTCGATGCCAACGGCAACAAACTAAGAGGTGATGGCTCGGTCGATGATCGCCAGCAAGTGCTTACCGATGAGCAGGAGCGGGCGCTGCTCAACAACGGTTTTCGCCAACAGGGGCAACCATAATGCGATATCTGCTAACACTCCTCCTGCTCGGCCTCGCTGGCTGCGCCACGGTCGACACTCCGCCGCTTTACCATCAGATGGATAAGGCAGATGTTCAACTGGCCAATCAGGCCCTTGCCAAGGCGCTGGAAACCCGCCCCAAAGGGCAGAGCCTCACCTGGTTCAATCCGGCTAATCGTCACGCGGGTAGCGTCACGCCGCTACGCACCTTCCGCCATACCAGCGGGGAGTGGTGCCGCGACTATCGCGAGCAACTCTATATCGGCAAGGCGAGCCAACAGTGGCAGGATACCGCCTGTCGCAATCAGCAAGGGCGCTGGCGGCCATTGCGAACTTAGTGAATGCCACGGGGGATGAACGAAAGGGGGTAGCAGCGCTACCCCCTTGTCATCTTTACCGACCCGTTATCCCGGCGGTGAATACGCGGTTATACCCGACGATAGGGCAGGTAAACCGGCTCCCACATATGGTTGAGGATATGCTGCTGCAGATCCTGACCGATTAGCGGGTGGGAGGGATCCCGGCGCACGATATCCTTGAGCACGGCGGTCGCCACATGCACCGAGATGCTGCGCAGCTCGCGAATGCGGGGATAGACGGCCCCTTTCGCCAAGTCCACCTCACTCACGCACTCGGCCAGCGCAAAGGCGGCAGTAGTGAAGACATCGGGTGTGATCTCGCGGATCTGGCTGACGATGGCCGCCAGACCTACACCGGGGAAGATAAAGACGTTGTTGCCCTGCCCGACCCGGAACTCCTGCCCCTCGTAGCTCACATCCTTGAACGGACTACCGGTTGCAACGATGGCTTTGCCCTTGCTCCAGCGGTAGATATCTTCCGGCAGCGCTTCACAGTTGGCGGTCGGGTTGGAGAGAGGGAACACCATGGGGCGCTCGCAATGCTGCAGCATCAGCTGGATATGCTCTTCCTGGAAGGCTCCGCCCGAGCCGCTGGTACCCAACAACACAGTAATGGGTACATGACGCAGCACATCGGCCAGATTAGCCTTGCCGGGCACCTCTGTATCCCAGCCCGCCAGCAGCAGTCCCGGTTTGGCGTAGCGGCGCTTGTACTCGTCAAGCCCGTCCCGGTTGTCGCACACCAGCCCCTGGGTATCCAGAATGTAGATGCGATCGCGGGCCGCCTGCGGATCCATCCCCTCACGGATCATCCCCGCGCAGATCTGATCCGCGACACCAACCCCGCCGGCGCCAGCGCCATAGACCAGATAGTTCTGCTGGCCAAGGGTCTCCCCCTTGACCTTGACCGCGCCGATAATACCGGCCAGCACCACGGCGCCGGTGCCCTGAATATCATCGTTGAATGACGGCAATGACTGCTGGTAACGGGCCAGATTGTTGAAGGCGTTGGATTTGCTGAAGTCTTCCCACTGCAGCACGGCGTTGGGGAAGTGACGCTTGACCCCCTGCACAAACTTGTCGATGAACTCTTCGTACTCCTTGCCGCGAATACGCTTGTGGGGGCGGCCCAGATACATGGGATCATCGAGCAGTTTCTGATTGTCGGTGCCCACATCCAGCGCGATGGGCATGCAGCAGGCGGGGTGAATACCGGCCCCCAGGGTATAGAGCGCCAGCTTGCCGATGGGGATGCCCATGCCGCCAACACCCTGGTCGCCGATCCCCAGAATGCCCTGGCTGTCGGTGACGACTATGATGCGGATCGATTTGGCATCGAAGTGGCGGGCCTGACTGCCCATGTCATCCACGTTGTCCGGGGTGATGTAGAGGCCGCGCGGCTTCTGGAAGCGGTGGCTGAACTCCTGGCACGCCTTGCCCACGGTCGGGGTATAGATGTAGGGAGTCATCTCCTCCACATGGCGTGACAACAGGGCATAGAAGAGAGTCTCGTTGCGATCCTGCAGGGCACGCAGGTTCTGGTACTTCTCGATATCGCTGCAAGCGCTCTTGAACCCCTCATACACTCGCTCGAGCTGGGCTTCAAAAGTTTGCACCTGAGGCGGCAGCAAACCATCGAGATCAAAATCGGCCCGCTCCTGTTCGGTGAAGGCCGTGCCCTTGTTGAGGTATCGATTGTTAAGCAGATCAGTGCCGGTCAGTGCAACGGGGCGAAAATCCTGTCCCTGTGCATCTTTCCACAGCAGATATTGTCCGGTAGCCATAGTCATTCTCTTTGATTTACGTGAAATTGCCGTTCGGCAGGAGAGCAAGACTCATAATGAAATCAATCATATGACGTTTACTCGATCGGTTTTGTGAGCTTGGGCATACCCTGCGGCCAAAATAGGCGCCCGGCGACCCCAGCGAGACAAATATCCACGGCAAGGAATGAGACTCATGTTAGCATTGCGGGCAACCCAGTCCCTTACAGCATCACAGCCGGGAGTGACCTGATGCCCTCGCCTCTGCCAGCCTGCGTCCCCTTCTTTCAGCCATGCGCCTGATCCCGCTGCTTGCTCTGTGGCTGTTTCTGACCAGCCAGTCGGCTCTCGCCGCTCCGGGCCGGGTGCTCAACATCATCGTGGGTGAATGGCCCCCTTTCGTCTCCGAGCAATCAAAACAGCACGGTCCAGTGGCCCACCTTATCAGCGATCTGTTCAAAGAGGCGGGCTATGAGGTGAAGTTCCACTTCGCCCCCTGGGGTCGGGTCTATTCGCTGGCGGCCAACAGCCAGCTCTACGACGCCACCGCCGTCTGGATGCACAAACCGGAGCGGGAGCTGGATTTTCTGTTCAGCGAAGCGGTGCTGCAGGAGCAGTTTGTCTTCTTCTCCCTCAAATCACGGCAGCTGCAGGCCGAGCGCCTTGAGCAGATCATCGGCATGCGGTTGGGGGGCGATATCGCCTATAGCTACGGGCCCGAGCTGGACAAGATGGTGGCCGATGGCAAGGTAACCCAACAGAAAGTCACCGATGTGAAACAGAATTTCGGCAAGCTGCTGCGCGGGCGGATCGACCTCTATCCGCAAGAGCTGCGAGTCGGTCTGGCCGAGTTGCAGAGCCAGCTCGACCCCGCCAGCGCGGCACTCATCACCCACAGTCAGACCCCTTTTCTGCGCAACGACAGCTTCGTGATGTTCCCGCGCAAGATGCCGGATTCAGCCAAACTGCGGGATCAGTTCAATCAGCAGTTGCAGCAGGCCATCTCCAGCGGACGTTATCAGCGCTACTTCGAGCGACTGGCCCGGGGGGACTATTAACCTTGGCGAGGCAAAAACAGAGAGGATAAAACAACGGTGGCGGCCCTTTGTGGCCGCCACCTCTGTGATGCTTGTCAGCTGCTGGCATTAGCCGCTGATGCCCACCTCCAGCTTGAACGGCGTCTTGGCCTTGCTGCTCTCGGCCGCCCCCATCTGGTAGACCCGAATGGTATAAGTGCCCTTGGCGGGCAGGGTCGCCTCAAAGTTGTTCCCTTCGGTAGAACCGATAAACATCGCCTCCCCCTTGCTGCCCGGCGGCAGAATATTGAAGTAGGGCTTGCCGGTCAGGATCACCACCATGCTCTGGCCCTTGTTGGCCGTCAGCTTGTAATCGAGGGTCTGGCTACCTTGAATGGTGCCGTTGATAGTCGCCCCTGACTCCCCCTTCTTGAACTGCACCTGCTGGGTCTTGATCCCGTCAGCCGCCTGCGCCACGCCCGCAATACCACCGAAGAGCGCAGATGCACATACCGCTGCCAGCCATGCTTTTCTCATCATTTGTCATCCCTTGTGTGAATGGAACCCCTGTTACTGTTGCTCAAGGTGGCCCAAAAAACCATCGCCGTTTGCGGCATCGCTCAATCAATTTGCCATCACCATCGACCCGCCATCAAAAGGGGCGCCGCAGCGCCCCTTCTCTTTACTCTTTGTCGACCATCAACTTGATTTGCCCGCCTTGGGCTCATCGAGGGTGTGCTTCACCTCTTCATACCAGAGGTCGTGGTGCTCCCTGGCCCAGGTCTCGTCCACCTCGCCGGTCACCATCCCCTCCAGCGCCCCTTCCAGCTGGAACAGGCCCATGTAGATATGGAAGATAAAACCGCAGATAAGGATCAAGGCGCCTACGATATGAATAAAGCTGGCCCACTCCATCTGGCGGCGCAGCTGGCCGAAGATGGGGAAGTCGAGGAACAGCCCGGTCGCCACGACGATGCCGCCAAACCAGATCAGCAGCCAGAAGATCGCCTTCTCGCCGCCGTTGGAGAAGCCCGCCGAGGGGTGGCTTCCCTTGTGCTTGCCGAGCATGCCGCCAAACTTCATGAACCACTGCACATCCACCATGTTGACGATGTTGTGGCGGAACCACTTGATGAGTACCCCCATCAGGCAGAGGAAGAAGAGCGGCCCCACGTAGTTGTGGAACACCTTGGCGAACCAGATCCAGTTCTCCCACACCCCGAGGCTCACCACCGGCTTGATGAAGTACTTGCCGTAGATGATGGCCAGCCCCGACCCGGAGAGGGTCAGAAACATGGCCGCCGTGGTCCAGTGCAGCGCCCGATCGAGCCTGCTCCAGCGCTTGAGCTTGCGCCCGGTGCGCGGTTTGGAGAGCTTGGTCTGCCCCACCACCAGATACATCAGGCCACACATGGCGAGCGACCCGAAGATAGCGATGGCACCGAGCGGCGACACCCACTTGGTCTTCACCTCGAACCAGAGCTGGCCCGGCACCGAGATCAGCACTCCGTGCTCCGGCGAGCGGGAGGTGGTCACCCCCTCCTGCCCATCCTTCACCGCCCGCCAGTAGTCGGCGCCGGCAAAGCCGACCGCCTCTTTCTGCGCATCAGCGAAGCCGGGCGCGCTGAACAGCAGCAAGGCCGTCAGCAGCGCTGTCAGCCAGTGTCTCATTGGCCATCCTCCTGCTTGCCAAGCTTGAGCCCCTTGCCTCTGCCATCGTGAGGTTTGCTGGCGTCGCGATAGAGCGCCTGTTCATCAGCCCCCCAAGCTGCATGAGGGGCACCACGATAGGCAACCCGCTCGCGGAAGATATCGGAGATAACCTGCGCATCCCCTGCCAGCAGTGCCTTGGTGGAGCAGAGCTCGGCACACATGGGCAGCTTGCCCTCGGCGATGCGGTTGGCACCGTACTTCTGGCGCTCCGCTTCGCTGTGATCCTCTTCCGGGCCGCCGGCACAGAAGGTGCACTTGTCCATCTTGCCCCGATCGCCAAAGGCGGCGGTTTTCGGGAACTGGGGGGCACCGAACGGGCAGGCGAACAGGCAGTAGCCACAACCGATACAGAGATCCTTGTTGTGCAGCACTATGCCGTCGTCGGTGTGATAGAAGCAGTCGGCCGGGCAGACCGCCATGCAGGGGGCGTCGGTGCAGTGCATGCAGGCAACCGAGATGGAGGTCTCCCCCGGCAGGCCGTCGTTGAGGGTCACCACCCGGCGGCGCTGGATGCCCCACTCGAGGGCATCGTCGTTCTCGTTCTTGCACGCCGTCACACAGCCGTTGCACTCGATGCAGCGCTTGGTGTCACACATGAATTTCATTCTGGCCATGGGATCAGGCTCCTACTTTGCGAAAACGGCACAGGGTGACCTTGGTCTCCTGCATCTGGGTGACCGGGTCATAACCATAGGTGGTGACTATGTTGACCGACTCCCCCAGCACATAGGGGTCAGACCCTTCCGGATATTTGGATCGCAGATCCTTGCCCTCGAAGTGGCCGCCGAAGTGGAACGGCATAAAGGCGAGCCCCGGTTTGACCCGCGGGGTCACCAGCGCCTTCACCTTGACCCGGCCCCCTTCCGGCCCCTCGACCCACACATCCTGACCGTCGCGCACGCCGACATCGTTGGCATCCGCCGGGTTCATCTCGACAAACATCTCCTGCTGCAATTCAGCCAGCCAGGGGTTGGAGCGGGTCTCGTCGCCGCCCCCCTCGTACTCCACCAGACGGCCGGAGGTGAGGATGATGGGGAACTCCTTGCTGACATCCTTCTCCTGCACCGAGGCGTACTGGGTCGGCAGGCGCCACAGGCTCTTCGAATCAGGCCAGGTGGCGTAGTCGGCCAGCAAGTCGCGGCGCGGGGTGTAGAGCGGCTCGCGGTGCTTGGGCACCTGATCCGGGAAAGTCCACACCACGCAGCGCGCCTTGGCGTTGCCATACGGCACAAAGCCGTGCTTGATGGCAACCCGCTGAATGCCGCCAGAGAGGTCGGTCTTCCAGTTCTTGCCCTCGGCCTCTTTCTTCTCGGCCTCGGTCAGCTCATCCCACCAGCCAAGCTGTTTCATCAGGTCGGCAGTGATCTCGGGATAACCGTCTTCCACCTCGCTCCCCTTCGGCCAGGAGTCTTCGGCGAGCAGCGAGACGCCCTGATACTCGATGCCGAAGCGGGCGCGGAAACCACCGCCCCCTTCCGACACCGGAATGCTGGTGTCGTAGAGGATGTGGCTGCCGGGATGCTTCATCTCAGGGGTGCCCCAGCAGGGCCAGGGCAGACCATACACTTCGCCGCTGACCGGGCCGCCTTCGGCCTTGAGGTTGGTCTTGTGGAAGGTGTGCCAGTTCTGCTGGTGCGCCTTGAGCCGCTCCGGGCTCTGGCCGGTGTAGCCCACGCTCCACATGCCGCGGTTGTACTCGCGGGTGATGTCTTCCAAGAGCGGCTGGTCGTTCTCTACCTTGATGTGCTTGAACAGCTGGTCGGCAAAGCCAAGCTTCTTGCTCAGCAGATACATGATCTCGTGATCGACCTTGGATTCGAACAGAGGCTCAATCACCTTATCGCGCCACTGCATGGAGCGGTTGGTGGCGGTGACGGAACCATAGGTCTCGAACTGAGTGGTGGCCGGCAGCAGGTAGACGCCGTCGGTGCGATCGTTCATCACCGAGGCGACGGTGGGGTACGGGTCGACAATCACCATCATGTCGAGCTTTTGCATCGCCTTCTTCATTTCCGGGCCGCGGGTCTGGGAGTTGACCGCATGGCCCCAGTAGAACATGGCGCGGATATTGGAGCCCTGCTCGATCAGATCGGCGTTCTCCAGCACACCATCCACCCAGCGGGAGACCGGAATGCCGTTATTGTTCATCGGCAGCTTGCCGTTGTAGGCCTTGTTGTCAAAGCGCGCCTTGATCCACTCGTAATCGACATCCCACACCCGGGCCCAGTGCTTCCAGGAGCCCTCTTCCAGACCGTAGTAGCCGGGCAGGGAGTCGGAGGTGACGCCAAAGTCGGTGGCGCCCTGCACGTTGTCGTGGCCACGGAAGATGTTGGTGCCCGCCCCGCTCTTGCCCACGTTGCCGAGGGCCAGTTCGAGGATGCAGTAAGCGCGGGTGTTGTTGTTGCCGGTGGTGTGCTGGGTGCCGCCCATGCACCAGACCACGCAGCCGGGGCGGTTGTCGGCCAGCAGTTTGGCGGCGCCATAGACCTGCTGCTCGTTGAGGCCGGTCACCCGCTCTACTTCGGCCGGAGTCCAACGCGCCACCTCTTTTTGCACCTCGTCCATGCCGTAGACGCGGGTGCGGATGAACTCCTTGTCTTCCCAGCCGTTCTTGAAGATGTGCCAGAGCATGCCCCAGATAAAGGCGACGTCGGTGCCCGGACGCAGTGAGAGGTACATGTCCGCCTTGGCGGCAGTGCGGGTGCGGCGCGGGTCAACCACCAGGATCTTGCAGCCGTTGCGCTCTTTTGCCAGCAGAATGTGCTGCATGGCGACCGGGTGGGCCTCCGCCGGGTTGGAGCCGATAAACATGATCGACTTGCTGTTGTGCATGTCGTTCAGGCTGTTGGTCATGGCGCCGTAGCCCCAGGTGTTGGCGACCCCAGCGACCGTGGTGGAGTGGCAGATCCGCGCCTGGTGATCCACGTTGTTGGTGCCCCAAAGCGACGCCATCTTGCGAAACAGATAAGCCTGCTCGTTGGAGTGCTTGGCGGAGCCGAGCCAGTAGACGCTGTCGGGGCCGGACTCCTTGCGAAGACGCAGCACCTCGTTGCCCACCTCTTCGATGGCCTGATCCCAGCTGATGCGCTGCCACTTGCCACCCACCAGCTTCATCGGGTACTTGAGGCGACGCTCACCGTGGCCGTGCTCGCGCAGGGCAGCCCCCTTGGCGCAATGGCCGCCAAGGTTGAAGGGGTGATCAAAGGCCGGCTCCTGACCGGTCCAGACGCCGTTCTGCACCTCGGCATAGACGCCGCAGCCCACCGAGCAGTGGGAACAGATGGTGCGCTTCACCTCGACCGGCACCCCGGCCGCCACGGTTTTGGCCTCGGCCCGCTGCATCATGGCAGGGGCCAGCCAACCGGCGGCCACGGCGCCACCGGCTACCAGACCCGAGTTGACCATAAAGGCGCGGCGGGTCAGCCCCTGACCGCGAATGGCCTCATTGCCCTGCTCGTCCGCCTGGGGCAGCTCGGCACGTTTTGTCAGTTTCATGAGTTCTCCTTCACTGATCCGGCTCAGTCGGTGCCGCGCAGGGTGCGATAAAAGTCGTGAACATGGGGGGTCTCCCGATAGCCCTTGTCAGGCTCGGTGTCGTGGGTCAGCACCTCTTTGCCCACCACCCGACCGGTGGCACCGGCCAGCACACCTATGGTGGCGACCACGCCAACTCCCTTGATCAGATTGCGGCGGGACGGGTCTTTCAGCTGTTCATCGCTCATTCTTGTGACCTCTGTTGTTGTTCTTGCTGGCGCCTGCGCGCCAGCTTCGCGTCCAATGGGATATCTCGTCTGCTCGTTTTGTTATGCGCAGCTCTTGTTATGCGCAGATAAGGGCGTTCAGCCCGGCACCACGCAGGCGCCAAACGGCAGGCGCAATTCGTTTTCCAACTTGAAGAAATCTTCGGCAAGGGCCCCGACTGCCCGGTAGAAGCTGCCCCCTTTCGCCTGTTGCTGATCGCGGCAGCAGGCGAGTACCCAGGGGGCAAGGTGGCGCTCATAGAAGCGGTTGCGCTCTGGATGCTGCTCGCCAATCAGTACCGCCATCACCTCACAGAGGGCGGCGAGATGATCTTCCGGCTCGCACACTCCGCTCTGGCGCTCAAAACCGAGGGACTGGAGATCTGCACGCAGCACCGCCAGCGGCAGCTCCATCAGGGAGCCGGTGAGATACCAGGAGGCAAACGGCACTATCTCCCCGCGCCCCAGCCCGATAAAGAGATCCTGATACTCCTCGGCAAGCTCGTTTTCGTGGTGGCTACTCGCCGCCAGCTGCACCAGTCCCAGCCCTCTGGCAAAGGGGCCCGGCATAGCCTGCAACCCTTGCAGCCAGGCGAGCTGTTCACCACGGGGGGCGGCTCGCCAGAGGCTTGCCAGCAGGGCGTAGAGATCGGCGCAGCTCTGTTCCAGTTCGGTCATGGTCAGTTCGCCAGCCTTTTCGTTATGTTGTTCACTCATCACTGGCCCCTCATACCTTGAGCTGGGAGACGGGATCCGCCGCCAACGCTGCAAACACATCCTTGACCCGGCAATCCTCACACATCAGCAACCGTTGGGCGGCCTCGTTCTGGAAGTGGGAGTGACCAGCCAGTTTTTGCTGGATGCGGCGGATCATCGAGGCGGGCGCGAACGGCTTGGAGCAGCGAATGCAGCAGGCAGCCTCTTCGGCTTTCAGGCTCTGCACGGCGCGGCGCGCCTCGGGCACAGGTTGCAGGCGGGGCACCAGCACGATGGCCTGCTCGGGGCACGCCTTTTCACACATGCCGCACTGGATGCAATCCTGCTCGATAAAGTTGAGACCCGGAGTGTGCCCCACCGCATGCAGGGCACGGCTCGGGCAGACCGCCACGCAACCCATGCAGAGGGTGCAGTCAGACTCTTTGAGTTCCACACTGCCGTAAGGGGCACCGTGGGGCACCGCCAGCGGCTCACGGCACCCTTCGTTGGCCTGCCAGAGGGCGTCGAAGGCGGCAAACAGGTTCTCCCGTTTGTCTCCTTTGAGCGGCTTCTCCAACAGGGCAACGGCCGGCTGGCCGGAAACAGGCTCACCAGCATCTGCGCCAAACAGAGCAATGCGATCGGCAGCAAGGCCGGCGCCCGCCAGCAGCACGGCTGCGCTCGCCAGCTCCCGCTCAACCAGTGCCCGGACGCTAGCAGGGGCATCGTCACCCAGCGCAATGCGCACCGTGCTGGCGCCATAGGCGAGGGCGGCGAACCAGCTCTCGATACCTAAACTCGCGCTCTCCTCCACCCAGACCGGCAGCCAGTTGGCGGGCAGGCGGATGAGATCGGCTTCCACCCATTCGCGCTCGTTTTCACCGGCGATCAGCAACTGGGGCGCTTCGCCGCCCGCCTCCCGGTAGTGCTTGAGCAGGCGCAGCAGGTAGTCTCCGCTGGTGTTGGCATCGGGCTGGTGATAGGCAATCGCCCCGATCGGACAGGCAGAGGCGCAGCTGCCGAAGCCCTGACAGAGATGGGGATCGATCTGGATGCGACCATTGATGGGCTTGAGGGCATCGGTCGGGCAGACATCGAGACAGCGGCTGCAACCGGGCACGCCGCGGGCGGTAAAGGCGCACGCCTCGGGGTCGAGACGAAAATAGCGCGGTTTGTCGAAGATACCGGTCAGCGCACAGAGCTCGGCAAGCCGTTCGGCCAGCCCTTGATCATCGGCCAGATGCAGATAGCCGACCGGCGGGCGCTCCAGCGCAAAGAGCGGTGCGCGGCCCAGATCGGCCACCAGATCAAAGCGCGGTTCGCGTGACTGTTCACTAACAGCAGCCGCTTGGTGTGGAAAGCCTTGTTGTGGGAAGCAAAGCGCCGCCAGATTAACCCGCTCCCCCTGACCATTGAGGCCAATGAGCTGGAACTGCCCCAGATACCCTGTCAGGCTCGGTTCGCGCAGGGTCAGGGCTGCGAGGGATACGGTGGCATCGAAAATGGTTTCGAGATCGGCCGCCGCGGCGTCATGCACCGCTTCGGTCACCAGCAGGGTGGGCCTCACCTCGACAGGCAGCTGGCTGGCGGCGCGGCGAATACGATCTTCCGGGCCGACCAGCAGCAGGCGCCCCTGACTCTGGTAAGAGACAGTGGCCGGGATCAGGTTGTCGGTCTTGACCGTATGCTGCAGGGCATAGGCGCGAGCGCGCGTGTTATGCGCGGCCGCCCCCGCCCCATGGGCAAGATTGGAGGCCAGATTTGGCAATGTTTGTTCAGTGCTCACATACGCTCCTGTGCGCACCACCTCATGGGATGGGCGCTTGTTGGTAAGCCGAGAGAGCAAGAGGCGAGCCAACTCCCCCGGAAAAAAAGTGACTGACAGGGAGTCAGGATCCTGAGGGTTCCATTCCCCCACCTCTGGTTGGGACATTTTGTCCACCAGAGGAAACCAAAATGTCCCGATCGTCGGTGTGGGTTTGAGAATGGTTATCAGCCAGCTCGTGCAGCTCGGCGGCAGGTTCGCTGACAACCGCCACCGGTTCAGCAGACCCGCTAGCCGGATTGGCCGATTCGCTGTCAGGGGCAGTCACCTGATCCACCAGCCAGTTGCGCAGCCCGGCGGTCATGGCCGCAGGCAGCAATTCGGGCTGGCTGAAATCCTGGGTGTAGTCGTCGAGCCCATCCGGTTTATGGCTGCGAAACATGGCCCGCAGCGCCTCCTTGTCAGGAAGTCTTGCCTTGCCCGGCTGGGCTGTTGTTAGCGGCGGTTCGCCACTCTCGGCCCCCTCAACGGCAAGGGGTTCACTGCTCCCCTTGTCAGTACTGACTACGGGGCTATCCAGCGCGGCATCTGGAGTTTCAGTTTCGCCGCTGCCTTCGATGGGGGCGGCAACCGCCTCGGGAATGGCCTCTTCCCGTGGCTGCAATACCTGATGCTTGCGCGCCTCACTCTTGCGTGACGACCAGCGCTTGAGGAACTCACTCATGGGCGCTGTTTCCGGCCTTGTTTACGGCACAGGTTACGGCGTCACTGCCACGCTCGCGGCCATCGGGGTAGGTGGCTTTAACGGCGCCGCAGCTGGCTTGATCCTGGCTATCGACACCCAGCTGATCCTGCGCCCGCCCCTTGCCCTTCTTGCCCTTGCGACGGGCCTCCAGCAGCTCGCCGTGACGACCGATAAAGGCCTCCACCCAGGCTTGCAGCGCCTCGGGCAGCGGGCAGGAGAGCACCTGCCGCTCGCCATCCATATAGGCGGCGGCCACGGTCTGGCTCAGGGTGAGGCCATCGGCCACAAAGCCATTGTCCACGCGGCTTCCGGTGACAAACAGGCGGGGCGAACCGGAGCTCAAATTGAAGCGATAATCCCCCCGCTCATCACGAAACAGGGTAAGGGGCAAGGCACCGGCAGCCTCGGGCTCGGCGGGATGGAGCGCCGCAATCTCGAAACGGCGACTCTGCCAGCGGCCAACCTGGCTGTCGATGGCCTTTAACTCCAGTTGCAGCCAGCGCTGCGGGGGCAAGGTATTGGTTGTCTCTTGCACTGTCACGGCTCCCATCAGAAGGTCTCTGCCGGGCCGCCCTCCCCCGTAATCCACCCCGCTCGGGGCGGATCACGGCAGGAGATTTATGGCGGCCACGGCCATCAATGGGATAAGACTTAGCAAGAGTGGGGCCAAGGCAGGTTTAGCTTATTCTTAGAAACAGACAAAAACCGCGCCATACCTAACTCACATGATGAGACTGATGGAATAGCTAAACTTACGATGGGTTTACACTACAACTATCTAAAGACGCAGTTAACCCACAACATATAGTCATGCTTACACATAAAAAATGAAGTGGGAAACCATATCCATATCTATGATGCTTGATATAGATCAATCTCAAACGAGTCAAGTTACATTAAATTAAAAATATCACTAGCATTCATCATCCTTTCATTCAATGAAATTAATTATCTTCTGGGGAAGAATATGACTACTGTGCGCAAAGTTGAAGTATTATTAGATAGTGTATATACCGTAGAGCCTTTAAATGAAGTTTACGCTTGGAATGATGGCCATTGGAACTATCAGTGGAGTGGTCGTTCTAGTAAGTTCAATTTGATTGACGGCGTTAAACAAAGGATAGAACCTGATGGCAGTATAATTATTAAAAACAAGAAGGGTAATATAATAAGGCTAGTGTAATTCTTGAATACAATGGTTTTGTTCCATACCAACGAGCAAAACCATTTCAATGTAGGTGTTTAATATGTATGAATTAGGCTCACCTCTTCTGCTTGTGATCGAGGTAACAGATAAATGCAATTTAAAATGTGTTTACTGTTACAATGAGTTTAGTGAGAAACGACAAAAAGACATAGATCATAATTCATTAATGAGAATTCTTTTAGAAGCTAAAAAAATAGGTGTCTTTGATATTAACTTTTGTGGTGGGGAACCCTTCTCAAATAGAAATTTTATGAGCTACTTGGAACTAGCTGTTGAGCTTGGTTTCGATGTAACAATAAACACCAATGGAACACTTATAAATGATAAGATTTCAAAAAGACTGATGGAGCTAGACCTAATACAACATATTCAAGTTAGTTTTGATGGCCATACTGAAGACTTGAATAATAAAACTAGAGGAAAATTCTCAAGAGCATATCGAGGTTT
Organism: Aeromonas sp. FDAARGOS 1404; assembly: GCF_019047085.1. Classification (NCBI taxonomy): domain Bacteria; kingdom Pseudomonadati; phylum Pseudomonadota; class Gammaproteobacteria; order Aeromonadales; family Aeromonadaceae; genus Aeromonas; species Aeromonas sp. FDAARGOS 1404. Next base: position 1,034,932 of record NZ_CP077237.1, read on the forward strand.
TCAATTACTATGTCAAGAAGCAGCATGTAGAACCCTATCGCCTTCCGTTGGTATTGTCCTATCAAAAACTAACTACAGGCATCTTGAAGAGATCATTTCTCACTTTTCAACATATACAAACAGAATTCATGTGATGAATGTGATGGGGCATGAGAATCTAATGCTTGATGATATGGATAAGTTTATTTTAGAAAAAGAAATAATACCCTCAATAAAGACAATCTGCAAAAAAACAAACACTCAAGTAACAAAAATACACAAAAGCCAAACGTGTAATGACTTTTTATTTAAAAAAGCACATGTCGATTGTTTGGCTGGACATACATTCCTTGCGATATCATCTAACCTAGATATATTTCCGTGTGATATACACCGCAAATCCATTTATAAATGGGCATCTGATGGAGATATAATGATAGCCCATAAAAAGGCACTAGAAGAATGGCGTTCAATGAATAAACCATGGTGTTTTCATGACAAAAAGTGCAGATCATGTCATGGCATATAAAATATCATTAATTAAATAACTATTGATTTTAATAGCCGAGCATATTCTTTCTACTCGGCTACATAGAAAAAGCCTAGTTAAAAAGTAATCTGGAACAAAACTTGCTGTATCCCTCCCCTTAGATCCCGGCAACCGGTCGCGAGGGGCCCATGACACCGACCTTTATCAAAAGCAATGCTGCCGCCCAGCTCACCATGGCCGTCGAGGTGATGGATGAACAGGGCACAATGAACACCCGCCAAATCGCCTGTGAGCGGCCACTGACGGTCTACCTCAACTGGAAGGAGATCGTCACCCTGATGACGCTGGGGGCCCGCCCCGAGGCGCTGGTGCTGGGTTATCTTAAAAATCAGGGCTTTATCGAGGATATTGCGGCCATCGAGTCGGTGATCGTCGACTGGGAGAGCGAGGCCGCCGCCGTGGTGAGCAGCCAGCAGGCCGAAGATCTCGACCAAGCACTGGAGAAGAAGACGGTCACCTCCGGCTGCGGTCAGGGCACCATGTATGGCAGCGTGATGAAGAAGCTCGAAGGGGTGGTCTTGGCGGCGCCCGAGCTTAAACAGAGCACCCTCTACGCCCTGCTGAAAGCCCTGTCGGCCCATAACGAAACCTACAAGATGGCGGGTGCGGTGCATGGCTGCGCCATCTGTCGCGGCAGCGAAATCCTCTCCTTTGTCGAGGATGTAGGGCGCCACAATGCGGTGGATACCCTTGCGGGCGAGCTCTGGATGCGCGGCGAGAGTGGCCACGACAAGATCTTCTACACCACCGGGCGACTCACCTCGGAGATGGTGATCAAGGTGGCACAGATGGGCATTCCGGTGCTGCTGTCGCGCTCCGGCGTCACCCAGATGGGGCTGGATCTCGCCCGCCAGCTCGGCATCACCATGATTGCCCGCGCCAAGGGGCGCCATTTCGAGGTATTCAGCGGCCACGACCATATGGTGCTGGACGAGAAGCCGCCGGTGCTGGCGCCCAGTCCGGCTGGTCGCGGGATGCGGGATTAAACCATGAACGAGTTTATGAACGTCAAGCAGGTGGCGGAATACCTCGATCTCAACGAGAAGAAGGTCTACCAGCTCGCCAACGAGGCGCGCATCCCCGCCACCAAGGCGACCGGCAAGTGGCTGTTTCCCCGCTCCCTGCTCGATCGCTGGCTGCTCGGCAGTTGCCACGAGGGGGTGATGAACGACCGGCTGCTGCTGGCGGGCTCGGACGACGTGCTGCTGCACTATGGTTGCAGCAAGCTTGCGCGGCAGCTCGGCACCCAGGCACTGGTGGGCTACACCCCGTGCGGCACCCGTCAGGGGCTGGCGATGCTGGCGCGCGGCCATGTGGATCTCTGCGCCATCCACTGGGGGCAGGCCGAGGAGGCGCACCTGCGCCACCCGGCGCTGGTGCAGCAGTATCAGGGCCACCGGCAATGGGTGATCGTTCATGGATTCAGGCGGGTGCAGGGACTGGTGCTGCGGCAGGGGTTGCAACCCAAAGAGGCGAAAGAGGCGCTCGACTGGCGCTGGGCCATGCGTCAGGAGGGGGCCGGCAGCCAGCGCGCCCTGCTGGAGTGGCTGCAAACGCAAGGGGAGTCGCTGACCCGGCTGGAGCGCACCATTGAGGTCAACAGCGAGCGGGAGCTGGCCGCCGCCATCAGCCGCGGCGATGCCGATGTCGGGCCCGGCGCCCAGAGCACAGCCACCGAGTTTGGCCTCGGCTTTATGCCGCTGTCGCAGGAGTGTTTCGATCTGGTGATGCCGCAGGGGGTCTTCTTTCGCACCCTGCTGCAGCAGCTGATCGGCTGGCTGCAATCCCCCGAGGGACGCGAGCTGGCGGCCCGCCTCGGCGGCTATGACCTGACCATGAGCGGCAAGCTGGTGTGGAGTCCGCAGTAAATAACCACTCACCCACCGACAAAACAGCCCGTCAACCATGTTGACGGGCTGTTTTTATAATGGGCCTTTTTATAACAGCATCAATCGCTTGTTTCGCGCCCCTCGGCATTGAGGGCGATGCGCCACCCTTCCAGTTTCGCGGGCTCGCTGCCGCTGGGCAGCAGGGCATGGCTGCGCAGCCGCACGGTAAAGCAGCTCCCCTGCCCCGGGGTGGAGTCCACCAGCAGCTCGCCGCCCCAGCGACTGATGATGCGGTGACTCAGAGCCAGCCCCAGCCCGGTGCCGGTGGCGCGGGTGGTGAAGAAGGGGTCGAAGATCTTGTCGATAATGGCCGCCTCGATGCCGCTGCCGTTATCGATCACCCGCACTTCAGCCCCGCGCAGCTGACCCAGTTCATCGACCCAGTCGCGGCTCTCGACCCGGATCTCCCCCTGCTCCCCCAGCGCGTGGCTGGCGTTGACCAAGAGGTTGATCAACACCTGCAACAGCTGCTGGCGATCTGCCTCAATGGGCTGCTGGGCCCTGAGATCGGCCACCAGCTCCACCTGCTGCTGGCGCAGAGCGGAGCGCACCAGGGTCAGGCTCTCCTCGATGATGGGGTTAAGGTGCTGCCACACCGGCGCCGTCTCGTAGTCGCCGGGGCGCGAATATTGCAGCAGGCTGCGGGTGATGGCACGAATGCGCTCGATCTGGGCCAGCACCAGCGCCAGCTCCTCGCTGACCGGCTCGGCCGCCTCCCCCAGCTCCAGCTTCATCAGCTCCACATTGCCGAGGATCACCGCCAGCGGGTTGTTGATCTCGTGGGCCACACCGGCCGAAAGCTCGCCAAGGGCCGCCAGCTTCTCGCTGATCAGCAGCTGCTGGCGCGCCTCGGTCAGCATATGGATATGATCTTCCAGCTCGGCAGTCTTGAGCTCGAGGCTTTGGGTGCGCTCGGCCACCTTCTGCTCCAGCTCATCGGCGCTGCGGGCCATCTGCTGCTGATGCGCTTCTTGCCTGTCCAGCATGGCGTCGAACTGGCGACCGAGCTGGGCCAGCTCGTGGTCGGGGTCGAGGGCCAGCGGGCCGATGCGAGCCGACTCCCCGGCCTGCACCTGCCGCACCACCTTGTGCATCCGCTCGATGGGGGAGAAGAGATCCCGCGCGCCGCGATAGACCAGCAGGCCGGAGAGCAGCAACAGCAGCACCACACCGGAGCCCAGCTCCACCAGATTGGTGAGGTAGGTGCGGATAATGGGCCACTCGAGAAAGCCGACATAGAGCATGCCGAGCCGCTCGCCCCTGGCTCCCAGCAGCGGCTCGTAACCCGAGACATACCAGGCGTCGTGGACAAAGGCGCGGTCAACCCACATCTCCCCCCGCCCCAGTACCTGATCGCGCACCGGCGGCGAGACCCGGGTGCCCACCGCCCGGCCCACCTGACGGCTGCTGCTGACCGGCACATTGGTGCTCACCCGCAGATCGTCGAGAAACAGGGTAACGGTGCCGACGCTGCCATCCGGCAGGGTATTTTTGGCAAACACCTGCCCCTTGAGCTCATCCACCAGCCGGGTGCTGCCATTGACAAGCTCGCCCCCCTCCAGCACGGCCCAAAGGGAACCGTCGCGGCCCATCACAGGGGTCAGCGAGAGGCTGATCAGCCCCCGGTCCTCCACCACCCTGGTGCCATCCCGTTGCCACAACACAGCCCGCTTGGCCAGTTGCGGGGAGAGGGCGAGCATCTCCTGCTGCGACCAGACCACAAAGTGACTGACGCTGCGCCCGGCCGTAAGGGCGGCGCGCTCCTGCGCCGTCAGTTGATCCAGCTCGGGGCCACGGCGCAAGCGCAGAAAATCGAGACCATAGTTGGCCGCCAGCGGCATCACCCAGTCATGCAGCTGATCCGGCGATTCCCGCAGCCGCAGCTGAAAGGCCCAGGCATCGCGCAGATGCTCCAGATGCTCGGTCTGGCGCTGCTGCTGCACCGTGATGGCGTGGTGGGCCACCCCGAGATCGCTGCGCACCGTGGTGAGCAGGTTCTGCCAGCTGTAGGTGAGGGTCCAGTAGAGGGTGAGCGCGATCATGCCCACCAGGGTGAGCATGATGGGTACCGAGGTGAGCAGCAGCAGGCGCCAGCGCACTTTGGTGCGCAAGCAACGGGGCAACAGGGCGCGCATGCAGCGGGAGAGCAGGGTCAGTTTCATCGCCACCCCATCCAGTCAGCCTTCCTCATTCGATGGCCCACTCCTTGAATTTGCGATCCAGCGTCTTGCGCGCCACCCCGAGCACCCGGGAGGCGGCCGACTTGTTGCCATCATGGCTCGCCACCACCTGTAGGATGTGAGCCTTCTCCACCTCCGCCAGCGGCCACGCCAGCGGATAACCCTCCTCGCTCGCCCCCGGTTCGGCCGGCTTGCTGCTCTGCCAGTAATCCGCCGGGGGCTTGCCCAGCAGCAGGCAGCGCTCGATAAGGTTGCGCAGCTCCCGCACGTTGCCGGGCCAGGGGTAAGCCTGCATCGCCACCACATCCTCGTGGGTCCAGCTCAAGGAGCCCATCCCCATCTCGGCGGTGAGCTGGCGGGTAAAGTGGTGTACCAGCGCGGGGATATCGTCGATCCGCTCCCGCAGCGGGGCGACCGGCAGCGCCACCACGTTGAGGCGATAGAAGAGATCTTCGCGAAAGCGGCCCGCCTCCACCTCGGCCTTGAGGTTGCGGTTGGTGGCGGCGACGATGCGCACATCCACCGCCAATTCGCGCTCGGCACCGACCGGGCGGATGGCCTTCTGCTCCAGTGCCCGCAGCAGGGAAGCCTGCATGGCGAGCGGCATTTCGCCGATCTCGTCGAGAAACAGGGTGCCCTGATGGGCCACCCGGAACAGGCCGTCGCGCCCCTTGCGGGCGCCGGTAAAGGCCCCCTGCACGTGACCGAACAGCTCGCTTTCCAAAAGCTCCGGCGCGATGGAGGCGCAGTTGAGGGGCACAAAGGCCCCCATCCGGCCAGAGAGTTGATGCAGGGCGCGGGCCACCAGCTCCTTGCCGGTGCCGGACTCCCCCTCCACCAGCACGGCAGCGTTGGAGGGCGCCACTCTGGCGATGAGCGTCTTGAGCTCGCGGGTCTTGGCACTGTCGCCAATCAGGGTGGGCGGGAACAGCTTGCTCACCTCCCGGCGCAGCAGCAGGTTCTCCCGCTCCATCTGCCGGCGCTCGATGACTCTGTCCACCGCCTGCACCATCTGATCGAGGTTGAAGGGCTTGAGGATAAAGTCGCTGGCGCCGAGGCGCAGCGCCTTGAGGGCGGTCTCCATATCGCCAAAACCGGTCATGAAGATAATGTCGCTGCGACGGGTAGCCGGGTCGATGGCCTCGTGCCACTCGATGCCGGATCGCCCCGGCAGCCGGATGTCGGCGATGATAAGGTCAAAGTGAAGGCGGCAGCGCAGGGCTTCCGCCTCCTCCACGCTGGCGGCAGTCTCAATCTGGGCAAAACGCTTGGCCAGCGCCTTGGCCAGAAAGCTGCGCATGCCGGGCTCATCGTCAACGATAAGCAGGGAGAGGGCAGACCAGCGGCTGGGAGGGAGTGTCATGGAAAAAAGTACCTCGGATGCACGTACGGTCGGTGAATGTCCCGATAACCGGAACCTTAGTGGGACATTTTGTCCTTACCGTATCAAAAGCACCAACACCAATTATTAAAAGCGATAACAAGCTCACCTAATTGATTTGAATAAGCTTCTGTTTTTAAACGGCAAACCGTGAATGCAGCGGCAAAGGAACAGTTTGGCACCCTGCTTGCTTACTCTTGCCCTCTCCTCAGCCACCCTGAAAAAAGTTGCATCACGATGACGATAAAAACCAGCCTCAAACGTTTTGCTCTCTCCCTCGCCGCCAGCCTGCTGATCGCCGGTGCGGCCCACGCCGAAGCGGATACTAATGCCACAAAAGCGCCGATCCGCCTCGCCACCACCACCAGCACCGAGCAGTCCGGTCTGCTGGGCTGGCTGCTGCCCCAGTTCACCAAGGAGACTGGTTATCCGGTGCAGGTAATGGCGGCCGGTACCGGCCAGAGCCTGAAGATGGGCGAGAATGGCGATGCGGATCTGGTGATGACCCACGCCCCCTCTGCCGAGAAGAAGTTTGTCGATGCAGGCTTTGGCATCGAGCCGGTACACCTGATGTATAACGACTTCGTTATCGTCGGCCCGGCGAAAGATCCGGCGGGTCTGGCCAAATTGCACGACGCGGCCAAGGGGCTGCAAGCCATCAAGGAGCAGGGCCAGATCTTTATCTCCCGCGGTGACGAGTCCGGCACCCACATCAAGGAGAAGACCCTGTGGCAGGCCGCTGACGTCAAACCCGAGTTTGCCGGTTACAAATCCATCGGCCAGGGGATGGGCCCCACCCTGACCATGGCCTCGGAGCTGGGTGCCTACACCCTGACCGACCGCGGCACCTGGCTCGCCTACCAGAGCAAGCTGGATCTCGCCGTGCTGCTGGAGGGTGACAAGCGCCTGTTCAACCCCTATCAGGTGATCCTGGTCAACCCCAAGCGCTACCCGGATCTCAACACCGAAGGGGCCCGCACCCTGAAGAACTGGCTGATCTCCGAGCATGGCCAGAAGTTGATCGGTGACTTCAAGGTGGCGGGTCAAGCGCTGTTTGTAGCGGATGCCAACGGGAAATAATGGCAACCCTGACCCCTGCGATGAGGTTGATGGCCCTCCCCCGGTTCGCTGAGGGAGGCGCCTGATGCCGACCCTGCTCGACACTACGTTGGCTGCCCTCGCCCTGCTGTTCAGTGGTGACACCGAACTGTGGCAGGTGGTGGGGGTCTCCTTCTCCGTCTCCTGCATCGCCCTGCTGCTGGTGCTGCTGCCCGCCTTGCTGCTGGGCTTTGCCCTGGCCTATCTGCCGCTGCCCGGCCGCTGGTTCTGGCTCTCCTGCATCAATACCCTGCAATCGGTGCCGACCGTGGTGATTGGCCTCTTGCTCTATATGCTGCTGTCGCGGGCCGGCCCCTTTGGCGACTGGAAGCTGCTCTTTACCCAGCAGGCGATGGTGGTGGGGCAGATGCTGATCGCCTTCCCGGTGATCGCCACCATGGCCCACGCGGCGTTTGTTCAGAGCGATCGGCGCGCCTGGGAAACCGCCCTGACCCTGGGGGTCTCCTGGCCCAAGGCGCTGATCGGCCTGATGCACGAGTGCCGCTTTGGCCTGCTGGCCGCCATCATCGGCGCCTTCAGCCGCATCGTCACCGAGGTGGGCTGCTCCATGATGGTGGGGGGCAATATCCTGCATTTCACCCGCAATATCCCCACCGCCATCGCGCTGGAGACCCAGAAAGGGGCCTTCACCCAGGGGGTGGCCCTCGGCATAGTGCTGCTCACCCTCGCCCTCTTGCTCAACCTGCTGCTGACGGCCTGTCGCGGCCACAGCTATCTGAAGAACTGACCATGCCCCCACTGTGTATCAACAGGAGTACCCCATGGCCCTGACCGCCCACCAGCTGACGATGCGCTTTGGCGAGCGCCAGCTGTTCGAGATTGACCGGCTCGCCATCGCACCGGGGGATGCCATCTGGCTGCATGGAGCCAACGGGGTGGGCAAGACCACCTTGCTCAAAATCCTGGCAGGGCTGCTGGCCCCCACCCGCGGCCACACCAATCTGCCGGGGCGCTGGCAACAGCGGCTCAACCGGCTGCTCAAGCGGGATCTGGGGCCGGGCCGGGTCACCTATCTGCACCAGACCCCCTATCTGTTCGATCGCACGGTGCACGACAACGTGGCCTGGGCGCTCGATAAACAGCTCGGCAGCGAGATCCGGGTGTTCGAGGCGCTGCGCCGGGTCGAGCTGGAGGGGCTGGCGCGGGAGCACATCAGCATTTTGTCCGGTGGCGAACGGCAACGGCTGGCGATGGCGCGCGCCTGGGCGCTGCAACCGGCCTTTCTGCTGATGGATGAGCCCACCGCCAATCTCGACACACATTCGGTTGCCCTGATGGCCGCATTGGCGCAAGATCTGCGGGAACATGGCAGCGGCCTGGTCGTCATCAGCCACCAGAGCAACGCCCTGACCGACCTGTGCGAGCGGCAATGGACCCTCGCCCGTGGCCAGCTGCAAGAGACGACCCCTTTAAAAATCATCGAGCGACATGACTTCAAAAAGCGACAGCCACTCTGATGCCGTTGCCGTATCAGCAGTGATCCTGGCAGGAGGCCGCGCCACCCGCATGGGGGGCGAAGACAAGGGATGGGTAGCACTGGCGGGACGCCCTCTTATCGACCACGTTCTGGCACGGCTGCGCCCCCAGGTGGATGAGGTGCTGATCAACGCCAACCGCAGTCAGGCCCGCTATCAGGCGCTGGCCCCGGTCATCAGCGATGACAACAACGACTATCTCGGCCCGCTGGCGGGCATGCAGGCGGGCCTTGCCGCCGCCCGTCACGACTGGGTGCTGTTCGTTCCCTGCGATGGCCCCGCCCTGCCGCTGGATCTGATGAGCCGCTTTCGCGCCGCCCTGACCCCGGATACCGAGCTGGTGGTAGCCCACGATGGCGACTGGCTGCAACCCGTGGTGGCCCTGCTGCACAAATCCCTGCTCCCCTCCCTCACCGCCGCGCTGGCAGAGGGAGAGCGCAAAATCGATATCTGGTTTGCCCGCCACCATATGGCGGTGGTGAGCTTTGCCGATCAGCCGGATGCCTTTATCAATCTCAATAGCCCTGCCGAGCTGGCTGCCTACGAGGCCCGTCTGCTTGCCTCGGCTATCGACCCCCAACAAGGAGTCACCTCATGACCCCGGCCCCCACTCTTCCCCTGCTCGGCTTCGCCGCCTGGAGCGGCACCGGCAAGACCACCTTGTTGGAGCAGTTGATCCCCCTGCTGGTGGATCGCGGCCTGCGTATCGGGGTGCTCAAGCACGCCCACCACGACTTTGATATCGACCAGCCGGGCAAGGACAGCTATCGCCTACGCAAGGCGGGTGCCAAGCAGATGATAGTTGCCTCCCGCCGTCGTCATGCTCGCATTACTGAAACAACGCACGGCGAGACCGAACTGGCCGAAGCCGACTTTCGCCAACTGCTGGCCAGCTTCGATCAGACAGAGCTCGATCTGCTCTTGGTCGAGGGGTTCAAGCACGAACACTTCCCGAAAATCGAGCTGCACCGCGCCGAGATTGGCAAGCCGCTGCTCTTCCCCGAAGACAGCGACATCATCGCGCTGGCCAGCGACCAGCCCGCAGAGACCACCCTGCCGCAACTCGATATCAACAACCTTGAGGCTATCACCGACTTCGTCTGCCGCTGGCTTGACAGCTGCCAGAGCAAGGAGCCTGAAGCAGGCAAGGGCTTTCTCTCGGTCGAAGCGGCCCGCAATGCCATTCTGGCGGCCCTCACCCCGAGCACGGCCTGCTCCGAAAAACCGCTGGCCCAGTGCCACGGCGCCGTGCTGGCCGCCGATCTGATAAGCCCCATCAATGTGCCCCCCCACGCCAACTCGGCGATGGATGGCATTGGCCTTCGCAGCGACGATCTCGCCACCGGTCGCTGGCAACTGGTGGGGGAAGTGCTGGCAGGCCAGCAGCGCCACGAGCCTGTGCTGGCCGGTCAGGCGGTGCAGATCATGACCGGCGCCCCGCTGCCCCCCGGTGTGGATACCGTGGTGATGCGGGAAGAGACGCATATTGAAGGTGAGTGGGTCACCGTCACCGCACCGATCCGGGCGGGACAGAATGTGCGCCTGGCCGGTGAAGATCTCGCCAAGGGCGCAGTCGCCATCCCGGCCGGTACCTGGCTGGGTGCCCCCCAGCTGGGGCTGGCGGCATCACTCGGTCAAGCCAGTCTCACAGTGCGCACCCCGCTGAAAGTGGCGCTGTTCAGTACCGGTGACGAGGTGCAGGCGCCGGGCGAGCAGCTCGCCCCCGGCCACATCTTCGACAGCAATCGCTTCACCCTGATGGCCCTTATCCGCGCCGCCGGTTGCGAGGTGATGGACCTTGGCATCATTCCCGATGACAAGACCATCCTGCGCCAGCAGCTGGAGCAGGCCGCCGCCAGCGCCGATCTGGTGTTGAGCTCGGGTGGGGTCTCGGTGGGCAACGCCGACTTTATCAAGCTGGTGCTGGCGGAGCTGGGCCAGATCGATTTCTGGCGCATCCAGATGCGGCCGGGCCGCCCGCTCGCCTTTGGCAAGCTGGGGCAGACCCCCTTCTTCGGCCTGCCGGGCAATCCGGTAGCGGCGATGATCTGCGTGCTGCAATTTGTCGAGCCCGCCATCGCCCGCTTGCAAGGCAAGCGGTGGCAGCCGCTGCGTCTCTCGGCTCTGGCGGACGAGAAGATGAAGAGCCGCCCGGGGCGCACCGAGTTTCTGCGCGGCATCTTTCATCAGGACCGTAACGGCCAGCTGAGGGTGCGCACCACAGGGCCACAGGGCTCCGGCATTCTCAGCTCCATGGCCGATGCCAACTGCCTGATCGAAATCGTACCGGATCAACCCGGGATCGCCGTTGGCGGGCGGGTCTGGATCCACCCCCTGCAGGGACGACTGGCCTAAATCCCGACGGGGCGTCGGCCGGATGCACGGCGCCCCGTCCCCCACCTGACAGGAGGCAGACCGTGCGTCTTGATGCCCCCCTCTCCCGACTCGATCTGCTGGTCTATGGCCGCTACCGGATCGTCCATGGCCTGCGCATTGCGCTCGCTTTTATGCTCACCTTTCTGCTGACCCGCGAGCTGAAACTGCCGGAGAGCACCTGGCCGCTGATAACCTTGGTGGTGGTGATGGGCCCCATCTCGTTTTGGGGCAATGTGCTCTCCCGCGCCCTGCAGCGGGTGGTGGGCACCATCTTCGGCGCCAGTTGCGGGGTGGTGGCGCTTTATCTCGAGATCTACTCGCTACCGCTTACCCTGATCTGGTGCGGATGCATCATGTTTCTCTGCGGCTATCTGGCCCTCGGCAAGCGCCCCTATGTGGGGCTGCTGATCGGCATCACCCTGGGAGTCACCATGGGGGCCATGCCGGGGGATATAGAGACGGCGCTGTGGCGCAGTGCCGACGTGATACTGGGCTCCCTGCTGGCGCTGCTCTTTTGCAGCATCTATCCCCAGCGGGCCTACAGCCACTGGCGGCTGCAACTGCACCAGATCCTGCAGCAGTCGGGGCGGCTCTATCACACTCACCTCTCCCCCAATGTGCTGGAGCGCCCGCGCCTCAAGCACAATCTCTCCCAGCTGCTGGCACAGACCGGCAAACTGCGGGCCCTGCTGGCCCCTGCGGCCAAGGAGACGCGCCACAGCGTCGCCCTGTTTGATGCGGTGCAGGTCACCATGCGCAACACCCTCTGTACTCTGGAGATGCTGGCCAACACCTACTGGAACGATCGGGAGAGCCACTTCCTGATGCAGAGCACGGCTGCGCTGCAAGCCTGCCATCTGGCCACCGAGGAGGCGATCAACCAGCTTGCCCTGATGATGCAAACCGGTGACGGTCGCGGGGCCGATGCCGCCATCGCCCGCCTGCACGAGGTGGCGACCCAGGTATCGCTGCCGCCCAACGCAGAGGCAGCCATCAATGGCTACCTCTGGCTCAACGTCCAGCTGACCGAACAGCTCACCCACCTGCGCCGCCTGCTGGGACTGATCCTCACCCCGCCCCATCGCAAGCAGCCGGACTAGACCCAATGCAAAACGCCCCGCAGTTGCGGGGCGTTTTGCTGTCTGACTGGCCGTTTGGGCCATGAAGGCAGCAAATCTTAACTGGCATTGGCCAGCGGCTGCTCGGTGGTGAGGTAGAGGGAGAAATCCTGAATACCCGCCTGCAGGGCGGCAAAACAGTCGGGGTCTATAGCGGTGCCCAGATTCTCCGCCATCATCTCCAGCGCCTGCGGCACAGGGATGGCGCCGCGATAGGGGCGCTTGGCGGTGATGGCATCGAAGATGTCGGCTGTGGTAATGATGCGCGTCTCAAGGGTAATCTCGTCCCCCTTCAGTCCCTTGGGGTAGCCCTTGCCATCGAGCCGCTCATGGTGGGCTCCCGCCACTTGCGCCAGCTCCTCGAAGGCACCGATACGGCTCAGGATCTCCTCGGTGTAGGCGGCATGCATCTGCACCGCCGCCCACTCCTGCGCATCGAGCTTGCCCGGTTTGTCGAGAATGGCGTTGCTCACCCCGAGCTTGCCCACGTCATGGAGCAGGGCGCCCCGCTTGAGCCAGCGTCGACGCGACTCGGACAACCCCATCTGGGTGGCAAGAATATCGGTATAGAGCGCCACCCTGCCGCTGTGACCGGCGGTGTAGGGACTTTTGGAGTCCACCACCTGCCCGAAGGCCGCCGCGATTTCATCCAGATAATCCTCATCCAGCGCTACCTCCCCTTGCCCGGCCGGGTGGACCAGCACCCACTCGGTCAGTCGGGGATCGGCCAGTCCTTGCCAGAACGCCTCGTCGGCCAGCGCTTCAAATTCGCGAACCAGCGCCGGATCAAACCAGCTGCCGCTGCGCTCGCGCAGCTCCTTGAACGCCGCATCCGGACCTGCGGCCGCGTGAAACACATCCACCACCTGACAGAGCAGGGCAATACGGGAGAAGAGCGGGATCGCCTCGCCTGCCAGTTGCAGGGGCCGACCTTTGCCATTCCAGTGTTCATCAAGGGAGAGGATGCCATCGGCTACCTCGTCACTGAAACGGAGCTGGCGAGCAATATCCGCCCCCCGATGACAGCGGGTCTGGATCAGTTCGTTGGCAATCTGGTCGCCGTTGCGAAAGATATGAAACAGGCTGCGAAAACGTCCCAGCAGATCCGCCTGCAAGCCGGTGTGGCCCAGCACAAAGTTGACTACCTCGGAGAGGGAGCCATCCACCAGTTTGAAATCGCGTTTGAAGTGAAGATCGTCGGTGAGATAGAGCTCGCAGATGCGGGCGGCATTGCTGCTGCACCCAAGATCTTTAAGCAGGAGCGTGTAGTAGAGATCATGGCGCAGCCGGGCGTCCAGTCCCAGCCGCTCCCCCAGACGGGAACCTATCCAGCAGCAACGAATGCAGTGTCCTCTTGGTTGCCCCTCGGTCATGTCGAGCGCATGACTGAGGGAACCAATCAACTCCGCCAATCGCAATCCATTCACCGTCATAGTCTACTCCCTTAGACATCATGGCGATTTTGCCAGCAGATTAGGTATACCCCATCTGAAGCTGGAACGATCTGGATTCAGTTGAATTTAGGCAGCAGCCTTGCCCTGATTCGCCCGCTCTTCCAGCTCTACGCGGCTCAGGGTAGAGACAAATCGGCCATCGAAGTAGATATCCATCAACTCGCCACGCTTCTCGCCACGCATCATGCTGCGGCGACCATCCAGATAGTGCACCTCCATCTGGGCGGTATGCTCGTCCGGGTAGCTGATCTCTACCTCGCGCACCCCTTGTGGCAGCATGGCCAGCGGCACCTTCTTGAGGGCCGGATCCAGATGCTGGTTCACCTTGATCACCGGATTGGCTTTCATGTCCACCACAGCCGGAGATTTGCCGGTGATGGGGTTCTTGCCAGACCAGAACTCGATGGTATTGAACACAAACAGGTCAGCGGTCGCGGCCAGACCGTAGACAGGGGAGAGCAGCATAAAGACCCCGGCACGAGCGTAGCGGTTATCCACCACGCTCAGGTTGCCCTTGGTGACCATGCCGGAAAGCCCCATCTGCCCCATACAGCCGCCCAGACCCATGCTCGCGACCATAACCAGCAGGGCCATTGCCCGCCCCTTCTGTTGTAATGCCATCGTGTTCTGTTCCTGCTCTGAAATAAATGAGGCGGCAAGCCTAATCAAGGGGCCATAAGAGGACAATTCACAATGGCGGGACGATACAGGAGGGGTTCAGATTGGGGCACTGACTGCTCAAATATGAGTCAATGCCCCGGCATGACAGGAAGTCCGGGGGTTCAAATCGCCAGATCAGAGACGGTGCTGGAGACGTTGTTCGCCTCCCGGCGGATGTCGCTCATCACCTCGTTCACCTCACCCACCTGCTGTTTACCCAGCTCGGCGCTGCTGGCGACGTCGGACATCTCGGAGGTGACCTTGGCGGTCAGCTCCCGGTTATTTTGTACCACCTTGGCAATCTCGTCGGTAGAGAGAGACGTGCGGGCCGCCAGCTGGCGAACCTCGTCGGCCACCACCGCAAAACCACGCCCCTGATCCCCCGCCCGCGCCGCCTCAATGGCTGCGTTAAGGGCCAGCAGATTGGTCTGGTCGGCGATGCTGCTGATGGTGGAGACGATCGCCTCGATACTGCGCGACTGCTCGTTGAGCTGATTGATAAGGCCGATGCTGTGAGTCAGCTGGCTGGCAATCAGGCTGGAGGTATCGACCACCGAGGAGAGCAGACCCGCGCCACGCTCGGCGCAGTTCAGGGTCTCCCGGGCCGCATCGTGGGCCAACATGGCCGCTTCCCGCACCGCATCGCTCTTGTTGATCCGCTCGGTGATGTCGCTGGCGAACTTGATCACCTTCACCACCTTGCGATGCTCATCAAGGATCGGGTTGTAGGTCGCCTCCAGCCACACCTTGCTACCGTGACTGTTCTGACGACAGAAGAGACCGGACTTGAACTGACCACGGCCCAGCTCATCCCAGAAGTGGGGCTGGTCTCGATAGAACTGATCGTCGCAGAAGATGCGGTGATGCTTGCCCTGCACCTGAGCCAGGGTATAGCCCATGGTATGGAGGAAATTGCCGTTGGCAGCAATCACCTCCCCGCCGGGGGTGAACTCGATGACCGCCAGCGACCGATCCAGCGCCGTCACCACCGCCTGCTGGCTGAGCAGTTGCAGGTGGTGCTCGGTAATATCGGCCGCGATCTTGATCACCTTGGTCACCACGCCCCGCAACTTGACCGGAAAATAGGTCGCTTCCAGCCAGATCGCCTCGCCCCGTTTGTTGAAGCGCTGGAACACCCCGGTACGGGAGCGCCCCTGCTTCAGATCCGCCCAAAACTGCTGATAGTCGCTGCTCTGGGCATAGAGCTTGTCGCAAAAGATACGGTGATGCTGGCCGATAACCTCGGGCGCACTGAAGCCCACCACGTTGAGAAAGAGATCATTGGCGGCCAGCACAGTGCCATCCGGCGTAAAGGTGATGGTCGCCACGCTGCCGTGCACTGCGTCAAAAAATCCCTGCTGTTCCAGAAGTTGATCCTGGCACTGCTGCAACTCGGCTTTCAGTTTGCTATTGAACATCGAAGCGTATCCTCCAGACTGGCACCCACCATGGCCAAACCACGCAGTGGATCAATAAGATAATGGTGGCGTGCTCCATCAGCATAGTTGGCGGCTTTGCCGCGATCCCATCTGACGCCATATTTATTGCTGTAAATCAAATTCACCGACCAAACGCCACTCATGCAGAGCTGCAACCCTTACTCCACCGCCGGTTGCCACTCCAGATAGGCCGGATTGGCGACAAAGCCGATCCGCTCATAGAGAGGGCGCCCCTGCTCGCTGGCATGGAGCCACACCTTGCCCAGCTGACGCGATCTGGCGAAGGCTGTAATGGCATCGAGCAGCGCCGTGGCGATCCCCTGCTGGCGCCATTGTGGCCGCGTATACATATTGAGCAGATACCCCTCCCCCCCCGCCAGATTGCCGGGATAGGGCGGCCGTTCAAACAATGCCAGCGTCCCGGCCGCCACGATCTGTTTGCCGCCCTCCTGCGTATCGGCCTCAGCCAGCCAGGATAAAGCACTCTCTTCACTCATCGCCCGGGTGAAATAGTCAAGGGTGGCCTGCCACAAGGCCGGGTCTGCCTGCTGCGTCACCAGCTCACCGACCTCACAAAACAGCTCCATGCGCAACGCCACCAGTGCGGGAATATCTGCGGCCCTTGCCTGACGAATGATCATGGGTTGCTCCTTTTCTCTCATGGGAAATTTCGCCGGTCGTCATTATGACAAAGAGCGCCTTGTGGCGCTCTTTGTCATTGGGGAAATCACTGATAAATCAATGGCTGCGACGTGTCAGCCAGTGATCCAGGCTCAGCACACCGCCGCCCCAGATGATCAGGGTCAGCAGCATCCAGCCCCACAACTGGTGATCGTAAAAGCCACCCGCCCAGAGGGTCGGGTAGGAGATCACCGCCATGATATTGAAGCCAAACAGCAGCAAGGCGGCCGGGCGAGTAAAAAGCCCCGCCAGCAGGAAGAGCGGCAGCAACAACTCGATCGCCGTACCCAGATAAGCAGCCCACAACCAGGGCAGCAGGGGCACCTGATACTCGGATTCAAACAGATAGAGAGTGGAATCCCACTCCGTCAGCTTGAGCCAGCCTGAAGTGAAAAAAACCGAGGCGACCCAAAGCCGCGCCAGCAACAGGACACCGGCACTGCTCCAGCGCGGCAAATCACCACTTGAGCTGGCCAGCGCCAGCCATTTATTTGCCATCATGGCATCACCTCCATATCCACCAGCAGGCCAAGGGTTATCAGGCGAGTGAGATGTTCTCTGGCCGCAGGGTCGGCCGCCAGCAGATCGACCAGCGCCGTACCAGCGAGAAAACCCTGTAGCAGCGCCCACTCACCCGCAGTCAGGGGCAAGGGGGCAACCCGGCAATCCGGCTGTTTCTTCAATGCCAGCCAGACGGGGGCATCAAGCACCTCCACCGCTTCACCACCGTGCAGCGCCATCTGCCACAGGGCCTGCACCGGATAATCGCTGGCAACCAGCAGCAGATCCGTGGCTGGCAACAGCCGCAGCCGCTCCCATTGTTGCGGCGATAATGCGGCCAGACGCTCGGCTGGCCAGCAGCGTGATTCCAGCGGCAGCAGACTGGCACGCTCAAGCTGCCATTCGAACTGAGCCAGCTCCTCCAGCCAGGGCAGTCCGGTTGTAGTCGGCAAGCGGGCCAACCATTGGCCAAATCCGGCGCCATAGTGCATGACGCTCCCTTCCCTGAGCGGCTCGGCCAATACGAAGCCACGGGCCGCCGCTGCAAAAAAGTCCTCCCCGACCATAGCCTTGACGGCGGGATAACTGCTCGCCAGCACCTCGCCAAGGCTCAGGATGAAGTGGTTGCGATAGACCTGCAGCACAGATTCGGCAGAAAAGAGCCGGGAGCTGATGTGAGGGGCAATAGCGTCAGGCGCCCCCAGCAGACCATCGGCAAAATGCTGTTGCAGCTGTGTCAGTTCAGCCATGGGCCACCTCCCGTGGTGCACTCATGGCACGCGCCTCATCCAGAATGGCACTGGCCTGCGCCGCCTCTGCCAGCAAGACCGGCAGCAGCGGGATCTCGAGGTCCCACTCAATCAGGGTCGGAATGGCCTGCTTGCGGCAGATCTGGCGATAGAGTTCCCAGACCGGTGCCACCACAGGGGCGCTGTGGGTGTCGATATAGAGAGAGCCTTCCGGCAGCTGCTTCTCGGTATAACCGGCCAGATGGATTTCCCCGACGGTGGCGAGATCGATCGCCGCCAGATACTCATCGCAAGAGAAGCCGTGATTGAAGGCACTGACATAGAGATTGTTGAGGTCGAGCAGGATGCCGCACTCGCTGCGCTGCTGCAGCTCGGCCAGAAATTCCCACTCGCTCATCTCCCCGGCCAGTTGCAGATAGGAGGAGGGATTCTCAATCAACATGCGGCAACCCAGGGTCTGTTGTACCTGCTGGATCTTGTCGCTCATGTTGCGCAGGGAGGCGCGGGTATAGGGCACCGGCAGCAGATCGTTGAAGTAACGCCCGCCAATGCTGCCCCAGCTGAGATGTTCGGAGATCCGTACCGGTTTGATCGCCGCGGCCAGTGTCGACAACTGCTGCAGATGGTGCGGATCGAGCGGGTCGGCAGAACCGAGGGACATGCCAACGCCGTGAAGACTGACGGGGTAGTGTTGCGCCAGTTCGGCGAGCACCTGAAAACCGTGACTGTGCCGTTCGAAGTAATTTTCACTGTGCACCTCCAGCCAACCGACTGCCGGCAGGGTTTGCCGGATCTCATCGTAATGGGGAGTGCGTAATCCGATACCAATCAAAGGGTTCATCGCAAGACTCGCTTTCGCCAATCAGAGAAGATGCAGGGGGCGACCCATTGGCCATCCCCTGCCCGATGTCTCTTACTTGGGTTGCAGCGAACCGCCGACCAGCTTCTCGCACAGCCCTTTGGGCATCACCACAAAGGCATCACCCTGAGCATCTTCCTTGGCGGTACCGGCGCAGGAGCTGCTCTTGGTCGCACAGTCATTTTTGCTGGCCTTGACCACGCCGTAGCACTTCTCCTTTTCATCGGCAGCCATTGCTGGTGCCGCGATAAATTGGGCGCCCAGCGCCAGCAGACCGGTCATGGCGGAGGCGATAGCAGTGCTTTTTTTAACATTCATGTTCATGTTCCTTTTGATGTCGTTGGATGTTGCTGATATCCCCGATTTGTCGCAACCGGGTACCTGCAATAGAACCGGCAAACGGGATATTCCCTTTCAAAAAAAACACAAAAAGAGTTAAAAAATCCAAAGGCAGACACTCAATTAATTGATTTTAAAAGCTATTTCATCATTGAAAATTTCTCAACGACCACCCATTAATGAGCGAGGAAAGTGCCATATGGTGCTTTCATCCCGTTAATCTTCTTCACTGCTTCCATCAAAAGAGATGCGTCAGACATAAAAAAGCCCCGCCAACAGGCAGGGCTGGATGTAACTTTAAATAAACAAGAAATAAACAATCGGAGTGGTGTTGGGAGGCAGGAGTTGCGGCAAACAGATAAAAAAAGAGACAGCTTTGGCTGTCTCTTTTTGCACATGGTGCGAATGGGGTTTAGTAGAAGATCCGCTCGCCACGCTCGCTCATTTTGAGCCACACCGGTTTGGTGCTGGTTTTATTCCAGATCCGGTGTAGATAGCTGTAGAAGCGGGCACGATCGCTGCGAAACAGCATCACGGGGAAAGCCAGAATGCCCACCAGCAATACATAAATGCGACGAAGAATAATCTGAGTCAGGGAAAAGGGATGAAACATGATGTAACTCCTTACTGGTAAGACCACTGAGCAAAGATTACCCCACTCCATGTAGGATTACTACATCACCAACGCATTTTTTTATAAAAAAATGGTGAAAAACGGGAAATACTGAAAACGGGTTACGTCATTAACCCACAGTTAACAAACTTGCGAAAATCGTGCGCTTTGCCACAGTTATCAGGGGAAAAACATGCAGTAGGGAGACACGCATGAAACTGCCGGAAGTGGCACTGCTGGTGCTGATGGTTGCCCTGACACGGGCACAACTGGAGGAGTGGCAACTGAATCGGGAAGATGCCATCGTGCAGGCCGAACGGGGTGTGCCCACCGTCAGCCTGTGGCAATGCGGCACACTGAAGCAACGGATTGCGGATCTCAACCAGCACAGCGCCGAGGTGCAGTTTCAATATCGGGGGCAAAACATGGCGGATGTGAGCCACTATCTCGAGCGGGAGTGGAAACAGGCTGGCTGCGAGCAGTTACTGGTACAGCAAGGATACTGACCAAGGCTCAGACTCGAAGAGTGGTGATTGAGATAAACAGAGAGAATATGGAGGCACGTTCCGGAGTCGAACCGGACTAAACGGATTTGCAATCCGCTGCATAACCGCTTTGCTAACGCGCCATGCTGACAAGACTGATTGTCTTGAAAGTGAGTTCCATCGTTGATGTGATGGAAAATTGGAGCGGGAAACGAGACTCGAACTCGCGACCCCGACCTTGGCAAGGTCGTGCTCTACCAACTGAGCTATTCCCGCGTTACTGCTTTCGTGCCAGTTGCCTGACAACGAGGCGCATTATACGTACCACGAGCTCCAGCACAACCCCTTTTTCGCAATTTAAGCCCTGATGCAGACTGTTTGCTCAGGGTTTAAACGCCTTGCTGCATTTTTCTCCAGCCAGCTGTGACCCACCAAGCGAATTTGGGATAAAGTCGTTGAAATGATTACGCTTTCGTTCGAGACTTGAGCGGCTTAATAACCGGATTCTCAATTGAAAATCACAAGATGAAATGGATCTTCACGCTTCGTGGGCTCAGGCCGCAGTTAATGCTGGCTTTTTTCATGTTGGGCATGGTGCCCTTTTTGGTCATCACCCTCTTCTTCCTATACAGCCACGGCAAGGATCTCACCACCCAGACCTCCAACCATCTGGTCTCCGTTCGTAATATCAAGAAGAGTCAGCTCGAGGATTACTTCAACAACCTCAAAGAGCAGATCATCAACTTCTCCCAGCAGGATTTTGCCGGCAACAGTATCGGCCGTTTCTATGGCTTTACCGGCGCCTTCGAGAAGCTGGGCACCACACCGCAGGAGGCCCGCAGCCGTGCCCAGGCCCGCTATCTGCCCGGCTCCTGGGATCAACTGCGCAAACCGGACAGTCAGGTGGAGATCGAACCCTCCATCACGGCGCTTATCCTCGCCGACGAGATGTATGGCCGGGTGCACCAGCGCTTTCATCGCGGCTATGCCGACATGGTGCGCAAGTCCAACTACAGCGACATCTTTCTGGTGGACCTCAACGGTGATGTGGTCTATTCGGTCACCAAGCACCCTAACTTTGCCACCAATCTGCTCTCCGGACCTTATCAGGGCAGTGGCTTGGGCCAGACCTTCGCCAAGATCAAACGCCGCCTCGATGGTGGCCAGAAGCCGCAGCAGATCTTCGAGTTCACCGATTTTGGCCGCAACGAGCTGACCGGGCAGGTGGTTGCCTACATGGCGGCCCCCGTGATGCAGTACGACTATGTGCGCGGTGTGGTGATTTTCGAGCTGCTGCCGGACAAGCTCAACCAGATCATGGCGGAGCGGGAGGGGTTGGGCGAGACCGGCGAAACCATCCTGATCGGCCCCGACAAGCGGATGCGCGCCGATGCCTGGCTGGCGCCGGAATTCAGCGTCGAGAACAGCTTCAGCCCCAATTTCCGGCCGCTGCAAACGCCCCTCATCACCAAGACGCTCTCCGGCGAGCAGGGGGTCGGGCTGTTCCACTCCTATCAGGATGACGAGGTGCTGGCCGCCTACACCCAGGTGAAGGTGTTCGATACCGAGTGGGCCTTTATCGCCGAGATCTCCACCCGGGAAGCCTATGCCCCCATCCGCCAGCTGGAAACTCTGGTGATTGTGCTGGGTGCGGGCTCGGTACTGCTGCTGATCCTCTTCTCCCGCTGGCTCTCCCACTCCATCACGGCGCCGCTGCGATCCCTGACCGAAGCGGCCGAGCAGGTGGCCGACGGCGCGCTGGACCACCCCATCGCCATCGAGCGCACCGGCGATGATATCGACCGGCTGGCCGAGGCGTTTCGCCATATGCAGCGCTCGGTGAAGGACAAGATCGAACTGATCGAACAGCAGACCCAGGAGCTGCAACAGCAGGTCAAGCTGACCCACAAGCAGAACCTCAGCCTGCAGCAGGCGGACAAACTCAAGGATGAACTGCTGGCCAACACCTCCCACGAGCTGCGCACCCCCATTCACGGCATCAAGGGGATGGCAGAGTCGATGCTCGCCAGCCAGCAGGATTTGACCGAAGGGCAGCAAAAACAGCTCGGCCTCATCATCAAGAGCGCCGATGGCCTGGCCCGTCTGGTAGATGATCTGCTGGACTACCATCAGATGCGCTACGGCCAGCTGGAGATCCACTCCCAGCCCGTCTCATCAAAAGGGGTGATCCGGCTGGTACTGGATCTCTGCCAGCATCTGGTGCAGGCCAAACCCCTCACTCTGGTGGATATCAGCCCGGCCGAACTGCCACCGGTGCTGGCCGACGAGCAGCGGCTCGAACAGGTGCTCTACAACCTGGTGGGCAACGCCATCAAGTACACGCCGCAGGGCAAGGTGGTGCTCAGTGCCATCGTCGAGAACAACTTCCTGCGCATCAAGGTCACCGACACCGGCATCGGCATTGCCCCCGACCATCTCGAACATATCTTCGAGCCGCTGGTGCAGATGAGCCCGGAGGTGAGCAAGCAGGGGGCCGGCCTTGGCCTCTCCATCACCCGCCAGCTGGTGCACCTGATGGGGGGCGAGCTGTTTGTCGAGAGCGAGCCGAGCGTTGGCTCTACCTTCGCCTTTACCCTGCCCCTTGCCACCGGCAAAGCGGCCAATCTGACTCTCGACAGCCGCCAGATCGAGCATCAGCTGGTGCGCCAGCAACCGCTGATCCTGCCTGACTGGAAGAGCGACGATCTGCCCCCTCCCCCCGAGGGTGCGCCGCTCATTCTGGTGGTGGATGACGAGCCCATCAACCTGCACATCCTGCGCCATCTGCTGCAGCCCTGCGGCTACCGCATTCTGCCCAGCAGTGACGGCCACGATGCGCTGGCCAAGCTGGCCGAGGAGCAGGTGGACCTCATCCTGCTCGATGTGATGATGCCGACCCTCTCCGGTTTTGACGTCTGCCGCCGCCTGCGCCAGCAGCACCCGAAAGATATGCTGCCGGTGCTGCTGCTCACCGCCCTCAACCAGCCCAAGGATATCGAGGAGGGCTTCGGGGCCGGTGCCAACGACTATCTGGTCAAACCCTTCTGCAAGGAGGAGCTGTTTGCTCGGGTCAAGGCGCTGCTGGAAGCCAAGGCCGGACGCGCCTCGCTGGTAGAGAACCGGCTATTGAAGCAGGAGATCGAGCACCGCCTCACCCTGCAGGAGCGACTGCATCAGGATCAGCAGCGGCTGCTGGCCCTGCTCGGCGAAGGGGCCGACCCCATGATCTTTATCGACGAGCAGGGCACAGTGCTGTTTGCCTCGCGGGTGCTGGCGCGCCTGCTGGGGCAGGAGCTGGAAGCCATGGAGGGGCAGCCCCTCAATGAGTGGCTCGCCACCCCGCTGCAACAGCAGTGGCCCGACCTTGCCAGCGAGCGGGAACACAATCTGGAGTTTCTGGTGGCCGGTCAAAAAGATGTGCTCAACGCCCGTGCCCTGCCCATCACGCTCGGAGGACAGGCCGCTTTCGCCCTCACTCTGAGTACCGAGCTGCGTCAGGATGAGAACCGGGTAATGGCGCTGGAGAACGCCCTCAAGAACCTCTCGCGGCAAGCCATCATCGAAGATGAACAGCTGCTGGGCGAGCTGAGCCGCCTGGGTGGCGAGTTCCGTTCGCTGGCCGACGACCTCATTCGCCAGCAGGATGACGAGCCGCTGCGCCGTGCGCTGGTAGAGACCATGCAGCTCACCCTGGATGCCTGGCAGCAGGGGACCGGCAAGGGCAAAATCGTGCTGGCGGAGAAGAGCAAGCTGTGGCGGGTCTATATGGACAGATCCAGCCCGCAGACCCGCACCCTCGACAAATACCTGAGTCTGGACACCCTGCCCAAGTCGCCACGCTGGAAGACGGTCGTGGCCACCACCGAGTATGTGCTGGGCCACTGCCCGCTCAATGACCACCAGCGCCAGCAGTTGCAGCACAGCGCCCAGACCCTGCGTCAACTCGCCAACCGCAAGCCGTGACACGGCGCCCTAAACGGGCGCCGGATCACAATTGGCAATCTGGTTTCTTTTTATGCAAAACAAAGCCCCGCCCGACCCCGAAACCGAGAGCAGATCCAATTCACAAATTTGTCATATACGCCATTTTCACAGCCACTTTCTACGCGAGAGTAAATAACGCAAACCAATGATTCTAAACAGATAAAAAAGCATTTTGACGAGATTGACGTAACACCGTCAATTTTTACGAAAACAACGAAATCAATAGTTGTTGTTTTCCTGTTAATTCTGGTTTGCTTAGGGCGTTGGAAAACAGAACGACAAAGGTTAGACACCTGACCAACACAGAGGGCCGATTTCATCAGCATGCGAAACCGGTGCTCACACAAAACAAGGCGAACCCTCGGGAATGCCAAAAAATAAGAAAGGAAAACATATGCTTGCCAAAGTATCCAAAATCTCTACCGCTGTAATGCTGGGAACCATGATGCTTGCCGGTGCCGCCGGTAACGCCATGGCCGCAGAAAACAAAACCGTGCTGACCATGGTCGCACAGCAGGAAACCGCCTGGGTCAAGAACTTCAACCCCTTCCTGCAAGCGGGCTTGCTGCACACCACCCGTCACTTCATCTATGAACCGCTGGTGATCTTCAACGATATGCAAGGGGGCAAACCCGTCTATCGTCTGGCCACCAACTATGCGTTCAGCGATGACCTGAAATCCGTCACCTTCGATCTGCGTGACGGCGTGAAGTGGTCTGACGGCGAAGCCTTTGATGCCGATGACATCATCTTCTCCTTCAATCTGGTCAAGGCCAACAAGGCGCTGGATGAGCGCTCAATCTGGACCCAGATCAAGAGCGTCGAGAAGCTGGCCCCCAACAAGGTCAAATTCGACCTGACCGAGGTCAACACCAACGTGGTGAACGATCTGGTGCTGGTACCCATAGTGCCGGAGCATCAGTGGAAATCGGTGAAAGATCCGGTTGCCTTCACCAACGACAAGCCGGTTGGTACTGGCCCCTTCACCGAAGTGGACAACTTCTCCGCCCAGCTCTACACCCAGTGCCGCAACCCGCACTATTGGGATAACGCCAACCTCGCTATCGACTGTATCCGCATGCCGCAGATGGCCACCAACGACCAGGTGCTGGCGGCTGTCATGAAGGGTGACATCGACTGGTTCGGCTCCTTCGTGCCGGATATCGAGCGCCTCTACGTCGGCAACGATCCGAAGAACAACAAATACTGGTTCCCGGCCTCCGGTACCGTGGCGTTCAACGTCAACTTCCAGACCAAGAACCCGGGCAATAACGAAGCCTTCAACGACATCAACTTCCGCCGCGCCTTCTCCATGGCGATGGACCGCCAGTCCATGGTGGATATCGCGGGCTACGGCTACCCGACCGTCAACGAGTACCCGTCAGGTCTGGGCAAAGCCTTTGACTCCTGGAACAACCCGGAAGTGGACAAGAAGTACGGCAAGTACAACAAGTTCGATCTGGAAGGGGCCAAGGCCCTGCTGAAAGAGGCAGGCTACAAGGATTGTGACGGCGACAAGTTCCTCGACACCCCGAGCTGCAAAAAGATCGAGTTCAAGGTACTGGTACCGAATGGCTGGACCGACTGGGTCAACACAGTTCAGATTGGTGTAGAAGGGCTGCAGGCGCTGGGCCTGAACGCCAAGACCGCCACCCCGGAAGCGACCGTCTGGACCGAGAACCTGATCACTGGTGACTTCGATGTCGCCCTGCAGGGTTACTTTGCCGGTGCCAACCCGCACAAGTACTTCGAGACTGCGTTCCACTCCCGCAACATGGGCGACCGTGGCAACCGCTTCGCCGCGCCCCGTTACAAGGATCCCGAGCTCGACAAGCTGATCGATGACTTCACCCAGACCGCCGATGCGGCCAAGCAGAAGGAGATCATGTTCGCCATCCAGGATCGTGTTGGTGCCAACCAGACCATCATTCCGGTCTTCAACAACCCGACCTGGTATGAGTACAGCACCAAGCGCTTCAACGGCTGGTTCAGTGCTGATAACCCGGTAGCCAAACCTCAGCTCCACCCGGACACCCCTGAGCGTCTGCTGCACGTGTTGTCCCTCAAGCCAAACAGCTAAACAATCCCGGCCCCCTGCGGGGGGCCATCTTCCCCGTTAATCCCCTTCTTGCCCGGCACCGCCGGGGTTGGGGTAGCTATACCCGACGCGGGGCAGACTTGCAGTAAAAGGTACTATCATGGGATTCATACTGAGACGCTTTTCCTTCTATCTGGTTGCCTTTCTGGTAGCCGCCACCATCAACTTCCTGTTACCCCGTGCCATGCCAGGGGATCCTGTCTCCGTGATGTTTGCCCGCGCTGGCGCCATGATGGAACCCGCCGCCCTGGAAGCCCTCAAAGCCACCTTCGGCTTCGTCGACGGCCCCATCGGCACCCAGTTTCTCACCTATGTGAAGAGTGTCTTCACTTGGGATCTCGGCACCTCGGTGCGCTTCTACCCGCAGCAGGTCTCTGACGTGCTGGGCCGTGCCATCGGCTGGACCCTGTTTCTGGTCGGCACCTCCACCATCCTTAGCTTCTCCATCGGTTCCATCGTCGGCATCTTCGCCGCCTGGTATCGCGGCGGCCGGATGGACAGCATTCTCTCCCCGCTCACCCTGGTGATGCAGGCCATTCCGCCGGTGGTGGTCTCTCTGCTCGCCCTGTTCCTGTTCGGGGTCAGCCTCGAGTGGCTGCCCATCGGCTACGCCTACAGCCCGGAGATCAAGGCTGACTGGGGCTGGGAGCACATCAAGAGCATCATGACTCACGCCATCATGCCGGTGCTGACCCTGGCCGTGGTACAGGTGGGGGGCTTTCTCATCACCATGCGCAACAACATGATCAACCTGCTGGGCGAGGATTACATCACCATGGCCAAGGCCAAGGGGCTCTCCAGCAACCGGGTGATCTTCAACTACGGCGCCCGCAACGCCATTCTGCCCAGCGTCACCGCCCTCTCCATGGCGCTCGGCTTCGTCATCGGTGGCTCCCTCATCACCGAAGTGATCTTCAACTATCCCGGCCTGGGCCTGACCCTCTATCAGGGCATTCTGGCCCGCGACTACCCGCTCATTCAGGGGCAGCTGCTCATCATGACCATCACCATGCTCAGCTTCAACTTCCTGGCCGACGTGCTCTACGTCTTCCTGGATCCCCGTCTGCGTACAGGAGGCAAATAAGATGCGTATGCCGACCATTCTCAAAATCCTGCTGGGCAACAAGAAGGCTGCCTGTGGCCTCGCCATCGTGGTTGCCTTCGTACTGATGGCCCTCTTTGCCCCCATTCTGGCCAGCAACGAGCCGACCAAACGGGTGGCTCGCCCCCACCAGCCGCCCAGTGCCGAGTTCGTGATGGGGTCCACCCGCATGGGCCACGACATCTGGGCCCAGTTCACCAACGGCGCCCGTATCTCGCTGCTGGTGGGCTTCAGTGCCGGTCTGCTGGTCTGCACCCTGGCCGTCGCCATCGGCATCACCGCCGGTTACTTCGGGGGTCTGGTGGATGAGTGCCTCACCTTCCTGATGAACGTGGTGCTGGTGATCCCCAACCTCCCCTTGCTACTGGTGCTGGCGAGCTTTATCGGGGAGGCGTCACCGGCGGTGATTGCCGTGATAATAGGGTTGACCTCGTGGGCCTATGGCGCGCGGGTCATCCGTGCCCAGACCCTGGCCCTGCGCGAGAAGGAGTTCGTCATCGCCGCAGAAGTGCTGGGCGAGCCGGCCTGGCGCATCATTCTGGTGGAGATCCTGCCCAACCTCATCTCCATCATCGGGGTGAGCTTCATCGGCTCCATCATCTACGCCATCGTCACCGAAGCGACCCTGGAGTTCCTCGGCCTCGGCGACCCGACCGTGGTGAGCTGGGGCATCATGCTCTACAACGCCCAGACTTCCAGCGCCATTCTGGTCGGCGCCTGGTGGGAGATCCTGGCCCCCTGCTTTGCCATCGCCACCCTTGGTGCCGGTCTGGCCCTGCTCAACTTCGCCATCGACGAGATTGCCAACCCGCAGCTGCGCTCCCACAAAGGGCTGAGCCGCTGGAAGAAACTCGCGGCGCCGGTCACCACTCCGGTTGCCACAGCACAGGAGAAGACAGCATGAACAAGCATCCCCTGCTGTCAGTACGCAATCTTTGCGTCGACTACATCACCGAAAATGGCGACGTGCGCGCCGTCAACTCGGTGAGCTTCGATATCAGACAGGGCGAGATCTTCGGTCTCGCCGGTGAGTCGGGCTGCGGCAAGTCCACCGTCGCCTTCTCGGTGGCCCGGCTGCACAAGCCGCCCGCCTACATCAGCGGTGGCGAGATCCTGTTCAAGGGGGAGAATATCCTCCACTACAACGACGAGCGGCTACGCTCCTATCGCTGGCAACAGGTGTCGGTGGTGTTCCAGTCCGCCATGAACGCCCTGAACCCTGTGTTGCGGATGGAGGAGCAGTTCTGCGACGTGCTGCTGGCCCACAACCCCGGCATGACCCGTTACGAGGCGATCAAGCGCGCCCAGGAGCTGCTCACCATTGTCGATATCCACCCGAGCCGGCTCAAGGACTACCCGCACCAGTTCTCCGGCGGCATGCGCCAGCGGCTGGTGATTGCCATCGCCATGGCGCTCAACCCCGAGCTGCTCATCATGGATGAGCCAACCACGGCGCTCGATGTGGTGGTACAGCGGGAGATCCTGCAGAAGGTCTATGCCCTGAAAGAGAAGTTCAACTTCTCCATTCTGTTCATCACCCACGACCTCTCCCTGATGGTGGAGTTCTGCGATCGCATCGGCATCATGTATGCCGGTGAACTGGTGGAGGTCGCCCCCTCCAAGGCGATCCTGACCGCGCCGCTGCACCCCTATACCAGAGGGCTGGGCAACTCCTTCCCGCCCCTGCACGGGCCGAAGAAGGTACTGGAGGGGATCCCGGGCACCCCGCTCAACCTGCTGGAGGTGCCGGTCGGCTGCCGCTTTCAGGCCCGCTGCGGCAAGGTGCACGATCGCTGCCGTCAGGAGTACACCAAATTGGCCGAGATCCGCCCCGGGCAACAGACCGCCTGCCACCTCTATGAGGAGCAGGGACTGCAACAAGATTCCGTGATCTATCTGGACAAGGCCGCTGGCTGTTAAGGATGTCTGTCATGCAAATCGCCAAAACCGATGCACCCATCATCGAAGTCCAGCACCTCTACAAGGACTTCCCCATCAACTCCAATGCCATCAAGAGTGGCAAGATGCGGGCGCTCTCCGACATCACCTTCAACCTGCACCGGGGCCGCGCCCTGGCGGTGGTCGGGGAGTCCGGCTCCGGCAAGAGCACCATCGCCAAGATCATCGCCAAGATGTACAAGCTCAGTGCCGGGCGCATTCTCTATCGCGGCCACGATCTGGAGGAGTTCAACAAAGGCACCGCCCTGCTGGACTATCGCCAGAGCGTGCAGATGGTGTGGCAAGATCCGTTCGGTTCGCTCAACCCGACCCACACCATCTACCACCATATCGCCCGCCCCCTGCTGCTGCACAGCAAGGTGATCGACAAGAAAGATCTGCCCGACATGGTCTACGCACTGCTGGAGAAGGTCGGACTGACCCCCGCCAAGGCGACGGCGGCCAAGTATCCGCACCAGCTCTCCGGCGGCCAGCGCCAGCGGGTCAACATCGCCCGCAATCTGGCGGTGGAAGCAGAGGTAGTGCTGGCGGACGAACCCACCTCCATGCTCGACGTCTCCATTCGCATCGGCATCCTCAACCTGATGGAGCAGATGAAGAACGAGCTCGGCGTCTCCATGCTCTACATCACCCACGACATCGCCACCGCCCGCTATGTGGCGGAAGATCTGGCGGTGATGTATGTGGGGCACATGGTGGAGTGGGGCGAGGTGGACGAGATCCTGCACCACCCGCAGCACCCCTACACCCAGCTGCTCATCTCGGCTGTGCCCGATCCGGAGAAGAGCATCCACGCCGAGCTGGAAGGAGGCCGCAAGGGGGAGATCCCGCTCTGGACGCCGGAATCCTGCGGTTGCCCCTTTGCCGGGCGCTGCAATCAGGCGATGCCCCGCTGCAAGGAGGCGCTGCCCCCCATCACCCGGCTTGCCGACAACCACTTCGTGCGCTGCTACCTCTACGAGTGAGGGTGAGCCTTAGACCGGCCGGACAACCCTGTCCGGCCATGCCTCGATACGGGGCGGCCACAGCCCCGTGATGTGCCTCACCGCCCGGCGGTGAACCACAGGAGTAATACCTTGATGGAACTCTTGATCAATCAGGTGGGCTACGAGTGCGACGGACACAAGGTCGCCCTGTTGCAAACCTCCCCCGCCCCTGATCTCGGCGGCTATGTCAGGCTGCAACGCCTTGATGATGGCCAGATCCTGTTTGAAACCCCGCTGCAACCGGCGGGCAGCGTCCCCGGCTGGCAGGGCCGCGCTTACTGGTGTGCCGACTTCTCCGCCTTCAAGGAGCCCGGTCACTATCGGCTGGAGGCGATCACTGCCCAAGGCATAGTCCGCTCCACCCGCTTTGCCATCGGCCAGGATCTGCTGGCCAGCAGTTGCCTCTCCGACGTCATTCACTACTTCAAGGGGCAGCGCGCCAGCGGCACCTTTGATCGGGCCGACCGCAACGCCCGCCTGTTTGGCACCGACCAGCACAAAGATGTGCACGGCGGCTGGTTCGATGCCAGCGGCGACATGAGCAAGTACCTGAGCCACCTCTCCTACGCCAACTACCTCAACCCCCAGCAGACCCCCATGGTGGTGTGGGCCCTGCTCAAGTGCCGGGAACTGCTGGCCCCGCGCCGCGATATCGACGGGGTGAACCTCTGCAAACGGCTCAATGACGAGGCGCTGCACGGCGCCGATTTCCTCTGCCGGATGCAGGATGAGTCGGGCTTCTTCTACATGACCCTGTTCGACAAGTGGAGCAAGGATCCTGCCCAGCGCGAGCTGTGCGCCTATGCCACCCAACAGGGGCTCAAGTCCGCCAACTGGCAGGCGGGTTTTCGCCAAGGGGGCGGCATGGCCATCGCCGCGCTGGCCCGCGCCGCCCGCGAGAGCGTCAGCGGCGACTTCGATGCCAGCCGCTACGCCGAGGCGGCCAAACGCGGCTACCTGCATCTGCGTGAGCACAACCTTGCCTACCTTGATGACGGGGTCGAGAACATCATCGACGATTACTGCGCCCTGCTGGCAGCGGTGGAGCTGACCCGCACTTTCGGCGCCGAGTGGCTGAATGAGGCGAGAGCCCGTGCCAGCAAGCTCTGTGCCCGCCAGCGCCCTCATCCGGAGCTGGGTCACTACTGGTCGGCCAACGAGGATGGCTCGCGCCCCTACTACCACGCCGCTGAGGCGGGTCTGCCGGTGCTGGCGCTGCTGGAATATCTGGGCGTAGAGCCGGATCAGGAATACAAGGCTAGGGTACAAACCGTGGTGGAGCAGGCGCTGGCCGCCGAGCTGGCGCTCTGTGCCCGCGCGGGCAACCCCTTCTCCCTCGCCCGCCAATATGTGAAAGGGGTGGATGAAGCGCCGCGCGTCAGCTTCTTTATGCCCCACAACAACGAATCCGGTTACTGGTGGCAGGGGGAGAACGCCCGCCTCGCGTCTCTGGCGACCATGGCCTTTGCTGGCGCCCGTCACTTCCCCCGCCAGAGCCAGCCGCTCATCACTTACGGTCAGCGCCAACTCGACTGGATCCTCGGGCAAAACCCCTTCAACGCCTGCATGCTGGCTGGCCACGGCATCAACAACCCCGCCTATACCGCCGGTTATCCCAATGCGCAGGGGGGTATCTGCAACGGCATCACCTCAGGGTTTGATGACGAAAATGAGGTGGCCTTTATTCCGGAGGAGTACAAGGATCGGCTGGATCAGAACTGGCGCTGGGGTGAGCAGTGGATCCCCCACGCTGCCTGGTTTGCTCTGGCCATCACTTGGCAGAGTGCGCAGGGAAATGGAGGTCGCCATGATTGAGTTCTGGGTCGGCGTCGATGGCGGGGGCACCCACACCCGCGCCCGCATTCGGGATCGGGCGGGCAAGCTGCTCGGAGAGGGGCGCGCGGCCGGCTCCAATCTGGAGCTGGGCATCCCCCATGCCCACGCCAATGTGCTGGCCGCCATCGCCAGTGCCCGCCTTGCCGCCGGGATCGCTATCGAGAGTGAACAGCAGATGGGGGTCGGGCTGGCGCTCGCCTCCGCCGAGCTGGCCGACTGCTATCACGCCCTGCTCGAGATGCCCTTCCCCTTCGCCAGCGTCAGGCTCACCTCCGATGCCTTCGGTGCCTGCCTCGGCGCCTTTGGTGGCCGGGAGGGAGCCATCCTGATCGCCGGTACCGGCTCGGTGGGGCTGGTCTATCAGGAGGGGCAGATCCGCACCTGTTCCGGCCGCGGCTTCCCCATTTCAGACATAGGCAGTGGCGCCTGGCTGGGGCTGCGCGCCATCCAGCAATCCCTGCTCTGCCACGACGGCATTCTGCCCCCCAGCACCCTCGCCATCCGCCTGATGGACCGCTTCAAGCGGGATCAGGCCGAGGTGGTTCGCTGGGCCGCCCGCGCCATTCCGGCGGACTATGGCCACTTTGCCCCCTGGGTATTTGATGCAGCCAGCGATGGCGACGAGCTCGCCAATCAGCTGCTGGACGAAACCTGCGAACAGCTGCGGATCCTGCTGGAGGGAATGACCCAGCTCGGTGCCAGACAGATCGCCCTGCTGGGAGGGATTGGCACCCGCCTCGCTCCCCGTCTCGGCCAGCTCAACCTGATCCCCCCCCAGGCAGATGCGCTCGATGGTGCCATCCTGTTTGCCCAATCAGAGGATTTTCCATGTCTACACCCCTGATCCACACCCAGGTAGCCCGACGTGACGGCGAGGATGTCTGGTTCACCTTCACCCTCTCCCGCATGCCGGATACCAAGTGGAAGCTGCACTTCTGTCTGGCTCGCCACATCGACCCCGACTCCTTGCAAGGGGGCGAGCTGGAGCGCCAGAGCGGCAGCTACAAGGTGATTGTCCCGAACGCTGGCAGCTGCGAGCTGCGCTTTTGCTGCCGCCAGACCCCCATCAAGAAGCTCTCCGACATGCCGCAGGGCTTCTTTCTCAGCCTGCCGGAGGCGACCACGGGTGCCCAGCTGCTGCCGGTGACGCTGGCGGCGCAGGATCTCGGACTGGAGAACCCGCCGGTAACCCGCCCCGACCTGCCGGATGTCGAGCCCCTGCCCGGTATAGTGCCGCAACCGGTCCATCTGGTGCTGCTGGAGGGGAACTTCCGGCTGGCCGAACGGGCTCATGTCAGCGCCCCCCGCGATGTGCCGAAGTTGCTGGCCCAC
This sequence comes from Aeromonas sp. FDAARGOS 1404, assembly GCF_019047085.1. NCBI lineage: Bacteria > Pseudomonadati > Pseudomonadota > Gammaproteobacteria > Aeromonadales > Aeromonadaceae > Aeromonas > Aeromonas sp. FDAARGOS 1404. The sequence continues at coordinate 1,068,076 of NZ_CP077237.1, forward strand.
TTCAACGAGCTGACGTCGCTGGCGCTGGAGCAGGATCATGACGCTGAAATCCAGCTGACCGAGGCCAAACTGGCACCCGAAGCCTACCAACTCACCATCACGCCGCAGGAGGTGGTAATTGCCGCCGCCGACGAAGCGGGCTGGTGTCATGGGCTGGTGACGCTAGCCCAGTGGTATCTGCAACATGGGGAGAGCCTGCCCTGCGTCACGCTGGAGGATGCCCCGCGCTTTGGCTTTCGCGGCATTTTTCTCGATTGCGCCCGCCACTTCCACACTCCGGCCACCATCAAGCGCCTGCTCAAGCTGATGAGCCTCTACAAGTTCAACCGCTTCCACTGGCATCTGACCGATGACGAGGGGTGGCGACTCGAGATCAAGGCCTTCCCGGCACTGACAGATGTGGGTGCCTGGCGCGGCCACGATCTGGCGATCGACCCCCAGCTCAGCGGCGGTGCCGAACCCTATGGCGGCTACTACACCCAGAGCGAAGTGAAGGAGCTGGTGAGCTATGCCGGTGAGCTCGGCATCACCGTCATTCCCGAGATCGACATCCCGGGCCACTGTCACGCCGCCATCAAGGCGCTGCCCGAGCTGCTGATCGAAACGGCAGATCACTCCCGCTACCGCTCGGTCCAGCATTTCGATGACAACGTGCTCAATCCTGCACTGCCCGGCACCTACCGCTTCCTGGAGGCCGTTCTGGACGAGGTATGCGAGCTCTTCCCCGGCCCGCAGATCCACATGGGGGGTGACGAGGTGCCGACCGGGGTCTGGACCGACAGTCCCGCCTGCCAGCAGCTGATGACCGAGCAGGGCTACGCCGACTGCCGCGAACTGCAGGGCCATCTGTTGCGCCACTGCCAGCGCTATCTGGCCGCCAGAGGCAAACAGATGATCGGCTGGGAGGAGATCCTGCATGGTGACAAGGTGAGCCGCAAAGCGGCCATCTGCGCCTGGACCAGCTTTCAGGCTGGGCTGGACGCGGCCGCATCCGGTTATCCGGTGGTGATGGCGCCCGCCCAGTTCCTCTATCTCGATCTCGCCTGGAGCGCCGATATTCATGAACCCGGCCTCTACTGGGCGGGTACCCTCAATCTGGAGCAGATCTACTCGTGTGACCCTGCCCCAGCCGATTTCCATGCCAACGATAACATCCTCGGGGTGCTGAGCCCCTTGTGGTCAGAATTGATCACCAGCCGTGATCGTCTCGACTACATGTTGTTCCCGCGTATGCTGGCCACGGCCGAGGTGGCCTGGAGCGATCCCGCCCACAAGGGCTGGGAGCACTTCGCCGCCCGCCTGCCGGGTCAGCTGCAGATCCTCGATCAGTTGCAGGTGCGCTACCGGATGCCACAGAGGTAATGTTGTCTCTACTTTGGCGGCCAATCGGCCGCCTTTTTTACGATTAGCCAACAAAACATCAACTTCCCCCTACCATTCATCCGCCATTATTGGCAAAATCCAGCCCCCAATGAAGCTGGTCTGCCTCCTGCTGGCGCGAGCCTGCGGCCACCTCCAGATCTGCCACAATAACAACGACAACATTATCAACAAGAACATCGGAGCGTATTCCTATGGCCCGCAGAGATGTCCATACCCTGGATAGCGAAGTGGAGTTTCCTGCCGACGTACAACTGGTCTCCACTACTGACCTGCGCGGGGTGATCACTTATGCCAATCCGGCTTTTTGCACCATCGCCGGCTATAGCGCCGACGAGCTGGTCGGTCACAACCACAATCTGGTACGCCACCCCGACATGCCCAAGGCCGCCTTCGCCGATCTCTGGGCCCGCCTCAAGGAGGGCAAACCCTGGCGCGGTCTGGTAAAAAACCGCTGCAAGGATGGTCGTTACTACTGGGTAGATGCCTATGTGACCCCCATCTATGAAGGCAACAGGATCAGCGGCTACCAGTCGGTACGCTGCAAGCCCGAGCCCCAATTCAAGCGCATCGCCGCTCAGACCTACCAAGCCCTGCTCAAGGCCGAGCGCGGCAACAGAAGCAACCTTCCCTCTCTTGCCAGAGTGCGCACCCCGGCCATTACCCTGCTGCTGCTCGGCCTGATGGGCTGGACCTTCGCCAGCCAAGGGGCCATGACCGTCCTGCTGATGCTGCTGCCCCTGTTGCTTCTTGGCGGAGCCTACTGGCGCGAGCTCTTTGCCCTGCCCCACTATCTGCAGCAACTGGGCCGTGAATATGACAGTCTGACCCGGCTGGTCTACTCCGGTGATAACCCCGGCGCCATTGCCGATTTTCATATCAAGATGCTGCAGGCCCGCATCCGAACCGTTTTGGGGCGGATCAACGATGCCACGGCACCTCTGCAAACCCTGGCCATCAATCTGAAGCAGGCCTCTCATCAGGCCTGTCTCGATATCAACGAGCAAGATGCCCAGACCCAGCAGATGGCTACGGCTATGACTCAAATGGCCAACACAGCTCACGAGATCGCCCGCAACATCCAGGACTCCAACGGTCAGGTCAACGAAGCTCGCAATCGTTGTGAACAAACCAACCAGCAGTTGAACCAGACCGAGCAACAGATCGAACAGCTCGCCAAACAGGCAGAGCTGGCGTTCAACTCGGCGGTAGAGCTCGCCAGCGAATCCGAACGGATTGGCAGTGTCATGGGCGAGATCCAGGGCATCGCCGAGCAGACGAACCTGCTGGCCCTCAACGCTGCCATCGAAGCTGCTCGCGCCGGGGAGCTGGGCCGTGGTTTTGCGGTGGTCGCAGACGAGGTGCGTACTCTATCGACCCGCACCCACAAGGCAACCGAGCAGATCCAGGGCAGCATCAAGCAGATCCAGCACACGCTGGGACGCTGGAAGGGGATGATGCAGGAGAACCTGCAACAGACCCGCGCATGTGCCGAGATGACCCGCCAGGGCGCCAGCAGCCTCCATACCGTGCTGGCAGAGATAGAGCTGGTCACCGAACACTCCACCCAGATCGCCACCGCTGCTGAGCAGCAACAAGCGGTAGTAGAGGAGATCAGCCGCAGCATCCACCAGATCTCCGAGTACTCCCACGCCAACAGTCAGAAGATGCTGGATGTCGATCACTCCAGTCAGGCTCTGCTGGAACGGGCCAAGCAACTGAAGGGGCTTAGCCAGACCTTCGGCTGAATCATTGCCAGCCTCATGACAGAAGCGCCACAATGGCGCTTCTGTTGTTTTTGACGAATCGGGTCTATGAGCATTGAATCAAGTCCATCCCCATTGAACAAAGCTGCCCGTATCGAAGCGATCATCGCCCTGATCCCGGCAGGCCGGGTGGTCAGCTATGGTCAGGTGGCCGATCTGGCGGGGCTGCCCGGACGGGCAAGACTGGTAGGCAAGGTGCTGCGGGAAACCGACAAGGTACTGCCCTGGCATCGGGTGCTGGGCGCAGCGGGCACCATCTCGTTACCGAAAGGATCGCCAGGCTTTGCCGAACAGACGGGACGCCTGCAGCAAGAAGGGGTCGTGGTGATCGGTGGGCGGGTCAGAATGAAGGAGTGGCAATGGCAGCCCGATCTGGCCGAGCTGCTTTTTCTACTGCCGTTTTGAGGGGGGCACAGCCGGCTCACTCCAGCGGCGCCAGGATCTCGTCACTGCGCACCTGCACTGGTATGGTCTCGTCCGCGCGCTGAAGCAGTACCAGCAGGCTCTGCCGGTCCACTTCCAGCACATAGGCCGCCCCTTCACGGGTCATACAGCTCATGCCTGGCCGGATCTCGTTAATCTCCATCTCAACCTCCTTGTCTACTTCGCGATTGACGACAGCTACACTCCTTGCAGCTGTCTCAGTATACCGCTATCCATAAGCAAAGAGGCCCCTTGTCGGGGCCTCTTTTCATCAGGCTTTTTTAGCCTTTGGCAAACTCTCTTGCCAGGTACCGTTGTCGTAGTGAGCGGTCCAACCGGTCGCCTTGCCGTTGACCTCGCTCATCACGTACTGCTCCTTGGTCTTGCGACTGAAACGTACGATGGCGGGGTTGCCGTCCGGATCGGTGAGCGGGGCACCGGCCAGATACTTGTGCTTGGCGGAGATGCGATCCTTGAAGCGCTTGAGCTCTTCCACCAGCGGCGCGCGAGTCTCGCGGGATTTGGGGAAGTTGCTGGCTGCCAGGAACAGACCGGCAGCACCGTCACGCAGCACAAAGTGGGCATCGGACTGGGTGCACTTGAGCTCCGGCAGCGGCACCGGATCCTCCTTCGGCGGCGCGATGTCGCCATTTTTCAGGATCTTGCGGGTGTTCTTGCAGGTCTCGTTGGTGCAACCCATGTACTTGCCGAAACGGCCGTTCTTGAGCTGCATTTCGCTGCCGCAACGGTCGCACTCGATGCTCGGCCCTTCGTAGCCCTTGAGCTTGAACTGGCCCTTCTCGATCTCGTAGCCATCGCAATCCGGGTTGCGACCACAGACGTGCAGCTTGCGGCTATCATCGATGATGTAGGCATCCATCGCAGTGCCACAGACACCGCAGCGGTGCTTGGCGCGCAGCGCTTCTGTTTCCGCCTCTTCGCCGTCAGTGGCGGAGACAAACTCGTCGGCAGAGACCAGGTTGATGGTCTTCTTGCAGCGCTCTTTGGGCGGCAAAGCATAGCCGGAGCAGCCGAGGAACACGCCGGTGGTGGCAGTACGAATGCCCATCTTGCGGCCGCAATCCGGGCAGTCGATGTCGGTCATCACCATCTGGTTGGCACGCATGCCGCCCTCTTCGGGCGCCTTGTCGGCCTTCTCCAGCTCCTGGGTAAACTCGGCGTAGAAGGCATCCAGCACCTTCTTCCACTCAAGGCTCCCTTCGGCGATGCCATCGAGCTTGTCTTCCATCTTGGCGGTGAACTCGTAGTTCATCAGCTCAACGAAGTTCTCCACCAAACGATCGGTGACGATCTCACCCATCTTCTCGGCGAAGAAACGGCGGCTCTCGACCCGCACATAACCGCGATCGACGATGGTGGAGATGATGGAGGCGTAGGTAGACGGACGGCCGATGCCGCGTTTTTCCAGCTCGCGCACCAGCGCAGCTTCAGTGAAACGGGCAGGCGGCTTGGTGAAGTGCTGGCGCGGATCCAGCTTGACCAGTTTCAGCACCTCGCCAACGGTCACCGCCGGCAGCTGACTATCTTCACCCTTGCGACCCATAGGCGGCAGAGCCTTGGTCCAACCGGCGAAGCGCAGGGTACGGCCACGGGCCTTGAGCTCGAACTCACCCGCCTTGACGGTCAGGGTGGAGGAGTCGTACTGAGCCGGGGTCATCTGGCAGGCGACAAACTGACGCCAGATGAGGTCGTACAGACGCATGGCATCCGGCTCCATCCCTTCCAGCATCTCGGCAGTCACCTGTACGTTGGAGGGACGGATCGCTTCGTGCGCTTCCTGGGCATTGGCCTTGGCGCCATACAAATTCGGCTCGGCTGGCAGATAGGCCGCGCCATACTGCTCGCCGATATATTCACGCACCGCCTCAACCGCCTCTTTGCTGAGGTTGGTGGAGTCGGTACGCATATAGGTGATGTAACCCGCTTCATAGAGACGCTGGGCCATCATCATGGTCTTCTTGACCCCGAAGCTCAGCCGGGTAGAGGCCGCCTGCTGCAGGGTAGAGGTGATAAACGGCGCGGACGGTTTGGAGCCGGTTGGCTTGTCTTCCCGGTTCACCACCTTGTAGTCGACCCCTTCCAGGGCTGCGACAGCGGCAAAGGTCTCGGCCTGGGTCACCGGCTTGAAGTCGGCACCATTGCGGCTGACTACTTCCATCCGCAGATCGCTCTTGTCGGCGGTCAGCAGGTCGGCATTGAGATCCCAGAACTCGACCGGAACGAACGCCTTGATTTCGCGCTCTTTATCGACGATGAGACGCACCGCAACGGACTGTACCCGACCGGCGGAGAGACCGCGGGCCAGCTTTTTCCACAGCAGCGGGGAGACCATGTAACCCACCACGCGGTCGAGGAAACGACGGGCCTGCTGGGCATTGACGCGGTCAATATTCAGCTCGGACGGCTGGGCGAACGCCTCCTTGATGGCACTCTTGGTGATCTCGTTGAACACCACGCGCTTGTAGCGGCTGTCGTCGCCACCGATGATCTCGCGCAGGTGCCAGGCGATCGCTTCTCCTTCTCTATCCAAGTCGGTTGCGAGATAGATGGTGTCGGCTTTCTCGGCCAGACTTTGCAACTCGCTGACCACCTTCTCCTTGCCGGGCAAAATCTGGTAATTAGCCTGCCAGCCAGCGGTCGGATTGATACCCATCCGGGCAAACAGGGCCTTGCGATCCTTGGCAGCCTTCTCGGATTCGCTCAACTTGATGCCGCGAATGACAGGTTTCTTGGGCTCGGTGCTGGCGCTGCCGCTGGTGGGCAGATCGCGAACATGACCAACGCTGGATTTCACCACGTAGTCCTTGCCCAGATATTTGTTGATCGTCTTGGCCTTGGCCGGAGACTCCACTATGACCAGTGATTTGCCCATGCTGTAACTATTATCCTCATTGCACCCGACGGGGTTGGTGTGCGGTTTTGTGGGGCTGTATAAGAGATTTGGCGCGAAAAAGCAATCTTGTGAGCAAATTTGCCTGACCAGCCCGAACCACACGGCTTCTTTTATTGCTTCTTTATTTATTAATGCGAAGGCAACAGGCCGGACGCAACCGCTTTTTCAATTTTCTGCCATACCGCCCCTCTTTTTATATCTGAAACGACATAAAAACGTCTGCTGGTTACCGGCTTGTTACAAAAACATAAAATCTCTTTATAATGGCCCAACCCCGACGCATTGTGCGCGGAAGGAACCGCTACCCATCATAAAAATCGAAAGGATGTACTCAATGAAGCACTTCGAGGTCAATTTCGACGGTCTGGTCGGCCCGACTCATAACTATGCCGGCCTCTCCTACGGCAATGTTGCCTCCCAGAGCAATGCCCAGGAGGCTTCCAATCCGAAAGAGGCCGCCAAACAGGGACTGCGCAAGATGAAGGCGCTGACCGAGCTTGGCATGACCCAGGGGGTACTGGCGCCACAAGAGCGTCCCGACCTCGCTACCCTGCGCCGCCTCGGCTTCACCGGCAACGATGCCCGGGTGCTGGAACAGGCCGCCAAACAGGCTCCCGCCGTACTGGCTGCCTGCTATTCGGCTTCCAGCATGTGGACCGCCAATGCCGCCACCGTCTCTCCCAGTGCCGATACCCAGGATGGCCGCATTCACTTCACCCCCGCCAACCTGACCAACAAGTTTCACCGCTCCCTGGAGCCGGGCGTCACGGGCCGTATCCTGCGAGCCGTGTTCAACAATGATCGCCACTTCAGCCACCACCTCCATCTGCCAGAGAATGACCACTTCGGCGACGAGGGGGCGGCCAACCACACCCGCCTCTGCCGTGCCTATGGCGAGGCGGGGGTCGAGCTGTTCGTCTATGGCCGCAGCGCCTTTGACTACTCCCGCACGGCGCCGAAGCGCTACCCTGCCCGCCAGACCCTGGAGGCAAGCCAGGCCATCGCCCGCCTGCATGGCCTTGGCGAGGAGAGCGTGGTGTTTATTCAGCAAAACCCGGAGGTGATCGATCAGGGGGTATTCCATAACGACGTGATCGCGGTGGGCAACCAGAACGTGCTCTTCTTCCACCAACAAGCGTTCCTCAACACCGAAGCGGTGCTGGCCGAGATCAGCGGCAAGTTTGGCGAAGGGGAGCTGCACTTTATCGAAGTGCCAACCGCCGAGGTATCCGTGCTGGATGCGGTGAAATCCTACCTGTTCAACACCCAGATCCTCACCCTGCCCAATGGTGAGATGGCCATCATCGCCCCCACCGAGTGCCGCGACAATCCGGCGGTGTCGGCCTATCTTGGCAAGCTGCTGACGCAGGAGACCCCGATCAAGGCGGTCCACTACATGGATGTGAAACAGAGCATGCGCAATGGCGGCGGCCCGGCCTGCCTGCGACTACGGGTTGCCATGAACGATCAGGAACTCGCGGCGGTCAATCCGGCTTGCCTCATCAACGACAGCCAGTTTGCCCGCCTAGATGGCTGGGTCGATCGCCACTACCGTGACCGACTGACCCTCGATGACCTGCGGGATCCGGCACTGGTGCAGGAGTCCCGCAGCGCACTGGACGAGCTGACCCAGATCCTGAAACTGGGTTCGGTCTACCCGTTCCAGCGCTAGATGTGATGCCCGAGAAGACCGCCGACGCTGGCGGTCTTCTGCTATTTCCCTTCTCTTCAGCGCGATCGCCAACTTGCACGGATGCTGTTTTGTGCAGAAAAGCAGCGTACAACTTGCTGATAAGCTTGAATTTTGAGCTGGATGTATCAAAAAATAGACGAACAGTCATTTTTTACTGCCAGATGCCTCATCAAGGGGTTCACAAAGCCTCTGGATCTGATAGTATGCGCCTCGCACTTGGGGAGGGGTTCCCGAGCGGCCAAAGGGATCAGACTGTAAATCTGACGGCTCTGCCTTCGAAGGTTCGAATCCTTCTCCCTCCACCATTCAAGTGCAAAGTAGTGACAATCAGGAAATACCCCGTGGAGGGGTTCCCGAGCGGCCAAAGGGATCAGACTGTAAATCTGACGGCTCTGCCTTCGAAGGTTCGAATCCTTCTCCCTCCACCATTTCCCTGATTGCAATGGCTGAATACAATTTGCTTTGCCCCTGTGGAGGGGTTCCCGAGCGGCCAAAGGGATCAGACTGTAAATCTGACGGCTCTGCCTTCGAAGGTTCGAATCCTTCTCCCTCCACCATCATTCAAGAAAACCCGGCCTAGTGCCGGGTTTTCGCTTTCTGCTATCCCCCTCACACTTTTTCGGTCTTGTCAGATCTGACAGTTGCAATTGCATCCCATCTTGCTCATCGTGGCATCATCGACATCAGAGTGTTCACATCATGTTTGAAGTCTGGGACGAGCATGGTCACGCCACCGGTCTGACATTGCAGGCGCTCAAAGTCAGAATCAGCAACGACTATCAGGGTGATCTGATGGTGCGCTACAGCAACAAGCTGGGACTCCCCACGACCCTCTTTCTGACCATTCATCAGGGCGTTGCCTATCAGCGCTTCAAAGCGGGCTCGCCAAAACTGGATTGGGAGTGGCTGGCCACCGCAGGCAATGGCCACAGCCCCCGCAATTTTATGAGCGAACAGTTCCCCGCTTTTCAACTCGCACTGGATAATTGAACATCAGCAACTATCGCTAACCCACCATCAAAGATTCCCCAAAAGCTGATTTTCCATTCGCATGATATTCCTGCCAAATTGCATGATGACGTGGGGGCGAGTACAATCTCGCACCCCGAATATCCGGCGCATCTTCTTTAGATAGGCTCGGATATGCCGTCATCGGGTCGCGCTGCATTGAGCCTCTTCTCTGAGAGCTTCTTGCACCGCAACTCAACCACTACGATGCCATCAGGTGGCATCGTCCTGATTTGCAATCAGATATAAAGAGTCCGCCATGTTTAAACCAGAATTGCTCTCCCCCGCAGGTTCCCTCAAGAACATGCGTTACGCCTACGCCTATGGCGCCGATGCCGTCTATGCCGGTCAGCCCCGCTACAGCCTGCGGGTGCGCAACAACGAATTCGATCACGAAAACCTGCAGCTGGGCATCAACGAAGCCCATGCGCTGGGCAAGCAGTTCTATGTGGTGGCCAACATCCAGCCCCACAACTCCAAGCTCAAGACCTTTATCCGCGACATGCGCCCTGTGGTGGAGATGAAGCCGGATGCGCTGATCATGTCTGACCCAGGTCTCATCATGATGATGCGTGAAGCCTTTCCTGATATGCCCATTCACCTCTCGGTGCAGGCCAACGCGGTCAACTGGGCCACTGTGAAATTCTGGCATCAGATGGGCCTGACCCGCGCCATTCTCTCCCGCGAGCTGTCGCTGGACGAGATCGAGGAGATCCGCATGCAGGTGCCGGAGATGGAGCTGGAAGTGTTCGTTCACGGCGCGCTGTGCATGGCCTACTCCGGCCGCTGCCTGCTCTCCGGCTATATCAACAAGCGAGACCCCAACCAGGGCACCTGCACCAACTCCTGCCGCTGGGAGTACAAGGTGCACGAGGGTAAAGAAGATGACGTGGGCCAGATCGTCCACCGTCAGGAGCCCATCGCCATCCGCCCGGACAACACCCTGGGCCTTGGCAAGCCGACCGATGCCCTGGTGCTGCTGGAAGAGTCCAACCGCCCGGGCGAGTACATGAGCGCGTTCGAAGACGAACACGGCACCTACATCATGAACTCCAAGGACTTGCGCGCCGTCGAGCACGTCGAGCGACTGACCAAGATGGGCGTTCATTCCCTGAAAATCGAAGGGCGCACCAAATCCTTCTACTACTGTGCCCGTACCGCTCAGGTTTACCGCAAGGCCATCGACGATGCGGTAGCGGGTCGTCCGTTCGACCGCAGCCTGATGGGTACCCTCGAAAATCTGGCCCACCGCGGCTATACCGAGGGCTTCCTGCGCCGTCACAACCACAGCGAATACCAGAACTACGACTACGGCTACTCTGTCTCCGACACCCAGCAGTTTGTCGGCGAGATCACCGGTCGCAAAGGTGACATGGTCGAGGTCGAAGTGAAGAACAAGTTCCTGGTGGGCAACAATCTGGAGCTGATGACCCCGCAGGGCAACGTCCGTTTCAATCTGGAGCAGATGGAGAACCGCAAAGGGGAGCTTATCGATACCGCGCCGGGCAACGGTCACGTGGTCTATGTGCCGGTCCCGAAAGATCTGGATGTGAACTACGGCATCCTGCTGCGCAATCTGGGCGACAGCCAGGATACCCGCAACCCGCACACGGCGGCCTGAGATGGCGCTGCTCATCACCGACAAGTGCATCAACTGTGACATGTGCGATCCCGAGTGCCCCAACCAGGCTATCAGCCTGGGTGAGGAGATCTACGAGATCGACCCCAGTCGCTGCACCGAGTGCGTCGGTCACTATGAGAAGCCGACCTGCATCAGTGTCTGCCCTATCGACTGCATCATCTGGGATCCCGCTTATGTGGAGACCGAAGATCAGCTGATGGAGAAGTTTGTGCGGATGCACAGACCGTAAAACGAAAAAAAGGCCGAGCAATCGGCCTTTTTTGATCCTGCGTGCAGCGGCTGGGCATCACTTGCCGACCAGCCGGATCAGTTTGTCCAGCTCCCGCTGGGCCTCCAGCATTCGGGTCTGGGACTCCTCCAGCCTGGCCTGCCGCTTGGCAATCTTCTCCGGTTTGCCACTGACTCTCGCCTCCTGCAGCTCGAGCAGACGCTCATCCACCTCGCCACGCAGTTTGTTAACCCGCTCTTTCTGCTCATTGAGCAGACCTTCATCGGTACAGTTGGCCTTGATATTGCGCGCGGCCTGTTCCAGCCCGGCAATCTGCCCGGCATTGTTGTGTGCTTTGGCAAACACCAGCTGGTCGTTGACGGCCTGCAGACGGGCCTTGCAACCGACCGCCTCACTACCAAAGGCCTGACCCGCCAATAGCAGCAAGCCGGCTCCCAATACTTTCCACATCTCGATTCATCCGGTCTTGTTTGCGAGCTGACCATAAAAACCTCGATCGGCGACAGGGTCAAGCAAGCGGGAAAAAGGTGCGACAGAAGTTGTGCAACATCACGCAATTGCCACCCTGTTGGTTCTACAATGGCGCTCTTTCCAATCGGGAGTCTGTTATGAATCAACAAATTGTGGTCATTGCCAACGGTGCCCCCTATGGCAGCGAATCCCTGTTCAACGCCCTGCGTCTCGCTATCGCCCTCAACGAACAGGGTGGTGCCAGCCTGAAGCTGTTCCTGATGTCCGATGCGGTGAGCGCGGCGCTGGCCGGTCAGGCACCGGCCGAGGGATACAACCTGCGCCAGATGCTGGAGATCCTGCTGGCCCAGGGCGTCACCATTCGCCTGTGCAAGACCTGCACCGATGCCCGTGGCATCACAGCCCTGCCGCTGATCGAGGGCATTGAGGTCGGCACCCTGCCGATGCTGGCCCAATGGACCCTGGCTGCCGACAAGGTGCTGACGTTCTGATCTCCCCCTCCGGATCTCTTGCCCCTTTAGCCTTCACCTGACCCTCCATAGCCCCCGCCACGCGGGGGCATTGCGCGCGCCCCAGCCTCACTGACTACACTATCAATTGCCACGCCTGCTTGTTTGTCCCACCTCACGGACAGCGTAACACCCAGTAATAAACCGAGGACGACGATGAATCCGACCGAACAGACCCTGCTTGAGCAGATGAGGATCACCGACTTTGAAATTGCCCATCGCAAGGAGTTATTGCTGCTCAATGAACAGGATGTGGCGCGGCTGGCAAGTTATTGCAGCAAGATAGAACCACGGATCGACGCCCTGGTGGATCGCTTCTACCAGCAGCAGACGGCCATCACCGAAATCGCCCTGTTGATCGGGGATGCCGATACCCTCATACGGTTGCGCACCGCGCAACGGCGCTATGTGCTCGATCTCTTCAGCGGCCATTACGATCTGGAGTACGTCAACAACCGGCTGCGGATCGGGTTGGTTCACAAGCGGATCGGGGTCGAACCCAAGCTCTATCTGGCCGCCATCAACACCCTCAAAGCCCTGCTGATCGAGGATATGTTCGAGCAGATCCGCGATGAACCGGAGCGCCTCGTCATGCTGGCCGCCCTGGACAAACTCTTTCTGTTCGACATCACTCTGGTCTTCGAAACCTACATTCGCAGTCTGGTGTCGGAAATAGAGTCATCCAGAGAGAAGTCGGAGAACTATGCCAAGAGTCTGGAGCAGAAAGTTCGCGAGCGTACCAAGCAACTGGAGGAGCTGAACCGCACCGATGCCCTGACCGGATTGCTCAACGTTCGCCACCTCAACGAACTGTTGCTGCTGAGCCTGCGCACCTGTCAGCGCCGCGCCGAACCCATGGCCATCGCCTATCTCGATATCGACAACTTCAAGCAAATCAACGATACCGAAGGTCACCAGCGCGGAGACGAGATCCTGCGCATCGTCGGCAACTGCATCCGTCAGGTCTTTCGCGCCGAAGACAGCTGCTTTCGTTATGGCGGAGATGAATTCTGCCTGATCCTGCCGAACTGCAACGAGAGTCAGGCGCGGGATATCTATCTCAAACGATTGATCAACACCGTCAAGGAGCAGCTGGGCGATCTCACCCTCAGTATCGGCATAGTGCAGACCGGACCGGAGCACTACGACGATGGGCTAAACCTGATCCGGCTCGCCGACGAGAGGATGTACGCAGCCAAGAAGGCGCTCAAAGAGAAGACGCCGGGTAGCACGCACTGAACATTCAGCATCACAGATCCCCGCGTTAACCGGGTCAGCTCCGCTCAACCACAGACGTGGCCACAGCGGGACGCTGTACTCTGGCCCCCCACTCATAGAGCGCAAAAATCGCCACACAAAGCAGCGCCATCAGCACATAGAGCAACTGACCGCTCCACTGCTCGAGGATCAAGCCTCCCAGCAGGGCACCTGCGGCCCCTCCCAACCCGGCCAGTGCGCTGGCACCAAAATAGCTCCCCTTGAGATGAGCGGGGGCCATCTGGTCGATCAGCACATTGAGCAGCGGAAACAGAATGGTCTCACCGATGCTGAGCAGCAGCACGGCGCCAAACCAGTGACTGCGCACCATCGGGTCCCCCAGCGCGAAGAGCAGCTGGGCCGCCAGAAAGAGCGCCATGCCGATATGAAGCCGCACCCGCACCGGCCAGCGTGACAACAACCGCAGCAGCGGAAACTGCAGCAGCACCACGGTCAGGGCATTGGTCGCCACCAGCAGGGCAACCAGCTCGGCCACCTGCGGCATCCCGGCCCGAGTCAGGTATTGCACCAGCGGCGAGTGAAACTGGGAGTAGACCAGCACCATCAGGAGATTGGCCATCACCAGCAACAGGAAGGCGCGATCCGCCAGCAACACCTTGATAGCATCCCGCAGTCCGGGGCCAGCCGCCCCCGGCTTGCCTGTGCTGCCAGCCCGGCGAAATCCCCAGCCAAAGGCCAGCGCCAGCAGCAGATAGCTCACCACCAGAAACAGAAAGGTCTCCTGCTGGGCGTTGATCCCGAGGGTCACCCCCAGTAGCGGCCCCAGCGCGGCCCCCAGGTTGAGCAGAAAATAGCGCAAGTGCAGTGCCAGCTCCCGCGCTTTGGCCGAGGCCAGACTGTCGGCCATCAGCGCCTTGCCAGGGGCATCGATGAGCCCCGACGAGAGGCCGCTGCCCATCACCCCGACTCCGAGCCAGAACACCTCGTGCGAAAAACCGAGCAGGCCGAAACAGATCATCGCCACCAGACAACCGGCCAGCAGTATGCTGCGCCGCCCGAAGCGATCAGAGAGCCAGCCGCCGTAGAAGCTGACCAGGGTAGAGAGGGCCATTGAGCCCCCCAGCAACAGGCCGATCAAGGTGGCCGAAAGGTCATACTCCCGATAGAGCAGAATGGAGAGGAAGGGCCACACCATGTAGTAGCTGGTGCGTACCATGAAGGTGCCCAGAATGACGATCCAGACCAGCGGGGTAAATTGCCTGAAGGTGCTCCATGACATCGCTATGCTCCATGCCCCGCAGCTCTTACCACAAGATCCTGTCATAAACGGGGAAAGCATTGAGTTGTAACAGAGGGCCTCAATAGAAACAACCTTTGCTCACCAGCAAGGTGCAACCGGATGCAAAAAGGCCAGCCGATGGGCATCGGCTGGCCTTTTTATCGCGGGATTTCTCTCGGGCTAGCGCCAGAGGGCTAGGCTTAGCGCCAGGGGCTCTGCTGCCACAGCCGCCCTAATCCCGCCTCCAGCGCCTGAGCGCCCTGCTGCCCCAGCTTCTGGGTCAGGCTTTTTGGCTTGCGATAGCTGATGCCGATCACCTTGTGGTGGCTGGCCTGTGCCAGCAGATAGTCATCACTGGTGCAGAGGGTATCCACCAACCCCAGCCCCTTGGCCTGACTTGCCAGCCAGTGCTCGCCGGTCGTGACCTGATCGATATCGAGTTGCGGGCGGTGTTCGGCCACAAAGGCCTTGAAGCGCTCGTGGATCGCCGCCAGCTCCTCGCGAAACTTCTCGCGCCCCAGATCGTCGTTCTCGCCGAACATGGTGATGGTGCGCTTGTACTGACCGGCGGTGTGCATCTCGAATTCGATATCGTGCTTTTTCAACAACTTGTTGAAGTTCGGCAGCTGGGCGATCACCCCGATGGAGCCGACTATGGCAAAGGGGGCAGCCAGGATCTTGTCTGCCACACAGGCCATCATGTAGCCGCCGCTCGCCGCCACCTTGTCAATCGCCACGGTGAGCTTGATGTCACGATCGCGCAGTCGCTGCAACTGGGAAGCGGCCAAGCCATAGCCATGCACCACGCCGCCACCGGATTCGAGTCGCAGCAGCACCTCGTCGCCGGGCTGAGCGACGCCAATCACCGCGCTCACCTCCTCGCGCAGGGAGGCCACCTCTTTGGCATCCATGCTGCCATTGAAATCGAGCACAAACAGGCGACTGCGCTCATCCCCGGCCTTGGCACGCTTCTTCTGCTCCTCTTTCTGCTGCTTTTCCAGCACCTTGCGCTCGGCCTTGCTGGCGAGCGCGCTCTTGAGGGCAAACTGCCCCTGCTCCAGCTCGCTCGAGAGATCGGTCACCACCAGCTCACCCTTGCGCGCTTTCGGCTGGCGAGTGCTGACGATCATCAGGATGATGGCGCCGACGGCCAGCAGGAAGGTCACTGTCTTGGCCAGAAACAGGCCATATTCGGTCAGAAATGTCACGATGGACTCCAGAATGGATCGGTTTTCGTCACATTCTAGGGAGTTTGGCGAATGCGCGCAAAAAATCGCAGCCAGTGCCCGGAAAAACCAACCCGAGCATCACAACCTCTCTATTTTCTTCACATTTTTCTTGCCGCTGGCTGGTCAAACAGGCGCGCGGATCAGTACACTTGGCGCCGATTGCCATGCACTTATGGCCGGAATTTGTTAACAGGAGTTGTCATGCTCGATTATCAGGCACCCCGCGATCTGCTCAAGGATAAAGTCATTCTGGTCACCGGTGCCGGCGACGGGATCGGCCGCGAAGCCGCCCTCACCTACGCCGCTCACGGTGCCACCGTGATCCTGCTCGGCCGCACCAGCGCCAAACTCGAAGCCGTGTATGACCAGATTGAAGCGGCCGGTTATCCGCTGCCCGCCATCGTGCCGGTGGATCTGAAAGGGGCCACCGCCGCCCACTACCGCGGCATGGCCGAAACCTTCGCCCAGCAGTTTGGCCGTCTCGACGGCGTGCTGTTCAACGCCGGTCTGCTTGGCACCCTCTCTCCGTTTGAACATATTCAGGAAAAGGAGTGGGACGAGGTGATGCAGGTCAACGTCAAATCGGAATTCCTGCTGACCCAGGCGCTGCTGCCGCTGCTGCGCCAGACAGCCAAGGCGCAGGGCGATGCCTCTATCGTCTACACCTCCTCCAGCGTGGGGCGCAAGGGGCGCGCCTACTGGGGCACCTATGCCATCTCCAAGTTCGCCATCGAGGGGATGATGGAAGTGCTGGCCGACGAGCTTGAGAACACCGGTGTGCGGGTCAATACCCTAAACCCGGGCGGTACCCGTACCAAGATGCGCGCCAGCGCCTTCCCGGCGGAAGATCCCATGAACCTCAAGACTCCGGCCGACCTGATGCCGCTCTACCTCTACCTGATGGGGTCGGACAGCCGCGGCAAAACCGGCCAGACCTTTGTGGCTCAGCCAAAATAAACAAGTTGCGTGGCCCAGCCCAAATAAATCAATAAAATACCCAGAGTGTTGTGCGGCAGGGGTTAAATTGAATAGGGGGCACAGGCTCCATGTTCGAACCACTGACCATCCTATCTCCAATCAGGTTGAACTATGTTTCGTCCCAAGAGCACGTTTGAGCAATGGCGGATCTTTCAGGCGGTGGTCGACTGCGGCGGCTACGCCCAGGCGGCCGAGGCGCTGAACAAGAGCCAGTCCTCCCTCAATCATGCGGTTGCGAAGTTGCAGCAGAGTCTGGGGGTGCCCTTGCTGGAGGTGCGCGGCCGCAAGGCGGTGCTGACGCCGGCGGGCGAGATCTTCCTCAAGCGGGCCCGTCAGTTGAGCCAGCAAGTAGAAGAGCTGGAAAATCTGGCCAACAACCTGGAGCGGCAGTGGGAGCCGCAGATCAACCTCTATGTCTCGGCGCTGCAACCAAGGGATCGCCTCTATCGGGCGCTGGCCAGCTTCTACCCCCGCAGCCGGGGTTGCCGGGTCAACCTGCACGAACGCATTCACTGCCACTTCAACGCCCTGCAACCGGGGGATCTGATGCTCTCCGAGCACCTGCCCGGCGATCGCACCGGCCTGCTGCTGGACGAGGTGTGCCTGCTGCCCCTCTGCGCCGCCAACCATCCGCTGGCACAGGAGGAGGGGCCCATCCGCAGCGACGTGCTGACCAGCCACAACCAGATCAGCCTTCATCCCCCCATTCACCGCTCGGTGGACTGGAACGATGCGGATGACACCGGCTGGAAGGCAACCCA
Organism: Aeromonas sp. FDAARGOS 1404; assembly: GCF_019047085.1. Lineage (NCBI taxonomy): Bacteria > Pseudomonadati > Pseudomonadota > Gammaproteobacteria > Aeromonadales > Aeromonadaceae > Aeromonas > Aeromonas sp. FDAARGOS 1404. Next base: position 1,085,576 of record NZ_CP077237.1, read on the forward strand.
CTACCACGAAGTGCTCGCCATGCTGCGCCTTGGCTTCGGCTATGCCTGGCTGCCGCGCCATCTGGTTGAGCGGGAGCTGGCTGAAGGGTCACTCATACAGCTGGATCTGGAAAGCGGCAACGAACGCCACCTCTACACCTATCTGCTGACCCTCTCCCCCGAATCTCTCGGTCCTGCGACCGAGCTGCTGCTGCGCTGCCTGCGCAACGAATATCAGGGCGAATCAGCGCCGCTTCCGCACCCCCAGCCCCTGCACGGTAAATAACAGCCACATCACCCCGTCAGACGTTGGGCACCCGCCAGCTGGCGGCCAGTGCCACCAGTGCCAATCCCAGCGCCACCATAAAGACCCCGTGGAAACTCCACACCTCCGCCACCACACCGGCGATGGCCCCTGCCATGATGGAGCCGGTGCGGATACTGTTGGCAAACAGGGTAGTCGCTACCCCGGCCCGCCCCGGCATCAGATCCTGAAAGTAAGACATGCCGACCCCCGCCACGATACCGATGAAGATGGCGTTGAACAGCTGCAAGGCGATCAGGGCGTATTGGTCGGTGAGGGTCACCAGACCTGTGTAAAAGGCCGCGCCAGCCAGCACCGCCAGCAACATCATGGGGCGCTTGCCAAAGCGCGCCGAGTAGTAACCCGCCAGCAGCATGAAGGGGATCTCCAGCGCCGCCGCCGTGCCCATCAGGATACCGGCAAGCTTCTCATCCATCCCGAGCTCCCGGGTGATGTAGAGCGGCATATTGATGAGGTACATGCTGTTGCAGGTCCACATCAGGGTGGAAGCGATAAAGAGCGCCCGCACCGCCGGATCCCGCCAGCTGCTGACCCGCTCTGTCTCTTCAGCCATCTTGGGCAAAGGGAGAGAGGGCAGCCAGCGCCACACCACCAGGGCACAGAGCAGATAGGCCAGTGCCGAAGCCAGGTACATCAGCTCGAAACCGTAGCCGATGGCCAGCGCAAAGGCGATGGGCGGGCCTATGACCCAGGCCAGCGAAAACTGGGCCCGCATCACCGAGCTGAACATGTCAGCCCGCCGGTTGCGGCTGTCGGAGTACTCCCGCGCCAGCGCAAACAGCTGGGGACTGGCAGTGGCCGCCAGCGCCGCCAGCATCACCCCCAGACTCGCCAGCAGCCAGTAGTTGCGGTTCCAGGCAAACAGCAGGGAGAGCGCCACTCCGGCAAAACAGCAGCGCAGGATCAGTCGCTTGCGATCCCCCTTGTTGTCGGAGCGATGGCCCAGCCACTGGCTGACCAGAATGCCCACCACCGCATTGATGGTATAGAAAAGCCCGACCAGAAAGGGGCGCACCTGCACCTCTTCGGCCAGAAACAGACTTAAGGTAGGCACCTGCAGTGCCACCGCGACGCCGGTCATAAAGGTCACGGCAAGAAATGAAAGAGAGACGGGGTCAGGGCGTTTGACCGCCGCTATCGACAAGCTCATAGGGTTACCACTGATTGGAGGGACGATACGGGCTAACGGGCGGCAGCCGTATGAAAATTAGGCGCCTATCTTATGTCACTATCAAGAGCGGGCTCAAGGATGCATAAGCAGGTGTGCGCCTTGCGAGGGAGGCCGCGACCCCGTAGAGTGAAAGCCCATCCTGCCAGCACAAGGAGTTCGCATGTTTGATTTTGATCAGGAAGTAGACCGCAGTGGCACCATGAGCCTGAAATGGGACAAGTACAAGGGTCAGGATGTGCTGCCCATGTGGGTTGCCGATACCGACTTTGTCTCCCCCCCGTCCGTGATCGAGGCGTTGACCAAACGGGTTGCCCACGGCATTTTCGGCTATTCACGCCCCTCGCCGCGCCTGATCGAACTTATTATCGAACGGATGGCGACCCGCTATGGCTGGGCCATCGAGCCCGAATGGCTGGTGTTCCTGCCCGGCGTGGTGCCGGGGCTCAACCTTGCCTGCAAGGCGTGGAGCCAGCATGGCCGCGGTATCATCACCCCCAAGCCGGTCTACTACCCCTTCCTGCAGGCGCCGGGCTTCAATGATCGTCCCCTGCTCACCGTGCCGATGGTTGAAGAGGCGGGTCGCTGGGTGCTGGATCTGGCAGAGCTGGAGCGTCAGGCCCCCGCCGCAGATCTGCTGCTGCTCTGCAACCCCCACAACCCGGGCGGCACCATCTTCACCCGTGACGAGCTGCTGGCCATCGATGCCATCGCCGCGCGCCACAATCTGGTGATCTGCTCCGATGAAATCCACTGCGATCTGCTGCTGGATAAAAACGCCCGCCACATTCCCTACGGCGCCATCAGTGCACAAGCAGCCGAGCGCTGCGCGGTGATGATGGCCCCGAGCAAGACTTTCAATATCGCCGGTCTCTGCTGCTCCTTCGCCATTATCCCCAACCCCCGTCTGCGCTTCAGGCTACAGCAGGCGATGCGCGGCATCAGCGCCGACGTCAACCTGCTGGGCTTTGTCGCCGCCGAAGCGGCCTATGAGGGTGGCGAACAGTGGCTGACCGAGCAACTCGACTATCTGGCAGCCAATCTGGCCCTGATCCAGCAGGCGGTTGCACGCTGGCCCGGCGTCAAGCTGGCCAGCCATCAGGCGACGTATCTGGCCTGGATCGATGTGAGCGCCCTTGGCCTTGCCGATCCCATCGCCTTCTTCGAGCAAGCCGGCGTTGGTCTCTCCCCCGGCGCCCAGTTTGGCGATGGTCAGTTTGTGCGGCTCAACTTCGGCTGCACCAGGGCACGACTGACCGACGCGCTGGCGCGGATGGAGCGGGCAATCCTCAACAACAAGCCCTGATCAGCCAGCAACGGGGATGGGCAAGCCCCATCCCTTTTACCCTGTGTCATCAGCCAGCGGTCAACTCAGTCAACGGTCAATTATGTCTCTACGGATCTTGCATCACCTTCTGCTTCCCCTCTGTGCACTCTCTGCGCTGCTCCCCTTTGGCAGCCAGGCGCTGACTATCGGAACGGGCCCGCTTAATGGGGTCTACTACCCGACCGGTGGCGCCATCTGCCGGGTGCTCAATGCCGGCCATGCCCTGCATGGGGACAGCTGCTCCGTGCAGAGCACCCGTGGCTCGATGGCCAACCTCAAGGCACTCGACAAGGGGGACGTACAGCTGGCGCTGGTGCAGTCCGATGTGTTGCACCACGCCCTGCACGGCACCGGCCCCTTCAGCGGGCAGGGGGCCAACAATGAGCTGCGCAGCCTGTTTCGCCTCTATCAGGAGTCGTTGACCCTGCTGGCCGCCCCCAATAGCGACATCACCACCCTGGCAGATATCGAAGGGAAGCGGGTCTATCCGGGCAACAAGGGCGCCGGTGAGCAGATCACCAGCCAGGCCCTGATGGCGGCCATGGGATGGCAACCCGGGCAGTTTGCTGCCTATCAACTCAAGTCGGACAGCGAACCGCTGGAAGGGCTGTGCGATGGCTCGCTGGATGCCGCTTTTGTGGTAGCCGGTCACCCCAGTCTGGCGGTCGGCGACCTGATCAGCCGCTGCAAGGTGCGCCTCATCCCCATCGAAGGGGAGCAGATCGACACGCTGCTCAAACAACACCCCTACTACCAGCGCAGCCGCATCGCCGCCAACCTCTATCCGGGGCAGACCACCGCCATCAACAACATCGGGATGAGTGCCGAACTGGTGGCGCTGGCCAGCCTGCCGGACCCCATCGTCCGTACCGTGCGCGATACCCTGCTGGCCCGGGTCAAACAGTTCAGTCGGCTGCATCCTGCCCTGAGCAAGGTGACCCCCGAGCAGTTGCAGGCGCAAACCGAGCTGCCCCTCCATGCGGGGATGTCGGATCAACCGCCAGCCCCCTTGCCACTGACCCCCGAGCAGTTAACTGCGGAACAGCTGACGCCGGAGCCGTTAACACCAGCGCCATCGGCCTCGGAGGCGGTGCCCACGACAGGGCCGGTGAGCGCCGCCAACGGGACGACTGCGCCCTCTGACGCGACCGCCACCAGCAGTGCCGCAGTGGCAACAGAAGCCACAGAGGTTAATCCCTTGCCCGAAGAGGCACTTGAGGTCACCTCCGAGCTCACTGCTACGCCAACCACCGAGGGTGAGAGCATGGCTCCTTCTGCCGCAGCGTCAACTGCGCCAGCACCATCGGCTGCCGTTTCGACTCAGTGGCCACAAAGCGCCTCTGCGGCAACTTCGTCGCAAGAGCAGGCAACCCAGCCTGCCAGCAGCGCGGTGACTGGCGAAACCCCGCAGCAGGATAAAACCGACACGCCTCCCGCCCCTGCCACCAGCGCAGCCACACAGCTGCAACCCTGAGTGGTCAGCTCCCACAAACGCATCAGGGCAGCTTCGGCTGCCCTGATTGTTTACGCGCGTTCGATAGTGACGCAATTGAGAGCGGCACAGTCACCCCGATAGGCCTGCTCACCTTGCCGCCCCGCTACGGCTCTATCACCCGGGTCAGATAGGGATTGGGCTTCTGGATCTCCTCCTCCACCCAGTGCAGCAACTGCTTGATGGCCCGCGACAACACCTGATTCTGGCGCACCACGTAGCCCAGACTGGTACCGGGAAAGTCGCCGAGGCTGGTGACCGGCGCGGTGAGGTTGAGGCGCGGATGCAGGGAGAAGTCCGGCACGATGGCGACACCAAAGCCCGCCTCGGCCCAATCGAGCTGGGCGTCCACGCTGCCCACCTCCATGATGCGGCAGGGGGGCAAGGCCAGCAGCGGCAGGGACGGGTCTATCAGCGCCCGGGTGCGGGTGTCGTGACCGAGCAGGATCAGGGTCGGCTCATCGAGGGGATCGCTCTCTCCCGCCACCGCCCGCGCCTGCCAGCGGGCAAGGCCGTGCCCCAGCGCGCACCAGGTCACCTGTTGCAGCTCGGTATAGAAGAGCGGCTCGCTGCGCTTTTGCGCCATGACAAAACCCAGATCCGCCTTGCCCGCCTTGACCAGCTCGGCCGCCTGATCCGAGGTTGTGTTGAACAGGGTAAGGTCGATGCCGGGGAACTCCCGCTTGAAGCGCTGGAACGGCTGGATCAGCAGCAGGCGGGAGATAATGTCGCTGGCGGCAATGGCCAGCGTCCCCTGGCTGAGTTGGTTGAGGGCATTGAGATCGGACTGGCAGAGCTGCAACTCGGCGATGGTGCGCTCGGCGCTTTGCAGCAGTCGCTCCCCCGCCTGCGTCAGGCGAAATGGGCTGCGCTCGATCAGCCGCACCCGGGTCGCCTGCTCCAGCCGCTTGATATGCAGGCTGACATTGGGTTGGGTCATGTGCAGTTCGGTGGCGGTCTGGCCAAAATGTTGCAATCGGGCCAGGGTGACAAAGGTTTGCAACCAGTGAATATCCAGCATAAGAGTCCCTCAACCCGCGATGTGCGGGGCTTGCCAGGCAAAATCGGACGGTTTGCCGCTTAATTGGCCATAATTATATGGTTCTCTTATCGGAATTATAAAGATAATTAATTTTTCTAATCCACATCAGGCTCCTAGGATGGACGCCTAACGTCTTAGGAGAAAGAGTCATGTCGTCTATCGTAGTCGTAGGTGCTAACTGGGGTGATGAAGGCAAAGGCCGCATCGTGGATTATCTGGCAGGTCAAGCTGGCGCCAGCATTCGCTTCCAGGGCGGCAACAACGCTGGCCACACCGTGGTCAACGACCTTGGCACCTTCAAGCTGCACCAGGTTCCGAGTGGCGTATTCAACCCGGATTGCCTGGTTGTCCTCGGCCCGGGCATGGTGATCAGCCCCGAGAAACTGACCGTCGAGCTCGAGGAAGTCAAAGCCTCCGGCGTGACTCCGAAGCTGGCCATCTCTGACCGCGCAACCCTCTGCCTGCCGCTGCACGCACTGGAAGATACCCTGGAAGAGCAACGTCTGGGTGACGGCGCCTATGGCTCCACCCGTCAGGGTATCGCTCCTGCCTACGGCGATCGCGTGATGAAAAAAGCGATCCTGGTTGGCTGGCTGAAACAGCCGGACGTGCTGGTCGAGCGCATCCAGTTCATGCTGGACTGGAAACTGCCGCAGATGAAGGCTATCTACCCCTCCTTCGAATTCACCCAGACTGCCCAGGAGATGGCTGACTGGCTGCTGGAAGTCTCTGCACCCTGGATCGACGCCGTCTGCAACGTCAGCATGCCGCTCAAAGCACTGCAAGCTGAAGGCAAGACCCTGCTGTTCGAAGCCCAGCTGGGCGCTGGCCGTGACCTGATCTACGGCGAATACCCCTGGGTCACCTCCTCCCACGTATCTGGCGCTTACGCCGGTATCGGTGGCGGTCTGCCGGGTCTGCGCCCGGAGCGCGTCATCGCTGTGGCCAAGGCATTCAGCTCCTCTGTCGGTACCGGCACCCTGCTGACCGCCATGGAGAACCAGGACGAGTTCCGCAAGATCACCAATGAGTTCGGCGCTACCACCGGCCGTCCCCGTGATGTCGGTTACTTCGACGCCGTCGCCACCAAGAACGGTGTCGAGCTGCAAGCCGCCACCGAAGTGGCACTGACCAAGCTGGACTGCCTGACCGGTCTGCCGGATCTGAAGATCTGCGTGGCCTACGAAGGTGCCCACACCGAAAACCCGATTTGGCCGCAAACCGCAGCCCTGAAGCCGGTTTACGAGCAGATGGAAAGCTGGAGCGAAGACATCACCGGTTGCCGCACCTTCGAAGAGCTGCCGCGCGCTGCCCAGCAGTACGTGCTGCGCATCGAAGAGCTGCTCGGCGTACCGGTTCCGATGGTTTCCGTCGGCCCGGGCCGTGACGAGATGATCCTGCGCTAAGCCTCACCTCTTATCGTCAAACAAAAAACCGGCATCCCTGATGCCGGTTTTTTTATGGCTGCTATTTACCTTATCGCCATAAAAGCCACCCAAAGGCTCAATTAACTCACCAATCGACCTCACATTGAGCCGTTCTGCAACAAAATCCTGTCCCACCCTCGCTAAAGTGAACCCGTTACCACACGAGGAGTCACCCGATGAAATTGCTCAAACAGAGTGCCCTGTTGCCACTGCTCTGCCTGACGGCCATGCCAGCCTTTGCCATGACCCTGAAGAGCACGGACATTCACGAAGGCCAGTTGATGGACAAACAGTTCAGCTTCAACGGCTTTGGCTGCAGCGGCGACAACCACTCGCCCCAACTTAGCTGGCAGGATCTGCCGGCAGGCACCAAGAGTGTTGCCATCACCGCCTATGACCCCGATGCCCCCACCGGCAGCGGTTGGTGGCACTGGCTGGTAGTGAACCTGCCTGCCACCCAGAGCGAACTGGCCAGCAATGCCTCCGGCAAGCTCAAGCAGGGATTGGAGATCCGCACCGACTTTGGCAGCCAGGGTTACGGCGGCCCCTGCCCACCCGCAGGTCACGGCATGCACCGCTATCAGTTCACCGCCTGGGCCCTGCCTCATGATCTCGAGGTAAAGGCTGATACCCCGCCGGCTATGGTAGGCTACATGCTCAACAGCATGGCGCTCGGCAAAGCCACCCTGACCGCCACCTTCGTCACCCCCTAGGAGCCAACCGGATGAGCACTCCCCTGCTGCAACAGAGCCACTATCTCGGGATCCGCCAGCAGCCCCTGCATCGGGTGCTCATCTATGCCCCGACCCTCATCTGGGTCACCCAGGGGAGCAAGCAACTATGGTGGCGCGAGCGGCGTCTGTCGTTTGACAGGGAGCGGTGGCTGCTGATCCCGGCAGGCCACCAGCTCACCTTCGTCAATCAGCCGGAGCAGGGCAAGTTTCGCTCCCACGCCATCACGCTGCTCACCCCGCCGCCGCCAGAATGGCTGGCCGAGTCAGCCTCTTCCCACGCCGATCTGGAGGAACCCGCCGTCAAGGTCACCCCCGGGCTCGCCTTCTGCTTTGAACTCATCAGCACCATGGCCGAACGGGGACTGAGCGAAGCGACCCAGGCCGAACTACTGCGCGGCTTCTATGCCGAGCTGCGGGCCGCCAACGCCCTCGGATTGCTCTTTCCCGCCAGCACCATGACCCTCGCAGAGCGGCTGGCACGCTACCTGGCGGTGGAACCCGGCATCGATCATACCCTGGAGGCGGTGGCCCCCCACTTCTCCATGAGCCGCGCCTCCATGGTGCGCAAGCTGGCCGCCGAAGGTCGCAGCTTTCGCCAGTTGCTGGCTCAGGTACGCATGAGCCACGCCCTCAACCTGTTGCAACAGGGCCTGACCCCGCTGGAGGTCGCCCTCGCCTGCGGTTATGACTCCCCCAGCCGTTTTGCCGCCCGCTTCAAACAGGAGTTTGGCCTGACGCCCCACCAATACCTGCACACTTGCCCTGCCAGATTGGCGAGCAACGACAAGTAAAATATTACTTAAAGACCCTTCTATGTAACCTGATGTAACCCGGTGATCCCGCTCACATTGCCGCCTCTTCAGAGTGTGATCTCGCGCCAACGCTCCCTTTCCCCTTGCCATACAATGGCTACCGAACACCTTTTCACTAAAAATAAGCGTAAAAAATCTTCCTTTTAACCTACACAAACGGAATTGGAGCGAGAAATGTTTCGTAAAACTTTACTCTCGGTAGCCCTCGGCACCGCCCTGTTCGGACTGACTGCCTGCAACGATAACCAGACAGAGAGCAGTACAGTCGCCAAACCGGAGCAGGCCATCCAGTACAAGGACGTGATCGACCGTCGGGGAACACCGACCCAATTCCGCGACTTTGACAGCTACTCCAACCTCAAATACAACCCGCTGCTCGATCTGGGGGCATGGCACGGTTTCCTGCTGCCTGCCAGCGACAAGGAGTGGGGGGGCTTTACCGGCCCCATGGTCATCTCGGAGGAGTACAGCCTCTTCTTTGCCAGCGAGCTGGACAAGCTCACCCTCAGCGATGCGAGCGGCCGCCCGTTCCCGCTCACCAGCGCCCGCAAGCAGGAGGTGTACGCCATTCCCGGTGCACTGGTGCAACGCTTCGAGTTCGAGCCCTTTACGCTGGAGCTGGAGCTGCGTTATGGCGATGCCCGCACCGCTCTTATCCGCACCCGACTCATCAATCAGACCGATGCACCGCTCACCCTCAACCTCAACTGGCAGGGCGAGTTGCTCAATCAATGGGATGCCAAGGATACGATTGCCAGCAAATATCCAGGCTGGACTCGCACCATCAGCGAGAGCGACAAAGGAATCGAATTCCAGTTCGGCAAACTGCGCAGCACCTGGAACATCATGCAGAGCGGCAGCGCCCGCTATCGCATCGACCGCACCCTGCCAAGCCGCACCACCCTCGACCAGAAGACACTGGGCTACCAAAGTGACGCCAGCATTACCCTGGCCGCCAAGGGGAGCGAGGATATCTACACCCTGCAGAGCTATCTCCACTCCGCAGATGACGCCAGCCGCCATCAGCAGAGCCGTCAAGCCCTGCTGGCCAACCCGGCCAGCTATTTTGCCGACTCCATCCGCCGCTGGGAGGGCTACCTCGCCAACGGTCTCTCCAATCAGGGGATCCCCGAGTCGGAGCGTCGCATCGCCGTCAAAGCGATGGAGACCCTCAACGGCAACTGGCGCTCCCCGGCTGGCGCCATCCTCCACGATGGGGTAACCCCCTCCAATACCGCCCGCTGGTTCGACGGCGTCTGGGCTTGGGACAGCTGGAAGCACGCCTATGCCATGGCGCACTTCAACCCTGAAGTGGCCAAGAACAACGTGCGCGCCATGTATGACTATCAGGTGCAGCCGGATGACCCGGTGCGACCGCAAGATGCGGGCATGGTGATCGACGCCGTCTTCTACAACAAGCTGGCGGATCGCGGTGGCGATGGCGGCAACTGGAACGAGCGCGACACCAAGCCGCCCCTCTCCGCCTGGGCTATCTGGGAAATCTACAGCGCCACCAAGGACAAGGCCTTTATCGCCGAGATGTATCCCAAGCTGCAGGCCTACCACGACTGGTGGTACCGCGCGCGGGACAACAACCGCAACGGCATCATCGAATATGGCGCCACCAAGCATGTGGAGCACAACGACGAGTACGGCAATATCACCTTCAAGGTGCAGTACTCCAACGGTATTCCCGCCGGGCTGGATCTCTCCAGCTGTACCAGTGAGGGGGATGGCTGGTATGCCTGCGCCGGAATGCCGCTCTATCAACAGGTGTTGAACGTGGGCGGGTACAGCGACATGGATATCGGTGCCCAGCACGGCGCCGGTTGGGAGTCCGGCATGGACAACGCCGCCCGCTTCGGCTTTATCGAACCGGGCCAGCTGCAACGCTATGCCGACAAGACTTATGGCGGAGATTTGGCCAAGGCACGTCAGGACTGGAATGTCGCCTTCTTTGAAAACCATCAGGACAATGGCGATTTGATCGGTTTCTCCATCGATCAGGAGTCGGTGGAGCTGAACGCCTTCCTCGCCAAAGAGAAACGCATTCTGGCCGACATGGCCGACCTGCTTGGCAAGCCGGACGACGCGAGCCGCTACCGCGATGGCGCGACCCAGCTGGCTGGTTACATCAATAGCTGCATGTTCGATGAGGCATCAGGCTTCTATTACGATCGTCAGATTGCTCAGGGGAATGTCGCTGACGGCAACGGCTGCGTCGGCAAATTGCTGACCGCCCGCGGCCGTGGCCCGGAAGGGTGGAGCCCGCTCTGGGCAGAGGTCGCCGACAAGGAGAAAGCGGCACGGGTGCGCGAGGTGATGCTCAACGCCCAGGAGTTCAACACGAAGATCCCGCTGGGCACAGCCGCGCTGACCAACCCGGCCTACGATCCCAATATCTACTGGCGCGGCCGGGTATGGCTCGATCAGTTCTACTTCGGGGTGAAGGGGCTGGAGAACTACGGCTACCGCAGCGATGCCGAAGCACTGGTCAACAAACTGTTCAACAACGCAGAAGGCTTGGCGGGCAGCGGCCCCATCCGCGAAAACTACAATCCGGAGACCGGCGCCATGCAGGGGGCCAGCAACTTCAGCTGGAGCTCGGCCCACCTCTATATGCTCTATCGCAACTTCCTGAAACCACAGGCGTAAGCTTGCTCCACCATGCAAAAGGCCTCCGGATGGAGGCCTTTCTGTTTTCACTCAAGTTGCACTCACACAATACCTGCCACGCTGCGGGTACGGGCTCGTCTTAGCCGGTCGTGAGCGGCAGAGAGAGGCGTTTAGCCAGTGCCTGGAAGTGCTGGCTCACCTCAGCCCCGAACAGGGGGTCGCCAATGGCGCGGTTCTGCCAGTTTTGCTCCAGATGACGCCAGTCATCCTCGGTCAGGGAGTCACGCAGATGGGGGAAGATCACCCCCTCTTCGTAGTTCATGTGCGCCTCTTGCAGTTCCACGAAGCGCTCCAGCTTGGTGGTGAACTGATCGAGGGGGATCACCGCATCCATCAGGATCATCTCCACCATCTCCTTGAGATCGGCCCCGGCCTCCAGCAGCTTGACGTGCTCCTCCTGCAGGCGGTTGGCGACCTCACCCTCCACCACCCGATATTTCAGGTAGTAGTCATAGATGAGGTCCTCCTTGGGATGGTGGTACTTGTCAGAGACCTCCCGCAGGTAGTCGATGACATCGCGCACCAGAAAATAGCTGATGGGCTCTTCGGCACGGATGGCTGCCAGCTTGTGCTTGAGCAGCTCCAAAAGTCGGGCGATGTTGAGATGGTCCTTGTGCAGACTGGATAACATGGGCACTCCTTGGCTCTGAATTAATCTTATGTCCCTGAGTATACGGTCATTTGTCGCCCGAACTTTGCACTCAATCAAGTGGGATGCAGACAGATTTCCACTCTATCGGACTCTTACCCTGTTGTTCCAGCAAGCGATTGGTCTCGCTAAAGTGACCGCAACCGATGAAACCGCGGTGGGCAGAGAGAGGGCTCGGGTGCGGCGCGGTCAGCACATAGTGGCGCTGGCGGTCGATGAAACGTCCCTTCTTCTGGGCGTGGGCGCCCCACAGCAGGAACACCACGCCCTGACAGCTGGCATTGATCTGCTCGATGACCCGATCGGTAAAGGTCTCCCATCCCAGATGGGCGTGGGAATGGGCCTGACCGGCCTGCACCGTCAGCACAGTGTTGAGCAGCAAGACACCTTGTTTGGCCCAGGATTCGAGAAAGCCGTGATTGGGTGTGACGAAACCTGGCAGGTCACGCTGCATCTCTTTATAGATGTTGACCAGTGAGGGGGGCGTACGCACGCCGGGCAGAACGGAGAAACAGAGACCGTGCGCCTGATTGGGGCCATGGTAGGGGTCCTGCCCCAGGATCACCACCTTGACCTGATCCAGCTCGGTCAGCTTGAAGGCATTGAACACATCGGTAGCTGGCGGGTAGATCACCTTGCCCGCTTCCCGCTCGGCTCTGACAGTTGCCAGCGTACTCTTGAAATAGTCCTGCTCTTTCTCAGAGCCAATCACATCACTCCAGGTCAGCACCCCGGCCTCCTCACTTGATACGGCGAAGGGCTCAGGATAGGGGGCCAGCCCGCAAGACGCAACCGTGGCTCACGCTTTCCAGAGCCTGGCGAGGCGCCCCGAGCGCTCCAGCTTGCGCAGGCCACTATTGAGCAGCAGCATCAGACGGCGCGCCTCGGGATCGGCTTTGCGCATCAGCAGGTATCCCGGTTGCGACCAGATGGGGTCGGCGGCACCGGTCAGTGACAGCGATTGGGGATGACGAACGAGTGCCTGCTGGAACAGAGTCTGTGCCACCTGCTCATCCATCACCAGATAGTGGATCCGCCCGTCAAGCAGCTTGCCCATGCTCTCCTCATCGGAATCTGACCACTCGAGGGTGAGCCCGGCTTGGCGGGCGGCAAAACCATCGCCATAGAAATAGCCACGGGTCACCCCGACCGGCTCGTGTTTCAGCTCACCCAGATTGACCGCGGGCGTACCGGTCAGCGTCATCAGGCGAGTGGTGAAATGGCCGAGCGAGGCGGAGAGATAGAAAAGCTGCTCCCGCTCGCGGGAGCGAAACCAGGGCATGGTGACCACATAGCGCCCCTCCAGAGTCAGTCGGTAAGCCTCGGCCCAGGAATAGAAGTGAAAGCTGACATCGAGCCCCTCTTCGGCAAAGGCCTGGCGCACCACCTCACAGAGAAAGCCCTGATTGGGCAACGACTCACTGATATAGGGCGGCCACTCGCCCACAGCAATACGCACCGTCTCGGCCCGTACCGCAACACTGCTTGCCCAGCAACAGAACAGGGCCAGCCATGCCCACTTTCGCCACCCATTATTCACCCGGTACTCTCCTCGCTTTTTTGCTGAGTGTAGCCAACCCCTCAATTAACCTCAGAAAAAGCCGAAAAGATGTAGTTAAATTACTAGATTAACGAGATAAAAGATGCATAATTTGGATATCTTACAAAATCAGAAAAATGACCTATTTTTGATTCAACTCAAGAATTTAATCCCATTTAAATGGCGCTTTGTCGGATTTTCTTGATCTGGATCAATTTTGGTAATATTACCACCGTGGTATATATGATCCCATCAAAGAAAAGGTGTAAGGCAAGGGCCCTTTAAGTCATCGCCATCGACGGTAGCTTAAATACATCAGGGTAATTTCCTTACAGTTGGATTCGCGTTCCCATTGAGGAGTCATACCATGATCAAAGGCATTCAAATCACCCAGGCCGCCAACACCGCTCTGCTGAACTCTTTCTGGCTGCTGGACGAAGAGAAGCAACAAGCTCGCTGCATCTGCGTCAAAGGCGATGCTTTCGCTGCCGATCAAGAAGTACAACTGGCTGACCTGGGTCAGTTCGAATACCGCGAACTGCCGGTTCAGGCTGAGCCTGCTGTTGAAGGTGGCCAGCACCTGAACGTCAACGTGCTGCGTCGCGAAACTCTGGAAGATGCTATCGAAAACCCGGAGAAGTACCCGCAGCTGACCATCCGTGTATCTGGCTACGCAGTGCGTTTCAATGCCCTGACTCCAGAACAGCAGCGTGACGTGGTTACCCGTACTTTCACCCAGAGCCTGTAATCAGCGCCCTGCAGTGAAGAGCTGATACTCGCTGTATCGGCACAAAAAAACGGCCAATCGGCCGTTTTTTTATTGCCCCCGCACCAGCCAACGCGGCCGTGCGGGGGAAACAGCGCTTACGCCCTGTCCGCTTCCAGTAGCCCGACCTTGCCGCCGAGCACTGCATCCATTCTCTTCTCGTCCAGCTGCTTGCAGTATTTGGCGACCACCACGGTGGCAACCCCGTTACCGATCAGGTTGGTCAACGCCCGCGCTTCGGACATAAAGCGGTCGATCCCCAGGATCAGCGCCAAACCAGCCAGTGGCAGATGGCCCACCGCCGAAATGGTCGCTGCCAGCACGATAAAGCCACTACCAGTCACCCCCGCAGCCCCTTTCGAGGAGATCAGCAGTACCACCAGCAGGGTGATCTGTTGGAACAGATCCAGCGGCGTATTGGTAGCCTGGGCGATAAAAATCGCCGCCATGGTCAGATAGATGGAGGTGCCATCCAGGTTAAAGGAGTACCCGGTCGGAATGACCAGCCCCACCACCGATTTCTGGCAACCCAGCTTCTCCATCTTGTCCAGCATCCGTGGCAGTACCGACTCGGAAGAGGAGGTCCCCAGCACGATCAGCAGCTCCTCGCGAATGTAGGAGATGAAACGCAGGATGCTGAAGCCTGAGGCTTTAGCAATGCTGCCCAGCACAATGAAGATAAAGAAGAGGCAGGTGAGATAGAAGCAGGCAATAAGCTGGCCCAGCTGTACCAGTGAACCTACTCCATATTTGCCGATGGTAAATGCCATTGCCCCGAATGCACCGACCGGCGCCAGTTTCATTATCATATTGATAATGCCAAATATGACTTTGGAGAAACTGTCGATGACGCCGAAAATAACCTGTCCCTTTTCACCGATATGATGCAGGGAGAAGCCAAACAGCACCGCAAACAGTAACACCTGCAAGATATTACCGCTGGCAAAGGCACCGATCACACTGCCCGGAATAATATCCAGTAAAAAGGCGATAATGCCCTGGGATTTGGCCTGCTCCGCATAGGCGGAGATGGCGCTGGCATCCAGCGCAGCCGGATCGACGTTCATACCGGCACCCGGTTGCAGCAGGTTGACCACGCATAGCCCGATGATCAAAGCGATGGTGCTGACCACCTCGAAGTAGAGCAGAGCAATGGCGCCGGTCTTGCCGACCGCCTTCATACTCTCCATCCCGGCAATGCCGGTAACCACGGTACAGAAAATAACGGGGGCGATGATCATCTTGATCAATTTGACGAAGCCATCACCGAGGGGCTTCATATCGGCGCCCAGTTCCGGATAGACATGCCCCAGAAATACCCCGAGGGTAATCGCGAGCAATACCTGAAAATAGAGGCTGCTAAATAGTTTCTTTCGCATTATTAACGTCCTGTTAATTTAATTGCACATTGTTATGGCAGCAATAAACATGCAGATAGCCGGACGAGATATCTGCGTACCTCACCCGATCCATGCTGTTTCTGCATTACTACGGGGACCACTTTACATGTAATAAAAAACAATTAAGAGACATTAATCACACAACAAAATTAACACCATTAACACCACGGCAACTGACAATTGTTTGCTCGTAGATTAATTTTAGTCTTCAACTAAATATGGCAGATATAAAAATGCCCCGCATTGCGGGGCATTTTCATCAGGCATGACAGCATCGGGATCAAGCCGAGGTATCGAGGGGTTCGAAGCCCTTGATCAGGTCATCGATGGCCTTCATCTGTTTGAGGAAGCCTTCCAGCTTCTCCAGCGGCAGGGCACTCGGGCCATCGCAGCGGGCAATTTTCGGATCCGGGTGGGATTCGATAAAGAGACCGGCCAGACCGACCGCCATGCCGGCACGTGCCAGCTCGGTCACCTGTTCGCGACGACCACCGGAGGCGGCACCCAGCGGATCACGACACTGCAGGGAGTGGGTCACGTCAAAGATCACCGGATAGCCACCAGTGCTCTTCTTCATCACGCCCAGACCCAGCATGTCCACCACCAGGTTGTCGTAGCCGAAGTTGGCACCGCGCTCACACAGGATCAGCTGATCGTTGCCGCACTCCTCGAACTTGTCGGTGATGTTCTTCATCTGGCTTGGGCTGAGGAACTGCGGCTTCTTGATGTTGATAACGTTGCCGGTGCGGGCCATGGCTTCCACCAGATCAGTCTGGCGCGCCAGGAAAGCGGGCAGCTGGATAACGTCAACCACCTCGGCGACCGGCTTGGCCTGATGGGGTTCGTGCAGATCGGAGATGACCGGCATGCCGAAGGTCGCTTTCAGCTCCTGGAAAATCTTCATCCCCTCTTCCAGACCCGGACCGCGGTAAGAGTGGATGGAGGAGCGGTTGGCCTTGTCCCAGCTCGCCTTGAAGACAAACGGGATGCCCAGCTTGCTGGTCACTTCCACGTACTTCTCGCACACCGCCATCGCCATGTCGCGGGATTCCAACACGTTCATGCCGCCAAACAGCACGAACGGTTTGTCATTGGCAACGTCGATCTGGTTGATCTTGATATTCTTCTGTTCCATCTAAGACATCCTTAATAAAAGGGCCTGAAGCCAAGTTACTCCGTTGCGACCGGACGCAGCGGCCTTGATATTCTTCTGTTTCAGTTTCAAGCCGCCCTTAATGGAGGGGCTTGGGGCTCAGATCCAGCGCGGCCAGCTGCACTTTCAGCACATCGGCCACCGGATCGTCCGGGCATTGTTCAATAAAATATTCAAAATCGTCGGCGGCCTGGCGCGGGCAATCGAGCTGCTCGTAGATAAAGCCGCGATCCCGCGTCTCCAGCGGATCGCCGGGCTTCATCCGCAGCAACAGCTCGCTGCAACGCAGCGCCTCGGGCATGCGGTCTTCCCGCAGCAGGGCCCCCTTGCTGACGTTGAGCAGCCGTTCGATGATCTCCCACTGGCCGGAGGGCTGCAGGTAGTCGGGGGTCAGGGTCGCCAAGTCCCCCAACGCACCGCGCAGCAGCAGCTCGATGCGGGCCAGACTCAGCTCGTCGCCGGTAAAGGGGTCGACATAGACCTCCCCCTCGCCACCGGCAAAGCTCACCAGGAAGTGGCCGGGGAAGCAGATCCCCTCTACATCGAGCCCGAGCTTGCGCCCCAGCTGGATGATGAGAATACCGAGGCTGACCGGGATCCCTTTGCGCTGAACCAGCACCTGATTGAGATCGCAGTTGTTGGCAGAGAAATAATCCTGCCAGTCGCCATGAAAACCGAGGCTGTGGTAGAAGCCTTGCAGCAACTGCTGGCGCACCTCGTCGCAGGTGCCCTCTTCGATCTGCTCGTCCAGCCACTCGTCCAGCAGGTTCAACTCGCGGATCCCCTCCTCGACCGAGCCATAAATCTCGTCGCTGACTGACAACGCCAGTTCGGTGATGTCGTGGGCTTCGAAATCGGTCCATTCGTCTATGTGTAACATTCTCTTCATGCCTTAGCCGAACACACTCGTCTGTTTGAGCACTGCCAACTTGGCAATAAAGTAGATCCAGCCGAGCGCCCCCAGAAAGGAGCACCAGCGCACCAGATTGCTTTTGGCCAGCCGCAGCGCCATCGCCGCCAGAAATACCAGCACCAGAATGGCCATCAGCTTCTCGCTGAGCCAGGGCGTTCCGTTATTGAGCGGGTTGAGATCCAGCACCATGCAGAGCAATACGCCGGAGAGCACCACCAGACCGTTGAGCCAGCCGCTGACCTTCATCACCGGCGCGCTATAGGCTCGGCCAGTAGCGGTCTGTACCCAGTAGAAGCGGAGCATAAACATCAGCACGGCCCCGGCAATCAGGGTGAGGTGCAGGTGTTTGAGCACAAAAACCATATTCAATCCTTGCATGGGGGCGCACAGGCAACCCGCCGTGTAACAGTGAGGAACCGTCAGCGCAGCGGGCAGAGGCCCAGCGTCACCCTGTCGTTATCCCCGTAATCGCGCACCGTGGCTACCTCGCGGTAACCGCCATCGCGCAGCAACTGACGCACCGCCTCCCCCTGATCCCAGCCATGCTCCAGCAGCAACCAGCCATCGGCCAACAGATAAGCGGGGGCATGGGCCACGATGTGGCGGATATCAGCCAGCCCGGCGTCATCGGCAACCAGCGCCGAGCGGGGCTCAAAGCGCACGTCACCCTGCTCGAGATGGGGATCGGCGCCATCAATATAGGGGGGATTGGAGACAATCACCGCAAAACGTGGCGTTTCGTCGCGATCCGGCTCGCCAAGGGGCTCGAACCAGCTGCCGTCGCGCACCTCGATGGGTAACCCCAGCGCGGCGCTGTTCTCGCGAGCCAGTGCGGCAGCGTCCACCATCCGATCCACCGCCCACACATCGATTTCGGGCCGCTCGGACTTGAGCGCCAGCGCGATGGCGCCGGTGCCGGTGCCGAGATCCAGCACTGCGCACGGCCCCTGCGGGATTCTGGTCAGCGCCTGCTCGACCAGCACCTCGGTATCGGGGCGCGGGATCAGGGTCGCCGGGCTCACCTTGAGGGGCAGCGACCAGAACTCCCGCTCGCCCACCAGATGGGCGATGGGTTCGCCATTGAGACGACGGACCAACCACCCCTGCAGGGTGGCCTGCTGGGCGGCATCCAGCTCACGCTCGGGCCAGGTCATCAGATAGCTGCGACGACACCCGAGCAGATGGCAGAGCAGTACATCGGCATCGGCGCGGGGGGACTCCCCCCCAGCCAACACAGTCATGATATGGGTGCGGGCCTGCTGTATCTGCATCAGTGCCACTCCACCTTATGGGCACGACACTTAATGCGAGCTTGCCGAATCACCATTTGCATCAGTTGTTCTCGGCCAGCGAGGCGAGCTGATCGGCCTGATACTCCTGCACCAGCGGCGTGATGACGCAGTCCAGATCCCCTTCCAAAATTTCGGAGAGGCGATAGAGGGTCAGGTTGATGCGGTGCTCGGAGAGGCGACCCTGCGGGTAGTTGTAGGTACGGATGCGCTCGGAGCGATCGCCGGAGCCCACCAGATTGCGGCGGGTGCTCTGCTCGGCGGCGCGGTGACGCTCATCCTCGGCCGCTTGCAGGCGGGCGGAGAGCACTGACATCGCCTTGGCGCGGTTCTTGTGCTGGGAGCGCTCGTCCTGACACTCCACCACCAGACCGGTCGGCAGGTGGGTGATGCGGATGGCCGAGTCGGTCTTGTTGACGTGCTGACCACCGGCACCGGAGGCACGGAAGGTGTCGATCTTCAGATCGGAAGGGTTGATCTCGATCTGCTCGGCTTCCGGCACTTCCGGCAACACGGCGACGGTACAGGCGGAGGTGTGCACCCGCCCCTGAGATTCGGTCTCCGGCACCCGCTGCACCCGGTGACCACCGGATTCAAACTTGAGACGGCCATAGACGCGCTCGCCGTCGATCTTGGCGATCACTTCCTTGTAGCCACCGTATTCACCGTCATTGCAGCTGACGATGGAGACGCGCCAGCCCTGACGCTCGGCAAACCGTGAATACATGCGGAACAGGTCACCGGCAAAGATGGCCGCTTCGTCGCCACCGGCACCGGCGCGGATCTCCAGATAGCAATTGTTGTCATCCTTGGGATCCTTGGGCAGCAACATCAGTTGCAGCTCCTGCTCCAGCGCCTCCAGATTGGCCTTGGCCAGCGGCAGCTCCTCCTGCGCCATCTCGCGCAGGTCGGCATCATCCTCCTCCAGCATCATCTGGGTGGTCTCAAGATCATCCTGCGCCTGACGGTAACGCTGGAAGGCGTGAACGATATCTTCCAGCTGGGCATATTCGCGGGTCAGGGCGCGGTAGCGATCCTGATCCGAGACCACGTCTGGCTCGCCGAGCATGGCCTGTACTTCTTCGTGGCGCTCGATGAGGCCTTCCAGCTTTCTGATCAGTGACGGATTCATAACTCTTGCATTCTCAATGGAGGACGGGACAACCGGCAGGTTGCCCGAAAATTATGGCTCTTGTGACAACCCCAGCGCCTGCCGCAAGCGGGAGAGCTCGCTCTGATCCCCCTGGGAGGCAGCCTGGCGCAACGCCTGGGTCGGCGCGTGGATCAATTTGTTGGTGAGGCGATGGGCCATCGCCTTGAGCGCCTGTTCGGCACTCTCGCCCTGTGCCAATGCCAGCAGGGCCCGTTGCAACTCTTCATCAGCCACTTGCTGTGACTGATGGCGGTAATCGCGAATGAGGTCGACCGAGCTCTGGCCGCGATACCAGCCCATAAACTCGTCGCGCTCTTCCTGCACGATCACTTCCGCCTGTGCGGCAGCCCGTTTACGGGTTTCGAGGTTCTGCTCGATGATCCCCTGCAAATCATCCACCGTGTAGAGATAGGCATCGGAGAGCTCATCGACTTCGGCTTCGATGTCGCGCGGCACGGCAATATCCACAAGAAACATGGGTTTGAAGCGGCGGGCCTTCAGCGCGCGCTCCACCATCCCCTTGCCGATGATGGGTAAAGGACTGGCCGTCGAGCTGATGACAATATCCGCCTCGTGCAGATAGTCGGGGATCTCTTCGAGCGTCATCACCTGGGCACCGAATTCGGCCGCCAGGGTCTGGGCACGCTGCAGGGTGCGGTTCGCCACCATCATCTTGGTCACGTTCTGCTCGCGCAGATGACGGGCCACCAGTTCGATGGTTTCGCCAGCACCGACCAGTAGCACCTTGGTCTGGGATAGATCGGAAAAGATCCGCCGACCCAAGCTGACGGCGGCAAACGCCACCGACACGGCACTGGCGCCAATCTCGGTATCGGTACGCACCCGTTTGGCCACCGAGAAGGATTTCTGGAACAGCCGCTCCAGCGCCCCCTTCACCGACTCCGCCTGCTGGGCGTGGGCATAGGATTGCTTGATCTGCCCCAGAATTTGCGGCTCCCCCAACACCAGCGAGTCGAGCCCGCACGCCACCCGCATCAGGTGGCGCACCGCCTCTTCATCGTGATGCTGATAGATGGCCGTGACCAGTTCGGCCGCGTCCAGCCCGTGGAACTGCTGCAACCAGCGCAGCACTTGCTCCTGCCGCTCCCCGTCCAGATTGCAATAGAGTTCGGTCCGGTTGCAGGTGGAGACGATCACCGCCTCGCTGACACCGGGTTGGCTCACCAGCTCACGCAAGGCGCGATCGATGCAGTCCGGGCCAAAGGCGACCCGTTCCCGCAAGGCGACACTGGCGGTGTTGTGGTTGATTCCGAGGGCAAGCAAACTCATGAGTGGGCGACGATCATTTCATACGCTGGGTGCAAAGGCTGCCAATTGTACGAGAAAGGGTAAGTCTTTAAAAGCAATACGGCCGCCCCGTATACTGTGGCAAATTCCTCTCTCTGGAGCCGTCTCTTGCTGCTACGTATTTTTACTCTCACCTGCCTGCTGTTGCTGGCCGGTTGTGCCACCACCCAGCCCCAGCGTGACCAGGTGAACTGGAACCAGGAGCGGACCCGTCTTGAGCAACTGACTCACTGGCAGCTATCCGGCAAGATGGCCATCATCACGCCACAGCAAAAGGGCAGCGCCCGTCTCAACTGGCAGCAGGATGGGGAGGATTATCGCCTCAACCTCACCAGCCTGATTGGCACCAGCATTCTGGAGCTCTCCCGCAGCAAGGGAGAGATCACCCTGCTCGACAGCGACGGCAATCGCCACCAGAGCCAGGATGCCGAGGGGCTTATCTATCAGCTCACCGGCTGGAACATTCCGGTTGCAGGATTGCCGGAGTGGATCAAGGGGCTGCCAGGTCAGGCGGAGTTTGAACTCAACCCCGACAGCAGTCTGGCCAGCGTGCGCGACGGCCAGTGGCAGATCGTCTATGGCGATTATCGGGATCAGGATGGCTACCGCCTGCCGCACCAGCTGACCATGACCGGCCAGAACAGCCGCCTCAAGCTTCAGATCAACCAATGGACTCTTGCACGTTAATGGCTTCCACACGCTGGCCGGCACCGGCCAAACTCAACCTGTTTTTACACGTCAATGGCCGTCGTCCCGATGGCTATCACGAGCTGCAGACCCTGTTTATCTTCCTCAACCACAGCGACTGGCTCGAGTTCGAGGTGATACCGAATAGCGACACACTCACCCTGAGCCCGGCCATTCCCGGGGTGCCGGATGAGCAGAATCTGATTATTCGGGCGGCACGGCTGCTGCAAACAACCCTGCCGAGCCCGCAAGGCGCCCATATCCGGCTGGAGAAAGTGCTGCCCATGGGGGGCGGCATTGGCGGCGGTTCATCCGATGCAGCGACCACGCTGGTGGCGCTTAACCACCTCTGGCAAGCGGGTTTGAGTGAAGATGAACTGGCAGCGCTCGGCGTCCAGCTGGGGGCCGATGTGCCGGTGTTTGTCCGTGGCCGGGCGGCCTTTGCCGAAGGAGTGGGCGAGCGGCTGCAACCGGTCGAACTTCCCGATGCCTGGTATCTGGTACTCAAGCCCGATTGCCATGTAGCGACCGCGGCCGTATTCCAGGATCCGGACCTGCCGAGAGCCACGCCGAAAATGGCGCTGGACAACCTGCTGGAAGGCGAGTGGAAAAACGATTGCGAATCACTGGTGAAAAAGCGCCACCCCGAGGTTGCCAATGCGCTCGGCTGGTTGCTAGAATACGCGCCGTCAAGAATGACGGGCACAGGAGCCTGCGTCTTTGCTCAATTTGAAGACGAAGTGACTGCTCGGGAAGTGTTGGCCTGCGTGCCGAAGGGACTTGATGGGTTTGTCGCCAAGAGCGAGAACATATCACCTCTCTTCTCCACATTGCAACAGTTCAAATGATTGGGGTATCGCCAAGCGGTAAGGCAGCGGGTTTTGATCTCGCCATTCCTAGGTTCGAATCCTAGTACCCCAGCCAATTTTACCGAACGGTATTGATGATGATTAACGTGGCCGGTTTTGCACTCGGCCACGGATTCGGGTTACCGGTATCATCACATTCATTGGGCAGCAGACACCTTGTACGTTATCTTGATAAATCGTTTGCCCCAAAACGATAGGGTCTGATTTCAGACTCCCCCACATACTGGATGCAACCCCGAGGTTTCAAACCGTGCCTGACATGAAGCTGTTTGCTGGTAACGCAACGCCGGAACTAGCCCAGAAGATCGCAGATCGCCTGTTTATCAAACTCGGCAATGCTGCCGTAGGTCGCTTTAGCGACGGCGAGATCAGCGTACAGATCAATGAGAATGTACGTGGTGGCGATATCTTCATCATTCAATCCACCTGTGCCCCGACCAACGACAATTTGATGGAATTGATCGTCATGGTGGATGCTCTGCGTCGTGCTTCAGCTGGCCGTATCACTGCCGTTATCCCCTACTTTGGTTATGCCCGTCAGGACCGCCGCGTCCGCTCTGCCCGTGTACCCATCACCGCCAAGGTTGTCGCTGACTTCCTCTCCAGCGTCGGTGTGGATCGCGTGCTGACCGTTGACCTGCATGCCGAACAAATTCAAGGTTTCTTCGACGTTCCGGTAGACAACGTGTTCGGTAGCCCGGTGCTGCTGGAAGACATGAAGTCCAAGAACCTCGAGTCTCCTGTCGTCGTCTCCCCGGACATCGGTGGCGTCGTGCGTGCCCGCGCCATCGCCAAGCTGCTGGATGACACCGACATCGCCATCATCGACAAGCGCCGTCCCCGCCCGAACGTCTCCCAGGTCATGCACCTGATTGGTGACGTTGCCGGCCGCGACTGCATCATCGTTGATGACATGATCGACACCGGCGGCACCCTGTGCAAAGCCGCCGAGGCCCTGAAAGAGCGCGGTGCCAAGCGTGTATTCGCTTACGCCACTCACCCGGTCTTCTCCGGTTCCGCCGTCGAGAACATCAAGAACTCCGTGATCGATGAACTGATCATCACCGACTCCATCCCGCTCACTGCGGAGATGAAAGCGGTCGGCAAGGTCAAGCAGCTGACGCTGTCAACTGTACTGGCCGAAGCCATTCGTCGCATCAGCAACGAAGAGTCCATCTCTGCCATGTTTGAGCATTGATAGATTCAGCAATAACGAAAACCGCCATCAGGCGGTTTTCGTCTTTCTGGACCTTCTCTTTCCAACTTTCTGCTATCTGGTACGACCCTGCCCCCGGCAGGCTTAAGGATTTACCCATGAATTGCTTGCGTCCCCTCCTGCTCGCGACCCTTACCTCCGCCCTGTTCGCCTGTCAGCCCGCCAAAGAGAACCCGCCCTTCGTGCTGACCTTGGCTCACATGAACGACACCCACTCCCAGTTTGATCCGGTCAATGCCGAGATCAAAGGGCAGATCTTTGCCCAGCAGGGGGAGACGGACACCCTCTATACCCGCTTTGGCGGTTATCCGCGCCTGCTGACCATGGCGAAAGCCTATCAGGCCGATGCGCTGGCCAAGAACCAGCCCTTGCTGCTGCTGCACGGCGGTGATGCCTGGCAGGGCAGCGGCTACTTCAAACTCAACGAGGGGATGGCCAACGCCGAGTTGCTGAGCCAGTTCGGCCTCGATGCCATGGCGCTGGGCAACCACGAGTTCGATCTGGATAACCAGAAGCTGGCCCGCTTCATCGAGGGGGTCAACTTCCCGGTGCTGGCCGCCAACCTCGACACCAAGGCCGATCCGGCCCTCAGCAAGGCTGACAACCTCAAGCCCTTCGTGGTCTACGCCTTTGACGGCAACCAGAAGAGCCCGGTCACCGATCTCGACAACCTGCCGCAAGGCAAGCAACTGGTCGCCGTCATCGGTCTGGTGCTGGAAGACATGGGCAATATCGCCCCCAACGTCGGCAAGCTGCGCTTTGGCAAGGAGGTCGCCTCGGCTCAGGCCACGGTCGACATGCTGCAAGCCAAGGGGATCCACCAGATCGTGGCGCTCACCCACATCGGCAACGAGCGGGATCTGGCACTGGCCGCCAAGGTAAACGGCCTCGATGCCATCGTCGGCGGCCACTCCCACAGCTTGCTCGGCGATTTTCGCAATATCGGCTGGGGCAAGACCGGCGATTACGCCAAGCTGGTGACCAATCCGGATGGCATCGGCAAGACCTGCGTGGTGCAGGCGGGCTCCTACGCCCAGGCCATCGGTCTGGCACAGGTGACCTTTGACAGCCAGGGTCAGGTGACCGACTGCCAGGGCCACAACAGCCTGCTGGCCAGCCGCGACTTCTTCGCCGATGCGGCGCGCAAGCAAGCACTCGACGATGCCCGCAGCAAAGAGGCGAGCCAGTTTGTCGACAACCAGCCCAATCTGGTGACCGTGGATGAAGATCCGCGCCTGCGCGGCATCATCGACAGCCACTACAAACCGGCGCTGGAGAAAGCTTATGGCCCAGTGATCGGCACCATCCCCGAGCAGTTGCAAAATGCCCGTCGTCCCGGTGACAACGGCAGCGACAGCCACGGCTCCGACGTGGCGCCGCTGGTTGCCGAAGGGGAGTTCTACTGGGCCAATACCCCAGCAGTACAAGCCCTGACCGGCGGTCCGGTCGACTTCGCACTGGTAGCGGTGGGTGGCGTGCGCGCCGAGCTGCCAGCCGGCGAGTGGCGCGAGGGGGATAGCGCCCTCACTCTGCTGCCGTTCAAGAACCAGCTCGCGGTGCTGACCCAGACCGGTGCCGAGGTGCGTGCCCTGCTGACCGAAACCATCACCGCCACCCTGCCCGCCAGCGCCCATGCTGGCAAGTTCCCCTATGGTGGCCACCTGCGCTACACCTTCCAGGAGACCAGCGCAGGCAAAGCGGGCACCCTGACCCAGTTGCAGCACAAGACGGCGAGCGGCGAGTGGCAGGATCTGGTGGATAGCCAGCGCTATCGCGTGGTGATGAACGCCTACAGCGCCAACGGCAACGACGGCTGGCAGGCACTGGCCAATGCCCAGCGTCAGAAGAGCGAGCGGGTCGACATCGCCAGCGTCAACGGCAAGCTGACTGCCTTCCCGGTGCTCAAAGTGGCACAAAATGGCGAGTTGCTGAGCGCCGTCTATGCCCCGGGCCAGGCCCTCGATTGCAAGGCCCGCGGCGTGGATTGCGGCACCGATGCAGCCTCCTTCGTCGAGTATGTGCGCGATGCCCGCCCCACCCTGACCGCGCTGGATGAGGAAACGGTCACCCTGCTGCGCGCCAAATAACCGGGTCATCAGCAAATCGACAGAGAACGGGCCTCTCGCAAGAGGCCCGTTTGTCATCCATTAGCCACCAAAATCGCTCAAATCCCGCCATAACATGCGCATTGGTTGAGTGATCGCCACTCGGCGGCTAGAATATTGCGTCCTATTGCCCTGGGTAGTGTGCCCATGGCAGCTGCGAGTGAAGACATCAAGCGTGACAAGCCAAATCAAACTGATCGTCGGACTGGGCAATCCCGGCCCGGAATATGCCAAAACCCGCCACAATGCGGGCGCCTGGTATGTGGAGCAACTGGCCCGCTGGCACAATGTCAGCCTGCGCGAAGAGCCCAAGTTCTTCGGCCACACTGCCCGCATCCTGGTCGAGGGGCAGGATGTGCGGCTGCTCATCCCGAACACCTATATGAACCTCTCTGGCAAGGCGGTGGCCGCACTGGCGCGTTTTTATCAGATTGAGCCGGAAGCGATTCTGGTGGCCCATGACGAACTGGATCTGCCGCCTGGCATCGCCAAGTTCAAGCAGGGTGGTGGTCACGGTGGCCATAACGGCCTCAAGGACATCATCGCCAAGATGGGCAACAACAATAATTTCTTCCGGCTGCGGCTCGGGATCGGCCATCCCGGCAGCAAAGAGCAGGTGGCTGGCTTCGTCCTGACCAAGGCCCCCAGCAGTGAACAGAACTTGATCGACGCCGCGCTGGACGAGTCCCTGCGCGCCACCGACATCCTGTTCAAACAAGATATGACCAAGGCCATGAATCGCTTGCACAGCTTCAAGGCTGAAAAGGGTTAGGTCGGTTTGACCCTGTACGGGCATTGTGCCGGTACATGAGCAACGACCAGAACAAGCATGACATGGGCCGCCTGCGGGCGACCCTCAACAGCATCCATCAAGTAAGGTAACAATCCATGGGTTTTAAATGCGGTATCGTGGGCCTGCCCAATGTAGGTAAATCCACCCTGTTCAACGCGCTGACAAAGGCCGGTATCGAAGCCGCCAACTTCCCGTTCTGCACCATCGAGCCGAACACAGGTGTGGTGCCGATGCCGGATCCCCGTCTCGATCAGCTGGCGGCCATCATCAATCCGCAGCGCGTTGTGCCTACCACCATGGAATTCGTCGACATCGCCGGTCTGGTAGCCGGTGCCTCCAAGGGTGAAGGTCTGGGCAACCAGTTCCTGGCCAACATCCGTGAAACCGAAGCGATCGGCCACGTAGTGCGCTGCTTCGACGACGAAAACATCATTCACGTTGCCGGCAAGGTCTCCCCTGCCGACGACATCGAAGTGATCAACACCGAGCTGGCCCTGTCGGATCTGGACGCCTGCGAGCGCGCCATTCACCGCCAGTCCAAGCGCGCCAAAGGCGGCGACAAGGATGCCAAGCTGGAAGTGGAAGTGCTTGAGAAGATCAAGGTCGCGCTGGAAAACGGTCAGATGATCCGCGGCATGAAGCTGGATAAAGAAGAGCTGGCCGCCGTGAGCCACCTCAACTTCCTGACCCTGAAACCCACCATGTATATCGCCAACGTGGCGGAAGATGGCTTCGAGAACAACCCCTATCTGGACAAGGTGCGTGAAATCGCCGCCGCCGAGAACGCGGTCGTGGTCGTGGTCTGCTGCGCCATCGAAGCAGACATCGCCGAACTGGACGATGAAGATCGCGCCGAGTTCATGGCTGACCTGGGCATCGAAGAGCCGGGCCTGAACCGCGTTATCCGCTCCGGCTACCAGCTTCTCAACCTGCAGACCTACTTCACCGCCGGTGTGAAAGAGGTTCGCGCCTGGACCATTCCCGTCGGCGCCACGGCCCCGCAAGCGGCTGGCAAGATCCACACTGACTTTGAAAAAGGCTTTATTCGCGCCCAAACCATCGCCTTTGAAGACTTTATCAACTACAAGGGTGAGCAAGGCGCCAAGGAAGCGGGCAAGATGCGCGCTGAAGGGAAAGATTACATCGTCAAAGATGGCGATATCATGAACTTCCTGTTCAACGTCTAATCCCATGACAGGCCAGCATTTGCTGGCCTGTTTTTTATCTGCCATTGCTTGGGCAATCATGGCAATGTCTTAAAAAAAAGCAGATTGTTGGGCTTTTGCGCAACAGAGACCAATAACTGGTCAAACGCACTCAAATTGCGTTTTTCTGGCAAAAAAAGGGTTGACGCCCCAGAGCCAGATACGCATAATTCGGCCCGCACGGTGACGAGGTAACGACTCACCGGAAGCAAGGTTGGCTATGTAGCTCAGTTGGTTAGAGCATCGCACTCATAATGCGGGGGTCACAGGTTCGAATCCCGTCATAGCCACCATCTCTAGTTGGGGTATCGCCAAGCGGTAAGGCAGCGGGTTTTGATCTCGCCATCCCTAGGTTCGAATCCTAGTACCCCAGCCATTTTTAAAAGTTCTTTGCCAGTCTCGCGACTGTTGAGGAGCGCTGTTGGGGTATCGCCAAGCGGTAAGGCAGCGGGTTTTGATCTCGCCATCCCTAGGTTCGAATCCTAGTACCCCAGCCATTTTTAAAAGTTCTTTGCCAGTCTCATGACTGTTGAGGAGCGCTGTTGGGGTATCGCCAAGCGGTAAGGCAGCGGGTTTTGATCTCGCCATCCCTAGGTTCGAATCCTAGTACCCCAGCCATATTTATGTTCTCTTCCACATCAGTGGTCGATAACAAACGGCTATGTAGCTCAGTTGGTTAGAGCATCGCACTCATAATGCGGGGGTCACAGGTTCGAATCCCGTCATAGCCACCATTATTTCTGTTGGGGTATCGCCAAGCGGTAAGGCAGCGGGTTTTGATCTCGCCATCCCTAGGTTCGAATCCTAGTACCCCAGCCATATTTCTGTTCTCTTCCACATCTGTGGTCGATAACAAACGGCTATGTAGCTCAGTTGGTTAGAGCATCGCACTCATAATGCGGGGGTCACAGGTTCGAATCCCGTCATAGCCACCATTAATATTGCGGAAGTGGCGAAATTGGTAGACGCACCAGATTTAGGTTCTGGCGCCCTAGGCGTGAGAGTTCGAGTCTCTCCTTCCGCACCATTAATAGCAGTACCAAACAGACCAGCTCACGCTGGTTTTTTTGTATCTGAAATTTGCCTCTCCCCAGTTTTTCTCTCGCGCCTCTATTAACCCATCTCCACGTTAATTCACGTTCACGTCCCTCTTCACTGATTCCGAGCACGCCTTGCCACTCTTGTCTCCCCGACATAAAAAAAGCGGCCCGCAGGCCGCTGGTGCACACATTCATCATCCCGGTTATCAGAACGGGAAGAACCAGGGGATCGCTACCACGCTGACCGCCATCACCAACAGGGTGAATGGCACCCCGATACGGATAAAATCGGCAAACTTGTAGTTGCCCGGCCCCAGCACCAGAGTATTCACCGGTGACGAGACCGGCGTCATAAAGGCAGCCGAGGCGGCGATGGCAATGGTCATGGCAAACGGATAGGGCGAGACACCCATCTGCTGCGCCGTGCCCAGCGCAATGGGCGCCATCAGCACTGCGGTGGCGGTGTTGGAGATAAAGAGCCCGATCACCGCGCAGAGGGCAAACAGGCTGGCCAGCATGACCCGCGGCCCCATCTCCCCTACCGCATTGATCAGACCACCGACGATCAGATCCACCCCGCCGGTTTTTTGCAGCGCCAGCGCAAAGGGGAGCATACCGACGATGAGGATCAGGGTCGGCCAGTGGATCGACTTGTAGGCACTCTCCATATCGATGCAGCGAAACTTGCCCATCAGCAGGCAGGCGATCAGTGCCGCAATCACGTTGGGCACCGGATCGGTCACCATCAGCAGGATCATCACTCCAAGACAAAAGAGGGCATGAATGGCCTGACTGCGGGCGGGGGCCATCTCGTCCACTTCGGCGGGCAGCCCCATCAGCAGAAAGTCGCGGCTATGGGTCTGCAACTGTCTGATGTGGCTCCAGTTCCCTACCACCAGCAGGGTATCCCCCATCTGCAACGGCTCGTCTACCAGCTTGCCTGCCAGTGCCTCACCGTCGCGGCGCAGCCCCACCACGCTCAGGCCATAGCTGGAGCGGAAGGTCACCTCACGCACGCTTTTACCCAGCAGCTTGGACTCGGGGATCAGCGACACCTCGGCCATCCCCACCTCCCGCGCCTGATCGGAGAAGTACTCCCCGCGCAGGATCATGGGTTCGAGCCGCGCCTCGGTGCAAAACGCCCGCACATCCACCTCGGGATCTGACATGTCGATCAGCAGCACATCCTTGGCCTGAAATTCACTGATCCCCGACACCGGCACCATCACCCGGCGGAACTTGCGCCAGCGCTCCACCCCGATGACGTGGGCACCATAACGGGCGCGCAGTTGCAGCTCATCCAGGGTATGGCCAATCAGCGGGGAGTCCGGCCGTAGCGCCAGACGACGGGCCCGACCGGCCAATCGGTAGTCTCGGATCAGATCGCGCAGGGTGCGGCGTCCGGTCTGCTTGCCTTTGCCCTCTTCCCCTTCGCCCACCAAGGAGCCGCGCACCAGCAGCATGTAGAGGATGCCCAGCCCCAGGATCAGCACGCCCATCGGGGTGAAATCGAAGAACCCGAAGCCGTGAATGCCGTGGCGCATCAGCTCACTGTTGACCACCATGTTGGGGGGCGTGGCCACCAGCGTCATCATGCCGCTGATCAGCCCGGCAAAACCGAGGGGCATCATCAGGCGACCGGCCGGGATCCCCATCCGGTTCGCCACGCTCAGCACCACCGGGATGAAGATGGCCACCACTCCGGTGCTGCTCATCACAGCCCCCAGACTCGCCACCGCCACCATCAGCAGCACCAGCAGCTTGATCTCGCTGCTACCCGCCACCTTCACCAATGCATCCCCCACCTGATAGGCGATGCCGGTGCGCACCAGCCCCTCACCGACCACAAACAGGGCGGCAATCAGAATGACGTTGGGATCGCTAAAGCCCGCCAGCGCCTCCGACAGGGTGAGGGTGCCGCTCAGCACAAACAAGATGACCACGCCCAGGGCGACCACGTCCATGCGCACCTTGTTGGTCATGAAGAGATAGATGGCGCCAGCCAGCAGACAGAGCACCCAGACAAGCTCGGAATTCAATGCAACCTCCTTTTATCACGTGATTCTCCTCCCGGAGAGTGGACTCTATCAGACCACAGCCATGGCGCTATCATCTTGCTACATATCAATAAAGTCCGGCCAGCGGGGGCACCATAACCCATCACTGCTGGAATAACCGGGCACCAGCGGCGATTTCTTTGATATGGGCCAAGCCCGGGGTGGACAAAAGTCCTGCCCCTACTCCCCCTCACCCCTTAGAATGGCGCCCTCGCATACTAACCCTCATGTCCAAGGATCAGAAAATGAGCATATTCGAGCTGTTCAGCATCAATAACACGCTGGTGACCATACCGCTGGGTGGCGGCTATGCCATGTCATGGATTGAAGCCATCGGCACCCTGTTCGGGCTGGCCTGTATCTGGTTCGCCAGTCAGGAGAAGACCATCAACTACCTGTTTGGCCTGATCAACGTCAGCCTGTTTGCCATCATCTTCTTCCAGATCCAGCTCTACGGACTGTTGATGCTGCAGCTGTTCTTCTTCTGCGCCAACGTCTACGGCTGGTACGCCTGGACCCGCCCGGCCAACGATCAGGGGGATACCCTGCAGATCCGCTGGCTCAGCAAATCCAAGCTGATAATGACCGCCGCCGTGAGCGTGCTGGCCATCGCTCTGCTGACCCGCTATATCGACCCGGTCTTCGCCACCCTGGCACGCACCTCGGTCTCCCTGCTCAACCTGTTTGGTGCTAACCTTGCCATCCCCGAGCCATCTCCCGATGCCTTCCCGTTCTGGGATGCCAGCATGACGGTGCTCTCGGTCGTAGCCCAGATCCTGATGACCCGCAAATACGTGGAGAACTGGATCCTCTGGGTCGTCATCAACATCATCAGCATCGGTGTCTATGCCGCGCAGGGCGTTTACGCCATGTCGCTGGAGTATCTGATCCTGCTGTTTATCGCCGCCAACGGCACTCGCCTCTGGGTGATTGCCGCCAAGCGCCAGCCACAAGGTCTGTAAGCCATGAGTCTGTTACCCCATCTCCAGTGCCGCCCCGACCAGATTGCCGAGCGGGTGGTACTGTGCGGCGACCCGGCCCGGGTCGATCGCATCGCCAGCCAGCTCGAACAGTGTGAAGTGCTGGGGCAAAACCGGGAGTTTCGCCTCATCAACGGCCGCTATCAGGGGCTGCCCATCACGGTCTGCAGCACCGGCATCGGCGGCGCCTCAGCCATCATCGCGCTGGAGGAGCTGGTGCAAGCCGGTGCCCGCTCGCTTATTCGGGTCGGCTCCGCCGGTGCCCTGCAACACGACATCGGCCTTGGCGACCTTATCGTGGTGGAAGGGGCGGTACGCAATGAGGGGGCCTCGCAGGCCTATCTGCCCGCCGAGTACCCCGCCTGCGCCGATATCTGGCTGCAGGCCGCCTTGCTCAACCATGTAGCGACCGGCAGCCAGCCTCATTGGCACGGGCTAGTACGCTCCCACGACAGCTTCTATCGAGATGATGAGCAGGAGGTATGCCGCTACTGGCATGCCCGTGGCGTACTCGGTGCAGACATGGAAACTGCCTCCCTGCTGACGGTGGGGCGCCTGCGCAAGGTGCGGGTTGCCGCCGTGCTCTGCAACGTGGTGCTGTTCGAGCAGGATGTGCAACAAGGGGTGGCGGATTACGCCAGCGCCGAACAGGCGATGATGGCCGGTGAGCAGCAAGCCATCGCGGCCGCCCTCCACGCTCTGGTGCAATAAAGCGCAAACCGTTAACTGCGGCACATCCGCTACCGTGCGGGCTGGTATCCGGCCCGCACTCTTGCTAGCCTCATGACCCTCGTCATCCGGTGCGACAGGCAAGTCATGCAGCAACAGCCCTACCCCCTCGGCCGTTTTCACGCCGAACTCCAGCAGCTTGAACCCCGCTTTGCCGCGGCGCTCGACGCCTGCACCCTGTTTCTGCGCCGTTACCTACCGGGCGAATTGATCATGCGGCAGGGGGAGCAGAGCGAGCAGCTCTATCTGGTCGAACATGGCCGGGTCTCCCTCAACAGCACGGTACACTCTGGCCGCCGCTTCCAGCTTGGCGAAATTGAGTGCCACAGCCAAATCTTCGGCGAGATGGAGTTCTTCAGCGCAACCCCGGTACAGTGGAACGTGGTGGCCGAGACCGAGCTGGATGCCCGAGTCATCTGCGCCAACAAACTAGCCCAGCGCCTGCTGGCAGAACCTGAGTTGACCCTCTTTTTCGCTGCGGCGCTTGCCAGCGACTATCTCGACACCCTGGAGATCACCACCAGCCGGCTGCTCCACCCCATCGCCTACAACATCGCCTATGAGCTATGGCGTGAGCGCCAGCGCACTCCGATGCTGGGATCGCGCAAGCGGGCCCATGAGGCGGCGCGCTTCGGCACCACCGAGCGGGTTTACCGCCGTGCCCTCAAGGAGCTGGTCGAACAGGGCATAATTGCCGACAGCAGTGACGGCCCCGTTATCGCCGATCTGGCCAGGCTCCGCGCCTATCTCGATCTTTGATTTCCATCCACCTCATTTCGATTCACCCTGTCAGGAGTCACCATGTCTGCCCATCCCTATCCCGAATTCACCTTCTTCAGCCGCTTCGTTGCCGATATTCAGGCGGGCCGCAAGACCATCACCATCCGCGACGAGAGCGAAGCCAACTGGCAACCCGGCCAGCGGCTGGCCCTCTTTACCAACCCGGAGCTCCAGCCCTTTGGCACCATAGAGGTGCTCTCGGTCAAGGCGGTCGCCTTCGATGAACTGAATGACGAGCACGCCCGCCAGGAGAACATGACCCTGCCCGAGCTTAAAGATGTGATCCGCGAGATCTACCCCGATCTGCCGCCGCTCTATGTGATTGAATTCCAGCTGATTGAAGCCTGATTTTGTGAGCTGCCTCAGCTAACGCCGGTTGCGCTCTCTGGCTAAAAGCGCAAAATAACTGTTTTTATATACAGTCATTGGTGCGTTATGGATACACTACTTGAACCGGCCATTGCGGCCATGGTGGCAGAGTTCATTGCAGCAGGCCGCCCCAAGGCGAGCAGCCTGAGCTGGCAGGAGCGGCGTGAAGGTTATCTTGCTTCAGCCATATTGGGTGGTGAACGGGAGGAAGTCGGCGCTGTCGAAGAGTGGCAAAATGGCCATTAT
The DNA here is from genome assembly GCF_019047085.1 of Aeromonas sp. FDAARGOS 1404. Taxonomy (NCBI): domain Bacteria; kingdom Pseudomonadati; phylum Pseudomonadota; class Gammaproteobacteria; order Aeromonadales; family Aeromonadaceae; genus Aeromonas; species Aeromonas sp. FDAARGOS 1404. The sequence continues at coordinate 1,119,805 of NZ_CP077237.1, forward strand.
TCCGTTCGCCTCTATCAACCAGCACCAACCTCAAGCGCAAGCCGTCCGGCCCTGATCTACTTTCATGGCGGCTGTTTTGTCAGCGGCGAGTTCGACACTCACGACCGCCAGATGCGGATGCTGTGCAATCGCGCCGAAGCACTGGTGTTCGCGGTGCATACCCGCCTTGCACCCGAACACACCTATCCTGCAGCACACGACGATGCACTGGCTGCTACGCTCGCCATCATGGCCGATGTGGAGAAATGGCATGGGGATCCGGCGCGGGTTGTCCTTGCGGGCGACAGTGCCGGCGGCCACCTAGCCCTCATCACCACCTTGCGACTCAAGGAGCGAGGCGCCCCCTTGCCTGCTGCCCAACTGCTCATCTATCCGATGCTCGATGCTGCTGGCGACAGTGACAGCTATCGGCAGCTAGGGGATGACTACCTCATCACCCGCGACATGCTGTTAAGCGGTTTTCACGCCTATCTGGGGGAGCAGCCCGCCACTCACCCCGAAGCCAGCCCTCTCCACCATCCGGACCTGTCAGGATTACCGCCGACCCATATCGTAACGGCGGAATATGATCCGCTGCGCGATGAGGGGGAAGCCTTCTATCGCAAACTGCTGCAAGCCGGTGTCACGGCTACCTGTCAGCGGCAACTGGGCGTTATACACGGCTTCTTCCAACTGGCCGGAGTCAGCCCCGCGGCGCGTCAGCTCATTGAACAGCTCTCACTGCTTATCAGGAGACTCTGATTTGGCCTTTGCCGAGCGATGTGTTAATAGTGTCCTCTTTTGAATCATGGAGGTGACCCGAGTGTTTGAGATAGCAAGCCTGAAAGAGGGGATGATGCACGGGGTCGAGCTGTTCCAGCTGCTGCTGGAGATCATCTCCATCGCCTGCGTGGTGATAGGGCTAGGCAAGACCCTCTGGCTGGCGGCAAGAGTGCGGGATCACCAGCCCGGCTTTCCGCGCATTCGTCTCTGCTTTGGCAGCTGGCTCATTCTGGCTCTGGAGTTCCAGCTCGCCGCTGACATCCTGGCCACCACGGTCGCACCGAGCAAGGAGGAGCTGATCCGCCTCGCCATCATCGCGGTGATCCGCACCTTCCTGAACTACTTCCTCGGCAAGGAGCTGGAAGCACAAGCGGAACGCCAACAAGAGAAGGCAGAGCGCCAGCAGGAGCAGCGCAGCGAGCAGGCCAAGGCTGCTCAATAACCCGTATTCTTGCAGAGTATCAGTGCTAAGTGCCGTGTCATCCCGACCACAGCCGTGGCCCGGGATGGCGCCTTTGTGACCCTTCCCGCACTTTTGGCAATCAGCCAACTATGGAACCCTTTTCAAGGTTTCCCCTGCCCTGTCGAGTACCCGTTCATCTGCGTAAGATAGAAAATCTTCTCCCCCAACCGGCCACGCTGATGAATACGCACTCCCTTCACACGCCCGATATCGACCTCGATAGCTGCGTCATCTACCAGATCTACCCCATGAGCTTTCAGGACAGCGATGGCGACGGCATGGGCGACATCAACGGCATCCGTCAGCGCCTCGGTTATCTGGCCACCCTCGGGGTCGATATGCTTTGGCTCACCCCCATCTATCGCTCCCCCAAACGGGACAACGGTTACGACGTGGCGGACTACCGAGCCATCGACCCCGCCTTTGGCACCTTGGCCGAGATGGAGCTGCTGATAGCCGAAGCGGCCGCTCACGGCATCGGCATCATGATGGATATCGTTGCCAACCACACCTCCACCGAGCACGAGTGGTTTATGAAGGCACTGGCCGGGGATCCCCGTTATCAGGGTTATTACGTATTCCGGGATCAAGCCTTTGTCGATGCTCACCCCATTACCTCGATTTTTGGCGGCAGCGGCTGGCAGTATGTGCCAGAGCTTGATCGCTACTACCTGCACAACTTCGACGCGAATCAGGCCGATCTGGACTGGGACAACCCGGCGGTGCGAGCCGAGATGGCGGCGGTGATCAACTTCTGGCTGGGCAAAGGGATCAAGGGATTTCGCTTCGATGTGATCGATATGGTGAGCAAGGAGTGGGACCGGCTTGCCATGAGCAACGGCCCGCGCCTGCACGACTATATCCGCGAGCTCAATGCCGCGAGCTTCGGCGGCAAGGGGATCATCACTGTGGGGGAGACCTGGGGGGCAGACCTTGCCCATATGCTGAACTATTCGAACCACGATGGCAGCGAGTTCAGCATGGTGTTCAACTTCGAGCATCTGGGGCTCGGCAGTGACAAGTGGTCATCCCGCATCGATCCCCTCGCCTTCAAGCGAGCCATGGCCCGCCACCAGCAAGGGCTACACGGTCAGGGCTGGAACAGCCTGTTTCTCGGCAACCACGACCTGCCTCGCGCCGTCTCCCGCTTTGGCGATGACAGGCCAAAGTGGCGTGAAACCAGCGCCAGGCTGTGGGCCATGGTGCTGCACATGATGCAGGGCACTCCCTTCATCTATCAGGGGGAGGAGCTCGCCATGACCAACCGTCACTGGCAGCCGGACGAGCTACGCGATGTGGAGGCAATCAACTACCGCGCCAGCCAGTCAGGGCTGGATCCTGCCGAGCTGAGTCGGCGGCTCGATGCCATCGGCCGCGACAACGCCCGTACCCCGATGCAGTGGGACGCAGACCCCCACGCCGGTTTCAGCACGGCCACACCCTGGATCGCTCTCAATGCAAACCACGTCGAGATAAATGCTGACGAACAGCTGACCCGTCCCGACTCGCCGTTTCACTGCTATCGCCAGCTTATCGCCCTGCGCAAGGCTCACCCTGTCGTTCGCCACGGCAATTTCGATCTGCTGGATGGGGATGACCCCGAGCGCATCAGCTATCGCCGCCACTGGCAGGATCCGGCCAGCGGAGAGCGGCACACCCTGCTGCTACTCGCCAATCTCACGGCCAATCCCTTGCCGATGCCCCACTTCGACAAGGTGGCAGACGAGATGCGGTTGCTGCTGGCCAATTACCCAGGTGAACCACTGCCGCTCTTCGCCCCTTATCAGTGCGCCATCTGGCTGCAAGTGGATCAGGATTAACCCCGTGCTGACGGGCCAAAGCAATGGCCCGTCAATCGCCACCCCACCGGCTACCAGCAGAAAATCACGCCCCCACGCGACGGGATTAAATTAACCACTATTACTGACTTATTAATTGATTATTTATCTCGTTTGATACGCTCTCATTGCCCCTCTTACTATGCCAGCGACCTATCCATTGCCGATGCAACTATCGGCCTTCAAACTGGCATAGCAAAGTGGAAAACAGATGATCACCACAGACGGGAATAACGCAGTCGCCTCGGTGGCGTACCGCACCAGCGAAGTCATCGCCATCTACCCCATCACCCCCAGCTCGGCCATGGCTGAGCAGTCGTCGGCCTGGTCGAGCGAGCGGGGCAAGAACCTGTGGGGGGATGTGCCCCGGGTTGTCGAGATGCAATCGGAAGGGGGCGCCATTGCCGCCGTCCACGGCGCCCTGCAGACCGGCGCGCTGGCGACCTCGTTTACCTCGTCGCAGGGGTTGCTGCTGATGATCCCCAACCTCTACAAGCTGGCGGGTCAGCTCATTCCCTTCGTGCTGCATGTGGCGGCGCGCACCGTGGCGACCCATGCGCTATCGATCTTTGGCGATCACTCGGACGTGATGGCGGTGCGCCAGACCGGCTGCGCCATGCTCTGTGCCAGCAATGTGCAGGAGGCGCAGGACTTTGCCCTGATCTCCCAGATAGCGAGCCTCAACAGCCGCCTCCCCTTTATCCACTTCTTCGACGGCTTTCGTACCTCTCACGAGATCGCCAAGATAGCGCCGCTCGCTGACGACACCCTGCGCGCCCTGCTGCCCGCCGATGCCATCCGTGCTCATCGTGACCGGGCGCTTACCCCCGACAAACCGGTCATTCGCGGCACCGCCGCCAACCCGGACACCTACTTCCAGTGTCGGGAGGCGAGCAACCCTTGGTATGACGCTGCCTATGGCCATGTGAGCGAGGCGATGCAGGCTTTTGGCGAGCAGACCGGCCGCCACTACCAGCCGTTTGAATATGTCGGCCACCCGCAGGCGGAGCGGATAGTGGTGCTGATGGGCTCGGCCATCGGCACCAGTGAAGAGGTGATCGAGCGCCTGCTGGCCCAAGGAGAGAAGGTAGGTCTGGTGAAGGTGCGGCTGTTCCGTCCCTTCTCGGCCGGACACCTGTTGGCCGCGATTCCCGAGAGTGCCCGCTCCATCGCCGTACTGGATCGCACCAAGGAGCCGGGCGCACAGGCCGAGCCCCTCTATCTCGACGTGATGACGGCGCTGGCCGAAGCGGTCAGCCGGGGCGAGCGGGCAAGCCTGCCGCGGGTTATCGGCGGCCGCTACGGCCTCTCCTCCAAAGAGTTCGGCCCCGCCTGCGCGCTGGCGGTGTTTGCCGAACTGGCGCAAGAGAACCCGCGCCCGCGCTTTACCGTCGGCATCTTCGATGACATCACAGGTCTCTCGCTACCGCTGCCCGCGCTGAATTCGCAAAGCCCGATCCACGGCCAGCAGCACAAGCTGGAGGCGCTCTTCTACGGCCTTGGCAGCGACGGCACCGTCTCGGCGGCCAAGAACAGCATCAAGATCCTCGGCAACCACACCGACCTCTATCCGCAGGGCTATTTCGTCTACGACTCCAAGAAGGCGGGCGGCCTCACCGTCTCTCACCTGCGGGTGGGCGAGCGGCCGCTGCAATCGGCCTATCTGGTGGAAGAGGCAGACTTTATCGGCTGCCATCAGTGGCAGTTTGTCGACAAGTACCGGATGGCGGAACGCTTGAAAGCGGGCGGCATCTTCCTGCTCAACACCCCCTACAGCGAAGCGGAGATCTGGCAACGCCTACCCAGCGAGGTACAGCACGCCCTGCGCGAGAAAGAGGCGCGCTTCTACATCATCAACGCCGCCAAAATTGCCCGCGACTGCCAGCTCGGCAACCGCATCAATACCGTGATGCAGATGGCCTTCTTCCAGCTCAGCGCCATCATTCCCCCCACAGAGGCGACCAGCCTGCTGAAGCAGGCCATCGCCGCCAGCTATGGCAGCAAGGGGCAGACTCTGGTCGAGCGCAACTGGATGGCACTGGAGGCAACCTGCGCCGCTCTGACCCGGGTGCCGCTGGGTGAGCTGGATCCCGCCAGTCGCCCGCGCCCACCGGTGGTTTCAGCCAAGGCCCCCGATTTTGTCCAGACCGTCACCGCCGCCATGCTGGCGGGACTGGGTGACAGCCTGCCGGTCTCCGCCTTCCCGCCGGATGGCACCTGGCCGGTCGGTACCACCCGCTGGGAGAAGCGCAATATCGCCAAGGAGATCCCTATCTGGGAGGCGGAGCTCTGTACCCAGTGCAACTACTGCGTCGCCGCCTGTCCCCACTCGGCCATTCGCGCCAAGGTGGTAGAACCGGATGCGCTGGTCGCAGCTCCCGCCACTCTCGATGCGCTGGATGTGAAATCCCGCGACATGCGCGGCCAGCAGTACGTGCTGCAGGTGGCGCCAGAGGATTGCACCGGCTGCAACCTCTGCGTCGAGGTGTGCCCGGCCAAGGATCGCAGCAACCCGGATCACAAGGCGATCAATATGGCTTCACGGCTCGATCACCTCGACGAGCAGAAGGCCAACTACGACTTCTTCCTCGACCTGCCAGAGCGCAGCGCCGAGCAGCTGGAACGCATCGACATCCGCACCTCCCAGCTCATCTCGCCGCTGTTTGAATACTCGGGCGCCTGCTCCGGCTGTGGCGAGACTCCCTATATCAAGTTGCTGACCCAGCTCTATGGCGATCGGCTGCTGATTGCCAACGCCACCGGCTGCTCGTCCATTTATGGCGGCAACCTGCCTACCACCCCCTACACCACCAACGCCGACGGGCGCGGGCCGGCCTGGGCCAACTCGCTGTTTGAAGACAACGCCGAGTTCGGACTGGGCTTCCGTCTTACCGTCGATCAACACAGGGAGCGGGTTCGCCGTCTGCTGGCGAGCCTGGGCGACACCATACCGGCAGCGCTACGCGAGGTGCTCGGCGATGCCACCCTGCCGGTTTCCGAGCAGCGGGCCCATATCCAGCAGTTGCGGGAGCTGCTGCAAGAGAGCAAGACTCCGGAGGCCCTTGAGCTGGCTCGCGATGCGGACTATCTGGTGGAAAAATCGGTCTGGCTCATCGGCGGCGATGGCTGGGCCTACGACATCGGCTTTGGCGGACTCGACCATGTGCTGAGTCTGGGGGAGAACATCAATGTGCTGGTGCTCGACACCCAGTGCTACTCCAACACCGGCGGCCAGCAGTCCAAGGCCACCCCGCTCGGTGCCATCACCAAGTTTGGCGAGCAGGGCAAACGCAAGGCACGCAAGGATCTCGGCGCCAGCGTGATGATGTATGGCCACGTCTATGTGGCGCAGATCTCCCTCGGCGCCCAGATGAACCAGACGGTAAAAGCGATTCAGGAGGCGGAAGCCTATCCGGGGCCCTCGCTCATCATCGCCTACAGCCCCTGCGAGGAGCATGGCTACGACATGGCCGAGAGCCACGAACAGATGAAGCAGCTGACCGCAACCGGCTTCTGGCCTCTCTACCGCTTCGACCCGCGCCGCGCTGACGAAGGTAAATTGCCGCTGGCGCTCGACTCGCGGGCCCCCAATGCCTCGCTGGCCGAGACCTTGCGCCATGAGCCCCGCTTCCAGCGGCTGGAGCGCCAGCTGCCGGAGGTGGCCAGCCAGCTCTATGAAGAGGCTGAGCAGGAGGCCAATCGCCGCTTCGCCTGGCTGAGCCAGCTGGCAGGCAAGGAGAGTCCGGCACAGGAGTAACTCGCGCATGGCTTGATGGCAGCAGCCACTCTATTCGCCAAATAACAATCAGGGCTCCCCGCGGGGAGCCCTGATGCTATCTATGGTGAGCCAATCTCGGCGCTGGCCAAATCAGGCACTGATGGAGGCCAGCTCATGGCGTTTAAGAGCGAGCAGTGTGATGAGCAGCGCCAGTGTGGCGATCAGTGCCATGCCAATATAGGTCGCGCTGAAGCCCGGGGCCAGCAGATCGGGGGCGAGCCGGCTCAGATCGCCACCGCTGCCAGTTGGCAGGCGCAAGTGAAACAGCATGGAGCAGATAGCCACGCCGACGGCACCGCCAAGCTCCCGCCCGAAGTTGAACAGCGACATGCCGATGCCGCGATCTTCCCGTGGCAGGGCATTCTGTACCACCACCGAGAGGGCGGGCAGCACCAGACCGAGACCAATACCGGCAAACCCGAGCGCCAGCTTGACCCAGGCATCGAAGTGGATCTGCCAGAGAGCCACTGCCGCGAGGCCAAAGCCCACCGCGACAAAGCTCTTGTAGTGACCGGTACGGCCAATCAGCTTGCCGCCGACAAAGGCGCCGGCTGTGATGCAGATCATGAAGATGACCATGCTCATCCCGCTCTCGCTGGCGCTCATCCCCTTCTGCCACTGCATCTGCAACGGCAGATAGACCAGCACGGCAAACATCAGCAATTGGGAGAGCATCACCAGCAGCACGCTCACCAGATAACCGGGCAGCCGTGCCAGATGGGCAGGCAGAATGGGGTCGTGGGCACGCCGCTCAATCAGAATCAGCAACAGCAATGCAACGCCCAGCGCCGCCGAAAGCCAGACGGCGGGCAGCGCCGCCTCCGGCGAGAGCAGCAACAGGGTGAGCGTGGTGACGGTAATCAGCAGACCCGCTCCCTTCCAGTCGAAGCGACTGTGGCGGCGCACGTTGAGCTGCTTGAGGTTGCGGTTGATGAGAAAGACCGCCAGTGCCCCGAGCGGCAGATTGATCCAGAAGATCCAGCGCCAGCTGAGCTGCTCGGTGAAGTAGCCGCCGAGCAAGGGGCCGGCGATGCTGGAGACCGCATAGACCGCCGAAATGTAGCCCTGATACTTGCCCACCTCCCGCGGCGGAATGGTGTCGGCAATCACGGTAAACGCGAGGGCAATCAGGCCGCCGCCCCCCAGCCCTTGCAGCACACGCGCTGCCAGCAGGGTCTGCAGATCCTGGGAGAGGGCGCAGGCCACCGAGCCCGCCAGAAACAGGCCGATGCCGATATTGAGCATCCGCACCCGGCCAAAGAGATCGCTCAGCTTGCCGTAGAGAGGCAGCACGGCGGTGGCCGCCAGCAGGTAGGCGGTGACCACCCAGGTGAGGGCGCCACCGGCATGCAGCTCGGCGCCAATCATGGGCAGCGGGGTGGTGACTATGCTTTTTTCCAGTGATCCCAGTGCGATCACCAGCGCCACACTCGAGAAGATGGTTTTCGGGGACATAAGAGGACTCGCTAATCTGATATGCCAAAGGATCCGGCATTGAGCGAATTATTGTCTCACAAATCAGCAAGAGATAGAAAAAGCCACGGCCGGCCATCCTCAACCATGAGGCCGATCCCACAATCCAGGTCCCCAATCTGCTAGCCTGCCCTATTTAGCCAAGGAGTCCCCATGAGCGAGCAGTACCGGTTTGATCACTACGATGCCCTGATTTTCGATATGGATGGCACTCTGGTTGATTCCATGCCCCTCCATCTCGATGCCTGGGAGCTCACCTGCGCCGAATTCGGCATCCCCTTCAAGCGGGAGCAGCTCTACCAGTACGGCGGCATTCCGACTCGCAAGATCATCGCCATGCTGGCCGAGCAACAGGGGCTGACGGTGGATGTCGAGGCTTTTACCCGCCGCAAGATTGCCCTCTATATGGCACATATCGACAAAGTCAGCGTCTTTCCCAAGATGTGGGAGCTGGTCAGGCACTATCACGGCAAGGTCAAGATGGGGATTGGTACCGGTTCACCGCGCAATCAGGCGGAGGCCATCCTGAAGAGTACCGGCCTCGATGCCTATATCTCTGTGGTGGTCAGTGCCGATGATGTCACCAACCACAAACCGCACCCCGACACCTTCTTGCGGGTGGCCGAGCTGCTCGGCGCTAATCCGGCCAACTGTCTGGTGTTTGAAGATACCCGGATCGGGCTTGAGGCTGGCAAGGCGGCAGGGATGGATACCGTGCTGGTTATCGAAGGTGACCTGCACCAGCGGTAAAGTACTCAGGGCAAGCAGGCAAACCGATAAAATGGTGTCATGACAGTGGCACCATTTTTTATTCACGTGAGCATAGCGGCAGCGTCAGTGCCCGGACAGAGTTGCGATCACCGCCGGAATAGCGGCAACCGTCAGACAAAGGGCGTTGGCCTGCGCCTCATCCTGTAGTGCCTGATGAGTGCGAAGCAGCTCAAGGGCTTCGGCCGGGGTATCTGCAAAGGTGGGGACGGCGATGGCGGCAAATCCCTGTTCGACCAGTTGACGACGCTCATCGCTATAGCTGGGTGCATTGGCATCTAGATAGGTAAGCGCCTGACCCTGCTTGAAAAAGTGATAGTTAGGCATCGATTGGCCCCGTAAAAATAAAGCGCCATTCTACTCCTTTTTGCTCCGCCGCCCGCGTCAATCTGTGTCGTCTCAAGTGATCTAGTTCACATTTTTATCAACAAATTTTCACCTGTTAGGCGCCGTCCAAATCCCCTCTTCACGCGGCGTCAGACAACACCCGATACCGTCACTCTGCGCCAAACAAAACGCCTCCACAAAGGAGGCGTTGCGACTGAAACAGGGTGGCTCCCGTTACATGGCATTCGTCGATTCAAAGATCTTGTCGGCCGAGGCCTCGACGAAGCCCGGATAGAGCACGCCATCGGCCTGCGGATAGCGCAGGGCAAACTCGTAGAAGCAGCTCGGGATGGTACGTACCCCATCGCTGAACGGCACCTCGGCTTTGTCAGCCATGGTGGAGGATTGCTCCAGCATCACCTGCGGATCCCCTTTCACCTCGCCACCCACGCTGTTGAGCACAAAACCCGCCGCCTTGAGCGCAGCATTGACCTGATGGATGGTGTCGAAATCCTTCAACTTGTTGATATTGACCGTGAAGTGGTTGGCACGATAGCCCCATGCTGCCATCCATGCCGCGTACTCGCTCTCCGCCAGCAGAGTCTGATAATCGGCATAGGAGACCTGCCAGGGGGCGCCGGTGTAGAGAAATGCCGGGGTATCGGTCAGATGATCGGGCACCTGATCCGCCAGCTTGTGGATGATGGCCTGGGCAGCTGGAGAGAGCTCTTCGACCTTCAGCTCGCTGATAAACACCTTGGGAGCGTCCGGATCTGTATGCTCGAAGTGCTTGGCGTAGAGCTTCTTGGCCTTGAAGACATACTCGCCCTTCTGCTCGTAACCGAGCGCCAGAAAGTGGGCTGCCAGCTTCTCCAGCCCCAGCTTGGGCAGGTTGTAGGTACGAAACGCCACGTGATCGTTGACGATGGGCTCGCCGCCACCCAGCAGGGTGTGCACATTGAGGGCGCTCGGGGTCACCTTGATGTAGTTGTCCCACAGATGGCTGAACAGGGTGTCGATATCCTTTTGCATCTCTCTTTCCTTTGATTGCGGGTACAGATGGGGGCACCGCTGGATGCCCCGTGTCGTTATCAGAAGTGCAGGCCGGGCGACAGTTGATCCGGCATGGCGGCTTTGCTGTCTTCGACGGAGGCAACCGGATACGCACAGTAATCAGCCGCGTAGTAGGCGCTTGCTCTGTGGTTGCCGGAAGCGCCGATGCCACCAAACGGCGCGGCACTGGAGGCGCCGGTGATGGGTTTGTTCCAGTTGACGATGCCGGCGCGGATCCGCTTGAAGAAGTGGTGCCAGTCCGCCTCCTTGTCCCCCAGCAGACCGGCCGAGAGACCGTAGCGGGTGGCGTTGCCCTGATCGATGGCAGCATCGAAATCATCGTAACGAATGAGTTGCAGCAGCGGGCCGAAGTACTCTTCGTCCGGTAGCGCCTTGACTGCCGTCACGTCGATAATGCCCGGGGAGACGAAGCCGGTACCCGCCTCCAGGTGCTTGAGGGTAAGCAGGCTCTCGCCACCGAGGCGCTGCAGGTTGGCTTGCGCCTCGACCATGCCAATCGCAGCCTTCTCGCTAATCATCGAACCCATGAAAGGCTGCTCGGCGGCGTCATAGAGGCCGACCTTGATCTGGCTGACCACCTCGATCAGTCGATTGACCAGCGCATCGCCCCGCTCGCCACGCTCGACAAACAGGCGGCGCGAGCAAGTACAGCGCTGACCGGAAGTGATGAACGCCGACTGGACGATGGCATGGACGGCGCCGTCGATGTCGCTCACGTCTTTCACGATTAGCGGGTTGTTGCCGCCCATCTCCAGCGCCAAAATTTTGCCCGGCTGACCGGCAAACTGCTGATGGAGGAAATGACCGGTGCGGGATGAACCAGTGAAGAAGAGGCCGTCAATGTCGGGATTGCCAGCCAGCGCCTTGCCAGTCTCTACCTCCCCTTGCACCAGATTGAGCACCCCCTTGGGCAATCCTGCCTCCTGCCATACCTTGACCATGGCCTCGGCCACCATGGGGGTCAGCTCGGAGGGTTTGAACACCACAGCATTACCCGCAATCAGCGCCGGGACTATATGGCCGTTGGGCAGATGGCCCGGGAAGTTGTAGGGGCCGAACACCGCCACCACACCGTGGGGCTTGTGACGGACAAACGCCTTGGCGCCCGGCATGGCATTTTCAACGGTGCCGGTACGCTCGTCGTGCGCACGGATGGAGATGGCAATCTTGCCCTGCATGGCGGCCACTTCGGTGCGGGTCTCCCACAGCGGTTTGCCGGTTTCGCGGGCGATTGTCAGGGCCAGCGCCTCTTTCTGCTCGCCGAGCAGGTCGGCATAACGGCGCACTATGGCCAGACGATCCTCAAGGCTCATATCCGCCCAGTGGTAGAAGGCGGCACGGGCGGCCTTGACGGCGGCATCGACCTGCGCCGCACTGGCGGCAGCCCCCTGCCAGATCACCTCGTTCTTGGCCGGATCCCGTGACTCGAACGGCTTGCCTTCACCGGCAAGCCACTGACCGTCGATAAATTGCACTAACTGGCTCATCCATTCACTCCCTGTCGCTGGCAGGCAGCCTCGGCTGCCTGTCTGATAATCGGTTTGCTTGTCCTGTTTGCCTCAGTCGAGGTCAACCACCCGCACCATGTCGCCATCCTGCACCTTGAGTGCCGCCGCCATCTTGGGCGGGATAATGGCTTCGTGCTTGTCGAGATCGACCCGGATATTGCCGTAGCAGGCGCGGTAATGCTCGAAACGGCTGTTGCAGATAAGGTGGGTCTTGCCACCGATGGGCTCGCCCACCAGCACCCGCAGCTTCTTGCTGCGGCGCACACTGCGGATATTCTTCACGTCACACTCGACGGTGGGGCCCGCATCGAAGATATCGACGTAGCCACGGTTCACGAAGCCCTCGTCCTGCAGCATCTTGATGGCTGGACGGGTCTTCTCGTGGGTCTGACCGATAACGGCCCGCGCCTCCTTGCTCAGCAAATTGACGTAGATCGGGTACTTGGGCATCAACTCGGCGATAAAGCGCTTCTTGCCGATGCCGGTCAGATAGTCGACGGTGGGAAAATCCATCGAGAAGAAATGGGTTTGCAGCCACTCGTAGAAGGGGCTGTGACCGTTGGCATCGGAGACGCCGCGCATCTCGGCGAAGACGGTCTCGTCAAACAGCTCGGGGTGCTCGGCCATAAACAGGAAGCGGTGCTTGGAGAGCAGGCGGCCATTGAGCCCCTCGCGGGCACATTCGCGCAAGAACAGGGTGCAGAGCTCGGAGTTGCCGGTGTAGTCGTTAGAGAGGGTCAGGGTTTCAACGACGTTGTAGATGCCGAGCTTGGGAGAAGAGTGCACCACCTTGCCGATGTGGTAGTTGTAAAACGGCTGGGAGAGGCCAACCGCAGCATCGATGGCACAGGTGCCGACCATCTCGCCGGTCTCCAGATCCTCGGCCACGAAGAAGTAGAGGCAGTCCCCCTTGCCGGCGGGCTTGTCGGAAAAAGTCTGGGTAGAGGCGTCAATCTTGCGCTGCAGCAGCTCATCGTTGACGGGCAACGAGGTCATGCCGGTGCCGGACTCGATGGCGCAGGTCTTGAGCCCGGCAAAATCTTTTTGCTCGATGGGACGGATAACCAACATAAATGACAACTCCCTTTCATTGACGACAGGTGGGGTCCCGGCTCCTGCCGGGAGAGCTCCCCACCTCAATTTGGAATCAGGCGTTAACCACCTGGGCAACCGCCTTCTCGAAGCGGGCCAACCCTTCCTTGATGTCCGCTTCCGGGATCACCAGTGAAGGGGCAAAACGAACCACGTTGGTACCAGCCACCAGTGCCATCAGCCCCTGATCTATGGAGGCCAGCAGGAAGTCACGGGAATGCCCCTTGTAGGCATCGCTCAGGGCAGCGCCCAGCAGCAGCCCCTTGCCGCGGATCTCGCTAAAGCAGTGGTATTTGGCGTTGATCGCCTCAAGCCCCTCGCGGAACAGCTGTTCGCGTTGCTTGATGCCAGCCAGCACCTCCGGGGTATTGATCACGTCGATCACCGCCTCGGCGACCGCACAGGCCAGCGGGTTGCCGCCGTAGGTAGAGCCGTGAGTGCCCACTTTCAGGTAAGAGGCGATTTCGTTGGTAGTCAGCATGGCGCCAATAGGGAAACCGCCACCCAGCGCCTTGGCGCTGGTGAGGATGTCCGGCGTGACGCCAAGCCCCATGTAGGCGTAGAGCTCGCCGGTACGACCGACACCGGACTGTACTTCGTCATAGATGAGCAGGGCATTGTGTTTGTCGCACAGCTCGCGCACCCCTTTGGCAAACTCGTCGGTAGGACGAATGATGCCCCCCTCCCCTTGCAGCGGCTCCATCACCACGGCGCAGGTGTTGTCGGAGATCACCTCGGCCAGCGCCGCCAGATCGTTGTAGGGAACATGGGTAATGTCACCGGGCTTGGGACCGAAGCCATCTGAGTAGGCAGCCTGGCCACCGACGCTGACGGTAAAGAAGGTACGACCGTGGAAGCCCTGATTGAAGGCGATGATCTGGGTCTTCTGCTCGCCAAACTTCTCGATGGCGTAGCGGCGAGCCAGCTTGAGAGCGGCTTCGTTCGCTTCGGCGCCGGAGTTGCAGAAGTAGACCTTGTCGGCGAAGGTGGCGGCAACCAGCTTCTTGGCCAGACGCAGGGCCGGCTCGTTGGTCATGACGTTGGAGAGGTGCCACAGCTTCTCGCCCTGGGTTTTCAGGGCCTCGACCAGCTTGGGATGACAGTGACCCAAACCGTTGACGGCGATGCCACCGGCGAAGTCGACATACTCGCGCCCTTCCTGATCCCAGACACGTGACCCTTCACCACGCACCGGGATGATCTTGGCGGGCGCATAGTTGGGAACCATCACTTCATCAAACACTTCACGTGTCACTGCCAACAACTCTGACATATAGCTCTCCTTCGATTCGGCGACAGAATAATCCACCGCCCAAAAGTTAAATCCGTGTAAACGTGACGGGATTATCACAGAAATAAAGTAAAAAGTCTGTAACAAGACAGCCTATAAGGAACAATGTTCGATTGCTCTTGAGATTTTAGGCAACCGCATTGCATAACGACTCAGGGGGGCTTGGCAAGAGATAATTTGGGCAGGAGAGGGGGTGAATAAAGTGTCAGGGAAATTTTTTTTGCCTTCTCTCGAACTTGAGAAGGCGATCACAACTTTTTATGAACGCGCCAGAAAGTTGGCCAGCAACTGATGGCCCTGTTCACTCAAAATACTCTCCGGATGGAACTGAACACCCTCGACAGGGAGCGTCTTGTGGCGCAGCCCCATGATCTCGTCAAACGAGCCATCGGCATGCTCGCTCCAGGCGGTGATGTCGAAGCAGTCAGGCAGCGTGTCGCGCTCCACCACCAAGGAGTGGTAACGGGTCACCCTCAGCGGGTTGTTGAGCCCCTTGAACACCCCCTCATTGCAATGGCGGATGAGCGAGGTTTTGCCGTGCATTACCTGACGGGCACGTATTACGCGGGCGCCGAAGGCCTGCGCCAGCGACTGATGACCGAGACAGACGCCGAGAATGGGCAGCTTGCCAGCAAAGTGGCTGATGGCATCGAGAGAGATCCCCGCCTCATTGGGCGTACAGGGACCGGGAGAGATCACCAGAAAACGGGGGGAGAGTTGCGTGATGGCATCAAGCGTCAGTTCATCATTGCGCTTGACCACAACCTCTTGTCCCAGGGCACCGAAATATTGCACCAGGTTCCAGGTAAAAGAGTCGTAGTTATCGATCAACAACAGCATGAGATAACCAACAGCGGAGAATTAACGATCGAGATAACGACCCTGTTCCATTTCCCGTTCACGCTGACACTCGGCCAGATAGATGGCGGCAGCAACGGCAGGGGTTTTATGGTGCTTGTCGATGGCATTGGAGACCATCAACTGCAGGGTATTGAGGTTTTTCGCCTTGCGAAATTTACGTAGCCAGTGACCTTTGTCACTCAGCTCTTCAGCAGAAATAGTTGGTTGAACAGGCATGCTTTCTCTTGGGGATATTACCCAGGTTGAAATAAAGAAATTAAACAAAATAGCTAGGCAGAAAATAAAGAAAGCCAGGCAAATACCCAGCTCTCTTCTACTACACCTTCCCAGTATGTCAGGCTCGAGGAACGAAGCCGACTACATCATATACGCTGGTCAGGGTTTTTTCAGCTCTTTCGCGCGCCTTTTGTGCGCCTTCAGCCAGAATCGCGATCAGATGGGCCTCATCCTGACGCAACTCGTGGAAACGAGCCTGGATCGGTTCCAGCAGCGCCACCACGGCTTCGGCGGTTTCGGTCTTGAGGTGACCGTACATCTTGCCTTCGAAGTGCTGCTCCAGCTCGGGGATGGAGCGGCCGGTCACACCGGACATCAGGGTCAGCAGGTTGGAGACACCCGGTTTGTTTTCCGGGTCGAAACGCACCACAGCCGGCTCGTCGGAGTCGGTCACCGCACGCTTGATCTTCTTGACGATCTGCTTGGGATCTTCCAGCAGGCCGATGAAGTTGGCCTCGTTGTCATCCGACTTGGACATCTTCTTGGTCGGATCCTGCAGACTCATCACCCGCGCCCCTTCGGTCGGAATGAAGGGCTCCGGCATGGTAAACACCTCACCATAGAGGTTGTTGAAACGGGTGCAGATGTCGCGGGTCAGCTCCAAATGCTGCTTCTGGTCGTTGCCGACCGGCACCTGATTGGCCTGATAGAGGAGGATGTCGGCCGCCATCAGCACCGGATAACCGAACAGGCCGACGTTGACGTTGTTCTCGAAACGGGCGGACTTGTCCTTGAACTGGGTCATGCGCGACAGCTCACCCATCTGGGTGTAGCAGTTGAGGATCCAGCCCAGCTCAGCGTGCTGCGGCACGTGAGACTGGATGAAGACGGTGCTCTTCTTGGGATCGATACCGACCGCCAGATAGAGGGCGGCTGCGTCCAGACAAGCCTTGCGCAGGGCAGCCGGGTCTTGGCGAGTGGTGATGGCGTGCAGGTCGACAATGCAGTAGAGGCAGTCGAACTCATCCTGCATGTTGACCCACTGACGCAGGGCCCCCATGTAGTTGCCGATGGTCAGTTGACCGGAGGGTTGCGCCCCGCTCAATACGATTGGTTTAGTCATGAGAGTGTTAATCCTTGTTATTCAGCCAGCCCAGCTGCGCTATTAGACCAAAAGTGCATCGAGCTGGGCAAACTGCTCGAATACCCAGTCTGGATGGGAGTCGGCGATGGGACGGCCATAGTTGTAGCCGTATGTAAGCCCCACCACCTTCATGCCAGCCGCCTTGGCCGCCAGCACGTCATTTTCGGAGTCGCCCACCATCAGGGTGCGAGCCGGGCTCACCCCCAACTCCTGGCAGGCGTGCAGCAAGGGCTCCGGGCTCGGCTTCTTGACCGGCACGCAGTTGCCACCAAGCCAGAGTTCGAAACAATCGCTGATGCCGAGGGCATCGAGGATAGGGGCCACGAAATCGCTCGGCTTGTTGGTGACGATCGCCTGCTTGTAGCCCAGGCTTTGCAAGCGACGCAGACTCTGGGCCACCCCGTCATACATCGCCAGCCCTTGCAGCAGGCAAGCGTTGTAGTGCTGGAAAAAGATCGGTCTGGCCTTGGCAAACAGCTCGGGATCGGCCTCGCGATAGGCGAGCGCCCGCTGGATCAGCTTGTCGGCCCCGTTGCCAACCCAGGTACGGATCACCGCTTCATCAGCTTGCTCCAGACCCAGATCGGTCAGCGTCAGATTGACCGCCAGCGCCAGCTGGGCGGCGCTGTCAATCAGGGTGCCGTCCAGATCGAACAGAACCAAATCAAAAGCGCGCTCAGCGTGTGACATGAGCCAGCTCCGCACGCATCTTATCGATCACCGCCTTGTAGTCAGGCTGGCTGAAAATGGCCGAGCCGGCGACAAACATGTCGGCGCCCGCTTCGGCGATCTCGCGAATGTTATCGACCTTCACCCCGCCATCGATCTCGAGGCGGATATCGCGGCCGCTCTCGTCGATCAGACGACGCACCTGACGCAGCTTGTCGAGGGTGCCGGGGATGAAGCTCTGGCCACCGAAGCCCGGGTTGACCGACATCAGCAGGATCACGTCCAGCTTGTCCATCACATACTCGAGGCAGGAGAGCGAGGTAGCCGGATTCAGCACCAGACCCGCCTGGCAGCCCATCTCCTTGATGAGGCCCAAAGAGCGATCAACGTGATCGGACGCTTCCGGATGGAAGGTGATGAGGGAAGCACCGGCCTTGGCAAAATCGGGAATGATGCGATCCACCGGCTTGACCATCAGGTGCACGTCGATGGGGGCCTCGATACCGTAGTCACGCAGCGCCTGACAGACCATGGGGCCAATGGTCAGGTTGGGGACATAGTGGTTGTCCATCACGTCGAAGTGAACCACGTCGGCACCAGCAGCCAGTACCTTGGCTACATCGTCACCCAGACGGGCAAAATCGGCAGAGAGGATCGAGGGGGCAATCAGAAAGTCTTTCATCAGCATCATCCATTGGCAGCCAGGGAGAAAAAGCGGCGCAATTTTAACGTAAAAGGCGGGCGAAAACGACTCGAATGCGGGGTAAATGGGACAATCGCCTCCCCTCCCCCAGCCACCCGGGTTTTGCGGCATCGGCACGGGCCTAGGCGCGCCAATAAAAAACGGCGCCCCTGGGCGCCGCATGGTCTGTTACGTCAGCGGCAGCAGTTCACTGTCGCTGGGATAGTAGCCCTGCTCAGGTTCGATGCCGGGCGGATAGAGCGCCAGCAATTCGGCCACCTTGTTGCGGGTGCCGCCGTTGCGGCTGATGGTGCGCTTGACCAGGATCTCGTCGAGGCGGGCACCGCGATAAAGCTCACGAGTCAGCTCGATATCATGGTTGCTGATCAGCACCGGCACCCCTTTGTGAGCGGCTGTGTGACGGGCCAGTCGCGCCAGGATCGCCTGATCATCCAGGGTAAACCCGCCGGAGGCATAGGTGGTGAAGCTCGCCGTAGTGGAGAGCGGCGCATAGGGTGGATCACAATAGATAACCCAATCCTCTTCGGCACGCTTGATGGCGTCGGCGTAGCTCTCGCAGATAAAGGTCGCCTTCTGCGCCTTTTCGGCAAAGGCCCACAGCTCTTTTTCCGGGAAATAGGGCTTCTTGTAGGAACCGAACGGCACGTTGAAGCCGCCCTTCTTGTTGTAGCGGCACAGTCCGTTGAAACCGTGACGGTTGAGAAACAGGAACAAGAGTGCCCGCTCGAAGGTGGTCTCGGTCTGATTGAACTGGGTACGCAGCCGATAATAGGCCGCCTTGTGGTTGTGCTCTGCCACAAACAGCTTGCGCGCCTCGGCAATGAAACTGTCCGGCGTCAGCTTGAGGTGGTTGTACAGGCAGATCAGATCCGGATTGATGTCGTTGAGCACATACGCGTCGTAGTCGGTGTTGAGAAACACAGACCCGGCCCCGACGAAGGGCTCCAGCAACACACGCCCGGCCGGCAGGCGCTCGGCAATCTCTTCAACCAGGGAGTATTTTCCCCCGGCCCATTTTAAAAAAGCGCGTGTTTTTTTCATGGAAATCCGGTGTGTAAGAAGGCAAGACCCAAAAAGGGGGACGATTCTACCCCCTTATCCGGTATCAAGGCTATTGCTTCAGCTCTTTTTGTACCTGTGCAAACGACTTGGGCCAGGGCTGGCCTTTCAGCAAGGCTGGCGGAAGCTTGCGAATGGCACTCTTGGCCTGGGTCAGACCGGCATAATCTCCTTGCAGCACCACATACCAGGGACTGCCACGGAATTTGGTCTGATAGACCCATACCTTGCCCGCCAGACCATGCTCGGCGACAAATTGATCCACCGCCTTGGTGTTGCTCGCCCCCATCAGCTGAACGCTGTAGTGGTTGCGCGGCTTCTTGTTCAAGGTGGCGACCGGTGTCAGGGCCACTTTGGGTGCTGGCGCGGCAACCGGCTCGTTGCTGGCTGTTTTGGTGGTAGCAGCAGGCGTTGCGGTTGTCGCCGGATTCAGTACTTTGGAGGTACTGGCTGGCACCGTGGTTGCGATTGCACCACTGGGGGCTGTGCCACTCGGGTTCTTGCCGGTCAGCTCGTCCACCACGTCAGTAGGCAGAGCGCCGCTCACCTTGGGTTCGGTCATCAGCTTTTGCACGACCTCGTCAGAGATCACCACCCGACGCCCTTCGTAATTGGTTGATTCGGTGGTCACGGTTTCGCTCTCCACCGATTTGGGCAGCACTTTCGCCTCCGGCTGCCAATCTTTCACTACCCCGTTGGGATTGTTGGCTGCATCGCGGTTTTGCGCGCCTTGTGCAGCGGCATCGGTATTCGAACCGCCTGCGGTGAGGGGATCGCCTCCCGCTACCGGGATCGGCAATGCCGTGTTCTGCGCCGGATCCTGCAGTGCCGGTTTACTTTCATTGTCAAACAGCGCAGGCAGCAGGTAGCTCAAAGCCAGCAGGCCGCCAGCGACCAGCGCGATAGCGGTGGCAATCTTCTTGACAGGCAACTCCGCCTGACGCTTCTTGGGCCTTCTGTCGGTCATGATATCCTCCAGTAACTGCATGATGGTGGACGGATGTCCGTTCGCCGTTTTCAGGATCTCCTCCACTTGCGGCTTGGGCAAGAGGGTCGCCGGGATCTTGAGCTCTTTGGCTTTTTCATACAAGAAGATGCGCTGCTCGGGCGGGCTCAGTGGCGGCACTTCCAGCTCAAGGGCTGGCATGGCACGCCCTTTGAGCTGCGGTCGTTGGGTACGACACCAGACGTCACTGCCCGAGACGATAATGGCCAGCTGATGGGGCGCCGCCAGGGTATCGTTATGACGGATGATCGCCCACAACTCTCCCAGCAATTCGGCTGGCAACTGATCGGCCCGCTCTATCAACAGCAGCAGGGTGGCAGGCTTGCTCCCCTCCAGCATGCGAAAGAAGCTCTCCGCCAATGCATCCTGTGGATTGAACAGAGGGCGCGCCACCACCTGTGGCAGCAACAGCTGGCGTACATCCACCATCTTCATGGCAGGCGTACCAATCAGGCTTACCACCCGCACTTTATCCGGCAACACGCCGAGCAGGGATTCGCACAGGGTACCGCGACCACAACCGGGTTTACCGGAGAGAAAAATGAAAGGGTGATTGAATTCAATCAGATGCAGCAGCCGATCAACCAGCTGCCGCTGGGAAGGAAGTTTTAGCAGTTTATTCGTCACGACCAGACTCGATCACCGCCAGCAACTCGACATCGGACACATCCCCCACCACCTGCGCATGGCCGATGCCAACCGGCAACACCAGACGCAGCTTGCCTTCCAGCACCTTCTTGTCACGGCGCATATGGCGAATAAAGGCGGCGAAATCCATCTCGGCAGGCGCATGAATAGGCAAATTAGCGGCCAGCAGCAAAGCGCGCACTCGCGCAACGTCCGCTTCGCACATATCGCCACGGGCCTGCGCAGTCCAGGCAGCCAGCATGGTGCCGGCGGATACTGCTTCACCGTGCAGCCAGTTACCATACCCCTGCTCAGCCTCGATGGCATGACCAAAGGTGTGACCCAGATTGAGCAGCGCACGGACGCCGTGCTCGGTCTCATCCTGACCGACCACATCGGCTTTGATCTCGCAGCAGCGTTTGATGGCGTAGGCCAGCGCGGCAGGTTCCAGCTGTTGCAGACGCACCATGTTCTGCTCCAGCCAGCTGAAGAAATCAGCATCCCAAATGATGCCGTACTTGATCACCTCGGCCATCCCTGCGGCAAATTCGCGGGCGGGCAAGGTACTCAGACATTCGGTATCGATAACAACTTGTTTGGGCTGATAAAAAGCCCCAATCATGTTCTTGCCGAGGGGGTGGTTGACAGCGGTTTTACCGCCAACAGAGGAGTCAACCTGGGAGAGCAGAGTGGTCGGGATCTGGATAAAAGGAATGCCACGTTGATAGCTTGCTGCCGCAAAGCCCACCACATCCCCGATCACGCCGCCCCCCAGAGCGATCAGTGTCGTATCGCGCCCATGGTTGGTTTCAAGCAGAGCAGACATGATCTGCTCAAAGGTCGCCAGGTTCTTGTACGCCTCGCCGTCGGGCAGGATCAGGTGTTCAACCTGAAAACCCGACAGCAGAGCGGTTACCTGTTCAAGATAAAGCGGAGCAACGACCGTGTTGGTCACTATCATCACCCGCTTGCCCTTGATGGTCGATACCAGCGCCTCGGGGCGCTGCAACAACCCTGCAGCTATCTCGATGGGATAGCTGCGTTCACCCAGTTCGACCTTCAACCGTTCCATGGACGTCCTCTAGATTACATACCGATCAACTTTACAATTTGATTGGCAACGATTTTTGCGCTCTGGTCATCGGTGTGCACAACAAAGTCGGCAACCTCTTCATACAGGGCATTGCGCTCTTGTGCCAGACGTTCCAACACTTCGCGTGCCGGTTCTTCGGTCTGTAGCAGAGGGCGGCGTTTGTCTCGCTGTGTGCGCGCCAGCTGCTTTTCAATAGTGGTTTCGAGGTAGACCACGATGCCACGAGCAGACAACTTGTTGCGGGTTTCGCGACTCTTGATGGCACCGCCACCCGTCGCCAGCACGATACCCTGCTGCTCTGACAATTCGCCGATCACCTTCTCTTCGCGAATCCGGAAACCTTCTTCGCCTTCAACATCGAACACCCAGCCGATATCAGCACCACTGCGGCGCTCAATCTCATGATCTGAGTCGAAAAACTCCATATGCAGTTGTTCTGCCAGATGTCTACCTATGGTGCTCTTGCCCGCACCCATGGGACCTATCAGGAAAATATTGCGTTTCTCAGCCATGTCTTTTCGTTAGTAATTACAAACTGTACGACCCCGATGAATACTGGATCGGGGTACCTATGAACCTTATCTTGCGATGGATCAGGAGGGGGATTATCTCAATAGATATCGGGACTGGCAACCGCAGCCCTCACGCCCCAGCCTCATTGGGGCGTAAGGTTATATGTGTTTTACCCTCACATGTAAAGCATTCAGAAGGCGTCGGTGACTATCTTGGGCGTCACGAAAATCAACAATTCCCGCTTTTTGTTCTCGCTGGTGGTCTTGCGGAACAAGGCCCCCAATCCGGGGATATCGCCCAACAAAGGCACCTTGGTCACATCGCTCTTGATGGTCTGCTGATAAATGCCGCCCAACACCAGGGTCTCGCCATTGTTCACCAGCACCTGAGTGGTGATGGACTGGGCGTTGATGGAAACCGCATCACCGGTACCGGTCGGTACCGTTTCCCCCTTGGTATCCTGGGTCACGGTCAGGTCGAGAATCACCCGATTGTCAGGGGTGATCTGCGGGGTCACCTTCAGGCTCAATACCGCCTTCTTGAAGGTAACCGAGGTAGCGCCACTGGAAGAGGACTCCACATAGGGGATCTCGGTACCCTGCTCGATCAGCGCCGGTTTCTGGTTCGCCGTGGTCACCCGCGGACTAGCGATAATCTCGGCTTTGCTCTCTTTTTCCAGCGCCGACAACTCGAGATCCAGCAAAGTGCCATCAGCCAAACGGGCAACTTGGAAGGCCAAAGTACCGGCCGCATTGGTCACCGGCAGATTGACGTTCAACCGATCGTCTGCTGATGGCCGAGGGTTGATCGCCGAGCCACCATTGTTGTTACCAGAGCCATCATTCCCCTCGATGGAACCGGACGTACTGTTGCCATGACCATCGTTTTTGGTCACTCCCCACCGCACCCCGAGCGCTTCATCAAAGCCGTCGTCAATGGTCACCATCCGCGCCTCGATCACCACCT
This sequence comes from Aeromonas sp. FDAARGOS 1404, assembly GCF_019047085.1. Taxonomy (NCBI): domain Bacteria; kingdom Pseudomonadati; phylum Pseudomonadota; class Gammaproteobacteria; order Aeromonadales; family Aeromonadaceae; genus Aeromonas; species Aeromonas sp. FDAARGOS 1404. The sequence goes on from NZ_CP077237.1 coordinate 1,143,036, forward strand.
GCTTGACCGGAATATCGAGGATATCGAGCATCCGTTTGATGCTGCTGATGACATCGGCGGTATCCTTGACCACCAGCACGTTGGTTCGCTCGTCCACACTCACCGCACCACGGGGTGACAGCAACTTGGTACTTTCGGAAGAGAGCAGGGCAGCCACTTCCGAGGCCTTGGCATAGTTTATCTGCAGATACTCGGTATAGAGCGGAGCCAAATCGGCAACCTGATTTCGGCTCTCCAGCTGTTGCTTCTCGCGTGTTGCGATCTCTTCTGCAGGCGCTACCAGCAAGATGTTGTTATCCAGCCGCTTATCCAGACCCCGCACCTTCAAAATAATGTCGAGCGCCTGCTCCCACGGCACCCCATCCAGACGCAAGGTAATATTGCCTGCTACCGAATCTGTGGTTACCAGGTTGAGATTGTTGAAATCGGCGATCAGCTGCAGCACGGTACGGACCGGAATATCCTGGAAGTTCAATGAAATAGGCTTGCCCTGATACTGCTTGGATGCCGTGGCCGTCGTCCGCTTTTTCACCTCGATAATGAAGAGCTTGTCTGCCTGATCGTAACGGTAATCAAACTGACCATTGATCGACAGTTCAAACAGGGTATCACTGCCCTGCCGGGAGATTTCAACCTGAGAGACCGGCGTTGCAAAATCCTGCACATTGATCAGATTAAGCAAGCCATCCGGTACCCGAGTGCCATGAAACTTGGCCAGTACGGTCTGGCCGCGGCTGCTCACATCAACGGCGGCGGAGCTGTTATCCAGCGTGACCAGAAACTCCCCCTGGCCATCTTTACCACGACGAAAATCCACACCGGTAACCGTGTTGAAATAGGCGCCGCTCCCATTGCTTTGATAGTTGTTGAGCACCGGCTTGCTGGCAGGCTGTGTGGCTACCGGCGTAGTCACGGGCGCAACAGGCATCGACCGGGCGACGACCTGAGGATTGAGCAGCGCCGAGGGAGAGGGTGTGGCCGCCATCGAAGAGGGCGCTGGCACAGGAGTAGCCGAGGTTGCGGGTGCAATCAGCGCGCTCTCACCATTGATGAGCCCGGAAGAGGCCCCCTCGCCCAATGACACCAGTAATTTGTTCCCCTGTTGCTGAACCTGATAGGGGGCCAGCTGATCGAGTGCGATCTTGATATCCAGACCTGCGCCCTTACCCTCAACCTTGATATTATCTACCCCCAGGCGCTGGATCGGCAGCGGGTTCACTTTCAGCGCCCCTACCGCACCGGGAACATGCAACAACAACTGATTGGGTTGGTAAGAGAGACGATCGGTAAAGCCCGTGACCGGCTCACTGAAACTGAGCTCCACCAGCAATTGATCGGCAAGCAGCGGATTGACCTTGATCTCCTGCAGGGTTGCCACTGCCCACGCCTGACTGAAGGCGCTGGCGCAAAACAGCAAAGCCACTTTGGATACACTCTCTATTGTTGTTCTCATTGCTGTTCGTCCCTGATTATTGTTTTTCTTGCACATTGGCGATTGCCAACTGGGTTTCTCTTGTTACCCAGCACCCCTTCCCGTCCGGAATGGTTTCCAGCAAATCCACGGCAGTGTCAGTGATCTTGATGACCCGGCCCTGATCAAGCCCCATATACTGGTTGAGCCCGACCCGCATCGATTTGCCATCCGGGGTGCTGATCAAGGCCCACAACTGACCCGCCTTACCCAAAGAGCCATGCATCGACAGACTGGCCAGCGAATAATTTTCCAGCACCTCTTTCTCACGATCCATCAGGGTCTGAGCACAATCCGGCTGGGCCTTGGTAGTGCTTGTGCTTCCGACCGTCGCCTCAGGCTGGGGAACCATGAAGGGGCTGCGCAACTCGCGTTGCTGGTAGTGCATAGGGGCAAATGGCTTCAGCTCGGGCAAGGGCTCGATAGGTATGGGCGGCCTTGCTTTGGTCTGGGCGACATAGCTATCCATGTCCTCCTGACCACCACACGCAGCCAGCAAGAGGGCAGGCAACAACCAGCAGATGCGTCTCATTGTTTCGGCTCCACTGTTTTACCGTTGTACTTGTAGGTCTTGGCCAGCATCGACATCGAAATCAGCTCCCCTTCATCCTTGCTCTGACCCAGAGTGAAGGAGTCAAGGATGACGATACGGGGCAAAGCGGCCATGTCAGCGGTAAACTTGCCAATTTCATGGTAAGAGCCCACGACTTCGATACGCATCGGTAGCTCTGTCGAAAACTCGTGCTTGACCTCAGGTTCCCAGTTGATCCGGTTCAATTTCAAGCCGTTGTCGGTAGCAATAAAGCTGATATCGTCCAGCAGCCCGGCAACCTCATGGGTATTGGGCAACTGCTTGAGCTGGGTATCAACCAGTTGCTCAAGCTGAACCATTTGCGCCTTGTATGCCCCCAGGTTGGCAGCCAGCATCGCCTTGCTTTCAAACTGGGCTTTCAGTTCGGTCTCCTTACCCGCTTCCTGAGTCAAACTGGTCAGTGAGTTGGCAATCACGTAGTAGTAGATGGCGCCACCGGTCAACACGCAGCAGAAAAAGATGAAGACCCCTTTTGCCCATTTTGGCCAGCTTGCTATGTCATTGATATCCAGCTCGTTGAGTTGCTGAAGATTCATTGTTGCTCCTTGGCCACATTCCCTGCAGCCGCAGCATTGTTGGCGATCAGGAACATCATGGAAAACTGGCTCAATGACACTGGCGCAACATCAGCCGCAAAAATAGTGCTTATCTTTGCCTGACCCAGCCAGCCGGAACCATCAATCCGCCGCATCATGCTGGCCACCCGACCATAGGCTTCGGTCTTGCCATTTACATCAATAATATTGTTCTGCATCGAGAGGGTGTTGAGGTAAACCCCGTTGGGCACCAATGAAGGCAGCTGATTGAAGAGGCGGACGGGCACATTGCGGCGCATCTGCAACTGCTCGATGAGCTGCATCCGATCGATCAGCTCCTTGCGACGCTCTTTGAGCAGACGGATCTCCCCCAGTTGGGCATCCAGAATAGTCATCTCCTGAACCAGCCTCTGGTTGCGCTGCTGCTGGGCGACGATCTGGCGATCAACCAGCCAGTTGGCAAAAAATCCCAGCGCGACCGTGGCCAGCACAAAAATCCCCAGCAAGGCCCCGAACTGTTTCTTTTGGCGCTGGGCCCGGGCTTCACGCCAGGGTAGAAGGTTTATATTTGACATGGTGTGAAACTCCTCAGAGCCAACCCGAATGCCGTCATATATTTAGCACCATGTACCAGCTCGGCCTCCCCTTTCGGTTTGCCAAACAGAGCGAACAGATCCGGGTGCAACACCTCGCAATTGACCTCTTCTTTTACCTGCACCAACAAACCGGGTAGCAGACTGCCTCCTCCCGTCAGCACCAGTTTTGCGATGTCGCGATAACCGGATGAACTGCAAAAGAGCTGGATATTGCGCCGCACTTGCTGCAACAGCGAGTTGATGTGGGGCATCAGCACATCCAGCTCATGGTCAACAGGCAAGGTACCTTTGGTTTTAGCCTGCTCAGCCTCATCCAGCGTCATGCCATAAAAGGAGGAGAGCGCCTGGCTGTACTGATCGCCGCCGAAGTTTTGCAAGCGGGAGTAGATCACCTCTCCCTTGACCAGCGCCGCAAAGGTCATGGCACTGGCACCGATATCTATCACCCCGATCGGCCGTTCACTCTCCTGCAATTCGGGCATACAGGCCACCACGGCACGGCCCAGCGCATGGGCGCCCACATCCACCACCTTGACGGCAATACCGGCTTCGGCAAGGGCGCTGACCCGGCCGTTGACACTCTCGGTGCGGGCTGCGCTCAGCAGCACATCTTGACGATCTTCGCTATTGTTGGTGCTCAGCACCTCAAAATCGAGACTCACTTCATCGAGGGGGAAGGGAATGATCTGCTCGGCCTCCAGCTGCACCTGACTCTCCAGCTCCTTGTCGCTGAGGCGGGCATCAATCTGGATCACCTTGGTTATCACGTTGGAGCCGGTCACCGCAGTGGCGGCATAGTCGCTGTGAGCTGGGATCAGGCGCTTGAGAGTCTTGAGAGATTGGCTGACGCGCTCGATATCCTGCAATTGATAGTCAACCAGCGTCCCTTTCGGGGTGGCAATATCGACGACAGATTCGAGATGAAGCTTGCCGGGTCGGCCACTGAGGGTAACGGCCTTGATGGTCTGGCTGCCAAAATCAATGCCCACCAGAGGGAGGAGGGATCCCTTGTTAAAAAGCCCAAACATATACACATCCATGCGTTATTTGGTTTTATTCCTGAACAGAGTGTAGGACACCCGATCAGAGGAGTGCTTCACTCATCCTAAATGCTCTAACTATCAATGTCATAAAGTTTATGTCGAAAAGTGACCCATCTCGCTTTCTTCATGGCAAGTAGCCCTCCTTGGTTATTGCTCCCCGTAGTGCTAACCTCTCGCATCCTTTTGAGGTGGGTGGCTCGCCACAGGAAAACCTCGAATTCCCGATGGCAAAAGGGCTATACTCTGCGCCCGTTGGCTAATTTTAAGACGATTGGTAGTTCTTCCATGCTGAAATGGCTCGTTCGCCTGTTTATTGTCATGATGCTGGGTGCAGTGCTGGGTGTCGCCAGCCTCATCGGTATCTACTTCTATATCAAACCCCAACTGCCCGATGTCACCGCACTGCGTGACGTCAAGCTGGCAACCCCGATGCGGGTTTACAGCCGGGATGGGGAGTTGATCGCCCAATATGGCGAAATTCGTCGCATTCCGCTGCGTCTGGACGAAATTCCGCAACCCATGATCGATGCCGTACTGGCGACCGAAGATGCACGTTTCTATGAGCACCCGGGCATTGACCCGATTGGTATCATTCGAGCCGCATCCGTCTGGGCTGTCTCCGGTCATGCCCGTCAGGGGGCCAGTACCATCACCCAGCAGGTTGCCCGCAACTTCTTCCTGAGCAATGAGAAGACCATCATCCGCAAGATCAAGGAGGTCTTCCTGGCCTGGCGGATCGAACAGAATCTCTCAAAAGACGAGATCCTCGAACTGTACCTCAACAAGATCCCTCTCGGTTATCGCTCCTTCGGGATAGGTGCGGCGGCACAGGTTTACTTTGGTAAAGAGGTCAAGGATCTGGGGCTGGACGAGATCGCCATCATTGCCGGTCTGCCTAAAGCTCCCTCCATGCTCAACCCCATCCGCTCCCCCGAGCGCGCCTTTGCTCGCCGCAACGTGGTGCTGGGCCGGATGCTGGAAACCGGCAAGATCACCCAGGCCCAGTTTGACGAAGCGTCCAAGATGCCGATCAAGGCCCGTTTTCACGGCGCCGAAGTGACCCTGCACGCCCCCTATTTGGGGGAAATGGTGCGCCAGAAGATGGTCGAGCAGTTCGGTGAAGATGCCTACACCATGGGCCTGCACGTCTACACTACCGTCTCTGCCGAACGTCAGCGGGCGGCAAGACAGGCACTGCTGGATGGCGTTTTTGCCTATGACATGCGCCACGGCTATCGCGGCCCGACAGCTCAGTTATGGAAGGCTGGCGAGACAGCCTGGGATTACGAGCAGATCGTCGCTCACCTTGGCAAACAGCCCACTTACGACCCGCTGATGGCGGCGGTCGTGACCAAGCTCGGTGATCGCAGCGCCACGCTGGTACTGAAAAATGGCAAGGAAGCAGAGCTCGGCTGGAACGGCATTAAATGGGCCCGCTCCTTTATTACCGACGACCGTCAGAGCTATGCCCCGAAATCGGCGCGCGATGTGCTGAAAGTCGGCGCCCAGATCTGGGTGCGGGAAGAGGGTGAAGAGTTGCTGCTGGCCCAAATCCCGGACGTCAACGCCGCGCTGGTTGCCATGAACCCGAAAAATGGGGCACTGGAAGCACTGGTCGGTGGTTTCAGCTTCGAACTCTCCAAATTCAACCGGGTCGATCAGGCGCGTCGCCAGATCGGTTCCAATATCAAGCCTTTCCTCTATGCGACCGCGCTGGAGCATGGCTATACCCTGGCGTCGCTCATCAACGATGCGCCGATCAACCAGTGGGATCCGTCAAAAGGGCCCATGTGGCAGCCCAAGAACTCCCCGGCCGTTTATGATGGCCCCACCCCGCTGCGTCTGGGTCTGGCCAAGTCCAAGAACGTGATGTCGGTTCGACTGATGCGCGCCATCGGTCTGGATACCTATATCGACGGTCTGACCCGCTTTGGCTTCCCCCGCGACTTCATCTCTCCCCATGAGTCGCTGGCACTGGGCGCTGCCGAATTCACCCCCCTCGAGGTAGTGCGTGGTTACTCGGTTCTGGCCAACGGTGGCTTCCTGGTGACCCCATACTTCATCGACAAAGTGACCGACAGTCTGGAGAACACCCTCTATCAGGCCAATCCTGCTATTGCTTGCACCACCTGCGAACAGCAGGCCGCACCCGAGCAGAGCACACTGCCGGAGCCAACTGTTGATGGAGCCGCACAAGATGGCACGCATACCCCGCTCGCGCCAACCATCGCACCGCATACCATCAGTGCCCAGAGTGCGTTCCTGATCACCGACACCCTGAGCACAGCCATCTGGGGTGGCAACGGCTGGCGTGGTACCGGCTGGCGTGCAGCCCGCGACCTGAAACGTCACGACATCTCCGGTAAAACCGGTACCACCAACGAATCGCGGGATGCCTGGTTCTCCGGCTACACCCCGGACATCGTTGCTACTTCCTGGATCGGTTTTGACAACCACCAGCGTGGTCTTGGCCGTGCCGAATTTGGCGGTGGCGCCGCGCAGCCTATCTGGATCGACTTCATGAAAGTCGCCCTCAAAAAGCTGCCGGAGCACAAGATGCCGGTTCCCGAAGGGATCATGACAGTGAAGATTGATAGCGAAACCGGCCTGCTGGCGACCAGTGGCGGCACCGACGAATACTTCAAGGAAGGGACCGAACCGACCCGCTACGCAGCACCGAGCTCGGATGGCAATCAGGTCTACGGCGGTGACAACCCCGATGTAGAAGGGCCTGTCTCTACCGACGATATCTTCTAAGCTGCTCTTGCGGCAGAAGCAAAACCGGCAGCCTTGGCTGCCGGTTTTTTTATTGGGCCAACTGCTTGCTCATCAGCGTGGCGATCGAGGCGGCCAACTCATTGAAGCAGGGGCGACGCACCGAGTAGTGGCGATAGAGCAGCGAGATGGTACGCCCCGGCACAGGGTCAACCACAGGTCGATAGCTCACCCCGCCCTCATCATGATCGGCAGGTACGGCCAACTTTGGCACCAGGGTCATGCCGCTACCGGCGGCCACCATGTTGCGCAGGGTCTCGAGACTGGTCCCCTTGAAACGTTGATCCTCACCTATCCCGCCGGCGAAACAGAATCCCATCGCCTGATCCCGCAAACAGTGGCCATCGGCCAGCATCAGCAATTTCTTGCCCTTTAGATTACCAAGCGGCACCTGTTTGGCCTGTGCTTCGGGGTGATGGCAAGGCACCGCCAACCACATCGGCTCATGATAGAGCTGGATTGAACCAAACCCCTCCATCCCCGGCATCTCGGCCAGAATGACGCAATCCAGCTCCCCCTCTTCCAGCCGTTTGAGCAGGGTTTGGGTCTGCTCCTCATAGAGGTAGAACTCCAGCTGGGGAAAACGCTCACGCAGGGTCTGGATAATGCGGGGCAACAGGTAGGGGCCCACGGTCGGAATAAAACCGATATGGATCTCCCCGGACATCGGTTCGGAGAAGTGCTGACCGATGCTCTTGAGCTCGCGCACCTCCTTGAGCACCCGACGCGCCTGATGGGCCATGGCATCACCAGCCGGAGTAAACAGCACCTTGCGCGAGGTACGTTCGATCAGAATGACCCCGAGTTCATCCTCCAGCTTGCGCAGCTGGCCGCTCAGGGTGGGTTGACTGACAAAGCAGCGTTCAGCGGCTTTGCGAAAATGTTTTTCCTCATCCAGCGCCACCAGATATTCGAGATCGCGAAGATTCATACAGCAAGAGTCCTGCCTGGAAAATGGGCCATCAGCATGCACAATATCGTCCGGCGGGACAAGTCATCCACTTGCGGTGATCCTCTCTGGCTTCCCCTTCAAAACAGAAAAGCCCGATCACCTCGCGGTAATCGGGCTGTTTGACTCGCCGAGGGATTACACCCTGAAACGGCGCACCATATCCTGCAGCTGGGTAGCCAGATGGTTCAGTTCGTTGCACGCCTGAGCCATCTGGGTGGCACCGGCAGCCACCTCTTCGGAAGCATGACTGATATTGACCACGTTGCGGTTGAGCTCCTCGCTCACCGCGCCCTGCTCTTCGGTGGCCGTTGCAATCTGGATGTTCATGTGGGAGATGCTGCTGACCGAGCCACTGATCTGGGAGATGGACTCGCCCGCTTCCCGCGCGGTAGCGACCGTGGTGTTCATCAGCTCCTGACTCTGTTGCATGGTACTGCCGGCCTGTTCGGCACGCTGCTGCAACTCGGCAATGATGGTATTGATCTGGGAGGTGGAGTCCTGAGTGCGCTTGGCCAGAGTACGCACCTCATCAGCCACCACCGCAAACCCCCGCCCCTGCTCACCGGCACGGGCCGCTTCAATGGCGGCGTTCAATGCCAGCAGGTTGGTCTGTTCGGCAATGCCGCGGATCACCTCCAGCACCATGCCGATATTGCGACTGTCATCGCCCAGTTGGCGGATCACCACCGCGGTACTCTCGATGGCACCGGCGACCCGTTCAATACGTTGAATGGAGTCATTCACCGTTTGCGCACCAAGTTCGGCCGTCTCACTGGCCGAGGTGGCGGCACTGGCCGCATCGCTGGTATTGCGCGAGACCTCCTGCACCGTGGCTTGCATCTCGTTCATCGCCGTCGCCAGCTGGTTCAGCTCATGTTGCTGAGCATTCATGTTGTTGGCTGACTGGCTGGCAACAGAGCTGATCTCCTCCGCGGCGGAACTCAGTTGCACCACAGAGCCCGACACTTCACTCACCAGAGTGCGCAGATTGGCCTGCATTTCACCAAACCCTTTGGCAAGGGTTCCCAGTTCATCATTGTTGAACTGCTGCATATCGATACGGGAGGTGAGATCACCAGAGGAGACCCGACGGGTCTGTTCCAGCAACGCCATCACTGGGTTGCGGATCTGACCGGTCAGCAGCCAGGCAATTGCCACCACAAAACCCAGCGTCACCAGACTGACGATGACGCTCATGGTTCTGGCACTGCTGTAGAGCGCCTCCACATCTTTTGTCATCTGGGCCGCAATCTCGTTATTGATTTCCCGCAGGCGGAAGGATTTTGCTCCCACCTCCTCCAGCGCGACCCGGGTTTCGTTTTTGCGCAGACTTCTGACTCGCTCCAGATCGCCAGCAGCGAAGGCGCTCAACAGTTGGTCATGCACCGCAAAATACTTGGCCCCCGCCGCAACCACCTGCTCATAAACCTGTTTCTCTTCACCTGTAGTGAAAGCTAAAGCACCGTATTTTTGGGCTGCTTGCTCAAATTCCTGCCTGGCCTTATTGAAGGTCAGGGTGCGATCGCTTACCTCTTGATCATCCTTGTTCAGACCACCGATGACCTGGGCCAGCTCTGAGCGGCGCGCATCCAGAATGGCAACATGCATCTGGCTGGCATAGCGGGTTGACGGCAGCAGGTTGTCAGTGATGGTTTCGGTATCACCATAGAGCTTTGCCAACTGGCTGATGGAAAACCAGGCCAAGCCCAGTACCAGCAGTGCCAGGATGGCAAATCCGGCACTCAGTTTCTGGCCGATAGACATGTTTTTGAACATATGGGGGCTTCCTTGAAATGAGTCTGCACTCCCGCAACATCCGCCGGGAATGGTCACATAGAGCATAGTCTGCAAGCAGAAAGTCGAAGGCTTTCATATCGCTTCTGCATACAGGAATATCGGCCCGTTCACTCCACTTCTAAAGAGACCTTGTCCGTTCACATTCTAATAACTATTCCATCAACTCAAGAAGATGCTGACGCAACCCGGCAGGATCGCCCAAAAAGTCAGCCACTCGAACAGCACTCACCTTACCGTTGTGCATCAACCCAAGGGTGGGATAACCCTGACCGCCCAGCCGTTTCATCCAGCCCTGGCTATCTGCCAGATGTTGCAGCAAGGGGGCCTGCAGATAAGCTTGCTGAAATGCCTCGGCTGCAATCCCCTGCTCTGCCGCCAGCGTGGCTAGAAACGCAGGCTCACCAATCCAGATCCCGTCCCGATAGTGGAATTGCTGGATCCGGAGCAACATGACCAGCCCATCGCCCCCCAACGCCGTGACGGCCAAAACCGCACGGATCGGCGGCTCGGAGTCCAGCAGACAGCCTTCCCGCAGCAGCAGTTCGTTAAAGTAGCGTTCGCCAAAATGCTGGCCGGTCAGCGCTTCGATCCGCTGATCATGGGGGCGTACATAATCACGCAATGCCTCGCCCATCGGCTGACGGCGACTACCCATCCAGAGACCGCCCGCATGCAGCTCGATCTTGAGTCCGGCAATGGTGGCTGCCACCTGCAACAGGGGGGCGGCACCGTAGCACCAGCCACAGAGCGGGTCATAGACATAATGGAGGGTGGTTTGTTGTTCGCTCATCTTCATTCTCACTTCGATCTCGGATAAAAAACCGGGCCCTTAGGCCCGGTAAAAAAACACAGGGGAAGTAGGCTCAGTGGCTTACCACTTCATCTCGCCGGTATTGACCTTGGCACCGATGGCCAGACCATCGTCAACCGGCAGTGCCGGATAGGCCTTTTTCAGAGCCTCAATCAGCTCACCGGAGTTTTTCGCCTTGGCCAGCTCCTGTTCGAAACGCTCTACATAGTCACGGGTAAAGGTAACAGCAGCAGTGCCTTTGGGAGCCGTGCCCAGGAAGTGGCCCGGTACCACACGCTCGGGTTTCAGGGCCAGCAGGTTATCCAGCGCCTTGACCCAGTTGCTGCGAGCCGCCTTGGTCTGACTGTCCGCCATCCAGACATGTACCCCGTGGTAGACCGGCACACCACCAAAAGCAGTCTTGATGGAAGGGGCCCAGAGGTAGGCATTCGGGGTATTCATCTCTTTGATTTCAATCTTCTCGCCATCCAGCGTCAGGTGGCTGGCGGTCATCACTTGCGGCACGGTCAGGCTCTTCGGTGCACCCTTCCCGAGGATCGGGCTCCAGTAGCTCAGCTTGGCATCCTTGGTCTGGTTGATATGGTCAACCACATGCTGATCGGCCAGCACTTTGACATCCGGGAACGCCGCCATGACGGGCTCCAGACCGAAGTAGAAGTCGGGGTCACCGGCACTGATATAGACAGTGGTCAGCTTCTTGCCACTCTTCTTGATCATGTCGACCAGCGCCTGACCATTTTGCACGTCGAATTGGGCATCGATCAGGATGGCCTCTTTGTCACCGGTCACCAGTGAGGAAGAGACCGGGAAGATCGCCTTCTCGCCAGGGTTGTAGACGGTCACGCTCAGGGGGGCGGCCAGTGCGGCGCCACTCAACAGGGTGGTCGCCAGAGTCAGGTTGCGGATCAGGGTGTTGTTCATCATCTATTCCTCATTAAGTATTCGGGGGTTCATTTGATGGACACAGTGTATTGGATCACTTAAGGTGCAAATACAGCATAAAAAGCGCATCACTGTTGCACATATCGAACATATAGAGAGTCGTACATGGATCGACTGACCGCATTGCGGGTCTTTGTCAGCGTAGTCGAACAAGGGAGCCTGAGCGGCGCCGGAGAGAAACTGGATATGTCGCGCGCCATGGTGTCACGCTATCTGGCCGAGCTGGAGAGCTGGATGGGCGCCCGCCTGCTGCACCGCACCACCCGTCGTCTGAGCCTGACCGGGCCGGGAGAGGAGGCGCTGAACCGGGCCCGTGCCATGCTGGCGCTAGGCGAAGAGATGGAGCAGATCGCCGTGAAGGGGGATGACGCCCCCAAGGGGCAACTGCGGATCACCAGCAGCTACTCCCTGTCAGAAGCACTGCTGGTCGGGGCGGCCAACGACTATCTGGCGCAATACCCGGGGACGGCCATCGACATTCTGCTGCTCGACAGAACCGTCAATCTGGTGGAGGAGCGGATCGATCTGGCGGTGCGCATCACCAACGACCTCGACCCCAATCTGGTGGCGCGCCGTCTCGGCACCTGCCACTCGGTGGTCTGTGCCAGCCCGGCCTATCTGGCCCGTCATCCGATGCCACACAAGGTGCAGGATTTGGCGCTGCACAACTGCCTCACCTACACCTACTTCGGCAAGAGCCTGTGGGAGTTCAATGGACCGGACGGTCCCGAGTCAGTGCCGGTCAGTGGTAACCTGAGCGCCAATATCTCCAACCTGCTGCTGGAAGCAACGCTGGAAGGCGCAGGGATCAGCCTGCAACCCCGCTACTCGGCACAACCCTATCTGGAGCGTGGGGAACTGGTGCCCCTGCTGACCGACTGGCAGCCCAAGCGGCTCGGGGTCTACGGGGTATATGCCACCCGCAAGCAGATGTCGCCACTGCTGCGCAGCTTCCTCGATTTTCTGCTGGCTCGCATGGCGGCGGATCCCATCTGGCAGGAGTAAGCACTCCGCACACCCAAACATAACGAAGGGGCCGCTGCGGGCCCCTTCTTCACTCTGATCCCTTGATCAGGCTTCAAATCCGAATGGTTCTGAGTGCGGCGCTTCCGGCTGCGCACTCTCGTCCAGGAAAATATCCCGATAAGCCACATAGATGGAGTAGTTGAGCGCCGGGATCACCACCAGCAGACCTACCAGCAACAGTACTGCGCCAAACAACAACAAAATAGCTGAGAGCAGCCCCCACCAGAAGAAGGGCCACATATTGCGCCAGCAACCGAAGAAGCTCAGACGCACCGCCTGGATGATGCCGATATCGTGGTGGTAGATCAGCGCCGGAGCAAAGGTGACCCCCATCAGCACGGGAATGATGAGCAGCATCCCCACCAGCAATACCAGCAGCAGTTGTTGCAACTGGCTGGCTGAGACCACCATGCTCTCGGGATCCTGCGTCAACAGCGGGAGCAGCCCCCACATGGAGAGCAGACCGAGACAGACGAGGCCAACCAGGCTAAACAGCAGCAACACCAGCAGACCGCCTAGCATCAGCGGGGTCAGCTTGTGGCGAAAACCGGCGAAGAGATCGGCAAACTGCAGCGGCTCCCCCCGATAACCCCGAGCGGCGACCGCCACCCAACCCGCGCCCCACACCATGTAGAGCAGCTGGGAGATAAGGCCACCCGCCGGCAGTTGCTCCAGCAGCATGCCCACCATAAACCAGACCAGCACCATGGCTACGCTGATCCCCATCCCCTTGTTGAAGATATCGAACCCGCTGCGAACCCAGAGCCAGCCACGACCTGTCGTGTACCGGGCCGGTGTGGTGCGCAAAGGGGGTAATCCGTTCATATCGTCTCCTCGGAGTGTCGGTGGCATCAGTGCCGGAAGCCGATTCTAGAGCCAGGGCGGGGGCGACTCAATGGCGAAGCGGCCCGACCACGACATAAAACCTGACGCAGCTATGCACAAAAGGGGCGTCAGCCACGCCCCGCCACTGGCTGCCCCGACCATAACGAGGCACAATCTGTCCCCTCCCCCAGCCGCCACTGCCGTAGCCAGCGTGCCGTGATCACCCTTTAGTGATCGACGAATGCCAGACAGGGGGTTGTCATCCCGCCATCCCGGGCGCTTTAACATCGAGTGGTATCGTCATGAGAGTTGTTTGTTGTCTGTTGTTGTTACTGGCCAGCCAGTCAGCCCTGGCCGAGGGTTTTATCAGTCGCCTGCTCAACCATCCGGTGCCGGGTGGCGTTGCGGTGATCCCTCTTGGCGCGTCACCCACTGCCCCCACGGCCCGCTATCACGACAAACCCGTGCTGGTAGTGCGCGAAGACAACCAGTGGATCGCCATCGTCGGCATCTCTCTCAAAAACCCGCTTGGGGCCCAGCAACTGAGCACAGGTGATGGCCGTACTCTCGGCTTCACCGTGACCCCCAAGCACTACCGCGAGCAGCACATCAAGCTCAAGAACAGCCGTCAGGTCAATCCGCTCGCCGAGGATATGACACGTATCAACCGCGAGCTGGCGGAGCAGACCCGGGCTTACCAGACCTTCAGCCCCAACCAGCCGAGCAACCTGATGTTCGACAAGCCGGTCAACGGCCCCCTCTCCAGCCCGTTTGGCCTGCGTCGCTTCTTCAATGGCGAGGAGCGCAACCCCCACTCCGGCCTCGACTTCGCTGTCGGCGCCGGCACCCCGATCAAGTCCCCCGCCGCAGGCAAGGTGATCCTGATCGGCAACTACTTCTTCAATGGCAATACCGTCTTTGTCGACCACGGTCAGGGGCTCATCAGCATGTTCTGCCACATGTCGAAGGTAGATGTGAAGCTCGGCCAGAGCCTGCCGCGTGGCGGCATCGTCGGGCGAGTCGGCTCAACCGGCCGCGCTACCGGCCCCCATATGCACTGGAACGTCAGCCTCAACGATACCCGGGTCGATCCCGCCATCTTTATCGGCGCCTTCAAGCCCTGAATTGGCAGAGCCCGTTAACAAAACATCCTCTAACAAAACAGGCAGCCCATGGCTGCCTGTCTGCTATCTGTACGTCGAACCTGATTACCTATCCGGCCAGTGCGTGGGCGCCGGACTCTCGACGCATCGCCCGCCACATCACCAACACCAGCAATGAGCTGCACGTTGGCAATGCCAGCCAGACCCCGGGCACGCCCCACAGGGTCGAGAATCCCCACAAGAAACCGCCGATCAGCACCAGCTTGCCACCGGTGAGCAGGGAGGCGATGCGGGCCCGATTGATGGCCTGGAAATAGGTAGCCCCCACCAGCAGCAAGCCCTCCATCGGCAGCCCCCAGAAGTAGAGCCAGATCCCGAGGCTCGCCACCGGCCGCAGGGTGGCGTTGTCACCGGCAAACAGATAGACCGCCGCCTCCGGCCACAGATAGAGCGGGATCATCGCGGATAGGGCGATCCCCAACGTCACTCCGAGTGCCAGATTGCGGATCCGCAACACCCGCCGCCAGTGACCGGCGCCCGCGTTGAAGCTGGCGATGGGCTGGATACCCATGGCGATCCCCTCAAACACCAGATAGAAGAATGCCTCGGTGTAACTGATCACCCCGTAGGCCGCCACATGCAGCGAGGTACCCACCGCCAGCAACGCCTTGTTGTGCAGCGCCAGCACCACAGAGAGATAGAGGTACATCAGAAAACTGGAGACCCCGAGGCGCACCGTTTCGCCCATCAGCCGCAGATCGGGGCGCAAGGTGTCCCAGCTTATCCGCAGTTGGCTGCGCGGTGTGAAGAAGTGCCACAGGCAGGCGAGGCCCGTCACCGCCTGGGAGAGCATGGTGGCCGTCGCCACCCCGGCCAGTCCGAACGGAAACACCACCATCAGCAGATAGTCGAGCAGCACGTTGAGCAGGCCCCCGACTACCATGATTAGGGTGACAAATCCGGGGCGGCCATCGTTGCGCAGCAGCGAGCTGAACGCCATCGACAGCACCGCAAAGACGCCCAGCCAGGCGTAGGCCTGCAGGTAGGAGAGCCCGGCGGTGAAGATCTCCCCCTCAGCCCCCATCCAGGCCAGCATGGGCTCGCCATAGCGGATCCCGATAAAACTGAGCAGTGCCGAGGCCAGCAACACCATCACCAGCGCATTGCCGACGATGTGGCGGGCTTTGGCCGGGTTGCCCTGCCCCAGATAGAAGGAGACCAGCGACGAGGCCCCCATGCCGATCAGCGCCCCCACCGCATAGAGCACGGCGCAGATGGGATAAGCCAGCATCAGACCGGCCATGCCATCCTGACCCAGCACATGGCCAACGAAGATGCCATCGATGGTGACATAGATGCCGGTGATCAGCATGGCCGCCACGGTCGGGGTTACGTAACGCCAGAAAAGGCGAGATAGCGGGGCTGTGCCCAGATCAACAGCTGACATATTCGACTCGGTGGAGAGAAAGCGGCTAGGATCATAGCGAAACGGCAGCACGACTTCCTGTTATTTGTGTTATGAATCATTAATATAGACTGCTTTACCCGCCTCCCTGCCCTGTTTTAGGCTAGGGCCACCTCTTCTGAACGGAAACGAGCCTCATGTTGCAACGCCTGCTCACCTTCTTGCTGCTCTCCCTTCTCTTGTTGCCGCCAACCGTGCGCGCCGACGATGCCATTGCCCAGGCCGAATCCCTGTTGCAGAGCGTGCCCAAGAGCGATACCCCGGAAAACCAGAAGCTGCGGGAGAGCTACCAGCAGGCGCTGCAATTTGCCAGAGAGGCCGAGCGCTACCGGGAGCAGAGCAAAGCCTATCAGCAGATCCTTATCGATTACCCCAAGGAGTCGGCACGGCTCAAGGAGAGCCTGCACAACTATCAGCCCGCCGCTCGCCCGCCGCTGGCGAGCCTCAAGGAGGAGGCGCTGCGCCAGGCCATAGGCCTGAGCAGCAACCGCCAGCTCAACCTGCGCAAGGAGCGGCAGGGGGTGATGGATAGCCTCAACCAGCTGGAGAGCACCGGTCAGGAGTATCACCTGCGGGTGGATGATCTGCGCAAACAGCTGCAACTGACCCGCAGCCAGCTGGAGCGACTGAGCTTCAGCAGCGAATCGGATCGCCAGCAGGAGGCACAGCTGCTGCTGACCAGAATGAAAGAGCAGAGCCTCTCCGACCGGATCCAGATGCTGGAGCTGGAGCAGCTCTCTGCCCAGCAGCGCAACGATCTCGGCAAGCTGAAACTGCAGGAGCTCAATCTGGCCATCGCCGACGAGGATGAGTGGCAAGCCAGCCTGCTGACCCAGCAGAACCAGCTGCGGCGGGAGAAGACCGAGCAGGCGCTGGAGGAGAGCGAGCGGCTGCGCAAACAGCTCACCACCGACATGCCGCTGCTGCTGGAGCAACAACAGCAGAATCAGGCGCTCTCCATCCAGCTCGGCACACTGGAAGATCAAATTGAGCGGGTGCAGGATGAGCAGCGCAGCGTCGACAAAAATCTGTTTGAGCTGAATGAGCTGGTCAACTCGGTGCGCGAACAGCTGGAGTGGCTGCAGATCAGTAATGCCTACGGCGAGAACCTGCGCAGTAAACTCTCCGATCTGCCTCCCCAGTTCCCCCTCGACAAGCTGGAGTCCGCCATCGTCAGCGCCCGCATGGCCAAGTACCAGTACGAGAGCGAGCAGGATGGGCTCAAGGATACCCGCCAGCTGCGCGACAAGCTGATGGCCGAAGAGGAGGTGACGCTGGATCGGCCGCAGCAAGCGGTGCTCGACAACCTGCTCAAGGCCCGGCGCCAGCTGCTGACCCGGCTCAACGACGCCTCAGACACCCTCATTCAGGAGCAGACCCGCCTCAAACTGCTCTACAGCCGCCAAAACAGCAAGATCGACGAGATCCGCGAAATAAGCGCCAGCCACCTGTTCTGGATGCCCGATGTGCGCCCCTTTACCCCACAGGTCATGCTCGGCATTCCTGCCGCGCTGACCCTGGCCTTCAACCCGGACAACTGGCTGCAACTGCCCTACGCCATCGCCGAGAACAGCCCGCTGAGCCTCACTCTGGCCGGTATTGGTCTGCTGGTGCTGGCCTGGAGCTGGTTCAAGCTGGCCCGTCATCTGAGCCTCTATTGCGACCATATTGCGCCGCGGATCGGCAAGGTGACCCAGGACAAATTCAGCCTCACCAGCCGCTTGCTGCTGCGCTCCCTGCTTGCCGCCCTCCCCTTGCCCGCTATGGTGTTGATGGTGCGCGGCCTGCTCGAAGGGGCCTGGCAATACCCGTTTGCGGTGGCGGTGGCGCGCGGCCTTGGCGAGATCTGGTTTCTGCTGCTGGCACTGGTGATGGCTCGCCACCTGACGCTGGAGCGGGGAATTTTGATCCACCACTTCCGTTGGCCCCGGGAACAGGTGCAAAAGGTATGGGGGCAGTTTCGCACCCTGCTGCTGGTGCTGATCCCGAGTTTCTTCGTGCAGGGGATGGCCAACAGCTATCAGGAGCACGCCTTCTACGACTCCCTCGGCCGGATGGCCTTCATGATCGGTGCACTCTGGCTGCTGCTCTTCTTTGCCCGCCTCAACCGGGAGCGGCTGCCACTCACCTGGGGCCAGACCGACATGACCAAACCCCATCTGCTGCACCACTTCATCTGGAACAGCCTGATGCTGGCGCCGCTGCTGGCGGTGATTGGCGCCCTGTTTGGCTACTTCTATACCTCGCGCACCCTGCTGCGCCAGCTGGAGCTTAGCCTGCTGATGGGGCTGGGTTGCCTGCTGGTCTACTATCTGGCCAGACGCTGGATGCTGATCCAGCGCCGCCGCCTCGCCTTCGAGCGCGCCAAGAGCAAGCGGGCCGAGATCCTGGCCCAGCGCGGCCGGGAAGAGGGGCATGACGAGCTCAGCTCCGAGACCCCGGACGTGGTGGAAGAGACTGAGCTGGATCTCGATACCATCAGCGCCCAGTCGCTGGGACTGGTGCGCACCCTGCTGATGCTGGGCTTCACCATGCTGGTGGTGGTGCAATGGTCGGATCTCAACTCCGCCTTCAGTTTCCTCAGCAATATCGAGGTGTGGCAGGTGAGCAGCAAGATTGGCGGCATCGAGCAGCTCTCGGCCATCACCTTGCAGGATCTGATGCTGACCGCCTTCGTCTTCATTCTGACCGTGGTGACAGCCCGCAACCTGCCGGGGCTGATGGAGCTGACCCTGCTGCAACACCTCAGCCTCTCCCCGGGTACCGGCTTTGCCCTCACGACCACCAGCAAGTATCTGGTGATCCTGATCGGCGCCCTCACCGGCTTCTCCATGCTCGGCATCGACTGGTCGAAGACCCAGTGGCTGGTCGCCGCCCTCTCTGTGGGGCTGGGTTTCGGTCTGCAGGAGATCTTCGCCAACTTTGTCTCCGGCCTCATCATCCTGTTCGAGAAGCCGATCCGGCTCGGTGACACCGTCACCATCCGCGATCTCACCGGTACCGTCACCAAGATCAAGACCCGGGCCACCACCATAGTGGATTGGGATCGCAAGGAGATCATCGTGCCCAACAAGGCCTTCATCACCGAACAGTTCATCAACTGGTCGCTCTCCGATGCCATCACCCGGGTCAAACTGCGGATCCGGATCGGCCTGACCCGGGATCCGAAACTGGTGCAGCGCATTCTGGAAGAGTCCATCCAGGCATCGGCCCTGGTATTGGAGACGCCGACGCCCGAGGTCTTCCTGATCGAATTCACCGACTCGGCACTGATCTACGAGATCCGCCTCTACGTCAACAACATGGATCACCGGATGCCCATCACCCACGAGGTTCACTCGCTGGTGCTGGAAAAGATGCAGCAGCAGGGACTTACCCTGCCTCATCAACAGATCGACATTCACCTGAGCCGCGGCTGATCCGCGAGGTAGAAGGAGCAGAACATGCAGATTATTGCCCACCGTGGCGCCAGCGGTCTGGCACCGGAGAACACCCTAAAGGCGATGGCCAAAGCGCTGGAGCTGGGAGCATCAGCCATCGAGATCGACGTGCAGGCGGCCGATGGCGAGTTGTGGGTCTTCCACGACCGGCGGCTGGAGCGCTGCACCAATGGCAAGGGGGTGCTGACCGAGCAATCGCGCTCCTATCTGGAGCAGCTCGATGCCGGTGAGGGAGAGGTGATCCCGACCCTGTGGCAGGTGATGGAGATCATCGCCGGACGCTGCGAGTTGCATATCGAGCTCAAGGGCACCCATACCGCCGATGCGGTGGCAGCCCTGACCCGACGGGCAGAGGCCGAGCTGGACTTTACTCCCGGGCAGTGGGTGGTCTCCTCCTTCCATCACCCGGAGCTGGCCCGATTTGCCGCCTTGCGGCCCGATATCCGGCTCGGTGCCCTGACCGCCAACCTGCCGCTCAACCTGGCGCAGTTTGCCGACGAGCTGGGGGCCTGGTCCATCAATTGCGATGTTGATTTCATCGACGCTGCGCTGGTCGATGATGCCCATCGCCGGGGGCTCAAAGTTCTGGTTTATACCGTTGATTATCCAGAAGATTATGAAACGCTTTCTAGCATAGGGGTCGATGGAGTCTTCACCAATCGACCAGATCGCTTTATCTCACCATGATGGGACGATACGCGTATGGATAAGCCCCCATTTAGGCACTAACTTTAATTTGTTGACCGGGGTAAAAAAGTTCGACTACGGCCGATAGTAACAAGGCTATAACAATAATCAGATGCCACACACTTCAGACTGACGCTCATCAAGGATGTAACTATGAACTTATCCATTAAAAACAAGCTTGTTCTGGCTATCGGGGTCATCATTCTGGTGATCACCGGCCTGCAGGTCTGGTACAACACCTCGCAACTGCGCAGCGAGACCCAGCGACTGGTCTGGAACATCATCGACGAAAGCTCCATGGCCAACGTCAAGGGGATCTCCCGCTGGGTCGACGCCCGGATCAGCATGGTCAGCACCACCAAGGAAGCATTCGCCAAAGAAGATGAGCCCATCAGTCATCTGGCCCAGTCCATGAATGCCGGTGGCTTCGACCTGGTCTATGCCGGTACCGCTGACGGCAAAATGATCCAGAGCAAACCAACTGATTTGCCCGCCGGTTATGACCCCCGTCAACGCCCCTGGTACAAGGACGCGGCCGCCGCAGGCAAGCTGGTCATCACAGCCCCCTATGCCGACATCTCCACCGGTCAGCTGATTGTCACCATTGCCGAGCCGTTCCAGCGCGGCAATACCCAGGGGGTCATCGCCGGTGACGTCTCCATCAGCTCACTGATCTCGGACATTCTGGCGGTCACCACCGAGGGCACCTACGCCATGCTGGTGGACAGCAATGGCACCATCATCGCGCACCCCGATGCCTCCCTGAGTCTGAAATCCGCTACCGCTCTGGCACCGGAGCTGACTGCGGCCTACATCAATCAGGTCGCCCATGACGGCATGATCAACGAGCTGGTGATCAGCGGCAAGAAAGAGGTTTACGACTTCAATGCCATTCCCAATACCAACTGGTATTACGGCATGATGGTGGATGAAGAGATCGCCTACCAGTCGGTACGCCGCATGGTTACCTCCTCCCTCATTCAGGGGCTTATCACCATACTGATCGTGGCAGGCTTCTCCTATGTCGCCATCAACGGCTCGCTGGCCCCTCTGAAAACCCTGGGCGAAGCGATTGCCGATCTCTCCCGTGGCAATGGCGATCTGACCCGCCGCATCAAGATTGAACGTGAGGATGAGGTGGGTGCGGTTGCCAAACACGTCAACACCTTCATCGAGCGGATCCATGTGATGGTGCAGGATATCTCCAACTCCTCCGGCCAACTCAACCAGCAGGCCAAGTCCTCCCACAGCATGGCGGAGAAGGCCAATCAGGGTCTGGCACGCCAACAAAACGAGATCTCCCAGATCGCCACTGCGGTACACGAGATGTCGGCCACTGCGGTCGAGGTTGCCAGCAACGCGGAGCAGACCGCCGAAGCGGCCCGCAGCTCCTCCAGCAGTTGCGAGCATGGCAAGCAGGTGATCGCCCGCAACCAGCGCTCCATCACCGATCTGGCCACCCAGGTGGAACAGGCCTCCAACATCATTCAGGAACTGGAGAAAAACGCTCAGGAGATCAACACCATCCTCTCCACCATTCAGGGCATCGCCGAGCAGACCAACCTGCTGGCACTCAACGCCGCCATCGAAGCGGCCCGTGCCGGTGAACAGGGTCGCGGCTTTGCGGTGGTTGCCGACGAGGTGCGCGTCCTGTCACAGCGTACCCACAGCTCCACCGTCGAGATCCGCAATATGATCGAAACCTTGCAACGCAATACCCAGGGAGCGGTCAGCACCATGCACGAAGGCCAACTGCTGGCCCAGAACAGCGTGGATGACGCCAACAACGCCACCCATGCGCTGGAACAGATCACCACCTCGATCAACCAGATCTCCGACATGGCGACCCAGATCTCCAGCGCGGCTGAAGAGCAGCGGGCCGTCACCGACGAGGTAAGCCGCAACATTCAGGCAGTGAAAGATGTCTCGGACGAACTGGCAGTGGATGCAGACAGCTCACGCCATCTCTCTGAACAACTTAAAAATATTTCGGGTGAACTGAGCAATCAGGTCGGCATGTTCCGCATTTGAGCATGAGCAAAAGGGGCCGTACAGGCCCCTTTTATTTTTCTAAATAGCGCTTAATTTTCAGTGAGTAATCTCACATTACCCGCCAAATACCCCGCCTTGAAATCCTTGTAATTCGTCTGGAATTATCAGATCACCGCCGTGGTCACCGCAGCATTTCGGATTACCTATTTCTATCCGAATAGGTAAATGTCAATAATTCTCATTAAAAAATTACAATAAAAAACTTAAAATTTTTTTCGCGAGTACCTAAAAAGAGAGGTGATTCGCATTTTATTGAAAGAAAACTACGTACAATCCAGAAGTTAAAGTACTCGTAGCTAGGTGTTCAACTGCTCAGTAACACCAAAAAATGACGATAATAACGACATTTTCATCCAGGGATTTGGGTGTTTTATAGAAAAATAACCAATAAAAAGGGAATAAAACCTAGCAGTTTGACTTGCATCAAGCCTGAATTTTTTTCATAGAGCAAAATCGTGCCCAGCAAATCTATCCCTAAGGAGGCAGATGTGGATATTATCAAGACCGATGTGGCCATCATCGGTGCTGGCGGTACCGGCTTACGCGCCGCTATCGCTATAGCCGAATCACAGCCAGACCTGGACATCGCCCTGATTTCCAAGGTTTACCCGATGCGCAGCCACACGGTTGCTGCCGAAGGCGGCGCCGCCGGTGTCGTCCGTGATGACGACTCCCTCGAAAACCACTTCAACGACACCGTCTCCGGTGGTGACTGGCTGTGCGAGCAGGACGTAGTGGAATACTTCGTCAACAACGCGACCAAAGAGATGATCCAGCTGGAGCACTGGGGTTGCCCCTGGAGCCGCAAGCCGGATGGCAAAGCCAACGTGCGTCCGTTTGGTGGCATGAAGGTTCCGCGTACCTGGTTCGCCGCAGACAAGTCCGGTTTCCATATTCTGCACACCCTGTTCCAGACCTCCGTCAAATACCCGAGCATCAAGCGCTTCGACGAGCATTTCTGTCTTGATCTGATCGTGGACGACGGCCGTGTCCAGGGCGTACTGACCTTCGACATCCAGAACGGTATCACCCGCTTCATCCAGGCCAAATCGGTGATCGTGGCAACCGGCGGTGCTGGCCGTGTCTATCGCTACAACACCAACGGTGGCATCGTCACCGGTGACGGCATGGCGCTGGCCTACCGTCACGGCGTACCGCTGCGTGATATGGAATTCGTCCAGTATCACCCGACCGGTCTGCCGGGCACCGGCATCCTGATGACCGAAGGTTGTCGTGGTGAGGGTGGCGTTCTGCTGAACAAGGATGGCTACCGCTACCTGCAAGACTACGGCTTGGGCCCGGAAACCCCGATCGGCCAGCCGAAGAGCAAATACATGGAGCTGGGTCCGCGCGACCGCGTTTCCCAGGCATTCTGGCAAGAGCAGCAGAAAGGCCGCGTCATTCAGGGCCCGATGGGCGATGTGGTTCACCTCGACCTGCGTCACCTTGGCGAGAAGTACCTGAAAGAGCGTCTGCCGTTCATCTGCGAACTGGCCAAAGCCTACGTCAACGTGGATCCGGCCAAAGAGCCTATCCCGGTACGTCCGACTGCCCACTACACCATGGGTGGTATCGAGACTGACAACAAGTGTGCCACCCGTCTGCCCGGCCTCTACGCCGCGGGCGAATGTGCCTCCGTCGGTCTGCACGGTGCCAACCGTCTGGGTTCCAACTCCCTGTCCGAGATCGTGGTATTCGGCAAGCTGGCCGGTGAGCAGGCAGGTGAATTTGCCAAGACTCAGAAGCATGGCAATACCGAAGCGCTGGCCGCCAAGGCCGAGGCGCTCATCAAGCAGCACCTCTCCCTGATGGACATAGACGGTACCGAAAACCCGGCTGATATCCGCAACGAGCTGGGCATGTCCATGGAAGCCGGTGTCGGTATCTACCGTACCGAAGAGCTGATGCAGGGCACCATCGACAAGATTAACGAGCTGAAAGCCCGTTACAAGAAGGTCAAGATCAACGACAAGTCCTCTGTCTTCAACACCGATCTGCTGTACGCCATCGAACTGGGTTACATGCTGGACGTGGCTGAAGCCATGGCGCACTCCGCCATCAATCGTAAAGAGTCCCGCGGTTCACACCAGCGTCTGGATGGTTACGAAGAGCGCGATGACGTGAACTTCCTCAAGCACACGCTCTCGTTCTACAAAAATGGCGAAACGCCCTCCATCGATTACTCCGATGTGAAGATCACTAAGTCCCAGCCGGCAAAACGCGTGTACGGCTCCGAGGGTGAGAAACAAGACGAGGCTAAGAAGAATGGCTGAGATGATTGAAATTGAGATCCTGCGCTACCGTCCGGAACAGGATAACGAGCCCTGGATGCAAACCTTCCAGGTGCCATACCAGAGAGAGATGTCTCTGCTGGACGCCCTGCAGTACATCAAGGATCACCTGGACTCTACCCTGAGCTTCCGCTGGTCCTGCCGGATGGCGATCTGCGGCTCTTGCGGCATGATGGTCAACGGTGTGCCCAAGCTGGGTTGCAAGGCGTTCCTGCGCGACTACCTGCCGGGCAAGATGACCGTCGAGCCGCTCAACAACTTCCCGATCGAGCGCGATCTGGTGGTGGACATGTCCGACTTCATCGAGAAGCTGGAGAGCATCAAGCCGTACATCATCCCGAGCGAGCCGCGCAGCCTGTGTGATGGCGAGTACATCCAGACTCCGGCCCAGATGGCGCAGTACAAGCAGTTCTCCCAGTGCATCAACTGTGGTCTCTGCTACGCGGCATGCCCGCAGTACGGCATCAACAAGAAGTTCACCGGTCCGGCGGCACTGGCTCTGGCCTATCGCTACAACGTCGACAACCGTGATGCCGGCGCCAAAGAGCGTATGCGCATCATCAGCCAGGACGAAGGCGTCTGGGGCTGTACCTTCGTGGGCTACTGCTCCGAAGTGTGCCCGAAAGGCGTCGATCCGGCAGCGGCCATCCAGCTTGGCAAGGTCGAAAGCGCCAAGGACTACATGATCGCCATGTTCAAGCCAGATTGAGAGCAGGATTGAGACCATGAACAACACTGATAGCAAACGTAAACCTTACGTCCGCGAAATGAAGAAAGACTGGTGGCTGAAGAACGCCTTCTACACCGGTTACATGATCCGTGAAGGCACCAGTATCTTCGTCTCCATCTACGCCGTTGTGCTGATGTGGGGCCTGATGCGCCTGGTTCAGGGTCAGGAAGCGTTCAACGGCTGGCTGGAATCCCTGCAAAGCCCGATCGCCATCCTGTTCCATGTCGTCGCTCTGGCGGCGTGCCTGTTCCATGCCAAAACCTGGTTCGCCCTGGCGCCGAAAGCCATGCGTATCTTCCGTGGTGAAGACCTGGTACCGGAGAAGCCGATCGTTCTCGCCCAATATGTGGCGCTGGCGGTGGTGTCCCTGCTTGTCCTGATCATCGTGGCTTGAGGAGAAAACAATGAGACGTTCTGACGAACCAATTTACTGGGGTCTGTTTGGTGCGGGTGGCATGGTCGTTGCCATGCTGCTGCCGGTCATTGTCCTCATTACCGGTCTGCTGGTGCCCATGGGCATCATGGACGTGGAAACCATGAGCTATGACCGCGTGCACGCGTTCGCCAGCTCCTGGTGGGGTGCCTGCATCCTGCTGGTGATCATCGCCCTGCCAGTCTGGCACGGCATGCACCGTATCTACCACGGTCTGCACGATCTGGGGATCCACACCACCAAGCTACACCACTATGTGTTCTATGGCTTTGCCTTCCTGGTATCTGCCATTACCGTCGGCCTGCTGATGGTACTGGTACTCCAGTAATCACATCTGACTGATTGACCAAACCGGGCCAAGTGCCCGGTTTTTTATTGCCCCGCTATCCCGCCTCTGCTTTTTACTCACTCAAATAATTCGATAAAAACCAGATTATCGTCCAAGCATATGGCGATCACAGTCACATAACCCCAATACATTCGTCATTTGTAGCAAACCATTTTGACCACCATCAATTTAGTGACATCCATATCAATTATAATTATTCAGATTAAATAATTATTCATATGGAGCTAGCTAATGACAGACAAAACACGCTCGGTGAGCATAGGCAGTTACCTGGCACTGGCCTTCGCCGTGGTCTTCTTCTCCGGACTGTTGCAATCCGGCGAGTGGTATGGGGTATTCGATTTCACCACGCTGAACGGTTCGTTCGGTACCATGGTCCAGAGCGTCAGCGAGAATGGTGACGGCATCAAGACCGCCATGACCGACATGCGCGGCAAGGGGGGCAACGGCGCTCGCGATGGCTTTTTGTTTGCCCTGACCCTGATCCCCACCGTGATGTTCGCCCTCGGCATGATCAACGTACTGGAGCACTACGGCGCGCTGGAAGCGGCCCGCAAGTTGCTGACCCCGCTGCTGCGTCCACTGATGGGGATCCCCGGTAATACCGGTCTGGCGCTGATCGCCTCCCTGCAGAGCACAGATGCTGGTGCCGCCATGACTCGTCAGCTCAAGGATGAAGGGCTCATCACCAAGCGTGAAACCGACGTATTCACCATGTTCCAGTTCTCCGCTGGTGCCACCATTGTCAACTTCTTCTCCTCCGGCGCCGTGCTGTTCACCCTGACACTGGCAGATGGCAGCCCGGCGGTCAGCTCCTCCATCGGTCTGGCTGTCATCGTGATGTTCGCCTTCAAATTTGTCGGGGCCAACCTGTTCCGGGTCTACCTCAATATGAGCGAAGGCAAGCAGACCGATAACAACACCCAGCAGACCCTCAACACTCAGGAGCAAGCCAAATGAGCCAGGCCAACATCAAGAAACCCATCGTCACCGATATCTTCGTCGAAGGGGCCAAGAAGGGCTGGGTCATCGCCACCACCTCCACCGTACCCAACGTACTGATGGCCTTCGTCATCATCAAGGCGCTGCAGATCACCGGCGCGCTGGATGCCATGGGCGCCATCTTCTCCCCTGTCATGGCCATCTTCGGGTTGCCCGGTGAGGCGGCAGCCGTGCTGATCGGCGCCTGGATGTCGATGGGCGGTGCAGTCGGTGTGGTCATCACCCTGTTCGATCAGGGGATCCTCAACGGCACTCACATCGCCATTCTGGCGCCAGCCATCTACCTGATGGGCTCCCAGGTGCAGTACATGGGCCGCATCCTCGGCTGCATCGGCACCGAAGGGCGTTATATCCCCATCATGGTCGCCATCTCGGTACTCAACGCCTTCGGCGCCATGTTGGTGATGAACATCCTTCTCTGACCCGAACCTGATAGTGGAGCAAGCAATGACTTTTTCTCTGGATCAATACCTGACCGAACTGGCCCCGCTGATCAATCTGGATTGCGGATCCCTGCACCAGCCGGGCATTGCGGCAGTGGCCGACCTGATGGCAGCCAAATATGAGGCGATGGGCGGCTGGCAGATCAAGCGGGTCGACTGTGGCGCAGCCGGTGTGGGACTGGAGATCCGCAACCAGCCTGATGCGGCACAGATCGATGTAATGCTGATCGGCCATATGGATACCGTCTTCCCCCTCGGCACCGCCGCCGCCCGCCCGATGAGCGTCGATGGCGAGCGCGCTTACGGCCCCGGTGTCTCCGACATGAAATCCGGCCTGCTCAACATCGTCTATGCCCTGCGTGAACTGCCCCGCGAGGTGCGCGATCGCCTGAGCATCTGCGTCTGCATGAACCCGGACGAGGAGATTGGTTCCCTCCACTCCAGTGACTGGCTGGCAGCGGTGGCCAAACAGGCAAAACAGGTGCTGGTGGCCGAAGCGGCCCGCGCCGATGGCTCGCTGGTCAAGGCGCGCAAGGGGATGGCCCGTTATCGCATCGATTTCACCGGCAAGGCTGCTCACGCGGGCAACGAACCACAGAAGGGGCGCAGCGCCATCACCGAGCTGGGCCACTGGATCCTGGCTATCAACGCCCTGACCAACTTCGAGAGCGGCACCACCCTCAACATCGGCATTGTCGAGGGGGGCAATGGCGCCAACATAGTGCCGGCCCATGCCTGCGCCGTGGTAGACGTCCGCTTCTGGGACAATCAGGAGTACCACCAGATCAACGATCATCTGCTGACCATGGCCGAGCGGCCCCATCTGGACGGCATCACCATCCAGCTGACCCGCGAGGCCCACAAACCGGCCATGGTGCCGTCAGAGGGTACTCAGGCGCTGATGCAGCTGGTGGAAGAGTGTGGCGCCGAACTGGGACTGCCGATCAGCTGGCAAGAGGTGGGGGGCGGCTCTGATGCCAACCTGACCGCCGCCCTCGGTATCCCCACTCTGGATGGTCTGGGCCCTATCGGTGCAGGTTTCCACAGTGACGAGGAGTATCTGGATCTGGTCAGCATTGCCCCGCGCATCGAGCTGCTGGTGAAGGTACTGACCCGTCTGGCAGCCTGACAAGCTCTCACGTAAAAAGGGCCAGCCGGTTTGCACCGGCTGGCCCTCTGTTTATCTGCTCCCCCTGAATGACAGCAACCCTTCGCTATTACTCCATCGGTGGCAAGAAGCGGCGCATCACCTCATCCGTATGCCCCCCTTCCTGAAATGCCACCAGCGACTGATTGAGGATGTTCACCAGCTGGTGACCGCGGGGGGAGCCCTTGCTCACCAGCAGATAGAATCCCTTGCGGCTGGGCAGGGCGAGATTGAGCAACCCGCTCTCGCTGCGGTAGATGCCAAGGCTGATGCCAGCCACCAGAGGTTCGATTTCGCTCGGCAGAAAGTCGCAGCGATCCCGCTCCAGCATATCGAGCGCCTGCTGCAACTGCTTGACCCGGCGTGGCTCCTGCGCAAGCCCGTAGGGTGTGTAGTTGTAGCCAATCACCCCGCACACCCGGGAGCGATTGACCGTCTGCAGATCCGGCGGTTCGGGGTAGCGGCGCTTGAGATAGAAGAAACCGAGATGGGTGTAATAGAGGGGAACGCTGTAGAAGGCAAACTCGGCCCGCTCCGGCTTGTAGCTGGCATCCCAGGTTAGCTCGCACAGACCATTCTGGCGATAATCCGCCAGCTCCTGCTGCACCCGCGCCCAGGGCAGATAGCGGATCTGGTGGGACAGCCCACTCTGTTGCAGGGCATCGAGCACCAGCGTCGTCGCCGAACCGGTCAGGCGGCTGGTATCGGGCACCCCGTCCTTGCGCTCCCAATAGGTAAAGGGGGCCCACTCATTGCCCTCCCCCAGACAGATCTTCACTGGTGGCTCTTGCCCCCATAGCGCGGGGGACAAGATGACCATCGCCAATCCCGCCCACCATGTTGCCGCTCGTTTCATCTCCCGCTCCCGGACTGTTTATCCCTCTTGCAGCTTAGCCCAGAAGGGATAGAGCTCACTTTGCAGGGGCGCTTTCATGCCACAACGCCAGCAAATTGGCCGGAATGGCACCATAACGGAGCTGCGGGGTCTGGTGCCAGTCGGCCAGCTTTTGCAGGGCTTTCGCCAGATCCTGTGCAAGGGTGCGGGTCACTCTCACTCCGGCCTCCAGATAGAGGCTCTTGATCTCGAAGATCCCCTGCTGGCGATGGGCCTTGGCA
This sequence comes from Aeromonas sp. FDAARGOS 1404, assembly GCF_019047085.1. NCBI lineage: Bacteria > Pseudomonadati > Pseudomonadota > Gammaproteobacteria > Aeromonadales > Aeromonadaceae > Aeromonas > Aeromonas sp. FDAARGOS 1404. The sequence continues at coordinate 1,172,660 of NZ_CP077237.1, forward strand.
TCCATCCTGCCCACCAGCTTGCCACGATGGAGCAAGGGCAACACGAAGTAGCCATACTGGCGCTTGGGGGCCGGGGTATAGCACTCGATGCGATAGTCAAAATTGAACAGTTCACTGGCCCGCTTGCGATCCCACACCAGCGGATCGAACGGCGATAAGACGGTGGTATGAGTTGCCTTGAGGTTGCCCGCCTGTGCCCTTGCCAGCTCATCGGCCAGCGAGGCGTGCACAAAAGCGCCGTGCTGCCACCCCTCCACCCGTACCGGCAACAGCTCACCCTCGTCCGCCAGCTGATGGAGCAGGGCGTCATATTTGCCGCGCCGCAGCCGGTAGTAGTCCGCAACCCAACCGGTTTTGACCAGCCCCAGCGCCCGGCAGCTGGCGCACACCATATCCCGCTGCGCCTGCTCGACGCTCGGCAGATCCCGCTGGTCGCTCCACTCGGGGATGACCCGCTCGGCCAGGTCATAGACTCGCTGAAAGTTGCGCCGCTCCCGCACCATCAGCTGACCGGTAGTAAACAATACCTCCAGATGGCGCTTCTCAGGCTTCCAGTCCCACCAGCCATTCCCCTTGCCGGTTGTGCGTTCAAAGTCAGCCGCCCGCACCGGGCCATGGTGGCGAATACGCTCGATCAGCTGGCCAATCTCCTGCTGATGGGTGGCTAGCCAATTGGCCGAAAACTTCCAGCCCATGGCGACGGGGTCGAGCATCCGATGGCGCAACAGCCGGTAATCCTCGCGGGGCACAAAGCAGGCCTCGTGGGCCCAATATTCGAAGATCTCGCCGTCGGCCAGCAGCTGCTCCAGCCAACGCGGTTCGTACTGGCCAAGGCGGCTAAAGAGCACCAGATAGGGGCTGCGCGCCACCACCGAGATGGTATCGATCTGCAGCAGCGCCATGCGGCGAATGGTGGCCAACAGATCGGCCGGAGTCGCCTTGCTGCGACGGGGGGCAAGCAGCCCCTGCGCCGCCAGTTGCAGATGACGGGCATCTTGCAGTGATAAATGGGTAATCGACATCAACAACCGCTCCCTGGTATCTGACCATCGCGCGCCCGGCGGATAGCCAACAAAACTGGGAAGGCTCCACGCTGGCACGCCTCCCCCTTGTGTACCTGCGCCGCTATGAGTGGGCCGGGGGCAAGACCAGCTGATTGACCACCAGCATGATCTCTTGGTACGTGTCCTCTACCGTCTCGGGAGTCGGCTCCAGAATCAGGTCATCGGCATAGCCGTTGATGAGAGAGGTGACCTGACGCGCCAGTCGCCGGGCATCGCCCGCCACAAACTCGCCGCTGTCGATCCCCTTTTGCAGGATCAGCTCCAGCACCTCGCGCCACGCCAGAATGATTTTGCGGTAGCTCTCGGCAAACACAGGGTCGCGCAGTGACTCGTTCCAGGCATCGAGGTAGATGGCCCAGGAGGCATCCTGACTGGTCGGCAGGTTGTCCCGCACAAACAGCGGCAACGCTTCGCGGGCCGGCAGCGGCAATAGCCACTCCCGCTGCTCGGCGATCTCCTGATAGGTGAAACGCTCCACGGCGCAGAGGCAAAGCTCCTTCCAATCCTTGAAGTAGTGGTAGACGTGGCTGCGCGCCAGACCTGTGCGCTCGGCAATATCACGGGTTGACGATGCCGCCATCCCCTTCTCCCGAAACAGGGCCAGTACGGCCTCGATGATCATCTCTTTGCGCTGTTCTGCTGATGGGCGTGCCATCTGACCTCCTGCGATATCAATCGATCTGCTTGACTTTGAGCGGTCGCTCAAACAAACTTTGAGCACTTGCTCAAACTTAGCGTTTCCGACATCTTAGGAGATAACCCATGACAACACCAACCACTTCGGCAGCCAGTTGCGACGAGCAGGCCACGCCGTTGCCACACTCGGCCGGTCGTTCGCTGGGGGCGATTGTGCGGGCCAATCCCCTCAAGCTGGCGGGCACCTTCTCGCTGGTGGCCCTCGAAAACATCCTGCTGGTGGTCTATCCCCTGTTCGCCGGCTTTGCCATCGACGCCATCGTCAAGGGCCAGTGGTGGCAGGCCTCGAGCTACGCCCTCATCGTGCTGCTGTTCTGGCTCATCGGCGCCCTGCGCCGGGCGGTCGATACCCGCACCTTTACCCATATCTATGCGGCACTGGCGGTGCCGGTGATCCTGACCCAGCGCCAGCAGCAGGAGGGGCAATCCACCATAGTGGCGCGGGTCACCCTGGCGCGGGAGTTTGTCGACTTCTTCGAGAAACATATCCCGATCCTGGCCACCAGCCTGATCTCCATCGTCGGGGCGGCCGTGATGCTGATGGTGATCGAGTTCTGGGTCGGCATCGCCTGCATGGGGGTATTGCTGCTGTTCGGCCTGCTGCTGCCCGGCTTTTCGCGCAAGAACCAGCTGCTGCACGAGCGGCTCAACGATCGGCTGGAACACGAGGTCAAGCTGGTCACCCATGCCCAGTCAGCCAACCTCGCCCGCCACTACCGCGCACTGGCCTGGATCCGCATCCGGATTTCAGATCGGGAGGCACTCGCTTTTCTGGCGGTCGGCATCAGCGCCTCCCTGCTGTTCCTGCTCGCCATCACCATGCTGATGGCCCAACCCCAAGTCTCGGCAGGCCATGTCTATGCTGTGATGACCTACCTCTGGAACTTTGTCACCAGCCTGGATGAGGGGCCCGGTCTTGCCGATCAGCTGGCCCGGCTGAGAGACATAGGTCGCCGGGTCAACACCGCCCAACCCGATGAAATGATTTGATATTTTGTATCTGTAACCGGAGTAGAAAATGAATCCGACCACCCTTTGCCAACGAGCGTTGACCATGTGCATCAGCTGTTTTTTCCTCGCCGCCTGCGGCCCCAAGATGAGCGACTTTGAGCCCAACACCAGCTACTGGTTCAAGGAGAAACCGGCAGAGGAGAGCGCCCCGCTGGCGCAAGACATGACGGTGGATATCGCCATCATAGGTGGCGGCTACAGCGGCCTCTCCAGCGCCTGGCATCTGGCCAAAGCCAATCCGTCGCTCAAGATCGCCATCTTCGAAGCCAAGCAGGTGGGCAGCGGCGCCTCGGGGCGCAATGGCGGCATGGTGCTGCCGGGCTCCGAGGTGATGGATCTCTACGAAGAGGGGGAAGCGAGCAAGCGCCACTACGATCTCACCGTCGCCAGCATGCGCAAGCTGCAGGCGCTGGTCGCCTCAACCGGCGTCGAGGCCGACCTCAAGCTCGATGGCTATGTGGAGGCGATCCTCGATGAGGAGGATATCGCCGAGTACCGCGACTATGTGAAAACCGCCAATCGCCTCGGCATCCCGCTCCAGTACTGGAACGCCGATACCACAGAGGAAAAACTCGGCACCGATCGCTACGTGGGGGCGGTCTACGACCCCAATGGCGGTCAGGTACACGCCATGAAACTGGTCAATGCCCTGCGCAAGGCGGTGGAGCAGTCGGGCGTCACCATCTACGAGCAGAGCCCGGTAATGGGGATCAAGGAGGGCAAGCAGATCGAGCTCAATGTGGCCGACAAGTACAAGGTGACCGCCGACAGCATAGTGCTGGCGACCAACGGCTATACCTCAAAACTTGGCTACTTCAGCGGCCGGGTCTTTCCGGTACACGCCCAGAGCGCCGTCACCGAGCCGCTCACCAAAAAGCAGCTGGCAGCCATCCAGTGGCAGAGCCGGGTGCCCTACTACGACACCCGCAACATCCTGTTTCATCTGGTATTGACCCCGGATAACCGCATTGTCATCGGTGGCGGCAATGCCGAGTACGTCTTCAACGATGGCCTCAACTACAAGGGCGATCTTAACCGGGTCAGCGAGATGATGATGACCGAGCTGGTGACCCTCTATCCGACCCTCAAGGGGATCAAGTTTGAGCAGGTGTGGGACGGGGTGCTCGGCATGACCGGCGACAGCACCGAAGCGGTGGGGGTAATGGGGGATCACAAGAACATCTACTACGCCCTCGGCTACAACGGCCACGGCATCAACCTCTCCTTCCTGTTTGGCGACATCGTGGCCAGCCTCTATCAAGGCAAGGAGCACCCCTGGTTCAACCACGCGGAGCAGACCCTGCCGATGTGGCTGCCACCAGAGCCGTTCAAGTCAATCGGCGTCAAATCTGCCCTGATGTACTACCAGTGGCAGGACAAGGGCTACAAGGAGTAGCGCCGGGCGAACCCGACGAGTAACAGATGAAGGCACGCCTCAGGGCGTGCCTTTCTGCAATACCGCCACATCGGCGTGGGGGAAGCTGAGTTCAGCCTGCCAGCTGGCGGCCAGCACCTGAAACGATGCCTCGGCAAAGAAGACAATGTGGGTCGGGTCGTGGCGATAGCGCCAGTTTTTAAACCGCTCGTCACTGAGCACCCGCTGGGTCTGCAGCACCAGCAGGCCACCGGGCTTGAGGCAATCCCACAACTGCGCCAGCACCGTGCGCGGCTCAGCAATATGCTCGATCACCTCGGTACTGGTGATGAAGTCATACTGACGCGTCAGCAACTCGGGAAAGTCGGCGTAGAACTTGTCATACCCCGCCATCTGGTAACCCGCCTCGCGCCCCATCGCCACCAGCGCCGGGCCCGGGCCACAGCCAAAATCGAGGCCGCAGGCAGGGGTTGGCACCCGCGCCAGCACTTCGCCAAAAGCCCGCATCAAAAAAGTGCGATAACGGGGATCATCTACCCGATTGTCGTGACCGTCATAGACCACCTTCTCCGCAGCCTCATCCAGATGATCCGCCTCATCCAGCCAGACCAGCTCGCACGCGAGGCAGCGATGGTAACGTTTGCCCGCCACCGGTAGGGGATAACTGCGATGGCTGGCACACAGGGGGCAGCTGACGGTGGATGACATGGCGGTTCCTCTTGGGGGCTTCCTGTGGGATAACAGCGGCGCAGATTGCCTGCCCGCTGCCTCGCTGACAACTTTTTTTGCTCCTTAAGGGTTTCTTAAGTTTGCCCTTTTACTCTCAAACCATCGCAAGAGAAGGAGTCACCCATGACCATCGAGATCCAGGCCCCCTACCGATTGCTGCTAGCCAAGTCCCCGCAGCAGGTCATGGCGCTGCAAACCTATATCCAGGCAGCCTACACCCTCGAGTTCAACGCCCGCATCCCCCATTTCCTCCCCTGTCTGCTGGGGCTCTATCGGGCGGACGGGACGCTGGTCGGTGCCTGTGGTCTCAATCATGCCAGTGAGGGGCCTCTCTATCTGGAACAGTATCTGGAGCAACCCATCGAGGCCGCCATCAACACCCGCCTCGGGGTCTATCCAGCACGCAATCGGATTATCGAAGTGGGCAATCTGGCCTGCAGCGAACCAGGCAATGCCCGCCTGATGTTCGCGGCCCTGTGTCGTCTGCTGTGTGAAAACGCCCTCGACTACGTGGTCTTTACCGGCACGGCCAAGCTGCGCAACAGCTTTGCCCGCCTGCAACTCAACCCGGTAGAACTGGCCCCCGCACAGGCCCATCAGGTGGGGGCCGACGCCGATGCCTGGGGTGAGTACTACCGCTGCCAACCCAAGGTGATGGTGGGTGACATCAATCAGGGGCGCGAGGTGCTGGCCCAGCGCAGCCTGCTGCTCAATCTGCTGGCCCCCATGCCGACCCTGTTTGAGGATGCCGGCAAGAGCAGTGATAACCAGCCCCATCAAAAAAGGTGCGCCCAATGAGCCTGTTCGACGCCATCGCCAAACATGCCCACGAGGATCCGCAATCACCTGCGCTGCTGAGCAGCCAACAGCGTCTCGATTACCAGACCCTGTGGCAACAGATCCAGCGTCTGGCCAGTCAGCTGCAACAGCTCGACATCAGCCGTCTGGCGCTGCAACTGGACAACGGCCTGCCCTGGGCGCTGCTGGATCTCGCCTGCACCCGCGCTGGTATCGTGGTCATTCCGGTGCCCCACTTCTTCAGTCAGGCCCAGCAGGCCTGGTTGCTGGAGAGCAGCGGCGCCGATGCGCTGGTGGGCCCACATCATCAGGGATGGCATGCCGCCGAGCCGTTCTCGCTGATCACCGGCGAGCTGCCGCTCTGGCGCCATACCCCGGCCAATCGACCGGCGCTGCCCAAGGGCACCGCCAAGATCACCTACACCTCCGGCACCACGGGCCAGCCCAAGGGCGTCTGCCTGTCCCTGAGCCAGATGATGGCGGTGAGCCATGCGCTGGCCGAGCGGGTCGCGCCAGCCAAGGTGGAAAAACACCTGACCCTGCTGCCGCTGGCCACCCTGCTTGAGAACATCACCGGCCTTTATGTGCCGCTGCTGACCGGCGCCTGCAGCCGCATTCCGTCCCTCGGTGAGCTCGGTTTCACCGGCTCCAGCTCGCTCAACCCTGCCATGCTGGGAGAAGCCCTGCTGCGCTGGTCGACCCACAGTCTGGTGCTGGTGCCCGAACTGCTGCGCCTGCTGCTGGCGCTCTGCACCAGCACCCCGACGCTGGCCCAGCAGCTCAAGAGCCTGCGCTTTATTGCCGTCGGTGGCGGCAAGGTGGCCCCCGACCTGATCAAACACGCCCGCCAGCTCGGCCTGCCGGTGTATGAGGGATATGGCCTCTCGGAGTGCGGCTCCGTTGTGGCGCTCAACAGCCTGGATGCTGACAAGCCCGGCAGCGTCGGCCGCCCCCTGCCCCACTGTCAGGTCACTATCGCCAGCGATGGCGAAATTATGGTGAGCGGCAGTGCCATGCTGGGCTATCTCGGCAGCAACGAACTGACTCCCGAACAGATCGCCACCGGCGAACCTTCTGCCATGCAGATCGCCACAGGCGATCTGGGTCATCTGGATGAAGAAGGCTACCTCCATATCACCGGGCGCAAGAAGAATGTCCAGATCACCGCCTTTGGCCGCAACTTCTCGCCAGAGTGGGTGGAAGCCGAGGCCCAGCTCTGCCCCGCCATCGCCCGCATCGTGGTCTTTGGCGATGGTCAACCCGCCAACGTGGCGCTGATCCAGCCCCTGCCGGGGAAAGAGGCGGATCTGCCCCGCCAGATCGCAGGTCTGAACCAGCGGCTGCCCGATTATGCCCGGCTGCACCACTGGTTGCCGGTGGCACTCGACCAGCATCCCGGGCTGCTGACCGCCAACGGGCGTCCCCGTCGCAACGAAATTTACCAACACTTTTCCCGGCAAATCAGCCAATGCCTTACAGGAGAATCGTCATGAGCTTCTATCAGACTCTGCAACAAGCCACTGCCAGTGAGCGTGAGCATCTGTTCAACGCCCCCATCATCGAAGCCTGTCGCCGTGGCGATATCAGCCGTGACACCTATCTCGCCTTTCTGGCGCAGGCTTATTACCACGTGCGCCACACAGTTCCGCTGCTGATGGCAACCGGCGGCAAGCTGGGTCAGGAGTACGAGTGGGTGCGCGGCGCCATTGCCGAGTACATCGACGAGGAGTATGGCCATCAGGAGTGGATCTTAAGCGATATCCGCGCCTGTGGCGGTGATGCCGAGGCGGTGCGCCACGGCCAGCCGGGGCTGCCCATCGAGCTGATGGTCGCCTTCCTCTATGACCAGATCCAGCGCGGCAACCCCATGGGCTTCTTCGGCATGGTGCAGGTACTGGAAGGCACCAGCGTCGCCATCGCCCTCACCGTCGCCGACCAGCTGAAGAAGGGCCTCGGCCTGCCACCGCAGGCGATGAGCTACCTGAGCTCTCACGGCGCCCTGGATCAGGAGCACCTCAAGTTCTTTGAATCCCTGATGGATCGGGTCGAAAGTCCGGCGGATCAGGCGGCCATCATCCACGGGGCCAAGGTGGTCTACCGCCTCTATGGCGAGATGCTCTACAACCTCACCGCAACTGTGTAAATCAGCAGCAGAAAGCAAAAAGGGAACCCACACCATGAATCTTGAAGGGAAACTCGTGCTGCTCACCGGCGCCAGCGGTGGCATAGGTGAAGAGCTGGCGCAGGAGCTGGCCGCCCAGGGGGCACACCTGCTACTGCACGGACGTCGCGGCCCGACGCTGGAGCGGCTGTGCAAGTCACTGCCTCATCCCGAGCGTCATCAGGTGGTGCTCGCCGACCTCGGCTCTGCACAGGAGCGGGCCAAGCTGTTGCAACACCCTGCGCTGGAGGATGGGATCGACATCCTGATCAACAACGCTGGCTGCAACCAGTTTGCATGGCTGGAAGATCAGAGCTTTGAGCAGGTGGAGCGCCAGCTGCTGCTCAATATCGAGGCGCCCATCCAGCTCACCCGTGCCCTGCTGCCAACCATGCGCAAGCCGGGGATCATCATGAACATGGGCTCGAGCCTGGGCAGCATCGGCTACCCCGGTTACAGCGTCTACTGCGCCAGCAAATTTGCCCTGCGCGGCTTTAGCGAAGCGCTGGGACGAGAGCTGGAGGGCAGCGGCATCAAGGTGCTGCACTTTGCCCCCCGCGCCACCCGCACCAAGCTCAATTCCCAGGCCGCTTACGAGATGAATGCAGCGCTCGGCACCCAGACCGACAGCCCGCAGGAGGTGGCCGAAGAGGCGGTCATCGCCCTGTGCAACGAAACCCGCCGCAGCTGGCTCGGCTGGCCGGAGAAGCTGTTCGTGCGACTCAATGCCCTGCTGCCCGGCATCGTCGACAAGGCGCTGGCCAGACAGCTGCCGATCATCAAACGTTATGCCCGTCATCTTCAGCCAGGGACGGCTGATGCCGGCGCAAACAGTGCGCCACAACCAGACTTGTCCCGCCCGATCCCGACCAAGAAGGAGCATTAATATGAATTTTGTCCGTCAATCAGTGACCTCTTGTGCCATCGCCATCCTGCTGGGGTCCTCCTCGGTCATGGCCGCGGGTGATGCCCTCGTCCCCATCCAGCAGCAGTGGGCCGTCTGCCAGTACCAGCAGAGCGGCAAGGCGAAAGAGAGCTGCCTCGAAACCCTGAGCACCCAGGCCGAAGCGGCCAGCGCCAAGGAGCCCTTTCGCGCCGATCTGCTGATCTGGTCGGCCATTGTCAAGAGCACCTGGGCTGGCGCCAAGGGCGGGCTGGGAGCGCTGGGGCTGGTGAAAGAGGCCAAAGCCAAGCTGGAGCTGGCGCTCAAACAGGATCCCAAGGCGCTAGACGGCTCTGCCTACACCAGTCTGGGCTCCCTCTACTATCAGGTGCCCGGCTGGCCGGTCGGCTTTGGCGATGACGAGAAGGCGGAGCAACTGCTCAAGCAGGCGCTGGCCATCAATCCCGATGGCATCGACCCCAACTTCTTCTATGGCGACTTCCTGCTGGATCAGGGTCGCAAGGCCGAGGCCAAAACCTATCTCGACAAGGCGCTGGCCGCCCCGGCCCGCCCGGGCCGCGAAGTGGCCGATGAAGGGCGCAGAATGGAGATCCGCGATCGGCTGGCCAAGCTATAAAACCCTGATGGATCAAAGAACTATTTAAACTCTGCCCACCAGCTTGCATACTGGTGGGCAGGGTTGTTTATGCCACGGCACGCCCTGGCGCTGAGCCAGATCGCGACCCCCAACAAACAGGGAGAAAAGAATGCGGATCCTGCTGGTAGAAGATGATGTGATGCTGGGTGATGGTATGCAGGATGCACTGCGCCATAGCGGCTACACGGTGGACTGGCTGCAACAGGGGTTGCCCGCTCTGGCAGCCCTCAAGAGCGACGAGTTCGCCGCCCTGATCCTCGATCTCAACCTGCCCGACATCGATGGCCTCAGCCTGCTGCGCAAGTTGCGGCGTGAAGGACACCAGTTGCCGGTGCTGATCCTCACCGCCCGCGATGCGCTGGACGATCGGGTGGTCGGCCTCGATGCCGGCTCCGACGACTACATGGTCAAGCCCTTCGCCCTGCAGGAGCTCAACGCCCGCCTGCGCGCCCTCGTTCGCCGCAGCAAGGGGCAGGCTCAGGCGGTGCTGGAGTATGGCGATATCCTTATCTATCCCGAATCCCAGCAGGTCACCTATCAGGGGGAGGCGGTCAAACTCACCCCCCACGAATACAAGTTGCTGCAGGAGCTGATCAGCCAGAGCGGCCGGGTGCTGAGCAAGGATCAGCTGCAACAGAGCCTCTACGGCTGGGATGAAGGGGCCGAGAGCAACGCGGTAGAGGTGCATATCCACCATCTGCGCAAGAAGTTCTACAGCGACCTCATCCGCAATATTCGCGGGGTCGGCTACATCATTCCCCAGCTCGAACAGCCAAGCCGGACACCCGCACGATGAAACGTCCCCGCTCCATTCGCCGCTTTCTGCTCACCGGTATCCTGACGCTGGTGAGCCTGAGCCTTACCATCAGCGCCTTTATCGGCTACATGGAGGCGAGCCACGAAATGGAGGAGCTGTTTGATGCCCGCCTCGCCCAGTCGGCCCGCATCACCAACCAGCTGCTGGCTCGCTATATGGCCCAGCAGGGGCAACTGCCCGCCAACGGCACCGTCTATCAGGAGTGGGAAGCGCAAAATCCCGATGAGTGGCAAAAAGACCCCAGCCTCAACCTGACCGGCGAAGATCGGGAGATCACCCCCTACGGCCACGAGTTCGAACGCAATCTCTACTTCCAGCTGCTCGATGAAAAAGGCGGCTTGCTGCTGCGCGCCCCCAGCGCCCCGGAGCAGCCGCTGGTCACCCTGGCCATCGGCTTTGACACGGTCGAAAAAGATAATCACCAGTGGCGCACCTTCACTCTCTACAACCAGCAGGAGCAGACCTGGCTGGTGGTAGCCGAGCGGGACGACGAGCGCAGCGAACTGGCCAGCAAGATGGCCACCCTCACCATGCTGCCGCTGCTGATCACCCTGCCCTTCCTGCTGGCCCTGCTCTGGTGGCTCATCACCCGCGGGCTGGCCCCCCTTCGTCAGCTGGCCCAGGCCATCAGCGAACGTCACCCCGCCAACCTGAGCCCGCTCAGCCTCAAGATAAGCGCTCAGGAGCTGACCCCCCTCACCAACGAGATCAACCGGCTGATGCAGGCGCTGGCGGAGACCATAGAGCGGGAGAAACAGTTTACCAACGAGGCGGCCCACGAGCTGCGCACCCCGCTGGCGGTGCTGCGGATCCACAGTGAAAATGCCCTGGCTGCCGAAGATGAAGTGAGCCGCCAGCAATCCCTGCACAAGATGCTGCAGGCCCTCGATCGCAGCGATCGGCTGATCCGCCAACTGCTGACCCAGGCCCGTATCGACAACCAGCAGGGACTGGTATTGACCGAGCTGGAGATAGGCCACCTGCTGCAAGGCACCCTGGCGACGCTGGCTCCCATCGCGCTCAAGAAGGATCAGCAGCTGTCGCTGGAGTGTGAATTGCCGCAGCTGGTGATGGGGCAGGCCACCCTGCTCGAACTGCTGTTTAGCAACCTGATCGACAATGCGCTGCGCTACACCCAGCCGGAGGGCGAGATCAAGGTGTGGGTACTGCGAGAGGGCAACCGGGTGAGGGTGGATGTAAGTGACAACGGCCCCGGCATTCCCTCCAGTGCCTTGCCCCGGTTGTATGAACGCTTCTTTCGGGTCAATCCCCAGCAGGGGGATGGCGTCGGCCTTGGCATGGCCATCGTCTCACGCATCGCCCAGTTGCACGGCGCCGACCTCGATGTCCACAACCGGCCGGAAGGGGGGCTGGAGGTGAGCGTCTGGCTACCGACCCACACCCACTCCCAGCCCTGATCCGAAAATGACAACGCCTCCCGAGGGAGGCGTTGTTTATAGATAATTAGCACGCTGACGCTATGCGACTTGTCGCCGCGCCATCACCGGCAGATCAGGCAAGCAGTGCATCCAGACCTGCCGTCACCGCCTCCATGCGATGCCCGCCAGAGTGTTCAATCACATAACGCTTGCCCACCTGGGAAGAGGCATCCAGCCCGAACACACCGTGCTCCACCTTCTGGCTCAGCGGATCCCTGCTGGTGTTGACGTGGGTGACATTGGCATCGTCCAGCTTGTGAGCGAGGCGATCCCGCAATCCGACATGCAGCCCCATGCTGTTGAACGCCGTGACCTTGAGCCCGTGCTTGATGCCGGCATATTGCGCCAGCCCCCCCCCCAGCGAGTGGCCCAGCACCTCGACCTTGCCGCCATACTGCTGGGCAAAGGCCTTGACCAGCCGGTCGGCATCTTGAAACGCGCTGTCCTTGATGCCTAGGGCCGCGCCAGCATCGCTCTTCAGGGTGCCGGGACGTTTGGCAGGTTGAGTGCCCACGAACGAGAGCACCATGGTATCGCCACGCTTGTAAACGGCGACCTTGAGCGCAGACCAGGCATCACCTGTCAGGATAAAGGGGTCATTCTCGTTCTTGCCCGGGGTGACATGAAGTGTCAGGGCACTCCCGGTGCCACCGGAACCATCTTCACGGCGGGCCAATATCGAAGGGGGAATATCTGCCAGCGTGGCGTGACTGTAGCCTGCCGGCATCTCCCGATAACTGCTGGAGCAGCTGACCCGCGCCAGCTGGGCCGCATCCACCACAGCTCTCGCCCCCTCGGCAGTCAGCGGTTCCTGCTGCGCCTTCGCCACGAAGGCCGGTTTGATGATCCCCTTGGCGGCACTCAAGGCCTGCTGTGAGCCTTGTTGCAACCGCTCTGACATACCGAGCGGCAGATGGGAGGCCCCCTTCATCACGCTACCCGCCAACCCCAGAGAGGAGGAGGCCACCAGACGCGCCGCTGACTCGCCAAGGTTTTTCACCCCGGCCACCCCGGCCGTCACCGCACCGCTGGCCACGCTGCTGACACCACCGGTGATATTGGCCAGCCCTTTGATGATGGCGCCCGTCCAGTAACGGGCCTTGCCCTTGGCACTCTGGGCATGGGAATCATGGCCGCCCTGGATGGCGATGCCAATCTTGCGAGCCGGGGCACTGAGGGTCAACCACTTGAGCGAGGTATTCAAGACCTTGCCCGGCTGAACCCGGGAGCCGAAGCCGAGACTGGTATAGTGAGAGGCCAGATTGTGATGAACCGAGTGCTGGCGAGATGAGGATTGCACCTCGCCATGCTCATGAGAGGCCACAGCGCTAGCACGCTGGGGTTGTCCAATACTTTGAATAGACATCTTCTACTCCTGATTAATACCAATGACGATCCATCAACACGGGATCATGACGCCAGATAACGGGGAGGGAATGGCAGCTGTCTCCTGCCGGGCGTTCAACGCCTGCAATTGCGTCTGCAAGGTGACGCCGAGATCAAGAAATTCGCCCAAGGTCTGCATAAACAGAGTTTTATCGAGCATTTCGATAAGAGAGGAAAAGGTCAGCACCAGATGGTTGCTGCGACTGTCCAGACTGATCTGGCTTCCCCCCGTGGTCAAACCAAACATGTTCAGCTCAAGGGCCGAGCGGGTCAGCTGCAACTGACCGACCGCATCGTCAGGCAGACGCAGCAAGGGGATATAGAGGTAGCATGCCTGCAGATCATCGTTATCGGGCACTTCGACCAGGCACTCGCCATCCAGACCGAATGGCACACGGCAGTGGCCATCGCTGCCCAGACTCAAGGTGACGCCCTGCTGTTCGCCCGCGAGCAATAGCCATTCAGATACGATTTGTTGATAGGGTTTCACTATGATGCACTCCACGCTCAAGCCCTTGCTGGCGAACGAGCTCGCACGCTTCAGGGTATGGTGGAGATGCTACCTCTGGCAGAGGGGCGGGGATTTAGCTGTGAAACGGCGTTTTTTAGATTCACGCCGAAATTGCCCCTAACGGCAGGCGGGCTGCACGGTAAAGGTTCGACTGGAATCCACCGGGCCCAGCTCCGCCAGCAGACGTCTGCCCAGCAGCACCGGATAGATCATCTTGCTGCGATCCCGCAGGGTGAACCACTCCTCATACACCTTGTCCCCCAGACAGATGGACATGGTCACCGTTGGCCGCTGCTCCATGCCGCCCGCCCCGCGCACCGTCACGCTGCGCTCGACCCGCCGCTCGAACTGCTGTTTGACCAGTTTGCTGCTGTCGGCATCGGTCACCACCAGCATGAAGCGCACCCAGGGCTTGCCATCCCGTTTGAATCTGGTGATGGAGCGTGCATCGAGGGAAGAGGTGAGCGCCCCGGTGTCGAGCTTCATCTTCACCGCCACGCCGGTAGGCAAAATAAGCCCCTTCTCGATCCAGCCATAGCTGGTCGGGGTCTCAGCCAGCGCACTGCCACACAGTGCCAGCATCAGGGTGATCCCCACCATCATCTTGCCCATTTTACGACCCTGCCTTGTCAATCCTGCGCCCAGTTCTACCACAGTCCCATTGTGGGTCAATCCGATTTATTTCAGCTACTTGGATAATATCTGGCGGGTCAGGAGAGAGACGACAAAGAGTGGCCGAACGGCGGCCCAAGCGGGCGGGAATATCGAAGGAGAGCAAGGCACCGAACGGTGCTGGATGAAACTGGTGGTTAACCTCAGGTTGTGACGCCAAAGGCTACCACAAGGATTTACAAATTATCAGTCTTGTTCTGAAGGGATTTTTGCCTACACTGTTGTAAACCGGAGGGCCTGAAAACCACCGGTTTTTTTGCGCCTGCCGAAAATTTGCCACTGCAAAAGTGACTTTCAACAAGGCTCAATAAGGAATTTGTAATGCGTATCGAAGAAGACTTGAAGCTCGGTTTCAAGGATGTCCTGTTCCGCCCCAAGCGCTCTACTCTCAAGAGCCGTTCCCAAGTAAGCCTGACCCGTCAGTTCACCTTCAAACACACTCAGACCCAATGGCAAGGCGTACCCGTTATCGCCGCCAACATGGATACCGTCGGCAGCTTTGCCATGGCGCGCACGCTGGCCGGTTTCGAGATGATGACCGCGGTACACAAGCACTACAGCCTTGAGCAGTGGCAAGCTTTCGTCAACGAGACCGATCCGGCGCTGCTGGGCCATGTGATGGTCTCCACCGGCACCTCGGCTGAAGATTTCGCCAAGACCCGCCAAATCCTCGCCATGTCCGAAGCGCTGCGTTTCATCTGTGTCGATGTAGCCAACGGCTACTCCGAGCACTTCGTCGAGTTCGTGCGCAAGATTCGTGAAGCCTGCCCCAACCACGTCATTCTGGCGGGCAACGTGGTGACCGGCGAGATGGTCGAAGAGCTGATCCTCTCCGGCGCCGACATCGTCAAGGTCGGCATCGGCCCGGGCTCAGTCTGTACCACTCGCGTCAAGACCGGCGTCGGTTATCCGCAGCTCTCCGCCATCATCGAGTGTGCTGATGCGGCCCACGGCCTCGGCGGCCAGATCGTCGGTGACGGCGGCTGTACCTGCCCGGGCGACGTAGCCAAAGCGTTCGGCGGCGGCGCCGACTTCGTGATGCTGGGTGGCATGCTGGCAGCCCACGAAGAGTGCGGTGGCGAGATCGTCGATGTAGACGGCGAACCCTTCATGAAGTTCTACGGCATGAGCTCCTCCAGCGCCATGGACAAGCACGCCGGTGGCGTCGCCGAATACCGCGCCTCCGAGGGTAAAACCGTGCTGCTGCCCTACCGCGGCCCGGTCGAGAACGCCGTGCGCGATATTCTGGGCGGCGTGCGCTCCACCTGTACCTACGTGGGCGCCAGCCAGCTGAAAGAGCTCACCAAGCGCACCACCTTCATCCGGGTACGCGAGCAAGAGAACAACGTCTACGGCAAGGAGTAACCTGCCACAGACCGCCGTCACACGCTGACGGTTAGAAGCCAGTCAACCGGTGTGCTACCCTGCGCACCGGTTTTTTTGCATTTGGAACCCCGAGCCATGACAACTCCCCTGCCCCCGTTTGACTGGGACATCTTCTGCTGCGTCGTCGACAACTTCGGTGACATCGGCGTCACCTGGCGACTCGCCCGCCAGCTAAAACGGGAGGGGAATATTGCGGCACATGGCGATGAGGTTCAGGTGCGGCTCTGGGTGGACGATCTGGCAAGCTTCGCCCGCATCTGCCCCGGGCTCGACCCGGCGCAGGATGGTCAGTGGGTCAATGGCATCTATATCCAGCACTGGCATGAGACCCTGCCGAGCGTCATGACACCGGCCAAGGTGGTGATCGAGGCCTTTGCCTGCGAACTGCCCGCCCCCTTCATAGAGCTGATGGCGAGCCAACCCAAGCCCCCCTGCTGGATCAATCTGGAGTACCTCTCGGCGGAGAGCTGGGTCGAGGATTGCCACGGCCTCGCCTCGCCCCAGCGAGTTGGCAACCAGAGCCTCAACAAATACTTCTTCTTCCCGGGCTTTACCGCTAAAACCGGCGGCCTTTTGTGCGAGCACGACCTCATCACCGAACGGGAGCTGTGGCAGCAAGATGATGCGGGACTTGCCGCCTACTGGGCCAGCCTCGGTTTGCCGCCAAAACAAGAGAACGAGCTGCGGGTCAGCCTCTTTACCTACGAGAGCGATGCGCTGAAGAGTCTGGTCGAGAGCTGGTGCCAGAGCGCCACGCCCGTCACCCTGCTGCTGCCGCTGGGGCGCTCTCTCAACGATGTGCTCACCGGTGCCGGTCTGACTGATGCCATCCCTGCAGCCAAAGCGGGGGATCTGCTCCACTCGGGCAACCTCACCATCAAGCTGCTGCCGATGACCGCTCAGGCTGGCTACGATCGACTGCTGTGGAGCTGCGATCTCAATCTGGTGCGTGGGGAGGACTCCTTCGTGCGGGCCCAGTGGGCGGCTCGTCCTTTCCTCTGGCACATCTACCAGCAGGAAGAAGAGGCCCATCTGGTCAAGCTGGAGCAGTTCCTTGACCACTACTTATCCGATCTACCCGCCGAGTGCTGCCAATGGCTGCGCCGCTTTAATCTGGCTCTCAACCGTGGTGAAGATTGCCGCGCACTCTGGGCCCAATGGCCGCAATACAGTGCGATTTGGCAGCAACATGGGCGAAGCTGGTCACAGAAGTTGCTCCGGGATGGGGATCTCGTCACGAGGTTGGTGAAATTTCTGGAAAGCCGTATATAATCTGGCAGTTTTTATCCGTCCGTTTCACGAACAGGAATTTTTTACATGAAAACCGCTCAGGAAATCCGCGCTGGTAACGTAGTCATGATCGGCACCGAGCCGATGGTGGTCCAGAAGGCTGAATTCAACAAATCCGGCCGTAACTCCGCCGTGGTCAAAATGAAGCTGAAAGGCCTGCTGAACGGCAGCGCCACCGAGACTGTCTTCAAGGCCGACGACAAGCTGGACGTTGTTCAGCTGGAGCGTAAAGAGTGCACCTACTCCTACTTCTCCGACCCCCTGTATGTCTTTATGGACACCGAGTACAACCAGTACGACGTAGAGAAAGACAACCTGGGTGACGTGCTGAACTACCTGGTAGACGGCATGGAAGATCTGTGTGAAGTGACTTTCTACAACGAGAAAGCCATCTCCGTAGAACTGCCGACCACCATCGTGCGCGAAGTTGAGTACACCGAACCGGCTGCCCGTGGCGACACCTCCGGTAAAGTGACCAAGCCTGCCCGTCTGAAAGGCACTACCTACGAGCTGGCTGTTGCCGCTTTCGTAGAGATCGGTGACAAGATCGAAATCGATACCCGCACCGGTGAATTCAAGCGTCGCGTCAACTAATTGACCGCTTTGAATTGATTGCAAAAAAGCGAGCCAACGGCTCGCTTTTTTTATTGCCTCCGAGTTGCCATCACACCGCCCGCCTTCAGAAAATCCCGCCGCCGCCGCTAACCCAGATAACCGGGGGAGCACACTATGGCCAGATTATCCTTATCACTGCTGTTATTGACCTTGCTGGCTGGCCATGGGGCAGAGGCGAGCGAGGTTGCGCCCCCCGTTGCCGAGCCAATGCCCCTCGACCATTGGCAAGCGAGCGACTGGAAAGGGCTACCCGATGCCACCCAGATCGACAAGCAGACGGTGCTGTTCGCCAAACACGACAGTGAAAACTATCTGGGGCTCGCCATTTTACTGCCCGACTGGCAGCGCAGCGGCCAGCTGTGGCAACTGACTCGCGCCCTCGGTCGACTGGGCTTTGATACCCTGCTGCTGCTCCCCTCTCCCCAACAGACCGAACTGGACCCAGCCGCCGAGAAAAAAGCGAAAAACAGCGATGAGTTTCGCAAGCAGTTTGCCGAGCGGATCAACAAGCTGGCCGATGCCAAGCTGCAGGAGGGGGGCTTCAAGCTGATCCTGGCGCAAGGTACCGGCGCTGCCTGGACAACCAACCTCATCGCTAGCGAACAGTTGCCCGCCCCCGATGCACTGGTGCTACTCGATGGTTTCTTCCCCAATCAGCAGAGCAACCAGACCCTGGCCAAACAGGTTGCTCAGGCGGCCATCCCCACACTCGATCTCTATCAGGAGGATGGCGGTCGCTGGCCCCTGCTGGCCGCCGAGGCCCGCAAAAGCGAGAGCCGCCGCAGCAACAAGCTCAACTATCGCCCCTACGCCCTGATGGAGCTGGAGGAGACCCCCACCCGCATTCAGGGCTGGCTCAACCATCTGGGCTGGCTCTAAACCGGCCGCTAGCGTGGCGCAATAAAGCGCGCAAGCTCACATCTGCCGGATAAAGCCCAGCCATGACACAGCGGCAGGCTGGCCCTGACCGCATCCTCTTTGGCATCATGGCATCTCGAACCTGAACAATGGCAGGAAGGTCCATGCAGCAGATTGTGTTTCTCGACAGCGATACCCTGGATGCGGGCATCACCCTGCATCACCCCGACTTCCCCCACCACTGGCAGAGCTATCCAAGTACTACCCCGGAACAGGTGGTGGAACGGCTCAAAGATGCCAGCATCGCTATCATCAACAAGGTACGGATCGGGGCCGCCGAACTGGCCCAGCTGCCAGAGCTCAAACTCATCGCGCTCGCCGCCACCGGCAGCGACAACGTGGATCTGGAGGCGTGCCGCGCCGCCAACGTCGGGGTGTGCAATATCCGCAACTACTCGGGCCCCTCGGTGCCGGAGCACGCCATGGCGCTGATGCTGGCCCTGTCGCGCAACCTCTTCTGCTGGCGCCAGTCGCTGCTGGAGGGACGCTGGCAACAGAGCGGCCAGTTCTGCTTTTTCGACCACAACATCATGGATCTGCACGGCAAGCAGCTTGGCATCATCGGCAAAGGGACACTCGGTCAGGCGCTCGGCGAGCGGGCCAAAGGGATGGGGATGACAGTGCGTTACGCCCAGAGCCAGGTCGGCACCAGTCACGACGAGGATCGCCTCCCCCTCGACGAGTTGCTGCAAAGTTCGGATGTGATCAGCCTGCACTGCCCGCTCACCCCCTACACCCGCAACCTGATTGGCGAGCGGGAGCTGGATCTGATGAAACCGGGCGCCCTGCTGATCAACGTCGGCCGCGGTGGGTTGGTGGATGAGGAGGCGCTGCTGCAAGCGCTGGCCAACGGTCGCCTCGGTGGTGCCGGTTTCGATGTGGCGAGCGTCGAACCCCCGCCCCCCGACCATCCCTTGATGAAGGCGCTGCAATACCCCCACTTCATTCTGACCCCCCATGTGGCCTGGGCCAGCGAGGAGTCGATGCAGCGTCTAGCCGATCAGCTGATCGACAACATCAACGCCTTTGCCGCCGGTCGCCGTCAGCACCGGCTGGTGTAACCGCACGAGCGAGTAACCGCAAAATCGAGTGACTACACCATGCAAAACGGGGCCAACAGGCCCCGTTTTGCATCTTTCGCACTCACTGCGCGCACATCAATCGTCGTCGTGCCATCTGTGCTTCTTGTGCTTTTTGTACTTCTTGTGGTGCTTGTGATGGTGATGATCGTCGTCATCATCGTAATAGCGATCCTGGCTCTTGTGGCCATCGCCGGTCTTGGCACCGATGGCTGAACCGCTCGCCCCGCCGACCCCGGCGCCGATCAGCTGACCGGTATCACCACCGACACTCTTGCCGATGGCGGCACCGCCCAGCGCCCCCACAGCGCCGCCAAGGGCCGCTTCATTCTTGTTGCCCTTGTTGGCCGTCGCAGCCCCACCGGCAGCACCGCCCAACGCCGCTCCCACCAGCGCACCGGTATCTCCCCCCAGCTCCTTGCCGATCATGGTGCCCGCCACACCACCTGCGCCGCCACCCAAAATGGTATTGAGGGTCTCGGAGGCGTGCACGGTCGTGCTGCCAGCCAGCAAGGCGCCCAGCAGTGCCAGTACGCGAAGAGCACGCGAATTCATCTCCATGGGTACTCCTGTCAAACCTGATTAATATTCAGCGGCACTATACAAAGCGCCACGGGGTTCGCCAGCCAGCAGAAATGAGGGATGCGACAGTCAATGACCGCACGGCCACCGCCCAAAATGGAAGAGTAAAATCAAGCGATTGAATTTAAAGATTAAAATCACCAAAAAGCCAAACTATTACGGCTGGGCGCCCCACCATCTGGTTGTCGTGTCCCGGCACAGACCCGCCGCGCTGGGACAACAGCTGTCAGTCAGCAGCCTCATCCGCCAGATGCCAGCAGTCCCGGCCAGCCTCCTTGCTACGATAAAGGGCTGCATCAGCACGCTCGAAGATGGGGTCGGCAACGGGTGAATGGCAGGCGCCGCCGATACTCAAGGTGACCTGCCCCTTGTGCTCACGCCACTGTTGATGTCGCACCACGTCAAGCAGACAATTGAGCTTCTCCGCCAGCTCATCCTGTGGCTGTTGCAGCAGAGCGGCAAACTCATCGCCCCCAATCCGGTAAACCGTGCTCACCCCCAGCACATCAGCAAGACAGTTGGCCACCCGACACAGCACCTGATCGCCGAAGGCATGACCCCGACTGTCATTGAGTCCTTTGAAGTGATCAATATCAAACAGCAGCAGCCAGAAGCGCTCCCCCCTCAGCTCCAGCGCGCTCTTGTGCTGCTCGAAGGCTCGCCGGTTCATGATACCGGTCAGAGGGTCCCGCAACAGCGCATCCTGCCCCTTGAGGAAGCTGGTCCTGACCTGATCGATCTCGTTCAGGCTGCGTCGCACAAACCAGGTATTGGCCTTGGTGATGGGGGGAGAACTCTCCAGATTGCGCACGATACCGGTCAGTGAACCCGATACCAGCGCCTGCTCCTGGCGGAAGATCCGCACCAGCAGACTCAGTGTGCAACACCAGATGGCAAACAGGGAGATCAATGGCAAAACCACCATCTGCAGCGCCTCATAGAGGCTGTTGCGAAACAGCACGGGCGGCAGATAGATATTGAGATCCCAGCCAATGTCCGCCAGCTCGCGCTTCAGGAAAGTGCCATGACACAACACATCCAGACCGAGCCACTGCTGGCCCTGATGCTGCTCGATGGGGTGATCTGCCAGCAGATCCATATTGCTGCCCACCACCAGCTGGCCGCTGTCGCGCAAGGTAAGATAGAGTGCGGCCTGATTGCCGCCAACCGTCCGCTGCAGCGCCTGCTGCAGCGAGTCGAACGACATGTCGACCATCAGCAGCCCCAGCAGTTGCCCCTGATCGTCCCACACCCGTTTGATCAGGCTGAGTATCAATTCATTGGTATTGTATTCAGGGTAGGGGCCAAACCAGACGAGCTCGTCGCCCGGCATGGTGGTCACCTGATACCAGGGTCGCAGCGCCGCCTGATAACCGGGGGGCGGTAGCCAGTCCGGGTAGCTGTCGATACGATCCGCGTTCAGGTTGTAAAAGTAGATGTAGTGGTTGCCTGGTTTGATCTTGTGCGCAATGGCCCAGATGGGGGAGTCGGCCAGACCGCCGCGAGCGATCTTCTCCTTGTCGAGCGAGGCCTCCAGCACCGCCAGTTGCCGCTCATTGACCTTCACCATCTCGTGGATCAGGGACGCTTCAACGGAGGATGCCATGTGGCCGAAACCGGATACCGTCATGTCGATATCCCTCAGATAGCTGGCAATAGCCATGATGATCGTCACTATCAGGATCATCAAACCAATTAATGCAGAGAGGGGGACCAGCACATAGTAGCGTTTATTGAGATACGAACGGCTCACATCACATCCGAACCAAGAAAACATACGGGGATTGTGGGAGAGAAAGGAGAGTGAATCATTGATTAATATCACTTTCGCGCCCCTTAAATGACACTTCCAACACTAACGAAACGTCAAGGTTCGCAAACGAATATCAACTGACAGGAAAAACGCTAGTTACCCCGGGTTAACCCCGCTCTGCATCGTGGGTGTTATAGTCTATACCTGATTCGGCAGGCGCTGGACAAACCGTCCATCACCGGCTGCAACGCCAAGCAGAACAAGGAGATGTTATGAGCAGTCCGTTTATCGAACAGATCAAAGCACGTCGTACCATCTATGCCCTGGGCGACCAGGTGTCCCACACACCGGAGCAGCTGACGGCCCTGATCCAGGATGCCATCAGGCACAGCCCCTCCTCCTTCAACTCCCAGAGCTCCCGTGCCGTCATCCTGTTTGGCGCCCAGCATCACAAGCTGTGGGATATCGTCAAAGCCGAGCTGAAAAAGATTGTGCCGCCGGAAGCCTACGCCCAGAGTGAGGCCAAGGTAGATGGCAGCTTCCGCGCAGGCTTCGGTACCGTGCTGTTCTTCGAAGACACCGACGTCATCAAGGATCTGCAGCAAAAATTTGCCCTCTATGCCGACAACTTCCCCATCTGGTCGGAACATGCCACCGGCATCGCCCAGTTTGCGGTCTGGACAACGCTGGCACAGGAGAAAGTCGGTGCCTCCCTGCAGCACTACAACCCGCTGATCGACGAGGCGGTACGCAAGGAGTGGAACCTGCCCGCCAGCTGGCTGCTGCGTGCCCAGATGCCCTTTGGCAGCATCAAGCAACCGGCCGGTGACAAAACCTTTATCGACGACGCTACCCGTTTCCGCGTTTTCAAATAACCGTTGAGAAAGCAAAACGCCCCCGCATCTCGGGGGCGTTTTTATTGCGGCATACAGTGTTGATGGCGATGGTTCATACCGCAATCTGCGGTCGTAATACGCTCTATCCACCGCTCAGGCGAGCAGCGTCACCAGCAGGGATGTCTCTCCAATCTCCACCTTCACCTCGCGCCAATCGCGGATCACCGCCACCACCGCCGGATTGAGCGGCGCATCGCCCCCGACCTGCACCACGGTGCAACCTGCACGCAGGGCGCTCTCGATACCGGCCGAGGCATCCTCGAACACCAGGCAACGAGCGGGCGAGACGCCAAGCCGTTCAGCCCCCAGCAGATAGGGCTCGGGATCGGGCTTGCCATGGATCACAGCTTCGGCCCCCACCAGTACATGGGGCAGCGGCAAACCGGCACAACTCAGGCGATGGCGAGCAACCCGCTCACTGGCGGAGGTCACAATGGCCCAATGCTCTGGCGGCAAGCGGCGCAGCAACTCGCCAGCCCCAAAGATGGCGTCACCGCCGGTATGCAGCATCTCCAGCTCGTCGAGCCGCGCCGCTTCCCGCTCTACATCCAGTTGCGGGGCCAGCGCCCGGATCACCTCTCGCGAGCGCATGCCGTGGCACATCGCCAACACCGGCTCGGGTGCCAGCTGATGATGCTGGCACCAGAGCCGCCACACCTTCTCCACATCGCCGGTCGAGCAGACCAGGGTGCCATCCATATCGAGCAGCAGGGCGGATACCGACAGGGTGATCGTGTTCATGCCAGCACTCATACAGGCACCCCGGCCAGCTCGGGCAGAGAGCCAGAGAGCGCATCGGCAAAGGCCTGCTGCTGGGCGGCACGCTCATAACAGGCCAGCGCCTGCTCGGCACTGCCAGCCCACACTTGCAAGGGGCCGACCACAAAACCCTGTTGCAGCAGGCTGGCGAGCAGCTCCCCCGTCTCCGGGGCCGCCAACGGCTGAGCCAGCACCAGCGTGCTCTTGATCAAAAAAAGATAACGTTGAGTGGACATGATATGGCTCCTTGTTCAGGTTCAGAGGAGGGCGATTCCCCCCTTGCCGAGCCATTAGAACAAGGCGATTAGATAATTTATAATCAATAAATCGCCACTTTGGATAACCAATTGGAATGAAATTCGACTTGAGGCAACTGCAGGCGTTTGTGACGCTGGCCGACACCGCCAACTACCGGGAAGCGGCCAGCCGCCTCTTTATCACCCAACCGGCCCTCACCAAGCAGATCCAGGGGCTGGAGCAGGCGCTGGGCTGCACCCTGTTCAAGCGGGGTCGCCACGGTGCCGAGCTGACGGCGCTCGGCGCCCAGCTGCTCACTCAGGCGAGTGCGCTGGTCGAGCACGGTCGGGAGTTCGAAAGCCATGCGCTGGCTGTGGCGAGCGGGGTAGCCGGTCGGCTCAAGATTGGCTTCGGTCTGTCGAGTTTCGCACTGGCCCCTGCGCTGGTGGCCCGCTTCAAACAGCAGGTCACGGACGTGATGGTCCATCTGCAGGATATGCCCTCCGCCATCCAGCAGGAACAGCTGCTCTCCGGCCAGTTGCAGCTTGGCTTTATGCGCAGACCTCAGGTGCCGCAGTTGCAGGAACACAGACTGCTGATCGACCGGCTGGTGCTAGCGGTGCCGACACGGATGACCGAGCCAGACCCGGCCGCATTCGACGTCCAGCAGGCACTGACCAGTCAACCCCTGTTGCAGATGGTGGGCCACCGCTGCCCTGGGCTCAGCCAGCAGATCGCCGGTTTTCTCGGCGCCAATCGGCTGACCGGCATGGTCCAGGAGGCCGAGGATATCCAGACGCTGGTAGCATTGGTCGCGGCGGGCATAGGCAACGCCATCCTGCCGCGCAGCGTCAGCTTTATCGCAGGGCCCGATGTCACCCTCTATCCCCTCTCTGGTCCCAGCTCCGAGTGGGAGGTCAGCATGGTATGGAATCCGGACTTTGACGACCCCATCCGGGATCACTTCGTCAGGCAGGTGATCGCCAGCCATCCCTTGCCGGTGTCAGCCACGCCCGAGCGCTGAAACCAACGCTCGCTGGTGGCTAACACCGTAACCAGCCAAAAAACAGTGCGCCCCCCATCAAGGGGGCGCATGCAGGACAAAAGCGGTAATGCGGCTCAACAGCTGGCGCAGTGACTACGGTTTTTACCCGCCCCCTTGGCGCAATAAAGCGCCGCATCGGCCGCGGCCAGCAACGCCCCTTCCCCCTCCAGCAGTTGCTCTGCCGTGTAGGTGGCAATGCCAATGCTGGCGCTAAGCTGAATATTATTTGCCACCACGATGTCGAGATCGTTGATGGCCTGGCGGATCTCTTCTCCAATCCGCTGGGCCGCATCTCGATCTGTATTGCCGAGGATCAGGGCAAACTCGTCACCACCAAAACGGCAGGGCAGATCCGCCGGACGCTGGCAGAAGGACTGCAGAAGATGGCCCACCAGCTGGAGGGATCCATCCCCCATCTGATGACCAAGATGGTCATTGCACGCCTTGAAGTTATCCAGATCCAACATGATGAGGGAGAGCGGTGTGTGTTCACGCATGCTGCGCCGCCACTCGTTATGCAGAAAGCTGTTGAACAGCCGCCGATTGGCCAGTCCGGTCAGGGGATCATGTTGGGAGAGGCTGGCAACTTCCAGCTCCAGCAGCTTGCGCTCGGTGATATTGATATGGGCGATGGAAAAATACTCGGCATCAAGCCCGGGTACAGGCGCTACTCGCATCATAAACCAGCGCTGGGTGTCGGGGCTGTGGCAGGGGTATTCCAGATAGAACTTATCCTGCTGATGACGGATAACCCGGAGGATCCCCTCCACGGCAGCCAATCCCGAGGGCTCGGCTTCATCGTCACAAGCCCCCATGTAATTGACTCCGAGCCAGTTATATCCCTTGGGCATGCCGTTTTGTTCACCAAACAGCTCCCAGGCGAGATTGGTGTAATGGATCACGCCATCCCGGTCTATCACCGATATCTGGTCTTCCAGCGAATCCAGCAGCGCAGCCAGATAATGAGCCCGCTCGGAGAAGTGACTTCGCGGCCTCTGTATATCATCCACCATGATGGCCATCCTGTGGCAAAAGTGGCATACCGCCATCTATTAACAATAAAGTCAGCAGATAGAGTAAAGCACCCAATTTCCACTTAGCCAACTGAGACCAAATTTCACCATCGAACACCATCCGGCAAGGTTTCAGGCCAGTTTCCCTGTTCCGGATAACAAGAGCACATCATGAGCATATGTATCTGATAAGTCACATTTAATGACCACACCACTGATTTTCACAGGGGATGCCATCTCCTTCCCCATCCATCTTGGTACCAGGGCAGTTTTGTAAAAACCAGGTTGCCTCCTCGCAGGAGGTCATCTGGGAGCAATGTTGCCGACCATCACACTGGCGAATAAAGGTCGTTGCCTGTGGCGTGCTGACCTCCTCCTGATTGAAAGAGGAGACCGGCAATGGCGCCATTGACTCGGCCGAGAAACGGGAATAGATGGAAAAGAGGCCGACGAGCACCAGCAGAGGGATCAATTTGCCACTCCAGCTGCTCTTGCGACGTCGATAGGGGTTACTTCTCTCTCTGGTAGAAGTGGGTCGTGGCGGCTGACTTGCCGCCCGAAACGATGGCGCCGCTGATGGTGCGGCTGACCTTGTGGCTGATGTTGCGGCCGACGGCACTGCATCCGCCAACGTGAGCGGGCGATCGGGGAAAAAGACCTGTAACGCCCTTGGTTTGCCATCCTGGCCACTGCCGATCAGATAGGTGACACGCTCGCCCGGCTCTGGCACCCGGCCATCTGATTGCAACGCCGTAACATGCACAAACAGCCCTGCACCGCGTGATCCATTGATTGTCTGCTCGGCGCCATTTTGCTCCGGCGTAATAAATCCAAAGCCGCGCGCCTCGTTCCAGCTCGCGATCCGTCCCTGATAACGCATCTGTCCATCCTTGTTGTTATCCATGTGAGCACTATCTTGCCCGACAATCATGTTGCCCAAAAGCGCTGCGGCCCGACAGGGAGCCGCTGCGTCAATCTCAACACGGTGCTCGGGTGCTGCCTGCGTTAAAGCTCAAGCCAGCTGGGACACCTTGATGATCTCGGCGATGCGCCCCAGCATCCGCAGCGAGGTGTGATGCTCGGTGGCATCTGCGGCGGCGCAGGCATCCTCCAGAATGGTGATGGCGTAGTCGCGATCGTGGCCATCTCGCGCTGCCGCCTGAATGGCCCAGCTGGTGCTCACCCCGCACAGATAGAGGTGGTCGATGTGATTGGCCCGCAGCGCAGGCTCCAGCGCCGTGCCATAGAAGGGGCTCACTCTGGGCTTGGTCAGCACCAGATCGCCGGGCTGCACATCCAGATCAGGATGAAAGTCGGTGCCGCTGTCAACCAAAGAGAGCGCCCCCAACTGGTGAGCGCGACCAAACATGGGAGACCCCTTGGGTTGCAGCTGATAGCCGCCGTCAAAGCCCACCTTGATCAGCACTACCAGCCAGCCGTTGGCGCGGGCATGGGCCAGCGCCTGATTGGCATGCGCAACAGCATCCTGCTCCAGCACATGGGCTGCAGAGGCGGCAATGCGCCCGTCGGAATGGGCAATATCGTTGATAAAATCGATCACCAGCAGTGCCTTGTTCATCACCTTTGCTCCTTCGCGCATTCAGCCCGTGCTATCTGGTTTCTACCTGTCAAACCAGCCCCAGTGCATAGCGCAGCGCCATCTCCTTTAAGGGGCCAGCTTTATCCGCCAGATTGAGGGCCAGATTGCGGGCCAGCTTGAGGGGGCCAATCTCGTTGCTGAACACCCCGTAGAAGAGATCCATTCCCGACTGCATCAGCAGGTTGTCGGGGCGACGGCGTCGCTCGTAACGCTCGGCCAGCACAGCTTGATGCCAGTCGGCTCCGGCCCCTTGCAGCAAGTCGACCCAGC
Organism: Aeromonas sp. FDAARGOS 1404; assembly: GCF_019047085.1. Lineage (NCBI taxonomy): Bacteria > Pseudomonadati > Pseudomonadota > Gammaproteobacteria > Aeromonadales > Aeromonadaceae > Aeromonas > Aeromonas sp. FDAARGOS 1404. The sequence goes on from NZ_CP077237.1 coordinate 1,200,303, forward strand.
AGGCCACATCCTTGAAACCGAGGTTGACCCCCTGCCCCGCCAGCGGGTTGATGGTGTGGGCAGCATCGCCAAGCAGCACCACCCGACCGACGTGATAGTCGTTGGCGTGGCGACGCACCAGCGGGAAACTCCCCTTGCCGGTGACGGTAAATCCGCCGAGCCGACTCGGGAAGTGGCGGCGCACTTCGGCGGCAAGCCCTTCGTTGCTCATGGCCGCCAGAGCCCGGATCCGAGCCGGGCTGTCATACCACACCAGAGAGCCGTGCTGGCCTGGTAGTGGCAGGAAGGCGCGCGGGCCGCTCGGGGTGAACTGCTGCCAGGTGATATCTTCCTGCGCAAAGTCGGTGTCGATATTGATCAGCATGCAGTGCTGGCGGTACTCGAAGCGCGATACGCCGATACCCGCCAGCTTGCGGGTGTGGGATTCAGCGCCATCGCAAGCCAGCACCCAGCGGGCCGCCAGTTCAGTGCCGTCATCCAGAGTCAGCACAGCTTCATCCGCACTCTGGCGCAGGCTGGTCACCGCCGCCGGGGTGTGGGTCTGGATGGTGGGAAAATCCTCCATCCGTTTGAGCAGGGCGAGCTGCACCAGACGGTTTTCGATGATGTAGCCGAGCTGGGGCAGACCGAGATCGGCGGCATTGAAGCGGGTGGCAAAACCGTCCAGCTCCCAGGTCTCCAGCCGGCGATAGGGGCAGAGCCGCATCTGCTGCAGATGGTGCCAGGCACCGGCCTGCTCCAGCAGCGCCACCGAGGCCTGACTGATGGCGGAGACCCGCAGATCCAGCGGCTGCTCCGGCGCGTAATGCTCCGGCAGTTGGGTCTCGATGACCCGCACCGAGAGGCCCTGAGCCGCCAGCAGACAGGCGGTGGCGGCGCCCACCATGCCGGCGCCGACGATGGCGATATCACACTGTTCCATACATTTATTCCTGAAAGGGTGCGTCCGGCGACAGCGCCCGGACGTGAACCGGATGGCAGCATGATAGCGCAAGGGCGGCTGATAAACAGTGAGACAAACGGGGAATTGCTGCGTCAAATCAAGGAGAAAGCTTATTGAGCTTGCTGGCAACAGGTATCGGGTGAGCACCATTGCCAGCTGGATATTAGCTAGGCAGTATCCAGATTGCGGAGTAAAATGCGCGGTCCTTTGACCATGCCGATTTCAAAACAAGTCAAGAGAAGCAATGAGCAAGAAACTTCACATTAAAACCTGGGGTTGCCAGATGAACGAGTATGACTCGTCCAAAATGGCCGACCTGTTGGATGCCAGTAATGGCTACACCCTTACCGAAGAGCCCGAAGAGGCAGATGTCTTGCTGCTGAATACCTGCTCCATCCGCGAAAAGGCGCAGGAGAAGGTGTTCCACCAGCTGGGACGCTGGAAAAAGCTCAAGGCCAACAAGCCCGGTCTGGTGATCGGCGTGGGTGGCTGCGTTGCCTCTCAGGAGGGCGATGCCATCCGCCAGCGCGCTCCCTATGTGGATATCGTGTTCGGCCCGCAGACCCTGCATCGCCTGCCCGCCATGATCAAGGAAGTGCAAGAGGGCCGTGGTGCCCAGGTTGATATCGCCTTCCCCGAGATCGAAAAATTCGACAGCCTGCCCGAACCGCGCGCCGAAGGGGCCACCGCGTTCGTCTCCATCATGGAAGGCTGCTCCAAATACTGTACTTACTGCGTGGTGCCCTACACCCGCGGTGAAGAGGTGAGCCGTCCGCTGGACGACGTGCTCTACGAAATCGCCCAGCTCGCCCAGCAGGGCGTGCGCGAAGTGAACCTGCTCGGCCAGAACGTCAATGCCTACCGCGGCCCGACCTTTGATGGCGGCATCTGCACCTTCGCCGAGCTGCTGCGTCTGGTGGCCGCCATCGACGGTATCGATCGCATTCGCTACACCACCAGCCACCCGATCGAGTTCACCGACGACATCATCGAAGTCTACAAAGACACCCCGGAAGTGGTCAGCTTCCTGCACCTGCCGGTGCAGAGCGGCTCCGACCGTATCCTGACCATGATGAAGCGCCCGCACACCATCCTGGAGTACAAATCCAAGATCCGTCGCCTGCGTGCCGCCCGTCCCGACATCACCATCAGCTCCGACTTCATCGTTGGCTTCCCGAACGAGACGGACGAAGACTTTGAAGCGACCATGAAGCTGATCGAGGATGTGGGTTTCGACATGAGCTTCAGCTTCATCTTCAGCCCGCGCCCGGGCACCCCGGCCGCCGACATGCCTGACGATGTCGACATGGAAGTGAAGAAAGCCCGTCTGGCCCGCCTGCAGCACGTCATCAACAACCAGGCGATGCAGATTGGCCGCGCCATGCTGGGCACCACCCAGCGCATCCTGGTGGAAGGGCCCTCCAAGCTCGACCCGATGCAGCTATGTGGTCGCACCGAGAACAACCGGGTGGTCAACTTTGAAGGCCTGCACACCCTGATCGGCGGCTTTGCCGACGTGGAGATCACCGAGGTGCGTCCCAACTCTCTGCGCGGCAAGTTCATCCGCGGCGAGAGCGAGATGAACCTGCGGATCGCCACCGCCCCGAGCGAAATCCTGGCCCGTCGCCCGGATAACGTACCGGACGAGCTGGGCGTTGCCGCCTTCACTCCCCATTAATCCCCTCCTCCCCATTCGCCCGGCGGATGGGGAGCGCCTTGAGACGAGGATATTTTGAGCCGACACATCTCGACCCTGAATCTGCATCTGGAGCCCGCCGACAACCAGCGCCTTGCCAGCCTGTGCGGCCCCTTCGATGACAACATCAAGCAGCTGGAGCGCCGCCTCGGCGTCGAGATCAGCTACCGTGACAGCCACTTCCAGTTGGTGGGCAAACCGGCCCAGCTGGATGCCGCCGCCGTCATCCTCAAGCACCTCTATGTGGAAACCCAGCCCCTCAAGGGTGGCAAGGTGACTGACATCACTCCCGACATGGTCCATCTGGCTATTCAGGAGTCGCGAGTGCTGGAGCAGGATGACGAACCGGCGCCGAGCATCCCCTATGGCAAGGAGGTGACGGTCAAGACCAAGCGCGGTCTCATCAAACCACGCAGCCCAAATCAGGCCCAGTACATTGCCAATATCGTGCGCCACGATATCTGCTTCGGCATAGGCCCGGCCGGTACCGGCAAGACCTATCTGGCGGTCGCAGCGGCGGTGGATGCGCTGGAGCGTCAGGAAATTCGCCGCATTCTGCTGACCCGTCCGGCGGTGGAAGCGGGTGAGAAGCTGGGCTTCCTGCCTGGCGATCTCTCCCAGAAGGTGGATCCTTACCTGCGCCCGCTCTACGACGCCCTGTTCGAGATGCTGGGTTTTGAGCGGGTCGAGAAGCTGATGGAGCGCAACATCATCGAGGTGGCGCCGCTCGCCTATATGCGCGGAAGAACCCTCAATGACGCCTTTATCATTCTCGATGAGGCCCAAAACACCACCACCGAGCAGATGAAGATGTTCCTGACCCGGATCGGCTTCAACTCCAAGGCCGTGGTCACCGGCGACATCACCCAGGTAGACCTGCCGCGCAACGCCAAATCCGGCCTGCGCCACGCGCTGGAAGTGCTGCCAGGGGTCGATGGTCTGTCGTTCAACTTCTTCGAGTCCAAAGACGTGGTGCGCCACCCGGTGGTGGCCCGTATCGTGCAGGCTTACGAGGCATTCGATGCCAAACAGGCAGCGGAAAAAGCAGCACCCATTTTCGGGAAAGAGAGCATCGGCAAAGAGAGTGAACAATGAGCGTAACCCTGGATCTGCAGCTGGCCAGTGCCAGCACTGACGGCCTGCCCACCGAAGCCCAGCTGCAAGGCTGGCTCGACGGCACCATTCTCGGCTTCCAGCAGGAGGCAGAAGTGACGGTGCGTATCGTCGACGAGGCGGAGAGCAACGAGCTCAACCTTACATATCGCGGCAAGGACAAGCCCACCAACGTGCTCTCCTTCCCGTTCGAGGCGCCACCCGGTCTGGAGCTGCCGCTGCTCGGCGATCTGGTGATCTGCCGTCAGGTGGTAGAGCGCGAGGCCGAAGAGCAGGGCAAGCCCCTGATGGCCCACTGGGCCCACATGGTTGTGCACGGCAGTCTGCATCTGCTAGGTTATGACCATATCGAGGATGAGGAAGCCGAAGAGATGGAAGCGCTTGAGCGCGACATCATGCAGGAGCTAGGTTTTGCCGATCCTTATCTGAACGACGAAGAGTAAAGAACCGGATGGTCATCGTCTTGAAACAGCAGATGGCCATCCTTATATAACCCGAACTATTTCAAGTGTGTTCATACGAGTAACCAAGAGAGAAAATGACCGACGATCACCCTAGTACCGGCTCGCCGAAGAAAACCTGGCTCGACAAACTCAGCCAACTCTTCCAGGGCGAGCCAAAAGACCGCAATGATTTGGTAGACGTGATAGCCGATGCCGAAGAGCGCGACCTCATCGATCAGGACACCAAGGACATGATCGAGGGGGTGCTGGAGATCGCCGATCTTCGCGTACGCGATATCATGATCCCCCGCTCCCAGATGGTGACCATCGAGAAGTCCCAGCCGGTGGATGCAATCCTGCCGGTGATCATCGAGTCCGGCCACTCCCGCTTCCCGGTGATCAACGAGGACAAGGACCATGTGGAGGGCATTCTGCTCGCCAAGGATCTGCTCCCCTTCGGGTTTGGCGGCCATCACGCCAGCGAGCCGCTGCAGCTCGAGAAAATCTTGCGCCCTACGGTGATCGTGCCGGAAAGCAAACGGGTTGACCGTCTGCTCAAGGAGTTCCGTGAAGAGCGCTACCACATGGCCATCGTGGTCGACGAATTTGGTGGCGTCTCCGGTCTGGTGACCATCGAAGACATATTGGAACTTATCGTTGGCGAGATCGACGACGAGTTTGACGACATCGAGGATGAACCGGACGAAATCCGCCGCCTCAGCAAGCGGGTCTTCTCCATCAGTGCCCTGACCGAGATCGAGGATTTCAACGACTTCTTCGGCACCAAATTCAGCGATGAAGAGGTGGACACGGTAGGTGGTCTGGTGATGCACGCATTCAGCCACCTGCCCAAGAAGGGCGAGGAGATCGAGCTGGACGGCTACCTGTTCAAGGTGATGCATGCCGACCGGCGCCGTCTGCAGCAGCTGCAGGTGAAGATCCCCGAGCACCACGCGGCGGCGCAATCCGAGCCGCAATAGGTAGATCCGCTCGATGTGTGAAACAACGCCCCGACCTCGGGGCGTTGTGCTCTCTGCCACCGGCATCGAGGCTCGCCGTTGCCCCGCTTACAGGTTAAGATACCGGCCATTCGACCCCAGTTGCACACCAAGACGAGCACCATCGCCCGTGAGATTATCCCCTGTTACTTCCAAAATTCTGTTAAGCCTCAGTGCATTGGCCTCTGGTGCCATCGCCGTGCTGGCCTTCTCCCCCTTCGGCTACTGGCCGCTGGTGATCCCCTCCCTGCTCGGCCTCTACGCCCTGCTGGACAAAGCCACGCCGAAACAGGCCGCCTGGCGCAGTTTTGGCTACGCCATGGGACTCTTTTTGCCAGGCCTGTGGTGGATCCATGTCAGCATGACCGAGTTTGGCGGCATCCCGCTACCGGTCGCCTTCGTGCTGCTGGCCGGGCTCTCCGCCTATCTGGCCCTATACCCGACGCTCGCCTGCTGGGCCTTCGCCCGCTTCTTTGGCGGCCGTCACTGGAGCCGCTGGCTGCTCGCCTTCCCGGCACTGTGGTTGGTAGCTGACTGGCTGCGCGGCTGGGTGATGACCGGCTTCCCCTGGCTCTGGTTTGGCTACAGCCAGATCGACGGCCCGCTCAAGGGATTTGCTCCCATTCTCGGGGTACAGGGCATCACCCTAGCACTGCTATTCTCCGCCTCCGCCATTTGGCTGGTGTGGAAATCCCGCTCGCCACTGTGGCTGGCGGTGCCCGCCCTGCTGGTGGCCGGTGCCCACGGTCTGATGCAGCTCAACTGGGTGACCCGTGGCGAGCCGGTCAAGGTGGCACTGGTGCAGGGCAATATCGCCCAGTCCCTCAAGTGGGATCCGGAGGCGCTGGCCTCCACGGTGCGCACCTATCAGGACTTGAGCCGCGAGAATCAGGATGCCGACATCATCATCTGGCCGGAATCGGCGATCCCGGCCATCGAGAAGGCGATGGGCCCCTATCTGGAGAATCTGGACAAGGCGATGAAGGTGAACGATACCGGCCTGCTGGCGGGGATCATTCACTACGACGAGCAGCAACAGCGCTTCTACAATACCGTGCTCGGCATGGGGGTGCAGGATGCGGATGGCAAGGAGTCCTACTTCTACAACCACTCCAACCGCTACAACAAATACCACCTGCTGCCCATCGGCGAATTCGTGCCCTTTGAAGATCTGCTACGCCCCATCGCCCCCTTCTTCAACCTGCCGATGTCCTCCTTCAGCCGGGGTGACGAAGTGCAGCCAAACCTGATCGCCAAGGGGCTCAAGTTTGCCGCCGCCATCTGCTACGAGATCATCTTCCCGGAGGAGGTGCGCCGCAACGTCAATGCCGATACCGACTTCCTGCTGACCGTCTCCAACGACGCCTGGTTCGGCACCAGCATCGGCCCCTGGCAGCATATGGAGATCGCCCGGATGCGCGCGCTGGAGCTGGCTCATCCGCTGCTGCGGGACACCAACACCGGTATCACTATCGTGACCGAGATCGATGGCAGCATCATAGGCCAGATCCCGCAGTTTGAAGCGGGCGTGCTGCGCAGCGAAGTGCGTCCCGCCCACGGCGAGACCCCCTACATGCGCTTTGGCAGCTGGCCCCTCTACGGTCTGACCGTGCTGCTGCTGGGTCTGGCGCTGGCGCTGCGTCCCAAGGCTCATCCCTGGGCCCGCGAGCTGTAATGGCCATCCGCAATCCCTGATAAACAACGAGGCGCCCGAAGGCGCCTCGTTTTTTGTCATCCCCTCATAGCGATATGCCGGAGAAGGACATAAAGCCGAGGGACATCAGCCCTGCCACGATAAAGGTGATACCGATGCCCCGCAGCCCCTCGGGGACATCGGCGTACTTCAGCTTCTGGCGCAGTCCGGCCATGGCGACAATGGCCAGCAGCCAGCCAAGCCCGGAGCCTGCGCTGTAGACCAGTGACTCGACAAAATCGTAATCCCGCTGCGCCATAAACATCACCCCGCCGAAGATGGCGCAGTGCACCGTCAACAGCGGCAGATAGATGCCGAGTGCCTGATAGAGCGCCGGAACGAACTTGTCGAGCACCATCTCCATCACCTGCACCAGCGCCGCCAACACCCCGATGTAGATGATGTAATCGAGAAATCCCAGATCGAATTCACCGAAAAAGGTACTGCCTGCCCGCAAGATATGGCGGTAAATCAAGTTGTTGAGGGGAATGGCGATCACCATCACCACCAGGATTGTCATGCCAAGGCCAAAGGCGGTGTTGATGTTCTTCGAGACGGCCAGAAAAGTACACATCCCCAGAAAGAAGGCCAGGGCGAGGTTTTCGACAAATATTGAGTGAATAAACAGGTTGAGGTAGTAGTCCATAGGTGTGCTCACCAGGTGTTTGCGCAAAGAGAAAGTCTGCCTCTGGCCGATGGCCAGCAGCATGGACGAAACAACAGAAAGCGCGGACGCAGCACCGGACGATAGAGCGCAGGCAGCAGGTGTCAGCCTGCCCCGTCAGTCAATCGGGAGCGTTAAAAGCCGTGTGAAAATGTGGATGAGCGTCCGCCAGCAGGGTGAGCTAGTCGCCGTGACAGAAGCGAAATTGCAAATGGTGGCCGCAGAGTTGCCGTTTATGCAGATAGCCAACGTGGCCACAAGCTTGTCTGACATAGATCAGCGGCACAAAGAACAGCAGGCCACAGAGCAGGCCGAGGATGTCGTACTGGAACCAGGCCAGCAGCATCTGATAGAGATGGCCTTCCCGCTCCTTCGCCAACCGCCGCCCCTGCTCGACCCCGTGGCGCCACTGGTTGCCCGGCAGCAAGCCGACCGTGTCGACCAGACGCTGGTTGATCGGGTCTTGCAGTGCCATCCCCGCCGTCGCCCCGGCAGATGGCCCCTGCGAAACGGCGCTCAGCCCAGCTGCGGCAAAAGCAGCGAGCCACAGAATGCAGGCGATGGCAAAGGCCATTGCACCGTGCTGTATGCGGCTTGGGGGTAAGCGACTGGCAAGAGGCAAGGATCGAGCTCCTTCAGGGATGACAGGAATGCGGGGATAAATATATCACAAGCCATCGCTTTATTGGATTTTTATATTCACCTAATCATGCAAATCAGCACTAAACACTCAATTATCACTGAACTTGGCATTTAAAAACTAAAACAAATGGGGGAGCATCTGCTCCCCCGTCCGATCACTGGCTCACCCTCAATGGCAATAGCCATCCTCTTCACATCGCCTGCAGGCAGCAGATCACATAGCCGTAACTGCCCAGATATTGGCGGTGGATGGCTACTTCCCGGCTCAAGTCCTGCCAGGCGGCACTCTCCCCCAGCTCGTCTCGATAGCGCAACAGATTGACCTCGATGGGGTCCAGATAATTGTTCCAGGCACTCATCGGCAATGGGGTGTGTGACAGGCAGTGGTAGCCTGCCGCTTGTACCGTCTCAAGCAGGCCCGCCAGCGTCTGCATGGCGGGGTAATCCTGCTGCCAGAATGCCAACGCCTCCTCGGGCGGGTTATCGGTCAGCCAGACCGCATCACTGAGCACGATGCAAGCCTGCGGGTTCGCGAGCAGCGGACGCCACGCCTTCAGCGCATTGGCAACCCCCATCACGTAAGCGCTCCCCTCTGCCCAAATGAGGTCGGCCGGGGCCAGATCGTCCGGCAGTGCCGCCATGTTGGCGCAGAGGGTGGAGACATGCTCAAAGCCCGCTGCACGGGCGGAGTGCGCCACGGCGGCCAGTGCCTCTTCTTCCAGATCGATGGCTACGATAGTGGCATCGGTCACCTGAGCCAGCGCCATGGTCGAGGCACCGCGCCCGCAACCCATGTCGAGGATCCGGCGCGGCCGGATGGGCAAAGCGGAAAACTGCTGCTGAGTGAAGGCGCGATCCCCCGGCCCCCAGTAACTCATGCCATCCAGCAGCTGGATAAAGTCCTTGATGTAACGCTCATGTTCATTCATGTCTTTGCTCAACCATTGCAAGTGGTAGCGATCTTTCTCGCTAAAACCCTGTTTCATCACCCACGCGAAGTAGGCCTCCGGTGCCTCGCGCTGCAGTTGCAGCTGCCAGGCCTTGAATTCCTCACCGGAGCGCGGGCGCAGCCCTGCCAGATCCGCCAACAGATCCCGGGCGCGCTGCATCCGCGCCAGCTCCTCATCGAGCTCCCTGACCCGGGCCTGCAATGACGCTTGATCTATCTCGCCAGCCAGACAGGCGAGGCACTGCTTGAGGCTGAGACCACCCGCCTGCAGGGCCTGCACCATCTGCAGTCGCTGCAGATCCCCCTCGTCATAGTGGCGATAGCCGTTGGCGGCCCGGGTGCCGGCAATCACCCCCAGCTTCTCGTAATAGAGCAGGGTGGAGCGGGCGAGGCCGCAGCGGCGGGCCAGTTCGGATATTTTCATGGCAATCACTCACGGTGCGGGCCCTCAGGTGACCCGATAGAGACGAGCTTAAACTGTGAAGCTATAGACGGGTCAACGCCCTTTTCCAGAGATCCGCCAACAAAAACGGCCACCCGAGGGTGGCCGTTGTCAGCGCTATCTGTGATAAAGCGGCGATAGAGCAGCGATGCTACCGGCTCAAAGACCGGCTGCCTCCAGATGCTCCACCAGCAGCTGCACGCTGCGGTTGCCGCGCCACTCGTTGACGTCAAGCCGGTAGACAAGCCGCACCCGCTTGACCGAGGCATCGGGCCAGCGCTTGAGATCGACGCCAAAGGCGATGGCATCCACCGCGTGACCAGAATCGGTTGTCAGCATCATCTTGAGGTGCTTCTCCCCCACCAATCGCTGCTGTACCAGCACAAATTCGCCGTCGAACAGCGGCTCGGGGAAGGCCTGACCCCAGGGGCCGGAGGCGCGAATAAGCTCCGCCAGCTCGAGGTTGAGCTCATCCGGCAACAACTCGCCATCGGTGAGCAACACCCCGGTCAAAAGCTCCGGTGTCACCAGCTCACTAATGACCGCCTCAAAGGCCCGACCGAACGCCTCGATGTTGGCCTTGGGCAGGGTCAACCCCGCCGCCATGGCATGGCCACCAAACTTGCCCATCAGGCCCGGGTGGCGGGTATCGAGCAGTTCCAGCGCATCGCGCAAGTGCACCCCGGGGATGGAGCGGCCGGAGCCCTTGAGCTCGGTCTCGCTGCTCTCGGCAAACGCGATGACCGGGCGGTAGTATTTCTCCTTCACCTTGGAGGCCACCAGCCCCACCACCCCCTGATGCCACTCGTCCCGGTGCAGCACTATGCCCGACGGCACCTCGCCATCGCGAAAACGGATCTGCTCCAGGGTGGCGAGGGCCTCCTGCTGCATCCCCTGCTCAATCTCCTTGCGCTCCTGATTGAGGCTGTCCATCTCGGCCGCAAGCTGGCGCGCCAAATTGAGATCATCGCAGAGCAGACAGGCGACCCCGAGGGACATGTCATCGAGGCGCCCTACCGCATTGAGGCGCGGCCCCAGCGCAAAACCGAGGTCGGCGGCGGTGAGGCGGCGACCATCGCGGCCCGACACATCCACCAGCGCCTGAATGCCGGGGCGACAGCGGCCGGCCCGGATCCGCTGCAAGCCCTGATGGACCAGGATGCGGTTGTTGCCATCGAGCGCCACCACGTCGGCCACCGTGCCAAGCGCCACCAGATCGAGATAATCCGCCACATTGGGGGCGTGAAGCCCTTGCCGCTCGTACCAGCCGAGCTGGCGCAGATAGGTGTTGAGGGCCGCCATCAGGTAGAAGGCTACCCCCACCCCGGCCAGCGACTTGGAGGGGAAATCGCAACCATGCTGGTTCGGGTTGACGATGGCATCGGCGTCAGGCAGCTCCTGACCCGGCAAATGGTGATCGGTAACCAGTACCTGCATGCCAGCCGCCTTGGCCGCCGCCACCCCGGCGATGCTGGAGATGCCGTTATCCACCGTGATCAGAAACTCGGCGCCACGGGCCACCGCCAGCTCGACAATTTCGGGGGTGAGGCCGTAGCCAAACTCGAAGCGGTTGGGCACCAGAAAATCGATGTGGCGGCCACCCATGGCGCGCAGTGCCAGCACACACAGGGCCGAACTGGTGGCACCATCGCAGTCGAAGTCACCGACAATCAGGATCCGTTTCTGGGCAGTCAGGGCCTCCGCCAGCAGCGGCACCGCCTGCTCCATCCCATAGAGGCGCTGGGGCGGCAACAGCTGGCTGGCGCTGCGCTCCAGCAGGGCGGGATCCTCTACGCCACGGCTGGCGAAGATTTGGCGAAGCAGGGGATGCAGGGTGGCAGGCAGATGGGAATCATCAACTCGCGGACGACGACGGATTTGCAGGGACATCAATATGATCCAGTATCTTGAGCAGCTGTTCGGGGCTCTGATACCCGCGCACCAGATCCCCGTCGGAGGAGACCCAGGCCGGCAGTACCTTGACCCCCAACCATTGGCTCAGGCCAATATTTTGGATAAGGGTCTCACTACATGCCGTTTGAGGCAAATAGGCTTTTAACGGATCATTTTGCAGCAGGGGATCGCTGCACCAGTCGGCGGCCCGTTCGGCGTGATCAATCACCGGATAGAGTGCCACGCTCACCCCGGATGCCTGCAGGTGTTGCAAGGTGCCGGAGAGCTGACGGCGCTTTGCGTCCTGCTCGCCGAGAAACAGCGCAACCCGGTGACGCTCATCCCGAGCCTTGAGCACGATGGGGGCATGAGCCACCTGCGCCAAACCAAGTCGGCGCTGCTCGCGCATACCCGAGATGGTCAGGTTCTTCATGTCGCGGGTCATATCCAGCATGACCCCCTGCACCACATAATCCCCTTTGGCATCGCTGTAGAGCACCCCCTGTGAGGTGCCCAGCATATACAACCCCGCGATTGGGGTCGGTTCAACCAGATAGACGGGGACCCCCAGCCGGGCCGTGATGGTCTGTTTCAAGGCTTGGGTATCCATCCCCGCTCTGGCAGCAAATGTGCACAAAAGCATCATTCCCAGTAGTAAATACTTCACTTGTTTACTCACGTGGTATGAATGAATCGACCCAGCAAATTACAGCAGCACAGCTCATCATTCAACCAGCTACTTACCAAAAAATTAATATCACTTTGTACCAAAAAAATGGCTCCCCCCGATTGCCAAGGACTCATAACGCCCGCAAGCTAGTCAGGACGACAGGAACAACGCGGCTTAGCCTCTGTTTTTCCTGACAAGAGTTCGCCCTTTGGCAAGGGTAATCAACGCGCTATCTTGTTTAATTTCGGAGGAAATAATGAGTCTGATTCAAGAGTTCAAAGCCTTTGCCGCCCGCGGCAACGTCATCGATATGGCGGTCGGTATCATCATTGGTGCCGCCTTCGGCAAAATTGTCTCCTCTTTTGTCGGTGACGTGATCATGCCGCCCATCGGCCTGATCCTGGGCGGCGTGGACTTCAGCGACCTTGCGGTCACCCTGAAGGCCGCAGAAGGTGCAACACCCGCCGTAGTTATCGCCTATGGCAAGTTCATCCAGACCATCATCGACTTTCTGATCATCTCTTTTGCCATCTTCATGGGACTGAAAGCCATCAACACCCTCAAGAAAAAGCAGGAAGAGGAAGCCGCCGCCCCGGCAGGCCCGACCAAGGATCAGGAGCTGCTGACCGAGATCCGTGATCTGCTGAAATCTCAACAGGAGCGTTAAGCCGACTCCCCAGACTAGTGTGTATGTGTGTCACGATGCCCATGGGCTATGGTTAGATGGCGTAAAGTTATATAGGCGTCGTGACTATGCAAACCTCCAATGCTGCAAACTCCAATCACAGCTTTATTCTCCGTTTTCTTTTGCTGCTTGCGCTGCCACTTGTTTTGACCACATTGGGTAGTGCGTACCTTTTTTCTGTTATGCAGAAAAACACCTTGCTAAGCACCGCCAGATTTTTTAACGATAGTACTGCGCAGCAATGGGATAACTCACTCTCTTCGGTTGAGAGGCAAATAAATATCATCATTGCCGACATTACTGAGAATAATGGAGATCTTCCCCCGGAATTAAAACAACGTTATCGCGACATTTGGCAATACCTTCTTTACCCTGATGGCCCAATAAAAACCGTGTACTACATGCTTCAGGATAACAAGCATATCAATTTCTCTCTTCATCCTACCCCGATTGAGTTCAAAGAATCGGAACGCCCATGGTATCGCAATGCCATCGACCATCCCGGCATCAATATCTGGAGTTCCCCTTACATTGACGCGATTGAAAAAACGCCGGTCGTCACCCTTTCCCATGCTGTTTTCAATAACCAGGGGGAATTTCTTGGCGTGATTGGCATCGACCTGAACTTGAAGGTATTTTCAGCACGTATAGGGCGGATTCTGGAGAGTAGTAACAATGTTGTATATATGCTCTTTGACCGAGGCAGCAAGATGATTGTGGCTCACAGCGACCCTCAGGAAAACGGCAGTCGACTTGACCAACCATGGATTTCCGAATTGAAAGGCAGGAATGGTACCTTAATGAGTGAAAATGGTGATCTCATTTCATATCACGCCCTTCACAACAACCCATCATGGCTGGTTATTACTGTATTTCCATTCAAGAGCGATATTCTGATTGGTGAAATATTGCCTACCATATTTATCACTCTGATATTGTCACTATCGATATTCACACTGGTTGCCATTATTTTCAGACAACGCCTGGAGCATACCATCAGCACATTGGTACAAGTTGTTAGACAATTGCGTATTACCCCTCCAGGGCAACAGATTATTATCCCCAAGCTGGCAGGCATAGAGGAGCTGGAGGATGAAATCGTGATGATTTCAGACAAAATGCAGGCAGAAACCGAAAAGTCGCTGCGTGATGCATTAACCGGCTTGTACAACCGCCGTCATTTGGAAGAGGTGCTCGCCACTCTATATAAAAAAAATAGCCAATATATATTGGCGATTATCGACATTGATAACTTCAAAAAAATAAATGATACCTATGGTCATCCCATCGGGGATGCCGTTTTGAAACGCACCGCTCAGCTTGGTAGCCAATTGCTGGAGGAACAGGCAACCCTGTGCCGCTTTGGGGGGGAAGAGCTGGTCGCTATTTTTGAACAGACAGATATTGCCAGTGCACAGCAGTTGATGGAGCAGTGGCGTATCAGCATGGGGCAACAGGATTGGCGTGAAAAGGGCTTAAGCGTCTCCTTTAGCGGTGGCATTGCCGAATCCCTGAATGATGCCCCAGACAGTGTGATGGCCCGCGCCGATGCAGCCCTGTATCAGGCTAAACAAGCGGGCAAAAATCGCCTGCAACGGGCTTAAGCGCGGGGGTGATGCTCCCCGTGCAGCGCCTTGAGTCGCTCGTTGGCCACATGGGTGTAGATCTGGGTGGTGGAGAGATCCGCATGGCCCAGCAGCATCTGTACCACCCGCAAGTCGGCGCCGTGGTTGAGTAGATGGGTGGCAAAGGCGTGGCGCAAGGTATGGGGGGATAGCTCGCCGTTAATCCCGGCCCGCTGCGCGTAAAGCTTGATGCGGTGCCAGAAGGTCTGGCGGGTCATCATACGGGCCTGCTTGGAGGGAAACACCACGTCCGAGCTGGTACCACCGAGCAGCAGGGTGCGGGCCTCCCGGTAGTAACGCTCCAGCCAGTGCATCGCCTCCTCGCCCATCGGCACCAACCGCTCCTTGTTGCCCTTGCCCACCACACGCACCAAGCCCTGACGCAAACTGACATGCTCGGCAGTAAGCCCCACCAGCTCGGAAACCCGCAAGCCGGTGGCGTAGAGCAGCTCCAGCATCGCCTTGTCCCGCAGCTCCAGCGGGTCATCCACCAGCGGCGCACTCAGCAGAGCTTCCACTTCCGTTTCGCTTAAATCTGAGGGGAGTTTTTTCGGCAGCTTGGGCCCCTCCAGCAGCACGGTCGGATCGTCGCTGCGCAGCTTCTCGCGGTTGAGATACTGGTAAAAGCGGCGCAGGGCCGACAGAAAGCGGGCAGTGCTGCTGGCCGCAAACTGGTGATCCACCCGCCAGGCGAGGTAGTGCTGGATCTCGTCCATCCCCGCCAGCAGCAGCGAGCTCCCCTGCTCGTCGAGCCAGAGGGAGAACTTCTCCAGATCGCTGCGATAGGAGCTGACCGTGTTGTCAGACAATCCCCGCTCCAGCCAGAGGGCGTCGAGAAAGGGTTCAATCAGGGGATGGGGGTCGGGTTTGCTCATGGTGCGCTGCAATCAGGGGATCGATGGCCCATTGTAACGCGCCAACTCCTTGGAAAGACAAGGCACTTTCATTGGAAAGATAAGGCACGTTTGCCACCCCCCTTGCCGGGCGGTGAAGGTCGAATGGCAATCTGCTAGACTGGCGCCCTCCCCTTACGTTACCCATCGTGTTGCCAACATGGCGCAGCCCACACGAGCATGCGAGAACGCGCCAAAAGCAAGCGAGAAAGCGCCAACAGAGAGAAGAGCGATGAAGATTGGTCTGTTTTACGGTTCCACCACCTGCTACACCGAGATGGCTGCCGAGAAGATCCGCGCCCTCATCGGCCCCGAGCTGGTGGATATTCACAATATCAAGGATGTCTCCCTGCGCCTGATGGAGGATTACGAGATCCTGATCCTCGGCATCTCCACCTGGGATTTTGGCGAACTGCAGGAGGACTGGGAGTCCCGCTGGGAAGATATCGCCGATCTCCATCTGGAGGGACGCATCGTGGCCCTGTTTGGCCTCGGCGATCAGCTCGGTTATGGCGAATGGTTCCAGGACGCCCTCGGCATGCTGCACGATCAGCTGGTGCCAAAAGGGGTCAAGCTGGTGGGCTACTGGCCCAACGAAGGGTACGAATTCGATGCCTCCAAGGCACTGATCGACGATGGCCGTCACTTCGTCGGGCTGGCCCTTGATGATGCCAACCAATATGACCAGACCGATCCGCGCATCGAGCAGTGGGTCGAGCAGATCCTGAGCGAAATCCACGCCCTGCTCTGATCTTTCTCACGTTTTGGCAAAACGACCCTGAGCGCCTGGCCCTGGCCGCCGGGCGCAGTTATCGCACCGATTTTCTCAATCGGTATCATCGCATGACGCTATAGCGACTTTTTTGTGCTGGTCTGCAACAATGGACCCGACATCCCATAACAATCAGAGCCGGATGTCGGAAGCAAACGGACAGACCAGAAAAGGATATTCTATGACTCCATTCTCCCTGTTGGCCCCCGCCATTGCCCGTGACGTGCTCGATCACGCGCTGGCACTGGGTGCCGATTTTGCCGAGCTGTTTGTGGAGCGCAAGCGCCGCAGCCAGCTCAGCCTGCTCTCCAGCCAGATAGAGAACATCAGCGGCGGCCTCGATTTCGGCATCGGTGTACGCCTCTGTTACGGCCACAAGGTGCTCTACGGCTACACCAATCTGGCCAGCCGCGACGAGCTGCTGCGCATCGTCACCCTGCTGGCGGCCAAAGACCGCCGCGACCCCGTGGTGACCGCCACCGCCTTCGATTTCACCCGCCTGAGCGATCGCAACCCGGTGGCGCTGCCGCTGTCGGCAGACAAGCTGCTGGAGCAGAAGATCGCCTATCTGCACGCCATGGATGCGGTGGCCCGCGCCGAGAGCAGCAAGGTGAGCCAGTTCTCCGGCAACGTGCTGGGCTGGGAGCAGGAGGTGGAGATCTTCAACAGCGAAGGGGTGCAAGTGGCCGATCGCCGCCACTACAACCGCATCATGGCCCAGACCATCGCCATGGAAGGGAGCGAGCAGAGCGTCGGTTACGAGGCCCCCGGCGCCCTGATGGGGTGGGAGCATGCCGATCGCATCGATCCGCGCGATCTGGCGCTCACTGCCACCCGTCAGGCACTGGTGAAACTGGGGGCGGCCCCCTGTCCGAGCGGCACCCTGCCGGTCATCATGGAGAACGGCTTTGGCGGCGTCATCTTCCACGAGGCGTGCGGCCACCTGCTGGAGACAACTTCGGTAGCCAAGAAGGCCTCGGTGTTCCACGACAAGATGGGCCAGCTTATCGCCAATCCGGTGGTCAATGCGGTGGATGAAGGCTTGCAGAGCAACGCCTGGGGCTCCATCAACGTCGATGACGAGGGGATGGCGACCCAGCATACCCAGCTCATCAAGGACGGGGTACTGACCGGCTTTCTGGTGGACAGAATGGGCGCCCTCAAGACGGGTTACGCCCGCACCGGCTCGGGGCGGCGCGAATCCTACAAGTACGCCCCCACCTCGCGCATGCGCAACACCTATATCGAGCCGGGCAACCACAGCCTCGACGATATGCTGGCCACGGTAGAGCACGGCATCTACGCCAAGAAGATGGGGGGCGGCTCGGTACAGCCCGGCACCGGTGAATTCAACTTCAATGTGCAGGAGGCCTACCTCATCGAGCACGGCAAAATCACCAAGCCGCTCAAGTCAGCCACCCTTATCGGCACCGGCCCGCAGGTGCTGAAAGAGATCTCCATGGTGGGCCGCAATCTGGCGCTGGCCGCCGGTATGTGCGGCTCTGTCTCGGGCTCGGTCCCCACCTCGGTGGGCCAGCCGGCGCTGAAAGTGAACAATATTCTGGTGGGAGGGAACGCCTGATGAGCCAGCTCGACATGAACCAACTGCTCACCCGCCTGCTCGACAAGGTGGCCGACCTCAACGCCGAGGCAGACATCATCGCCAATCAGGAGAAGGCCTTCTCCCTCAAGGCAGACAAGGGCGAGCTGGGTGAATACAAGGTCACCAGCAGCCAGCAACTCGGTATTCGCCTGATAAAAGAGGGTCGGGTCGGCATCGCCTACTCGGAATCCCTCGATGAGCTGGCGCTGGATGCCATGCTGCAGGATGCGCTAGATGCCAGCCGCTTTGCCAAGGTGGATCCGGATCAGCGCATCTCGGTAGCCAATAGCCGGATCACCACAGATTGCGCCGAGATCAACCAGCCCGATACCACGCCGGTTGAGGAGAAGATCGCCCTGGCCCTGCGCCTCGAATCAGACATGCTGGCCATGCCCGATGTGAGCGGCGCCCCCTACAACAGCTTCTTCGAAGGTGAGAGCCAGCTCTGGCTCGCCAACAGTCAGGGCACCCTCTGCCAGCACGGCGAGTTCAGCGTCGGCTGCTACACCTCGGCGCTGGTGGAACGGGATGGCCGCCAGTCGATGCACTCGCAGGGGCAGTATGGCCGTCGCTTCGACGAGCTGGATAGCCAGGCCCTGATCGAGCAGATCTACGCCATCGCCGATGGACTACTGCCCGGTGAAGCGGTGCCGAGCGGTCGCTACAGCGTCATCTTCAGCACCAACTGCTTCGCCAGCCTGTTTGGCTGCTTTCAGGGCGTGCTGTCGGGCAAGTGGGCCCAGCAGGGGATCAACCCCTGGCGGGAAAAGGTGGGGCAGAGCGTCGCCTCGCGCTGGCTTACTCTGGAGAGCCGGGTCTATATGCCTGGCGGCATGAACATCAAGGCGTTTGATGGCGAGGGGGCTGCCAGCTCGGATCTGCTGCTGATTGGCGAAGGGGAGCTGAAAACCCTGCTCCACAACAGCGCTACTGCCCGCCACTTTGGCGTCGCCAGCAACGGCTCGGCCGCCCGCGGTGCCCGCAGCGCCCTCGATGTGACCGCTCGCCATCTGGTGTTTGGCGCGGGCCCCCACTGCGAAGCGGAAGTGCAGAGCGGCGACTATCTGGAGCTGGTCAAGCTGGATGGCCTGCATTCGGGTGCCGATGCGGTGAGCGGTGACTTCTCCTTTGGCGCGTCAGGGTTCCTCTGCCGCGATGGGGTGCGACTGCAGCCGGTGCGCGGCATCACGGTAGCAGGCAACTTCTACCGCCTGCTGGGCGAGCTGGAAGCGGCCGGTGACACCCTGCACCACAACGACGGCAAGGGCTTCTACGCCCCGCTTATCCGTTTTGGCGGCCTCTCCGTCGCGGGCAAGTAAACGCCCCGACGAAACCTGCAAGTAAGAAAAAGGCGCCTGATGGCGTAATGCCGATCAGTTAAGGATCCATTGACCGATCCTTCTGTTGTGTGAAAATCCGAAACCTGTTGATTGGTTTCGGATTTTTTATGCGTATCGCTCACGCTCTCGACTTCCTCCACGCCAGCAATGCCGCTCAGTTTGAGTCACTCTCCGACCTCATTCCTCCCGAGCTCATCACGACGCTGCTCGCCGAAGAGGATGTCGTGCCCCTGCGTCGCCGCCGTATGCCCATGGAGCGTCTGGTCTGGGCCATCATCGGCATGGCCATCTTCCGCCACGTCCCCATGACCCAGCTCGTCAATCAGCTCGATATCCTGTTGCCCGGCGACCGCCCCTTTGTCGCCCCCAGCGCCTTCCTGCAAGCTCGCCAAAAACTGGGGGACAAGAGCATCGAGCGGCTGTTTCACGAGACCGCCTCTCTCTGGCACCAGCAGGCCAACCACCCCGGTTGGGCGGGGCTGCAACGGCTTGCCGTCGATGGCGTGATGTGGCGCACACACGATACCCCGGACAATGCCACTGCCTTTGCCAAGCCCGGTACTCAGCATGGGGAGACCGCCTATCCGCAGGTGCGCATGCTCTGTCAGATGGAGTTGACCAGCCACCTGCTTGTTCAGGCGGTCATGGAGAGTTGCGCCGTCAACGAGATGGTGTTGGCCGAGCGGCTGGTCGCGCGCACGCCGGACCACTCACTGACCCTGTTCGACAAGGGGTTTTACTCCCTCGGTTTGCTCCATACCTGGCAGACCACTGGCAGCGAGCGGCACTGGTTGCTGCCACTCAAAAAGGGCACACAATACGAGGTGGTGCGCAAGCTGGGGCGCAAAACCAGTCCACAGGCGAGGAAGACGTGGTCGCAACTGCCAGAGACACTAGAAGCCCGTTTGCTGACCCGCAACACCAGCGGCAAGGAGCGCCAAGTATTGACCTCCATGGTCGACCCGATGCGCTTCCCGGGGGCCGACATCGTTGAGCTCTACAGCCACCGCTGGGAAATCGAGTTGGGCTATCGGGAGATGAAGCACAGCCTGCAACAACACCGGCTGACCCTGCGCAGCAAGAAGGCTGCGGGGATACGGCAAGAGCTGTGGGGCGTGTTGTTGGCGTACAACCTGCTGCGTAGCCAGATGGTGAAGATGGCGGCGAGTCTAAAGGGATACACAGCGAGTCAGCTGAGTTTTCACATGGCGTCGGTCTATCTTATCCATGAACTGAGCTGCATGCCGTACCTATCACCGGGGAGTATCCCGAAGCGGGTGGCAGAGCTGGAGAAACAATCGGGCCAGTTTGTATTGCCGGAGCGAAGGGTGCGAAGTTACCCCGCAGTGTGAAGGCAAGACCACAAAAGTATGCGGTGAAAAAAGCCAATAAAAACAATGCCAGTCAGGCTTAACTGACTGGCATTACGCCTGATGGCGCCTTTTTTCTCTTTATTGTCCCGTCCTGAATATGGTTTACACCTTTCCCCCCAATAAATGGAGAACCCGATGGGACAAGGTGTGAAACGGACACAGCGCGATTACTCGCTGACTTTTAAACTGACACTGGTCGAGCAGATTGAAAAAGGCGAGCTCACCTACAAACAGGCTCAGGTGCGTTATGGCATTCAGGGCAGCTCCACCGTTCTGGTATGGTTGCGTAAACATGGTCGGCAAGATTGGAGCCAGGGGGCTTCTGTACGCGCCGGCAGGAGCATCACCATGCCTGACCCCGACAACCAGACGCCCGAACAGCGCATCAAGGAACTCGAGCAGCAACTGGCGCTGATGAGTCAGAAAGCCCAGTTCTTTGAGGCCGTCGTCGATGTACTGAAGAACGACTACGGCGTCTCCATCGTAAAAATGCGACCCGGCAAGTCCTCTCGCAGCGGCAAGTCGAGAGGCCGACCATTGTCAGGGCTTGCCTGTTTCTGGGGATAAGCCGGCAGGCTTACTACAAGCGCAATCGGGTCGCCGACGAGCGCCATGCTCAGGGATTGCAGGTGGTGCGCTTTGTGCGTCAAGTTCGACTGCGACAACCTCGGGTGGGCACTCGCAAGCTGCATTATCTGCTGCAGGGTCAGGATGATGACGGGCTCAAGGTCGGGCGGGACAGGCTGTTTCAGATATTGGCCGAGCACCGCCTGCTGGTGCAGCCCAGACGGGCGTATCACAAGACCACTCACAGTTTTCACCGTTTCTACCGTCATCCCAACTTGCTCAAGGCGGGGCCAGAGCAGGTCACACCGGTGGCCCCGGAGCAGGTCTGGGTCGCAGATATCACCTATCTGCCAGCCAGGAGCGGGCCACTGTACCTGAGCCTGGTGACGGATGCCTACTCACGCAAGATAGTGGGCCATCACGTACACGAAGGGATGCACGCCGAGTCGGTGGCGATGGCGTTCAAGAAAGCGCTGAAGCAGTGGCGGTGGTGAACTCATCCATCACTCTGACCGCGGCGTTCAGTATTGCTCTGGGCTGTATCAGTCATTACATGAACGGTACGGGGTGAAATGCTCGATGACGGATGGGTATGACTGTTATCAGAATGCGTTGGCTGAGCGGGTGAACGGGATTTTGAAAGGAGAGTTATTGTTGCAAAGCCCACAGGATTTGACGCAAGCGCGGGAAATGATGCGTGAAGCAGTGGATATTTACAACGAGGAGCGGCCGCATCATGCGTTGAAATACAGAACCCCCGATGCGGTACATAGGGGGTTCTGAGTAGAGAAATGCTAGTTGAAAATGTGTAAACCTATTTCAGGACTAGACAACTTGGTAACCGGAGTTATCAGGCAATCAGCTTGTAGATGATACCGGACATGGCGATCAGGCCGATGATGGTCACGAAGCCGTTGCTGATGTTGCCAGCGTATTTGCGCATAGCCGGAACCTTGGTGATGGCGTACATCGGCATCAGGAACAGCAGCATTGCGATGATCGGGCCGCCCAGGTCTTCAATCATGCCGAGGATGCTCGGGTTGATGGTGGCGATGGCCCAGGTGGTCAGGATCATGAACACGGCAGTGACTTTGTTCAGCTGCTTGGTGTCAACATTCTTGCCCTTCTCGCGCAGCGCCTTGGCCATCAGGCCGTTCATGCCTTCTTGCGCCCCCAGGTAGTGACCCAGGAAGGATTTGCTGATGGCAACCATGGCGATCAGCGGAGCCACAGTACCGATAACCGGGTTATCGAAGTGGTTGGCCAGGTAGGACAGGATGGAGATGTTCTGTTCTTTGGCAGCAGCCAGGTCAGCCGGGGAGAGGCTCAGTACGCAGCTGAATACGAAGAACATAACGGTCATCACCATCATGACGTGGGCGCCCAGCAGGATGTTGCTGCACTTCTTCTCGGCACCTTCACCGTAACGACCTTTGTTGTCCACCGCGAAGGAGGAGATGATCGGGGAGTGGTTGAAGGAGAACACCATTACCGGGATAGCCAGCCACAGGGTCTTGATGAAGTCACCGTTGAAGGCGTCGGACAGGGCCGGAGCTTCAGTGATGATGGCACCGTTCCAGTGCGGGATCAGGTAGAACGCCAGACCCATCAGGGTGAGCACGAACGGGAATACCAGCACGCTCATCGCTTTGACGATAACCTGGCCGCCCAGACGAACAACCGCCATCAGACCGAGGATCAGAGCCAGTGACAGAACGGCACGGGGAGGTGCAGACATACCCAGCTGGTGAACAATCACGCTCTCGACGGTGTTGGTGATAGCGACTGAATACATCAGCACGATCGGGTAGATGGCAAAGAAGTAGAGCAGGGTGATGAATTTGCCTGCGGTCTTACCGAAGTGCTCTTCTACTACTTCAGTGATGTCGCCATCACGGGTAGAGCCGGACAGCACGAAGCGGGTCAGACCACGGTGAGCAAAGAAAGTCAGCGGCAGCGCCAGGATCAACATGGCAACCAGCGGCCACAGGCCACCTACACCGGCGTTGATTGGCAGGAAGAGCACACCGGCACCGATCGCGGTACCGTACAGACCCAGCATCCAGACCACATCGGCCTTGTTGACGCCGCGGGAGGTGTTGCTGGCTAAACGACCATCAGCTG
The DNA here is from genome assembly GCF_019047085.1 of Aeromonas sp. FDAARGOS 1404. Taxonomy (NCBI): domain Bacteria; kingdom Pseudomonadati; phylum Pseudomonadota; class Gammaproteobacteria; order Aeromonadales; family Aeromonadaceae; genus Aeromonas; species Aeromonas sp. FDAARGOS 1404. The sequence goes on from NZ_CP077237.1 coordinate 1,223,431, forward strand.
CAATATTCATGTCAGACATACGTTGTTCCTGTCATCTAGGAAAATGGGATTCTTGTTTGGTCGGGCCTTGGCCCGGTTCCATCTCCCTGGAACGCCTGCTGTCCGTCCTTGATATTAACCTCTCGCCCCCCGGCAACCTGGCCATCACTCCTTGTGACAACAGGATTGCAACAAACAACAGTGCGAGATTTTGACCCTGAGGGTCGGCGCCCGTCTCACTTAACAACCGATTAACGTGCGCCACTCTTGATGGGCTGACTTTAATTAAATGCCCTTATTAATCACAGCGTTTTTTTGAATTAATCAACCAAAGTTTGATTTTGGTCGCCTTTCGGACGACCAAGATCACACTCAAAGCGCCTTATTGTGAGTTTTTTTTAACAATTCAACTTAGTTTCACTGGAATCAATGGCCTGATAGCAGCTACATATTTGCAACAAGCCACCCGTTTAGCGCGGATTGTGTGCAGCACGGCCTTGGCGTACCCTTGTGACTCACGCCTTTTTGTTGATTGATGATGACCATTACCCGTACCGATCTCGCCGAACTGGCGGTATTTGCCGCCGTCGCCCGTCACCGCAGTTTCAGCAAGGCTGCCCTCGAGCTCGGGGTCTCCGCCTCCGCCCTCAGCCATAGCCTGAAGGGGCTGGAAGCCCGTCTGGGAGTACGGCTGCTCAACCGCAGCACCCGCGCCGTGGTACCGACCGAAGCGGGCCAGCGGCTGCTCAAGCAGCTGCTCCCCACCCTCAATACTCTTGAAGAGGCGCTTTGCGAGCTGGCCCGCAACAGCGATGAACCGGTCGGGCGACTCAAACTCTGCGCTCCGCGCGGCGCCATCGACAGCCTGCTGGCACCTGTGCTGATCGACTATCTGGCCCGCTATCCGCGGATGCAGGTGGAGGTGGTGGAGCAGGAGCTGATGCCCCGGCTGATTGAAGATGGTTACGATGCCGCGCTCTTTTATGGCGATCTGCTGCCCAAGGAGATGATCGGCATCCCCCTCGGCCCGCCCCAGCGCTATCTGGTGGTGGGCTCCCCGGCCTATCTGGCGGAGCACGGTACGCCGGAGCACCCGAGCGAGCTGAGCCGCCACGCCTGTATCGGCTATCGCCTCACTCCGCACCACCACTATCGCTGGGCCTTTGCCGCCGACGGCACCATGCTGGAGATCGAAGTGACCGGGCCGCTCACCACCAGCACCCCGGCCCTCTATCTGGGCGCCGCCGAGGCGGGGCTGGGGCTCGCCTACTGTCTGGAAGAGGAGGTGAGCCAGAAAGTCGCGGAGGGGAAACTGCTCACCGTGCTGGAACCCTGGTGTCCCACCTTTGCCGGCTTCTACCTCTTCTATCCCAGTCGGCATCAGCTGGGCAGCGGCCTGCGCATCCTGATCGACATGCTCAAGGCGCACTACCAAAACCCCGGATTAGTGAGTAATACTCAGCAATTCATCAAGTAAAACCCTGATTATCACCAAATAAGTATTAATCTAGACTAGCTGTTCGATAATCGAACTCCCCGAGAGAACAGATATGTCTGCCTATTTAACACTGCGGCAACGGGCCATGACCCGTCGCTTCTGGGCTTACGCCCTCCCGTCCATTCTTGCCATGCTGGTCTCGGGGGCCTACTACCTCATCGACGGCATCTTCGTCGGCCACTATGTCGGTGCCGCTGGCCTCGCCGGGATCAACCTGGTCTATCCGGTCATCATGGTGCTGATCGGTCTGGCCGCCATGATCAGCATGGGGGCGGCCACCGCCATCTCCTTCCAGCAAGGGGCGAAAAACGACAAGCTGGCCCGTCAGGCGCTGGTCAACGCCCTCTGGCTGCTGGCCGGTCTCGGGGTAGTTGCGCCGGTGCTGCTCTATTACACCCACACCGATATCCTGCTGGGACTGGGGATTGAACAGGGCACCGAGACCTGGAAACAGGCGAGCGACTACCTCACCTGGATTGGCGGCGGTACCCTGCTGCTGGCCAGCAATCTGGCGGTCCCCTATCTGCTGCGCAACGATGGCCGCCCGAAACTGGCCATGGTGCTGGTGAGCAGCGGCGCCGTGCTCAATATCATCCTCAACTACATCATGGTGGGTCGGCTGGGACTGGGATTGATCGGTACCGCGCAGGCCACCCTGATGGCAGAGGGTGCGGTGAGCCTGATCGGCCTTGGCTACTTCTTTACCCCCTGGGCGCGGCTTCACCTCAGCTGGCGGGATCTGGTACCCAACCTCCCCGCCATGCCGCACCTGCTCTTTACTGGTCTGCCGAGCCTGATTGCCCAGTTCAACCTCGGCCTGCTGCTGATGCTGCACAACAGCCAGCTGATGGTGTATGGCAATGTGAAGGATCTGGCGGGCTTTACCGTAGCCGGTTACACCGAAGCTGTCTTTATCGTCATTCTGCAGGGGCTCGCCTTCGGCATTCAGCCGCTCATCAGCAAGGCGGCAGGGGCCAAGCGCCATCGCAACCTCAAGTACCTGATGGAGATGGGGCTCAAGTTCACTTTTATCTACGGCATGCTGGTATGGCTCACCATCCAGCTGCTGCCGGGACAGGTCGCCATGCTCTATACCGGCGACAAGGATCCCGAGCTGCTGGCCGCCGCCATCAGCAGCCTGACCCTCAACCTCGGCGCCATTCCGCTGGAGGGGATCATCATGTTCGGCATAGTGCTGCTGCAATCCATGGCGCGTACCCGTCAGGCGCTGGTCATCTCCATCGCCAAAACCGTGTTGCTGCTGCCGCTCATCTTCCTGCTGCCGCAACTGTGGGGCCGTGATGGGGTGCTGATGGCCCAGCCCGCCACCGTGCTGCTGCTCACCCTGCCGCTCTGCTGGCTGCTGTGGCGCGAGTGGCTGCGCCTGAAAATGGCCTGCGCGCCAAAAGCCAAACAGCGCCCACAACCGGCCCGCGCACGCGCCGCCGTCCAGCTGGCCCGTTAAGGCCACCAGTCCCGCAAAACAATAAAAAAACCGGCATCCATTGATGCCGGTTTTTGCTATATGGGCGGGTCTGCCTGCCCTTACACAAGGATTCAGGCCAGCACTGCTGCCCCCACTTATGCCAATACTTCTGGCCTGAGCTGGGCCATCAGCCCCGGGTTGTCGGAGTAATCCACCGGGATCGCCACCACCGCAGGCCCCTCCACCGCCAGCGCGGCCCGCAGGGTGGCACGCAGCTCGTCGGCCGAACGCACCGCAAAACCTGCCGCCCCGAACGATTCGGCATAGCGTTTGAAGTCGATGGGGCCAAAAGAGACGCCGGAGGTGCGGCAATATTTCTGCTGCTCCTGCATCGCGACCATGTTGTAGCCGTTATCGACCCAGATGATGTGAACGATATTGCTCTTGAGCCGCACCGCCGTCTCCAGCTCCATGCTCGACTGCATAAAGCTGCCATCCCCCGATACCGAGATCACCTTCTCTCCCGGCCGCACCAGCGCCGCACCGATGGCCCACGGCAGTGCCACCCCCATGGTCTGCTGGCCGTTGGAGATCAACACCTGACGAGCGCGGAAGCTGTAGAGGTAGCGGGCAATCCAGATATGGAAGCTGCCCATGTCGACGCAGAGGGTCATGTCGTCGCGCACCAGATCCTGCAGCTCGCGCACGATACGCAAGGGGTGAACCGGATTGCCGTGCAGATCGTCGGCCCGCATCGCCAGTCGCAGCCGCTGCTGACGTACCCCTTGCAGCAGCCGATCCACCTCGGGGGGGCGGATTTTCGGATTGCCCATGATGCGGGTCAGCTGCAACAGGTTGGCACGGATCGACCCCACCAGCTCGGCGGTCGGGCAGTAGCTGCTGTCGATATCGGCAGGCAGCACGTCGATATGGAGGATGCGCCGCTCCCGATCGCCATTCCACAGCACGGGGTCGTACTCGATGGGGCTGTAGCCGATGCAGATCACCAGATCGGCCCCCGCCAGCAGCTGATCCCCCGGCTGGTTGTTAAACAGCCCCACCCGTCCGGCAAAGTCATCGAAGTGGCAGCTGTCCACCACCCCGGCAGCCTGATAGGTACCGGTCACCGGCAGCCGCGCCTTGTCGAGGAAGGCGCGCACTGCCTCGGCATTTTCCGGCCGGCTCGCCATCAGGCCGAGCAGCACCACCGGATTCTGGGCGTTGCGCAGCAGGGTCAATGCCTGCTCCATATTCTGCTCATCGGCGCAGCCCGGCTCCGGCACCTCGCGGGGCACCAGCACATTGCCCTGCACCGGCTTGTTGACGATATCCATCGGCAAGCTGACAAACGCCGCCCCCGGCCGTCCCAGCTCGGCGGCGCGAAAGGCGTTGGCCATCACTTCCGAAATTGCCGCCCCGCTGTTGACCTGGGCGCTGAACTTGGTGACCGGACGGCATAGGTTGACCGTATCCATGCTCTGATGAGTGAGCTTGAGGCCATCGGCACGGCGCACCGCACCGCCCAGCGCCACCATGGGGTCCCCCTCCGAGGTGGCAGTCGCCAACCCGGTAATAAGGTTGGAGCAGCCGGGGCCCGAGGTGACCAGCGCCACCCCCGCCTTGCCGGTGAGGCGTCCCACGGCGGCCGCCATAAAGGCGGCGTTCGCCTCGTGGCGCACCACTATGGTCTCGATGGGGGAATCCTCCAGCGCATCGAATACCCGGTCAATCTTGGCCCCCGGGATCCCGAACACCTGCTTGACCCCTTGCGCCTCCAGATGACGAACCACCAGCTCGGCACCGCACTTCCACTGTCTGTTTTCCATGTTATTGCTCCTTGTCTATCAGCCTTCGGCGGCCTGAATGGCGCGATCGAGATCGGCAGGGTTGAGGTCGGCCTGCCGGAAAGCGGGATCCGATGGCAGGGCCAGATTGAGGTGACGCACCACAGAAAGTCGCAGGGTACCGTGGGCCATGGTGTAGTCGAGCAGATGGCCGCCCCCCTTGCGATCGGCGGTGATCATGTGTTCGTGAAAGCCCGCCACATTGACCCCCTGCACGAATGGCGGGCAGCGAAAGCCCACCAGGGTTCCCGCCACCGCGGCAAAGCGGAACAGCGGTTGCTGTTCGATGGCTTCCAGCATGGGGCGATAGGGGGGCTCCTGACGCGGCACGGTACGGACCTTGGCCGTTTCAAACTGGCCGTCGAGACGCAGGGCGACAAAGACGTTGTCGGATCCCACCAGCCGATCCACCCACTGGTGGATCTCGTCACGGCTCAGGGGGTGATCGAAGCGACGCTCCAGACAGGGGCGAAAATGGGTCATCACCGCAAAGGGGGTCTTCTGATCGGCGCGGGCGGGACGGGCCGAGCCATCGGAGCGCAACTGGTGGATCTGGCGCTCGAAGGCGATCAGCTCACCATCGAGGTGATTGAAGGTGCCGAGGCCAAAGTCGCCGTGGCGCAGCAGCTCGCTCATGGTGGTCTCCCCTTCGTAGACCCCCGCCAGCAGGGCGCTCATCAGGGAACTCTGGTAGATCTCGCCACCGTCATGCTGCCTGCGCCAGCGGGAAAACTGCTGGCTCACTTCGAGGGCACAGCTGCACCCAGCACTGTCAGATGTTGCAATATGTTCCATTCGGGTTTCACCTCCACCGTGAATCCTGTTAGCGTTCGGATCCAATGGTGACTTGGTTCACATTTCAACACCAATACGCTGATCCCATGACTTTGAGACTCAATCGATATGGAACTTCGTACGCTCCGCTACTTCATGGCCGTTGTTGAAAAGCAGAATTTCACCCGCGCAGCCGAATCACTCAACATGGCCCAGCCGCCGCTGAGCCAGCAGATCCGCAAGCTGGAAGAGACCCTGGGCACCCCGCTGCTGCGCCGTTTGACCCGCAGTGTCGAACTGACCGAGGCGGGCGAGAGCCTCTATCGGGATGCGGCGCAGATCCTGGCGCTGGCCGATGCGGCAAAACTGAAGGTAAAGCGGATTGCCCGGGGCGAGCAGGGGGCGCTGCGGATCGGCTTTGCCGGTTCCACCGTGCTCCACCCCGCGGTGCTGACCCTGCTGCACGACTATCGGGAGCGCTACCCCGAGGTGGCCCTCAGCCCGCAGGAGGGCACCATGCCGGCACTGGTGGAGGCGCTACGCAACGATCGGCTGGATGCCGCCATCTTGCGGCTCCCCTGCCGGGGTAGCGAGGGCTTTGCCCATCACCTTATCGAGCAGGAGCCGCTGCTGATCGCCCTGCCGACCAGCCACCCCAAGGCCAAGCCGGGCCCCTTGCCACTGGCCTGCCTGAAGGACGAGAGTTTTATTCTGTTTCCCCACGCCATCGGGCCCGGGCTCTATGACGGCATCGTGGGTCTCTGCCGGGAGGCGGGGTTCGAGCCGATACTGGGGCCCGAATGCCCGCAGGTGATCTCCACCGTCGGCATGGTGCAGGCGGGCTTTGGCGTGACCCTGGTGCCCAGCTCGGTGGCGGCGCTGCGCCCGCTCGGGGTCAGTTATCACCCCATTGAGGGCAATGGCATGATGACCAGCATCAGTCTGGCGACACGGCCGCATCCAAGCAGTGCCGTGCTGCGGCACTTTATCGCCCAGATCCGTGCCGCCCAGATACGACAAGGCCTCCCGAAGGAGGCCCTGTTGAACAAGCTTGAACAGGTTTGATGACCAGCTTGCCTGATGCGACGGCTTATTTGACGGTACTGCTTATTTGACAGTCACGCGGGCAAACTTGCGCTTGCCGACCTGATAGACGGCGGTACCGGCACCGATGAGTGCCTTGCCATCTTCCAGCTTCTCGCCATCCACCTTGACCGCGCCCTGCTTGATCATCCGCAGCGCTTCGGAGGTGGTAGCCACCAGATCGGCCTCTTTCAGCAGGTTGGCAATGGCCAGACCTTCGCCTTCCAGTGCCAGCTCGATTTCCGGCATCTCGTCCGGAATGGCGTTCTTGGAGAAGCGCTGGGTGAAATCTTCGTGAGCCGCTTCAGCCGCCGCTTCGTCGTGATAACGGGCGATGATCTCTTTGGCCAGCCAGATCTTCACGTCGCGCGGGTTGAGAGTACCGGCCGCGATGCCTGCCTTGAACTCTTCGATTTCGGCCAGCGGACGGAAGGAGAGCAGCTCGTAGTAGTTCCACATCAGATCGTCGGTGATGGACATGATCTTGCCGAACATCTCGCCCGGAGCGTCGTGAACGCCGATGTAGTTGCCTGCGGATTTGGACATCTTCTTGACGCCATCCAGACCCACCAGCAGCGGCATCATCAGCACGCACTGGGTCGCCATGCCGGCATCTTTTTGCAGCTCGCGGCCCATCAGCAGGTTGAACTTCTGGTCGGTACCGCCGAGCTCAACGTCCGCCTTCAGCGCGACCGAGTCATAGCCTTGCAGCAGCGGATAGAGGAATTCGTGAATCGCGATGGATTGGCCGCCGGTGTAGCGCTTTTTGAAGTCGTCGCGCTCCATCATGCGGGCCACGGTCTGCTTGGCCGCTAGCTTGATCATGCCGGTCGCACCCAGCTCGCTCAGCCAGGTCGAGTTGTACTCGATGCGGGTCTTGGCGGGGTCGAGGATCTTGAACGCCTGCTCGGCATAGGTGAGGGCGTTATGCTTGATAGCCTCTTCGGAGAGCGGCGGACGGGTAGCGTTCTTGCCGGAGGGGTCACCCACCATGGCAGTGAAGTCACCGATCAGCAGGATCACTTCATGGCCCAGATCCTGGAAGGTCTTCAGCTTGTTGAGGATCACGGTATGACCCAGGTGAATGTCGGGGGCGGTCGGGTCCATACCCAACTTGATGCGCAGCGGGCGCCCTTTCTTCAACTTGGCGACAAGTTCTTCTTCAACCAGAATTTCTTCCGCTCCGCGCTTGATCTCGGCTAGCGCCACCTCGAGCTGGGACATTTTTTGACTCTCCATCACGATTCCACAGGGCCAAACATATTACTGGAATGGCGGGCCAATTGGAAAGGCTGTAAAATCCGTCCATTCTGCCCGACTTCATCTGCTTCTCATGGTTATTTGGCACGCCTTCAACGCACTCCCCCACTGGCACCGCAAGATGGTGCTGATCTTGAGCATCATGATCATGATGCTGGCTGCCTGGCCAAGCGAACAGGCAGTAGCAACACGGGTCGATGAAAACGGCAACGAGATTGCACTGCGAGAACCGGCGAACGACAACACACTGAACGACGAGCTGCCGGCCGAAGCCGCCCAGCCCGTTACCCCGCCCAAGCCGCGCTACATCACCAAGCAGGTGAAGGTGCGCCGTGGCGACAACATGGGGGTGATCTTCCAGCGCATTGGCCTGAGCACCACGGATCTGCACCTAATCGATCAGCTCGAGGGCAGCGATCCCCTGCGGATGCTGCAACCGGGGCAGGAGCTCACCTTCAAGCTCACCGAGAACGGCGAGCTGCACAGCCTCTATTACCCCCACAGTCTGGAGCAGGCGCTCAAGGTGAGCCGCAAGGAGGAGACCTTTGTCGCCCGCAACGTCAAAATCGCCCTCGACACCCGCGAACAGGTGAGCAAAGGGGAGATCCGCTCCAGCTTCTGGGGCGCCGCGGTGGATGCGGGGATGACCGAAGATCAGATCATGGACTTGGCTGCCATCTTCGGCTGGGACATCGACTTTGCCCAGGACTTGCAGCCGGGGGACAGCTTCCGGGTGGTCTATGAAGACAAGTTCCGCGACGACGAGCGGGTCGCCTCCGGCGATATTCTGGCGGCGGAGTTCGTCAACCAGGGCACCGCCTACCGCGCCGTGCTCAATGAAGATGGCAACTACTACACCCCGGAAGGCAAAGCGATGCGCAAGAGCTTCCTGCGTGCGCCGGTCAACTTCAAATACATCAGCTCCAACTTCAACCCGCGCCGCCTCCATCCGGTGACCGGCAAGATCCGCCCCCACAACGGCATCGACTATGTGGCGCCGGTGGGCACCCCCATCATGGCAGCGGGCTCCGGCAGCGTGGTGGCCGCCGGTTACAACCAGTTCAACGGCAACTACGTCTTTATCAAGCATGCCGGCAACTATGTGACCAAGTACCTGCACCTCTCCAAGCGCACCGTCAACAAGGGGCAGCGGGTAAAGCAGGGACAGACCATCGGCACTCTGGGTGGCACAGGTCGCGTCACCGGCCCGCACCTGCACTACGAATTCGTGGTGGGCGGCATTCACAAGAACCCGCGCACCCTCACCCTGCCGCAGGCAGAGACCCTGAGCGGACGCGAGCTGGCCAACTTCAAAAAGCTGGCGATGCCGCAACTGGCCAAGCTCGACAACCCCGAGCTACAGCTGGCCCAGAACAAGCGGGATAGTCGCGGCAACTAAGCCATCAGGGCTGGCAGGGTGAAGGCCCTGCCAGCCCCTTTTATTGAACCCGCGCCAGGTAACCAGATTGAAATGAGTCCACTTTCGAACATAAGATGAGATGGAACACCGGGAGGGGCATGTGGCACGGAAGCAAGGGCTTATCTATCCTGTCTCTCTCACTCTTTTTCCGGTCCGCATTGAGGATGCAACATGATTGAGCGTTATATCGGTCTGATGTCAAAGACCACGCCATGTGGCATGGGATGAAAGCCGTTCCCCTCTTCACCCTCTCTGCACACCGTATTTTCGAACAGCAATGTAAGGAGACACCATGGCTGAGCGCTATATCGGTCTGATGTCGGGAACCAGCATGGACGGCATTGATGCCGTGCTGGTGATGATCGCCGGGGATGAACTGCGGGTCGAAGCGGCGCTTTGTCACCCCTGGCCGCAAGAGACCGCCCGCACGCTGCATGCCCTCTGCACCCCGGGCGACAACGAAATCGACCGCATGGGGGTGGCCGATAATCTGGTGGCGCGAGAGTTTGCCGCCGCCACCCACGCGCTGCTGGCCAAGGCGAAGCTTGAGCCCAAAGATATTCGCGCCATCGGCAGCCACGGCCAGACAATCCGCCATCGCCCCCAGCTCGGGTTTACCCTGCAGATCGGCAACGCCGCCCTGCTGGCGGCGCTGACCGGCATCGACGTTATCGCCGATTTTCGCACCATGGATATGGCCCTCGGCGGTCAGGGGGCGCCGCTGGTGCCCGCCTTCCATCAGGCGCTGTTTGCCAAACCCGGCGCCCTGCGGGTGGTACTGAACCTCGGCGGCATCGCCAATATCTCGGTGCTGCCAGGCAATCCGGGCGGGGTATATGGTTTTGATACCGGCCCGGCCAACACCCTGCTCGATGGCTGGTATCGCCGCCATCAGCCCCACAGCGGCAGCTATGACGCCGGTGGCAAATGGGCCGCCAGTGGCAAGCCCATCCCGGCCCTGCTGGAGAAGCTGCTGGCTCACCCCTATTTCGCCGCCCCCGCCCCCAAGAGCACCGGACGGGAGATGTTCACCCTCGATTGGCTCGATGGAGAGCTGGCAGGGACTTCATACGCCCCCGTGGATGTGCAGCGCACCCTGCAGGCGCTCACCAGCCACAGCATCGCCCGCCAACTGCCCGCCCGGCCCGAATCAGTTGGTGCCAGCCAGCCGAAAGCCGAGTTGTTTGTCTGCGGCGGCGGTGCCCATAACGCCCCCTTGCTGAAGGAGCTGGCCAGCCTGCTGCCTGCATGGCGCATCGCCAGCACCGCCGAGCTGGGCCTTGCCCCCGACTGGGTGGAAGGCGCAGCCTTTGCCTGGCTGGCCATGTGTTTTGTTCACCGCAAGCCGGGCAACCTGCCCGCCGTCACCGGCGCCAGCCGTCCGGCTGTGCTGGGTGCCTTCTATCCCGCCTGAGTGATGACAAGGGGGCTGCGGATCAGTGTGCCCCCTTGAACAGACGCACAACCTGTTGCCGGATCGGTGCAAACAGCGGGGGCTTTGGCGGCTCCAGATTGATATGGCGCCGCCCGGCACGGGTTTCACAGCGAAGCAGATTCTGGATGTAGTGGTGGTGGGAGCGATGGATCAGCTGTGAGGCCTGATACGCCCACTGTCTGGGCATGCCCCACAGGGTGCTGGCAATCGCACCGACGATGCAGAAGAAAGCAGGCTCCTGAATTCCCATCCGGCTGGCATTCTCCAGCGCCTCCTTGAGCGAATTGGAGTGAGCAATACAGGTCATGATATTGACCATGAAGGCATCGTAATCATCCTCCCCACCCTTGCCAACACGCGCCGTCAGGGTCGCCGCGGGCTGATAACCAAACTGATGGCCGATATTTTCCAACACCGTATTCCGCTGGCGGATCACCTTGCCATAAAACATCAGCATCACCATGCAGTCGATCGCCTTGCACAGCGCCTCGTAATGGGGATGGCTCTTCTTGGGACGCGGCGCCGTGGCGAGGGCCAGCTCTTCAGAGATGGCCAAGAGGCCCACAGGTACGGCGGTGCTGACAAACGAGAGGTCAATCGACAGCTCCAGCCCCTCCTCCCCTTCCATGCGGGCCACAATCACATGTTCGCCAAACAGCCGACGCTGGCGCTCGATAAAGGCGCCAAAGACCAGATCACGAAACTGCTTTTGCGGATAAGGGGTATCGAGCAGGCTCTCGATGGTCATGATGGCGGCGGATACCCGGCCGCGCAGTCGGTAATCGGCAGGAATGGGAAAGCTCTTTCCCAGGCGAGGAGGTAACCGCTGCCCAGATGTTTGACAATACATATCGCCCAGAACGAAACCCAGCATAAATCCTCCACTGTCAGGTAATGATGATCGCGACGCGATCTCGTTTGCCAATCCTGGGCAATGACCTGCCGGTGCATCGATGCTCTCCGTCAGGGCTCCTTGATCACCTTATTAATCATACGATTAATAGCGATTAAAAAAAGCGACCTGACTCGCAATCACGCCACTAATTAACAGTTTCATCAAGAAACCATAAGAAGCGGTCGATAAATCCATTTTTTGACAAATTTACCTTTAAAAACAATATATTAAACTTTATTTCTGCGAAATCACCTGAGCTGTTCCCGAGCCCTGAAAACCATCCCAATCATCACAACCAGCCACAGATAAGAGGGAGATCAGACAAAGCCGCAAAAAGTGGAAAAAGCGACGACACGGGACAACCCCCCCATCGGGGGATGCAACCGGCGTGAAGAGAAGCGGATTGCCACCACCACCCCTTCCTCATCTAGCGCCATATTTCATCCATCGCCATCTCTTATCGAGCGCCCCCGCACCTGCACACCGTCACGCCAACGCCAACGCCATGATCCCCACTCCTGTGCAGCAGGAGCAGATCCGCCGTGCAAATTAATGGCATAGAATTTTATGGCGTTAATAACAGATCCCGGCTGCCAGCAAGGCATCATCGAGTATGCCGGAATAATCATTAATAGAGAGGAATGCAAAAGCCGTGAATTATATTCCAGAGGTATCTTTAATAAGGTGGATATGCATATTCACGGGAATTTTCATAGCCCCTTAAAAGAGCTGAAAACAGATATCCATGCACCATAATATGCATTATTTGCACATCGGCGCATAATATTAACCCTTTATTCACACGCCAATATCCCGAAGAGGGGGAGAGCAAACCCAGTCAGGGCAAGGCTGTCCGCCGGCTCGGCACCATTTGCGCACAAATTGGCTCCTATTTCGGGTGAATTGAATAGCAATATGATTAAATTTGCGCCCATTGAGCCATCTCATAGAAATGCAATCAGCGGTTTGCAACCCCTGATAGCCACTCATAGAATCGCAGCGTCTGAAATATCTACCCTGTCCTCTTCTCCCTTATTTCTCTCAGTAATTGAGTGGATCACAAATAATAACCGGGGATGCCGCCGCTGGCGCAGTGGCCGTGGCGTACAACAAGATGGGGTAAACCTTTACCTGAATGAACAACAAATATTAAAAAGAGGCATATCTATGAGTGGCACCATCATCAAGTCGGCAAGAAATACCCCCCATGCCCCCCAGGATCTGGGCCCCTGCACCCAAACGGTGGCGTTTTCTCATTACAACAATATCTCCGCCCAGCTGCCGGTCGATCCCGCCACCGGCAAGATGGTGAGCGGCGATGTCACCGCGCAGGCAAGACAGTGCCTGAGCAACCTCAAGGCGATCATCGAGAGCATCGGCCATGTGATGGACGATATGGTCAAAGCGACCATCTTCCTGAAAGAGATGGCGGATCTTGAGGCGGTCAACGCCGTCTATCGCGAATTCTTCCCGGGCTATCTGCCGACCCGCACCACCCTCGCCGTCGCCGCCCTGCCGCTGGGCGCGCTGGTGCAGATCGATGCCATCATCTCCAACGGCGAAGGTACCTTCCCGCAAGATCCTTGCCCGCTGGTTAAACTCGCCCGCAATAGCGACAAGGCGCCGCACAATCCGCTCTCGACCCATACCGTGGCCTTCTCCCACTACAACAATATCGGTGCGCAACTGCCGGTCGAGGCCGCCTCGGGCCAGCTGGTTGCCGGTGGCATCAAGGAGCAGGCGGGTCAGTGCCTGCGCAATATCAAGGCGGTGCTGGAGAGCATCGACGTGCCGTTTGACGATATCGTCAAGGTTACCGTCTATCTGACCGATCTGGCCGATCTGGAGGCCGTCAACGAGGTCTACACCACCTTCTTCCCCGACTCAGCCATTGCCCGCGCCGTGGCCTATCTGCCTGCCCGCTCGGTGGTCAGTGCCGCCGCCCTGCCCATGGGGGCACGGGTGCAGATGGATGCGGTCATCTCCCACGGTGACGGCACCCCGCCACAACTGGTGGAAGACAGACACAATCTGGTGATCCGCGCCCGCAATACCGACAAGGCACCGCGCAGCCCGCTCCATTGCCAGACCGTCGCCTTCTCCCACTACAACCATCTCTCTGCGCAGCTGCCGATAGACCCCGCCACCGGCAAGATCCTGGCTGGCTGCATCAAGGAGCAGACCGCCCAGTGCCTGAGCAATATCAAGGCGATTGTGGAGAGCATCGGCCATGTGATGGACGATATCGTCAAGGTCAATATCCAGCTCGGCAATATCGCGGATCTGGATGCGGTCAACGCCGTCTACACCAAATACTTCCCGGGCTACCTGCCTGCCCGCACCGTAATCGGGGTAAGTGAACTTCCCGCCGGTGCTCTGGTACAAATCGATGCAGTGATGTCCAACGCCGAAAGCACCCCGCCACAGGCGTAAAGGTTGCGGAAATAAAAAAGAGACCGGCTATATGCCGGTCTCTTTTTACATGCCAGACAAAGGGATAGCCCCTCAGCCCTCGATATCGCGGTTCCTGATCGCCACTCTGACCGCCTCTGCGGTAGTGGCCACCCCCAGTCGATGGCGAGCACTGCGCAGATGGTTCTCGACCGTGCGCACCGAAAGCTTCAGGGTGGTGGCGATATCGGCATGGCGCCAACCCCGGGAGACCCACTCCAGCACTTCGCGCTCGCGCCCAGTGAGGCCACGCTCGTGGCCCTCTACAGGCATCTCCATCAGGCGACGAGCTGCATGAAAAGCCGCAGCCGCGATCAGCGCAAGGCCAACCCGAGCGGGAGCGCTGGCATCGATCTGATCGCCACCAAAGCTCATCGCCCCTTCCAGCCCCAGCGGCCCATAGACGGGTACCTGCAAGCCATGTCGGCCCGGCCCCTCAGGCTGGCGAACGATACGGTACTGCTCGCCAACGGCGCCAACCGTTTTGCTCCAGAAGAAGGGCTGGTCTCGCTCCCTGATATGCATCGCCATCGGGCACTCGCGCATATAGGTATGCAGGTCGACCGCCTCGCCGCTCTCCAGCCACTCCCCCTCCAGCCAGTAGAGGTGCTCGACCACCCCCTCCTCGCTGGCGCTGATGGAGAAGAGCGCAAAGCGGTGATACCCCAGCGGAGCGGCAAAGGTGCGCACCAGTTGCTGGATCTCCTCCAGCCGCTGGCACCCTTCCAGCGCCACCGCGACCTGCAGCGCATTCGCTGGCGATGACGACAACCTCATCGCTTGGCAACCGCCTCCAGCAAGGTGGTGGCGGCCAGCTTGCCGAGGTTATTGCCCGCCAGCGGGCTGTCACCGGTCAGCAGATTGCGATCCCGGCACACCTCTCCCGAGATGCCGTTGTTGACGATATCGAAGCCAATCTCTTTGAGCTTCTCGCCAAACTTCCAGGTGAGGTGGCCCGGCATATAGCCAATTGCCGGGGTCTGGGCATCCAGCTCATCGGGGAAGGCGCAGATCTTGTAGCCCGCGAAGGTCTCTGGATTGGCCACCGCCAGCAACGCAGCAGGCCCGTGACAGAGGGAGATGATGAAGCAATCGTTGGCCATCGCCCACTCCAGCAGCGCTTTCACCTCGGCACTCTGCGGCAACCCCATCAGGGCGCCGTGGCCGCCGGGAATAAAGACGCCGATATAGTCCGAGTCGGCGGCCAGCGCCTCTTTCAGCAGATCGGCCAGCTTGGCCGGTTGGCGGAACTGCGCCTGATATTTGGCATAGAGCCCCAACACCTCTTCATCTTCGCCGGGCATGGCCCACCACTCGAACTTGACCGGATTGCCGGAGAGGGTGGCTACGTCAAAGGCAAAGCCCGCCTTGTCGAGGTGATACATGGGCAGCAGGGTTTCGACCGGATGGTTGCCGGTGGAAAACAGGGTGCCGTTGTCGGTGGGCAGATAGCGCTCATCGGCCCCGATCAGCAGGATCTTCCAGCGCCCCTCCCGATAGGGAGCGGGATAGTCGGCCCCGGCAAGGTCAGACTTGCGCGAGGTGAACTGGCTCAGGGAGTAGGGCGACGGGAAGAAGGCATTCTGCTCTGCCGGATCCGGGGTCGGTTGTTTATCGTCAACAAGCATATCGGTCATGGCTCAGGCTCCAGTAGTGGTGGACTCGGTCTCACAGTATTGACTGTCAGAGACCAAGTAAATGAGGGTTTTCCCTCAACCGCCATGACTATGGCAAGAGGTGTGACCACGCTGCGACAAAACCTGAACAGAATCCCCGCCAGACTTAGGGCATCGCGGCAAATGCCCTGACGATGGCATCCATGACCGCCCTGACCCGCGCGGCATGCTGCACATCCTGATGGGTCACCAGCCACACATCGTAGGATTGCTCTAATTGCCGCTCGGGCCAGACCCGCACCAACCCGGCTTGCTCGGCAAGCGGAACCGCTACCTCGCCAAGCCCCAACCCCATCAACAGGGCCTGACGCAGCATCAGGCTGGTATTGACCCCCGCGGCGACCGTGGCCCCCTCGGCCGCCTCTTCGAGCATCATTGGCGAGCGAGCGCTCTGCCAGTGGGGCTCATACACCACCAGCGAATGGCCCGCAAAACCGGTGCCCGCTTCGGGAATGCCATGGCGAGCCAGATAGTCGGCGGAGGCATACAACCCGACCGGCCAGGAGGCCAGCTTGCGGATAATCAGGTCGGGATTGTCCGGCTTCACCGTCCGGATCGCGATATCCGCTTCCCGCAGGGACAGATTGACCACCTGGGTCGAGGTATTGAGGATGACCCTGATATCGGGATAACGCTGATGCAGCTCGGTCAGGGCCGGTATCAGAAAATCCATCCCCAGGGTGTCTGTGGTCGCCACACTGACCTCCCCGACCAGGCGGTTGTCGACCCCTTGCGCCGCCCGCACAAAATCAATGGCTGCCAGCTCCATCTGCTGGGCGCTGGCCAGCACTATCTCTCCGACATGGGTCAGCGCATACCCCTTGGATGTACGGAGAAACAGCGTGGCCGCCAAACGATGCTCCAGTGCGGCAATCCGCCTGCCAATGGTGGCCTGATCGACCCCGACCACACGGGCGGCGCCCCTCAGGCTCCCCTCCCGATGCAACGCCAGAAAAATTTTCGCATCATCCCAGTTCATCACGACTCCCGGTTGGAATGCATTTTTGCATTACAGGTGAGGAATAATACTGCGTTTATTCATCAGCAATCTCCACTATCTTGGTGCTCATCCCACTCGGGGAACCTCATATCACCTCGTTACAAGGAGCCGCTGATGCATAACGCCTATTCCATTCCCGCCACCATGAGCGCGGTAGAAATTACCCAGCCCGGTGGCCCCGATGTCTTGCAACTGACCACCCGCGCCACACCGGCGCCCAAACCCGATGAGGTCTTGATCCGGCACTATGCGACCGGCATCAATGGGCCGGATGTGATGCAGCGCAAAGGGCTCTACCCGCCTCCGGCAGGGGCATCGGATATTCCCGGGCTGGAGGTCGCCGGGGTCGTGGTCGCCAAGGGGGAGCAGGTGGAGCATCTCAAGGTTGGCGACAAGGTCGCCGCGCTGATTTCGGGTGGCGGCTATGCCGAGTACAGCGTCGCCCACCAGAGCAATGTCCTGCCCCTGCCGCCCGGATTAAGCTTTGTCGAAGCCGCGGCACTGCCGGAAACCTTTATGACGGTCTGGTCAAATATGTTTGAACGGGGCCAGTTCAAAAAAGGGGACATTATCTTGATCCATGGCGGCGCCTCCGGTATCGGCACGACCGCCACCATGCTGGCCAAGGCATTTGGCGCCGCCAAAATCATCACCACGGTCGGCTCACCCGAGCAGCAGGCCGCCAGCATCAAGCTGGGCGCGGATGTGGCCGTGCTCTACAAGGAGGAGGATTTTGTCGAGGCAGTGCATGCAGCCACCGATGGCCATGGCGCCGACATCATTCTCGATATCATTGGCGGAGAGTATGTCGCGCGCAACTATGCGGCGGCCGCCATCAATGGTCGCATAGTCCAGATCGGCATTATTGCGGGCGCCGCCCCCAATCTGGATCTGTTTCCCATGCTGCAAAAGCGGCTGACCCATATCGGCTCCACCCTGCGCTCGCGTACTCCGCAGGAAAAAGCCGAGCTGATTGCCCAGCTGCAAACTCATGTCTGGCCATTTATCGAACGCGGCGAGGTCAAACCGCAGGTTTACCAGACCTTCCCGCTGCATGAGGCCGCCGCCGCCCACCATTTGCTGGATTCAGGCCGTCATATCGGCAAGCTGGTATTAACCATGGCGCCGTTGTCGTCAGATTGATAAAGCCCATAGTGGAGCAGGCCGAGGTGGATGCGGTGATGTCCAATGCGGACAGTACCCCGCCGCAGGCGTAAGATTTGTGTTAAATAATAAAAAGAGACCGGCTGATAGCCGGTCTCTTTTTATGTAACATGTGAGGCATTCTTTTTATGGCATCGTATTAAAGAACGCGAACGTCCGATTACGCTTCGCTAATCGAACCTACGAGCTGAAAAAGACAACCACTATTTTACATCAAGGATTACGCAATTTAGGCAATGTTATATTTAACTCTACCGCTCTATTTTCCATAGCCGTAGTGAGGGTTTGATAGTCACGAAGCCCTTCCATTTTCGCCCATTGAGCCCGCCATTCTTTGATTTCTTTATCATCGATGGAAGGTGCAATAACTGTTAATCTTTGATTAAAAGATGCATTAATCTCCATAACGCCAACAGAAATAGATGCAAATACCATAATTAACGCAGATAACATTAGAATCAGGAATGAAATAACGACATTAATTAAACTAGACATCAAGTCATTAATTTCATAGCGGTTAGCGTATTCTTTTAAAAGAATAAACAATGGATAGCTTAAAAGAATTATCACCAGTACTAACAGTAATAAATTTCCACTTAAATTCCTTTCTCCAATCGCTGCATTTTTATAAATTCGATCGACATAGCCAGCCTGAACTGACTCTCCAAATGAAATTATCGCCTCCCATACAAAACTCAATATTGGTTGAATAAATACAATAACTAAAATAGATGAAATGACCCCACCAATTATCCCTAATTTCAGTTCCCGAGATAACATCACCACCTCTCTTATTTATATCATAGAGCACTTAAAATTTATCATATATTAAATTTGATTTGAAAGAGCCTTTATCAGACAACATAAAAATTATAACCACCCACTTAATTAATCAATGACCGACTTATCTTTTTGCTTAAAACTAAAACAATCAAATTTTTTATAAAAAATTTGCATCTTAAAAAACATTACAGGTTAACCTATTTAGACTACTCGATTTTTTCATAAAAACGCCCCCCATCTTGCGATGGGGGGCGTTTTATTTTCCTGACATTGAGCCAAAGAAGCTCAATGGTCAGCGATTACAGGGGCTGTTACAGGGATTCAGCAGTCGCAACCACGTTTTCCACGGTAAAGCCGAATTCCTTGAACAGCAGCTCGGCCGGTGCGGACTCACCGAAGGTGGTCATACCGATGATCTTGCCGCCGAAACCGACGTACTTGTACCAGTAGTCAGCGATGCCGGCTTCGATGGCCACACGCTTGGTGACGGAAGACGGCAGGACGGACTCTTTGTACTCGGCAGACTGGGCGTCGAACACGTCGGTAGACGGCAGAGAGACCACGCGCACGGCACGGCCCTTGGCAGTCAGCTGCTCATAGGCGGCAACGGCCAGTTCCACTTCGGAACCGGTGGCGATCAGGATCAGCTCCGGAGTACCGGCGCAATCCTTCAGCACGTAGCCACCCTTGGCGGTGTCGGCCAACTGCTGGGCAGTACGGTCCATCTGGGCCAGGTTCTGACGAGAGAAGATCAGAGAGGTCGGGCCGTCGGTACGCTCGATGGCGTGTTTCCAGGCGATGGCAGATTCAACCTGGTCACACGGACGCCAGGTGCTCATGTTCGGAGTCAGACGCAGGGAGGCGATCTGCTCAACCGGCTGGTGAGTCGGGCCATCTTCACCCAGACCGATGGAGTCGTGGGTGTAAACGAAGATGGCACGCTGCTTCATCAGGGCGGCCATGCGCAGGGCGTTGCGGGCGTACTCCATAAACATCAGGAAGGTAGCGCCGTAGGGGATGAAACCACCGTGCAGGGCGATACCGTTCATGATGGCGGACATGCCGAACTCGCGTACACCGTAGTGGATGTAGTTGCCGGAGGCATCGTCGTTGGTCAGGGACTTGGAGCCGGACCACATGGTCAGGTTGGACGGCGCCAGGTCGGCGGAGCCGCCCATGAACTCCGGCAGCAGCTTGCCGAACGCTTCCAGAGAGTTCTGGGACGCTTTACGGGTCGCAATCTTGGCCGGGTTGGCTTGCAGGGTTTCGATGATCTTGGCGGATTCAGCAGCCCAGTTGGCCGGCAGTTCGCCAGCGGTGCGGCGCTTGAATTCAGCAGCCAGCGTCGGGTGAGCGGCTTCATAGGCGGCGAACTTGGCAGCCCAGTCGGCTTCCAGTGCAGCGCCCTTCTCCTGAGCGTTCCACTCGGCAGCGATATCGGCCGGGATAACGAACGGAGCGTGGTCCCACTTCAGGAATGCGCGAGCCGCGGCGATCTCGTCGTTGCCCAGCGGTGAGCCGTGGCAGTCGTGAGAACCGGATTTGTTCGGGGAGCCGTAACCGATGATGGTGCGGCAGCAAATCAGAGTCGGCTTGCCGGTCTCGGCCTTGGCGGCTTCGATGGCGGCATTGATGGCTTCCGGGCTGTGACCGTCAACAGCCGGGATTACGTGCCAGCCGTAGGCTTCGAAACGCTTGACTGTGTCGTCGGTGAACCAGCCTTCTACGTGACCGTCGATGGAGATACCGTTGTCATCCCAGAACGCGATCAGTTTGCCCAGTTGCAGAGTACCTGCCAGGGAGCACGCTTCGTGGGAGATACCTTCCATCAGGCAGCCGTCGCCCATAAAGGCGTAGGTGTAGTGGTCAACGATGTCGTGGCCCGGCTGGTTGAATTGCTCAGCCATGGCTTTTTCGGCGATCGCCATACCAACGGCGTTGGTGATGCCCTGACCCAGCGGGCCAGTGGTGGTTTCCACGCCCGGTGCATAGCCGTACTCCGGGTGACCCGGGGTGCGAGAGTGCAGTTGGCGGAAGTTTTTCAGATCGTCGATGGAGAGGTCATAACCGGAGAGGTGCAGCAGGGAGTACAGCAGCATGGAGCCGTGGCCGTTGGAGAGAATGAAACGGTCGCGGTCGGCCCACTTGGGGTTGTTCGGGTTATGTCTGAGGTGGCTACGCCACAGCACTTCGGCGATATCCGCCATTCCCATGGGGGCGCCCGGGTGACCGGAGTTGGCTTTTTGAACGGCATCCATACTCAATGCACGAATGGCATTGGCAAGCTCTTTACGAGAAGGCATCTGAATCTCCTGCGATTGCTTCATTTGATGGCCAAGATTAAGGCGCGTTATTGTCCCAGCAGGGCGCGCGGCGTGCAAATATTATCTGGATGAATAAAGTGGCTTTGGGAGGACAATCGCTTTTCTTGCCCTCTATTGACCAAAGCAACCAGAGAAAAACGTTTGATTTCCATCCCTTTCGGGATAGGAGAGCACCGCTTGTGACCCATTGGACACTGCGCGACAAAATAGTGCTGGCAATCAGGGGGGGCGCTAATTAAAATAGACGTCCAGATGTAGATACCTCTACACCATCCCATTCATCCGGTTATTGCTATGGCGATAACCCAGACAAGCTGAGACTCTTATCATGGCAAAGCTGTTTACTTCCGAGTCGGTCTCCGAAGGCCATCCCGACAAGATTGCGGACCAGATCTCCGATGCGGTACTGGACGCCATCCTCAAGCAAGATACCAAGGCCCGTGTTGCCTGCGAGACCCTGGTCAAGACCGGTATGGTCATGGTGGCCGGCGAAGTAACCACCTCTGCCTGGGTTGATATCGAAGAGATCGTACGTGATACCGTACGTGAAATCGGCTACACCCACTCCGACATGGGCTTCGATGCTGACTCCTGCGCCGTGCTGAACGCCATCGGCAAGCAGTCCCCGGACATCAACCAGGGCGTTGACCGCAGCGATCCGCTGGAGCAGGGCGCTGGCGACCAGGGCCTGATGTTCGGCTACGCCACCAACGAAACCGACGTACTGATGCCGGCCCCCATCACCTACTCTCACCTGCTGGTGAAACGTCAGGCTGAAGTGCGCAAGAACGGCACCCTGCCGTGGCTGCGTCCGGATGCCAAGAGCCAGCTGACCTTCGCCTACGACGACGCAGGCAAGATCATCGGTGTGGATGCCGTTGTGCTGTCTACCCAGCACGCCGAATCCATCAGCCACAAGGATCTGGTTGAGGCGGTACGCGAAGAGATCATCAAGCCGGTGCTGCCGGCCGAGTGGGTCAACAAGGACACCAAATACTTCATCAACCCGACCGGCCGTTTCGTTATCGGCGGCCCGATGGGTGACTGCGGTCTGACCGGTCGCAAGATCATCGTCGACACCTACGGCGGCATGGCCCGTCACGGTGGTGGCGCCTTCTCCGGTAAGGATCCGTCCAAGGTTGACCGCTCCGCTGCCTACGCCGCCCGCTACGTTGCCAAAAACATCGTTGCTGCCGGTCTGGCCGATCGCTGTGAAATCCAGATCTCCTACGCCATCGGCGTGGCCGAGCCGACCTCCATCAGCGTTGAAACCTTCGGTACTGCCAAGGTCGCCGAGGAGCTGCTGGTTAAACTGGTGCGCGAGCACTTCGAACTGCGCCCGTATGGTCTGATCGAAATGCTGGATCTGAAGCGTCCGATCTACCAGGCTACCGCTGCCTACGGTCACTTCGGTCGCGACGAGTTCCCGTGGGAGCAGACCGACAAGGCCGAACTGCTGCGTTCCGCCGCTGGCCTGTAAGGCTCGCTGTTGTGATAAAAGGGGAGCCTGGCTCCCCTTTTGCTTATCCGCTATCTGACGAGATGTTGATGTCTGCCACTCCTGCCCAGCTTGTCGCCCTGCTGCAACAACGCGTAGAAGCCTGTTTTGTGCAGGCCGAGGCGCGCCTTGGCCGCACCTTCCCACGCCCGCGGATCTACTGCAATATGCGGGGCCGGGCGGCGGGATCGGCGCGGCTGCAAACCTGGGAGCTGCGCTTCAATCCCGCCCTCTATCAGGCCAACCAGCAGGCGTTTCTGGATGAGGTGGTGCCCCACGAGGTGGCCCATCTGCTGGTTCACGCCCTGTGGGGTGAAGGTCGCGGCAAAAGCCGGGTCTTGCCCCACGGCCGCCAGTGGCAATCGGTGATGCGGGAGGTATTCGGCCTTGAGCCCAGAACCACCCACAGCTTCGATCTGGCGGTATTGGCCGAGCCGACCGTGCCCTATCGCTGCCTCTGCCAGCAGCATCAACTGTCGATACGCCGCCACAACAAGGTGGTGCGCGGCGAGGCCCGCTACCACTGCCGCCGCTGCAAGCAGCCGCTGGAGCGGGAACGGCCGGAGCCAGAGCAGTAAGCCAGCTTGTGTCGCGCCCCTGTGGTAGGGTGCCCGCCATCGTTCGTCAATCATCCCGTTTGCAAGGAATCCCATGCGTTTCATCTCCTCCCTCGCCCTGACCCTGCTGGCCGGTTTACCGCTGCTCAGCGCGCCCCTGCACGCCCAGACCTTTCGCGAAGCCAAACAGGATCTGGTGAAGCTCTATCGCAGCCAGCCAGCAGTCACTACCTTCTACTGCGGCTGCGACATCGACTATCAGGGCAAATCGATGCGCCCGGATCTCGCCAGCTGTGGCTATGAGCCGCGCAAGCAGGCCAAGCGCGCCGCCCGCATCGAGTGGGAACACGTGGTCCCCGCCTGGGAGTTCGGCCACCAGCTGCAGTGCTGGCAGGATGGCGGTCGCAAGAACTGCGAAAAATCGAGCCCCGAGTTCAACAAGATGGAGGGGGACATGCACAACCTCTTCCCCGCAATTGGCGAGGTGAACGGCGATCGGGCCAACTACCGCTTCTCCGACTGGAACGGCAAGCCGGATCAGTACGGCCAGTGCCAGATGCTGGTGGATTTCAAGGATCGTCGGGTACAGCCGCCCAAGGGGCCGGTGCGGGGCCAGATTGCCCGCGCCTACCTCTACATGAGCCAGCAGTATGGGCTGCGTCTGGCAGCGCAACAGCGTAAACTGTTTGAAGCTTGGGACAGGCAGTACCCTGCAGAAGGCTGGGAGTGCGAGCGCAACCGCCGCATCGGCAAGCTGCAGGGCAATACCAATCCCTTTATTGAAAAGCAGTGCCAATAACCCCATTTGACCAGGGAGGGGATCACCCCTCCTATCATGAAGCCCTTCCCTATTGCCGCGTGAGCCTTGCTTGCCGCAGGATATAAAGGGTTTCCAAGCAAGAGACTGACAAGCAGCCATGCGCATTCCACGTATCTATGAACCGGCCACCCTGCAAGTTGGCCAGACTATCGCCCTGTCGGAAGACGGCGCCAACCATATCGGCCGGGTGCTGCGCATGCAGCCTGGCCAGCAGCTCGAGCTGTTCAACGGCGATGGCAATCAATATCCCGCCACCATCGCCAGCGTCGGCAAAAAGTCGGTGGAAGTGACCATCGACAGCTGCGACGTCCAATCAGTGGAGTCACCGCTGGCCATTCATCTGGGTCAGGTGATCAGCCGTGGCGACAAGATGGACTTCACCATCCAGAAATCGGTGGAGCTGGGCGTCACCTGCATCACCCCACTCTTCTCCGAGCGCTGCGGCGTCAAGCTGCCGGCCGATCGGCTGGAGAAGAAGCGCGAGCAGTGGCAGAAGGTGGTGATCAGCGCCTGCGAACAGTGCGGCCGCAACGTGGTGCCAGAGGTGCGCATGCCGATGGAGCTGGACGCCTGGCTGGCGGAAGAGACCAAAGAGCTCAAGCTCAACCTGCACCCGCGCGCCGAGTACAGCATCAACACCCTGCCCGTTCCCGAGCACGGCGTGCGCCTGCTGATTGGCCCGGAAGGAGGCTTGTCGAGCGACGAGATCGCCCGTACCGTGCAGGAAGATTTCAAAGAGATGCTGCTGGGGCCGCGGGTGCTGCGCACCGAAACCGCCGCCCTGACTGCGATAACTGCGCTGCAGTGCCGCTTTGGCGATCTCGCTTGAAACCAGTCCAATGTCTTACTGCGAGGTCGTGATCAAGGCTCATGCGCTGCTCGGAATCCTCACGTATGTCTATACGCTCCGGTTCCTGCGCTGCTCTTTACCTTGCTGACGACCTCTCGTGACAGACTTTGAACAGGTTTTAAGAATCTCACTCGCAATCGAGCCACAAGAAGGATATTCGGATGACCATTAAACTCGGCATCGTGATGGACCCCATCTCGGCCATCAACATCAAGAAAGATTCCAGCTTTGCCATGCTCGAAGAGGCGCAAAAGCGCGGCTATGAGCTCTTCTATCTGGAGATGAAGGATCTCTACATGGAAACCGGTCGCGCCTTTGGCACCATGCGCCCGCTCACCGTCAAATATGACTATGCCGACTGGTACACGCTGGGCGAGGTGGTGGATCAGCCCCTCTCCAACCTCGATGTGATCCTGATGCGAAAGGATCCGCCGTTCGATACCGAATTTATCTACGCCACCTACATGCTGGAGCGGGCCGAGGATGAGGGTTGCCTTATCGTCAACAAGCCGCAGAGCCTGCGCGACGCCAACGAGAAGCTCTACACCGCCTGGTTTGCCGAGCACACCCCGACCACGCTGGTAACCCGCCGCGCCGACAAGCTGCGCGCCTTCCACGCGAAACACAAGGACGTCATCCTCAAGCCGCTGGACGGCATGGGCGGCGCCTCCATCTTCCGCATGAAGGAAGATGACGCCAACGTCGGCGTGATTATCGAAACCCTGACCGCCCACGGCAGCCAGTACTGCATGGCGCAGACCTATCTGCCCGCTATCAAGGATGGCGACAAGCGGGTGCTGGTGGTGGACGGCGAACCGGTTCCCTACTGTCTGGCCCGTATTCCGGCGCAAGGTGAGACCCGTGGCAATCTGGCAGCCGGTGGCCGTGGTGAGGCCCGCCCCCTGAGCGAAGCTGACTGGGCCATCGCCCGTGCGGTGGGCCCGACGTTGAAAGAGAAGGGCCTTATCTTCGTCGGCCTCGACATCATCGGCGATCGGCTGACTGAGATTAACGTCACCAGCCCGACCTGCATTCGCGAGATTGAAGCCGCCTTCGATGTTCACATCACCGGCATGTTGATGGATGCCATCGAGCGTCGGCTGGGCAAATAATCGCCAGACAGGCTAAACCGGCCTGTTCAGGGGTAACCCACCCCCGACAAGCCAGGAAACAGAGAGGGTGGCCCGGCGCCACCCTCTCTGTTTCAAGACAATCCGGAAAGGGGCGGGATCTCGCCCAGCCCAAAAAGCGGTTTTTCCCATGGGGATCAACTGCCATAATTGACCTCAAATACCTTTGCACTATTTGGCCTCTATGCAAACACTGCAAAATCACTTCCTGCTTGCCATGCCAAGCCTGACGGATCCCTACTTCGAGCGCTCGCTGGTCTATCTATGCGAGCACAACGAAGAGGGCGCCATGGGACTGGTCGTCAACATTCCGGTGGAGATGTCGCTGGAAACCATGCTGACCCAGCTCCAGCTCAATCCGCCCAACAACCCGGAGCTCAAGCAGCCGGTACTGCAAGGGGGGCCGGTTCACGCCGATCGTGGCTTCGTGCTGCACAGCTTCCGCCCCGGTTTCAACTCCACCCTGCAGGTGGGGGATGAGATGATGGTGACCACCTCCAAGGATATTCTGGAAACCCTGGGTACGAGCGAGGCCCCTGCCCATTGGCTGGTGGCTCTTGGCTATGCCGGCTGGAGCGCAGGGCAGCTGGAGCAGGAGCTGGTGGATGGCGCCTGGCTGGTGATCCCCCCCAATCCGGCTCTGGTGTTCAAGACCCCCATTCACAAACGTTGGCAACAAGCTGCCGCCAGCATAGGGGTGAACCCGGTTCACCTCTCCAGCGATATCGGCCACAGCTGATCGGCTGGCCCGCTCCGCTCTCTATTTCGAGGATTTATCAGTTATGTCATCACGCAGCATCATGGGCTTTGACTATGGCACCAAGAGCATTGGCGTCGCCATCGGTCAGGAGCTGACTGGCACAGCCCAGCCTCTGCGCGCCCTCAAGGCCAACGACGGCATCCCCAACTGGGACGAGATTGAGAAGCTGCTCAAGGAGTGGCAACCAGACCTGCTGGTGGTCGGTCTGCCGCTGAACATGGATGGTACCGATCAGGAGATCACGGTACGGGCTCGCAAATTCGGCAACCGGCTGCATGGCCGCTTCGGCAAACCGGTGGAGTTCAAGGATGAGCGACTCACCACCACAGATGCCCGCGCCCGGCTGTTTGAGCAAGGTGGCTATCGCGCGCTGGAAAAAGGCAGCGTGGACGGGGTATCGGCGCAGCTGATCGTCGAAGCCTGGATGGAAGAGCAGTACAACTAAGCCATCAACAGCAAGGCAAGGGTCGCTGCCCTTGCCTTGTCTCGCACAATCCCCTCATTACGCCTGTGATTGTCCCGCGACCAGCCCTTCGGCCTCTGTCGGGTTCGCATTCATCATCCGGTTGAGCCAGGGCACCATCAGCCCCATCACTACCGCAATCAGCAGGGTCGCCATCCCGATCTTGCCAAATACGCCGGTGTAGATCGGCAAGGTTTGCAGCGGATCCGTCATCCCTTGCGGCACGGCGGTAAAGGTTGCCACATAACCACCCAGCAGGGACGCCATCGCCTGAGTCAGGAACCACATTCCGAGAATGAAGCCCATCAGGCGTTGCGGCACCAGCGCGGCGACCATCGCCAGCCCCAGGGCGCTGATCATCAGCTCACCCAGACTCTGGAACAGGTAGATAAGCACCATAAACCAGGGGGAGGTAAGCCCCTGCTCATCGGCAAACCACCAGCCGGATGCCGCCGCCGTCAGAAAGCCCAGCGAGCAGAAGAACATCCCGAGGGTGAACTTGAGCGGCATGGTGAGATCCCGCCCCTTGCTGCCCATCCGGGTATAGATCATCGCGAGTACCGGACTGCCCACCACCACCCAGAAGGGGTTGAGCGCCTGGAAGCTGATTGGGTTGACGCTCATGCCCAGCATTTCGTGGTGCATGTTGTTGATGGCAAAGAAGTTCAGAGACGTCGGCATCTGGGCATACAGCACATAGAAGAGCACCGCCTCCAGCATCAGCACGAAGGCCACATACATCTTGTTGCGGCCCACGGTATCGAGCCTGAATGCCTCGCGAAAGAAGAAGATCACCACGGCGATGGTTACCGTCATCAGCACCATGTTGGCGATCACCACGTGGTGCATCAGCCAGGCGCAGAAGAAGACCATGGCTACCGAGCCCAATATAACCAGCAGCAGCTTGCTGTAATCGAGTGGCAGGTGATCCGGCTCGGAGCCAATATCCTTCACCATATTGCGGCAGGCAAAGAAGGTGAGCAGCGCAATAATCAGCCCCACCCCGCACAGGTTATAGGTCACGGTATAGCCGTAGTGTTCGGCAATCACCGGCGCGAGCGAGAGGGAAATAAGGGAGCCGATATTGATCGACATATAGAACAGGGTAAACGCCCCATCCAGCCGCGGATCTTTTGGCTGGTAGCATTTTGACAGCAGGCTTGCCGGATTGGCCTTGAACAGGCAGTTACCGACCGCAATGGTGCCCAGCGCATAGAAAATCAGGTCGGGATTGTAGATAGAGAGGCCGGTCATAAAGTAGCCTATCACCAGCACCACGGCCCCCAGCACCATGGTGCGCTTGGTCCCGAGAATATGGTCGCCAACATAACCACCGATCGAGATAAGGCCATACACCAGCGCCGAGAAAGCGCCGAAGGTGATAAACGACTGCTCCTGGGAAAAACCCAGTTGCTGTACAAAGAAAACTGCCAGGATCCCCTGCACGCCGTAATAACCGAAGCGCTCCCAGAGTTCGACAAAAAATATCATGAAGAAGGGTTTGGGCTGTTGTAACAACCCGGTCGGTGCTGTTGCTGGACGCATATCAACCTGCCTTTGCTGAGATTTATTTTTATTAATCTGATGGTGGCTACCGCACTATTTTTTTGCCCGTCATTGCCATAACGGGGAGTGCAGTCAGCCTGCCAATCTGGCTATTTTCGGGTGCACGGGCCCCGTTCGATGAAAGGTGTTTTTCATCTAGCCGGTTTCAATTACGGGTTATCGGGGGATGATGAGTGGCGTCTCCCGGTACAGTTACCGGCTCCGGGTTCTACCTTTGCTGCATCCCTTTACTCAAGCCGGTTTATCAACCTTGGTACTTATTCCCCTCTGCTCCGTCACTCATGGCTGGTGGCCAGATAGCCGGGGCATGGCACGGCCACAGACGACCTGTGGGGCTGGCTCACGCCGCGCTCCACTGGCAGTCACCTACGCAGGCGCTATCTAACCCCGCCATTCCAAGGGGTGTCATGCTATATCACTGCAAATACAGGAACTTAATGGTCGATCACACTTTAAAAGTGGCCATTAGTGAAGTTTTCTAATGAAACCACATGAATTTTTTTCGTGAAAAGAGCTTCACTCGAGACGTGCAACCAAGGCTAATCTGTGCATAAAGAGAGTTGAATGGCACACAGCTTAACCCGAGCTCGGCACTTAAGTCGTGCAAAAGCCCACTCATCAGGGCGATGCAACAACAAAAAGCCGGAGCAGATGGCTCCGGCTGATCGATGGGCACCGTCACGGCCACATTAGCGTGGCGATTCGTCGTTGTAGAGTCGCCGGATCTCGTTGCGCAGCCACATCACCTTGGCATCCTGATTGTGCCGTTTGTGCCACAGCAGGATGAAGGCGATCTCCAGCTGGGCGTAGAGCTTCTCGGGTAGCGGCAGCGGCATGGCGATCAGATTGCCATGATGCCAACTGGCATAACCACCGCAGTAGGAAGGGGCCACCGCAATCAGCTCGTGGCTCGACTGGGAGGCAATATGCAGCGCCTGCTCGAAGCTGGAGACCATGATGGGCACCTCCCGCTTCAGCCCCTCGTCCTCTAGCAGACTGTCGAGAGCCCAGGTATCGTTCGCTTCCCACACCATGCTGATCTGGGGGCAGGCCAAAAAGTTCTCCAGCGACCACTTCTGCTCCAGCAGCGGGTGATCCTTGCGCAGGAACACCACCGGGCGATCGGTGAACAACACCTCGTGATCGATGTAGTAGGGCAACCGATTGACCTTGGCTTGGGAGCGGCCATGGGTCTCGCGGGCGCAGAAGCCGAGATCCGCATCACCGTTGACGATGTCGTTGAGGGAGTGGTGATCCCACCCCAGCATCCTGACCACAGAGTTGGGGTACTTCTGGTAGATGGTCATGGGCAGATCGCTCAGGAAGCTGATGTAGAAGGGGGACTCCATCACCAGCGTGAAACGGGCACCGTCTGGGATCGCCTCGCTATTGAGCGAGGTGATGCTGTCGGTGAGCTGGAACCAGAGCTTCAGCTCCTCCTCCAGAGTCAGGGAGAGGTTGGTGGGCTGCAACCCCTGCCGCACCCGCACAAACAGGGGATCGTCAAACCACTCCCGCAATTTGGCCAGAGACTTGCTCACCGCCGACGGAGTGACACAGAGCTTTTTGGCCGCCCCTGCCACACTGCGCTCCTGCATCAGGTACTTGAACA
The DNA here is from genome assembly GCF_019047085.1 of Aeromonas sp. FDAARGOS 1404. Classification (NCBI taxonomy): domain Bacteria; kingdom Pseudomonadati; phylum Pseudomonadota; class Gammaproteobacteria; order Aeromonadales; family Aeromonadaceae; genus Aeromonas; species Aeromonas sp. FDAARGOS 1404. The sequence goes on from NZ_CP077237.1 coordinate 1,253,699, forward strand.
CCACCAGCAGGTTCAAATCGAGTTCACCCAGATTGCGCATATCCCCTCTCATCTTCCATCAGCCCTGCGACCGCACTTCACGAAGCGCGAGCCATGGTAACAGCCCTTTGACAGCCAGGTAACTGAGCAGTGCCAGCAGCAGAGCGCAGATCAGCATCTCGGTCGGGGCAAAGCCAAGTTGACCCAGCAGCCAGATATAGAGGCCGGAGAGGCTGATCTGCATGATGCAGAGCACGGCACTGGCAAAGGCCACGTTATGCTGACAACCATCGAGCGCCTCCCCCATCGCCACCCCGAAGCCACAGGAGAAGCCGACACAGACCAGCGCAAACCCCGGCAGCAGCAGATGGATATCGCCCCCCGTCTGCCAGCTGCCGATCAGTGAGCACGCCGCCAGCAGATAGGAGAGATGAGACACCGCCAGCACTTTCTGTTTGCCCAGCCAGCGCAACAGCAGGGGCGTCAGGAAGGATGTGGACATACTCACGCCGGCCATCACCATCATCACGATGGAGTACTGCTCGGTGGTGAAGCCAAACTCCTTCATCAGGATCAGCGGCGAGACGCTGACATAAACCAGAATGGCGGTCACGCTGGCACTGGTCAGCAGGGAGAGCAACATAAAGCGCGGCGAGCGCAGCAGGGCAAAAGGCAGCGCAGCGCCACTGCACGGTTGCCGGGTCGGGCGGGTCTCCTTGAGCAGAAGCAAGTTCACCAGACCGCTGACGGCAGCCACCAGCGCCATTGCCACGAAGATCCCGCGCCAGTCAAAATGGGACAGGATGAGATAACCGAGCACCGGCGCCAGCACCGGGATCACGCAGATCACCCCGTTGATCATCGAGAGCGCCATCGCCAGCCGCTCCTCACTCAGCACATCCCGCAGCACGGTAAAGGTCATGATGTAGAGCGCACCGGCCCCGACCCCCTGCCAGAAACGGCCGAAATAGAACTGACTTATCCCCTCTGCGCTGCCTGCCACCAGCGAGGCGAGGACAAAAATCAGGGCGCCCCCGAGCACCACCCAGCGCCGCCCGAAGCGATCGGCAATCATCCCGCCCAACAGCACGGTGGCCGCCATGCCAAACAGATAGATGGAGAAGGCAGTGTGGATCTGCGCCTCGCTCGCCTGCAGGGCATCGGCAATCTTGGGCACGGCGACCAGATAGAGATCGATCCCGACCGGATAGAGGATGATCATCAGAAAAGTGCACAACAGGAATACAGGCATGGATGCTCCATAACAGATTGGCGTGCCGATGCCTGCCAGATCACAGCGACAGGCGAACAGTGGCGGGGCCAAGGTGGTGACAAAGCTAGCAACGCAGCGCGTCGCAATGGGGCAACTATATGGGCGCCCAGCGCCCTCACCTAGTGAAGAGATGGCGATCGGTACATTCCAATCAGGAAATATTCTATTGAGTTACGTGCCTAAGCGGCCATATTGAATCGACCAGAGGCTGTAATAAACCGGGTCACCTCCCGCTCATAGCCATCCCTGCGCTGCACTTTTACCGCCCGTCTGTTATCCGCCTTCGCCCTTGCGGGCGTATAAGCTGTAGGTGCGACGCAATACAGGGAATGTGTATGAAGGGAATGAAGAGAGAAGAGCAGATTGCCGGGCTGCTGGCAGCACTGGAGCAAGTCATTCTGGGCAAGCCGCTGCAACTGAAAATCGCGCTGGTGACCCTGCTGGCGCGCGGTCATCTACTGATCGAGGATCTGCCCGGCATGGGCAAGACCACCCTGGCCCACGCGCTGGCACAGGTACTGGGGCTGGCATGCAGGCGGATGCAGTTCACCGCCGATCTGCTCCCCGCCGACCTGCTGGGGTTGCAGATCTTTGACCCCCAGCAGCAAACATTTCGCTTTCACCCCGGCCCCATCTTCACCCAGGTACTGCTGGCGGACGAGATCAACCGTGCCAGCCCCAAGGTGCAGAGCGCCCTGCTGGAGGCGATGGCCGAGGGCAAGGTGAGCATCGAGGGCCACACGCACCCACTCCCCGATCCATTTTTCGTCATCGCCACCCAGAACCCGGCGGATCAGGCGGGCACCTATCCACTGCCGGAGTCCCAACTCGACCGCTTCGCCGTGCGACTCTCGCTGGGTTTTCCGCCACGAGAGGCGGAGCGCCAGCTACTACGGGGCAACCAGCCGACTGGCCCGTTGCCCGCCGTGCTGGATGCTGCCGGACTCGCCACCTTGCAAAGCGAAGGGGATGCTATCCATGTTTCCGATGCCACCCTCTACTACCTGCTGGCGCTGGTGCACCAGAGCCGCTTTGATGGGGAGCTGCCACAGCCCCTCTCCCCCCGTGCAGCCCAGACCTTGCTGGCGGTGAGCCGTGCCTGGGCGCTGGTGGCGGGGCGGCGCTTTGTCACGGTGGAGGATGTGCAGGCAGTCTTCCCCTATGTGGCCGAGCATCGGCTGCGGGGCAGCTTTGGCGTACAGCACGGCGAAGCCTGTCCCCTTAGCCAGCGATTGCTGGCCCGGGTCGATCCGGACAATCCCTGATGAGCAAATTGCTAAACCGTTGGCAGCAGTGGCGAGCCCGCTGGCAGCGGCGCTGGCTCGACCGCCGCATTCCTCCGGCCCGCCAGATCACGCTTGGTACCCGCAGCCTCTTTATTCTCCCTACCCGCATGGGACTGCTCTATCTGCTGGTGCTGCTCGCCATCTATCTGCTCGGCACCAATTACCAGAACAATCTGGTACTGCTGCTGGCCTACTGCCTCGGCAGCCTGTTTATGGCCGCCATGTGGCTCACCCACCGCAACCTGCTGGGGCTGGAGCTGCTGGGGGGCCCACTGATGCTCGGGGAAGCGGGTAGCCAGCTGCCTATCCGTATCTTGGTGCAGAGCCCGCGCCCGGTGCAGGCACTCAGCTTTAGCCTCAACGAAGGCACCCTCTGGCTGGCACAGGCCGACGCTGTGCCCAGCTCAGTTATCCTGCCAGTATCGGGCTCGCACCGTGGGGCACTGCCCCTTGGCCGATTGCGGGTCGAGAGCCGCTACCCCCTCGGCCTGTTTCGCTGCTGGTCCCTGCTGGACTTGCAACTGGAGGGCTGGCTTTCCCCCAAACCGGCATTCGGGGCGCTAATAGGGGTACATGCGACCGAAAGCGAGGGTTATCAGGGCCAACCCGCTCCGGCCACTCTCGGTGACTTTGATACCCTGCGGACACATCAGGCCGGTGAACCACTGAGCCGGGTCGCCTGGAAGCAACTTGCTCAGGGGCGCGGCTTGCTGACCAAACAGTTCCATGAACCACAGCAGGATGACAGCCACTTCACCTTACAGCGGGTCGCAGGCGGGGATCTGGAGCAGCGGCTGGCGGTGCTGGCCTGGTGGTGCGCCGATTACGGCAAGCGGGGCATCCCCTTTACCCTGACGCTGGCAAACCAGACGCTGGGGCCCGATAGCGGTGCCGCCTTTGTGCAGCGCTGCCTGCTGGCACTGGCCCGATTCGATGCAACACCACCGAAGAGCACGCCAGATGCTGCTCGATAACCGCCGCCTGCTGCCACTCATCGCCCTGCAACAGCTGCTGCTGGTCGCGGCGCTCTGGCCCCAGTTGCAACTCTGGGTAGTGGCAGTAGGCGCCATCACCCTCGGCGTCCGGGCCATGATGCTGTGGCGCGGCTGGCCGCCCCTGCCTGCCCGCTGGTTGGCGCTGCTGGCCATCACCACTGTGCTGTTGCTGGGGTTGCAGTGGCGCACATTGGGCACCCTGCCCGCCCTGATCAATCTGCTCTGGCTCGGCTATAACCTGAAGATGATCGAGGTTCGGCGCGAGCGGGATATCGAGCAGGTGCTGCTGCTCGCCTTCTTTCTCATCGCGCTGGCACTGGTGCAGCGACAAAGCATCGGCTGGGCAGTCGGGATGGCAGTGGCGCTCTGGCTGGCAGTGACCACACTGGTGGCCGCCATTGCACCCGAGCAGAAAAGGCCATGGCGCAGCGCGGGCGGTGCCCTGCTGCTGGCGCTTCCCCTGCTTATCACTCTGTTTTTGCTGCTGCCAAGGCTCCCGCCCCTCTGGCAGATGCCCACCACCAGCCGCGCCCTGTCGGGGCTCTCGGAAGAGCTGGCCCCCGGCGATATCAGCGAACTGGTCAACTCCTCGGAACTGGCGTTTCGGGTCACCTTTGCCGATGGCCCACCCCCAGCCCGCGAGCGCTACTTTCCGGTAATGCGCCAAGAAGTTTTCGATGGCCAACGCTGGTTGCTGAGCCCCGAGGTCAAAACGTGGCAACGGACAGTGCCGGTGCAAACCGGGCTCACCCTTCTGGCATCCTCTTCTCAGGCCAACACTCAACAGGCAGATAGCCCGTTACCCGCCGGGAGCTACGAGGTGATCGCCGAGCCCCAGCGCCACCGCTGGGCCTTTGCCCTGAGTGAACCGACTATTCTGACTGGACCAGTGCTGCTCACCCCCATTCACACCCTCTATCGGCAGGGGAGCGGCGAGGTGGCGATCCGCTATCGCATTGGCCGCGGCGAAGCGCTGCCCGAGGATGACCACCAAGCCGCCCAGCGCAACCTGCAACTGCCAGCCGGAGGCAACCCGAGAGCGCGAGCTCACGGCCAAGGGCTGGCTGTGCGCTATCCAGAACGCGCAGCGCTGGTCGCCGCCCTGCTCGAACAGTTTCGCAGCCAATCCTATTACTACACTCTGACCCCGCCACGGCTTGGCAGTGACGGGGTGGATGAGTTCCTGTTCGATACCAAGCGCGGCTTTTGCGGCCACTACGCCATGGCGACCGCTTTCGTACTGCGCGCCGCCGGTATTCCGGCACGGCTGGTCACCGGTTATCTCGGCGGCGAGTGGAATCCCAGAGGCAACTATCTGGCGGTACACCAGTTCGATGCTCACGCCTGGGTAGAGTATCTCGATGAAGAGGGATCATGGCGGCGAATCGACCCCACTGCGGCAGTGGCACCGGAGCGTATTGAAGGCGGCGTGAGGGAGGCGCTGAGCGAGGAGTTTACCGCTGCCGACCCCCTCGCTTTGCAGCGTTATCGCAACTGGGCCCTGCTCAATCAGCTGCGCTGGTGGGGCAACAATATCGACTACCAGTGGAGTCGCTGGGTGATTGGTTACGATGCGGGCCAACTCTGGCAACAAATCGGCCTGCGCTGGCCCGCACTGGCGGGGCACACTCCCTGGTTGATCCTCGCCAGCCTGATGCTGGTCGCTCTGCTGGTGAGCCTGCCCCTGCTGTTGCCCGCCCGCCTGCCGCCAGAGCGGCGCATCTGGCAGCCCCTGCTCAAACGGGGTAAACGCAGTGGTTACCCACCCCAGCCCGCCGAGAGCATGGGGGCATGGTGCGAGCGGCTGGCACGGCTGCGTCCCGACCTTGCCCACTCCCTGCTAAAGAGTGCGTGGCTCTATCGACTCTGGCGTTATGCCCCCCTCAGCGAACGGCAACAAGGGCGCTGCTGGAGCCAGTTACGACGGCGTATCAGGCAACTCGTTCGGCGCTGGGATAAGCAACCGAAGAGCGCGCCATAAAAGAAGGGGGAGCCACCGGCTCCCCCTTCAGGTTTTAATCAAGAGGTTTGATTCACCGCTTGTTACTTTTTGGTCGGATTGTCCCAGATCCCCTCTTCCAGCTGGGAGCGGATCTCGGGGTATTTGTTGGCATCGAAGGTGGGTACCTTGCCCAGCCGGAGCTGGTCGTTGTAATCCTTCGCCAGCTTGATGGCAACGCTGGAGAGCAGCAGGATCGCCACCAGGTTGACGATGGCCATCAGACCCATGGAGACATCCGCCATCGCCCACACAATCGGCAACTCACCCACGGCACCGAACATCACCATCCCCAGCACGAACACCCGGAACAGCATCAGGCCGCCCTTGTGGTTGTGCTCGAGGAACACCAGATTGGTCTCGGCATAGGAGTAGTTCGCCACGATAGAGGTGAAGGCAAAGAAGAAGATGGCCGCCGCAATGAAGATGTTGCCACCGCTGCCAATCTGGGAGGAGAGCGCACGCTGGGTCAGCTCGACACCGGTCACGCCGGATCCCGGCTCAAACTGACCGGACATCAGGATGATGGCGGCGGTACAGCTGCAGATGACGATGGTGTCCATAAAGACCCCCAGCATCTGCACATAACCCTGAGAGGCCGGGTGCGGCGGATAGGGAGTGGCAGTCGCCGCAGCGTTGGGCGCAGAGCCCATGCCCGCTTCGTTGGAGAAGAGACCGCGCTTGATACCGTTGATCATCGCCTGGGAGATGGCATAACCGAGCGCACCTGAGCCTGCCTGCTCAATCCCGAAGGCGGACTTGATGATCAGCATGAAGACATGAGGCAACTCGGTGATGTTCATCGCCACGATCACCAGCGCCAGCAGGATATATGCCAGTGCCATAAAGGGCACCACCAGCTCGGCAAAACGGGCAATGCCACGAATGCCGCCGAAGATAATCAGGCCGGAGAGCGCCACCAGCGCCAGACCGCTGACCCAGTCAGGAATGCCAAACGCCACCTTCATCGCCAGACTGATGGAGTTGGCCTGCACCGCGTTGAACACCAGACCAAATGCCAGGATCAGGCAGAGCGAGAAGACCACCCCCATCCAGCGCATGCCAAGGCCTTTCTCCATGTAGTAGGCCGGGCCACCACGGTAGTTGCCATCCTCATCCTTGACCTTGTAGAGCTGGGCCAGAGTGCTTTCGACGAATGCGGTCGCCATGCCGATAAAGGCAATCAGCCACATCCAGAAGATGGCGCCGGGGCCACCCAGATAGATGGCGACAGCCACACCGGCCAGGTTGCCGGTGCCGACACGGGCGGCAAGGCTGGTACAGAGGGCCTGGAAGGAGGAGATGCCCGCGTTGTCCGATTTACGGCTGTTTTTCAGCACGGAAAACATGTGGCCAAAGTGACGGATCTGGATAAAACCCAGGCGGAAGGTGAAAAAGATACCGACCCCGATGAGCAGGTAGATGAGCACGGCTCCCCACATCAGGTCGTTTAGCATCGCAATCAAGGTGTCCATAATTCTCTCGTTGTTATTCACATCCATGGCCAGTCTGCGCTGACCGTTTTCTGTCTGTCGTTTAATTAGCGTTTCGCTAAAGGGGCGGAATCTAGCACAGCGGGAGAGCCCGGAATAGTGATTCCGGTCACGCGAGACACAAAAAACGAACGGTAAAAGCCCATAAAGCTCCATTTAAATCGCAAACTTTCAACAAACTCAATAATTCAATCAGACAGGCCACCATTAAGCCCCATAAGAGAACCATTTTGATATATCCCTGATGAGCTATCCGAAAACGCAAACGCTTGCATGAAATGGCTTTCAAATGGCAACATTTCGCCAAACGTTTTCTCTGTAATTAAATTTCAAGTACGTAGCGAGATAATTTATGTGATCAACGACACAAATATGGATATTGGCTAAAAAAGTTCAGCTGAAAGCAAACCGGAGCGAGGTCGGGAGGAAATGTAAAAAACCTTACTAATCATATAGTTTCAAGCCATAAAACGGGATAACTCAACAGCCTGAATGTTTAACAACCAAGCGCCCCTATTGCAGGATGCAGCACATCAGTATTAATTAGGCAGGCAATGACGATGGGCCGCCCCCATCGCGCTTTTCTGAGCCTGAGGCACCAAGATCCTGTAATTTTATTTCAGAACCACCGTCTCAAGCCCGCAACCCAGGGATTACTCCCTCATTAAGAGATGATATTCGCTATGGCCGATAAATTAACCCAGCTGAAAGCCCTGACCACTGTTGTTGCCGACACCGGTGATATCGAAGCCATCAAACGCTATCAGCCCATCGATGCCACCACCAACCCCTCTCTGGTTCTGAAGGCCTCCGAGATCCCCGAGTACGCTCCGCTGATCGAAGACGCCATCAAGTGGGCCAAAGCCCAGAGCCAGGACAAGGCACAGCAAATCATCGACGCGGGCGACAAGCTGGCCGTCAACATCGGTCTGGAAGTGCTGAAGATCGTTCCGGGCCGCATCTCTACCGAAGTGGATGCCCGCCTCTCCTTCGATACCGAAGCCAGCATCGCCAAGGCCCGCAAGCTGATCCGTCTTTACAACGAAGCGGGTATCAGCAACGACCGCATTCTGATCAAGCTGGCCTCCACCTGGGAAGGGATCCGTGCCGCCGAGGTTCTGGAGAAAGAGGGCATCCAGTGCAACCTGACCCTGCTGTTCTCCTTCGCCCAGGCCCGTGCCTGTGCCGAAGCCGGTGCCTTCCTGATCTCCCCGTTCGTGGGTCGCATCCTCGACTGGTACAAGGCTAAAAATGGCCGTGATTACACCGCCAGCGAAGATCCGGGCGTGGTCTCCGTCACCTCTATCTACAACTACTACAAGCAGCACGACTACCCGACCGTGGTGATGGGCGCCAGCTTCCGCAATACCGGCGAGATCCTGGAACTGGCCGGTTGCGACCGCCTGACCATTGGCCCGGCCCTGCTGGAAGAGCTGAGCAAGACCGAAGGCGCCGTGGTACGCAAACTGGACTACACCGGTGAGCGCAAGGCCAAACCGACTCCGATGACCGAAGCCGAATTCCGCTGGGAACTGAACCAGGACGCCATGGCTCACGAGAAGCTGGGCGAAGGCATCCGCATGTTTGCCATCGACCAGGGCAAGCTGGAAACCATGCTGGCAAGCCGCCTGTAATCGGTTCTTTTTTCTGATAAAAACCGGGCCCCTAACAAGGGGCCCGGTTTTTTTTATGGGCTTTTTTAGCGCTGTCATAGAGTCGTCACGAAAACGTTTTAATTTCAGATTCGTTATGTTATACGGGTGGTGAAAACGATAAAAACCAAGGAGGGAGCCATGGAAATGTTCAACTTCGATTATGACGAGGTGGTTGAACTCGGTTCGCGTAGCCGCGGGACAACGGGAAAAAAACGTAAATGGCGTGAAATCGAGGCGTTGAAAGACAAACATCGCCTGCAGAAGGAGCTGCAATCCATCGATATCGCCTATGAAGGTCTTACAGACGAGATCGAACTGTAATACCGCCAGACACCTGTAAAAGCGCTCCGCACAGTCGGGGCGCTTTTTTATGCCGCAATCGGATGATCAAGCGGCTTGTCGTGCCATCGCCAGCAATACCAAAGGATACTGTAGGCTACTGACAGCCCTCATGAACAGCGTGGCATACCAACCCTGCCCCTCACCCGCGAAGACTGAGCTGTGCCGTTTCAGGGCGCATTGGGGCAATCACCGCAAGACAAGTCATCAGCAATAAAAAACCCCCGTCGATGACGGGGGCCTGAACACTCGGGGCTGACGGCTGCGCTTAGCAGTAGCCGTAGCCCAGCAGACGCTGGTAGCGCTGCTCCAGCAGTTGCTCGGTATCGAGCGGACGCAGGGCGTCCAGATCCTGCTTGATGCGGGCCTTGAGGTTTTTGGCCATCTTCTCCACATCGCGGTGAGCACCGCCGAGGGGCTCGTCGATCACGTGGTCGATCAGCTTGAGCTCTTTCAGACGCTGGGCAGTGATACCCATCGCTTCGGCAGCTACGGAGGCCTTGTCGGCACTCTTCCACAGGATGGAGGCACACCCTTCCGGCGAGATGACGGAGTAGGTGGAGTACTGCAGCATGTTGACGCGGTCACCCACGCCAATGGCCAGCGCACCACCGGAGCCACCCTCACCAATCACGGTGCAGACCACCGGCACGGTCAGACCGGCCATCACTTTCAGGTTGCGGGCAATCGCCTCGGACTGGCCACGCTCTTCGGCACCGACGCCAGGGTAAGCGCCCGGGGTGTCGATAAAGGTGATGATCGGCATCTTGAAGCGCTCGGCCATCTCCATCAGACGCAGGGCCTTGCGGTACCCTTCCGGACGCGGCATGCCGAAGTTGCGCTTGATCTTCTCTTTGGTCTCGCGACCCTTCTGGTGACCAATCACCATCACCGGCTCGCCGTCGAGACGGGCGATGCCGCCGACGATAGCCTTGTCATCGGCATAGGCGCGATCGCCAGCCAACTCGTCGAAATCGGTGAAGATATGCTCGATATAGTCAAAGGTGTAGGGGCGCTGGGGATGACGCGCCATCTGGGATACCTGCCAGGCACCCAGATCACCGAAGATCTTCTTGGTCAGCTCTTCGTTTTTCTTCTCCAGCCGGCGGATCTCGTCTTTCAGATCCACGGCGTGATTGCCTTCACTCACATGTTTGAGTTCATCAATCTGCGCCTGCAACTCGGCAATCGGCTGTTCAAAATCCAGAAAAAGACTCATAGGGCCTTAGAACCTCTAATCAAAAACCAATTCAACCCGCTCTCGTCCAAGCAGGACTCGCAAGTCATCTATCAGTTGATCGGTGGGCGTCACCCGCCACTCGGTACCGAGCGTCAATCGCACCCGGGAGCCGGGGCGACGATAGTTTACCTGAACCGGACAGACTCCGGCACGGGCGGGCTCCAAAATCTCGCACAAACGCGGGAAAAAGCGATCATCAATCCGCTGTTCATCGAGGGAGATGCGGATTGCTCTGGCAAAACGCTCCCTCGCATCGTTGATATCCAGTAATTCTCGAGCCGACATTTTAAGGCCACCGGAGAAGTCATCAAAGCTGACCTGTCCAGAAACCACCAAAATGCGGTCTTTTTGCATCAATTCTTCATATTTTTCCAGCGCTTCACTGAACAGGGTCACATCGAGGCGACCGGAACGGTCGTCCAGAGTGAAGATCCCCATCTTGTTGCCACGCTTGGTCACCATGCTGCGAGCCGCGATCACCAGCCCCGCCGCCGTGGTCACGGTATCGCGGGAGGTGGGATGCAGATCGCACAGGCGACCCGAGGTATAACGACGCAATTCGCTGCTGTACTGGTTGATGGGGTGACCGGTGAGATAGAGCCCGAGGGTCTCGCGCTCCCCTTCCAGCCACACCTTGTCAGGCCAGTGCGGCACGTTGGCAAACGCCTTCTTGACGTCGTCAATCTCTTCGGTAAGCACGCCGAACATGTCGACCTGCCCCACCGCCTGCGCCTTGGCGTGCTGCTCGGCGGCCCGCATCGCCTCCTCCAGGGTCGCCATCAGGGCGGCGCGGTGCGGGCCGAGCCGATCCATGGCGCCGGAGAGGATCAGCTTCTCCATCACCCGCTTGTTGAGCTTCTTGATGTCGACCCGGTTGCAGAAGTCGAACAGATCGCGGAACGGGCCGTCCTGATCCCGGGCGCTGAGGATAGCGTCGATAGGGCCTTCACCCACCCCTTTCACCGCCCCGATCCCGTAGACGATATGACCATCTTCGTTGACCGAGAAGCGATAGCGGCCAGTGTTCACATCCGGCGGGATCACGGTCAGCCCCATCCGCTGGCACTCGTCCACCAGGGTCACGATTTTGTCGGTGTTGTCCATATCAGCGGTCATCACCGCCGCCATGAACTCGGCCGGGAAGTGGGTCTTGAGCCAGAGGGTCTGGTAGGAGACCAACGCATAGGCGGCGGAGTGGGATTTGTTGAAGCCGTAGCCGGCAAACTTCTCCACCAGATCGAAGATCTTCATCGCCAGTTCGCCGTCGACGCCATTCTTGACGGCGCCCTCCTCGAAACCGGCTCGCTGCTTGGCCATCTCCTCGGGCTTTTTCTTACCCATCGCCCGGCGCAGCATATCCGCGCCACCGAGCGTGTAGCCCGCCAGCGTCTGGGCGATCTGCATCACCTGCTCCTGATAGAGGATGATGCCGTAGGTCGGTTCGAGGATGGGCTTCAGGCTCTCGTGCTGCCACTTCTCGTCCGGATAGGAGATCGCTTCATTACCGTGTTTGCGGTCGATGAAGTTATCCACCATGCCTGACTGGAGCGGGCCCGGTCGGAACAGGGCCACCAGTGCGATCATGTCTTCGAAACAGTCGGGGCGCAGCCGCTTGATGAGATCCTTCATGCCGCGGGATTCCAGCTGGAATACCGCTGTGGTCTCGTAGCGCTGCAGCAGGTCGAACGACTTCTTGTCATCGATGGGGATGGCGGCAATGTCCACCGGCGGCTTGCCCTCTTTGGCAAGACGCGGGTTGATCATGCCGAGCGCCCAGTCGATGATGGTGAGGGTGCGCAGACCCAGGAAGTCGAACTTCACCAGACCGGCGTATTCCACATCGTTCTTGTCAAACTGGGTGACCGGGTGATGGCCTTCGTCATCGCAGTAGAGCGGCGCAAAGTCGGTGATCTTGGTGGGTGCGATCACCACGCCACCGGCATGTTTACCGGCGTTGCGCACCACCCCTTCGAGGCGACGGGCCATGTCGATGAGGTCTTTGACCTCCTCATCCTGCTCGTAGAGCTCGGGCAGCTTGGGCTCGGCCTCGAATGCCTTGGCCAGCGTCATGCCCGGATCCGGCGGGATCAGCTTGGAGATGCGATCCACAAATCCGTAAGCGTGACCCAGCACCCGGCCTACGTCCCGCACCACCGCCTTGGCCGCCATGCTGCCGAAGGTGATGATCTGGGAGACCGCATCCCGGCCATACATGTCGGAGACGTGCTCGATCACCTCATCGCGTCGGTCCATGCAGAAGTCGACGTCGAAGTCGGGCATGGATACCCGCTCGGGGTTCAGGAAACGTTCGAACAGCAGGTCAAATTCCAGCGGGTCGAGGTCGGTGATCTTGAGGGCATAAGCCACCAGAGAGCCCGCCCCCGAGCCCCGCCCCGGACCAACGGGGATGCCGTTGTCCTTGGACCACTGGATAAACTCCATCACGATGAGGAAGTAACCCGGGAAGCCCATCTGGTTGATCACTTTCAGCTCGATGTCGAGACGCTCGTCATACTCGGGACGACGCTCGGCACGCACTTGCGGATCCGGGAACAGGAACTCGAGACGTTCCTCCAGACCCTCTTTCGACTTGGCCACCAGAAAATCTTCGGTAGTCATGTCGCCGGTCGGGAAGTTGGGCAGGAAGTATTCGCCGAGACGCACCGTCACGTTGCAGCGCTTGGCGATCTCCACCGTGTTTTCCAGCGCTTCGGGAATGTCGGCAAACAGCTCCGCCATCTCCTCCTGACTGCGCAGGTACTGCTGGGGGCTGTAGCGACGGGGGCGGCGCTTGTCCATCAGGGTATAGCCATCGTGGATGGCGACCCGGATTTCGTGGGCGTCGAAATCATCGGCGTTGAGGAACACCACCTCGTTGGTGGCGACCACCGGCAGCGCGAACTCGGTGGCAATCGCCACCGCCATGTGCAGGTAGACCTCTTCGTCGGGTCGACCGGTACGCAGCAGTTCGAGGTAGTAGGCATCGGGGAAGTGGGTCTGATAGAAGGCGACACACTGCTCGGTCATCTGCCGGTTGCCCTTGAGCAGGAACTTGCCCACATCCCCCTCGCGCCCGCCGGAGAGGACGATCACCCCCTTGGCGTGTTCGGCGAGCCAGCTCTTGTCGATAACCGGCCGCCCCTGCACGTGGCCGCGCTGGTAACCGCGGGAGATAAGCAGGGTGATGTTCTGGTAGCCGTCGTTATCCATGGCTAGCAGGGTGAGGCGGAACTGCTCGTCGCCGAGCTCATCGCTCTGCACCCAGAAGTCGGCACCGACAATGGGCTTGATCCCCTTGCCGTGGGCCGCGCCATAGAAGCGCACCAGACCGCACATGTTCATCTGATCGGTCAGCGCCAGCGCCGGCATGTTGTTGGCCGCCGCCGCCCCGACGATGGGGTTGATCTTCTGCAGGCCATCGACCATGGAGAAGTCGGAGTGGACTCGCAGGTGGATAAAACGGGGGTCAGCCATCGTCATCTCCTCTCGCTGCTCAAACTAAATGGCATGGTCTACTCGATCCCCAGTGCGCGGCGCACCGGTTTGAAGCTCTTGCGATATTCGGGCAACGGGCCACGCTCGGCCAGAATGGCGAGGTGCTCAGCGGTCGGATAACCCTTGTGGCGGGCAAAACCATACTCGGGATGACGGCTGTCCAGCTCGGTCATCTCCGCATCTCGTGTCACCTTGGCGAGGATCGAGGCGGCGCTGATGGCGGCCACCAGGCTATCGCCCTTGACCACGGCACGCGCTTCCATCGGCAATGCCGGGCAGCGGTTGCCATCGATAAAGACCAGCTCGGGGGTGACCTTCAACCCCGCCACGGCGCGCTGCATCGCCAGCATGGTGGCATGCAGGATGTTGAGCTCGTCGATCTCCTCCGGGCTGGCGCGACCGATGGCCCAAGCGAGCGCTTTCTCTTTGATCTCGTCAAACAGGGCGAGGCGCTTCTTCTCGGAGAGCTTCTTGGAGTCGTTGAGCCCCGCGATCGGATTGGCGGGGTCGAGAATGACCGCAGCGGTGACCACGTCACCCACCAGCGGGCCACGGCCCACTTCGTCCACACCGGCAACCAGCTTGTCGTCAGGAATATCGATCATCATCTTGTAGCCTTGAATCAAAACAGGCCCCGTGGGGCCTGACAGGGGTCGACTGGCGCGGCATTACCGCTCGAAAACGAATGAACGGGTAGCGCGGCGCAATCGACGGTCCGAAATAGCGTTATCTGCCGAGCAGATCCGCCACCGCATCGGCAGCCTGCGAGTCGGCATTGCAGCGGATCAGCTGGTGCAGCTCGGTGAAGGTGTTGACCAGCGCACTGTTGTCGTGCTCGAAGTACTTGCTCACCTCTTCCACCAGATTCTCCGGGGTGCACTCGTGCTGGATGAGTTCCGGCACCAGCATGCGACCGGCGAGCAGGTTGGGCAGAGAGACAAATTCGGTCTTTACCAGTCGCTGGGCCAGCCAATAGCTGAAGGGCTTGAGCTTGTAGCCCACCACCATCGGCTTTTTCACCAGCATGGCTTCGAGCGCCGCGGTGCCGGAGGCCAGCATCACCACGTCAGCGGCGATCATCGCCTCGCGGCCCTGCCCTTCCAGCAGCACCATGTCGAGACCCGGCGCTACCTCGGCCTTGATGGCCATAAACTGCTCACGCCGTTTCTGGTTGACCAGCGGAACGATGAAGCCGAGATCCGGATAGCGCACCGTCAGGTGTTTGCACGCCTCGAGAAACAGGGGGGACATAAAGCCCACTTCGGCGGTGCGGCTGCCCGGCAATACCGCCAGCCAGCGGCGGTTGGCATCAATGCCCAGCTTGCGACGCATGGCAGCCTGATCCGGCACCAATGGAATGTCATCCGCCATGGTGTGACCGACAAAACGGCAAGGGGCGTCGAAGCGGTCGTAGAAGGCTTTCTCGAACGGCAGGAAGGCGAGCACCATGTCGGTGGCGGCCTTGATCTTGTGAATGCGGTTTTGGCGCCAGGCCCACACCGAGGGGCTGACATAGTGAACCGTCTTGATACCGGCGCGGCGCAGTTTCAGCTCCACTCCGATATTGAAATCCGGTGCATCCACGCCGATGAAGATATCGGGCGGATTGGCAATAAAGTGGCGCAACAGTTCGCGACGGACTTTGAGGATGCGCGGCAGACGGCCCAGCACCTCGGTGATCCCCATGACGGAGAGCTCTTCCATCTCGAACAGGGCCTTGACGCCGAGGGCCTGCATACGCGGCCCGGCGATCCCTTCGAACTGCGCATCCGGGTAACGGGCCTGCAGCTCGCGCACCAGACCGGCAGCCAGGATGTCGCCGGAGACTTCTCCGGCGACGATACCGATACGAACCGGATCAGGCACGGATGATCCCGCGCTCGTTATCTTTGAGGAAGTCCACATAGAGCTGGACGGCCGGTTCGGCTTGCGCCATCTCGATCAGCACCGGCAGCACCTCTTCGATGGTCTTGCCGGAGCGGAAGATCTCTTTGTAGGCACGCTTGACGGCAGAGATGGCCTCGGCGCTGAAACCGCGGCGACGCAGACCTTCGGAGTTGACCCCGAACGGCTTGGCGTAGTTGCCGGCGGCCATCACGTAAGGCGGCACGTCTTTGTTCAGGGCGGCGCAGCCACCGACAAAGGCGTGGGAACCGACGCGACCGAACTGGTGAATGGCGGAGAGACCACCAAAGATCACGAAGTCACCGATCACCACGTGGCCCGCCAGGGTCGCGTTGTTGGCGAAGATGCAGTTGTCACCGATGATGCAGTCGTGGGCAACGTGAACGTTGACCATGAACAGGTTGCCGCTGCCCACCTTGGTCAGGCTCTGATCCTGAATGGTGCCACGGTGGAAGGTGCAGTTCTCGCGAATGACGTTGTTGTCGCCGATCTCGAGGAAAGTGCGCTCACCGGCGTACTTCTTGTCCTGGCAATCCTCACCGATGGAGGTGTGCTGGAAGATCTTGTTGCCGCGACCAATCTTGGTCGGGCCCTTGATCACCACATGGGAACCTACCCAGGTGTTGTCACCGATTTCCACCTCGGCGCCGATGACAGAAAAGGGGCCGATTTCAACCCCTTTACCGATCACGGCAGACTCATGGACGATGGCAGTATCGTGAATGATGGCAGTCTGGTCGATCACGTGTGTTAAACCTCGCGTTTGGCGCACATCAGCTCGGCGGTACAGACCACTTCACCGTCGACGGTGGCGACACCGGTGAACTTGGCAATACCGCGACGCTCTTTCAGGAACTCCACGTCCAGCACCAGTTGGTCACCGGGGCCGACTGGGCGCTTGAAACGAGCGTTGTCGATTGAGGCAAAATAGTAGAGTTCGTTGGGAGACGGCTTGCCCACCATGGTAAAGGCCAGGATACCGGTGGCCTGTGCCATCGCTTCCAGGATCAGTACGCCAGGGAACACCGGCTTGGCCGGGAAGTGCCCCTGGAAGATCGGCTCGTTGAACGAGACGTTCTTGATGGCGCGCAGGGTTTTGCGCTCATCGCTGATCTCGTAGTCGTCTACACGATCCACCATCAGAAACGGATAACGGTGGGGCAGCAGATCCATGATTTCCTGGATACCCAGGCTCTTCTTTTCAGTAGTCAAAACAGTACCCTATACCAATCGTGATTATTCTTGATCCAGCTTCTTCTCAAGCTTGCTTAACCGCTTGTGCATCTCTTCGATACGCATCACCCGGGCGGCGGTCTTGCGCCACTCTTTATTGGTTTGCAGAGGGATGCCGGAAGAGTAGACACCGGGCTCGGTAATGGGTCGCATCACCATGGCCATACCGGTAACGGTGGCCTGGTCGCAGATCTCCATATGCCCGTTAAAGACGGAAGCGCCGCCAATGATACAGTATTTGCCGACCTTGAGACTACCAGCCATCACGGTAGAGCCCGCCACGGCGGTGCCGTAACCGATCTCCACGTTGTGGGCGATCTGGCACTGGTTGTCGATGATGACGTTGTCAGCGATGCGGGTATCTTCCAGCGCACCGCGGTCAATGGTGGTACAGGCACCGATCTCGACCCGGTTGCCAATGGTCACACCGCCGAGCTGGGGGATCTTGATCCACTCGCCACGCTCGTTGGCATAACCGAAACCATCGGCGCCGATCACTGTGCCGGATTGAACCAGACAGTCGGTACCCATGGTCACATTGTGATAGAGGGTGACGTTGGCCCACAGCCGGGAGCGCGCTCCCAGCCGGGTATTCTTGCCAACAAAACAGCCCGGGCCAATGCGTACATCATCACCCAGCACGACGCCGGATTCGATCACTGCATTGGCGCCGATGGCCACTCTCTCGCCCAGTTGCACGTCAGCCGCGATAACGGCGCTCGGATGGATATCCGTGGCCGGCTGCGGGGTGGTGTCCAGCAGTTGGGCTACCCGGGCAAAGCCCACATAGGGGTCTTTGAGCACCAGGGCATTGGTGGGACAAAATGGCAGATCCGCTTCTGTAATGAGCACGGCGGTCGCCTTGCTCTGCTCCAGATAGTGCCGGTACTTCTTGTTGGACAGGAAGGTGATATCCCCCTCCCCGGCCTTTTCCAGTGTCGCTACCTTGCGGATTTCCAGGGTTCCGTCGCCATGGACCTGGGCCCCCAGTTGCTGGGCCAGCTGTGCGAGAGTGAATGCCATCAATTAGTTGCTCTTGCTTACCTGAGAAATAACCTGGCCGGAGATGTCCAGCTTGCTGGCGGCATACGGGGCGGCATTGCGCTCCAGCACCAGATCGTAACCATTGCTCTTGGCGATGGAATCGATGGCAGCCTGCACCTTGGTCAGGATCTTGTTGCGCTCTTCGGACTGACGGCGGCCGTTGTCCTGCTCAAAGGCTTGACGCTTCTGGTTGAACTCCATCTGCAGCTTGGCCAGCTTCTCCTGGTTCTGCTTCTTCTGCTCGGCACTCATGAAGGCTTCATCCTTGCGGAACTTCTCGACCAGCTTCTGGCCTTCCTGTTCCAGCTTCTGCAGCTCACGCATACGCGGCTCGAATTCACCTTTCAGCTTGGCTGCAACGGCTTCACGCTGGGGCAGCTTTTGGAAGACTTCGCCCATGTCGACCACGGCGATCTTGGTCTCAGCGAAGGCAGAACCCATGCCGGCAGCCATCAGTGCAAAGCTCAAACCAGCTACTTTCAACGCTTTATTCACACTTACTCCTTGTTCCCTCATGGCGAGGGCTACCTGATTTACCCGATTATGCAAGCGGCGTTAGGACCGTCTTGTTACCTGGTGAGGCACGCATACCGCGCGTCCCATCATTGAAGACCCCCACCGCATGGGTGGGGGCAAAACTCTGCTTAGAAAGTACGACCGATGTTGAAGGAGAAGACTTCGGTGCGATCCCCTTCGTATTTCTTGATCGGCTTGGCCAAGGCAAACACCAGCGGGCCCATCGGCGAGAGCCACTGCAGGGAGACACCGGCAGAGACCCGGATATTGCCCGGGTTGGAGTAGTCCTGGCTCAGATAGTTGCAATCAGAACCGGCGGCGCAAGGATATGCCCCGTTGGCAAAATCAGTGCTCCAGACGGTACCTGCGTCCATAAAGACGGTGGAACGGATCTGCGGACGATAGGTCTCGGAGACGAACGGGGTCGGGAAGACCAGCTCCAGTGAAGCGACGGCCAGAGCGTTGCCCCCCACCGAGGTGTCGGAACCTTCGTAGTAACCAGTTTCACACGGCTGAGAACCCGTGCAACTGCCAGCACCCGGCTTGTTGTAGGTCTTGTAGATCGCCTTGGGACCAATGGTGTTGCTCTTGAAACCACGTACCGTATCGAAACCACCGGCATAGTAGTTCTCGAAGAACGGCAGCATGGAGTCATCGCCATAGCCGTTACCGTAGGAGACACGACCCTTGCCGATCATTACCCAGCTATGATCCGCATCGAGCGGGAAGTAGTGGGCATCTTCGGCAGAGAGCTTGTAGTACTGCAGCTCCATCCCCGGCACGGTCACCTTGGCGTTGATACGTTGACGATCGCCAGAAGTCGGGAACATCCCCTTGTTCAGGGTAGAGCGGGTCCAGCCAGCGGTGACATCGACGGTCACAAAGTCGAGGTTGGAACCATCCTGTGAGTAAGCATTCCAGAACTGATCCATCTGTACCGACTGGCGGTTATCATTCCACTGATCCCAGCAGTAGGTGTTGCCATCAGTATCCGGGTTGTCTTTCAGACACTCCTGATAGTTCTGGGCATTGAATGACGGACGGCTCAGCTTGGTGCTCTCGATACCGGTACTGAAGTCGAGACGGTTGAACTCGTTGACCGGGAAGCCGCTGGAGAGACGGAAACCGATGGTTTCGTTCTCGTAATCAACGATATCGGCATCATCGGCGCGGAACTGGTTGTAGTAGACCCGACCACCCAGGCTGACACCATCCACGGTGAAGTAGGGGTCGTTGTAGCTCAGGTCAACGTTCTTGGAGTAGTCGTTGGTGCTGGCGTTGATGGAGACCTTTTTACCGGTACCCATAAAGTTGTCCTGGGAGATCCCCGCCTGCAGGCTCAGACCCGATTCGGTACCGTAACCGATACCTGCGTTGATGGAGCCTGCTGGCTGCTCCTTGACCTTGAAGTCGAGGTCAACCAGGTCATCGTTGCCCGGCACCCGCTTGGTGTCCACTTCGACGCTCTCGAAATAACCAAGGCGGTTGAGACGGCTCTTGGACTGCTCGATGTTGTCGGAGGAGAGCCAGGTGCCTTCCATCTGGCGCATCTCGCGACGCAGCACCTGATCTTCGGTGGTGGCGTTACCGCTGAAGTTGATGTTGCGCACATAGACACGGGGGCCAGGCTCAACGTTGACGATCAGCTCCACTTCCTTGGTCTTGTCATTGACCTGCGGGAAGGTGACCACTTTCGGATAGGCGTAGCCGTAACGGCCGAGGAACTTGGAGAGCACCTCTTCGGTATGAGTCACCTGACTGGCGGAGTAGGTGCTGCCGGCAGCGATCGGGATCAATCCCTTCATCTCGCCACCGCGATCGATCAGGTCACCCTTGAGCTGGACACCGGAGACCTTGTACTGATCCCCTTCCTTGATGTTGAGGGTGACGTAGACGCCCTTCTTGTCGGGGGTCATGGAGACCTGGGTAGACTCCTGCTGGAAGCGGATATAGCCGCGGTCCATGTAGTAGGAGCGCAGGGTCTCGATATCACCGGCCAGTTTCTGCTTCTGATAGCGCTGGTCGGCGGTAAAGTTCCACCAAGGCACTTCGTCGCGCAGGGAGAGCTGAGCAATCAGCTTCTCTTCAGGGAAGACGCTGTTGCCGACGATGTTGATCTGCTGGATCTTGGCCGCTTCCCCTTCCACGAAGGTGAACTTGAGGTCGACCCGGTTGCGCGGCAACGGGGTGACGATGGCCTTGACCTTGGCGGAGTATTTACCCACGCCATAGTAGAAATCTTCCAGCCCCTTCTCGAGGGAGGTGAGCACGGTGCGATCCAGCGGATCGCCCACACGGATACCGGAGGACTCCAGACTCTGGGTCAGTTGCTCCTCTTTGATATCCTTGTTGCCGGCAAACTCGATGCTGGAGATGGTTGGACGCTCCTTGACCATCACCTGCAGCACCTGGCCATCACGGTAAACCTTCACATCCTCGAAGTTACCCGAGGCATAGAGCTTCTTGATGGCGCTGGCCAGAGCCACGGAGTCGACGGTATCACCGACCCGGATCGGCAGGTTCAACAGTGCGGCACCCAGGGTCACCCGTTGCAGACCTTCGACCTGGATATCTTGCACCACAAAAGAGGCAGGGGCCGCCTGGGCCAGGAAACTGGCACCCAGCAGGCAACTCAACACCAATGCTTTTTTAACAGCCATTTTGTTCTTATGTGTCCTTGTTGATGCTCTGGCCTCAGAGGCGAGCGAAATCGTTAAACAGCGCAATGCCCATCAATAACATCAGAATGGCGGCGCCGATCCTGAAACCCACTTCCTGTATTTTCTCTGATACCGGCTTGCCGGTGACCGCTTCGATCAGGAAATAGACCAGATGGCCACCATCGAGCACCGGCAGAGGGAACAGATTGATAATCCCCAGGTTGACGCTGATCAGCGCCAGAAAACTCAAGAAATAGACCAGACCATAGTCGGCACTGCTGCCGGCGCCCTTGGCAATGGAGATGGGGCCGCTCAGGTTGTCCAGTGACACGATGCCACCGATCAACTTGCCAATCATGTCAAAGGTGAGCGTGATCAGGCTCCAGGTCTTGTCCGCGCCATGCCACAGCGCCTGCAAAGGCCCATACTGTAACAGAATTCGATATTCATCCGGTAATGGAACCAGTTGCGGCGAGAGACCGACGAATCCTACCAGCTTGCCCTGCACCTTGCGGCTATCCGGGGTCAGAGTCACGTTGAGATCACTGTTGTTGCGCTCAACCACCACTTGCAGGGGTTCACCCGGTGCCTGCTGCACCAGCTCGACAAACTGGGCCCACGCGGTAATAGGCTGATCGCCGACCTGTTTGATACGGTCACCGACCTGCAGCCCCGCCTTTTCACTGGCACTCTTGGGCACCACGGCAGCCACGACTGGCAGCACTTTGCCACTCAGGGGGACAATTCCCAAGCTGCCGATGGGCGACTCTTTATCCGGATCGAAGGTCCAGCCGGTCAGCGACAAGGTTTTATCGGTGGCATAGCTGGTATTGGGTGCCTGCACCTTGAGAGTCACTGCATCATCACCCAGATGACTGATAAGGGCGTAAGTGACGCTCTCCCAGTCACCGGTCTGCTCATCGCCGACCCCGACAATCTCCATCCCCGGCAGCACACCCGCCTCTGCCACGATGGATGCCGGACGCACTTCACCGATCACCGGCTTGACGCTCGGCACCCCGATGATAAACATCAGCCAGAGGGCAAACAGGGCAAACACGAAGTTGGCCATGGGACCTGCGGCGACAATCGCCATCCGCGCCCAGACACTCTTGTGGTTGAAGGCATACTGCTCGTCACCGGGCTTGAGTTCATCGACCCGGCCATCGAGCATCTTGACGTAACCACCGAGGGGGATCAGCGCCAGCACATATTCGGTGCCATCTTTACCCATCCTGCGCCAGATCGCCTTGCCAAAACCGATGGAGAAGCGCTCAACCTTGACGCCACAACGACGGGCCACCCAGAAGTGACCAAACTCGTGCACCGCGACCAGCAGGCCCAGCGCAACAACAAAGGCACCGATATTCCACAACACACCGCCCATCAGCCAAGCTCCTCAATCAACGTGTGAGCACGGGCTCTTGCCGCACCGTCCAGGGCAAACAGATCATCGAGCGAACCGACGGCGCTGCTCTCCAGCGCCAGCATCACAGCCTCGTTGATCCGGGCAATATCCATAAAACCGATGCGCCCAGCCAGGAAGGCGGCAACCGCCTCCTCGTTGGCCGCATTGAGCGCAGTGGTCGCCGCTTGTCCCTTCTGGCAGGCATTGATGGCCAACGCCAGACAGGGGTAGCGATCGTAATCAGGCCGGATAAAGCTGAACTCTCCGACACTGAAGAAATCCAAAGGTTCCACACCGGAAGGGATGCGATTGGGATAAGCCAGCGCATGGGCGATGGGGGTACACATATCCGGATTGCCAAGCTGGGCCAGCACGGAGCCATCCTTGTACTGCACCATGGAGTGGATCACCGACTGCGGGTGGATCACCACCTGGATCTGCTCGGGCGCCGCATTGAACAACCAGCGCGCCTCGATGTACTCCAGCCCCTTGTTGATCATGGTGGCGGAGTCGACCGAAATCTTGGCCCCCATCGACCAGTTGGGATGCGCGATGGCCTGCGCCGGTGTCACCTTGGCCAGCTCGCCGATCTCGGTGTAACGGAACGGGCCGCCAGAACCGGTCAGCAAAATCTTGCTGATCCCCGCCGCCGCCAGATCGCAAAAACCGGGCTGGCGCTGCACGGCAGTCGGCAGACACTGGAAGATGGCATTGTGTTCGCTGTCGATGGGCAGCAGCTCGGCGCCATGCTCGCGCACGGCTTCCATGAAGAAAGCACCGGACATCACCAGCGCCTCCTTGTTGGCCAACAAAATACGCTTGCCGGCACGTACCGCGGCCATGGTCGGGGCCAGTCCGGCCGCACCGACGATGGCGGCCATCACGCTATGGGCGTCGGGGTGAGCGGCAACCTCGCAGAGGGCTGCTGCACCAGACATGACCCGGGTTGTACTACCGTGCGCTTTCAGACGGGCAGCCAGTTCACGGGCGGCCTCCTCATCAACCATCACGGCAAAACGGGGGGAGAATTCGAGGCAGTCCCGCAACATGGCATCCACGTTGCGGGCGGCGGTCAACGCCAACACTTGCCAACTGCCCGGGTTATGGCGCAGCACTTTCAAGGTACTCTGACCGATGGAGCCGGAGGCTCCCAGAATAACCAGTGACTTGTGCATCAAAACTCCTGACTGAGTAGCAGATAACTGAGCAGAAACACCGGCAGGGCGGCGGTCAGGCTGTCAATCCGGTCGAGAATGCCGCCATGACCCGGCAACAGGGTGCCGGAGTCCTTGATGCCCGCTTCGCGCTTGAACATGCTCTCGGTCAGATCACCGAGTACGGAAGCAAGCACCGCCAGCAGAGAGCAAAACAGCACGGTGATCATCTTGGCAGGAACAAATCCCATCGACCAGGTAACGCCGATGGCCAGCAGGCTGGCGGTAAAGAGGCCGCCACACATTCCTTCGATGGTTTTGCCCGGACTCACAGCCGGTGCCAGCTTGTGCTTACCGAACGCCTTGCCGAAAAAATACGCGCCAGAATCTGCCGCCCAGACCAGTCCCATCACGAACAACAGGATCCAGGCCCCCATCATGGGGTCATGGTAAAAGTTGTAACCACGGATGGCGACCAGCGACCAGAAGAAGGGAACCAGAGTCACCAGACCAAACAGCGACTTGAGCCAGATAGACTCTTTCCACAGCTTGGCGCTTTGGGGATAGCGCAGCACCAGCAGCAGACCCAGCAGCCACCAGCTTACCGCTGTCCAGAGCACGCCCATCACGAGGGGGTGCAGGTGGGGCGTCCAGAGTTGCTCCACCGGCAGCCAAAAGAGGCTGGCACCGAGCAACAGACAAAATACGATGGGCAACCATTGCTGCGGAGCAGCAGAGACAAACCCACTCCATTCGCGACTGGCCAACAAAAACACCAGCGCAGCCAACAGGGCAAAAAATTTCAATGGCAGAAAGAAGAGCGCCCCCAACACCAGGGGGATCAACATCAAAGCAGTAATAATTCGTTGTTTTAGCAAAAGAAACCTCTCTCTTGGGAGCGGGGTTTAGCCGGTCTGCTGCTCGGCGATCAATTCCCGTATCTGTTCACCCGTGCAACCGAAGCGACGCTCGCGGGCAACGAAAGAGGCGACCGCCTCACTGAACTCGGCCTCGTTGAAATCGGGCCACAATACCGGGGTAAAATAGAGCTCGGCATAGGCGAGCTGCCATAACACAAAGTTGCTGATGCGATGATCGCCACCGGTGCGGATCAACAGGTCCACGGGTGGCAGATCGGCCATGCAAACCTCACGGGTCAACATGGATTCATCAATGTCGTCAGCGGCCAATTCACCGGCCGCCACTGCTTTGGCCAACTTGCGGGCCGCCTGGGCGATATCCCACTGGCCGCCATAGTTGGCCGC
Organism: Aeromonas sp. FDAARGOS 1404; assembly: GCF_019047085.1. Classification (NCBI taxonomy): domain Bacteria; kingdom Pseudomonadati; phylum Pseudomonadota; class Gammaproteobacteria; order Aeromonadales; family Aeromonadaceae; genus Aeromonas; species Aeromonas sp. FDAARGOS 1404. The sequence goes on from NZ_CP077237.1 coordinate 1,278,638, forward strand.
AATGTTCAGGGTCAACCCCTTGTTATTGGCGGTCAAGGCTTCCGCCTTGGCGATTTTGGCCTGCAACCGCTCACTAAAGCGAGCAGTATCGCCAATCACCTTGAGCCGGATCCCGTTGTTGTGCAGTTTCTGCACCTCACGACCCAGCACTGTGATGAACAGTTCCATCAAGGCACTGACCTCCCCTTCCGGGCGGCGCCAGTTCTCGCTGGAGAATGCAAACAGGGTCAATGCCTCGATCTTGGCACGCGCAGCAAAGGTAACGGCCTCGCGCACTGACTTGACGCCCGCCTTGTGGCCATAAACCCGCATCTTGCCTCGGTTCTGGGCCCAGCGACCGTTACCATCCATGATGATGGCGACGTGACGGGGTAAAGACGAGTTGGCACAATCACCCAACGCAGCCAAAAGCGACATGTAATTCTCCCACAAAGACAAAAGCGCCGTGCAGGGGCACTACACGGCGCTCGTAATATACCTTTCAGACGGTTAGATTTCCATTAGCTCCTTCTCCTTTACGGCAAGGGCCTCATCGACCAGCTTGATGTAGGAGTCGGTCAGTTTCTGGATCTCTTCCTGGGCGCGACGGTCGTCGTCTTCGGAGATCTCTTTGTCCTTCAGCAGCGCTTTCAAGTCGGCGTTAGCGTCACGACGGATGTTGCGCACGGCAACACGGGCGTTTTCCGCTTCAGCACGGACGATCTTGGTCAGATCGCGACGACGCTCTTCGGTCAGCGGCGGCAGCGGCACACGCAGGGTCTGGCCATTGCTGGACGGGTTCAGGCCCAGATCGGAGGTCAGGATCGCCTTCTCTACCGCCTGGATCATGGAGCGGTCAAAAATGGAGATGGAGAGGGTGCGAGCATCTTCTGCCACGACGTTGGCCAACTGTTTCAGCGGAGTGGCAGCACCGTAATACTCAACCTGGATGCCGTCGAGCAGGCTCGGGTGAGCGCGGCCGGTACGGATCTTGGACATTTGAGTCTTGAGCGCTTCTACGCTCTTGCCCATACGGTCCTTGGCGTCGTTTTTAATCTCGTTGATCACAGTGGTTTTCCTTTTGGCGAACGAGCCGCTACACGGCCCGTGTCTATCTTATTTACTGACGTGATGGATAGGATAAGAGCGCCAGGTGGCTCACTTTTATCTTATTTACCAACGTGGTGGATCAGAGTGCCTTCCGGTTCACCCATGACAACCCGGCGCAGGGCACCCGGTTTGTTCATGTTGAACACGCGGATCGGCAGATCATGGTCACGTGCCAGGGTAAAGGCAGCAAGATCCATCACCTTGAGCTCTTTTTCAAGAACTTCATCATAACTCAGTTCATGATACAGCACGGCATCCGGATTCTTGACCGGATCTTCGTTGTATACACCATCAACCTTGGTGGCTTTGAGCACCACGTCAGCTTCGATCTCGATCCCGCGCAGACAAGCCGCAGAATCGGTAGTGAAGAAGGGGTTGCCGGTACCGGCAGAGAAGATAACGACTTTGCCAGCACGCAGCTGGCTGATTGCCTCGGCCCAGCTGTAAGAGTCACAGACCCCCTGCAGGGAGATGGCAGACATCAGACGGGCATTCACATAAGCACGATGCAGGGCATCACGCATGGCCAGACCGTTCATCACGGTTGCCAGCATACCCATGTGGTCGCCCACCACGCGGTTCATGCCCGCTTTGGCAAGACCGGCACCACGGAACAGGTTGCCGCCACCGATGACCAGACCGACCTGAACACCCAACTCAACCAGTTCTTTGATCTCTTGGGCCATCCGCTCCAGCACCGCCGGATCAATGCCGAAACCCTCGGATCCTTGCAGGGCTTCACCACTCAACTTCAGAAGAACACGTCTGTATGCAGGTTTGGGATTGGTACTCATGTCACTGATTCCTGGTCATATAAAGACCGCGACATAAGTCGCGGTCTGGGGAAACGGAAAAACCGGTTCGATTAGGCCTTTTGAGCGGCCGCGATTTGGGCTGCAACTTCAGCAGCGAAATCGGTCTCTTGCTTCTCGATGCCTTCGCCCACTTCGAAACGGGTGAAGGAGACAACGTCAGCGCCTTCTTTCTTCAGCAGCTCGGCAACGGTCATGGAAGGATCTTTCACGAACGGTTGACCAGTCAGGGAAACCTCACCGGTGAACTTCTTCATGCGGCCTTCAACCATCTTCTCGGCGATCTCTTTCGGCTTGCCGGAGTTGATGGCGATGTCGATCTGGATTTCGCGCTCTTTGGCAACGACTTCAGCAGACACGTCTTCAGGCTTGACGAATTGCGGGCTGTTGGCAGCAACGTGCATGGCCAGATCTTTGGCCAGCTCGGCAGAACCACCGGTCAGCTTGGTGATAACACCAATGCGGGAACCGTGAACGTAGGTACCCAGGTTGTCACCTTCAACCAGCATCACGCGACGCAGGTTCATGTTCTCACCGATCTTGGCGATCAGGTTGGTGATGGTCAGCTCGACGGATTCGCCGTTACCGAAGTCAGCGGCTTTCAGCGCGTCAACGTCAGCAATTTTCTGGGTCGCAGCGATGTCAGCGATCTTCTGGCCCATTGCCATGAAGCTGGCATCTTTGGCGACGAAGTCGGTTTCGCTGTTCAGCTCGATCATGACGGCAACGTTGCCTTCGGTGCGAGCAAAGATAACGCCTTCAGCGGCAATACGGCCAGCTTTCTTGGCGGCTTTGGCCTGACCGGATTTGCGCATGTTCTCAATTGCCAGCTCGATATCACCAGCAGCTTCTTCCAGTGCTTTTTTGCAATCCATCATGCCAGCGGCAGTGCGCTCGCGCAGTTCTTTTACCAGGGCGGCAGTAACGTTAGCCATGTCCAGTATCCTCGGTCTTGAATTGACAAGAAACAGGGGCCACAAGGGCCCCTGCTAACCAATTACATCAGCTTGGTTAATAAGGGCTTTACAGTCCTTATCAATTACTCAGCTTCAACGAAGCCATCTTGTTCGGCTTGAACAACGATGTCCTGAGCGCGAGCTTCCAGTACGGTGTCAGCAGCAGCATTCAGGTACAGCTGTACGGCACGGATAGCGTCGTCGTTACCCGGGATGACGTAATCAACGCCGTCCGGGTTGGAGTTGGTATCAACGATGGAAACTACCGGGATACCCAGGTTGTTGGCTTCTTTGATAGCGATGTGCTCGTGGTCGGCATCGACAACGAACAGAACGTCAGGCAGGCCGCCCATGTTCTTGATACCACCCAGGCTCTTCTCCAGCTTTTCCATTTCGCGAGTACGCATCAGCGCCTCTTTCTTGGTCAGCTTGTCGAAGGTACCGTCCTGGCTCTGGGTTTCCAGATCTTTCAGGCGCTTGATAGACTGACGAACGGTTTTCCAGTTGGTCAGCATACCGCCCAGCCAGCGGTGGTTTACATAGAACTGGTCGCAACGCTCAGCGGCTTCTTTTACGGCTTCAGACGCGGCACGCTTGGTACCAACGAACAGTACCTTGCCTTTCTTGGCAGCTACGGAGCTGATGAAGTTCATGGCATCGTCAAACATCGGAACGGTTTTTTCCAGGTTGATGATGTGAACTTTGCTGCGGGCACCGAAGATGTAGGATTTCATTTTCGGGTTCCAGTAACGAGTCTGGTGACCGAAGTGAACGCCGGCTTGCAGCATGTCGCGCATAGAAACTTTAGCCATTTTATACCTCTGTATTGGGGTTAGGCCTCCACACATCCCATATAACCGACCCGTTAAGGCACCCCGGCATATGTGTCGATGTGTGTGTGTTGTTTAAGTAAGGGTGATGAAATCGGGACGCAAGTTCCCCATTCCGGCGCGCTTTATACCATAACTTTGTTCAGGACACCACCGGCCGACACCCTAAACAGGTGTAAATATGGATCCCGCCAGAGGATGCTGCGACGCTGATTTGACGTTGTGATGACAATCACACTGGAAGTACGCGGGGGTTGCGGATAAAATTTTGCCCTGATTGCAAACGCATCTATTTTTCATTGCCTGTCCTGTCTGCCCTCGCAGGCCCAGTGGCAGGCCGCAAGAGAGATCCCATGTCCATTAAAATCAAGACACCGGAAGAGATTGAAAAGATGCGCGTTGCCGGCCAATTGGCCGCCGATGTGCTGGTCATGATTGCGCCCCATGTCAAAGCTGGCGTCACCACTGACGAACTGAACACCCTCTGCCACGACTATATTGTCGACGTACAACAGGCGGTTCCAGCTCCGCTCAACTACCACGGCTTCCCCAAATCCATCTGCACCTCGGTGAACGATGTGATCTGCCACGGTATCCCGAATCACAAGAAGCTGCGTGATGGCGACATCATCAACCTGGATATCACCGTTATCAAGGATGGTTACCACGGTGACACCTCGGCCATGTTCATCGTGGGCGAGACCACCCCGCTGCGCCGCCAGCTCTGCAAGGTTGCGCAAGAGAGCCTCTACGCCGCCATCAAGAAGGTGCGTCCGGGTGCCTGCATCACCGAGATTGGCGCTGTTATTCAGCCCATCGTCGAGAAGGCCGGTTTCTCCGTGGTGCGTGACTACTGCGGTCATGGCATCGGTGCCGAGTTCCACGAAGAGCCGCAGATCCTCCACTACCGCAACAGCGGCAAGCTGGAGCTGAAAGCGGGCATGTGCTTCACCATCGAGCCGATGGTCAACAGCAAGAAGTATCACTGCAAGGTCAATCCGAAGGATGGCTGGACCGTGACCACCAAGGATGGCGGCGACTCCGCCCAGTGGGAGCACACCCTGCTGGTGACCGAGGATGGCTGCGAGGTGCTCACCCTGCGCCCCGATGACACTATCGACCGCTTCATCAAACACAGCTAACATCGAACCCCGGCCCTGAACTTCCAAAGCGCCGGGGTTTTTACTTCTGTTTCAGCCGTTTGCCTGCCACTGTGTGTGAGATGCCATGGACGCCAGCCTGCTTTCCCCCCATTTGTTACCCGATGACCAGCTCACTCGCGACAACTGCAAAGAGTACCTGAGCCGCTTTCTCGGCTGGCTGCACGCCCGTTTCGATGCCGGTGACAACATCATCGAGCTGGTTGCCACCCGCTCCGAATACATGGATCAGTTGCTCTGCCGGTTGTGGCAGAAGTTCGGCTTCGACAAGAGCGACCTCACCCTCATCGCGGTGGGGGGCTATGGTCGCGGCGAGCTGCACCCCCACTCCGATATCGACCTGCTGATCCTCTATGACGGCGACGAGCTGGACGAGGTGCTGGGGCTGCGGATCGGCGAGTTCATCACCTTGCTGTGGGATCTCAAGCTGGAGGTGGGTCAGGCGGTGCGCAACGTGGCGGAATGTCTCGAGCAGGGGCGCGCCGATATTACGGTCGCAACCAACCTCATTGAGGCCCGCTACATCACAGGTCGCCAGGAGGGATTCCAGCAGCTCAAAGAGGCCACCGGCCCCCAGCACTTCTGGCCGAGCGAAGCCTTCTTTCGCGCCAAACGGCAAGAGCAGGCGGAGCGCCATCAGCAGTTTCTCGGAACCGCCTACAAGCTGGAGCCCGATCTCAAGAGCAATCCGGGTGGCCTGCGGGATATTCAAACCCTCGCCTGGGTCGCCCGCCGCCACTTTGGCGCCACCACCTTGTTCGAGATGACCAGCCACGGCTTTCTCAACCGCGCCGAGTATCGCGAACTGCTCGACTGCCAGAATTTTCTCTGGAAGGTGCGTTTCGCCCTGCACATGGCCATCAACAAGGGAGATAACCGCCTGCTGTTCGATCGCCAGCGCACCGTAGCCCAGATGCTGGGGTTCGAGGGGGAAGGTAACACTCCGGTCGAGCAGATGATGAAACGCTTCTATCAGACGGTACGGCGGGTCTCCGAGCTCAACGAGATGCTGCTGCAGCTGTTTGACGAGGCGATCCTCGGCAACACCGCCATGGATGTGCGCCGCCTCTCCGACGAGTTCCAGCTCCGTGGCCGCCTCATCGATGCGGTGGATGCGGAGCTGTTCAGCCGTGAACCAGCTGCTATCCTGCGCCTCTTCTATCAGATGGCCCAGCATCCCGAGATTGCGGGCATCCACTCGGCCACCCTGCGCCAGCTGCGCGAGGCACGCCGCAAACTGAACTGCTGGTTGCAGGATCTGCCCGACTGCCGTCGCCTCTTTATGGCGCTGCTGCGCCACCCCAACGGCATCGGCCTGCCGCTCACCCTGATGCACAAGTACGGCATCCTCGCCGCCTATCTGCCCCAGTGGAACCTCATCGTCGGCCAGATGCAGTTCGACATGTTCCACGCCTACACGGTGGATGAGCACACCCACCGGCTGCTCAAGAACATTCACCAGTTCCCCAATCCGACCAGTCGCCAGAGCCACCCGCTCTGCCACGAGGTTTTCACCCGGCTGCGCAAACCGGAGTTGCTCAGCATCGCCGCCCTGTTCCACGACATCGCCAAGGGGCGGCGCGGCGATCACTCGGAACTTGGCGCCGTCGATGCGCTGGAGTTCTGCCAGCTGCACGGACTCGATCGCTACGAGAGCCGACTGGTCGCCTGGTTGGTACGCCACCATCTGCTGATGTCGGTCACCGCCCAGCGCCGCGATATCTACGATCCCGACGTGGTCACCGACTTTGCCCAGAAGGTGCGCGACGAGCAGCATCTCGACCTGCTCTACTGCCTCACCGTGGCCGATATCTGCGCCACCAACGATACCCTGTGGAACGACTGGAAGGGCACCCTGCTGCGGGAGCTCTACTTCGCCACCCAGAAGGCGCTGCGCCAGGGGCTGGAGAACCCGCCCGACATGCGGCTGCGCATTCGCGAAAACCAGCGTCAGGCCAAGCAACTGCTGGCGCAACGGGATGTATCGGAAGAGGCAATCAACCAGCTCTGGGGCGACTTCAAGGCCGACTACTTCCTGCGTCACAGCCCGGAACAGATCGCCTGGCACTGCCGCCACATCATCGAGCATGGCGACAATCCGGCTCCGCTGGTGATCATCGGCAAACACCCGACCCGCGGCGGCAGCGAGGTATTTATCTACTGCCGCGATACCCCGAATCTGTTTGCCACCGTGGCCTCGGCGCTGGATCAGAAAAACCTTAACATCCACGACGCCCAGATCATGAACTCGCGCAGCAACTATGTGCTCGATACCTTCGTGGTACTGGAGCCAAGCGGCGAACCCATCAGCCCCAACCGCACCGCCACCATCAAGAAAGCGCTGGAGAAGGCGCTGCAGGAGCCGGGCAAGCTGGTGCTGCGCAACAAGCCGCTGTCGCGGCGCCACCGCCAGTTCAGCGTACCGACCCGGGTAGTCTTTCTGCCCCATAAAGGGGAAAGCCGTCACACCCTGATGGAACTGACTGCCCTCGATACCCCCGGCCTGCTGGCGCGGATCGGTGCGGTTTTCCAGCAGTGCGGGCTGTCGCTGCACGCCGCCAAAATTGCCACTTTCGGTGAGAGGGTCGAGGACTTTTTCAGCCTGACCAGCCTCGATGGCGAGCCATTGACCGCCGAGCAGCAAAAACAGCTGGAAGAGCGACTGGTACACCAGCTCAATCCCCAGCAGTCGGTACTGGATTAAGCGAAGAGTGATTCGAAAGAGGCTGATTGTCGGGCGTTTTTTGCCATGCCAAACAACTGGTTGGCGCACACCGGATGAAGAAATGGCCGCTGGCCGGAAGAATTCCGGTCAACCCCTTAAAAAGGGTCGGAAAAGTGTGATACAACAAACAGAATTTTTTAAAGGAAACCTGTCATGACCGAGTTGCAACAGATCATTGAAGCGGCCTTCGAGCGCCGCGACACCATTACTCCGGGCTCCGTGGATAGCGCCACCAAGTCCGCCATCCTGCAAGCCATCGACCTGCTGGACTCTGGCAAGGCACGGGTTGCCGAGAAGATCGCCGGTGAGTGGGTTGTCCATCAGTGGTTGAAGAAAGCGGTACTGCTCTACTTCCGCATCAACGACAACGGCATCATCAAGGGCGACGATGCCCAATACTACGACAAGGTTCCCCTCAAGTTCTCCAACTACACCGCCGAGCAGTTCAAGGAAGCGGGTGTGCGCGTGGTGCCGCCGGCAACAGCCCGCAAAGGCTCTTTTATCGCCCCCAATACCGTGCTGATGCCCTCCTATGTCAACATCGGCGCCTTCGTTGACGAAGGTACCATGGTCGATACCTGGGCCACTGTCGGCTCTTGCGCCCAGATCGGTAAGAACGTCCACCTCTCCGGCGGCGTCGGCATCGGCGGCGTACTGGAACCGCTGCAGGCCAACCCGACCATCATCGAAGACAACTGCTTTATCGGTGCCCGCTCCGAAGTGGTTGAAGGGGTGATCGTTGAGGAAGGTTCCGTCATCTCCATGGGCGTCTTCATCGGCCAGTCCACCCGCATCTATGACCGCGAAACCGGCGAAATCCACTACGGCCGCGTACCGGCTGGCTCCGTGGTCGTCTCCGGCTCCCTGCCCTCCAAGTGCGGCAAGTACAGCCTCTACGCGGCGGTGATCGTCAAAAAGGTCGATGCCAAGACTCGCGCCAAAGTCGGCATCAACGCCCTGCTGCGCTCCATCGACGAGTAATCAGCATTGCTGTGATGAAAAGGGCGCCTGATGGCGCCCTTTTGATTTTGGCGCCCCTGTCACAGGCAAGCCATGAGGCATCGGTTAAGATGGATGGGACAGGATCGTTTCAAACCGAGGAAGCCTGATGTACGAGAATCTGAAGAGCCTGGGGATCCAGGATCCCGCCTCCGTCGACAGCTATACCCTGCGCCAGGAGGCCAACCACGACATCCTCAAGATCTACTTCAAGAAGCAGAAGGGCGAGTTCTTCGCCAAGAGTGTCAAATTCAAGTATCCCCGCCAGCGCAAGACCATGCTGGTCGACTCCGGTACCCATGAGTACAAGGATGTCACCGAGATCAACGCCAACCTCAAGTATGTGGTGGATGAGCTGGACAACCTGACCCAGGGCGTCCATCAGCAAGCCGACCCGGACATCAAGCAGAAGATCCTGCGCGACCTGCGCCATCTGGAAAAAGTGGTACAGAACAAGATCAGCGAAATCGAACGGGATCTGGAGAAACTCTAATCCCCTGACTCGACAAAAGAGCGCCCAGGTGGCGCTCTTTTTATTGGCTGGCTTTATGGGGCTATGGGGTTATCTGGCAATGCCGTGCGATAAGGTGAGCGGAGCACACCACCTTGTGCTGTTGGGCCACCATTGGGCAACCCGTTACATATAGCCCCTTGGAAAACACAACCCCTGCCAAGCCCCGAGACACGCTACAAGCAACCACAAATAGCAAGAGGGAGGCTTTCGCCTCCCTCTTCAAACACGCTGATATTCAGGCAACAGGATTAGTTGCTCTTCATCCAGATGTCCATGTCGGTTTTCAGGTTGTCGGACTTGGTACCGAAGATGGCTTGAACGCCGGAACCAGCCACAACCACACCGGCTGCACCCAGTTTCTTCAGACCAGCTTGGTCAACCTTGGCAACATCTTTCACGCCAACACGCAGACGGGTGATGCAGGCATCCAGAGAAGCGATGTTCTCTTTACCGCCGAAGGCGGCAACCAGAGCAGCAGACATTTCGTCTTTGCCTTGGCCAACAGCCTCTTCAGTAGTCTCGTCTTCACGACCCGGAGTTTTCAGGTTCATGGCACGGATAACGAAGCTGAATACGACGTAGTAGATGGCCGCGTAAACCAGACCCAGACCAACCAGCAGCAGCATGTTGTCGGCACGCGGTGATTGCACCACGAAGTCGATGAAGCCGTTGGAGAAGGTGTGACCGTGTACGATACCCAGAGAGTTGGTCAGCACATAAGCCAGACCAGCCAGTACCGCGTGGATGGCGTACAGAACCGGAGCGATGAACAGGAAGGAGAATTCAATCGGCTCGGTGATACCGGTCAGGAAAGAGGTCAGGGCAGCAGAGGCCATGATACCAACGATCTTGGCGCGGTTTTCCGGCTTGGCAGCGTGAGCGATGGCGAACGCAGCAGCAGGCAGACCGAACATTTTGAACAGATAGCCACCAGCCAGTTGACCGAAGCCGTTACCGGCAGCGCGGGACGCGTCATCAGCAGTCAGGAAGCAGGTCATGATACCGTGAACAGTTTCACCGGCACCGTTAACGCAAGTACCAGCCTGATAGAAGAACGGTACGTTCCAGATGTGGTGCAGACCGAACGGGATCAGGGAGCGCTCAACCACGCCGTAGATACCGAACGCCAGTACCGGGTTCTGGTTGGCAGCCCAGTCAGAGAAGGCACCGATGGCGCCACCCACTGGCGGCCAAATCACGGACAGGATCACACCCAGACCGATGGAGAGGAAACCGGTGATGATGGGTACGGCACGTTTGCCCGCGAAGAAGCCCAGGTACTCTGGCAGCTGGATCTTGTAGAAACGGTTGAACGCCCAGGCAGCGATACCACCGGCCAGGATACCACCCAGCACGCCGGTTTCGATGGTTTCAACACCCATCACAGGTGCCATGACCTTCAGGGTTGCGACCATGATGCCGTAGCCAACGATGGCTGACAGACCGGATACACCGTCGTTATTGGTAAAGCCCAGAGCAACACCCACTGCGAACAGCAGGGCCATCTGGCCAAATACGGAACCACCGGCTTGCTCCATCAACTGGGAGACAATTTCCGGCATCCAGCTGAAGTGGGCAGCCCCCACCCCCAGCAGAATACCTGCGACTGGCAAGACTGATACTGGCAGCATCAGCGCCTTACCAACCTTTTGCAGATTAGAGAAAGCATTTTTGAACATTGTGTGCGCTCCTGAATGGATTGTCGTCCCTGAACGATCTATCTGGATGAAATAAGCACTGATTCATTCAGATATCTTCGAGTCGGGCTTGTTTATTTTGACCATCAGAATATAACCCAGCGGGTCATAAATTGCTGCTTTCGAAGGCGGGGGAATATTGAATTTGGAGGGAAGATCACAACTTGTTTAGCGGCTAAAAAATGCATCTAATATAAGTTAAAAATCTGCATTATCACTCTATTACAAAAACATATAAATAGCAGTTTCACTTTGTATTTTAACAATACAATTTACATCGAACGGCAACTCATTGTAACCAAATGTAACGGCGTTATTTTTATTTATTACAGTCTACCGATTAAAAAGGCCTCCAACAAGGGAGGCCTCAATAAATATATCTGACCAGTAAATGGTCGTATTACTCTATTTTTGCGACCGCTTGACCGCATCAATAAACACGCTTTTTGCTTTGGTTGAACCAGCCCGTTCAGCCTCGTTCACCAGCTTCATCGCCTTGTCGATATCCCCCGCCTTGACCGCTTTTTCGATCTGACTCTGATAGAAGGTTTCAGTTTCACTCAACATGGCAGGAGCAGGTTTGGCAACTACCGAGGCACTGGTTGCGACAACCGCAGTTGCAGCAGGGACGACCAGCTTATTAGGAACCACTTCCACAGTTGAGCGTCTCGCTTGCTCTTTTATCTCATCAGTACCAATTGCATACGCTGGTTTGTACACATTTCCACCTCCTTTTCCTGCGCTAAGGTCTACAACAGAGAAACGGATAACCCCCCAAGGCGAATGTGGAATAACTGGGTCCTTGATGCCGTAATCATTGACAACCTTTGCTTTGGCCATCAACTTGGCATCACTGGGGATCGTTAGGGTCTCACTCAATCGCGATTCATCTGTATAGATAAGCAGGTAGCTCTCATTGTTCGGATTACCGATGTGACTACGGTCGACGGTAAAGGTTCCACTAACAGCATTCCCACTGATCAATCTCGCTGGGTCATACCTAAAAACGTTCCGACCCATCGTTCGGGTGACCTGAAAACGCGAGTCCAACATAACCACGACTGGCTCAAACATAGTCTGATCGATGATCCCTTCGACAGTGATACTGAGGTCACCAGAATGAGTAGGGAGACGATAAGCAGCAAAATAACTCTTGCCTTCAGAAAACGCATACACGGGAGAATTTGCATCAATGGCGGCTAGCTGAGATGTCCCAGGCACCATATCAACATACGGGATATTCGCAAAATCCTTGCAACACGCTTTAGCCAAATCCAGAGATTGCATGGCACGTTCTCGATCCGTAACGGCTGCTTTGAACCCTTTGGTTGGAGAGAGCTGTGCTTCGAGCGAGGCACACCCGCCCAACAACAAAGAGCCTAGCAAAACGACTGCGAGCTTGGTGTTATACATGATTCGACGCATCCATTAACAGAATAAACAAAGAAGCCCCCGACAAGCGGGGGCGTGACTATACAAGCATTTAATACACCTATTACCACCAAGCTTCTGCTTGCACACCGACGGTGAAAGCATCATCTTGCGGAACTCCATTGGAGTCTTTTTCAAGTGCACCGTCTTGCTGCAGGTAGCTAGCAAAAACCCGAATTTCCGGACGAGCCCAGTAGCCACGGCCAGCAGACCATGCCTGCGCGATAGTGTATTTACTACCTTCGGTAGACTTTTCTGCACTATTTTTAATCTTCTCATTATCCTTGAAGTAACCCAGCTCAAGGTAGGTCTTCATGGTATCAGTCCAGTTATAGGCAGGACGAACAACTACAGAGAAGGTATCAATGTCTGCGAGTTTTTTGTTAACGTAAACGTCATTGGCTTCACCATAGACCAGTTGATGGCCAACTTCGAAGTTACTTGCGCCCAAAGCGATGACACCGTGGTTGATTGCACGGAAACCTTTCCCATCACCTTGTTCGATAACCAAACCGTTTCCGTTACCAGCACCGTAACCAGCAGCTTGATTGGCCAAACCGCCACTCATGTACTGCAGAACTGTCTTATTAAAGCCGCCAGACAGACCCCAAGTCAGCTCTGCCGTACCCATTTGCCCATCTTCTGCATCATAACCAAGTCGAGCTTTCTGATCGTCAGTGACATTTGCTTGCGCAAAATCGTAACCCAGTTCCAAGCTGGCGTCTTTCCACAACGGGATACCAGCATAACGAACATCCAAAGTGTTGGTATCAACACGCTCTTTACCTGCTTTGAACTCAGCACTGGTATCAGATTGAATCAACGCAACAGATGCCTTACCAGGGCCAATGTTCACATTTTCCAGACCACCACCGATACCAGACACATCCCAGTAGTAGAAGTCACTAAGATGAATATCGTGGCGCTGATAGTAGCGCTGACCAGCCCAAAGGGTCTCGCCACCACCAAACAGATTCTTGGCCTGAACGTTAAATTGGCGACCTGCAATGTTGTCATTCCATGTGCTCTTGGCTGAATCGTCATCACCAAAAGCAATCATTGAGTCAACATAAAATGAAATATCATTTTTATTGTATACTTCTTGGCCAAGCTGAATTTCGCCGAAAACGTTTTTCTCGTTACCAAGACGACCAACTTTTTGCTGGCTCAGGGTCTGCTGACCGCCATTGTCAGAAACACCAAAACCACCACGCATATAACCGTGGAAATCTACGGCAAAGGCGGCTTGGGAAGCCAGGGCGGCAGTAACAGCTGCTGCAATCGGGAGCCACTTCATTTTCATTGTCATATTCCTTATTTCCCGCAGTGAGGAGTGTGATCCTGAATATTCAACTTCTTATCACCATGTAATCCTGTTGGTGATAACCGAGGTTGATTATAGGGAGCGTATTTCACGACAAATATGAAGCGACTCACAAAATGGCGACAAATCGCTCGGCAAACGATCACCACAACACAAGCAGGTAAAAAACCGACTAAAGAGGAAATATATGACCAACAAGACCACAAAACCAGCAATCAAAACAAACCTGAAAGCGTTACCAGCAATTAATTCGCGACTGAACTAAAGTCATTATTTTACGATCGAATGACAAAAACATGACTGAGATCGCTTTCAAGATTGAACTTTTATTTGGACGACGGGTCTGCGGTGCGCTTGAAACCATTACGCCGATGGAATGCCAAAAGGGGAAAATATCCCTCCGCCACTATCGACAATAAGAGAGGGAAATATGCTTGCTGAGTGAGATGACATTTGTGTAAATAACAATCCCCTGTCAGTTAAGGATCAGGGGATTGATATGGCTCTATTTCAGAGAATATTCAGGGCTGAATATCCCACTTTTTCAGCCAGCTGAGTGCCACCTGTTCGGGTTCATCGTGCACGGTAGCATCCAGCTCCAGCGGGGGAATCACTCGCGTGGCACCCAGCTCTTGCAGCAATCCGTCCAGCCGACGGCCCGCGCCACAAAAATGGTCATAGCTGCTGTCGCCCATGGCAATCAGGGCATACCGCAGCCCCTTGAGCCAGGGCGCCTTGTCAGCCAGCTCGCTGGCAAAGGGCTGCAGATTGGGAGGAATGTCCCCCTGCCCGGTGGTGGCACTGACCAGCAATAAAAAACGGCCGGGGTCGATGTCCGCCAGCCGTGCTTCTTCGTGCAGGGTACAGTTATGCCCCTTGCGTTCCAGCTCATCTGCCAAGGTCTCGGCCACCAGCATGGCTGCGCCGTAGACAGTTCCTACCACGATATCGATCTGCGCCATTCTCCTCTCCCTGCTTGAGTCACTCTTTTGAGCAACTCTATCAGCAAGCTGGCGTCAGATGCCACCGGTTCAAGGCTGAGGATAAGGCGCTTAGTAGTCGCTCTCGCTGGCGGGCCAGCCCAGCTCGGCAAACAGGCGCAACACATCCTGACCGAGCGGCGCCTGGATCCGCATCGGCACCTTGAGCACCGGATGGGTAAAGCTCAGGGTGCGGGCCACCAGCAGCAGCCGTTCGCAGCCGAAGTGCTCGCGAAAGAAACGGTTGTGGCGCCCATCCCCGTGGGTGGTATCGCCCACAATAGGATGGAACAGATGATCCATATGGCGGCGCAACTGATGCTTGCGGCCGGTCTTCGGGAACAATCTGACCAGACTGTAGCGACTGGTAGGGTGCTTCTTGGAGACCGCGTGGGGCAGCTCGACCTTATGCAGGCGCCGGAAGGTGGTGACGGCATCCTGCGCCGGGCGATCCGGGTTGCTCATGGCATCGGCAATCTTGTCCAGCTGCTCCTTGAGGGGATAGTCGATCACCCCCTGCTCAGGCGCCCAGCCACGCACCAATGCCAGATACTCCTTGTGCACCTGACGTTGGGTAAAGGCTTCGGTCAGTGCGCGGGCAATCACCGGATCGAGCGCAAACAGCAGCACACCGGAGGTGGGTCGGTCGAGGCGATGCACCGGATAGACATGGCGACCACCGATGAGATCCCGGGTCATCTGCATGGCAAAACGGGTCTCGCCCTTGTCGAGCCAGCTGCGGTGCACCAGCAGACCGGACGGCTTGTTGACCGCCACCAGCCACTCATCCTGATAGAGCAGGGTCAGCTTCAGGTCACTCTCTTCTCGGGTTTGCGCTGGCATCATTGTTCGATCACTTTGCCGGAAAGCAGCAGATCGAAGCGGGCGATCAGGCGCAGCAGCGCTTCTGCTTCGGCCAGATCTTCTTTGTAGACTTCGCTGGCCATGGGATAGAGGGAGACGCTGGTGGGCAGCGGAGCCTGCAACATCACCAACTGCTCCATGCGCGGGATCAGCACGAACTGCAGCCACTGATCAAAGCTCAGGGTATCGACACAAAAAGGCAGGGTGCTTGCCAGGGCTTCGTCACCGGGATGGTCAGCTTGCCAGCGCTCAAGGCGCTGCAACTCGGCGGTGAGTTCCCCCAACAGGCCAGCTACCAGCAAATATGGATTCATCTCGCTCTCTTCCTCATAACCACAGATTGATCCGCTGACCCGACAGGGTCAGTCAGGATGCCGGTACATTCGATCGCGCAGCACCGGCGATTCAGCCGGCTCGTCGACATACACGGCAGCCAGCACGGCCTGCCGCCGTTAAAAAAGGGCGATACTATACACCTCCCCCCGCATGGCTGCCATGTTGATATCTACCGCAACGCGCGTCTGCTGCCACTGGCTATCCTCGGCAAGGGCCTTATAATCGGCCCGCATCACCATTAGCCGGATCTCACCATGTCTGCGACGCCTACTGCCATCAATACCTTGACCGAATTTCTGACTCAGGCTGGCACCCAGTTCCAGCTGTTTGACATGGGCCGCCAGGTGCGGCCACTGGCAAGCGACACCTTTGTCCGTATCGAGCAACAGCAAGAGCCCTACCCCTGGCCGCTGCAACAGCACGCCTGGTTGGGTGTGCACTTCTTCCAGCCGAGCGAGTCGCGCCACTACCTCTGGTTCCTCAAGTTCGCCCTCGATGAGCGCGGCCTGCTGATGTCAAATGGCCCCAAGCTGTTCATGGATCAGGTGGTGGAGACTCTGGGCTACAAGCTCACCGGCGATCTGGATGAGGAAAAAGCCCAGCGCTTGGCCGACAATCCCTACACCTTCCGCCCGGCGGAGGCCAAGATGGCCAGTCTGCACGCCAAATTGGCGCGCCAGCTGGAGCAGGCCCCTTCTGCCTATTACGATGCCCTCTGCCACTATCTGGCCGCCCCCAACGACACCGGTTGGCAGACGCTAGGGCTGCAGGGCTTTGCCGACCTTGCGGAGCGGCTGCATGATGAGCGCAATCTGGCGCTGATCTGCAAGGCGCTGCCCAAACTGCCGCAAGAGCCGCTCTACGCCCTCTGCCAGAGCCTTGAAAACGCCCCGCTGCCACCGGCAGTACAAGGCGCCTTGCTCGAGCGGATCGGCAAGGAGCAGGAGTGCGCCGTCCCCAACCCGGAGACCCTGGCCTATCTTTGCCGCGCCATGGCCTCCTGCCCCGGCAGCACGCTGCGCACCAACAAGCTGCTGACCTTGCTGCAAACCCAGCCGAGCCCTGCGCTGCTGCTCGCCATCGCCGGCCGGCTCTGGCCCGATCTGAAAGATGCCAATCTGCTCAGCAACTATCTGGAACAGCTGGCACTGCAACCGACCCAGTTCTTCAATCAGGTTTTTGCCGAGTTGGTCACTTTACCGGCCCTGCGCAATGATATGCTGGCCAGACTGCGCGACCCCGACCGCAGCGATGCGCTGGGCAAGGCCATCGGCCGTCTGTTTGCCTCGGCCTGATCCCTCGCCTCCCCCTCACGCCACGAGGCAACACGGCGGGAAATAGAAAAGGAGATCGGGAGTGCCGAGCAGGACTCCCGGTTATCGACATCACGATAAGGAAGCCCGCCTATGGGAGAGATGCTCGGAATTTTGTTGCTGATTGCCGTAGCTGGCCTGTTCTGGCTGCAACGCCAACAGGCAGAAGTGGCCTGGCAATACATGCGCCGCTACTGCCAACACCATGATCTGCAACTGCTGTCGCTGGCTCGCCATCGGCGGGAGCTGGCGCATAATCCCCTGCGGCTGCTGACCAACTATCAGTTTGAATTCTCCAGCGATGGCGAGAGCCACTATCAGGGCACCCTCAAGATGCAGGGGCTGCACGTCGTGGGCGTTGATCTGCCACCCCATCGCATCCCCTCTGCCTGATCCCCAATCTCGTCTCTGCGCCCGATGGCTGTGCCTGTCTATAATCTCAGGGATTAAACAAAGGGAGAGACGAGATGGAACCCCTTGTCCACGATCTGCCAGCCCTGTTTGCCCAGCTCGGGATGGCCAACGACGAGCTGAGCCTGCACCGCTTTGTGCACGACCATCACCTCGACAATGAGACCCTGCTGCCGGAGGCCGGTTTCTGGAACGCCGCCCAGGCCAGCTTTCTGCGCGACGCCCTGTGGAACGACTCCGACTGGTGTGAAGCGATCGACCAGCTCGATGTGATGCTGCGCCAGCCCCGCTAAGCCGCCCTTTCCTCCCCTGCCGGCTTTGGTTAAGATCCCGCCCCGATATCGATCCCCCCTTCTCACCCAGAGCATGCTTATGTCCGCCCACGAGATCATCCGAATTGCCAACGAGCTGGCCGCCAAGGGCCTGACGCCCACCACCGCCATGATCAAGGCCCGCCTCACCCAGCCCGTGCCGATGGCCGAGCTGTTGAAAGTGCTGAGCCAGTGGAAGCAGCAGCCCGTCGCGACCGCCGAGAGCGAAAGTCTGCACGAAGCGGCGCCCCAACCAGCACCGGCGCTCACCCTGCAGCAACTCGCCGAGCAGCTCGCACGCATCGAACAGAAGGTGGATCGTCTGACCAACCTGCTCCTCCAGCAGGGACAAGGCTGAGCCATGTATATCGTCGAACTCTGCTTTGAGTGTTACCGCGATACCTCCCTTGGCGAAGCCGAGCGGGCCATCGTCAACTACCTCGACATGCTGCGTTATCAGGGCCAGATCCTCGGGCGGGAGTTCCCCACCAGCATGCATGAAGGCTATTTCGTCAGTCGGGTGGTCTGCCCGGAGCAGGATAGCCTGCACCCCGACAACCAGAGCGAGCAGGTCAAACTGGCCGAGCAGCAGCTCAATCAGGCGGGGTTGCTGGCGCCCAAACTCCAGCTGCAGGGGGCGGATCTGCTCTCCGACAGCACAGATCCTTGCGGCCAGCAGGGCGAGCGGCCGAGCTGGATGATGCTCTACACCAGCTTCTTGCATACCTGCTCGCCGCTGCGCTGTGGCGACCACTTCGCCCCCATTCCGCTTTACCAACTGCCCGCAGTCGCCAACGGCGATCAGAAGCAGATCATCAAGTGGCAGGAGGATTGGGAGGCATGCGATCAGCTGCAGATGAACGGCTCCATCGCCGAACATGCGGCGCTGCACGAAATCGGCGAAGTGGGCAGCCGCCTCTACCGGCGCGGTAGCGATCTGGCCAAACGGCTGGAAGTGCTGAGCGGCATCCCCACCTACTACTACCTCTATCGGGTGGGCGGGCTGAGCGCTGCCGAGGAGAAGGCGCGCCCCTGCCCCAGCTGTGGCGGTGAGTGGGCGCTGGCAGCGCCACTGCACGAGATCTTCGACTTCAAGTGCGACAGCTGCCGCCTGGTCTCCAACCTCTCCTGGGATTTCAAGGATTAAGCGCGTCCCATGTACGTGCCGCCATAAAAAAGAGCCTTGCCGCATGGCAAGGCTCTTTTCGTTCCGATGAGTAACCTTGGCTCGAACCGGCGCTATTGCGGCAACGTCTCCAGCCGTTCCAGAAACGCCGGCAAGGAGGGCGCCAACGTCAGACGGCGGCCGGAATCGAGCCACTCCAGCCACACCTGACCACTCTCGTTATCAAGGGAGATGAGCGTCATCTCGTTGCGGGTGGTGGCAATAAAGATGGAGGGGGTTCGTTTTAACTTGCGCAACATCAGCAGGTGGCCGATGAGGTTCTCCTTGAGCAAGTCGAGATCCGCGTCGTTCCACGGCAAGATCAGTTCAAGGCGCAGCCCCTTGAAGAGGCAGGGCACAGGGCGGCTGAACCAGTGGCCAAACAGGGCAATGGCGCCGGGATGAATTGTCAGCTCGAGGGCATCGGCCATGGCTGTAAAGTCGGCGGGCTCGGAGCGATGGTGAGGACGCCAGGCCACCCGACCATCGGCGGGCTCACCAAGCTGGCAGGGGGAACGCCAATCCGCCTCCCACTCGCACAGGGGCAGGCCTCGTCTGGCCTCGCCATCCCGTTGCCAGCGGGCAAAAAAGTGCTCCAGGGCAGACAAAACTTGATCCGACATCGAAAATCCCCACAATTGCTGGCAAAGTCCGCTATTGCACCACCAAACCCGGTAACAGACAAGGTTGCCAGCCGACCTTGCGGCCCGGGAAACAGAGAGGCCGATGCCCAAGCCAAACGGCTGCAACCATCCGGCCCTGCAATGGCCCGTTTCATTCCACTCATCATGAGCACATTACGTGAGCAACCCTGTGAGCAAACAAGATAGATACGCCGGGGCCAGCGCCCTGACCGGCCTGAGCCTGGGCCAGCAATCCGATTACATCAGCCAGTACACCCCCTCCCTGCTGCAGCCGGTTCCCCGCAGCCTGAACCGGGATGATCTCCAGCTGGGCGATGATCTGCCCTTTAGCGGTTGCGATGTCTGGACCCTCTATGAGCTCTCCTGGCTCAACGCCAAGGGCAAGCCGATGGTAGCGGTGGGGGAAGTGACCATTCCTGCCACCAGTGCGAACCTGATCGAATCCAAATCCTTCAAGCTCTACCTCAACTCCTTCAACCAGACCCGTTGCGACTCTATCGAGGCAGTCGCCGCCATGCTGACCAAGGATCTGAGTGCCTGTGCGGGCGAGACCGTCAAGGTGACCCTGTTCCCCCTCGACAAGGCACCGCACCAGATTGCCCAGCTGCCTGGCGAGTGCATCGATGAGCAGGATATCGAGGTAGACAATTACGAGTTTGATGCGTCCCTGCTGCAAGGGGCAGCCGGTAGCAAGCTGGTCGAGGAGACCCTGCACAGCCACCTGCTCAAATCCAACTGTCTGGTCACCAGCCAACCGGACTGGGGCTCTGTGGTGATCCGCTACAAGGGGCCGAAACTCGATCGGGAGAAGCTGCTGCGCTATCTCATCTCGTTTCGCCAGCACAACGAGTTCCACGAGCAGTGCATCGAGCGGATCTTTATCGACCTCAAGCACTATTGCCAGCCTGAACAGTTGACCGTCTATGCCCGCTATACCCGCCGCGGCGGCCTCGACATCAACCCGTTCCGCTCCGATTTCGAAGCCGTGCCCGCCAACCTGCGTCTGATCCGCCAATAAAGTCGAGTTGCGACAGAGAGGGCAGTCGCACTGCCCTCCATGACTGGCAAAAAGGTTTCAATCGATGCTTTACGCAGCAGGGATAAGGGTGCTGGATAATAAAATCCAGACGAAACCCACTTGCCGGCCACCAGCAAACCACAGTAAACGCTGGACTCACAGGGGGGGGCTTGGATAACATGCCAACACCTCTGCGCCGTCCTTAATCCAATGAATCAACTGTTTTTTCTGGCCATGATGATGTCCTCCCTGTCAGCTCCGAATCTGGATCTGGACAAGGAGCAACTCTCTATCGATCTGCAACAAGCGCAATCGATGGTACTGACCGATCCTGCCAGATGCGTCCAGATCACCACCGCCTTCCTGACGCGCGCAGCCAATAATCCCCAGCAAATCATCAGCAATCGCCAGGAGTTCGGTTATCGCGAGCCCATCCTGAGTTACAGCACGGCGGCCCAGACTATAGGCGCCCATCTGCTCAAAGGGGAGTGTCTGCTGCAACTGGGTCAATATCAGGCCACCCAGCAAGCGCTCGACAAGGCGATGGCGCTGGCAGACAAAGAGCGGCAACCGGAACTCAAGGCGCACGGCCTCTATCTCAAGATCCGCAGTCAGGCCCTCAAACCGGATAACCAGAGCACCAGCCGCGCCCTGATGGATCAGCTGGACGAGCAGCTGGCCGTCCCCACGCTCAAGCAGAGCCAGTTGCAGATCTATGGCCGCCTGCAACGCACCAGCTACGACATCGAGAACCAGCACTTCGATGATGCCAAGGCCCACTTGGCAGATGCGCGGATCTGGGCCGCCAAGACCCCCAATCCCCTCGCCAGTGCCTGGGTCAGCGCCATCAGCGGCGACCTCTATCGCGCGCTGCAGCAGCCACAGCTGGCACTGGGGGAATATATCGATGCCCAGCAACAGGCCAGAAGCCTCAACGACCCGCTCTTTCTCGGCCTGCTGTCGAACCAGATAGTCAAACTCTATCAGCAGGAGCAGGAGCCCCAGAAAGCGCTGCAGTATGCCAATGAGGCGGCCAACTACTTCCACTCCATCGGCAACCCTTCCCTGCTGTGCGACTCCCTGATGGTGCTGGCGCGACTCAACCGCGAGCAGGGCGACCTCAATATGGCGCTGGTCTACTTCTTCAATGCGCTGGATCTGCTCGATGAGGGGAGCAACCGACCACAAGCCTCCCTGCTCAAATATGAAATTGGCAAAACCTACCTGCAAAGCGGCAACCTCTCGCTGGCCAGCAACTACCTCAATGCGGCCCGTCAGTCTCACGAACTGAGCGATGCCAAAGAGCCGCTGATCGATACCCTGCTGCTGCTCGGCGAGCTCTATCTGAAGAAGCAGGAGGCCGCCATCGCCATCCTGCAGTTGGAGAACGCCCGCGCACTGGCCAATCAGCTCGGCGATACCCGCCGCCAGTACGAGGTATTTCGCCTGTTGTCGCTTGCCTACGAGCAGAAGGGGTATCTGCGTCAGGCTCTCGACAGCTACAAGCGCTTCCACCGTCTTGGCGAGGAGGTGCGCCAGCAGGAGCAGGCCATGGAGCAGGCGGCGATCCGCGACAACTATGTTCAGGTCGAGCGGGTACAACATATCAAGGAGCTGGAGCAGCGACTTAACAACAGCCAGCATCAGCAGGAGCGCTATCTCTGGTCGAGCATCACCACCAGCCTGCTGCTGGCGCTCTTTATCTACCTCTTCTTCACCCTCTGGCTCAAGCTGCGTACTGCCCGCCTGCAACTGAAACGGACCAATGAAGCCCTGCTGATCGAGCCACGCTCGGGGCTGGCCAACTGGCAGCGGCTGATGAACCGCTGGCCCCGGGAGATGGCAAAGCGCCAGCTGAAATCGGATCGCTGGTACCTCAGCGAACAGCCCTCCAGCGAGTTCGATGACAAGCTGCACTATCTGCTGTTCCGGGTGCCTTTCCTGGTCAACACGCTGGAGCGCCACGGCTATCAGGCCAGCAGAGAAATCGAGCAGGCCTTCGGTGCCTATATGGACACCCTGACCCCGCAAGATGGCCGTATCTATGACTTGCGTGAAGGACACATGCTCTATGTGGTGCCACAGCGTCACGTCACCAACCTGCATCAACTGGCGGGAGACCTGCTGACCGCCATCGCCGCCTTCCCTTGCAACTATCCGCTGGATCGCCAGATCAGCCTCGGGATTGTCAGTCACCCCTTCCTGCCGAAAGCGGCGACCGCGCTCGATCACAATGGCCTGTTTGACCTCTGCTATCTCGCCCTGTCGGGAGCCATTCAGCTCAGTGAAAAATGCCAGCAAAACGCCTGGTTGGAGCTGGCGGCGATCGATTGCCAACAAGCGGCATTTTTTAATGGAGATGTGTGGCAATGCGGCCTGATGGCAATTGACAAGGGACTGGTAAAAGTCAATTCTTCTCATGAAAAGCAATGGGTTAATTGGCCCAGCCTTGCAAGGAAGCCGGCAGCCGATAACCACCAGGAAATAATGTAGATAACAGGCGAGGATCGAAACCAAGTTCGACCACTGTTGCTATCCAACACCAAAAACAATAATGACAACAGGGCGACCTGATAATGAATGACATCGCTGCCGTAGCAGGACAATTGGCAAGACTCAGGGAATCCCTTCAGCAGAAACAGCTGGAACTCGACGGCGTGCTGTCGTTTTCTGATGCAGAGCGTGCTCGCGGTATTCAGTTTATCAACAAGTTGATGCTCTCCTGCCGTGGCTTCGACCGCGAGCTGGACAATCGCTTCGCCAAGCTCAAGCAGAAACTGGATAATAATCCCGCATTTACCGCGCTAGACGAGGATCTGCTGGCCATTGAAAAATTGCTGCAGCAGCACAGCAATGCGCTGGAAGAGTCGATCACCCTGACCCAGACCGCCATCGAACTTGGTTCCAAACAGCTGAAAAACATCAAGGGCTTCCCGGAAGAGACCCGCAAGTCCCTCAAGGAATTTCTGGCAAGTCCCGCCGGTTACGGCATTGCCGATCACCAAAAGAAGGTGATCAAGCTGCTGGAGTTCTACCAGCAGGCGATCAAGATCCAGCTGCTGCCAAGCCAGCCCCTGTTGACACCGTCAGGTGTAACTCAACAAGAAAGCGATATTGCCAACAACGATGTAGACCCGTTTGATCTCAAGGATCACGCCCGTATCGCCGATGAGCTGCAGCGGCTTATCACCGAACTCGACTTTGCCGGCGCCATCGGCGAGAGCCTGAGCGATATTCGCCGTCAGCTGCTGATCGGGATCAACCCTGCCCTGCTGGCGGAGACCTGCCTGCAGGTGATCGAGCTCATCATCGAAGGCACCCGTGAGGAGCGTAAAGCCTCCCGCGCCTTCCTCAGCTCCCTCAACGAGAGCCTGTCCGCGGTACATGTCGGGTTTACCGAATCCCTCGATGAGGGGCGTGCGCTGCAAAACGAAACCCGCGAGACCCGCGAGGCGCTGGTCAACGAGTTGCAGGCGATCGATCACTCCCTGGCCAACCATAACTCCATCGATGCGCTCAAGCGCGCCATCTCCGGCCATATGGGCGCCATCAACCTGCTGCTTCAAGAACGGGAAAGTACCGCAGCACGGGAACGTCACCTGCTCACCCGCCTCTCCACCATGGAGTCCAAGCTGCGCTTGATGAAGGAGGAGACCGCCGAGTACAAGAAGCGGCTGACCATTCAAAAACACAAGCTGTTCCTCGACAGCCTGACCCAGGTGCACAACCGGGCTGCCCTCGATGAACGGCTGGAGCAGGAGTACAAACGTTGGCTTCGTTACCGCACTCCACTCTGCATGGCGATCATCGACATCGATCATTTCAAGAACATCAATGACAACTACGGCCATATGGCGGGTGACAAGGCGTTGAAAGTAGTAGCCAAAGCGCTGCAGAGTGCACTGCGTGATACCGACTTCATCGCCCGTTTTGGTGGAGAAGAGTTCGTGGTGTTGCTGCCCAACATCAACCCGGACAAGTTCCAGAAGCCGCTGGAGACCCTGCGCCAGACCATCAAGAGCATCCCGTTCCGTTTTCGCGATGCCAAGGTGGAGATCACCATCTCCATCGGCGCAACCCTGTTCAAGGATGGGGATAACCCGTCAGATGTGTTCGAGCGGGCGGACAAGGCGCTCTACCACTCCAAGCACACCGGTCGGGATCAAGTGACACTGGCCTGACAAGCGGCTAAAAAAACAGCGAACAGTCGTCGCCCTATTTCCCTCCACCCTCTGTTACCACTACTATCGATCTCAGGGGATGCAACATAGCGTCCCCTTTTCTCCCCAGGGAAAAACACAACGATAACAAGTGAGTAAAGGGGAACCTATGATTACGCACATCAATCCCGTTGGCAGCATGGATTTGCTGTCACAGCTCGAGGTGGATCGCCTCAAGCAGACTGCCTCCAGCGATATCTATCAACTGTTTCGCAACTGCTCGCTGGCAGTGCTCAATTCCGGTAGCCATACCGACAGCTCCAAGGAGATCCTGGAGCGCTTCAAATCGTTCGATATTCATGTGATCCGGCGCGAGCGCGGGGTCAAGCTGGAACTGTTCAATGCCCCCGAGCACGCCTTTGTCGATGGCGAGATCATTCGCGGCATTCAGGAGCACCTCTTCTCGGTGCTGCGCGACATTCTCTATGTCTCCAATCAGCTCGAGTCCAACCGCCAGGTCAATCTGACCAACTCCACTCACATCTCCAACGTGGTGTTCGCCATTCTGCGCAACGCCAAGGTGATCCTGCCCGGCGCCGATCCCAACCTGATCGTCTGCTGGGGTGGCCACTCCATCAACGAGATCGAATACCAGTACACCCGCGCCGTGGGCAGCGAACTGGGCTTGCGTGAGCTGAACATCTGTACCGGCTGTGGCCCTGGCGCCATGGAGGGCCCGATGAAGGGGGCCGCCGTCGGCCATGCCAAACAGCGGGTGCGCAACGGGCGCTACATCGGCCTGACCGAGCCCTCCATCATCGCGGCCGAACCGCCCAACCCCATCGTCAACGAGCTGGTGATCCTGCCGGATATCGAGAAACGGCTGGAAGCCTTCGTGCGCCTCGGCCATGGCATCATCATCTTCCCGGGCGGGGTCGGCACCGCCGAAGAGCTGCTCTATCTGCTCGGCATCATGATGCATCCGGCCAACGAGCGGCAGCCGATGCCTATCATCCTGACCGGCCCGAAAGAGAGTGCCGACTACTTCCGAGCCATCGACGACTTCATCAAGGCGACCCTGGGTGAACCGGCGACCAAGCTCTACCGGATCATTGTCGGCGATGCACCGGAAGTGGCCCGGGTGATGAAGGAGGCGATGCCGAAAATCCGCGAATATCGCAAATCGGTCGGCGATGCCTACTCTTTCAACTGGTCCCTCAAGATTGAGCCGGAGTTCCAACTCCCCTTCGAGCCGGATCACGCCAGCATGGCCAGTCTGGATCTGCACCGCAACCAGCCGCCCCAGTTGCTGGCCGCCAACCTGCGTCGTGCCTTCTCCGGTATCGTCGCCGGCAACGTCAAGGAAGGGGGCATTCGCGCCATCGAGAAGAAAGGCCCCTTCAAGCTGCATGGCGACAAGGAGCTGATGCACCTGATGGACAAGCTGCTGGAGAGTTTCGTCAAGCAGCAGCGGATGAAGCTGCCGGGCAGTCAGTATGTGCCCTGCTACGAAATCGTCCGCTAGGGTACAGATACATCATCGACAGAGGGGCGCATCGGCGCCCCTCTTTATTGGCGCTATGCCTTCCCAACCGCCATCAATCCCCCATAAGGCGAGCGGTTTGTTACAATGGGGCGTCCCGACCGCCAAGAGTGCCCCATGTCAACTATCCGGCCACACCTGCTCATCATCGATGCCCTCAACCTCATTCGCCGTCTGCACGCGGTACAGGCCCAGCAGGCACTGACCCCTGCCCAGGCGCTGGTTGCAACCCGCGCCAACCTTATCAATACCTGCCGCAAGCTGCTGGCCAATAGCGAACCGACCCATGTCATTGCCGTGTTTGATGGCGAGGTGCATAGCTGGCGCAAAGAGGTCTATCCGGCCTACAAGGAGGGGCGAACTCCCATGCCCCCCGAACTGCGTGAAGGGCTGGCGACCCTGCAGGATGCCTTTTGGGAGTGCGGGGTCGATGCCCTGCTCTCCGAGACCGATGAAGCGGATGACCTTATCGCCACTCTCGCCTGCGGCATCGCCAGCCATGGCCATCAGGCAACCATCATCTCCACCGACAAGGGGTTCTGCCAACTGATCTGCCCGCAGATCCGGGTGCGCGACTACTTCAACAAACGCTGGCTGGATGCCGCCTTCGTCCAGCAGCAATATGGGGTAGCACCTAATCAGCTGGTCGACTTCTGGGCCCTGACCGGTATCAGCGGTTCCAATATCAAGGGGGTTCCGGGGATCGGCCCCAAGACCGCCACCCAGCTGTTGCAGCAATATGGCACTCTGGCAGCCATGCTCGAGGTCTGCCAGCAAGAGGACGCCGCCAAGCCACTGATCAAACTGCGCCAGCATCAGGATGAGGCCCTGCTGGCCCAGCGGCTGGTGCACTTGCAGCGGGATATTCCGCTGGGATTCAACCTGCGGGACATCCGCTACCCGCCCCAGCCAGACTAAAGTGCCGAACAAAAATGCAGGTAAGGGCGTGAACCATGACGAGACTCACCCTCGCTGTTGATAAAAGTGAGTAGAATGTAAAGGAATGTGGTTGGTTTGCTGAGTAAATGCTATAAAGCAGCCCCATCCTCCCCTATACCCTGGAAGTGGAACCCTCTCATGTCCAAAAGAAAAATTACCGTGATCCCCGGCGACGGCATCGGCCCCAGCATCATAGAATCAGCCATCCAGATCCTGACCCATGCGGGTTGTGACTTTGAGTACGAATACGCTGATGCGGGTCTGGTTGCCCTCGAGAAGCATGGCGAGCTGCTGCCCCAGGCTACCCTGGATCTGATTGAGAAGAACAAGGTGAGCCTGAAAGGGCCATTGACCACACCGGTCGGCGGCGGTTTTACCTCCATCAACGTCTCCCTGCGCAAGAAGTTCAACCTCTACGCCAACGTGCGTCCGGTCATCTCCTTCAAGGGCACCAGAAGCCGTTACGACAACATCGACATCATCACTGTGCGTGAAAACACCGAAGGGATGTACTCGGGTGCAGGTCAGAAGCGCAGTGATGACAACAAGAGCGCCGAGGCGATGAGCATCATCACCCGCGAAGGGGCTGAGCGTATCGTCAAGTTCGCCTTCGAGCTGGCCCGTCAGGAAGGGCGCAAGAAGGTCACCATCATCCACAAGGCCAACATCCTCAAATCGACCTCCGGCCTGTTCCTCGAAGTAGCACGTGAAATCGCCAGCCACTACCCGGATATCCAGAGCGAAGAGATGATCGTCGATGCCGCCTGCATGAACCTGGTGATGTACCCGGAGCGTTTCGATGTCATGGTCACCACCAACCTGTTCGGCGACATTCTCTCGGATCTTTGCGCCGGTCTGGTCGGCGGCCTTGGCATGGCGCCCGGCGCCAACATCGGCGATGGCGCGGCCATCTTCGAAGCGGTCCACGGCTCTGCGCCTGACATAGCTGGCAAGAATATCGCCAACCCGACCTCGGTGATCCTTGCCTCCATTCAGATGCTGGAGTACCTCGGCATGCAGGATAAAGCAGAGCGGATCCGCGAGGCGGTACGAGCTACCATCGAATCTGGTGATCGGGTCACCCGCGATCTGGGCGGCACGGCTTCCACCAGCGAATTCACCCAGGCCATCATCGATCGTTTGTGAGTTAATTCATTGATTTTAAAAGGGAGCTTCGGCTCCCTTTTTTATATTTCCGAATCCTTTGCCACTCCCCAAACAGCAACTATGTTCAATAGAGAAGAAGAACAGGGAGTGTTTTTCATGAAGGGATACGGGTGCTATCTGGTTTCGGGTCTGATGCTGGTGTGTGGTACTGCAAGTGCTTTCGAGCAGGATCAACAGACCCAAACTGCCAAACTGCCACAGCAGGAAAAACGGACTGCCACCGAGGTATGGCGCTCGAGCCTGAATACTAACGACCTGCTCAAGGCACCCAAACCCCTGTCGTTTGGTATTGAAGTCTCCACCGACAACTTTGGCAATCAAAAGATCACCTCCTACCCGCAGCTTAATCTGACCCCGGAAAAGAGCGTCAGTCTGTCGGTCGAACGCTTCAGACCCAAGGTCAAGTTTAAGGCTGGCGGAATGAACACCGCCCTCAGGCTGAGAGGAGACGGGATAAAGATGCAATTCAATCCGGTCGACAAAACCATCCCGCTGCAGATAGAGATCAAGGTGACCGACGACGAATCTTCCCTGCGCCTCGATTACCGTTTCTGATTTTTCGAGCCCTGAATAGCAAAAGGCCGACAGGTTTCCCTGTCGGCCTTGGTATTTATCGTACGGGCAGAACTGCTACATCACGCCTTGGGCTCGAGTTTGGAGACCCAGTACTTGTTGTAAACATGCACGGTGATCTCTTCCCGATCGTGATAGAGCTGCTTGGCCTGGATCACGAACGCGTTGTCGATCTCCTTGAGCATTTCGCGCAACACCTCGATATTGTGTACCGATTCAGCATAACGCTTCTTCATCGGCAGCTTGAGGTTGAACATCGCCTCCTGGCAGTCACCTTCACGGAACCAGTCCGCAATCATGTGAACGACCCGCGCCGGTTTATCGACCATGTCGCACACCAGCCAGTAGGTGTTTTTCTTGCTCGGACGCCAGACGAAACCGTCATCCCGGATATGCTTGACCTGACCGGTATCCATCAGGGATTGGGCCATCATGCCGTTGTCGACCGCCGTCACCATCATGCCACGACGCACCAGCTGATAGGTCCAGCCACCCGGACAGGCACCCAGATCCACCGCCTTCATGCCTGAGCAGAGACGCACATCCCACTCTTCCCGCGGCACGAACACGTAAAACGCCTCCTCCAGCTTGAGGCTGGAGCGGCTCGGCGCATCGGCCGGGAAGCGCAGGCGCGGGATCCCCATGTGGAATCCGGAGTTGTTGAACGAATAGGAGTAGCCCAGCAAGACATGATCATTGGCCATGAAGAAGGCGTGGAACACCGGACGGTTTGGCGTCTCCTTCTTGGTCAGGATCTCGTTGCTGCGCAGCGCCTGACGAAGCGGCACGGTGAACTTGCGGCAGAAGGCCGACAGCTCTTTCGCTTCGTTGGTGTCCGCGGTTTCGACCCGCAGATCACCGCAAATGGTGTAGTCACTCACAGCCTCAAGGATCGGGGAGATCCTGTCCGCGACATCCAGCTCCTTCAGCTCATGGGTGACCACCAGCATCTGGCGGATGAAGATGAGCTCCCGGAATGGCAGCTTGCGAGCCAGCAGGTCCGCCTGCTCCTCGTCATACAGTTCGAAGATCACATAACCGCTGTCGTCCTTGACCCGGGCGAAACCGTAGCACTGCATGTTACCGGCACGCTCGGTGATCTCTGCTGCCGCCTCTTTCTCAAAACCGGGGCGGCAATAAAGCAGCAGATTATTCATTTTTTCCTCCAAGACGACAGCCAGCCCAGATCAGGGCCGCCCATCCCAACATAAAACAGAGGCCACCGGCCGGAGTAATCAACCCCAGCCCCTTGCTGCCAAGCAGCACCATGGCGTAAATACTGCCGGAGAATCCGATGATCCCCAGCACAAAAGCGGTGCCAGCCAGGTGGATCACCTTGCTACGCACACCACACCAGCCCAGAACCAGCAGGGCCAATGCGTGAAAAAACTGATATTGCACGGCGGTATTGAATGCCGCCAGACGCTCGGGTGTAATGCCGGTCGCCGCCAATCCATGGGCGCCATAAGCCCCCAGCATGGTGGCCGTCAACCCGAAGAGACCGGCCAGTATCAGCCAATGTCGATGGATCTGCATCCTCACAATCCCTCTCTCATCACGGCTGGCAATAAAACCAACCCTATCGTGCTATCCATGCTGGGCCACAAAATGGCTGATGGCCGCAGCTGCATGCTGCATATTCTCCTGCTCACTCACGCCACTGGCTTTACGCGGTTTGAAACCATGATCACCATCGGTCAACCAATGGACCGATACGGCGGGTGAGAAGGGGAAATCGGCCAGTTCGGCGCGACTACCGAAGGTATCGCGCTCCCCCTGCAATAGCAGGGTTGGCATTGCAATATGCTTGAGTACCTCGCCTCGCCAGCTGTCGGGCTTGGCCGGAGGGTGGAAAGGATACCCGAGAATGAGCAATCCTGCAGCATTCATCTCACCCTCGCCTTCACGATAGAG
This sequence comes from Aeromonas sp. FDAARGOS 1404, assembly GCF_019047085.1. Taxonomy (NCBI): domain Bacteria; kingdom Pseudomonadati; phylum Pseudomonadota; class Gammaproteobacteria; order Aeromonadales; family Aeromonadaceae; genus Aeromonas; species Aeromonas sp. FDAARGOS 1404. The sequence continues at coordinate 1,309,513 of NZ_CP077237.1, forward strand.
TTCCGCCGCCATCCGCCCGCCCATCGACTTGCCCGCCAGAAAGAGTCGTGGATGGGCAAACTCGCGGATCATGTCGTGCCAATGGGCGAGCAGCACAGGCGCCCTGTCAGGCGGGCGGCGCTTGCCATCCTGTGCACGCCTTGTCATGTAGGGAAAGTTGAAGCGCACCACTTCGATGTCGGGGCCAGCCAGCAGGCGTGACAACTCGGCAAGAAAGACATGATCCATCCCCGCGCCTGCCCCGTGGGCCAGCAAAATGCGAACGGGGGCATCAATTGCCCCCTCGCGGATCACATCAGGCATCGGCGAGCCTTGCCCTGCGACGCGCCTCTTCCTGCTCCACCAGCTCCAGCATCCAGTCGCGGAAGGCAACGATCTTGCCCTGATCCGATTGCTGCTCCTGGCACACCAGATAGAAGGCATTTTTGCTCACCAGCACCTGCTCGAACGGGCAGATAAGGCGGCCGGCCTCAATCTCGGGTTGTGCCAGCACGCTGTGGCCAAGCGCCACCCCCTGGCCGTGGATCGCCGCCTGGATCACCATGGTGGAGTGGCTAAAGATGGGCCCCTGATTGACGTTGGGTGCATCGATATCGAGCTGGCGGAACCAGGCCTTCCAGTCGCGACGGGAGGTATCGTGCAGCAGGGTATGAAGAGTCAAATCTTGCGGCGTACGCAGCGGTTTGGGCCCGGTCAGCAGCAAGGGGGAGCAGACCGGGATCAGGTATTCGGTATGCAGCTTGTCCGAGCGCAGACCCGGCCAGTTGCCGCGCCCGTAATAGATAGCCACATCCACATCATCGGTAAGCGACCCTTCGTCGAGATCGACCGCCTTGATCCGCACGTCGATATCGGGGTGGCGCTCGCTGAACTTGACCAACCGCGGCACCAGCCACTGGATGGCGAAACTCGGCTGCAAACTGACAGTCAACGCCCCCTTGGCACTGCGGGCCAGCAGCTTGTCGGTCGCCTCAGAGATGGAGGCAAAGATGTCTTTGATATCCAGGAAATAGCCCTGCCCCTCTTCGGTCAACAACAAGGAGCGATTTTTGCGGCGGAACAGCTTGATGCCAAGATACTCCTCCAGCGCCTTGATCTGGTGACTGATGGCAGCCTGAGTCACAAACAACTCTTCTGCTGCGCGGGTAAAGCTTAAGTGACGAGCCGCTGCTTCAAAGGCCTTGAGGGCATTGAGCGGGGGTAAACGACGAGACATGACACCAGCCGACGATGAGTTTTTCTAATGGGGCGCATTATAATTTGTCGGTTGCGGGTCGACCAGTGAATAAACATAATTCGCCCAGCAATCAGTCGTCATATGGCTCACATTTTCTACTACGTGTTGGTTTACATGTGTTTTTAGTGAGTCTTTCGACTGCGATTGTGGTGTTGTGTTTCTTCCTCTGCGGGAAGAGGGGCTCAAATCTCACCGGTTTGACCCAGTCTGTCATCTGAATGTGTTTGGCGCCTCCAGCTGGATGGCGCCTTTTTTCATCCCTTCTATACCTTGAACTGCCCCACCAGCTGCTGCTGTTTATCCGCCAGCGCAGAGAGCTCGCGACCATTTTCGGCGGAGGTCGCCGCCTCGGCCCGAATGGTGTGGCTCACATCGCGAATGTTGCTGACGTTGCGGTTGATCTCGTCCGCCACCCGGCTCTGCTCCTGCGCCGCCCGGGCAATCTGCTCATTCATCTGATGGATGGTGGAGACTGACTGGATAATCTGCTCCAGCACCTGCACCGAGAGATCCACCTTGGCGAGGGTCTCGTCAGCCTGTCCATGACCATCGCGGATCGCCTTGACCACGGCGCCGGTACCGGATTGCAGTTGGCTGATCAGAGTCTGGATCTCGACGATGGCATTCTGGGTGCGACCCGCCAGATTACGCACCTCATCAGCCACCACGGCAAAGCCACGGCCCTGCTCACCGGCCCGCGCCGCTTCAATAGCCGCATTCAGCGCCAGCAAGTTGGTCTGCTCGGCAATTCCCTGGATCACGATAAGAATGTCATTGATGTTGTCGCTGTTGGCGGAGAGTCGCTCCACCACCGGCTGGGCATCGTTGATGATGGTCATCAACTTGCGCATCGCCTCCTGGGTGTCGGCAACGACATATTTGCCCTCTTGCGCTGCAGCGTCAGTGGTGTTGGCGGCCGCCACCGCCGAGCCGGCATTACCGGAGACCTGCAACGCCGTGGCGCTCAGCTCTTCAAATGCCGTTGCCACCAGATCGATCTCCTGATACTGGGCCTGCATTCCGCTGCTGGTGCGCTCGGCCACCTGCGCGGCTCGCTCGGCACTGTTACGTGTACCGGAGACGGTATCAATCACCTGACTGATGGTGGATTGCAACTTGTTGAGGAAGCTGTTGAACCACTTGGCCAGCTCGCCGATCTCGTCTTGCCGCTGGATCTCGATACGCTGGGTCAAATCCCCCTCGCCGCTGGCGATATCCTTGAGACGGGCAACTACGGCGCGGATGGGTGCCACAATCTGGCGCGCCATCAACCAGATAAAACTCAGGGCCACCAGCGAGATCAGCACCCCGATTGACAACTGCGAGACCACGCTGCGATTGGCCTCACTGGCCAGCTCATCTTGCAGTTGCTGGGCCGAAGCCAGTACTACTGCCCGTGGCAATTCAATGTAGATGCCCCATTTACGGTCGGTGCCACGCATGGATACCGGGACAAAGGTCTGCAACAGGGCGCCATCGCTGCTCCAGCGAGTCAGCTCCTGACCCTGACTGAGCCAGCCTTTCAGCTCGCTGGCCAGCCCCTGATACTTCTGATCCAGCCCGCGCCCCATTGTCACATCGAACTCATCGGCTCCCGCCACACGCCCCTCGTGACTGACCAGCAATATTCTGCCCTTGCCGTCATAGAGCTCCTTGTCCATGGTACTGACCAGACTCTGCAAAGTGGCCAGCGAGATATCAACCCCGACCATCCCCAGCAAGGTCTCCTGCTCCAGCAGCGGGACCGTCACCGAGGTCATCAATATCTGTTTATCGCCCACATCGTCCAGATAGGGCTCCAGCAGGCAGAGGGCACGGGTGCGAATACTGCAGCGATACCACTCGTTTTCGATTCCACCAGCCTCGGTCGGGCTCTCATCGGCCAGTACATCCTCATTCTGCACTTCCGGCTCAATCTTGCCGTTGTCATAGGCCCAGTAACTGGAAAAACGCCCCTTGTCGTTGGAACCCAGCGCCGTTGAGCCCTGATAGTTGCTGTCTTCCCCATCCAGCTGGTCAGGCTCGAACACCGCATAGACACCAAGCAGATTGGTCGATGAGGCAACGGCATCGTGCAGTTGCTGATTGACGGCGCTGCGCAGCGCCTCCGAATGGACAAAGTTCTCAGCCGCATTCTTGCGCTGGAACAACACGCTCTCTGCCAGCAAACTGGCGCGGAAATAGGCCTCATCGAGATAGCTGGTCACCTTGGCCGCCTGCTCCGAGCCCATCGCCTTCATCCAGTTCTCGGCAGACTGCTGCGCCTCGTGCATGGTGGCTTGCCGCACCTGCTGCTGCATCTTGTTCGCGTTGTAAATCGAAGAGGCAACCAGAGCGGCGGCTGTCACCAACAGACAGCAACCGGCGATCAGGGTAATCCGACCCTGGACAGAAAGAGCGCTCATGCCAATATTCCTACGTCATACAGATATGGATAGATTATCGACTTTATAAACAAAAACTTAACTCTCTCACAGCAAATCCAGCGAGAGTTGATTAACTTCACCCTCTTTTGGCAAACCTACCACCAAGCCCAACAGGCGAACCGAGCGCCCTTGCGCCCGCTGCAGCCCCTCTTTGAGCAGGGGAGCGAACAAGGCTGGCTGATAACCACCCTGACTGCGATAGACGGTGGTCTGGTGGAAGTCGGCAAACTTGAGCTTGATCCCCTGCCCCATCACCTGTTCGGCAGGGCACGCCAGCTGAAATCGCCGCTCAAGCTCCGGCAGCAGTTGCTGCAATACCGTCAGGCAGGCGGCTTCGTCACAAACATCGCTCGCCAGGGTGGTCTCCACCCCGATGGTTTTGCGGATCCGGTGCGCCTGCACCGGCTGTTCATCCAGCCCCCAGATCCGGGTCGTCAGCATCTCCCCCAGCTTGCCAAAACGACTGCACAGCTCTTGTGCCGACAAGGCCCGCGCATCCTCACAGGTGTAGAGCCCCTGAGCCTCCAGCCGCTCGGCAGTCTTGCGCCCCACCCCGGGTAGTTTGCCGAGGGGCAACTGGCAGACAAATTCGGCCACTTCGTCGGGACGAATGACAAACAGACCATCGGGTTTACGCTGCTCCGAGGCGAGCTTGGCGAGAAACTTGTTGGGGGCCACTCCGGCCGAGGCGGTCAACCCCAGTTCAGTGACGATGGCTTGCCGGATCTCTTGCGCCATCAGGGTGGCGCTACCGCCACAACAGCGACTGTGGGTCACGTCGAGGTAAGCCTCGTCCAGCGACAGTGGTTCAACCTGATCGGTATAGCGCAGGAAAATGGCCCTGAGCTGACGGGAGATATCCTTGTACACCGCCATTCGCCCAGGGATCAGTACCAGCGGCGGGCAGAGTTTTTTCGCCAGGGCGCTCGGCATGGCGGAGCGCACACCGAATCGGCGCGCCACATAGTTGCAGGTCGAGATGACACCGCGCCGCTCGGAGGACCCACCGATGGCAAGCGGCACCTCCCGCAAAGCCGGATTGTCCCGCATCTCCACCGCGGCAAAAAAGCAGTCCATGTCTATATGGATGATTTTGCGCATACCACTGTATAAATAAACAGACATGACATCATCTTACCCCAAGGATAACCGCAGCTCTATCTCTCTCGTTGCGGCTAAAGTAGTAGATTCTAATGAGACCTTTAGTACCGCAATGACAAGGAGCGTTCGGGATGAAATATCTTTGGCTGGGACTCTGTTTGTTGCCGTTGACCGGCATCGGCAAGAACAACCCGACGGCAGAGTGCCGCTGGCTGTACGACCGGATTGAGATACTGGAACAGGCCATCAAGAAAGGGGACAAGCTCGGCACAGAGCAAGAGTTGTCACGCTGGCGTGAAGAGTTTCGCAAGAAGGAGTGCAAACAGTACGACTACTGAGCCGGACAAGATGGCGTGACCGACAACGGCAGATAACATACGGGCCCCGATCAAGATGATCGGGGCCCGTTTTTCACAGCATGGCCAGCTTGATTCTGCAGCAGAGTGCGCTCAAGGCAGCACCATAGGGCCAGCGACAGTGGCCGCCACTTCATCCCCACGCAGCACCCGGACCAGTTCAAGGGCAAACTCGATGGCGCTGCCCGGCCCCTGACTGGTGATAAGGCTATGAGCCTCATCCCTGACGACCCGCTCATGTGACAGTTGCGATGTTGACAGTTGGGACTGAAAGCCGGGATGACAGGTGACGATGGCATCACCCAGCAGCGCGTGATGTTGCAACACCACCACAGGGGCGGCGCAGATGGCAGCGCGCCAGCAACCAAGAGCGGTCTGCTCTTTGAGCAGATCGATGGCCAGCGGGGTATCGCGGATCACTTCGCTGCCGGGCAGACCACCAGGCACCACGATGGCTTCAAAGTCCCGACGGGTCAGCTCGTCGATATGACAATCGGCCACCAGCTGTACCCCGCGCGACGCTTTTACCTGCCGGGATCCGGCAGGGCAGCAAGAGGCCAGCACCACCTCGATGCTGGCGCGCACCAGGGTATCGACAATGGCGACCGTCTCTATCTCTTCCGACCCGGGGGCCACCAGCACCAGTACACTCACGTTCGCCTCCTTGCAGCTTGCTCTGCCATGTAGAAGATCAGACGGCCTGACTCTTCTCTTTGATTGCCTGATAGAGACCCTGATTGACCGGTACGGCGATGCCATGCCGGGCTGCCTTGGCCAGCAGGAAGCCGGTGATGGCCTCAATCTCGGTCTCGCGTCCCAGCTCCATATCCTGATGCATGGAGGAGTAATTGTCAGCGGTCAGTTCCACCACTGTCATCACCCGACGTTGCAACTCCTCTGCCGTGGTCGCAACTCCTTCGGCACACATCACATCCGCCACTTCCACGCAGATCTGCTGCAGGGCATCGGCAAAACGGGGGCCAGCCAGCTCGCCATTTTTCAGCTTGTAGAGGGCCGTCAGGGGATTGATGGCACAGTTGATGGCAAGCTTTTGCCACTGGCGCGTCAATACCTGCCCATCCCAACCAGCCTGACCCAGTGCCAGCGCCAGCTCGTCCGCGAGCGCGGCATGGGCCTTGGCGGCATCGTTGATCGGGCCAAGCCAAGTTTCCCCCTTGCCAGTATGACGGAAGACAAAATGGCCGCACTGCATGGCGCCATGGCTGGTGACACCGGCAATCACCGGATTGTGCGGGAACATCTCGACCACCTGCTCGGCAATGCCCATCCCGTTGTGCAGCAGCACGATTGGCACGCCGGCATCCAGATTGCTCACCAGCGGTGTCAGTGCGGCAATCACCTGACTGGCCTTGGTCATCACCAGCAGACGCTGGATCTTGCCGGGTTTGCTGACAAATCCGCGCTCGATATTGAGCAGCTGGACATGCCCCTCCAGCGAGGTGAAATCGATCCCCGGATGGAGCGTGGACTTATGATGTTCGCGCAACAAGACACGGGTAGATTGACCACTCAGGGTCAGCAGGGAGGCAAAAACGCCGCCGAGGGCGCCACAACCCAACAGTGACCACTTCGGAGTAACGGGTGGAATAACGGGCTGTCGGGAATTTTTTAATCCGCTTGGCATGGTGTGACTCTGTCAGGGTAAGGGTTGCAATCCTCTCAACCTGTTACCGGGGATAAGTGAAGATGTCGCTGGTGGACACTAACGGGTCCACCCGTCCTGTGCGCAGGGGATTCTAGCAGAGCAACCCCATCAAAATCAGCAAATTTGCCCGTTTTCTGGTAGATTTGCCCCCCGATAACGCAACATGAGGAGCTTTGGCTATGCCGTCATTCGATATTGTCTCTGAAGTCAAAATGAACGAGGTGTTGAACGCAGTCGACAACGCCAATCGTGAACTGGCCACCCGTTTCGATTTTCGTGGGGTAGAAGCCAGCTTCGAGTTGAACAAGGAAGAGGTAAAACTGGAAGCCGATGCCGATTTCCAGCTCAAGCAGATGGTCGAAATCCTGCGCGGTGCCCTGCTCAAGCGCAACATCGAAAACAGCTCCATGGAAGTGGGTGACTCCGTTCACTCCGGCAAACGCTTCCACCTGACCGTCAAGTTCAAACAGGGGATCGAGAAAGAGATCGCCAAGAAGCTGGTCAAGCTGATCAAGGACTCCAAGATCAAGGTACAGGTCGCCATCCAGGGTGATGAAGTACGTGTCACCGGCAAGAAGCGTGACGATCTGCAAGAGACCATGGCACTGGTCCGTGGCGCCGAACTGGGTCAACCGATGCAGTTCCAGAACTTCCGCGACTGATTTATCCACTCAGCGGTGGCGCACTTGATGACTCGCGCCACGCTATCTAAATCGCGGCCATAAAAAAACCGGAGCAGATGCTCCGGTTTTTTGTACCCCAAGTTTTATTAGAACTTGTAGGTAGCGGCAAAATAATGGCCAATACCGGAAGTATCAGTCATCGGGTTATTAGATTCGTTATCACGAATCAAAGCCATATTGTTGAATACTTTCAAACCATATCCAACAGAATAGCGGTCAGAGTGCCAATAGATACCATTGAACCACTCGAGAGAATTGGATGCATTGAAGCCGTTATCAGCAATCTTATCGGCGCCAAATTTGTAGTCGAGATAACCTTGGTAGGAGATAAAAGAACCGTTGCTAAATGTATAGAATGGCTTAAACCAGTTAGTGGATACCATGTAGCCATCCCACTCACGCTCATTCTCTGCACCGTAGTTCTCGCGCACATAGCGGGCATAAGTGTTGAAACCCACTTTACCAAACCAAGGCACTTCAACATCAGAGCCCAAACCAATGTAGTGCTCAAACAGACCTTTGTCGCCTACGTTAGTTACAGTGGCAATATACAGCTCTTTAACTGGGCCAAAAGAAAGATCTGCACCAGTAAGGGCGTCCAAAGACATACGCGGAGCAAACTTGATGAACATATTGTCACCATTGTGACGGTCATCATGAGTACGATCCAGCAAGTCGAATACGTCAACGTAACCATACAAATCAAACAGACCTGAACGGCCACCAAACTCCATTTCGAAATAAGTAGTGTTCTGATTGTTGAAAGGAATGCGAGCATCAACGCTCTGCATTACGTTGAACTGCATCCACTTGTAGTCATTCTTGTGGATATCACCGCTGTAGTCAGCAGCGAAGGCCGGGGTAGCGGCAGCAGCCAGCAGACCGGCAGCGATCAGAGTCTTGGTAAATTTGGCCATTTTATTGGTCTCTTGTGCGTTAGTTGAGGTTTTCCGTAGCCTGCCCACAAGGAGCGAGAGGGATTCTAATCAAATAAAATTGGGGGTGAAACAACTTCTCGGGAACTTTATCCGGAAGTGTGAATCTAATCACCCCCGATTCTACGCAAACGCTTGCTATTTGTCAGCCGTTGAGAGCAACTCACTCCCTTTTCTGGCGACAAGCACAATCAACAACAACACGGGCAAGCCCAATAAACTGGTTCCGACAAAGAAGGCACTGTAGCCAATCTGCTCCACAACCTGCCCGGAAAAACCGGCCAGCAACTTGGGTAGCAGCAACATCACCGAACTGAACAGGGCGTACTGAGTGGCCGAAAATGCCACATTGGTCAGGCTGGAGAGATAGGTCACAAAGGCCGCGGTCGCGATACCGGCACTGAGGTTATCCAGCGAGATAATCAGGGTCAGCAGTTCCAGATTGTGACCAACCTGATTGAGCAGGGCAAACAGCAGGTTGGTGCTGGCGGTGAGCAGCGCCCCCAAGAACAGGATGCGCAGCGTGCCGAAGCGCATCACCAGCACGCCCCCCAGCGCAGCGCCCACCAGCGTCATGATGACGCCAAACACCTTGGTAATGGTCGCAACCTCGGTCTTGCTGAACTGCATATCCACATAGAAGCTGTTGGACATTACCCCCATCACCACATCGGCAACCCGATAGCAGGCGATCAGAGCCAGGATCAGCAGCGCCGAGCTGCCATAGCGACGAAAGAAGTCGGCGAACGGACACCAGACCGCCTCATAGCCCCAGGCCCCCGCACTCGCCAGCAGCGCAGGCCACCCTTTTTCCAGGAGCTGCGCCTTGCGTTCGGCCTGTTGCTTGCCCTGCTCGGCCAGATCGATATCCGGCTCGTGGCAAAACAGCGTGGTGATGACCCCGAGTGACATCAGACCCGCCATCACCAGATAGGTAATCTGCCAGCCACGATAGTCATAGCCGCTGTTGCTGCCAAACCACGCCGCCAGCGCCAGCGCACCGGCGCCCGCCATGATCATCGCCAGTCGGTAGCCGGTCATGTAAGAAGCAGCCATCGCCGCCTGAAGCCGCTCGGGGGCAGATTCGATGCGATAGGCGTCGATGACGATATCCTGAGTCGCCGAGGCAAAGGCCACCAGCAGGGCAAACATCGCCAGCTGGGCCAGCTCGGTCTTGGGATCGCAGAACGCCATGCCGACCAGCGCGGCGGCAATCAGCAACTGGGAGAAAAACATCCAGCTACGGCGACGCCCCAGCAACGTGGAGAGCAACGGCAGCGGCATGCGATCCACCAGCGGCGACCACAGCCATTTAAAGCCATAGGCGAGCGCCACCCAGCTCATATAGCCGATGTCGGTCAGACTGACATCGGCCTCGCGCAACCAGAATGAGAGGGTACCGAACACCAGCAGCAGCGGCAGACCCGATGAAAAACCCATGGCAAAGAGAATAAACACCCGAAATTCGAGATAGACGGCGAGGGACTCTCTCCAGCTTGGTTTGCGGATCATATTCAACTACCTGACGACTTTGGAAAAGTGCGTCATTTTGGCAGGTTGATGGCAGATAGCCAAGGTGAGCAAAGAGATAGGTCAAAGAAGCCCGGATAGAGAAAAGGCCCATCCCGAACGGGATGAGCCTTGTATTGTGGCCTGACGAGGACGAGGTGACGAACCGCGTCCGGCGAGAGTTACTTGCCCGCTTTCTTGTCGACTTTCTTGTCTGCCGGAGTTTCTGCCAGCAAGACCACCTTCTTCAGAATGATGGGACTGGTCGGCACATCGTTGGCACGCAGAATGGGGCTGTAACCGGTCTGTACCTGAGCAAGCTTGTCCAGCACCTCCATCCCCTGAACCACCTGACCGAACACGGTATAACCCGCAGAGCCACCGGCGTTGAGGTTATTGTTGTCGACCAGATTGAAGTAGAACTGGCGAGTAGCGCTGTCGACCGCCTGGGTGCGAGCCATAGCGATGGAGCCACGCTTGTTGGGCAGACCGCCACGCGACTCGTTGACTACAGGCTCATAAGTCGGCAATTGCTGGAACTGCTGGTTGTAGCCCCCACCCTGCACCACGAAATCCTGGATCACCCGGTGGAAGATGCTGCCGTCATAGCTGCCATCAGCCACGTAGCGCAGGAAGTTCTTTACCGTCTGGGGCGCCTGCTTGGACGCCAGTTCCACCACGATATTGCCGTGGTTGGTCTCCATTCTGACTTTCGGGCCTGCGAACGCCAGCGGGGCGATCAGCATGGCCAGCAACCAGAGTTTTTTCATCATCAGACCCCTGCACCGTTCGGTTGACCTTTCAGGTAACCGCGCAGCGCATCATCCGCCATGATCTGCTGCAGCACGCTACCCAGTTGCAGGTTCAGTGTAGACTCCAGATCGGCCATGCTTGGCTCGCTCGGGCTCTCCTTGCTGGAGGACATGTTGAACTGCTTGGTCAGACGGTTGCCCTGGAAATCGGCGATCACCTGCAGGCTGACGCGAGACTTGGTGACATAGGTAAAGGTCTTCTCTTCCACATTGACTGCGGCGCTGGAGATCACCAGCGTCAGGTTGGTGGTGCCACTGTTGCCCACTTCGAGACCCTGGCTGCGCAGACCTTCGGCCAGCCGCTCGGCCATCAGCAGATTGAGCGGACGCTCGCTGTTGACCAGCACGGGGGCTTTCTCTTTATGTTTGATGGAGAAGACGTAGGCAGCCTCACGCTTGTCTACCCCTTCCATGGTGATGCGATTGCCAGAGTAGTATTGCTGGTTGGCGGGGATCACCTGCGGATTGAGCAGCGCTGTCTCCGGCCAATGGGTGGCACACCCACCCAGCATCAGGGCGGCCAGCAGCAAGAGTGACTTTTTCATCATGGTTTCCTTTGGCTTTAGCGTTTGATGGCTTTCAAAATAACGAATTTGCTGTTCGACGCAACGACTTGTGCGTTGGCAAACAAGCGCTTGAGTTTGTTGTGATAGTCCAGATGACGGTTGCCTACTATCCAGAGTTCACCCCCTTGAGGCAACACCCGGTGCGCATCACAGAACATCTGCCAGGCGATATGATCGGTGATCGCCTGTAGCTGATGGAAAGGAGGGTTGCAGAGGATCCGATCCGCCGAGCCGACCGCCACCCCGTCGAGACAGTTATTGACCATAAAGCGGGCGCGCGGCAGTGCATCGGGCAGATTGTGCTCGACGTTGAGCTGTGCCGAGGCAACCGCCATATAGGATTCATCGATAAAGGTCACCTCCACCTCGCTGTCTTTGGCGAGCAGCGACAGACCCAGCACCCCGTTGCCACAGCCCAGATCGATCACCTTGCGGGCACTGTGGATGGGCAGGTTGTCCAGCATAAAACGGGCACCAATATCGAGACTGGTGCGCGAGAAGACGTTGGCATGGTTGTGGATGAGCATGCAACTCCCCTCCAGCGGCCAGACAGTCGGGAAGGGGTTGGCCAGCGCGGGACGTTCTGCCTGCGGCTCGCAGTGAATGAGACGCGCCTTTTTCCAGGCCAGCGAGGTACGGGTAGGCCCCAGATATTTCTCGAACAACTTGAGGGTGGAGGTATGAATATCCTTCGCCTTGCCGGCAGCGATAACGCGGGTTGCCGGTGTCACCACCTCGCGCAGCGCTAGCAGTTGCTGCTCCAATAGAGCCTGATATTTGGAGACCTTGATCACCACCAGCGCAGGGGCATCGGGCAGCGGCGCCAGCGCATCCTGCAAGCGGATACCACCCGCATCCAGTCCATTTTCGGCCAGATTGGCCAGGGTCGCCCGCTCACTGATGTAGGAGTCGGTGACGCAGCAGGGGGAGTGCGGATGTAGATAAGCGGCCAGCGCGCCAAAACCATCATTCATGATGATGACAGGGCCCGTCTGCTCGAGGGGAGACTCCGCCAGGGTGTTGATCAGGTATTCGTCAGCCGCATCCCAGGCTTGCAGGGTCTCCTGACTCTGGCGCGGATAGCGGTAGAGCGTGAGCTGGCAATGGGGAGTGTCGAGAAGGGTTTGCATAGGAAGAGTCCAACCTCGGCTTGATTCGTGTATACAGGCGCCAGGGGCGACGCAAAGTGGCGCTATTCTAGCGAGGAGCAGGAATTTCACCAGTTCGATGCGCATCAAGGGGGCAACTGACGGGTGATTTCCCTCTTACGGGGGCTTATTCCATCCAGCGACTGCCGATAGAATGGCCCGACATTCACTCTGGAAGCCGATCCGATGACCATCCAACAACTGATTGAAGCCAAACTGAGCGCCGCCCTCTCCCCCACCGTGCTGGAGGTGATCAACGAGAGCCACATGCACCGTGTGGAACCGGGATCTGAGAGCCACTTCAAGGTGGTGATCGTCAGTGAGCAATTTGCAGGGCAGCGGCTGCTGGCCCGTCATCGTCAGGTCAATGCCGTACTGGCCGACGAGCTGGCCGGTGCCGTTCATGCACTGGCACTGCATACCTACACCGAGACCGAGTGGCAGGAAAAAGGCCATGCCCCGCGCACCCCGAGCTGCGTTGGCAAACCGTCACTCTCCTGAAACCGGTTGTACCACAGGATTCCCCTAGAGAACCTGCCAACAAAAATTAAACATATTTCCCCGATTGGCCCCGAAAAGGCTACATCCAAGGGGGTATATTTCGGCATCAAGGCTTTTTGCTGATAGTGGAGACAACGGCAAATACCCCTATCGAGGTATCGAAATAAAAAAACCTTTAAAACCACTACTTACAAGGTGTCAGGGGCTTATTCATTGCAGGTTAATTTTGTGATGGCACGGGGATTTTGCCCATTTGGCATGGCAGAAAATGCACCTTAAGTGGTAAACTCAAGCGCTTTTGAGTGAGCCTGCATGTTGAATAATTGTTGAGCCTGCCCACCTGGTGCAACCACAACATCGACTCATTCAACCACCCGTCGTGATGTATTTCTCGGCGCTAACCAACCTCTCCCGTAACGGTAGTGCAAGTAAGTATGATTACAATCAAAAGAGGACTGGACATCCCCGTGCTGGGTGCGCCAGAGCAAGTAATCTACGATGGCCCCGCCATCACCCGTGTTGCGACACTGGGCGAGGAGTTTGTGGGGATGCGACCTACTATGTTCGTCAAAGTAGGTGATCGCGTCATCAAAGGTCAGGATCTTTTTGAAGACAAGAAGAATCCGGGCGTTAAATTCACAGCTCCTGCCACCGGTGTGGTTTCAGAGATCAACCGTGGTGCCAAACGTGTTCTCCAGTCAGTGGTCATCGACCTCGACGGTTCCGATGAACAGGTGACGTTTGAGCATTTTGCCTCTGCCGAGCTGGCCAAGCTCGAGCGCAGCAAGGTGCAAGAGATCCTGGTCGCATCAGGTCAGTGGACTGCGTTGCGTACCCGTCCGTTCAGCAAAGTCCCCGCGGTAGCGTCTGCCCCGCGCGCCATCTTTGTGACTGCAATGGACACCAACCCGCTGGCAGCCGATGCCGAGCTGATTATCAAGGAACAGCCGCAGGCCTTCCTCGATGGTCTGGCCGTATTGACCCGCCTGACCGACGGCGCCGTCTACGTCTGTAAAGGCGAAGGCAGTCTGCCCCACTCTCCGCTGGCTCAGGTCAAGGAAGAGATCTTCGTTGGTCCGCACCCTGCCGGTCTGCCGGGTACCCATATCCACTTCCTGGATCCGGTCAGCAGCACCAAGGTGCAGTGGCACATCAACTATCAGGATGTGATTGCATTCGGCAAGCTGTTCACCACCGGTCAGATCTTCACTGACAAGGTGATCGCGCTGGCTGGCCCGAACGTGCTCAAGCCGCGTCTGCTGCGTACCCGTCTGGGCGCCTGCATCAGCCAGCTCACCAACAATGAGCTGCGGGCCGACGAAAACCGTATCATCTCTGGTTCTATCCTGAGTGGTGCCAAAGCCGAAGGTGTTCACGACTACCTGGGCCGCTACCACAATCAGGTTTGCGTGCTGGGTGAAGGTCGCGAGAAAGAGTTCCTGGGCTGGATCAACCCCAGCGCCAACAAGTTCTCTATCACCCGTACCACCCTCTCTCATCTGATGAAGGGCAAGCTGATCAACTTCACCACCACTACCAACGGTAGTGACCGTTCCATGGTGCCTATCGGCAACTATGAGCGGGTGATGCCACTCGACATCCTGCCAACCCTGCTGCTGCGGGACATGGTCTCCGGCGATACCGACGGTGCGCAAGCACTGGGCTGCCTGGAGCTGGATGAGGAAGATTTGGCGCTCTGTACCTTTGTCTGCCCCGGCAAGACAGAGTACGGCCCGATCTTGCGTGAGTGCCTGACCAAGATTGAACTGGAAGGTTAAGCGATGAGTTTCAAGCAACTTCTTGAAAATATGGAACACCACTTCGAACCGGGTGGAAAGTACGCCAAGTACTATGCCCTGTTCGAAGCGGCGTACACCCTGTTCTACACCCCGGGTAGCGTTACCCGCAACGCCTCCCACGTTCGTGATGCGCTCGATCTGAAGCGCATGATGATCATGGTGTGGCTGGCCGTGTTCCCGGCCATGTTCTGGGGCATGTACAACGTTGGTAACCAGGCGATTGCCGCCATTGCCCACATGGGCTCGGCTGCTGGTGCCAGCAGCTGGCAATATGCCCTGGCTACCATGCTGGGCGCCTCCCTCGATCCGGCTGTTGCCGGTATCGGCAGCAAGATGCTGATTGGCGCCACCCACTTCTTCCCGATCTACATCACCGTCTTCTTTGTCGGTGGTTTCTGGGAAGTGCTGTTCGCCATGGTGCGCAAACACGAGATCAACGAAGGCTTCTTCGTAACCTCCATTCTGTTTGCCCTGATCGTGCCGCCCGAGCTGCCCCTGTGGCAAGCTGCGCTGGGTATCACCTTCGGTGTGGTGATGGCCAAAGAGGTGTTCGGTGGTACCGGCAAGAACTTCCTGAACCCGGCGCTCGCTGGTCGTGCGTTCCTGTTCTTCGCCTACCCGGGCCAGATCTCCGGTGACGCCGTATGGGTTGCCGTTGACGGCTTCTCCGGCGCGACTGCCCTGAGCCAGTGGGCCCAAGGCGGCCAGATGGCGCTGATCAACGGTGCAACCGGCCAGGCTATCAGCTGGATGGACGCTTTCCTGGGTAACCTGCCGGGTTCCATCGGTGAAGTCTCTACCCTGATGATCCTGCTGGGTGCCGCCATGATCGTCTACATGCGCATCGCCTCCTGGCGCATCATCGCCGGCGTGATGATCGGTATGATCGCCACCTCCCTGCTGTTCAACGTCATCGGTTCCGATACCAACCCCATGTTCAACATGCCGTGGCACTGGCATCTGGTACTGGGTGGCTTCGCCTTCGGTATGGCCTTCATGGCGACCGACCCTGTCTCCGCAGCCTTTACCAACAAAGGCAAGTGGTGGTATGGCGCCCTGATCGGCGTAATGGTCGTGCTGGTTCGCGTGGTCAACCCTGCGTTCCCGGAAGGCATGATGCTGGCCATTCTGTTTGCGAACCTGTTTGCTCCCCTGTTTGACCACTTCGTCGCTCAGGCAAACATCAAGCGGAGGATTGCTCGTGGCGTTTAATAAAGATTCAACCCTCGGCACCGTCAGCGTGGTCACCGGCCTGTGTCTGGCCTGTTCCATCGTAGTATCCGTTGCCGCTGTGGGCCTGCGTTCTACCCAGCAGGAAAACAAGGCGCTGGACAAGCAGAGCAACATTCTCGCCGTAGCCGGTGTGGATGTGAGCGAAGTGGCCAAGCGCGACTTGGCCAAACTGTATGGCGAGAAGATCGAAGCGCGTCTGGTGGATCTGGCAACCGGTGACTTTGTTGACGGCGATGCCGACAACTTCGACACCAAGCTGGCAGCCAAAGATCCGGCCCGCAGCATCCGTCTTGCCGCCGCTGACGACAAGGCCAGCCTGCGTCAGATCTCCAAGCAGATCCCGGTATTCTTCGCCAAGGATGCCGAAGGCAAGATCGACAGCATCATCCTGCCCATCTACGGTCAGGGTCTGTGGTCGACCATGTATGCCTTCGTCGCCGTTGCCGCTGATGGCCAGACCATCAAGGGCATCACCTACTATGACCACGGTGAAACCCCGGGTCTGGGTGGCGAGATCGAAAACCCGGCCTGGCAGGCGCTGTTCAAGGACAAGAAACTGTTCGACCAGAATGGCATGCCGGCGCTGCGCGTCATCAAGGGCCATGCTCCGGCGGGCTCCGAGCACGAGATCGATGGTCTCTCCGGTGCCACCCTGACCGGTAACGGCGTACAGCATACCTTCGACTTCTGGATGGGTCCCAAGGGCTTCGGTCCTTTCCTGGCCAAGGTTCGTGCAGGAGAAATCAACAATGGCTGACAAGAGCGAAATGAAGAAGTTGCTGTTGACGCCTGTGCTGGGCAACAACCCCATCGCCTTGCAGGTGCTGGGCGTCTGTTCTGCACTGGCGGTTACCAGCCAGATGAAAACTGCGTTTGTAATGACCCTCGCGGTCATGGCGGTCACCGCCTTCTCAAACCTGTTCATCTCCCTGATCCGCAACCAGATCCCGAACAGCGTCCGGATTATCGTACAGATGGCGATCATCGCCTCACTGGTTATCGTGGTTGACCAGGTGCTCAAGGCTTACGCCTATGACATCTCCAAGCAACTGTCGGTCTTCGTGGGTCTGATCATCACCAACTGTATCGTAATGGGCCGCGCTGAAGCATACGCCATGAAGAGTGCCCCGCTGCCCTCCTTCCTGGATGGTATCGGCAACGGTCTGGGCTATGGCGCCATTCTGCTGAGCGTCGCGACCGTGCGTGAACTGCTGGGCTCCGGCACCTGGTTCGGCATCGAGCTGCTGCCGCTGGTGAACAACGGTGGCTGGTATGTGCCCAACGGCCTGCTGCTGCTGCCGCCGAGTGCATTCTTCATCATTGGTCTGATCATTTGGGGCGTGCGCACCAAGGATCCCAAGCAGGTGGAGGCGAAGGATTAAGGTATGGAACACTATCTGAGTCTGTTGATTAAATCGATCTTCATCGAAAACCTGGCACTCTCCTTCTTCCTGGGGATGTGTACCTTCTTGGCGGTGTCCAAGAAGGTAAAGACCTCCATGGGTCTGGGTATTGCCGTTATTGTGGTGCAGACCATCGCGGTTCCTGCCAACAACCTGATCTACAACTACGTGCTTAAAGATGGCGCTCTGGTATCCGGTCTGGATCTGAGCTTCCTGAGCTTCATCACCTTCATCGGTGTGATTGCAGCACTGGTACAGATCCTGGAGATGGCGCTGGACAAGTACTTCCCGGCACTCTACAACGCGCTGGGTATCTTCCTGCCGCTCATCACCGTGAACTGCGCCATCTTCGGTGGCGTCTCCTTCATGGTGCAGCGTGACTACAACTTTATGGAGTCTGTGGTCTACGGTGTGGGTTCAGGGGCAGGCTGGATGCTGGCGATCGTTGCGCTGGCTGGTATCCGCGAGAAGATGAAGTACTCCGATGTTCCGGAAGGCCTGCGCGGTCTGGGCATCACCTTCATCACCGCCGGTCTGATGGCGCTGGGCTTCATGTCCTTCTCTGGTATCTCCCTGTAATCGGCTTTCCTGCAATCAGAAAGGAACGATAGATGGAAATTATTTTGGGTGTGGTCATGTTTACCGTGATCCTGCTGGCACTGGTGGCAGTCATTCTGTTCGCCAAGTCCAAGCTGGTGACCGCGGGCGACGTGACAATCAGCATCAATGGTGACCCGGCCAAGGCTGTGACCAGCCCGGCCGGTGGCAAGCTGCTCGGCGTGCTGGCTGGCAGCGGTATCTTCGTCTCCTCCGCCTGTGGCGGAGGTGGCTCCTGCGGCCAGTGCAAGGTACGGGTGAAATCCGGTGGCGGCGACATTCTGCCGACCGAACTGGATCACATCAGCAAGGGCGAAGCCCGTCATGGCGAGCGTCTGGCCTGTCAGGTTACCGTTCGCTCCGACATGGATATCGAACTGCCGGAAGAGATCTTCGGGGTGAAGAAGTGGGAATGTACTGTTATCTCCAACGATAACAAGGCCACCTTCATCAAGGAGCTCAAGCTGCAGATCCCCGATGGCGAGAGCGTACCGTTCCGCGCCGGTGGTTATATCCAGATTGAAGCCCCGGCTCACCACGTGCACTACAAGAACTTCGATATTCCCGAGGAATATCGCGGTGACTGGGATCGCTTCAAGATCTTTGAGCTGGAGTCCAAGGTCGATGAGCCGATCATCCGTGCCTACTCCATGGCCAACTATCCGGAAGAGTTCGGCATCATCATGCTGAACGTGCGTATCGCGACCCCGCCCCCGAGCAACTGGACTGCCCCTCCGGGACAGATGTCCTCCTACATCTTCAGCCTGAAGGCTGGCGACAAGGTGACTATCTCCGGTCCGTTCGGTGAGTTCTTCGCCAAAGACACCGATGCCGAAATGGTATTCATCGGTGGTGGTGCGGGTATGGCACCGATGCGTTCCCATATCTTCGACCAGCTGCGTCGCCTGAAGTCCAAGCGCAAGATGAGCTTCTGGTACGGTGCCCGTTCCAAGCGCGAAATGTTCTATGTCGAAGACTTTGACATGCTCGCCGCCGAGAACGAGAACTTCACCTGGAACGTCGCGCTGTCTGATCCGCAACCGGAAGACAACTGGGACGGCTACACCGGCTTCATCCACAACGTGCTCTACGAGAACTATCTCAAGAACCACGAAGCACCGGAAGATTGCGAGTTCTACATGTGTGGACCTCCGGTGATGAACGCTGCCGTCATCAACATGCTCAAAGACTTGGGCGTTGAAGACGAAAACATCCTGTTGGATGACTTTGGTGGTTAATCCATGCACAGTGTTGTAAAGACCTGGCTAGCCTTCGGGCTAGCCTTTTTCTTGACTGGGTGCGGTCAGGAGACGGTCCAATCCAAGCCGGAGATCCACATCACCGGTAGCACCATGGGCACTTACTACTCCATCAAGGTGGCGGACAGCGCCATCAGCGATCCGGCCAAGCTTCAAGCTGAGGTGGATGTGTTGCTGGAGCGGGTCAACGACCAGATGTCGACCTATCGCCCCGATTCCGAACTGTCGCGCTTCAACCAGAGCCGTGACAACAAACCGGTAGTGGTCTCCCGCGATACTGCACGGGTCGTCACAGAGGCCATTCACATTGGCCGTGAGAGCCAGGGGGCGCTGGACGTCACCGTTGGCCCCTTGGTCAATCTGTGGGGCTTTGGCCCGGACAAGAAGCCGACCAAGGTCCCCTCCGACGAGCTGATCACCCAGACTCGCCAGAAGACCGGTCTGGGCAACCTGCACGTCATCACCTCGGTGGATGCCGATACCCTGCAAAAAGATATTCCGGACCTCTACGTCGATCTCTCCGCCATCGCCAAGGGCTTTGGTGTGGACAAGGTAGCCGAGTATCTGGAGTCACTGGGTGCGCGCAACTATCTGGTGGAGATTGGCGGCGAGCTGCGGATCAATGGCGTCAACGGCAAGGGTCACCCCTGGCGCGTGGCCATCGAGAAGCCCACCGCAGGCACCGGCACGGTGCAAGAGGTGATCGTGCCCGGTGACAACGGGGTGGCCACCTCCGGCGATTACCGCAACTACTATGAACTGGATGGTCAGCGCTTCTCCCACACCATAGATCCGCGCAGCGGCAAGCCGATCCAGCACCGTCTGGTGTCGGTCACCGTGATCCACCCCTCCTGCATGACCGCAGACGGGCTGGCCACCGTGTTTATGGTGATGGGGACCGAGAAAAGCCTGGCCTATGCCAACGAGCGCGGCCTGGCGATCTTCGTGATCACCAAGACGGACAACGGCTTTGAAGAGGCTTACTCCGATGCCTTCAAGCCCTATCTGGTCAAGAAGTAAGAGGTAGAGATGCAGATTTTTCTGATCACCTTCGGGGTATTCATGCTGGTGATAGCCGCCATGGCTATCGGTTACATCTTCCAGAAGAAGACCATCTCCGGCTCCTGTGGCGGTCTGGGTAGCGTCGGCATCGAGAAAGAGTGCGATTGCCCGGAACCCTGCGACAACCGCAAGAAGAAGATGGCCAAGGAAGAGGCCCGTCGCAAGATGCTGGAAGAGAACCGCATCATCTGATGACTCTGGTTTTTCGGTAAACAAAAGCGCGCCATCGGCGCGCTTTTTACTGGCCGTTATCTTGCGTTAACGGTCAGGGCTGACGTTCGATATAGAGGATCACCTCGCCAAGATGGATACCGAACTTGCTGATCTCGGCACGATTGATCAGACGATCTTCGTCCAGCAGGTACATCCAGTCATCGAAGCTCACCCGCACCACCTCGCCATCCGGTAGCGCCAGATCGAGCTGATAACGCCAGTTGAGGGCGAACCCTTGGCTTTTACCCACCGCCTCTCCCACCACATCGGAAGCAGTACCTCGCCAGTGACCGTCAACCCCCTTACTCAGATACCAGGTACGGGTCTGCTGGCGGCCATCATCAAAGTAAAACTGTTCGAACAGCTCTCCCTTGCCATCCTTCCAACGACCCACCATCTCGACCCGAAAGCGACTGGTCACTTCGCCGCTGCGGTCGGTCACCAGGCCGTGAGCCACCAGTTTGCCGTTGAAGAAACGGGCGAGATCCCAGTTTGGCCCCTGCCCCCGATAGTCATCGAGACTGGCACCACAGCCACTCAGCAGCAAAAAGGGGAGCAACAGCAACCAGCGGTATGCACGATAGAAAGACATCAGAGACTCCATGTTCAGGGTTGGCCACGCAGGCGGCGGGTCAGGGCGGGATCGCGGCTGTTGTCAGCCAGCCAGATGGCGAGAAAAGCGGCCGAGAATTGCGGATCGGCCAGAGTGCCGAGGGGTTTTTCCTGCCACCAGAAGTGGCCTGCCCCGCCCTTGTCGACATAGAATGTGAGCTTGTCGCCTGCCTGCACATCGGGCCAGAGTGCTGCGAGCTGGCCGAGCCAGCGCTGACGCTCGGCATCAGAGCCAAGACCGAGTCGCTGCCACTCGGCGGCAGTGGCGCTCAGCAGATCTTCCCGCTCGATGGCTCTGGCATAGGTGAGGGTCAGTGCCTGCGGATAGTGACCGGGCTGATAGCGCCCGCTCGCACTGTAGAGGGTGGCATCGTAGAGCTTGAACCAGAGCCAGTTCATCTCCCCCTGCCCGACCGGGCGCAACTGCTGCCAGGGGGCTGCAGAAGCCTGCACCGCGGTTGCAGCAAAGAGCGTAAACGCCAGCAGTAGCGGGTTAATTCCACCCCATATGCCAGTGGTTGGGGTCTTCCAGTTCATGCCAGTCCATCTCCTGTTCTTGCAGGGTGTTGATATCCTGCATCACCACCTGCACCAACTGCCCCTGCGCATCCCGCTGGCAGGCAACCACCAGATAGAAGCGATCAGTCAGCTCATGCTGGCTCTCTTTGGTCCATTTGGAAAAAAGCAACGAGTCGGTCGAAAAGGTGTTTGTCATGACTCACCCTCCAGCTTGACCATTACCCACAGGAGTACGGGTAACCACCACATCCAGATCACTGCCAGCAGCGCCGTGCTGATCCAGATGCCCCAGGGTAAGTTTACTGCCCCCATGGCGGCCCCCGCCACATAGGAGGAGGCACCGCCAAATACGCCAAACAGCGCCTGCTGCCAGCGAGGTAAGCGCAGCAGCCAGCGCATACCGTGGGCCAGCGTCAGGGCAAAACCGAGCCAGAGCAGCACCAGCCAGAGGGGAAAACCGGACGGGAAACGGAACAAGCCGAGCTGCCAGAGCAGCACATCCAGCAGACAACCGGCCACCGCGATGGGGAGCAGCCGCCAGTCACGCCGGCGGCTGGGCGAGAAGAGAAAGTGCAGCAGCAACATTGCCAGCAGCGGGCCCGGCTGCTGCCACTTCACCGCCAGCAACCAGTAGAGGTTGAACCCCAGCAGGTGAGCCCACTGCCACATGGTCAGTGACCGCTTACTGGCACATCACCCGACCAGCCAGCGGGCCCCGGCTTGGCGGCCTCCAGCTGCACCAGACTGATGGTGCGCTCCCAGAATCCCCCCTCGCAATAGGCGAAGTAGAAGTGCCACAGCCGGATGAAATCCTGGCTGTAACCGAGCTTGGGCAGCTCGGGCGCCAGCGCCAGAAACCGCTCGCACCAGTGAGCCAGGGTGCGGGCATAGTGATGGCCGTGATCGTGCAACCGCACCAGCTGCATGTCAGTCTCCCGCGCCAGCAACCCCGCCATCTGGGAGACGCTCGGCAAGCAGCCACCGGGGAAGATGTAGCGCTGGATGAAATCGACTCCGCGCAGATATTGGGCGTGGCGCTGATCGGCGATGGTGATGGCCTGAATGAGCAGGCGGCCACCGGGCTTGAGCAGCCGTGACAACTGGCGGAAATAGTCGGGCAGGAAGGCGTGCCCCACCGCCTCGATCATTTCGATGGAGACCAGCTTGTCATAGGTGCCTTCCAGCTTGCGGTAATCCTCCAGCAGCAAGGTGATGCGATCCCCCAGCCCCTCCCGCGCAATCCACTCCTTGGCATAGTCATGCTGGGCCCGGGAGATAGTCGTGGTGGTCACCCGGCAGCCATAGTGGCGGGCGGCATAGACGGCGAGGCCACCCCAGCCGGTGCCGATCTCCAGCAGATGATCGTCAGGCCCCAGCTCCAGCCGCTCGCAAATGGTGCGCAACTTGGCTTGCTGACCCTCTTCCAAAGTGGCCTCGGCGCTCGGGTAGATGGCGCTCGAGTACTGCATATGGCTGTCGAGAAACCCCTGATAGAGGGTATTGCCGAGATCGTAGTGGGCGGCGATGTTGGAGCGCGAACCGGTCAGGGTATTGCGGTTGAGCCAGTGGCGCACCTTGTTGAAGGGGAAGCTGAGCCAGCCGAGGCGCCGTTCGAGGGAGTCGAGCAGGGTCAGATTGCGGGCCAGCAGCCGCACCAGCGCCACCGGATCCGGGCTGGTCCAGAGTCCCTCCACCCAGGTTTCTCCGGCGGCAATGCTGCCCCCCAGCAACAGGCGACGATAGAAGGCAGGATCCTGCACCACCAGTTCGGCATGCAGATCGGTACCCGCGACGCCAAAGCTGTGGCGCTCACCGCCATCCCGCAGCAGCAGCTGGCCATGTTCGAGGCGACCCAGCAGATTGAGCAGCAGTTGTCTTGCCCCCTTGTCGATGAAAGAGGCAGAGAGGGTTGATTGAGCAAGTTCCATTAGCGGCTCTCCGGATGGGTAAAAATCGGGGTTCGTTTAATAAATAGACGCAGGGCCTGCCAGTAGATCCCGAGCAGCACCTTCATGGTCATCCATGGCCAGCGGGCCAGCAGGGCCACCAGCCCCTTGCGCGACAAGGGTTCGCGAGTGAGCGCCAGGGTGGCGTCAAACAGCTTGGCTTCACCGGATACGGGATGACTCTCGATATGGATCAGAGTCTCCTGCGCGGGCGGCCTGATCCGCCAGTGATAACGCATCGCCAGCCCCATAAAGGGGGAGACGTGAAAATCCTTGTCATGGGGCGCCAGCGCCGCCAGATCGAGCAGGTAGTAGTGACGCTCGTTCCAGGGGGTGTTGGAGACCTCTGCCAGCAGATAGCGCGCCTCGCCCTGCCGGTAGCAGAAGTAGAAGTTGACCGGGCTGAAGTAGAACCCCAGACAGCGCACATTGCCGAGCAGCAGTACCCGCCCATCGGGCTCGGCATCGCCACCCAGTTCGCTCACCTTCTGCCACACCGCCTGCTTGAGGCTCCCCTCGCTGCCCTTGAGATAGTCATGGCGGTGAAACGAGAGCAGCCCCGAGCGCTCCACCCCGAACCAGCGCCCCTGATCGAGCTGCGGCAGCTCGTCGAGATCCAGTCCCAGCATAAAAAGGCTGTAGGAGAAGGCGTGAGCCCGCGGTGCAAAACGGCGGTGGCGCACCGAACCCAGCCAAATGGCGCTGGTAACACCGGCCAGTTCGTCGGCACGCTCATGTTCGGTAGCCACGGTGGCGCCGTTCATAGCTCGGCTCCGAAGCGCCTGGCGACATCCAGCGCGCTGCGCACCCCATCCTCATGGAAGCCGTTGTACCAGTAGGCACCACAGAAGTGGGTGTGCTGCTGGCCGCAGATCTCCGCGCGCCGCTGCTGGGCGGCGATGGAGGCCTGATTGAACACTGGATGGTGGTAGACGAAGCGGCGCAGTACCTTGCTCTCATCCACCTTGCCCTTGGGGTTGAGGCTGACGCAGAAGGGCTCCGGCGAGTTCACCCCCTGCAGGATGTTCATGTTGTAGCTCACCAGCGGCCGCGCCTCGTCATTGCCATCGAGCTGATAGTTCCAGCTGGCCCATGCCTTGCGGCGGGTGGGCAGGCAGCGCGCATCGGTATGGAGCCAGACATCGTTGGCCTGATAGGGCATGTCGCCGAGGATGGCCTGCTCCCGCTCGCCGGGATCCGTCAGCAGCGCCAGCGCCTGATCGCTGTGGCAGGCGAAGATCACCTCGTCAAACCGCTCCTCGCCGTAACTGCTCTGGATCACCACACCGTCCGCGTCCCGCCGTACGCTCTGCACCGGACAGGCGAGGCGGATCTGCGACTGCCAACCCGCGGTAAGGGGGCCGATATATTCCCGCGAGCCGCCCGGGATCACGTACCACTGGGGGCGATTGGCCACATCCAGCAGGCCATGGTTGGCAAAAAAGCGCAGGAAGAAGCCAAGGGGGAAGGCGCGCATATCGGCCAGGGTCGATGACCAGATCGCCGCTCCCATCGGCAAGATGTAGTGGCGGGCGAAGTAGTCACTAAACTCCCCCGCCAGCAAAAAATCCCCCAAGGTCAGCTCGGGGCCAGCACCCTGATGTTGACCATCCGCCAGCCAGGCCCGTGCCTCCCGGTTGAATCGCAAAATCTCGGCGACAAAACCGTAGAAACGGGGGCTCAACAGATTGCTGCGCTGGGCAAACAGGGTGTCGAGGTTGTGACCGTTATACTCCAGCCCCTCCGGGCTCTTCACCGAGAAGCTCATCTCGGCCGGTTGCCGTGCCATGCCGATCCGCGCCAGCAACTTCAAGAAGTTGGGGTAGGTACGATCATTGAAGACGATAAAACCGGTGTCGATGGCATAGCTGCGGCCAGCCTGATTCACATCGACAGTGGCGGTGTGCCCCCCCAGAGTCGGCGCCGCCTCGAACAGGGTTATGTCATGGAGTTTGTGGAGCAGAAAACCGGCGGTGAGCCCCGAGATCCCTGAACCGACGATGGCGATCTTTTTCTTCATGAATGGCTTCCTTTCGATACGAGTGCGCGGCCAAGGCGCAGCCAGAGCCCCACCGGTAGCGCACCAAGCAGGCGCAGCAACCAGATGAAACGGCGGGGAAAGTGGATCTGGTGACGACCAGCGGTCAGCCCGTCCATGATGGCGCGGGAGGCCTCTTCCACCGTCACCAGACAGGGCATGGGAAAATCATTTTTGGCGGTGAGCGGCGTCTGGACAAAGCCGGGGCGGATCAGGGTCACCCCGATCCCTTTGCTGGCCAAATCGAGGCGCAAGGTATCCGCCAGATAGTCGAGGGCCGCCTTGGAGGCACCATAGGCCTCGGCTCGCGGCAGCGGCAGCCAGCTCACCGACGAGCTAACGATGGCCAGCCGTGACCCAGCCCCGAGCAACGGCAAGAAGGCGGCCAGCGCATGGCCGGTGGCGGTCAGATTGGTGTCGATGACACGGGCAAACAGCTCGCTGTCAAACCCCTCCGCCACATCCATGTACTCGCAGTTGCCTGCGTTGAGGATCAGCAGATCGAGGAATGGCAGCGTAGCAGCCACCCCGTTCATAGCGGCCAGATCACGGGCATCGAGCTGCAGCGGCGTGATGCCTTGCAGCCCCAGCTCCTGCAGCCGTTCACCATCGCGGCCACAGCCCCACACCTGCCAGCCTGCCCGCCGGTAATCCAGCGCCAACTGGCGACCGATGCCGGAGGTCGCACCTGTGATCAGCACCCGGCCGCTCATGCGCCCAGCCTCATCTTGATGGTGCGCACCACGGGCCCGAGCAGCGGCAACTGCTCGTAGAGCATGGCGCCCAGGTCAAAATAGTCCCGGTGCTGGCACACCTTGCCCGCCTCGTCGAATTCGAGGCGGGTGGCCCCCTCCACCGTCACCGGCTCACCACCACGCAATCTGGGGTGAGAGAAGGTCATAGTCCAGCCGAGCCAGGCCTGCCGCCCTTGCTGCTGCTGACTGGTGATGACGAAACGGCAGTAGGCGAGGCGCTGATAGAGGGCGGCAAAATAGTCGCCAAGGGCCGCCAGCCCCTCGATACGGTGGGCCGGATCAGTAAAGACCACCTGTTCGGCATAGACCTCGGGCAAGCGGTGCAACTGCTGTTTGTCCAGTTGCTGATAGAGTCCAATAAAGCGGGCCAGCGGCTCGTTCATCCTATTTCTCCAGAGAGCGAAACATCTCGATGGCTCTCACCCGGGCAACGGCGTGATCCACCATGGGTGCCGGATAATCACGTCGCCCCTTGAGTCGCAGCCAGTCGTGGGGCTGATGCACATAAGCGGCAGGAATATCGGCCAGTTCAGTTACCCAGGTACGGATAAACTCCCCTTGTGGATCAAATCGTTGCCCCTGAGTGGTGGGGTTGAAGACCCGAAAGTAGGGGGCCGCATCGGCGCCGGTACCCGCTGCCCACTGCCAGCCGCCGTTGTTGGCCGCCAGATCGCCATCGATGAGCCGACTCATGAAGTAATCCTCCCCGAGCCGCCAGTGAATATGGAGATCCTTGGTGAGAAAGCTCGCCACTATCATCCGCAGCCGGTTGTGCATCCAACCGGTGGTATTGAGACAGCGCATCGCTGCATCGACGATGGGGTAGCCGGTGCGCCCCTCACACCAGGCGGCGAAGGCATCCGGGTCCCAGCTCCACGGCAAGGCGGCAGTCTCCGCCTTGAAGGGGCGATTCATGGAGAGAGTCGGGATCAGCAGCAGCAGGTGGCGATAGAACTCGCGCCAGACCAGCTCATTGAGCCAGACAAAACCGGGCTGGGCCTTGGACTGGGGCCGATAGCCGAGCCGCTGCTGGAGCGCCGCCACGCACTGACGGGGGCTGATGATGCCCGCCGCCAGATAGGGGGAGAGCACAGACGTGCCCGCAATGGCAGGAAAATCCCGGGTCTCCCCATAGTCGAGCACTGCCTGCTCCAGAAAAATGTTCAAACGATGCAGAGCTTCTGCCTCCCCCACTGGCCAGCGGGGATCCGCCGTCAGCTCGCCGAGCGCCTCATCAACCCACGCCCGCTCGGCCAGCGACTGCCACGGCAACGACTCGCCACGGGACGCAGGAGCTCGATGAATGACAAACCCCTCTTCATCGAGGGCCTTGAGCCAGGCGCGGCTGAAGGGGGTGAAGACCTTGAACATCTCACCCGAGCCGGTCAGCACCCGCCCCGGCGGCAATACGCAACAGCCGTTGAACCAGTGACAGCTCACCGCCTGCTCAGCCAGCGCGGCGCTGACGGCATGGTCGCGGCGCTGCTCATCGATCTCGATAGCCTGATTGGCATAGAGCTGGGTCACCCCCTGCTCGCGGCAGAGGTCTGCCAACGCAGCGGGCACCTCGGCAAAAGTCTCTACTCGCAGCAGATGGAGCGGGATGCCGAGGGCCGCCAGCTCGCGCCCCAACTCATCAACCTGCGCCAACATAAAGCGCTGACGGACGGGTGCCATTTTATGCTGCCGCCACTGGGCAGGAGAGATGATAAAGAGCGCGGCGACCGGTTCATCACCGGCGCAGGCATGGCGTAGCGCCGGGTTGTCGGCAAGGCGCAGATCATTGCGCAACCAGACCAGTTTCATGATTTTTTCCTCCCGCGTCCGCTGGTGCCAGCAGCATCTGGGGCATCCGCCATCAGCTCGGCAAGGCTCGCCTGCCAGCCATGCGCTTTAAGCCACTCATCGTCGTAGAGGCGCCCCAACTCGCCAAACAGACGCGTACCGGCGGGCCATCCGGCGGCCAGATCCTGCTTGCCAAGCCCAGCCCCCAGCAGCACCAGCCAGGGGGTAACGGCACGCCCCTCCAGCAGGCTGGCATAGCGCGGTTCCACCGCACCCAGCAGTTGCACCTCATAGCCCTGACCGATCAGCTCGTAAGCAGTCCACACCAGATCGAGGGGGCCGACCTGTCCCCAGCTCGCCAAGGTGATCGGCACGCCCTTCTCCTGCTCGATCAGGTGGCGGGCGAAGCGGGTATGGAGCCAGCCCAGCCACACCTGTTGCAGCAGCTCGCCATCCGGCCGCTCGCGCCACAGCCCCAGCAGCCGCTCCACCAGCGGTTGCAGCACCCGGCTGCGCACCAGATCGAACGGGTAGCTCGCCAGCAGATCGTTGAGCTCGGCCTCCGCCTTGCGCTGGTTGAAGGCGAGTAACGCCTGACTGAACTGCTCCAAGGTCTGCTGCCAGTGATCGCTCACCGGCTCGGAATGGGGTTCGCTCAGGAGCCCCTTCACCTGCCCGATACTCACTCCCCGCTCCAGCCAGCTCAGGATCTCGCCGATCTGGCGAATATCCTGCTCGCTGTAGAGGCGGTGGCCCTTTTCGGTACGGGCCGGCTGCACCAGACCGTAGCGGCGCTGCCAGGCGCGCAGGGTCACGGCGTTAACGCCGGTGAGACGGGAGACCTCGCGAATGGGGTAGATCCCCTCATCAGCGAGAGGAGCAACTTCTTGCGGTAAATCAGACATGACAACGTCCATCAAACAGAGGGGTAAGGCTCCCCGGCGCAAACCATGCGCCGGGGCAATAGAACGGATTCAGAGCCCGTAACGCAATTTCAGCGTATCGGGGTGCGGATTGAGATAAACCTGCTCGGCGAGATAGGGATTGGGGTACTCGCGCAGGTAGTGGCGGATCAGGGTGAGCGGCACCAGCAAAGGGAAGATGCCGGTGCGGTACTTGTCGATGGTATCGGCAAGCTCCTGCTTCTGGGCCGGGGTCAGCACCCGCTTGAAGTAGCCCTGCAGGTGCATCAGCACATTGGTGTGGCTGCGACGGTTGGCCCGCAGGGTCAGCGCCGTCATCAATCCCTTGATGTAGTTGTCGGCCACCTCCTGCAAGTTGGTGGACTTGCCCAGATTGCCGAGCAGCTTGCCGAGCGCCCGGTAGTGGGTGGTGGCGTGGGAGAGCACCAGATACTTGTAGCGGGAGTGGAAGCGGATCAGCGCAGAGGCGGTAATGCCGCGGGCGCAGAGTTGCTGCCAGTCATGGTAGGCGAAGACCCGCAGCACGAAGTTCTCCCGCAGGATGGGGTCGCACAGGCGGCCATCCTCTTCAACCGGCAGCAGGGGGTTGGCCTCCATCAACGCCTTGGCAAAGAGGCCGATCCCCTCCTTGGCGCTCCCCTCGTTGTTGGCGCCATAGACCTTGACCCGCTCCATACCGCAGCTGGGTGATTTGGCACAGAGGATATAACCGGAGATGAAGTCGAGCTGGCGTGCCTTCTGCTCGCTGAAGGCAATCAGCTTTTCGGTGACATCGAAACTACCGTTGCTCGCCTCGGCACGGATCTCGCCGTTGCGCTTGACCAGCCGGATGGCGGCGCGAGGCGCCCCTAGACCAATGGCCATCTCGGGACAGACGGGGTGATAGTCAAAGTGAGCGCCAAGATCCCGTTCGCAGAAGCTGGAGCGCTTGTGGCCCCCATCGAAACGTACCTCTTGTCCCAGCAGGCAGGCACTGATACCGACTTTAATCTTGTACATGATGACGCTCCTTGTATAAGCATTGATTCAGTTATAGCAGTTATACAAAAAAATGAAAGTTGTATAACTATTTGCGACTGATACGACACAAGGAGAAAAAAGGGATCACCGGAAAAAGAAAAAACCCATGGCGAACGCCATGGGTAAAAATCAAGACACTACGGACTACGGGAAGGAAAATTAGAAGCTGTACTTCACACCCAGGCTGGAGATGGAACCTTTTTGCAGATCCCAGTTGCGATAGGTGTAATCGGCAGTCAGCGCCCAGTTCTGGTTGAGCTTGTAGGCACCGCCCACCTTGAAGTCGTGCATATCGTCGGTCATGTTGGCGTAGCGATAAGCGGTGGAGAGCTCGACATTGCCGATGTCGTAGCGCAGACCCACTTCACCGTACATGCTGCCGCTATCTTTGCGAGCAACAGCATCCCACCCTTTGTTAGCGATATCGCTGGCAAGTTCACGCTCCAGCATGTAGCCGGTCACACCGGTTTCACCGTAGAGGTTCAGACCTGTGCTGAGCGGGGTAAAGACACCGACACCGATGCTGGAGATCGACATGCTGTCGTTGCCGTTGCTGCGAGAGGTGTATTCAGTGCTGCCGCGACCATAGAAATTGGAGCCGAAGCTCTTGGAGAGATCCAGGCTCAGACCGCCAAAATCACGGGTTCCTTTGCTGTCATTGCTGAAGGTACCGCTGAGATAGTCGGATTTGGTGTGCGCCCAGGTGGCGGAACCCTTGGCGTAGCTGAAGGCATCCTGCGCCATGACGGAAGTAGAGGCAAACCCGGCCAGAACCAGAAGAGAGACAGTTGCTTTTTTCATGATGATAACTCCATGTGATTGGGCCCGTTGCTAGCGAGCTGGTATGGAGTCATTGTGCGATCAGGTTCCCGGCTTGCCGAGCTGCAAGCTGTTGCAGAACCATGTCAGATGTAAGCAGATATTGCAGGGGGTGTCAGCGGCAACAAGTTGCCGGCCCACACGGTTTGCATGGGCCGGAACAACGCCAAATCAGCGGAAAACTACCTCGTCAATTTCGACCCTCACCAGCGGCTGACCGGTCAATCCGGCAGGACGGGGGATCTCGAGTGCCAGTGACGGACGGGCTTGCCCCTTGCGCAGATAGGTTTCCGGCAGGCGGTTCTCGGCAACCCAGAAGCGGGCCTCCTGACGGCTCAGCTGCACCCCGTCAGCACTGAACAGGGTCACCATGCCACGCACCCCGACTACATTGCGGGTGCCTGTATTGCTCACCATAAAGGTCAGCACCAGCGGGTCAGATCCCTCGATCTTGTCCAGCTTGACCACCACACCGTCACGCGCCATCTGGGCAAGCAGTTCCGGATTGGCCTTGGCCTGATCGGTCAGCACCGGAGCAGCGACG
Organism: Aeromonas sp. FDAARGOS 1404; assembly: GCF_019047085.1. NCBI lineage: Bacteria > Pseudomonadati > Pseudomonadota > Gammaproteobacteria > Aeromonadales > Aeromonadaceae > Aeromonas > Aeromonas sp. FDAARGOS 1404. The sequence goes on from NZ_CP077237.1 coordinate 1,340,980, forward strand.
GCCACCACGGCCCCAGCCTTCCCATCAGCAGCCATGCCCTGTACGGACTCGGCCGGTTTAACCACCAGATACTCCCAGGTGAAGTCGTCGTTAAGCTGAACCTGCCGACCATCGGGCAGCGTCACCTGAGAAAGAGGGGCAGCCTGCGCCAATACGGGGGAGAGGCACAGGGCAATCAGCAGACGGGAGAAGGGTTTCATAGGGCGAAGCTCGGTAACGGATGAAAGGGCGACAGTATAAACAGTCCCGTCGCCCCTTGCCTATGACAGCACTCACGTTCTGGCACTCGCATCGCTTGCCCGCAGGCTAGATGGCGAGATCGTGCCGCTCTTTCTGTGCCATATCCAGGGTCACCAGATCGAACTTGCTCCCCTTGAGGGCGGACAAAATATCCGATTGCATATCAAAGGCCTGCGCACGCTGATGCTCGGGCAGACGCACCCGGGCCAAGGTGGTGGAGCAGTCACACAGGGTATGGAAAAAGACCTGTGCCTCGTCCAGCCCCATGTCGGCCAGCATCTGCTCAGCCTGATCCACCATTCGCAGATAACGCTGCTCAAGCTGCCGTGGATTGGTGAAGCGATTGCTGAGGCAACCATTGCTCCCCTTGCCCCAACGACCGAGCTGACGCTTGTTGAAGCCGTAACGATAATCGCGGCGCATCAATCCGTTGTCGGCAAAAAACCAGATTGAGTTGGCAGGCAGAGACCCGAACTGGGCAAGATAATCATCACGCTCCTCCACCGCAGCCGGAACCAGCAACGGCAGATGAGTCCACTCCGGACGAGTCTGCACATACTCACCAATGCGGCGAACCGGGTCGATCAGCCCTTCAATATTTGGCAGGCGATCGCAAAAGACGATCTCGTCACTCTTGATGACCCAGTGATCGATGCCATAACGCTGGCAATAACGGCGGGCACGGGCCACTTCGCTGCGACTGCGGGTCGGATTATCGAGGGTAATTGCGTGGATTTTCACACCGGCAGCGCGGCACAGCTCGATGCTGTAGCAGGATTCCAACCGTCCCGAAAAAGAGACAACCAGCTCGTCAAAACTTGCCAGTCGCTCAATCAGCAGCTGTTCCCTGGCTTGAAAAGAGTGATCATATCCCTGATTCAGTACAACTACATTGGCACCCATTAAACAGCTCCGGATGATGAACAGGTGCAGTATTGTGCGGCAAACAAACTGAATAGACCCTTAAAGAGTCTGGTTAAAATTAAAACTTGATGATTATTTCCTGTGATTCTGCTGCTAAATCTTCATTTTGGGCGTCATAAATTCGTAATCTTGCTTGGTGAACCCGATGGGCTCGCAAGAAACCCTGTGCCTGATCCAGCGAGGTGAAGGTCAGGCGCCCTCCCTCGCTGTCAGTCAGGCAGAGGCACTCCCCTTCTGCCTCAACACAGAGCTGATAACCGCTGCCATCCTTGCAGGCGATGATCAGGGTCGCCTCGGGATAGTGACTGAGCCAATTGCGAAACCGGCCATGCTCCATAGTGCTCCTACAGGGGCATCACCCCTTGCCGGTGGCGGGCAAACAGCCCAGCTCACCCAGTTGCTGACGACAACTCGCCGCGTCGGTAAAGACGATCCCCCTGATACCGAGGGCCTCGGCGGCCGCGATGTTGGCGGGACTGTCATCGATGAAGAGGCACTCTGCCGGTTTCAGATCGAACGACACCAGCAGATAGCGGTAAATATCCGGCTCCGGCTTCATCATCCGCACCCGCGCCGAGACCACCTTGCCGCTGAAGAAGCGCCAGAAATCCTGATGCTGCTCCAGCCAATCGATGCTGGCATGGCCCATGTTGGAGAGGGCATACAGGGTGTGCCCCGCCCCGTGCAGCTCGGCTATCAGGGTTAGCATAGCGGGATCTGGCAGCAGGGAGGCCGGAACGGCCTGTAAAATGGCCAGATTCTGTGCCGCCGAGAGGCCGGTGCGCGCTTGCGCTTCCCGGGCCATGGTGTGGAGCGACATGGTGCCTCTGTCTACCTCCAGCCAGTCCGGGTGGTTAAAGAGCTGCTCGGCCAACTGTTCAGCCCCTTGCGGGCCACGCACGGAACGCACTATGCCTACCGGATCCCAGCTCACCACCACCCGTCCCAGATCGAAAATAATCGCCATCGTCTTTACCTCCCCCACTGGGTGTCAGTCATCAAAACAGAGTCAATAGAACATCGCTCATACACCATTTTCTTAACCGGATACCCTGCCCCCATCCCTGCCCGCGGGCAAGTTTTACTTGCATCAGACCGGCAAATCCCTTAATGGTTATGACGTTACTTCAAGGACACACCTATGCACGCACCATTCTTCTTTGCTTTCTCGTTTATCCGGCCCGCTTGAGGGAAGGCCTGTCGTCGTGTGAACAGAAAGCAAAGACGAATCGAGCCTCCCCTAGCGGAGGCTTTTTTTTGCATTAATATCAATCGATTACTTGGATAGGGAACAATCATGGCAACGCTCGACGAGATCAGACAAGACATCACCCGGTTGGATCAGGAGCTGCTTGCCCTGCTGGCGAAACGCAAGACCCTCAGCATCGAGGTCGCCCGTGCCAAGCAAGCCAACCCGCGCCCCATCCGTGACCACCAGCGTGAGCAGGAGCTGCTGGTCGCCCTGATCCAGAAAGGGCGCGTGCTGGGGCTGGATGCCCAGTACATCACCCGTATCTATCACACCATCATCGAAGACTCAGTGCTCTCCCAGCAGGCCTATCTGCAGAGCCTGCTCAACCCGGAGCAACAGGAGCCGATGACCAGCGTCGCCTATCTGGGGCCACGCGGTTCCTACTCCAGCCTCGCCGCCCGCAAATATCTGGCGCGCTACAAGGATCAGGTGATCGAAGTAAACTGCCAGAACTTCCGCGAAGTGCTGGATGCGGTGGAGTCAGGTCGCGCCGCCTTTGGCGTGCTGCCCATCGAAAACACCAGCTCGGGCTCCATCAACGAAGTCTATGACGTGATGCAGCACACCAGCCTCTCCATCGTCGGCGAGCTCACCTACCCCATCGAGCACTGCATTCTCACCGCCGTGCCGACCGAGCTTGGCCGCATCAAGACCTTCTATGCCCATCCGCAGGTGTTCCAGCAGTGCTCCCACTATCTGAGCAAGCTGGAAGGGGCGCGTCACGAGATCTGCGACTCCTCCTCCAGTGCCATGATGAAGGTGAAAGAACTGGCCAGCCCGGAGGCCGCCGCCATCGGCAGCGCCGCCGGGGGCGAGCTGTATGGCCTGGACGTGCTGGCCGAGCAGCTCGCCAACCAGAAAGAGAACTACAGCCGCTTCATCGTAGTGGCGCGCAAGCCAATCGATGTGGCACCGCAGATCCCGGCCAAGACCACTCTCATCATGTCCACCTCCCAGAAGCCGGGTTCGCTGGTCGAGGCGCTGCTGGTACTGCGCAGCCACGAGATCAACATGACCAAGCTAGAATCCCGTCCGGTGCAGGGCAACCCGTGGGAAGAGATGTTCTATCTGGATGTCTCCGCCAACCTGCAGACCCCGGCGATGCAGGCCGCACTGGTGGAGCTGACCAAGATCACCCGCTATATCAAGGTGCTTGGCTGCTACCCGAGCGAGGATGTGAAACCCACCGCAGTGCCGCCGGTGCTGATGGGGAGCTAACCAGCCCACAACGACAAAAGGCGAGCATCCTGCTCGCCTTTTGTTTTGATGCCGGTTTTCACGGCAAGCCCATCAACTCAGAACTGACCGGCCATCAGCTGGTTGATGTTGTAGAGGGCACGGGTATCGAGCTCCATCTCGGTGGCATAGGTATTGCCGCGCGGATAAGAGGCAACCACCCGGGCACCACGCACCACACCGGCGACCGACACATCCAGCGAGTTGGAGGTCTGGGTCAGGTCACGATAGCTGCTCTGGCCGCGCACCTGCTGACCATTGAGCTGCTCGGCCAGCTCGCGATATGCATCCATTTTGGAAGCGCGAATGGCTTGCAGCATCTTCTCCGACTGGGAGGGGCCGGGCTGGATGTCGATCACCGCATAGCCCACCGCCTTGAGCACCGGAAAATCATCGGGCTTGCCACCCTGGGTGTAATCCACCACCCGGTTGTAGCTGCAACCGGTGAGCAAGAGTGCCAACAGGCAACCAAACAGGATCTTCATGACTCGCTCCTCACGGGGTCAGGTTGACCAGATGACCGCCCGGCCGGGCCTGACTGTCACGCATCAGATAACCGCGATTGATCGATGCCCGACCAAACGAATTGTTGGCACCGAACAGATATTTTTGCGGGATCAGGCTCTGGGCAGTGGTCTCCACCATCTTGGTGCGCATGTCGATAACGCGGGCATTGACCAGAATTCCCTTGCTGTTGCGGCTGAAGGTGCCGACCAGAATGCGGGAGATCGGCAAACGGGAAGAGAGCTCCTTGTAGTTGCGGCTCAGCACGAAGTCACCCTGCGGCGTCACCTTGATACTGCCGGTCAGCTTGAAGTCCACCACCACCTCGCCACGACGGTTGAGCTCGTAGATAAAGCTCTCCTCAATCTGCTGCCCCATCCAGTTGGTATCCTGCAGGGTGTCGAGATCAACGAAAGAGGCCACCGCGATGGGCTCGGTCAGGGTGGTCAGCGATTTGCGCTCCATCAGCTGGTCGGTCATGCGCGCCACCAGCCAGTTGAGCTCCATCCCCTGCGCCGCCTGGCGGGGGTCACCCTGATCCCGATTGATAGGGTCGGAGCCGCACCCGGTCAATGCCAGGGCAAGCGCCAACGCCGTGATGAGTTTGTTCATGGATACCTTTCCTGTATCTGCACCTGACTTATTATCGGACGCGCCGGACAAAGCTTGAGCCGGGAATGAGGCATGATTCTTGCTTTTTAATGGACATCGTCAGCGCCAACGTGCGCTGCCACTTGGAACGTGTTGTGATCCATGTCGGCCAGCAGGCGCCATTTCCTCAAAATGGCGCGGCTGCCCGCCAACTCAAGGTATCTGCTATGAAATTACCGCTGCTGTTGACCCTGCTGCTGGCCAGCCTGAGCGCCCGCGCCGAGCTTATCGAAGCACAGGGCAGCGCCGCCATTCTGGGGGGCGATGAGGTCTATGCCCGCGAGCAGGCAACCCGCGACGCCCTGCGTCAGGCGCTGCTGGCCAGCGGCGCGGCCGTTTCCAGCGTCCAGCGTCTGGAAAATGGCAGCCTGCGATCCGAGCAGATCCAGATCCGCTCCGGTGGCGACATTCGCCAGTACCGGCTCAAGCGGGAAGAGGTGCGCAACGGCCGCATGTATATCACCCTGGTGGCCGACATTCAGGCCGAGCGCCAGATCTGCCAGACCCAGCACTTCGCCAAGGATTTGACACTGGTCAGGCTGCGGATGCGTTATCCGGACCAAGCCAGCTACGGCGCCATGGACGACATGCCGGAGAACCTCTCGCGACGACTGTTCGAGACTCTCGCCAACGCGCCGCAAGGGGTCGCGGTGCGCCAGTGGCTGGATGAAAACCTGCGCATCGATCCGCTGCATCTGCAACAGGGGGATCGCAGCGCCCTCGAAGAGATCAAGGCCCTCAGCCTGCGCACCGACAGTCAGTATCTGGTACTCGGCAGCATCGATGATCTCTCCATCGAGCCGCAGGGCAACCAGCTGACCAGCTGGTATGAGGATCCCGTACGCAACTTTCGCATGCAGCTCTACCTGTTCGATGGCATCAACGGCACTCTGGTCAACCGCAAGGTCTACGAAGGGCGCGCCACCTGGACCTTTGGCAAGCGGGAGCAAGTGGGCAGCAGCAGCGGCCAGTTCTGGCAGTCAAGCTATGGCCAGGAGGTCAACTACCAGTTGCAGCAGGCGGCTCAGGATCTGGTAGCCCAGCTCACCTGCGCCCCGGTCACCGCCCGGGTAGTCGGCCAGAACGAACGCGGCCCCTACATCAATCTGGGACGACGCAACGGAGTCAAGCTTGGCGATCAGTTCCGCATCCAGCACAACGCTGACTTCATCGACCCCTACGGCAAGTCGCGCATGATGCGCAACCCGGCCGACGGCCTGTTTGAGGTAGTACAGGTATTCGACGATGGCGCCATCATCAGCAGCCAGAACAAATATTCGCCGTTTAACATCCAGAATGGGGATTTGGCAGTATTGGAATAAGAATCAAGGGTTTAAAAGGGAGTTGCTTCTTGTATAATGCCCGCCACACAGCTCCCGTAGCTCAGCAGGATAGAGCGGTCCCCTCCTAAGGGACAGGCCACTGGTTCGACTCCAGTCGGGAGCGCCATATAAAACAAGGGGTTGGCATCATCACGATGCCAACCCCTTGGTTGTTTTTGGCCCTGGCGTGCTTGTGAGCGTCGTATTACCCCATCATGCGCTCAAAACCCAGGGGCTATGGGATAACACAGTGGCCCTGAAGGGCCACTTGCCTGTCAAGCTATCAGCCTTTTTGCCAGATAGTGGCGATCTTGCCAAACCAGTGCTCAGAGAGTTTCTGCGCTTGTTTGACTTCCGGCTTGGTCATCGCTGCTTCCAGCTCATCACGAGCCTGCACGGCTTCTGGCATCCCTTCTGTTGCCGCCATAGATAACCAGGCATAGGCATGTACCCGGTTGCGCGGAGCCCCCAGTCCCTCTTCACGCATGGTCCCCATACGGTATTGAGCCATCCGGTCACCCTGCTGGGCAGCCAGACGATACTGCTTGAGTGCCAGCACATAGTCCTCTTTACCGCCCAAACCCTGCCGCAGCATCTCGCCATAAGCATATTGAGCCAGGGTATGACCTTGTCCAGCAGCTTTGGCATAGCTGGCTCTGGCTTGCTCCAACTCCCCCTGCTCTTGCTGCAACTGCGCCAGCTCGAAACTGGCCTTGGTGATCCCGCCTTCCGCAGCCAGAGTCAACCAATGCTGCCTGGCTACGCCATCTGTTTGTTGCAAGCTCAGTTGGTACTCCGCCTCATGCGAGCCATGAGTCACAGCCAACTCCAACCAATATCTGCCCAACGCAGGATCAGCTTGCACCTGATCTCCCGCCAGATAAGCAACACCCAGCCATAGTTCAGCTTCGGCAGAACCCGCATTGGCAGCCCGCTGATAAGCCGCGAAAGCATCAGTTGGTGTAGCCTGACGAGCCAGCAACAACAAGGCATCCGGCTGCTGCTGGGCGGCAGCCTTCTCAAACCAGCGCTGGGCAATATCCTGGCGTTTGCTCACCCCTCTCCCCTGCTCATAGCGCTTGCCCAGCTGATACTGAGCGTCACGATTGCCCAGCTCTGCCGCTTTTTCCAACCACTTGACGGCATCCTCATCCGCCCCCTGCTGCTTGGCATACCACTGCCCAAGGATCAATTGCGCCTCTGCATGATCCTGTTTGGCGGCTTTCTCGAACCAGTCGAGGCATTCACTGACCAGCTTGCCCTGATGCTGCTCCTGACACATCAGGCCCAGCTGATAGCTGGCATTGCTGTTGCCAAGGCGAGCAGAGCGCTGCCACCACTGGGTAGCGAGCGTCGGGTTTTTGGGCTCCCCGAGTCCGGCCTGATACCAGTCACCCACTTGCCAAGCAGCATTGGCGCGGATCTGTTTATCGGCGGCCAAGGGGCCAGACTGCTCTGCCGCTTGCTGCATCCAGTGCATTGCATTGGGGTAATCGGGCTGACTGGCCAGACGTTTGGCCAACTCATATTGAGCCTTGCCATTGCCCTGAGTGGCGGCTTGGGATAACTCGGCGTCAGTGAGTGAAGTTGTGGAAGAGCAGGCTGCGAGCAGGCCGATCGCCAGCGTCAGCCATAAGAGTCGATGGGTCATGAGAAAATTCTTCGTAGAGTTAAAAAGGAACGGATGAGGTGCTGCTGTATTGCGGACTAATCCGTTATGCTACGCAGCCACCTGATTGAGCATACAGTTGATGCGGCACCTTCCCTGGCCATTAGCCTTGCCTGTCAGGTGGTTTTTGCAGTTATAATAAGCTCTGTTACATTCCGAATTCTAGGAAGTAACTTCTAACTTGATGCGTTTTCATCCATTCGTTAGCCCAAGATTTAGCCTCTTCAATTTCGTTCTCAGAGAGTTTTTTTTCAAGAAGACTGAGTTCTTTAACAGAACGAGAATAGGCTGACTCCTCAGTTTCTGGCGGTAGTTGATGGGTTAATACATATAACCAACCGTAAGCTTTTTTATTGCTTTGCATATCAGCAGGAATTGGAATGGTAAACTCATCGCCTCCCATCAGATAAGTGCTATAGATCCTTATCGAGTTAATATTTCCTGTATTGGCTGCACGTTCGAGCCAAGCCAGCATTCCAACAATATCTTTGTCTTTCTCAGCATAGCTGGACATAACCTCCATCGCCTTGGGATGGCCATGATTGGCGGCTTGTTCTGTCCAATAACGTTCAGCTTTATCACGGGAGCCAGGGATAAGGTACCAACCGCAGCCACTTCGGATGTCATTTGCTAAATTGAACTGAGCTCCTGCATCCCCTTTTTGGGCTGCCTTCTCAAGCCATTTACATGCACCATTATCATCATTTTTTAATGATAGGACGAAAGAATATGTCTTCACCCCCTCAATATCGCCTTCTTCAGCCAGTTGCTTAGATTTCTTAATCAGCTTGTCAGACCAACCACCATCACCTTGATGTTCAGCTAATGTTGAGTCAAGCATGACATTTTCACCGATATTAGAAAGGGCTAGCATCCCACAAAGCCCCCCTAACTCAGCTGCTTTTTTAAAGTATTTTTGTGCATCAGCGTTAACAATCAAAGATGTGCCTTGATAGCCGCTGGCAATGGTACATAGCGCTTTAGTACTGCCCGCATTAGCTGCTTGCCACATCAGGTCTAGCCCTTTATCCCACCCTTGTTCATAGGGGATAACCGCTTGTTGATAAAGCTCATCTGCTGTCACCACCTTATTTGCAGCTACGCTTTCAAATGAGACCGAGATCAACAAACCAAACACGAGCATTGAAAATTTATTAACTCTTAACATTCCACCCGTCCTGAATCTGAGAACGACCATACGTATTAGAGATCTTGTAGTTAGGTTGTGCATTTTCCCAACGCATATTTGATAACACATTGCGAGCTCGTCGATACTTTATTAATGTTGACTTAAGGTCATCATTTCTACTGTCCGCAGGCAAAGCCATATATTTATCTAGTGTACTAAGGTTACGCTTATAAGCACCAATCTGATCTTGCACATTGATATCGGTCATGCGGCTTATCGCCTCTTGAAACTTATGGCAATTATCAGTAGTAGCTTTACCGCTATAGAGCCAATCAACCAAGCGCGCAATGGTCATTTGCTGCAACACATGGGTCTCTTTATCCGATAAATTGACAGGGGGATTGTTCAGCCTCAGTACTTTGGAGTTTGCCACCAAGGTACCCAATAACGAGCCCAATGCCTCCGGCAGTAGACCGTTGGCCCACGCTTTAAGCTTGGCTTCCGTTGCTGCATTGGCCCTAGTATCGCCAGCCGTATCCGGGCGTAAAGCCGGATTGGGATTACGTGGTTTAGGCAGCAAGTGACCCGACAACGTCCACGCCACCAGACCCGCATTCTGGCTGCGATTCAGCTTGCCGTAGAGGCGATCAACAAAGTCTTTCTCTGCCGCCACTATCTGACCAATATTGACCCCCAACAGCAGTGCAAGCTGACTGGCCCTGGAGAGCCGCTGATAGCTCTCCTCATCGGCGAAGACTTCGACCCGCTCGTAGTTGCAGCGGCGCAGCAGCTCCTGAAACATGGCCACCACATAACCGGTAGATTGCCAGTCTACTTCAAACTCGAAATACCCTCTGGCCTTGGCGCTGCCCCCCAGTACCCCGGCCTTAACTCCCAACCGCATCCGGTTATTGCGCCAGCTCAGGATAAAGGGGAACTCGCTCAGCGTGTCCTTGATTTCGGCCTTCAACCCGGTGGTGGCCTTGCATAGCTGCAGCGGCAGCTTAGCGGCTTGACCATCTATCCTCAGACGCTGGATCATGCTGCTATCTGGACGCCAAAGCAGGCGTCCTGACAGACTGCAGCCCACCTCAGCCCCAACCTCGGCGGTAAATTCCCCCTTCTCTTCAGCCTTGACCGCCACATCGAGCCCACTGAGGCTAATTCCACCGACGCTGGCATTGAGCGATGCCTCGCGGCCCGCTTTGAGCATGGCGCCCGCTTTGCCCCACGCCTTGGCGTGGACATCTACGGCCCAGGTGCCCAGATTGATCTGGTATTTGTTGCCACTCTTGGGGGCGATCAGGGTTGCTATCGTGGGTTTTGCGCCTCGTGGCAAGGTGATCCTGAACAGATCGATCTCGCCGCGCAGAGGATAAAACTCTGCAGTGACCGACAAGCTGGCGCTCGGCCCAGGCATGGAGACGGTGCCGTCCTGATAGGTCAGTGTCATCGGCGGGGGGTCTATCTTGCCGGAGCTGCTGAGTTTGCCCTTCCAGTCGCTGTAACTCATCATCCGCATCAACTGTGCTTGGGGAGATTCATCAAAGGGACCAAACTCCACCTGCTTGTCAGAGCGATAGAGCAGTGTGCCAAGGTGCCCCGCAAAGCGGCTACACCGCGCGTCGAGAGCCTTCACCTTGATGTTCTTCTGCTCCAGGTAGTCGGCCACCTTGTCAAAATTGAGGGCGCCGTTCTCTTTGTAAAACCAGCCCTTTTGCAGAGGGAGAGGGGTAATGCCATCTTGCGCCAGCAGGGCGAGCAGCACAGGATCCTGCTCCAGTTTGAGCAGATCACCCGCCCGCTCCTTGACCTTGTCTACTGGCAACTGCCAGAGGCTGAAGTAGCTGAGTGGCTCTACCGATAACGCCGCCGAGCATATCTCACGCAGTGGATAATCCCCCTTGGTCAATACGTCCATGGGTTGGCGCTGATATTCCCCCTCCCATGCCAATACCCGAGGAGGGACTTGGCGGGAGCAGGCCAACAGAGCCTTTTCGTACAGCTCGTTAGCTTGTTTGTGGGCAGTATTAATCGCATCGAGCTGACGCTGAAACATCTGCTGGGGTGGCAACAAGGGATTCTCTTTGTCGCTGCTGGCGGCATAACCGCTATCGAGCGCGGTCAAGAAGGCCTTGGTGGTCTTCTCCAGTTCTTCTTCGGCCTGCTTTTTCTGGGCCAGATAGGCGTACCAACTGGCATAGCACTTATCACCGGCCACACACCCCTCTATGCCGCTCAGAGCAAACTCCGGCACGGCGACCCCGAGCGCACCAAGCTCGCTGATGCAGCGATTGAGGGTCTGCTGGGCCGCAGTCATCTTGGCCAGGTTTTCCTGACGATGGCTAAACCAATCGTCACTCGGCCACATCAGATCGTTGCTGTGCTCCTGCATCAGGGTCTGGGTTTTCAGCACCGCTTGTCGCAGCAATTCAATCTGCTCTGCCGGGGGCTTTTCTGCCACAAACGTGGCACGGGCCTTGTTGTATTGCGCCAGCAATTTGCCGATTTTGACCTGACGCGGGTCATAGTAGTGGCCATTTTTATCGACTTCATACCCTTGCGCCTTGGCTTGCTCAATCCCTTGGCGTTTGAGCTGTTCCAGTTGCTCAATACACTTGGCATCCTCAGCAGCCAGATTGATAAATTGCTTGTGTACTGCAGCCTGACTGTTATCTCCGTAGGGCAAAAAGGTCGGGCTGGCAGGCCTGCTCGCCTGAATGTTGCTCCATTCTTGCTGTTGGGCCGGGGTCAAGAAGCTGTATGGGGTCGGGCTAATCATCAGGCTATCGAGTTGAATAGCCTGTGCCGCCAGCGCTTGCAGCTTGCTGGATGAACCAAGCACCTTGGCCTCAAACTCACTGACCACCATTTTTATCTTCTTGAAGGCTTTTTTCTCGACCAGCCAGAAGCAGTTGGAGCCGCTGACGTAGAAGATGTCTTCAAACTCTTTTGCCGAGCAGGGGGATTTGACCGCAGCGAATGACTCATTTGATGCAGCCTCGGGCAACGGAACAAAAGGCAACATAGTCGGCGACTGACAGAGCCCTTCATCAATGACATTGTTAACTACAGGTGACGTAGTCGTGGTTGGTGCGGACATCTATAACGCCTCCACTGGCTGATGGGTCTGACCCTGCCAAAAACGGTTTGCCACAGCCAGCGGCTCATGGCACTCAATATCGAAGGTGGCCAACCACTGGGCCATGCGGCCATCCAACACGGGAGCAGGATAATCATTAAGCAGGGTGAGCCAAGGCATAAGCTCCCACTGCTCGGTCAAGCCTTTCTCAATCAGGCATGCAAGCGAAGATGCAAGACCATAACACAAAGCAGGGTCAATCCGGGCTGCTTGCAAGCTATAAAGCAGACGGGTTTTCTGGGCCATCACCAGCAATTCCGAACTCAAACACACCGGTTGCTCAAAGGCGGCTTCGTGCTCAGCGCTGACAATTTCACACCAGGTTGCAGAGCACCAGTCAGGCAAGTACACCGCCTCCAACACTGAGCCCACCAAGGGGGCATCATACTGGCAGGCATAGATAGCCAGCCAAATGGCCGGATCGTAAAAGCGCAGATAGCTTTGCCCCTTCCCATCTGGCACCGTCAGGAACTGTCTGAAATGGTTGGCTAGCTCTTCGCAAAAGAGCGATGCGCGCAGCGCAACGCCTGCGCGCCTCTCTCGCACTTCCGTGAGCAACGTTTCCCTGACAGTGCGCTCGGAAGGGAGGCGGAGCAAAAGGGGGCTCACTTCCAATAAGGCTTGGTGGTGCGTACCAGCAAACAGCAGCGTTAATTCGGGCTGCTCAATGAGCTGATAGATCACCTCTTGCGCCTCTTCCCAACGTGCTACATCAATCAGCAAATAGTTGATTGGTAAGCTATCAGGAGATAACCGATGCAGAAACGTTAACTGTTCCCATCGAGTTTGCATGTGCAGTCTCCCCGTTCACATGTGCCATTAGAGCGCTTGCCACACATGGGCATTGCTACCACACCGGCTTTTGCCGCGACCAACATGGCCGGGATCATCTCTGGGGTTGGCGGTACAACATAAGGCGCTAATGCTACCCCCATCGGCAGGCCGGGCATCTGACCCGCCCACCCTGAGCCTGAGCCGGGACTGCCACCAGAGTTCATCTTGATGGTGGGGCCGACCAAGGTGACGCCGCTTGGATCGACCTTCACAAAACTGCCACCGACTTTCAGGGTGATCTCCGACCCGGCTTCCAACACAATTTTTTGGCCCGAGTCGAGATGAATCTCCTGTACAGCATCAACCAGCAACGACTGGCCCAGTTTCTGGTGCATGGAGGCATCCACCGTCAGCGAATAGTCCGCCTTGATGTGGTCGCGTTTTTCACCCTCAACTGTCAGGTGGTCATTACCGAGGCTGGGCGGAGCGCCATCCTTGCCCGGCACCTTTCTGATGCGGGTGACCCGCTCATTGTCGATATCGGTGTGCTGGTCGTGCTTGATATGCCACGCCGCATCGTTTTCAATCAGCACATTCAGGTCTTTCTGACCGTGGATATAAATCTCTTCCTGCCCCGCCTGGTCTTCAAAACGCAGCTCGTTGAAACCCTCGCCCTGGTGAGTTTCGGTGCGCAGCACGGTGCGGGTCTTGTTGGCGGGCAGCTCATACGGCGGCCGATTGGTGGCGTGGTAGGTGCGACCCGTCACGATAGGCTGGTCGGGGTCACCTTCGAGGAATGAGACGATAACCTCGTGGCCGATGCGCGGAATCGCCATCATGCCGTACTGACCGCCGGCCCAGCCTTGGGATACTCGCACCCAGCAGGAGCTTTGGTCGTTGGAGCTGCCGTAGCGGTCCCACGGGAACTGCAGCTTCACCCGGCCATGTTCGTCGCAGTAAATCTCCTCCCCCTCGGGACCCACCACCATGGCGATTTGCGGGCCGTCCACCATCGGCTTGTAAGGTGCCTCGGGGCTGCCGATGCGGGCACGCCAGGTGGTACTCGCCTTCACTACGCCAAATTCGTTGTGGTAGACGGTCGGGCCGCTGCCGCCTTCTTCTTCCAAGGCTTGTGGCTGCTCACCGGTGTGGCGGATATGAACGATTTGCCAGTCAGTGTTGAGGCTACCATTGGGATGTTCGGTCAATGAAAAGTGCTGGCCCGGCAACAAGGCGGCACTGTTGGACTTGCCACTGCCCGCCACCGCGTCATTGCGCAGGGCATCGAGCCGATGCTGGACAAACGCCTTGCCGCTCGGGTCCTGCTTGTAGCGACCCGGATAGTCGAAGTGCTGGTAGGTATCCCGTTGGTGCTCGAGCTCTGCACCCTGCTTTTTGTGGGAGAGGCCATAAGCTGGCGTCTTGAAGCTGTAATCTTTCAGCTCCACATCCGAGGGGCGCACCGCCTCGCGGTAGTGGAACTGGCGCACATAGGGACCTTGTTCCAGCGAGCGGTTGCCGAGGTTGAAAAATAGCTCGGGGCCCGCGGTCAGGGCTGCCGCATCGTCAGCAAAGACGATGCGGTGCTTGCCTGCTTCAAACTCGTGGAAGTAGAACAAGCCCTCTTCGGCGGCCAAGCGGTTCACAAAGTCGAGGTCAGTCTCCCGATACTGCACGCAGTATTCCCGCTGGGCGTGCTCATTCTTGAGCGCAAAGGCGTAATCGGTGATGCCGTGCTCTTGCAGCAGGATACTGAGGATTTCATCGGGCTTTTGCGCCTGAAAGATGCGGGAGTTCTGGCGCAGCCCCAGCCGCCACAGCGCCGGTTTGACTTGCAACTGATAGCGGGTACGGCGAAAACCGCTGTCTCCTTGGGCAAACTCGCTCACAACCCCGCAGACCCGGCGTTGCAGCTCGCCGTTGTACCACACAATCAGCTCGCATGGCTGGTCCAGCACGGCGCCAAAGTCGACATCAGGCTGGCTACTCGCCACCTCCAGCTGCAGGTTGAACGGCCGGTTCAACCCCTCATCCAGCTGGAAACTGGCCACCACGAAGGTGCTCTCGGGCAACGCCCCCACCTTGACGGTAAATTGCAATCCGGTTTGATTAGCCATGGCTTTCCCCTCTTGTCACGGCCAAGCAGTGCCTGAGCCCTTGCCAACTCTCGCGCCCATACAATCCCTCACCGCGCAGCCACGCTACCGCCCTCTCCGGTGCCGCAAGGGCCACCAAAGATAAAGGGGTTAACAGGTTACGAGCGGTTCGGGTCTGCATCACAGGACACCCTTTAGTGCTTTGCCATCCCTCCGCACTCACCGGCAGGGCATCAAACCCCGGCAGGGGGATGGCAAAACAGAAAAGCTCCAGCCAACCCGTTGGCCAGGCTGGAGAAAATGCACAGTACAAGAAGCCGGTTGAACAACCGGCTCAAAGACACATTACTACTTACAAGGAATACCAAAGTACCGAAGCAAGGCTTACGCCTCGATGGGCGCGCGCCAGTCGTCCGCACCGGAAGTACCGGCAACGGTGTGCTCCCAGTCAATCTTGCGGTAAGCCATGGAGACCTGGATAAGCTGGGTGAAGTCAGACTTCGCCGGGTCCTGGCAGTGCGGCATCTGGCAGTCGATGTCAACGATGGTGGCATCGGTCAGCACGGTAGAGAAGAAGTGCTCCTGCTTGCCTTCAACGGAGGTGCGGTACCACTTCAGGGTCACTTTCGGCAGCATTTCACCGGAAGCCAGAGAGTTGTACATCAACGGTACGGCTTTGTTCAGCGCAACGGTGAACTTGAACGGCTTGTGGACACGCTGACCAGCAGGCTGACCGGATTGCGGGTCGGTCGGGACGGTGACGACGTGCTGGAACTCTTGTACCAGCATCTCGTCTTCGTGACCTTGTACGAAGATGTTGCCGACGGAATCGGAGGTGAAGGCACCGGCGGTGATATTGCCCTGGGTTTTACCTTCGATGCTGATATAACATGGAGTTGGCATGTGTATGCTCCTAAATAGGTTGGTTAAACGAGATAGCACTCGACCAACCTTTAGCAGCGTCCATGCCATTTTTTTATTCCTTATTTATCAAACAATTACATTCCACCAGTTCTCGCTCAACGCACATGGGTGCAATAAGTTGCGCAATGTCATCACACTCACTGGCAAAACTGACCTTTTCAGTAATTTCATCTACGTAATGAGCAAGCTTTTGCGTTAGGCAGCATCATGCACTGTTATCATCCACATTTTCGATTTGTGCCGTGTCAATGTTCAGCCTGACAATCCCCTGCATCAGTGCCCAGGATATCGCCTGATTTTTGCTGCTTGCCCCCAGCTTCTCCGCGATCCGCTCAAGATGAAAAGTGACAGTTCTGGGCTTGATCCCCAGGATCTGGGCAATATCGCTCACTTGCTTGCCTTCGGCGGCCCATTGGCACACCTCCAGCTCCCGTAGAGTCAGATCTTCCTGAGAAAGCTTCACGGCAAGACAAACACGGGCCACAGCCTCGAAGACATGCACCGCCAGCCAGCTTAAAAAGGGAGTAGCCGTCAGCCACTGATGCTCAGTTCGTGTAGTGCGTGTGATCAATGACAGCAAGCCAACATGGCCATTCGGCCCGTGCCAGGGCATCGTGATCCCGTCGCGCAGCCCCATCTCTTGTGCCTGCAGCATCACTTCCAACCCAGCGACGTCCTGCAGATCGCAACACTCGGTGATCAGGTTGGCCCAGAGGATGGGGGTACTCTGCTTCATTCCTCTGCGCACAACGGGATCTACCGCAAAGAAACGCTTATTGTCGTAGGTCTGCACCCATTCGGCAGGACAGCCGTTGAAAATCCTCACATCAGGACGCTGAATCGAACTGGGAAAGATGAATCCCAGCCGGAAGTGGTCAAATCCCATCTGCTGGCTAAGGGTACGCAACAGAGTCACTATGGTCTGCTCGTCAGGGGCCTCATTGAAGCGGGTAATCAGCTCAAGAGCGTCGGCGGTGTCGAGGAAAAAGTTCGATGTCGAAGTCAAAAGCGAGGCACACCCATTGTAATAAATCACTAAATGTCATTAACAATGAATCAAATAGCATAATATCTCGCCAACACAAAGAAAAAAGCGAAGCCAATGAATAACATGGTGTGAGCGGGTCACCTCACACCTGGCTACATGTATAAAAAATCCCCGCCTATCAGGGCGGGGATCCGGTGCGGGCAACAGCCCGAGATCACTGCGTGTGTTATCTTTTTAGAATACGTATTTGACCCGTGCACTCAGGTTGCGACCCGGTTCGGTAAAGGTACTGACATCTGCAGCGGCATCTTTCCCTGCGAGACGATTATATGTGGTGTATTCCCGATCAAACAGATTGAAGACCCCAACATTGAGTTGCAACTCAGGCAAAGGATTAAACTGGGCATACATATCCACCGCCACCCAACCAGCTGACTTCATAAACTCCTTACCGTTTTCATCCTTACCGACCTTATCCATATCATCAGCAAAGCGAAGCGCGGTATTGAAATTCCAGAGCGCTTGTTCAAAACGCACACCGACATTTCCACTCAAAGGGTTCAGAGAGTTAATGTAGTTCCCATTTTGATCTTTTCCGTTAATGTATGAAAGAGCACCCCAAGTATATATATCATCATCGAACCAGTAACCAAGTTTCAACTCAGCTCCATTGGTATTGACTTTATCCTTGTTGACATATTTAGTCACCATTGTCATACCTGTACGACCAAAGGATGATGTGTTTTCTGTATCAATAAAATCTTTATATTTTGCCCTGAACACAGAAATATCATAGTCAATTGTATCTGACTGGCCGCGAGCCCCGAGATCAATACCATCACTACTTTCTGGACGTAAGTCAGAGTTAGGAATAAAGATATGAGTAAAACCTGGCACACTATAACTATCAGATGCTAAAGACTCACTATATGTAGGAGCCCTGAAACCATGGCTATATTGCGCATATATATTTGCCAACTCATGGGCCTTATATACAAGGCCAAGCTTTGGAGATAGTTCACCTTCCTTGATCTCTCCAAATGAGGATTTACCATTACTGGAAGTAGCTTGCAATTCATAATGATCATACCGCATGCCCGGAGTTAGCTGCCATTTATCATTAATCGCGATATTATCAAAGAACCACACTGCAGCACGCCGCGTATCGCTATCCGGGAATGGGCTTCGGTTCGCTATTGCACCACTCGGGTAACTGGTTTTCGTCTTCTCACGTTCCGTGGTTGATTTTTCATACTCAAGACCCCAAACAATGCTGTTTGCCCCCAAACGCTTGTCAAACTGTAGCTGTGCACCCAAGGCGTCTTGTAAAAACATATTATGTTCTGAACTTCCTTTGGTTGTATTACCAGTATTTTTATTATTACTCTGGTCAAATTTACTGATATAAACCTTCGAAGAAACTCGATCTGTTAGCACCGAGCTTACTTTAAGCTGGTGATCCAGCATGATGCGATAGTTTTCACTTTTCTCATCTTTCAGTCTCAAATCTTTAGCATTATCAAACGGATCGGATTTTTTATCCTGATCGTAATAATCAAATGTCAGCTGCGCCTGCTGTACTGCTGATATATGCCATTTGCTTTTGAGCAGAACGGAACGGTCAACAATATCAAAGTCATACAAACTTGACTTATAGTTCTGTTTGACTCCGCCATTACGCTCTGTATATCGTAATAGATGCTCAAAATCACCGGTACGCAATGCGGTTGTAAAACCGCCCATCCATTGACCGTTTTCGGATGCATAACCACTGGTCACATCAACATAGCTATCTTTATTACGCAAAAAATCCGATGCATCTTTGGTCGTAATTGCAATAACTCCACCGATAGCATCTGAGCCATATGCAGTTGAGGCTGGTCCTTTAACAATTTCAACCTGCTTGATCATGTCAGTATCGAAGTAGTTCTGTCCTACACCACCTTCGCTATAAGCATCGTTTTGACGAACACCATCGCTCACCACTTTGACGCGATTTCCACCCATACCACGCAATGAGAAGGTTTGACCATCAGTAGCATTATGGCTACCGCCATTCACAGTCACACCGGGTTCGTAGCGGAACAGGTCGGCGACGTTGGTGACGACCTGCTCTTCAATCTGCTTGGCGGTGATCACCGAGATGGGGCCGGAGACATCTTCCAGTTTTTGCTCCATCCGTGAGCCGCTGACGACCACGACTTCATCCGCCTTCTGGGTGGCAGCAAAGACCTGGGAGGAGAGACCAGCCGCCACGGCGAGGGCAACCAGAGAGAGTGCGTTATGATGGGTCACAGCGAATCCTTATTGAGAACTGTTATCAAACAGGCCGCATATTACCCTGCTCTCGACAAAGATCAACAAGAAACGAAATCATTCTCATTTGTTTTGAACCAAATTGGTTTTACACTGTCGCTCTGTGTTGCCCTTATTCTCTATTAGCCCCCCGAGATGCACCGGCATCCGGGCATATCAGCCGTGAGATCCCATGATTAGACGACTTCCCCTGCTCGCCCTGCCGCTGCTGCTGGCAGCCTGTGCCACCCCCACTCAACCGACCCAGTCATCACAGTTGCAGACGCTCTATGACTACCGGCTAAGCAGCGAGGGAGACGCAGACCTGACGCTGGAGCAAGCAATCGCGCACATTGCCGACGCCGATATAATTCTGGTGGGCGAGCTGCACAGCCATCCCGCCGTGCATCTGTTGCAATCGCGCCTGCTGAGCGGGCTCTACACCGCAGGTCAGCAGCACGGTCGGCCATTGGCCCTCTCCATGGAGCAGTTCAGCCGCGCCGATCAGAAGACGCTGGATGCCTTTCTGGCGAATCAGATTGGTGAAGCGGCCTTGATCCGCGAAGGCAACGCCTGGCCCAACTATCCAAGCGACTACCGCCCGCTGGTAGAGTTTGCCAAGGCTCACCAGATGCCGGTGATCGCCGCCAACGCCCCCAAACCGCTGGTGAGCTGTGTCGGTCAGGAGGGGGCTGAGTGGCTCGACAAACTGCCCGCGTCGCGCCGCAGCCAGCTGGCCCGCCAACTGACGCTGGGGGATGATCCCTATCGCCAGAAATTTATGGCTTCCATGCACCACGGCGATGCCGACAGCAACGCCCGCCGCTTCGCCGCCCAGACCAGCTGGGATGACACCATGGCCGAGAGCATGGTGGATTATCTCGCCAAGCACCCGGGCCAGCAGATCATGCATATCGCCGGCAATTTCCACGTCGAGGGGGGGCTTGGACTCGCCAGTCGCATCGCCAGCCGCAATCCTGCCCTCAAGGTAGCGCTGGTCGTGCCCCGTGCAGATGAGACCTCTGTTGCAGATCCCGCAGCCGATGTGCAGGTAACCATCATGCCGCTGCCTAAGCGCTGGCAAAACAGTGACGAGATGAAGCAAGATATGGGCGCGCTGCATCAATCCCGCAGTCGTGACTGCAGCCAGTGGCTGCAACCCTAATCTTCAAGGAAACGGCGGGTAAGAAAATGGATGTGTTACTGATCATCGATGTGCAGCAAGGCTTGTTCAACGAGCCCCGTTACCGCCAGGAGCAAGTGCTGGCCAATATCAATCGGGCTGCGGCCCATGTCAGGCAGCAACAGGGACGGGTCATCTATATCCAGCATGACTCGCCCCCCGGTACCGAACTGGAACCGGGCACCCCGGGTTGGCAGTTGCACAGTGCGCTGCAACCGGCCAAAGGAGATAGCCGGGTACGCAAAACGGCCTGTGACAGCTTTCTCGATACCGAGCTTGCCTTCCTGCTGGCCGAGCAGCCGGTCGATCGACTCATTCTCTGTGGCTGCGCCACCGATTTTTGCGTCGACACCACGGTGCGTAGTGCCGCCTCCCATGGGTACGAGGTGCTGGTATTGAGCGATGGTCACACCACCGCCGATCGCCCCCACCTGAGCGCGGCCCAGATCACCGAGCACCATCACTGGATGTGGCGCCACCTCAGCCTGCCGGAGGGGCGCAATGTGACCCTGCTCACCACCGACGAGCTGCTGGCAGTAACACCCGCCCTGCAGCCGTGCTAATCTGCGAGCCTCGCCTCGTTTCTCACTGGAGTCTGTCGTGCGCCTGTTGTCTGCCACCCTGTTGTTGATTGTTCCCCTGCTGTCGGCCTGCTCCAGCTTGCCCGGACAGAAGTATGACGGGCCGGACCCCCTGTTTCTGACCCACATCAACGAGGAGGGAAGCAAGCGCTTCACCTTTGAAGCCGCGCCCAACGAAACCTTGCCGCGCGGCCTCTCGGCGGCCCAGAGCCAGCGGCTGCTGGAGCAGCGGGAGGCGTTACAGGAGAATCTGCTGACCGAGACCCTGGCGACCAAGCAGTATTGCCGCCAGGGCTACATCGTGCTGAGCCAGACCTCCTGGAAGGTGCGGGGAGAGTGCAACGAAACGGCCACCGACGCCGATCGTCGCGCTTTTCCCAACAAGGCCAGCTGGCAGGATTGAACTGGCGGATGAGATAACGCAATAAAAACGGGCAGCCCAGTGGCTGCCCGTTTTGTTATGACGGCTGTCGTGGTCGACAGGGATTATCAGACCGGCGCATCGGCCGGGCTGGTGAGCTCGGCACCGTTGTCGATGCGCTTGTGCCCTTCCACCAGATGGACGAAATCCACCAGCTCGTCACCGGAGACCGCGAACGCCTGGCCGAAGCCCTTGACGAACAGCCCCTGCTCCGGCTTGAGGCGGAACAGTTTGAAATCCTTGAGGTTGGAGAGACCCTTGATGATCTCGCCAAAACGACCTTCCAGTGCAGCGACCGCCTTGCTCCAGCGGGCGTCGTCACGGGCCACCACTTCAGCCACCGCATCGAAGGTCAGGCGCTTGCGGGCAAACAGCTCGCGGGCACCGCTCTCATCCTCGATCAGCATCAGGGATACCCGGGGCACCTGTTGCAGGTTGCGGGCGTGGCGGGCGATCTCGGAGATCAGCACATAGTAGCCATCTTCCTGCAGCACGAACGGGGCATAGCTGGCGTTGGGATTGCCTTCGCCATCGACGGTGGCGAGCTGCAGGGTGCGGCAGCTGTCGCGAAACTCGCGGATCTCCGGTTGCAGGCGGTTCTGCAGACGCTCCTGACGTTCACTCATGCTTTGACTTCCTCTTGAGAGTTGTGGCGCAGCGCCATGAAACGGGTGACCTGATCGGCCAGCAGCTGGCGTTTCTCGTCGCGACCCAGATAGACCTTGAAAATGCAGCGGCCGGAGTGACCGAAGAACTGGAAGGAGTGCCCCTCCTTGCCCATGAACAGCTTGCTGACCAGCGCAATTCCCGCCACGTTGTCGAGCTTGAGGTGACCATGCAGCTCACCGTCCCGGCCCATCAGGTTGTAGTAACCGCGTGCGTCCTTGCCTTTCGGGAAGGGGGCTTTTACCTCGAAGATGGAACCTTCTGATTCGACGATGGTGGTCACCGGGCCCCAGTCGGCCAAATCTTCCAGCAGGCCTTGTGCGCGATCGGCGGGCAACAGGGTCACCAGCTCGGCGGGCAGATGGCGAACCACCTCCCATTCGCTGATGGCAAGCTGGGCCGCCAGGGTGGACGGATGAGCGCCGGGATCCTGCTCCAGCAGCGCGTGAATGCGTTGTGCAATGCTCATGTTTTCTCCCTTTGCGGGACCATCTTGTCCCGCTGTTTATCATGGCGGCTACTCTAATAAAGCACCGAAACCAATGCAATTGATAATTGCTATCATTATCAGTGCATTTTTTCCAAAGCCTTGATATTCTCGGCGGCACACCCGTTTCATTCACCCCTTCGGAGGTTAGCATGGGCCGTCGTCTTGCCCTCGCCATCACCCTGCTCTGCAGTTCACTGTCCCCCATCTCTGCCGTTGCCGCCGACGGCCAGAAAGAGCGTATCGTCAGTATCGGCCCCGCCACCACAGAACTCATTCTGGCACTTGGTGGTGAATCGAGCCTGATCGCCACCGATGTCAGCAGCCCCTTGCCAAAAGGGTTGCCCAAGGTGGGTTATCACCGGGCACTGGCCGCCGAAGGGATCCTGAGCCTCTCCCCCACCCGACTGGTGGGCAGCGACGAGATGGGCCCGGCCCCGACCCTGGATCAGCTGCGCCGTGCCGGGGTCAAGGTAGAGGTGCTGGATACCGCGCCGACCCTCGCCAACCTCAACCAGCGTATCGACACCCTCTCCAGCCTGCTGGGCGATAAAGCAGCTGGCGATCGCCTGAAGGCAGAGATCCAGGCCCAGACCGATCAGCTGGCGGCGCAAGCCAAACAGAACAAACCGCTCAAGGTCGCCTTCCTGCTGCTGCACAAGGGGCAACCCACCAGCATCGCCGGGGGGGACACCACTGCCAGCGCGCTGATCTCGCTGGCGGGCGGCATCAATCCGGTCGCCGAGTTACGCAACTACAAGCCGGTATCCGCCGAATCCCTCATCGAGATGCAGCCCGATCTGGTGCTGGTCAGCGGTCGTGACTGGCAGCAATATGCCGATCCGGCCAAGGTGCTGGCCGAAGTGCCCGCCCTGGCCGCTACCCCGGCAGGCAAGCGCAACGCCATTCACGCCATCGACGGCCACGCCCTGCAAGGGGGCCTGAGCCTCAACTCCCTGCAGCAGGCGAACCAGATCGCCCAGTGGATCAAGCAGGGGTCATGATGCGGTTACCCCTCTCTTGGCTGCTGGCCTTTACCACGGCCGCACTGGCACTGTTGCTGCTCGGTTCGCTGGCAACCGGCCCCATGACCCTCACCCTGGGCGAGAGTCTGCGGGCGCTGTTTGCCGGGCAGGAGAGCGGGATAGAGTCGCACAAACTGCTGATCGTGCAGGAAATTCGCCTGCCGAGAACCCTGCTCTGCATCGCAGTGGGGGGGATTCTCGGGCTCTGTGGCGCCGTGATGCAGGGGCTGTTTCGCAACCCTCTGGCTGACCCCGGCATCATAGGTGTCTCCGGTGGTGCGGCGCTCGGCGCGGCGCTCGCCATCGTGCTGCTGGCCCCCCTCGGCCAGCAGCTGCAAGCCACCATAGGGGTTGGTCTGCTGCCGCTGCTCGCCTTTCTCGGCGGCGCGCTCACCACCACCCTGGTCTATCTGCTCGGCACCCGTGAGGGGGGCACCTCGGTCACCGTCATGCTACTGGCCGGGGTCGCCATCACGGCGCTCTCCGGTGCAGTGATCGGCCTGCTCACCTATCTGGCGGACGATCAGATGCTGCGCAACCTGAGCCTGTGGCAGATGGGAACGCTGGCGGCAGGCAAACCGGCCGATGTGGCACTGGCACTGCTCACCCTGGCGGCCCTGCTGTGGCTCTTTATGCGCGATGCCAATCCCCTCAATGCCCTGCTGCTGGGTGAAGGGGAGGCTCGTCATCTGGGGGTCAATGTGCAATCCCTCAAGCGCCGCCTGATTCTGCTCACCGCCGCGGGCGTCGGGGTGGCGGTGGCGGTAT
Organism: Aeromonas sp. FDAARGOS 1404; assembly: GCF_019047085.1. NCBI lineage: Bacteria > Pseudomonadati > Pseudomonadota > Gammaproteobacteria > Aeromonadales > Aeromonadaceae > Aeromonas > Aeromonas sp. FDAARGOS 1404. Next base: position 1,365,257 of record NZ_CP077237.1, read on the forward strand.
CGGGGATGATCGGCTTCGTCGGGCTGGTGGTGCCCCATCTGGTGCGCCTGCTGGCAGGCCCCAACCACGTCAGGTTGCTGCCGCTCTCGGCCCTGCTCGGCGCCGCCCTGCTGTTGGCGGCCGATATGCTGGCACGCACCCTGCTGGCCCCTGCCGAGCTGCCGGTGGGCATCATCACCGCCCTGCTCGGCGCCCCCTTCTTCATCTGGCTGCTGGTAAAAGGCCGCCGCGCCCTGTGATACGGACTGTTATGCAACCACTCTCATCCTCACTCTCTTCCCCCTTGTTGAGCTGCAGCCGACTCAGCCTGCGCCGTGGCCAGCGCCAGATCCTGGATGGGCTCGATCTTAGTCTCGAGAGCGGCACCCTCACCGCGCTGCTCGGCCCCAACGGGGCGGGCAAGAGCTCGCTGCTCAAGTGTCTGACCGGCGAGCTGGAATATGATGGCGCCATCACCCTCTTTGGCGCGGATCGCCGGCAGTGGGACAGCAGCCAGCTGGCCCACCGGCTCGGGGTATTGCCGCAAAGCTCCTCCCTCAACTTCCCCTTTCTCTGCGAAGAAGTGGTCGCCATGGGGCGCTTGCCCCACAGTGAACCGGCGGCGCGGCGCGACGAGATAGTGGCGGCGGCCATGACCCATGCCGGGGTCGAGCATCTGGCCAAGCGGCTCTATCCCGGGCTCTCCGGCGGCGAGCGGCAGCGGGTGCAGTTTGCCCGGGTGCTGGCGCAGATCTGGCAGGCGCCCTCCCCGACCGAGCAAGCCGAGCAACCCCGCCTGCTGCTGCTCGACGAACCCACCTCGGCGCTGGACCTGAAATACCAGCATCAGCTGCTCACCATGGCGCGCGCCCTCGCCAGCCGCAATACAGCTGTGCTGGTGGTGCTGCACGACCTCAATCTGGCGGCGCGCTATGCCGATCGGCTGGTGATGCTGGAACGGGGTAAGCTGATGGCCGATGGCACGCCTGCCGAGGTGCTCACCCCTGAGCTGATCGCCCGTCTCTATGACTATCCGGCACAGGTGATCCACCACCCCGAAAGCGGCCTGCCGATGGTGGTGTGACAAATTCAGAGTGCGGTAACGGCAGGAAGCGCGCTATTCATCCCGGAAACTGCAGCGTATAAACCGGTTTTTCACACCCCATATCGCCCTGCTAACATTCATCATCGCCAGATATGTGGTGTGAATATCCTCACACTTTGCTCAGGCAAAACCCCCGCAGCATCACCGTCTACTTATAATGGCGCCGCCTCACAGAAGGCATAACTCATTGATGCTACGGAATAATTACAATGAAGAATATCAACAAGACCCTACTGGCTGCCGCCATCTCCCTCGGGATGCTGGCTGGCTGCAACAGCGACAACGACTCAAAGGCAGCTGATCCCATGGTTCGTTTTGCCACCTTCAACCTCTCTTTTGACCGCACTGCCGCCGGTATGCTGACCGGTGAGCTGGCCTTGACCCGCACCGAGCAGGATGCCCTGCTGGCCCGCCTCGCCGAAGGGAGCCTGAGCGGCGCCACGGAAACCAAAGCCAAGAACGTGCAGCAGATCCGCAACGTGGCGGAGATCATCCAGCGCACCCGCCCGGATGTGTTCCTGCTCAACGAGTTCGACAACGACGGCAAAGGCGAGAGCACCGCCGACCTGAAAGCCTTCAACGACAACTATCTGGCTCACGCCCAGCACGCAGAGGTGACGGCCATCAGCTATCCGGTGATGCAGAACTTCGCCACCAACACCGGCCTGATGAGCGGTTATGACCTCAATCTGGATGGCAAGGTCAACAGCGGCCCCGACGATGCCTGGGGCTTTGGCAACTACCACGGCCAGTACGCCTTTGCGGTGATGTCCAAATACCCCATCGACACCAAGCAGATCCGCACCTTCCAGAACTTCAAGTGGAAGGATATGCCGGGCGAGCAGAACCCCATCATCGATGACTGCAACAATCCCAAGGTCAAGATCCCGGCCAGCCGCCAGTGTGGCGACGCCTGGTATTCAGATGCAGCCTGGCAGCAGTACCCGCTCTCCTCCAAGAACCACGCCGATGTGCCGGTACTGATCAAGACCGAGAAGGGTGAAGAGGTGATCCACTTCCTGATCTCCCACCCGACCCCGCCGATTTTTGCCAACGCGGCGCGTCACACCGTCAAGCACAACCGTGCCGAGATCGCCTTCTGGAACGACTACGTCAAGGGTCTCAGCTACATGACCGATGACAAGGGCACCAAGGGTGGGCTGGCCAAAAACGCCAAGTTCGTTATCGCAGGCGATCTCAACGCCGATCCGCTCACCGGTGACGGCGACCTGAGCGCCATTCAGGATCTGCTAAACAACCCGCTGATGAATCAGGCCATCACCAATGGCACCCTGATCCCGGTCAGCGAAGGGGGCCCGGAGTGTGTCAGCAAGGGGACCGACTGCAAACGCAACCTCACTCGCCCCAACCCGGAACGGATCACCAACTCCAGCGTGCTGCAGCTGGATCACGTCATCCCCTCCGCCAACCTCAACGCGGTCAAGAGCGGCGTCTTCTGGCCTGCCAGCTTCGAGGCCGGTTATCACCTGGTCTATGATGCGAAACTCGGCATCGCCAAAGGGGTCAGCTCGGATCACCGCATGGTGTGGGTCGATCTCAAACTCGACTAACTCTGCCATGACCCCGCTGCGGCGGGGTCTTTTCTTGGCGATGACTGGCGAGTTGACCACGGCTCATTAACCCACCGCTTGGCATTGAGTTATCCATCCATAACTCATCCATAGCCGTTGAATAGGCCCTCCGATCACAGAACCGCCGCGCCAATGGTGGTAGCATGCCTCCTCTTGCCATCCGGCCGCACGGCGGATCCGGTGGCCCTCCCTCCTCCGCTTTCACTTTTTGAGGAACGATTTGATGGAACTGCTTCTGCTTAGCAACGGTAAAGCCAACGAATTTCCGGGTCTGCTCGGCTGGGCCCGAGATCGGGTTCAAAGCCTGCTGGCTCGCAAACAGGTCAAGCGCATCCTGCTCATCCCCTACGCGGTGATCCGCAGCGACTGGGATGCCCGCGCCAACGAACTTACCGAGAGCCTCGGGATCGAGACCATCAGCATTCACCACTTCGACGATCCGGTCGCGGCCGTCAATCAGGCCGACGCCATCTTTATCAGTGGCGGCAACACCTGGCGCCTGAATCAGCTGCTGCATGAAAATGGCCTGATCGTGCCGATCCAGCGCGCCGTACGTGAGCGGGGCGTCCCCTATGTGGGCTGGAGCGCCGGTTGCAACGTAGCGACCCCGAGCATCCGCACCACCAACGACATGCCGGTCTGCAACGCCGCCGTGCTGCCCGCGCTGGGCCTGTTCCCGCTGCAGATCAACCCGCACTATCTGGATGCCAGCATCAGCGGCCACATGGGCGAGACCCGCGACGAGCGTCTGGCTGAGTTCTGCGCCATCAACCCGAGCGAATATGTGGTGGCCCTGCGTGAAGCGAGTCTGCTGCAAATCACCGGAGAAAACGGCAGCGAGCGCCTGGAGTACTGGAGCGCCCGCGATCAGGACTTCAAGATCTTCAAACATGGCCAGGAGCCGCAAGCCTTTATGGACGCCGCCCCGCTGGCCGAGCTGACCCCCTTCAAGGTCGCCTGAGCCACGCAGAGTGCTTCACTACTGGCAAGCAGATAGCTCGCGAAATCGTAAAAAAAAGAGGGATGGCTCGGCGCCATCCCTCTTTTTTATCGTCATCTTTCAGCTGATTGCAGCCTGATTACTCACCCTGCAGGGTCACCAGCACCTTGCGGGCACCGCCATCGACGCGATGCTCGCCAAGCCAGATCCCCTGCCAGGTGCCGAGCGCCAACTGACCATCGCGGATCGGCAGTTGCAGGCTCACCCCGAGCAGGGAGGATTTGATGTGGGCGGGCATGTCATCCGGCCCCTCATAGGTGTGGCGATAGTAGGGGGCATCCTCCGGCGCCAGCCGGTGCAGATGGGCCTCCATATCGCTGCGCACGCTGGGGTCGCAATTCTCGTTGAGGGTGAGCGAGGCGGAGGTGTGTTGCAGCAGCAGGTGCGCCATGCCGATCCGGTAATCCGCCAGCATCGGCAGTTTGGCCACCAGCTCGTCCGTCACCAGATGAAAGCCCCGCGAACGGGGCTTCAACGTCAGCAGGCACTGCTGCCACATCAGACGTACTCCATAAAGACGCGGGAGGTGAGCTTGGTGATGAGTTCGTAGGGGATGGTGCCAATCTCGTCGGCCACCCGCTCCACCGGCAGCCCCTCACCCCACAGCACCGCCTCGTCGCCGGCCTTGTCGGTCGCGCCTGGCCCCAGATCGACGGTGCTCATATCCATGGAGACACGCCCCACCAGCGGCACGATGCGGCCGTTGATCAGCACGGAAGTGCCATTGGGCGCCATGCGCGGATAACCGTCACCGTAGCCGATGGCGATCACCCCGAGCCGGGTATCGCGATCCGACACCCAGTTGGCGCCATAGCCCACCGGCTCGCCCGCCTTGTGATCCCGCACCGCAATCAGCTGGGTCTTCAAGGTCATCACCGGCTGCAGGTCGTAATCGGCCGCCACCGTGTTGGGGAAGGGCGACACGCCATAGAGGATGACTCCGGGGCGAACCCAGTCGCAGTGGGAGTCTGGCCAGGCCAGAATGCCCGCCGAGTTGGCCATGGCCCGCTCGCCCGCCAGCGGTGCGGTCAACTTGCTGAACAAGTCGATCTGCTCGCGGGTAATAGGCTGCTCCAGCTCATCGGAACGGCTGAAGTGGGTCATGATGTTGAACGGCTGCACCACGTTCTTGCACTTGCCGAGTCGTTCGATAAAGGCGGGCATCTCGTCGGCACGCACCCCGAGGCGGTGCATGCCGGTGTCGAGCTTGAGCCAGGCCACCACGGGCGCTGGCAGCTCGACCTGCTCCAGCGCTTCGAGCTGCTCCCAGGTGTGAACCGCCGTCTGCAGATTGTTGGCCGCCAGCACCGGCAGATCGTCGGCGGAGAAGAAGCCCTCCAGCAGCACGATGGGCTTGACCACGGCGCAGGAGCGCAGCATCAGCGCCTCTTCGATTCGGGCCACCGCATAGGCATCCGCATCCACTAGGGTGCGGGCGACCGGCAGCAGTCCGTGGCCATAGGCGTTGGCCTTGACCACAGCGATGATCTTGCAAGCAGGGGCGTGGCGCTTGACCACAGCGAGGTTGTGGCGCAAGGCCGCAGTATTGATTTGGGCAGTAGCCGCTTTCATGGTTTTCCCTTACGAGGGCACAAATGGTCTCCCCCTCATCGGGCCGAAGACCGCCACTCACTTATCGTCGTCGAAGGCCGGACCGGCATAATTGTCGAACCGGGAAAACAGGCTCTGAGCAGCAGCCAATGACTGGCTATCGATCAGGGCAGTCGTGGTAATGACGAAACCGCCATCACCTTGGGTTTACATCAATAATCGTCGTCAAACGCCGGACCGGCATAGTTGTCGAACCGGGAGAACTGCCCCTGGAAGGTGAGACGCACTCTTCCGATAGGGCCGTTACGCTGCTTGCCGATAATGATCTCGGCAATCCCCTTGTCCGGGCTGTCATCGTGATAAACCTCATCACGATAGATAAACATGATCAAATCCGCATCCTGCTCGATGGAGCCCGATTCACGAAGATCCGAGTTGACCGGGCGCTTGTCGGCCCGCTGTTCCAGACTTCGGTTCAGCTGGGAGAGCGCCACCACTGGGCACTGCAGCTCTTTCGCCAAGGCCTTGAGGGAGCGGGAGATCTCGCCGATCTCCAGGGTACGGTTGTCAGAGAGCGCCGGCACCCGCATCAACTGCAGGTAGTCCACCATGATCATGGATAGGCCACCGTGCTCGCGTGCCACCCGACGGGCACGGGAGCGCACATCGGTCGGGGTGAGGCCGGAGGCGTCATCGATATACATCTTGCCCTTCTCCAGCAGCAATCCCATGGTGGAGGAGAGGCGCGCCCAATCCTCGTCATCGAGCTGACCGGTACGCACCTTGGTCTGATCGATGCGACCGACCGAGGCGAGCATACGCATGATGATCTGCTCGGAGGGCATCTCCAGCGAGAAGATAAGCACCGGCTTGTCGGCAGTGAGGGCCGCATGCTCGCAGAGGTTCATGGCAAAGGTGGTCTTGCCCATGGAGGGACGGGCCGCCACGATGATCAAGTCCGAACGCTGCAAACCGGCGGTCATCTTGTCCAGATCGTTGTAACCGCTCGATACCCCGGTAACACCGTTGTGCGGCGTCTTGAACAGCTCTTCAATCTTGTCGACGGTCTGCTCGAGGATGAGCTTCAGGGGCTGGGGCCCCTCGTTGGCGCTGGTGCGCTGCTCGGCAATCTTGAATACCTTGCTCTCGGCCAGATCGAGCAGATCGCCGGAGGTACGGCCCTGTGGCTCGTAGCCTGCTTCGACTATCTCGTTGGCGACCGAGATCATCTCGCGTACGACCGCCCGCTCACGCACGATTTCGGCGTAGGCGTTGATGTTGGCAGCACTCGGGGTGTTCTTGGCGATCTCCACCAGATAGGCGAAACCACCCGCCTCTTCCAGCTGTTCGGAGCGTTCCAGCTCCTCCTGCAGGGTGATGAGGTCAATGGGGTTGCCCGCGTTGGAGAGGCGGGTCATGGCCTGGAAGATCAACCGGTGCGGACGGCTGTAGAAATCCTGATCGATAACCCGTTCGGCAACCCGATCCCAGGCATCGTTATCCAGCATCAGGCCGCCCAGTACGGACTGTTCGGCCTCAAAAGAGTGGGGAGGAACTTTCAGCTGTTGTGTCTTGGCGTCTTTTTTCGCCGTCACTTGCTCTGCCATACACATAAAAACCGCAGCGGGAAGGGGACGGGAATTTTACAAAAGAAAGCCAACTACGGCGAGCCCTATCTGGCGGCTCATACCATCATAAAGGGCCAAACCAGTGTCTGCTCTACCTTGACCATTTTGATTTTGCTTCGCATTTTGCGCTCCTTGCGACTCAATCTTCTGCTTTTCATCCGGTTTACTCCTCTTGTTTGACGCCGCATCGCGGCAACCTCGTTCATGAATAATTCATGCCAGAGGTGATATTGATGAATACAAGCTGCGACACAATTAGGGACAGGCAGCCTGCCATGCGCCTTGCTGAGCTTGCCAAAGCGGAGCATGCCCCACCCACAGACGAGAGTGAAAAGAGTCAAAATGAAAAAGATGCTGACCCTGTTTGCCGTGATCCTGGCCATTGGCCTGGGGGCACCTCACGCCGAAGCCAAGAAATTTGGCGGCGGCAAATCCTTTGGTAAAAGTTACAAAACTGCGCCGGCCCAGCCTGCGGCCAAACCGGTCGACAACAAGAATCCGACACTGAATGCCCAGACTCCGCCGAAAAAGAGCGGCATGATGGGTGGCCTGCTGGGCGGCCTGCTGGCCGGTGGACTGTTTGCCTACCTGCTGGGCAGCGGTGCCTTTGAAGGTCTGCAAGGAATGGACTTCCTGCTGATCGCACTGCTGGCGCTGGGTGCCGTGTTCCTGATCCGTACCCTGCGCAAGGGCAAGGTCGCGACGCCACAGCCACAACAGGCGGCCTATGCGGGCTATCAGCCACCGCAATCCGCGGCCCCGCAGCAATTTGAACAGAGCAACAGCGCACCGCAAGCCACCGGCTTTGCCGACAGCGATGTGCCGTTCCGCCTGCCGCCGGGCTTTGACATGAACAGCTTCCTGGCCGGTGCCCGCGATCACTATCGCACCCTGCAAGAAGCGTGGAACAAGAACGATCTGGAAAAAGTGCGCGAGTATGTCAGCCCCGAACTGTTTGAGCAGCTCAAAGCCGAGCGCGCCGAACTGACTGGCGACCAGCATACGGAAGTAATGTACGTCGATACCCAGCTGGTACGTGCCGACTACGGCAGCGACTGGGCTCAGGTGAGCGTGCGCTTCAGCGGCCGCTACATGGACCGTCAGGAGCAGGTCGAAGAAGACATCAAAGAGGTGTGGCACCTCGAGCGCGATCTGGCCAAGAACAATGCCCCCTGGCATATCGTCGGGATCGAGCAGTTGTAAAGCTTCGTGCCAATCTATTAGTCACTACGCAAGAGGCGACCCACGGGTCGCCTCTTCTCTTTTATCTCCTTAAATCCCTGAACATGCATGAGAGTACGATAGTTACGCTCGCCTGAAGTAGAAAAGAAACAACCCGACAAGCATCGCCTGCCGAGCTGTGGTCGAAGCGACCGTCACATTAAACCGGAATCCAAGGATTCCGGTTTTGTGTGCTGGTTATTAATTGCTTGGGTCTATAGGATCTTTGCCACAGTTATTTGCGTTGGCTGGATTAAGGGTGTTGTTGATAAATGTCACTTCCCCTTTCGGTTGATAATCGGTAGCAGAAATAGTCTGTTTCATTTCCACATACTCTTTGAGTACTCCCGCATCGACCAGACCGGCGTTGATGGTGTTGATCACCGGATAACCGTCACCACCGGATGCGCTGAAGCTCGGGATGGCAAAACTGTAGGTTCCATTGGCATCGAATGCTTTGCCTGCAATAGCGTTGATGGTCACGTTCTTGGCGCCACAGTTAACCTGCATATCGATACCGCCAAATTGGGGATAACCGCCACCAGTCAGGGTTGCAACTTTGCCCAGATAGGTAACCAGCTCGCTCCCCTTCATGCTGGCCTTGTTGACTGTGTTGCCAAACGGATGGACGGTCAGCACATCCCGATAGGAGATAGTTCCCGCCTGTATCGAAGCCCGTACGCCACCCGAGTTGACGATACCGAAATCAGCTTTCAGCTTTTCTGTAGTCGCGGTCGTGATCAGACGACCCAGATTGGTCTGCATATAGCGAACGTACTTACGCTCTCCCATAAGCAGGCCATCCGTAGCACCGATGTCGACATTGAGCTCTGCCTCTCCCTTATCTTGGAATACCTGGAGGGTAGAAAGCAGCTCTGGGTCCTTGATGATCTCGTCCTGAATTAGCACCATTTGGGCCAGATCTTTAGTAACGACACCTTTGGCATCCACGGGTTCATTCTTGGCATTGCGCTTGATAAGGTTAACCGGGATCAGCTCATAGCTGGTCAGGGTCAACTTGCCCTTCAGGTACTCAAACTGGGCACGCCCCACATATTTGCCCCACTCGTGGGCCTGCATAATCCAGGTACCGTTCTGCTGATCCGGCAGGCAGGTATCGCCCGGACTGAACTTGGCGTACTTGTTGGTGCTGCCCGGCTCCATACAGACCGGATTCTGGGAGTGGCCACCAATAATGGCATCCAGGGTGCCGGTCGGCAGCTTGCGAGCCATCTCCACATCGCCCGGCGCATTGCTGCCGTGCTGGCCATCGGCATAGTGGCCCATATGGGTGATGGCAAAGACCAGATTGGCCTCTTTCTTGTCACGGATCTGCTTGCTCAATGCAGCCGCTTCCGTAGTCGGATCGCGGAACTCCAGAGTCTTGACGTTATTGGGATCGACCAGCTGGGAAGTATCCTCGGTGGTCAGACCCAGCACCGCGACCTTGAGACCGCTATCCAGCTTGAACACCTTGTAGGGGTCAAAGTAGTGTTTGCCGCTGGCCTTGTCATAGATGTTGGCCGAGAGCATGGGGAACTGGGCCCACTTGCGCTGCTTCTCCAGCACATCCAGCGGGTTATCAAACTCGTGGTTACCCACCGCCATGGCATCGTAGCGAATGCTGTTCATCGCCACAAAATCCGGTTCGGCATCCTGAAGGTCTGACTCCGGCACCCCGGTATTCACGTCACCACCTGATAGCACCAACACCTCGCTGCCCGCCGCCTTGGCCTCGGCACGCAGTCGCTCGACCAGGGTCTTCTGGGCGGCCATACCGTATTCGCCTTCTTTGTTGTTCCAGAAGCGGCCGTGGGTATCGTTGGTGTGCAGTATGGTCAGTTTGCAGACATTTTCGGTGCAGGGTGCAACGGTGTCATTGCTCGAGGTATTACAGCCAGTCAGTGCAGCAAGCACGGCCAGTGCCACGCCGCCTTTGATAAAGTTATTATTCATTTCCATATCACCTTGATTGTTTTGTTATTTATCAACCCTGTCCAGCGGGTCGGGCGCCAATATAACAAACAACAGATGACCGTTTTTCATCGATAACTCACAAATTCTGCTAATTGTGATCTTCGGCCCAACATCCGGCTTCCTGCTGATTTATCAGGTTTTTTGTTGAGTAGTCACTCACTTGCTCCCCTTCCCGCACCAAGGAGGCGCCACGTATACGCCCCTTTATGGCATACTCCTCAGCCAGCCATGCCCGAGGAGATGATTTGATGGCCAAGTACGACAAGATTTCCCCCGAGACCCAGCAGGAGGCGATGAAAATTGCCCGTGCCAACCAGAAGCCGGGGCAGACCAAAGAGCAGACCCAGCTTATTGCGCAAGGGATCCAGAAAGGCATCGACGAATACAAGAAGCAGATGAAGGCGCGGGCCCGCGAAGCGAGCCGCCAGAAAAAAATGCAGGCCAAAGCCAGGCAGCCACAGGGCGCTCCACAACCCGCAGATCAAGACGATCAGCTGGAGCTGGTTGAAGTAAGCCATCAGCATCCCCTGCCCTGGATCTTGCTGGTGCTGAGCTGGCTGGGATTTGCGGCAGCCTGGTTCTGGTTGCACTAAGACGCGCTAGCAAACCTTTATCCGGGATCCTCTTCACAGCCCGGGCCCGAGCTGCTGGTGATTACCTGCGAAGAGTGATTAAATCCCGCGCCTCTTGCACCGGACAACCGGTTTTTTAACGATCAGTTTTCAGGAAAGATGTTATGAACCCCGCTCCGCTCTATCTGCTGGCCCCTTTTGTTCTGTTCCTTGTGACCATGCTGCTCTATCGCATTTCGCCGCTGCGGGCGGTCGCCGCCGGTGGGGTACGCTGGTTTATCCTCCCCGCCTTCACCCTGTTTATTTTGCTGATCATCATCAACGGTGCCGCCGATCCCGCCCTGCGCGATCCAGCATTCCACTGGTTGATGCCGGGCCTTGGTTTTGCCCTGAGCCTGTTTCCGGCCCTGCCCAAGGCGCTAGTGCCACGGCTCGCCATCAAGGAGGGGGCCTTTGCCGCCCTCGGTCTGATGCTGATGAGCCTGGCCATGGTCTACTGAGCAACTGGCCACAGCCGTTAACATGACTCAAGGGGCGCTCTGTGACGGGCGCCCCTTGTACAAACAATGGCCTGCAGGCATCTTGGTGACAGGATAACCAGCAAGGAGGCCAAATGGACAATCCGCCCGATTTCATGGCGTTGTGGGATTATCAGGATCCCGCCGCCAGTGCCCTTCGTTTTCACACCCTTCTTCCCGAAGCGCGCGCCGCCGCCGACCTGCAACTCGAACTGGAGTTGCTGACCCAAATTGCCCGTACCCACTCGCTGCAGCGCCAGTTTGCCGAAGCCCATCAGCTGCTCGACGAGATAGAGCCTCGCCTCACCGATAAAACCCCCAGAGCGCGGATCAGGGCCCTGCTGGAACGAGGCCGCACCTTTAACTCGGCGGGCGACAAAGCCAGTGCCAAACCGCAGTTTGAACAAGCCTGGCAATGGGGGCTCAAGGAGAAGGAGACCTATCTCGCCATCGACGCCGCTCACATGATCGCCATCGCCGCACCACTGGAAGAGCAGAGCCGCTGGCATCAACTGGCGATGGAGCTGGCGGAACGCAGCAGTGACGAGAAGGTGCGCGGCTGGCTGGCCCCCCTTTACAACAATCAGGGCTGGACCCTTTTCGAATTGGGCCGCTTTGATGAGGCGAAAATCCAGCAGCAGAAGTGTCTGGCTTGGCATCTGCAGCATAACCAGCCGGCCAAGGCATTTATCGCCCGCTGGAGTCTGGCTCGCCTGACCCGGGCCCAGGGTCAGCACCAGCAGGCGCTGGCAGAGCTGCACCAGCTCAAGGCCGATATGGCCGAGGCAGGCGAACCTGAGGATGGTTATCTGTTCGAGGAGCTGGGGGAAAATGCCTTGGTGCTGGACGATCCGCTGGCCGCGGAATACTTCTCCCGCGCCTGGTTTCTGCTATCGCAGGACCGCTGGTTCAGTGCCAACGAGGGGGAGCGACTGGCCCGCCTCAAGCGCCTCGCCAAACTCTGATCCCCAAAATAGCAAGGGCGGCACACTAGCCGCCCTTTCTGCTGGCAAGATGGTTCAGGCCCGATTGGACTCCTCCCACCCCTGCTTTTTACGGTAAATGGTGGAGGGGCTGATCTCAAGCAGTGCCGCCGCCTTGGGAATGTTGCCGTCACAGCTGGCGATGGCCTGTTCGATCACCTCTTTTTCCACCAGCCAGAGCGGACGAATTGGCCCGTTGGCCACGCCGGTGGCTGCCGGAGCCGATGCCACCGCTGCCGCAATCGCAGCCGGCAGCTGGGGACGAACTCCATTGAGTGGTGGCGGCAGAATATCCGGGCTCACCAGCTCCTTGTCATTGAGCACCACGATATTGCGCACCACGTTCTGCAGCTCGCGTACGTTGCCAGGCCAGGGGTAGTCGAGCAGCACTCGCGCCGCCTCGACATCAAAATCCTTGAAGCGTTTGTTCTCCTCCTTGGCGTAGCTCTGCAGCAGGGTACGCGCCAGCAGCAGGATATCCTCGCCCCGCTCCCGCAGCGGCGGCAGGGTGAGGGGAATGACGTGGAGCCGATAGTAGAGATCCTCGCGAAAACGGCCCGCTTTCACCTCCACCAGCGGATCCCGGTTGGTGGCGCAGATAAAGCGCACATCCACCGTCTCGAGCTTGCCGCTGCCGACCCGCTGCACTGTGCCGGTCTGGATGAAGCGCAGCAGCTTGCTCTGCAGATCCAGGTCCATCTCGCAGATCTCGTCGAGAAAGAGGGTACCGCCATCGGCCAGACTGGCGGCCCCTTTGCGATCCCCCTGGGCGCCAGTAAAAGAGCCCTTCACATGACCGAAGATCTCGCTCTCCATCAAATCGTGGGGAATGGCGGCGCAGTTGAGGGCAATAAAGGGCTGTTCGCTGCGGGGACTGCACTGGTGAATCGCCTCGGCACACACCTCTTTGCCGGTGCCGCTCTCGCCAGTGATAAAGACGGTCGCCTTGCTGGGCGCCGCGCTCTCGATGATGCGATAGACTGCCTGCATCGACATGGAGGCACCGATAAAACCGAAAAACGAGCTGCGCTCGAAGTTTTCCCGATAGTGGGCTACCAGCGAGCTCAACTGCTGGTGTTTCAAGGCATTGCGAACGGTGGCGCAGAGCCGCTTGCTGTCAAACGGCTTGGTCAGAAAATCGAAGGCACCGAGGCGCATCGCCTCCACCGCCACATCTACCGAGCCGTGGGCGGTGATCACCACCACAGAGCAAGGCAACTGCTGTTCGGTGATCATTTGCAGAATATCCATACCGGACATATCCGGCAGCTCCAGATCCAGCAGCACCACGGGGGGAGGACATGCCAGCAACTGCGCCAACGCCTGCTGACCACAATCGGCCAGCACCACCTCATACCCCTCCTGGCGCAGGTACTGTTCATAGACCACCGCCAGACTACGGGTATCTTCCACCAGCAGGACACGCGATTTATTTTCAGCCACTGGACTCATCCTTGTATTTGATTCTGCGATCTATTTTGCCTTATTTTCGCGCGCAAACCCAACGCCAAGACAGCTCTGTTATCCCGCGATTGCCGGGAATACACAAGTAAAAACGGCTCCTTAAGGAGCCGTTTTTAACTACAAGAAGAGATTACTTCTTGGCGTTGTCAGCAGTCGGCTTCTCGATAGCCAGCAGCTCAACGTCAAACACCAGCACGGCATTCGCCGGGATGGAGCCTGCACCGTGCTCGCCATAGGCCAGCTTGGACGGCAGGAAGAACTTGAACTTGGAGCCAACCGGCATCAGCTGCACACCTTCGGTCCAACCCGGGATAACCTGGTTGAGCGGGAAGGTAGCCGGCTCGCCGCGATCGACGGAGCTGTCGAACTTGGTGCCGTCGGTCAGGGTACCGGTGTAGTGAACCTTGACGATGTCGGTAGATTTCGGCTTGGCGCCAGTGCCCATCTTCTCGACCACGTACTGCAGGCCGGATTCAGTGCTCTTCACACCCTCTTTCTTGGCGTTGGCAGCCAGGAACTCTTCGCCCTTCTTCAGATTCTCAACGGCGTCTTTCTCGGCCTTGGCCTTGGTCAGCTCGTTGATCTTGGCGTCGTAATCCTGCAGTACCTTCTGGATCTCTTCATCAGTCATCTTGGCTTCTTTGCCCAGACCGTCAGTCACCCCTTTCAGGATCACGGCGTTGTCCAGTTTGATGCCCAGTTCCTGCTGACGCTCCAGGGTATTGGCGATGTAACGACCCATGGAGAGGCCAATTGCGTAGCCAGATTGCTCTTCAAAGCTCTTGGCTTCGGCCTTGGTCGCCTCTGCCGGCTTGCTGGCTTCTGCCTTCACTTCGGCGGTATTGGCCGCAGCAGGCTTCTCGTCTTTTTGGCAAGCAGTCAGACCGACGGCAACGGCCGCCGCCAACAGGGACACCTTCAGAAATTTGTTCATCAGTTTCTCCAAACTCCAAATACCGCTCTCGGTTCCATCGTGAAATGAGAGGTTTATCGTGATAAGCGCCTTATACTAACGCCGTGATCGCAGGTAACAAAAGCGTGAGACCGCAAAAATGATAAAAAGTGCCATTTATCTGGTGAGCCTCTGTTTAATGCTCACCGGTTGCGAGCAGAGCTCCCAACCCAACCAGCAAATAACCCTCGCCAGCACGGGTCTGCTGACCGCAGATCTATCCAGTGATGGCAAGCAGGCCATCGTCTCCAGCATCAGCCAGGGCATCATCGTCTGGGATCTGGAACAGAACCGTCAACGCTGGCGCTGGAAGCAATCCGACTCTGCGGAAGATCTGGTATTCATTACCCGCTTTTCCGAAGGCAACAGCCATGCCGTCACCGCTACCCCCAGCACCTTTGCAACCTGGCGGCTGAGCGACGGGCAATCACAAGGCTACTACTCACTTCCTGAATCCAGGCTGAGGGACATCGCGCTCTCTGCCGACGGTCGTTATGTGCTGATCGGGCGAGAAGATGGCAAGGCCGAGTGGCTCGATACCCTAAGCGGTCGTCGTCTGCAGTTTCTGGGGCACACCGAACAGGTCAATACGGTCGATCTCTCCGCCAACGGTCGCTACGCCCTGACCGGCGGCAACGACTACAGCGCCTATCTGTGGGATACCCGTAGCGGGCAGGTGATCTGGCGCTTCAACCATGGTGGCCGGGTGATCATGGCCAGACTGGAGCCGAGCGGCCGCTACGCCTTCACCGCCGACAGCAGCCGGGCCAGCATCTGGGATCTGAAAACCGGCAAGGAGGTGAGTCAGCTGCAATATGATCACCGCTTCGAGGTCTACACCAGCGCCCGCTTTGCCAACGATGGCAAGTGGCTCATCACCGGCGCCCCTTCCCGTCAGCTCTCCCTGTGGCAAGTGAGCGATGGTGCCCTGCTGCAGAGCTGGCGCGTCTCGCCGCAACCCAAGGTGAAACCGCCCAGCGCAGTGGTCTACGGCGTCGCTTTGCGCGACAATAGCCACCTTGTCAGTGCCAGCTCCAGCGGTCTGGCCGAAATCTGGACAATCAAGTAAGGACCCGAAGGCCCATGAGTCAGCAACTTAACGATCGCATCGAAACCCTGGAAACCCGTCTCGCCTATGCGGAGTACACCATAGAGCAGCTCAACGACGAGGTAACTACCCAGGGCCGTGAACTCGATCGGCTCAAATACCAGATCCAGCGGCTGATCGACAAACTGCAAAGCGTACAGCCCAGCCAGATTGCCAGCATGGCCGAAGAGACCCCGCCGCCGCACTACTGATCCGACGCCATCTCTGGTCAGGCAACATGGCTTGGCACAGCTGTCAGCCAATAAAAAACCCGCGATAATCGCGGGTTTTTTTATCATCGGCATGGCCGTGATCAGTGGTGATGGCCCTTTCCACCACAACCGCCGCCACCACAGCAGCCGCCGTGACCATGGTCGTCACCGTGGTCGTGGCCATGATCGTGACCGTGGCCAGCACCGCCGCAGCAACCGCCCTGGCCGTGATCCTCATCATGGTCGTGACCATGACCGCCACAGCAGCCGCCGTGATCGTGGTCATGACCGTGATCGTGGCCGCAACCACCGGCACCGTGAACGTGGCCATGGGCCAGCTCTTCGGCAGTGGCAGCACGCACGTCCTTGATCTCGACCTTGAAGCCCAGAGTCACACCAGCCAGCGGATGGTTGCCATCCACTTTGACGAACTCTTCGGACACTTCAACCACGGTCACAGGACGGTGGCCATCGTCGGTTTCAGCCACAAAAGTATCCCCTTCGGAGACTTCCATGCCGTCGAACAGCTCGCCCGGTACTTCTTGTACCAGTGTCTCGTCATATTCGCCGTAGGCCTGGCTCGGTGCCAGAGTCACTTCGAAGGCTTCACCTACCGCGCGACCTTCCAGCTCGGCTTCCAGGCCTGAGACCAGGTAACGGGTGCCGTGCAGATAGACCAGCGGCTCTTTGCCGACAGTGCTGTCGATGACTTCACCGTGCTCGTCGGTGACTGTGTATTCCAGCGTAACCACGCTCAGAGGAGCTACTTTCATGTCAGGATCCTGCGGATAGAAAAAAACGGGCTCAGAATACCCTAAAAAGCGGGCCGCGCATATGCCGTGCGGCGCCACGGAGTGACGAAAAAAACGGCAACAGCGTCAGCGAGAAGGCCCGCATTCCACCAGCCGTTGCCTTATCAGGGGCGAAACACCCCGATCACCTCTTCCGCCTCGCGAGTTTGCTTGTCGACCTCGGCAGGCGTTTGTACCTGGGTATCGCCACAGGCGACGCAGGTCACCTTCTCGACTCCATGCTCCAGATACAGCATCATGTTGTCCAACTTGCCGCACGCCGGGCAGACCGCACCGGCAATGAAGCGTTTTTTACGTCTGGTTTCCATATTTGTTACCTCCAGGCAGCATCATATCAGGGTTTTTACATGCATCACGCCATCGAGTATCACCATTTTTCCTGCCAGGGCCTGCACGCCGGCAACCGCAAACGGACCCCGGTCGGGCAGCTGTTGCGGATCGCCCGGGGCGCCGCGCTGCTGAGACTGGGCCAACATGAGCTATTGCTGCCGGCAGGCAGCAGCTTCTGGCTCTGCGCCGATGCCCTCGCGGCCTTCAGCCCCCTCAGCGATTGCGAGTACGATCAGCTGAATGTCTCTTTGCGCGTGGCTCAGCCGCAGCAGGCAGGCTGGCTGCAGGCCACGCCCCTGCTCGATGCCCTGCTCGACTCGCTGGCTCTGTGGCAACGTCCGAAAGAGTGGCAAGGGGCCTACGGTCAGCGACTGCAGGTGATCCTGGATGAGCTGCAACAGTGTGCCATCAGCCAGCAGGGTCACGGTGAGCTGCAAGCCTGCTGGCAAGCGCTGGCCAATGGCCAACCGGAGTCTCTGCAACTATGGGCACAACAAGCCGATACGCCGGTGGAAGGGAGTGAATTGCAACAACAGTGGCAGCTGCTGCAGGCGCTCAGATTGCTCAAGGGCGGCAGCAAGCCCGCGCAGGTGGCCAGCAAGCTGGGTTATGCCGATGAGGCCGCGTTGCAAGCGGCCTGCCAACAGTGGGGCGTTGGCGAGGATGGCGATCAATAACCGGACGCCGATGGAATACGCCAACGAAATTGGCTGAATGAGTCCAGTTTTTTGCCAGATGGTCGTTAACAAGGAAGGGCCATTCCCCCCGTAATCCTTTATGCTAGAGGCCTGAAGTGACTGCCAACGTTTCGACCAACAGGACATCTGCCATGACGAGCAAAGCCAATCAATCCCAGGGCATGTTGCTGTTTCACCTTTCAGCCAAACAATCCTTTGCCATCGGTACCCTCAAGGTGAAGGAGATAGTGCCCTACACCCAGCTGACGGCAATGCCGCACTCGCACCCGACCGTGTTGGGGGCCGCCAATATGCGCGGCTCCACCATTCCGGTGATCGACATGGCGATGGCGGTGGGCTATCGCCCCATCAGCAAGGAGGAGATGCCCCACTGCTTCATCATCATTACCGACTGCCGCCGCACCCTGGTGGGCTTTCTGGTGCGGGGCATCGACAAGATCACCGAGTGCAACTGGCGCGATATCGAATCGCCCCCCGCCTCTCTCGGTCACAATGTGTTCGTAACCGGCGTGACCCGGGTCAATGACCAGCTGATCCAGCTGCTGGATGTGGAGCTGATCCTCTCCCGGGTCTATCCGGATGATCCGAGCCACCTCTATCCGGTACTGACCGATGTGCAGCGGGAACGGATCAAGCCGATGCGGATCCTGCTGGTTGATGACTCTTCGGTCGCCCGCCGTCAGCTGATGGCCGCTCTCGACTACATCAATATCCCCTATGAGGTCTGCACCAATGGCAAGGATGCACTGACCCTGATGCAGACGCGGGCGAGCCAGAAGACCCCGATCGACATTCTGGTGAGCGATATCGAGATGCCCGGGCTCGATGGCTACGAGCTGGCCTTCGAGGTGCAGAGCGACAGCAAACTGGCGGGGGCCTACATCATCCTGCACACTTCGCTCTCCAGCGAGATCAGCGTGGAGCGGGCCCATCAGGTGGGAGCCCATGAGGCGCTGACCAAGTTCGAGGCCAACGAGCTGATCCAGGCCATGCTGCGCGGCGCCGAACATCACGATCGCCTGCTGAAATAAGCCAATGACTGGCGGGAGGAACACGCCTCCCGTCCTCCTTATCTTCGACCCAGACCGACTGACCCCATGCTGACCGAGAGCCACTTCCACGCCCCCTGGTGGGCACGCAATCCTCATCTGCAGACCATATTGCCCAAATGGCTGCGCCGCACCCCAGCCCGTTTTGTGGCGGAGCGGTTTGAACTGCAGGATGGGGACTTTGTCGACCTCGCCTGGAGCGGGGAAGTCAGCCTTGGCGAACGGCCGCTGATAGTGGTGTTTCACGGGCTGGAGGGGAGCATTCACTCCCACTACGCCAAGGGATTGTTCGCCCACCTGCAGCAAGAGGGCAGAGAGGCTGTGCTGATGCACTTTCGCGGTTGCAGCGGCGAGCCCAATCGCCACCTGCAGGCCTATCACTCCGGCGCCATCGGTGATGCGCAGGAGCTGATTGCCGAGCTGAGCCAGCGCTTCCCGGGCAAACCGCTGATCGCCATCGGCTTTTCACTGGGTGGCAATATGCTGGTCAATCTGCTGGCGCGGGGCTGTCCTGCGGCATTGAAAGCGGCGGTGGTGGTCTCGGCCCCGCTGCAACTGGCGAGCTGCGCCGAGCGGGTCAATCAGGGCTTCTCGAAGGTCTATCAAAACTATCTGCTGCGCACCATGCGCCGCAACCTGCTCAACAAGATCAGCCAGCAGCAGAAAGCGAGTGAACGCTGGCAACCTCGACAAGTGGAGCAGATTGCCACCCTGCGCGATTTTGACGAGCTGGTTACCGCGCCGCTGCACGGCTTTCACAGTGCCAGCCACTACTACCAGAGCTGCTCGGGACTACCGCTGCTGGCTCAAATCCCCATCCCTACCCTTATCCTGCACGCCGCCGACGATCCCTTTATGTCACACGCGGTCATTCCCCGGCCGGAGCAACTCTCGCCCACGGTGCGCTATGAGTTGAGCCAGCGCGGCGGCCATGTCGGCTTTCTGCACGGCACGCCCTGGCGGCCACGGTTTTGGCTGGATGAACGGATCAGTCGCTGGATTGCCGAACAGAGTCACTCCTCAACACAGAACTGATTGCGTCCCGACTCCTTGGCCCGATAGAGCGCCTGATCGGCCCGCTCCAGCAACTGGCTCGCCCCTTCGCCGGAGACATTGCTGGCAATCCCCTGACTCACCGTCACCCAGGGGGCAACATCGGACGCCAGATGCTCCAGCTGCAGGCTGGCCAGGCCATCTTGCAGCCGCTGCGCCACGCTGACCGCCGCCTGACGGTCGGTATTGGGCAGCAGCAGCACAAACTCCTCTCCGCCATAGCGGGCCACCAGATCAGATGGCGTGCGAACCGCACGGTTGAGCGCTTGTGCCACCTCCTTGAGGCACATATCCCCTACCTGATGGCCGTAGTGGTCGTTGAAGCGCTTGAAATAGTCCACATCGATCAGGATGAGCGATAGCGGAGCGCCGCTCTCCTGGCTATGGGCCAACGCGCGATCCAGCTCGATATTGAAATGCCGCCGGTTGGCGACACCGGTCAGAGGATCTTGCTTGGCGAGCTGATCAAGTTGGCGCAGCAGCATCAGATTTTCATGCTCTCGCATGATCGCCAACTCAAACCAGCGGTGCAGCATGCGGCGGCCGACCTCCAGCGCAATCACGCCAAACAACACGCCAAGCAGGTAGATCTGGGGAAAATCGACGCGTAAAAAGAGCTCCAACCCTACACCCACCGTCATCGGGCCCAAGAGATAGCCATAAAAAACCTTGCGATCGGGATAAAACGCAATGAGCGCAGCTAGCAGGTTGAGCCGCATGATCCCGTTGGCATAGCTGACCCCTCCCCGCAGCTCCACCTGACCAATCGTGTAGATGTGCAGCGTCCAGAGTCCGCCCCATAGCACCGTCACCAGTGCAGCCATCCGTAACCAGAGGCGATCCTGCAGATGGTCACAAAACAGGCTGACAACGGGTAGTAGCAATAGCACCACCATGACCAGGGCCAGCTCACTCTGAAAGCGCCAGGGCAAGCTGTCATCACTGGCGAGCCCGACCTGGCTGTAAACCTCGTAGCGTATCGAAAGAAACAATACCACCAGCCAGTTCAACAACCAGAACCACACCATGCCTCGGGCAATCGCCTCTCGACGTGCGCTGTCCAGATGCTCAGTCAGGGTTAACGGCGCGCTGCGCTGCGCTTCAGACAACATCTCTCAGACTCCGGTGAAAAGGTAAAAAGTGATTGCATTCGCGGGATTCAACACAACAATAGCCTGACGATCACCTCTTTTGCTGTGAGACCTTTAAATGATCATTCCCTGGCAAGAACTGGACGGCGACACCCTGACCAACCTGATCGAACACTTTGTGTTGCAGGAGGGAACAGAATATGGAGAGCAGGATGTACCGCTTGGCGTCAAAGTCGATGCAGTGAGAGAACAATTACAGCAAGGCAAAGCTGTCATCGTCTATAGCGAGCTGCACGAATCGGTGAATATCGTGATGAAAGACCGCTTCATCGAGCAGTCTTGACCCAACCGCAATCCGGACCTTATAACGGAATTCCCAAGGAAGAGAGAATCCCATGTCGGCCAAGCACCCCATTATTGCTGTTACCGGTTCGTCCGGTGCCGGCACCTCCACCTCCACCAACGCCTTTCGCTCCATGTTCCATCAACTGGGATATACCGCGGCGGTGGTGGAAGGTGACAGTTTTCACCGCTACACCCGACCGGAAATGGATGTAGCGATCCGCAAGGCGCGCGAACAGGGGCGTCATATCAGCTATTTTGGCCCTGAGGCCAATGACTTCGGGCTGCTGGAGAGCTTTTTTCAGGGCTATGGACAGGATGGCAATGGCCAGTATCGCCGCTACCTGCACAGCTTTGACGAGGCAGTGCCCTTCAACCAGATGCCCGGCACCTTTACCCCCTGGCAGCATCTGCCCAGCAATACCGATCTGCTGTTTTATGAAGGGCTGCACGGCGGCGTGGTCACCGAGGATCACAATGTAGCGCGCCACGTGGATTTTCTTATAGGTGTAGTGCCCATCGTCAACCTGGAGTGGATCCAGAAGCTGATCCGCGATACCTCGGAGCGAGGGCATTCCCGCGAGGCAGTGACCGACTCCATCGTTCGCTCCATGGATGACTACATCAACTTCATCACCCCGCAGTTCTCGCGCACCCATATCAACTTCCAGCGAGTACCGACGGTGGATACCTCCAACCCCTTCAGCGCCAAGGTGATCCCGAGTCTGGACGAGAGTATGCTGGTGATCCGGTTTCGCGGTATCAAGCAGGTGGATTTCCCCTACCTGCTGTCGATGATCGACGGCTCATTCATGTCGCGGATGAACACCATAGTGGTGCCGGGTGGCAAGATGGGCTTTGCGATGGAACTGATCCTGCGCCCGCTCATCCAGCAATTGATCGAAACCGGCAAAATAACCTGATTCAAAGGAGTTCACGATGCGGCTTGCTTATCTCTCTGTGGCACTGCTCGCCCTGCTGGGCGGTTGCAGCAGCGGGCCGGCGGCCCCCACGCTGGAGTCCGGCACCATGCTGGTTCGCCCGATGGGCAACTGGACCTATGGTGCAACCCCGCGCTACGCCCTGGCCGAACAGTATCAATTTGCCGGTGAGTTGGCTGAAGGGTGGCTGGAGCCGATGCAGCAGGCGGTAAGCCGGGAGCTCAATGGCAAGGGATGGCAGAGTGCACCGCTCGACGAGGCGGATCTGTGGGTCGCCATCGGCGTCGCGGGCGGCAAGGATATGAGTGACGGCGAGATTTTCGCCCGCCTTGGCATGACACCCGGGGTATATGCCTCGGCCAACCAGCGCAAAGGGTCGCTGGCCATCGTGCTGCTCGATCGTAAAACCCAGAAAGCAGTCTGGAGCAGCATCATCCAGCTGACCAGCGACGTGAGCATTGCAGATAGCCAGCGTCAGGCACTCAGCCAGCAGCTCGCGGCCGAGCTGCTCAATCGCGTCCCCACCAACTAACGCTTGTTTAGTGATAATGGATGGATAGAAAAACGGCTTGCCTCCCGGCAAGCCGTTTTTTTTGTGGTCTCAACCTCTTGACCCAATCCGGCCTAGGCCAGACTCGGGCATAAAGCCGCACACCTTCAGCTATCTGTGGTCACTTATTTGAGCGTACAGGTCAGCAGTGTGACCCCTTTCTGGGTGAGGAGAGCTTGTTTCTCTTGATTCCAGAAGGTGGTCAGGCCGTCAGAATATTTGGCGCCAGACTCTGACTCCACACGCGCCAGCTTGTGGTAAACCCCGGCATAGGGGAACTGCACCATGTCAGCCTGGGCATCATAGGTAACGGCCAGCATCTCTTCGCCACACTGGTATTGGCTGTATTGATACTGGGTAGGTTGCGGGCTGCTGCACGCCGCCAGGCCCAAAAGGGGAAGCAGAGCGATCAATTTTTTCATTGCACTTTCCTTATGTAATGGCTTTATGTCATGGCCTTGTGCAGTGGCCTTACGTAACGGCCTTATGCCAGGGTACCAACGAAACAATCGTTATCAAGCTTCAACAATTTGATAACTATGGGTAATTTGTACCGCTTTTTCCAACATCAGGGAAACAGAACAGTATTTTTCCATCGACAGATCGACCGCTCTGGCCACCTGCTTCTCCGCCAATCCCTTGCCTGTCACCACGAAGTGCAGATTAATCTTCTCGAAAACCCGGGGCACGCTATCGACCCGTTCGCCACTGACATCGACATGGCATGCGGTCACCGACTGGCGCGCTTTTTCGAGGATGGAGACCACATCAATGGAGCTGCAGCCACCGACCGCCAGCAGGATCATCTCCATCGGGCTGGCCCCCTCACCGGGGTTGGCACCATCCAGGATCACCTTGTGACCGGATTCACTCTCACCCACAAACTTCATCCCTTCCACCCAGCTGACCTTGGCTTTCATCTCGCACTCTCTCCTGTTAATCATGATGATGGATCCCTAGCATAACCCAGTCGCTTATCTCTGCCGAACAGGGGGAGTTGGGATGGAAATAGATCAAAATCAACATCTCCGACCTCTATCTTCCCTAGAATGGCCGAAGCGGCGCAGCAGGCATTACTCAAAGGGCTCTGTCAAAAGCCCGCAAAGCCTTGTCAGCACAGGCAAAGGCTCTTATCCTACTGCGACCAATACAAGGAATGGCAAGATTGGCAGCTTGCCCGGACGCACAAGTCCATAAAAAGACACTACAGAGGAATTCTCATGGTCATTGGCAAACCGCAAAGCGATCCCACCCTGGAATGGTTCTTGTCGCACTGCCACATTCATAAGTATCCCGCCAAGAGCACCCTGATCCATGCGGGTGAAAAAGCGGAGACCCTCTACTACATCGTCAAGGGCACTGTGGCCGTCTTGATCAAGGACGATGAGGGCAAAGAGATGATCCTCTCCTATCTGAACCAGGGTGATTTCCTGGGCGAGATGGGGATGTTCGAGGAGAACGAGAACCCCGAGCGCTCCGCCTGGGTTCGCGCCAAAGGCTCTTGCGAAGTGGCAGAGATCTCCTACAAGAAGTTCCGCCAGCTGATCCAGGTCAACCCGGACATTCTGATGCGTCTCTCTGGCCAGATGGCCAAGCGCCTGCAACACACCAGCCAGAAAGTGGGTAACCTCGCCTTCCTGGATGTGACCGGCCGGATCGCCCAGACCCTGCTCAACCTGGCCAAACAGCCGGATGCCATGACCCACCCGGATGGCATGCAGATCAAGATCACCCGTCAGGAGATCGGCCAGATCGTCGGCTGCTCTCGTGAAACCGTGGGCCGCATCCTGAAGATGCTGGAAGAGCAGGAGCTCATCTCTGCTCACGGCAAGACCATTGTGGTATTTGGCACTCGCTGATGACCCGTCCGCAGGCCTGACTGAGGCCTTGGGATAAAAAAGGCTGCTACGGCAGCCTTTTTTGATCCTCTCCCCTATAATCCCGAACGCCCTTCACTGTTCCGGCATTCGCCCAGAGAGTTACTATGCACCTTCAATGTCCCCGCTGCCGCAGTCCGCTCCATCTTCATGAAGCCTCCCAGGGACGCTATTGCGACAACAAGCATCACTTCGATCCGGCACCGGAAGGTTATCTGGATCTCATCCCCGGCAAGAAAAACCCCAAAGACAGCGACAGCCGTGCCCTGATGCGCGCCAAGCACCATTTCCTGGAAGCCGGCCACCAACTGCCGCTGGTTGAGGCCATGGCCGGCCTGCTCGCTCCGCTGGCCCCACAAGAGCTGATCCATCTTGGGTGCGGTGAAGGCTACTACTGCCGCGCGCTGGCAGAGCGCCTGCTCGGCTGGCAGTTTGCTGGGGTTGATATCGCCAAGAACACCATCTTTGCCGCCAAAAAAGCGCAGCCGGACTGCCAGTTTGTCATTGCCGATCCCGCTCGCGCGCCGCTGCAACCGTGCTCTGCTCAAGTGCTGCTGGTCAACGATCTCAAGGTCAAGACCGAGCAGCTTGTCAGCTGGCTGGCCCCCGGTGGCTATCTGCTCTATCTGCAGCCGGGCCCGCGCCATCAGTGGCAACTGCGGGTCAGCCTCAACCCGGTGAGCATGGAACACCCCCTCAGCTGGCCAACCCTCGGCGGCCTCAATCCGATGGCTCAACAGCGCTGCCAGTTCAGCCTCACCATGGATCAGGGCATGCGCAGCTTTATTCTGGAGACCAGCCGTCTCGGCTGGCGGGCAACCGGTGAGCAGCGTCACGCTTTCGCGCAACAGGGCCCGAGTGAACTGGAACAGGATCTGCTGCTGACCCTGTGGCAAAAGCCCCTCTGATCACTGGGGGGAGCCTTGCAAGGCTCCCCCCCGTTTTTCCCGCCCCGCCCCATTCTCCCCTGTGTGATCTAGCTCACAACTTGAGCCATCGACCTTGTTGCTCAGAACAGCCTTGATGTCAAAAAAGTCACTAGAAAATAATTCATTGAATTTAATCTCTTTTTATCTTGTCAAAAACCGTCACACCCAGTCTTGATAACGACCGCGTCACCTCAATTAAACAACGATGGATTCAGGCCCAGTCAAGGTTGGGACGCCTACCGTGTGGCTATCGGACCATTTCCGATTTCACAGAACCGACAACAAGTTCGGAAGTGTTTACATCAGAGGAATAACGCATATGAAGAAGTCTGCACTGACTATTGCCATCTCCAGCCTGCTGCTGGCGAGCGGCGCCCATGCCGCTACCGTTTACAACCAGAACGATACCAAACTGGATATCGGCGGCCGTGCACAAGGTGCTTACTACGGCACTGACGACAACGGTTCCGAAGGTGACCAGAGCTACTTCCGTCTGCACGTTGCTGGCGAGACCAAGATTGCTCCCGAGATGAAGGCGTTCGGCTTTGCCGAGTACAACCTGCCGACTTCCGGTTCTGACAACGACGAGCTGCGTTATGCCTATGCCGGCATCAAGCACGACCGTTTCGGCGCATTCAGCTATGGTCGTCAGGATGGTCTGTTCACCAAGGCCGTCAACAACTACACCGACGTCCTGCCTGAGTGGGGCGGTGACGGCCTGGGCAAAGATACCGAAGTATTCGGCACCGGCCGTACCAACGGTTTGGCCCAGTACATCTACACCTATCAGGGTCTGACTCTGGGTGCCCAGTTCACCGGTAACAACGATCCGCAAAACGCCGGTCGCAGTGCAATCACTGAATCCTTCAACGGCAACACCTACAACGGCGAAAGCTGGAATAGCAAAGGTTCTGCTGAAGGCTTCGCAGTATCTGCCAACTACGATTTCGATATGGGCCTGAGCCTGGGTGCTGCCTATAACCAGGCTGGCAAGACTGACGAGCAAGCTCGCTATGCCGCCTTCGGTGGCGACAAGGATGCCAAGCTGATGGGCTTCGGTGCCAAATATGCAACTGGCGACCTCTACCTGGCTGCAACCTACTCCCACGGTGAAGACCACCTGTTCGTCAAGAACGGTTACGCCGAGAAGATGGATGGCTACGAAGCCGTTGCTCAGTACACCATCGGCAAGTTCAAGCCTTCTCTGGCCTACCTGCGCACTGACGTGAAAGACTCCGCTCGCGGTATCGATGATACCTACACCGAGTACGTATCTATCGGTGCCTGGTACAACTTCACCGAGAACTTCAACGCCTATGTTGATTACAAGCTGAACCTGCTGGACTCCGTAGATGGCAAGTCCACCAACTCTCTGGGCAAGAACACCGACGACGTAGTCGCGGTTGCCCTGCAGTACAACTTCTAAGTAATTGGAAGTCAGTTATACCCTGTGATACCAATGTCTACTGTTTGAATTACTTCCGGCCGCTCTGCGGCCGGTTTTTTTATTGCGCCTTTTCAGCACCTTGCATATAACTATCGAGCGGATTGATGGCAATATCCGCGCCGTTGACAGGGAGTGACAAGGAGATATTCACGGATGAGACAAGCGCGCGGGAACATAGACTGGCAACGCGGGTGGCTGTTGTTGCCACTGCTGTTGATATCGCTCATCTGGAGCAGCACGGCAGATGCCAGCTGGGATCAGAGCCTCTATCGTCAACTGGGTCTGGCCGGCAAGCTGGATAAACAGACCTTTCGTCAGGCACTCAACAGTTATCAAACTGTGCGCCACAAACGCAAACCCATTCTCACCATCATCGATTACAGCAAGCCATCCACCCAGCGCAGGCTGTTTGTCATCGATATGAAACGCCACAAGCTGCTCTATCACACCTGGGTCAGTCATGGCCGCAACTCAGGTGAACTGGCAGCAAAACACTTTTCCAACCAGCTCAACTCCCGCCAAAGTTCCCTTGGCGTCTATCGCACCGCAGAAACCTATCTGGGCAAGCATGGCTACTCCCTGCGGCTGGACGGACTCAGCCCCGGCAAGAACAGCAATGCCCGCAAGCGTGCCATCGTAGTACATGGCGCCGCCTATGCCAGCCCGACCCATCTGCGCAAATATGACAAGCTGGGCCGCAGCTGGGGTTGCCCCGCCCTGCCCAAAGAGCAGGCCAGAGCCATCATAGATACCATCAAGGGGGGGAGTGTCATCTACGCTCACGGCTAGCGGGCACAACACCAGAAAACGCAAGGCCAGCAATCGCTGGCCTTGTTTGTTACGCTTTTCACACTAAACGTGGCGCGTTATTGGCGCACCACCAGTACCGGACAGGGTGCATGACGCACCACAGACTCGGCGACACTGCCTACCAGCAGATGGCTGATACCAGAGCGACCGTGGCTGCCCATCACGATCAGCTCAACCTCATCCTCCTTGGCCTGAATGACAATTTCATCGGCGGCGCGGCCAAAGCGAATATCAAAGGTGGCCGGGATCGGCAGAGTGGCAACCAGCTCTTTGAGCTGGGTTCTGGCCTGACGCTCCATCTCGTGGGTGATCTCGATGGCCGTCATATGAAGGATCTTGTAACTGTCAAAACCGTGCAGTTGATCAACCACGTGGATCAGCTTGAGCTGGGCCTGATGGCTCTG
This sequence comes from Aeromonas sp. FDAARGOS 1404, assembly GCF_019047085.1. Lineage (NCBI taxonomy): Bacteria > Pseudomonadati > Pseudomonadota > Gammaproteobacteria > Aeromonadales > Aeromonadaceae > Aeromonas > Aeromonas sp. FDAARGOS 1404. The sequence goes on from NZ_CP077237.1 coordinate 1,393,431, forward strand.
TGCCATGAACACGGCATAGTCGAGTACCGCGCGAGACATTTGGGAAAAATCGACTGGACAGAGCAGAGTCTTGATCGATGGCATAATGCAGTCTCCTCTACTGATTGGGGTGCTATTGAATCTTTACTCGATCATAACGATCCGACCGTAAATAACCCTCGACCCTGTCGCAAAATGGAGATGCGGGATGTTTTCTCCGCCCGCCGCGATCAATGCATGGTATAAATCAGGTGATAAATGCTCTCCTCACCCCTGCGAGGATAATGCTGACCATGCTGCGCATCGGTTGTTTGCTGCTTTGCTCTCTGTGTGCGATCGTCCACGCTCGCACAGCCGATATTCACGTCTATTGCGATGGCTGGCCCGGTTTCTGCCAACCGGATGGCCGCGGTATCTATCTCGATCTGGTGCGAACCATTTACCAACCCCACGGCTATCAGATCGTGCCCCATATCGTGCCCTACAAGCGCGCCGTCGCCATGGTAGCCAGGCAAGAGGGGGATATGGCGATGAGTGTCTATCTGGACGAGATCAAGGGGGTCAAGCAGCCCCGTCAACCCGCCTCCGCAGATGATGTGACCGTCTTCATGCTCAAGCAGTGGCAGCCGCAATGGCGGGGAGAGCGCAGCCTGGAGGGAGAGACCGTGCTCTGGCGGCGAGGATGGGGGCTGGATAAATATCTTCCGATCACCATGCGGTGGCACGAAATCGACAACCATGAGATGGCACTGCAGCTGATTGGCAAGGGGCGCTATCGCTATTACCTGACCGCTGGCGTGCTCCATTCCGCCGATGAGACCCCGGCCAATATGTACCGCACCATTTTGCGCTGGATACCGACTTACCCCATTTTTGCCGATACCGAACGGGGCGACCGGCTACTGCAGTTGTGGGATCAGGAGATGGTGAATCTGATCCGTCGCGGCACGCTGGCCGAGATATATCGCCGTTATCACCTCTATGACTACTACCGCGACTTTCTCGAGGAGCAGGCGGTCAAGGCCAGCGAAAAATGATCCCACCATAGGAGAAAGATAAGGATGCCGCAGCCCCGTCAACAGCGGCCACCGCCAGCAACCTGCCCATGAGCAACACCTTGTCCATTGCGGTTTGAGTCACCGTTGCCACGCCACAACTCAGGGTTGCCGGAACCCCTTCGCCAAGCGGTCATAGAGGATCACATTGACCGAGGCAGCCAGATTCATGCAACCCTGGGTCGGCACATAGACCACATCTTTCACCGCGCCATAGAGGGCGGGATCGAGCGTACCATCCTCCGGCCCGAAGATATAAAAAGCGCGTTCCGGATGGACATAGTCGGGGAGCGGCGTAGCGCCATCGATCAGATCAACCACCACGGGCACGCATCCCTGCGGGATAAACGCCATCAGATCATCCACCCCGAGCAGCGGGATCTTCTCCACCATCTGCTTGGTATCAGTGGCAAAGCGGCGCGCCAGCTCGAAGCGGTTGCCGGTGTAGTAAACCTCATCCACCCCGTAGCAGCCCGCAGCCCGCATCACTGAGCCGACATTTTCCGGAGACTTGGGATTGACCAGCCCCACGCAGCAGAATGCACTCTTTTCCATCATCTCTCCTCATCTTGCGGCGGCCATTATAAGCCGCTGCGGGGTCATCGACCCGTTAAAAGTGCCTCGCCAAGCTCAACGACTCGTCGCCCCATCACGGATGTCGATTTTTTGTGCGCAAGCCGACAAATTTTGTACAAGCTGATAGCCAGCAAACGTTTCCCAGCAATAATAGACAAACGTTTGCAAATGGATGTTTGTCTATGACTGAGCGTGAACAAGAGATCCTCGCCTTGCTGCGTCAGGATCCCATGATTGCCCAGCAGGAGCTGGCCGATCGCCTTGGCATCAGCCGCTCCGCGCTGGCCAGCCACATCTCCAGCCTGATCCGGCAGGGATATGTGCAAGGCAGAGGTTATGTACTGCGAGAAGGCCCCTACGTAGTGGTGATCGGCGGTGCCAATATGGATATTTGCGGCACCAGCCATGACAACCTGCTGCTCGGCGACTCCAACCCGGGCAAGGTGCGCACCTCGGCAGGCGGTGTCGGCCGCAATATCGCCGAGAATCTGGCGCGGCTCGGCAGCGACACCCGGCTGCTGACAGCGGTCGGCAACGACCAGTATGGCCACCATCTATTGGAAGTGAGCCAGCGGGCCGGCGTCGATGTGCGCCAGACTCTGGTGCTCGATGGTCACGCCACCTCCTGCTATCTCAGCCTGCATGATGGCAGCGGCGAAATGAGCTGTGCCATCAACGACATGGCCATCATAGAGCAGCTCACCCCTGCCCGCCTGACCCCCCTCGCAGGCTTTCTCGGCGGTGCCCGGCTCTGGGTGCTCGACACCAATCTGGCTATCCATACCCTCGACTGGTTGTTTGAACGGCAAGGTGAGCACGCCATCTTTGTCGATACCGTTTCGGTGGCCAAGGTGGAGAAGATCCGCCCCTGGCTCGGCAAGATCCACACCCTCAAACCCAATCGAAGCGAAGCCGAGCAGCTGTGCGGCATGACCATCGCCGGGCCCGAAACCTGGCCCATGGTGGCCGCCTGGTTCCACCGCGCCGGGGTCAAGCGACTGTTCCTCAGTCTGGGTGAACAGGGGATCTTCTACAGCGATGGCGAGCAGCAGGGTCACCTGCCGATACTGGGCAGTCCGGTACTCAACGTCACCGGCGGCGGGGATGCCTTTATGGCTGGCCTCGCCCACGCCTGGCTGCAACAGCTCGACATCGCCCAGACCACCCGCTTTGCCCTGGGCTGCGCCGCCCTCACCGTCAATTGTTCCGATACCGTTTTTTCCGGTCTGAGCAAGACCGCCGTTGACCGCATACTGGAGGAGTACTCATGCTGAACGCTTACCTCGATATCCAACCGGAAGTTGCTGCCGCGCTGGCCGCCGGCAAACCGGTCGTCGCCCTCGAATCCACTATCATCTCCCACGGCATGCCCTATCCGCAGAACGTGGAGACGGCCCGTCAGGTGGAGCAGGTGGTGCGCGATAACGGCGCCATTCCGGCCACCATCGCCATCCTCGACGGCCGCCTCAAGGTGGGTCTTGATGCCGGTGCGCTGGAAGCGCTGGGCCGGGCAGGCCACAGCGTCACCAAGTGCAGCCGCCGCGACATTCCGTTCGTGCTGGCGCGCAAGGGGATGGGGGCCACCACGGTCGCCTCCACCATGATCATCGCCGCCATGGCGGGGATCCGGGTCTTTGCCACCGGTGGTATCGGCGGGGTACATCGCGGCGCGCAGGAGACCTTCGATATCTCGGCCGACCTGCAGGAGTTGGCCCAAACGCCGGTGGCCGTAGTCTGTGCCGGTGCCAAGTCGATCCTCGATATCGGACTGACGCTGGAGTATCTGGAGACCCAGGGCGTGCCGGTGATCGGCTATCAAACCGAGGAGCTGCCCGCCTTCTACACCCGCGAGAGCGGCTTCAAGGTCGATTATCGCCTCGATACCCCGGCAGCCATCGCCGAGGCGCTACGCCTCAAGTGGGAGCTGGGACTAGCGGGCGGCGCCGTGGTGGCCAATCCCATCCCTACCGCACACGCCATGCCTAAAGCCGACATCGACGCAGCCATTGCCCGGGCGCTCCATGAAGCGGACGAGCAGGGGATCAAGGGCAAGGCGTCAACCCCCTTCCTGCTGGCACGCGTCTGCGAGCTGACTGGCGGCAACTCGCTGGCGGCCAACATCCAGCTGGTACTGAACAACGCGGCACTTGGCGCCCGCATCGCCGCCGCGCTTTAATTGCACACCGATACCTCGCCATGTAAAAGAGGGCCTCGCGGCCCTCTTTGTTATTTTTGCTATCTGCAGCGCTATTGCAACGCTGTGTTATTGCAGTACCACGCGCCCATTGAGTGGCTGCACCGGCCGGTTGTTGGGGTGGTGCATCACCGCCTTGAAGGCGTCGATCTGGGCCTGACTGACCTCAACCGGCTGCTTCATCACCAGCCAGCGCACTCCTTCCGAGCAGGGAGGCGTAGTAAGGGAACCGCTGAAGCGGTAGTAGTCACGATTCTCGGGCAGCAGTTGCTCAGCAGAGAGCGGCGCCTTGAGGGCCTGGGTCTCCCCCACCTTGGCAGGTAGTTCACCCCAGGCAGCCGCCAGCACCGGATTGGCCTTGCCAGCCTCGAACATCACCGCCACCACGGCGATCTCTCCCTTGTCACTGACGTGCACCAGATGCCCTTCCAGCGGATAGGATTTGCCCTCGATGAGGTTTTCACTCGGGGCGTGGAAGTGGAACTGCTTGAGCTCAAAGGTGGTGCCATCGAGTTGCAAGGTGCTGCCCGGGGCATAACCGACCTGCACGGTATGACCGTTGTTGACCACTGTGTTGCCACCCGCCTGATAGTGGAGTACCAGCGGGGCCAGTTTGGCCTCGACCAATCCGCTCAGGTCAACCGGCGACTGATTGCTGCCCGCACACTGGCCAAACTCCGGGGTCAGCTTGGCCCAGTGGGCAGGCCCCGCCTCACCGCTATATTCCCAATGGGGGGTGGCAGCAAACACGACAGGGCACAGCAACAGGGAGCAGACCAACAGAGACTTTCTCATCATACATCCTTATCTTGATTGAAAAGCACGACCATCCCCTCCCCCGGATAGCGGGGCATGCAGAGATGGCATATCTGATACGCGGAATACAGAGCATCGGAGCGACTTTCTAATGGTAACGAGCACGGGTTGGTCAATCGGTTTGACAGCGGCTCAATACAGAGTCGTTTGGCAAGTATATGGTGAGGGATCGACAGAGACAGTGAAAGAGGGGGAAATTAATCAGCCGGCTATCCACTCATCGTCTGGCGGATACGGGTCAAGGTTCAGGGTGTCACGCTTTCATAACAACCATCCATCACAACCATCGCGGGAATCCGAGCTCCCGCGATGGTTGCCGATAATGGCAATTAACGGTCGCGATTCAACGCGATCAGACGATCAAGAATCGCTTCACCATCGGCACGCAAACCGTTGTGCTCATACTCATTGGTGATCCAGGCGCGACTGTTGCCAAGGCCACGCAGGGTTTCACGACTGTAGTCAAACTCCACATACATATCCTCGGCATAGACGGCGCATGCTACCGGCACCTGGTTGCGGGCCAGCTGGGCCGGGTCATAGAGCGCCCCCCAGTCCGCCTTGTTGGCCAGCAGATGGGCCGCCTCTTTCAGGGGCAGCAACTCGCGGAACTGCTCGAACATCCAGGGGTAAACCATCTCGCCGGTGAAGGCGAAATCCTTGCCGGGTGCCCAGTTCACCGCAGGAAACTCCCCTCTGACCCGATCCGCCGCCCAGCGAGTCGCCTCCCCTTCGGCGTAGATAGCCTCGTGCAGAATGGCAAACAGCGGGTTGGTATTGAATGGCTGCATGCTCTGCACCTGATAGAGAAAGGCCGGGCTAAGCTTGTCGCCGATAAAGGCCTCTTCCAGCAGGTAATAAAGCTCCTCAAAGGCACCCGTAGCACCGAGATCCAGCCCTTGCTGCTGGAACTGCTCCACCGTCAGGCGCTGGCCGTTGGGCAGCCGCACATCGTGCTGGTGCAGATGGTTGGCCAGCCGGTTGGCAATCCCCTGAGCATGGGGGAAGCGGGCGAAGAAGGCTCGGTTCTTGTCAGCCACCCTCTGGTAGGTGGCGCGGTAAACCTCCTCGGCACTGCGGCCAATCGGCGCGATGCCGCCAGTGATATAGACCTCCCGCAGGCTATCGGGGAAGAGCGAGAGATAGGTCAGGCAGCAAAAGCCGCCAAAGCTTTGCCCCAGCAGGCTCCAGCGATGCTTGGGGCTAAGCTCCTGCCGGATGAACTCGGCATCTTGCACTATGCTGTCGGCGCGAAAATGGCCGAGATACTCCGCCTGCTCGGTCGGTGTCATTTTGGCCAGAATCTGCCCGTGAATGGGGCTCGACATCCCGGTGCCACGCTGATCCAGCAGCAGCACTCTGAACTCCTGCAACGCCCGCTTGAGCCAGCCACTGTTGGCCGTCGGGCGCGGCGCCCCGAATCCCGGCCCCCCTTGCAGAAACAGCAGCCAGGGCAACTTCTCATCGAGCTTGTCTTTACGGCAGAGGGTGCGGGCAAACAGGGTAATGCTGTCACCATCCGGCTCATCATGATCGAGGGGAACGGTAAAAAAGTGCGGCTCGCAATGAATGCCGTCCAGTACATAGCTCAAGGGGCTGTTCATCTGGGGTCTCTCCGTCAGGATGGGAACATCATTGACCCCCATCATATCCCCGCCCAGCCACAGGGTCACTCCGGTTTTCCAAAATGTTAACAATGGCTTAAAGGTCGAAACATCACCAGACAAGCCGCTCTTCAACGCTGCTGAATTAATTGTTTTGCGGGGGAGATTGACGCCATGGCGCCATTCAACAAAGATGGCTCGCCTGCACAGGAGTGCAGCCATTCAGGCCGACAAAATGGATAAGGGAATGTGATGAAACCGAAGTGGATCAGGGCCAGAAAAAAAGAGAAGAAGCCATGCCCTGGCAGCATGTTGCAGACCGGAATGCTGCTGTTCAGTGCCACCTGTGGCGCAACGCTCTTTTTGGCAGCATGCAACAGCAACTAAAAATGAAAAAGCCCGCTCGATTGAGCGGGCTTTTCGAATTTGGCTCCTCCTACTGGACTTGAACCAGTGACATACGGATTAACAGTCCGCCGTTCTACCGACTGAACTAAGGAGGAATTGTGGTGCCCAGAGACGGAATCGAACCGCCGACACGGGGATTTTCAATCCCCTGCTCTACCGACTGAGCTATCTGGGCAACGGCGCGCATTAAACCCTTTCCAGCGCAGAGTGTCAACCATGATGGCACGATAAAAAGCGCGTTCGCTCAACAACCGAACGAAGCGACCATTTATTATCCATTTCAGTCCCGTTTGCCGTACTTGCTGGCCTTTGCACGCCCTGCAGTCTGCGCCAATATGATGGAAATTCGAGGTTCAGTTGGTCCGCCGCATTGAGCCGAATCCACTCTGCGAGTATGCTTTGCCGCAATGATACCGCCTGGAGGCAACATGAGTCTGAATATGCAAGAGTGGCGTGATGAGACCACCGAGATCGTCAACGAACTGCTGGCCGATGGCAGCAATCCCGATGCGGATTACGACATCGAGCACCACTTCGCCTGCCAGGATTTCGACCGTCTGGAAAAAGCAGCGGTTGACCTGTTCAAGGCCGGTTTTGAAGTGACCGATGCCGAAGAGATGGAGCTGGATGACGGCGCCACCATCTTCTGCTTCGATGCCACCATCGAGTGCAAGCTGAATGTCGAAGCGATCGTTGCCGATATCGCCAAGATGCTGCCCATCCTGGAAAAATATGGGGTGGATTACGATGGCTGGGGCACCTACTTCCAGGATTGATCCTGCCTCCATCGTAAAACAACAAGGCCACCTTGCGGTGGCCTTGTTGTTTCTGGCGATCTCTCACGTCAGATAGCTGGCAGCAAACTCCGCCGGCGGCAGGGGGCGACTGAACAGATAGCCCTGTAGCCGATCACACCCCGCCTCGGTCAGCCACAGCTGCTGCTCGGGTGTTTCCACCCCTTCGGCGGTGATCCGGATCCCCAGCTCATGACCCAGCCCGATGACCGAGCGCACGATAGCGGTGGTCGCGCTATTGCTGGCCAGCCCCTGAGTGAAGCTGCGATCCAGCTTTAGAGTCGCCACCTGCAAACGCGGCAGATAGGCCAGCGAGCAGTAACCGGTACCAAAGTCGTCGATGGCCAGCTGAAAACCGGCGGCGATCAGGTTGTCGAGGTTGGTCTCAATCTCGTCGGCGTTCTCCATCAGTACCCCTTCGGTGATCTCCAGCTCCAGTTGACTGGCCTTGAGACCATGGCGAGCGATGCAGGCTGAGACCCGCTCACAGAGCGCCGGATCACGGAACTGCAGCGGCGAGAGGTTGATGGAGAGCACCATATCCGGCTGCGCAGTTTGCCACTGCGCCAGCTGGGCACAGCCCTGCTCCAGCATTAACTGGCCAAGCTGACCGATGATCCCCATCTCTTCCGCCAACGGAATGAACTCATCGGGGGAGATCATCCCAAGCTCGGGATGGGGCCAGCGACAGAGCAGCTCGGCGCCGTGCAGCCGGTGAGTGCGGGTACAGATGATCGGCTGATAGACGGCAACCAGCTGGGCGGACTTGATAGCGAGCGGCAACTGGGCGGCGATCAGCTGACGCCGCTTGAGCCGGGCATGCAGCTCGGGATCAAACAGAGTGCAGTACTGCTGCTGCCGTTTGCCCTGCGCCAGCGCAGCCTCGGCATGACTGAGCAACCGCTCGGCATCGCTTGCCCGCCCCTGGGCCAGCCCCAGAAACACCGGGATCTGGATCCGGTGATCTTCCACCTGATAGTGCTCCATCAACTGCTGCTGCAGATGCTGGCTCCACCCCTGCAATGGCTCGTTGAAGTCCGGCAGCAACAGGCTGAAGTCATCGGCAGCGACCCGACAGAGCAGAGAACGCGGCGGCACCAGCTGCTGCAACCGCTTGGCAACCTGGCTCAGCAGGCGATCGGCAATCCGGATCCCGAAGCGATCGTTGATTTCACGAAAATGGTGCAGATCGACCAGCACCAGCGTGGCACTGCGTCCCCCAAGATGGCGGCTGGTCTGCAAGAACCGGGAGAGTTTGAGCAACCCGGTCAGACTGTCGTAGTGCTGCTCCTGCTGCAACTGCGCCTGAGTGGTGCGCAGGCCGGTGATGTCACGCCCCAGCGTCAGGATCCCGAGGGAATGGCCATCACCATCTGGGACATCGACCCGGGTGATCTCCATGTGTCGCCCCTGCCCGCTGGCATCCAGCAGACAGCACTCGCCGTGGCCCATCCCCTGCGGCGCCGCCAGCCGGAACGGTAGCTGCTGACCCAGCACCTCATCCGCCCCCTGGCCGATAAAGTCGAGAAACGCCTGATTGCACTCCAGCAACACCCCGTTGTGATCATCGAAACGGATCAGATCAGGAATGGCATCGAGCAGAAAACGCTGCAACAACTGCTGCTTTTTGACGGTTTGTTCCAGGCTCTTGCGCTGGGCAATCTCGTTAACCACCCCGAATACTGCGCACGCCTCTCCCTGCGGGGTGTAAAGAGGCACCTTGTGCACCTCCATCCAGCAGGTATTCCCGCCCCGGTTGCAATGGAGCTGCTGATACAGCATCGGCACGCCTCCAGCAAGCAGCTGCTCATCCTCACTGCGAAAGAGATCGCCCCATGGCATATCTGCATCTGTCTTGCCGACAACCTCGGCAGGCGACTCCAGCTTGGCTTCACGGGCGAACTCACGATTGGCGAACAGGTAACGCCCATGACTATCTCGACAGAAGATACTCATTGGCAATTGGTCGATGATCTGCTGCAGCAGATCCGGGGTGAGCATGTTGGTCACAGGGGTGCTTATGGAGGAATTTCGAGCAAATCTATGATAGCAAACCAATTTTGTAAAGCACCCCGATCACCTCCCCATAACACCGAACGCTGGATGGTTGCTGACAGAGATTGTCGCTCCGGCGATAATAGGCGCCGGTTGGCCAATGGCCTGGTGATATGGACGAGAGAAACAAGATGAAAAAGATTATGGGGAGCGCATTGGCGCTGCTGCTGGTTGGTTGTGCTGGTGACAATAACGGCGGTGAGGAGTATCGCTACAACCCGCCAATTGCCAAGGCAACCAACAATACTCAGGAAATGGCGATCCCGGTGGATCTGGTGTGGGCTCGCGCCGAGAAGTGGTTCACCGATCACGGCCTCACCATCGAAAACAGCCTGCGTGGTTCCGGCCTGATGACCGCCAACGTCAACCAGTCAGCCGACGGGCTGGAGTGGCTGGACTGCGGCACCATGGGTTCCAAAGTTGCACTGGGCAACCCGAACCTGCAGATCAACTTGATCATCACCCAGAGCGGCAACAGCAGCGTGGCCACCGTCAACGTCAAGGGCAACACCGAGCTGTTCTTCGTTGAATCCTCAGGCGAGCGCGTACCGGCCCCGTCCATCAAGCCGGTCTGTGTCTCCCGCGGCACCCTGGAGCAGAGCCTGTTTGCCACCCTCGGCAACTGATTTCTCTTCCCTGCAAAGATAAAAAAAGCGGCAGATTGCTCTGCCGCTTTTTTATTGCCCCGAGTTGGGCTTACTTATCGATATCGAGCATGTTGTTGGTCAACATGTAATCGATCACCTGGTTGGCCGTGGTGCCAGAACCGCCCGTCAGACTGTCGAAGGTATGGTTCATCAGCACAATCTCCTGAGTCACCGGCGCAGTACTGCTCTCCTTGACCTGCAGGTGCACCCCTTCATTGTCCTGGAACACCGAGAGCAGGCTCTTCAGATCAGTCGTACTGTGAGAACCATCGTGATCCAGCAGATCGCTCAGATCCAGCTTGTCACCTTCCAAACGGTTGATGGTGCCTGACCCCTTGTTGAAGTCCATGATGTAATCCTTGGTCAGGGAGCCTGATACTGTATCCCCCTGATTCCAGACGAAAGTATCTGAACCGCCATCACCACGCATTACATCGTTGCCGAGCCCGCCGATCAGGATATCGTTCCCCAGACCGCCGCGCAGCGCATCGTTATGACTACCGCCATCGATGTAGTCGTCACCGGTACCGCCAAACAAGATATCGGAACCTGACTGCCCGTAGATTTTGTCATTGCCGCTGCCACCATTGACCACATCAGCTTTGCTACTGCTGACATCAACACTCAGCAACAGACCGTCGCCATCGAGCATGGCATCTGTGCCAGACAAGCTGCCTGTCATGATGTGATGAGCCTTGAGCTGATTTACCGTCAGTTGCAACGAATCGTCGGTACCGAATCCATCAGCCCCGGTTTTGCCTGCATAAATCACATCATTACCGCTGCCGGTTTCGATATGGTCATTGCCTGCTCCGCTGCTGACGGTCTGGGCGGCACTTCCCTTGTTGTAGCTGGTACCGGCATGTATGTGGTCGGTACCGCCGTTACTGGTAGTGACTTCGCCCAGCAGATTACCGCCGAAGGAAACATCAAGACGGTCAGGATTAGCCGCTCTCTCGCCATTGCGTACCACGATAGAGTCGTTGAGGTCAGTACCATCTACCGTCAGCGGCAGATGAACCGGAACCCCGTTGCTGTCCACCGGATTGACGCTGATGGTCAAGGTGCTGTTGGTGGTATCGCCATCACCATCGCGCACGCTGTAGCTGAACACCTCGCGTGCATCAGCCGGGATCTGGCTGCCATTCTTGGTGACCTGATAGGTATAGGCACCGTTGGCCAGAATGGTCAGTACCCCGTACAGGCCAACTACCTGGGTACCCGCACCATTGGTATAGGTGGTCGAGCTGCTGCCGACTCCGTAGCCAATGACACTCAGACCACCATCAGCACCGGCAAGATCGTTGGCCAGCACATTGCCTGTGGTCTGTGGCAGCTGATAACCAGAACCCTCCACCAACTTGACGATCAGATCGAAGCTGTTGCTGGCATTCTCTTTGGTGTAGATAGTCTTCACCACGTTGCCACCCGCATCGCGGAAACCCAGTACCTCCAGCGTGTATGCCTTACCTTCAAAGTTGAAGGTAGCAGTCGTATTACCGATTGAGATGATGTCATCACCATTCCCCCATCTGTCATTGGGGGTTTCGTTATGATTGAAATTCACAACAAGTTTTATTGGCGTGACCCGTCCCAATGCATCAGTTACGGAGAAAGTAACCTCCATCGTTGCAGCACTGATAGCATCGTTATAAATCGGGTTGTTGTAATGAGTGAATGTGCCCAGTTTGATCTCTTCATTGATCGGAATTGCACCGTTCAACGCGGCATCATTGTCCATGAAACCGTAACCAGAGGGATTGTTACCGCCTCCCCAGCGAATTTGATCCAACCCAGAGTCATTGTCATTAGAGTCCCCTCTAGTCACGGAGGATCCACCTCTCCAATCAGTCCAGTTTGCCTCGATACCACTCACATCAAACGAATCAACCAGAACGCTAACTCGGGCATCATCGACCACTGCAACCGGCACATCGTCACGCACAGCCAAGTCAAACGAGCCAGTGGCAGTCTCAGCTCCAGATTTGCTTACCTCATAGTTGACGGTAAAGCGCAGTTCGTCCTGGCTGGTCAACGCTGTGCTCTGACCATCCACTGTGTGGCTAAGCGGCTTGAGCAGAGTAAAGGTGTAGCTCGGTGGATTGGCACTGTTATCCACCGTCACAGTAAAGGCTACATTGGCGGGGTTGTTACCAAAGTACCCTTTGAGCCCGGCGCCATCCTGAACAACATTGACCGGCTGACCATCAATACCCGTCACCCCGCTCAGACCCGTGATGCCAACAAGTTTGAGTTGTACGCCAGAGACATTGCCACCACTGCCATCAGTCACCTGCAGCGACTGAGTCACAGAAAGCGGGCCGCTAGCAGGCATACCCACAGGCTCAGGCAAGTGTGCATTTCCGCCAGACAAACCATCCTCATCAACCAGACCATTGCTCAGTCGCACAGAGAGATCGTTGTCAGTAATGGTTCCGGCTCCGGTCACACCACCTACTGTCAGAGTCAAGGTTTCAGTCTGTTCTACCAACTTGTCATTCACTGTCGGCACTGACACGGTAAAGCTCGTCACACCAGCTGGTACTGAGATTTTGCCTGTGCTGCTGTTATAGGTAACACCGTGACTGAACTGCAGAGTTCCCCAGTCAGAGTTAGAGGCAGCATGAGTACCACTGCCCGCGATTGAGAGGCTGTACTCAGTCGCTACATTAGTCGCACCACTCAAGGTCACAACATGCTGCAAGGTAGCCCCTTCAACCACAGTGGCACTCAATACACCGGTTACATCAGGGCGCGCCAGCGGGTTGACAGCAAAGCTGCCTTGCGAGCCGTCACCGTCCCGATCATAGGCCTTGAAGGTGAAGTCGATGTCGCCATCACCAACCGGGCGCTGCATCTCTGCATACTGGAAGAATTCCCACTTGCCCGTTGCAGGCGTGAATTGCATCTTGAAGATCAAGCTGCCATCACTGGCCTTGCCAACCATGCTGTTGGCACCTTCCGCGGTAATGGTAATTGCCAGACCAGCTGCCGTTTTCAGACCCGTTTCAACGGTGCCGGTAACCAGCTCCAGACGCCCTTTACCATCAGCTCCCCATTGCGGTGCCACTGTCCCCGAGCCATAGGCAATTGCCTGCGGAGTAGAGGAGCCAAGGAACTCGATAGACTTGACTGTAAAGTCGCTGTTGTCCTTGACGTTGAACGAATTGCCGTTATCGGTTGCTTTGATCACCATGGTGTCAAAACCACCCTGCTGCACTTGGAAGTTCTGGTTGTACTCTCCACCCGCCGCATCCGACCTAAAGGGAAGTGTTGAGATCAGAACTCCATCACGGTAGAACTCGACCACACCACTCTCCAGCTCACCACCGAACATCTTGCTGAACTCGATCTTGGCACCGTAAGCCACAGTGCCAGCATCCAGTTTGATCACCAGCTCTTCAGATACCCCTGAGCCGTCGGCCAGTTTGCGGAAATCGACCTCGTTCTCAATATTGTGGTAAGGGGCTGTCGAGCTCTTGACACCAATGCCTTCGCTCGAGCCATTAACCAGCGCATCAGTCAGAGCAGTAGATGTTGAAGAGAGGAAACCTTTAGCCGTGATGGTGAACTTGCCACCATCAATGCTGGTGCTATTCCCGCTATAGCCGGTCATGCTGAACTTGCCGGTCAATACATCAGGAATACTGGTTTTCACCAGCGAAACCGCGGCAGCATCGCCAGCAATGGGGGCATCGTCCTCCACAGTGATGGGCAGCGAAGCACTCGTAGTACTCTGACCATCAGAAACAGAGACTCCGATGTTGAAACTCAGCGTATCCTCGGCAGTAGTCACCGGATGATCGAGGGCGCCTTTCAGAGTAACGTCATAACCCCAATCTCCTTTGGTACTACCTGCTGGTGCAGTCAGCTTGACATCAAGCACAGCCTTGTAGTCCGCACCACCCAAGGTACCGGTATACCCAGTCAACACCTTGCCTGACGCATCCCAACTCCACTTCACATCCAGCCCGCCAGACTTGAGCCCGGACGGGCCAGAGAGGCTGACCGTCACGCTACTGCTATCGATATCCGCCACTGTAATAGTGCCGCTAGCGATGGTCGCATTGGTGGTATCAGTATTACCTGTGGTATCAGGCAACCCGTTGGTCAGCCCCTCTTCGGACACCACCGCAGGTTTATTGATCACCACGGTAGGGGGAGCGTCGTTGTCAGTGATGGTGGCCGTGCCGGTCACGGTGCTGCTGGTGCCTGCACCGCTCAGGGTGTAGTTCTCGCTCGCCTCGAACACGGTGTCATTCACGGTGCTCACCTTGACGCTGAAGCTGTCGGTGTTGGCCGGTACCGTCACGTTGAAGGTGCCATCCGCATTGACGTTCACGGTCTGCACCGCCGTGCCGATAGTGACGGTCACCTGGGTGCCGCTGAAGTCGACCCCCTTGGTGGCAGTGCCACTGGCCAGGGTCAGCGTCAGCGTGGTCGGGGTGCTCGAGGTGTTGGTCAGCCCCACCGCAAAGCTGTTGGCATTCCCTTCCACCACTGTGTCACCCACGATGGTTGCCACCTTCGGTGCGCTGTCGTTGTCGGTGATGGTGGCCGTGCCGGTCACGGTGCTGCTGGTGCCTGCACCGCTCAGGGTGTAGTTCTCGCTCGCCTCGAACACAGTGTCATTCACGGTGCTCACCTTGACACTGAAGCTGTCGGTGTTGGCCGGTACCGTCACGTTGAAGGTGCCATCCGCATTGACGTTCACGGTCTGCACCGCCGTGCCGATAGTGACGGTCACCTGGGTGCCGCTGAAGTCGACCCCCTTGGTGGCAGTGCCACTGGCCAGGGTCAGCGTCAGCGTGGTCGGGGTGCTCGAGGTGTTGGTCAGCCCCACCGCAAAGCTGTTGGCATTCCCTTCCACCACTGTGTCACCCACGATGGTTGCCACCTTCGGTGCGCTGTCGTTGTCGGTGATGGTGGCCGTGCCGGTCACGGTGCTGCTGGTGCCTGCACCGCTCAGGGTGTAGTTCTCGCTCGCCTCGAACACGGTGTCATTCACGGTGCTCACCTTGACGCTGAAGCTGTCGGTGTTGGCCGGTACCGTCACGTTGAAGGTGCCATCCGCATTGACGTTCACGGTCTGCACCGCCGTGCCGATAGTGACGGTCACCTGGGTGCCGCTGAAGTCGACCCCCTTGGTGGCAGTGCCACTGGCCAGGGTCAGCGTCAGCGTGGTCGGGGTGCTCGAGGTGTTGGTCAGCCCCACCGCAAAGCTGTTGGCATTCCCTTCCACCACTGTGTCACCCACGATGGTTGCCACCTTCGGTGCGCTGTCGTTGTCGGTGATGGTGGCCGTGCCGGTCACGGTGCTGCTGGTGCCTGCACCGCTCAGGGTGTAGTTCTCGCTCGCCTCGAACACGGTGTCATTCACGGTGCTCACCTTGACGCTGAAGCTGTCGGTGTTGGCCGGTACCGTCACGTTGAAGGTGCCATCCGCATTGACGTTCACGGTCTGCACCGCCGTGCCGATAGTGACGGTCACCTGGGTGCCGCTGAAGTCGACCCCCTTGGTGGCAGTGCCACTGGCCAGGGTCAGCGTCAGCGTGGTCGGGGTGCTCGAGGTGTTGGTCAGCCCCACCGCAAAGCTGTTGGCATTCCCTTCCACCACTGTGTCACCCACGATGGTTGCCACCTTCGGTGCGCTGTCGTTGTCGGTGATGGTGGCCGTGCCGGTCACGGTGCTGCTGGTGCCTGCACCGCTCAGGGTGTAGTTCTCGCTCGCCTCGAACACGGTGTCATTCACGGTGCTCACCTTGACGCTGAAGCTGTCGGTGTTGGCCGGTACCGTCACGTTGAAGGTGCCATCCGCATTGACGTTCACGGTCTGCACCGCCGTGCCGATAGTGACGGTCACCTGGGTGCCGCTGAAGTCGACCTCCTTGGTGGCAGTGCCACTGGCCAGGGTCAGCGTCAGCGTGGTCGGGGTGCTCGAGGTGTTGGTCAGCCCCACCGCAAAGCTGTTGGCATTCCCTTCCACCACTGTGTCACCCACGATGGTTGCCACCTTCGGTGCGCTGTCGTTGTCGGTGATGGTGGCCGTGCCGGTCACGGTGCTGCTGGTGCCTGCACCGCTCAGGGTGTAGTTCTCGCTCGCCTCGAACACGGTGTCATTCACGGTGCTCACCTTGACGCTGAAGCTGTCGGTGTTGGCCGGTACCGTCACGTTGAAGGTGCCATCCGCATTGACGTTCACGGTCTGCACCGCCGTGCCGATAGTGACGGTCACCTGGGTGCCGCTGAAGTCGACCCCCTTGGTGGCAGTGCCACTGGCCAGGGTCAGCGTCAGCGTGGTCGGGGTGCTCGAGGTGTTGGTCAGCCCCACCGCAAAGCTGTTGGCATTCCCTTCCACCACTGTGTCACCCACGATGGTTGCCACCTTCGGTGCGCTGTCGTTGTCGGTGATGGTGGCCGTGCCGGTCACGGTGCTGCTGGTGCCTGCACCGCTCAGGGTGTAGTTCTCGCTCGCCTCGAACACAGTGTCATTCACGGTGCTCACCTTGACGCTGAAGCTGTCGGTGTTGGCCGGTACCGTCACGTTGAAGGTGCCATCCGCATTGACGTTCACGGTCTGCACCGCCGTGCCGATAGTGACGGTCACCTGGGTGCCGCTGAAGTCGACCCCCTTGGTGGCAGTGCCACTGGCCAGGGTCAGCGTCAGCGTGGTCGGGGTGCTCGAGGTGTTGGTCAGCCCCACCGCAAAGCTGTTGGCATTCCCTTCCACCACTGTGTCACCCACGATGGTTGCCACCTTCGGTGCGCTGTCGTTGTCGGTGATGGTGGCCGTGCCGGTCACGGTGCTGCTGGTGCCTGCACCGCTCAGGGTGTAGTTCTCGCTCGCCTCGAACACGGTGTCATTCACGGTGCTCACCTTGACGCTGAAGCTGTCGGTGTTGGCCGGTACCGTCACGTTGAAGGTGCCATCCGCATTGACGTTCACGGTCTGCACCGCCGTGCCGATAGTGACGGTCACCTGGGTGCCGCTGAAGTCGACCCCCTTGGTGGCAGTGCCACTGGCCAGGGTCAGCGTCAGCGTGGTCGGGGTGCTCGAGGTGTTGGTCAGCCCCACCGCAAAGCTGTTGGCATTCCCTTCCACCACTGTGTCACCCACGATGGTTGCCACCTTCGGTGCGCTGTCGTTGTCGGTGATGGTGGCATTGCCCGTCACACCGGTACTGCCATTGGTGGTCACGCCGCCAGCTTCGGTCACTTTCAGACTGAAGGTTTCATCGCCTTCATAGACGCTGTCCTGGGTGGTGGCCACGGTCACGGTCAGGCTGGTCACGCCCGCCGGGACTGTGACATCGCCATTGGTGGCCACGGTTAAGGTCTGGGTGTCGCCGTTGCCGTCCACATAGGTGACGGTCATGGTGCCAAGGTCACCCGCCTCGGCAGTGCCAAGGTTGAGCCCCAGGTTAATGGTCAGCGGCGCTTCGGTAGCATGGGTCAGGCCCACGGTGAACACCGCGTTGCTGCCTTCAGACACGTCACCGGCATCGGTGACCGACAGGGTCGGGCGATCATCGTCCGGGGTGCCGCCGCCCGGTGGGGTGACGGAGCCATCATCAACGATGGTGGCATTGCCCGTCACACCGGTACTGCCATTGGTGGTCACGCCGCCAGCTTCGGTCACTTTCAGACTGAAGGTTTCATCGCCTTCATAGACGCTGTCCTGGGTGGTGGCCACGGTCACGGTCAGGCTGGTCACGCCCGCCGGGACTGTGACATCGCCATTGGTGGCCACGGTTAAGGTCTGGGTGTCGCCGTTGCCGTCCACATAGGTGACGGTCATGGTGCCAAGGTCACCCGCCTCGGCAGTGCCAAGGTTGAGCCCCAGGTTAATGGTCAGCGGCGCTTCGGTAGCATGGGTCAGGCCCACGGTGAACACCGCGTTGCTGCCTTCAGACACGTCACCGGCATCGGTGACCGACAGGGTCGGGCGATCATCGTCCGGGGTGCCGCCGCCCGGTGGGGTGACGGAGCCATCATCAACGATGGTGGCATTGCCCGTCACACCGGTACTGCCATTGGTGGTCACGCCGCCAGCTTCGGTCACTTTCAGACTGAAGGTTTCATCGCCTTCATAGACGCTGTCCTGGGTGGTGGCCACGGTCACGGTCAGGCTGGTCACGCCCGCCGGGACTGTGACATCGCCATTGGTGGCCACGGTTAAGGTCTGGGTGTCGCCGTTGCCGTCCACATAGGTGACGGTCATGGTGCCAAGGTCACCCGCCTCGGCAGTGCCAAGGTTGAGCCCCAGGTTAATGGTCAGCGGCGCTTCGGTAGCATGGGTCAGGCCCACGGTGAACACCGCGTTGCTGCCTTCAGACACGTCACCGGCATCGGTGACCGACAGGGTCGGGCGATCATCGTCCGGGGTGCCGCCGCCCGGTGGGGTGACGGAGCCATCATCAACGATGGTGGCATTGCCCGTCACACCGGTACTGCCATTGGTGGTCACGCCGCCAGCTTCGGTCACTTTCAGACTGAAGGTTTCATCGCCTTCATAGACGCTGTCCTGGGTGGTGGCCACGGTCACGGTCAGGCTGGTCACGCCCGCCGGGACAGTGACATCGCCATTGGTGGCCACGGTTAAGGTTTGGGTGTCGCCGTTGCCGTCCACATAGGTGACGGTCATGGTGCCAAGGTCACCCGCCTCGGCAGTGCCAAGGTTGAGCCCCAGGTTAATGGTCAGCGGCGCTTCGGTAGCATGGGTCAGGCCCACGGTGAACACCGCGTTGCTGCCTTCAGACACGTCACCGGCATCGGTGACCGACAGGGTCGGGCGATCATCGTCCGGGGTGCCGCCGCCCGGTGGGGTGACGGAGCCATCATCAACGATGGTGGCATTGCCCGTCACACCGGTACTGCCATTGGTGGTCACGCTGCCAGCTTCGGTCACTTTCAGACTGAAGGTTTCATCGCCTTCATAGACGCTGTCCTGGGTGGTGGCCACGGTCACGGTCAGGCTGGTCACGCCCGCCGGGACAGTGACATCGCCATTGGTGGCCACGGTTAAGGTTTGGGTGTCGCCGTTGCCGTCCACATAGGTGACGGTCATGGTGCCAAGGTCACCCGCCTCGGCAGTGCCAAGGTTGAGCCCCAGGTTAATGGTCAGCGGCGCTTCGGTAGCATGGGTCAGGCCCACGGTGAACACCGCGTTGCTGCCTTCAGACACGTCACCGGCATCGGTGACCGACAGGGTCGGGCGATCATCGTCCGGGGTGCCGCCGCCCGGTGGGGTGACGGAGCCATCATCAACGATGGTGGCATTGCCCGTCACACCGGTACTGCCATTGGTGGTCACGCCGCCAGCTTCGGTCACTTTCAGACTGAAGGTTTCATCGCCTTCATAGACGCTGTCCTGGGTGGTGGCCACGGTCACGGTCAGGCTGGTCACGCCCGCCGGGACTGTGACATCGCCATTGGTGGCCACGGTTAAGGTCTGGGTGTCGCCGTTGCCGTCCACATAGGTGACGGTCATGGTGCCAAGGTCACCCGCCTCGGCAGTGCCAAGGTTGAGCCCCAGGTTAATGGTCAGCGGCGCTTCGGTAGCATGGGTCAGGCCCACGGTGAACACCGCGTTGCTGCCTTCAGACACGTCACCGGCATCGGTGACCGACAGGGTCGGGCGATCATCGTCCGGGGTGCCGCCGCCCGGTGGGGTGACGGAGCCATCATCAACGATGGTGGCATTGCCCGTCACACCGGTACTGCCATTGGTGGTCACGCCGCCAGCTTCGGTCACTTTCAGACTGAAGGTTTCATCGCCTTCATAGACGCTGTCCTGGGTGGTGGCCACGGTCACGGTCAGGCTGGTCACGCCCGCCGGGACTGTGACATCGCCATTGGTGGCCACGGTTAAGGTCTGGGTGTCGCCGTTGCCGTCCACATAGGTGACGGTCATGGTGCCAAGGTCACCCGCCTCGGCAGTGCCAAGGTTGAGCCCCAGGTTAATGGTCAGCGGCGCTTCGGTAGCATGGGTCAGGCCCACGGTGAACACCGCGTTGCTGCCTTCAGACACGTCACCGGCATCGGTGACCGACAGGGTCGGGCGATCATCGTCCGGGGTGCCGCCGCCCGGTGGGGTGACGGAGCCATCATCAACGATGGTGGCATTGCCCGTCACACCGGTACTGCCATTGGTGGTCACGCCGCCAGCTTCGGTCACTTTCAGACTGAAGGTTTCATCGCCTTCATAGACGCTGTCCTGGGTGGTGGCCACGGTCACGGTCAGGCTGGTCACGCCCGCCGGGACTGTGACATCGCCATTGGTGGCCACGGTTAAGGTTTGGGTGTCGCCGTTGCCGTCCACATAGGTGACGGTCATGGTGCCAAGGTCACCCGCCTCGGCAGTGCCAAGGTTGAGCCCCAGGTTAATGGTCAGCGGCGCTTCGGTAGCATGGGTCAGGCCCACGGTGAACACCGCGTTGCTGCCTTCAGACACGTCACCGGCATCGGTGACCGACAGGGTCGGGCGATCATCGTCCGGGGTGCCGCCGCCCGGTGGGGTGACGGAGCCATCATCAACGATGGTGGCATTGCCCGTCACACCGGTACTGCCATTGGTGGTCACGCCGCCAGCTTCGGTCACTTTCAGACTGAAGGTTTCATCGCCTTCATAGACGCTGTCCTGGGTGGTGGCCACGGTCACGGTCAGGCTGGTCACGCCCGCCGGGACTGTGACATCGCCATTGGTGGCCACGGTTAAGGTCTGGGTGTCGCCGTTGCCGTCCACATAGGTGACGGTCATGGTGCCAAGGTCACCCGCCTCGGCAGTGCCAAGGTTGAGCCCCAGGTTAATGGTCAGCGGCGCTTCGGTAGCATGGGTCAGGCCCACGGTGAACACCGCGTTGCTGCCTTCAGACACGTCACCGGCATCGGTGACCGACAGGGTCGGGCGATCATCGTCCGGGGTGCCGCCGCCCGGTGGGGTGACGGAGCCATCATCAACGATGGTGGCATTGCCCGTCACACCGGTACTGCCATTGGTGGTCACGCCGCCAGCTTCGGTCACTTTCAGACTGAAGGTTTCATCGCCTTCATAGACGCTGTCCTGGGTGGTGGCCACGGTCACGGTCAGGCTGGTCACGCCCGCCGGGACTGTGACATCGCCATTGGTGGCCACGGTTAAGGTCTGGGTGTCGCCGTTGCCGTCCACATAGGTGACGGTCATGGTGCCAAGGTCACCCGCCTCGGCAGTGCCAAGGTTGAGCCCCAGGTTAATGGTCAGCGGCGCTTCGGTAGCATGGGTCAGGCCCACGGTGAACACCGCGTTGCTGCCTTCAGACACGTCACCGGCATCGGTGACCGACAGGGTCGGGCGATCATCGTCCGGGGTGCCGCCGCCCGGTGGGGTGACGGAGCCATCATCAACGATGGTGGCATTGCCCGTCACACCGGTACTGCCATTGGTGGTCACGCCGCCAGCTTCGGTCACTTTCAGACTGAAGGTTTCATCGCCTTCATAGACGCTGTCCTGGGTGGTGGCCACGGTCACGGTCAGGCTGGTCACGCCCGCCGGGACAGTGACATCGCCATTGGTGGCCACGGTTAAGGTTTGGGTGTCGCCGTTGCCGTCCACATAGGTGACGGTCATGGTGCCAAGGTCACCCGCCTCGGCAGTGCCAAGGTTGAGCCCCAGGTTAATGGTCAGCGGCGCTTCGGTAGCATGGGTCAGGCCCACGGTGAACACCGCGTTGCTGCCTTCAGACACGTCACCGGCATCGGTGACCGACAGGGTCGGGCGATCATCGTCCGGGGTGCCGCCGCCCGGTGGGGTGACGGAGCCATCATCAACGATGGTGGCATTGCCCGTCACACCGGTACTGCCATTGGTGGTCACGCCGCCAGCTTCGGTCACTTTCAGACTGAAGGTTTCATCGCCTTCATAGACGCTGTCCTGGGTGGTGGCCACGGTCACGGTCAGGCTGGTCACGCCCGCCGGGACTGTGACATCGCCATTGGTGGCCACGGTTAAGGTCTGGGTGTCGCCGTTGCCGTCCACATAGGTGACGGTCATGGTGCCAAGGTCACCCGCCTCGGCAGTGCCAAGGTTGAGCCCCAGGTTAATGGTCAGCGGCGCTTCGGTAGCATGGGTCAGGCCCACGGTGAACACCGCGTTGCTGCCTTCAGACACGTCACCGGCATCGGTGACCGACAGGGTCGGACGATCATCGTCCGGGGTGCCGCCGCCCGGTGGGGTGACGGAGCCATCATCAACGATGGTGGCATTGCCCGTCACACCGGTACTGCCATTGGTGGTCACGCCGCCAGCTTCGGTCACTTTCAGACTGAAGGTTTCATCGCCTTCATAGACGCTGTCCTGGGTGGTGGCCACGGTCACGGTCAGGCTGGTCACGCCCGCCGGGACTGTGACATCGCCATTGGTGGCCACGGTTAAGGTCTGGGTGTCGCCGTTGCCGTCCACATAGGTGACGGTCATGGTGCCAAGGTCACCCGCCTCGGCAGTGCCAAGGTTGAGCCCCAGGTTAATGGTCAGCGGCGCTTCGGTAGCATGGGTCAGGCCCACGGTGAACACCGCGTTGCTGCCTTCAGACACGTCACCGGCATCGGTGACCGACAGGGTCGGACGATCATCGTCCGGGGTGCCGCCGCCCGGTGGGGTGACGGAGCCATCATCAACGATGGTGGCATTGCCCGTCACACCGGTACTGCCATTGGTGGTCACGCCGCCAGCTTCGGTCACTTTCAGACTGAAGGTTTCATCGCCTTCATAGACGCTGTCCTGGGTGGTGGCCACGGTCACGGTCAGGCTGGTCACGCCCGCCGGGACTGTGACATCGCCATTGGTGGCCACGGTTAAGGTCTGGGTGTCGCCGTTGCCGTCCACATAGGTGACGGTCATGGTGCCAAGGTCACCCGCCTCGGCAGTGCCAAGGTTGAGCCCCAGGTTAATGGTCAGCGGCGCTTCGGTAGCATGGGTCAGGCCCACGGTGAACACCGCGTTGCTGCCTTCAGACACGTCACCGGCATCGGTGACCGACAGGGTCGGACGGTCTGCTTCATCAGTGATAATTGTCTTGATATTCGCATCTGACAGATCCAGTTTTTCAAAACCTAACGTGCCTATTGGCACTTGAATACCACTGACAGAGACATCAAAACTTTCATTTCCTTCATATATGAAGTCGGCCAAGGTAGAAATACTAAATGTTGCTGTCTTACCATCAGCACCAATAACCGCTTGGGTAGTCTCGGTGATGTCAGCACCACTGGCAGTGGTGTAGGTGTAACTCAGAGTCACGATGCTACCTGCCGGCGCGGCATCGCTGAGGGTCACGATGTAGGTCACCGTGCTCTCGCCTTCCACTACGCTCCCCGGCCCACGCAGAGTCACGGTGGTCACGTCACTGTCATCCACGACTGTATTGGTGATAGTGCCAGTGCTAACCAAATTCTCGTAATTGCCGCCGCTAGTCTTGTCGATAGTGACGCTCAGTGACTCTTCACCTTGCTGATAAATGTCATCTCCACGAACCGGTACCGGTTCACTGTTGGCACTGCTGCTGCCCACTGGAATGGTGATCACCACCCCGTTGGAGAGGGTCACGGTCAGCGGGCTGCCGGTCACCGGGTTGCTGACACTGGCGGTGTAGACAATGCTGCCGCCCTCGGTCACGGTCTGGCCGTTGGTGGCCGAGCTCAGGGTCACGGTGGTAGTGTCGACAGTGTCGACCACCTCGGTGGTCACCTTGCTGCTGGTGTCCAGCTGCTCGTAGTTGCCACCGCTGCTGCCGGTGATGCTCACCGTCAGGCTGCTGCCATCGTTGTAAACGTCGTCTCTCGGGGCATCGACCGTCACGCTGCCGCTCAGCTCGCCCGCCTTGATGGTGATGCTGGCGCCGTTGGACAGGGTCAGCACCAGATCGCTTTGCGGGGCGTTATTGACGCTGGCGCTGTAGGTGATTTGGCCCCCTTCGTTGACCTGCGCCGGGGCGCCCAGGGTCACGGTGGTGGTGTCGACAGTGTCGTTAATCTGGGTAGTCGTTGAAGGTCCAGTGATAATCTGGTTGAAACCACCGCCCTGAGTACCGGTAATCGAAACGGTGATCGTTGACGGGTCGACATAAGGGCTGTCTGCTGGAGCAGCAACAGTGACTGAACCGGAACTCTGGCCGACGGGAATGGTGATCACTGCACCATTTGACAGCTGAATAACCAAGTCAGAACCAAAAACAGGTTCATCTAATGTCGCAGTAAAGGTGATAAACCCACCTTCATTCACCTGTGCATCTGCACTCAAGACAAGGTTGGCGGAGGTAAAAAGGGGATCATCTTCACCAACGGCTTCAAGCGGTGGCTCACCATTGGCGTTGTAGGTGGTATCGAAAGTGGCTTCAGCAATGGTTGCGGAACCGGTACGGTCGATGGTGACAAAACCGCCGTTGCCACTGGCACCGGCGACGCCCCCAATACCGCCACCACCGGCAGCAGGTGCACCGCCTGCGGCAGAGGCTTCAAAGGCCTGGGTCGGGTCCGCGCCACCCAAGATCGCCTGTTGCAAGGCACTGATATCATCAGGAGTACCTGCAGCGCCGTTTTGCGCCAGCTGGGGAGCATCTCCCTCTTCGGCAGGCTCACTCTGCTCGCTGGCTGGTTGCACATTGAATGACTGTCCGCCGCCCATGAAACTGGCGCCATCCGGCGACATGATCACCGCCCCTTTCGGCAGCACATCACCTTCAGCCAACAGCTTCCGGCTGCCATCTGCGGCAACCAGATAAATTTGTCCTTTAAGTTGGGTTACGGTTACGCCCTGTTCCAAGGTAACGGCATTGGTGATCATGTTCTCTCCTGAATCCTGATTTGAATGCAATAAGCCACAGCCTACTTTGCAGACTGAGGGAAAAAATAACCAGCTCGAAAATTCGAAAGGATAGACCGATTTGAGGCTGAACTGTTCAGCCAGACAGAAGTGTGTAAAACGAGGTTGCGAGAATGGCAAAAACCAAAATTATCAATAAATTACAGAATGATGACGGGAGCATGACAAAGCATGCTCCCGTCAGGATTAACCCTAGGCCCCCGCCCAGAGGATGATAGCCAGCAGCTGTGGCGAGATGATCCGCAGGAACATAACCAGCGGGTAGACAGTAGCGTATGAGAGCGCACTGGCGCCACTGGTCGGGTGCATGGCGTTGGCAAAGGCCAGCGCGGGAGGATCTGTCATGGAGCCGGCCAGCAAGCCGCACAGGGTCAGATAGTTCATCTTGCCGTAGAGGCGCGCCAGCACACCGACTACCAGCAGCGGGATCAGGGTAATCGCCATACCGTAGAGCATCCAGGCTGGGCCATCACCGTTGATCAGGGTATCGACGAAGCCGGCACCGGACTTGAAGCCGACCACCGCCAGAAACAGCACGATCCCGATCTCCCGCAGCGCCAGGTTGGCGCTGGGTGGCATGAACCAGTAGAGCTTGCCGATGCTGCCGATCCGCGACAGGATCAGCGCCACCACCAGTGGCCCACCCGCCAGACCCAATTTGAGAGCGGCCGGGAAACCGGGCAGGTAGAAGGGGATGGAGCCGAGCAATACGCCAAGGCCAATCCCGATAAATACCGGCAACATCTGCACCTGCTGCAGTTTTTGCTGCACGTTGCCGACCACATTGGTGACAGCTTCGATGGCATCGAGGCGCCCCACCAGGTTGAGAATATCGCCAAACTGCAGGCTGGTCTGACTGGTCGGCACCAGTTCGATACCGGCACGGTTGAGGCGCGAGATCACCACGTCATAGCGTTGTTTGATATCCAGATCGCGGATCTTCTTGCCAAGAACCTGCTCGTTGGTCACCACAACCCGCTCGACTCGCAGATCGGTGCCGCGGGTCGAGAGCGAGGTCTCCACCTCCTCCCCCAACACCAGCAACACCTTGTGCAGCGCATGGCGCTCACCCACCAGGTGCAGCAAGTCACCCAGTTCGATACGGGATTCCGGCCGTGGCACCATCAGCTCGTCGCCACGCTTGAGCCGTGAACAGATGACATCGGACTCGTCGAGACTCGGGATCTCGCTCAGCATCAGGCCGTGCATGTTGGGATTGCGCACCGCGATGTTGATGGTCTGCAAGCTCTCCTTGGTTTTACCGGTTTGTAGCTCGAACTGGGCGGCTTCATCGTCGATCTTGATGCGAAAGAAGACCCTGACCAGCCACATGGTGAGCAAAATGCCACAGATACCAAACGGATAGGCAACCGCATATCCCATCCCCATCAGGCCGGTAGAACCGGGCGCGGCGCCCAGCTCGGCCAGGATCTGCTGGCCCGCACCGAGAGATGGCGTATTGGTGACGGCACCGGAGAAGACCCCCAGAATGACCGGCAACGGCACATCGAAAAATTGATGCAAGCCAGCGGCCACCACGCAGCCAAGGATGACCAGCAAGGCGGCAAAGGCGTTGAGTTTGAGACCCGAACTGCGCAATGACGAGAAGAAACCCGGCCCGACCTGGATGCCGATGGTATAGACAAACAGGATCAGGCCGAATTCTTGAATAAAGTGAAGCGTTTGTGCATCCAGCGCGAGATCGGAGGCGCCTGCAAAGTGACCCACAATGATGCCACCGAACAGCACCCCCCCTATTCCCAAGCCAACGCCATAGACTCGCCAGTTTCCCAGCCAGAGTCCTAGCACTGCCACCAGCGACAACATGCTGATGGAAAGCGCGATTTCACTCATTTCGTGCATCCTTTGCGAATTGAACTGGCCCTAGCTTGTCAGCAAACGCTGATGCCAACTGTGTGATACCGCACGAATTTATCCTTTTACGCGCTAAAAATACCAATTAAGGGCTAGTTGCAAGACGTTAGGCGACGTAGCCGTAAATGGCCATAAAGTGACAAACGCTGCCACCCAGCACAAAGAGATGCCAGATGGCGTGGTTATAGGGGATCTGCTTGGCCACATAGAAGATGACCCCGAGGCTGTAGATAAGGCCGCCAAGCCCGAGCAGCAGCAGCCCCTCACCGGCCAGATGGATATAGAGCTGGTAGATGACCACCAGCGACAGCCAACCCAGCATCAGGTAGGTAAAGAGCGACAACTTCTTGAAACGGTTAATAAACACCAGCTTGAACGCCACCCCAGCCAGCGCCAGGGCCCAGATCACCACCATCAAGCCCTTCGCCAGCGGCGTATCGAGCGCCACCAGCAGGAAGGGGGTATAGGTGCCGGCAATCAGCAGATAGATGGCGCAGTGATCAAACACCTTGCACCAGCGTCTGGCCCGCCCTTCCGCCATGCTGTGGTAGAGGGTCGAGGCGAGATAGAGCAGCACCAGACTGCCGCCATAAAGGCTGTAGCTCACCAGCGCCTGCGTACCCTGCCCCCATCCCTTGATGAGCAACAGCACCAGCCCGACAATCCCCAGCAACAATCCCGCACCGTGACTCAGCCGGTTTGCCAGCTCCTCCCGGGGGGAGTAATCCATCACACCACTCATAACATCGACTCCACAATAACTGTGGCTCACTCTACCCAGCGCCATTTCGGAGTACAAGTGTTCGCTTAAAAAATGGAGTGGCTGTCACCTGCCAACCTTTGGTGTATGCTCTGCCGCCGATGCCCGAGACAAGCGGCATAAACACCTACCCCGGTGACCTGGTCTGGAGAACCTGATGAAGTTGACTGAGCTGTTTGCACAAGCGGATCCCGCCTTTGGCGAGGCGATGAACACCTTGCTGGAGAGCTTCCACCACTCCGACGACAGTCAGGCCCCCTATCAGCGCGACCTGTTCACCCACCAGCTCGATCAATCCCGCATGCCTGCAGTCGGCCAATCTATCGAGGAGTATCTGGCGCGGCTGGCTACTCTGGTGCCCGGTGCCTCGCACCTCACCTCGCCACGCTACATGGGCCATATGACGGCGCCACTGCCAGCCTATACCGCCGAGCTGTCGCGCCTGCTGGTGATGCTCAACCAGAATCCGATGAAGATGGAGTCCTCCCGCCTGCTCAGCTTTCTGGAGCGAGAGGTGCTGGCCAAGCTGCACCGCCTCATCTATGGCCGGGACGATGCCTTCTACGGCGAGCAGATGCATGCCAAGGATGCCGCCCTCGGCGTCATGACCAGCGGCGGCACCATCGCCAACGTCACGGCACTGTGGCTGGCCCGCAACCGCGCCTGTGGCGACAACCTGTTCGCCCTCTATGAGCAGGGCTATCGGGGCGCCGTCATTCTCGGTTCACGCCTGATGCACTACTCCTTCGACAAGGGAATGGATCTGCTGGGACTGGGCGCCCGCAGCGTCTGGCGCCTTGAGACCGACGAGCAGAACCGGCTCAGTCTGGCTGCGCTGGAGCAGGCGCTGATCCAGTGCAAAGAGCAGAAATTGAAAGTACTGGCATTGGTCGGCGTGGCAGGCAGTACCGACTTTGGCTCCATCGATCCCCTGCCTGAGCTGGCCGCCATAGCCGAGCGCGAGCAGATCCACTTCCACGTGGATGCCGCCTGGGGTGGCCCGACCCTCTTCTCCCCCCGCTATCAAGGTTTGCTGGCCGGAATAGAGCAGGCCGACACCGTCACCCTCGATGGCCACAAGCAACTGCTGGTGCCGCTTGGTACCGGCATGCTGCTCTGCCGCCAGCCCGACCTGATGATGGCGGTCAAGCGGGAGGCGCCCTACGCCATTCGTGCCACCTCGTTCGATCAGGGTCGCTTTACCCTGGAGGGCACCCGCCCGGCCAATGCCCTCTATCTGGATGCCGCTTTCCAACTCTTCGGCCAGCAAGGTTACGCCGAGCTTATCGAAGCCAACTACGACCGCGCCCGGCTGATGGCAGATCTCATCGAAAGTGACCCCGCCTTCGAGCTGATGTCGGCACCGGTGATGAACCTGCTCTCCTACCGCTGCATCCCGCCCCACCTGCAGGGCAAGGTGCTGGATGAGACGGCCAATGCGCAGATCAACGACTTCAACGTGGCACTGCAAAAAGCCCAGCGGGCCGAGGGGCACAGCTTTGTCTCACGTACCCAGCGGGCGGTGGTGCGCTACGGCGCACAGCCTCTCACCTTGCTGCGCGCCGTGCTGCTCAACCCTCTGATTGAAGAGCGCCATATCCGCGACCTGCTGGCCGATCAGCAACGACTGGGGATCTCCATTGCACGCCAACTGTTTGGCGACAGCGCGGAACCGGCGTAAAAATGAGCGGTCTTATTCATTTGCCGTTGTCCGCCATGCAGGTAGACTGGGCGAAATTTGCAGGCCATCTTTGAGGACTAGGCGCCAGACATGAAGCAATTTATTGAATTTATTCCACTTATCGTTTTCTTCGCGGTCTACAAGTTCTACGACATCTACATGGCTACCGGCGCACTGGTAGTGGTCACCGGTCTGCAGCTCGCCTATAGCTGGATCCGCTATCGCAAAGTCGAGAAGATGCAGCTCTTTACCTTCCTGCTGGTTGGCTTCTTCGGCGGCCTCACCGTCTTCTTCCACGATGACACCTTCATCAAGTGGAAAGTGACTGTCATCAACGTACTGTTTGCACTGGGTCTGCTCATCAGCCGCTACGGCTTTGGCAAGAACCTGATCAAACAGATGCTGGCCAAGGAGCTGCAAGCGCCCGATGCAGTCTGGGACAAGGTCAATCTCGGCTGGGTCGGCTTCTTTACCGTCTGCGGCCTGCTCAACCTCTATGTGGCGTTCAACCTGCCGCAGGAGATGTGGGTCAACTTCAAGGTGTTCGGTCTGCTGGGGATGACGCTGGTCTTTACCCTGCTGAGCGGCGTCTATCTCTACCGCCACATCCCTGCCGAGCAGTTGTCCCAGCAAAAAGACGAACCCAAAAAGTAACCCTCATCAGAAAAGGATTGTCTCATGTGGTATCTCATCTACTCCGAAGATGTCCCCGATAGCCTGCCACTGCGCAAGCAAGTTCGCCCTGCCCATCTGGCCCGACTGCAAGCCCTGCAGGATGAAGGTCGCCTGCTGACCGCGGGTCCTAATCCTGCCATCGATGCAGAGGATCCGTCAGATGCAGGTTTTACCGGCAGCACCGTCATCGCCGAGTTTACCTCGCTGGCTGACGCCAAAGCCTGGGCCGATGCCGATCCCTATGTGGCAGCTGGCGTCTATGCCAAAGTGACCATCAAGCCGTTCAAGAAGGTCTTCTGATCCAAAGCACATAGCGAAATAAAAAAGGCCGGACTGGAAGTTCACTCCAGTCCGGCCTTTTTGCATCCCGATATCTCGTTTATGCCCTGGCGACAAACCAGGGGTTGAGGATGTCGGGCTTGTTGTAGCGCAGCGGTGAGCCATCGAGCTGGGTGACGCAGCCACCCGCCCCCTCCAGCACCGCCTGTGCCGCACCAGTATCCCACTCGCAGGTGGGTGCGAGGCGCGGATAGAGCTCGGCGTCCCCCTCAGCGATGATGCAGAACTTCAGCGAACTGCCCATGGAAACCAGCTCGATCTCACCAAACGGCGCCAAGAAATCGAGGGTCTCCTGCGACAGGTGGTTGCGACTGCCCACCACTCGCCACGCCTCGCCTTCACGATGAGGCCGGGTCTGGATAGGCTCGCGCTTGCCATCGGCGATGCGCCAGGCACTGAGCCCCTTTCCGCCATACCAGAGCTTGTCCAGCACAGGGGCATAGACCAATCCCCAGCGCGGCGTCCCCTCTTCAATCAGCGCGATATTGACGGTGAACTCACCGTTGCGGGAGACAAACTCCTTGGTTCCGTCGAGGGGATCCACCAGCCAGTAGCGGGACCAGCCGTGGCGCGCCGCCATCACCTCGGACCCCGACTCCTCAGACAGTACGGGAATATCCGGAGTCAGCCGTGCCAACCCCTGAACGATCACCTCATGAGCCCCCTTGTCGGCCGCGGTCAGCGGGCTCTCGTCGCTCTTGTACTCCACCGCGAAGGGCTGGCTGTAGATGGCCATGATGGCCGCTCCCGCCGCGCGGGCGACAGGTTCAAGGTCGGTGATATCGGGGTGGTACAGGGGATGATCCATAACAATCTCGTCCAACTCACAGGGTCAACCAGTGTAACCCTTTTGACATCAACTGCTTATAGCCGATTGTGCTGGGTTATTACTGCGCGGGTGCCGCCAACTCATTAGCCCCGCATTAATAGACCTAAAAACAACAAAGGACGCCGTGGCGTCCCTTGTTATTTTTGGCGGCCGGTCTCAGGCCGCGGGCCTATTTTGCAACTCAGATCCCCTGACGGGCTTCCTGCATCAGCAGACGCATGTCGCTCACGGCTTTGGCCAGGCCGTCGAAGGCGGCGCGGCCGATGATGGCGTGGCCGATGTTGAGCTCATAGAGCTCGGGGATGGCGGCGATGGCCTTGACGTTGTGGTAGTGCAGGCCGTGGCCGGCATTGACCTTCAAGCCCTTGCCAGCGGCATAGGAGGCACCGGCGGCGATGCGCTTGAACTCGGCATTGCGCTCCGCATCTGTGGTGGCATCGGCGTAACGGCCGGTGTGGATCTCGATAAAGGGGGCGCCACTCTCGGCAGCTGCATCGATCTGGATGGGATCGGCGTCGATAAAGAGGGATACCTGAGCTCCCACCGCGGAGAGACGGGCAACGGCATCAGTCACCTTGGCCAGCTGACCGGCCACGTCCAGACCGCCCTCGGTGGTCACTTCGGTGCGCTTCTCCGGCACCAGACAGACGAAGTGAGGCTTGATGCGGCAGGCGATGCCGATCATCTCTTCGGTCACCGCCATCTCCAAATTCATTCTGGTCTGAATGGTCTGGCGCAGGATCTCCACATCGCGGTCGGTGATGTGGCGGCGATCTTCTCGCAGATGCACGGTAATGCCATCGGCCCCGGCCTGTTCGGCCACGAAGGCGGCCTGAACCGGATCCGGATACTGGGTGCCCCTGGCGTTGCGCAGGGTGGCGATATGGTCGATGTTCACACCCAGATAGATTTCACTCATTGAGAACTCCTTGAA
This sequence comes from Aeromonas sp. FDAARGOS 1404, assembly GCF_019047085.1. NCBI lineage: Bacteria > Pseudomonadati > Pseudomonadota > Gammaproteobacteria > Aeromonadales > Aeromonadaceae > Aeromonas > Aeromonas sp. FDAARGOS 1404. The sequence goes on from NZ_CP077237.1 coordinate 1,425,506, forward strand.
AGGCTTCATCTGTTGACTGCGCGGTCAGCGAATCACACCGCGCCAATATCCGTATGTCTGTAATCTGTGTCAGCCTTGCATACTGGCCTTGCGTTTTAAAAACAGCTCCCGGCTCTTTAGCTGGCGCTTGCCCAGATAGGGTTGCAACGCCAATCGGCTGAAACGTTTGGCCGCCTGCAGCAAGGGAGGGGAATCGAAACGTCCCTCGGCAAAGGCGAGCAGGTGGGCACCGAGAAACAGGGTACGGGGATCCGGCGCCCGCTCGCAAGCAACAAAGCCCAATTCACGCTCGAAGCCATAGAGCAAGGTCGGCTCGATGGGCGACTCGTCGTCCGCCGTGTATTCGAAATCCACCGCATAGCCGAGCGCCTGCAACAGCAGGAACTCGAAGCGGCGCAGCGGCAGCTCAGGCGTCTCGCCGTCGGCCAGCGCCATGATGGCACGGGCATAGGCATCGAACACTTCGGGGAACGGGGTGTGCGCTTCCAGCAGGTAGTAGACCAGCTCGTTGAGATAGAGGCCGTAGAAGAGGCGATCGCCGCCGAGACGCAGGGAGTGATCCGGGCATTCGACCTGGGTGAGGTTCTTGAGATCCCCCTTGCCGCGCCAGGCGATGGTAAGCAGGGTAAAGGGTTGCAGCAGCCCCTTGAGAGGGGAGCGTGGCCCGCGAGAACCGCGAGCCACCAGAGTAAATCGGCCACTATCCTGGGTGAAGACCTCGACCAGCTGGCTGGTCTCCCGATAGGGCCGACTGTGGATGACGAAAGCCGGAGTCAGCAATCAGTCGTCGCCATACCCGAGGCTGCGCAGGGCGCGCTCATCATCAGCCCAGCCCGACTTGACCTTGACCCACAGCTCGAGGTGCACCTTGTTCTGGAACAGACGTTCCATATCGAGGCGCGCTTCGGTGCCGATGGTCTTGATCTTCTCGCCCTTGTTACCGATGACCATCTTCTTCTGGCCATCGCGCTCGACCAGAATGAGGCCGTGGATGTGGTAGAGACCGTTCTCTTCCACCTTGAAGCGCTCGATCTCCACCGTCACCGAGTAGGGCAGCTCCTCACCGGTGAAGCGCATCAGCTTCTCGCGGATGATTTCGGAGGCCATAAAGCGGGAGGACCGGTCGGTCACGTAATCTTCCGGGAAGAAGTGGACGTTTTCCGGCAGCAGATCCTTGGCCCACTCGCGGATCTTCTCCACGTTGGTGCCCTTTTCGGCACTGATGGGCAGAATATGGGCGAAGTTCATCTGTTGGCCCAGCCACTCGAGGTGGGGCAGCAGATCTTCTTTCTCTTTGACGTTGTCGATCTTGTTGACCGCCAGTACCACGGGGCACTTGAGATTGCGCAGCTTGCCCAGCACCATCTCGTCGTCTTTGGTCCAGTGGGTACCGTCGACCATGAACACCACCATGGCCACATCACCCAGCGAACTGGTGGCGGCACGGTTCATCAGGCGGTTGATGGCCCGTTTCTCTTCAATGTGCAGACCCGGGGTGTCGACATAGATGGTCTGGTAGTTATCCTCGGTGTCGATCCCCAAAATCCGGTGACGGGTGGTCTGGGGCTTCTTCGAGGTGATGCTGACCTTCTGGCCAAGCAGCTTGTTGAGCAGGGTGGACTTGCCCACATTCGGGCGGCCCACGATGGCGACAAAGCCGCAGTAGGTGGTATCTGTCATGACAGTTTTTCCAATGCTTGCTGCGCCGCGGCCTGTTCGGCCTTGCGACGGCTGGTGCCGACCCCGACGAGGGGACCATCCAGACCTTCAACGTCACACTGGACGGTGAACTCCTGGTTGTGGGCCTCGCCCTTGACGTTGGTCACAGTGTAGGTCGGAAGGGATTTGCGGCTTCCCTGCAAAATTTCTTGCAGACGGGTCTTGGGATCTTTCTGCTCGATGCCCGGCTTGATCTCTTCCAGGCGGCTGGCATACCAGCTCAGCAACAGTGTCCGCACCGTCTCAAGATTGGTATCCAGATAGACGGCACCGATCACCGCCTCGACCGTGTCGGCCAGAATGGATTCGCGGCGAAAACCGCCGCTCTTGAGTTCGCCGGGCCCCAGGATCAGGTGATCCCCGAGGTCAAACTCCCGGCCCAGTTCGGCCAGGGTCTTCTCGCGCACCAGGGTGGCGCGCATCCGGCTGAGATCCCCTTCCGCCGCTTGCGGGAAGCGGTGGAACAGATCATCGGCAATCACCAGACTCAAAATCGAGTCACCCAGAAATTCCAGTCGCTCATTGTGACGGGAACCGGCGCTGCGGTGAGTCAGCGCCCGGGTCAGCAGTTCCAGATCCGCAAAGACATGCCCGAGACGGGACTGCAGTCTGTTCATCTTGATATTCATTTACTTGATTCCGCCAATGCGGTTGAAGCGCACACCTGTCGGTACCCAACTTGGCAGCAGGGAGCCTTCTTCGCGCTCGAATTCAAAACTTATCCAGATAGCGACCGCCTTGCCGACCAGATTCTGCTCGGGCACAAAGCCCCAGAAGCGGCTGTCGGTGCTGTTGTCGCGGTTGTCGCCCATTACGAAATACTGGCCTTCCGGTACCACCCACTCGTCGGGGTAGGTGCCGGGCTGGCGATAGTAACGGCCAACCATGTCGGGCATCAGCGGATTGCGCAGGGTCTCGTGGGAGACATCACCCAACTGCTCGGTATAGCGGTCAAGGGGGATCCCCATCTGGGTAAATTCGCCTCTTTGTTCAAACTTGACGTCGAGCTTCTTGAAGCCCGGGCACGTTTTCCCTTCCTGCTCTTCGCACTTGGGCCGGATCATCAGCTCCTTGTTGCGATAGATGACCCGATCACCCGGCATGCCGACCACCCGCTTGATGTAGTCAACGCGCGGTTCAAGGGGATACTTGAACACCACCACGTCGCCACGCTTGGGCTCGCCAGTCTCGAGGAACTTGGTGTTGGTCACCGGATCCCGCAGACCATAGGCAAATTTTTCCACCAGGATGAAGTCGCCCACCAGCAGGGTGGGCATCATGGAACCTGACGGGATCTGGAACGGTTCAAAAATGAACGAACGCAGGATCAGCACAAAGGTGATGACCGGGAAGACCCCGGCGGTCTGTTCAATCCAGACCGGCACAGGGGCCACCTTGGCCAGGGTCTTCTCATCCAGGTGGGCACCGCCATGGGCACGAGCCACGGCAATCTTGGCGGCGCGCTGCTTGGACCAAATCATCTTGTCCAGACACCAGATAACACCGGTGATCGCGCAGACCACCACCAGGATCAGGGAAAACGTGCTTGCCATCTATTAATCCTTTCCGACGTGGAGAATCGCGAGGAAGGCTTCCTGCGGCACGTCGACACGGCCGAGGGACTTCATCCGCTTCTTACCTTCTTTCTGCTTGTTCAGCAGTTTCTTCTTACGACTCACGTCACCACCGTAACACTTGGCGGTTACGTCTTTACGCAACGCCTTGACGGTGCTGCGCGCGATGATCTGGTTGCCGATGGCCGCCTGAATGGCGATATCGAACATCTGGCGCGGGATCAGCTCGCGCATCTTCTCCACCACCTGACGACCGCGATACTGGGCGTTGTCTTTGTGGGTGATGATGGCCAGGGCATCGACGCGCTCACCGTTGATCATGATATCCAGACGGACCATGTCGGAGGTTTCGAAACGCTTGAAGCCGTAGTCCAGCGAGGCGTAACCGCGACTGGTGGATTTCAGACGGTCGAAGAAGTCGAGCACCACTTCCGCCATCGGGATTTCATAGGTCAGTGCTACCTGCTTGCCGTGGTAGACCATGTTGGTCTGCACGCCACGCTTCTCGATACAGAGGGTGATCACGTTGCCCATGTACTCCTGCGGCAGCAGGATGTGACACTCGGCGATCGGCTCGCGCATCTCCTTGATGCTGGTGATGGCAGGCATCTGGGCCGGGCTGTCGATATGGATGGTGGAGCCGTCGGTCAGCTCGATCTCATACACTACTGTCGGCGCCGTGGTGATCAGATCCAGATCGTATTCACGCTCCAGACGCTCCTGAATGATCTCCATGTGCAGCATGCCGAGGAAGCCGCAACGGAAGCCGAAGCCCAGCGCAGTGGAGCTCTCCGGTTCGAAGAACAGGGAGGCATCGTTCAGGGAGAGCTTGTCGAGGGCGTCACGGAACGACTCGTAGTCATCGCTGGAGATGGGGAACAGACCCGCATAAACCTGCGGCTTCACCTTCTTGAAGCCAGCCAGCGCCTTGTCGGCACCGTTCTTGGCCTGAGTCAGGGTATCGCCCACCGGCGCGCCGTGGATGTCCTTGATACCGCAGACAACCCAACCTACCTCGCCGCAACCCAGACCCTGAGTATCCACCTGCTTGGGTGTGAAGATACCGATACGATCGACACCCCACACCTGACCGGTGCTCATCACCTTGATCTTGTCGTTCTTCTTCAGGGAACCGTTCTTGATCCGCACCAAAGAGACAACGCCCAGATAGGAGTCGAACCAGGAGTCGATGATCAGCGCCTGCAGCGGGGCATCCGGGTCACCTTCCGGCGCCGGGATCTTGGCGACGATCTCTTCCAGCACCAGATCAACACCCAGACCAGTCTTGGCGGAGCAGCGCACCGCATCGACCGCGTCGATACCGACGATGTCTTCGATCTCCTCGGCAACCCGCTCGGGTTCTGCGGCCGGCAGGTCAATCTTGTTCAGCACCGGCACCACTTCCAGATCCATTTCCATGGCGGTATAGCAGTTGGCCAGAGTCTGTGCCTCAACCCCCTGGCCGGCATCCACCACCAGCAGCGCCCCTTCACAGGCCGCCAAAGAGCGGGAGACCTCGTAGGAGAAATCCACGTGGCCCGGGGTGTCGATAAAGTTCAGCTGGTAGGTGTTACCGTCTTGTGCCTGGTAGTTCAGGGTCACACTCTGTGCTTTGATGGTAATGCCGCGCTCGCGCTCCAGATCCATGGAGTCAAGCACCTGAGCCTGCATCTCGCGGTCGGACAAGCCACCGCAAGTCTGGATCAGACGGTCCGACAGGGTCGATTTACCGTGGTCGATGTGCGCAATAATCGAAAAGTTACGAATGTGTTTCATCGAGCAAGAGTCACTCAAAATTAGTTAAGGTCAGTTATGGAGGCGCGATTTTACTGGATAACCCGGCTGACGGCCATTCTTTAGTCGCCAGCGCCAGTGAAATAGCGCCTGTTCAGTCAGGGGAGGATGCGGACAGGGACGACCACGCCGAGCATCTGCGGGCCGTAGCGCCCCTGATCCAGGCGGTTGGAAAAGTAACGAACCAGTAAAAAGCCCAGCATGCCCCCCAGCAGGCAGCAGAGAATGGTAATCCCCTCCCCGCCCGAGAGCAGCGGCGCCAGCCAGAGCTGCCCCAGCAAGGCGCCGGCCAACAGACAGAAAAGCGGCAGCACATAGACCAGCGCAGCCCCGCGCAGCAGACTCTCCTGCGGGATACCGAGCCTCACTTGCTGGCCAACCCGCACCTCGGCGGTCAGCCTGACTCGCAAGCGGGGAGCTTTCAGGGGAAACGCCTTGGCCACGGTGCCGGTACCGCAACTGGATTGCTGCTGACAACCACTGCAGGCGGAGCGACGCTCGCACTCCACCCAGGCATGGTCACCCTCAATGGCCACCACGGTCGCCAGCTCTTCACTCATCTCATTCACGGCAACACCTCGGGTTCACACAATCAGGGGATCTGACCACGACTCGCCACGCTCGGCAAGCGGGGGACAACCCCGCATCCCCCGTTACTGCACCGCTTCGTTGCGGGCCAGCGGCTGGACCGACTCGGCGATGCGCTTGGCGGTTTCGGCAGGCACCTCGCCGACCACGGTGATCTCGACCCCCACCTCGTTGACATAGCTCACCAGCGAGGTCGCCCCCTGGCGGATCAGCTGCTGGCGCACCGCCTGCTTGGGATCGACCCGGGAGACGTAGACCGAGAGATCCACCAGCCCGTCGGAGAGCATCATGTAATCCACCGGCATACTGGTGGTCACCAGCTGGTGCCGGTCTTGCGACAGCACCTTGAAGCCATCGGGCAACCAGGTGATCTGCCAGTTCAACTGCTGTTGCGGCGCCGGATAGGCATCCTCCAGCGCCAGCGCCGGAGGCTGTTTGCTGTTGGCCAGCTTCACCAGCCAGGGGGCCGGTTTGCTCTGCAGATCCAGCTCGACACCGAGTACCTGCTCCACCAGATTGCCTTCCCGCTCTACCATGTCGATCCGCAGCAGCAAGTGGCTCTGCTCGTCAATCCAGAGCACGAAACCATATTTATCGGCCTCTTTAGGCACCAGCCTCACCACCTGCGCCACCACACCGGCAACCCGGCTGCGACCGGCCAGCACAGGATCATAGCTCTCCAGCACCTGCGCCAGCGGCATCTTCACCAGGGTCGACCAGATGCCGGGGAAGCGGGCATCCTTCAGGGTGTAGGGATCGTGGCTGTTTTCAAAGAAGGTGTATTCGTTCTGGCGCTGGAGATACTCGATCGCCTTGCCGTCGAGGTAACTGAGGTGGGCAACTTCCTTGCCGTTGATGACGGCATGGCTGATCCGGATCGGTTCAAGACGCCCCTGACGGGCCTTGACCATGGACAACTCGAAATTCTGTTGCTGCACGGCACTCTGCATCTGCTGCAACAAGGCCTCGGCCGACTTATCGTCGGCCGAGGCCTTGGCACTAATCAGCAGGAGAGAGGCCAGCAAAATACGGCTGGACTGGCGCACGTTTGTATCCCTGACAATTCGTTATTGTTGGATCTGTCTGTCTTGCAACAGGCGCTGCTGCAACTGGTGGTCACGCAGGAAGGCATTGATCCGCTCCCGCTGCTCCTGCATCTGCTGTTCGGTCAGCCCTTGCTGACGGGCACGGGCGCCATCCTGTTGCGGATAGTGAACACTCACAGGTGCAGCACTGCCACCGATTGGAATGGTATTGAGCACCGGATTGGCCGGAACGCCATCCTGTCCCTGATACTGCTGCACCCCGAAGATAACGGCAGCGGCCACAGATGCCGCAATGGCATATTGACCCAGTTGCTGACCGACACGGCGGAACAACGGAACCACATTGGCATCTGTCTTGACCGGCGCAACGGCAGGTTGCAGCACGGGAGCCGTCTCGACCGGCTTGGGTGCCAGTATGGTGGGCTCATCCTCCAGCGCAGCCATGATGCTGTCACTGAGATCCAATTGCAGATTGACCGGCAGGTCACCCCGCATGGCATCGCCGATCAGGTGGTAACGACCCCAGGTATCTTGCAAGTCGGAGTCCATCTCCAGCTCGTTCAGTACCTCTGCGTCACTCAGGTCACCATCCATCAGGGCAGAGATTTGCTCTTTATTTGCCATAAGTTAACCCGTCTTTCCCCAGTTAATTCTCGATCAGAGGTTGCAGCTTTTTATCGATTGCTTCCCTCGCCCGGAAGATACGGGATCTGACCGTACCCACTGGGCAATCCATGATTTCGGCAATCTCTTCGTAGCTCAGCCCTTCCAGTTCGCGAAGGGTGATAGCTGTCCTCAGGTCTTCCGGCAATGCCTCTATGGCTGAAAACACGGTGCGTTTGATCTCGTCAGTCAGCGCCAGGTTTTCGGGGGTTGAGACCTCTTGCAAGGCTTCACCACCACCATAAGACTCCGCTTCGTCAGCCTCCACATCACTGCTGGGCGGCCTGCGCCCCTGGGAGGTGAGATAATTCTTCGCCGTGTTCACGGCAATTCGGTACAACCAGGTGTAAAAAGCACTTTCGCCACGGAATGTCGGCAATGCACGGTAGGCTTTTATAAAGGCCTCTTGCGCCACATCGGGCACATCACCGGGATTGTTGACATACCTGGCAACCAGGTTGACCACCTTATGCTGGTATTTTTTTACCAACAGGTTGAAAGCTGCTTTATCGCCGCGCTGGACCCGTTCAACCAGCTGTTCGTCCAGTAGATTCTGGTCGCTCATCAGAGCCGTAAAACCCCCATCAGGTTATCGTTTTTCTTTTCCGGCCCTTCCTAAGCGCACAAGTTCAGACAGGGAGAATCAGAGAAAGTTCGCTTCAATTGAAAAAAATGTGATGCAGGCTGCATCCTCGCCCTCGCTTGGGCTACCATGGTGCCAGTTCTTAATCCAGGCCAATGATACTTATGAAAGCAAGTGTTGAATACCTTTGCGATGTACTGATCATTGGCAGCGGTGCCGCTGGTTTGTCCCTCGCGTTGCGATTGGCAGACCACGCCAAAGTCCTGGTTCTGAGCAAGGGGCCCATCAGTGAAGGGGCCACTTTCTATGCGCAAGGAGGCATCGCTGCCGTTTTCGACGAAACCGACAGCATCGAATCCCACGTGAGCGACACGCTCAACGCGGGCGCAGGGTTGTGTGACCCGGCAGTGGTCGAGTTCACCGCTCGCCACGCCCGCGAGTCCATCCAGTGGCTCATTCAGCAAGGGGTCCCCTTCGATCAGGAGGAGAACGCCGACGGTGAATCCCAGTACCACCTCACCCGGGAAGGGGGCCACAGCCATCGCCGCATCTTCCACGCGGCCGACGCCACCGGCAAGGCGGTGCAACTGACCCTGATCGATCAGGTGCGCGCCCACCCCAATATCCAGCTGATGGAGCGCTTCAACGCGGTCGACCTCATCACCACCCGCAAGCTCAACCTGCCAGGCAACAAGGTGCTGGGGGCCTACGTCTGGAACCGCAACGCCGAGCAGGTCGAGGTGATCCGTGCCCGTTTCGTGGCGCTGGCCACCGGTGGCGCCTCCAAGGTCTACCAGTACACTTCCAACCCGGATGTGAGCTCTGGCGATGGCATCGCCATGGCATGGCGGGCCGGTTGCCGGGTGGCGAACCTGGAGTTCAACCAGTTCCATCCCACCAGCCTGTTCCACCCCGATGATCCCAACTTCCTGCTGACCGAAGCGCTGCGTGGCGAGGGGGCCTATCTGCGCCGCCCGGACGGCAGCCGCTTTATGCCGGAGTTTGACGAGCGGGCCGAGCTGGCACCGCGCGATATCGTCGCCCGCGCCATCGACCACGAAATGAAGCGACTCGGCGCCGACTGCATGTATCTGGACATCAGCCACAAACCGGCCGACTTCATCATCAAGCACTTTCCGACCATTTATGAGCGCTGCCTCGCGGTCGGCATCGACATCACCAAGGAGCCGATGCCCATCGTGCCGGCCGCCCACTACACCTGTGGCGGCGTGATGATCGACAACAACGGCCAGACCGATATCCCCGGCCTCTATGCCATCGGTGAAGTGACCTACACCGGTCTGCACGGCGCCAACCGCATGGCCTCCAACTCCCTGCTGGAATGCGTGGTTTATGCCCATCAGGCGGGGGCCGACATTCTGGCCAAGCTGCCGATGAGCGTGGAGCCGCCACGCCTGCCGGTGTGGGACGAGAGCAAGGTGGAAGATTCTGACGAACTGGTGGTGATCCAGCACAACTGGCACGAACTGCGGTTGATGATGTGGGACTACGTGGGGATAGTGCGTACCAACAAACGTCTGGCCCGCGCCAAGCGCCGCATCGACCTGCTCAAGCAGGAGGTGCAGGAGTACTACGCCAACTTCCGCGTCTCCAACAACCTGCTGGAGCTGCGCAACCTGCTGCAGGTGGCCGAACTTATCGTCAACTGCGCCCTGCAGCGCAAGGAGTCGCGCGGCCTGCACTACAACCTGGATCATCCGGATATGCTGCCGGACTCCAAGCCGACCGTACTGACCCCGGAGCGGGATTAATCCCCTTCCCATAAAGCGTTGCAGCAACAAGTGACCCCGCCCCGGCGGGGTCACTTGTTTTCAACCGCTTTTCAACCACAAAAAGAGTGCCGCCAGCCACATGGCAGCGGATCATCGCGATAAATCAGCACATGGTCATCACGGAAAGCAGGCGTCAGCGCCGAGACGGCAGAAAGTGGATGGCTCGCGCCAGCAGGCGATAATGTTCGGGGGGAAGGGCGTCGGAGAAGAGCCAGAGTTGCCGTGGCGACACAGCTCCACTCTCTTGCTGCTCGGGACAAAGCACCAGCCTGAGCACGCCGGGCAGAATGCGGCTTTTCTTGTCGAGCTGATAGCGACGACCTTGCCACTGCAGCCACTGGCCATCCCAGACAAGCTCGAACGGGGGCGCGGCAAGGGAGCGCCAGCTCAACCAGAGCGCCGCCAGCCAGACGGGCAGCAACAGCGCCCACTGCCAACCGGCAATCAGGCCAGCCACCGGCCAAAGCAGCAACAAAAAGAGGGCCACCAGCAAACATTGCTGATGGCGGGAGGGGTGAACCGTCATGATCACCCGCTCCACGGTATTACCCCTGGCGGTCGTGGCGCGCCTGATTGCGCTCCAGGATCATCGGGATCATGGCGGCAAATGCGGGATCGGCAGGGACACCATGACCCATGCACCATTTGAACAGATCCGGATCGTCGCTCGCCAGCAGGCGGATAAAGGTCTGCTGATCGGCTTCGCTCAGGGAGTCGAACTCGTGTTCGAAAAAGGGCATAAAGATCACATCCAGCTCGAGCATACCGCGACGGCAGGCCCACTTCAGGCGGGATTTTTCAACTGGGCTCAACATGGCACTCTCCTTACAAAGACCTGGGGATGGTACCAGCTGGATTTTCCGGCTGACAAACATTAGTTACGTCTTTACCATGCAGCTCACATACTTTCTCTCTGGAATACCATCGTGAGCCTGCAACCACCTGTTTTTCCTGCCGAGCCGACCCGCTTCTCCCTGACCAAGCTGGCCATCACCCGTATCAGCGGCCAGGATCGCGTCAAATATCTGCAAGGTCAGGTCACCTGTGATGTCAACGCCCTGCAACTGGGGCAACAGACCCCGGGTGGCCACTGTGATCCCAAGGGCAAGCTGTGGAGCAATTTCCGCCTGCTCTGCCTCGACGACAGCCTGCTGCTGCTGACCAGCCCTTCAGTGTTGGAACGTCAGTTGCCGGAGCTGAAGAAATTTGCCGTCTTCTCCAAGGTCGAGATCGCCGCAGACGAACGCCACGCCACCGGGATCGCCGGTACGGGCAGCGATGCGTGGATCGCCGAGCAGTTTGGCCTTCTGCAGAGCGGTCTTATCGACGGCGGCATGGTGGTGAAGATTGAACAGGATCGCTGGCTGCTGGTGAGCAATCAACAAGCTGACGCCCTGCCGCAAGGTGACGAGTCACTCTGGTGGGGGCTCGAGATCAAGGCGGGTCTGCCGCACATGGAAGCTGTGCATCAGGGGGAGTTCATCCCGCAGATGCTCAACCTGCAGGCGCTGGACGGTATCAGCTTCAACAAGGGCTGCTACATGGGGCAGGAGACGGTGGCCCGCGCCAAATATCGCGGCGCCAACAACCGCGCCCTGTTCCTGCTGGCGGGCAGTGCCAGTGAGCCGGTCAATGCGGGCGATACCCTAGAGCTGCAACTGGGTGACAACTGGCGCCGCAGCGGCATGGTGCTCAACGCCTGGCAACAGGCCGGGCAGGTGTGGCTCACCGCCGTGCTGCCAAAAGATACCGAGGCTGACGCCCAATTCCGCCTCAAGCAGGACGAAGGCTCCCGCCTCACCCTGCAACCCCTGCCTTACGCCCTGACCGAGTAAGGTCGGCTAGCGAGGCACCCGCGCCAGCAGTGCCTCCTTCAGCCAGCGCCCCGCCTGCCCCAGCGGGCGGGCGCGATGCCACTGCAACTCCAGCGCCAGCGCGTGGCTGGCGATAAAGTCCGGCTCCAGCACCACCACTTCACCCCGCTTCAGCGGTTGATGCAGCAGAAATTCCGGAATGGCGGACCAGCCAAGACCCCGCTTGACCAGTTCCAGCACCCCGAGATCCCCCTCGACCCACCACACCTGAGCCGAGATGCGAAAACGCTGACGCTCGCTCCCTTCCCGTCGGCCGGTGACCATCAGCTGACGTGCCCCCTGCAGATCGACCTCCCGCAGCGGCTGCTTGCGGGCCAGCGGATGATCCGGTGACACCACCAGCGGCATGGTCACCTCCCCCAGCGAATGGGCGACAATCTCCCGCTGGGGATGAACCTTCTGATAGCTGATGCCGAGCTGGGCCCGGCCGGTCACCAGCATCTCGGTCACATCCTCCATCAGCGGGAAGAGCAACTCCAGCTCCACGGTCGGGTAGCGAGTGGCGAACTCCTCCAACAGGGTGCCGAGCCAGGGGAGGTGAGAGTCATCATCGATGGCCAGAGTGAGCCGAGTCTCCACCCCGGCCGCCAGCTCCCCGGCAATGGATTGCAATCGTTCACTCTGCGCCAGCAGGATCCCCGCCTCCTGCACCATGCGGGCCCCCGCCTCCGTCAGCTGCGGATAGCGGCCGCTGCGGTCAAACAGGGTGAGCGCCAGATCGATCTCCAGATTGGCGATGGCGCTGCTCACCACCGACTGCGCCTTGCCCAGCTTGCGGGCGGCAGCGGAAAACGAGCCGGTTTCGGCGGCCGCCAGCAAGATCCTCAGTTGTTCCAGTGATGGCGTCATCTTATGGCCCTCCGGCAAGCTCTCTCATCCATCTATTTTAGCGATGGATACCAACATGAATCTATCGCTAAAGATCTATAGATTAACCAGCAATCCGTGAATAAATCTGATTGAGAGAGTGACTTATGCGTACCCGTAACGATCGCCTGCGCCATGCCATTGGCTTTGAATTTATTGGCCTGCTGATTGCCGCCCCGCTGGCCAGCTGGGTTACCGGGGTCGGGCTCAACCATATGGGCCCGCTGGCACTGTTCTTCTCGGTGCTGGCCACCGTCTGGAACTACATCTACAACATCGGGGTCGACAAGCTGCTGCTGAAATATCAGGGCCATACCAACAAGACCCTGTGGCAACGGGTGCTGCATACCTTCGGCTTTGAGGGCGGTCTGCTGATCGTCGCGCTGCCGGTCATGTCCTGGTGGCTGAGCGTCAGCATGCTGGAGGCGCTGGTGCTGGATCTGGGCTTCGTCGTCTTCTACCTGATCTATGCCTTCGTCTACAACTGGGGCTATGACAAGGTGTTCCCCATCCCCCGCGAAGTGTCGCACGGCATGCCACAAGAGGCGCGCTAAGGCACGAATCAGTTGGATTGAAACCGAGAAGTGAAGGGCAACAAGGGAAGGCAACTGAAGAAACGACACGGCCCCATCATGGCAGACATGATGGGGCCGCAACAGGGATCAGCGCTGGCAGGCCGGCTGATTCAGAGGTAAGGATTCAGGCCTGCCCGTCGCTCAAGCCTGGGCTTTGAGCTCTTCGCCGCTCTCGTCGGCAGCGGCAGCCTCTTCAGGCTGGGCCTGGGCGGCCTGCAGCGCTTCCAGCTCGCTCTGATAATCGCTCAGGATCTGCTGGGCAACCGCCATATCTCCCTTGTGTTTGCGCTCGAACAGATGGTGCTGCACCACGCCGTTGAGATACTCCACTGTAATGGGCTGCTCCAGGGTGGCCATCAGCTCCTCTTTCTCCAGCTCGGCATTGATTTCATCGGCGGTCGTGCGCAGCAGCCCGGCCAATTGAACCAACATGCGGCGCTCACCTTCGCGCAGCAGGCTCAACATGCGGTTTCTCTGCTGCTCATTCTGTTGGGTCATACATTTCCTTACGTCAATTGGGAACAAGCCCGCTCATTCTGCCCTGTCCCCATGACAGCGTCTATCTCATGCCCCCCACAAATTTTTAGCGCTGGCTCACAAATGGCTACAGATGCTATTTGAAGCGGCTCTGGGGTATAGTAGCCGCTGATTTTCAGGCGCTTTTTTCACCTTCATCCGCAGAAAAGGATGACACGGCAAGGGCGCCTGCCCGGTTTACCCCAACGAGGTGAAGATCCGCTTTATGACCGACGCCATTGTGGTGCTCTGCACCTGCCCAGATCAAACCAGTGCCGACCTTCTCTGCGAGCAGCTGCTGAACCAGCGGTTGGCCGCCTGCATCAATCAACTACCGGGCGTCACCTCCGTCTATCGTTGGCAAGGCAAGGTGGAGCGCGCCACCGAGATCCAGCTCATCATCAAATCCCGCCAATCGCGCTTTGCCGAGCTGCAGGCATGTATTCAAGCCAATCACCCTTATGAGGTGCCCGAGCTGCTGGTCCTGCCGGTAAGTGCCGGACTACCCGCCTATCTCGACTGGCTCAATGGGGAGACCTCATGACGTTCAACCGCTTGCTCTCTCCCCTGCTGCTGCTCTGCGCCCTGCTGATGACAGCGGTGGGCAGCTCCCCAGCCCACGCCAGCGGCGCCGATCTGCTCAGCTCGCTGGGCATTGAAGCCAACGCCAAACCCAAATTTTTACAGGTCGATGAGGCCTTTCAGATCGAGAGCGAACAGCGTGGCGATCAGCTGCTGCTAACCCTCCACATCGCCGACGACTACTACCTCTATCGCCATAGCCTGCGCTTCAAGGGGAACAACCTCACCTTCAGCGAGCCGACCCTGCCGGAAGGCACCGAGCACGAGGATGACTTCTTCGGCAAGACCCGGGTCTACTACCAGCAGGTGAGCATCGTGGTGCCGCTAAAGGAGGTGGGGGAAAATGCCACCCTGCGGGTGCGCTATCAGGGCTGTACCGACGGCCTCTGCTATCCGCCGACCGACAAGCTGATCGATGTGGCCCCGCTGGTCACGGCAACCACAGCGTCCACTGCTGATACGGCACAAAGTGTCGCACCGGTTAGCCAGCAGGATCAGCTGGCCGCCGCCCTCGGCCATCAGGGATTCTGGCTCAGCATCGTCGCCTTCTTCGCCCTGGGATTGGGGCTCGCCTTCACCCCCTGCGTCTTCCCCATGTACCCAATCCTGACCGGCATCATCGCCGGTGCCGGCCATCACCTCTCTACCGGTCGCGCCTTCCTGCTCTCTCTGGTCTATGTGCAGGGGATGGCGGTCACCTACACCCTGCTGGGGCTGGTAGTGGCCTCGGCAGGTCTGAAATTCCAAGCGGCGCTGCAACACCCCTATGTGCTGGTCGGTCTATCGGTGATGTTCGTGCTGCTGGCCCTCTCCATGTTCGGACTCTACACCCTGCAACTGCCGAGCAGTTTGCAAACCCGGCTCTCCGGTCTCTCCAACCGCCAGCAGGGCGGATCGGTAGTCGGGGTCGCCATCATGGGGATGATCTCCGGGCTGGTCTGCTCCCCCTGCACCACGGCGCCGCTCTCGGGGGCGCTGATCTACGTAGCCCAGAGCGGCGATCTCTGGCTCGGCGGGGCGGCGCTCTATGCGCTGTCACTGGGGATGGGCCTGCCGCTGCTGCTGCTCGGCACCTCGGGTGGCAAGCTGCTGCCCAAGGCGGGCGCCTGGATGGATGTGATCAAGCAGCTGTTTGGTTTTGCCCTGCTGGCGGTGCCGATCCTGCTGCTGTCACGGCTCTGGAGCGATCAAGTTACTACCCTCGCCTGGCTCGGCTGGGGGCTGCTGCTGTGCGGCTATCTCTATCACCACAACCAGCACCAGCCCCACTCGGTGGCTAAAAGCGTGCGCGGCTTCGTGCTGTTGCTGGCGATGATCAGCGCCGTGGTGGTGGGCAAGGATCTGCTGCAACCGGCCCCCCCAGCTGCCGTCACGGCGGATGCCGGTCAAACGGCGCCGCGGTTTATCCGCGTCAAGACGCTGGATGATCTCAAGGTGCAGCTGGCCGCCGCCCGCGGTAAGCCGGTGCTGCTCGACCTCTACGCCGACTGGTGCGTCGCCTGCAAGGAGTTCGAGCACAAGACCTTCAGCGACCCGGCGGTGCGGGAGCGCTTCGGCCAGATGGTTCTGCTGCAGGCGGATGTTACCGCCAACGACGATGCCGATGTCGAGCTGCTCAACAGCCTCAATGTGCTGGGGCTGCCGACCCTCATCTTCTTCGACCGCGAGGGCAAGGAGCTGACAGGGCAGCGGGTCACCGGTTTTATGGGGCCGGCGGAGTTTCTGGGCAGGCTCGATCAGCTACGCTGACCAACGGCGCCCCTGTAGACAGACAGGGGGCAGCCTTATACGTTACGCACTGATTTTTCTGGCAATCCCTTGTATATGACCGGCAGCATGGCAGAATTTGCCCTTCGATTGTCTCACCCGTCCGGAGTTTTGATGAAAAAGTGGTTCATCCCCCTGCTAGCCCTCTGGCTTTATGGCTGCAGTGCAGGGCCCGGTGAAGAGGATATCCGGAGCCAAGTTACCGCTAAGTTGCTGGCCGAGATAGACGCCAACCTGTTCGATATCAGCGACTTCACCATCCTCGGCAAGGAGGAGCGGATGGAGGGGGTCTATCTGGTCAAGGTGAGTTACCAGCTCCACTTCAAGCAGGGACTCGATCAGTTGCAGGTGTTACACGACGAGGACCTGGTCTACGACCGGGTTGGCCCCTTCCAGCAGGAGATGGGGCTGATGGAGCTCGAGCGCAAATATGGTGAGTTCGAGGCGGGCCAGGTGCTGCCACAAGAGGCCGAGGTGTGGATGATGAAGGACGAACAGGGCTGGCGGCTGGCGGAACCGGCCCAATAAAGCGCTTTCCGCCCCTTATGCTCTGCAACGACTCTCCTGCCGTTGCCAACCAGCTCAAACCTGGGTATCGACCCGATACCCTTTTCGCTCGGCAGGTTCGTTCGGCAGCTTGCTGGCCAACCCTGACAGCACCTCCTTGAGGGTGACCCCTCTCTCTGCCGCACCGCTGCTCTCCAGCAGCTTGGTCAGCTGGCTCTGCAAGGGATTGACCGCTTCACGCTCGGCTCCTTGCTCGCTCTCTTTTTCCTGTCCGCCCTGTTGCTCCAGCGTCTCCAGCAGGCGCTCCAGATCCCGCTTGAGCGGGTTTTCGCTGCTGTCGGCGATGGCGAGTTTGCGCTGTTCCTGCTCTTGCCGCTGTTGTTGCTGCAATGCCAACTGTTGCTCCTGCTGCTGTTGCAGGGAGCCCATCATGGTGTTGATAAACGCTTCCAGCGAATCCCTGATTGAAACAGTGCCACCGCCGCTGCTCTCCCCTTGCGGTGACAGCCCCAGCTCATCCAGCACAGCGCCAAGGTCGCGCACCAGGCTGTCACTGCCCGTTGATGGTGAAGTTGCAACCCTCTCCTGTGCCTGCACAGCGGGAGAACCCTGCCGTTGCGACAGCGGGCTGAGCCCGCCTGACGCGACCACGTTTATCTCCATCTTGGCCCTCCTCTCCCCGCCCTCTGGCCCTTTTTCGGCAAATATTCCGGCAATCTGACAAACTCTTGCTCCTTGGCAGATAACCGCTCTCACACCTAAAAGATAGCGCCAATCGGACGAGATTGGCGCGAATGCATCTTTTGGTCTATCGGGCGGAACGATAGTGCTCACCCGCTATAAACAAGGGCTGGCAAGGAGGCTGGCGTTCAGCCAGCACTGCGCAGGCTGACAATCGGAGTCAGAAGATATCCTTCATCCGGTGCCACAGCATACCCAGTGCCAACAGCGGGGAGCGCAGCGCCGGGCCGCCGGGGAAGGTGATATGGGGCACACTGGCAAAGAGATCGAAACCCCGGCTCTCGCCGCGGATCGCCTCGGCCACCAGCTTGCCTGCCATGTGGGTGGCATTGAGGCCGTGACCCGAATAGGCCTGGGCGTAGAGCACGTTGGGGTGTTCCTTCAAGCGGCCAATCTGCGGCAGCCGGTTGGCGCCGATCCCGATCATGCCGCCCCACTGAAACTCGATGGCTGTGCCAGCCAGCTCGGGGAAGACTCGCAGCAGCTTGGGCAACATAAAGGCCTTGATATCGCGGGGATCCCGGCCGGAGTAGTTGCAGGCACCGCCAAACAGCAGGCGGCCGTCGGCGGAGAGGCGGTAATAGTCGAGCGCCACATTCTGATCGCACACCGCCATGTTTTGCGGCAGCAAGCGCTGGCGCAAGCGGCGATCCAGCACTTCGGTGGCAAGGATGTAGGAGCCGGCCGGCAGCACCCGCCCGCCCAGCTCCGGATTGAGGTCGTTGAGGTAGGCGTTGCAGCCGATCACCAGATAGTCGGCAGTGACCCGGCCGTGGGCGGTGGTCACCTCTACCTGCTTGCCGTACTCGATATGGGTCACCCGGGAATGTTCAAACAGGGAAACCCCGAGGCTGGCAGCGGCACGCGCCTCGCCGAGCGCCAGATTGAGGGGATGGAGATGGCCGGAGCCCATGTCGATGAGGCCGCCGATATAGCGATCCGATCCCACCACGCTATGGATATCTTCCCGCGGCACCAGTTTGAGTTCGTGCTCATAGCCCAGACTCGCCAGATGGTCGAGCTCCTCTTCGAAGCCGGCCAGATGACGCTGACGGGTGGCCAGATCGCAGTAACCCCAGGTGAGGTCGCAGTCGATATTGAAACGCTCAACCCGCTCGCGCACCAGCTGCACCGCCTCCAGCCCCATCAGGTCGAGTTCGCGCACCCCTTCCTCACCAATCCAGCGGGCGAACTGGCTGGTATCGTGACCGATACCGCGAATAAGCTGGCCGCCGTTGCGCCCCGACGCCCCCCAGCCGATACGGTTGGCCTCCAGCAAGGCGACCTTGTAACCGGCATCAGCCAGATTGATGGCGGTATTGAGACCGGTAAAGCCGCCGCCGATGATGCAGACGTCAGCCTTGTGCTCCCCCTCCAGCTCGGGCCACTGTTGCGAGTCGTTGCGGGTGGCCGCGTAGTAGGAGGCGACGTGCTCCTGATATCCGTTGTGCTTTCCTGCCTGCATACTCAGCATCCTGCCTTGGTTGCAAATTGTTTAATAAAATAAGCAAAGTTGTTTCGATAATACCCAGTTCCCCCTCCACTCACCAACCGGTGCGGATCACAGAAATGCAAAAGGCGCCCCGAAGGGCGCCTTCTCATGCAATCAAGGTGCGGTAACGAATTACAGTACGTCGATGGCGTTCAGGTCGGAGAATGCTTTCTCCAGACGAGCGATCATGGAAGTCTGACCTTCACGCAGCCATACGCGCGGATCGTAGTACTTCTTGTTCGGCTTGTCGGCGCCTTCCGGGTTACCCAGCTGGCCTTGCAGGTAAGCTTCGTTCTTCTTGTAGAAGTTCAGCAGACCTTCCCAGGTTGCCCACTGGGTGTCGGTGTCGATGTTCATCTTCACTACGCCGTAGGAGATGGACTCGCGGATCTCTTCCAGAGTGGAACCTGAACCACCGTGGAATACGAAGTCCAGAGACTTGGCTGGAACGCCAAACTTCTCGGAAACGTACTTCTGGGAAGCGTCCAGGATTGACGGGGTCAGCTTGACGTTACCCGGCTTGTATACACCGTGTACGTTACCGAAGGAGGCAGCGATGGTGAAACGCGGGCTGATCTTGGACAGACGCTCGTAAGCGTAAGCAACATCTTCCGGCTGGGTGTACAGAGCGGACTGATCCATGTGGCTGTTGTCGACGCCGTCTTCTTCGCCACCGGTGCAACCCAGTTCCAGCTCCAGAGTCATGTTCATCTTGGCCATGCGGGTCAGGTACTCGCAGCAGATGTCGATGTTCTCTTCCAGAGACTCTTCGGACAGATCCAGCATGTGGGAGGAGAACAGCGGCTTGCCGGTTTCAGCAAAGTGCTTCTCGCCCGCTTCCAGCAGACCGTCGATCCACGGCAGCAGCTTCTTGGCAGCGTGGTCGGTGTGCAGGATTACCGGCACGCCGTAAGCTTCGGCAACAGCGTGAACGTGCTTGGCACCAGAGATGGCACCCAGGATGGCAGCTTTCTGACCTTCCAGCTTCAGACCCTTACCGGCGGTGAACACGGCACCACCGTTGGAGAACTGAACGATAACCGGCGCTTTAACCTTGGCGGCAGCTTCCAGTACGGCGTTAACGGAGTCGGTACCAACGCAGTTTACGGCCGGCAGAGCAAAGCCGTTCTCTTTAGCGATGGCGAACACTTTCTGAACGTCATCACCAGTGATCACGCCGGGTTTTACGAAGTCGAAAATTTTCTTAGACATGTTTAATCGTCCTGTCTCGTATGCCGTTAATAAAAAATGGGGGGTTCATCATGAACCGGCACAGCGGGCACATGATAAACGAAACGGGAGGCTTTTGCCCCCCGTTCCGGGTCAATTAGGCTTTGGCGCGCTGTTCCAGAATCGCAACAGCCGGCAGTACCTTGCCTTCTACGAACTCCAGGAAGGCGCCGCCGCCAGTGGAGATGTAGGAGACTTTGTCAGCGATGCCGAACTTGTCGATAGCAGCCAGGGTGTCACCACCGCCAGCGATGGAGAAGGCCGGAGAAGCAGCGATGGCTTCAGCGATAACCTTGGTGCCTTCAGCGAACTGGTCGAACTCGAACACGCCAACCGGACCGTTCCACAGGATGGTCTTGGCGTTCATGATGATGTCAGCCAGGGCCTTGGCAGAATCCGGGCCGATGTCGAAGATCATGTCGCCGTCGGTCACATCGTTAACAGACTTGATGGTGGCCGGAGTGGACTCGGAGAACTCGGCACCTACAACCACGTCGGTGGTCACAGGAATGTTGGTCTCGGCAGCCAGTTTCTTGGCGGTGTCGATCAGGTCGTGCTCGCACAGGGACTTGCCGACGTTGTGACCGGCAGCAGCGATGAAGGTGTTGGCGATGCCACCACCGACAACCAGCTGGTCAGCGATCTTGGAGAGGGATTCCAGAACGGTCAGCTTGGTGGAGACCTTGGAGCCGCCAACGATGGCAACCATCGGGCGCTCGGGCTTCAGCATGGCTTTGCCCAGGGCTTCCAGTTCACCCGCCAGCAGCGGACCAGCACAAGCGACCGGAGCGAACTGAGCCACACCGTAGGTGGAACCTTCGGCGCGGTGAGCAGTACCGAACGCATCCATTACAAAGACGTCACACAGGGCGGCGTATTTTTTGGCCAGCTCTTCGGTGTTCTTCTTCTCGCCTTTGTTGAAGCGGCAGTTTTCCAGCACAACCAGCTCACCGGCAGCGACTTCTACGCCATCCAGGTAATCCTTGGCCAGGCGAACCGGGCAGGACAGAGCGTCTTTCAGATAGTTGACAACCGGAGCCAGGGAGAATTCTTCGTTGTATTCACCCTCGGTCGGACGACCCAGGTGGGAGGTGATCATCAGCTTGGCGCCCTTTTCCAGAGCCAGCTTGATGGTCGGCAGAGTCGCAACGATACGTGCATCGGAGGTGACCTTGCCGTCTTTTACCGGTACGTTCAGGTCAGCACGGATCAGAACGCGTTTACCCGCCAGATCCAGGTCAGTCATCTTGATAACAGACATATTCAGTCCTCTATATTTTCCAGGTAATGTTAAAAACAGTAACCTTTCGCCCGGGGCAGGCTCAGCCTGCGGCCATCATGGCCCGGGTGGTATCCAGCATCCGGTTTGCGAAGCCCCATTCGTTATCGCACCACATCAACATCTTGACGAGGTTGGCATCGCTCACCCGGGTCTGGGTACCATCAATGATGCAGGAGTGTGCATCATGATTGAAGTCTACGGAGACCAGCGGTTCTTCCGTGTAATCCAGAATACCGTGTAATGTACCTCTGGATGCCCGTTGCAGGGCTTGATTTACGTCAGTAACTGTCACTTTTTTACGAACAGTAATACTGAGATCCATCGCTGTTACATTGATGGTCGGCACCCGCACCGCGATCGCCTCGAACTTGCCAGCGAAGTGGGGCAGGATACGCTCCAGCCCCTTTGCCAGCTTGGTATCCACCGGAATGATGGACTGACTGGCAGCGCGGGTTCGGCGCAAGTCACTGTGGTAGGCATCGATGACTTGCTGATCATGCATGGCCGAATGAATTGTCGTAATAGTACCACAATTTATCTCGAATTCTCGATGCAATGTTTCAATCACCGGTACCACGCAGTTGGTGGTACAGGAGGCGTTGGAGACGATCCGCTCCGCTCCGGTGAGGGTATGATGGTTGACCCCGTAGACCACGGTGGCATCCACATCCGCATCCGCCGGGTGGGAGAAGAGCACCTTGCCCGCCCCCGCCGCCAGATGCAGCTCGGCATCGGCCCGCGAGCCGAATACCCCGGTGCAATCGAGCACCACATCGACTCCCAGCGCCCGCCACGGCAGCTTTGACGGATCCCGCTCGGCAAACAGGGAGATGAGATCCTCCCCCACCAGCATGCTGTTACCCGCCAGTTGCACCGGATGGTGGAAGCGACCGTGACTGGTATCGTAACGGGTCAGGTGCACCATGGCCTCGGGGGCCGCCAGCTCGTTGATGGCGACGATCTTGATGGTCTTGTCGCGCCCGCTTTCATAGAGGGCTCGCAACACGTTGCGACCGATCCGCCCGTAACCATTGATGGCAATCTTGATCATCGAGAATCCGTTTCCTTGAACCAGCAACAGGACGGCACACCGGCCGCCCGGGAGCCCTAGCTACGACAGCAGGGCCTCCTTGAATTCACCGCGGGCCAGCAGGGCCGCCCCGAACACCCCGGCACTGTCGCCAAGGGCTGGAGCAATAATGGGGGCACTGAAACGGGGATTAAAGAGGAAGGGCAAAATTGTCTGCCGTCCGGCGCTGTAAAGGCTCTGCACATTGCCCACCCCACCGCCAATGACGATCACATCCGGGTCGAGAATGTTGACCACGTTGGCCAGCGCCTGACCAAACAGCAGATGCAGCCGGTCGATGGTGAGCTTGGCGATGTGATCGTGGGCGGTAGCAGCCGCGATTTGGGCGAGCGAGAGGCGGCGCTTGGCCTTCGCCTCGTACCAAGCCTCCAGCGCCGGACCGCTGATCAGGGTCTCGACGCAGCCGCGCTTGCCGCAGTAGCACTCGGGACCATCGGGGGAGAGCACATTGTGGCCCCACTCGCCGGCGATGCCGTGGTGGCCGTTGAGGATCTGGCCGTTGATGACGATGCCGGAGCCGACCCCGGTGCCCATGATGATGCCGAACACCACTTTCGCATCGGGATGGTGCTGGCGCACCGCGCCCAGATGGGTTTCTGCCAGCGCGAAGCAGTTGGCGTCGTTGGCGATCAGCACCGGCACGCCCAGCTTGCGCTCCAGATCCTCCTTGAACGGCTTGCCGTTGAGCTCGGTGGTGTTGCAGTTCTTCATCAGGCCGGTCTGCGGATCCCGCGCCCCCGGCGTGCCCATGCCGATGACGGTCGGGCGCTGGCCAATCTTCTCGGCGCACTGCGCTACCAGCTTGGCGATCTGGCCAATCATATGGTCATAACCGCCCGCCCGCTCGGTGGGGATGCGGTGGCGCAGCAACACCTCGTCGCCATCCAACACCACGCATTCACACTTGGTACCACCAAGATCGATACCCCAATCCAGTGACTTGCTGCTCATCTTGCCTCCTGCACGGCCGCCACGCGCTCGTCGTCGCAGCGCCATTTTTTAATGTAAAACGGGGCCTGACGGCCCCGGATATCAAACAAACTCTTCTTCTCTCGCCCCGGCCTTAGCGACCGTGGTACTGGGCAGAGAGCTCGTGTACCGCGTTGACGAACACGCCGGCATGTTCCGGGTTCACATCCTGATGGATGCCGTGGCCGAGGTTGAAGACGTGCCCATTACCGTGACCGAAACCGGCAAGAATGGAGGCGACCTCTTCACGGATGCGAGCCGGAGTGGCGTAGAGCATGGAGGGATCCATGTTGCCCTGCAGCGCCACCTTGTCGCCGACCCGACGCTTGGCGTCGGCGATGTCGGTGGTCCAGTCCAGACCCAGCGCATCGCAACCGGTGGCGGCAATCTGCTCCAGCCACTGACCGCCGTTCTTGGTGAACAGGGTGACCGGCACACGGCGACCGTCGTGCTCGCGGATCAGGCCATCGACAATCTTGTGCATGTACTGCAGGGAGAAGTCGCGGTAATCGCGCGGGGTGAGCACGCCGCCCCAGGTGTCGAACACCATGACCGCCTGCGCACCCGCCTTGATCTGGGCGTTGAGGTAAGCAATCACGCTGTCGGCCAGCTTGTCGAGCAGCAGGTGCAGGGTTTGCGGCTCTGCGTACATCATCTGCTTGATCTTGGTGAACGCCTTGGAGCTGCCCCCCTCCACCATGTAGGTGGCCAGGGTCCAGGGGCTGCCGGAGAAGCCGATGAGCGGCACTTCACCCTTCAGCTCGCGGCGGATAGTGCGCACCGCATTCATCACATAGCCCAGCTCATCTTCCGGATCCGGAATGGGCAGCGCCTGCACGTCGGCCATGGAGGTGATCGGGCGCTCGAAGCGCGGGCCTTCACCCTGCTCGAAGTAGAGACCCAGCCCCATGGCATCAGGCACGGTGAGGATGTCGGAGAAGAGGATGGCGGCATCGAGCGGGTAGCGGCGCAGCGGCTGCAGGGTGACTTCACAGGCCAGCTCGGCATTGCGGCACAGGGACATGAAATCCCCCGCCTGGGCGCGAGTCGCCTTGTATTCCGGCAGATAGCGGCCAGCCTGGCGCATCATCCATACCGGGGTCATGTCCACATCCTGACGCAGCAAAGCGCGCAGGTATCGATCGTTCTTCAGCTCTTTCATCCCAGTTCCCGAGTTCGTATCACGCATAAAATGGCGGCCATAATACCACTTTGCCCACCGGAGCGGACTGCCCAAAACGTGGCAAATGGGCGCGCGGTTGCAAAGATGTGAAGGGGCGCAAACCAGAGCGCCCCGTTTTTAAAATGAAGTGCAAAAAGGTTGGCGAAAAGATAAGCGCCGTTACCCCTCGCCAGCCAGTGACAACTCGATCAGCCGCCGGGCAATGGTGCCGTGGGGCGGCAAACGCGGCAGCCGGTCGGCGGCAAAGAAAGCAGCAGCGACCAGTTCGTCATCCTGCACCTTGATCTCGCCGCTCTCGTAGTCGGCGGTAAAGCCCATCATCAGGCTGTGGGGGAAGGGCCAGGGCTGGCTCGCCACATAGCGCACATTGCGCACCTGGATGCCGCTCTCCTCGAACACCTCCCGCGCCACGCACTGCTCAAGGTTCTCCCCCGCCTCCACAAAGCCGGCCAGCACGGTATACATGGGATCGTCCGCCTGATAGTGACGGCGATGGGCCGCCAAGAGGATCTCCGGTCCCTTGCGCACCGCCACGATAATACAGGGGGAGATACGCGGATAGGCCGTGTGGCCGAGGTGGCACACCTGCGCCCACTCCCCCGCCTTCGGGGTCATGGGGGCGCCGCACTCGCCGCAGAAACTGTGGGTGCGGCGGAAGGTAACGAGCTGCCAGGCGCGGCCGGCGAGACGAAAGCCCTCCTCGTCCCCCGCCACCATCAACTGGCGCAGGGGGGCCATCATAGTCGTGTCGGCCTCAGCCCCCAGATCGAGCAAATAGCAGGGCAACCCCTGCCACTCATCAAAACGCTCGAAAGGGGCGTCAGCCAGCGCTGCGGGCAGGCACGCTTTACTACCCTGTGGCACCTGACCCTGCTGATCGAGCAGTACCAGATGATCGCCCCCCAGCACGAACCAGCGGGCTTGTTCGGTTAATGACATCAGATGAACACTCTCACTTAAGTCCAATTACACAAAGTCCAGTTAAACAGAACCCTGACCACGGCTGGCCGAGCAAGGGGCAAACGCCGCGCGAATGGCTCCCATCTTACGACCAGCACGGGTCGCTGACGACCCCGCCGTGGCAGATTGTCCCATTCGTAAAAAACGGATGGCGCAAATAAAGGGGCCGCCCGAAGGCGGCCCGTTGTTATCCGGCATCCCGTATCCGGCCTCTATCGACGCGGATCAGGCATCGCCCATCGCCAGCAGAGAGGCGTTGCCGCCCACCGCCGTGGTGTTGATGGTACGGGTCTTCTCGGTAACAAACCGCCCGAGATAGTGGGGGCCACCCGCCTTGGGGCCGGTGCCGGAGAGCCCCTGGCCGCCGAACGGCTGCACCCCGACCATGGCGCCGATCTGGTTGCGGTTGATGTAGACGTTGCCCACATTGATGCGGCTCGCCAGCTCTTCGGCGTGGGATTCGTTGCGGCTGTGGATCCCCAGCGTCAGACCGTAGCCGGTGCCGTTGATGTCGCTGATCACCTTGTCCAGATCCCGGGTGGCGTAGCGCACCACGTGCAGGATGGGGCCGAACTGCTCCTTGACCAGCTCGCGGATGGAGCCGATCTCCAGCGCGGTCGGCTGAACGAAGTGTCCCTCCATGGTCGCGGCGGGCATCGGCGCCTGGGCAATCAGGCGAGCTCGCGGGATCATCCGGGTCAAATGGGCATCCAGCCCCGCCTTGGCATCGGCATCGATCACCGGGCCGACGTCGGTGTTGTGCTCGGCCGGGTTGCCCACTTTCAGCTCCTGCATGGCGCCGGTGAGGATCTCCAGCACCCGCTCGGCGATCTCCTCCTGCAGGTAGAGCACCCGCAGGGCCGAGCAGCGCTGACCGGCGCTCTGGAAGGCGGCGCTCACCACGTCCCGCACCACCTGCTCCGGCAGCGCGGTGGAGTCGACGATCATGGCGTTCTGGCCGCCGGTCTCGGCGATGAGCGGCAGAATGGCACCATCGCGCTGGGCCAGGGTCATGTTGATCAGCTTGGCGGTCTCGGTGGAGCCTGTGAAGCAGACGCCGCCGATGCGGGCATCCGCCGTCAGCTTGGCACCGACGGTGGCGCCGTCACCCGGCAGCAGTTGCAGCACGTCACCGGGAATGCCGGCCTGATGGGCCAGGGTCACCGCCAGATGGGCGATAAGGCCGGTCTGCTCCGCCGGTTTGGCGATAACGGTGTTGCCGGTGGCCAGCGCCGCGGCGACCTGGCCCAGGAAAATCGCCAGCGGGAAGTTCCACGGGCTGATGCAGACGAACACGCCACGCCCCTGCAGGAACAGCTCGTTCTGCTCGCCGGTGTAACCGGGCAGCAGGGTCGCCTGCCCCATCAGGCCACGAGCCTGCACCGCGTAGTAGCGACAGAAGTCCACCGCCTCGCGCACCTCGTCGATGCCATCCTGCAGCAACTTGCCCGCCTCGCGGGTACAGAGGGAGACGAACTGCTCGCGGTTCGCTTCCAGCAGATCTGCCAGCTTCTCCAGCGCGGCGGCCCGCTCGCTCACCGGGGTTTCACGCCAGCGCGGGAAGGCGGCGTGGGCGGATGCCAAGGCCTGCTCCACCGCCTGCTCGTCGGCCCAGTGGATCTTGCCGACGGTGAGGCTCACATCCTGCGGGCTCAGCACGGTGCGCGCCTCACTGCGCTTGAGGGTCTCGCCATCGACGATGGGGCCTGCCAGCCACTGCTTGCTCTCCAGCTCTTTCAAGCGGGCGAAGAAGGGGCGCTGGATGGAGAGGATGTTCATGTTGACGCCGCTGGAGTTCTTGCGGTCGGTGAAGAGGTTCACCGGCTGCGGAATGCGGTCGTTGGCAAAGCCGGAGTAGCGCTTGAGGGTGCGCAGCGGATGCTCGGCCAGCGAGTCCACCGGGGTATTGGGATCCACCAGCTTGTGAACGAAGGAGGTGTTGGCCCCATTCTCCAGCAGGCGGCGCACCAGATAGGGCAGCAAATCCTTGTGGGCGCCGACCGGCGCATAGATGCGGCAGTGCAGGCCGGGATTGTCGTTCAGCACGGCGTTGTGCAGCTCCTCCCCCATGCCGTGCAGGCGCTGGAATTCAAACTGGCGATCGCCAGCCATCTCCAGAATGCTGACCACGGTATTGGCATTGTGGGTGGCGAACTGGGGAGCGATAAAGCCGCGGGTCGGCTCGCTCAGCAGGTAGCGGGCGCAGGCGAGGTAGGATATATCGGTGCCCGCCTTGCGGGTAAAGAGCGGGTAGCCGGGCAGGCCCGCCTGCTGGGCATATTTCAGTTCGCTGTCCCAGTAGGCGCCTTTTACCAAGCGAACCGGAATGAGGTCACCCTGCTCGCGGGCCAGCGCGGTGAGCCAGCAGAGCACCGGCAGGGCGCGTTTGGAGTAGGCCTGCACCACCATGCCGAGCTTGCCCCAGCCACGGTTGGCGTCGGAGCGGTAGAGCTGCTCAAACAGATCCAGCGACAGCTCGAGTCTGTCCATCTCCTCGGCATCGATGCTGATGGCCACATCCTTGTCGCGGGCGAGACGCACCAGCCCCACCAGCCGCTCGCACATTTCGCCGAGCACCCGCTCGCGGTTGGCCACGTCATAGCGCGGATGGAGCGCCGAGAGTTTGATGGAGATGGAGGGGGCCGGGCCGCCGTCGCTGATCCGCTCGTTGCCCACCGCCTCGATGGCGTTGCGGTAATCGGTCAGATACTTGTCGGCATCCTGCATGGTCAGCGCCGATTCACCCAGCATGTCGTAGGTGTGGGTGTAGCCCAGCTCGCGGGATTTGCGGCTCGCCTTGAGCGCCTCTTTCATGTCGCGCCCCAGCACGAACTGCTTGCCCATGATCTTCATGGCGGCATACATGGCGGAGCGCACCACCGGCTCCCCCAGCTTGTTGACCATGCGCCCCAGCAGGTTGGCCGGGTTGCCGTCGAGCTTCTTGTCGAGCTTGATGATCTTGCCGGTCAGCATCAGCCCCCAGGTGGAGGCGTTGACCAGAGTAGAGTCGCTCTTGCGGAAATGGGAGGACCAGTTGGCGCCGGAGAGCTTGTCCTTGATCAGGGCGTCGGCGGTCTCGGCATCGGGAATGCGCAGCAGCGCCTCGGCCAGACACATCAGGATGATCCCCTCCTGGGTATCCAGGCTGTACTCCTGCAGGAAGGCGTCGATACCATCACCGGAGCCGCTCTCCTTGCGCACCTTGGTCACCAGAGTACGGGCACGCTGGGTCACCTGCTCCAGCGAGGCGCCATCCCCCGGCAGCATGGCCGACAGTTCGGCCAGATAGGCATTTTCATCCACCACGTAGTTCTGGGTGATGGCTTCGCGCAGGGCGGCCAGATCGGAGGGGATATAGTCAGCGGCAAGCACTTGAGTAGCTTTGAACATATGGGGTCTTCCTGTACGCCCTAGGGCTGATATCGACAAAGGCGGACGCGCCGCCGAAACGCCGATAATGTATACAATATTGCACCCTATATGAAATGAATTTGTTGCCACTCTTTAACAAAGATCGCCCATTCCCCCATGAACTCCCTTTTTAAGCCAATACGCCAGCAAGCGTGAGGGTCATCTGACTTCATTTTGTATACGATCTGCCGCCGCTCTATCGCAAAGCAGCCACGCATTCCGCCCAATGCGCCCCAAAAAAGAAGGGCCGCCACGGCGACCCTTCTCAGCAATTCATCCAGCCAGATGCTGTCAGTTCATCCAGCGATCGCCACGGCTGCGACGACGGGGCAGCATCGGCAGCAGGATGCCAAGCAGGATACCGGCACCCACCATGGCACCACCACGGATAAACCAGTCCATTTGCATGTCGTGCTCCTGGTTGTCGTAGCTCTGGGTCAGGGCATCATTCTGCTCTTTGAGATTGCTCATCTCCTCACCCTGACTGACCAGCTGGGCCTTGAGAGCGGCGATCTCCTTGCTCTGGGCAGCGATCTGGCCATCCTTCTCGGTGAAGCGTTTCTCGTTGTCACCGTTGAGGTTCTGCAAGCGATCTTTAAGCTCATCGCGCTCTTTTTCCACCTGGGGCAGACGCTCGCGCAGGCTGATCTGGCTCTGCAGTTCGCTGTTCTTGATCCACCCCTCGCGGCCACGACCGTCCACCACCTGGGTGAAACCGGCCTCGCTGTTCACCGCCTTTACCTCCAGCGGTTCACCAGCCTTGACGCTGCCAAGGATCCGGTACTGGGTACCCGGGCCATTGTGGATATAGGTAAAGATGTTGTCTGAAACATAACGGGTATCGGCCAGTGCCTGTTGGGCACACAAGCAGATCAAAATCCCGAGAAGGGCGCGCATGGTCGATCGGTTCTCTTTTTCAGGTTTGGACAAGAGGTTGAATGTTAAGCCGCCAGCAGGTTAAAGGACAAGCAAAGAAAAAGCACCTCCCCCGGGATAATACGCGCAGAGTTGCGAGTCACCTCGCAACTTGCCCGTCTGCGGCCTCACTTGTTTTTCAGCTCCTGCACCTCGCTGCGCAGGGCGCGGATCTCCCGCAGCAGCTCCTCTTGCTGGTTGTTGTAGTGATGACGCCACTTGTCGGTCTCGCCATCCCCCTTGTTGGGCTGCAAAAACAGGCTGGCCATAAAACCGCTGATGGCACCGAACAGACCGACCCCGAACAGGATCAGCAGGCTGGCGACAAACCGCCCCTCCTCTGTCTTGGGCACCAGATCGCCGTAACCGACTGTCGAGAGGGTCACCAGCGTCCACCAGAACGCGTCATAGGGTGTCTCAATCTGGCTGCCGGGCTGGCCTGACTCAATCCAGTACATGACGCCGGAACCCACCCCCAGCAGCAGGAAGAACAGAAACAGGATGCCGGAGAGAGTGGTCTCGTTGCGCTCGCGACGGAACATGGCCCAGAGATCCGGGTGCTCCTTGAACAGCTGATAGACCCGCCACAGCTGGATCAACCGCGCCCAGCGCAGTTGCTCCGCCATCGGCAGGCTACCCGGCAGATAGATCCAGTTGGCCTTGAAATAGGCCTTGCGATCGGAGGCCCGGATCCAGCCATAAGCAAAGTGCGCGAGGAAGAAGTAGCAGATCAGACTGTCGAGGTCATAGAAGAGCTGCAGAGTCTGTGGTGTCAGGCTCTCATGGCCCCACCAGCGGGCCGTCACCAGCACAACCGAGATAATCGACAGAAATGCCATCAGCAGATCCATCGCCCGCAGATGAGTTAAGTGATGTCGCATACATTTTCCAACTTTAAGCACAGTGCAAATTAATAAAAGAGAAGATAATGCCGATAGTCCTGAGGGCAAAGGAAAAAACGGCTTTTAAAAGGAGAATGACAATGCAGCTGAACCTGCTGGAGAAAAGAATGAGCAACATCCGGTTGGTACCCAAAGTGGTGCTGCTGATGGTGTTCAGTACCCTCCTGCTACTGACAAAACTCTGGTTTGACGCCAACAATCTGGAAGCGACCCTGCTCAGCGAAGGGCTCGATCCCGCCAAGGCGGATGCGATCTCCAATCGCCTGCTCTGGACCGGTCTGATGGAGACCGCCATCATGGGGCTGCTGTTCGTGATCCTGCTGCTCACCGGCTCCCGCCTGATGGTCAAGCAGGTGCACTATCTGGTGGGCCTGCTGGAGCGCTTCGCCAAGCGGGACCTCAGCCACAAGGTACTGCTCAAGTCTCGTGACGAATTCGGTGACATCGCCAAGGCGGTCTCCCACTCGCAGGAGAATCTCAAAGAGGTATTTGGCAACCAGCGCGCCGCCTGCAAGGAGCTCAACGACATCGCCTCCCAGGTGACCCTTTGCATGGAAGAGGCCAACGAAGCGATCAACGAAGAGTTCACCCAGATCGAACAGCTGGCCAGCGCCATGAGCCAGATGGTCGGCGCCATTCGCGAAGTGGCCGCCCATGCGGATCAGGCCTCTCACGCCACCGCCGAAACCAGCCAGCTGGCGGAAGAGGGGAGCCGCTGCGTCGCCGACACCGTCAGCACCATAGACACCCTCTCCGGCAACATCCAGCGCTCCGCCACCGTGGTCAACGAGGTGGAGCAGGGGGTCGAGCGCATTGGCTCTGTGGTCGACACCATTCGCGGCATCTCGGAACAGACCAACCTGCTGGCACTTAACGCGGCCATCGAAGCGGCTCGCGCCGGTGAAGCGGGTCGTGGCTTTGCCGTGGTGGCCTCCGAAGTGCGCGAGCTGGCCAACCGGGCTCAGGCCGCCACCGTCGAAATCCAGAAGATGATCGAACAGCTGCAGGGCAATGCCCATCAGGCTGGCGAGCTGATGGCCCAAAGCGTACAGCAGGCTGACAAGGGGGTGGAACAGGTGACCCAGGCCGGTACCCAGCTCGCCACCATAGTGCAGCGGGTACAGGGTGTCGCCGACATGAACCGCCACATCGCCGCCGCCTCCGAGCAACAAAGCTCGGTCGCCGAAGAGATGCGCGGCAATCTGGAGCAGGTCAAGCAGATCGCCGAAGGCTCTGTGGTAGTTCTACGCGAGCTGCAAGAGGCCTCCGAGCTGGTCGAGCAGCACAGCAAGGAGCTCGACAGCCAGATCCAGTCCTTCAAACTCGTCTGACTGATTTCATGCCCCAATCCGGTTAGACTGGAAGGCCCCTTGAGGGGGCCTTTCTCATTTCCAGCGCACGGCAAGGAGCCAATATGCAGCAGAATGCAACGCACCCACCACTCGAGCTCAGTGACGACAAGGGGCGGCTCGATGTGCCGCTGATCCACCGTTTTCTCTCCGAAGAGGCTTACTGGTGCCGTGGTATTCCCCACAGCACTGTGGTGCGGGCCATCAACCACTCCCTCTGCGTTGGCGGCTATGTCGATGGTCAGCAGGTTGCCTTCGCCCGGGTCATCACCGACAAGGCCACCTTTGGCTATCTGGCCGATGTCTTCGTGCTGCCTGAGTACCGCGGCCGGGGTTACAGCAAGGCACTGGTGGCAACCATTGTCGACCATCCCGAGTTGCAGGGATTACGGCGTCTCGCTCTCGCCACCTCTGATGCTCACGGCCTCTATGCCGGTTTTGGCTTTGCGCCCCCAGCAAGTCCAGACAGCCTGATGGAGATCTACAACCCTGCCATCTACCAGCGCACCTGATTGACTGGCGGCCAATAATTCCCACCGGATCATGCTTCTCGCCCCTGCGCTGTGACGCGGGGGCCTGACAGTGCTAGATTGGCAACCACCATTTTGAACCGGCAGCGTTGTTAACCCCGTGTCGTTAACCCGCTGTCGTGAACCACAAGGACGGCAACCGTGGCCCAGCATTCTCCCTCTTCCTCTGCCCTCTCCCCCTTGCTGCAAGAACAGGCCGAGCGCCAATGGCAACGGCTGATCGAACTGGCCCCCGACTATGGCAACCAGCCAGAGCCCGTTCGCCAGACCCTGCAGGCCCTACTGGGCCTCTCCGATTTTGTCGCCGACTCCCTTTTCAAGCAACCCGAGCTGCTGACCCAGATCCTCGCCTCCGGGGATCTCGAGCAAGCCGAACGCTGGCCCGCCTACCAGCGCGATCTGACCGCCCTGCTCGCCGAGGTAAGCGATGAAGAGGCGCTCAAGCGTATCCTGCGCCAGTTTCGCCGCAGCCGCATGCTGGTGATCGCCTGGCGCGAGCTACTGGGCCATGCGGCGGTGGAAGAGAGCTTTATCCATCTCACCAAACTGGCGGATGCCCTCATCTGCTCCGCTCGCGACTGGCTCTACGCCAAACAGTGCAGCGAACTGGGCACCCCGATGGATGGCCATGGCAACCCGCAGCCACTACTCATTCTCGGCATGGGCAAGCTCGGGGGCGGCGAGCTTAACTTCTCCTCGGATATCGACCTTATCTTCACCTTCCCCGAGAACGGCTACACGGTTGGCGGGCGACGCGAGCTCGCCAACCAGCAGTTCTTTATCAAGCTGGGCCAGCGCATCATCAACGCCCTCCACCAGCCCACCCAGGATGGCCAGGTGTTTCGGGTCGATATGCGCTTACGCCCCTTTGGCGATGCGGGGCCACTGGCCATCTCCTTCGCCGCCATGGAGGATTACTACCAGCACCACGGCCGCAACTGGGAGCGCTACGCCATGGTCAAGGCGCGGGTACTGGGGCCCCAGTGCGAGCACGCGGTGGAGCTGGCCGAGATGCTTCGCCCCTTTGTGTTTCGCCGCTATATCGACTTTGGCGTTATCGACGGCCTGCGCCAGATGAAGGCGATGATCGCTGCCGAGGTGCGCCGCAAGGGGCTGGAGGGCAATATCAAGCTGGGGGCCGGCGGCATTCGCGAAGTGGAGTTTATCGCCCAGGCGCTGCAGCTTATTCGTGGCGGTCGTGAACCGGCACTGCGGGTGCGCCACCTGCCCGAAGCGCTGGCCGCCATCGCCCAATGTGGCGCCCTCGAATCCGCCCATTGCGACCGCTTGCTGGCGGCTTATCGCTTCCTGCGCCGGGTCGAGAACATCTTGCAGGAGATCGGCGATCAGCAGACCCAGACCCTGCCCACCGAAGAGCGGGATCGCCAGCGGCTGATCGCCGCCCTCGGTTTTGCCGACTGGAGCACCTTTATGGCTCATCTCGATGAGGAGATGGCCGCCGTCCATCAGGAGTTCGCCGCCGTGGTGGGGGAAGAGAAAGAGGCACCCGCCCATCTGGAGCAGCTCTGGCTCGATCTCTGGCGCACCGAGCTCGACGCCGCCGAGCTGGAAAAATTGCTGACTGCTCAAGGGGTCGTCGAGCCCGCCCCGCTCTGCGCTGCGCTGCTGCGTTTCAAGGAGGAGTACAAACGCCGCCAGGTGGGGCCGCAGGGGCGCATCGCGCTGGACTGGCTGATGCCTGAGCTGCTGCGACTGGTGGTCGCCAGCGAGCAACCCGCCCGCCTGTTCGAGCGGGTGTGCGAGCTGCTGACCCGCATCTTCACCCGCAGCGCCTATCTGCAACTGCTGGCGGAAAACCCGGGCGCCCTGCGCCAGCTGGTGCGGCTGTGCGACGCCAGCCATCTGGTGAGCGAACAGCTGGCCCGCTACCCCATTTTGCTGGACGAGCTGCTCGATCCCCAGCACCTCTATCACCCCACCCCGCTCGATCAGTACAAGCCCCAGCTGCGTCAGTTCCTGCTGCGCATCCCCGAGGAAGATGTGGAGCAGCAGATGGAGGCGCTGCGCCAGTTCAAACAGGTGCAGTTGCTGCGCATCGTGGCGGCCGACATCGCCGGCGCCCTGCCGCTGATGAAGGTGAGCGACCACCTCACCTGGCTCGCGGAGGCGATCACCGAGGAGGTGGTCAATCAGGCCTGGGCCCAGATGAGCGAGCGTTACGGGGTGCCGCCCGAGGTGGCAACCAGCGGCCAGCGCGGCTTTGCGGTGGTAGCCTATGGCAAGCTGGGCGGCATCGAGCTGGGTTACGGCTCGGATCTCGATCTGGTGTTTCTGCACGGCGGCGACCCCAACAGCTACACAGATGGCCGCAAGCCCATCGACAGCCGCCAGTTCTACCTGCGCCTGGCCCAGCGGATCCTGCACCTGTTCAGTACCCGTACCCCCTCCGGCATCCTCTACGAAATAGACATGCGGCTGCGTCCCTCCGGCGACTCCGGCCTGCTGGTCTCGTCGCTGTCGGCCTACGAGCAATACCAGCAAAACGAGGCATGGACCTGGGAACATCAGGCGCTGGTGCGGGCTCGCCCCATCTATGGCGATGACGCCATCGTTGCCGAATTTGCCCGTATCCGCCGCGATGTGCTGGCCAAGGAGCGGGATCTGCCGACTCTGGCCCGCGAGGTGCGCGAGATGCGCCACAAGATGCGGGATCACCTGCTGAAAGCGGGGGCTGGCGAGTTCGACCTCAAGCAGTCCCCCGGCGGCATGGTGGATATCGAGTTTATCGCCCAGTATCTGGTGCTGGCCCACGCCTGCGGCGAACCCGATGCCCTCACCCGCTGGTCTGATAACGTACGCATCTTCGATGAGTGCGTGATGGCGGGGGTGCTGACCCTGGAGCAGGCGGAGGGGCTGAAGCAGGCCTATCTGGAGATCCGCAACCTCGGTCATCGCCTCAACCTCTCGGAGATCTCCCGCAAGGTAAGCGACGATCAGCTGCAAAACGAGCGCAGCCATGTGCTCGCCGTCTGGCACAAGCTGCTGGGGGAGTAATTCCCGCCAGCGGCAATGAAAAAGGGCCCGCCTGAATTGCTTCAGTCGGGCCCCTCTCTTATCGGCAAATCAGCATCCTTACGGTTGCTCAGCCGTGCTCCATCACCGTCTCCACCAGCATCTGGTTGAAACGCTGATAGGCCTCTTCCTCAAGAAGCCCCGGATAGCTCAACACCCGCAGGGCATGACCTTGATAGTCAGAATGATAGGGTGGGTGGAGATGGGCATAGTCGTTGAGACAAAAGCCCAGCCCCTGATAGAAACGCAGACGGCGAATGGCAATCTCATCATCTGGCGGATCGATCTCGAGAATGACGGTTTTGCCTGCCCGCTCGCAAAATTCGGCCAGCAGGCGGCTGCCATAGTTGCGGCCGCGCAGCGCAGGATTGATGGCCAGATGTTCGATATAGATCTGCTCGCCACACGCCCACCAGAAGATGAAACCGAGCAGCAGGCCGTCCTGATAAAAGATTTGGCAGTGATAGCGAGGATCCCGCATCTTCTGGGGCTGATGCTGTGACTGGCGCTGCTCGTAGCGGGGAAAACTCTCGCCATAGATCTGCCAGACCAGCGGCCACGCCGGATGGTTTACCTCTCTAATCACTTCACTCTCAATCATCAGAACTACCTCTAATCCATTTTGCAGAACGTTCATCTATACATGAAAAGTTCTGCCACAGCATCCTCTGATGAAATAAAAGCCAGAACGCCAGATTAGCGGGTGCCATCCGGTTGCGAGACAAACTGCTGCTGGCTGCCATCGGGCAACAGCGCCAGCACGCTTTGAGCGGCCAGTTTTATCCCTGCCAGCTCGGTGGCCGGGCCGAAGTTGGCAATCAGTCGAGTGCCATCGGCAAACTCGCTCTGCTGCACCACTCCTCGTTTGTCGAGCCAGCGAAAACCGGTGAGGGGCTGGTTGTAGAGCCGTTCATGCAGCGGGCGGAAGAAGGCATCGAGCCCCTTGAGGTAGGGAATGCGCGCGCTGGCGCTATCCAGACTGAGGTTGAGCAGCGGCGGCACGTTGTAGAGCTGCTGCAACAGTTCGGTCACCTGACGGCTCTCCCTGAATTTGAGGCTGTCCATCGTCCAGTGGTGGGTGGTCACTATGCTGTCGTGAAAGACGCTCTGGAACAGCGGCAGCCGCAGCGCCGAATCGAAGTAGAGCCCCTGATACTCAGGTTTTAGGTGGCTCTGGCGAAAGAAGAACGCGGGCTGAAACTCGGGATACCAGGCCCCCAGATAGTAGGGAGAGCGCTTGTTGCGGCGCATATCGGGATCCTGCCAGCCAAAGCCGCTGGTCTGGGGGCCGTGGGCAAAGGCCGCGGTGCGGTTGGCTACCGCCCCGCCCTCCTCGGATCCCACCAGCACCCCCTGACTCTTGGCAATCCACGTCATCCCGGCCATCCGGTTTTGCGCATCCTGCGCCTGAGTGGTCGGCTTGGCCGGATCGAAGTCGTCAAACACCATGCCGGTCGCCGCCACATCGAGGAACCAGCTGTTGTAATGGCTCGCCTGCTGCAATTTGGGCACTCGCTGCTCCATCACCGGGCGCACGCAGGCCTGATTGGTGTAGACGCCGCTGTTTTGAAAGCCGCTCTTGCGCCGCCCGTTCTCCTGCATGATGCCGCAGCGCAGGTAAATATCCTGCCCCATCTGGGCGGTGAGCCAGCTCTGCTGCCGATTCCCCTCCGGCAGCGCGGTATCGTAGGAGTCATAGGGAGCGATGAGATAGCCCGCCTGTTTGGCAAGCGCTATCCCCTCTGGCGCAGCAAAACCGGCGGTCCACTGAGGCAGGCCCAGCCAGAGTTTTGGTAGTCCAGCCTGCTTGAGAGCCGCGATCATCTTGGTCGAGCTGCCATCACCCCAACTCTGCGGCTCGTTAAGCGCAGCCCCCAGTTGCCTGGCCGCCAGTGCGCTCCGGGCTTTGAAATCGGCCGGTTGCTGACCCGGATGGCGCAGCGCAAGTGCCTGTTCCACGCCGGTCAGCACCCGGTTTTGCAGATAGCGGTTGCGCTCAAGATCGGGCGCTTGCAGCGCCGTTTTGCTCTCCCCCTTGAGCCAGTCGGTGGGCATCAGGCGGCGCAGCGCGGGCCAGCTCTTCACATCCTGTGGCACCAGCAGTCGCTCGCCCCAGAGGTAGAGGTGAGAGGCGCCGATCAGCCGCTTGCCATCCTGCACCGCCGCAAGCTTGCTCTCGAGCGAGACCAGCTCGCCCCGCGCCTGCAACCAGCTGCGATAGGCCTTTGCCGCCGCCAGCCAGTCGTTGCCCGGCTGCAGCGTCACCACCACCTCATAGGGGTCGGCCAGATTGAGGCGATTGACGCTATGGGTCGCCGTCAGGGCAATACCATCTTTCCTGGGCGTAAAAGTGAGCCGGTTGTTGAAGGGGTTGGCAAAGAGGATCGCCAGCTGCTGATCGCCGTGATCCAGCCCGACCAGCGGCAGGGTGAGATTTTCGGTGGTATTGATCCCCTGATACTCCTGCGCCAGCGCCTTGCGCCACTCGGGATGATCAACCGGGATGCGAAAACCCTCGTGGATCGGCAGTATCAGCGCCTGCGCCCCTGCCGGCACCCGCGGCCATACCAGCTCACCAGCACTCGCACGACTCAAGCTGAGGATCAGACGGTTGCCTTCAAGGCGGGCCGAGGCTCGCACCTCGCCATCGGCACGGGTCAGCCAGCTGGCACGCTCCCCCTCCTGCTGCAAGGTGGTGACCGGCTGACGCAGGCCGGGAGAGGAGATGACAAGATGCCTGCCAGATGGCAGCACAGCCTCGGCCGCCAGGGTGGCGGGATCCAGCTCGATACGCCACTGATCGTTGGCCAGAGTCAGCGCCTCGGCAGGCAGGGAGAGCAGCGGCATCAACAGCAGCAGCGGGCGGATCCGACTCGTTAGCACGGGAAGAAAAGTCATGGTCGGTGATTCCTGATAACACACGGGAATCGCCATTTCAGCAGATTGGCCGCCTACGATTGTCAGGCCAATGTCAGGATTGCGGTGACCTGACCATCACGACATCCATTAGTCCACCGGCCCCGCCTGACTGTGGCCTAGCTGCAACACCAGCTGGCCGCGCTGGCTGGTTTGCACCAGCGAGAGGGTGCGCCAACTGTCGGGCGTGGCGGCAGGCCAATCCACCTTGCCATCGAGAGGCAGACGGTTCCACCACAGCAGGGAGTATTGCGGGCGGGCCAGCACAGCCTGATCGAGCCAGAGCGGAGTGCACGAAGCGGGATTGGCGGGGGGATTGGCCACCGCCAGCGGCGAGCGGGAGAGCCAGTCCAGATCCTGCACTGCAGGCAGCGACAGCGCCATCTGCCACGCTTTGCCCGCCACCGTCAGCCGCAGCTGATAGAGCCCGACTGGTAAAGGCATCGGTAGATCGGCCCCCACGACCCTGACCCCTTTATTCTCTTCCGCCTCCCACTGGGCGCCAGCCAGTCGGTCACTACCAGCGGGATCGATAAGTTCAGCGGCGGTGATGGGCCCCTCCCCGGTCAGCTGCACCCGATAGTCCCGCAGCAGCGGCGCATCGCGCTGGATCAGCTCAAGGCGCAGCTCGCTCACCCCATCAGGCAGAGTGAGCGGGAAATCCTTGCCGCAGTGCTGGGCACTCAGCGCAGTCAGCATTCCCTGCCAGTTGCGGCGCTCGGCATCGCTGTTGAGTGCGGGCCATGCCTGCTGCAAAGATTGCCAGGCGTGCCGGTTATCCCCCTGCAACAGCGCCAAGGTAGCCGGTTGCAGCGGGTCGGGGCGATCGGTGGCCAGACCCTCTGTTGCCATCACGCTGCTTGCATTCAGAAGGCCGCCGCTTAGAGCCAACAGCAGTCCAGCCCGCGTTGCACGATTCACGCTGGCTCCTCCAGCCGGTAGCCGATGCCGCGCACCGTCTCGATGGCCAGTCCGGGTAGCTTCTGGCGCAACTGCAGAATATGGGTATCGACGGTGCGGGTGGAGGGAAACGCCTGATAGCCCCACACCCGGTTGAGGATCTCCTCCCGGCTCAGCACCCGCCCCGCCATCCGCACCAGCAGGGTGAGCAGGGCAAACTCGGTGGGGGTAAAGCTCACCTCCGCATCCTGCCAGCTCGCCTGCATCCGGGCGGGATGAAGCTGCAAGCCGCCCAGCGCCTGAGTGCCATCCCCCAGCTGACGCAGCTGGGCCCGGATCCGCGCCAGCAACTCATCGTGGGAGAAGGGCTTGGTCAGGTAGTCGCGCGCCCCTGCATCGAGCCCGGCCACCCGATCACTCACCTCCACCCTTGCGGTGAGCACGATCACCGGCAGCGCCTTGCGCGCCAGCCACTGGGGCAGCCAGTCCAGGGCATCCCCCTCCGGCATGGTGCGATCCAGCAGCACCAGATCCGCCACCAGCCACTGCTGCTCCGCCGCAGCCAGGGTGTCGCACCAGAGGCAGCGATACCCTTCGCGGATCAGATAGCGTTGCAGGTTCTCCGCCAGCAGCGCCTCGTCTTCTACAAGCAGGATGGTCTTCATGATTCGGGGTCGCTCCAGAGTTGGCAGGGCAGCGTCAGGGTAAAAGTAGTGGGCGGGCCGGATAAGGCGAGGCGCCCACCAAGACGGCGTAGCAGATGGCGCACGATGGCAAGCCCCAGCCCCAGACCATCGGCACGGGCACCGCGGCGCAGCAGGGTGGCGAGCCGGTAACCCGGCAGCTCGCCGCCATCACTGACCGCGAGAATCAAGCGCCCCCCCCGCCAGCTGGCACAGACGCGAACCGGTGCGCGGCCATGCTGACTGGCGTTGCGCAGCAGGTTGTCGAGGGCGAGATCGAGCCAGTAGAAGGGGAGCGCCAGAGTCATCTCCCGCTCAAGGCAGAAGGTGGCACCATGCCGCTCGCAGGCCAGGGTGAGCCATTCGGTGAGACTAACTGCAACCCGCTCATCCTCGAGGGTCTCTGCCGCCAGATAGTGGCGACTGGCCTGCGCCAGTTGATGCAGACGGGCGACACTGCCCAGCAGCTGACCCACGCTCTGCTGGGCGGAAGGGGGCAGCCAGTCGAAATCGTGGCGCAGCTCCTCGCTGATGCCGGAGAGCGCCATGATGGGAGTGCGCAGCTCGTGGGTCAGCATCTGCAACGCGACGCGCCGCTCCCGCAGCAGGCGCCAGCGCTGCCAGCTGGCCCACCCCAGCAACAGGATAAAGCCAAACAAGCTGGCCAGCGCCAGCCACTGCCAGCCAAGCGTGGGGCGAGTACTGAAGCAGACCGCTCCGACTCGCTCTTCACAAGTACCAGCGGTACGACTATCCAGCGTCACGCCAAGCCGCTCGGCTAGCGGCTGCCACTGCCCTGCGCCATAGCGGTGCCACTGCCCATCGGCAAGCACCCAGATCTGACCGGATTGCAGCAGCCAGCGCTCCCCCCGCAACAGGGCATCGAGGTTGTCATTATCGAGCTCGCCGAGCTGCCCCAACAGATCTCGCCGCTCCCGCACATGGAGCAGAGCATCGAGCCCGGCGGACGGATGACCAGCCTGCCAGCGAGCCGCGCTGGAGCCGCCAAGCGGATAGATGGGGTGAGCGGCAAACCAGCGGATCGAGGGCGTAGCCCTTTGGCCGCAAAGCGCTCGCAGCAGTGGCAGCCACTCGGCGGGCAAGTCATTCTCTGTCCCGCACTCCTGTTGATAGCGATAGATGGCCTGCAGCTGACGCAGCGGATAGCGCTGCCAGGCGGGATAGAGGGAGTCAGGAGCGATCAGGCGACGATCGAGCCGCTGCACCTCGTCAAGAGGCAGCGCCTGTTCGGGAGCCTGCCTGACCAGCTCGCCCGCCAAGCGATCAGCCAACGGCCCTGCCAGCACGGGAGAAGCCATGCCGTAGCAGATCAGGGTGCAGAGCAGCAGGATCAGGCGCATGGGTTCAACTCGAGATGACTCCGGATCAAGGCGCAGCAGATCACTGCGCCATAAAAAATATCAGCGCCATTTTTCAATGGCGCTGATATCCGGTCAACCGCTAACGGCATTGGCGCGGCTCCCGCCAGCCCATATGAACCGTCACCTATTTGAACAGTCCCTTGAGCAGCTGGTCAGCCACCCCTTTGACGGCCTCGTTGTCGGCCTTGTCACCCAGCAGCTTCTTGAGGCCGCGTTCGGCCTCCTTGCGGGCCTTATCCTCCAGCAACTTGTTGTTGCTGAGCAATGCCTTCACATCGAGCTGATAGCTGGGAGCTTGCCAGTGACCGCCGATCCGCACCGGAATGGTGATCTCTTTGAGCTCATCCACATCCTTGCCTCCCTGCCCCTTGCTGCTCTCGACGATGGAGGTGAGGAACAGGAAGTCGAGGCTCTCCGGCACCAGCGCAGTCTGCCCCTCGCCCTTGACCCGCAAGGCCGGCGCAAAGAGCTGGATGTCGTTGCTGCGGGCGATGCCGTTGGCAATCTGGAAGCTGGCGGTCAGGGCGCTGAAGTCGGTCTTGCGCGCCTCCTTCACCTGCTCGGCCCCCTTGCCGGTGAGGGTAGCCCGCGCCTCGCGGATCATCTCCGGCAGGTTGATGCCATGCAGGGCACCGTCGCTCAGCTTCAACGTGACCTTGCCCTGCATCCCGTTGCGCAGTGCCAGCGCGGAGAGACCACGGCCCTGCACCTGCACATCGAGATCGCCCTTGCCTTCCAACAGATCACTCTGGGCCAGAGTCTGCAGCAAGGGACGAATGTTCACCCCGGCCACCTGCTTGTGCACCTTGTAGGTGGCGGGTTGCTGGCGCGCGTCGAGTACCCCGTTCGCGTTTACCTGACCGCCTGCCACGGTCGCGCTGAACTGTTTGAGCGTCAGCAGTCCCTTGGCCAGAGCCACCTGCAGATCGACAGCACCG
Organism: Aeromonas sp. FDAARGOS 1404; assembly: GCF_019047085.1. Taxonomy (NCBI): domain Bacteria; kingdom Pseudomonadati; phylum Pseudomonadota; class Gammaproteobacteria; order Aeromonadales; family Aeromonadaceae; genus Aeromonas; species Aeromonas sp. FDAARGOS 1404. The sequence goes on from NZ_CP077237.1 coordinate 1,467,860, forward strand.
AGATCCAGCCCTTTCAGACGCAGGCTGCCGAGTTGCAGCCGACCATCCAGATCCATCCCCTTGAGCGCGCCCAGATCCGGTTCGACCGCGGAGAGAGCTTCGCTCTTGCCGGTTGCCGCTTTATTGCCATTTGCAGCTGTGTTGGCAACACCGGTCGCCGGTTTGTCCTCTTTCGCCTGCGCAGGTGTGTTAGGTGCCAATTTGGCGAGCCATTTATCGAGATCCAGCTTCTCACCCTTGAGATCGAAGCTGATTGCGGGAACAGCGCCAAGCTGCACGGTTCCATCACCACTCAGGAGCGCCTCATCTGCACTCATCACCAGCTTGCTCAGGGTAATCAACTGCTTGTCGAGCTCGGCACGGGCAAACCCGGCCAGTTTCAGCTTCATCTGCGGGCGTGGCAGCGCATCACCTTCCAACGCTGCCGTCAGCAGTACATCGGAGAGCTCGGCAAGCTTCATCTCTTTATCGAGCCGTCCCTTGAGCGTTCCTTCCAGCGAGCCAGCCAGTGAAGCTTGCTGCCCCTCGACCTTGGCCCCCTTCAGCGCCAACGTGAGGTTGCTCCACTCACCCAAGGCCAGTCGGTCTCCCTTGATGGAGAAACTGTCGAGTCGCAGGGACGGATCACTCAGGCTGCCACTGAGGCTCAAGTCTTTCAGTTCACTGGCCATCACCTCCTGCGCCAGCTTGATCTGGGTCTGCCCCTTGATATCGAAAGCGAGCTTGTCGGCACTCCCCTTAGCGGCCAGCGTTACGGGTATCCACTGACCGGTGACCAGCTGTCCCATATCGAGATCGAGGCGATCCAGTCGCAGCGAGGTGCCGCTGCGATCATCCTGTACCAGCGCACTGGCCTGGGAGAGCGCGACACCCTGCAAGCTGATCTGCCAGGGCTTGCCGTCAGCGGTTGGCGCTGGGGCTGCGGGAGCGACCGGTTCGCTTGCATCAGCAGTGGCATCCTTGAGCAGTCCGCTCAGATTGGAGCTGCCATCCGCTTTGGTCTGGATAAAGAGATGGGCGCCACTCAGGGTCACCTTGCCGATCTCCAGACGATGGGAGAGCAGCGGCAACAGGGCCACCGAGGCCTCGCCCTGTTCGAAACGAACCAGATCAGGCTCGGCAAAACCGGCCGGATTGCGCAGAGCCACCTTCTCCAGCGAGAGGCCAAGACTCGGCCAGAAACGCCAGTCAATCTCCCCTGCCATCACCAGCTCCCGGCCCGTGCTCTTGCGCACCTGTTCAGCCAGTTGGGGCTTGAATTGATTGGGGTCGATAAGGCTTATCAGCGTCACTATGGCCAGCAAGGCCGCCACGGCGATGCCGAGCAAGATGAGAACTATCTTCTTCACGATATGCTCCTTGAATCCGGATCAACTGCAGACTATACCACTCACAGTCTGACGAATGGCGTCTACGGGACAAAAGCGGACAAGGATGAGACAGGGATGGTCGCTGCCAATCCCCATCGTCATCAGCAGGGATCAGGCTTGCAAAGGGGATTGCTGCAACCGCGCCATAGCTGTGCGCGTAGACTCGAAAGCAAAACTGGGCAAGGGGATATCGCTGATCTTCAGCCACTGACAGGCGGCCACATCGTCAGCCGGCTGGATGACCGGTTTTTCACTCAGCCTGATGGCAAAGAAGGTGTCACAGGTGTGATAGGTGATGCCATCGTAGGGATAGATATTGGGGAAGGAACCGAGATAGGTAAAAGGTTGGGCGCTAACATCGAGCCCCAGCTCCTCCTGCAACTCGCGCACCAGCGCCCCCTCCAGCGACTCGCCGGGATCGACAAATCCGCCCGGCAGATCCAGCAACCCCTTGCCCGGATTGCCTGCTCTCACCGCAACCAGCACCTCGTCCTGCCAGCAAAGCGCCACCATCACAGCCGTCGCCACATTCTGGAAAAAATGAAAACCGCAGCCACAGCGAAACTCTTTGGGGCTGACGCTCTGCAGGGTTTGACCGCCGCATTTTGGACAAAACATGGGCTATCTCCGACCAGATAAAGCGCCATTTTACGCTGTTGCGACCGTTTTTTATGAGTAAAACCGACGGGGAAGACTAGGAATTCAAAGGGAGAGGAATAAAACGGGACAATTATCAGACGATTTTCTGATTTTCAGACAATAAAAAACCCCGCTCGATGAGCGGGGTTTCTTGTATTGGGTGCCTGGCAGTGTCCTACTCTCGCATGGCGAATGCCACACTACCATCGGCGCTACCGCGTTTCACTTCTGAGTTCGGCATGGGATCAGGTGGTTCCACGGCGCTATGGCCGCCAGGCAAATTCTTCAATCTGTGAAAGCTGACGTAAGTAGTTCGCTTGGTATTTGCTACAAGCCTTAGAACACTTCTTGGGTGTTGTATGGTTAAGCCTCACGGGTAATTAGTATGGGTTAGCTCAACACATCACTGCGCTTACACACCCCACCTATCAACGTTGTGGTCTCCAACGGCCCTTTAGGACCCTCAAGGGGTCAGGGATGACTCATCTCAGGGCTCGCTTCCCGCTTAGATGCTTTCAGCGGTTATCGATTCCGAACTTAGCTACCGGGCAGTGCCACTGGCGTGACAACCCGAACACCAGAGGTTCGTTCACTCCGGTCCTCTCGTACTAGGAGCAACTCCCTTCAATCATCCAACGCCCACGGCAGATAGGGACCGAACTGTCTCACGACGTTCTGAACCCAGCTCGCGTACCACTTTAAATGGCGAACAGCCATACCCTTGGGACCGACTTCAGCCCCAGGATGTGATGAGCCGACATCGAGGTGCCAAACACCGCCGTCGATATGAACTCTTGGGCGGTATCAGCCTGTTATCCCCGGAGTACCTTTTATCCGTTGAGCGATGGCCCTTCCATTCAGAACCACCGGATCACTATGACCTACTTTCGTACCTGCTCGACCTGTCCGTCTCGCAGTTAAGCTGGCTTATGCCATTGCACTAACCTCCTGATGTCCGACCAGGATTAGCCAACCTTCGTGCTCCTCCGTTACTCTTTGGGAGGAGACCGCCCCAGTCAAACTACCCACCAGGCACTGTCCGCGAGCCCGATTCAGGGCCCTGCGTTAGAACATCAAACATACAAGGGTGGTATTTCAAGGACGGCTCCAGCGCAACTGGCGTCACGCCTTCAAAGCCTCCCACCTATCCTACACATGTAGGTTCAATGTTCAGTGCCAAGCTGTAGTAAAGGTTCACGGGGTCTTTCCGTCTAGCCGCGGGTACACCGCATCTTCACGGCGAATTCGATTTCACTGAGTCTCGGGTGGAGACAGCATGGCCATGGTTACACCATTCGTGCAGGTCGGAACTTACCCGACAAGGAATTTCGCTACCTTAGGACCGTTATAGTTACGGCCGCCGTTTACCGGGGCTTCGATCAAGAGCTTCGCTTGCGCTAACCCCATCAATTAACCTTCCGGCACCGGGCAGGTGTCACACCCTATACGTCCACTTTCGTGTTTGCAGAGTGCTGTGTTTTTGATAAACAGTCCCAGCCATCTGGTCACTGCGACTCCCAACTGCTCCATCCGCAAGGGACTTCACTGTCAGGAGCGAACCTTCTCCCGAAGTTACGGTTCTATTTTGCCTAGTTCCTTCACCCGAGTTCTCTCAAGCGCCTTGGTATTCTCTACCCGACCACCTGTGTCGGTTTGGGGTACGATGACTTGTAATCTGAAGCTTAGAGGCTTTTCCTGGAAGCAGGGCATCAATGGCTTCCACACCGTAGTGTGTTCGTCTCGTGTCTCAGTGTTGTGTCTCCGGATTTGCCTGGAAACACCACCTACGCACTTTCACCAGGACAACCGTCGCCTGGCCCACCTAGCCTTCTCCGTCCCCCCATCGCAATTACAAGTCGTGCAGGAATATTAACCTGCTTCCCATCGACTACGCCTTTCGGCCTCGCCTTAGGGGTCGACTCACCCTGCCCCGATTAACGTTGGACAGGAACCCTTGGTCTTCCGGCGAGGAGGCTTTTCACCCCCTTTATCGTTACTTACGTCAGCATTCGCACTTCTGATATCTCCAGCATACCTCTCGATACACCTTCGCAGACTTACAGAACGCTCCCCTACCACTCACACATAAGTGTGAATCCGCGGCTTCGGTGCCTGGTTTGAGCCCCGTTACATCTTCCGCGCAGGCCGACTCGACTAGTGAGCTATTACGCTTTCTTTAAATGATGGCTGCTTCTAAGCCAACATCCTAGCTGTCTGAGCCTTCCCACATCGTTTCCCACTTAACCAGAACTTTGGGACCTTAGCCGGCGGTCTGGGTTGTTTCCCTCTTCACGACGGACGTTAGCACCCGCCGTGTGTCTCCCGGATATTACTTACTGGTATTCGGAGTTTGCATGGGGTTGGTAAGTCGGGATGACCCCCTAGCCCAAACAGTGCTCTACCCCCAGTAGTATTCGTCCGAGGCGCTACCTAAATAGCTTTCGGGGAGAACCAGCTATCTCCGAGTTTGATTGGCCTTTCACCCCCAGCCACAGGTCATCCCCTAACTTTGCAACGTTAGTGGGTTCGGTCCTCCAGTTGATGTTACTCAACCTTCAACCTGCCCATGGCTAGATCACCCGGTTTCGGGTCTACACCTTGCAACTAGACGCCCAGTTAAGACTCGGTTTCC
>NZ_CP077237.1:1477500-1765000 GCF_019047085.1 Aeromonas sp. FDAARGOS 1404
GAGGTCGGCAAACTCGCTCTCCATCTCGGGATCGAGCCGTTCGCGAGTGCAGTTGCTGGGGTAACCGCGATCGTACTGGGGCCAGAGACCATGCAGCACAAAGCCCAGCTTGCGGGAACACTGGTCCCGATCCGCCGGTTTGACGGCGCAATGCTCGGGCGACCAGGAGAGCGCCATGGCGTAATAGTCAAACTCCCCCGCCTCCCCTTTGGCCTGCACGGCCGAGGAGAGCAACAAACCACCCGCCAACAGGGCAATCATCTTCTTCATCTATATATGTCCATTTCAACCAACTCGGGAATGGCTGCAATGCTCCCATATTCCAGCGCTCGGAAACAGTGCTCCAGCCAAGGCTTGCGACAAGGGTCAGACCACTTCGGGGTTTCACCGGATACTAACGAGGCGTAAGCTGGCATCCTGGCGCCGGGTGCGCCACCGCATCATTTCAAGCAACCACAGGATGTAACATGATCCGCAAGAATCCCTCCGGCCATCTGCCTGTCATTGACGAATCCGCCTATATCGACAAGACCGCCATCATCTGCGGCAAGGTGATCATCAAAGAGAATGTCTTTGTCGGCCCCTATGCGGTGATCCGCGCCGACGAAGTGGATGCCAACGGCGAGATGGAACCCATCGTCATCGGCGCCAACTCCAATATTCAGGATGGCGTGGTGATCCACTCCAAATCCGGTGCCGCCGTCACCATCGGCGAGTACACCTCCATCGCCCACCGCTCCATCGTCCACGGGCCGTGCGAAGTGGGAAACCGGGTCTTTATCGGCTTCAACAGCGTGCTGTTCAACTGCCATATCGGTGACGGTGCCGTGGTGCGTCACAACTCGGTGATTGATGGCTGCGATCTGCCGCCGGAGTTCTACGTCCCCTCCACCACCCGCATCAACCAGCAGAGCGATCTGACCCATATCCCGCGGGTTTCAGTGGATGCCGCCGAGTTCTCCGAAGACGTGGCCCACACCAATATCGACCTGGTCAAAGGGTACAAGGCGCTCTCCAACGAGTTCTGATCCCTCTATTTCCCGCGGGTTTCGGTCGATGCCGCCGAATTCTCCGAAGATATGGCTCACACCAATATCGATCTGGTCAAAGGGTACAAGGCGCTCTCCAACGAGTTCTGATCCCTCTGTATTCCCAGAGAACAAAACGGGCGCCGAGGCGCCCGTTTTTCATCTGACTCTATATGAAGGCTAGATGGCCCTGACGCAGGTGGCGGCATGAGCCTCGTCCGCCAGATCCCACAGCGGCTCACCAGTGCTCAGGTCGAGCAGCGGCAGCTCACCATCATCATTGGCAGTCGCATCGCTGCTCCAGTAGCGGTTGTAGAGCGGCCACCCCTGCTGCTGAAGCAACTGATCCGTCGCGCCATCCTTGTTGTAAGCGGCAAACAGCACCTCCAGCTCGGCCCGGGTCGGCAGACGCCAGTCATCGTGGCCGCTCGCCACCAGCTGCTGGCAGTAATCCCGCGCCCGCGCTTGACCCATGGTCACATACTCCAGCGGGAAGGGATTGTAGTCACCATCGCTGTCACTGCTCACACCGTCATAGGAGATGGACAGACGATCCGCCTCGTCCCTGGTCAGCTGGCAGACAAAGGCAAGCTTGCTCGCCACCAGCTCGGGTTGACGACAGCCCTGGGCAAAATCGGGCTGGGCATCCACCACCTGCACCGTCACGGTCAACGTGTGACGAGCCGTGGTCGCCACCAGTCGTGCCGTACCGACCGCCACACCGCGCACCTCGCCCTGCTGACTCACGGTAGCGAACTCCGGCTGTTCGCTGCGCCACTCAACAGGCGCATCGAGCGGGCCGAGAGAGCCATCGCTCAGTTGCCACTGCAGTTGCAGAGGAAGCGTCCGCCCCACTTCCAGCTGAGGCTGGGCAGGCAGCACGGCCAAGCCGGTGATCACCGCTCCCACCGGAGCCGGGTCATCCGCCTCACTCACCCCCAGCTCAGCAACAGTGGCCGGGGTGCGGCGCGGCTCGGCCGAGGCACTGCGCAAAAACTCACCGATGGCATCGAGCTCGTCATTGCTGAGGCCAAGGGCATGCAGGTGATCGGAGGCTTTGGGGAAGAAGGGATCATATTGATCCGCACCGGTCGGGAAGCCGACCCCGCTGCTCCACTTGGTCACTCCAAAGTTGTACATGGCCACCACCCCCTGCACCGAGCCGCCGATACGCTGGGCCAGGATCGGGAAGATGCCGTTGTGCATATAGGGGCCGGTAAAGGCGACGTCCCGCAAGCTGGGGGTCTTGAAGCGACCGATATCTGCTTTGTTGCGGGTCTGCAGGAAGCGCCCGCGATCTTCCAGCTTGCCACGACCGTAATAGGTGAGCCCCACACTCTCGAACCCGTGCTGACTCAACAGCGGGCCGGAGTGGCAGTTCATGCAGCGGCCATCGGTGCGGTAGAGGTGCATCCCCCACAGCGCTTTGTCACTGAGTGCCTGACTATCCCCTTTGACGAAGCGCTCAAAATCGCTGTCTCGGCTGATGATGGTGCGCTCGAAGGTAGCGATCGCCTTGGCGATCCGCTCCAGCGTGATCCCCTGATCGCCAAAGGCGGTGGCAAAAGCAGCCTGATAGTCGGGGCTGGCCTGCAAACGGGCCAGCAGCTCGTCATGACTCAGCGCCATTTCGATGGGGTTCTGGATCGGGTGAAGCGACTGCTCCTCCAGCGTGGCGACCCGCCCGTCCCAGAACTGGGTCGAGCTGAAGGCGCTGTTGAGGATGGAGGGGGAGTTGCGATTGCCCTTCTGACCCAGATGACCGACCGAGACGCTCAGGCCGTCGCTCCACCCCTTTTGCGGATCGTGGCAACTGGCACAGCTGATGTCCCGCCCCTTCGAGAGCTGTTTGTCGAAAAAGAGCTGCTGACCCAGCACCACCTTGGCCCGGCTATAGGGGTTGTCGACCGGGAAGGGAACCGCCGGCAGCGGCCCCAGCTCCTGCCATTCCACCCCTTCATCCACCCAGGCGGCAGGCCATTGGGCTGACGCACCGCTGTACTGGGCGCGCAGGGCCGCCATGTCCGGCTTGCTGCTGTCGCGCACCACGGAGGGGCGCACCGGATAGGGTGCCAGCGCATACCAGAGCAGACTCCCCTCTCCCTCATCCAGCCAGGTTCGGGTCGCCAGTTGATAGAGACGGGGTTGACCCGCACCATCCTGCAGCCAGATCTGGGCGGGCAGGCCAACAGCAAAGGTATTGGGATAGCGCCATGCCGACTTGTCACTGCTCAGCAGCCGTTCGAACTCGGTGAGGGTCGGCAGGCGCCAGTCGCTGCGGCCGCAAGCGGTCAGCCCCGCGGCCAGTTGTGGCTGGCTGGCAACCGCCAACGCACTGGTGTCACTGCCATAAAGCCAGTACTGGCTGCCCTTGACCCCGCTGACCGTGCGCACATCGTGCAGGCACTGCCAGGGGCCATGCACCACCAGCAGCCCCTGCTCATCGAGGCGCAGCAGATCCGCCGTCTCCGGCTCGTCCGGCTGGCTCGGATTCGCGGGATAGAGCTGGGTGCGGGCGGACTGGATCTGGGCGCTGTTGCTGCGCTGATACCAGCTGCGCGCCTGCTTGTCATCGCGCAGGGCCAACAGCATCTGCCAACTGTCGGCATAGTCGAGCACGGCACCCGGCTGGCGCTGGGCCAGCAGGAAGACAGCATAATCCTGAAGAGCCGCCTGTTGTTGCAGGCGGATCTCCTCTGCCCTGCCCCACTCGGCCTGATTGAGGGAACCATCCCCGCTCTGATCCGCCAGCAGGAAGAGCGCCGTCTCCTCCTCGTTCAACCCCAGCCGCGGCACGCTGTTGCGGCGCGCCAGAGTGATCCCGGCCGAGAGATCCGCCACCCGCACCGATACCGCGCGCAGCAGATAGCCCTCGTCGCTACCGAGCAGCTCCAGCGGCTGATCCAGTTGCAGACCTGCTGGCAAAGTGATGCTGACAAGCTGGCCCGGTTCGATGGCCTGCTGAACGCGGATCCCGGTGGCGACCTGTCTCACCTCAAGCTGTGCTCCCGCCCCCAACCGATCGGCCACATTGACCTCAATGGTCAGAGGAACCCGGGTATGGGTTTCCGGCGGTACTATTGGCGGAGTGATGGGCGGCTCGGTCGGCTTGACGACCGGCGGGGTCACCTCGGGTGAGGGGGTCACCGACGCATTGCTGTGATTGTCATTGCATGCGGTCAGAGCCAGCAGGCTGAGCAGTAAAAGGCTGGTTTTCATTCGGTATGGTTGAGTGGTCAGACAAGTGCGCGATTATCCAACCAAATACCAATCATTATCAATTGCATTCAATTAATATGCTTTTTGACAACAACTCCTTATCAGCAACGCCTTACCACCCAATGAGAGAGGGCAGCCTCTTTGGCTGCCCTCTCTTGCTTCAAACCCGCTTGTCGAAAGCCCGACAATCTTCAGGAGCACTTCTTCAGGCTGATATGCCAGTTGGCGCCGGATTGCACCTGATGCTTGGCGGCGAAGCTGTCCATGTTCAGCGCCACCGACACCTGCAGCAGGCTGTTGAGGTAGACCAGCGGCTGACCTTCCGGCACGTCACCGAAGCTGCTGACGTAAGGGGCCTTGCCGTCATATTTGACCACATCTCCTTCGCGGATCTTGATGCAGGCGTTATCCCCCTTGTTGATCCCCGCCTTGGTCAGCAGGGCATCGTCGATATTGGTCCAGACGTTGCCGTACTGCACATCGAGGATCGGGATGGTGCCCTTGAGGGTGCCATCTTTCTCGGCTACTGCAGGCTGATAGGGGATCTTAACCACTTCGGCGGGCAGCAGCGGGCCCACCTGCTCGTAGCTGATGGCGCCGGAGGCGAGCCGTGCGCCGGTATAGGCGTACACATCGCGGCCGTGGAAGGTGTAGGACTTCTCGGAGCCCTTGAGGCGGTTGAGCTTCTCATCGATCTGGCGCACCGCCTCGATGCCGAAGTGCTCGGCCACCAGGGTCAGGGTGCCGTTGTCCGGGGTCACGATGTAGTGGCCGCTCCTGGTCTTGAGCACTACTGACTTGCGCTCGGTGCCGACACCGGGATCAACCACGCTGACAAACACAGTCCCCTTGGGCCAATACTGCAGGGTCTGGTAGAGGCGGTAGGAGGCTTCCCAGATGTTGTAAGCCGGGATTTCGTGGGTCAGGTCATAGAGCGGCAGGGTGCGATCCACCCCGAAGGCAACCCCCTTCATGGCCGACACGGCGCCATCTTTGAGGCCGAAATCGGTCTGGATCACCAGCGCTTCGTTGGCGACGGCGATGCCGCTTGCCAGCATGAGGGCGAGCGCGATGGCGCGGGGAGCGGTGCGAATATCCATATCTGAACTCCTGAATCATCTGAGGATAACGAAACGGCAATAGCCATTTAGACATCCAGACTGCCACCAATGAATTTTTTTGCAAGGGGTTTGCAACAAAGTGAGGGACGACTCGCAGAAATTGTGCTCGCCAAACGTCGGCGGCGGGGGTATCAAAGGCAGAATGGGAAAACGTTTACAATACAGGAGCTCAGCACCATGACACAACCCGTACCGGAGATGATGACCCTGCTGCTGGAGATTGGTGAACAGAGCAGTCAGCTCTGGCTGAGCCAGCCAGATGCGGCCCCATCACACTACCCGCTGGCCTTTGGTACCCACGCCATCCAGCCCGGGCCGTTTCGCAATGCGCCACCCACCCCGCTCGAACTGGAGCGGGCCATCATGGTGGTGGAAGATGAGCTGATGCGCATCGCCGCGCAGATCCCGCTCGGCTTGCAGCTGACCCTGCGCAGCCAGCCGTCGCTGGCCGAAGTGCTGGGGGACAACCAGCTCGACCGGGATCTGGTGGAGCAAGCCTTTGGCCAGCTGGCCGCCATGGCGGAAGGGGATCCCCTCGCCGCCAGCTTGCTGCCGCGCGACGAGCACTTTGCCGCCGTGCTGCTGATCGTCAGGGAGTGGCTGCACCATCTGGCCAGCGAGAGCGTGCTGATCGTGGAGTAGGGATAAATAAGTGGTGAGGGCTTCAGCTTCTGGCAAGGTTTGTCGGTGGATCCTGTCGGGATTTCCTTCGCGTATACTTTGCCCGTATGGCGCCCACGCCCCTATCGGTACTCTAACCAGACACCTATGACCTTATTTTCAGGTAACCCCCCAGCCTTGCGCTGGCCACAGGCGTTTGCTCGCCAGTTCATCGTCAAAGTGGCCGGATTGGCCCTGCTCGCCCTGACCGGGTTGGGCACTGTCTTCTACTACACCTATCTCACTATCCAGCACGACATGGATCTCATCACCGCCAGACAGAAGAACGTGTTCGAGGTCTTCTACCAACGGGCCAAGATCCTCAAGGTGGAGAACATCACCAGCTATCTGGCACAGCATCATCTACTCGATCAGCCACCGCCCCCGAATAGCGTCGGCAGCGACTATCTCTACGGGTATGACCTCAAAAGCAAATACCGCTTTGCCGATATTCCGCTGCAATACCCGGCCGCCAATATCCTCAACACCTTCCGCTATGCCCTCTCTTATTCGGAGGTGATCAACATCTACACCATCTGGAATGACTACCGGCTGATCGGCATGGTTGCCGACAACAATGTGCTGCCCGCCAGACTGGCGCCGATCAAGGTGGATCTGATGACACTGCCCGCCTGGTATCACTACTTCGGTTGCGCCAGCTTTGCCCCCGGCCGCCCCTTATGCAGCGCCGATGAGGCCTTTGTCTCCGATATCGAGATCGACAGCTTCAGCATGCGCAACACCATAGTGATGTACTTCCCCTTCATTCATCAGTCGGGGCGCGGCGGTTACAAATACGGGCTGCTCGGTATCGACATCGCCGTCGATGAAGCATTTAACGATGTGTTGCGCCCCTTCGACACCATCAACCCGACCCGCACCAACATATCGTTTGAAGCCGCCGAGCCCTGCCGCCCGAAGCATCTCTGCCTGAGCAAACCCTTTATGCGCACCAAGGCGGGGGATGATCTCTATCTGAAGTGGTCCTACAGCTGGTTTGATTTCGTCAAGCTGGCCCTGCAAAGTGCGGCCTTCAAGGTCTATCTCATCGTGCTGTTGATGGGCATGGTGGCCTGGAAGCAGATCTACCTGCGGCTGCGCACCCTGGCGCACACCGACCACCTGACCCGGCTGCCACGCAGAGATGTGCTCTGCCAGAGTCTGCTCCATGAGCACGACTATCTGATGATCCTCGATATCGACAACTTCAAGTCGATCAACGACACCTATGGCCATGGCGTCGGGGATCTGGCACTGGTCGCCTTTGCCCGCCACCTCAGAAGCAATATCCGCAAGGTGGACAGCGCCATCCGTTGGGGCGGCGAGGAGTTTATCGTGCTGTTCAAGGGGATGGAGGATGACGAGATGATGATCCACTCCGCTGCCCGCCTGCTGGATCGGCCATTGGGGATCCCCGAGCTGCCCACCCCCATCACCTTCTCTGCCGGGGTGATCCGCATTCGTGACTACCTCACCGTCACCGAGGCGGTGCATCTGGCCGACGAGCTGCTCTACCACGTCAAACAGCACGGCAAACACAACATCGCCTGCTATGAGGGCAAAAAGATCCGGCTGATCCGCCCATTACCGGACGACGCAGAGGCATAGCCGCCTTCTGCCGATCCCCCTGCTTCTGCTACCATCGCGGCCACGATCACTCACTGCATCGTGGCCGCAGGCCGCGATAACCCCGACTGGTGCCCCTATGTCCACAGCCTCCTTTGCCGAACTGGCCCTCTCCCCCCGCTTGCAGCAGACCCTGAGCGAACTGGGCTATGCCGCACCGACCCCCATTCAGGCGCACGCCATCCCCGTCATTCTGGCAGGGCGGGATCTGATGGCGGGGGCCCAGACCGGCACCGGCAAGACCGCCGCCTTTGTGCTGCCGCTGCTAGAGCAGTTGCTACAACAGCCACAAGCAGAGCCCCGCCCGATCCGCGCGCTGGTGCTGGTGCCGACCCGCGAGCTGGCGGTGCAGGTCGCCGAGAGCGTGGCGCGCTACGGTCAGGGCACCGGCCTCACCAGCACGCAGGTCTATGGCGGGGTAAGTATCGCGGCGCAGGTCGAGGCGCTTCAAGCCGGGGTGGATATCCTGATCGCCACCCCGGGCCGCCTGCTCGACCATCTGCGTCAGGGGGCCTTGAGCCTGGATAGCCTGCGCCATCTGGTGTTTGACGAGGCGGATCGCATGCTCGACATGGGCTTTATGGACGAGATCAAGGCGCTGCTCAAACAGATCCCGGCGGATCGCCAGACCCTGCTCTTCTCCGCCACCTGCGACAACAACCTGTTTGCCCTCTGCAAGGTACTGCTGCGCGACCCCGAGCTGATTGAGGTGGCGCCGCGCAACACCACGGCGGCTGAGGTGGAGCAGCGGGTCTACACGGTGGACAGCGATCGCAAGCTGGCGCTGGTCGAACACATGCTGAAAGTGAAAGGGTGGGCACCGGCACTTATCTTCAGCCGCACCCGCCAAGGTGCTGACAAGCTGGCCCAGCAGCTTGGCAAATCGGACATCAATGCGCTGGCCTTCCACGGCGATCTGTCGCAAAGCGCACGGGAGAAGGTGCTGCTGGAGTTTCGCGCCGGCACCCTGCAAGCGCTGGTCGCCACCGACGTGGCGGCCCGCGGCCTCGATATCACGGATCTCAACTATGTGATTAACCTCGAGTTCCCGTTTGTGGCCGAGGATTACGTCCACCGTATCGGGCGCACCGGCCGTGCCGGCAACAAGGGGCTCGCCATTACCCTGTTCAGCCCGGAAGATGCGCCCCTGCTGGAGAAGGTGGAAGCGGTGCTCGACACCCGTTTGCCCCAGCAGTGGTTCCCGGGCTTTGAGCCGGATCTCACCCGCTTCGAGCCCGAGCCGCGCCGCAACAGCAAGGCGGCCCAGAAACAGCGAGCCAGAAAGCAGGCCCTCGCTGGCAACAAGGGTGGCAAGGGCAAGCGTTAAGCCTGCCCTGCGCCGCCAATAAAAAAACGCCCGCACGGGCGTTTTTTGTTATCTGACAGGAGCCTGCTCTTGGCGAGTAGAGCCCTAGCGGGTCGCCAGCACCAGTGGCAGGGATCGCAAGATCTGCCGCTCCGCCAGGGTCGAGAGGATAAACATCACCATATAACCGAGCCCCAGCGCCACGATAATAGCCACCACGTTGGCGGTGAACTCGGCCACCAGATAGTAGGCGGCGACCAGCGCCACTATGCCCGCCAACCGGATCAGCAGGCTCTGGGTAAAGTGACCGTGAGCCTTGATATAGGCGAGCTGATAGCCGTTGAGCATCATAAAGATAAAGAAGATGGAGAAGTGGAACAGCACAGGCACCGCCCCCACGTAGTCAGCGGGGAAGAACATCAATACCAGCGGCTTGCCCGCCAGCAGCATCAAACCAAAGAAGGCCAGACTGACGATGGCGGAGAGGCGGAAGATCCAGCGGCGGATCAACCTTATCTGGCGGTGATCGCCATTGCGCAGATTAACCGCCAGCTCAGGCAGTACAAAGCGGTAGATGGGGAAGACAAACAAGGTGGTCATATAGGTGAAGATGGGACGCACCACCACCTGAAAATCCCCCAGCTCGTCGATGCTGAAGTGACGGATGGTGAGCAGCACAGTGATGTAAATCATCAGGATGCTGGCCCCCGCCTCCAGGGATGCGGTAAAGCTCTTCTTCACATAGCTCACCATCTCGGGGCCGAGCGCCACCTTGGCCAGCGGCTTGGTGGCGATGGCCCGGCGGCGCAAAACATACATATAACCGGCGATGGCGAGCGAGGAGAAAGTCAGCCCGTAGAAGAGCGAGGCAAGTGCATCCATCCCCAGCCCGAAGTAACAGGCCATAAACAGCAGGCCGTTGGCCAGCGGCTCCAGCCAGGTGACCCGGTTGGAGAGCTGATACATCCGGTACATGGCCACCAGATTGGTGAAGTAGACCTTGAGCCCCAGCCCGAAGATGACCCCCACCAGTTGCAGATACTCCACCCGGATATGGAGCCCGTGTTTGATATAGGGGATCACCGCCCCCCAGGTGAGCAGCACGATGCCGATGAGGAAGTAGCGGAAGATATTGATGATGTCCCGATCATTTTTGGTCTGGGAATAGCTCACCACCATGGAGGAGCGAAAACCTGTCATCAGGATAAAGGAGAGGGAGATCAAATCCACCACGCTGTTGAACAGCGCCAGCTCCCCCTTGGCGACCCACTGCGCAAGCCACACCTTGAAGGCGAAGCCGATAACGATGCTGACCAGCGAGGCCCACATCCCGGTGATAAAGGCCTGCTTGAGGCGCGCGAGAGAGGCGTATTGCATAACGAAAATGGATAACTTTCAGGAAAAAGAGAGAGGGCCATCTTATGAAAGCCGCCCTCCCTTGAACAGCCTTAATCTCGCAGTGCCAACTGCCCGCAATAAGTGGCCGCAGAAAAGCCGCAACAGCAAAACCCCCGCTTAGTTCCTGAAAGCGGGCGTTTTGTGGTGTGCCGTTATGGCTGCTGATTGCAGCGATGGCACGGCTTGCTGCCAGTCTGTCGCGCAACCCTTATGACTGCGGCACCGCCTTGATCAACTCTTCATAGTGATCAATCAGCTCGGGGCCGTGCAGCGGCGAGTCGTGACCGCCAATCACCGTCTTGATCGGCAGCTTCATCGCTTTGAGCCGCTCGATGGTCTGCGGATAGGCCTTCACATTGGCAAAGCTCAGGTTGCCCAGCTTCTCCTTGAGGATGCAGTTGCCATAGAGCACCTGCTCATCGGGGAAGTAGACAAAGATGCCGTCCGGCGTATGGGCCTGGCCCGCGTAGAAGGCGCGCACCTTGCCCTCTTGCAGCGTGAAGTCACCATCGTGCACCACGTTGGGCAGCACCAGCGGCAGATCCGGGTACTCCGGCAGCCCCTTGCGGGTAAAGGCGACAATCTCGGCCCAGTCGCTCTTCATCAGATCCCGGGTCTGGCGCGTCGCCACCACCTTGGCCCCGATGGACTTCCAGTAGGCGTTACCGCCCGCCCGATCGGTGTGGTAGTTGGTGTTGATCACCTCCAGCACCGGCTTGCTGCTGACCCGTTTAATGAGCTTATGCAACTCGCGGGCGGTATCCGGCGTCCAGGTCGCCCCCACCACAGTCACCCCCTTGGCCCCGAAATAGACCATGGAGTTCTCTTTGACGTAGTAGTTGTCCTCCACCACATAGACAGGGCCGCTCACCTGCTTGAGCTCGATCCCCGCCGCCCGCACGCTGCCACCCCAGAAACTCGCCATCAGCACCACGGCCCCGGCCAATCCGCACTTCATCCAACCTTTCATCATCTTGCTCCCTCGAACCAACCGCCCCCTCGCCACCCCTGTGGCAAGCCGGGCCTTTTAAGCAATGAGCAGAAGATACGGGGGATTTGTGAGGGGAAAATGAGGTTGTGTGAAGAGAAGGTGAAGTCTGGGGGAAGTCTGGGGGAAGTCTGGGGAAAGTACGGAAAAATCGGCAACGACCTCTTGTTCGCGAACGTCCGAATACGCTGCGCCATTCAAACCTGCAACACAGATAGCGGCCCCTCACCCTAGCCCTCTCCCGAGGGAGAGGGGATGACCCGTGCCAATTCCAAGCCACTCATATTCACCCGCACCACAGAGCCAACGCACCATCAGCGGAATCCATTCCGCCCCCTTCTCCCACTCTTGATCACAAACAAGGGGAGAAGGGCCGGGGATGAGGGGAGGTAACAATAAGCCCCATAATGTAGGGTCGATTAGCGCAGCGTAATCGTCCGTTTACCGCGAATATCCTGATAGCAAGAGAAGCAGGAAACCCTGAATATCAGCAACCTCTCGACCACAACCTATTCGCGATCGTCCGAATACGCTTCGCTATTCGAACCTACGGGCCTACTGAATACCTAATGACTGTCGTCATACTGGCATTGATTTATGATTCCAACAGCACTTATTATTTAGTGCTATTGATTCATTAAGATACACTGTGCAGCTGGGTGAGGATTTCATGGATGAAAAAAATACTATTAATGTTATGTGTGGTAGGCTCTTGTTTTGGAAAGACAACAGCTCAGGCGGATGATTTATTGTTCATGACAATTCCAGAGCTAACACAACTAGCAGAGCAGGGCGATATAAGGGCACAAAATAATCTTGGCATTCGTTACCTTTCTGGTTTGGGAGTAACAGAAGATAAGAAACAAGCAGAAATTTGGTTTCGCAAATCTGCCGAACAGGGAGATGTTTATTCACAAGATGCTCTCGGCAATATGTATTTCCTAGGCGATGGGGTAAAACGAGATTTCAAACAAGCAAAGATTTGGTATGACAAAGCTGCTGCGCAGGGATATAGCAATGCACAATTAGCGCTCAGCACTATCTATAGTGAAGGGTTTGGAGTAATACAAGATTTTAAGCAGGCTGCGGTTTGGGCCCACAAAGCAGCGGAACAGGGGAATGCCACAGCACAATTTAGCCTAGGCGTTTATTATGAATCTGGCAAAGGAGTGCCACAGGATTACAAAATGGCTTATGTGTGGTACTCAGTAGCGGTTACTAATAACAAATTAATCGCCAAGTATGCCACCGAATCTCGTGATTATGTCGCCAAAAAGTTACCTCCAGCAGTATTAATAGACGCACAAACACTTGCAGGTCAGTATTTCGAGAAATACCAACCAAATTAACCAATGATAACTTTAAAAATAAAACCACCCTCTATGCGGGTGGTTTTTTCATTATCTTCGGATAAACCAGAGATATTTAACTAACCACACAAATCAAGCCAACGGCGGTGTCCGCGGCGGCACCATACGCTTGTTGCCGGTGGACTCGAAGGCCGAGGCGAAGCGCAGCAGGTTGTTGTCGTCATAGGCGCGACCGGCGAAGGTCAGGCCCACCGGCATACCGATATCGGCCATCACCCCCATGGGGACGGTGACGGTCGGCACGCCGAGATGGCGAATGGCGAGGTTGCCGTTGGCAACCCAGATGCCGTTGCTCCAGGCGATATCGGCGGAGGCCGGATTCACATCCGCATCAGCCGGGGCGACGTCGGCAACGGTCGGGAACAGCACGGCGTCGAGCTTGAGCCCGTCCATCCAGTCTTCCAGATCCAGCTTGCGGGTCTTCTCCAGACCGCGCAGGCCGTCCGGCACTGTGGGGATCTCGTCAAAGCGCTTGATGCCGCGCTTGGCCATATTGACGTACTCGTCCATGCCCGCCGCCAGATCGCCCTCGCGGTTAGGCAGGGTGCCCGGATCGTGGGGGAAGATCTTCGGCCCATCGACATCGGCCAGCTTGTTGAGCTTGGGATCGCCGTTGGCGCGCAGGAAGTCGTCGAACGCCCAGCCGGAGAGCTCCCACAGCTCGTCGTTGAGAAACTCCGGGCTCACGATGCCGCGATTGAACACGGTCGGCGCACCGGGTCTGTCCCCTTCGCAGTTGGAGACCAGCGGGAAGTCCACTTCGATAACTTCGGCGCCAGCAGCTTCCAGCGCCTTGCGCGCATCTTCCCAGAGGGCGATCACGGTCTCGCGGGTATGGATGCGCTGACCGGTCGGGCCGCCGATGCCGGGGTTTTCGCTGGTGCCGGCCAGTTCATCCTTGTTGATAAACATGCGCGGCACGCCGAGGCGCTTGCCCTTGAGGGCATCGGCCTTGGCAGCCAGATCCAGATAGGAAGCCGGACGCACTTCGGAGGCCTTGGGCAGTTGCACCCAGGGCTGCAGGCGCCACAGATCGCCACGAGTCTCGGCATCGTCGGCGACCACTACGTCGAGCACTTCCAGCAGATCGGCCATGGTGCGGGCATAGGGCACCACCACATCCATGGTCGGGGTCAGCGGCCAGTTGCCGCGCACCGAGATGACGCCACGGGACGGGGTGTAGGCACACAGGCCGTTGTTGGAAGCCGGGCCACGGCCGCTCGACCAGGTCTCTTCGGCGAGACCAAAGGCGGAGAAGCTGGCGGCGGTGGCAGTACCGGCGCCGTTGGAGGAGCCGGAGGCAAAGGGCGCGGTCAGGTAGTCGGCGTTGTAGGGGCTCTCGGCACGGCCATAGACGCCGCGCTGCATGCCGCCATTGGCCATCGGCGGCATATTGGTTTTGCCAAGGCAGATGGCTCCGGCGGCGCGCAGGCGCTCAACGGTAAAGGCATCGCGCTGGGCCACCAGATCCTTGAAAGCCGGGCTGCCGGAGGCGGCGGTCAGCCCCTTGACCAGATAGCTGTCTTTGGCGGTGTAGGGGATGCCGTCGAGCGGGCTCAGGGTTTCACCACGGGCACGGCGGGCATCGGAAGCTTCGGCTTCTTTCAGCGCATCGGGATTGGCGACCACCACGGCGTTGAGTTTGGTGGCAGTCTCTGGGCCGTTGTAGGCCTCGATCCGGGCCAGATAGGCCTTGACCAGTTCGACCGCTGTGGTGCGGTCTGATTCGAGCGCGGCACGCAGCTCGGCAATGGAAACCTCGGTCACTTCGATCATGGGGATCTCCTGTAAAAGGGTGACTGTTTGTCATGATGATCGCCGCATCAGCGCCGGCGACCATCACACCATCAAGAGAGAAAACCCCACGGCGTGGGGTTTTGAATACTCACCGGAACCGGTTCTTATTTGCCGGAGGGGATCTGCTGAGTAATGCAGTGAATATTGCCACCGCCCAGCAGGATCTCGCGGGCCGGCACGCCGACTACGGTGTGCTCCGGGAAGATCTCTTCCAGAATGCGCTGGGCCTCGCCATCGGTGGCGGCATCCAGCAGCGGGTAGACGATGCGATCGTTGGTGATGAGGAAGTTCACGTAGGAACCGGCCAGACGGCCTTCTGCCTCGCGCGGCACACCGGTACCGCTCTCGACACCGGCAGACTCCTCTTCGGTACAGAACAGCGGGCCCGGCTGGGGCAGCTTCCACACTTTCAGCTTGCGACCCTTGGCATCGACCGCCGCTTCCAGCACCTTGAGGGCGGCCACGGAGCGGGCGTACTGGGGATCGTTCTGGTCATCAGTCCAGTGCAGGGCCACTTCACCCGGACGCACGAAGCAGCACATGTTGTCGATATGGCCGTCGGTTTCGTCCATGTAGACGCCTTCGTCCAGCCAGATAAAGCTGGTAACGCCCAGATAGTCGCGCAGGTGAGCTTCGATCTGCTCTTTGGTCAGGTGCGGGTTGCGGTTTTCGTTGAGCAGGCACTCGGCGGTGGTCAGGCAGGTGCCTTCGCCATCGACGTGGATGGAGCCCCCTTCCAGAATCAGCGGCGCATCGTAGCGAGCCATCTCGTGTTGGGTCAGCATCTGGGCTGCCACTTCCTCATCCTGATTCCACGGGTAGTAGAGACCGCCCTTGTGGCCGCCCCAGGCGTTGAAGCCCCAATCCACGCCACGGCACTCGCCGGCTGCGTTGGTAACGATGGTCGGGCCGGTATCGCGGGCCCAGCAGTCATCGCTGTCCATTTCAACCAGAGTGACGTGGGCGGGCATGATGGCGCGGGCCTGCTCCATAAACTGGGCCGGTACCCCCATAAAGACCGGAGTCGCACCACCGATGGCATCGGCCACCTTGGCGAAGGTCTCTTGCGCGAAGCGACCGGCTACGCGCCAGTTGTCCGGGCGAAACGGCCAGATCATCCAGACGGCCTGCTGGTGCGCCCACTCGGCGGGCATGGTGAAGCCGTCGGCGGCCGGCGTGGAGTTAATGGTCTTGATGCTCATCGCAAGGCTCCTTGCATGGATTGAGGCCCCCGTTTACGCCAGATGCGGCGCGGGAACCCGGAAAAATAAGAGTGGGTCGCAGATTAAGACGTTGCGCCCCCATCCATCAAATGAATAGGATGGATTGTCCCATAAACACGGCGAATAATCCCCCCATGAAACTGCACCAGCTCGACCTCAATCTGCTGCTCGCGTTTGACGCCCTGATGACGCAGGGCAGCGTCACCCGCGCCGCCGAGGCGCTCTTTATCAGCCAGCCCGCCATGAGCCATTCGCTTAACCGGCTGCGCACCTTTCTCGGCGACCCGCTTTTGGTGCGCACCCCGCAGGGGATGCTGCCAACCCCGCGCGCCCAGCGACTGCATCTCGGGGTGCAGCAGGCGCTGCGGCTGCTGGAGCAGCAGCTCACCGAGGAGGAGGAGTTCGAGCCGAGCCAGTCGAAGCGGCGCTTCGTGCTCTGCACCACAGATTACGTGGAGTGCGTGCTGATCCCGCCGCTTATTCAGCGGCTCAGACGGCTGGCGCCGGGGGTCACCATCGAGATCCGCATCCTGCGCGACACCCTGCCCGAAGCCGAGCTGGCAAGTGGCGAGATCGATCTGGTGCTGGGGTTTGACGAGTACATGCAGGTGCCGGGGTATCTGGGCAAGGAGACCTGGCTCACCGAGCCGCTGGCCGGGCTGGTGCGCGCCGATCTGCCGATTGCCAAATCGGCCCCCGCCGGTGCCGAGGATGACCCCTCCCAGTGGCAGGAGCGCATCACCTTGCAGCAGCTTATCGCCATGCCCCACGTGTTCCACTCGCCCCTTGGCACCTCGGAGGCGAGCCTCGACCGCTATCTGAAAAGTCAGGGCTTTAGCCGCACCATCTCGGTCAACAGCCAGAGTTATATGTCCGCCGCCGCCATCGTCAGCCAGAGCGATCACCTCTTGGTGCTGCCCAGCATGGTGGCCGAGCTGCTCGCCACCCACTGGCCGCTGAAAAGCCTGCCGCTACCCGAGGACGTGCCCGATTACCACCTCAACTGCGTCTGGCACCCCGTACACGCCCAGCAACCGGCGCTGGTATGGCTGAAAGATTTGATGAAGGAGCTGGTGGGGCCGAGGTGAGGCGGCTGCGTCTGGCATACCCCATCGGCGTATACGCAATAACCGGCGCAGATGTGGCTCAAGGATTTGATGAAGGAGCTTGTTGACCGACCACGATGCCCAAACCGAACCTCGATCAATTCCCTCTCCCTCTGGGAGAGGGTTAGGGTGAGGGCAGCTCCTGCTCCCTCCCCCTCATCCCCACCCCTTCTCCCACAAGGGGAGAAGGGAGCAGTTACGCTACCACTTGCAGCATCGCAGACAACCACTCAGCCATTCAGCCAAGCGATTCCCAATACATTCGAAAAGTTATCGCCATCTGCTATCACCCAATCCAGCTTCCCCTGCTCGAATCCGGCAATGAACACAGTGATGATCAGCCCAATCCCGATAGCTCCTCGAGCTGTTCCCTCTCCCATTGGGAGAGGGCTAGGGTGAGGGGACGCAATACCCAACCGGTAAACAGATGGGAAGCTGGCTATATCTATAAGGCGATACAGAGTGGGAGCAATTAATGGAGAGCAACCGTGTTGCCAAGCGACTGAGACGGGATGCCACACAGGCAGAGCAGAAACTGTGGCAACAGTTGCGCAATCGCCGTCTGGCGGGGCTGAAATTTCGCCGCCAAATGCCCATCGGCCCCTATGTGGTGGACTTCATCTGCCTTGAACAGGGTTTGGTCATCGAAGTGGATGGTTGGCAACATGGAACACAAACGAACCAGATGCATGACGAGGCTCGGACAGCCTATCTCAATCAGCAGGGATTTCGGGTGATACGAGTGTGGAATAACGATGTGCTGAGTCGGATGGAGGTCGTACTGGCCCATATTTGGCTCTCATTACGCTGAGCAGAGCCCTCCCCCTCATCCCCAACCCTTCTCCCGCAAGGGGAGAAGGGAGCAAACACCCCGGCGCGTGTGGCATCCCCGGAAACAACCATGGCTCCCAAGGGAGCCACTGTTGTTGCTGCGGTATCGCGTTACGCCCGCAGGGCCCGCATCAGCTGGGCAACCACGTCGTCGAGCAGGGGGCGATCGGGGCGGCACTGGGCAAAGGTGACCAGCCCTTGCAAGTTGATCAGCAGCAGGGCGGTGAGGGTGTGGATATTGCTATCCGGGGCCAGTTCACCCTTGGCCTGCGCCTGCGTCAGCAACTCGGCCAGATCCTGCTCCAGCTCGCCATAGATCCCCTTGACCCGCTGGGTCAGCTCCTCATCCTGCTCGCTCAGCTCCATCATGGTGCGAGTCACCAGACAGGAGCCGCAGAGCGCCTCCCCCACGATCTGGTCGAGATAGGCCGCAAGGCCCGCCAGCGGGCTCGGGTTGTCGAGCAGGGAGCGGCGCAGGGTGCGTTTGCCCTCGACATAATGATCCACCGCCGCCAGCAGCAAGCCGCGCTTGTTGCCAAAGGCGCCATAAATGCTGCCCGGGTGCAGGCCGGTGGCAGCCACCAGCTCCTGCATGGTGGTCTTGGCATATCCCTTGGCGCGAAACGCTTCCATGGCATTTCGCAGTACCTCGTCCCGATCAAACTCGGCTATGCGCATGGTTCCTCCCGTGGGAAATGGTTCACCGGCAAGGGGCAACAGGGCCCGCCGATAAAGAGTGGCTGGAAAGGGCGGCAAGTTTACCCCAGCCGCCCGCTCGGGCCAACCTTCTTGAACGCGCATTCAAAAAAAGCTTGCGCCTGACGCAAAAAACGTCTTGAATGCACGTTCAAGAATAACCCGTTCAGGACAACCTATCATGAATACCCTGTTTCAGCCGTATCGACTCAATGACACTCTGACCCTAGCCAACCGTTTCATGATGGCCCCGCTCACCCGCTGCATGGCAGGCCCAGGTCTGGTGCCGACCGAGCAGATGGCAGCCTATTACGGCCGCCGCGCCGACATCGGCCTAATTGTTTCCGAGGCCGTCATCATCCGACCCGACGCGCAGGGCTACCCCAATACCCCGGGCCTCTTCACCCAGGCGCAGATCGATGGCTGGAAGAGAGTGACCAGCGCCGTACATGCCAAAGGCGGCAAGATCTTCGCCCAGCTGTGGCACGTCGGCCGCCTCTCCCACCCCTTCTTCCATCAGGCTGAAGTGTTGGCCCCCTCTGCCGTGGCGCACGAGGGCACTGTGCCCCGCATGCGCGAGCTCACCTATCAGGTGCCGCGCGCCCTGACCGAGGCCGAAATCGCACAGCTGGTGCAGGATTACGCCCAGGCCGCTGCCAACGCCATCGAGGCGGGCTTTGACGGGGTGGAGATCCACGGTGCCAACGGCTACCTGATCGACCAGTTCCTGCACCACTCCACCAACCTGCGCACCGACAACTACGGTGGCAGCCCGGAAAAGATGAGCCGCTTTGCGCTGGAAGTGGTCGATGCCATCAGCGCCCGTATCGGTGGTGATCGGGTAGGTATTCGTCTCTCCCCGGGTGCCTATGTCCATCTGGCGGGTAGCCCGGAAGATCGCGCCGTGTTCGACTACCTGCTGGGCAAGCTGAACGATCGCCCGCTGGCCTATATCCACCTCGGCATCTTCGATGACAACCTCACCTTCGATTATCTGGGTGGCCGCGCCTCCGACTATCTGCGCGCCCACTACAAAGGCAATCTGGTCGGGGTGGGCAACTACGACGCCGAGCGCGCCGCTGCGGCCATCGAGGCCAACCGCTTCGATCTGGTGGCTATCGGTCGTCCGCTTATCGCCAACCCGGACTATCTCGCCAAAGTGAAAAATGGCGAAGCACTGGTGCCCTACGCCGATACCATGCTGGCCGAGCTGGTATAACCACGAAGCCATCGCCAGACAACAGGCAATAAAAAACGAGGGGAGCTGTTGCTCCCCTCGTGCTATCTGGCTGATGCGCTGATCAGTTGGTGCGGGCTTAATTGGTACGAAATAGCGCCTCGATGGAGAGCCCCTGGCTCAGCAGGATCTCCCGCAGACGGCGCAGCCCCTCGACCTGGATCTGGCGCACCCGCTCGCGGGTCAGGCCAATCTCGGCCCCCACATCCTCGAGGGTAGCCGGCTCGTAGCCCAGCAGACCGAAACGACGGGCCAGCACTTCCCGCTGCTTGGGATTGAGCTCTTCCAGCCAGTGGACAATGCTGCTGCGCATATCATCTTCCTGTGACTCCAGCTCAGGCCCCATGCCGCGCTCGTCGGAGAGCACATCCAGCAGCGCCTTGTCGCGATCGCCACCGATAGGGGTGTCCACCGAGGTGATCTTCTCGTTGAGCTTGAGCATGCGGTTCACGTCATCCACCGAACGATCCAGCGCAAAGGCGATATCCTCGGCGGTCGGTTCATGATCGAGACGGTGAGAGAGTTCGCGAGCGGTGCGCAGGTAAACGTTTAACTCTTTGACCACATGAATGGGCAGACGGATGGTGCGGGTCTGGTTCATGATGGCCCGCTCTATGGTCTGGCGGATCCACCAAGTGGCATAGGTGGAGAAACGGAAGCCGCGCTCGGGGTCGAACTTCTCGACCGCACGGATAAGACCGAGGTTGCCCTCTTCGATAAGATCCAGCAGCACCAGGCCGCGATTGTTGTAACGACGGGCGATTTTCACCACCAGTCGCAGGTTGGACTCGATCATGCGCTTGCGGGCGGCTTTGTCACCGCGCAAGGCACGACGGGCGTAGTAGACTTCCTCTTCGGCAGTGAGCAGCGGGGAGAAGCCTATCTCCCCCAGATAGAGTTGCGTGGCATCCATCACCTTGTTCAGCTCAGGTGCCAGCAACTCATCGGAGATAGTCTCGTCCGCCTCGGCGGCTACCTCCTGCAACTCTTCTACCTCGTGAGATTCGGGTTCAGCGTCAAACTCTAACTCTGCATCCTGCATTACCAGTTGTTCTTGGCTCATGGTGTGTCTCCCTGACGTTACCAGAGTAAGACAGTCTCTCTGGGGTTAACGCTTTGGCAAATAGCTCATCGGATTGATCGACTTGCCTCTGTACCGGATCTCGAAATGCAATCGCACATCCGGCGCGTCCGTGCTACCCATGTTGGCAATGACCGAGCCCCCCTTGACGCTGTCCCCTTCCTTCACCCGCAACTCGTCGTTGTGTGCGTAAGCGGAGAGATAGTCATCATCATGCTTGAGGATAATCAGCTTGCCGTACCCCCTTAAAGCACTGCCAGCGTATACCACTTTACCGCTGCTGGCGGCGTAGACGGGTTGCCCCTTCTGGCCGGCTATGTCGATCCCCTTGTTACCCTGTTCTGCAACAGAGAACCCCTCGACAATCCGGCCTTTTGCGGGCCAGTGCCAAGCAAGTCTCGACTGGGAGTTGTTTGTTTTTTGTTCTTTGACCTGAGCGTATTCCTTCGGTGCTGCCGGAGCAACGGATTTCTGAGAGATGAACGGCGTGGTCTGACCAGATCCACTCGGCTCGGCCAACGGACGCGGACCGCTGCTCGGGCGACTCACGGCCACCGGCGTCACGGTTGCCGGACGAGTCGCAGCTACCATCTGGGTCGAACCGCCGCCTGCAGTCTGGACATTGAGCACCTGACCCGGTTGCAGCGCATAGGGGGCGCTCAGGTTGTTGCTCTGGGCCAGCGCCTGCGGTGTCATGCCGAACTGGCGGCCGATGCTGCTCAGGGTATCGCCGCGGCGCACCTCATAGGTACCGGCACTGCGGCTGCTGCTCATGCTGGCGCTGGAACCATCGAGTCGCAGTCGCTGCCCCGGATAGATGTTGTAGGGCGGGCTGATGTTGTTGAGGCTGGCCAACGAGGGTACGTCGTTACCGGAGTTGAAGGCGATGGAGTAGAGGGTATCGCCCCGCTTCACCACATAGCTGCCGCCCTGAATGGGGGCACTGACCTGGGCACCGCTTTGGCGAGCCGGAATGGTCGAGACAAACTGCCCCTCATCAACACCATCTACCGGAGCTGCATTTTTACTGGAGGAGCAGGCAAGCAGCAGCCATGACAACACCACGACACTGCTTCCTTGCCAAATACGCGAACGCATAATGGATCCTTAACGACTAAACCAGAAATAGGCCACCACGGCCAGACCAATACAGAGCCAACCAAGCACATCAACATAGTGCATCAGTTTGCGTTCCATCTTCTCGCCACCCCAACGCATCAGGCCCGCCACCAGGAAAAAGCGCATGCCACGACCGATGAGGGAGGTGATGATGAAGGGCAGCAGAGCCATTTGCAACAACCCTGCCGTCACGGTAAACACCTTGTAGGGGATGGGGGTGAAGCTGGCAATGAAAATGACCCAGATCCCCCACTGCTCAAACCAGTTGCGAGCAATCTCGATCTTGTCCTGATAGCCCACAGACTCCACCAGTGGCAGCACGACCGGATCCCACAGCGCATAGCCAAGGGCATAGCCAAACAGGGCGCCCAGCACAGAGAAGACGGTAGCCAGCGTGGCGTAGTGCCACGCCTTGTGGGGCTTGGCGAGCGCCATCGGCGCCAGCATCACATCCACCGGGATCGGCCAGAATACCGACTCGATGAAAGCGGTGATGGAGAGATACCAGGGGGCATGCTTGTGGCGAGCCCACTGCATCACCAGTACGTACAAACGGGAAAACAACTTCACTCAACATCTCCGTCAATCAGGGGAACAAAACGTACCGGCTCCAGAATACGGCTGGTCAGCTGGGATCCGGATCGTTCGATCAGCTGCAGGGTCTGCTGGCTGTCACCCACGGGCAACACCAGTCGGCCCCCTTCGGCCAGTTGATCGGTGAGCGCCGTCGGGATCTCGCTCGCCGCCGCCGTCACCAGAATGGCGTCGTAAGGCCCCTTGTTGGGCCATCCCAGCCAGCCGTTACCGTGCTTGGCCGAGACATTGTGCAGATCAAGCTGGCGCAGCCGGCGTCTTGCCTGAAACTGCAGCGACTTGATCCGCTCCACGGTATAAACGTGCTCCACCAGATGGGCGAGGATCGCCGTCTGGTAACCGGAGCCAGTGCCAATCTCCAGCACGTGGGCCGGATCATTTTGCATCAGCAGCTCGGTCATTCGCGCCACCATGTAGGGCTGCGAAATGGTCTGGCCATGGCCAATGGGCAAGGCGGTGTTGTCCCACGCCTTGTGGGCCATGGCCTCATCCACGAATAGCTGGCGCGGTACTTTCGCGATGGTCGCCAGTACGCGAAAATCGCGAATATCCTGCGCAATGAGCTGATTTAACAGGCGCTGTACTATCACACCCTCATCCCTGCAGATCTAACCAGGCCCCCAGACCAGCGAGACTGTCATAGGCAGTCATGTCAATGGTCAGGGGGGTTATCGAGACATAACCCTGCTCGATGGCAGCAAAGTCGGTTCCTTCTCCTGCATCCTGCTTGTCGCCGGGAGGGCCAATCCAGTAGATGGGCTGACCGCGGGGATCCTCGGTGCGGATCACCGACTCCGCCCGATGGCGATTGCCAAGGCGGGTCACTCTGATCCCCCGGATCTGCTCAAGCGGCAGGTCAGGTACATTCACATTGAGGATCTGATCCGCTGGCAGGGGGTGCTTCATCAACCCCTTCACCAGCAGGGCCGCATAGTGGGCCGCCGTGGCGAAATGGGTCTTGCCCACCAGCGAGATGGCGAGGGAGGGATAGCCAAGGTGGCGCCCTTCGGTCGCAGCCGCCACCGTGCCGGAGTAGATGACATCATCCCCCAGGTTGGCACCGTGGTTGATGCCGGCCACCACCATGTCGGGTTCAGGACGCACCAGCTCGTTGACCGCCAGATGCACGCAGTCGGTCGGCGTGCCCTTCACCGCATAGCTCTCGCACCCATTAAAGCCGTTTTCTGCGATGCGGGTAACCCGCAGCGGTTCTTCCAGCGTCAGGGAGTGACTCGCGCCGCTGCGGTTGCGATCCGGCGCCACCACAATGACCTCGCCGCAGGCGCGCAGCGCATCGCTGAGGGCACGAATCCCCTCGGCATGCACACCATCATCATTACTGACCAGAATTCGCATCGGTCTGATTCCTGAAACCGTGATCGGCCTCTTCGGCCTGCATTAACTCGCGCACCACGCTGGTGGCAAACGCGCCCGCCGGCAGGAAGAAGGAGAGGGTCAGCGCCTCGCCATCCAGCTGCCAGCTCATCTGCTCCGGCTTGAGCAGCAGGGGGCGCCTGTCCTGATCCAGCCCGGCTTTCTCCAGCCCGTCACACCAATCGCTGTAAGGAGCCAGCACGCCCTGTTCGAACTCGGCAGCGGCACCCTGACTGGCCAAACGGCCACGGCCCCACTGGGGCGCGGTAAGTTGCACATCGCCGGAGGCGAGACGCGCTTCCAGCTCGGGGGTCACGCTCTCTTCACTGAAGATGGAGTGGCTACCCTTGAGCATCACGCAGTCACCGGCCAGCAGCTGGTGAGCCAACCCCTGCTCGATACGGGCACTGACGATGGCATTGAACAGCATGCTGCGCGCGGCGGATAGGTAAAGAGAGCGCTTGTTGCGATCCTTGATCCGCTTGCCGGCAAACATCGCCTTGGCCGCTTCCAGGTTGTTGCCTTCACGGCCGAAACGCTGCTCGCCGTAGTAGTTGGGCACGCCCTGGGTAGCGATAGCCTGCAGGCGGGACTCCAGCCCGTCGGCCTGCTCCAGACCGGTGAGACGCAGGGTGAAGTGGTTGCCCTTGAGATAGCCGACCCGCAGCTTCTTGTTGTGGCGCTTCACCTCCAGGATCCGGATGCTGTCGCTCTCGATGACGGAGAGGTCCGGCTCGGCCTTGCCCGGCAGGTGAATGCCGAACCACTGCTCGGTCACTGCGTGGCGATCTTTCAGGCCAGCCCAGGTCACCGCATTGCGGTTGACCCCGGCCGCATCGGCCAGCAGGCCAGCCACCCAGGCGGTATTCTCGCCGGTTTTACGCACCCGGACGAAGATGTGCTCACCCTCGCCACAGGGTTCAAACCCGAGATCTTCATTGACCACGAAGTCGGCGGCCTCGGCCTTGAGGATACCGCGGGCGGTGGGCGCACCGTGCAGGTAGGCAAGTTGTTCCAGCATTATTGTTTCACCAGTAGGACGACGGCTTCGGTGGCGATCCCTTCCTTGCGCCCCGTAAAGCCAAGCTGTTCGGTGGTGGTCGCCTTGACGTTCACCCGGTTCAAATCACATTGCAGATCGGCAGCCAGCACGGCGCACATGGCGTCGATGTGAGGCGCCATCTTGGGTGCCTGAGCGATGATGGTTACATCCAGATTGCCGATGGCATACCCTGCGCGCTGCACGCGGGCAAAGACATCCCGCAGCAGGATACGGCTGTCGATGCCTTTGAATTCGGCTGCGGTATCGGGGAAATGGCGACCGATATCACCGGCACCGATGGCGCCCAGCAGGGCATCGCTCACCGCGTGCAGCACCACGTCGCCATCAGAGTGGGCGATCAGTCCCTGCTCGTAGGGAACCGGCACCCCGCCCAGCATGCAGGGGCCAACACCACCAAATTTATGAACATCAAAACCATGACCAATGCGCATCATCAGCGGCAACCTCCCAACATGCTGAAACCAACCCCATCAATTTTGTGTACGTCCACACCATGTCCAATCCGGATCATGCTAACTCCTTGTTCGGGCCTGTTTGTTCGAGACACTCTGCTCTGAACGGTCTGTTCTGACCGAGGGGCTTATGCCTGCTGGCTTAAAAACAGCCCCGCCAGCGACAAGTCTTCCGGCCGGGTCACTTTGATATTGTCGGCGCGCCCCTCCACCATCCGCACCGTGAATCCGGCCCGCTCCATGGCGGAGGCCTCGTCGGTGATGGTAGCGCCCAGCAGCAGCCCCTCTTCCAGCGCCCGCTTCAGGGTACGGGTCGGGAACATCTGCGGCGTCAGGGCATGCCAGAGCTGCTCGCGCTCGACGGTAGCGATGATATTGCCCTCCCCATCGGAGCGCTTCATGGTATCGCGCACCCGACTGCCGAGAATGGCACCGCCGCAGTTCATGGCCGCGGCAATCAGCGCATCGAGATCGCCGTGAGTCAGGCAGGGACGGGCCGCATCGTGCACCAGCACCCACTCCCCTTGCGCCACATGGAGGCCATTGAGGACGGAAAAGGCGCGCTCGGCGCCTCCCTCTACCCGCACAATGCGCGGGTCGGCCGCCACGGGCAGGGCCTCGAACCAGCGGTCATGGGGCGCCAGCGCCACGATCACCTGGGCGATGGCCGGGTGGGAGAGCAGCCGCTCCAGGGTATGTTCGAGAATGGTTTTACCCGCCAGTTGCAGGTACTGCTTGGGGCAATCGGCCCCCATTCGGCTGCCGATACCGGCGGCAGGGACGATCGCCGTCAGGCCGGATATCCGGCTGGCATCAGTCATCGTAGGGCTCATCGTCCGGCGCTGTCTCTTTGTCTTTCTCTTTGGGGATGATCCGGTAGAAGGTCTCCCCCTGCTTGATGTAACCCAGATCGTTGCGCGACAACTCCTCGATGGCCTCGAGGCCAGAGGTGAGATCATCTATCTCGCGGTAAATGAGGTCGTTACGATCCTTGAGAGTCTGGTTGTCCCGCTGTTGCTGCGAGATGGCCTCCGACAGGTTCTGATAATCGGATAGCCCGTTCTTCCCCAGCCAGAGGTCATATTGCAGTCCCCCCAGCAGGAGGATCAGGATCAGGGTGAATAGCCGCATGCACTAGGTCTCCTTCAGGCGGCCTAGTGTCCCATATTCGGTGCCAAGACAAAAGAAAGCGAGCACCCGGGAGCCACCGGCCGAACATAAAAAAGTGCCCAAGAGTGAATCAGATAGCACAAAGCCCCGCCAAACCGGTGCAAGGATGGCCAACCAGGGCGCTCCTTGTCCGGGGGCGGGGCTCTCAATCAGAAAGCGGTAAGGGGGATCAGTTCACCACGACCGGCTCTCCCGCGCTCTCGGCCGGAGTGTTGTACTCCTCCTCGGCATCGCGGAAACGCTCCAGCATCGCTTTTGAGGGCGCTTCGCCCAGCAGACTGCCCACCACAATGGCCAGCAGTGCGAACAGGAAGCCCGGAATGATCTCATACAGCCCCAGCCAGCCGAACTGCTTCCAGACGATGACGGTGATGGCACCGACCAGCATGCCCGCCAGCGCACCATTGCGGGTCATTCGCGGCCACAGCACCGAGAGCAGCACCACGGGACCAAAGGCGGCACCGAAACCGGCCCAGGCGTAGCTCACCAGCCCCAGCACCCGGTTTTCCGGATTCATGGCAACGGCGATGGCAATCACCGCGATCAGCAGCACCATCAGGCGACCCACCCACACCAGCTCACGCTGGGAGGCGTTCTTGCGCAGGAAGGGCTTGTAGAGATCCTCTGTGATGGCGCTGGAGCAGACCAGCAGCTGGCAGCTTAGAGTGCTCATCACCGCCGCCAGAATGGCGGAGAGCAGCACACCGGCGATCCAGGGGTTGAACAGGATTTTGGAAAGCTCGATAAAGACCCGTTCCGGGTTGCCGGTCACCCCAGCCGCCACTTCCGGGAAGCGGGCGAAGTAGGCCAGCCCGAAGAAGCCGATGGCCACCGCACCAGCGAGGCAGAACACCATCCAGGTCATGCTGATACGGCGGGC
Organism: Aeromonas sp. FDAARGOS 1404; assembly: GCF_019047085.1. Lineage (NCBI taxonomy): Bacteria > Pseudomonadati > Pseudomonadota > Gammaproteobacteria > Aeromonadales > Aeromonadaceae > Aeromonas > Aeromonas sp. FDAARGOS 1404. Next base: position 1,504,840 of record NZ_CP077237.1, read on the forward strand.
ATTGGCCATGGAGTGGTGGGAATCCGCCGCCATGAAGCGGGCCAGAATGTGGGGCTGACCGAAGTAACCAAGGCCCCAGGCCATCAGCGAGATGATGGCGATCACATCCAGATTCTTGAACATGTCGAGGTTGGTGGCGCTCTTGGCAGCCACCTCGATCATGGCGCTGTCCACCCCGCCGACGGCGATGATGACGAAGACCGGGGTCAGGATCAGGGCAAAGATCATCAGGGTCGCCTGTACCGTATCGGTCCAGCTCACCGCGAGGAAGCCGCCGAAGAAGGTGTAGGTGATGGTGGCGGCGGCACCGACCCAGAGGGCGGTGTTGTAATCCATGCCGAAGGTGCTCTCGAACAGACGGGCACCGGCCACCACGCCGGAGGCGCAATAGATGGTGAAGAAGAGCAGGATCACCAGCGCCGAGAGAATGCGCAGCACCTTGCTGTGATCTTCAAAGCGATAGGTGAAATAGTCCGGCAGGGTCAGGGCGTTGCGGTTCTTCTCGGTATGTACCCGCAGGCGACCCGCTACCCAGCGCCAGTTGAGGTAGGCGCCGATGACAAGACCGATGGCGATCCAGCTCTCGGAGATGCCGCTGACGAAGACGGCGCCGGGCAGGCCCATCAGCAACCAGCCGCTCATGTCGGAAGCGCCGGCGGAGAGAGCGGTGACCCAGCTCCCCATTCGGCGGCCGCCCAGAATGTAGTCATCAAAGTTGCGGGTGGCGCGATAGGCGACGAAGCCGATCAACACCATTCCGAGGATATACACCAGGAAGGTGATTAACATGGGTGTGCTAGCTGTCATGCAAAACTCCGTTTTGTGTCATTTTCTGCCCGCTCTGGTGACGGGCTCATCCCTAAAAAAACCGGCCTAGCTTAATCAGCCGTTCGCGCCAGCTCAACCATTTTTAACAAACACAAAACACAATAAAAACCTTTGCGCATCAAATCATCTGCCGCATCAAGAGGATGGCGCCAGATTTCCTGCCGTGGCCGTGACGGTCATCTCGCAGCGCCAGCCGCTACTGAGCGTTATGTTTTCACATTTTGTTACTATCCATTTTTTTACAAGCCAGCGCCCCGCTCCTACACTCCCCGCCCTGTCTCATCACACCAGTCAGAGGTCGGCACCATGTCATCTCATCTGTCACACCTGCGAACCCTCGCCCGCCGCCTTCACCCGGTGGAGGAGTCGGGTCATCTCATCCGACGGGCCAAGTATGTGGGGCGTCTCTGGCTCAATCCCGGCGCCCGCGCCCTCTATCGCCAGCAGCAGGAGCAACCGCTGCTGGCGCAGGCGATCAGCCGCTTTCCCGATATTCTGGAAAAGCCGATCCACCCCTATCGCCACAAGGGGCTCCGCAAGCGCCTGCGAGCCGGGCTTATCAGCGGCCACTACCAGCAGCTGGCACGTCAGCTGCCCAAGGCGCAACAACTGGCAATCTACAGCGGGCGCGGCCTGCTGCTTGCCCAGTGGCATAGCGACAAGCTGACGACCCCCCTGACCCTGCAACTGGATTACCAAACCCACATGGGCAAAGAGGGGGAGATGAGCCTGACCCTCAAGCTGGGTGACGCGGCGCTCTATTACATGGCCCTCAATCTGCGCCCCGCGCCAAACCCGACCCTCGAGATCTGTTCGCTGCAGGGCGGCAAGGGGCAGAGCGAGGAGATCAAGCTGGTCACCAAGGCGTGCGGCGGGCTGCGCCCCATGTCCCTGCTGGTCTATATGGCCGCCGAGCTGGCCCGAGGGCTAGCGTGCAAGAGCCTGCTCGGGATCCGCACCCAAAGCCACGTCTATCAGAGCAGCAAGCGAACCGCCGATCGGGTCAAGTTCGACCTCGACGGCTTGTGGCAGGAGCATCAGGGCAGCGTGCAGGATGAACTCTGGATGAGCCTGCCGCTGGAGGTGCCCCGCAAGACGCTGGAGGAGATCCCCTCCCGCAAGCGGGCCAGCTACAAGGCGCGCTATCAGCTGCTCGATCAGCTCGGCAGCGAGCTGCAGGCAAATCTGCTGCGAAGCTGAGTCAACGCAGCAGAAACAAAAAGGGCGAACAGCATGCTGTTCGCCCTTTGTCATGACGGGGATTTGCCGTTAGCGGTTGATCGCCATCGGCATGCCGTTGCGCTGCTCCAGCGCCTGCTTCACCAGTTGGGAGTCGCTGTCGGCGTGGGCAATGAAGCGGGTCACCGCCGGGGTCATCGGCAGCGGTGCCGGCAGCTTGGAGTTGAACTCCTCTTCGCTGCGCGACAGCGGCTGATGCACTTCCAGATAGCGGACACCGTTGGGCTCGAGAGAGGCCTTGATCGGCTGGTTGACGAACTGGACGCGAGTACCGACCGGTACCTGCTTGAACAGGTAGGCGATGTCGTCGTTGCGCAGACGCACGCAACCGTGGCTCACCCGCAGGCCGATGCCGAAGTTGGCGTTGGTACCGTGGATGGCGTACATCTTGCCGATGTAGAGGGCAAACAGACCCATGGGGTTGTCCGGGCCGGCCGGCCATACCGCAGGCAGGCTCTCGCCACGGGCGGCATATTCGGCATGCATCTTGGCGGTCGGGGTCCAGGTCGGGCCCGCTTTCTTGCGCTGCACACTGGTCACCCAGTTTTCCGGGGTGTCGGTGCCGAGCTGGCCGATGCCGATGGGCAGCACTTCCACCACTTTTTTACCCTTGGGGTAGTAGTAGAGGCGCATCTCGGCCACGTTCAGCACGATCCCTTCACGGGGTGCATCCGGCAGGATCAGTTGCTGGGGGATCACCAGCTTCTCGCCGGTCTGTACCAGCAGGGGATCCGCATCGGGGTTGGCTTCGGTCATGTTGGTGAGCCCCAGCTGGAATTTGGCCGCAATGGCCTCCAGCGGCTGGCCGTTCTCTTCGGCCGGAACCACGTATTCCAGATTCTCCCCTACCAGACGGCTGTTGGCCGCAGGCAGAGCATATTCAACAGCGAAAACCGGCGCAGCGGTCAGCAGCAGGCTGTAGCAGAGTGTTGCCACACTATTGCGAAGGAGCTTCATAACTTTCCCATGATGATGACTTGAAGTGACGTCTCTGGGCTGGCAGCTGATCAAGAGGGGATCAGGGGCGCGAAGAGAAGGCCGCCATTTTTCTCCTCTGCACGGCAAATTTCAACTGACAAGTGGCGACGGGTCGATGATTAATATGCGGTTTTTTCCGCGTCCCCGACCCGCCCGGTTTCCCTGTTTATCCCCGTTGCCAGGCACGCATATCGTAACCTGTGGGAGATTGATGCAACCGCAGATGAAATTGCTCAATGATGGCGAAGATATGGTCGAAAATATCGGCCTGGATCCCTTCGTAATCGGCCCATGCCGTTGTCGCGGTAAAGCAGTAAATTTCCAGCGGCAGACCGTCTGACGTGGGTGCCAGCTGGCGCACCATCAGGGTCATGTCCTTGCGAATACCGGGGTGGGCACGCAGGTAGGCATCCAGATAGGCGCGCAGGGTGCCGAGGTTGGTGAGGTGACGACCGTTGATGGGGCAGCTCAGGGCATCGCTCAGCTGCTGGTTGTAGGCACTCAGCTCCTGCTCCTTGCGGCTCAGATAGGGTGCCAGCAGTTGCGCCTGCTTGAGCTGCAACTGCTCCTCGGCCGTCAGAAAACGTACGCTGGTCATGTCGATATTGACGCTGCGCTTGATGCGGCGGCCGCCCGACTCGGTCATCCCCTGCCAGTTCTTGAAAGAGTCGGAGATCAGGGCATAGGTGGGAATGGTGGTGATGGTCTTGTCCCAGTTCGACACCTTGACCGTGGTGAGGCCGATGTCGGTCACCTCGCCATCGGCGCCGTACTTGTCCATCTGCAGCCAGTCACCGACGCTCAGCATCCGGTTGGCGGAGAGCTGGATCCCCGCCACCAGCCCGAGGATGGGGTCCTTGAATACCAGCATCAGCACCGCGGTCATGGCACCCAGACCGCTGAACAGGAACAGCGGCGACTTGCCGAGCAGCAGGGCGATCATCAGGATGCCCACCAGAATGCTGCCTACCAGCTTGGCCCCCTGGAAGATGCCGCGCAGGGGCAAATCCCGACCAAGGCGGGTGTAACGGCTCACCGACAACAGGCAGTCGAGCAGGGCGAAGAAGGCCAGCAGCAGGAACAGCAAAATCCAGAGCTGGGCCACCATCTCGATAAGTTTCAGGCTATCCGATTGGCGGGGCAGCCAGATCTCCGCCTGACCGAGCAGCACGGCGCCCTGCAGCACGAAGGCGAGCCGGTTGAAGAGGCGCTGTTGCAGCTGGGGCGGCAACCATACCTGCTTGGCCTTGCCGAGGATCCCCACCAGCCGGACCAGCAGCACCCGGTGCAGCGCCATGTGCAGCAGCAACGAGGTGATGACGATAAAGCCCAGCGCGATCACCAGCGCCATCATGCTGGTCACTTCCACCCCAAGGCCCGACAACCAGTTAAAAAACGCCTCTTTCATTGCTCTCTCCCGAACCTGGCAGCCCGCTGGCTGCAAAACAGTGGTGGTCAGGGTACCGCTCCCCTCCCCCATGTCAAATCGGCGTACGCCAGAAATGACAACGCCCGGCACAGGCCGGGCGTTGTTTCAAAGCGAGGCTGACTTAGCAGACCAGGCTCAGGGCATCGCGAGCGATAACCAGCTCTTCGTTGGTCGGGATCACCATGGCGCAACGGCTGTCGGCGGTGGTGATGCGACCTTCGCCACCCAGTACCGCGGCGTTGTTGGCCTCTTTGTCCACCTTGAAGCCGAACAGGGCCAGACGGTTCAGCACCATCTCGCGCACCATGGCGGCGTTCTCACCGATACCACCGGTGAAGACCACGGCGTCCAGACGACCGTCCATCGCAGCGGCATAGGCGCCGACATACTTGGCCACACGGTAGGTGAAGACATCCAGCGCACGCTTGGCACCGGCGTCGGTGGCGTAGTTGGTGGTGACGTAGCGGCAATCGCTGCTCACTTCGGTCATCCCCAGCAGACCGGACTCACGGGTCAGGGTGTGGTTGATCTGCTCAACGCTGTAACCGAGCTGGTCGTGCATGAAGAAGACCACGGCCGGATCGATATCACCGGAGCGGGTACCCATCGCCAGACCTTCCAGCGGAGTCAGACCCATGGAGGTGTCAACGGATTCGCCGTTCTTGATGGCGCAGACAGAGGCACCGTTACCCAGGTGGCAGTTGATGATGTTCAGCTCATTCAACGGCTTGCCCAGCTCTTTCGCGGCTTCTTCCGCGATGTAGCGGTGAGAAGTACCATGGGCACCGTAACGACGGATGCCGTGTTCGCGGTAGAGCTTGTGCGGCAGCGCATAGAGGTAGGCCTCTTGCGGCAGGGTCTGGTGGAAAGCGGTGTCGAACACGGCCACGTTCTTCTCGGACAGCTGCGGGAACACTTTCAGCGCGGCACGAATACCGATCAGGTGCGCCGGGTTGTGCAGCGGGGCGAACGGAATGGCGGCTTCGATACCGGCGATCACGCCGTCATCAATGCGCACGGAGCGGGAGAACTGCTCGCCACCGTGTACGATTCGGTGACCAATGGCCACCAGTTGCTCGGCAAGAGTCGGATCCTGCGGCAGGATGTGACCCACGATATGGTCGAGGGCCTCCTGGTGAGCGGCCCCCGCTCCCAGCATGGCTTCGCCCTTGACCCCGTGGAGTTTCCATTTGATACGTGCATCATCCAGATTGAAGCATTCGGCCAGGCCGGACAGCATGTCCTCACCTGTTTCGGCGTCCATTACGGCAAATTTCAGGGAAGAGCTACCGCAGTTAAGGATCAATACCAACTTGCTCATTTTCTACATCTTCCTGTGCTTCGGCTTTATGCCGACAGTGTCGTGTCATCCAAAAGAGGATGGGATTCCCCTGCCGGGGGCTTATGGTCGCAGGAGGGTGCGTCCAATTTTTCAATTCTTGCTCTTGAAAGAGTGATCGCAACTTGTGGTGCGTATCACTGGTTTCAATGCTTGCGAGTCTCAACGCATCAGCTGCGCAGGGCTCGCCTCAATGGGAGTGCTCAGGCAATAGCCAGCAGATCCTTGTGTACCTTGACCACCAGCTTCTTCACCTTGGCGGGCTGGTTGAAGGTACAGAGCGGGCGGTGCAGCTCGCCCGGCCAGAAGATGGCGAAATCGCCCGGTTGCAGCGCCAGATAAGTGGTCTGCTCGTCATCGACAAACCAGAGGTCAGGATGGGGATGGTCGGCGCCGTCGCTCACGTAGTCGTGGGGGCCCACACCTATCCACTCTTCACCGCGCAGCAGCAACTGGATATCGAGATACTGCTCATGGAATTCGCCACGGCGATCCGCGGCTGGCTCGGTCAGATCCTCGCTCACCAGACAGAACAGGTTGAGGCCATCGATCTCGGTCTTGCCGAGCGGAGCGTCACCCCAGTGAGCCACGCTCTTCACCACCTCGGCCATGATGCGGGCCAGCGGGGCGGGCAGCGGCGTTCGCTGCAGGGTGTTCAGGCTACCGGTGATCATGGCGTCTGTTTCCTGTTAGGTATATTTGGGCGGCATCTTTGCCCGCCAATGAAAAAGGACCTGTGACAGGTCCTTCAATAATGCCGTCTGCAATCCGTGCAAACCGGTTTAGAGCTTTTGCTCATGTTCAGCTATATGGGCACTGTTACACACTCGTCAGCACCTTGCCAAGAGACATAATCCCATTTTCATAGTGATCGTACCAGCTGAAACCATATTATTCACCACCCTTTCCCCCTCGACTTTGACCAGACGCAAAAACGGGCGCATCAGCGCCCGTTTTTTTCGCAAAACCGTTTAACAACCGGTTTCATTCAAGCCTTTTTGGCGTTTTCCACCGGTTTGGCGTACATGGCTCGCCAGATCGCCTTGTGCTCTTCCGGCACCTCTGACTGACGGGTCAGGAAGGCCGCCTGCTCGATGGTGTTGGCCTTGCCGGAGACATCGGCCGCCAGATAGTTGCTGGGGAAGAGGTGGTAACTGCTCCAGATCGCCTTGTCGATTAGCGCGGCAAGTTCGTCCGGATCGCTGAAGCCCTCGGTAATGGGGGCGCCGAAGGAGACGTGTACCCGCCCCTTCATGCCGACGATACCGGCGACGATACTCTCGATATCCTCGAACTCGCCCTTCTCGTAGCTGCCGTTGACCGACTTCTCGTAGAGCTCGCGCGCCTTCGCCTTGTCGGTCGGGTCCAGCTCGTAGCTGATGCTGACCGGCACGATATTGAGGCTGCGCATGTAGTCGACGAAGTCGATCTTCTGCTTCTTGCCGTCAACGTAAAACATCTTGAGGATGGCGGGATCTGTCTTGTCATCGCCATTCTTGGCGCGCCCTTCCTTCTGGGCGATCCAGATGGAGTGACCTTCGTGAACCGAGTTGCCAATATAGGCAGACAGCTCGCCGAGCGCCTTCATCATCTCCCGCGGCCCCTTGGCGGAGCGTTTGACGATAAAGCTCTTGTTGAGCTTCATCAGCTCGGTAGCGCAGGGTTTGCGCAGCAGGTTGTCACCGATGGCGATGCGCACGGTATCGAAACCGTGGGTGTGCAGCCCCCAGTTGACGAACGCCGGATCCATGGCGATGTCTCTGTGGTTGGAGACAAACAGATAGCCCTGCTCTTTCTTAAGATGCTCGATCCCGGAGAAGGTCACCCCCTTGGTGGAGGTGGCGATCATGCGGGACATGTACCGGGTGACCCCCATCTGGACCTGATGCACAGTGGTCACTTTTGACCATTTGCGGCGCAGGAACAGGCGGATCATCGGGCGGATGGCCCAACCCAGCCAGCTCATCAGGGAACCGAAACGATACTTGGCGATGGCGCCGATAAATTCATCATCCTGGATCAGCCGTTCGATGGCTGCCGGCACTTCTTCATCGCGGTAGGGGCGAATATCCGCGAATCTATCTACTTCAGTCACAATGTCAGCCTTGCATGCTAGGAAACCGCAGCCAACCCGCGTTGGCCGGGGAAAATTCAGGGCGCAATTTTACACGCTTTTATGGCAAGGGGTATGAGACAAGCATGAATAGTGAGATCTGACCAGTTTATTAATCGGATGCCAGTGCCAGCGCGACCGCCGCTTCGGCATGGATGGCAGTGGTATCGTAGAGCGGCACCGCCGCTCTGGCATCGCCCACCAGCAGGGCAATCTCGGTGCAGCCAAGGATCACCGCCTCGGCACCCGCGGCCGCCAGCCCCTCGATAATGGCCAGATACTCGGCCCGCGACGATTCGCGGATCTCCCCCAGACAGAGCTCGTCATAGATGATCCTGTGTACCCGCTCCCGCCCGGCCTCATCGGGTACCAGCACCGCCAACCCGAAGCGCTCCTGCAAACGACCCTTGTAAAAATCCTGCTCCATGGTGAAGCGGGTGCCGAGCAGGCCGACCCGGGTTATCCCGTCCGCCCGCAATTTGGTCGCGGTGGCATCGGCGATATGGAGCAGCGGGATATCGATGGCCGCCTCAATCTCGGGGGCCACCTTGTGCATGGTGTTGGTGCCGATCAGCAAGAAATCGGCGCCGCCATCCTGCAACTTGCGCGCCTCCGCCGCCAGCAGGCGGGCGGTAGCGGGCCAGTCACCGGCATGCTGCAGCCGCTCGATAGCGGCAAAGTCGACGCTATTGAGCAGCACCCGCGCCGAGTGCAAACCACCGAGCTGTGTCCGCACCCCGCGGTTGAGCGCCTGATAGTAACTGACGGTGGACTCCCAGCTCATGCCACCCAGCAGACCGATACATTTCATATGAACTCCTTTGATCCCAAGGGAGGGCAGAACAACGCCACCTTGCAGGCAAGGTCACGCAGGCGAGATAAAAAAGGCCCCGCAGGGCCAACAAGACAGCCGGTAAAGGCCCGGGTCAACCCCGGGCTAAATCCAGATCATCCCGACACAGGCGGCCGTCGCCAGCCCCATGCCAAGATTGAAACGCCGCCAACCCCGGGCGGTGCGAATGATTTGCCGCACCTGGGCACCAAAAAGCACCCAGAACGCCCCGGTGTAGAGGCCGGTAATAAAGAAGATCACCAACACCCAGAGCGCAGAGGGCCAGTAAGCCTCCCCCGCCAGGGTGAAACCGCTGATGGCGGAGAGCGCCATCATCCATGCCTTGGGGTTGAGCAGTTGCAGCATGGCCCCCTGATGGGCGGGAATGAGCGGCCGGTTACCCTCGGCCGGGCCGCTGGCGGTCGCCACCTTCCACGCCAGCCAGAGCAGATACGCCGAGCCGATAAGCTTGAGGCCGTCGTGCAGCAGCGGCACCTTCTCGAACACCACGCCAAGCCCCAGCGCGGTAGCGAGGATCATCAGATTGATCCCCCCCACCACCCCTACCAGCAGGGGAATCGTGCGGCGAAACCCCTGCGCCGCCCCGGCGCTGGTGAGCAACATATTGTTGGGCCCCGGCGTGCCGCAGGTAACCAGGGCAAACCCAGCCAGGGGCAGTAACCAGTTCAGATCCATCTCAACCTCTTGTCGATGCAACGCCCCCGTTATGGGGAAAGCCTTCTAATATGCAGAGCCAACCCCTTGGCGACAAGTCAGAAATGCCTCTTTCCAGGCCACCTCCCCCTCCAGCGCAACACGGCTCAATACCAGAGCATCACCACACAGAGCGCCGTCAGCAGGCCGAGAGAACCGTTGAGTCGCCGCCAGCCCCGATCCGAGCTGATCCAGTTGCTCAGCTGATGGCCGAACAGTACCCAGACAAAGCAGACCGGCAGGGCCACCAGCGCAAACATGACCATCACCGCCAGCTGACTCGACCAGTAACTGGCGCCGGGCAGGCTGAACAGACTGATGGCGGAGATCCCCATCATCCACGCCTTGGGATTGAGGAACTGAAAGCCCAGCCCCTCCAGCATGGTCAGCGGACGGGCACGCTGGGCCGGATCCCCCGGCGCCCCGGCCACCGCGATACGCCACGCCAGCCAGAGCAGATAGAGGCTGCCGAAGATCTGCAAACCGAGGCGTAATAAGGGCCAACGCTCGAACAGGGGATAGAGCCCCAGCGCCAGCACCAGTTGCAACACCGGCTGCCCCAATCCGACCCCGAGCAGATGTGGCAGGGTGCGGCGCACCCCGAAGTTGGCGCCGGAGGCCGTCAGCATCAGGTTGTTGGGCCCCGGCGTACCGCAGGTGAGTACGGCAAAGCCAAACAGGGTGACATACCACTCCATCGTCATATTGTGACTCCTTACCCGCCACATTGTATCGATACAATGTGTGCTATTTGGTTGTTATAAGGTTGAAATTCACGCTATATTGACAGCAAATTTTGATCAATGGATTTATTGTCACCATGACAATCTGGACACCCGACCTTACGGCCTTCGATGGCCCCCTCTACCTCAAGCTGGTCAAAGCGATCGAACAGGGGATCGCGAATGGCGAGCTGCCACCGCAGACCCGATTGCCTACCCACCGATCCCTGGCGGATCGTCTGGGTGTCACCGTCGGCACAGTCACCCGCGCCTACAGCGAGGCAGAGCGGCGCGGCCTGCTGGCCGCCCGGGTGGGGCACGGCACCTGGGTCAAGGGAGCGAACACGGATCCCGCCAATGAGTGGGTGATCCGTCAGGAGGAGGGGCACCGCATCGAGCTGTGGCAGAACCTGCCGGTGCAGCTGGATCGGGCAGCCATCATTCGCCCCATGTTGGGGGAAGTGGCGGACGGGGATCTCAACGCCCTGCTCGGCTACGACAAGGAGGCGGGACGACCGGATCAGCGCCAGCAGTTCGTCAACTGGCTGGCGGAGCAAGGGGTGGCCTGCAGTGAGGATCGCCTGCTGTTCAGCCACGGCGCCCAGCACGGCATCATGCTGGCGCTGCTGGCGACCAATTGCGTGGGGGAGACCATCCTGTGCGAGGGGCTGAGCTACCCTGGCATGCTGGGCAACGCTCGCCAACTGAAGAATCAGGTGGTGGGACTGGCGATGGACGAGGAGGGGCTGCTGCCCGAGGCGCTGGACGCCGCCTGCCGCACCCGCCGGGCCAAGCTGCTCTACCTCACGCCAACCCTGCAAAACCCCACCACCGCCATCATGAGTCTGGCGCGGCGGGAGGCCATCGTCGCCATCGCCCGTCGCCACGATCTGCTGATCATCGAGGATGACGTCAACGGCCTGCTGCCCCAGCAACCGGTGATCCCTCTGGTCAATCTGGCGCCGGAGCGGGTCATCTATCTGGGCAGTCTGGCCAAGATCGCCTGCGGCGGTCTGCGGGTCGGCTTCGTGCTCACTCCCCACGCCTTGCGCAGCGCCTTCGCCCAGACCATGCGGCTGTCGAGCTGGATGGTGAGCCCGCTGCTGATCGAGCTTGCCTGCAAAATGGTCAGTCAGCGCCAGATCATGCCGCTGGTCGAGCAGCAGCGGGAGATCCTCAAACGCCGTGGCGAACTGCTGCGCCACCTGCTGCCCGCCGCCCGCTGGCAGCCGGGCAGCATGCACGCCTGGCTGCCGCTGCCTGAGCCCTGGCGCAGCCAGCAGTTTGCCGCTGCCGCCGATGCCCTTGACGTTGGTGTGGCGAGCGGAGAACACTTCGCCGCCGGTCAGTTTGCTGCTCCGCAGGGGGTGCGCCTGAGCCTGAGCCAACCCGCCACCGACGCCCGGGTCGGCGAGGGGCTGGCCCGTCTGGCGCAACTGCTGCAGGGGACGCCCCCCAGCAATCCCCTGCTATAGTCAGGGCCAACCGACCTGACCTTCACGCTTCATCGTCATAGCCAAGGAGATGCCGTGCCCCCCATCAGAGCCACCCTGCTGCTTGCCATCCTGTTGCTGGGTGGCTGCGCCTCGTCAACGACCCACCAACAGCTGGGAGCCGCGCTCAATGGACTGGAAGGGGAGTTGCAACGACTGGAAGAGGAGCTGGCGGCGATGAACGGACTGCACTATCAAAAGGCGATCGATGCGCCGCTCAGTTTGCGCCGTGCACTCGGGGCGCCGCAGCCCACCCCAGAGGGGCTGGTGCCGGTGACCAGCAAGCTGGAGGATGGGCCACTCCTGCGCTATCAATACCGACTGCCAGCGGGGATGGCGAGTCTGCCCCAGGACAACCTCTGCCAGCGCTACGAGTTCGAGCTGCGCCATCTGGGCCGCCTCGGCAAGCTGGAATTGAGCTGGCTGGGGGAACAGGGCAAGGGGTCGCGGCTGATCCGCCAGAGCGACTGCCCCTTCGGGGCACAGGCCCGCCCTCGGCAATAACAGGTTGCCGCCCTGAGAGATGGCATAACCGATTGAAATAACAGCCCATAGTGCGCCCTCCAGCACCCTGCTGGCTACTGTCAGCTTTTCACTCAGCGAGTGCTGTGTCTATGTTCCTCTTGGGTCTACCATAATCAACCTAATGGTTTGCTCACAGGAAGTACCTGCATGACGATACTGCTGCTCGAAGAGGATCCCCTGCTCCGTAGCGCCATCACCCGGGAACTGACCGAACAGGGGATACCCGCCGACCGGATCCACTACCACAGCCATCCAAACCACGAGCGCAGCGGCCTGCTGGCCCTGCTGCAACAGCACGCCTTCGACGCCATCATCTGTCAGCAGGACAAGCAGCAGGATCTTGACGGAGCCCGGCTGCTGCACGAAGCGCACTATCTCGGCCTGCTGCAACCCGGTTGCGTATTGCTGCTGCTCGATGCCGATCAGAGCGAGCAGGAGTTTCTCCCCTCGGATCTCTACTTCTCCCTCTATCTGGCTCTTCCCTTCATGACCCAGCAGCTCACCGCGGTGCTCGGCCAGCTGGTGAAGTTAAGCAACCTGACCCGCACGCTGGCCGCCCCCATTCTGCTGCGGGAGTGGCAACTGGCTACCGCCCTCTGTGAAGACCTGCTGTTTCAACGGGAGAATCGCTCGCTGACCCCCTGGCTGGATCGGCTCAAGGGCTACCTGCTGCTGCAATCAGCCGAGCGGATCACTGCCGCCCAGCACTATGCCCTCTGTGCCAACGAATATCAGGCGAGCTGGCCAAGGGCCGGGCTCTTCTACGCCATGCTGGGGCTCGGCAAATTACAAAGCGCCCGGACCGACTTGCAGCGCCATCAGGCCAGCGTCTCGATGGCCACCCGGCTGGAGCTGCAACTCGCCAGCCAGCTGCATCAGCATCACTGGCTGGCGGCCTGGGAGACCATGGGAGAGCTGCTGCAGATCCACCCCCATCAGCCGCGCTGGCATCAGCTGGCGATGTTGCTCGGGCTGGTGCTGCAAGATGAGGAGAAGGTGCTGGAGCAGGCCAACAGCCTGACCCTGCGCCACTTCGGCGAGCAGCGCGTCCGGCTCGCCATCGACAGCTTCATGCTCAATGCCAGTCTGGCGGTGCTGTGGCACGCCCCCTCCAGCAACCGGATCCGCTCCTTGCAACAGGAGTGGGAGCACCTCAAGCGCACCGTCCACCTGCAGCCCCACGAATATGAGCTGCTGCAGGCGTTGATGCTGGGGCTGGATTACCGCTTCGACGAAGCACTGATCCTGATTGCCCACCACCAGCCGGATGAGGGGAGCGACAACCACCTCACCCTGCTGCTCGGCTTTGCGGTCAGCCAGTTCTGCGGTTTGCCCCACCACGCCCAGCGCTACCTGACCCAGCTGACCCAATACCGCGTCAGGGTTGCGCCCCACCCGCTCACCCGCCAGCTGTTCCACCATCTGGTGGCCGAGCTGGGCCAGCGTCTGACGGCGAGAGAGCAGCGGCTGAGCGAACTGCGCCAGCTGCGCCACAAGGCGATGCAGGCCAGCCAGTATCAGACAGCCCTGCAAGCGGGCTTGCAGCTGCTGGAGGAGTTCCCCGCCCTGCCGGGCGATGCTTGGCAACTGCTGGAGCTGCTGCAACACTGCTGGCCAGCGGGTATGGCAGCCCCCAGGGTGGCACTGCTGGTCGATACCCTGGAGCGGCGCCTCAAGCACAGCCCCGCGTTTCTCGATCAACATGCCCAGCAGTACCAGCGCACCCTGCAGGAGATCCGCACCCATCTGCAGCCGCACCTCTCCGGCAGCGGCCCCTCCTGTCTTGTCGCAGGGCAGCCCGAGCCGTGATGATGCAGGCGGCGTACAAACCGGCATTTTCGGCAAAGCCAACATAGAGAGAGGGGAGCCTTGGCTCCCCTCTCTCTATTTGTTCTCTGTCAGCTGATGCCGATGAGCGTTGGGCTCAAACCAGCGCGTCACTCTCCAGCGCCGCCTTGAGAAAATCCTTCCAGCTGATGATGCCGACCAGGGCGCCATTCTCCAGCACCGGCAGGCAGGAGACCCCCTTCTCCAGCATCAGCTTGACGCCGTCGCGCACGGTGAGATGGGGTGCGATGGTGACGAGCTGACGACTCATGATCTGGTGGGCCCGCTTGTTGAGGGTTTCGGTATCGCGGCTCATCTCGGCTTCGGAGTCGAGATAGGGGCTGATGGCGCGGAACAGATCCCGATCCGAGATGACCCCCACCAGCTCCTCCTCCTCCAGCACCAGCAGGTGGCGAAAGTGTGCCTGCTCGAAGATATCCCTGATGACTCGGAGTCGATCATCCATTGAAACGGTGGCGACCCGGGTCGTCATAATATCCCTGATATGCATGCTAACCTCCCGTAACCAAACTGGTTTCTCTGTTATGGCATGTTTTTGCAGCGCCAGCCAGTGGCCAGCCCTTCGCTACAGTGCAAATCAGCGTCATTTCACGTAAGATCCGCGCCAGTTTTTCTCCTCCATTTTGAGCAAGCAGATCCCACCCATGATAGTTGCCAGTCAAATCGAACTGATCCGCGGCGGCCGCAAGCTGCTGGACAACGCCTCCGCCACCATTCACCCCGGCCACAAAGTGGGTCTGGTGGGCAAAAACGGCTGTGGCAAGTCCACCTTTTTTGCACTGGTACGGGGCGAGCTGGCCATCGACAGCGGCACCTTCAGCCTGCCCGCTGGCTGGCAGATTGCAGGCGTCGCGCAGGAGACCCCGGCGCTCGACTGCTCCGCGCTCGAGTATGTGATCGACGGCGACAAGGAGTTCCGCTCGCTGGAAGCCCAGCTGGTGCAGGCCGAGCAGGATGACAATGGTCTGCTGGTGGCCGAGCTGCACGGTCGCCTCGATACCATAGGCGCCTACAGCATTCGCGCCCGCGCCGCCGAGCTGCTGCACGGTCTCGGTTTCAGCGACGAGCAGCTGAGCTCGCCGGTGCGCAGCTTCTCCGGTGGCTGGCGCATGCGCCTGAACCTCGCCCAAGCGCTGCTCTGCCGCTCCGATCTGCTGCTGCTCGATGAACCGACCAACCACCTGGATCTCGATGCGGTGATCTGGCTGGAGAAGTGGCTCAAGGGCTATCAGGGCACGCTGGTGCTCATCTCTCACGACCGCGATTTCCTCGATTCGGTCATCAGCCGCATCATCCATATCGAGAACGGCAAGCTCAACGAATACACCGGCGGCTACTCCGACTTCGAACTGCAGCGCGCCGAACATCTGGCCCAGCAGCAGTCGATGTACGAGAAGCAACAGCGGGAGATGTCCCACATGCAGGCGTATGTGGACCGCTTCCGCTACAAGGCCTCCAAAGCCCGTCAGGCCCAGAGCCGCCTGAAAGCCATGGAGCGGATGGAGAAGATCCTGCCCGCCCACGCCGACTCGGAATTCAGCTTCGAGTTTCGTGAGCCGTCGGCCCTGCCGACCCCGCTCATCGCCATGGAGAACCTCTCTGCCGGTTACGGCGACAAGGTGATCCTGGAGAAGATCAAACTCAATCTGGTACCGGGTTCGCGCATCGGTCTGCTCGGTCGTAACGGCGCCGGCAAGTCCACCTTTATCAAGATGCTGTCCGGCTCCAACCCGCCGCTCTCCGGCAAGCTCGAAGTGAGCGCCGGGGTGAGCATCGGTTACTTCGCCCAGCATCAGCTGGAGACCCTGCGTCTCGATGATTCCCCGCTCGATCATCTGGCCCGCCTCGCGCCGGACAAGACCGAGCAGGAGCTGCGCAACTATCTGGGCAGCTTCGGTTTTCACGGTGACAAGGCGCTCGACAAGGTGGCGCCCTTCTCCGGTGGCGAAAAAGCGCGGCTGGTGCTGGCGCTGATCACCTGGCAAAAGCCGAACCTCCTGCTGCTGGATGAACCGACCAACCACCTGGATCTGGAGATGCGCCACGCCCTGACCATGGCGCTGCAAGGCTTCGAAGGGGCCATGGTAGTGGTCTCCCACGACCGGCACCTGCTGCGCACTACCACAGATGACTTCTATCTGGTGCACGGTGGCCGGGTCGAGCCGTTCGACGGCGATCTGGACGACTACCACAAGTGGCTCGGCGAGCAGGAGAAAGAGGCCAACGCCAAACCGGCCGATGGCCCGGTCTCTGCCAACTCGGCGGTAGCGCGCAAGGATCAGAAGCGGCGCGAGGCGGAGTTCCGCCAGCAGACCCGTCCCCTGCGCCAGAAGCTCGAGAAGCTCGAAGCGAGCATGGAGAAGCTGCAGGGCAAGCTTGGCGACATCGAGAGCCAACTGGCCGACCCCGCTATCTACGAAGAGAGCGCTAAAACCAAGCTCTCCGAGCTGCTCAAATCCCAGGGCCCCCTCAAGGAGCAGCTGGAAGAAGTTGAGCTGGAGTGGATGAGCCTCTCCGAAGAGCTGGAAACCATGGAGCAAGCCTTCTTTGCGTGACGAACAGCTGATGGCCAGCGAGCGGGTCTCGATCCACGAATTGCCGACGCCGATCGGCTTCTGGCACTGGAGCGGCAAGGTCTATGGTGAGCGCAGCCAGGATTGGCTCACCGTGCAGGAGCAGGGGGGCAACGTCAATCTGGCGCTGCTGCTGCACCGGCTCGATCAACTCGGCATCGTGGTCGATCTGACAGACCTGCAACCGGCGCTGGTGCAAACCGAGGCGGTGCTGACCCCGTGGCGCGCCCTGCGCCAAAGCGCCAAGACGCGACTCGACGAGCAGCAGTATCAGTCGATGCTGGCCCACGAACTGGAGCTGGAGCGGCTGCAACAGGGCGTCCTGTTGCAGACCCTGCGCAGCCTCTCCCTATTTCGCGGCAACAGCCGCAATTTGTTGAACTATCTATCGTTACTGGGTGCCCAGCAGGGCCCCCTCAGAGATCTAATATGCTGAGCTACCGCCACGCCTTTCACGCCGGCAACCATGCCGACGTGCTGAAACACACCGTTCAGGCCCTGATTATCGAGTCCCTCAAGAAGAAGGAGAAACCCTTCATCGTGCTGGACACCCATGCCGGTGGCGGTCTCTACGACCTGCGCGGCGACTGGTCCCAGAAGAAGGCCGAGTATGCCGACGGCATCGGCCGCCTGTGGGACGAGCGGGCCCAGTGGTCTGCCATGGCCCCCTATCTCGGCGTCATCGAGGAGATGAACAGTGATGGCCAACTGCACTACTACCCCGGCTCGCCGGAGCTCTCCCGTCGCCTCACCCGCGAGCAGGACAAGCTAGCGCTGATGGAGCTGCACAACAACGAAGTGGACGATCTGCGCGCCAACATGGGCTATGACCCCCGCGTCGCCGTGCACCACCGTGACGGCTTCGAGGGGCTGATCGCCCTGCTGCCGCCGACTCCGCGCCGCGGGCTGGTGCTAATCGACCCGCCCTATGAGCTCAAGGAAGATTACTTCGCCGTGGTCGACACCCTGAAAAAGGCGCAAAAGCGCTGGGCGACCGGCATCTACGCCCTCTGGTATCCGATCCTCGGGCAGGAGGCGGACAAATCCCGCGATATGCTGCGCGCTATCAAGCGGGAAAACTTCGGCAACGTCCTGGTGGCCGAGCTGGAAGTGGCTGGTCAGACTGCCGACTGGGGCATGAACGGCTCAGGCATGCTGATCATCAGTCCGCCCTGGATGCTGGACGAGCAGATTGAAGCGTTCCTGAAACCGCTGTGCGCCAAGCTGGCGCAGGGTGCAGGCGCCCAGTACAAGGTCGAGTGGCTCAACAAGGCCGAGGATTAATCCCTCGCCCCTACGGCGCTCACCGAGTTCAAACGCAAAAGCCCCATCACGGGGCTTTTGCTTTTGGTACGGCCAGTGTGTGCGGCAGCCTGAACCTGCGCCCCCTATGAGCGGGTGGGCAGATCCTGTTTCAGCGCAACCAGCAACAGGGCCAACAGGCCAAAGGGCGGAAACAGACAGAGCAAGGAGCAGATAAGGGTGATCAGCGCTGGATGCTCGCTCTTGCGGCGCGCCAGTCGCCAGGCGATGACGCCGACGATGACCATCAGCAACGCAATGAACTGGCCAAGCAGGGTGGCATTGATATTCATGAAAGATCCTTTTTCATGGGCAAGTGTGAAGAACCTGTACTTTATCGCCTTGGCTGCGATTGGCAACCGCTGAACCGCACCGGCCACTCGCCCGTTGATAGGTTCTCTCTATTCTGGCAATAGATGAGAATAGTTTTCATTTAATCTCATTTCGGCGGATACTCTCATCATCAACAGAGGGAGCCGCCATCATGAAAAAGACCATCAGCTTTGCCATCCTGCACTTCGGTGTCGCCTTTACCGTGGCTTACCTGCTGACCGGTGAGCTGCTGACCGCCAGCCTGATCGCCCTGATAGAGCCCGCCGTCAACACGGTCGCCTTCTACTTTCATGACCTTGGCTGGCACAAGCTCAAGCCAAATCACAGCCTGCAGGCCAAGACCAGCAGCTTCGCGGTGGTCCACTTCTCGGTGGCCTTCGGGGTTGCCTTCCTGCTGAGCGGCGAGCTGCTCACCGGCGGCGTGATGGCGATGATCGAACCGGCCATCAACACCGTGGTGTTCTTCTTCCACGAGCGGCTGTGGCGCGCCCGCAGTCAGCAACTGGCGCTGGCCTGATCAACCGGGCAAGCCGCCTCCCCCTCTATCGCGGCCACAAAAAACCCGATATTCCAGCCAGGAGTGTCGGGTTTTTCCGTTTGGCAGCCATTCAGCAGAGCAAAATGCGCTCGGCTCACCTGCTGCATTGCCCTGTAGAGTGTGCTGTAGTAGGCAGATATACCCTCTTCATTGCTGGAATCTATCGATGAACAAGACCTTGTTTGCCACCCTGCTGTTTGCCCCTCTGCTGGCCAGCGCCGCAACCCCCTCCTTTGACTGCACCAAAGCGTCCGGGTCGGTCGAAACCCTGATCTGCAAGGATGCCGGACTGGCCGCCCTTGATAACGAACTGGCGGCCCTCTACCCCAAGGCGATTGCAGCGCTCTCTCCCGAACAGCTCAAGACTGAGCGCGCCATGCAGCGCGGCTGGATCAAGGGGCGCAACGACTGCTGGAAGGGGCAGGATCTGCGCCAATGTGTGGAAGATAACTACCTGCTGCGGATCACCGAACTGCAGATCAGCGGCGGCCAGCTGATGGTGCCGGCACCGGTCAACTACAAGTGCGGCAAGAGCGTCATGCTCTCTACCTACTTCAATAACGATGCCAAGCTGCCCGCCGCGGTGATCAACCTGAGCGAGGGCGACAAACAGCAACAAGTGCTCGCCTATGAAGCCCCCAGCGCCAGCGGCGCCCGTTATGAAGGGCAAAACCTCACCTTCTTAACCAAAGGGGACGAAGCCACGCTGGAGCGTTACGGCCAGCCAACCCTCACCTGCATGGAAAATCCGACCAAGGGCTGAGGCTCATAGGGGCGGCTCGTCTTGCCGCCCCACCTTGACTAGATGGCGATATCCAGCGGTTTTCCTTCCCGCACAACCCGCAACTTGAGCGACCCCGGCTTGCTGGTGCTGAGCAGTTCACGCACCTTGTCGATCTCGAGGGGGCGATAAGCCACCCCGTTGATCTGCTCCAGAATGTCGCCGTTGGCCAGACCATAGGGGGCAAGATCCCGTTCGTCGCTGTAGTAGACCTGCAGATGCTCGCCATCAAAACGCACCCCGATATTGCGCAGGACTGGCGGCAATTTGCGCGCCAGGCTGTCGGCGTCGTAGCAGAGCATCATCCGCCCGGGCATGATCGCAAAGCGATTGAAGCGGTTAACAAAATCCAGCCCCAGACCATACTGCTCATTGCTGTTTTCCGACACGCGCAGCTCACCGAGCTGGCGCTCATCAAAGTGCAGGCCGGTGAGGATATGTTCACGCCCCTCCACCATACCGCTGGCATCCACCCCTTTGCGTGGCATCGCATCTTCGCCAGAGATCGCCTTCTGACTGGCCATAAAGTCGATAAAGGCATGATCGGCATAGCTCTGATCGGCCCCGGTATCCAGATACATGCGCACGCTGCTCTCGCCGTGGGTCAGATACACGGCCGGGGAGCGGTTGTAGCTATCTTCATAGCCGATGCAACGCTCGAAGGTGGCTGCCGACGGTGCCGTCAGCGAAGCAGTGAGTTGATGCCTGTCGCGATCAAACACCCAGTTGAAACGGCGGATGGTGTCGATCCCGAGGATGCCATCGATACGGCTGCCGAGAGACTGGGAGAAAAGATCGAAATCAACGGTTGCCCACAGATCGCTGTCATCAATGGTGACCGACCCCAGCGAGAAGGGCTGCGGCTCAACAAAGCCAAGCTGCTCGCTGCCCAGTTGACTCGAAACGCTGCTTACACTGGCAAAATCAGCCTGATAGGCCCTGGGCAACTCGCTTAAGGTCAGCGCCTTGAAGCGGCTGGCCAGACGACGATCGATAAAGGTGATACTGGCCCCGGTATCCAGCAAAAACTGGTACTGCTCACCTGCGATGGTGACGGGGATCAGGGGGGCACTTTCGTAATGCACGGTCAGCACCGAGCCGGGTGCATGGCGCTTGGTGGATGAATCCGGGGCTGTGCAGCCTTGGACGACGAACAGGGCCAACATGGCCAGCGCCACTTTGAACTGCGACTTCATAACTCTCCTTCCCGATAGCAGATGCCCCCGCTACGCCACCGCATAATGCTATCTTGTTGATTTATAGATAAATAAGCTATTTCAACGGGGGGGTGCGGACAATAACAAAGAGTTTTATGCTGGTTCAAGCCGGATATGACCATGAATACTCTATGGAGATAGTTCAAGAATGGTTGTTCACGCTATCTCGGCGCGTCATCAATCGTAGGCGACATTTGATTAATTTATTGATCTTGCACAGAAAATCTCAATATTGAGCTTTCTCTCCACAGCGCCATGGTTAATATTGCCATTTGGCAACACTTGCCTCGTCGGAGTCTCCCATGAGCCATGCCAACCCCATCCCCTTGGTGAACCGCAGCAGACTGGAGGCTGAAATTCAGGGGCGGTAGCCATGGCGGATGGAATGGATAAGCGAACCTTGCCCACAATGACCCACCCAACATGGCAACGGCCTTATGCTTATTTCTGGGCTGTTCACGCAGGCATACTGTGGCGACACTTTCCAAGACGGCTCTGAGAGCTGTTTTTTATACAGTATTAACAACGGCGTAAAATAGAGGGAGTCAATCAAATACGTTAGGTACAAAAAATAAGCTGGTAATGTTTTGATTTTATAATGATTCTTACTTGGCAGCAGTGAAAATGTTACGGGGTTATATGGAATGCTCTGCTAACGGATTAGTGCCGCCTTCCATCTAATCACTGTTAGAGCCAACACACTTATGGATGCTATCGCCAACAACCTTAAAGATCCGAGCTGGTGGTTTTCAGCATTTTTTATTGCCATCATTGCCAGTGTCATCGCCGGCTTCCTAAAAGAGCGAATCGAAAAGTGGCTAAGCAATACTTTTTCAAGCCTACAGTCTTGGCGTGCCAAAAGGGAAGCCGAGCGAAACATGGTGATTGAGGCGCTCCTCACAGATCACATGTATTTTCAGATAGCGCTTTTTCGTGCAGTAGTGGCGATTATTCTGTTTACCCTTTGTTCGATCATGTATTTTTCTGCGCCAGTGCTACTTGCCACAGCCCCTGAGCAGTCGGGTAACTTGATAGACATTGACCGGAAGTTCTTTATTTGGAAGGTATTAACTCCAATTCTCGGACTCTTCAACGTATTGGTTTCTTATAGGGCTGTGCGCCTTCTGTCCCTCATCTTCCAAGCAATCCGGGAATACCGTAGCCGCAATGGTTTGCCAAAGTTGCTCTAACCCGGCGGTCGACCTCGACCCCTTTGGTCGCTGGACGCTGCGCGATGAAGCCGCGCGGCGCCGGTCACCTTCACGTTATAGCTCACAGTCAGAAATTGGAGAAAGATTTAAGTGGCAAGTGGTTATTTTGAAGCGATTGGGTCTTGGATAGTGCCCCATATTTATGAATTAAAGTTGTTTTTTGTCGCTTATTTTAGCTACCTAACAGTATTGTTTATTATACGTTGGGCTCACCTTAGTTATTACATGAACATCCCTTTGAATGAACTATGGAAAGGAATAGTTGGTAACTTAGGAAGAATTTATTCACCAGATTACTATACGGCCTCGATATTTAAGTCACTCTCAGGCTATGGCAGCCGTAAGTTTTTAGCGAATTATTATCAAACGATTTACGTAAAGATATGGAACAAGGTAAACATATACGCCTCAATTTTTTGCTATATAATTATGTTAATGGCAATTAATAACACGTATGTTTTTAGCATTCTGTTTTGGTTGTCTTATGTTCGCTTCTTCTCAAGGTGTAGTGAAATCTCAATAGCATTTTTCCATGATGTGATCCGTAAACCGGAAAGATCTATTCAAAAGCGAAATACATTTCTAACCAAGTATGAAAGAGTCCAATTAGCGGTAACCAGCTATTTTGAAATTTACTTTTTATCTGCAGCGATGTATCTAACAAATAAGCCATTTACAGGTAGTTGGTTAAGTTCAGTTTTCGACACTTTATCAGTTGGTTCGTTGACTAATGTTGGAATACTTGTAACTGATCCTCCAACCGGAAATGAAGTTTATGCATTTGTACAGGTATTCACTACTTTAGTCCTTGTTCTCATGTCACTAGCAGTGTATCTAGGCCGTGAAAAATGAGCTACAACAAACAATTTAAGAGTGATTCAGCACGCTTGGTATTTTGGGTTTGGGTCTAGTTTGGTGATTACAGCGTTAAAATTGAGTGTCGTGGTAGCGTACTTTGCACCTTAATTGAGCGTTATATATCTAAGGAGGTTCGATGGACTTTTTAGTATTTGGAGATGAAAGTGGCACCACAGGTAGTGATCGCTGTTATTCCATCGGTCTGTTGTGTGTTCCTAAAGATAAAATTAGCGAGTTCAATGACTATGTACTAAACCTCAAAACCAAGCGAGGCATTGTCGGTGAACTTAAGTGGTCAAAAATCAAGAATAGCTCCGGGCAAGCAAATATTTGTGTTGATATACTTTCGATGGTTTTGCGTAGTTCATGTTGTTTTCATTCTATCATCGTTGAAAAAGCCATTTATAATAACTGGCAAATAGACCGTGAACGAGCTTTTTACCAAACGTATACATACTTACTTAAGAATACAGCAAAACTCGTTGGTTCTGAACTAACTGTATTGATTGACCAAAAATGTGACAAATATAAAAAGCACGACGAGGTTATAGGTATTGTTGCTAATAATATGCTGTCTCAAATAGGTTCTAACCATACTATTCAAAGTGTGGAAATGCATGATTCAAAGATGCATTGTGGACTACAGGTGGTTGATATCTTAACTGGGGCAGTTAATTCTGGATACATGAAGTTTCTAAATCCTAGCTTGACCTTTTCACAAGCAAAGGAAGCTGCATTTGTAAAAATGGCAGAGATGTTGGGTTGGGACAAATTACATTACGATACTTTTCCTAACAAGGATTTCAATATTTGGCACTTCCCTAGTGAAAATAGATCTGTTCCAGGCACAAAAGAAATCATAATGAATTTATATGTTTCACCTGTCGAATAATAACCCACCAAATTTTAGATGCATTAAAATATAGAGGTCATACAGCCCGTAGGTTCGATTAGCGAAGCGTAATCGAACGTTCGCGATAACAATATTTCGTGATAGCACCAGTTGCCTTTAAAGACCGACTTTTATACGGTCTCTTTATTCATCTGTATATTTGCTGGCGTAACACTCCCCAAGGAGATAAATGAAGCCTGACTTAACCGGCAGACGGATTGTGCTGCGTACCATTGGCCCGCAGGATGCCGCCGATCTGTTCGAGATTTATGGCAATCCGCTGACCATGGAGTTTGCCTCTGATCCCTGCTTTACCTCCCCCGCCATGGTGACGCAGATGATGATGAGCGTGGTACGGCTGGAGCAAACCGGTGAGTCGCTGGAGTGGGCGATTGTCGAACGGGAGGGCAATAAGGTGATCGGCACTTGCGGCCTGCACAGTTTCAGCGAGGCGGGCCACAGCTGCGAGGTGGGCTGCCTGCTCAATGCGGCCTATTGGCGCAGAGGGTTTATGTCGGAAGCGCTGGGGTTGCTGTTCACCCACGCCACCACACTGGGGGTCACCTGCCTCACCGCAGATATCGATGCAGATAACGTCCGCTCTATCGCCCTGTTTGAAAAGCTGGGTTTCAAGGCGCATGCAGGGCGCCATCAGCGCATGCTCCCCTTTGTCTGACCCCGAGACAAGAGGCATAACCCCCTCGCCTCTCAGGGCGTTGTGGCAAGGCTCAGGCATAAAAAAACCGGAACCCAGGGGTTCCGGTTTTTTTCATTCCAGTCGAAGCTGGCAAACCAGCAAATTAAGCCTGGTTTTTAACTTCTTTCAGACCGCGGAAAGGAGCTTTGGCACCCAGAGCTTCTTCGATACGGATCAGCTGGTTGTACTTGGCAACACGGTCAGAACGGCTCATGGAACCGGTCTTGATCTGGCCAGCAGCGGTACCAACAGCCAGGTCGGCGATGGTCGCGTCTTCGGTCTCACCGGAGCGGTGGGAGATGACGGCAGTGTAGCCAGCGTCTTTGGCCATCTTGATGGCAGCCAGAGTTTCGGTCAGGGAACCGATCTGGTTGAACTTGATCAGGATGGAGTTAGCGATGCCGTTGTCGATACCGCGCTTCAGGATCTTGGTGTTGGTTACGAACAGGTCGTCACCCACGATCTGGATTTTCTTGCCCAGTTCAGCAGTCTGGTAGGCGAAACCTTCCCAGTCAGATTCGTCCAGGCCATCTTCGATGGAGACGATCGGGAACTTGGTGGTCAGGTCAGCCAGGAAGTCGGAGAAACCGTTGGAGGTGAAGACACGACCTTCGCCTTTCAGGTTGTACTCTTTCTTCTCTGCGTCGTAGAACTCGGAAGCAGCGCAGTCCATAGCCAGGGTGATGTCGGTGCCCAGTTTGTAACCGGCAGCGGCAACGGCTTCAGCGATAACTTCCAGCGCTTCGGCGTTGGATTTCAGGTTCGGAGCGAAACCACCTTCGTCACCAACTGCAGTGTTGTAGCCCTTGGACTTCAGCACTTTGGCCAGGTTGTGGAACACTTCTGCGCCCATGCGAACGGCTTCTTTCAGGGTCTTGGCGCCAACCGGCTGGATCATGAACTCCTGGATGTCGACGTTGTTGTCGGCGTGCTCACCACCGTTGATGATGTTCATCATCGGCAGCGGCATGGAGTAAACACCCGGGGTGCCGTTCAGCTCGGCGATGTGGGCGTACAGCGGCATGCCTTTGGCAGCAGCGGCAGCTTTGGCGTTAGCCAGGGAAACAGCCAGGATGGCGTTGGCGCCGAACTTGGATTTGTTCTCGGTACCGTCGAGGTCGATCATGATCTGGTCAACGGTGGCCTGGTCCTTGGCATCTTTACCCAGCAGAGCTTGAGCGATCGGGCCGTTTACGGCTTCGATGGCTTTCAGCACGCCTTTACCCAGGAAACGGCTCTTGTCGCCGTCACGCAGTTCCAGCGCTTCGCGGGAACCGGTGGACGCGCCAGACGGAGCGGCTGCCATACCAACAAAACCACCTTCCAGGTGAACTTCGGCCTCAACGGTCGGGTTACCACGGGAGTCGATGATTTCACGACCGATCACTTTAACGATCTTGGACATGTGTATTTCCTCAGGTTTCGTAAAAAAACAACAAAAATATGCCAAAAAAAGCGGCTGTGGCACAGTGCCCCAACCGCATTTATTTTCAATTACTTCAAATTACGCTTCTGATACTCGCCTGCCGCCTTCACAAAACCGGCGAACAGAGCGTGGCCATCACGAGGAGTAGAGGTGAACTCCGGGTGGAACTGCGCAGCCACGAACCAGGGGTGATCCGGGATCTCGATGATTTCCACCAACTTCTTGTCGGCGGAGAGACCGGTCACTTTCAGACCTGCCGCTTCAATCTGCGGCAGCAGCTTGTTGTTGACTTCGTAACGGTGACGGTGACGCTCGTAAATGGTCGGGCTGCCGTACATCTGACGCACCTTGGAATCTTCGACCAGGTGGCAGAGCTGGGAACCCAGACGCATGGTACCGCCCAGATCAGACTTCTCGGTACGGGTCTCGACGTTGCCCTCTTCATCCACCCACTCGGTGATGAGGCCGACGACCGGGTACGCGCAATCTTTCTTGAACTCGGAGGAGTGAGCCCCTTCCATACCCGCGACGTTGCGAGCGAATTCGATCATGGCAACCTGCATGCCGAGGCAGATACCCAGGTAGGGGATCTTGTTCTCGCGGGCATACTGGGCAGCCAGAATTTTGCCTTCCACACCACGCTCACCGAAGCCACCCGGCACCAGGATCGCGTCCAAACCTTCCAGCAGCTCGGCGCCACGGGTCTCGATATCCTGAGAGTCGATGTACTTGATGTTGACGGAGTGACGGGTCTTGAGACCACCGTGCTTGAGCGCCTCGTTGACGGACTTGTAGGCGTCCGGCAGGGAGACGTACTTGCCGACCATACCGATGGTCACTTCACCGGTCGGGTTGGCCTCTTCGTAGATAACCTGTTCCCACTCGGACAAATCAGCTTCTTTGCACTCCAGACCGAAACGCTCGGTGAAGTAGGAGTCCAGATTCTGGGACTTGAGCAGTGCCGGGATCTTGTAGATGGAGTCGACGTCTTTCATGGAGATGACGGCGCGCTCCGGCACGTTGCAGAACAGTGCAATTTTGGCGCGCTCGTTGGCCGGAATGGCACGGTCAGAGCGGCAGATCAGCACATCCGGCTGGATACCGATGGAGAGCAGCTCTTTGACGGAGTGCTGGGTCGGCTTGGTCTTCACTTCACCGGCAGCAGCCAGGTAAGGAACCAGCGTCAGGTGCATGAACATGGCGTTGTTGCGGCCCACTTCGGCAGCCAGCTGACGAATGGCCTCGAGGAACGGCAGGGACTCGATGTCACCTACGGTACCGCCCACTTCGACGATGGCAACCTGATGGCCTTCGGCACCGGCAATCACCCGCTCCTTGATGGCGTTGGTGATGTGCGGGATAACCTGAATGGTGGCGCCCAGATAGTCACCACGACGCTCTTTACGCAGTACGTCGGCGTAGATACGGCCGGTGGTAAAGTTGTTGCGACGGGTCATCTTGGTGCGGATGAAACGCTCGTAGTGGCCCAAATCCAGATCGGTTTCGGCCCCGTCCTCGGTTACGAACACTTCACCATGCTGGGTCGGGCTCATGGTGCCCGGATCCACGTTGATGTACGGGTCCAGTTTCATGATGGTCACATCCAGACCACGGGCTTCCAGAATGGCTGCCAGAGAAGCTGCGGCAATGCCTTTGCCGAGGGATGAAACAACGCCACCAGTAACAAAAATATATTTGGTCGTCATGCTGAACCTGAAAGAAGTTTAGGGAATTTTAAGGGGTGCTTCGGGGATGAAGCAGGACGGGGAAACAGTATACCAAAAACCCCTCTCCCAAACAATGAGCAAAAATCTATCAGGCTCCTTGCCGCCCCATCTTGCGCCAAATCAACTTTGCTCGGTTTCCTTCGCCTTATCCCAGGCGGCATCGAGCTTTTCGAGGGTGCAATCGGTCATTTTCAAGCCTTCTGCGGCGATTATCTGCTCAACCTGACGAAAACGACGTTCGAACTTGGCGTTGGCGCCTCGCAGCACCTGCTCCGGATCCTTGCCCAGATGACGCACCAGATTGACAGTGGCAAACAGCAGGTCACCGAGCTCATCGCTCACCCTCGCCTCGTCCACATCGGCCATCAATGCCTCTTCCATCACCTCGTCGATCTCTTCGTGGATCTTGTCCACCACAGGCCCCAACGTCTTCCAGTCAAAACCGACGGTGGCGCAGCGTTTCTGAATTTTGGCGGCACGAGTCAGGGCAGGCAGCGCCTGCGGGATATCGTCCAGCACGCTCTCTTTGTCGAGGGCCGCCCGCTCTTTGGCTTTTTCCGCCTCCCAGTTCGCTTTTACCGCCTGCTCGTTGGAGAGGTCTGCATCGGAAAAAACGTGGGGGTGACGGCGAATGAGCTTTTCACTCACCGTATCGACGATATCGGCAAAGTCGAACAAGCCCCGCTCTTTACCCAGCTGGGCGTAAAACACCACCTGAAACAGCAGGTCGCCCAACTCCCCTTTCAGCCCCTGCCAATCTTCGGTCTCGATGGCATCGGCCACCTCGTAGGCCTCTTCCAGGGTGTGCGGCACTATGGTCTGGAAGTCCTGCTTCAGATCCCAGGGGCAGCCGTTTTGCGGATCGCGCAGGCGAGCCATGATGTCGAGCAGTTGGGGCAGATCGTAACGTTGGGACATGGGCTACTCACTTTCGATTCGTTAAATGGGGATGAAGCGACATCAGGCCGCGCAGTCGAGCAATCTCATGTCGAGCAGTTGGGAGAGGTCGTAACGTTGGGACATGGGAGATTCGCTTTCGATTCGTTCAAAAAGGGTCATAAATACAGACCGGCCACTGGGGCCGGTCGGTTCGATATCAAAGCCGCTTGGCGCTAATTACGTCATTGAGCTGACTGAGCTTGGCCAACGCCCGGTTGAAGGCGTTGATGTTGTAAATCTCCAGCTCCATGTCGATCTCGGCGGTCTGCTCGCGCACGTTGGAGCGTGAGCGCACCCCCATCACATTGATCTTCTCGTTGGCCAGCACTGTGGTGATATCGCGCAGCAGGCCGGAGCGATCGTTGGAGATGATCCGGATGGTGAGGCCGTAGCCGCCGGAGTAGTTCTCCCCCCACACCGCATCGATCAGCCGCTCCGGGTTGCGCCGTGACAACTCTTTCAACTGCTCGCAATCTTCCCGGTGGATCGAAACGCCACGTCCCATGGTGATAAAGCCCTGAATGGAGTCCCCCGGAATGGGCTGGCAGCAGCGGGCGATATGGGTCATCAGGTTGCCAACCCCTTCCACCACGATGTGGTCTTTGGGCTTGTGGCGCATCGGCGCATTGGCCTTCTGCTCCAGCTTCTCCAGCAAGCGGCGATCTTCCTCTTCCGCCGTCGGCTTGTTGTAGCAGGTGTCGAGATAGTTGAGCACCTGGTTGATGCGGATATCGCCGCTGCCGATACCGGCCAGCAGATCGTCGGTGCTCTCCAGATTGAAACGGCGCAGCATGTTGCCCTTGTCGATCTTGGACATGCTGAGATTGTGGCGATCCAGTTCCTTCTCGAACAGCTCGCGACCGGCCACGATATTCTTGTCCCGATCCAGCTTTCTGAACCAGGTCGCCACCTTGGCCCGCGCCCGGCTGGAGCGCAGGAAGCCGGCGTTGGGGTTCATCCAGTCGCGGCTCGGGTTCGGCTCTTTCTGGGTGATCACCTCCACCTGATCGCCGGTCTGCAGCGCGTAGGTGAACGGCACGATGCGACCATCAATCTTGGCGCCGATGCAGCGGTGACCGATCATGCTGTGGACGTGATAGGCAAAATCGAGCGGGGTGGCGCCAGCTGGCAGGTCGATGACATCCCCCTTCGGGGTGAAGACGTAGACTCTGTCCTCGAACACCTGACTGCGCAGATCTTCCAGCAGGGAGCCGCTCTCGGAGAGATCTTCCTGCCAGGCGAGCAGCTTGCGCAGCCACTCAATCTTGTCTTCGAAGGTGTTGGCCTTGCCGCCAGCCTGTGCCCCTTCCTTGTAGCGCCAGTGCGCCGCGACGCCGAGTTCGGCATCCTGATGCATCTGGTCGGTACGGATCTGGATCTCGACGGTCTTGCCCTCCGGCCCCACCACTACGGTGTGGATCGACTGATAGCCGTTGGGTTTAGGGTTGGCGACATAGTCGTCAAACTCGCGAGGAATGTGGTGGAACTGGGTATGCACGATACCGAGCGCCGCATAGCAATCCTGCAGCCGCTTGGTCACTACCCGCACCGCGCGCACGTCGAACAACTCGTTGAATTCGAGGTGCTTCTTCTGCATCTTGCGCCAGATGCTGTAGATGTGTTTCGGCCGACCGTACACCTCGGCGTCAACTCCCGCCTCTTTCAACCCATTACGCAGGGATTGCACAAACTCGCGGATGTAGCGCTCGCGGTCGAGCCGCTTCTCGTCGAGCTGCTTGGCGATCTGCTTGTAGGTATCCGGGTGCAGGTAACGGAAGGCGAGATCTTCCAGCTCCCACTTGAGCTGGCCGATGCCCAGACGGTTGGCGAGCGGCGCATAGATGTTGGTGATCTCCTGGGCCATCAGCACCCGGGTCTCTTCATCTGCCGTCTTCGCTTCCCGCAGGCAGGCGATCCGCTCCGCCAGCTTGATCACCACGGCGCGCACATCCTCGACCATGGCGAGCAACATGCGACGCACGTTGTCGACCTGCTCCGGCGAGGTTTCGCTGCGATGGAGGGTCTGCAGGGAGCGGATGGCCTCCATCTCCAGCACCCCTTCCACCAGCTTGGCGATCTTGGAGCCGAAGTCCTCGTCCATCCGCTCCTGGCTGATGAGACCTGCTTCGACGAAGGGGTAGATGATGGCCGCTTTGAGGGTGCCGATATCCATGCTGAGCATCTGCAGGATGCCCACCATTTCGATGCCACGCACCAGCAGCTTGCTGGTCAGCGCCTCGTCACCGAGCGTCAGACAATACTGATAGACGGTTCGCAGCTGATCCTTTTCACTGTCACTCAAGGAGAGCGAGCTGACCCACTCTTCCAGGGTGAAGTTGTCTTTCAAATGAATATCGCGAACCGCAACCATGGTATCAATCCTTTAAATTATCGGGCCGAAAGCTGTCACTTTCTCCCCTCATGAGATTGCCTCAAATGGGGATATCCAGCGCACTTTTCAAGGCATATTGTCCAGAAAGACAATAGAGCGCGCCAACAGGCCCTGCCGAACGACGAGGGTCTAGATTACCCCAATCACATCAGCTCAAACAGACGCAGACACGCCAGATTACACATCCGCATCGCCGAACTGATGAGTCATTTACTCCCGTTCAAACAGCGCCATGGACTCCAGATGACCGGTGTGAGGGAACATGTCGAGCATGCCGAGGCGCACCAGACGGTAACCCCCTTTCACCAGCACCTGACTGTCCCGCGCCAGGGTGACCGGGTTACAGGAGACGTAGACCACCCGCTTGGGGGAAAGTTTCACGACGTGTCCCATCACTTCCAGTGCGCCGGGGCGAGCCGGATCCAGCAGCACCAGATCAAACCCTTCCCGCGCCCAGGACATACCGACGATGTCATCGCTCAGGTCGGCCTTGTAGAAACGAGCATTGGTGATGCCGTTGCGACGGGCGTTCTCTTCGGCCCGCTGCACCATGGCCAGTTCACCTTCGACACCCACTACTTCGCGAGCCTGACGGGCCAGCGGCAAGGTGAAGTTGCCGATACCGCAGAAGAGATCGAGCACCTTGTCATCCTTGCTCGCCCCGAGCCATGTCAGCGCCTGCTCAACCATGCTCTGGTTGATGGGGCCGTTGACCTGAATGAAATCACCGGGGGCAAATGCAAGAGACAGGCCATCCAGCGAATAGGATGGGGAAAATTGTTGCTGCAGCGCTTCGATGCGATCATCCGCCGCCTGCAGGTAGAGGTCGATCCCCTGTGCTTTTGCAAACTCCACCAACAGGGCGCGATCCGCCTCATTGGGGCGGCCGGTGTGACGCAGCAGTATCATGATCCCCTGCTCGGCCTGGATAAGCTCCGCATGGCCCAGCTCGCGCTGGCTCTTGAGGCGATTGAGGCACTCACGCAGCGGGGCAATCAGCGCAGAGAGCGGCTCGGCCAGCACAGGGCAACTGTCGATCTCCACCAGATCGTTGCTGTTACGGCGGCGGAAACCGACCCGGGTGCAGCGACCGTTCTTGTCAAATTTGATGGCCAGACGACAGACCCGGCGATAGGCACGATCTTCACCGGTCAGTACCGGCTCCAGCGCTGGCGCCTTGATGTTGCCCAACCGCTCGAACAGGCTGACCAGTCCCGCCGCCTTGGCGGCTTGCTGATCGGCAACCGACATGTGCTGGGCACTGCAAGCGCCGCACTCGCGATAGTGGCTGCAAAAGGGGGCGATACGATTGGCCGCCGGGGTCACCACCTGTTGCAAGGCGGCGTGGCCATACTGTTTTTTTTCTTCGGTGATGCGTGCCTTGACGGTCTCGCCGGGCAGCGCCCCTTCGACGAAGATCGCCTTGCCCTGATGGCGACCGATACCGACGCAGTGGTGATCGAGGGTGTCTATCGTAAATTCAATGCGTTGGAGCTGGGTGGACTTCTTTTGGGGCTTGAAAAACTGGGCCATAAAACTTGGTGCCTATAGGTGGCTATGTCATGATTGTGGAATCTGCTGCCGGGTATTGTCCCACAAGAATAATAGTATGACCAAATACGGCCACAGAGCCCGTGTATTGCCATCAACCCTATCGCCAACCCTGTTCACTGGTGGCCTGTTCGTATGACCAAATATGGCCTGAGAGCACGCGTTCTCGCCTTCACCATCCTGCCGACCCTGATCATCGGTGGCCTGATGGCCGGTTACTTCACCTTCCACCGCTACCAGCAGCTGGAAAACAACCTTATTGATCAGGGGATCAACATCATCGAACCGCTGGCGATCGCCAGTGAATACGGGATGACCCAGCACAGTCGCGAATCCCTCAAGCGGCTGATTGGCCTGACCCACCGCAAGAACTCCCCCTTCATCAAGTCCATCGCGGTTTTCACCCAGGACAACCAGCTGTTCGTCACCTCGAACTACCACCGGGATTTCACCCGGCTCAGGCTGCCCGATGGCGAGCCCATTCCGGATCTGACCAGCGTGACGTTTCAGGGGGATGACATCATTTTGCGCACCCCGATCCAGGCTGAAACCAGTCTGGATGGCTTCCCGCTGCCCAGCGATGTAGAGCCGCCGATGATCGGCTACATCTCGATGCAGATGGCAACCGATAGGGCCATGCTGCTGCAGTACCGCGACACCTTCTTTGCGGTGATCATGGTGCTCATCGGGGTGGCCTTCAGTACCCTGTTTGGCTTCCGTCTGGTCAAGAGCGTGACCCAGCCCATCACCAACATGGTGCAGGCGGTGCACAAGATCAGGGAGGGGCGGCTCGATACCCGGGTCAGCGGCCAGCTCACCGGCGAGCTGGATATGCTGAAAAACGGCATCAACGCCATGGCCAAGGCGCTCTCCGAATATCACGAAGAGATGCAGCAGAATATCGATCAGGCCACCTCTGACTTGCGCGAAACCCTGGAGCAGATCGAGATCCAGAACGTCGAACTCGACATGGCCAAGAAACGGGCGCAAGAGGCCGCGCGGGTCAAGTCGGAGTTTCTGGCCAACATGTCCCACGAGCTGCGCACGCCGCTCAACGGGGTCATCGGTTTTACCCGCCAGTTGCTGAAAACCAGCCTGACCCCGAGCCAGACCGACTACATGCAGACCATCGAGAAGTCGGCGCGCAACCTGCTTGGCATCATCAACGACATCCTCGACTTCTCTAAGCTGGAAGCGGGCAAGCTGCAGTTGGAGCATATCCCGTTCAGCCTGCGCGACACCCTCAACGAAACCATGCACCTGCTCGGCCCCAGCGCCCACGACAAACAGCTGGAGCTCTCCCTGCGGGTGGATGCCGATGTGCCGGACTACCTCACCGGCGACCCCATGCGTCTGCAACAGGTGCTGACCAACCTCACCGGCAACGCCATCAAGTTCACCGAACAGGGCAACGTGGATGTCCATATCGAGCAGACCGGCAGTGGCAACCACAAGGTGAGGCTCAACGTCCAGATCCGCGATACCGGCATCGGCATCTCCCAAGAGCAGCAACATCAGCTGTTCCAGGCCTTCAATCAGGCCGACTCCTCCATCTCCCGTCGTTATGGCGGCACGGGCCTTGGCCTCGTCATCACCCAGAAGCTGGTGCAGCAGATGGGCGGCCAGATCCGCTTCGAATCGGAGCTCGGCAAAGGCTCCATCTTCTCGTTCAGTCTGGATGTGGAGGTATCCCCCCTGCCCCAGACCGATCAACTGCCGCTGGATCGGATCCGTGGCAAACGGCTCTGGCTGCTGGAACCGGATCCCTTCGCGCAAGCCTCTCTGCTCGCCCTGCTGGCGGAGTGGCACCTCGATGTGCACCCACTGACCAGCGATGATCCCTGGCCCGAGATGAGCGAGCAGGAGATGGTGATCATCGGCAGCAGCACCCTGCATACGCCGCAGCAAGTGCTCGGCCGTCTCGACAAACTGAACGGCCAGCAGCAGAACACCATAGTGCTGCTCAGCAGCCACGAGCCAGCGCTCTATGAAGCTATGCTGGCCCATGGCGCCCAGCACTGTCTCTCCAAACCGGTCAACCACCGCAAGCTGCTGCACGCCCTGCTCTCGCCGGAATCGAGCCGCCAGAAGCTGCCCGCCCAGCCTGCGCCGCGCCAGTTGCAGCCAATCAAGGTGCTGGCGGTGGATGACAACGCCGCCAACCTCAAGCTGATCGCCGCCATGCTCAAGGAGATGGTGAGTCAGGTGGTGGTGTGCAAAAACGGCAAGGAAGCGGTCAAGCAAGCACAGATCCAGCCGTTCGACATCATCTTCATGGATATCCAGATGCCGATCATGGATGGCATCAGCGCCACCCAGGCGATCCGCAACCAGTCCCTCAACACCACCACCCCGATCGTGGCGGTAACCGCCCACGCCATCCCCGGAGAACGGGAGCGGCTGATCCGCCAGGGGATGGACGACTATCTGGCCAAACCCATCGACGAGAGCATGCTGGCCCAGCTCATCACCGACTTTGCCCATCGCCGCCACCAGAATAATGGTGCCCAACAGATCGACTGGGCACTGGCGGTGCGGCAGGCGGCGGGGAAAGAGCATCTCGCCAGAGAGATGCTGACCATGCTGCTGGCCAGTTTCGACGAGGTCGAGCCAGTGCTGGATAGCGCGCTGGCTGGCGAAATTGAAGATAGCGAGGTGCTGGCACAGCTCCATCGCCTCAACGGTGGCTGTGCCTATTCCGGGGTGCCGGGACTGCAACGGCTGCTCTCCCAGCTGGAGCAACAGCTGCGTGACGGCGTGCCGGTCAGCGAGCTGGAACCCGAGCTGCTGGAGCTGCAAGATGCGCTGGAACTGGTGCGCCAGGAGGCGCCCCGCTATCTCGGCAAGGCTTGATGAGCTTGACCTGAACTGTATTGGCCCCCGCTTTTTCTGACGCGAGGGCCGCCAGATGGTAAAGTTGCGCCGTTTACACAGGAGTCAGCATGACCAACAACGATATTCTGCGCCGTCTGCGCTACGCCCTCACCATCAGCAACGACCAGATGGTCGAGATGTTTGCCAAGGGCAACCTGACGGTCACTCACGCCCAGCTGCACAGCTGGTTGATGAAAGAGGCGGCGGAAGGTGAAGAGCAAGAGGCAGGCTATGTCGCCTGTCCCGACTCGGCCCTGAGCCAGTTCCTCGACGGTTTCATCATCGCCCGCCGCGGCGTGCGGGAAGATGCACCGGCCCAGGTGATCCCGAACCGGATCAACAACAATATGATCCTGCGCAAGCTGCGCATCGGTCTCAACTTCAAGGAAGAGGACATGCTCGGTACCCTCAAGCTCGCCGACTTCAACCTCTCCAAGTCCGAGCTCAGTGCCCTGTTCCGCTCCAAGGATCACAAGCACTATCAGGATTGCGGGGATCAGATCCTGCGCAACTTCCTGATTGGTCTCACGGCCAAATACCGCAGCTAACCAGCCGCGCGACTGACCAGACAGGGCCTTCGACATGTGCCAGCGACTCACTCCTCCCACGTTCAGCAGCCTGGCTGCGGCAGGGGGATGGCGCTGGCGCTCTCTTCTTCCCCTCTTATTTCTACCACTGGTTCTGCTGCTGGGTGGTTGTACTCCGTCCGAATACCAGCTCTCTACCCGCCATCAGAGCGCCAACCAGAATGAGCGGATCGCCTTTCTGATCCTCCACTACACCGACGAAGATGATGCCAACTCCTTGCGCCTGCTGACCGAGCCGGAGCACAAGGTGAGCGCACACTACCTGATCCCTCGTGACAGCCACGAAACACCGCTCACCGTCTATCAGCTGGTGCCGGACAACGCGCGCGCCTGGCATGCGGGACGCAGCCGCTGGCACCAATATGCCGGGCTCAATGCCAGCTCCCTTGGCATCGAGATCGTCAACCTCGGCTATCCAGCAGAAGATGAGCCGCTGGCCCCCGATGCGCGCCGCTGGCAACCCTATACCCCGCAGCAGATTGCTGCCGTCGGCGCCCTCAGCCGCAAGCTGGTCGACCGTTACCGGATCCCGCCGACCCAGGTGCTGGCTCACAGCGACGTCGCCCCCGAGCGTAAGCAAGATCCCGGCCCCCACTTCCCCTGGCGTCAGCTCTATCTGGAGTATGGCGTCGGCGCCTGGCCTGATGAAAACCGGGTGGCAGAACTGCTTGCCAACCCTCTGCTGGAATGGAGTGCCACCATGTGGCAACAACAGCTGGCCCGCTATGGCTACGGCCTGTCCCAAACCGGCCAGTGGGATGAACAGAGCCGCGCCGTCATGGGCGTTTTTCAACTCCACTTTCGCGCCAGCAAGGTCGATAGCAAACCGGACCGCGAGTGTCAGGCCATCCTGATGGCGCTGCTCGAAAAATACTTCCCCTAATCCTCATCCATTGCCCCCGTTGCTGCGTACTGTTTGATAGCCGTTAGCTATCAAACAGTTAGGCACAAGCAATTGTCCCTGCATTTTGCAAGGCGTTATTCTGACTGCGTTCCAAAAGAGAATTTAAAATCGATTTCCAAATCTGGAGGTGAATGATGAAAAGCCCGATTGGTCTTGATACTGCTCAATCACAAGCCCTGGCAGCCGAGTTGAATAAATTGCTGGCCAGCTACCAGATCCTCTACATGAACGTCCGCGGCTTCCACTGGAATATCCGTGGCAACCAGTTCTTCGAACTGCACCTGAAATTTGAAGAGATTTACAACGACCTGCTGCTGAAAGTCGATGCACTGGCCGAGCGGATCCTGACCCTGGATGGCGTGCCCATGCACAGCTTCAGCGACTATCTGAAAGTCTCTGCCATCCCCGAGCAAAAAGGGCTGCACGATGGCCGCGCCTGTGTCGAATCCCTGCTGGATAGCTTCCGTGAACTGCTGGTCGCCCAGCGCCGTATTCTGGGTCAAGCCGCCGAAGCCGGTGATGAGGGCACTGCCTCCATCCTCTCCGACTATGTGCAGCAGCAGGAAAAACTGGTCTGGATGCTGCGCGCTTATCTGGCCTGATAGTGAACCAAGCCGACTACAGCGTACGTATGCTGGCTTGAGTAAGTACCGGGCCGAAAGCTCCTGACCAGACCACGGCCCAATCCGTCTGATTGTTATGTTCTGTTGCAAACCTGAGTTGTCTCTCCTTTTATCCACCCGCTTGCCGCCCTGTTTGGGCGGCTTTTTTTGTTTTTGATCTGCATCAAGGGAATCTTAATTGGCAAATTGAATGCCTATTAAGTTTTTCGCGAGAGGAATAGAATCGCCACAAAACAGACAACTGAAATGTCCAATTAGGAGAGACATGATGTTTTGTGTGCAATGTGAACAGACAATTCGTACCCCGGCAGGCAACGGCTGTGCCTACGCACAAGGTATGTGCGGCAAGACGGCGGAAACCTCGGATCTGCAGGATGTACTGATCTATACCCTGCAGGGGCTCAGCGCCTGGGCGCTGGCCGCCCGTGAGCAAGGCATCATAGATCGCGAGATCGATGCCTTCGTGCCCAAGGCCTTCTTCGCCACCCTCACCAACGTCAACTTCGACTCGAATCGCATCGTGGCCTACGTCAATCAGGCCCTCGCCTATCGCCAGCAGCTGGCCGATCGTCTGACCGCCATGGCGGTGCAGGTCAACGATTTGCCACACTCCGCTTACTTCGAACCCGGTGCCGAGCTGCTGGAACAACTTGCCCATGCCGCGCCAGCCGCCCCCAATCGGGGCAAGAACGAGGTGAACGAAGACATCATGGGGCTGCGTCTGCTCTGTCTCTACGGCCTCAAGGGTGCCGCCGCCTATATGGAGCACGCTCGGGTGCTGGATCAGCAGAGTGACGAGGTGGCCGCCGAATTCCACCGCATCATGAGCTGGCTAAGCACAGACCCGAGCGAAATGGGTCGGCTGTTCAGCTGTGCCATGGAGATCGGTCAGCTCAACTTCAAAATCATGGAGATGCTGGATCTCGGTGAAACCAGCGCCTTCGGCCATCCGGAGCCGACCCAGGTCAGGGTCACCCCGATCCCCGGCAAGTGCATTCTGGTCTCCGGCCACGACATGATGGATCTCAAGCTCATTCTGGAGCAGACCAAAGGGACCGGCATTCATGTCTACACCCACGGCGAGATGCTGCCCGCGCTGGCCTACCCCTTCTTCAAGCAGTACCCCCATCTGGTGGGCAACTACGGCTCCGCCTGGCAAAACCAGCAGAAGGAGTTTGCCAACTTCCCGGGCGCGGTGGTGATGACCTCCAACTGCATCATCGACCCGAATGTGGGCAACTACTCGGATCGCATCTTCACCCGCTCCATCGTCGGCTGGCCGGGCGTAACCCATCTGGAGGGGGATGATTTCTCCGCCGTGATCGCCAAGGCCCAAGCGCTGGAAGGCTTCAAGCACACCGAGCTCGAGCACTTCATCACCATCGGCTTTGCCCGCAACGCCCTGATGCAGGCTGCGCCAGCAGTGATTGAGAAGGTCAAAGCCGGGGAGATCAGCCACTTCTTCCTGGTGGGTGGCTGTGACGGCGACAAGGCCGAGCGAGCCTACTTCACCGAGTTTGCCAAGGCGGCGCCGCGCGACAGCCTGCTGCTCACGCTGGGCTGCGGCAAGTACAAGTTCAACAAGCTCGATTTTGGCGACATCGGCGGCATTCCGCGCCTGCTGGACGTGGGCCAGTGCAACGATGCCTACTCCGCCATCCAGTTGGCGCTGGCACTCTCCGAGGCGTTCGAGTGCGGGGTCAACGATCTGCCGCTGACGCTGGTGCTCTCCTGGTTCGAGCAAAAAGCCATCGTCATTCTGCTCACCCTGCTCTCCCTCGGGGTGAAGGACATTCGTACCGGCCCGACAGCCCCCGCCTTCCTCACCCCGGCCCTGCTCAAGGTACTGGAGGAGCAGTTTGGCCTGAAAGGGACCACCACGGCCGAGGCTGACCTGGCCGAGATCCTGGCGGCCTGATCGGCACCTCATGTTGTAAGCGTTTGGCGAGCCGCCCGGCTCGCCTTTTTTCTGGATCCGGCTTTTTCACCAGACGTTTTTCGAACCGTTTCAAACCTAAGGAGCCTTGTGATGACCTCTCTCACGCTCACCTGCATTGGCCGCCAACAGAACACCCATGACGTAGTGAGCTGGCAACTGGTGCCGCTTTCCGGCAGCCTCCCTCCCGTACTGGCAGGCCAGTGCATCACCCTGCATACCGAGATAGACGGCCAGCCGGAGTGCCGCGCCTATACCCTCTCCTCCAGCCCGCAGGATGCATGCTGGCAGGTCACCATCAAGGATGTGGGACGGGTCTCTCGCCATCTGCACCAGACCTTGCAGGTGGGAGACAAGATCCGGGTGGATGGTCCGTTCGGCGATTTCAACCTGACCAACCTCCCTTGCGAACGGCCACTGCTGCTCAGTGCCGGTTCCGGCATTACCCCCATGTGGGCCATGTTGCGAGACGAGCTAACCAAACGGCCGGATGCCTATATCCGCTTTATCCATAGCGCCCGCTCGCCAGCAGATGTGATCTTCGCAGATGACTTGGCTGCATTGGCCGAAGCGCATCCCGGTGTACGCCATGCCCTGATACTGGAAGAGGCGCCAACGGCTCATCCCTGGGTGGGCCGACTCACCCCCGCTATGCTGGCCGAACTGGCCCCGGATCTGCGCGAACGCCACGTCTATCTCTGCGGCCCGGCCCCCTATATGGCGGCGGTCAGCGCCATGCTGGCAGAGCTGGGATTGCCGCCGGAGCAACTGCATCAGGAGTCCTTTGGCCTTCCTCCCGCAGAGCCCGCCACCACCAGCGACCACTTCTGGCTGACCCTGAAAAAGAGCGGCAAGAAAGTGAAAATCCTGCCGGGTCAGACCCTGCTGGCGGCACTGGAAGCAGCGGGCGAAACCATGATGGCTGCTTGTCGCGCCGGGGTATGTGGCAGCTGTCGTTGCACCACCACAGGTGACATCGAGCGCCAGAGCGTGATGACCTTGAGTGCGCAGGATCTGGAGAGCGGCGTGGCTCTGGCCTGCTCCTGCACCGCGAAAGGGGATATCAGTCTCGATTATTGAGGCGTGGTGAAGGCTTTTGTGAGGTGCGGTGAAGGCGTCATCGGTATCCCAACCTTTTCCCAAGTAGACTGGGGCGCTAGACTCTGCCCCAGTTTCACCAGAACACGGGATAAAAAATGACAATACTGGTCACAGGGGGCGCTGGCTATATCGGCTCCCACACCCTGGTTGAGCTGCTCGGCGCGGGGAAGCAGGTCGTGGTACTCGACAACCTATCCAACTCCTCACCGGAGTCACTCAAGCGGGTCGAGCAGATCACCGGCAAGCCGGTCACCTTCGTCGAAGGGGATGTG
This sequence comes from Aeromonas sp. FDAARGOS 1404, assembly GCF_019047085.1. Classification (NCBI taxonomy): domain Bacteria; kingdom Pseudomonadati; phylum Pseudomonadota; class Gammaproteobacteria; order Aeromonadales; family Aeromonadaceae; genus Aeromonas; species Aeromonas sp. FDAARGOS 1404. The sequence goes on from NZ_CP077237.1 coordinate 1,545,634, forward strand.
CTGGACAGAGCCTGCCTGCAGCAGCTGTTCGCCAACCACCAGATCGAATCGGTCATCCACTTCGCCGGTCTCAAGGCGGTCGGGGAGTCGAGCCAGATCCCGCTCACCTACTACCAGAACAACATCAGCGGCACTCTGGTTCTGTGCGAAGAGATGGCCAAGGCCGGGGTTTTCCGGCTGGTATTCAGCTCCTCGGCCACCGTCTATGGCGATCCCGCCTCGGTGCCGCTGCGGGAAGATTTCCCCACCAGCGCCACCAACCCCTATGGTCGCTCCAAGCTGATGGTGGAGGAGATCCTGCGCGATCTCGCCAAATCCGATCCCCGCTGGGCCATCGTACTGCTGCGTTACTTCAACCCGGTCGGCGCCCACGAGAGCGGCCTGATTGGTGAAGATCCCAACGGCATCCCCAACAACCTGCTGCCCTATATCAGCCAGGTGGGTGTCGGCAAGCTCAAGGAGCTGGGGGTATTTGGCAACGACTACCCGACCCCGGATGGCACCGGCGTACGTGACTACATCCATGTGGTGGATCTCGCCATCGGCCACCTGAAAGCATTGGCGCGCATCAAAAGCGACACCGGCGTCTTCACCTACAACCTGGGCACAGGTCAGGGCTACTCGGTACTGGAGATGGTCAAGGCGTTTGAAGCGGCCAGCGGCCGACCCATTCCCTACCAGATCAAACCCCGTCGCCCGGGCGACATCGCCGAGTGCTGGGCAGAGCCGACGCTGGCCCGTGCCGAGCTGGGCTGGCAGGCAGAGCGCGGTCTGGAGCAGATGATGGTCGATACCTGGCGCTGGCAAAGCAACAACCCGAACGGTTATCAAGGCTGATCTCTCGCGGGTGGATAACAAACGCCCCGACATTTTCATGTCGGGGCGTTTTATTTTGCGACGTTCAATCAGTGGGTCTGACTGCGCAGCAGCGGCACACGGGCCAATCGGGGGGAAATGCGCTCTATCAGCCGATCCGCCAGCGGGGTCAACAGCAACCAGGGCAGACAGAGGGTCGCCAGCCCCAGTGCGCCGACGTAGACATCGGTAAACCAGTGGGCGCCAGCCAGAATGCGCGGCGCGGAAAAGATCGGCACCATCAGCAATGCGGTGACTCCCGCCCAGCGCGGTAGATAGCGCAAGGCGTAGCCGGCGAAGATCATCAGGAACAGGGCGTGATCCCCGGGGAAGCTGTCACCGGAAGAGTCCTTGGTCGGAATACCGCTGATCTGGGTCACCCGCAGCGCATCGGCCACCATCAGGGTCGGGCTGGGTCGCTCCACCGGCAATCGGTGACCAAGCTGGTTGATCACCAGTGCACTTAGCAGCATCACTATGCCCATCGCCACCAGCTGGCGACGACCCGCCAGATCCCGTGCAAAGAAGCAGCGGACCAGAATCAGCCCCATACAGGCCAACACCGCCAGATCGAACAGCCGGTTATTGGTGATGGCCACCAGATCGGCCCACAGAGCCGACTGGCCGAGCCAGCCGTTAACGGCATGAAAAATCGCGAGGTCCCACTGATCCCAGGGACCATGAGCGGGCAGCGCAGCCCAACTGATGGTCACCAGACCACCGACCAGATAGCAAAGCAGGAACTTGCCCATGGGGACTCTCCTTTGGAAAAGGGCGATATCGTAAAACTGTAGAGTGCGTCACAAAACCGAAGAATTGTAAGAAAGTGCGACACAATATCAAGTCTCAAATAAAGCCCGCCAGTCCCTTCCAATCTCGCATATCCCAACAGCGCCAAGATTTCTGCCTCCAGTGCTGCATCTGTGGGCCTCTCACCATGAGTGCGGCTTGTGCCACCACCGCAACACCCCCTAGAATGCGCACTTCCCTTTACTGCGAAAGGAAGCGGTATGCATATTCACATTCTCGGGATCTGCGGCACCTTTATGGGTGGTCTGGCGGTGTTGGCAAAACAGCTTGGTTACCGGGTGACCGGCTCGGACGCCAATGTCTATCCCCCCATGAGCACCCAGCTCGAGCAACAGGGCATCGAACTGACCGAAGGCTATGATCCGTCCCAGCTCGATCCGGCGCCGGATCTGGTGGTGATTGGCAACGCCATGAGCCGCGGCAACCCCTGTGTTGAATATGTGCTGGACCGCAATCTGCCCTACATCTCCGGTCCCCAGTGGCTGCTGGAGCACGTGCTGCAAGATCGCTGGGTGCTAGCCGTTGCCGGTACCCATGGCAAAACCACCACCGCCAGCATGCTGGCCTGGGTGCTGGAGTACGCCAAACTGGAACCCGGTTTCCTTATTGGCGGCGTGCCGGGTAACTTCCCGGTCTCCGCCCGTCTCGGCTCTGCCCCCTTCTTCGTCATCGAAGCAGACGAGTATGACTGCGCCTTCTTCGACAAACGCTCCAAGTTCGTCCACTACCATCCGCGCACCCTGGTGATGAACAACCTGGAGTTCGACCACGCGGATATCTTCCCGGATCTCGCCGCGATCCAGCGCCAGTTCCACCACCTGATGCGCACCGTACCGAGCAACGGTCGGGTGCTGTTCCCGAAGGCGGATGACAACCTCACCGCCGTGCGCAAGATAGGCTGCTGGAGCGAAGTGGAGCTGGTGGGTCAGGATGACGCCAAGTGGAAAGCGGTCAAGCTGGCCGATGACGGCTCCGCCTTCGAGGTGTGGCTGGACGGGGTGAAGCAGGGCGAAGTGCACTGGGAGTGCATCGGCGAGCACAACGTCAACAACGGTCTGATGGCCATTGCTGCCGCACGTCATGCTGGCGTGATGGTGGAGCATGGCATCGCCGCCCTCTGCCAATTCAAATCCCCCAAACGGCGGATGGAACTCAAGGGCGAAGTGGCTGGCATCAGCGTCTATGACGACTTCGCCCACCACCCCACCGCCATCGAGACCACCCTCGGCGGCCTGCGCGCCAAAGTGGGCGAGGCCCGCATTCTGGCGGTGCTGGAGCCACGCTCCAACACCATGAAGCTGGGGGTTCACAAGGAGGAACTGGCTGGCTGCTTCGATGGCGCCGACGAGGTGTTCTTCTTCCAGCCGCCCAACATCGGCTGGGATCTCGGCGAGGTGACGGCCCATATGACCCGTCCGGCCAAGGTATTCAACGATCTGGAGACCCTGATCAACCGGCTGGTGGCCGAGAGCCGCGATGGCGACCATATTCTGATCATGAGCAACGGCGGCTTCGGTGGCATTCATGACAAGCTGATCGCCCGCCTCAAGGATTACCACGGCGAACTATGAACAAAGCGATCACCCTGGCACTGACCGGCGCCTCCGGCGCCCCCTACGCCCTGCGCCTGCTCCAGTGTCTGGTGCAGGCGGACTATCGGGTCTATCTGCTCGCCTCCTCGGCGGCACGAGTGGTACTCAAGACCGAGCAGCAACAGGATTGGCCCGGCTCGCCGAAAGAGCTCTCTGCCTATCTTTGTCGCCAATATGGCGCCAAGGAGGGGCAGATCGTCGCTTGCGGCAAGGAGGAGTGGTTCTCGCCGGTGGCCTCCGGTTCGGCCGCGCCCAAACAGATGGTGGTCTGCCCCTGCTCCATGGGCACCGTCTCGGCCATTGCCAACGGCACCTCCGACAACCTGCTGGAGCGAGCGGCGGATGTGGTGATCAAGGAGCGCGGCCAGCTGATCCTGGTACCCCGCGAAACCCCCTTCTCGGCGATCCATCTGGAGAACATGCTGAAACTGGCGCGGCTCGGGGTGACCATCATGCCTGCCGCCCCCGGTTTCTATCATGAGCCGAAAAGCATCGAGGATCTGGTGGACTTTATGGTCGCCCGCATCCTCGATCATCTCGGTGTCGAGCATAAGCTGACCCACCGCTGGGGCTATGGCCACCAGTGAGGTGACCGCCACATTCGGCCATAAAAAAACGGCGCCACTCAATGAGTGACGCCGTTTTTTCGTTAAGCCGTGTTAGCGAGCCTGAATTGGCGCCGTCACGTACTTGAACAGGAAATCAGTCACCTCTTGGCGCGCCGGGCGCTGAGGTTGATTGATCATCTGCATCATCACATAGCCAAAACCGGTCAGAGAGCGGGCCAGATCCTGTGCTGACAGCACGCTGGTGATCTCCCCTGCATCCATGGCGGTTTGCAGCTCGCTGGCGATCAGCTCAAGGCAGTGATCGAGCAGCCGGGTATAGCGGGGCCATACCTCTTCCCGAACCGATGAGCTCCACTCCAGCCAGATACCGGCATAATCCGGTTGATCGTAGGCGGCATCGACAGAGAGGCGTACATGACGCTGGATCTTGTCGAAAATGGAGCCCTGGTCACCGTATGCCTGCGACAGCATCTGGTTCACAAAGCGTTCGATCTCGGCCAGCACCTCATCTACCAACTCCTCGCGGGTGTTGAAATAGTTGAAGACGGTAGCCACAGAGACCTTGGCCTGTTCGGCTATCTCGGCGTGACCTGCACGGCCAATGCCGCGACGGGAGAACACCTCGATGGCACATTCCATCAATTGGGAGCGACGAGCTTCCGGCGACAGCCGGGTACGACGTCTTATTTCTGCGCGTGGTTCCATAGTTTTTATCATCTAATAGTTATTGATTATGGTGTTTATAGTATTTTAACTAATCATGCCTGAGTGCCTGCTAACTCTATCAATTAAAATAAGCCGATAAAAGCACCACGTATCTCTAGCACCCTTCAACATGAGTGGTAGAATCATCGGTTTTGATATTCATGAACGGCCAAATCCCCTTTGGCCTTATGGGAGTAAGTGATGAAACACACCGTCGAGGTGATGATCTCCGAGGCTGAAGTAGCCGCCCGGATCGCCAAATTGGGTGAAGAGATCACCGCCCGCTATCAGGGTTCTGACGAAGTCGTGATGATTGCGCTACTGCGCGGTTCCTGCATCTTCCTGGCCGACCTCTGCCGCCAGTGCCAGCTGCCCATCACCCTGGACTTCATGACCGCCTCCAGCTACGGCTCCGGCATGCACAGCACCCGTGACGTTCGCATCCTCAAAGACCTGGACGATGATATCAAGGGCAAGGATGTAGTGATCGTGGAAGACATCATCGACACCGGTTACACCCTCAACAAGGTGCGCGAGATCCTCTCCCTGCGCGAGCCGAAATCCCTGGCCATCTGCACCCTGCTGGACAAACCCTCCCGCCGCGAAGTGCAGGTGCCGGTCGATTGGATTGGCTTCGCCATTCCGGACGAATTCGTGGTGGGCTGTGGCATCGACTACGCCCAGAAGTACCGCAACCTGCCGTTTATCGGCAAAGTGGTACCCCAGGAGTAAGCCAGATTCAGAAATATCACGGGTGAAGCGGCCTTGCGCCCTTTACTCTGTGCAGGCGGCCTTGGCCGCCTTTTCTGTATCGAGCCGGATTCAACCATCACAGAGGTTGCAATGAACGCACTGGAAATCAGCGGCCTGAAAAAGACCTATCAGGGGGGCGTCGAAGCCCTTAAAGGCATCGATCTTACCGTCAGGCAGGGGGATTTCTTCGCCCTGCTCGGCCCGAACGGCGCGGGCAAATCCACCACCATCGGCGTCATCAGCTCGCTGGTGAACAAGAGCGCAGGCAAGGTGAAGGTGTTTGGCTACGACATCGACAGCGATCTCGAACAGGCCAAGGCCCAGCTCGGACTGGTGCCGCAGGAGTTCAACTTCAGCCAGTTCGAGAAGGTGATCCAGATTGTCACCCATCAGGCCGGTTTCTACGGCGTGCCCAAGGCAGAAGCCAAGATCCGCGCCGAGAAGTACCTGCGCCAGCTCGATCTGTGGGAGAAGCGCGACATGCCTGCCCGCACCCTCTCCGGCGGCATGAAGCGTCGCCTGATGATCGCCCGCGCCCTGATGCACGAGCCCAAACTGCTGATCCTCGATGAACCGACCGCCGGGGTCGATATCGAGATCCGCCGCTCCATGTGGACCTTCCTCAAGGATCTCAACGAGCAGGGCGTCACCATTATTCTCACCACCCACTATCTGGAAGAGGCCGAAATGCTCTGCCGCAACATCGGCATCATCGACAAGGGGCGTCTGATCGAGAACACCAGCATGAAGAATCTGCTGGGCAAGCTGGGTCGCGAGACCTTCCTGCTCGACCTTGCGCCAGGTTCTGCCGTACCTGAGGTGCCAGAGTTCAACGGCCGCATGCAGGATGAGCGCACCCTTGAGGTAGACCTCGACAAGAGCCAGTCACTCAACAGCCTGTTCGAGCAGCTGTCGAGCCAGCAGGTGCAGGTCGTGAGCATGCGCAACAAGGCCAACCGGCTGGAAGAGCTGTTCGTCAATCTGGTCGAAGAGGGGAGAAAAGCATGAATCTGGCCATCTATTACATCGCCTTCAAGAGCATTCTGGCCAAAGAGGTGAGCCGCTTTACCCGGATCTGGATCCAGACCCTGGTGCCGCCTGCCATCACCATGAGCCTCTACTTCGTCATCTTCGGCAACCTGATCGGTTCGCGCATCGGTGACATGGGCGGTTTCACCTACATGGAGTTCATCGTGCCCGGCCTCATCATGATGTCGGTGATCACCAACTCCTACTCTAACGTCGCCTCCTCCTTCTTCAGCGCCAAGTTCCAGCGCAATATCGAGGAGATGCTGGTCGCGCCGGTGCCCAACTACGTCATCATCGCCGGTTACGTTGGCGGCGGCGTGGCACGCGGCCTCTGTGTCGGCCTCATCGTCACCCTGGTGTCGCTCTTCTTCGTGCCGCTGCAGATCCACCATCTGTTCAGCGTCTGCGTGACCGTGCTGCTCACCGCGATCCTCTTCTCGCTGGGTGGCCTCATCAACGCGGTGTTTGCCAAGACCTTTGACGACATCAGCATCATCCCCACCTTCGTGCTGACGCCGCTCACCTATCTGGGCGGGGTGTTCTACTCCATCAGCCTGCTGCCGCCCTTCTGGCAGGGCGTCTCCCAGGTGAACCCCATCATCTACATGGTGAACGCGTTCCGCTACGGCTTCCTCGGTATCTCCGACGTGCCGCTCGGCACCGCCTACCTCATCATCATCGGCTTTATCGTGGCCCTCTACGGTATCGCCTGGTGGCTTATCTCCCGCGGCACCGGTCTGCGCCACTGATGACCAGAACGGGCACCTCGCGGTGCCCGTTTTCATTGTCCTGCCAGCCTCGGGATGACTTAGACCCGGATAGCGTGATCCTTTAGCAGCCGGGCGGTGAGCTCAAGCTTTTCGTTGCGCTCGGCGGCCCGCTCGGGAACCGTGACGCCCCCCTGCTCATCGACCCGCTCCTGACCGAAGGCATCGTCGATAGCCTGCGCCATGGCGGTGCGACCAGCCGCGAGATCGGGATCGATCAGGCTCTCCTGCATCCGGATCCGGTTCTCGCTGGCCGCCAGCTGCAGTTCCTCCAACTGGGTGGCGAGGGTAGCAATCCGGTTATCGACCCGCTGGGCCAGTTCGAAGAGACGGTTTTCATTCCCTGCCGCCATCGCCAGTCCATCTAGCAGCTCCCCTTTGCGCTGATCAAAGTTGCTTACCGCACGAGCAGCCAGCTCCAGTGCATACGCCTTGGTAGCCATGGCGTTGACTCCGCCCTCCCAACCGACATCTGACCCCACCCCCAGTGTCACGCCAAGGGTAGTATGAAACTTGGCTCCCTGTGGCCCGAAAGCCGCAGTGGCACCGGCCGATGCACCGACACCCAGATTGGCGGAGGCGCGTACTTTGGCCGAAAGGCTATAGGCATCCGCATACTGACTCTTGAGCAGGTTTAGCTGGGCACTCCCCTCTGCTTTCATACCAGCAAAGGCCGAGGCGTTGGCCGTCACGCTGACCACTGGCCCATTGGGCGTCATGATAGCCGCAGCACCGGCCTCCAGCTTGGCATTGGCGACCACCTCGGCAGAGCCTGCCAGCTTGGCGTTAAGCAGGTTGCCGATAGTCCAGCTCCCCTCAACCGACAGCCCCAGCCTGCTCACCAGCTCGGCACTGGCCCCGATGCGAAGCAGACTAAGGTCATGGGGCCCCGGGGTGTAACGCGATCCGTCGGTATCATTGACGATCTTGTTCACCGGATTGAACACCAATGAGCCCTCCGCCTTGCCAATCACCAGCTCGGCCTTGGCACTCGCCTTGTTCTCCTGGGTCAGGGCCACCTTGCCGGCAAACTCTCCTACCGGTGTGTCGCGACGCCCCTCCCACTTGCCAATCTCGATCTTGGCGAAAGCCTCCACCAGCGCACTGGCACTGACCAGCCCGAGCCCGCCAAAGGCCTTGTGGCTCACGGGCTCACCCGGTTTCAGCTCCTTGCTGGCCGCAGAGAGAGGGCTCTTGAGCTCGGCCCGGACACCACTCTGATAGTGCTTGCCTGATGCACCCTCTCCCTGCCAAAGCGCCTTCTCCTGCGCCTCGCGCTCAAGCCAGGGCTCATCCAGTCCATCCACCAGCGCGGTCAGCAGCTCGGTCCTGAGCAGGCCAATCTCCCCCTGCTTGCTCACCTGCTGCTGAATGCTGAGATCCAGAACCTCCTTGAGGTGGCCCAGCTCCAGCAACTGACTGTGGGTAAGCAGGATATCGCGACCATTCTCCTCGGCAGTGGCTTGCGGCTTGAGCTCACCCAGTGCGGGCAGAGCCTGACGCAAGGTCCCGCAAAACAGCTGCCACTCGTGGCTTGCTGCGACCTCTTCACGGGTCGGCACCCGCTCCAGCCGCCGCGCCATCATCCCCTCACTCACCCCGAACATCAGGTCTAGCCCCCCTTGCAGCTCCCGCTTGAACAAGTCGTTGGCCCCCTCCTGTTGCAGGCGAGCCAACTCGCTGCACCACTGGCGGATCTGCTGGTTACTCTCGATAGGCTGATTGACTCTCCCCTGCTCGTTGCAGACCCACGCCAGCTGAAATGAGGGAGGCTTGCCACCCTGCGCCAACGCCTGACGGCGGACAGCGATGTCATCGACCAGTTTTTGCAACACGGGATCCTGCTGACGGGAGCGGTTCTTGCCCGAGTCGATCCAGAACTGCAGCGCCTGTTCGATCTTCGCCAGCCCTGCCAGTGAAGGCGTTGGCTGGGCCTGATAGTGCCGTACCGCCTGCTTGACCGCCTTGAGTTCCGGGCTCTGCCGATGGCCAATACCACGGCGGATCCCCCTATCGAACTCCCGGCTACCGGCATCCAGCAGCCGTAGTCTGGCGTTGCCAAGGCGAGCAGTAGCAGGAGGTGTAGCATCAGGGGTTGTCTGCTGATGACGGCTTAGATCGATATCCGGGGAGGCAATTTTCATGGCAAGAAACCTGCGTTGATGAGAGAGAAGATACTCAGCGTACGCCGCCCCCCCTTGTCACCCTGTCAGCGATGGTCCCGCTTTTTTAGGATTCGGACTGACCCGTAAAAGATGTCTGTCAGCTCACAATTTCGGCACAATCACCCGCCCCGCCGACCAAAAACGCTAAAAAAATGACGACAAGTGATAAGCAGCCACCGATCAGCCGCATAGGGTGTCACTCTCCCCCTGCCCGAGGTTTGGCCATGTATCACGCTCTCATTACCGCCCTGTACACACAACTTGGACTTCCGCTCCCGGTGGCCGGACAGACAGCCACCACCCTAGCCATCAACGACGAACTGGTGCTAACGCTGGCAGAGGATGAGGGCCATCTGGTGATCTACCTGCTGCTACCGGGCCACGCCATGCCCAACACGCCCCTGCTCAACCACCTTGGCGACGAGCCGGTGTTTCTGCTGGATCAGACCGAACAGGGAGAGACCCTGATCTGGGCCCGCGAGTGGCTCGATCACCTGACGGTCGACAGTCTGCTGCTACTGCTCGAGCGGGCCATTGAGCTGGCTGCCGAACTGCTGACCCACCAGCACGACCGGGAGCAATCGACACAGCCACAGCATCCCGCCTCCACAACCGCCACCATCAGGGTCTAGCGCCCCCATTCTGGTCACTGTCTCGCAAAATCGAGATTTATCTTGTTTGGCATGGGTTTAGTCATTGCGGCTCAATCGGGAATTGTTAGAATTTACCCCTCTCTATAAAGAGGTAGAACATGCCTGCGTTGTTGCGCATGCTGGCCAATCTGGCGTTGGGGGGATTCTTCCTCGCCTCGGCCGGATTCAAGCTGGCCTCCCCCGCCCTGTTCATCGAGCAGATCGGCGCCTTTGGCCTGATCTGGCCGTCACTGATCCCGTTCGCCGCCTGGGGGCTGATCGCCCTTGAGCTCTGCGCAGGGCTGGCAGTCATCGCCAACCGGCGCTGGGGACTCCGGCTGGTGATCGGGCTGCTCGCCCTGTTTATTCCGGTGTTGGGCTATGGCGTTGCCATCGGGCTCGACATCTCTTGCGGCTGTCTTGGCAGGGCTGATCTCAGCTCGCTGCCGGAGGCCATTGTGCGGGATCTGCTGCTACTGACGCTTGCGGGCGCCCTGCTGCGAACTTCCCGCCCCCGTTTTTCCCGTTCTAAAGGAGTAGTGACATGATGACATTGCGATCCCGCACTCTGCTGGCCTCGCTGATCGCCGCCAGCTTTGCCCTCGCGGGCTGTGGCGACAACCAGTTCGAGCAGGAGGTGAAGCTTGAGCAATCGGCTGTACAGCTGGCACAGGAGGCGCAGCAGGGAGGCTATCAGCTGCTGACCGTGGCCGAGCTGAAAACCCGGATGGACAAGGGCGAGGAGCTGGTGATCATCGACACCATGCCCTATGAGGACTCCTACAAGAAGGAGCACATCCCGGGCGCCAAAAACTTTGTCTTTGTGAAAGAGGCCAAGGCTGGTGACAACTGGAGCGAGATCGTCGAGGGAAGCGGCACGGCGGAGCAGTTCCAGGCGCTGCTGGGTGAAGACAAGTCCCGCCCTGTGGTGATCTACTGCGGCTTCGTCAAGTGCGGCCGCAGCCACAACGCTGCCGCCTGGGCGGTGACTCAGGGCTATCAACAGGTCTATCGGGTGCCAGGTGGCATCTTCGCCTGGAAAGGCGCCGGTTACCCCGTCTCTGCCGAATAACTGCGTCTGCTCACAAGACAACACTGTCGACATAAAGAAGCCCGCAACTGCGGGCTTCTTTCATATTGGGGAACGCTGGGGTTAGCTGGCGGCCTGCTGCTCCAGCACCTGCGTCTCGGCCAGCTGCAGTTTGCCCAGCAACCGCTTGGTGATCATGGCCGCCATGATGGAGCCGTTGACGTTGAGAGCGGTACGGCCCATGTCCACCAGCGGCTCAATGGCGATCATTACCCCCACCAGTGCGATGGGGAAGTTGAGAGTGGAGAGCACGATCAGCGCGGCGAAGGTGCCGCCACCGCCGACGCCAGCCACCCCGATGGAGCCCAGCGCAATCACCGGCAGCAGAGTCAGCAGGAACAGGGGATCAAACGGGTTGATACCGAGCATGGGGGCAATCATCGCCACCATCATGGCCGGATAGATGCCAGCGCAGCCGTTCTGGCCGAGGTTGGCACCGAACGAGGCGGCAAAGTTGGCGATGCTGGAGGGCACGCCAAGGCGCTGCTGGGTCTCGATACTGAGCGGAATGGAAGCCGCGCTGCTGCGGGAGATAAAGGCGAAGGTGAGCACGCCCCACACTTCCCGAAGATAGTGCAGCGGGTTCTGGCCGATCAGCAGCAGGATCACCATGTGCACCGCAAACATCGCCAGAATGGCGACGTAGCAGACCAGAATAAAGCCGAGCAGACTGAGGATCTCGCTCAGGGGATAGTGAGCCACCACCCGGGCAATCAGCGCCATCACGCCATAGGGGGTGAGCGCAATCACCACCCGCACCATCTTCATCACCCACAGTTGCAGGGTGTCGATGGCCACAGCGGCGCGAGCACCGGCCTCTGGATGCTCCGCCTTCAACTGCAGCAGGGCAACCCCGGCCAGCACGGTGAAGATCACCACCCCGATCACCGAGAGACCGCGGCTACCCGCCATATCGGCGGCAAAGTTGGTGGGCACCAGCGAGAGCAACAGGGCCGGCAGGGTCTGGGCACTGTCGATGGTGCTCATGCTCTGTTGCAGGGCTGCCATGTCGCTGCCGTGACTCAACAACCCGGCTGCGGTGAGACCGCTCAGGTGGGTGATGGTCATCCCCACCACACCGGCGATCATCACCAGGGTCAGCATGGAGCCGATCAGCACGGCGCTGATCTTGCCGAGGGACTGGGCCTGATCCAGCTTGTTGATGGCGGAGAGGATGGAGGTGAACACCAGCGGCATCATCACCACCTTGAGCAGGCTGACATAGCCGCCGCCGATGATATTGACCCACTCCAGGGTCTGCTGAACGCCGGCATCATCGGCGCCCCAGCCCAGTTGCAGCGCCAGCCCGAACAGGGCGCCAAGCAGCAGACCCGCAAGTACCTTGCGCGAGAGCGGCACAGTAGAGGGAATCCGGGTCAGGGCAAAACAGAGCAGACAGAAGAGCAACGAAGCAAACAAGGTAAACATAAATAAACACCTGTAGCGGCCATCAGGGCCGATTGTGGAAAGCGAAAACAGAGGGTGCGAGCGGGGTCGCGGGGGAGAACGCCGGATTGCAGGCGTGAAAAAGCAGCGGACGCCCGAGGGGGCGTCCGCTGGCATTCGGGGGAATTACTTCTTTACGGGGGCGTCGTACTGTTCGGGTTCGTCGCTATAGACGCAGACATTCCACTTGGCAGCCAAACCATCTTCCGCCAGACAGTAACGCTCGAAGAACGCGGTGATCTCCGCGCGCTGGCAGTGGGCTTCGAAAGCCGCCATATCTTGCCAAATCTCGTTGAACACGATGGGGAAGCTCTCCCCCTCGGCAAACGGACTCGCGATGTGGCGGGTCACCCGATATTGCAGGCAGCCATCCTCACGCAGGGTATTGGGCTCGAGCGCCTGCAGCACCTGAAACAGGGCTTGCTCCTGACCGGGTTTGGGCAGGAATTGGGCAATGCAGTAAACCTTCTTGGACATGGAGTCCTCCTGGTTGTGGCGGGCTCAGGCTTGCTGCAGCGTGACCACTTGATTGTCGATAAGGCGGGCCTTGCCAAGATAAGCGGCCATCAGGATCACCAGCTGCGCGCTCTCGTCAGTGGCGGATTCGAGGGTGGCGGCATCGACGATGTCGATGGCATCGGTACGAAAACCGGCGTTGTCGAGGCGTTGGCTGGCCTGCGCCACCAAGGATGGCAGGTGGTGGTCACCCGCTTCGATCTGCTCGGCGATCCAGTTCATGGTGCGCGCCAGCTCGGGGGCAATGGCCCGCTCGGCAGCGGTCAGGTAACCGTTGCGCGAAGAGAGCGCCAGCCCGTCTTCGGCCCGCACGGTCGGCACACCGACGATCTCGATGGGCATCGCCATGTCGGCCACCATCTTGCGAATGAGCGCCAGCTGCTGGTAATCCTTCTGGCCAAAGCAGGCCACATCCGGCTGTACCAGATTGAACAGCTTGGTGACGACGGTGCTGACCCCGCGGAAGTGACCCGGGCGCAGCGCCCCCTCCAGCAGATTGGAGAGACCCGGCACCTCGACGAAGGTCTGGCTGGCCAGCCCCTGCGGATACATGATCTCCGGGGTCGGAGTGAACACCATATCGACCCCGGCCGCTTCCAGCGCAGCGCAATCCTGCTCCAGAGTGCGCGGGTAGTTGGCAAGATCCTCGGCCTTGTCGAACTGCATCGGGTTGACGAAGATGCTGACCACCACCTTCTCGGCGTGGCTGTGCGCCTCTTTCACCAGCGTCAGGTGGCCCTGATGCAGATTGCCCATAGTGGGCACGAATGCGATGGCACGCCCTTCACGGCGCCATTGAGAGATCTGCTCACGCAGAGCGGCAGGATTGTTAACAACCAACATCGGCAGTTCACCTTCAGATGAATCAAAAAGATACGGGTTACATCAGCCTGACAGGATGACGAAACGGGGGCACTGGCCCCCGCTCTCATCGATAGGGCATCACATCAGTTGAAGCAGTGTTCCGGGCCGGGGAAACTCCCCTCGCTCACCTGCTGCACATAGAGGCGCACGGCGGCACGCACGTCGCCGGTCTCGGCCAGAAAGTTCTTGGTGAACTTGGGCACATAGCCGGAGGTGACGCCAAAGGCATCGTGCATCACCAGAATCTGACCATCGGTCGCGGGGCCGGCACCAATGCCGATCACCGGGATGCGCAGCGCCTTGCTGATCCGCTCGGCCAGCGCAGTGGGCACGCACTCGAGCACCAGCAGCTGGATACCGGCCGCCTGCAGTTCGAGGGCCTGACGGTAGATCTCCTGGGCCTGAAACTCGTCGCGCCCCTGCACCTTGAAGCCGCCAAAGACGTGGACGGATTGCGGGGTGAGGCCGAGGTGACCGCACACCGGCACCCCGTTGCGGGTGAGATGGCGGATGGAGTCGCAGAGCCAGTCGCCCCCTTCCATCTTGACCATGCGGGCACCGGCTGCCATCAGGCGGGCGGCGTTCTGGTAAGTCTGCTCGGGGGTGGCGTAGCTCATGAACGGCATGTCGGCGACCACCAGTGCCTTGCTGGCACCGCGCGCCACACAGCGGGTGTGATAGACCATCTCATCCATGTTGACCGCCAGGGTATCCTGACCCCCTTGCAGCACCATGCCCAGCGAATCGCCGATGAGCAGCACGTGGGCCCCCTCGTCGTCGAACAGCTTGGCAAAGGTGGCATCATAGGCGGTGATGGCGGTGAACTTTTGACCTTCCTGCTTCATCTTCAGCAGGCTGGCGGTGGTGATCTTGCTCATAGAGGCTCCTGTACGTCTGCACGCGGGGCAATGATGGCCAGATCATTGTGCGGGCAGCGGGCAACCAGTCGGGCGAGCGGGGTGCCGCAGGGCAGCACCAGAGCAGGCGCAATTTCGGCAAGGGGCAGCAGCACGAACTCCCGCTCCTTCATGCCGTAGTGGGGTACGATCAGGCGCTCATGGTTGATCACCTGATCCCCATAGAGCAGCAGATCGAGATCCAGAGTTCTCGGCCCCCACCGCTCATCTTTGCGCACACGTCCCTGTTCCAGCTCGATTTTTTGTAATTGATCCAGCAGCGCAAGGGGCGCGAGCCGGGTATTGAGCCGGGCCACGGCATTGACGTAGTCCGGCTGATCAGCAGGCCCCATGGGGCGGCTGCTGTAAAACGACGAGGCCTCCACCAGCACAGATTCCGGCAACCTTGCCAACGCGGCAACGGCGCGACAAGCCTGACCCAGCGGATCAGACAGGTTGGAACCAATGGCGATGAAGACCTCGGTCATCACGTTTGTTGTCACTCGGCCACTTTCGGTTTGCGGCGACGGGGGCGACGACGGTTGCGACTGTTGCTGCTGCGCTTCTCGCCATCGTGGCTGCGAGCCTCGCCGCGCTCACCGCTGGCCGGGCGACGGGTCGCTTCACGCTGCAGTTGCGGGCGCACATCAGGATTGGAGGCGACATAGCGCTCCCACCAGCTGGCCAGCTCGCCGAGACCGCGCTCGACCCGGTTGCGCAGCAACAGGAAGTCGAACGCCGCGCGGAACTTGGGATGCTCCATGGCGCGCTCGGGATGCTTGCCCTGACGACGGGTCAACCGCTGTTGCAGTGCCCAGATGTCGCGGACATCTGTGGTGAAACGGCGGGGAACGGCGATGATCCGCACCTGATTGTCCAGCACCTCGTTGATCGCCAGCATGAAGGCGTCATACCAGGGCAGGCCGCTCTCGTTCTCCAGCACCCGACCACGGGCCTCGACGCAGCCCCACAGCAAGGTGGCATACAGGAAGGCGGGAGTGACGCGCTTATCTTCGCGGACGCGGGTGTCGGTATCGATCAGCGCCTGCTCGATAAACTGCTCACAGGGCGAGTTGCCGTGCGGGGTAAACAGCGCCGCCACTTGCGGGAAGAGCTGCTGGAACAGGCCATACTCGCGCAGCAGTTTGTAGGTCGCCAGACCGTCGCCAGCCAAGAACAGCTTGAGGGTCTCCTCAAACAGGCGGGCAGCCGGGATGTCTTGCAGCAGTGGCGCCAGCTCCTTGATGGGGGCCGCGGTACGCGGACTGATGGTCATATCCAGCTTGGCGGCAAAGCGCACGGCGCGCAGCATCCGCACCGGATCTTCACGATAACGGGTCTCGGGATCGCCGATCAGCTCAAGCTTGCGCTCGGCCAGATCTTCCAGACCCCCTTCGAAATCGTGCAGGGTGAAATCTTTGGCGCTGTAGTAGAGGGCGTTGACGGTAAAGTCGCGGCGCTCGGCATCCTCTTCGATGGTGCCGTAGACGTTGTCGCGCAGCAGCATGCCTTCATCAGACTGGGCCGACACATGTTTGCTGGTATTGACCTGATGGTGGTGACCCCGGAAGGTGGCCACTTCGATCACGTCACGACCAAAGACAATGTGGGCCAGGCGGAAACGACGGCCAATCAGGCGGCAGTTGCTGAACAGCGCCTTGATCTGCTCCGGCGTCGCATCGGTTGCGATGTCGAAATCCTTGGGCGTCTTCCCGAGCAGCAGATCCCGGACTCCGCCGCCGACCAGGTAGGCCTCATAGCCCCCTTTGTTCAGGCGATAGAGCACCTTGAGTGCATTCTCGCTGATCTCTTTGCGCGAAATAGGGTGCTGATCACGGCTTAAGGTACGACGTTGACCGGCGACACGGGCTGGAATGGGGGATTCCACCGACTGCTCGCCGTCTTCCTTGCCGAGCACCTTGCGGCAAAAGTTTGCGATCTGGGAAAAAATGGTACACCTCTTCATGACTTCTAAATTGACGGGAGGCCAAAAAATAGCGGCCTATCATAGCTCACGCCTAACCAAATGAAAAACCGTGCTGACAATTGATCCCGCATGAAACCGTCTGCCAGCGAAAATAGCGGTCAATCTGCACATAGCTCACACCTGACCAAATGAAAAACCGTGCTGACAATTGATCCCGCATGAAACCGTCTGCCAGCGAAAATAGCGGTCTATCAGCGCCCAGCTCACGTCCTATTACACGAAAACCGGCTCTCTTTACTCAATGTCCAGCGGGATCTTCTCGCTGGCTGGCACCCGTTCTAGCTGCCAGTTAGCGATGCCCCATTCGATGATCTCGTCGATCCGGCTCGCCATCAGCTCGGGCGGCGGGCACTGGCCGAGGAAGTGCAGCGCCTGCCACAAGGCTGGTCGCACCTCATCAAGCGCGAGGGCCGGCGCATGGTTCTGCTTGGAGAGCTTGTTGCCATCTGCCAGCACCGCCAGCGGCAGGTGCACCCAGTCGGGCACCGGCGCCCCCAGGGTCTGGTAGAGGGCAATCTGGCGCACCGTGGGCTCCAGCAGATCGGCACCGCGCACTATCTCGGTGATGCCGCTGTCCATATCATCTACCACCACCGCCAGGTTGTAGGCGTAGAGCCCGTCGCGGCGACGGATAATGAAATCCTCCTCGGCGAGCGCCGCCGGTACCGCGATATGGCCCTGCAAGCGATCGTCGAAGTGGTAGACCGGATGGTGCTGGCGCAGCCGGGCAGCGCAACCTTCGGCCGCAAGCCCCAGCGTGCGGCAGTGGCCGCTGTAGAGACCGCCCGCGGCCATAATTTCGCGCCGGGTGCAACGGCACCAGTAGAGGTCCCCCGCCCGATAGAGCTGGTCGATGATCTCGTCATAACGGCCGTGGCGCGCGCTCTGGAACATCACCTCCCCATCCCACTCGAGGCCATATGCCTCAAGAGTCTTGAGGATCAGGTGCGCTGCCCCTGCCATCTCCCGCGGCGGATCGATATCTTCGATGCGCACCAGCCAGCGCCCCTGCTGCGCTCTGGCCTGCAAAAAGCTGCCGAGGGCGGCGATCAGCGAACCGAAATGAAGCGGGCCTGAGGGGGAGGGGGCAAAGCGGCCGACATAGGGGCGCACAAGGGGTGAGGATGGGGAATTCACTGGCATGACTATTCGGATAAGCGATTCA
The DNA here is from genome assembly GCF_019047085.1 of Aeromonas sp. FDAARGOS 1404. Classification (NCBI taxonomy): domain Bacteria; kingdom Pseudomonadati; phylum Pseudomonadota; class Gammaproteobacteria; order Aeromonadales; family Aeromonadaceae; genus Aeromonas; species Aeromonas sp. FDAARGOS 1404. The sequence continues at coordinate 1,563,475 of NZ_CP077237.1, forward strand.
TTGAGGCTGCATTCTGGGGCGCGACCGCCAAAAGCTCAATAAAAAAGGGAGCCCGCGAGCTCCCTTTTTCATATACCAGAGGGTCGGGATCAACCGGCCATCTGTTTTTCCTTGATCTCGGCCAGCGTCTTGCAATCGACACAGAGGTCGGCAGTCGGACGGGCTTCCAGACGACGGATACCGATCTCGATACCGCAATGTTCGCAGTAACCGAAATCATCGTCTTCAAGCAGCTGCAAGGTCTTCTCGATCTTCTTGATCAGCTTGCGTTCACGGTCGCGGGTACGCAGTTCAAGAGCGAACTCTTCTTCTTGCGCGGCACGATCCACGGGATCCGGGAAGTTGGCAGCCTCGTCTTTCATATGGTCGACTGTACGATCAACTTCCTGCATCAGTTGGTTGCGCCAGGCACCCAGGATCTTGCGAAAATGCGCCTTTTGTTGGTCATTCATGTACTCCTCACCCGGCTTTTCCTGGTAAGGCGCGACACCCGCAATGGCCAGGGGGCCCAGAGATTTCCTGTTTTCGCCTGTTGGCATGCCCTGTCTCCTAATTCAGCACGCTACCCGTGCCATCCATAAATTGAGGGCGACATCTATAGCAGAAGGGTAACGGGTAAGCAAACGAGCCGTACCAATAATGTTACCCACTCCAATATTTATGCACTCCCCTCGGGTAACAGGTGACCAGATTCAAACGGGATAAACCCTTGAGCCACCATGCCTTGCACCCCAACATGGGGCCGATAGCATAAAATTTCAACCCCCGCCGCGATTGCCTGCTCAATTAGCAGACTATAGTGCGGATCTATATGGGTTGCAGGGCGCATCCGGCTTATTCCGGAGTGCAACACCATAAATAGCAGCACGGCCCTGTGGCCCGCAGCTTTCATCGCCATCAACTCGCGCAAATGCTTGGCACCACGGGCGGTGACTGCATCGGGGAAGTAGCCCATACCCGGATGTTCACGTTCGTCGAGCAGGGTGACTGATTTTACCTCGATGTAACAATTGCCCTTCTCGTCATCTTCCAGCAACAGATCGATGCGACTGTTCTCTTCGCCATACTTCACCTCGGTGCGCAAGCGGCTGTAACCCGCCAGCGGAGCGATAGCCTCCTGCTCGATCAACTCCCGGGCGATCTGGTTGGCGCGCGCCGTGTTGACGCAGATAAAGTGGCCCGCCGGGCTCTCGGCGATCTCCCAGCTGTTGGGCAGCTTGCGCTTGGGGTTATCGGAGGTGGAGTACCAGACCCGGGTGCCCGGATCGGCACAACCGGTCATGGCACCGGTATTGGCGCAATGGATGGTAATGACCTCGCCGTTATCGAGTTGCACATCGGTCAGAAAGCGCTTGTAGCGGGCCACCAGCTGGCCCGATTGCAGGGGGGGATCAAAGATCACGGGTTAGCCCTCCGCGCGTCTTCTTTTACCCGGGCGCGCAGCGGCCAGCAGGCAAGCGGCTCGTAGCGTCCCCCGTCCGGAGTCGAGATGGATTGATAGAGGCAGAACTCATCGGCCTGCAGCAGAAAATTTGGGGCAGGCAGGATGGCCGGAGCCTCACCCGCCTTGCGCGACAGGGTGACATGGGGGCGATAACCCTGCTCGCCATTGCCAAGACGCAACTTCTCGCCGTGGCGGCGCAGCGCCTTTGCCAGCACGGTCAGCTCGTTGGGCCACTCCTTCGGGCCAATCCAGGCAGCCTTGGCCCGGCTGAACCAGCCGGTCTCATCCAACCTGATGGAGAGCGGCGGACAGTGCTGACGCTCCACGGCGGCGATCAGGCGGCGGGTGGTCAACTCGTCCGCCTCACCCAGAAATGCCAGGGTCAGGTGGAGGTTGGCTTGCGGCACCGGCTGACCGGGCCAGGGCTGCTGATCGCGCCAGGCGATGAGCTCGGGGGCGAGCTCCTTGACGGGCAGGGCAAAGAAGAGTTTGGCCATGTGGTGATAATGCCTTTTTCACGCTCATTGGATGGGCCCATTCTATGGCAGCCATCCGGCCATGTCTCGCCACCCTCCCACCCGAGTGGCCATATCCGCACATCCACTCACGGTGGCGCGGGTGGCTGTGGCAGAATAGGCGCCGTTTTACCGGTTGCTACAGAAGGTGCTCATCGCTTTGTCCCAGCTCCCCATCGTTTCGGTATTGCCCGAACTCTTTGCCGCCCTCGACAGCCACACCTGCGTGATCCTGCAGGCGCCACCCGGCGCGGGCAAATCGACTCTGCTGCCGCTGGAGCTGGTGCGTCAGAACCGGCTGCCCGGCCGCATCATCATGCTGGAACCAAGGCGCCTGGCTGCGCGCAATATCGCCACTTTTCTGGCCCGTCAGCTGGGGGAGAAGGTGAGCGAGCGCATCGGCCTGCGGGTGCGTGGCGAGAGCCGCACCAGCTCAGCGACCCGGCTCGAGATCGTCACCGAAGGGGTGCTGACCCGGATGTTGCAGCAGGACCCTGAGCTGACTGGCGTCTCGCTGGTGATCTTCGATGAGTTCCACGAACGCAGTCTGCACGCCGATACCGCGCTGGCCTTCGCCATCGAGAGCCAGCAGGGATTGCGCGATGATCTCAAGCTCCTGGTGATGTCCGCAACCCTGGATGGCATGGCACTCGAGACCTTGTTGCCGGATGCCCCTGTGGTTCGCTCCGAGGGGCGCGGTTTTCCCATCGACTATCACTACCGCCCCGCCAATCGCCAGCAGTGGCTGGAGCCGCAGGTCGGCGCCGTGGTACTCGAAGCGCTGGCCGAGCAAGATGGCAGCCTGCTGGTCTTTCTGCCGGGACAGGGTGAGATCGAGCGACTGGCGCAATGGTTGGCAGACAAACTGCCGGACGACGTGACCCTCGCCCCCCTCTACGGCCGCCTCGATATGGCAGCCCAGCAGGCGGCTATCGAACCGGCGCCTGCGGGCCGCCGTAAGCTGGTGCTCACCACCAATGTGGCTGAGACCTCCCTCACTATTGAGGGGATTTCGGTGGTGATCGACAGCGGGCTGGAACGACGGGCCTCCTATGATCTGAAAAGCGGTGTCACCCGGCTGGAAACCCGCCAGATAGCCAAATCCTCCGCCACCCAGCGGGCAGGCCGCGCTGGCCGTCTCGGCCCCGGCGTCTGCTACCGGCTCTGGAGCAGCGAGGTGCAGGAGCGACTCGCCGAGCAGAGCCCGCCAGATATCCTCACTCAGGAGCTGACCGGCCTGCTGCTGGACGCCGCCCAGTGGGGGGCAAAGGTGGCAGATCTGCCGCTGCTGGACATGCCCCCAGCCGCTGCGGTGGCCAGCGCCCAGCGGCTACTGGTGGCTCTTGGCGCCATGAAGCCGGAGGGTGAGCAACAACTCACTCCCGCTGGCCGTGCCATGGCCGCCTTCGGTACCCACCCTCGCCTCGCCCGCATGCTGCTGCGCGCCCGCGAGCTGGAGTCCGAGGGTCTGACAGGGATTGTCGCCGATGCTGCTTATCTGGTGGCGTTGCAGGAAGAAGATCTGCGAGGATCGGAGCGCCTCTCTGTGCTGTTCCTCCGCCGTCAAAACGCCCTGCGCCAGAGCGCGGCCCGCTGGTTTGAACGGCTTGGCGCCCGCCCTGCCAGTGCGCAGGGTCAGTGGCTGGGGCTGCTCTGCGCCCTCGCCTGGCCGGATCGCATCGGCAAACTGCGCAGCGGCAGTCGCTATCAACTCAGTGGTGGGGTGAGCTGCGATCTGGTAGAAGGTCATCCCTGTCAGGGACAAGGGGCCCTTATCGCTATCGAGATGGGGCAGAACGATCGCGGCAACCGCATCTTTATCGCCGAACCGGTCGATCTGGACGAGCTGGTGCGCCTGCTGCCGGAACTGGTGAGCGAACGGCAGTGGTTCGACTGGGATGAGCGGGAAGAGCGGGTGCGCGCCGAACGCCAGCAGGTGATCGGCGAGCTGGTGCTGAGCCAGCGACCGCTGACCGAACTCTCTGACGAGCAGAAAGGGCGCTGCCTGCTGCAAGGCATTCGCCGCAAGGGGCTGCATGTGCTGCCGTGGGACGAGAGCAGCGAAGGGCTGCTGGCCCGCCTGCGCTGCGCCCGCGACTGGCTGCCCGATGAGGGGTGGCCCGCGATGGATGACGAGAGCCTGCTGGCCACGCTGGAACAGTGGTTGCTGCCAGCGGTGAGCGGCATGACCCGGCTGGAGCAGCTGAAGAGGCTCAATATGAGCGACATCCTGCGCCAATCCCTGCCCTGGCCACTGCCCAAACGGCTGGACGAGGCACTGCCGAGCCACTTTGCGGCACCGACCGGCAGCCGGGTGCGGATCCGCTATCAGCCGGGGCAGGCACCGGTGATCCCGGTACGCATTCAGGAGATGTTCGGGCAAGGCTCGACCCCCTGCGTGGTCGATGGCCGGGTGCCGCTGGTGGTGGAGCTGCTCTCCCCCGCCCAGCGACCGCTGCAGATCACTGCCGATCTGGCCGCCTTTTGGGCTGGCTCTTACGAGCAGGTGAAGAAAGAGATGAAGGGGCGCTATCCCCGCCACTACTGGCCGGATAATCCGCTGGAAGCGATGCCGACCAAAGTCACCAAAAAGAAGATGGGCATCTAGGTTCGGCGGGTTAATCCCGCTCGAACGTTCGCGAATGCGACATAACAAGTAGAAAGGAAAGCAAAGAGGATTTATGGCAACCCAACGACGCAAGCGTGCCCCCAAGAAGGCAGCGCCCAAACGCACCATCTGGCGCAAGCTGTTCTGGCTTGGCTTCAAGCTCTCGCTGGTGGTGGCGGCCTTTATGGTGGTGTTTGGCATCTACCTCGATACCAAGGTGCGCGAGCGCTTCGATGGCGAGAAGTGGCAGCTGCCGGTGATGGTCTATAGCCGCCCGCTGGAGCTCTACCCCAGCCAGCGCCTGTCGCGGGACCAGATGCTGCGCGAGCTCAACATGCTGAGCTACAAGCAGGTGCGCCAGCCTCACACGCCGGGTGAATACACCATCAACGGCAATCGCATCGAGCTGATTCGCCGTCCCTTCGAGTTCTATGACGGCGCCGACGGAGCCCGTGGCCTGCGCCTCACCTTCAACGGCCCGCGCCTTGAGGGGATCCAGTCGCTGGAGAACCAGCGCCAGCTCGGTTACGCCCAGATGGACCCGGTGCTGCTCGATCGCCTCAATACCGAAGATCGGGAAGATCGCCTGCTGGTGCGTATCGCCGAAGTGCCCGACAGCCTGCTGGTGACCCTGCTCACCACCGAAGATCGCGACTTCTACCAGCATGGCGGCGTCTCGCCGGTCGCCATCATGCGGGCCATGTTCGCCAACCTGATCGCGGGTCGTACCGTGCAGGGGGGCAGTACCCTGACCCAGCAGCTGGCCAAAAACTTCTTCCTGACCCGCGAGCGCAGCCTGTGGCGAAAACTGCAGGAAGCCTACATGGCGGTACTGATCGACTATCGCTACAGCAAGGACGAGATCCTGGAGTCCTACCTCAACGAGGTCTATCTGGGGCAGAACTTCTCGCAAGGGGTCTACGGCTTCGGCCTCGCCTCCTACTTCTACTTCGGCATTCCGGTCAACGAGCTGGATATCGATCAGGTGGCCCTGCTGGTCGGTCTGGTGAAAGGCCCCTCCTATTACGACCCATGGCGCTTCCCGGAGCGGGCCAAGACTCGCCGGGATCTGGTACTGAAGCTGCTGATGGATCACGGCAGCCTGACCCAGGCCGAATATGAGCTGGCCAGCCGCCAACCCCTCGGCATCATCGCCCGTGGCCAGATGAGCTATGGTCGCACCCCGGCCTTTATGGGACTGCTCAAGCGAGAGATCCAGAGCCGCTTCGGCGCCGATCTGCTCAAGCAGTCCGGCCTCAAGATCTTCACCAGCCTCGACCCCATCGCCCAGCACGCGGCCGAGCGGGCGGTCGAATCGGGCCTCGCCGATATCGAGAAACTGCGCGGCAAGAAGAAGCTGGAGGCGGCCATGGTGGTCTCCGACTGGCACAAGGGCGAAGTAGTCGCACTGGTGGGTGGCCGCGATCCCCGCTACGCAGGGTTCAACCGGGCGCTGGATGCCCGCCGCCAGATCGGCTCGCTAGTGAAACCGGCGGTCTACCTCACCGGTCTCTCCAACGGCCTGACGCTCGCGACCCCACTCAAAGATCAGCCGATCCGTATTCGCGGTCAGGATGGCCAGGTCTGGACACCGCAAAACTACGATCGCAAGTTCCGCCAGAGCGTGCCGCTAATGGATGCGCTGGCCAGCTCACTCAACGTGCCGACAGTCAATCTGGGTCTGCAGGTGGGGCTGGAGAAGGTGGTCGATACCCTGCACAAACTGGGAGTCCAGCAGGAGATCCAGCCCTATCCGTCGCTGGTGCTGGGGGCGGTGGCCCTCTCCCCGCTGGAGGTGAACCAGATGTATCTGCCCATCGCCAATCAGGGGCTGACCCAGCCGCTATCGGCCATTCGCGCCGTGGTGAACGGGGATGGCAGCCTGCTCTATCAGCATGATCAGACCGCCAAGCGAGTCACCGACCTGCAAGCAAGCTGGCTAACCCTGTTCGCCATGACCAAGACGGTGAGTCAGGGTACGGCCCGCGCGCTCAGTGCCAAGTTCCCGGGCGCCACCATGGCGGCCAAGACCGGCACCACCAACGAGCTGCGCGACTCCTGGTTTGCCGGGATGGACAACAACGAACTGGTCAGTATCTGGGTCGGTCGCGACGACAATACCCCGGCAGGTTTGACCGGTGCCAGCGGTGCCCTGCAGCTCTTTAGCGGCTACATGAGCCAGCGCGGCGTCAACAGTCTGGGACTGAAGATGCCGGAAGGGGTCACCTGGGCCAACTTCTCCCGCGCCAGCGGCACCCGCGTCGCCAGCGACTGCCCGGGCAGCCTGCAGGTGCCGGCCAAAGCCTCCACCATGGGCTCCCCGGCCGGCTGCGCCAGCAGCGCGACGCCGCGCAGTGCGCTGGATGACTGGTTCGGCGGTTTCTTTAACTAGATCAACGACACGGGCAGCGCAGGCTGCCCGTTCACTATGCTGCTGACAAGGAAACACCATGACCTTTCCGCTGTTTGACGCCATCCACCATGTGGCCATCATCGCCAGCGATTACCCACGCTCGCGCCACTTCTACCACGAGGTGCTGGGGCTACCCATTATCGCCGAGACCCTGCGCGAGGCGCGCCAGTCATGGAAACTGGATCTGGCCCTGCCGGACGGCAGCCAGCTGGAGCTGTTCAGCTTCCCCTCGCCTCCCGAGCGCCCCTCCCGCCCCGAGGCGTGCGGCCTGCGCCATCTCGCCTTTCGGGTCAGCGACCTTGACCGGGTCATCGCCCACCTGCTGGCCCATCGGGTCGAGGTAGAGCCGGTACGGGTGGACGAGCTGACCGGCAAGCGCTTTACCTTCTTCGCCGACCCCGACGGCCTGCCGCTGGAGCTCTACGAAGCGCCGCGCTGAGCCTGCATCGACCAAGCAATCAGCCAAACAAAAGCCGCCCGGTTGCAACCGGGCGGCTTTTCTTATTGCTTCAGGTTATCAGGCGGTAGTCAGCATAACGACAGCCAGCGCCATCACCATCATGCCAGCCCAGCCGATGGGCTTGAGCCGCTCACCGAAGAAGAGCAAACCGCCCAGCGCCGTACCGACGATGCCGATAGCCCCCCAGGTGGCGTAGGCAACAGCCAGGTCAATCTGGCCGCCACTTACCGCTTCCGAGAGCAGGGTAAAGGCGCCGAGTACCAGCATGATCCCCAGGAATCCCCACCCCTTGTAACGAAACCCGTTGGAGCGGTTGATGGCCATGTTGGCGCCGATATCGATCAGTGCGGCACCCAGTACAATCACAAACGGACTCATGCTGTGGCCTCCGCTTCTACTGACTTGTCTGCGGGCTCATCATGGGTCTCCCCCATGGTCACCATAACAATCCCCACTATCGCGAGAGCCAGGCCAATCAGCTCCTGAACGGTCACATCGTAACCAAGGAACATGACCGACACTATGGTGATCAGGGTGATCCCGAGCCCCTCCCAGAGCGCAAACGCAATACCAATGGAGATTGTTTTGGCGGCTTTCGCCAGCAACCAGTACGAGAAACCGATCAACAGCCACATCGGGATGTAATTCATCCAGCCAGCTCCCTGCTCGGGGATCATGGCCATGCTGGAGGTACCGGCGACCTCGGTCACGATGGCGCCGGTCAAAAACAGCCGGGCCAGAAACATACGACTTAATAACATATAAGATGCCTTTGTTGCTTCGACGGGAGAGATGGTAAACGGGGAGAAGCAACTCGCGACAATCGCTCAGCGTCGATTATTCCGACGCTACAGGTTTGCCTTGCCTTGGTTCGGCACGCTAAGGTGATGGTGAAAAACTCCGCCACAGCCTGTAAAACATGAAGCTATATCAAATAGAACTCTTTGTAGAGTCCGCCAATAGCGGCTCTATTGCCAACACCGCCCGTCGCCTCGGCAAAAGCCGCAGCGCCGTCAGCACCGCCATCGCAGCGCTGGAAGTTGAGCTTGGCGTCGAACTTTTTGAACGAGGCGCCAATCAGAGTCGCCTGACCGAAATCGGCGAGCTGGTGCTGGATGATTGCACCCGCCTGCTGCAGGCAGCCAACAGCCTGCAGCAGAAGTGCAAACATTACGCCTCGGGAGCCGAAGTGGCGCTGCGAGTCGCCCGTGATGACGCCATTCCCGAGCCGGTGTGGCGCGAGATGCTGGCCAGCCTGCACAACCAGTTTCCCGGCACCAGTATCTCGCTGGTGCTCGCCTCTCCGCCTGAACTGCCAGCGCTGGTGGAAGAGGGATTCGTCGATGCCGCCTTTGGCCTTATTACCGAAGATCAGGAGCGCAGCGGCCTCAATATCGACGTGCTCAACCCGATCCGCACCCTGATGGTGGTGGCACCCAGCCATCCGCTAGCCGGACTGAAGCGGGTCAAACAGCAGGATCTGACCGATCACACCCAAGTTACCCTCTCGTATGTAGATGAATTTTCGGTAAAAAGCCTGCTACCTGTGGGAGGCCAGCATATCGGCCTCTCCAGCTTCGAGTTGATGCGCAATGCGGTGCTGGACGGACTGGGCTGGGCGGTGCTCCCCTCGCCACTGATCCAGAGCCAGCTGCGACAAGGCTCCCTGCTGACTCTGAAACACAAGTTCAGCCTGCAGTGGCGGGATTACGGGGTCTATCTGGCGGAAAACGCCTATCACGGCAAGGTGTTGGCCTGGTTGAAGAAGTCGATCCAGGGGTATCTGGAACCTTTCGAGTAGCGATAAAGAGGCGGAGCCAGCTCACGATATCTACTTATCCTGATGATCCGAGAGGATGTGATCGTGCATACTGTTCACATACTCATTGAGCGCCGGAGGCGTAACCGATATGAGCAGTGCCCAAGACAAGGACGATATCTTGCTGGACGACGACATCATCGAACTCGATGATGAGGAGGTCGTGGTCCCCAAGGCACTCAACCCATGGCAAGTGCTGATCGTGGATGATGAGCCGGATATCCATCATGCCACCCGCCTGGCCCTCTCCAACATTCACTACAAATCCCGTCCGCTGGAGCTGCTCAATGCCTACAGCGGCGCCGAAGCTGGCCGCATGCTGGAGGCCAATCCCAGGATTGCGCTGATCCTGCTCGATGTGGTGATGGAGACCGAAGACGCAGGTCTGCGGCTGGTACACCGGATCCGCAACGAAATGCACAACTCGCTGGTGCGGATCGTGCTGCGTACCGGCCAACCCGGCCAAGCCCCCGAGCAGCGGGTGATCCTCGATTACGACATCAATGACTACAAGACCAAGACCGAGCTGACGGTACAAAAGCTCTACACCACTGTCATCGCATCCCTGCGTTCATACGAAACCCTCAGTGCCATCGACAAGAGCCGTCAAGGGCTCGGCAAAATTCTGGAAGGAGCGGGCGATCTCTACCATCTTCATTCACTCAAGGAGTTTGCCTCCGGCGTGCTGAAACAGATCAGCGCCATTCTCGATGTGGGCACCGAAGGGGCTATCTGTGCCGAGCGCCGTCCCGGCGAACAGGGGCTGGAGATCCTCGCCGCTACCGGCGACTACGAGACTCTGCTGGATGATGGCAAGATCACCGACTTCCCCACCCTCAATGACTCGGTCATGAAGGCACTGGCGGCGCGCTGCAACCGCTTTGAACACCCGCAGGACTCCCTCTATATCGCAGCCCAGAATGGTCGCGAGTTCGTGCTGAGTTTTACCCCGACCCAGCCTCTCGATCCCCTCGAGTGCGATCTGCTGGATGTCTTCTGCCAGCGCATCTCGGCGGCCTACGACAACCTCTATCTCTACAACCAATTGCTGCGCGCCCAGGAGGCCACCGTGGTGGCGCTAGCGGCGCTGGCGGAGTTTCGCGACTCCGATACCGGCGAGCATGTCTTGCGGGTGCAGAAGCTCTCGGATGCCATCGTGGCCGAATTGAAGCAGATGGCGGCCTATCCCGAGCAGCTGACTCCGGAGTTTGTCGAGATGATCGGCATGGCCTCCATTCTGCACGATGTGGGCAAGGTGGGCACCCCGGATCATATCCTGCACAAGCCCGGCCGTTTCGACCCGGAAGAGCGGGCCATCATGGAGCAGCATGCCGGCATCGGCGCCAATATCCTGCACAAGGCGGGCGAAATGGTGGAGGGAACCAGCTACCTCTCTCTCGGCGCCGAAATCGCCCGGGGCCACCACGAGCATTTCGATGGCAAGGGCTATCCGCAGCAGCTGGCTGGTCAGCAGATCCCGCTGTCGGCGCGGATTGTGGCGGTAGTCGATGTATTCGATGCCCTACTCAGCAAGCGCCCCTACAAGGAGCCCTGGACGCTGGCGCAGACCATGGAGTATATCCAGTCACGCTCCGGCACCCAGTTTGACCCTCATGTAGTGACAGCCCTGTCGCGACTGGTCAACGAATCGAGACTCCCCTACTCGCTCTGACCCTTTTTGCTCGCAACTCTACATGCCCTGCCGGTGACCTTGCTCACCGGTAGGGGCATCAAAACAGCTGTTTTGTTGCATCCTGCACACATCAACGCGCCGCAAACAGGAAACATCCCCCTTCTTTGTTAGCGATAGCCGCTGAAATATGGTCATTTAACATCACATCGCTATAATATCGGCCTGCAAACCTGATACTAACAACGAAGGAATTATCATGAGCCTGAACCTGGTACCGGCTGGCAAGAGCCTGCCCGACGATATCTATGTCATCATCGAAATCCCGCAGAATGCCGACCCGATCAAATACGAAGTCGACAAGGACAGCGGTGCTATTTTCGTCGATCGCTTCATGTCTACCCCGATGTTCTATCCGTGCAACTACGGCTACGTGAACGCGACTCTCTCTCTGGATGGTGACCCCGTCGACGTACTGGTTCCGACCCCCTACCCGCTGCTGGCCGGTTCCGTCATTCGCTGCCGCCCGGTTGGCGTGCTGAAGATGACCGACGAATCTGGCGAAGATGCCAAGATCGTTGCTGTACCGCACTCCAAGCTGACCAAGCAGTACGACCACATCCAGGATGTGAACGATCTGCCGGAACTGCTGAAAGCCCAGATCCAGCACTTCTTCGAGCGCTACAAAGAGCTGGAAGCGGGCAAATGGGTCAAGGTGGAAGGCTGGGGCGACAAGGCTGCGGCCGAAGCCGAGATCAAAACCTCTGCCGAGCGTTACGCTGCCAAGTAAGCATCACTCGGTTTGTAAAAAAGGCGCCTTATGGCGCCTTTTTTGTCGGTGTTTGCGGCAGCTGACCGGCCGCATCTTCGGCAGGATTGCCCTGAATGTATATTTCACGGCCATCTTTCTGGTAAGGCCGATAGTACTCACCGCCACAGCGATAGCCGCCGCCCGGCTGGCTCATCAGCTCGCAGTTGACCGGCAACACCTCCAGCCACTTGATGGCCTGCTGGTAGCGCAGCCACTCCTGCCATTCGTGCTCGCGTGCCAGCTGATCACGCAGGGCAAAGGTATCCGCAATGGACATCCCCTTGTTGACGATCACCTGACCCGCCATGGCTGGCAGGCTGAGCAGCCCAAACAGCACTATGATCCAAGGCTTCATAACCCCTCCAGAGTGACTTAATTTCACAATTAAATTAAAAGTCACATCAATCTGTTATCCAGATCACAAAACGAAACATCACCAAAGTGGTGCCGACTCACCTAGTTGTTAATTATCGTCCACGGCAGGAAGCACCACCATGAAGCTGACCCCCGCGCTGTTGCTCAGCCTCACTCTCTGCACCACCCTTGGCGCCACAAGCAACGCCAGCGAAATCAACATGAGCTGGCAGTGGCAATCCACCGATGGCCAGCGCAAGCACTTCCAGCTGACCACCGACGATCAGGTGATGGCCGCCAGTCGCCACGAGATGAGCCTGCTGAAGGCCTCTCTCACCAATCCGCTGGAGACCCTTTACGCCTACATCAGCCCGCGGCTCTACAACAGCATCAACCTGATCAATCAGAGCAGCCCCGAGACCGCTACCAAATTTCGCAATCTGGAGCAGGCCTTCACCCTGCGGGACGACAGCATGGAGTCGATGCTGTTCTGGCAAGCCTACCAGCAGTATCAGGAGGATGCCTTCTACCAGATGAGGGTGATCCCCTGCGTCCATCCTGCCAATCGCAAACTGCCTTGCGTGCGACCCGATTACTCCCAGCTCTTCTACCACTTCAAAGGGCACCTCAAGCCACTGGCGCAGCAGTTTGCCGCCAAGGATCTCGCCACCAGCGTCAGCCTACTGCAGGAGTGGCTGAACGCCATCCCCACCCAGCCGGAGCAGCTGGATCACTTCGCGCCGCCGCTGCAGGCACTGCAAGATAACAAGGCCGACAGCGACGAGAAGGCGCTGCTGATGGCCAGCCTGCTGGCGGAGCTGGCGCCGCAATATGTGCTCAGCATCATCTATCCGGATATCAGCATCGGCAGCGTCTCCCCTGCCTGGCTGGCTATTACGGCAGACAGTGGCGTACCCGGTGATGTGGTGGTGATCAACAATCAGCGCCATGTGCTGCTTACTGGCTCGTCCCTGCTGGCCCAGCAGATGACCATGGCCAAGATCCCCCTCATCAGCGAGTCGCTCTACTGACGCAGACAGCTCAGACCAGCAGCCAATTCATTGATTTTTATCGATGTCATGCCATCCTAGCCGCCCTTGCCAGCCAACCACCTGACTGGCGGGGCGCCGACGCTTCTGAATTGCGATCTTATTTAACACTTTTTAAACAGATCCGATCAGTTTAGGATGAAGCTCGCCCATTCCCTCAATCCGAAACTCGTTATAACATAACAAATGGAGTGTCATCAGGATGAAACATCTCGTACTTACTTTGGCGCTGCTGCCATCTCTGGTCTTTGCTCACAACTTCAAGGATGGCAACCCGGTGCCGCTGGTCAATATCAGTGACAAGGGGGAGCTGGTACTGAACGGCAAGGATATCGGCTACCAGCCGTGGCAGAGCACCTCGCTCACCGGCAAGGTGTTCCTGATCCAGCATATTGCCGGTCGCTCCAGTGCCAAGGAGCTGAACGCCCCGATGATCGAGGCGATCAAGGCCGCCAAGCTGCCACAAGATAAGTACCAGACCGTTACCGTCATCAACAGCAATGACGCCATCTGGGGCACCTCCGGCTTCGTGAAGAGCAGTGCCGAGGACAGCAAGAAAGAGTTCCCCTGGTCCGCCATGGTGCTGGATGCCAAGGGCATGGCGCGCAACGCCTGGGATCTGACGCCGGAAAGCTCGGCGATCATCCTGCTGGATAAAGAGGGCAAGGTGCTGTTTGCCAAAGATGGCCAGCTCGATGCCAACAACATTGCTACCGTGATGGGGCTCATCAAGTCCCATCTCTAAGTCAGAGAGAAAGGGCGCTGATGGCGCCCTTTCCATAAGGGTCTATGGGTCGTATCAAGCTGAAAATCTGGATCTTGCTGCTGGGCTGGTTATGGCTGCAGCCTGCCCTTGCCCGGCACCAGTTTGAATCTGCCCTGCCCGGCCACGACGACCATCACTGCCTGGTTTGCGCCCTCCATCTGGATGGCAAACAGGTCATCACCGCTACCCCCTATTGTTTCCCCGGTTCGACCTCTGTTTTGCCCGCTGTTGCAACCATGCAACGCTCGGCGGATACCGCCACGCTTCACAGCTATGCCATCCGTGCGCCGCCCGCCTCTGCTTTTCTCTATCCCTTTGTTTAATTTCGCTATTTGTTTTGAAAAAGGATTAAAGATGAAAGCAATTACTCTGTTGCTGGCCGCAGCGGCCTTTGGCGCACACGCAAATCACGACGAACACGAGAGCCACAGCCACGGCGCCCACGAGCATGGCCACGGCCACCTCAATCTGGTGGTCGATGGCGACCAATTGATGATCGAGCTGCAGGCACCCGCAGCCGATCTGGTGGGCTTCGAGCACGCAGCCAAGAGCGATGAAGAGAAGGCGCAGTATGCCAAAGCGGTCGCCCGCCTCCAGCAACCTGACGCCCTGTTCCGCTTCGACCCGGCCGCTGGCTGCAAACTGACCCAGCAGGAGCTGCAGGCCGCCAAAGAAGAGCATGACCATGACCATGACCATGACCATGACCATGACAAGGCTGCCAGCGACAAACATGAAAACCACCATGATCATGACGAAGCGGGCCACGCCGATATGGGCGCCATGTACACCTACACCTGCGCTACACCAGCCAAACTGACCGGCCTTGAGGCGACCCTGTTCAGCGTCTATCCGAGCCTTGAGAAGCTGAGCGTGCAGGGCATTCTGCCTACCGGCCAGACCGCTGGCGAGCTGACCCCGTCCGCCAACAAGCTGAGCTGGTAACGCCATGAAAAAAGCCGTGGTTGAGATCCGCGATCTGGCCTTTGCCTGGCCAGGTGGCGACGCTGTACTCGATCTGCCCGCCCTCACCATCCGCGAGGGTGAGCGGGTCTTTATCAAGGGCCCGTCGGGCTCCGGCAAGTCGACCCTGCTCGGGTTGCTGGCCGGGATCCAGACCGCCAACCACGGCACCCTGGAGGTGCTGGGCCAACCATTGGCCCGGCTCTCTGGCCGTGCCCGTGACCACTTCCGGGCGGCCAATCTGGGTTATATCTTCCAGCAGTTCAATCTGCTGCCTTTTCTCTCGGTGCAGGACAACGTGACTGCTGCCCTCACCTTCTCGCCCGCCAAACGGGCCCGCCTGCAAGGGAGTCCGGAGCAGGAGGCGCGCCGTCTGCTGGCGGAGCTGCAACTGCCGGACGAGGCGCTGCATCGCCCCGTCCACGCCCTCAGCATCGGCCAGCAGCAGCGGGTTGCTGCCGCACGGGCGCTGATCGGCTCGCCGCCACTGGTGATCGCCGACGAGCCCACCTCGGCACTCGACACCGACAACCGGGCCGCCTTTATCAAGCTGTTGTTCGAGGAGTGCGATAAGCAGGGCTCGACCCTGATCTTCGTCAGTCACGACCCTTATCTCGAACCTCTGTTCCCGCGGGTCGAAAACCTGCAACAGCTCAACCGGAGGGCATCATGCTAAAGCTCGCCCTGCAAAGTCTCTGGGCCCGCCGCCTCACCGCCGGGCTCACCCTGCTGGCCGTCGCCATCAGCGTCACCCTGCTGCTCGGGGTGGAGCGAGTGCGCACCCAGGCCCGTGAAAGCTTCTCCAACACCGTCTCGGGGACCGATCTTATCGTCGGCGCCCGCTCCGGCCAGGTGAACCTGCTGCTCTACTCGGTGTTTCGCATCGGCAACCCCACCAACAACGTGGGGTGGGACTCCTATCAGGCCATCAAACAGAAACCGGGCGTCGCCTGGACCATCCCGCTTTCCCTTGGCGACTCCCACAAGGGATTTCGGGTGCTCGGCACCAATGGCGACTACTTCAACCACCTGAAGTACGGTCAGCAACAGTCGCTGCAACTGCGCGAGGGGCGGCCATTCGACACGCCGTTTGAAGCGGTACTCGGCGCCCAGGTGGCTGAGAAGCTCGGCTATCATCTCGACCAATCCATCGTTATCGCCCACGGCGCTGGCAACACCTCGTTCAGCCAGCACGACAATCTGCCGTTCAAGGTGGTGGGGATTCTGGCGCCGACGGGTACTCCCATCGATCGCACCATCCATGTGCCGCTGGCGGGGATAGAGGCGATCCATCTTGGTTGGGATACCGGCCGCCACAGCAAGAACGTGACGCCGGAGCAGGCACTGGCGCAGGATCTCACCCCGAAAACCATCACCGCCTTTATGGTGGGGCTGAGCAACCGGATCCTGGCGTTCCAGCTGCAGCGCAGCGTCAACACCTATCCCAAGGAGCCGCTGATGGCGATCCTGCCGGGGGCCGCCCTGCAGGAGCTGTGGAGCCTGATGAGCGTGGCGGAAACCGCGCTGTCGGTGATCGCCGGTTTTGTGGTGGTGGCGGGCCTGATCGGCATGCTGACCACCTTGCTCGCCGGGCTTAACGAACGGCGCCGCGAGCTCGCCATCTTGCGATCCCTCGGCGCGGGCCCTGCCCACCTGTTCCTGCTGCTGGCGCTGGAGGCCATGGCGCTGACCACGGTCGGCATCGCTCTCGGGGTCGCCGTGCTCTATCTGGGGCAGGGGCTTGCCTCGCCCTGGCTGCTCAGCCACTATGGCCTGCAACTGAGTCTGGGGCTGCCGAGCACCTACGAGTGGCAACTGCTGGGGGTGGTCTGGCTGGCAGGCATGGTGATTGGCCTGCTCCCTGCTGCCCGCGCTTATCGCTACAGCCTGAGCGATGGCATGAGCATTCGCGTCTAGCGAGACGCCCAAATATAGAAACAGAAGGACAGATGATGAAGTGGAAAATTGTGGCGCTGCTCGCCAGCCTGCTGGTGCTGCCCGCCCTGGCCGCCGATTACAAGACCATCGACTGGGATGTACTGATCCCGGAAGGGGAGAAACTGCTGCCACCGCCCCAGGTCAATCACGAAGATCCCATGTCGGTGCCGCAACCGGTGGGCGGGGTGAACAAGAAGCTGGACAACCAGGATGTGCGCATTCCGGGCTTCGTGGTGCCGCTGGAAGGGGATGCCAAGAAGATCACCGCCTTCCTGCTGGTGCCCTACTTCGGCGCCTGTATCCATGTGCCGCCGCCCCCCACCAATCAGGTGATCTATGTGAGCTACCCCAAGGGTGCGCCGGTGGATGATCTGTGGGATGCCATATGGGTGAAGGGCAAGATGCGCACGGTCAGCTCCAGCCACGAGATGGCCACCGCCTCCTATTCGATGGAAGCGGTCGAGGTGAGCGTCTACGAGGAGTAATCCTCCCGTTGCAAAAAAAGCGGCCTCCACGGAGGCCGCTTTGTTATCTTGGCATCCCGGTTGGAGTAACATTCAGCTCCAGAACCTGTGCGAATGGAGTCAGCATGGCAGACCTCCCCCCCCCGAAAAAAGAGAGTTCGATCCTGAGCAGCCAGGAGCAGACCCTGCGTCTGGCCCGCAGTCGCGGCATCGACGGCATGCTCACCCGCAACACCGACAGCACCTTCGAACAGCGCGCCACCTTTCGCCATCTGGCAGATCAGGCTGCTCGCCAGCGCAATCTGGAAGCCATCATGGTGATGGCCTCCCGCCACTGCGAAGAGACCGCAGCTGGCGGCGAGATGGACAGCGACTGGCTGACCCGCTTCCTGCAACTGGCGGAAGATATCAGCATGGTGCCGATGCAGCAGCTGTGGGGGCGGATCTTCGCGCTGGAAGTCGCCACGCCGGGCCGCTTCTCCATACGCGCGCTCGCCACCCTCAAAGAGATGACCCAGCGCGAGGCCCAGCTGTTCCAGCGCATCTGTTCACTGACCTGCCACTACACCGGCAGCGACGAGCAGCGACTGCTGCTGGGGCTGCACAAGGGGGCCACCCTGCTGAGTCGCGCCAAAGCAACGCGGCTCGGCCTTGGCAAATACCGACTGCCCTACAACGCCCTGCTGCAACTGTTTGAGCTCGGGCTGCTGCATCGCGCGGAGCTGGAGTCCGGCCCGCTGCCCGCCGATGGGGTCGAGCTGGAGTTCGGCAACCAGCGCTGGCGGCTGCAGTGCAAGCAGAACAACATCACCCTGCTCTACTACCGGCTTACCCCGGTGGGCAACGAGCTCGCCCAACTGCTGCAAGAGTCGCCGCTGGAGGAGTACCTGCAGGATCTGAAAACCGTGCTGGTGCAGGGGATCCAGATTGAAGTGATGCAGCTCGTCAGCGCCCCCTCCTCACCCGCTCCCGACCCTCTCCCCTGATCTCTGGCGGGGCAGCGGATGCCCCGTCGGTTCGTGGCTCCTTCGCGTCCAGCTGCTGGCTCCAAGCTTATGGGCTTGACCAGAATAGGTTGCAAATTGCAGATGCCGCAGAGGCACACCCGTCTGCTCCGTTGCATATTGCAAACAGCAACGTTCTTTTCCTGCCAAAACGGCACTAATAACATATCAATCATTAGCTTTTGCCAGCTGGCCCACCCCTTGCAGATGTCTTGATGCAGATCAAAATCTAACCATCACAGCTCGGGAGTAAGGCCATGAGAATCAATCAACCGGTTACCCAAAGAGAACGTCTCTATCCAGACCACCAGAGCCTCATCTCCACCACGGATCTGGAGAGCCGCATCACCTACGCCAACGATGAGTTCTGCGAGATAGCAGGCTTCTCGCTCGACGATCTGGTGGGGGAACACCACAATCTGGTACGTCATCCTGACATGCCGAAGCAGGCCTTTGCCGATCTGTGGAACCATATCCGCGAAGGCAAGAGCTGGATGGGGCCGGTGAAGAACCGCTGCAAGAGTGGCGATCACTACTGGGTCAGCGCCTTTGTCACCCCCATCAAGGATGCCAGCGGCCGGGTGGTGGAGTATCAGTCGGTGCGCACCGCCCCGAGCGAGGAGATCAAACAGCGGGCCGAGAAGGTCTATGCCGACCTTCGCAACAACAAGCTGCCGCTGGCGCTCAAGTTGCCCACCTTCTCCCATACCCTGACCATCAACCTCTGCCTGCTGCTGAGCCTGCTCGCCATGTTTGCGCTGGGCTACAACCACGACATGAACTGGCAACTGGCGCTGGTCGCCCTGCCGCTGGCGATAGCGGCCATCACCCTGAATGCCCTCTCCCGCCGCCTCGGCAAGCTCAACAAGATGGCCCGCAGCCGCTTTGACAACCCGCTGATGCAGCTGCTCTACACCAACAAGGTGGACAACATCGCTGCCATCGAACTCTCGATGGTGATGAATCAGGCCGAGTTCAACGCCGTGCTGGCCCGCACCCAGCAGACTTGCAGCAAGATCCTGCAGGCCGCCGAGGGGGATCTGCGCAACGCCGAATCCATCACCGACAACCTGCAACAGCAGCAGGCCGAAACCAATCAGGTAGCGACCGCCGTGACCGAGATGTCGGAATCCATTCGCGAGGTTTCACAGAGCTCCAGCGAATCCTCCAGCCTGCTGGACGAGACCGCCGACCTGTTCAAGAGCGGCAACCACAGCGTGGCCGAAACCGTGGCTGCCGTGGCGGGTATGAACAGCGAGCTGACCACCTCCAAGAGCGTGATCAGTGCGCTGGTCGGCCACTGCCGCGACATCGATGGCATCCTCGATGTGATCAACAACATCGCCAACCAGACCAACCTGCTGGCCCTCAACGCTGCCATCGAAGCGGCACGGGCTGGCGAAGCGGGCCGCGGCTTCTCGGTGGTCGCCGACGAGATCCGCTCGCTCGCCATCAAGACCCAATCCTCGACCAGTGAAATCCAGAAGATGATCACCGAGCTGCAAACCAGCGCCGGGGATGCAGAACAGGCGATGGAGAAGGGCTGCCAACTCTCCGAAAGCTGCCAGCAAAAAGCCTCGGCAACCGGCACTATTCTCCAGCAGATCAACGATATGCTGCAGCAGGTGGCCTCCGGCAGCGGCCAGATTGCCCAGGCGGTGCAAGAGCAGTTCCACGTTACCGCCGAGATCAACCGCAACGTGCTCAGCATCAAGACCCTGGCCGATGACTCCAGCGTTGGCAGCCAGCACGCCGTGCACGGCATCACCCAGCTGGTAAATCAGTTAAGCGATCTCGACCGGCTGGTACGCCAGTTCCAGAAAGGGGCTCCGGCAACCCAGAGCCGCTACGAAGTGGCCGCCACCCGCGCCGTGCCGGTTCGCCAAGCCAGATAACCACTACCCAAACAATCACCGCAGAAAAACCCTATGGGCCTTTGGGCCCATAGGGTTTTTTAATGCCCGCCAGCAAGATGGCGGCACTCTCGCTTCACTGTCCGGTTTCCCTCTGCGCTGATGGGCCCAAGCGGTTGAGTGACCACATTTAAACCCATTAATGATTAATTTATTGATCTTGCTCAGGAAATGGCCCGCTTGCGCTTTTCACCCCAGCCCCGTTCGGTAACATAGCCGCTTGGCAACCTCTAGTTGGAGTCAGCCATGAGTCAGACCAGCACCATATGGCAGGTAAAAAGCAGACTGGAGGCTGTAATTCAGGGGCGGTAGCGTGGTTTTTGTAAGTTGGCACAGCGCGTAGCAAAGACCAACAGACAAGTTCTTCAGCGTTAAAGGGAAAAATATGGATGTCATTAAGGCTTTAGAAATCATCTCAGCATTGTCAGAAGGTGTTAATCCTGAAACCGGTGAAGAGTTATCTGAAGAAAGCTGCTTCAATCAGCCGAAAGTCATTCGAGCTTTATTTATCGCAAAACAGAGCCTCGAAGCATCAATCATTTCTGAAAAGCGTAAATCTGATTTACCAGAAAATGCTGGGAAGCCATGGAAGCCAGACGAAGATGAGCTATTGGCAAATAGCTTTGATTCAGGCTTAGGTGTTGATGAATTATCAAGAATCCATAAAAGAACAAAAGGTTCCATTGCCTCCAGGTTAGTTCGTCTAGGTAAAATAAATGAGCGTTCCGATATTTATACTCGGTAGCCTCGCTCTTGTAGGTTGGCGCAGAGCGTAGCGAAGCCCAACAGACGAGCGTTATCACGTCAACCAGAGCAGGATAAACATGGATTGGGTCGTTCGGTAAAACAAATTTGCAGATATGTTCGCGGTAAACGTTGGGCTTCACTTCGTTCAGCACCAACCTACGATTTTTAGCCCAACATACTAGATGTATTTGCACACAGTATGGATGCTAGTGGAACCCCATATTGGATATAGAGGAAAACGACCATTTATCCTGCAATTAATGCAAGAAACATTGATATAACATATTGAAAGTATGGATAACTACATTGATGTGATACAAAAATTGGCAGGATATGTGGAACAGCCGCATGTATCTATGTGGAAACATTCCGTATAATAAATTTTTAATTGGCAAGGAGATTTTATGGCAGTAATGGTGATAAAGGCAAGCGAACCTTTGTGGTTAACCAGTCCTTTGTTGATCCTGAGACAGACCCAAATATTCAGCTATCACTAGCCAGGTTTGAGCTAATATACGCAGTAATTGGTCAAATACTTGGTTTAGTTTGTATATTGGGTGGCATAGCGTTATTTCTAAATGGTGTTGCTGGCTCAACAAGCTGGACAGCAAAAATATTCGGGGCAGAGTCAACAATCACTGATGCAGCTCCAGGCGCTGTTCTGTTTATTGTTGGTTTGTTTTTTGTAATTGTCACGCGCTATAAGTTCGTGCATAAGAAAGCCTATTAACAAGGCGATGAAAGTGGATTTATTTAAGCTGTCACCTTTTTTGAAACAAAAAAGCCGCCATCTTAAATGAACCATTTACCGCGGCGTTAAGCTTACAAAAATATTATGGTGAAAAATGAAATATCCAGGTCAACCGGCAGACGCTCCTAGTTGGTATAGAGATCGTGGTCAATCCCACATTGAAGCTGAATTTAGTAAAGAACTAAATGAACTTGCTGATTTAATTGAAAGTGAGCAATGGTTTGGCGACAAAGAAAAGCATGCAAGATATAGGGTGGATTTCATTCTTCGAGATGCGCGTTTGATTATTGAGTTGGATGGGCACGCATATCACTCTTCTCCAGAGCAATTGGAAAAAGACGCAATAAGGCAACGATATTTAACAAGGTCAGGTTATACAGTTATTCGTTTCACGGCACGTGAGATTAATAGAGACGCGAAAGGCTGTGTCGATGAAGTTAGAACAATATACCGTGAAAGAATGCAACGAGAGCCAGTTAAGTATCGAGCAATGTATATCGATTATAGGTTTTTCTACCAGGAACGTATGAAAGCCATTAACTTTTTCAGAGAAATCAATCCCGAGAAAACATTGAAATCACCATCAATTGATCAAGTGATTCCTCATGCCATCGAGTGGTTGCATGAATAGTCCTTTATTACTGCGTTTATATTCCATCTTCCTGAAGATGGATATGAAATTGAGCATTTAAATGGTTTAACTCTTGATTATCAAAAGGGCGAAGTAAGAATAAATACGGTCTCCGAGGAGTGGTATAGTCTTGAACTCGGAGAACATATGCTTAGATTCGCTCATTTGTTCGATGAGTTTCTTGTTGTCGCTGATGATCCTGTTTATGTATCGCCATTATTGAGTGTGCTCCCTAATGAAATGAGCGTAGACAAACTTGGAGATATAGAGTTTAGTTATATTGGAAATGGCAAGTTACTTCGACGAGGTAATAACGAAACATCGTATATTGGTTCTGATCTAGTTAGAGTTAAGTGGCAAAATGTTTGGTATGTTCTTGGAGCCGCTATGGGGTTGAGCATATACGAAATGTAAGCTTAACAAACTGTTCAAGAGTGATTCGCAACTTGTGGCATTTTTACTATGCGTTGGTTTTAGTGTTTAAGGTGGTATGCGGTGGCATCAGTATTGCGTTGCTCACACCTTAATCTGGCGTTAGCCCGTAGGTTCGAATAGCGCAGCGTATTCGGACATTCGCGAATAACCGCGCCCAGATAACAATCCAGCTCCCTTTATCAAATGGCACAACTCAACCACTACAAATAATTCCCCTGCCTTAGCGCAGTCAGCAACTCCTCCACCAGCGTATCTACCGGTTTACCGGCATTAAGCAGATGGATTTCCGGCTGCTCGGGGGCCTCGTAGGCGGAGTCGATTCCGGTAAAGTTACGAATTTCCCCTGCCCGCGCTTTTTTATAGAGCCCCTTGGGGTCGCGCTCTTCACAGACGGCGAGCGGCACATCGACAAATACCTCGACAAATTCACCTTCGCCCAAGAGGCTGCGCACCAGCGCCCGCTCAGCACGGAACGGCGAGATAAAGGCGGTGAGCACGATAAGGCCCGCATCCACCATCAGTTTCGCCACTTCGCCGACCCGGCGGATATTCTCCTGCCGCGCAGCATCATCGAAACCGAGATCCCCGCACAGGCCGTGGCGCACATTGTCCCCATCCAGCAGATAGGTGTGCTTGCCTTGTGCCGCCAGCGCCTGCTCCAGCGCCCCCGCCAGGGTCGATTTGCCCGCCCCCGACAGCCCGGTAAACCAGATCACCAGCGGTTTTTGCCCTTTAAGCTCGGCCCGGCTCTGTTTGTCGACGGCATGTTTGTGCCACACGATATTGCTCATCCAACACTCCTTGATTGGCGCTCACGCCTCAAAACTTAAACTGTCCGGCACCACGGGGAGCCACCTCGGACTATCAGCCGACAACGTGCTGATGCCATGGCATTGCTCACCCAACACTCCTTGATTGGCGCTCACGCCTCAAAACTTAAACTGTCCGGCACCACGGGGAGCCGCCTCGGACTATCAGCCGACAACGTGCTGATGCCATGGTATTGCTCACCCAACACGCCTTGATTGGCGCTCACGCCTTAAAACGGAAACAGCAGGGGCACCATCACAATCACCCCGAGGCTATAGGCCAGCGAGACCGGCAGGGCCAGCTTGAGGTAGTCCGGCATCTTGTAGTTGCCCGCGGCATAGACCATCAGGTTAGTCTGGTAGCCGTAGGGCAGGATAAAGCTGGAACTCGCCCCGAACAGCACCGCCAGAATAAACGGCATGGTCGAGACATCCATGCTGAGCGCCAGCTGGTAACCCATGGGGAAGGCCAGCGCGGCGGCGGCGTTGTTGCTCATCAGTTCGGTCAGCACCAGCGTAAACACATAGATACCGATAAAGGCGATGATGGGGCTGGCACCGTTGAACTCCCCCATCAGCCAGTCGGCGATAAGCTTGGCCAGCCCGCTCTTTTCCAGCTGATCGGCGATGGCGAGCGCCCCGCCCACCACCAGCCAGATATCCAGCGGGAAGCGGCGGCGGATCTCGTCCAGGGTCAGAATGCGGGTGAGCAGCAGCGCCACCAGCATCAGCAGCAACCCCTTGAACAGCGGCACCAGATCAAACACAGAGAGCGCCAACACCCCGAGAAAACCCAGCACCACGGCGGCGCTGCGCTTGCCATCGAGACGGGTGGAGGCTTCCAGCCCGCTCACCACCACAAACTCCCGCCCCAGCGACTTGTTGCGGGCAAACTGGGGGCCAGGGGCCAGCAGCAGGGTATCACCAGCGTGCAGTTCAATCTGGCCGAGGCCGCCGGTGAGCTGGGTTTCGCCGCGGCGCACCGCCAGTACCACCGCATCGAAGTGGGTGCGAAATTCGGCATCCTTGATGGTCTGACCCACCAGCCGCGAGCTGTGGCTGACGATCACCTCCACCAGATGCTGGCCGTTGAGGCGGTGCTGGCCGTAGAGATCCAGCCCCTTCATCTCCTGCAATACGCCGACACTCTCCACATCGCCGCAAAACAGCAGTACGTCCCCTTCGTGCAGCTCGTGTTCCGGCTGCACCGGGCAGATCACCTGCTCGCCGCGAATGATTTCCGCCAGATAGAGGCTTTTCAGGCTGCGCAGGCCGTTCTCCTTGACGCTGCGCCCCGCCAGCGGTGAACCGGCGCCCACCTTGGCCTCGAGAAAGTAGCCGGATTCGCGGCTCATCTCGGTATCCTGCTCCGGCAGGTGACGGGCAAACAGCAGCACGGCCACCAGACCGGTCAGCAGGGTACCCGCCCCCACCATAAAGAAGTCGAACATGCCGAGCGGCGGTGCCCCCATCTTGATGAGGAAGCTGTTGACGATAAGGTTGGTGGAGGTGCCGATCAGGGTCAGCACCCCGCCAAAGGTGGCCGCAAAGCACATGGGCAGCAGCAGCCGCGATGGCGCATGGTTGGGGTTGCGTTTGACCGCTCCCAGCATGGAGGCCACCACGGCGGTGTTGTTGACGAAGGCAGACAGGAAGGCGGTGGAGAACCACACCTTCACCAGCACCTTGTTGAATGAACCCGTGCCCACCAGATTGGCGAACCAGCTCATGATGCGGGTTTTCTCCACCGCCAGCGACACCAGCAGCAACAGCACCAACGTCAGCAGGGCACTGTTGGTGTAGCCCGCCACCACGGCATTGATATCCGCCAGCCCGCTCAGGTAGGTGATGAGCACGGCGCCCGAGAAGAGCAGCGCCGGGCGGAGTTTGCCCTGGATCAGCAGGGCCACGAGAGCAGCCAGCAGACCCAGCACCAGGAATTGTTGCCAGGTCATGGGCTTACTCCTTGCTTGTGTCGTTACCGATGGCAAGGGCTTGCCAGTGCGGGAAGTGCTTGCGCACCAGCGCATTGAGCTCGATTTCAAACTCGCTGTAGTGCCCTTTTACCGCTTTCGCCGCCAAGCCCTCTACTATCATGCCGGCGCCGACGGTGACGTTGGTCAGCCGGTCGATCAGGATAAAACTGCCGGTATCGCGGATCTCCTGATACGGGTCGAACGCCACCGGATCGGTGAGGCTCAGCTCGCACAGGCCGATCTCGTTGAGCTTGAGCTCGCTGGCGGGCAGCTCGTCGAGCTTGTTGATCTCGATGCGGTGGCGGATGGCCTCCACCTGACCGCGACTCTTCTTGGTGGCCAGTTTGACGTCGTAGACCCGGCACGGTTGCAGGGACTCCTCCCCCATCCAGACGATATGGGCCAGCACATTCTGGGTCACTTGCGGCCGCTTGGCGGCATCCACCAGCAGGTCGCCGCGGCTGATGTCGATCTCGTCGGCGAAGGTGACTGTGATGGCCTGACCCGGCAGGGCGTACTCCAGATCCCCGTCGAAGGTGACGATGCGGGTCACTGTGCTCTCCTTGCCCGACGGCAGCACCGCCAGCTTGTCGCCCACCCGCAGAATGCCGGAGGTGAGCGTGCCCGCGAAGCCGCGAAAATCGAGGTTGGGGCGATTCACATACTGCACCGGCAGGCGCACCGGATGGCGCTCCAGCTCGCGCTCCACTTCCGCTGACTCCAGCAGAGCAAGCAGGGTTTCGCCTTCGTACCAGGCCAGCTTGTCGCTCGGGTTGACCACGTTGTCACCGTCCAGGGCCGAGACCGGCACGATATGGATGGTGTCGACGCTGAGCTTCTTGGCAAACTCGCGGTAGTCGGAGCTGATGCGCTCGAACACCTCCTGACTGAACTCCACCAGATCCATCTTGTTGACCGCCACCACGAACTGCTTGATGCCGAGCAGGCTCGCGATAAAGCTGTGGCGGCGGGTCTGATCCAGCACCCCTTTGCGAGCGTCGATCAGAATGATGGCCAGATCGCAGGTGGAAGCGCCGGTCGCCATATTGCGGGTGTACTGCTCGTGGCCCGGGGTATCCGAAATGATAAATTTGCGCTTGGCGGTGGAGAAATAGCGGTAGGCCACGTCGATGGTGATGCCCTGCTCGCGCTCCGCCTGCAGGCCGTCAACCAGCAGCGCCAGGTCCAGCTTCTCGCCGGTGGTGCCGAGCTTCTGGCTGTCGGACTCCAGCGCTTTGAGCTGATCTTCATAAATCTGCTGGGAGTCGTGCAGCAGGCGACCGATAAGGGTGCTCTTGCCGTCATCCACGCTGCCGCAGGTGAGAAAACGCAGCAGACTCTTGTGCTGCTGGGCGTGCAGATAGGCTTCGATGCCCTGTTCGGTGATGGCGGTCTGAATATGGCTGTTCATGCTGACGACTCCTTAGAAATATCCCTGACGCTTCTTCTGCTCCATGGAGCCGGCCTGATCGTGGTCAATCAGCCGCCCTTGCCGCTCGCTCGAGGTGGTGAGCAGCATCTCTTCAATAATTTCCGGCAAGGTGGTGGCATCGGATTCGATGGCCCCGGTCAGCGGATAGCAGCCGAGGGTACGGAAACGCACCAGCTCCTGCTTTACCTCATCCTCGGCGGTCAGCGGCATGCGATCGTCATCCACCATGATCTTGATGCCGTTGCGCTCCACCACCGGACGGTAAGCGGCGAAGTAGAGCGGCACTATGTCGATTTTTTCCAGATAGATGTATTGCCAGATATCCAGCTCGGTCCAGTTGGAGAGCGGGAACACCCGGATGCTCTCCCCCTTGTTGACCTGGCTGTTGTAGACCCGCCACAGCTCCGGACGCTGGTTCTTCGGATCCCAGCGGTGAGACTTGTCACGGAAGGAGTAGACCCGCTCCTTGGCGCGGGACTTCTCCTCGTCGCGACGGGCGCCACCGAAGGCGGCGTCGAAGCCGTATTTGTTGAGCGCCTGCTTGAGCCCCTCGGTCTTCATGATGTCGGTGTGCTTGCCGCTGCCGTGCACGAAGGGGTTGATGCCCATGGCGAGGCCATCCGGGTTCTTGTGGACGATCAGATCCAGCCCGTACTTTTTGGCGGTCTCGTCGCGGAACTTGATCATCTCCTTGAACTTCCAGTCGGTATCGACGTGGAGCAAGGGGAACGGGATCTTGCCCGGATAGAAGGCCTTGCGGGCCAGATGCAGCATGACGGAGGAGTCCTTGCCGATGGAGTACATCATCACCGGGTTTTCAAATTCGGCAGCCACCTCGCGGATGATATGGATGCTCTCGGCTTCCAGCTGCTGCAAGTGCGTCAATCTTTCACGGTCCATGTTGGTCCTCGGGTCATTGCTTATGCGCCTGCTCGGGGCGCTGGGTGGTTCAGTGCACGGCCGCACCAGCAGCCGCATCAAATATCTCTTTCTCGGTCAGGCCAGCTGCACCAGCTTGAGGTCGCAGCCATCGAGATCCGGGTTAGCGCGCTGCTGCTCGCCGCTTTTTTCTCCGCTCTTTTCTCCAAACCAGGCGAGCCGCTCACGCAGGGCAACCACTTCGCCGATGACGATAAGCGACGGGCTCACCGCCTGTTTGGCCAGCTCGGCCAAGTCGGCCAGCGTGCCGGTCAGCACCCGCTGACGGGATGTGGTGCCGCGCTCGATGATGGCGATGGGGGTGGCTTGGCTTCGGCCGTGTTCCACCAGCTGCTGCTGGATATGCTCGGAGCGCATCAGCCCCATGTAGATGACCAGGGTCTGACTGGTGGCGGCGAGCTGCTGCCAGTCGGGCTCCTTGCCATCGATCTGGCAGTGGCCGGTAATAAAGACGGCGCTCTGGGCGTAATCACGGTGAGTGAGCGGAATACCGGCATAGGCGGTAGCACCGGCAGCAGCCGTGATGCCGGGCACCACCGAGAAGGGGATGCCTTCATCGGCCAGCACTTCCAGCTCCTCGCCACCACGGCCAAACATGAAGGGATCGCCCCCTTTAAGTCGCACCACCCGATTGCCCGCCTTGGCGTACTCCACCAGCAGGCGATTGGTCTCCTCCTGCGGCACGCTGTGGGCGCCCGCCTTCTTGCCGACCGACACCAGAGTGGCATCGCGGCGCACCAGATCGAGGATCTCGGCGGAGACCAGCTGGTCGTAGAGCACCACTTCAGCCTGTTGAATTTGTTGCAGCGCCTTGAGGGTCAAGAGGCCCGGATCCCCGGGACCCGCGCCGACCAAGACCACTTCGCCCACTTCGCTTTTCGCCTGATCGAGGCCATCGCTCAGCCACTGCTCGGCTCCTTGCCAATCCTCTTTTTCAATCAGGCTGGCGAGGGTGTTGGAGGCAAAGGCGCGCTCCCAGAAGCGGCGGCGATCGGAAATCGAGGAGAGCACCCGCTTGGCCTTATCACGGACCCGGCCGGAGAGCTCGGTCAGCCCACCAAGATGGCGTGGCAGCAGGCTCTCCAGCCGCTCACGCAACAGGCGCACCAGCACCGGCGCCTTGCCACCGCTGGAGACCGCCACCATCAGCGGCGAGCGATCGATGATCGAGGGGAAGATAAAGCTGGAGCGTTTGGGGTCATCCACCACGTTGACGAACAGACCCTGCTGGTTGGCACTTTGATAAACGAGGGCGTTGACTTCGAGGTTGTCGGTCGCCGCCACTACCAAAATCTGGCCTGCCAGATGGGCCGGAGTGAAGCGCTCGGCCAGATGGGTGAAACGACCGGTGAATTCCGCAAATTCCGGTTCAAGCTCCGGGGAGACCAAGGTCAGCCGGGCACCGGCTGCCAGCAGCAGGCGCGCCTTGCGCAGGGCAACCTCGCCCCCGCCCACCAGCAGTACCGGGCGGCCTTCCAACTTGGCAAACATAGGTAAATAATCCATTTCGGCCCATCCCTCGGAACACGACTAATATGGGGCGACTATAGGCAGGGCAGCTTATCCCTCAAAATAATAAAAAATGCTTTTTAATGCGTTTTGGTAATTAGCAAAGCCAATTCGTGACAAAGGCGTACGAAGTCACTTGTGGTACCTGACGCCAGACCATAGGCTAGGGACTGTGTTTCATAAGGAGCTAAATGATGAATGAATCATTGATTGTGCTAGGGATTTTCGTGTTCCTGGTGCTCGCCACCCTGAGCGCGGGCATCAAGATAGTGCCCCAGGGCTACAACTGGACGGTGGAGCGCTTCGGCCGCTACACCCGAACCCTGACCCCGGGTCTCAACCTGCTGATCCCCTACGTGGATAGGGTCGGCCACAAGATCATCATGATGGAGCAAGTGCTGGATATCCCGGCACAAGAGGTGATCTCCCGCGACAACGCCAATGTCACCATCGACGCCATCAGCTTTGTGCAGGTGGTGGATGCCCGCAAAGCGGGTTATGAGGTCAACGATCTCACCAGCGCCATCCGCAATCTCACCATGACCAATATGCGCACCGTGCTCGGCGCCATGGAGCTGGACGAGATGCTCTCCCAGCGCGACACCATCAATGAGAAACTGTTGCGCACCATGGATGCCGCCACCGCCCCCTGGGGTATCAAGGTGACCCGCATCGAGATTAAAGATGTGCGCCCGCCGCTGGCACTGGTCGAGGCGATGAACGCCCAGATGAAGGCCGAGCGCCAGAAGCGGGCCGAGGTACTGGAAGCCGAAGGGGTGCGCCAGTCCAAGATCCTGAAAGCGGAAGGGGAGAAGCAGTCCCAGATCCTCAAAGCCGAGGGTGAGCGTCAGGCCGCCTTCCTCGCCGCCGAAGCGCGGGAGCGGGCTGCCGAGGCAGAAGCCAAGGCGACTCATATGGTCTCCCAGGCAATTGCGGAAGGAGACCTGCAGGCCATCAACTACTTCGTAGCTCAGAAGTACACCGAGGCACTGGCCCGCATCGGTGAAGGCCCCAACAGCAAGATCATCATGATGCCGCTGGAAGCGGGCAGCCTGATTGGCTCGGTGGCTGGCATGGCCGAGCTGTTCAACAAAGATGGCAAGGGCAGCAAGTCATGACTGCCCTGTTAGAGGGGCTGACCCACTGGCACTGGCTGGGGCTCGGCTTCATTCTGCTGGCCATCGAGGTGCTCGGCTCGGTGGGCTTTTTGCTCTGGACCGGCATCGCCGCGCTGGAAGTGGGGCTACTGCTGCTGATCTGGCCCTTTGGCTGGCAGGCGCAGTTGCTGCTGTTTGCGGTGCAATCCCTGCTCACCACTTGGGCCTGGTGGCGCTGGCAGCACCAGCGTGACAACTCGGGTCAGGATGCCGCCAGCACCATCAACGAGCGGATGCAGAGCTATATGGGCCGCGAGCTGACCCTGCTGGATGATGTCGCCCAAGGCACCAGCCGGGTACATCTGGACGACACGGTCTGGACGGTGCGCTGCGACGAGTCGCTGCCTGCGGGCAGCAAGGTCAGGGTGGTGGGGGCTGACTCACACATCCTGCTGGTTGAACCCCGCAACTGACGCAACTCTGCCATCGAGTGATAAAAAAGCCCGCGATCGCTCGCGGGCTTTTGTCTCTCTGGCAACAACTCAGGTACGCAGCCGATCGAGCTGACTGGCCAGCGCCGTGGCCGCTTGCTCCAGCGCCTCGCTCAGTTGATGGCTGGAGCTGGCCTCCTGCCCAATCACGTTGGCGGTATCACCAATCCGCATCAAATTCTTGTTGATATCGTCACTGACGGCGCTCTGCTGCTCGGCGGCGGTGGCGACCTGACTGATGTGGTCGTGGATCTGCTGGATCTGGGCCACCACCCGATTGAGCGCCTCGAACGCCTGCTCGGTGCCCTGCACCGTGGTGGTGGAGCGCTCGATGCCGGTATTCATCAGACGCTGACTGCTGCTCACCTCGGTCTGCAGGCTACCAATCAGCTGGCCGATCTCGTCGGTCGATTCACGAGTCTTGTTGGCCAGCGCCCGCACCTCGTCTGCCACCACCGCAAAGCCGCGGCCCATGTCCCCTGCCCGTGCTGCCTCGATGGCGGCGTTGAGGGCCAGCAGATTGGTCTGCTCGGCAATGGCGCGGATCACATCGAGGATCCGGCTGATATTGGTGCTGCGCTGGGCCACCAGCGCCACCGCCTTGTCCGCCTCATGCATATCGCCGACCAGAGTATGGATCTCGTTGCGGGCATTGCTGAGGGTCTGCTGGGCGGTATTGATGTGGTGGGTCGCCGCTTCCGACTCCTGCGCCGCCTGCTCGGCATAACCCGCCACGCTGACTGCCGTGGTGCTCATCTGATGCATGGCGCTTACCACGCTCTCCAGCTCCAGATTCTGCTCGTCCAGACTGTTGCGCATGGTGTCGGCGGTATGTTTCATCTCCCGCGCCTGCTGGTAGACCTGCTGGCCAATCCCCTTGCTCATTTGCACCATGCCCCGCAGCTTGCCGAGGAAGGCATTGAGCTGAGAACCCAGATCGATCAGCTCCTGATGGGTGTCGATCTCCATCTGCTGGGTCAGGTCACCCTCGTTGCTGGAGAGATGACCCACATGGCGGCTGATAAGAGAAAGCGGCGCAGTAATGGTCTGGATAAACCAGACCAGCAGCCCCAGCACCAGCAGGGTGATACCGCCCATGGCGATGATCTGCTGCCGCTGGCCATCCACCAGCAGGGCGCCCAGTTCATTGCTGATGGCGTGCGCCTTGCCGAGCGCCAGCGCCTTGGGCACCTTGATCATCAACCACCACTGGGTATTGGCTGCTTCAACCCGAATGGGCTGATGAAGAATGAAGTCACTGTCGCTGCTGACCGGCCGACCGTCAGGCAGGGTCAGGCCCACCTCCTTGAGTGGACGGCCCAGCTTGTCGGCATAGCGGTTGCTGCCCACAATCAGCCCCATCTTGCTGACCAGGGTCACATCCGCCTTGTTGTCATAGAGGCTCTTGCCAAGGTTTTCAGCCAGTTGCTGGAAGATGGGCAGGTTCATATCCACCCCGGCCAGCCCGACAAACTTGCCGTCACGCAGCACGGGCACCGTCAGACTGGTCATCAGCATCTTGTTGCCCGGGCTGATTTCGTAGAGGTAGGGCTCCATCAGGCAGGGCTGGCGGGTATCGCGACCACAGAGATACCACTCGCTGTTGCGAATGCCGAACTCGTTGAGGGAGGTATCAAACTTGGCCTCACTGGCGGCGGCGTCCACCGCTTGCTGAGCGACTGCCCCTCCCTGATCCTTGGTGAAATAGACCTCCAGACTCCCCTTTCCTGCCACCGAGTGGCTGGCTCCGCCCAGCCAGTTGCCATCTTCGCCATCATAGCCATCCGGTTCAAACTGGGCATAAATGGAGCTGATCCCGCTCGCCTGCTGCAGGCTGCTGCCGAGCAGAGACTCCACTTGGGGTCGCGACAAGCGCAGTTCCGGTTTGGTCATACCGGCTTCAATCTGGGCGGTCACGGTCAGGGGGATCTGATAGGAGTTCTGCATCAGCGAGGCAATCTGGATGGCATAGCGCTCTGCCTGATACTGCAAGCTGCGGGAGACCTCCTCTTCCAGTGCATCGCTGGTCTGGGTCATCACCATGTTGCGAAGGGAACTGAAAGAGGCCGATTGCAGCAGGGTCATGGCCAGCCCGGTCAGCAGAAACAGCCCCATGGTAAGGCACAACAACTTGAACTTGAGGGAACGTTGCTTCATGCGACAACTCCTTATGGCAGAATAACAACGAATTACTTGAGTATATTCGCCCACTTGCGCTTCACCCGATTTGTTGATGGGTTTGTGGCAGGCTTCTGGTTATAATTTTTGCCTTCCCGAGCGTTGATGGAACAGTCGCAATGAGCAATGCACTGAGCAGTGTCCCGCCGGTAGTCGCGATGGACTACCCCTTTCCGGCCAAACCTCTTCCCCTGAGTGCCGAGCAGAGAATGACCTTGACCACAGAAATCAAGGCGCTGCTCAAGGAGCGCAAAGCGGTACTGGTTGCCCACTACTACACGGATCCCGAGATCCAGGCGCTGGCCGAAGCCACCGGCGGTTTCGTCGGTGACTCGCTGGAGATGGCCCGCTTTGGCCGCGATCACGAGGCGCAAACCCTGATCGTCGCCGGGGTGCGCTTTATGGGGGAAACCTCCAAGATCCTGAGCCCCCACAAGCGGGTGCTGATGCCGACTCTGGAGGCCGAATGCTCCCTAGATCTGGGCTGTCCCATCGAACAGTTCTCCGCCTTCTGCGATGCCAATCCCGACCATACCGTGGTGGTCTATGCCAATACCTCGGCTGCGGTCAAAGCACGGGCTGACTGGGTGGTGACCTCCAGCATTGCACTGGAAATCGTCGAACACCTCGACAGTCTGGGTCACAAGATCATCTGGGGCCCGGATCGCCATCTGGGTGCCTATATCGAGAAGAAAACCGGGGCGCAGATGCTGCGCTGGCAGGGCCACTGCATCGTCCACGACGAGTTCAAGGCCCGTGCCCTGCGCGAGCTGAAAGAGCAGAATCCGGACGCCGCCGTGCTGGTTCATCCGGAATCCCCCGCCTCGGTGATCGAGCTGGCCGATGCGGTGGGATCCACCAGTCAGCTGATCAAGGCGGCCAAGGAGCTGCCCCAGCAGAAGCTGATCGTGGCGACCGATCGGGGCATCTTCTACAAGATGCAGCAGGCTTGTCCGGAGAAAGAGATGGTGGAAGCCCCGACCGGTGGCGATGGCGCTACCTGCCGCAGCTGCGCCCACTGCCCCTGGATGGCGATGAACGGTCTGGTGGCGATCAAGGAGGCCCTCACCGATGGTGCCGAACGCCACGAGATCCATGTCGATGAAGCGCTGCGGGTAAAGGCCCTCATTCCGCTCGACCGGATGCTCAATTTCGCCGCCGAACTCAAGCTCAAGACTCAGGGCAACGCCTGATTGCCGCCGTCACGAGATGCAAAGAGGGCTCCCGCGGGAGCCCTCTTTATTTATCTGAACCTAATCCAACTCAGATGATTACGGTGGAGAGGCTGTGCTCTTCATCCGGCGCAACGGTCACCCCAGCGTCGCCGGCAATGGCAGCTTCGACGCAGAGCATGGTGCGATAGCCATCGTCGCTCATGTCGGCCATGGCGGTGGCCCCTTCCAGCCATGGGGTCCAGACCACCACGCTGTCGTGGTTGCCACTGACCACCCGTGTCTCGCGCTCACCATCCTGCACTCTCACCAGCGCCTCTGGCTGCCAGTAGACCCGATCCAGCGGCCCGCTCAGGGTCAATGCCCCCTGCTGCTTGGCATCCTGTCCGGTCAGCTTGTCGGCATAGGGCTCGCCCAGGCCGGTGACACTCACAGCCTCCGGCGCACTGATTTGCAAATAGGTGTGCAGCGCACCGCTATAAGTCAGCGGCTGGCTACCGGTGTTGCGAGTGGTCAGCACCAGCGAAAGCTCTTTGCCCACCAGCACGTCCATTTCCAGCTCGAAGGCGTGATCCCACAGGGCACGGGTCGCATCGCTATCGCGCAGGGAGAGATGAACAAGCGTGCCGTCAGCGTGATCTGAGACCCCGTCCAGCATCCAGAGGGTGGTACGGGCAAAACCGTGGGAGGGCTTGCCGCTACCGACGCGGGCGGGCGCCGGACCAAACCAGGGCCAGCAGATCGGGATACCACCGCGAACAGGCTTGCTGCCATCCAGCACCGCCTTGTCGCTCAGCCAGATGGAGGCTGGCTCGCCATGACGCTGATAGCTCAGCACATGGGCGCCAAACAGGCTGATTTCTGCCTTGGCATAGTCGTTGTTGATGGTGAGAACCGGCAGACCGGCCGCATTGTTGGCAAGCTTGCAATTGGCTGTCAGGGGACGAATGGATTGCATGTGGACTCCTGTCATCAGGGGAAACCGAAAAACAAAAAGGCGGCCAATGGCCGCCTTTTTCAAGCTACGCGATTGCGCATCCCAAATTACTTGGAGATGTGAGCGATCAGGTCCAGAACTTTGCTGGAGTAGCCCATTTCGTTGTCGTACCAGGATACAACTTTAACGAATTTGTCGTTCAGCTGGATACCAGCCTTGGCGTCGAATACGGAGGTCTGACGCTCACCCAGGAAGTCGGTAGATACAACTTCGTCTTCGGTGTAGCCCAGAACGCCTTTCATAGCGCCTTCGGAAGCAGCTTTCATCGCTTCGCAGATTTCTGCGTAGGTGGCAGCTTTCTTCAGGTTAACGGTCAGGTCAACAACAGACACGTCCGGAGTCGGAACACGGAAAGCCATACCGGTCAGCAGGCCTTTCAGTTCCGGAATAACTACGCCAACAGCTTTGGCAGCACCGGTAGAGGACGGGATGATGTTCTGAGCCGCACCGCGGCCACCGCGCCAGTCTTTGGCAGACGGACCATCAACGGTCTTCTGGGTAGCAGTGGTAGCGTGAACGGTGGTCATCAGGCCAGACTCGATACCGAAGGTATCGTTCAGAACCTTGGCGATCGGTGCCAGGCAGTTGGTGGTGCAGGAAGCGTTGGAAACGATGTCCTGGCCAGCGTAGGTAGAGTCGTTAACACCCATTACGAACATCGGGGTAGCGTCTTTGGACGGGCCAGTCAGAACAACTTTCTTGGCACCAGCAGCGATGTGCTTGCGAGCAGTCTCGTCGGTCAGGAACAGACCGGTAGCTTCAGCAACAACGTCAACACCGATTTCGCCCCACTTCAGGTTGGCCGGGTCACGCTCAGCGGTAACACGTACGGTTTTGCCGTTTACAACCAGGTTGCCGTCTTTAACTTCAACGGTACCGTTGAAACGACCGTGAGTTGAATCGTACTTCAGCATGTAAGCCATGTAGTCAACATCGATCAGGTCGTTGATACCAACAACTTCGATGTCTGCACGCTCGCAAGCCAGACGGAATACGAAACGACCGATACGGCCAAAACCGTTAATACCTACTTTGATAGTCATATTTAGTTACCTAACTGTTCAGTAGTCAAAGAAAATTCCGCTTGTAAATTTACTAGAACTCTCCGGTGAGTCAACCAACATTCTGTCTGAAATTGCGCTATATCATGAAAAACTGTGAAATTAATTTTCTGTTTATGTAACTGATTACCACGTTTTGACGAAAAAAGTGCCAGATCGTGGCATCGCGCAGATATCAACAATAGTGCCTACTCGGTCACACAACCATTCACAGAGATATGTAAAAATGTGCGCGGTTTAGCATGGCCCATAGAGCCACTGTTCAAGTACCACCCCATAAAAATCAAACAAAATAGTATAGATAGAATCCACAGCGGGAATTCTCAAACTATGACCACCCTGATTGAACAGCTGGCTGCCGCAAAAGGTATCGCCAGCGAGTATGTCGATGCCTGGGGCCACCCGGCCCAGGTATCAGAAGAGAGCAAGGCCGCCATGCTGGGCGCCATGGGCTACCGCGTCGATGACGAGGCCGCACTGGTGCAGCAGCTGGAAGAGGAGCATCGCCAGCACTGGCTGCGGGCGCTGGATCCTGTGATGGTGGTTCGCACCGGCGACGCCGTTACCCTTGAGGTTCGCCTCCCCATCGAATTCGTCAACGACGCCCTCACCTGGCAGCTTCATCAGGAGCAGGGTGCTGTGCTGTCCGGTCAATTCACCCCCATCGAGGGTGAGCTGGTCGGCGTGGCCGAATTTGAAGAGATGGAGTGCCAGGCCTATCGCGTCACGCTGGAGATGGCCCCGGAGCTGGGTTATCACCAGCTGGTGTTGCTGGAAGAGGGCAATGACGAACCGCTGGCCACCATGCGCCTCATCGTCGCCCCCAAGGCCTGCTACAAACAGGCGCCGATTGCCGATGGCCGCAAGGTATGGGGTCCGAGCGTGCAGCTCTACTGCCTGCGCAGCCGCCACAACTGGGGTATCGGTGATTTCAGCGATCTGGGCCAGCTGGTCGAGAAAGCGGCCGCCTGGGGTGCCCACTTCGTCGGCCTCAACCCTATCCACGCCCTCTATCCGGCCAATCCCGAGAGCGCCAGTCCCTACAGCCCCTCTTCCCGTCGCTGGCTCAACGTGGCCTATATCAATGTGGAAGCGGTGCCCGAATTCCAGCAGAGCGATCGCCTGAAGGCGGAAGTGGCAAGCCCTGCCTTTCAGCAACATCTGGCCGATCTGCGCGCCAAGGAGAACGTCGATTACACCGGCGTGATCCAGACCAAACTCGGCATGCTGCGTCAGGTGTTCGACGAAGCCAGCCTTGGCGCCGAGCGTCAGGCCGCCTTTGATGCCTTCGTGGCCGCCGGTGGCGACAGCCTGCAACAGCAGGCAGCATTTGATGCCCTGCAGGCCCACTTCTATGCCAAAGGCGAAAATGCCTGGGGCTGGCCGGTATGGCCGCAGGAGCTGCGCGATTACCACAACCCTGCCGTTGCCGCCTGGATGGCCGCGCACCCGCAAGATGTCAACTTCTACCTCTATCTGCAGTTCCTGGCCGACGAGCAGCTGGCGCAAGCCGATGCCCGTGCCAAGGCTGCCGGCATGGTGATGGGTATCTACCGGGATCTGGCGGTGGGCGTCTCCGAAGGCTCCACCGAGATCTGGGCCAACCAGGATCTCTACTGCCCGAAAGCTTCGGTCGGTGCGCCGCCCGATATCCTCGGCCCGCTAGGTCAGAACTGGGGCCTGCCCCCGATGAACCCGAACAAGCTGTTTGAAGCGGCCTATCAGCCGATGGTGGACTTGTTCCGTGCCAACATGCGCTCCTGTGGCGCACTGCGTATCGACCACGTGATGGCCTTGCTGCGCCTGTGGTGGGTACCGCCCGGAGCGTCCGCCGCCAAGGGCGCCTACATCTACTATCCGGTCAACGATCTGCTGGGCATTCTGGCCCTCGAATCCCACCGCAATCAGTGCCTGCTGATCGGCGAGGATCTGGGCACCGTGCCGGAGGGGATCGACGTGACCCTGAAAGAGAACGGCGTCCACTCCTACAAGGTGTTCTTCTTCGAGCGCTCCAAGGAAGATGGCGGCTTTATCTCCCCGGCGCACTACACAGAGCAGGCGATGTCGGCCCTGACCACCCACGACATGCCGACCCTCAAGGGCTTCTGGCACTGCGATGATCTGGCGCTCGGCCGCCAACTGGGTCTGTATCCGGATGAAGATGTTTTGAAGACTCTGTATGCTGATCGTCACCAGGCCAAACAGCGGATCCTCGACAGCCTGCATGCCCACAAGGTCATCTCTGACAACATCAGTCATGACGTGAACTGGGTCGGCATGAACACCGAACTCAACCACGGTCTGCAGATCCACATGTCCCGCGGCAGCTGCGCCCTGTTCAGTACCCAGCTGGAAGACTGGCTGGAGATGGACAAGCCGGTCAACGTACCGGGCACCAGTTACGAATACCCCAACTGGCGCCGCAAGCTCTCCGCTGATCTGGAAGATATTTTTGCCAATGAGGCACTCAAGGCACTGGCTGGCAAGATGAGCCAAGCCCGTGATGAGGCCAGTCGTTGAGACGCTGTCTCCCACAGCGCTCTCACCTAAATCCACTCCGGCTTCGGCCGGAGTGGATGCTCTGTCATGAAAGGAAATCTCGATGCTCGTTGAACGTTTGGTTGCTGCCCGCTGTTCCGATCCCTTCTCTCACTTAGGCCTGCAGGCCAATCCGGATGGGCCCGGCCTCAAACTGACCGCCTGGTTGCCTGATGCCCTCGAAGTCCGCGTCAAGGATCTCAAGTCGGGCAAAGTCGTTGCCACCCTGGCGCCCACCGATGAATCGGGTCTTTTTGAAACTGTTTTCACCCGCCGCAAAAACTCCTTCCCCTATCAGCTGATCGCCAGCTACCAAGATGCCACCACCGAGGTCATCGACCCCTATCAGTTTCAGGATGCCGCTTGGGCAGGCCTGGCCGAACTGACCGCCCAGCCGGAAAACCTCTACCACACCCTTGGCGCCCAGTTGCGCACCGTGGAGCATCTTGGCCAGCAGGTGGAAGGGGTACGTTTTGCGGTCTATGCGCCGAGCGCCACCGCCGTGAGCCTCATCGGCGATTTCAACTTCTGGGATGGCCGCCGCCATCCGATGCAGCGCAGCCTCTGCGGTCACTGGGTGCTGTTTGTGCCGGGCCTCAAGGCCGGGGATCGCTACAAGTTTGAGCTCAAAGACCCCATGGGCAACCGGCTGCCCCACAAGAGCGATCCGGTCGGCTTTTACTGCGAGCAGTATCCGTCGTTCGCCTCCGTGGTCTATGACCACGCCCAGTACCAGTGGCAGGATGCCGAGTGGATTGCCAGCCAGCACAACGACAAACGCGAGCAGCCGCTCTCCATCTATGAGCTGCACGTCGGCTCCTGGAAACGCCACCCCAACGGCGACAGCCTGAGCTGGCGTGAACTGGCAGTGGAGCTGGTCGCCTACGTCAAGGAGATGGAGTACACCCACATCGAGCTGCTGCCTGTCTCCGAGCACCCCTTCAGCGGCTCCTGGGGCTACCAGCCGGTGGGCATGTTCTCCCCCACCAGCCGCTACGGCACCGCTGATGATTTCAAATACTTCGTCGATCAGTGCCACCAGGCCGGGATCGGCATCATTCTGGACTGGGTGCCCGCCCACTTCCCGTCCGATGCCCACGGACTGGCCCGTTTCGACGGCACCCCGCTCTACGAATATGAAGATCCGCGCCGTGGCTGGCACCCGGACTGGAACTCCTACATCTACGACTTCGGCCGCGACACAGTGCGCCAGTTCCTGGTGGCAAGCGCCCTGTTCTGGCTCGACAAGTTCCACATCGACGGCCTGCGGGTGGATGCGGTCGCCTCCATGCTCTATCTGGATTACTCCCGCAACGCCGGTGAATGGGTACCGAACGTCGATGGCGGCAACCACAACTACGAGGCGATCAGCCTGCTCAAGTGGACCAACGAGGAGGTCTACGGCAAGTATCCCCACGCCATGACCATAGCCGAAGAGTCCACCGCCTTTGCCGGTGTCTCCCGCCCCACCTTCCTCGGCGGCCTCGGATTTGGCTTCAAGTGGAATATGGGCTGGATGCACGACACTCTCACCTATATGCAGAAAGAACCGATCCATCGCCGCTACCACCACAACGACATGACCTTCTCCATGGTTTACCACTATGACGAGAACTTCATCCTGTCGCTCTCCCACGACGAGGTGGTGCACGGCAAGCACTCCATGCTCTACAAGATGCCGGGCGACGAGTGGCAGCAAGCCGCCAACCTGCGGGCCTACATGGGCTTCATGTACGCCCACCCGGGCAAGAAGCTCAATTTCATGGGCACCGAAATCGCCCAGAGCAACGAGTGGAACCACGACGCCCAACTGCCGTGGCATCTGCTGCAATATCCCAAGCATGCCGGTCAGCAGCGGCTGATCCACGATCTCAACCACCTCTACCGTCATGAGCCTGCCTTGTATCAGGCCGATTATGAGCAGACCGGCTTCCGCTGGCTGGATCACAACGATGCCGACAACAGCATCTTTGCCTGGCTGCGGGCGGACAAAGAGGGCAAGCAGACTATTGTGGTGGCTTGCAACTTCACCCCGGTGCCCCGTCTCGAATATCGGATCGGCGTCCCTGCGGCGGGCCACTATCGGGTGGTGCTCAACACCGACAGCGAGTATTACTGGGGTAGTAACTATGATGTAGGTCTGGTG
Organism: Aeromonas sp. FDAARGOS 1404; assembly: GCF_019047085.1. Lineage (NCBI taxonomy): Bacteria > Pseudomonadati > Pseudomonadota > Gammaproteobacteria > Aeromonadales > Aeromonadaceae > Aeromonas > Aeromonas sp. FDAARGOS 1404. The sequence continues at coordinate 1,604,535 of NZ_CP077237.1, forward strand.
TTCGCTGCCGAACCGACCCCCTGGCAGGGGATGGCACACAGCATAGTGCTGGATCTGCCGCCGCTGGCGACCTTGTTTATCAAACAGGAGTCTTGATGCTTGTAATGGAAAAAGGGGTGGGCCACCCGCTGGGGGCCCGCCTTGACGAGAACGGTTGCCACTTCTGCGTCTGGGCCCCCCAGTCGGATAAGGTGGAGATCTGCCTGTACGACGAGCAGGAGCAGGAGCTGATGCGGCTGGAGTTGCCCGGCCGCCGTGGCCAGTATCGCTTTGGCTACGTGCGCGGCGTAAAGGCCGGTCAGCGCTACGGCTATCGGGTCTATGGCACCCCGCAGGAGGGGATGCTGTTCGATCCGCAAAAACTGCTGATCGACCCCTACGCCAGGGCGCTCAGTCGTCCCACCTACTGGGATGAAGCCCTCTATCAGGGTGACAGCGCCGGGATGATTGCCAAGTCGGTGGTAGTGGATGACAGTTTTGACTGGCAAGGGGTTGGCAAACCCGGGATCAGCCCGGCCCGCACCATTATCTACGAGACCCACGTCAAGGGCTTTACCAAGCAGCACCCGGGGATCCCCAAAGCGCTGCAGGGCACCTACCTTGGCATCTGTCACCCGCTGGTTATCGAGCATATGAAGAGTCTCGGCATCACCTCGGTGCAGCTGATGCCGGTGGCCGCCTTCATGTCGGAACCGCGACTGGAGCAGCTGGGACTGACCAACTACTGGGGCTACAACCCCATCGCCTTCTTCGCCCCCGAGCCGCGCTACAGCACCAGGGCGGACGAGGCGGTGACCGAGTTCAAGACCATGGTACGCGAGCTGCACCGGGCCGGACTCGAGGTGATCCTGGATGTGGTCTACAACCACACTGCCGCCTCGGGCTTCGACGGCCCTACCCTCTCGTTCAAGGGCTTTGACAACGCCGGTTACTACGCCTTCGAAGCAGGCCCCCACGGCCCGGACTACACCCGTCACGCCAACGTGACTGGCTGCGGCAACAGCGTCAATCTGGATCATCCCAACACCCTGCGGCTGGTGCTCGATGCCCTGCGTTACTGGGTCACCGAGATGCAGGTGGATGGCTTCCGTTTCGATCTGGCGGTGACGCTGGCGCGGGAAGCGGGGGAGTTCGAGCCCATGGGCGCCTTCTTCAAAGCCGTGATGGCCGACCCAGTGCTGTCACAGGTCAAGCTCATCGCCGAACCCTGGGATATCGGCCCCTTCGGCTACCGGCTGGGTCAGTTCCCGAGCCAGTGGCAGGAGATCAATGACCGCTATCGCGACACGGTGCGCGCCTTCTGGCGCGGTGATGCGGGCAAGATGGGGGACTTTGCCACCCGCTTGGTGGGGTCGCGGGATATCTTCCCGAAGAACTGGCGAGCGCCCCACACCAGCGTCAACTACCTCTGCTATCACGACGGTTTCACTCTGGAGGATCTGGTCTCCTACAACCAGCGCCACAATCAGGCCAATGGTGAGGACAATCGCGATGGCCACGGCAACAACCTCTCCTATAACCACGGGGTAGAGGGACCAACCCTGGATCCGCGGGTCAACAGCCTGCGCCAGCAGCAGAAACGCAATCTGATTGCCACCCTGCTGCTCTCCCAAGGCACTCCCCACTTCCTCGCCGGGGACGAGATGGGCCGCAGCCAGCTTGGCAACAACAACGCCTACTGTCAGGACAACCAGATCAGCTGGGTCAACTGGCAGTGGCGACCGGAGGATGAACGGCTGTTCGCCTTCACCCAGCAGATGATGGCGCTGCGGGCGGAGTCGTGTGTCTTCTCCAACCTGCAACTGAGCGACGACAGCTGGAATGGCGCACCGTCCAGCTGCCATCAGGTCAACTGGTATCACCCGGACGGCCACCAGCTCACCGATCAGGATTGGCACGCCCCCATGGGGCAGGCGTTCGCCATGGATATCGGCATGATCAACTGTGTCGGCGAGCGCTGGTACGTGCTGTTCAACGCCAGCGACTACGATATCCAGTTCCGCCTGCCGCCGCCGGGGGAAGGGCTGGAGTGGATCCAGACCATCGACACCGCCACCAACGATGGCCTCCCCTTCCTGCCGGATGACATCAAACGGCAGGTGGCGGTCGGCCGGGCCCACTCCCTCAAACTGCTGGAACGGGTAGCGTTGGCCAGCACGGCGGAGGATGCCCAGCCACCGCAGCAGGAAATTCTCCCTGCATCCGGTGAGGAGATGGTTGCCACCTCGATCACAGATACAGGCAAAGCATAAGAGGCATGCTGGAGTCAGCTTTACGGAGCCGTTATGCTGGGCTCCGGTATGGATGGCAAGGAGTCGGTATGAGCAGTAACAATCCGGAACAGTGGCGCAGCAAACTGACCCCCGAGCAGTTTCACGTCTGCTGGGAGAAGGGCACAGAGCGCCCCTACAGCGGCGCCCTGCTCCACAATCGCAAGAGCGGCGACTACCTCTGTGTCTGCTGCAAGAGCGTGCTGTTTCACTCAGGAGCCAAGTTTGATTCCGGCTGCGGCTGGCCCTCGTTCGACAAGGCCATCGAGGGGACGGTGGAGTACACCGAGGACAACAGCCACGGCATGAAGCGGGTGGAGATCACCTGCCGCCAGTGCGGCTCTCACCTTGGTCACGTCTTCCCCGATGGACCGACCGAGACTGGCCAGCGCTACTGCGTCAACAGCCTGAGTCTGGATTTCGATCCCGACGCTTAAGCGGCTTACCCATTGCAATAAAAACGGCGCCTCCGTTATGGAGGCGCCGTTTTTTTTATCGGGATTTCAACGCATTCACGCCAGCAGGATGGCGGCCATCACCAGCAGTGCAGCGATGGCCGGCACCGGCAACTTCACCACCCGCAGCAGATAAAAGCCTATGGCCGCCAGCGCCAGATCGGTCGGCGCCAGCACCGCGTTCTGCCACACCGGCTGATAGAGGGCCGCCAGCAACAAGCCCACTACGGCGGCGTTGATACCAGTGACGGCCCCCGCCAGACGGGGCCGGGCCAGCCACTGTTGCCAGCAGGGGCCCACCGCCCAGAGCAGCAGAAAGCCGGGCGCAAAGAGCGCCAGGGTCGCCAACAGGGCCCCGATCATCGGCATCTCGGGCTGCAGCTGGGCGCCAAGATAGGTGGCAAGGGTAAACATGGGGCCCGGCACCAACTGGGCCAGGCTGTAACCGGTCAGAAACTGCTGCTCGTTGAGAGTGTGGCCCACGCTCTCTTGCAGCAGCGGCAGCACCACATGGCCACCACCAAACACCAGACTACCGGCGCGATAGAAGTCAGCAACCAGTTGACCAAGTGGACTACCGAGCAGCGGCAGGCCGATAAAAAGGATGCCAAACAGCAGCAGGGTCAGCCAATGAGGCTGACTGCTGGCGGCAGAAGGCAGCTCGGCGGAGGCTGGCACACTACCCGCCCCGCGTTGGCTGCGGGCGCAGATCAGCGCCGCTCCAGCCAGCATCAACAGTTGAGTCATCAGACCGGGCTGCCACCAGAGTGCTGCAGCGGTCACCACCATAATCCCTTGGGTCATTCCCGTGGCACAGAACTGACGACTCATGGTGAGCACCGCATCGGCCACCACGATAAGCGCCAGCAGTTTAAGGCCATGCAAGGCAGCATCGAGCCACAGATTGCTGCCCAGCTGACCGATACCGATCGCAGCCGCCAGTAGCAGAAGAAATGAGGGCAGCGTGAAGCCAACAAAAGCAGATAGCGCCCCGCCCAGACCGGCGCGATGACGACCGATGGCGAAACCAAGCTGGCTGGAGGCGGGCCCCGGCAGCAGTTGGCACAGCGCCAGCAAGCGGGCAAATTCGGCCTGTGTCAGCCAGCCGAGCCGCTGGACGAAGGTACGCTGGAAATAGCCGATATGAGCGGCCGGACCACCAAAGCTGATGCATCCCAGCCATAAAAACTGAATAAATACCTGCCCCACGATCTTCCCCCTCATCCCTCTTCTCCCGATAGAGAGGAGATATTATGACAGCGCGATGATCGTTTTATGACAATCAGGCTGATTCGGCCGACACCATGGGCACATCACCCGGCAGATAGCAGCGTCCCGCCAGCCAGCAAGCGATGGATTGGCGGCTAGCGTCGAAATGGGGCTCGGGCAACTCGCGCGGATCGCACCAGACCCAGCCTTCGCACTTCTCCGGCTCCAGCAGCTGCGGCTCACCATCGGCCCGGGCGTGCAGCGTCACCGAGACATAGTGCAGCCCGCTCTCGCGCCAGGTCTCCAGATTGTTGGTCACCGCCACCACCTCGGGCCCGTGGATCTCAAGTCCGGTCTCCTCGGCCACCTCGCGGATCGCCGCCGACTCGAAGCTCTCCCCCAACTCCAGATGACCACCCGGGATCGACCAGTAGGGGGCATGGCTCCCTTTGCGCTTGCCAAGCAGCACCTGGCCTTGGGCGTTGGTCAGGATGACGCCAACCCCGACGCGGGGATAGAGAGTGGACATGAAAACGCTCCTTCAATCAGGCAGTAAAACGGCCCCACCTTAGGCCCAAGGAGGGCACAGGGCAAGCCCCGGCTGCACGGCACCTGCGCCTGTCGGTGGCCCCTCCCCTTGCCCCTTAACCGGTTATCACTGATGCTGGGGAGTGAAGCCCGGATGGAGAGGTCATCCCAATCCTCTCGGTCCCCCATTACCCCGAGGAGTCCGCCATGAAAAAATTGCTCCCCCTGTGCGCCCTGCTGCTCACGGCTTGCCAAACCACGCCGCCCCCCAACTCGCTCGCCATCGATGATGCCGACGCCTGGCAGGCCATTTGCAAAGATGGCACCCGGGTTCGCGCCGTGGTGGCAGAGGGGATCTGTGGGGATCATCGCGGGGTAGCCATGTGGACGAATAAGCCAAGAGCGGAACGAATGGCAGAAGAAGCCGCCAAATAGTGTGATCCAGGCACCATAAAATGACACTGCCGGCCAATTGGCCGGATTTTTTCGCGATCTCGCCAGCACTTTGCCACCTTGTTCATGGTGCGCTCAGTTTTCTGTTCCCATACTGGCCCTACAGTTCCAAAAGAGGAGAGACAAGATGCAAACATCCATCGTCGGGCTCTCCATTCTGTGGGGGCTAGCCAGTTTTGGTGTTCAGGGGGATTTCATCGAGAGCCGTGATTCCGTTGCGCCATCCTGGCAAGCCGAGTCCAGAGTGGAGATGGAAGGTTATCTGATTGAATCGCTTGGCGAAGATCGCTGGCTGTTCGACAACGGCAGCGAGAGCCTGCTGGTATCCCTGCCCGAGGGGCAGTGGGTGCCGACCGGCGAGCGGCTGCGGGTCAGCGGCGAACCGCAGCAGGAGCAGAGCGGCTGGCTGCTGCAGGTGGAAGACATCAGCCAGGTCAGCGTCTGACCACCGCAGTCGCCCCGTCACCGCGACAGCTAATCCAGACCGATAACCACTACCGAATAACCAAGAGCGAATAGCACAAGAGGAGGCCACTGGCCTCCTCTTTCTGTTTCTATAAGCGGTTTGCGCAGCCTCAACCCAGATGGTTGAGCGGCAGCGCCGTCTTGTGCTTGATGCGGCGCAGCACGAAGCTGGAGCGCACACCGGTCACCCCCGGAATATGGGTCAGCTTGTCCAGCAGGAAGTGCTGGTAGTGCTCCATGTCGCGCACCACTACCTTGAGCTGGTAGTCGGCATCATTGCCGGTGATGAGGTCACACTCCAGCACTTCCGGCAGTTCGCTGATGGCACGATCGAAATTCTCGAACCGCTCGGGCGTGTGTCTGTCCATGGAAATGTGAATGTAGGCGGTGAGGGTGAGGCCAAGCTGGCGGGCGTTGAGCAGAGTAACGTGGGTGTCGATGAGGCCGGCATCCTCCAGCGCCTTGACCCGGCGTGAGCAGGGGGACGGGGAGAGCCCCACCAGCTCGGCCAGTTCGAGATTGCTGATGCGGCCATTCTCCTGCATCAGCTCCAGAATGTGTCTGTCTATGCGATCCAGTTTCAGCATTACCCCTTCCTCGTTGCAATGACTAATCCACTTTTCCTAGGTTAAGGGTGAACTATTGCAAAAACAACCGAAATAAGTGGCTACTTTGCAACCACTCACTGGCACGGGAGGGATACTATGGTTACATCTTCCGGTGGCAAGACAGATACCTGACCGGGTCTCTGTGGCGAAGGACCTTACCGGGTCAAGAGCCCCATCAGCCGTCTCACCTTATCGGGTAACGACGGGCTGGAACGAGAGCATCCACTCCCCCGAAGGCAACAAAGCAGGCATCCCGGCGCCTGCTTTGTTGTTTTTGGAGGGTTGCCAACGGCGCTATCAGAGCGCGGTCGGCGTGATGCGATAGAGGCAGCGGTGCGCGCCATCCAGCAGATACTGCTCCCGCTCCACCGTCGCCGGTGCCAGCAGCTGGCGAAACAGCGCCAGCTCGCTGCGACAAAAACCGCGGCAGCTGCGCGCCGCCGCACAGATGGGGCAGTGACTCTCCCACAGCAGCCAGCTGCCATCCTCCTCACGGCGGATCTCCGCCATATAGCCTTCGCGGCTGCGCAGCTCCCTGAGCGCCTCCAGCCGACCGGACAACCCCTTGTTGCCCAGCGTCTGCTGATAGCGCGCCAGCATCTGCTGCTCCCGCTGCAGGATCAGCCGCTCCATCCCCTCCTCGCCAAACAGCTCGCGCACGTTGTCGATCAACTGCACGGTCAGGTCGCTATGGGTATCGGGAAAGCGCTGCCAGGCCTGCTCGGTGAGCTGCCACAGCCGCACGGGACGACCGCGCCCCCGCGCCTCGTCGCTGAATGTGACCCACCCCTCCTGCTCCAGTGCGAGCAGGTGCTGGCGGGCGCCCATGGAGGTCATCTGCAACTGCTCCCCCAGCGCGGCGGCGCTCTGCGGGCCATGGCTCTTGAGCAGAAACAGGATCTTGTCGGTGCTTGCGTTCATGACCCCATTATGGGGAGCCCCCTTTATTAAATCAACAATTCACTTTACTTAATGCCGATTATCACCCAGCATAAATAAACTAATGACTTTATTTAATAGGTGCAACATGGCGAAACAACGGCACAAAAACCCCCTCTGGGTGCTGGTGATGACGGTCACGCTGGCGGTCGCCGGCTTCAGCCTCCCCTCCCCGGTATTGGCCCCCTTGCTGCTGGATCCGGCGCAGGGGATGCTGACGCCGGAAGCCTCCGACTGGAGCCGCAAGGTGTGGCTGGGGGTCATCATGGGGCTCTATCCCCTGTTCCAGCTGGTGGGCAGCCCCTGGCTCGGGCGGCTCTCCGACCGCTACGGCCGCAAGCCACTGCTGCTGCTCTCGCTGGCTGGCGTGCTGACCGGCTATGCCCTGATGGCGCTTGGCATCGCCTGGCGCTCCCTCCCCCTGCTGCTGCTCAGCCGGGTGGTGGAGGGGCTGTGCAACGGCAACATCGCCATCGTGCAGGCGATGGCGGCGGATCTCGCCGGCAAGGAGCACAAGGCGCGCAGCTTCGCCTGGATCAACATCGGCATGAACCTGGGCTGGGTAGTGGGGCCGATGATCGGAGGCTACGCCGCGGTGATCTCGGGGGATTACAGTCTGGCCGCCTGGCTGGCGGTAGGAATGACCCTGCTCAACCTGCTGCTGGTGTACTGGTTGATCCCCTATCGTCCTCCGGTGGCGGCCACCCGGCAGGCCCCGACCCTCTCCAGCCGCCAGCTGTTGTTGCAACCGGCCCTGCTCCCCTACTTCGCCCTCACCCTGATCAGCTATGGCGCCGTGCAGCTCTATTTCACCTACTTCAATATCTGGCTGGTGGAGCGGCTGTCCTGGGATCCGGCCCAGCTGGCGCAGGCGGCGGTGCTGGTGAGCCTGCCCATGATGGCGGGCTCCTGGCTCGGCTCCCGCATCGCCCGCCACTGGCGCGGCAGCTCCCTCGGCATTGTCGGCCATCTGGTGATGGCGAGCGGCATGCTGCTCTTTATCCTACCCGTGCACTGGTGGGGACTGGCACTCACCTTCGTTCCGGCTGGCATAGGCATGAGTCTGGGGGAGCTAGCCACCTCGGTGGCGATCTCCAACCGCAGTCACCCGGAGCAGCAGGGGCAGGCGATGGGGCTCTACCGCGCCCTCGCCGTAGGCAGCGAGATCCTGGCGGTGCTGCTCGGCAGTCTGGTGCTGCTGGCCGGTACCGAGTGGCCCTTCTATCTCGCCACCCTCTGCTCCCTTGCCAGTGCCGCTGGTTTCTATCTGCTACGCCGCCGTGCCGACCGTCGTCAACAGCTGGCCAGCTGCACCTGAGCCACGAAGGGATCACAGTTCGGTGCTTCGGCCGCGGGCAAGACTTGCATCGGGGCGCCGGGTCTGGGACGGTAAGGCTCTTTGCGGATTTGTTCGATGCTGGAGGAGCTATGAGTGAGTACAAGGCCATCGCGCTCGATATGGATGGCACCCTGCTGACCCGGGATCACAAGATCTCGTCGGCCACCCGGGCAGCCCTGGCGCAGGCCCGCGCCCACGGCATCAAGGTGCTGCTGGTCACGGGGCGCCACTACATGACGGCGCGTCCCTTCCACCACGAGCTGGCCCTCGACACCCCCCTCATCTGCAGCAACGGCGCCTATCTCTATGATCCGGTGCAGAACCGGATCCTACGTGGCGACCCGCTGGCGGTCGCCCCGCTTACCGAGCTGCTGGCCGCGGTCGAGGCGCAGCAGATGGGCGCCCTGTTCCACCTGAGCGAGGGCATTGGCTACATCGGCTGTGAAGAGCATGTCACCCGCATCCGCCACTGGTCGGCCAATCAGCCGGACCACCTCAAGATCGCCCTCCACCCGGTCGAGGAGCTGGCAGGCTGGCTCGACAACCCGGTCTGGAAGCTGGAGCTGTTCAATCAGGATCCGGCATGCCTGCACACCTTTATGGGCGAGGTGGTCGAGCAGATGCCCTTTACCCGTGACTGGGCGGCCCCCTATGCGGTGGAGCTGGTACAGCCCGGTTGCAGCAAGGGCAACCGGCTGGCCCAGTGGGCAGCCAGCGAAGGGATTGCGATGGAGCAGGTGGTGGCGTTTGGGGACAACAACAACGACATCAGCATGTTCGAGCAGGTGGGGCTGGCAGTGGCCATGGGCAATGCGGCCCCGCAGATCCAGAGCCATGCCCATCGGGTCACGGCCGACCACAACGAAGATGGTATCGCACTGGCGCTGCAGCGCTGGGTACTGCCCTGATCTGACAAGATGCAACATGGCCAGCACGCGGGCTGGCCATGAAGAGAGGGATTAACCGCCGAAGGAGAACTGGATCACCCGATCCGGATAGCGCAGACGGTTGTACTCCCGGCGCAGGGATTCGTAGTGGCGAATGGCCCGATCGCGCTTGGCGCGGTAATAGTCACGCTGTTCCGTGTTGGTTTCGTTGCGGATGCTGCGCTCCAGCGTATCGATATCCCGCTCGGTACGCTCCAGCTCGTCGCTGATCTCCCGCAGGCGAGCAGCCAGTTTGTACTCTTCGTAGCCACGCTGATATTGCTTGAGGAAGCTGGCGTCATTGGGGCATACCCCCAGATAAGCCTGCCCCTCCTTGCCCTTGCTGTAAGCCAGCTCGGGAATGCAGTAGAGCTCCAGCCCCTTGTCGTAGCCCCGTTTCCACTCGGCTTCATCCACTTTGAGGCCATATTCGCTGCAAGACGAAACGTAATCGCGGGTCGCCTGACGGGTTTTGCCTTCCGATCCATCCTGATAACCCAGGTTGTACCAACTCATGGTACGGCACTCATCTTCTGACAGGGCACTGCATCCCGCCAGCAATACCGGCAGGGTCAGCAACAGGATTTTGGGGGACATGAACAGACTCCGGAAAAGATAGTGACCGGCATTCTAGAGAGGATAAAAGGCCATAACAAGGGATGCGCTCCCGTGCGGTCTGGCGCGGTTTATTTGATGTTTTTGTCACTATTCAACGCCATGCCAGACGGGCGGCCAACCCGCTTTCCTTGTTATCAGGCGCAAGGTAAACTGCGCCACCTTTTAACTGGCGCGCAACAAAAACAATGAAAGTCCTGACCGTCGATTACCGCTCACCCGATGCGGCCCAACGCTTCACCGAATCCCTGCGAACCACCGGCTTTGGCGTGTTGACCAACCACCCCATTCCGAAAGAGCTGGTGCAGTCCATCTACGACAACTGGTATCGTTTCTTCATGAGCGAGCAGAAGCAGGATTTCCTGTTCAACCGCGAGACCCAGGATGGCTACTTCCCACCCTCGGTCTCCGAGGTGGCCAAGGGCCATAGCCAGAAAGACATCAAGGAGTACTTCCACATCTACCCCTGGGGCCAGATGCCGGAAGAGCTGAAGGAGCAGGCAATGGAGTACTACCGTCTCGCCAACGGTCTGGCCGCCGAGCTGCTGGGCTGGGTGGAGCAGTACACCCCGGCCGATATCGCCGCTCACTACAGCTGCCCCCTCTCCTCGATGATCGAAGAGAGCCAGAAGACCCTGCTGCGGGTGCTGCACTACCCGCCGTTCGATGGCACCGAGGAGCCGGGCGCCATCCGCGCCGCCGCCCACGAGGATATCAACCTGCTCACCATCCTGCCCGCCGCCAACGAGCCGGGGCTTCAGGTGAAGGGCTCCGACGGCGAGTGGATGGATGTGCCGTGCGACTTTGGCACCCTCATCATCAACATCGGTGACATGCTGCAGGAGGCCTCTCGCGGCTACTACCCCTCCACCACTCACCGCGTCATCAACCCGACCGGTGGCAGCGCCGCCAAGTCACGCATCTCCCTGCCGCTGTTCCTCCACCCGCGCCCGGATGTAGTGCTCTCCGAGCGCCATACCGCCCACAGCTACCTGATGGAGCGGCTGCGCGAGCTGGGCGTCATCTGACCAGCCCTGCCAGTCTGGCATCAATCCAAAACCGGAGCAAAAATGCTCCGGTTTTTATTTGTTGGCACAATCGCGCAAATAAGCGAATTTTATTAGGCAATCGTGCCAATAAATCGTATTTAAGGCTGGCAAGCTGCGTAGTGATTGCGGACCCCTTTCCGTAATATGAGCGCCATTCTGGCCCAGCCATGGGCCCTCGATTGGAGTTCAAATGATGCAGTCCCAATGGTCCTCCCGCCTCGGCTATATTCTCGCTGCCGCCGGCTCCGCCGTCGGTATCGGCGCAATCTGGAAGTTTCCCTACGTCACTGCCGTCAACGGCGGTGGTGCCTTTTTGCTGGTCTTTCTGCTGTTCAGCTTCACCCTGGGGGTTGCGGTACTGATGGGGGAAACCCTGCTCGGCAGCATGAGTCGCCGCGGGGTAGTCGGAGCCTTCTCCGATCTGCTCGGCAAACAGTGGCGCTGGGTTGGGGTAATGGGGGTGATCTCTACCCTGCTCATCTACTGCTTCTACAGCGTGGTGGGCGGCTGGACGCTCGGTTATACCGGCATGGCCATCTCCGGTCAGCTCAATCATGGGGATGCGGCGGCCCTCACCGCCCGCTTCAATGACTATGTCAGCGGCGACGTCTGGCCCATTCTCACACATCTGCTGTTTGCCGCCCTCACCTGGATGGTGGTACAAGGCGGCATTCAGAAAGGGGTGGAGCGCACCCTGCGCTGGATGATGCCAGCCCTGTTCCTGATGATCCTGATGCTGGTCGCCTTTGGCCTCACCCTGCCCAATGCGATGGCGGGAGTACGTCACTTCCTGATGCCCGACTTCAGCAAGCTGGGGATGTCTGGCGTGCTCGATGCCATGGGGCTGGCCTTCTTCTCCCTCTCCATCGGTCTGGGCATTCACACCACCTACGGCGCCTATCTGCCGACCAGCAAAGGGGTTGGTCGCTCCAGCCTCTGGGTGGTGCTGCTGGCCAGCATGGTGGCGGTACTGGCGGGGCTGATGATTTTCCCGGTGCTGGCCTCGACCGGTATCGACCCAGCCTCCGGCCCCGGTCTCACCTTTATGACCATGCCGGCGGTATTTCAGCTGCTGCCCTTCGGTCAGCTGCTTGAGGTGATCTTCTTCGCCCTGCTGGTCTTTGCGGCGCTCTCCTCGGCCATTTCCCTGCTGGAGCATTTGCAGTGCTTCCTGTGCGAGACCTGGGGTTGGTCACGCCGCACGGCCTGCAGCGCCATCACAGGATTCGTCATGGTTAGCGGTGTTCCGGTCAGCCTGTCGTTTGGCCCGCTGCAACACGCCACCCTGTTTGGCAAAACCATTTTCGAGTTGCTGGACTTTGTCACCTCCAACCTGATGATGCCGCTGTTCGGCCTGATGCTGACACTGCTGCTGGGCTGGAAACTGGGACGCAAGGCACTACCGCAGGGGATTGCCAGCCACTGGCATCACTTGCTGATGAACTGCTGGCGCTGGATTGCCCCCTTGCTGATCGGCGGGATCTTGATTCGCGGTCTGGTGTGACGGTTACTCTTCGCGGGTGGGCTCATCGGCCCGCCCCTGTGCGGCTCTGACGGCCTCCAGGGCATGCTGCCAGCGGGTGATCTCGGCATCATCCGTTCCCTTGGAGAAGACGATATAGAGACCGGCCTGATGGAGCAGCACGCCACTGCTGACGATGCTGCGCCGGGATAACCCCATCTTGTCGAGGGTGGCCTCCATCACCAGCTCCGCCATCGGCAAAGCATCGATCTTGCCCAGCATCAGCCGCTCTATCGCCTCCCCGACCGTCTTGTAGCGCACCAGATTGGTGTAGCCCTCATGGGTCAGCCGCACATCATCGGCATTGCCCAGCACGACCCCCACTCTGGGCAGATCCCGCAGCTGCGCCAGCGAGGTCAGCGGGTGGCGACTATCCGGCGCCTGATAGATAAAGACCCGATTGATAAAGAGCGGGCCAACCCATTTGAAATGGGACTCCCGTTCCGGGAGCCGCTGTACCACGAACAGTCCATAGCCGGGCTCGACCCGTGCCAGCGCCAGCGCCCGCTTGAGCGGGTAAATCCGCACCGGATAGCGGGTGCCAAGCTCCTCCTGCACCTCATCGATCAGGCGAATGGCAAATCCGTCGAGCTTGCCGTCGCGGTATTCGGTAAAGGGGGGTAAGTCGTGACTCAGCAGGGTTAATCCGGGCTGCGCCGACACACTCAGGCTGATCAGTAACCAGGGCAACACCATCCATCTCATACGACATCCTGTCTCATCGTTGTTCCCGTCAGCGCCATGTAGCAGTCACTAGTTCCAGAAGAAGCTACGTCGATTATCGCCCAGTAAATAGCCGCAAGGTAGAAAAGATACGGCCCTGCGAGGTTCTCCCCCATTGAGCTGTACGTATAGTCAGAGTGATGACAGCGGCACACATAAAAAATTTTTGATTTTATGTGTCAATTATTCTTTCCATGGTTTAGGCTGTTCCCTCATTCATTGGTCAGGTTGCCACCTCATGTCTGCCATCCTCGTGCTGTTTGGTCGATTTTTTAGCTCGCAAGAGAGGTGACCTTGCACGCACAGTTTTTCTGAATGTTCATTGCAAAGGTCGCCTCAGGCGGCCTTTTTTATGGTCTGTCGTTTATTGCTACTCAGGAGTATTGCTTCGATGTCGTGTTACCCGGAGGTTGTATGAGCCAGGTTCAGTGGTCTTCCCGTCTCGGTCATGTGCTGGCCGCAGCAGGCACTGCGATTGGCCTTGGTGCCATCTGGAAGTTTCCCTATGTGACCGCCACCAATGGCGGTGGCGCTTTTCTGCTGGTGTTTCTGCTGTTCAGCTTCACCCTGGGGGTAGCGGTACAGGTCGGCGAAACCCTGCTCGGCAGCCATAGCCAGCGCGGGGTGCTCGGCGCCTTTCGCAAACTGGTGGGGCCGAACTGGCGCTGGATGGGGTATATGGGGATCGCCTGCGGCTTCTTTATCTACAGCTTCTACAGCGTGGTAGGCGGCTGGACCGTGGGTTACGCCGCGCTGGCGATGGCTGGCAAGCTCAACCTGAGCGAAGGAAGCGCCCTCACCGCCCTGTTCAACGGCTATGTCAGCAACCCCTGGTGGCCGGTGCTGACCCATCTGATCTTCGCGGGCCTGACCTGGTGGTTCGTGCAGGGGGGTATTCAGAAAGGGGTGGAGCGGGCACTGCGCTGGATGATGCCGGCGCTGTTCATCATGATGCTGCTGCTGGTGGGGGTTGGCCTCTCCATGCCGGGCTCCATGGCGGGTGTGCGCCAGCTGCTGCTGCCGGACTTCTCCATGCTGACCGGCCAGAGCGTGCTGGACGCGCTGGGGCTGGCCTTCTTCTCCCTCTCCATCGGGCTCGGGGTACACACTACCTATGGCGCCTACCTGCCCAATAGCGAAGGGGTGCTGCGCTCCGGGGTCTGGGTGGTCACACTGGCAAGCCTTATCTCGGTGCTGGCGGGCTTGATGATCTTCCCGGCGCTGGCCTCCACCGGCATCGATCCCACCGCGGGCCCAGGGCTCACCTTTATGACCATGCCTGCCGTGTTCAGTCATCTGCCGTTCGGTCAGGGGCTGGGGGTGGTTTTCTTCCTGTTGCTGCTGGTCGCCGCTCTCTCCTCCTCCATCTCCATGCTGGAGCATCTGGTGCGCTTCACTACCGAGGAGTGGGGTTGGTCGCGTCGTGGCGCCTGCAGGGTACTGACTCTGCTCATCATGGCCTCCGGCATTCCGGTGAGCCTGTCGTTCGGCCCATGGAGCGATCTGACCCTGTTTGGCAAGACCATCTTCGAGTTGCTCGACTATCTCACCTCCAACCTGATGATGCCGCTGTTTGGTCTGGTACTGACCCTGCTGCTGGGCTGGCGCCTGGGTGATGCCATATTGCCTGCGGGCCTGTCACCCGCCCTGCGTCTGGCGCTGCTCTGGTGCTGGCGCGTGGTGGCGCCGCTGCTGATCAGCGGGATCCTGATCCGCGGGATCATGTAACACCTTGCGCATCCGTGCGGGCAGGCCTTGGCCTGCCCTTTTTATTGCTGGCGTTTGCTTTAACAGGCGTTCATATGAGCAGCATCACGATGGACAGGAGTGAAGTCAGTGGACGTCGAACAATCTCGGAAGAGCAGGATCGAAGAAGGATCGGAGTGGCAGAGTGGCACAATAAGAGGTGGTGCTTGGCTCGCCACAACGGCAACAGAAGAAGCTGGAGTACTGAATTTCAGGCAAAAAAAATCCCCATCTGAATGGGGACTTTCTCTGCAACCGCAGCTGATATCTCAGCTTCGCTTGCGAATATGGTGGTCGTTACTGGGATCGAACCAGTGACCCCCTCCTTGTAAGGGAGGTGCTCTCCCAGCTGAGCTAAACGACCTGGGATTCTTGAAATGATGGTGGGTCGTGCTGGATTCGAACCAGCGACCAATTGATTAAAAGTCAACTGCTCTACCGACTGAGCTAACGACCCATCTAAATCATTTTTTTAAACTTTTTACTGCAAATATGGTGGTCGTTACTGGGATCGAACCAGTGACCCCCTCCTTGTAAGGGAGGTGCTCTCCCAGCTGAGCTAAACGACCTGGGATTCTTGAAATGATGGTGGGTCGTGCTGGATTCGAACCAGCGACCAATTGATTAAAAGTCAACTGCTCTACCGACTGAGCTAACGACCCATCTAAATCATTTTTTTACAAACTGGTGGTCGTTACTGGGATCGAACCAGTGACCCCCTCCTTGTAAGG
Source organism: Aeromonas sp. FDAARGOS 1404 (assembly GCF_019047085.1). Lineage (NCBI taxonomy): Bacteria > Pseudomonadati > Pseudomonadota > Gammaproteobacteria > Aeromonadales > Aeromonadaceae > Aeromonas > Aeromonas sp. FDAARGOS 1404. The sequence continues at coordinate 1,620,113 of NZ_CP077237.1, forward strand.
GAGGTGCTCTCCCAGCTGAGCTAAACGACCTGGGATTCTGAAATGATGGTGGGTCGTGCTGGATTCGAACCAGCGACCAATTGATTAAAAGTCAACTGCTCTACCGACTGAGCTAACGACCCATCTAAATCATTTTTTTTACAAACTGGTGGTCGTTACTGGGATCGAACCAGTGACCCCCTCCTTGTAAGGGAGGTGCTCTCCCAGCTGAGCTAAACGACCTGGGATTCTGAAATGATGGTGGGTCGTGCTGGATTCGAACCAGCGACCAATTGATTAAAAGTCAACTGCTCTACCGACTGAGCTAACGACCCATCTAAATCATTTTTACTTACAAACTGGTGGTCGTTACTGGGATCGAACCAGTGACCCCCTCCTTGTAAGGGAGGTGCTCTCCCAGCTGAGCTAAACGACCTGGGATTCTGAAATGATGGTGGGTCGTGCTGGATTCGAACCAGCGACCAATTGATTAAAAGTCAACTGCTCTACCGACTGAGCTAACGACCCATCTAAATCATTTTTTTTCAAACTGGTGGTCGTTACTGGGATCGAACCAGTGACCCCCTCCTTGTAAGGGAGGTGCTCTCCCAGCTGAGCTAAACGACCTGGGAATTCTGTCTCCACCGAGTGGAGAAAATGGTGGGTCGTGCTGGATTCGAACCAGCGACCAATTGATTAAAAGTCAACTGCTCTACCGACTGAGCTAACGACCCTCACCACGACCAGTTCCGACTGCATTACTGCTTCGGCTCTGACGGCGGCCTATATTACGGATTTAAATTTCCGGTGCAACAGAAAATTCGTAATTTAAATCCGTTTGCTCAATGTGCGTACAAATGCAGGCTGTTTTTACAGTAGCGTTACGAAAACAGTGACATACAGCAATGTTACAGCTTGGCCAGACTCTGTTTGGCCAACTGGGCCGGCGAGGTGTTGGGATAGCCCTTGATCACCTGCTCATAGAAGGATTTGGCTTCCGCCTTCTTGCCATCTAGCTGCGCCAGCATACCCAGCTTCAGCAGCGCATCGGCTCGCTTGGGGGATTTGCTGTATTTGTTGGCCACGGTCGAAAACTGGGCCGAGGCACCGGCTCTGTCACCCTTGTTGAACAGCAACTGGCCGAGCCAGTAGTGTGCATTGGGAACATAGCCCGAATTGGGGTACTGCTTGATAAAGCCCTGGAAAGCCGGAATGGCTTTGTCGTAGTTCTTCTCTTTGAGCACCATGTTGACCGCTGCGTCGTAGGCCTGGTTCTCATCCTGATTGGTTGAGTAATTGGCGGTAGCAGCCGGTGTGGCAGCAGCGGGGGCCGGGGCGGCTGGAGCAGCTTGCTGGCTGCTGGCAACCTTGTCGAGCTCTTGGTAGAGCTGGCGCTGGCGCTCTTGCGACTGTTCCATCTGGTAGGTCTGCTGCTCCAGCTGACCACGCAGCTCGGAGACCTCCCCTTGCAGGGAGTCGACCTGTTGCTGCAATTCAGCTTGCAGTCGCAGACGGGCATTGAGGGTGCGCTCCAGCAGGGCAACCCGATCTTCCAGGCTACCGGTGGGCACGATGGCGCCGTTGTTGCCGCTAAGGACAACCCCACCACTTGAGTCACCGCCCAGATCGCTGACCGGTGCCGCAGCTTGCGCATTCAGAGCAACCATTACGGCCAGCGCAACGACAGCTTGCTTGTACACAGATTTCATTCGGATCAAACCTTAGCGTTTAGTACAGATAAAACGGCCAGCGCCATCGTCGCTCGCATATGCAGATTTCATTCGGATCAAACCTTGGCGTTTAGTGCAAATAAAACGGCCATCGAAATGGCCGCTTGCATATAAACGAACTTCGTTCGGTTTAAACCTTAGTAAACCAGAACCGCGCGGCGGTTTTTGGCAAAGGCATCCTCGGTGTGGGACATGTCCAGCGGCTTCTCTTCGCCATAGCTGACGATGGAGAGCTGCTCGGCCTGCACACCCAGGGTTTGCAGATACTTGGCAACAGCCTTGGCACGACGCTCGCCCAGGGCGATGTTGTACTCCGGAGTACCGCGCTCATCGGCGTGACCTTCGATCAGGACTTTCACGCTCGGGCGCTCGCGCAGGTAGCTGGCGTGGGCATCCAGCAGATCAGCGTACTGACCCTGGATATCGTAACCGTCGAACGGGAAGTAGATCACGTTGTCACGCTGCAGTGCTTCGAACTTCTGACGCATCTGCTCTTCCGGGGACAACATGCCGTTGGCGCCGCCGGTTTGTACACCGCCCATGCCGTCGGTCATACCTGATTCAGCGCCAGCGGCGTCGGAATCAGAAGAAGAACTACAAGCGGCCAGGGTGAACAGTGGCAGTGCGATGGCCAAACCCTTGAGCAGTTTATTGAGTTGCATGCTATTTCCTTAAACCTTTATAACAAAACAAAAAACAATTGGATTTTTATCAATTCAAGAAGGGCGACCAAGCTGGTGCACGAATTTCACCGCTACTGGTCGGAAGCACAGCCTTGAAGCGACCATCAGTCGACACCAACGCGAGACTCTTACGACCCTGATAGATGGTGGCATAAATGATCATGCTGCCATTGGGAGCCACACTTGGCGACTCATCCAGAGCACTCTGGGTAAGGACCAACAGGGCATTGTTTTCCATGTCCTGACGGGCAATACGATACTGTCCCTGAACACGGGTCACCATCACCATGATTTTGCCATCAGGAGTGATGGATGCACCCTGGTTGGATTCACCTTCCCAAGTCATCCGGCGAGTCATACCAGTCGCCAAATTTACGCTATAAATCTGGGGTTTGCCACCACGTTCAGAGGTGAACAACAAATTTTGCCCATCCGGCATCCAGGAGGGTTCGGTGTCGATCACACGGCTGGTTGTAACCCGGGTCAGCTGCTTGCTAGCGACATCAACCACATAGAGGTTCGGTGAACCATCTTTGGAGAGAACGATAGCCAGACGACGACCATCCGGAGACCACTCCGGCGCCCCGTTGATACCGCGGAAACTGGTGATCAGGCTGCGCTGCTGGGTGTAGATATCCTGCACGTAGATTTCGGACTTCTGGTTCTCGAAGCTCACGTAAGCCAGCTTGCTGCCATCCGGCGACCAGGCTGGAGACATCAAGGGCTCGCGGGAGCGCAGCAGGGTCTTCTCGTTGTAACCGTCGTAGTCAGAAATACGCAGCTGGTACGGGAACTGGGTACCCTGCTGGACGGAGACGTAAGCCAGACGGGTCAGGAAGGCACCGCGCTCGCCAGTCAGACGCTCATAGACGATGTCGGAGATACGGTGGGCAAACTGGCGCATCTGGGCACCCGGGATGGTCGCCATACGGCTATCCAGGATGTAACCATTGCTCTCGCCACCTTGCGCCTTGGCCAGCTGGCCTTTCAGCACATCGACCAGCTCGAAGTTGACCTTGTAAGTGCCGTCACCGACTGCCGAAATGGAACCCACCACCACGGCTTCAACCCCTTGGGAGGCCCAGGGAGCGAAGTTGATCTCGCTGCTGCTGCTCGGGGTCTGCGGCATCTGGCCACGGGCCAGCGGCTTGAACTTGCCGCTGCGCATCAGGTCGTTGGAGACCACTTCCGCGATGTCCTGCGGCAACTGCCCGTTGCCTTCCCACTTGAAGGGGGCGACGGCGATGGGGCGTGCGCTATCAATACCGCCGGTGATGACGATGTCCAGGGCCGCCTGGGCACTCTGGCCCAGCAACAAACAGCCAACCAAAGCAAAAAATACTTTTCTGATCATGGCTTAAATACTCGGTTCCAATATAGATGAGAGGTTAAATTCCTTTCTCGGCGAGAGGTTGCCAACCGGAGGCAAGCAACCTCGTTTTATCACGCTTAGATACTCGGTTCTAACTTCAGGTTAAATTCCTTCAACATCTCGAATGCCGCAGGATCCTTGGGCACAGGCAGTTGATTGGCTTTCAGAACAGCCGCCTTACCGGAACGACAAACCGCCGGGTCACCCTGGCCGTTATCTACCGATATGACAAAGCCACTGCTCGCAAGACGTACGCCGATAGTACATGTTTTGCCCCGCATGGTGGGATCCAAAATCATATACCGCTCAACAGTGGCCTTGATGAGCGCCGCATATTTGTCGACTTCGCCCTGGGCTGCTGCCGATGCCGCCTGACTGCGGGCATTGGCCTCAGCCGACAGCTGCTGCTGCATCATCTCTTCCATCTCTTTTTGCAGCTTGGCCTGCTCGGCCGCTTTACGCTTGCGCTCAGCCGCGATCTTGGCCTGCTTTTCGGCCTCTGCCTTGGCTTTCTTCTCTGCGTCAGCTTTTGCCTTTTTCTCAGCCTCTTCCTTGGCCTTCTTCTCGGCCTCGGCTTTGGCTTTTTTCTCTGCTTCTGCCTTGGCTTTCTTCTCGGCTTCGGCTTTGGCCTTCTTTTCAGCTTCCGCTTTCTTGGCCTTGGCTTCTGCCGCCTTTGCCTTCTCTTCGGCCTCTTTCTTCTCTTGTTCCTTTTTCTTCTTCAACGCCAACGCCTTGCTCTCGGCTTCCGCCGCTTTACGCTCGGCTTCGGCCTTCTTGGCCTTCTGCTCTTCCAGCTTGCGGGCTTCCTCGGCTTTCTGCGCCTTCTCTTCCGCCTGCTTCTGCTCGGCAACCTTCTTCTGCTTCTCGGCCTCGGCCTTGCGAGTCGCCTCTTCGGCCTGCTTGCGCTTGGTCTCGGCGATGCGAAGCTGCTCCTGTTTCTGAGCCAGCTCGCGCTTGGCGAGATCCGTGTCTTCCTTATCCTTCTCTTTCTCTACCTTTTGAGGCTTGGGCTGAGATTTCTGCTGCTGGATCTGCTTGGCCTGTTCGTTGAGGAAGTTCTCATCGAGCATGACGGCATTGACGATCTGCCCCTTCGATTCGGGTCGTTTCGGTTTGCTGAAATCGAGCCCGACAAACAGGATGATGCCGATGATCAGGTGCAGCAGAAACGACGCGATGAGATAACCGGAAATACCACGCTTCACATCCATCTCCGTTAGTTCACCGGATCTGTCATCAGGCCAACCTGAGGCACACCCGCATTCTTGAGGGCCACCATCAACAGGATCACCTCTTCGTAGCGCACGGCCTTGTCACCCGCGACCACCACGGGGGCATTCTGGTTGATCGCCAGATAGCCCATGGCTTTTTCGGTGATGTATTGCTGCATCGCCTCTGGCGTGCCGCTTGGCACCGGCTCGTCATCGGCTTCGCCAGCCTTGATGACATACTCGCCTTCGGTATTGACGCTGACGATGAAGGGCGGCTTGGCATCTTCCGGCAACTGCTCGGACTCAGCCTGTGGCAGATCCACCTTGACCCCTTGCGTGATCACCGGCGTGACCGCCATAAAGATGATAAGCAGCACCAGCATGACGTCGATATAGGGAACCACGTTGATCTCGGCCACCTTCTTGCGCCGGATCCGCTGATAGGTTTGCATTACTGATCACCCTGCTGCTGTGCAATTTGACGGTTCAGAATGGTAGTGAACTCGTCCATGAAGTTGGCGTAGGCGTTCTCCAGCCGCTCGACCTTGTTGGAGAAACGGTTATAGAAGATAACCGCCGGGATAGCGGCAAACAGACCCATGGCGGTAGCGATCAGCGCTTCCGCGATACCCGGTGCCACCATTTGCAGGGTGGCCTGCTGCACCTGACCCAGGGCGATAAAGGCGTTCATGATCCCCCATACGGTACCGAACAGACCGATATAGGGGCTGATGGAGCCGATGGTCGCCAGCACCGGCAAGTTGGATTCCAGATCATCCACCGCGCGGGAGAGGGAGACGCGCATGGCGCGGTAGGTACCATCCATCACCGCATCCTGACCACGGGCACCGGCCTTGAGCAAGCGGGCATACTCCTTGAAGCCGGAGTAGAAGATATCTTCCATGCCTTCGATATCATCGCGGCGGGAAGAGGACTCCTGATAGAGGCGATTGAGATCGACCCCTGACCAGAAGCGATCTTCAAACTGTTCCGATGCGAGATTGGCCGCCTTGATCGCCTTTGAACGCTGGATAATCAGCGCCCACGAGACAATAGACATGCTCATCAGGGTCATCATGACCAGTTTTACCAACAGGCTGGCTTGCCAAAACAGGCCAATAAACGAAATTTCAGCGTGCACTTAACAGCACTCCCTTGATTTTTTCAGGTATAGCTACAGGTTTCATTTGCGGATGACTGACACAGGCTATCTGTACCATGGCCTGGGTGATCAGTCGTCCATCAGCCGCCAGGATCTGCTGCGAAAAGCGCAGGGATGCGCGTTTCACTTCAATCACTTGCGTTAATACATTCAATAGTTCATTAAAACGGGCCGCCGAGCGGAAATCGATCTCAGTTCGGCTCACCACGAAGGCATATCCCTCCTGCAGCCAGACGTCCTGTTCGACCCCTTTGGCACGAAGAAACTCGGTGCGAGCACGTTCCATAAACTTGAGATAATTGGCGTTGTAGACAATGCCCCCGGCGTCGGTGTCTTCGTAGTAGACACGCACCGGAAACTCAAAGACTTCCCCCATAACAATCTGTGATCCATTCGACAGTCAGATGGGGGGCTATCATAGCGCAGGGCTGAATAGGAAAGAAGCAGGGGGAGACAGGGAAATCCTGCCTCCCCCCGTTTTTTATGAAAGGAAATATGAATGTGTCAGCCAGAGGCCATACAACAAACTGGGCCAGGCGAGCCAGGGGTTGAACAGCACACGTCCGGGCAGGCTTTTCAGATGAAAGCCAAGCCCGTTAAGTACGCCACAACAGACGGCCCACATCAGCCAGGGAGCAAGCCAGAGACCATGCTCGCTGGTGTTGGCCGCGATCAGATTGGGGGCCTGTAAAATAGCGACGGCCAACAAGGCCGCCGCGAGTAACATCAACCCCTGCCACGGCTGCCGCTCCAGTGGAGCGGCCAGCCTGGCGAGTCGATCACTTGTTTTCATCGATCTGACGATCCATGTTCTCGGTGTGTTCCAGCCATAGCGCATTGATGATGCCAAATGCACAGGCCAGCAACAGTCCCAGGATCCAGGTGAAATACCACATTGTCAGCGCACCTCTTAATAGAGAGATTGTTGGTTATCTTCGATGTGCTTGTTGGTTACCCGGCCAAACATCTTGATGTAAGTCCAGATGGTGTAACCCAGCACAATCGGTACGAAGATCGCTGCAGCCACTGTCATCACCTGCAAGGTGTTGAAAGAGGCGGTAGCATCCCACATGGTCAGGCTCAGTGACGGCTCAAGGCTTGAGGGCATCACGAACGGGAACATGGAGAAACCGGCAGTGAGGATGACCCCGGCAATCGCCAACGAGGAGCTGGTAAACGCCAGCCAGCCGATGTTCATGCGGGCAAACAGCGCAGTCAGCAGGCTCATGGCCAGACCCAGTACAGGGGCGGCCACCATCCACGGATAGAGGGTGTAGTTGTTCATCCAGGCACCAGCCTGCAGGACAACTTCCTTGTTCATCGGGTTGGATACCGCGTCAGTCGCAGCAGCCTTGACGATGACATACCCTTCCATACCGCTTACCCACCAACCTGCGGCAGCAAACAGCACCAGGGTCAGCAGTGAGCAGATCATGGCGGCAGTGCGGGAACGCGCCAGCACTTCACCGTCGGTCTTCATCATCAACCAGGTTGCGCCCTGGGTGAGCAGCATGAACAGGCTCACCAGACCAGCCAGAATGCCGAACGGGTTAAGCAGGCCGAAGAAGTTGCCGTGATAGGTCAACATCATGAACTGGTTAAACTCGAACGGAACGCCTTGCAGCAGGTTGCCAAAGGCCACACCAAAGACGATGGGCGGTACTGCGCTACCGGCGAACAAGGCCCAGTCCCAGTTGCTGCGCCATTTTGCATCAGCACGCAGGGAGCGGTACTTGAAACCGACCGGACGCAGGAACAGCGCCATCAGAGTCAGGATCATGGCGATGTAGAAGCCGGAGAAGGTCGCGGCATACACCATCGGCCAGGCGGCGAACAAGGCACCACCGGCAGTGACCAGCCAAACCTGGTTACCTTCCCAGTGCGGTCCCATGGTGTTGAGCATCACGCGGCGCTCGACATCTTTCTTGCCGACGAACGGGAGCAGTGCGCCTACCCCCATGTCGAAGCCGTCAGTGATGGCAAAACCGATCAGCAGTACGCCGACCAGAGCCCACCAGATGACACGCAGAGTTTCGTAATCAAACATGGTCGCTCTCCTTATGCCTTGATCTGTTCAAAGTGATACTTGCCAGTCTTCAGGCTGCTGGGGCCAAGACGGGCATACTTGAACATCAGGTACATCTCGATAACCAGAAGTACGGTATAGAACAGGCAGATACCGATCAGAGAGAACCAGATCTCGGCTGCAGGCAAGTTGGATGCAGAGAGGGAAGTCGGCAACACCTCTGCAATGGTCCACGGTTGGCGACCATATTCAGCAACAAACCAGCCAGCTTCGATAGCTATCCACGGCAGCGGGATACCCCACAGCAGACCCTTGAGCAGCCACTTGCGCTTGCCGATCTGGTGACGGGCACTGTCATAGAAGGCCATACCAATCAGCACCAGCATCAGCATGCCGACGGCAACCATGATGCGGAAGGCGAAGAACAGCGGCAGAACCTGCGGGATGGAGTCATCCACTGCGGCCTTGATCTGCTCGTCGGTAGCATCGGTCACGTTGCTGGTGTAGCGCTTGAGCAGCAGACCGTAGCCCAGATCCTGCTTCACTTCGTCGAAGCGAGCGCGGGTCTCGTCAGACTTGTCACCGGATTGCAGCTTGGTCAGCAGGTCGTAAGCGGTCATACCGTTACGAACGCGCAGTTCGTGCTCGCTCTTCAGATCCTTCAGACCGGTTACCTGACCGTCCAGAGAACGGGTCGCGATAATGCCCAGCGCATAGGGGATCTTGATGGCGTAGTCGGTGCGCATCTCTTCCTGATTCGGAATACCGAACAGGGTAAAGGCGGCCGGAGCAGGTTCAGTCTCCCACTCAGCTTCGATAGCGGCCAGTTTCACCTTCTGCACTTCACCGGTCTCGTAACCGGATTCGTCACCGAGGATCAGCACGGACACGATGGAAGCCATACCGAACGCGGCGGCAATGGCGAAGGAGCGACGGGCGAACGCCACATCACGATTCTTCAGCAGGTAGTAGGAGGAGATACCCAGCACAAACATGGCGCCACAGGTATAACCAGCCGCCACAGTGTGGACGAACTTGACCTGAGCAACCGGATTGAGCACCACGTCAGCGAAGCTCATCATCTCCATTCGCATGGATTCGAAGTTGAACTCGGCACCGACCGGGTTCTGCATCCAGCCGTTGGCGACCAGGATCCAGAGGGCGGAGAGGTTGGTACCCAGCGCCATCAACCAGGTGGCAGCCAGATGCTGATGCTTGCTCAGACGATCCCAACCAAAGAAGAACATACCGACGAAGGTGGACTCCAGGAAGAAGGCCATCAGCCCTTCGATAGCCAGCGGGGCCCCGAAGATATCGCCGACATAATGGGAGTAGTAAGCCCAGTTCGTCCCGAACTGGAACTCCATGGCCAGACCTGTGGTGACCCCCAAGGCAAAGTTGATACCAAACAACTTACCCCAGAATTTGGTCATGTCCCGGTAGATGGTGTTGTTGGTCATCACATAGACGGATTCCATGATCGCCAGGAGAAAGGCCATTCCCAGCGTCAGGGGTACAAACAAAAAGTGATAAAGGGCCGTCGCAGCGAACTGGAACCGCGATAGGTCTACCACATGCTCAGCAATCATGATGTTTCCTCACCGATTATTGGCACGGCTATTTTAAGTTTTAAGCACAAAGCTTCCGTTGGAGGTTATCGAATGAGCCTTATTGGGACGTGTCACAACAAAACGCGTTCAGTAACCACTGGCATTAACAACAAGGCAATACGAGAACACAAATAAAGCTAATGTTTAACAATTCCAAAACAATCAGCCTGAATTTATTCTCGCCCATGATGACCGGGTTTTTATATCACCTTTATTTGATTGAAATCAATGTAAAAGGACCCGCCATACATGGCTTTGAAAGGCATTTTTAATCTATTTCACGATTATTGACGCGAGCCAGATCACAAAACACGATAAAGCGTAAAACATTGATTTAAATCAATTTAAGAATTTAACATCCCGCCACTCGGTTTAATTTGAAAAGCGTGAATGACGCGCCTTTTTCCATGTTATCCGAGTCAGGCAATCTGATTCGAAAACTCAATTTAAAATTGCAAAGAATGCATACTCATGCGAACCAATTTCATCAACAAAGACATTAGATAAACTAATTTGAAGAGTGCAATTTTTCTTGTTTGCCGGGGTCGATTCGAACTCCTACAATGCGCCTCGCAGTGAGGGCATACCCTTGGATACAGGCCGGTTAATCCGGGTTCACGGTACGTATTCGACGATCAATTTGAACCTGTCTATTGGAATCGAAGATGAAAAAGTTTGTTGCTAAAACCATCCGTTACTACAAGCTTTCCTTTGTTCAGCTCTATCAACTGAACCGACTCTGAGAGCTCGCGACGGCTCACCTGTTTATTTTCCGGTCTGTGTCCAGACGCACTCACTGTCTGTGAACATCCATCCTGAATTGTCTTTGCCCACCGCATCCGCCGTGGGCTTTTTTTTGCCCGGATAATAAAAAACCGCCTTTGACGGCGGTTTCATGTTCAAACGACTGTTTTTACTTCTCATCTGGTCGCTGAAGACCGAAATGAGCGTAGGCTCGTGTGGTCGCAATCCGTCCTCTGGGTGTACGTTGCAGATACCCTTGCTGGATCAGATAAGGCTCCAGCACATCTTCGATAGTATCTTTCTCTTCCCCGATCGCGGCGGCCAGATTATCGAGACCCACCGGCCCCCCCATAAACTTGTCTATCACAGCCAACAATAACTTGCGGTCCATGAAGTCAAAACCTTCGTTATCGACATCCAGCATGTCCATGGCGCGGGCAGCAATGGGGCCGTCGATCCGGCCATCGGATTTCACCTGGGCAAAGTCGCGCACCCGCCTTAACAAACGGTTAGCAATCCGCGGCGTGCCGCGAGAGCGACGGGCGACCTCAATGGCACCATCTTCCGTCATGTCTAGCCCCAGACAACGGGCACTGCGGGAGACGATATCGGTCAGGTCCTTGACGTTGTAGAACTCCAGCCGCTGGACGATGCCGAAGCGATCCCGCAGCGGGCTGGTCAGTGAACCTGCCCGGGTGGTAGCGCCAATCAGGGTGAAGGGAGGCAGATCCAGCTTGATGGAGCGAGCTGCGGGTCCCTCCCCGATCATGATGTCGAGCTGGTAATCCTCCATCGCTGGATAGAGCACCTCCTCCACCACAGGACTGAGGCGATGGATTTCATCGATGAACAGCACATCGTTTGGCTCGAGGTTGGTGAGCAGCGCGGCCAGATCCCCCGCTTTCTCCAGTACAGGGCCGGAGGTGGTCTTGATATTGACCCCCATCTCGTTGGCGACGATGTTGGCGAGGGTAGTCTTGCCCAGACCCGGCGGACCGAAGATCAGCAGGTGATCGAGTGCTTCACCCCGCTGACGGGCCGCTTCGATAAAGATCTCCATCTGTTCGCAGACGGTATCCTGACCGGTGTAGTCAGCCAGCTTCTTGGGGCGGATAGCCCGGTCAATAATGTCATCCTCACGGGCGGCACTGGCCGAAATGAGGCGGTCTGCTTCAATCATCAACTACCTCATACCAGGCTACGCAGGGATTCACGGATGATATCTTCCACCGACATCCCCTCTTTGGCGATCTTGCTAACAATCTGACTCGCCTGCTGCGGCTTGTAACCGAGGGCCACCAGCGCACTGGCCGCCTCTTCGGTCACATCCGGTGCCCGCAATTCGGGCTCACTGGCTGGCAGGGTGACCATGGCCGGGGAGAAGAGGTCGTGACTGACCCACCCCTTGAGGCGATCCTTCATCTCCACCACCAGCCGCTCGGCGGTCTTCTTGCCGACTCCCGGCAGTTTGACCAAAGAGCTTATCTCTTCACGTTCGACACTCAGCACAAACTGGGTAGCTGTCATGCCGGAGAGAATAGCCAGCGCCAGCTTGGGGCCGACTCCGTTGGTCTTGATCAGCTCGCGGAACAGTGCCCGCTCCTGTTTGTGGTTGAAACCATAAAGCAACTGGGCATCTTCCCGCACCACAAAGTGAGTATGGATGGTCGCTTCCTTGCCGATCTCCGGCAAATCATAGAAGCAGCTCATCGGCATCTGTACCTCATAGCCAACCCCGCCCACTTCCAGCAGGACCTCGGGGGGCTGCTTTTCAATGACAATGCCTCTCAAGCGACCAATCACGGCTCTCTCCTCACCAATACAACTATTCGTAAATTGGCTCATAGCATAAAGAATAACTGGATAAGTATCCAGCATAGGGCAGCAACCCCCTTGTGGTCAGAGAGGCTTTTTATCCACTTTTCCACCATGCTTGATCGGGTGCAGCCAGTGCACGGGATGTTTCAGCGCCGCACCGGCCCCCGAGCGGGGGATAAACCACTACACTAAACCCGTTCGGAACCGAAACTGGTGCCAATGTCGATACCAAGGAAGGCCATCACATGAAAATTGTTACCACCGCCAATCTGGGTCTTGCCATATTGCTCGGATGTACGCTGGGCATGGGGGTCGTTGGCTGGTATGGCAGCCAGCGGCTAGCCAATCTGCTCTCATACGTACTGGGTGCCGCCTGGCAGACCGCCGACGGTGCCATGGAGGGCTCCATAGAGCTGGGCAACCAACAGCTACAGATTCAGAAGATGCAAAACGGAACCCCGCTCAATCGCGCCGAACTCGATGCTGCCAAGGCGGCGACCGATGATGCGCTGGCCCGGGTCAGCCAGGGGCAGCTCATTGATGGTGCAGCCCTTGCCACCATGGAACAGCACAAGCAGGACTATCAACAGCAACAAGAGACGCTGCTGGCGCTCTATCACGCCTATACCGAGGTGGACCAGGCACTGCATCATAACGCCGATCTGATGGCTCGCCTCTCGACCCAGCTGGAGGTGATCGGCGATGGTGCAGTCGAGGCGCTGACCCAATCCCCCGACCAGACCATCAGCTGGAACAGCGGCCTCTCCACCCGCTGGGAAGCGGCCGACGGGGGTATGGAGTCCAACATAGGCTTTTTGCGCCAACTCTATGCGCTGGAGAAGATGCGCAGACAAGGAGTCACAGAGGCGATCCAAGCCGAGTTAAAAGAGGCGACCGATTTCTACCACGAAGCGGTCGACAGCATGCTCGGCACCGGGCTGTTCGATATCGAGGGAACCGGCGAATTTGCCGGCAAGACACTGTCGGCAGAGTATCGCGCTCTGTTGGCCCGGCATCAGCAACTGATGGGACAGTGGGTCGATGCGCTCGGCAGCTATCAGGCCCAGCAGTCCGCCTATGAGGTCAGTGCCGATGAGCTGCGACAACAGCTGGTTGCCATCGAGGAGAGCGGCGATGCTACCGTAGAGGATCAGGTGGCCCAGCTCAACGGCATCATCAGCCAGACCCGAACCCTGCTGCTGGGTGGCCTGCTACTGAGCCTGATCATGGTCACTCTCTGCGGCTTCTGGCTGACCCGCAAGCTGGTGACCCCGCTGCTGCAAGTGGACAAACGAATGCAGGATATCGCCGCCGGCGAGGGAGACCTCAACGCCCGCATCAACCTGCAACGGGATGACGAGATAGGCTCGCTGGCAAACAGCGTGGATCGTTTCATCGAGAAATTGCAGAAGATGATCAGCTCCACCATGGACAACAACCAGCACATCAGCGAACACGTTCACACCTCGGTCAACCGGGTGGAGGCAATCAGCCAAAGCAGCCGCCAGACCGCCGAACATGCGCTGGCCCTGCACCACGACAGTGAACAGATGGTGCAAGTCGCCACCGGTATCTCGGACAACTGCAGCATGGCGGCCCACAATGCCAATGAGGTGCGCCAGCTGACCACCGAGAGCAGCCAGTATGTCGCCTCCGCCAGCGCGGGCATGCAGCGGGTGGTACAGGAGGTGAGCGAGTGTGCCATCGCCATCAACTCCCTCAAGGAGCAGGCGGGTCAGATTGGCCAGATCATCTCCACCATCAGCGGTATCTCGGAGCAGACCAACCTGCTGGCTCTCAATGCGGCCATCGAAGCGGCCCGCGCGGGGGAGATGGGGCGTGGCTTTGCGGTGGTTGCGGACGAGGTGCGCACCCTGGCCAATCGCACCGCGACATCAAGCGCCGAGATCAGCCAGGTGATCAGCAGCATCCAGCAGCAGACCGAAACCGCCTATCTGATGATGCAGCGCAACCTCAAGACGGTAGAGTCCGGCATGCAGGACTCCGAGAACACCAAGCAGATCCTGTTCAAGGTGGAAGGCGCCATCGACCAGCTGGCCGACATGGTGCAGCAGGTGGCCGTGGCTACCGGGCAACTGTCACACACCCTGAGCCACTCCTCTGACAAGGTCTCCGGCATCAGTCTGCAAGCCAGAACCGGCGAACAGGAGGCGCAGGAGTGTCTGCAACTCGCCTCCTCGCTCCATCAAGCCAGCCTGATGCAACAGCGCCTGCTCTCCCAGTTCAGAGTCTGAGCCCCTCCAATAGCAAAGATGCCACTCATATGAGTGGCATCTTTTTGTTACCGGTCGCTCATTCCTGCCGCCTTAACTTCCTCAACGTCCTATGGCCAGTTGAACAGCCAGGCTCAGCATGATGATGCCAACCAGCAGGTCGATCCCCTGCTGCACCCGGCTGCTGGCCAGCCAGGGCGCCAGTGCCGCAGCACCCAGCGCCAGCGAGTAGAACCACACCAACGAGGCCAGCATGGCCCCCGCAGCAAAGGCCGGACGCAAGGACTCGCTCACCTGACTGCCAAGGGAGCCAAGCAGCATCAATGTATCGAGATAGACGTGAGGATTGAGCAGCGTAACTCCCAGCGTCATCGCCAGCACGCTTTTGGCACCCATCTGCTGAGCAGACTCGGCAAGCCCCTCCCCCTTGCCACGCCAGGCACTGAGCAGGGAACGGCCACCAAACCAGCCGAGAAACAGCACGCCTCCCCAGGTGAGCAACGCCATGCCGAAGGGGCTGGCGGCCAGCACATTGGCCCCGCCAAATACGCCGATAGCAATCAGGGTGAGATCGCAGAAACTGCAGAGCGTGGCCGTCAGCAGATGGTGATTGCGATGGATGCCCCGGCTCAGCACAAACGCATTCTGGGCGCCGATGGGGATGATCATGGCCAGACCGATGGTGAAGCCTTGCAGTGTCGTTGCGAGCATCATGGAGAGTACCGTTCGAAATGATGAATGAGCGGCACTATAGCGATGGCGGTTCCTTCTTAGAAATTCATTGATTTACTGATTGATTCATTTTGCTAATCAGCCGGAGTCACCAAAAGCCCCATCCGAAACCAATAGTCAATAGCAGGATCTGACAATTGAGAGTCCGCCGCTCAGCCCCGAGAATCAACAGGTTCTATTGCATCAGCTTGGGGAAGTTGGTGACAACTACATGCTCAAGATTCGGCAGCAAAATGCCACTGCTAATCCCCTTGGCTATGGCCTGATAACGATTCATGGAGCCAGTTTTGCGAGTGACCTGATTGAGGTGGTAATTCACCGTACGCTCGGTGATCCCCAAAATGCAGGCGATCTCCCCCGATGTTTTCCCCTCACTGGCCCAGAACAGGCATTCGGTCTCACGATCCGTCAGGGCGGCTTGTTGATCCGAATCCCTCAGGCGCACAACCCTGATCGCAGCCTCGAAGATGTAATTGGCCATCCAGGAGAGGATCGGCGAGGACTCCAGCAACAGATCGCTCGAGGCCCGTTCGGACGTGATAAAGGAGAGGATCCCGTTCTCCCCGGCTGCGCCGTGCAGAGGGAAGGAGATGCCATTGCGCAATCCGAACTCGGCGGCCAGTCCCATCACGTCCATGCTTCCCTCTTGCAGAAAGCGAGCCCGCTCATCGAGGCGGTTCCAGTAAATGGGCAGCGTCTGCTTGCGTGCCAACTGAATCACAGGGTCGCACGCCAGCATGTTGTTATCGGTATAGGTCTGTACCCAGGAGATAGGGCACTGATTAAACAGTACCACTTTGGGTCTTTGCATCGACATCGGAATGATCAGAGTAAAGCCGTAATAGTCATAACCCATATCGACCGTAAAGCGACCGATCAATCCGGCAAGACGGTCACCATCCGTCACCGAAGTGAAATGTTCCAGATACTCAAACAGTTGCTCTTGTTTCATATGCTAGCCCCCCTGGCCAAGCTTCTGATTATAACGGCGAACAGGCAGAGAGAGAGTTCATAATGTTGGTTTTCAAAGGAAAATTGAGAGATCACCCACGAAACGCCGTAGAGAACGAACTCTATCAATTTCGAAATCGCGTCTTTTCCGACCGGCTAGGCTGGGACGTCGAGTCTTACCACGGTTTGGAACGCGACCGCTTTGACACGCCAGACACCCATTGGGTACTGGTCGAAGATGAACAAGGAGTCTGCGCCTGTATCCGTCTGCTCAGTTGCGCCAGCGCCTATATGTTGCCCAGCATTTTTCCCACCGCCCTTGCCGGTGAAAACGCGCCCCGCACTCCCGAGATCTGGGAACTCACCCGTCTGGCTATCGATGCGACCCGCGCTCCGTGCATGACCAATGGTGTCAGCGAGCTGACCTGCGTGCTCCTTCGGGAAGCCTATGCGTTTGCTACAGCCAACGGCATCAAAGAGTTTGTTGGTGTAGCCAGCCTGCCCGCAGAACGCATTTTCCGTCGTCTCGGAATCCCTATGGCTCGTCTGGGCCACCGCCAAGCGGTAGATCTCGGTGCAGTGAAAGGTGTCGGCCTGCGCTTTTATCTGGATGAGCGATTTGCCCTGGCGGTCTCGCAGCCACTTATCGGACACTATCAAACTGCCACCTATCGCTCCCATGAGTTAGCGGCCCAGATATAAAAAATCCCGGGAAAACAGGCCCGGGATAAACGTATCGCTGTATCGCTATGACCCCGCAGGGCTGCCCCCTGCGGTCTCTAGCAGTATGCCTTCCTTACAAGACAGACCACCACTGTCAGATATCACAGCGCAACGCCCCTTCCACCGCCCATTGTTGTCCCCTGCCGAGTGACGTAGAGTCAGCCCTTGGGCAACGGAAGGGGGAGAAGATGAAAGAGCTGGACTACAAACTGCTGCGGGCACTGGATGCGGTACTGCAGGAGCAGAACTTCGATCGGGCGGCCAAGTCACTCCATATCACCCAGTCGGCCATCTCCCAGCGGATCAAGCAGTTGGAGCAACAGTTTGCCGAGCCGCTGCTCATTCGCAGCCAGCCGCTGCAGGCCACGCCACTCGGCCAGAAACTACTGGCCCACTATCGGCAGGTACACCAGCTCGAGCTCGAACTGGCGGGGGAGCTGGCCCCCGACCAGCCGCAGGGGCCAATCCGGATCAGCATCGCCGTGAACGCCGACAGCCTGGCCACCTGGTTTTTGCCCGCCATTGCCCCCTTGTTGAAACAGCACCCCATCGAACTCAACCTGCTGGTCGATGACGAGAGCCGCACCCTCGACAAGGTCCGCGAGGGTCAGGCCTTTGGTGCGGTCAGCCTGCATCCCCAGCCGCTGGCGGGTTGCTGCGTCGACGAGCTCGGTGAGATGAACTATCTGCTTACCGCCAGCCCCGCCTTCGTAGCCCGCCACTTCCCTCACGGCCTGACCCGTGAGGCGCTGGCCAAGGCACCGGCGGTGGCGTTCGATCAGCGCGATGACATGCATGTGAGCTTTATGAGAGAACACTTCGGGCTGGAGCCGGGCGGTTATCCCTGCCATACGGTCCACTCGTCAGAGGCCTTCGTCGCCATGGCCGAACAGGGGTTGGCCTACTGCCTCATTCCCGAATTGCAGATAAGAGGCCAGCTCGCAGGCGGGTCACTGCTCAACCTCAGTCCCGACCACGTCCTGACGGAACGCCTTTACTGGCACCGCTGGGTACTGGAAAAAGGGGTTCACAAGCAGCTCTCCCAGCGGCTTATCGACCATGCCAGATCGCAGTTGAAACCACGCTGAGCAGGCCATTCACCTTGGCTTTGCAGGGCTAAAAACGTATAGTGCTGGGCGATCCTTCATCAGGTCTCCACCCAGGTTTTCACTTCAGGTTCCTCACTTATGTTCCAAGACAATCCGCTGCTGGCCCAGCTCAAGCAACAAATCCGCGAAAACATCCCGAAGAAAGAGGGTGTGATCCGCGCCTCGGACCGGGGCTTCGGCTTTCTGGAAGTCGATGAGAAGACCAGCTATTTCGTGCCGCCTCCTTACATGAAGAAGGTGATGCACGGTGACCGGGTGACAGCCCTGATCCGCACTGAAAAAGAGAAGGAAGTGGCCGAGCCGGATACCCTGCTGGAGCAGTCCGTCACCCGCTTCGTGGCCCGGGTCAAGATGTTCCGTGACCGCCTCAACGTGGTTGCCGACCATCCGCTGATCAAGGATGCCATCAAGGCCCGCGTCAAGAAGGGTCTGGATGAGAAAGAGTTCAAGGAAGGTGACTGGGTGGTGGCGACCCTCAAGCGCCATGCGCTGGTGGACGGCAACTTTTCTGCCGAGATCATCCAGAAGATCGCCGCCCAGGAAGATCACAACGTGCCCTGGTGGGTGGTGCTGGCCCGCCACAACCTGGCCCAGGTCGAACCGGCTGATCTGCCGGAGTGGAAGGTGATCGAAGAGGAAGAGCTGCCCCGTCGCGATCTGACAGCAGTCCCCTTCTTCACCATCGACGGTGCCAAGACCAAGGATATGGACGATGCGCTGGCCATCACCAAGCTGGACAACGGCTGGGAGCTGCTGGTCGCCATCGCTGACCCGACCGCCTATGTGGCCGAAGGGAGCGAGCTGGACAAAGAGGCCGCCCAGCGCGCCTTTACCGTCTACATGCCGGGCCGCAACGTGCCGATGATCCCGCGCACCCTCTCCGACGAGCTTTGCTCCCTGAAAGAGGGCGAAGAGCGCAACACCCTGTGCGCCCGTCTGCTGATCGCCGAAGATGGTCTGCTACTGGAGGAGACCGAGTTCTTCGCCGCCCGCATCTGCTCCCACGCCCGTCTCAACTATGACGACGTCTCCGACTGGGCCGAGCATGGCAAAGAGCTGTCCATCGACGCAGGCGTACTGGCCCAGCTGCCGCTGATGAGGGCAATGACCGAAGCGCGCATCGCGTGGCGAACCGAGCATGCCCTGGTGTTCCCGGATCGTCCCGACTACGACTTCGAGCTGGGCGAGAATGGCGAAGTACTGGCCATCCACGTCGAGCCACGCCGCATCGCCAACCGCATGGTGGAAGAGTCGATGATCGCCGCCAACATCTGCGCTGGTCGCGTGCTGGGCAAGAGCGTCGGTTACGGCATCTTCAACGTTCACACCGGCTTTGACGAAGAGTCCCTCGACGGCGCCATCGACCTGCTGAAAAGCGCCGAAGCCCCGTTCGAGCGCGACGAGATCGCCAGCCTCTCCGGCTTCTGCGCCTTGCGCCGCTGGATCGACAACCTCGACACCCGCTGGCTGGATGGCAAGATCCGCCGCTTCCAGAGCTATGCGCTGATGTCCTCCGAACCGGGCGCCCATTACGGTCTGGGTCTGGATGCTTACGCCACCTGGACCTCCCCGATCCGTAAATACGGCGATATGGTCAACCATCGTCTGCTCAAAGCCGTCATCGCCGGCAAGACCCCGGGTGAGCGCCCGAGCACCGAGCTCACCGAGCATCTGACCGCCTGCCGCCGTCTGCACCGCATGGTGGAGCGCGACATCGGCGACTGGCTTTATGTCCGTTACCTGAAAGCCGCCGCTGGCACCGATCAGGTGTTCAATGCCGAAATCATCGACGTGATGCGTGCTGGTCTCAAGCTGCGTCTGCAGGAGAACGGCGCCGTGGTCTTCCTGCCTGCCCGCCATATTCTCGACAACAAGGATCGACTGGAGTGCAACTGGGACAACGGTCGCGTCTATCTGGACAAGACCGAAGTGGTCTACGAGCTCGGCCAGATCATCGAGGTGAAGCTGACCGAAGCAGTGGAAGAGACCCGCTCCCTTATCGCCAAACCGGCAGTGGATCTGGTGCCGGGTCCAGCACCGGAAGCCCCGGCGGCCGAGAGTGCGCCAGCCGATAGCAGTGAAACACCCGCTGAGGCTGCCCCCAAGGCAGAATAAGCCGCGCAGAATCATCTGATCTGCCCGAGAGCCCGCCATCGTGCGGGCTCTTTTTTGCCCGGCATCCCGCCCTACAAGCTGCCATAGATACCGTTATGGCACACAGTTCTATCCACGATTGGCAGAGAACGCAGTGAATGTCTCCACCAGCATGGCTGAAAGCAACCGTTATGTGCGCCGCCTCTCCTTTCTGACATATTAATCAAGGAAAAATATGTCTATACTCGCTTGGGTACAATCCAAGGGATATTGGTATGCAGGAATGGGACCCGGAACACTTCACCAACTTCGCTCAGCTATGCGAAGTGAGCCTCGCCACCATCCGTGAAAAGACCGATGCCGAACGCCTCTACCTCTGGCTGAAAGCCCCCGAACCGCAGCTCTACAGCTTTCAGCTCGATCACGGGCTGACCACGCTTGATCTCGCCCATCTAGGTCAACTGACCCTGCCCCACCACCTGATCGACAAGGCGATGGAGAAGGGACAACTGGTGATCGAGCAGCTCCCACCACCGCCTGATCCCGGCGAAAATGTGGAGCCCGCCCAGCCGCAGTTACGCGCCTGTTTCCCTCTCAAGCGTCACATGAAACTGGAAGGGGTCATCTATCTGGAGACCCGCCGCCGCATCGATCGCCTCTCCTCCCACCAGCGTCAGGGCATCCAGCTCCTTATTCACTATCTGACTGCCGAGCTCAGCAATCACCTGCTCTCCAGCCAGGTCAATCAGGAGCGGGACCAGCGGCTCCATACCCAGACCGATCTGGTACAGAGTCAGGCACTGCAGGGCTCCTTCCTTACCATGTTGCAGGCGCTGCATATGGTCAGCGTCACCCTCTCCCGCAGTCGCAGCGAGAACGATCTGCTGCGGGATGCCGTGCTGCTGGCCCGCAAGGAGCTGCAGTTCGATCGGGTTGCCATCTTCCTGATCGAACCCGATGGCAAGACCATGCGCGGCACCTGGGGCACCAGCGAAGAGGGCGAGCTGATGGATGAACACAACTTCATCAGCCCCATTCCGGATCACCCCACGGTGCAAGAGGCGCTCAGGCGCAAGGATTACGTGCTGGTGATGGAAGATACCCCCCTCTACTACGAGAAGCAGCAGGTGGGCCGTGGCTGGAACGCCATGGTATCGCTATGGGATGGCACCACCCCCATCGGCTGGATCGCCGCCGACAACCTGCTCTGGCACCGTCCGCTCAAGGCCTATCAGAGCGAGATCTTCAAACAGTACGCCGCCATTCTGTCACAACTGCTGATCCGCCAGCGTACTCAGGAGCAGCTGGAAACCCTCAACCGCCAGCTGGAGGCCCGGGTCGCCGAGCGCACCATGCAGCTGGCCGAGACCAACCGGGCGCTGGAGGAGGCCAATCACCGCCTCTCCCTGCTGTCGCTGGAAGATCCCCTCACCGGCATCGCCAACCGGCGCCAGTGGGACATCACCATGCAGCGGGAGTGGGAGTGGGCACGACGCACCCAGAACCTGCTGGCGGTATTGATGATCGACGTCGACGAGTTCAAGGCCTACAACGACCACTTCGGCCATGCCAAGGGGGATCTCTGCCTGCAACAGGTGGCACATGTGCTGCGGGATGCAGAGCGGCGCTGCACCAATCTGGTCGCCCGTTACGGCGGGGAAGAGTTCGTCATTCTGCTCTGCGCCCCCCAACCCGGTGAGGCCGAACAGCTGGCCGGACGGATCCACGATGGTCTTGCCCGCTTGAAAATGCCCCATCCCGCCTCGCGGGTTGCTGATTTCATTACGGTTAGCATAGGCTTTAGCTATCTGGTTCCCTCCCTGGACGGAGCATGGCAGACCCTGACCGAACAGGCTGACCAGGCGCTCTACCACGCCAAGTCACAAGGGAGGGCCCGCACTCTGGCCTATCGGTGATCCCATGCTGTTGCGTCGCTACCCCATCTTCAATCGTCGCCTGGCTCTGGTGGCCTACGGCATCGACTATCAGCTCAGTTCACCGGCCGAATGGCCTTCACTGGCGCAACATTGCCGCCTGCTGGCGCAGGGGCGTCAATATCTGGTGCCCTTCACCCACGAACAGCTCGATGAACAGCGTCCCATGCTGCTGGATCAGGACGCGATCCCGCTGGTTGAAGCCTCCAGTGAACGCCAGCCCAGCTCGTTTCCGGTGCTGGAGCAGTGGCGCGACAGTCGGCGCAGACTGGCGGTACATGGCGCCAACCGGGATCCACGCTGGCTCGGCGCCAGCCGCCTGCTGGTGTACTGGATGGGGGAAGAGGGGATCTGCCAGCCCACCGAACACAAGCGGATGGCGCTGAACATCGAAACCTGGGCGGATTTTCTCCCGCTGCGGGAGGCGGGGGTCGACTTCTTTGCCGGCGGCTTTCTCGCCCGTCCGGAGCTGGTCAATCAGCGGGCGAACCAGCCCGATATGGCGCTGGTACAGCAGATCCTCCAGCTCATCTGCCACGAAGAGTTCTCCTTCGCCCAGGTAGCCCGCCTGCTGGAGCAGGATGCCTGGCTGCCCGGCCTGCTGCTCACCTACGTCAACGCCCCCGGCTTCGATCATGCCGCCCCCATCACCTCGGTGCCCCGCGCCCTCTCCTATCTGGGGGAGCAGGAGATCCGCAAGTTCGTGTTGATCAACGGTTTGGCTCGGGTAAGCCAGCACATGCCGGAGGCCTGCACCCGCATGGCCATCGCCCGCGGCCGCTTCTGCGAGTTGATTGCCCTCACCGCCCTCGGTAAAGCGGAGGCAAGCTGGGCCTTTCTGGTGGGATTGGTGCTCGATGGATCCCTGCTGTCGGAACCGCTGATGGCCCACCTGCCCAAGAGCGTGCAGCGCGCCATCGAACTGCACGAAGGGCCACTCTTTCATCTATTTCAGCTGGTCAGCACCTATGAACAGGGCAACTGGGCCCTGCTGGAACAGCTTGCCCCCAAATATCAACTCGATCCGGCCCAGCTCACCCCCGTCTATTTTCAGTCACAAATGTGGGGGCAAGCGTTTCTCACCAGCTAGGTGATGGCGAGGCGGAGAGCCACTGGCTAGAATGGGCTCCCTTTTTTCAGAGACTGACCCGCACCATGACGCTTTCCGGATTCCAAGGCCTGGTCTTTGACCTTGATGGCACCCTGGTCGACTCCATGCCGCTGCACCTCGCCGCCTGGGAACATACCGCCCGTGAGTTTGGCTTTCGCTTCGATGCCGACTGGTTCTATGAACTGGGTGGCATGCCGAGCCGCAAGATAGCCCTGCTGGTCGCACAGGAGCAACAAATCCCCCTCGATCCGCTCGAAGTCACCCGCTGCAAGACCGCCCACTATGTGGCCAACCTGCACAAGGCGACCGTGTTTCCGGCCATGCAGGCGCAGGTCGAGCGCTATCATGGCGTCATCCCGATGGGGATCGGCACCGGCTCGCCGCGCATAAATGCCGAGGCGGTGCTACGCAACACAGGGCTGGATCGCTACTTCTCAGTGGTGGTCACCGCAGACGATGTGGAGCTGCACAAGCCCAATCCGGACACCTTCCTGCTGGTCGCCAGCAAGCTGGGGGTCGAGCCATCAGGCTGTCTGGTGTTTGAAGATACCGGAATCGGGGTACAGGCCGGAGAAGCGGCGGGTATGCAGACCTGCATGGTCAAAGAGGGTCAACCAGTCGGCATAACGGCGTAGTGCGGAAAAAAATATCGCCCTGCAAGGGGCGATAACCGGAACCGGCTCTCATACGGGACATGAATGAAAATGAGAGCAGGTTCCGTCAGCCGCTGACGCAGGGCGCGTCAACGGGGAGTGCGGGGCAGACGATTACTCGTTGTTGCCGCCGCCCTGATTGTCGTCATAACGACCCGGCGCACCGTGGGGGCGCGGCGCCATGGAGACACGTGGCTTGCGAGCACGCTGGATATTCACCTGCGGACGGCCGGTGTGCATGGCGATGGTGGAGATCTTGGCCTTGTAGACCAGCTGCTGGTTACCATGAGCATCGGTCAGCAGCACGCTGTACTGGTCGAACCCGCTGATGGTGCCTTCCAGCTTGATGCCGCTCACCAGAAAAATAGCGACCTGACTGCGGTTCTTGCGCAACCAGTTGAGGGCAGAATCTTGCCCGTTCCCGAGGGAGAAGGCTTGCTCAATCGTGGAGTAGCTGGGGGATTCAGTTGTCATAAATTATTGTCCCGCGGAAAAAAAGTGGCGTTTGATTGTGCTAAATGGGCACTGGCTTGTCAAAGTCATTCTCACTCCCGCCAGCAATAGCGGCCTCCGGGGGCTGGTCGCTGACCAGCACAACTGCGATAATCGCCAGCTCTGGCTCTACCACGGGCCTTATCTGGGGTTTTATCTTGCATCCGGTTTCACACCAACACCACACCACCTATGTCCATGATGCCACTGCCTGCGAAGAGTGTGACCTGCTGATACCGGCCACACCGCTCGAGGTGGGACAGGCCAGCTGCTGCCCCCGTTGCGGACACACCCTGAGTCGCCACCTGCCACAGCAGGAGTTGCGGCCGATCTCCTACGGGTTCGCGGCACTCATCATGTTCGTGCTCGCCAATGCCTTTACCTTTATGTCCTTCTCGGCCAAAGGGGTGGGTCAGGAGATGACCTTTTTGCAGAGCATCACCACCCTGGTGGATGAGGGCTATCTGTTTCTCGGCGCGGTACTGAGCCTGACCCTGATCGGCCTGCCGCTGGTCTATATGGGCTCCATCATGCTGGTGCTGTGGCGGGTCGATAAAGATCTGCACAGCAATGCCCTGCGCTCCCTCGGCCGTCTGCTCTGCCGGATCAAACCCTGGCTGATGGTGGATGTCTTTCTGGTGGGGGTGCTCATCTCGCTGGTTAAGCTGATGGGGATGGCCGACATCAAGATGGGGCTGTCATTCTGGGCTTTCGTCGGTTACACCGTGCTGCTCATCAAGATGATCTCCTCACTGGATCAGATGTGGCTGTGGCAGCGGCTGTTCGGCCCTACCGAGGCGCGGGATATCGACCCGGAGGCGGGCGCGCTGGAATCAGGTCTGGTGGGCTGCCATATCTGTGGCGCTCTGAGCGAGGTGGGCAGCCACAGCTGCTCCCGCTGCGGCGGCAAGCTGCATGCGCGCAAGCCGGGCGGCCTGAACCGTACCTGGGCGCTGCTGTTTACCTCCGCCATTCTCTACATTCCGGCCAACGTCTATCCCATCATGGATACAGTGTTCCTCGGTGATGACAGCCCCTCCACCATCCTCGGCGGTGTGGTGCTGCTCTGGGCCATGGGCTCCTACCCCATAGCGGCGGTGATCTTTTTCGCCAGCGTGGTGGTGCCGCTGGTGAAAATACTGGCGCTATTCTGGCTTTGCTATATGGTGCAGCGCGGCAATGTCACCTCCCCCCTCGGCAAGCTCAAACTCTATCGCATGACCGAATTTGTCGGACGCTGGTCGATGATCGACGTCTTCGTGGTGGCCATTCTGGCGGGCCTGATCCGGCTCGACAATCTGATGACCATCTATCCCGGCCCTGCGGCCGTCGCATTTGCAGGTGTGGTGCTGATCACCATGGTCGCCGCCATGAGTTTCGACTCCCGCCTGATCTGGGATTTACAACAAGGAGAACGCGAACGTGAGTGAGCGTAAAAAAAGGTGGAAACCGGGCTCTGACTTTCTGAGCTCTGCCGCCGCAATCTGGATGGTGCCCCTGCTGGCGCTGTTCATCGGTCTCTGGATGCTGTTCCAGCACTGGTACTCCCAGGGCCCCAGTTTCACCCTGACAGTCGCCACTGCCGAGGGCATAGTCGCTGGCAAGACGGTGATCCGCTCCCGCGAAGTGGACGTCGGCCGCATCGAGGCCGTCGAGCTGAGCGATGACTATAGCCATGCCGTGCTGAAAGGACGGCTGACCAATGCCGCCTCCGGCATGCTGCGCGGTGACAGCCAGTTCTGGGTGGTCAAGCCCAGAGTGGGCCGTGAAGGGGTATCGGGTCTGAGCACCCTGCTCTCCGGCGCCTATATCGAACTCGCCCCCGGCAAGAAAGGTCGGGCGCGGGACGAATACGCCATGCTCGACAAACCGCCGCTCGCCTCCCTCGATGCCAAGGGGCTGCGTCTCACCCTCAGCAGTCGCGACACCCGCGCGCTGGGAGAAGGCTCCCCCATCAACTATCAGGGCTTCACCATAGGTCAGGTGGAAGAGGCGAAGTTCCTGCCGGAAAAGAGCGAGATGCAGTATCAAATCTTCATCCACGCCCCCTATGACATTCTGGTGAGCAGCAACTCCCGCTTCTGGATGACCCCGGGCTTCGAGGTCTCCATGAGCAGCGAGGGGATGAAGGTGAAGATGGATTCGCTGGAGAGCCTGATCGATGGCGGCATCACCATGGGTCTGCCACCCGGCTGGGCGCCTGGCGAACCGGTCAAACAGATGGAAGGGTTCACCCTGTTCCAGGATGAGGCGAGCGTGCTGGCCGGTAGTCTGGATCAGTTCATCGACTACGTCTTCCTGTTCGATGACAACGTGGGTGGCCTGCACCCGGGCGCGGCGGTGCAGTATCGCGGCATTCGGGTCGGTACCGTCATCTCCGCCCCCTACCTCATCGAGGACAAGGGCGTGCAGATCTTCAAGAGCCGCCAGATCCCGGTGCTGGCCCGCATCGAGGTGCAGCGCCTCTCCCACCGCTATGCCAAGGCGGAGAAGGATCAGTGGCGTGCCCTGTTCGGCAAGCAGTTCAAGGAGGGGTTGCGTGCCAGCCTCAAGACCTCGAGCCTGCTGACCGGCGGCAAGATCATCGACCTCAACTTCTATCCGGACGCGCCGCGCTTCGAGCAGGCCAAGCTGGCCGGTTATCAGGTCTTCCCCACCGTGCAGGGCGGGCTGGATCAGATCGAGCGCAAGGTGAACCTCATCCTCGACAAGTTTGTCGACATGGACATGGCGACCACCCTGACCAAGGTCAACGGGTCACTCACCACTCTGGATGGCACCCTGAAGAACATCAGTGCAGTCAGCGCCAACCTGAACAAGCTCACTGCCAAGGATTCCACCCAGCAGTTGCCCGCCTCACTCAACGAGAGCCTCAAGCAGTTGCAGGAGACCTTGCAGGCCTATGATGCCCAGTCGCAGACCAATCAGGACCTGCGTCAGTCGGTGCAGACCCTCAATCAGTTGATGCGCGAACTGCAGCCGCTGGTGCACTCCCTCAACGAGCAGCCCAGCTCGCTGATCTTCGATCGCGCGCATCCATCGGACCCTGAGCCCAAGCGAGGCAAACAATGAAAAAAGAGATCCTGACGCTGGCCCTGCTGGGCCTGCTGGCGGGTTGCAGCAGCCAGCCAAGCCTGCACTACTATTCGCTCGATGCCGACAGCCAGCAACCCGTAACGGCCCCGGCCAAACCGCAGCACCAGCTGGTGCTGCGCCCGGTGGCGCTGGCCAGCCAGCTCGACCGGATCAGTCTGGTCTATCAGCTGGAAGGGCAAGAGCTGCACTTCACCGAGTACCATCGCTGGGCCGGTGCGCTGGACGATCAGCTCAACCAGCTCACCCTCAATGGCCTCTCCACCCGCCTGCCGGGCTGGGTGGTACGGCAGGATGGCGCCCGCAAGGGGCCGGTGCTGACCATTCTGGTGGAGCGCTTTCAGGGCCGTCATGACGGCAGCGCCGTGCTGAGCGGCCGCTGGCGCCTGCTGGCGGAAGATGGCACCGTGCTGCGCGATGCCCCCTTCCGTCAGGAGCGGGTGCTGCCGGCCGATGGCTATAACGCGCTGGTGAACGAGCTGGGTCAGGGCTGGCAACAGCTGCTCGACCAGATTGCCGCCGAGGTGCGCCAGAGCGCCAGCTAATCGGCCATCCGCCGATTGCAGAGATAAAAAAACGACGCCAGCTGGCGTCGTTTTTTTATGGGCAAGAGTCGGGGGCGACTTATGCCTTGGCGGGCAGGCTCAGGCGAGCAACCGCTTCCACATGCATGGAGTGCGGGAACATATCGACCGGCTGCACCTCGTCCAGCACGAAGCCTTGCTTGACCAGCCAAGCAAGATCGCGGGCCAGGGTCTGCGGGTTGCAGGAGACATAGACCAGACGACGGGGCGCCATGGCGACCAGGGTCTGCAGCACCGCCTTGTCACAGCCTTTGCGCGGCGGGTCCATCACTACCACGTCAGCGGTCACACCTTGGGCGTGCAGTTCGGGCATCAGCTGCTCGGCCTTGCCGACGTGGAATTCGGTGTGCTCGATGCCGTTGAGGGCGGCGTTGCGACGGGCATCGCTGATGGCGCTCTCCACCGACTCGATCCCGACGACCTTGGCGGCCTTGCCAGCCAGGAACAGGGAGATGGTGCCGATACCGCAATAGATGTCGAACACTGTCTCGTTACCGGTCAGCTCGGCATACTCGAGGGCGCTGGAGTAGAGCACATCGGTCTGGGTCGGGTTGTTCTGGAAGAAGGAGAGCGGCGAGATCTCGAACTCGAGCTCGTGGATCTTGTCGCGGATCACCCCTTCGCCGAGCAGCACCCGGTTGGTGGCGCCCAGAATGCGGTTGGTACGCTCGTTGTTGATGTTCTGCACCAGAGTAGTAACCGGCAGATCGCTCAGAGCTGCCAACAGTTCGGCTTCGAACGGCAGCTCCTCACCCAAAGTGACCAGCACCACCATCAGCTCACCGCTCTTGAAGCCCTTGCGGGTCATCAGGTTGCGCACGCAGCCGCTGTGGTTTACTTCGTCATAGGCGGCGATGTCGTGCTCGCGCATCCAGTTGCGCACCCGGGCGTTCAGCTCCACGTGCAGCGGATCCTGCACCGCACAGTCATCGGCGGGGATGAGATCGTGGGAGTGCTTGCGATAAAAACCAATCTCGGCACCGGCGTCACAGCCACGCACCGCATATTGCGCCTTGTTGCGATAGGCGAACGGGCTTTCCATGCCAAGGATATCCTTGACCGGGGTGTCACCCAGCCCGACCTGCTCCAGTGCGCTTTGCACCAGTGCCTGCTTGAGCTTGAGCTGGGCCGGATAGGCCAGCGGACGTACCTGACAGCCACCACACTCGGTGTTGGGGCAGAAATCGGCAACCCGATCGGCAGAGGGCTGGAGCAGCTCGGCGACCTTGCCGTGCAGATAGTTCGGCTTGACCTCGGTCAGCTCCACCAGCGCCTGCTCACCGGGCAGCAGACCTTCGACAAACAGGGGGCGATCGAACAGGCGTCCTTTGCCATCTCCTTTGTCGGTCAGTTCCAGGATCTCGATCTGGTGTTGATGTCCCACTAACGGCATGAGCGGCTCCAAAAGTACTAAAAATGGGGGGTGATGGACGCGGAAAAGCCATGCCCATCGAGAAAAGGTGGCAGAGTTTAGCGGAGATCCGGCCAAATTGCAGGCATAAAAAGCCTGCTTGTTGCAATGGTCATTACCCCAGGCTATCTGCCAGGCGTTGCCACCTTTCGGGCTGCGGCAAATTTAGCCCTTGGGCCATAACGCCCAGCCTGTTAAAATTCCGCCCTTGAAATTATCCTGGGCCCCGCGCCCGTTCTAGCTAAGGTCTACCGCGATGCGTACCAGCCAATATCTGCTTTCCACTCTCAAGGAAACCCCCTCCGACGCTGAAGTTGTCAGCCACCAGCTGATGCTGCGCGCCGGGATGATCCGTAAACTGGCCTCCGGCATGTATGCCTGGTTGCCAACCGGTCTGCGGGTACTGAAGAAAATCGAGAACATTGTTCGCGAAGAGATGAACAATGCTGGTGCCGTCGAAGTCTCCATGCCGGTGGTTCAGCCTGCCGAGCTGTGGCAGGAGTCCGGCCGCTGGGATGACTACGGTCCCGAGCTGTGCCGCCTGACCGACCGTCACAACCGTCCCTTCGTGCTGGGCCCGACCCACGAAGAGGTGATCACTGCGCTGGTACGTTACGAAGTGAACAGCTACAAGCAGCTGCCGCTCAACCTCTACCAGATCCAGACCAAGTTCCGCGACGAAGTACGCCCTCGTTTCGGCGTGATGCGCGGCCGCGAATTCCTGATGAAGGATGCCTACTCCTTCCACATCGACAAAGAGTCTCTGGTCGATACCTACGAGAAGATGCACGCCGCCTACTGCAAGGCGTTCACCCGCATGGGTCTGAACTTCCGTCCGGTACAGGCCGATACCGGCTCCATCGGTGGTACCGGTTCCCACGAATTCCAGGTGCTGGCCGAGAGCGGTGAAGACTTGATCGCCTTCTCCGACAGCTCCGATTACGCCGCCAACATCGAGATGGCCGAAGCGCTGGCACCGGCTGGTGAACGCGCTGCCGCCACCGCAACCCTGGCCAAGGTTGCCACCCCGAACGTCCACACCATCGACGAAGTGGCTGCCTTCCTGAACGTGGCTCCGACCGCCATCGCCAAGACCCTGCTGGTACTGGCAGAGGAAGATGAGCACGGCAAGCAGGCCGTCATCGCGCTGGTACTGCGTGGCGACCACGAACTGAACGAAATCAAGGCAGAGAAACTGGCTGGCGTGGCCAACCCGCTGACCTTCGCCAACGACGAGCAGATTAAAGCTGCCGCCGGTTGCGATGCAGGCTCCATCGGCCCGGTCGGCTTTGCCGGTCGCATCATCGTCGATCGCAGCGCCGCCCATCTGGCGGACTTCGTCTGCGGCGCCAACGAGACCGGCTTCCACCTGACCGGTGCCAACTGGGATCGCGACATCACCGCTTACGAAGTTGCCGACCTGCGCAACGTGGTGGAAGGCGACCCGAGCCCGTGCGGCCAGGGCAAGCTGCTGCTCAAGCGCGGTATCGAAGTGGGCCACATCTTCCAGCTGGGTACCAAATACTCCGAAGCGATGAAGGCGAGCGTGCTGAACGAAGCTGGCAAGTCCGTCACCATGGAGATGGGTTGCTACGGTATCGGGGTTTCCCGTCTGGTGGCCGCTGCCATCGAGCAGAACAACGACCAGTACGGCATCATCTGGCCGGACGCCATCGCTCCGTTCGAAGTGGCCATCGTGCCGATGAACATGCACAAGTCAGAGCGCGTGGCCGAGCAGGCACAGCAGTTCTACGCCGAGCTGAAAGCCGCTGGTGTGGACGTGCTGTTCGACGACCGTAAAGAGCGCCCGGGCGTGATGTTCGCCGACATGGAGCTGCTGGGCATCCCGCACGCCATCGTCATCGGCGATCGCGGTCTGGACAACGGCGTGGTGGAGTACAAGTGCCGCCGCACCGGCGAGAAGCAGGAAGTGGCCATCAGCGACATCATCGCCATGCTCAAGGCCAAGCTGGGCCGTTAATTCCGCCCTCTTCCCGATATAAAAAAGCGCGCCATTTGGCGCGCTTTTTGTTTCTGTGTGCTGACGACAGCAACCGGATAACAAGGCTCAGTCTCAGGAATTGCGACCGATAAAGAGGTCGGTCACGTGGCAGCTGCTTCTGGCTTCCAACGCATCGAGCATATAGGCCGCCGCGTCTTCCGGGGTCATGAAGCCGCTCGGGTCCACGTGATCCGAGTTTTCCCAGAATTCGCTGCGGATCCCGCTCGGGTAGAGGCTCACCAGCCGCAGCGGCGAGCCTTTCAGCTCGGCGCGCAAGGATTCGAGAAAGCCGCGCATCCCCCATTTGGAGGCGCAGTAGAGGCTCTCGTTGGCCTTGCCCACCTGAGCGGCGGAGGAGAGCACATTGGCCAGCACTCCGCCCTTGTCGCCGACAAGCCGTACCGTCTGCTGGGCCACCAGAATGGTGGAGATAAGGTTGCTCTCCACCACCCGGCGGATCTGCTCGGCGGTGTAGACACCGACCGGGCCAAACTCGCCCACCCCAGCGCAGTGGATCACCATGTCGGGCAGGCCACCCCACTCCACCGCAGCGGCGAAGGCGACGTCGACCTCTTCATGGTGCGCCAGATCGGCAGCGATGCCGATCACCGCGCTGCCGAGCAGTTGTTCCTGCTCCTGCAGTCGCTGATAACGGCGCCCCATCATGGAGACCTGATGGCCCCGCTCAACCAGTCCGATGGTCAGCGCCCGGCCGAGACCGGAACCGGCACCTGTCACTATGATGTGGCCCATTATCGCTCCTCGTCGTCAGTCGACGGTCAGATTAGAAAGTGAATTCGCCGCCCATGAACCAGCCATCGACAGACTGGTCGATATTGGCGAAGTCGACTTTGGCTTCACGCCAGCCGGCACGCAGCTTGATCGGCATGGAGGAGAACTTGTAGGAACCGCCCAGACGGTAGTCATAGTTGTCCGCATCGTGAGTGCGCAGATCGCCGAAGAAGGCGATGCCGGTGCCCGGGATCTTCACTTCGCTGCCGGCATAGGCCATCAGGGTATCTTCGTCATAACCCTTGCGACCGGAGTAGACCTGCTCGCCATCGTAGTGACGGCCGGTCATACCCAGATCGATCTTGAACAGATCGTTGTTGAACAGACGGTAGTAGAGGCTCAGATCGTAGGCAGTCAGATCGTTCTTGAAGTTGCCGCCGGAGGTGCTGAAATCGGAGACTTCAAACTTGGCGTTCGGCAGGAAGATGATGCCGTGTTCCAGCTGCAGATAGCCGTTCCAGTTGTAGCTGTCGTCATAGCTGCCATCAGCACTGGTGCCATAAGCCTGACCACTGCCCTTGGCGGCCCATACGTCGGCACCGGCGGCAAAACGCCAGTCGTCAGCGGCCATGGCACTCTGGCTGCACAGAGCCAGCACAAAACCGGCAATCAGCGTCTTTTTCATTACGTCACTTCCTCTTGCATACA
Source organism: Aeromonas sp. FDAARGOS 1404 (assembly GCF_019047085.1). NCBI lineage: Bacteria > Pseudomonadati > Pseudomonadota > Gammaproteobacteria > Aeromonadales > Aeromonadaceae > Aeromonas > Aeromonas sp. FDAARGOS 1404. The sequence goes on from NZ_CP077237.1 coordinate 1,653,011, forward strand.
TGGAAAAGAGCACTATTTTACTCGGTGCAGCCAAAATACCCAGCGTCAATCCTGAACAAACGACGACAAATGTCAGTGCTTCATATGCTTCATCTCTGCCATCGGCTCAATCGGCTTCACCGGCAGTGACAGCTCCAGCTTCTGACCATCGTCCATGGTGAGGGTGAGCGGGAAAGGGGTCTGCTCGGAGAGCGTGCCCACCTCGAACAGCATGATGTGCAGGCTGCCCGGTTTCAGCACCGCTTCGCCCTTGGCCGGGATCTCGATATTCTCGACCTGACGCATCTTCATCACACCATTTTCGTGCAGATGAGTGTGCAGCTCGGCACGCCCCGCCGCAGCAGAAGCCGCCGCCACCAGCTTGACCGGCTGGTCGGCGTCATTCTTGAGCACCATAAAGGCGGCAGTGTTGGGGGAGCCCGGCGGCAACAGGCGCACATAGCCGTCGACAGCCTCGACCTTGGCCAGTGCAGGCGCCGTCATACCCAGAACCAGCAGAGAATAAAACGCACGTTTAAACATGGTTGAAATCCTTTTATGATGTTGTTAAACGGCGCCAAGGTTACCCCAGCAGCAACCTTTTTTGCACCTTTCAATAACAAGGATTTAGACATGGCCCCCATTCTCATTGCCGAGCAGCAGGATGGCTTGCTCACCCTGACCCTCAACCGCCCCGACAAGCGCAACGCTCTCAATACCGAGCTCTATAAGCAACTGGTGGCAGTGCTGCGAGAGGCGGCAGCCGATGAGGAGGTGCATGTCCTGCTGTTGCAGGGGCAGCAAGATTGCTTTACCGCGGGCAATGATCTGGCCGACTTTATGGGCAAGAGCTCGCTGGAGCCCGACGACCCCATACTGCAGTTCCTCCACACCCTGGCCGATTTCCCCAAACCCGTGATCGCTGCCGTTGCAGGCCCGGCTGTGGGGATTGGCACCACCATTCTGCTGCACTGCGATCTGGTCTATCTGGCGGATAACGCCCGCTTGCAGCTTCCCTTTGTCGAGCTGGGGCTGGTGCCGGAGTTCGCCTCCAGCCTGCTGCTGCCGCGTCTGGTGGGGCACCTCAAGGCGGCCGAGCTGTTGCTGCTGGCCGAGGCGATGGATGCCGAAGAGGCGCTGCGATTAGGGCTGGCCAACAAGGTGGTGGCGGCCGATGGATTGCTCTCCTTTGCCCGCGAGCAGGGGCTGAAGCTGGCGGCCAAACCGCCCAGAGCGCTGCAAAAGAGCAAGGCGCTGCTGAAACAGGAGCTCAAACAGGCGGTGCACTTTGTCATCGATCTGGAAGCGCGCGCCTTCGCCCAGGCACTGCAAGGGGAAGAGGCGCAGCAGCGCATCGCCCAGAAACTCAAACGGCGGGGCTGAGCCGCGCCCACATCCGTTCAGTTGAGGCGAAAACGGCCGATCAGCTCGCAGCCCTGCACCTTGTCCTGCAGCTGGATCAGCCGGGCAATTTCCGGATTGGGGTGGCGCTTGAGAAAGGCGAGCAGGGCACCACGACAGCAACCCAGCTCGCTGATCAGCGCCTCGCACTCCCGGTTGGGGCATTGTGGCACCAGCGCCGTCACCAGCTCGGAGGCGAGTTTCAGGTAGCGCAGCTCGTAAGTCGGCTCATCCATCGCCCGCCAGAAGTCGGCCAGCCGGTGACAGGTGGCGACTCGCATGGTGGCCAGCTCGGTCAACTCGACCTGGGTCATCTCGTAAACATCCCCCAGCGCCTGCTGATAAAAGCAGATCGCCGCCCCCAGCGAACCGGCCTGCCAGGCACGCTCCGCCTCCAGCATGTATCGTTGCCAACTTTGCGGTGTCATTTAGCTCTCCCGAGTCCGTCATGGTGGGAGTGTTATCATGGCTAATTGAGAATAAATATCAACCAGAGGGTTAGTGCAGGATCTCTGCGCAACCTTGGCAAACCCGGCGCCCGACCTTATGATCGCGCCCTTCCCTCTTCTTTGGAGCACACCACAATGCGACCTCGCCTCCCGCAGATGCTGGGCTGCTCCCTGCTCTGCGTGCCCCGCATGCTGGTCTGGATCTATTAGCTGCGCTCAAGCGAACGCAACCCATCCGATCCATTCAGCAAAGGAGTACCAGCATGAACACCTGCCAACACTGGTCGCAGGTCGAATACCTGCACCTGACGGTGACCAACCCCAATATCTGCCTCAAAGGGCAGAACAGCTACTACTCTGGTGCCTGGGATGGCCCCTTCGAAGAGGTGGCAGTGCGCTACCTCCATGGCGATCCCTTCAGCCGCAGCCCGGAAACCGGCTGGGAGCCGCTCTGGCATATCGACCGTCTCCATATCGGCGACTATGTGCAGATTGCCGCCGGGGTAAAGATCATCATGGGTGGCAACCACACCCACAACACGGCCTTCATCAGCACCTATCCGTTCGCCGATCTGGCGGCGCTCCAGCGCAGCTACCGCCCCGCAGGCGATACCCGCATCGGTAACGATGTCTGGATCGGCATGGAGGCGATGATCATGCCCGGCGTCACCATCGGCGACGGTGCCATCATCGCCGCCCGCTCGCTGGTCAATCAGGATGTGCCGCCCTATGCCATGGTGGCGGGCACCCCGGCCAGGGTGGTGCGAATGCGCTTTGGCGAGGAGGAGATTGCCCGGCTACAGGCCCTCGCCTGGTGGGATTGGCCGGATCAACAGGTCAACGATCTGCTACCGCTGATCCAGCAAGGCGAAGTCGCCCTGCTTGAGCAGGCGGCTGCCCGCTGGGCGGAGCGCCATGAGTGACCACCGCTAACCAGTAGCTGACAGCAGAAGGGCGACCCTGGGGTCGCCCTCTTTTATCTCCGGCATGCTCTGGATGCCGTCATCGCACATCCACTCATTGCGCGCTTTTGGACTGGTTGAGGCTGCACTGCTTGCCGGGATAACCGGGTAGATCCTTGGCATCGCTGCCGCAGGCGAGCCGTTTGGCCTGTTGCAGGCGGGCCGCCAGATTGGCGCTGTCCACCGGCATCCACTGCATCTGCTTGCCGAGCCAGCTGGCCCAGGCAAACTCGACGAAATAGACCTGTTTATCCTTGCGAAAGTAACCCGCGTTCTGCAGCAGTCCGGCGAGGGTGCGATAGGGGTAATCAGGCAGCTTGTCGATGCTGGTCGGCAACTGCTCCGGGGTCAGCGGCTGCCCCTTCTCATCCTTGAGCCAGGCCCAGTGGTTGTTCTGCATCTGGCTCCAGAAGTTAGCCTTGTCCTGCAGGCGGCCAATCACCTTGACCCGGGCATCCTTGACGCCCTGCTGCCACAACGCCTTGGTGAGATGGTGCCTGTCCACCAGCCAGTAACTGCCATCCGGCGCAATCACCACGGGGATCTCTTTCTTTTTCATCAACTTGTCGAGCTGCTTTGCGCTCATGCCAGCCAATGTGGCCTGGGTCTCATCGACCTGGATCTGGCCGACGCCCCCCTGAGTCGGGTGCAAGGCATCGATGCCGATCTCGCACCAGTTGCCCACCGCCGTGTCGCTCTGGCACGGGGCCAACGCCCAGGCACCCTGGCTCAACACACAGGCCAGCACTAACCATGCTTTCATCGTTTGACACTCCTCACCACATTGAACTGCACAGACGCCGGGAACGCTCTTCTACCCCGATTGGGAGTGAGAGTCGAATGCTGGCGGTCAGACCAGCAAACGGGATATCATGATTTCCCATCTGTCGGCGATATTTTCTCGCCGAGTTTTCTCCCCGCTTCACACTATTTGAAGGATCCGACCCATGAAAGGATGGACCCCCTTGCTGGCCCTGCTGGGCTGTGCTGCTGTCCAGGCTGCCGATATTCCCGCCGGAACACAACTCGCCGCCGAGCAGATTGTCGTTCGCCACCTCAAGGATGAACCTGCCAGCCTGAGCCCGCTCAAGCTGGTCGGCCTGCCAGAGTTGCAGGTACTGCGGGATCTGTTCGAGGGGCTGTTGACCCAGGGGCCGGATGGCAAACCGGTTGCCGGGGTGGCGGCCAGCTGGGAGAACAAGGGCAACCAGTTCTTTACCTTCCATCTGCGCCCGGATGCGCGCTGGTCCAACGGCGATCCGGTCAAGGCCGGCGACTTCGTCTACAGCTGGCGCAAGCTGGTCGACCCGAAAGAGGCGGCCACCTTCGCCTGGTTTGCCCAGCTGGCCCGTTTCGACAAGGTGGACGAGATAGTCGCTGGCAAATTGCCTGCCAGCGAGCTGGGGGTCAAGGCCCTCGATGACCACACCCTGCAGGTGACCCTCTCCCAGCCGGTGCCCTACTTCCTGAACCTGCTAAGCCACCCCAGCCTGTCGCCGCTCCATCAGGCCAGCATCAAGCAGTACGGCAACCAGTGGACCCAACCCGGCAAACTGGTGGGCAACGGTGCCTTTGTGCTGAATAACCGGGTAGTCAACGAGAAGCTGGAGCTGACCCCCAACCCTTATTACTGGGATCGGGCCCATACCGTATTGACCAAGGTGATCTTCATGCCTATCAATCAGGAGAGCGCGGCCACCAACCGCTATCTGGCGGGCGATCTGCATATCACCGAATCCTTCCCCAAGGAGCAGTACGACAAGCTGAAGCAGCAGATCCCGAATGAGGTCTACACCCCGGATCAGCTCGGCACCTACTACTACGCCTTCAATACCCGTCAGGCGCCACTGAACGATGTGCGGGTGCGCAAAGCGCTCTCCTACACCATCGACCGCGCCCTGATCGCCGACAAGGTGCTCGGCACTGGCGAGAAACCGGCTTATCACTTCACTCCGGATGTAACCGCCAGCTTTACCCCGGCCGCCAACTTGCTCTCCACCAGCAGCCAGCCGGCGCTGGACAGCAAGGCCAAGGCCCTGCTCAAGGAGGCCGGTTACGGCCCGGACAAGCCGCTCAAGCTGACCCTGCTCTACAACACCGCGGAAATTCACAAGAAGATGGCACTGGCGATTGCCAGCATGTGGAAGCAGAAGCTGGGCGCCGAGGTCGAGCTGACCAATCAGGAGTGGAAAACCTATCTCGACAGCCGCCAAAGCGGGCAGTTCGAGGTGATCCGCTCCTCCTGGGTCGCCGATTACAACGACCCGTCAGCGTTCCTCGGCCTGTGGGGCTCTCGTCACAGTGGCAATATGGCTGGCTTTGCCAATGCCCGTTATGACCAGCTGCTGGCAGAGGCGGCCAGCACCCAGGATGCCGCCAGCCGCAGCAAGCTGTTTGGCGAGGCAGAGGCGATCCTGCTGGATCAAGCCCCCATCGCCCCCATCTACCAGTACACCAATGCCCGACTCATCAAGCCATGGCTCAAAGGCTACCCCATCAACAACCCGGAAGATGTGGCCTACAGCCGCCAGCTCTACCTCGTCAAACACTGACACCGGCCACAACGATGCGAGGCCCCGCGGGGCCTCGCTATTGATACTGTTCACATCCCGATTTCCAGCCTAAAATGCTGCCCCTTCTGTTCAATTAATCTTCAATACCCAGTCAGACATGCGTTATTTGATACTGCTCTCATTGTTGTGGACCCTGCCTGCGCAGGCCAGTAGCGAATCCCAATGCCAGCAAGAGTTTGTCGGCTGGATGCTGCACCAGCAGCAACAGTTCAGCGATCGCAAGTCTGACAAGATGGAGCGGCGCCGGGCCGAACGGGCCATTGAGTTGGCTCGTCAGGAGTACGACAAGCAGACCAGCTTTTGCAAGACAATGGAGCTGGTGCGCAGCTACAAAGATAGCGATCCGCGCTTTAAACCGAGAAGCGGCGAAGTCCACGATTTCACACCGGCCAGCTGACCCTCACTTCATCAATTCATTGTGTTGATTAATTGACCAAAGCCAAGTTCGGGGCACTGAAGAGCCTTAGAATGATTAACTGAGAACGACAATAAAAAATATAGTTATCAGTTATTTGGCTTTTTCAGGAACGACACATGACCAAACTCCATCAGGAGGGGGAGATACACTTCCCCGACAACATCGCACTCATCTCGACCACGGATCCCGCCAGTCATATTACCTATGCCAACCAGCACTTCTGTGATGTGGCCGGGTATGGTGCGACCGAAATGGAAGGAGTACCCCACAATCTGGTGCGACACCCCGACATGCCCAAGGCGGCCTTCGCCGACATGTGGCAGCGGCTGCGGCAGGGCAAAAGCTGGATGGGGCTGGTCAAGAACCGCGCCAAAAGCGGTCAGTTCTATTGGGTAAACGCTTACGTCACCCCGATCCTCAATGCGCAGAAGGAGATCGTCGAGTTCCAGTCGGTGCGCACCAAACCCGCCGCCAGCGATGTGGCCTGGGCCGAGCAGCTCTATGGCCTGCTGCGCAGCGGCAAGGCGCTTCCCTGGCTGAGCCGGTTTCACATTGAACCGGGTCAGCTGACCCTCTGGCTCTCCGTTTCTGCCTTGCTCACTACCCTTGCTACCTTTGCCACCGGCAACCTGTTATGGCTGCTGCCCACCGCTCTGTTGCTGTTGGCACAGGCAATCCACGGCTGGCGACTGCAGCAACGGCTGGCTCATCTGCTCACCCTTGCCGATCAAGACAAGGGAACCCGCCTCTGTCAGGTGCTCTACACCCGACGGCGCGACACTCTGGCGGCCGTCGAACTGGCCCTGCGGATGAAGCAGGCCGAGCTCAAGGCCGTGGTCGGGCGCAGCGCCGACACCAACCAGCAGATCCTGCAGGCAGCCGAAGATGACCAGGGCAATATCCAGACCATCGATACCCACCTGCAGCAGCAGCGCGCCCACAGCGAGCAGCTGGCGACCGCCATCACCGAGTTGAGCCACTCCATTCGGGATGTGGCCCACAGTGCCCATGAGGCGAGCAATCTGGTTATAGAGGTACAGCAGGTCTCCGACGAGGGGCTGCAAGCATTGGCGACCACCCGTTCTGCCGTCAACCAACTCCATCAGGAGCTGGATGCCAACCACGCCGTGCTGGCCCAGCTCACCAGCGACAGCCAAAAGATCAGCGGTATTCTGGAGGTGATCAGTCAAATCGCCGACCAGACCAACCTGCTCGCCCTCAATGCGGCCATCGAGGCCGCCCGGGCGGGCGAACAGGGGCGCGGTTTTGCCGTGGTGGCGGATGAAGTGAGGGCGCTGGCCCAGAAGACCCGTGCCTCAACCAGCGAGATCCACGAGATGATCCAGGCGCTGCAACAGACTACACGACAACTGTCGGACGGGATGACGCAAGGGGCGCAGACTTCGGTGCGCTGCCAGCAGCACGCGGGCACCACCGCCGACGTGCTCACCCAGATCAACCGGATGCTGGGGCAGGTAACCCGCACCAGCGACGAGATCGCCCAGGCGGTGAGTCAGCAGGCCGACGTCACGGCGACGCTCGATGAAGGGATACACCAGATCCACCAGCTGGCCAGCCACACCGCCGACAACAGCAGGCAGGCCCTCGATGGCATCACCCTGCTGGTAGAGCGGCTGCAGGATCTCTCGCGGCTGATCAACCAGTTCAGATATTGAAGCGACAGCGATCAAAAAAGCGCGTCAACTGACGCGCTTTTGGGTTGCTCTTGCCTTGGCACAACCGGCTTATTCGGCCGTCTCGCTGGCGGCAAACTCCGGCACCTTGGCCATGGCATCCAGCACCACCTGAATACCCGCCCCCGGTTTGCAGGCGTTCTCACTCAGGTGACGGCGCCAGGCGCGAGCCCCCTGCATGTTCTGGAACAGCCCCAGCATGTGGCGAGTCATGTGGGAGAGGTAGTTGCCCTTGGCCAGCTCCTGCTCGATATAGGGCAGCATCATCCGCACCACCTCATGGCGGCTAGGCACGGCGTTATTCTGGCCGAACACCAGATTATCCACCTGCGCAAGAATGTAGGGGTTCTGATAGGCTTCACGCCCCATCATGACGCCATCGACGTGTTGCAGGTGCTCCAGAGTCTGCTCCATGGAGGTGACGCCGCCGTTGAGAGCTATGGTGAGCTCCGGGTAATCCTGCTTGACCCGATAGACGCGGGGATAATCGAGGGGCGGGATCTCGCGGTTCTCCTTGGGGCTCAGGCCACTCAGCCACGCCTTGCGGGCATGGACGATAAAGGTGTCGCAACCGGCATCGCGCACCTGTTCGATAAAGGCCTGCAGAAATTCGTAGGAGTCCTGATCGTCGATACCGATACGGGTCTTCACCGTCACCGGAATATCGACCACATCGCGCATCGCCTTGACGCAGTCAGCCACCAGCGCCGGTTCACCCATCAGGCAGGCACCAAAGCGACCGTTCTGCACCCGATCGGAGGGGCAACCGACGTTGATGTTCACCTCGTCATAGCCGCGCTCCTCAGCCAGCTTGGCACAGCGCGCCAAATCGGCGGGATTGCTGCCACCCAGCTGCAGGGAGATGGGGTGCTCCTGCTCGCTGTAACCCAGATAATCCCCCTTGCCATGGATGATGGCACCGGTGGTCACCATTTCGGTATAGAGCAAGGTCTGGCTGCTCATCAGTCGATGAAAGTAACGGCAATGCCGATCAGTCCAGTCCAGCATGGGGGCGATGGAAAAACGCTGCGCCTGCATAAAAATCATCCGGGTTGGCTAAAGAAAGGGGCGGATTTTATCACAACGTGAAGCAGCCCCAGAAAATGAATTTTGTCGCCGCGCCATGCGAGGCCCTGTGATAGTATCCGGCTAATAGAAAGGGTATCTGCGCGATCATGAATCAAGACCAACTTTTACAACGAGCCGAGCGACTCTGTATACAGCGAGGGATCCGCTTCACCCCGACCCGACGTCAGGTATTTCGCCTGCTGGCGGCACACGGCAACGCCATCAGCGCCTATGATTTGTTGGCCCAGCTGCAACAAACCGAAGCCAATGCCAAGCCGCCAACCGTCTATCGGGCACTCGATTTTTTGCTCGAACAGGGCTTTGCTCACAAGGTGGAATCTCTCAACGCGTTTATCTTCTGCTGCCACTTCGATCACGCTCACCCGATGCAGTTGCTGATCTGCGACGAGTGCGGGGATGTGGTCGAGCTTCACGATACGGCGATCGATAGCGCGTTTTCCGAGCAGGCCCACTTGCATGGTTTTACTATTACCAATAAGACGATAGAGGCACATGGCCAATGTGCCCGTTGTACGCCCACTGTAGGAAGTCATCATGAAGGCTGATTTTGTAAATCCGTTCCTGCTATCCCTGCTCAATGTGCTCTCGACCATGGCACAGCTGGAACTCAAACCGGGCAAACCGAAACGCAAGATGGATGAGCTGGCGCGCGGCGACGTCTCCGGCCTGATCGGCATGGTCGGCCCGCAGACCCGTGGCTCCCTCTCCATCAGCTTCGAGAAGGGGTTGGCGCTGGAGATCATGCGCCGCATGCTGGGGGAAGCTCCCGCCTCCATCAACGAAGAGGTGACCGACATGGTCGGTGAAATCACCAACATGGTGACCGGCGGTGCAAAGCGGATGCTGGGCGAGAAGGGCTACGAGTTTGACATGGCGACCCCCATCATCGTCTCCGGCCCCAACCACACCATTACCCACCGTGCCGATGGCACCAAGATCATGATGCCGTTCGAATCGGATTTCGGTCGCGCCACTATCGAAATCTGCTTCGAGTAACCCTATGTGGAAAGCATTGAAATGGATTTTCATCTGCTGGGCCCTGCTGTTGATCCTGTCGGACATTCAGATCAGCACCTCCCTCTACAAGTACGAAGATAACCGGGTGCTCATCAACTTCCCGCGCTGGGAAGCCAAGCAGCCCTGGGGCACCTTCGAGTGGCATGCCGGACGGGTAGAAACCCACTGGTATGGTCTGGAGGGAAAACCCAAGCCGAAAGGCCCGCAAATCTGATCCGGTAACGGATCCGGCAGAAACAGAAGAGGCCAGCAGCTGCTGGCCTCTTTGCTATCTCGTTGTTCCAGAATCAAGCCGCTTCGGCAGCCAGCTTACCGCTTGGTCGCATCAAGATGCCGACGATGCAGGCCAACAGAGTCGGCAGCAGCCAGGCAAGTCCCTTGTCGAACAGCGGCAGGAAGGCAAAGCCGTCCATCGCCATACCGGCAGCGCCCAGCCCATCGGGGCAACCAAACAGAAAGGCGACCGTCAGCACACCGCGAAACACCAGCCGTGGCTGGGCAAACCATCCCTTGAGGAAGGTCACCAGCACCAGCGCGATGGCAACCGGATAGATAGCCACCAGCACCGGAATGGAGAGGCCGATCAATTCGCTCAACCCCACATTGGCCACCAGTGCACAGAGCGCCCCCAGCAGCATCACCCAGTTGCGATAGGCCCAACCTGTCAGGCCATGGAAGTAGTCGGCACCAGCACAGAGCAGGCCGACCGCACTGGTAAAACAGGCCAGGGTAATGATGGCAGCCAGAATAAACTGACCCGGTTGACCAAACAGACTCAGGACGTAGGCATTGACGATGGCCCCACCATTGCTGATATCGCTCGCCACCCCACCGGCACTGTTGCCCAGCTGAAAGAGCGAGACATACACCGCCGACAACCCGACCGCCGAGATCAAACCTGCAATGGTGAGGTATTTGAACTGGCTGCGATAATCCTCGATCCCCTTCTGGCGCAACAACCCGATGATCAGGGCACCAAACATCAGGGAGGCCAGGGTATCCATGGTGTTGTACCCCTCCAGCATTCCTTTGGTAAGAGCCGCATCTATGTACTCACCGCTGGCATCAGGCATGGTGCCCTGCGGCGTCATAAAGACCCCGACCGCCAGAATAAGCAGCATCGCCATCAGGGCTGGGGTCAGATACTTGCCGACCGCATCAAGCAGCTTGCCCCGATCAAGCGCCACCAGGATCACCAGCGCAAAGAAACTCAGGGTGTAGATCAGCAGCCCCGCATGACCGGCATCGCCAAGCCAGGGCTTGAGGCCCATCTCGTAGGCGACCAGACCGGTGCGGGGAATGGCAAAGGCGGGTCCCATGATGATATAGATGGCGATGGCCAGCGCCGTCGCCGCCCCGGCGGGCAGATAGCGGGTCATTCCGGTCCAGCCACTCGCGCCGCCCCCCGAACTCCCCTTGGCCACCGCAATCAGGGTGATCAGCGGCAAACCCACCGCCGTCAGCAAAAAGCCACACATGGCGGCCAGCAGATGCTCACCAGCCATAAAACCGGCCAGCGGCGGAAAAATGATATTGCCAGCCCCCAGATAGAAGGCAAACGTCATAAACCCCAATCCGAATACGTCGGACAACTTCAATGATTTCGTCAAACTCAACCTCATCTGCCTTATCAGCTTGTTATTGATTGCACCCACTGCCTGGCAGATAACCGGTAACAATACCTCTCGCCCCCACACGGCCCGCGGACCGGTGAGGCGCACCACCTTTAGCATAAAGAAGAGGAGTTCGATCTCAATCACCAATTAATATCTTGAAACAATTTACTGCTGCGGAATTAATCGCCGAACAACTCGGCGCTCCATAAACAGGTGTCACACGTGGCGTATGGGAGGCAAGAAGAGGGAAACGGGTTATAGCGGCAAGATACGGCTGCTCAGATGCTATCTGCGTACGGTGACAATTACGGCAGCAAAGCGAGGTGAAATGCGAGGCTCACAGAAGACAAAAGAGCCTGCACAGGGCAGGCTCTTGGCAATATCAGATCGGGTGTGATCAGGCAGCTTCGGCAGCCATCTCGGTCGGACGCACCATCACGCCAACTACGCAGGCCAGCAGGGTCGGCATCAGCCAAGCGAGGCCCTTGTCGAACAGCGGCAGGAAGGCAAACGCATCCATCTTCATACCGGCAGCACCCAGACCATCCAGGCAACCGAACAGGAAGGCAACCATCAACACGCCACGGAACACCAGACGGGAACGGCCGAAGTAACCCTTCAGGAAGGTGACCAGCACCAGCGCCACGGCAACCGGATAGATGGCAACCAGCACCGGAATGGAGAGGCTGATCAAGTGGCTCAGGCCCACGTTGGCTACCACGGCACAGATAACGCCCAGCAGCACCACCAGCTTCTTGTAAGCCATGCCGGTCAGATTGTGGAAGAAATCGGAACAGGCAGAGATCAGGCCCACGGCAGTGGTGAAGCAAGCCAGAGTGATGATGGCCGCCAGAATGAACTGACCCGGCTGACCAAACAGGCTCAGTACGTAGGCGTTGACGATGGCGCCACCGTTGCTGACATCGGTCGCCACACCGGCCGCAGTGTTGCCCAGCTGGAACAGGGATACGTACACCACGCTCAGACCAACGGCAGAGATGAGGCCGGCAATGGCCAGATACTTGAACTGGCTCTTGTAATCGTTGATGCCTTTCTGGCGCAGCAGATCGACGATCAGGGCGCCAAACATCAGGGACGCCAAGGTGTCCATGGTGTTGTAGCCTTCCAGGATCCCTTTCACGAAGGGGCTGTTCTGATAGTCACCGGACGCATCAGGCATGGAGCCTTGCGGTGCTACGAATACACCGATCGCCAGAGTCAGCAGCAGCAGCATCAGTACCGGAGTCAGGTATTTGCCGATGGCGTCCATCAGCTTGCCCTGGTTCATGGAGACCAGAATGGCCACACCAAAGAAGATCACGGTATAGGCCGCCAGACCCGCTTGCCCCATATCACCGATGAACGGCTTGAGGCCCATCTCGTAGGCAACCAGACCGGTACGGGGCGCGGCAAAGGCCGGGCCGATGATGATGTAGATGGCAACGGCCAGCGCAGTCGCGACACCGGCAGGCAGCAGTTTGGTCATGCCAGCCCAGCCGTTACCGGCTTTCGCCACGGCCAGAATGGTCACCAGAGGCAGGCCCACGGCAGTGACCAGGAAGCCAAACATCGCCAGGGAGAGGTGCTCACCAGCCATGTAACCGGCCAACGGCGGGAAAATGATGTTACCGGCGCCCAAGTAGAAGGCGAAGGTCATAAACCCTAATCCGAGTACATCGGACAATGTGAGTGATTTCGTCAAGTTCAACCTCGTCTGTCTTGTAAATTATTGCTTGTTATAGTTTTTATCGGTCGCTGACCGGGTGTGTTCAGGGGGTATAAAAAAAGAGCCCCGCATGTTTTTTCATCGCAACCAGTGGTTTTAGCTGGTCTGGAGCGGGCGCTCGATCTGGAACCAGCATAATGGCGTGAAAAAATAGTTCAAGACGAAATTTACATCTTCAAATAGAAGGGGTTGGTCAGTTGGATATATCTGTCGGAATAGGCCCCATCAGCAGAATGGATCACAATTTCACCCCTCTCACACCTGTTTAATCCTCTGCCAAGTAGCAATAAAACACGATTTGCCTCTTTACCCTCTCTGGTGATAACAGCTGTATAACAAATGCCATGCAGATCATAATTCGCCGAAATGCATAAAATTTCATCGGCCATCGCCGTCGGCAGCACCAGCGCTACCCGCCCCTTCGGGCTCAGCAAACGATTGCAGGCCGCCAGTAATGCGTGGCTGTCGAGGGCGCCGGTATGGCGGGCCAACGCCCTCGCCGGATCGCTAAATGACTGGCCTGCCACGAAATAGGGAGGGTTGGAGACGATAAGATCGTAAGGGGCAGCCTGATAATCCTGAATGGCACTCTCTATGACGGTTACCCGATCGGCCCAGGGAGAAGCCGCCGCATTCTCCCGCGCCTGGCTGGCCGCATTAATATCCAGCTCGACCGCATCAAGACGACAGTCAGATCTGCTGCGCTGGGCCAGCATTAGGGCGATCAGGCCGCTGCCGGTGCCGATATCGAGCACTCGACGCGCCTGTTCGACCGGCGCCCAGGCACCGAGCAAAATGCCATCGGTACCCACCTTCATGGCGCAGCGATCGTGATTGATATGGAACTGTTTGAAGGTAAATCCGCGACTACGTCCCATCTGGCCCCCGTCATCTGCAAAAATGGTGGGCGATTATAGCGGCTAAGACACACTCACCAATAGGAGCCGACGAGATAATCGCCTATAATCTGCCGTTTCCTTAATGACCGAGTATTGCCATGAGCCAGTCCTTTGATGATTTCGACCTGCACCCAGCCCTCAACCGGGCCTTGGCCGAGATGGGATTCACCCGCCCCACCACCATCCAGCAGATGGTGCTGGAGCCAGCCCTGGACGGCCGCGATATTCTGGCATCCGCTCCGACCGGTACCGGCAAGACCGCCTCCTTCCTGCTGCCGGCACTCCAGCACCTGCTGGACTTCCCGCGCCGCAAACCAGGCCCCTGCCGCATGCTGATCCTGACCCCGACCCGCGAGCTGGCGCTGCAGGTGACCGCCCACGCCAAGGCGCTGGCGGCACACACCAACCTCAGTATCGAGACCATCATCGGCGGCGTCAGCCATGAAGAGCAGCTGCCTGCCCTAACCAAGACCACCGACATCGTGGTGGCCACCCCGGGCCGTCTGCTCGAGTACATCGAGAAAGAGGAGTTCGAGAGCCACGACATCGAAGTGCTGGTGCTGGATGAAGCGGACCGCATGCTGGACATGGGCTTTATCAAGGATGTGAACCGCATCGTGGAAGAGGCGCGCTACCGCAAGCACACCATGCTCTTCTCCGCCACCCTGGAAGGGGCCGGTCTTGAGAAGTTCGCCAACGAGATCCTCAAGGATCCGGTGGAGCTGCACGCCGAGCCGCCCCGCAGCGAGCGTCGCCCCATCACCCAGTGGATCCATCTGGCCGATGACGCCGCCCACAAGCTGGCGCTGCTGACCCATATCCTGAAAGATCCGGAAACCCAGAAAGCCATTATCTTCGTCAAGACTCGCGAGCGTCTGGCGGAGCTCTCCGGCCAGCTGCAGGCGGCAGGTATCTCCTGCGCCTGGATCCGTGGCGAGATGGAGCAGAGCAAGCGTATCGAGTCGATCCGCAAGTTCCACGAAGGGGAAGTACCCTTCCTGATCGCCACCGACGTCGCCGCCCGCGGCATCGACCTGCCGAACGTCAGCCACGTCATCAACTACGACATGCCCTACGGCGCTGATGTTTACGTCCACCGGATTGGCCGTACCGGCCGCGCTGGCAACCGTGGCTGTGCCATCAGCCTGGTGGAGGCCCACGACATGGCGATGGTCGCCAAGATCGAGCGCTACACCGAAGAGCGCCTCAAGCGCCGGGTGATCGACGAGCTGCGCCCGAAACACAAGGAAGCGCGGGTACCGGTGAAGAAGAAAAAGCCGGTCGACAAGAAGAAGTCCGCCAAGAAGAAAAAGAAGAAGTGATCGCCTGGCGATAAAGAGAAGGGCCATCCCGCGGGATGGCCCTTCTGCATTCTGAATCACTCTGACGAGTGGTTATGCCGCCACTCTGCGCATTCCCATATGGGGGATATCATCTTCGAGATAGCCTTCCCCTTCCGCCACAAAACCATGTTGGCCGTAGAAGCCCTGCAGATGAGCCTGAGCACCAAGCCAGATACTGTGAGTCGGCCAGCGCGCCTCACACGCCTTGACCGCCTCGCCGATCAGCTGGTGACCGAGACCACCGCCGCGCGCCTTGGGTGAGGTCACTACCCGACCGATGGCGGCACCGCTCTCGTCGCCGATGCCGGGCGCCATGATCCGCGCATAGGCGGCCAGCAGCTCGCCCTGATAGCCGAGCAGGTGCCAGACCCCTTCGCGGCGATCGAGCCCGTCCAGATCCTGAAAGGGGCAGGTCTGCTCCACCACGAACACCTCGGCCCGCAGCGCCAGCAACTCATACAACTCGTCAGTGGTCAGTTCAGACCAGTGTTTCAGGCTCCAGTTCATCGGCAACTCCTTATCAGTTCGGCCTGCCAGCATAATCGTGGCGCCAGCGCCCTGCATTAACCTTTGTTAAGTTCTTTCAGCCGTTTGCGAATGCGGCTCAGACTGACTGGCTGGCGTAATGCCGAGACGGGCTCTATGAAAGGTCTGAAATCTGGTGGCAACACAGCCCCTCATGGCGCCTCGGCGACACTATTCCTTGTTCAGCGCTCTCAACCGCTTGCGAATGCGGCTCAGGCTGATGGGAGTAATGCCGAGATAGGCGGCGATCTGGTGATCCGGCACTCTGGCATCGAGTGCGGGAAAGCTGTCGAGAAAGTGCTGATAACGCGCCTGCGGGCTGCCGGTCAGCAGCAACTGCTCCTTCTCCTCCTTGATGCGCAGCTGCACCTCCAGCAGATGCTGATACCAGCGCGGCCAACCGGGCAGCTGGCGCAAGTCGGCCAGACTGAACAGCTGCAGACGACAGGGCTCCAGCGCCTCCACGCTGTAGCGGGCAGGCTCGCCACTGAGCAGGTGGTGAAAGTCGAGAAACTCGTCCCCCTCCCAATAGAACTCCTTGATGTACTCGCGGCCATCCTCCAGCACCAGCTTGGCCCGCAGCAGCCCCTGCTCCACCCTGACCAGCAGATCCGGGCTGTCACCGGCGTGCCAGAGGCAGCTTTTCGGGCTGAGGGTCAGCGGGCGGGCAAAAGAGAGGAGGCGCGCGGCCTCCTCTTTATCTGCGACCTGCGCCCAATCGAAGGGGGGTCTGTCAGTCAGCATGATTAACCGCGACGCTGACGCACGGCTTCAAACAGGCAGACGCCGGTCGCCACCGAAACGTTGAGGCTGGATACCGCCCCCGCCATCGGGATACTCACCAGCTCGTCGCAATGTTCGCGGGTCAGACGGCGCATGCCTTTACCTTCAGCCCCCATCACCAGCGCCATCGGGCCGGTCAGTTTGGCCTGATAAAGGTCGTGATCGGCCTCGCCAGCGGTACCGACAATCCAGACGCCGCGCTCCTGCAATTCGCGCAGGGTGCGGGCCAGGTTGGTGACCTGAATGAGCGGCACCACTTCGGCCGCGCCACAGGCAACCTTGCGCACGATTGGGGTGAGACCCGTGGCCTTGTCCCGCGGCACGATGACCGCATGAGCCCCGGCAGCATCGGCGCTGCGCAGGCAGGCACCGAGGTTGTGCGGGTCAGTCACGCCATCCAGCACCAGCAGGAAGGGCTGGCTCTGTTGTGCCGCCAGTTCGTCCAGCAGGCTGGCCAGATCGTGCTCGGCCAGCTTCGGCGCCTCTTTCACCCGGGCCATGATGCCCTGGTGATTGTTGCCTTCCGCTTTATCGTCGAGTGTCTTGCGGTTCACGCTCTGCACCTTGAGGCCGAGGGATTCCAGCTCGGCGAGCAGGGGTTGCAGCCGGTCGTCATCCCGCCCCTTGAGGGCCCACACTTCGATGAAGCGCTCGGGAGTGCGCTCCAGCAGCGCGGATACAGCGTGAATGCCGTAGATCAGTTCAGTACTCATTTAGTGCTCTTGGCCTTATCGCGAGCCTTTTTGCTCGGTCGTCTGTTGCTCGGTTTGGCGCGGCCACCCTTGTCGGATTTGCCGTGATCCTTGCCCTCTTTACGTTTTTCGTGGCGCTGGGCGCTCTTGGCCTTCTCTTTCTTGATCTCGGCCTGCTTGCGCGCCATCTCTTTGGCGTTCTTGCCGGTGGCCTTGAGCGGCTCTTCCACCATCACGAAGTCGATCTTGCGATCGTCCAGGTTCACGCCCATCACCTTGACCCGCACCTTGTCGCCCAGACGGTAGCGACGGCGGAAGTTCTCGCCAATCAGCTGCATGTGCAGGGGATCAAACTGGTAGTAGTCGTTGGTGAGGGTGCTGACGTGCACCAGACCATCGATATGGATCTCCGCTAGACGGACGAAGAAGCCAAAGCCGGTAACGCTGGCGATAACGCCGTCAAACTCGTCACCTACGTGATCCAGCATGTACTCGCACTTGAGCCAGTCGGCCACGTCGCGGGTCGCATCGTCGGCACGGCGCTCGGTCATGGAGCAGTGCTCTCCCATCGGGTCCACTTCTTCCAGCTGGTAGTGATAACCACCGCTCGGGGTCCACTTGTGGCGCAGGTTGCCCTGTTGCTCCTTGGCGGTCTGATACTTGATCGCTCGGTGCAGGATCAGGTCGGGATAGCGACGGATCGGCGAAGTGAAGTGCGCATAGGACTTCAACGCCAGACCGAAGTGACCGATGTTGTCAGCCTGATAGATGGCCTGACGCATGGAGCGCAGCAGCATGGTGGAGAGCAGCTCCGCATCCGGGCGCCCTTCAAACTTGGCAGCCAGCTCGGCAAAGTCTTTCGGCTCGGGCTCGAGGCCGCCTTTGAGCTCCAGACCCAGTTCGGCCAGGAAATCGCGGAAACCGGTCAGACGCTCTTCGCCCGGACGGTCGTGGACACGGAACAGGGCAAAGGCTTCGTTCTTCTCGATATAACGGGCCGCGGCGACGTTCGCCTGGATCATGCACTCTTCGATGATCTTGTGGGCATCGTTGCGCACCAGTGGCACGATGCGGTCGATCTTGCGCTGGGCGTTGAAGATAAAGCGGGTCTCCTCGCTCTCGAACTCCACCGCGCCGCGCTGGTGACGGGCATGCTTGAGCGCCTTGTAGAGGTTGTTCAGCTCTTCGATGTGGCCCACCAGCGGATCATACTGCTGACGCAGCTTGGGATCCCCGTCGAGGATCGCCGCCACCTTGGTGTAGGTCAGACGGGCGTGAGAGTTCATTACCGCTTCGTAGAACTTGTAGCCGGACATGCGGCCAGCGGCGGAGATGGTCATCTCGCACACCATGCAGAGACGGTCAACTTGCGGGTTCAGGGAACACAAGCCGTTGGAGAGCACCTCAGGCAGCATGGGCACCACGAACTCGGGGAAGTAGACGGAGTTGCCGCGCTGATACGCTTCGGCATCCAGCGCCGTGCCGGGCTTCACGTAAGCGGAGACGTCAGCAATGGCAACCCACAGGCGCCAGCCACCACCACGCTTGGCTTCACAGAAGACGGCGTCATCGAAGTCACGGGCATCTTCCCCGTCGATGGTCACCAGCGGCAGGGCGCGCAGGTCGATGCGGCCCTCTTTGGCCTTCTCCGGCACCTGCTCGCCGAGACCGGCAACCTCTTTGATCACCTCTTCCGGCCAGGTGTGCGGGATACCGTGGGTACGCAGGGCAATTTCGATCTCCATGCCCGGCGCCATGTTCTCGCCCAGCACTTCCAGTACTGTGCCGACGGCATTGATGCGGGAGGTGGCGCGCTGATTGATCCGCACAACCACGACCTGGCTCTGACGAGCCCCTTTGTTTTCCCCTTCCGGGATGATGATGTCCTGGCCGATACGGCTGTCATCCGGCACCACGAAACCAACACCATTCTCGACGAAGTAACGGCCGACAATGTCTGCCTCACGGGACTTGAGCAGGCGCACCAGACGCGCTTCCTGACGACCCTTGCGGTCGATCTCGGTCGGCTGCACCAGCACGTAATCGCCATGCATCAGGCGTTGCATCTCTCGGTTGTTCAGATACAGATCCGGACCACCACCTTCCGGACGCAGAAAACCGAAGCCATCCTTGTGGCCGATTACATAACCTTTGACCAGATTCAGGCGATCCGGCAGGGCATAACATTGGTTGCGAGTGAATACCAGTTGTCCATCACGCTCCATGGCGCGCAGACGACGACGCAAGGCTTCCAACGGCTCTTCATCTTTCAGCTTGAGGACCTTGGCCAACTCTTCACGGGACATGGGCTTTTCATGGCCCTTGATGAGTTCCAGGATCAACTCGCGACTGGCGATGGGGTTATCGTATTTTTCGGCCTCGCGTTCGAGGAAAGGATCTTTTTGAGACATAAGCAGGCCTTAGGGTAGGTGGTAACGGTGCCATTATATCGGAGGGGGGGGCGAATGGCATCCATCGGCTGCCTTTTGGCCAATCTCTCTGTCATACTATCTTCAGTTCGCTGGCATGATGAGACACAGAACTCATGAGTAAGGACACATTTGCCCAATCCGCCGCCTATCTCAAACAGGCGGTCCCTTTGATGATCAAGTACCAGATCCCCACGACGCCGGACAATTACCACCTATGGTACAACTATGTCTCGGCCAGCATGCCCGAGCTCAACCAAGCGATTGATCAGGCAGTCAAAATGCAGGGAACCTGCTCGCTCACCACCTGCGAGCGGCTCTATCACCAGTATCTGGCCGCTCAGGACGAGAAGCAGATGGAGGCGATGAAACTGAGCCTCGCCGCCATGGCCAACGAGCTCGGCCACTCCATGCAGGACGCCATCTCCGATACCGGCATGTTTCAGGAGATGCTCGACAAGAGTTTTGACAAGCTCAGCCGCATTGATGACGAGGGCTTCAGCCTGGAAGACACCATGGGGATCCTGCGGGAGCTGGTGCGCGAATCGCGGGATGTGCGCATGTCCACCATGCACTTTCGCAACCAGCTCAGCAATGCGGAGAAAGAGATCAAGGAGCTGCGGGCGGCGCTCAACGAGACACGCAAACTGGCCAACGAGGATGCCCTCACCAACCTGCTCAACCGCCGCGCCTTCGATCTGGAGCTGGAGGGGTTGATCCGCAGCCAGCACCCCTTCTCGCTGATCCTCGCCGATATCGATCGCTTCAAGAACTTCAACGACGAATATGGGCACCTGCTCGGCGATCAGGTACTGCGCGCCTTCAGTAAACGGCTGCGCGATGCCTGCAAGGAGGGGGTCACCGCCTATCGGCTGGGTGGGGAGGAGTTCGCCATGCTGGTCCCCCATCGCTCGCTGGCGCTGGCCAGACAGATGGCGGAGAGCATGCGCCGCGCCATCGAGCGGATGTCGATTCTGGATCGCAAATCGGGCCGCCGCATCGACCACATCACAGCCTCGTTTGGCGTGGGTGAGTTCAACGGTCAGGAGAGCGCAGACTGTCTGGTCGAACGTACCGACAAGCTGCTCTACAAGGCCAAGGAGCTGGGGCGCAACCGGGTGATGCCGCTCCCTTCCTGATTTAGTCCCCTGCCCGACCGCAATGCCAATGTAAAAAGCCAGTCAGATCAACTGACTGGCTTTTTGGTCTCTCTTGCTCCGACAGGGGCTGTTCATTCCAGCCCCAGTGGAACTCTGCTCAGTGTGAAGGATTACTCCTGCACCTCGCTGACACCTTCGACTTTCACATCAACACGACGATCCGGAGCCAGACAGACGATCAGCTCACGCTTGGACTTGCTGACGCAGCTGTCGCCGGTAACGGGTGAGGATTTACCACGCCCTTCCACATTGATCTTGGCGGCCGGGATCCCTTTACCAACCAGATAGTTGGCAACGGTCTGGGCACGCTGTTCGGAGAGCTTCTGGTTGTAGGCATCGGAACCAATACGGTCGGTGTGACCAATTACGGTTGCCACGCCATCTTTGGGTCGTGCTTCTTCAATCTGGCTATAGAGGCTATCCAGTGCCTGACTGGCCTCTGGCTTGAGGGTCGCCTTGTTGAAGTCAAACAGCACATCGGAGCTCAGGGTGAACTGCTTCTCAACCATCACAGGTGCAGGAGCAGGTTCCGGAGCCGGGGCGGGCGCCACAGGGGCAACCTGACCAAAGCGATAAACCGCTGCCAGTGAGAGCAGGCCGTTATCCATTCTCAGACCGGTATCATCGCGGCTGCCATACGGGGTGGTGTACTGGTACTCCAGGCGAGCGGCCCAGTCGAGATTGAACGCATACTCGGCACCCAGTGCACCGACCATGACAAAGCGGCTGTCATCTTTGTAGACATCGCTCTTGGTATCAGCCCAGCCATAACCGCCACCGACACGACCATACAGATCAAGATTATCGGTAACCGGGAAACCCAGTTTCAGGGTCAGTTGAGCCAGCTGTGCTTTTACTTCATCACTGAAAGCGCCTGCCGCCGTAGTGGCATCGTATTTGTAATTGCCCAGATAGTCGTAACCCAGCTCCAGTCCCAGATTCTGGTTGATCTGATAACCGCCAAACACGCCTGCACCCAAGGCATCGTTGGTCTCATTGCCAAGGGTCAGGGCATTGCTTTCATCAATGCCGTAGAAGTTGGACCAACCCAGTTTGGCACCGCCATACCAGGTGTTGTCTTGACCGGCAGCCTGGGCATTGGCCGCCAGCAAGCCGGTAACCAGCAAGGTAATCAATGATTTTTTCATGTTTGAGCCTCTGCAACTTTATGTAGGAGGAGGTTGATTGATATCACCTCGTCTTATAGGTGCAACCACCCAAAAGCGATCGCAGCATATCAACGTTAGCCTATTTTCAAGTCACTGATATCAATTAACAAAAAACACTCTAACGCAACCACGTTACAAAAACAGCAACAAACGTTTGTTATTTGAACTGAATGTGACGCAAAAAGACGCACAAATGAGGGCGGATAGGAGAAAAAGGCCAGCAACATGCTGGCCCGAAGCGATATCAGTGACGAACAAACTCGTAGTGCTGATCGATAAAGTCAGCAACACGCTGGCTCAGTACCTTGTGCACCGTCTTGGTCGGATGCACCTGATCCCAGAACATATGCTCATCGCAGTTAAGAGTCGCCGCTCGCCCTTTTGCCTGCCCGCTCACCACCGCCTGCGCCAGGATCGGGTTACCGGCAATAGCCACTCTTTCGGAGACACTTAAAGCCGGGGTCGCAGCCACCTCGGCGGCGCTGCCGGAGAACGGCTTCCATGTATAGCCACCACCGTAGCAGGCGTGTTCTGTGTCACTCAGCCCGAACAGCTGAGGATCGCGCATCATCTCGTCAAACTGCTTGTCCACTTCGAACAGCTTCACGATGCCAAGGGGAGCCAGCTCGCGAGTGAGGTTCTGCAACTTCTGGTTGTGGTAACTGGCCACATGGCGCACCTTCTCCACCACCTTCATGCTGCGGGCTGACGGGGTCTGCCCCAGATCCGGGATGTTGAACAGCAGGATCTGCTGCGCGCCGTTGAGCACCAACCGGTTGGATGCCAGCCGGATGGTATCGATCACCCGATCCGCATCCCGCTCGGTGTTCCAGCCATAGGCCAGATAGTCGTTGGCACCGACCCAGATCACCACCAGATCATCGGGACGGAACTTGTCCTTTTTCAGGAACTGATCGATCTCGTAATCGAGGTTGTTGATCACCTGATATTTGGGATCCCAGGACCAGAAACCGAGCCAGCCATTCAGGGCCCCCAGATGGTTATAGGCCACCGCGGTTGCACCGCCTTCCGCCTCGTTGGCCACGACCAGACCGGGAAAACGCTCGTCACCCAACTGCTCCAGCCACACCGGGCCGTTGCTGAAGCGTCCGTTGAAGTAGGGTGGGCTGGAGGGGAGATACCCCCGCATCTTTTTGTACATCTTGCCGGTGTCGGAGAGGCTGTCACCAAACATCACGACCCGTGAAAAAGGTTGGCGTCCCTCTGCCGCTTGCGCGGTCAATGCCATTAACCCCAATAAACAAACAAGCCATTTTTTCATATTGTTATGCTCTTCGATTAAGCAGGTGAGACCTGCGGACTTGTCCTCAAGCCAATACAGCGTGGGAAGAGGCTGTAAAAGCTGACTCTTGACAAGGCGACAGCTTAACGTCGGCAATAAAGTTTCTCAGGCTTCGCGCACGATGAAATCGCTTGCGCTCACAAAACAGCCAATCACAGTGGGTTTCTCTTTCACGCTTGTTTCACGCCCCCCTCGGCACAATGCCCCCATACCAACGACAGGAGTATGAAATGAACAAGGCAAGCGCAAGCGTAATCGGACTGTTGACCCTGATGTCTGTCTCCTCTTTTGCCATGGCGGCCTATACCGGCCCGCAAGAGCAGAACAAGGTTTCCGTTGCTCAACTGAAAGATCTGGCCGATGACAGCTGGGCCACCCTGGAAGGGAAACTGGTCAAGCACCTGGGCGGCGAGAACTATCTGTTCCGCGATGCCAGCGGTGAAGTGGAGGTCGAAGTGGATCAGGATGTGTGGCGTGGCACCGAAGTGGGCCCGGATGATCAGATCCGCATCCGTGGTGAAGTGGACCACAGCTGGAACAAGACCGAAGTGGAAGTGAAAACCCTGGAGAAAGTGGGCGCGGCCCCGCAAACCAAGGGCGGCTTTATCGCCAAATAAGGCCACTTCAACGACGAACTGGCCAGACGTTAAAAGGGCGCTTGATATCAAGCGCCCTTTTGCATGGTTAACCCAGCATCACCGCTTAACCGGCCCGACTGGCAAAGGCTCTCTTGAACCCCTTCTCGGCCTGATTGACCTTGTAGAGGTAACGGCGCGCCTCCTCTTTGGGATGTTGCTCGGTCAACACCTGATAGACCGCCTCTGGGGAGAGCCGGTTGATCCGGCCCGGCGCCGCCTTGCGATCGCTGGAGAAGGTATTGAGTACCCCGCCCGCACCACCGTTATAGGCGGAGATCACCGCATAGCGACGGGAGCGCGGATCCTGAATATCCGCCAGATAGACGGTCTGCAACAGGTGCAGATAGGCGGTACCAACATCGATGTTGTAGGCCGGGTTGAACAGCTCCTCCCGGGTCGGCTGGCCGTTCTTGCCCTTGACCCGAACATAGACGTCACGACCGGCGGTAGCCGGGATCACCTGCATCAGGCCATAAGCGTTGGCATGGCTCACCGCATAGGGGTTGAAGCTGCTCTCGGTCTTGATCACCGCATAGATCAGGCTCTCCGGCACGCCGTATTTGCGCGACGCCTCCCGGATGATCCCCGCATACTTGTAGCCCCGTCGATCTTCATGGTTAGCCACCATGGGAATATCGACGAAGAAGATGGTGCGAATCCCCAGAGTGCGCTTCTTCATCGCCGTGTTGAGCAGGTAATCGGCATAACGCTCGGCGCGCCAGGAGGCGCGGATTGGCTGGCGCTGATTGTCCAGCACCTGACCGTAGAGGAAAGGCTCGCCGCCGGTCAGAATTTCCCGGTCGGAGTAAAGATCCACTTCGGCCGGATCGTCCGGCGTCAGCAGGGTCTCGATAATGGCGCGACGCAGGTGAGCACGGGGATCTATGCCCGAGACCGTCTCCACCATGATGTGACCGCTGGAGAAGTCGATGTGGGCCCGGCTCTTGTACTGATCCGTGTATTTGACGTAGTCAAACTTGCCCGCAAACAGCGCCTCCCGCCCCCATATCTCGTTCACGTTATGGGAGAGCGCGCTGATCATGTGTTCAAAACCGCGGATGTCCTTGCCGTTGACCAGATCGTCATCCTCACTCCCGCTGGGCTTGGGGGAAGATGAGCAGGCAGAGAGAAACAGCAGGGTGCACAGCAGCCAAAAAATTCGGCCCATAGGATCCTCAAACCGGGCAGCAGAGCTGCCCATCATTCATTTGCTGCGACTTCAGGAGCGGTCACGCCAGTGTGGCGCCATTCCCGCACCTGTTCACACGTACAACAGCCGGAGAGCTTACTTGGCAGGCGGGGTGTAACCTTCGATCTGCACTTCACCTGCATCAAACAGGTAGCTGACCATCTCTTTTTCCAGCAGTTGGCGATGCTCAAGATTCATCATGTTGAGCTTTTTCTCGTTGATCAGCATCACCTGTTTCTTCTGCCACTCGGCCCAGGCTTCCTTGCTGATGTTGTCAAAAATCCGCTTGCCGAGCTCGCCGGGATAGAGTTGGAAATCCAGACCCGGGCCCTCTTTTTTCAGGCGTTGGCAAAATACAGTACGGCTCATGTTGACCTCTATGGTTGTAACTCTGGATAGGCGAGCAGACGGGCCGTGGCGGCCGCCAGCCCCACCTCGGCAGGATGGCGTAAGTTATACCAGAGTCGGTTATCTGCTTCCATGAGCCGCAGCGGCTGCGCCTCATCAATGTCAATCAGCAGCGGCTGAATATCGAGATGGAAGTGGCTGAAGGTATGGCGAAAACCGGCCAGTTCACGATAACCGTGATGGCTCAGACCGAGGGATGCCAGCAGACCATCCACCTCCGCCAGCGAGGCCACCTGCGGGAAGCAGTAGAGCCCGCCCCAGATCCCCTGTGGCGGCCGCTTCTCCAGCAGCAGCTCATCGCCGTGACGGATCAGCAGCATGATGCCGTCGCGGGCCGGAATGCTCTTCTTCGGCTTGCTATTGGGATAAGCGGTAGGCTTGCCTTGCGACAGCCCCTGGCAATCGGCCCGCACCGGACAGCGATCACAGGCAGGCTTGCTGCGGGTGCAGATCGTCGCCCCAATATCCATCATCGCCTGATTGTATTGCGCCACGCCCAGTTTGGGAGTGAGCCGGATGGCGATCTCCCACAGCTCGTTCTCCACCTGTTTTTGGCCGGGCCAACCCGGCAGCGCCAGCCAGCGGGTGAGCACCCGCTTCACGTTGCCATCAAGGATGGCGTGGGGCTGACCCAGAGAGAGCGACAGCACGGCCCCGGCGGTTGATCGACCAATGCCCGGCAGCGCCATCACCTCGTCAAAGCGCTCGGGAAAGAGACCATGGTGGTGATCGCGGATCTGCTGGGCCGCCTTGTGCAGGTTGCGGGCCCGGGCGTAGTAGCCAAGCCCGGTCCAGTGGTGCAGCACCTCGTCGACAGGGGCATCGGCCAGCGCCACTACATCGGGGAAGCGCGCCATAAAACGCTGGTAATAGGGGATGACTGTGGCGACCTGAGTCTGCTGCAGCATGATCTCCGAGACCCAGACCCGGTAAGGGGTCTTCTCCTGCTGCCAGGGCAGGGTTTTGCGGCCATGAAGCTCGTACCAATCCAGAACCCGGCTTGCGAAGGTTGATTGATTCACGTTGTTCTCATGTCGTTGATATAAGGGGAACTCTGCGGTTCCTTCGGCTCATCTGGCCTGAGCGGGCATAAAGTCATCCCGCAACACAGCGCCAGCTATCTGGTGCGGCAGCGTAAGGCCTCGTCACGCCCAAGTCAAAGCCGCGCTGACTGACGCTGCGGGCAGGTGGTGGCCAGGCAGCAAAGCGGTAACAAAGACGATATACTCGGCCCCACGATTGATGACGGGAGAGACGGTTTGCAGACTTATCTGGTTGGGGGCGCAGTGCGGGATCGCCTGCTGGGATTGCCGCAGGGCGACAGGGATCATCTGGTGGTCGGCGCCACCGTGGAGCAGATGCTGGCGTTGGGTTTTACCCAGGTCGGTCGCGACTTTCCGGTATTTCTTCACCCCAAAACCCAGCAGGAGTATGCCCTCGCCCGTACCGAACGCAAACAGGGTCAGGGCTACACCGGCTTTGTCTGCCACGCCGCCCCCGATGTGACCCTGGGGCAGGATCTGCTGCGCCGGGATCTCACCATCAACGCCATCGCCGAGGATGATCAGGGCCAGCTCCACGATCCCTACGGCGGCATCGAGGATTTGGAAAAACGGCTGCTGCGCCACGTTTCCCCTGCCTTTGCCGAAGATCCGCTGCGTATCCTGCGGGTCGCCCGCTTCGCCGCCCGCTTCCACGCTCAGGGCTTTACCATAGCGCCGGAAACTCTCGCCCTGATGAGCGAGATGACGGCCGCTGGCGAGCTGGCCCACCTCACGCCGGAGCGGGTCTGGAAGGAGCTGGAAAAAGTGCTGCTGGGGCCGACCCCGCAGATCTTTATCGAGGTGCTGCGCCAGTGCGGCGCCCTCAAGGCGCTCTTCCCCGAAATCGATGCCCTGTTTGGCGTCCCCGCCCCGGCCAAGTGGCACCCGGAGATCGACACCGGCATCCACACCCTGATGGTGCTGGAGCAGGCGTGCCGGATCTCCCCCGAGCTGACCGTGCGCTTTGCCGCCCTCTGCCACGACCTTGGCAAGGGAGTAACCCCCAAGGAGTTCTGGCCAAGCCATCACGGTCATGGCCAGAAGGGGCTGCCGCTTATTCGCGCCCTGTGCGAGCGGTTCCGGGTTCCCAACGAGTGCCGGGATCTGGCGCTGCTGGTGAGCGATCTGCACACCCACATCCATATCGCCTTTGAGCTCAAGCCCGCCACCCTGCTCAAGGTGTTCGACAAGGCAGATGCCTGGCGCCGCCCCGAGCGCTTTGCCCAGTTGCTGGATGCCTGTCGCGCCGACTTCCATGGCCGTACCGGTTTCGAGGAGCGGGTCTACGCCGAGCCGGACTATGTGGCCGAAGCGCTGGCTGCCGCCCAGGCGGTGCCGGTGAAAGAGATAGTGGCGGCCGGTTTCAAAGGGGAAGAGATCAAGGAGCAGCTGGCCAAAAAGCGGACCGATGCCATCAGCCGCATCAAGGATGAGTGGACCTTTATCGAAGAGTAACCTCGGCCCCATAACAGACGGCCGCCCTGATGATGAGCTCCGCAAGGAGAGCATCGCCAGGGCGGCCGTTTTGCATCCAGATTGATATGTGAGGGGGGCGCTAACCCCTGCTGGTGCTGTTATGCCGGACCAATTCGCTCCATCAGGCTCATATGGGATGAGCCATCGTGGCGCTTGAGATTCTGGCGATATTCGAACTGGCGCTGGCTCTCCTGCTTGAGCCCCAGCATCAGCGAATAGCACATCGCCAGCATGATCACCGAGAACGGCAGCGCGGCTATGATGCTGGCCGCCTGCAAGGCCGCCAGGCCGCCAGAGACCAGCAGGATAGCGGCAACCAGCCCCTGCCCCAGACCCCATACGGCGCGGTGCAGTACCGGCGGCTCCTGATCACCGATGGAGAGCAGGGTGGTGATGACCAGCGTGCCCGAGTCACTGGAGGTGATGAAGTAGGTGCAGATGAGCAGGGTCAACACGGCCTTGGCGATCCAGCCGAAGGTATCCCAATGCAGCAGCTCGACCGTCTTGTAGAGCGCCAGCGTCACATCCTGATTGACCGCAGCGACCACGCCGCCACCGCCAAACAGCTCCAGATTCATCGCCGTACCGCCAAATACGGTGAGCCAGAACATGCCGAGCAGCGAGGGCACCAGCAACACACCAAGCACAAACTCGCGGATAGTACGCCCCTTGGAAATGCGGGCGATAAACATGCCGACAAACGGCGCCCAGGCAATCCACCAGCCCCAGTAAAACGCCGTCCAGCTCGACTGCCAGGCCGAGGTGCCGTTGGCCTCGGTGTTGGTCCAGAAGCTCAGTTTGACGATGTTCTGCAGGTAATCACCGATGTTCTGTACATAGGCGTTGAGGATATAGGTGGTCGGCCCCAGCACCAGAAAGAGTGCGAGAACGAAGACGCTCAGCCAGATATTGAGCTCGGAGAGGATCTTCACCCCACGCCCGACCCCGGAGACCGCCGAGAGGGTGGCGATCAGGCTGATGCCGCCAATCAGCCAGAGCTGGTTGGACTGCGACACCGCCATACCAAACATCTGGTTGAGGCCGGTATTCATCTGGGAGACCCCCAGTCCAAGGGAGGTCGCCACCCCGAACACGGTGCCGAACACGGCCAGCACATCGGCCGCATGGCCCCAAAAACCGTAGATCCGCTCGCCAAGGATGGGGTAAAGCACAGAGCGGATCGCCAGCGGCAACTTGCGCCGGTAGCTGAAAAAGGCAAGTGACAGGCCAACGATCACATAGATTGCCCATGGATGGAGGCCCCAGTGGAAAAAGGTGAGGCGCATGGCGATCTGGGCCGCCTCCGGGGTCATCCCTTCGGTAATAAAAGGGTTGCCCTGCAGGTGGTTCATCGGCTCGGCGATGCTCCAGAACACCAGCCCGATCCCCATGCCCGCGCTAAACAGCATGGAGAACCAGGCGAAGTAGCCGAACTCCGGTACCTGGTCGTCGTCACCCAGCCGGATGCTGCCAAAACGGCTGAACATCAAGTAGACAGCGAAGAACAGGAACAGGGCGACCACCAGAATGTAGTACCACTTGAACCCGGCAATAATCTGATCCTTGGCACCGACAAACCAGGCGGCCGCGGTATCGGGAACAAATACGCCAAACAGCAAAAACAGGGTGATCACGGTGAGGGCCGTCATGGCCATGGTGGGGTTGAGGCCTTTCAATAGCCCTTTGCTTGCTCGCATCCAGCCTCCTTAGTCGTTGTTGAAAAAGTCTTCGCCCACATGATCACCGGCACCGCCGATGGCGCGATAGACCAGTTTGCCAGCCGCCTGTTCGCGGTGATCCACCAGCGAAACCGAGGGCTGGCCATTCACGGCGTGACGCTTGCCAAGGAAGATCGCCATGGGGACGCCCAGATTGGAGATACCGCTGGTGATCCAGAGGCGGTTGAAGTCGTAAGAGCCACCGATGAACTCCAACTGGGCCAGGCCGGTATCGAGGCCAGTCAGATAGAAGTTCATGGCACTTTCGTCAGGAAAGAGGTGCACCAGCACATAGGCGTAGCGCAATTCATTCACCAACTCCTTTAGGTTGAAAGTACCTGTCTCACTGCAAGAGAGGGGTAACTCACCATCATAGTGGTGTACCTTGAGGTTGTTCGGGTCTTCATCATAGGCAGGCTGATAGCGCACAAAAGCCGAGGTATCCGGCAGTTCATAGCGCACTCTGACCACACGTAACTCGGCCACCAGAGACTTGATATCCAGCTCGTCATTCATCATTTCGCTCCTCAAATGTCAGGGTGAATTCCGTGAAATGCCCGTCAACCTAACACAAAATTAATTAGAGCAGAAATTATTACAACAAAAACCATATTGACCTTGTGACGAATTAGGCGGAAAATTTTGCGCCTCTCCATAGCCTTCCAATGACGCACACCCCATGGAAAAACATGATGAAGTGCTGGTCGCCCTGCGCCAGATTATTCGTGCCATCGACATGCACTCCAGGCGCTTGATCAAAGAAGCCGGGCTCACCTCCCCGCAACTCTTACTGCTCAAAGGGATCGACGAACTGGGACAGATCTCCATGCGCCAGCTGGCCGAGCACACCAACATGAGCCAGGCCACCGCCACCACCATCATGGACCGATTGGAGAGCCGCCAACTGGTGCAGCGCGTTCGCAGCAATACCGACAAGCGCAAGGTTCACGCGACACTGACTGACGCAGGCCGCGCCCTGCTGGCTCAGGCCCCGACCCCGCTGCAAGAGCGCTTCATCCAGCGTTTTCAGGCGCTGGAAGCGTGGGAACAGACCCTGCTGCTCTCCTCCCTGCAACGCATCTCATCCATGATGAATGCAGACGAAATCGACGCGGCCCCGGTGCTGAGCGTCAGACCCCTCACCGAAGAGCAGGCATAAAAAAGCCGACCTCGTTGGGTCGGCGAAAAGTGCTAAGGGCAACCGGATTTCTCATGAGTTGAGAAAGACCTGCATAGGGCAAGGGATGGTCGATGCCCGGATAACAGGCATCGACTCAAATATCAGCGGGGCAACCGATAGAGCGCCGCTACGTTGCGCGCAGTCAGCTGAATGTTGGTGCTGGCGCTCTCCAGCGCCTCCGGCAGAGACATGGCGCGGTTGACCACGGCGAATACCGCGTCCAGACCGTGATCATGTACCACACCGCAATCGTCGGTCAGGCAACCGGAGATGCCGATCACCGGCTTGCCGAACTGCTTGGCGCAACGTGCGACACCGATTGGCGTCTTGCCATGGATGGTCTGGCTGTCGATGCGCCCTTCGCCGGTGATGACCAGATCCGCATCGGCCACTTCCTCGGCCAGTTTCAGCGCTTCGATGACGATCTGGATTCCGGGCTTGAGCTCGGCACCGAGCAGACCGACCAGCGCGGCACCCATGCCACCGGCGGCACCCGCCCCCGGAATATCCTTCACCTGCTTGCCAAGGGCCTGCTCAATGCAGTCGGCATAACGGGAGAGGTTGGCATCGAGCTGTGCCACCATCTCCGAGGTCGCACCCTTTTGCGGGCCAAACACCGCAGAGGCGCCTTTCGGGCCGCACAGCGGGTTGTTCACATCACACGCCACCTCGATTACCAGCTCGCCCAGACGCGGATCCAGACCGCTCAGGTCGATGGTTACGAGCTCACTGAGACCTGCGCCACCCAGCTCGATGGCTGAGCCATCGGCTTTGAGCAGCTTGCCGCCGAGCGCCTGGATCATACCGGCTCCGCCGTCATTGGTGGCGCTGCCGCCGATACCGAGGATAAGGTGCTTCACCCCCATCTCCAGCGCAGCCAGGATCAGCTCACCGGTCCCGAAGCTGGAGGTGAGCAGCGGATTGCGCTGCTCGGGAGCGACCAGATGGATGCCGGAAGCGGCGGCCATCTCGATGACGGCACGCTCGCCATCACCCAGCAGACCGACGAAGCCCTGTACCTTGTTGCCAAGGGGCGCGGTCACTTCGACAGGCAGGATGCGGCCACCGGTGGCATCGACCAGCGATTGGACCGTACCTTCACCGCCATCGGCCATCGGCAATTTGACGTAGGTGGCGTTCGGCAGCAC
This sequence comes from Aeromonas sp. FDAARGOS 1404, assembly GCF_019047085.1. Lineage (NCBI taxonomy): Bacteria > Pseudomonadati > Pseudomonadota > Gammaproteobacteria > Aeromonadales > Aeromonadaceae > Aeromonas > Aeromonas sp. FDAARGOS 1404. Next base: position 1,685,038 of record NZ_CP077237.1, read on the forward strand.
CTGCTTGAAACCGGCCTCGATGGCATCAGCCACCGCCATGGCGCTCAGACTCTCCTTGAATGAATCGGGGGCAATAACAATTTTCATATCAATTCCTTAGGCGAGGCCAAACACGCCAAACATCAGGGTGGAGACAGTGGCAATGGTCAGACCGACTGCGGTTTCGTAAGGGATAAGTTTCAGGCGCTCACCCACGCCCATGTGGACGCTGCCACCGGTGGCATGGAAGAAGGAGCCGTGGGGCATGTGGTCAAACACGGTGGCGCCGGCATGGATCATCGCCGCTCCGGCCAGACTGCTGATCCCCAGTTCAATCAGGGTGGAGCTGAATACGTTGGAGGCCACCACGGTACCGGCGGTAGTCGAGGCGGTTGCCAGCGACATCAGGGCACCGGAGATAGGCGCCAGCAGGTAAGAAGGCAGACCGGAGGCGGTCAGGCCACTGATCAGCACATCTTTCAGGCCGGAGTTGGCGATGATGCCTGCCAGGGTACCGGTACCCAGCAGCATGATGGCGACCGGCGCCATGCGGGCGAGACCGGATACCGCAAACTGGTTCACCTTGCTGAATTTACCCATCATCAGGGCGCCGACCAGACCACCGAGGGGCAGTGCAATCAGCGGATCCACCACGATACCGGCGACCGGACGCAGGGCCAGCAACAGGATGGCGACCAGCGGCGCGCTGATGGCGGCGGCAAAGCCCGGCAGTTTGGTGCCCTCGAAGCTCACTACCTCGTCGGCGGCAACCTTGCTGCCCTTGTTGTTCAGACGCTTGGCCAGCCAGTAGGCCATCACCAGACCGAACAGACCCGGGATGATGCCCGCCGCCATCACAGAGGTGAGGGGCAGATGGAAGGCATCAGCCGCGGCAATGGCGTTGGGGTTGGGGGACATGACGTTACCCGCCTTGCCGCCGCCGATCATCGCCAGCAGGATGGCCGCCTTGGAGAGGTCGGCACGGCGGGCGATGGCCAGCGCGATGGGGGCGACCGTGATAACGGCCACATCCACGAATACGCCGACCGCAGTCAGGATCAAGGTTGCCAGCGCCAGCGCAAGCAGGGCACGGGTTTCACCGAGCTTTTTGACGATGGTCTCGGCGATAGTGGTGGCGGCACCCGATTCGATCAGTACGCCCGCCAGCACACCGGCCGCCAGGATCCGCATCACCGCAGTGGTGATCCCCTGGGCACCGCCGATCATCAGGGCAACGGTCTGGGTCAGATCGGCACCGCCAATCAGGCCACCGGCCAGGGCACCCACGATCATGCCGTAAGCGGGCGGCACCTTCTTCAAAATGAGGATGATGGCGATGGAGAGCGCCGCGATGGCGCCAAGGGCTGTAACCGGGATCATGACGGACACCTTCAATGGGAGTGAATGGCCGCCATTATGGAGATCTGCAATCAGAATGCTTTGGCCAAATGGCCAAATATCACATCATTAAATAGGATTTATTTGTCTATTTTAACAATCACAAGTCGAGATTAAGACCGAGATAGAGCAAAAATTTGTCGTCTAACTTGTTGAAATTCAATCCGGTTATCTGCTCTATCCGCCCCAGCCGATAGCGCAGGGTATTGGGGTGAATGAACAAGGCTTCGGCACAGCGATGCAGATCACAATCCTGCAAGAAATAGTGGCGCAGGGTCTTCTGCAGCGCCCCCTTGCCATCTTCCCGGGCCAGTTTCTGCAGCGGTGTGCGCAGCTGATCCGCCTGCCAGGAGTCCGCCAGACTGCCCAGCAGCACCGGCAAACGGTAGTCCTCAAAGAAGTAGACCTGTTTGCGCGGCGCCTGCCGCATGCCACGGCGCAGGGTATCGCGCGCCGTCTGGTAAGAGCGCGCCAGCCCGTCGATCCCGGCGAAGTAATCGCCCACCGCGATATGCACCTTGAAGTGGGGAATTCGCGCCAGCAACTGCTTGATCCGGCTGCGCTCCTGCGCCGATTGCCAGACGCCATCACTCAATTGCGCCGGTTTGAGCACCACTATCTCGTCGAGCCCGTTGATGGCGACCAGATTGTCCCGCTCCGGGTTCTCCAACTGATGAACCAGCTCCCGCAGACGCGCCGGATCCGCTTCCTCCAGCGCCAGCACGGCCACCACCCGAGGCTGGGCCAACTCCAGCCCGAGAAAACGGGCCGCCTGCTGCAATTGATCGACTCGTCCCTCACCACGTATCAGCTGTAACACCAGCTCCTCTTTGTGGCGCTTGTCCCACTGCAACTGCTCGGTGAGCGCCGCCTGCTCCAGGATCAGCTCCGCGGTCATCCGCACCAGCTCGGCGTAAGCACGAACGATGTCCGGATCGCCGGAGATGCCGATCACCCCGATCAGCTCCCCCTGATAGGAGATGGGCAAATTGATGCCGGGTCGCACCCCTTTGAGCTGCAAGGCAGTCGCTTCGCTGATCTCCACCACCCGGTTTTCGGTCAGCGCCAGCACAGCCCCTTCGTGGCGCTGATGAATCCGCTCCGGATTGCCGGACGCAATGATGAGGCCACGTTCGTCCATCACGTTGACCGAGAACGACAGGATCTTCATCGCCCGTGCGACGATCTGGCGGGCAAGATTATCGTTTAGCTGCATAACATCTCCGGACAAGGGGCTGATCTGGCGGCGCCTCCATGGGTCGATTCAGAGCACATGGGCGCAAAGATGCCACATCATCAAGACAAGCGAGAGGGGGATCGCTAGAATAGGCCACTTTACCCGATGTGTGCCCCGCCATGGAGCAGGAATTGCGTGCTTGCACCCGCCTGCCCGTGATGGCCCATCCCTCCGATCTGGACTGTGCTATGGATTATGAATTTCGCCGCGACCCGTTTGGTGGCTATCGCGCCCGGTTCTCCATGGGCCATGAAGCCATCGGTCAGTGGCTGATCGACGAGGTTGGCAAGGATGAAGAGAAGCTCGACGAGCTCTTCTCCATCATTGATCAGCTCTCCAACCGCACCCGAGTCGAATACCGGCTCAACGGCGGTGACTACTCCCTGCTGCTGACCCATGAAGAGGCGGAGGTGAAAGCCAACGCCCTCAATATCGAGCTGGGTGAGGATCTTGACGATCTCGCCTACTACGATGATGAACAGCTGGCCATGTGCGGGCTGGAAGATTTTGCCCAGGTGCTCGGCTCCTGGCGCGCCTTTATCCGTAACGAGGATATGGGCTGATTGACCCAATGTCGGATTACTATGTCGGGCAAATGTGCCCTTTTGCCTAACTCAACAGGATTGACTATGTCTATTTACGATTTTGATGACGAACTGCCGGAAGACGAAGAACAGGAATCCACCAAGAAAGCGGCTGCACCTGCCAAGAAGAAAGGCAAGCAGGTGATGAACACTCAGGTCAACCTGAGCCCGCGCGATGCCAGCCGTCTGAACGGTATGCACGTTGAAGCGATCGCCACGCTGGACGACGTCAGCCTGCCGAAGAACGTCATCTTCAAAGCTGGCCTGATCGCCCTGGGCGAACTGGAAGCCAGCAAGCGCGCCGATATCATCGCCCGCGTGATCGCCGAATCAGGCCGCTAATCGCCCCTGAAGGCATAAAAGAAAGCCGGAGCCACTGCTCCGGCTTTTTGTTTTCCGGCCGTGCACTCTCAACGGCAATCGATCCCCTTTCCGGCTCGGGAGACCAGTTGGTCATAGCGACCATCGGCACGGGCGGCAGCCAGGGCATGATTGAAGCGCTCAAGCAGGTTCGCGGCCTCCGGGTACTGCCGTGAAATGATCAGGTAAAAGGTGTCGCTCTGGCGAAAGTGGGGCAATGCCTGCAGATGGCAGGGGTCGCCAAACAGTTGGCGGCTGGCATCCCGGGTCACCGTCTCGTTCATCGGCAGCAGGTCGATCCGTTTGCGATCCAGCAGTTGCAGACACTGTGCCAGGGTCTTGGGGCGCTGCAGATCCAGCCCGAAACGCTTGATCACCCCGTCGGCATGGCTGGTGCTCCACCCCAGCGGAATACAGACACGCAACCCTTGCCAGCGGCCAGCCTGAATGGCCTCGCTCCCCCGATAGGTGAACCAGGAGAGGCGATCTATATGAATGGGAGCGCTGTAGTGGAAGAGCTTGGCCCGCTCGGCAGTCCAGGCGTAGGGGAAGGTGGCCGCGACCAACCCATTGCGGGTCAACTGATAGCCGCGGGGCCAGGGCAGGTAGTCGACCTGGAGCTCTCGATACCCGGCCTCTTGCAGCAGGGTCGTCACCAGCCGGGTGCTCTCACCGCCTTCAGGCAGGGCCTTGCCGGTATAGGGGGTGAACTCACCGGTCACCAGCAGCAAGGGTGCCGCCTGCAGCCAGACACACCAACAACACAACAACCACAGACAGTGCTTCATCAGCTGCTCTCCCTTTACCCTGTTGATGAGTATAGAGAAGGGATCCGACCACCTCCTGCGCGGTTGTCCTGCTGACGCCCTCTTGTTAAGGTTGCCGCCTGCCTCGATCAAGGAGATCCAATGTTACCCCTTCCCGACTCATTTATCTGGGGCGCGCTGGCGCTGGCCGTGCTGCTTGCCCTCTTCCGCCAGCGTCTTCCCGCCTTGGCCCTGCTGGGACTCTCCCTGCTGCTGGCACTGTGGCTTGACCGAATAACACTACCCGCCCTGCTGGTCTCGGTCGCAGGATTACTGCTGGCGTGGCGTACGCCAACCCTCCCCGCCCGCTGGGCGATGGCGGCCAGAGTGGTGCTGATCCTCTGGGCGATTGCGCTGACCCTGCACCTCATCCCCGGCTTCAACAATCTCAAGGTGCTGGATCAGGCGCTGGCAGGCCCCGCCAGCGTGCCGTTCAACATGTACCTCAATCTGGACAAGCCGCTGCTGCTCTTTGGCTTGCTGCTGGCCTGCCCGATACTGCTGGGCAAGGGGGGCGCAATCCGCTGGCGCCCTTTGGCCCTGTTGCTGCTGCCGCTGGGAGCCCTGCTGGTCATCGCCTGGCAGTTGGGGGCACTGAAACCGGAAGTGGGTCTGCCCCACTGGTGGTGGCTGTTTGCACTCAACAATCTGCTGTTCACCTGCGTGGCGGAAGAGGCGCTGTTTCGTGGCGCGATCCAGCAGGGGCTGACCGAACGTTACCGCCCCTGGATTGGCATCGTCGGGGCCGCGCTACTGTTCGGAGCCATCCACCTGCCCAGTGGCCCACTGCTGGCGCTGTTTGCGACCCTGGCAGGCTGCTGCTACGGCTTGGCATTCCAGCTCAGTGGGCGGCTCTCCGTGGCCATCCTGATCCACTTCGCCTTCAACTTCGCCCATCTGGCGCTCTTCACCTACCCGCTGGCCCACCGCTAACTCCTGAAGGCGCCTGACACGGGCGCCTTCCCTCGCACCTCCCTCTCTCTTTAAGCGTGTTAAGCGTGCTGCCTCGCTCGCTTTACACCTCCAAAAAGCTCCAAACAAAACCAATTCATTTACTTGTAACCAAAATGTAAACAAACTGACCTCTGCATTCGCCATAACAGTCACTTTCCATTGCCCTGCAACCAAAAGGATCCTGTGATGCAGAAAACCCTCAGTTATGCCGCCCTGCTGCTGGTCAGCCAGTTCCCGCAACTGGCTCTGGCCGATACCGATGTCTATCTCACCAACAACAGTCCTGAACCGCTCCAGATCGACATCCGCCAAAGCGGCAGCGGCCAGCTGCAACCCGGCTGTCAGTGGAGCCAGCACCGCACCGAGCTGGGCCCGTGGGAGAGCGCCATGGTACTCAGCTTCAATCGCTATGAGGGGGTAAAAGCGGGCAAAAGCTATCTGTTCGAAACCCGCGTGACCACAGCGAGTGGCGACGTCTATCGGCTCAACCAGCTGATGGAGGGAACCTGGTGGAACACCACCTTGCAGCACGGTGGCGAGACGCCAACCAGTGCATCCGGCTGGCAAAACGACAGGGAGATCCATCGCGTGGCGGGGCCACAAGAGCTGGCCTTTGCCGCCAAGTTCACCGGCCGCTACGACGATCTGCACTATATGATCACGCCACCCCAAAAACGGGAGCAGCCGGAACCGACAGAAAACAGGCTCAAGGTGGCCAGCTACAACGTCTGGGCGCTGCCGGTGATCGCCTCCAGCATCGGTGAGCGGCTGGCTCTGCTGCCAGAGCATCTCAAGGGCTATGACGCCCTGCTGCTGCAAGAGGTATTCGATGGCCGCCGCGAGGGCTTTTTGCAGGCGCTGGCGAAAGAGTATCCCTATCAGACCAAGGTGCTCGACAAGCCCGAGGTCAACGTCCACGACGGCGGCGTGGTGATCGTTAGCCGCTATCCCATAGTGCGGGAGGCACAGCTGGTCTATCCCCAATGCACCGGCACCGACTGCTTCGCCGACAAGGGGGTGATGTACGCCGAGGTGATCAAGGGGGGCAAGGCGTGGCACCTGTTCGCTACCCACACCGCCAGCTTCGACACTGACGAGGCGCGCAAGCTGCGCCAGATCCAGTTCGGTCAGATCCGCTCTCTGGCAGCCAGCCTCAAGATCCCTGCCACGGACACCGTCATCTACGGCGGCGACTTCAACGTCAACAAACGCAAGTTTGCCGATGACTACGCCAACATGCTGGCCAACCTCAATGCCGATGAGCCAGCCTACGGCGGCTATACCGAAGCGACCTTCGATCCCAGGATCAACCCCTATGCCGGCGGGCCGCTCTCGGGCGGAGCCAACGTCGAGTATCTGGACTATCTGGTGGTGAGCCGGGAGTACGGCGCCGTACGCCACAACCTCAACACGGTCTGGATCCCGCGCAGCAGCGATGGCAGCCTCTGGCCCGCCAGCAACCTCTCCGATCACTTCCCGGTCAAGGGAGAGATCAGCCGATGACTCGCCGTTACGGGATACTGGCGCTGGCTATCCTGACCCTTTTGCTGGTGAATCTGGGCTGGCAGGAAGAGTCGTCTTCGATATCGCCAGAACGGTCGACGACTCCCTCTCTGGCCAATATGCAGTTGCCAGCAGAACCGGGGAGCCCGCCTCCCCGCATGCCAAACGCTGAGGGGATAGATGGCAAAAGCAAAGAAGTGCCCAGCAGCTGGCAGGCGATGCCGGATGAACTGATCAACCAGCTTGCCAGCGAGATCAGCGACAGCGAGTTGCCGCTGGGGCAGCGTGTAAGCAATCTGGAAGCAACAGAAGCCAGGTGGCTGAGCGAGGGGGAGAGCCTGATCCTGTTACAAGGGCGCTATGCCCTGGCGCTGGATCAGTTGGCACAGGAGAGCGAGCAGTTACCGCTAGCCGAGCGAATGACCGCCCTCACCCGTTTGCAGGATCGGTGGGCGGCGGATCATCCGGATCTGGCGGTGGATCTGTTCAACCCGGATGCCCGCCTGCAGCAAGCCCGTCAGCTGTGGGGAGATGAGGAGCTGGCCACCCTGGCCCGTCACTTCCTGCCCGCAGAGAAAGTCGAAGCCACGCTGGCGTTTGCCGAGGCGCGCCAGCAGCAGCTCGATCAACGCAGCCGCTACCAGCGAGAGCTGGCCGAGCTGGAGCAGCAACTGGCGGCCAGCCAACAGCAGATGGATCCTGCGCTGTGGCAACAACACAAGGAGGAGGTGTTGAGCCAGTGGCGTCGTGACTTCTTCGCGCGGGAGCAAGGCAAACCCTGAGGTCAGCGCTTGCCCTTGAACTGCTTGACGCTGCGTTTGGCCTGAGTACGGCGATTGGCCTGCTTGTCACGAGGGGGGCGCTTGCCCTCCCCGCTGGCAGGCTGGTCAGTGACCGGGAATCCCGCCAGATCGCCCAACGGCAGCTCGCGGCCGGTCAGGGTGCGGATAGCTTGCAGCATGTCACTCTCGCCATGACAAACCAGCGAGATGGCCAGCCCCTCGCGGCCAGCCCGGGCGGTACGACCGATGCGGTGTACATAGACGGGGGCGCTGGCGGGCAAGTCCAGATTGATCACCACCGGCAGCGCCTCCACATGGATGCCGCGCGCCATCAGGTCGGTGGCCACCAGCACCCGAATTTTGCCCTCTTTGAAATCACCGAGCGCCTGCTCACGTACCGCCTGCTCTTTTTCGCCATGTAGGGCAGCCACAGCGATACCTGCCTTGGCCAGTTTTCTGGCAACCCCGTCGGCATCATCCCGCGCACTGATAAAGACCAGCACCTGCGGCCATGCCTGCTCCTTGAGCAAGCTGATGAGCGCCGGGACCTTGCTGCTCTTGTTGACCAGATAGAGCCGCTCTTCGAGCTCGTTCACCACGCTGTTGAGGGGGTTGGCCTCGATGCGGGTTGGCTCGCGCAGCAAGCCGTTGGCCAGCATCTCCAGCTCGGCAGGCAAGGTGGCGGAGAAGAGCAGGGTCTGGCGATCCGCCGGAATAAAGCCGAGCAGCGCCTTGATGTCGGGAGCAAAGCCCATCTCCAGCAGGCGATCCGCCTCATCCAGCACCAAGAGTTGTAAACCATCCAGCCCCAGCACCTGTTGGGTCAGCAGATCCCGCAACCGCCCCGGCGTGGCGACCAGCAGCTGTGGCCCCTGCGCCAGTTCGGCCTGTTGCCGCTCCTGCGCAACGCCCCCACACAACGTCACGATGCACAATCCCAGCGCCTCGGCACCCTCTTTTAGCGCGGCAGAGACCTGAATCGCCAGCTCGCGGGTCGGCACCAGCACCAGACCCTGCACCTGACTGGAGGCAGGATCCAGCCGTTGCAACAGCGGCAAGCCAAACGCCAGCGTCTTGCCGCTGCCGGTCTGGGCCAGCGCCAGTAGATCCTGCCCCGCCAGCGCCGCCGGAATGGCCAGCTGCTGGATGCGGGTCGGCGTCTGCAAGGTGGCGGGCAAAGAGGCAAGCAGAGCGGGATGGAGGGCAAGTTCGCTAAAGGTCATGGCGCTACGTCAACAAAGAAGTGGGAGGCGAAGTCTAGTGAGCGGGGGCCGAGAAGTAAAACCCTATCCATGATGGTTTGGCCAAGGGGCGCTGACGACGGGCTGACTACACTTTAGCTGACCCATCACCAAGAGAGACCCGCCATGACCAGACACATCCCCCTTCTGCTGCTCGTGGTCACCCTGCTCGGCAGCGCGACTCTCGGCCTGTCGCAGACTCCGGAGAACGACGCCGCCCCCGAGCAGCCTAAACCAGTGCGCATCCTCAATGCCCACCTTGGCGAGCTGCCGGGGCTGATCAATGCCGACAAGACAGGCCCCTTTGTCGACCTGGTGCACGCCATCGATGATCTCTACCCCGATGTGACCATCAAGATCACCATCTACCCCATCGCCCGTGCCATGGCTGGGGTGATCTCCGGCAAGGCTGATCTGGGGCTGCCCGCCATCCGCAACCTCAAGGATATCGATATGCTGGCTTATCGTTTCAGTACCCGCAGTTTTGGCAAGGTTGCCCATGTCATCTACAGCAATACCAATTATCCAGTCACCACGGATATGGCCTACGGCATAGTGCCCACCAAACGGGATCTGCTGATCGAGGCCGTACCCGACTATATGCCCTTCCCGGTGCAGCGCTCGATGAGTATCGAGCAGTCACTGCGCAAGCTCTCACGCGGCCGTATCGACGCCTTTGTCTGGGCACAAGAGGAGGCCGACCTGATGCTCAAGCAGCTGGGGCTGACCAATATCAGGCGAGAATTTTTCGGGGATTTCGAGGATGTCTTCATCATCCAGAAAGGGGCAGCAGGTGATGAGATGGACGAATTTCTCCGCCAAGCCATTGATCAGCTGGCTGCCACCGGCAAACTGGCCGAAATTTACGAGAAGATCCACCGCCCCTATGTGGAGTGGCAACCCTCCCCAACCGCCAAGGCTGAACCGGCGACCACCCCGCCAGCTACGCCCTGAACGGACAATTCCCGCATAAAAAATCCCGCCGAAGCGGGATTTTTTATGGCTTGCAGCCTTACAGCACGGCCAGCGCCGCAGCGTAGTTCGGCTCGTCGGCTACTTCGGCGACCAGCTCGCTGTGCAGCACCTTGTTGTCACCATCCAGCACCACGATGGCGCGAGCGGTCAGACCGACCAGCGGGCCGGAAGAGAAGGCAACGCCGTAATCTTCCATGAAGGCTGCACCGCGCAGGGTGGAGAGGGTCACTACCTTGTCCAGACCTTCGGCGCCGCAGAAGCGGGACTGGGCGAACGGCAGATCGGCGGAGATGCACAGCACGACAGTGTTCTCCAGCGCGCTGGCCTGCTCGTTGAACTTGCGCACAGAGGTCGCGCAGGTCGGGGTATCGACGCTCGGGAAAATGTTCAGGATTTTGCGCTGACCGGCAAAGCTTGCCAAGGTCACGTCGGAGAGATCCTTGGCCACCAGGGAGAAGGGCTTGGCTTGCTCACCGGCGACCGGGAAGTGACCAGCGACGGAGACCGGGTTGCCTTGCAGAGTGACTGAGTTGCTCATGTGTTATGTCCTTTATTGGTGTAGTAAAAATCCGAGTGATCAGTATAGGGGCGGCGGGACCAGACAAACACCCGCGAAGACAAGGGATATAAAGGGGTTGACCTTGGACTTAACACCAAGGTTTAGACTCCTTCTCGGTAATCAGGGATCTCGCAGGGGCGGGATCCATCAAGAGGGACTCATCATGAGCAAATCCTGCTGCAATCATCAGCACGCCGCCCCCATCAAGGCCGTCAGCAAGGCGGCCCCCGGCCAGAGTGAACATCACCACGATAGCCACTGCTGCGACAACACCACGTCCGTCAGTTGCTGTTCAGCCCAGACGCCTCATGAGCACGCATCCCGTGACGGCAATGAATCACCCGGGGATGAAGAGCCTCCCCGAGGAAGTTGCCACGATAAAGCGTGCTGCAGCGCCCCCTTATCGCCAGCTCACGATCATAAGCATGAGCATGAGCACGATATGCCCCCTGCCGACCCGCTGGTTGCGCCGGAGCAAGGTAACAGTCGCCACAGCTGGCAGGTGTTGGGGATGGATTGCCCCAGCTGCGCCCGCAAGATCGAGACCGCCGTCAGCCGGGTGAGCGGCGTGCAACAGGCGCGCGTGCTGTTTGCCACCGAGAAGCTGGTAGTGGATCTGGCACCCGGCCTCTCCCCCGATCCCGTCACCGCCGCCGTGCTGGCCGCCGGTTTCCAGCTCAAGGGGGAAAGTGCTGACAAGCAGGCTGCTGGCCGTAAGCAAGCTTCACAACAGCCCCTGCAAGGCAATCTATTCGGTAACTTTTTGGGCAAATATTGGCAGCCCCTGTCACTGGCCGGTCTGATGCTGGTTGCCGCCCTGCTGCCGAAAGAGTTCGGTCAGCCGCTCTTTACCTTGGCGACCCTCTGGGGGCTGTGGCCTATCTCCCGCAAGGCGTGGGCGCTGACCAAAAGCGGCTCCCCCTTCGCCATCGAGACCCTGATGACGGTCGCTGCCGTGGGGGCCCTGTTCCTCGGTGAAACCGCCGAAGCGGCCATGGTGCTGCTGCTCTTTATGCTGGGTGAACATCTGGAGGCCTACGCCGCCGGACGCGCCCGTGCCGGGGTCACAGCCCTGATGGCGCTGGTGCCTGACAAGGCGCTGCGGATCCGTACCACTGCCGAGGGCGAGGTGCGGGAAGAGGTAGCTGCCGATGAGCTGCGTCCCGGCGATATCATCGAAATCGCCCCGGGTGCCCGTCTACCTGCCGATGCCCGTCTACTCGATGAGCTCGGTGCGTTTGACGAGAGCGCCCTGACCGGTGAATCCATTCCGGTGGAACGCCGTCAGGGTGACAAGGTGCCGGCCGGCAGTCTGGCTGCCGATCGAGTGCTGCGCCTTGAAGTCGTCTCCGAGCCTGGCAACAACGCCATCGACCGCATTCTGCACCTCATCGAGGAGGCCGAAAGCCAGCGCGCGCCCATCGAGCGCTTTATCGACCGCTTCAGCCGCTGGTATACCCCGGCCATGATGCTGGTCGCCCTGCTGGTGGTGCTGGTGCCGCCCCTTGCCTTCGGCCAGAGCTGGGACGAGTGGATCTATCGCGGGCTGGCACTGCTGCTCATCGGCTGCCCCTGCGCGCTGGTCATCTCCACCCCGGCAGCGGTTACCTCGGCACTGGCCGCGGCCACCCGTCAGGGGGCCCTGATCAAGGGTGGTGCCGCACTGGAGCGATTGGCCCATATCGACACCGTCGCCTTTGACAAGACAGGCACTCTGACCCTGGGCAAGCCGCAACTGACCGAACTGGTGAGCCTCAATGGCCAACCGGAGGCCGAGTTGCTGGCGCTGGCGGCTGCCATCGAGCAGGGCTCCCGCCACCCGCTAGCCCGCGCCGTGGTCGCCAACGCGACCGAACAGGGGCTGACTCTGGCGGAGGCCCGAGACTTGCGTGCCCTGCCGGGCATGGGCGTTGAGGGACGCATCAACGGTGAACTGTGGCAACTGCTGGCACCGAGCCGGGTGGCGGCCCTGAATATGGAACAGCAAACCCGGATTGCTTCGCTGGAGCGGCAGGGCAAGACCGTCGTGGTGTTCTGCCGGAGCAGCGGCGACCAGGCGCTGCCGGTCGCCCTGCTGGCGCTGCGGGATCAGATCCGTCCGGAGGCGGCGGCTGCGCTGCAAGAACTCCATCAGCTCGGGCTCAACAGCATCATGTTAACCGGGGATAACCCCCGCGCTGCCGAGGCGATCGCCACCGAGCTGGGCATGGGCTGGCGTGCCGGCCTGCTGCCGGAGAACAAGGTCGAAGAGATCGCCAAGCTCACAAGCACCCGGAAGGTTGCCATGATCGGCGATGGCATCAACGATGCCCCCGCCATGAAGCGGGCCAGTATCGGCATTGCCATGGGGGGCGGCACTGATGTGGCGCTGGAAACCGCCGATGCGGCGCTGACCCACAACCAGCTCGGCGGTATTGCCGCGATGATCCGGCTGTCGCGGGCGGCACTGGCCAATATTCACCAGAATATCGCGCTGGCGCTGGGGCTGAAGGCCATCTTTCTGGTCACCAGTCTGCTCGGCATCACCGGCCTGTGGATTGCGGTGCTGGCCGATACCGGCGCCACCGCGCTGGTGACCGCCAACGCCTTGCGGCTGCTGCGCAAGCGTTAAGCCAGCCAATGGCATCCCAGCCAAAAGCCGTCCCCCAACCGGGACGGCTTTTCTTTTTCCTCTCATTTCTCTCACGGCACCCCGTAAAAGAAAAAGCGCGCCTGCCGGTCGGCAGTCGCGCTTTGCTTACTCTCTCGGAGTTATCCCACCCTTGGCAAGGTGGAATTCAACCCGGGGACGCCGAGCCATCCCCCGGGCTCAATGGGTTTACCTAGGGTGTTGCATCCGCCACGCTGACGCTCAGGGTCGGCTTCTCCTTGTCCATGGCGGTAAAGACAAACTTGTAGTTACCCGCCTTGCTCAGGGTCATACCGACGTCACTCCCCCCTTTGCACAGGGTAAGAGGGGCTGAAATGGTCAGCACATCGCTCGGCGCACACTTGCCGTAGTTGGCGATATTCCAGCTGGCATCGGCGATCTTTAGGGTGGTCTGACCCAATTGGCCATCGGTGACCGGCATGGTCAACCCGTATATGTAGTTGCCATCAAAGCTCATCTGGTTGACCGCATCCCACTGACCCAGGAAACCACGCACAAAAATGCCCATGTTGCCAAACGGTGGCAGGGTGCTCAGGTCGGTCTTCTTGCTGACCGGCAGGCCCGCGCCCTGTGCACCAGACTGCGGCTTGACGAACACGGCGGCAGACCAGGCCCCCAGCGTCAGGGTACCGCCACTGACAGCGGCATCGCGGGCGATGCTGTTGTTGGCGTGGTGAGCAGAGCTCAGTTGCAGACCGCTCAGGTCGATCGGCTGATCGTTACCGTCACGGAAATCGCTGATGCTCTGGCTCTGGTTGCTGGCGTTGATCATCACCACCAGACCGTCGATGGCCGGATCCAGATCCGCCCCGGCACTGACGCCATCATCCACCGTCATGACGATAAGGCCGGGCACCTGATCCGGGCCGGTGTTACGGAAGTCGACCCGCTTGATCACCTCGGCGCCACTGCCCAGACGCAGCAGACGGGAAGAGTTGCGCAGCTCCGCCAGCTCCTGATAGAAGCTCACCATCTGCGCCATCTCGGCCGAGCCAGGCTTGGCATGCTTGCCGAGCACCTGCTCGATCAGCGGATAGTTGTCGCCATCCTTGTCCTTGCGCGGCAACCCCTTGTCGAAGTTGTTGTCACCCAGGGTGTAGTCGACCTTGTTGTACCAGTCGCCCGAGTCATAGCTGTCCCGCTCCATGGATTTGGAACGCAGCAGCTCGACACCGGCGTGGGTGAAGGGAATGCCCTGACCCAGCATGGCAGTCGCCAGCGAGACCCCCTGCATCCGCACCAGATCGGCTCCGGCAGGCGCCTTGTAGATCAGGTTGTCGAACAGGGTCTGGTTGTCGTGCTTGTCGACATAGTTCTGCACTTCCACCGGATCCTGGGCATAACCAGCGCTCTGACCGTTGTAGTCGATTTCGGCGCCTTTCTTCGGCATGCCATCCTTGTCGGTCAGCACGAACTCCTTGAGGTTGCCCGCCATGCCGAGCCGCACCAGATCGGACTGGTGCAAGGCCGTAGCCAGATCCACCTTGCTCATTTCGTTAGGATCGACGAAAGCACCGTTGCCAAAGCCCTGTGTCTTGCGAATGGTATCGCCGCCGTCGAACGGACTGCCGCCGCGCACCGCATCGCGCAAGCGGTCCGAGAAGGAGCCGATACCGGTACCGCCCAGATGCTTCTGGGTCGCCTGCACGAAGCGCTTGTCATCCTGCACTTCGCCGAAGTTCCACCCCTCGCCGTAGAAGTACATCTCGGGATTGACCTTCTTCACCGCGGCCAGCGCCTGCACCATCTGATCTTTCGGATGGTGGCCCATCAGGTCGAAGCGGAAGGCGTCGATCTTGTAGTCGCGCGCCCAGGTGGCCAGAGAGTCATCCATCAGCTTGGCGAACATGGCGTGTTCCGGCGCCGTGTTGGAGCAGCAGGTGGAGTTCTCCACCGAGCCAGTCTCCGGATTGAGGCGCTGATAGTACCAGGGCACTATCTTGTCGAGCACCGACTTGGGGCCGAGCCCGGATTCGTTGGTGTGGTTGTAGACCACGTCCATCACCACGTTCATGCCGATGTTCTGCTTGATGGCCTTGACCATCTCTCGGAACTCCAGAATACGTTTGGTGCCCTCGGCGTTGGTGGCGTAGGAGCCTTCCGGCGTGGTGTAGTGGTAGGGATCATAACCCCAGTTGAAGGAGTCGACGCCGCGCAGATAGCCGGAGAGCTCCTGCACCTGCGGATTATCCTTGCTGTCGCCCCCTTGCAGGTCGGCCAGCACATCTCCCACAGTCTGACCGCCACCGCAATAGCCGCCAAATCTGGATGTTTTCACATCCGGATTGACCTGACAGAGCTTGCTGAAGTCATCGCCGAGATTGGCCACCTTGGCCGGGTCCTCGTTGACGGTGGCGATATCGAACACCGGCAGCAGGTGCAGGTGGCTGACGCCGCTCTTTGCCAGGGATTTCAGATGGTTGACCGGTACAGAGTCGGGCTGGGTCAGGCCGACAAATTTGCCGCGCTTCTCTTCATCGGTGGAGGCATCGTTGCCGGTCAGGTCGCGAACATGGGCCTCATAGATGGTGATATCGGCGGGGTTCTGCTGGCTGTGTGGCGCCTTGAGGCTGTCCCATCCTTCCGGTTTCAGGGCCGGATCGTCGAGATCCACTACCTGACTGAACTCGGAGTTCATCGCCAGGCTCAAGGAGTAGGGATCGGTCACCTCGTAGTGCTCGACCTTGCGGCTCAGCGGGTGGTAAACCTCCATGTCGTAGCGGTAGAACTGGCCGATCAGCTCGCTGCCCCCTTCGTAACTCCAGCTGCCGCTGGCGCTGTCGAAAGTCATGGCCACTTCACCACTCTTCTGGTGGCTGGCGTTGTAGAGGGCCAGCTTGACCGACTTGGCGGTCGGCGCCCAGAGGCGGAAGGTCACCCGGTTGCCCTCTACCACGGCGCCATAGCTCAGCTTGGTCGCCTCGGGAGCATAGAGCGCATCGAGGGCGCCGGCGCTCTGCACCAGGGTGGCTCCTTGCAGGATACCGTCGGCATCGGTGCCGATAGCCACCAGTTCCCCCTTGAGCAGGGGCTTGAGATCTTTACCGGCAGGCAGGGCAAAGGCGGCGGCATCCTTGAGATGCGGATATTTGGCCTGCTGCTCGGCAGTGAGGCTGGTCGCGATCAGGCTGATATAGGGGAAATCGAACACCCCATCGGCATTGGCCTTGATGGTGCCCGAGTCGGTGTAATAGAGGCGAACGTGGGGCTTGTCCTTGCCCCCTTGCCAAATCAGGGTATTACCATCGATCAAATGAGCGCTGGCCCCCGCCACGCCAAAGGCGGCGGTAAAGGCTTCGGCACGGCTGCCAAACAGATCTTTCTTGCCTGCGACGATGGCCACGGTGCGATCCGGGTGCTCACTGAAGCTCACCTTCATATCGCTGCCGGTCAAGTTGGCCAGATCGCCGTTGCGAGCGATAAAGTTGATGCACCCTTCCACATTTTTGAGCGGAACGACCCAGGCCGGACCAAAGCTGTCGGCAGTGGCAGGTGTCTTGCTCTTGTCATCCCACCCGGTATTCAGGCCACTATCAGCCGTTGCCTGGCAGGCGTCGTTGTTCCAAAGGTGCAGGCTGTGGCTGTCAAATGGTGCCTTGGCGCCTTTGGCTGCCGACTGGGTATCCACCAGCGCAATGACCACCTGATTTTCGCCGGCAACCAGCAACTCTTTCGGGGGATCCATCTTGGGCAGACGAGCGACAGGCCCATCGGTGACTTCAGGTGTAGGCGGTGTAGGGGGGACGGGGTTCACACCGGAGGCATCAGAGCTGTTGTCATTACAGCCAGACAAAAGCGCGAGCAGTGAGGCTGTTACCAGCGCCACTTTGGTCTTTTTCATATCCATATTTTTGTAATTCCCGCTGTAGTTAGTCTCGATAGTCGAGCACCCGGTCATTGCCAGGCGGTGCCATATTAATCAGCGGCAATCGATTCAAATGTGAGCGGAAGGGCAAAAAAACCATCCAGTTTCAACAAGATAACGTTTTCAGACTGAAACTTCGATCCGGCTCACAGACCTCGCGGCCATTTGGCCTCATATCTGGAAAACGGCAGTCACGGGGTCAGAAAAGCAATGTCTGATCAAGTGGATAGACAAGGAGTAAACAATGAAACGGATTGAAGAGCAGGCAAGACGACTCGATCAGGAGTATCAGGCGATCGGGCAGCTGTTCGACCAGTTTTGCCAGCAGGCTGGCACCCTGGCCGAGCAGTATCACTTCTTCAACTGGCCCGATTATGAAGACTCGCCCCCGCTGAGCCGCGCCTTCACCCTGCTGGGGGAACCCCGCGAACTGCGGCTGCGCTGTCAGCCCGGCGAGCGCTCCGCCCTCAATGGCCTGATCCAGGTGGTCTCGGAGGATGGCACCATAGATGCCAGCCTCGGGTTTCGCGCCGATGGTCAGCTGCTGCTGGAGTCCGGCAAGCTGCTGGACAACCCGCCACAACTGCTGCTCAAGCTGCTGCTCGGTGCTGTGTGGCAACACAAGCCCCAGGATGAAATCACCGGGCAGCCGCACTGACATCAGAGAGCCAACGGCACTGAAACCAGGGGGCCAAGGGCCCCCGTTATTTATCCTGTTCGCTGGCGATCTCGATGGTCACATGCACCAGCTCTTCATGGATCGCCAGCCGCTCGCGGATCTGCTGCGCTGGTAGCGGATTGACCATCAGCAAAGAGAGCACGCAGGCATACTGCTGCTGCCCCACCCGCCAGACGTGCAGATCGCGGATATCGGTGCCCGGCAACTCGGCGATGACCTCGCGGATCTCCGCCACCAGCGGGGTATCCATCTCGGCATCCAGCAGCACCCGGCCGGAGTCCCGCAACAGACCCCAGGCCCATACCGCCACCAGTCCGGCGCCTACTATGCCCATCAGCGGGTCGAGCCAGTCGGCCCCCCACAACATGCCCCCGACCAGCGCCAGAATCGCCAGCACGGAAGTGGCCGCATCTGCCAGCACGTGGATATAGGCGGCACGCAGATTGAGGTCCTGATGGCCGTGGTGATCGTCATGGTCATGATGATGATCGTGGTCGTGATGTTCATGATGGTGGTCATGCCCATGGTGATGGTGGCCGTGATCATCCTTGAGCAACCAGGCACAGGCGAGGTTCACCAGCAGCCCCACCAGCGCGATAGCGATCGCCTGTTGATAGTGGATCGGGCTGGGATCCAGCAGCCGGAACACCGACTCGAACAGCATCAACCCGGCCACTCCTACCAGCAACAGGGCGCTGGTGAAGCCACCCAGCACCTCGATCTTCCAGGTGCCGAAGCTGAATCTGTGGTCACGGGCGAAATGGCGGGCGGCGCGGTAGGCCAGCACAGAGAGACCGAGCGCCAGTGCGTGGGAGCTCATGTGCCAGCCATCCGCCAACAGCGCCATGGAGTTGTAGAACCAGCCGCCGCCGATCTCTGCCACCATCATGATGACGGTCAGCAATACGGCCCAGCGGGTCTTCTGTTCGGCCAGCGGATTGCCCTCGTGGATGACGGGTTGATGGCAGTGGGATTGAGCAAGGGATGACATGGATTTCTCCTGAGAGCGATGATGCAATATACTATACCCCAGTATAGTTTTATTGATCGAGAGGATCCGTCATGTCCCACACCATTCACGACAAAAAGAAGCTGCTGGCACGGGTGCGCCGCATCAAGGGACAGGCCGGTGCGCTGGAGAGCGCGCTGGAGCAGGAGAGCGAGTGCGCCGCCATTTTGCAGCAGATCGCCGCCATCCGCGGCGCCGTCAACGGACTGATGCTGGAGGTGCTGGAGGGGCACATGCGCGAACACCTGGGCGCCGAAGAGGCGACCCACGCCGAGCGGCTGGAGGATCTGGATCAGGTAGTCAGCGTCCTGCGATCCTATTTGAAGTGAGCAGGATAGCGGCTCCATCCCTTCAGGCTCGACCAGTGTCGGGCTTGAGCCACCGCCAGCTTTGCGCCATGATGTCCAGCCCGGCTGACCGCCGGTTTTACTGGACAGTCAATTTCAAGGATCCCCCATGTTTGAACACGTCGATGCCTATGCTGGCGACCCCATCCTGACGCTAGTCGAGACCTTCCACAAAGACACCCGCGAGCAGAAGGTGAACCTGGGGATCGGCCTCTATTACGACGAGCAGGGGCGCATTCCGCTGCTGCCGTCGGTGCAGCAAGCCGAAGCCCAGCGCGCCGCCGCCTCGGCCCCGCGCCCCTACCAGCCGATGGAAGGCGCCGCCAACTACCGCACCGCGGTGCAGCACCTGCTGTTTGGTGCCGACCATGAAGCGGTCAAGGCGGGACGTATCGCCACCATCCAGACCATCGGTGGCTCCGGCGCGCTGAAGATCGGGGCCGATCTGCTCAAGCGCTACTTCCCGACCTCCGAGGTGTGGGTCAGCAACCCAACCTGGGACAACCACAAGGCGATGTTCGAGGGAGCCGGCATCAAGGTGCACGACTACCCCTACTACGATGCGGCCACTGGCGGCGTGCAGTTCGATGCCATGATCGACTGCCTGAGCAGCCTGCCGGCCAAGAGCATCGTGCTGCTGCACCCCTGCTGCCACAACCCGACCGGGGTGGATCTCTCCCGCGCCCAGTGGGATCGGGTGATCGCGCTGGTGGTCGAGAAGAACCTGATCCCCTTTATGGATATCGCCTATCAGGGCTTCGGTGACGGGCTGGAAGAGGATGCCTACGCCATCCGCGCCATGGTGGCCGCCGGCGTCAGCTTCTTCGTCAGCAACTCGTTTTCCAAGAACCTCTCCTTCTACGGCGAGCGCTGTGGCGGTCTGTCGGTCATCTGCAAGGATGCCGAAGAGGCGAGCCGGGTGCTCGGCCAGATGAAGGCCACCGTGCGCCGCAACTACTCCAGCCCCCCCACCCACGGCGGTCAGATCACCGCGGCAGTGATGAGCCAGCCCGAACTGCACGCCATGTGGGTCGGTGAGGTGACCGAGATGCGCACCCGCATCAAGGGGATGCGCCAGAAGCTCTACGAGGTGTTGAGCGCCAAGGTGCCGGGCCGCGACTTCAGCTACTTCATCAACCAGCGCGGCATGTTCAGCTATACCGGCTTCACCCCGGAGCAGGTTGACAGACTGCGCGAAGAGTTCGCCGTCTATCTGGTGCGCTCCGGCCGCATGTGTGTGGCGGGCCTCAACAGCCGCAACGTCGACTATGTGGCCGACGCCATGGCGGCGGTGCTCAAGGGCTAATCCGTATCAGCCCCGCTTTGGCGGGGCTTTTTGTCTGTTGCGTTCGCGGTCACCTCTTGATGGGTCTGCTCACCCTCCCCCTGCTGTGAGAGAATGCCAGCAGGTCACGTTGAATCTTTCTGATTCCAAGCCTGTTTATCTTCATCAATTTCAGGAGCCACTATGGATCTGATCGCTCTCTCTCGGCTGGGAGGTCGCCATCTGGTCACCCTGCACCTGTTGCTCGACAACCAGAGCGTCACCCGCACCGCCGAGCGACTCTGCACCACCCCTTCCACCGTCAGCAAAACCCTCAACCAACTGCGGGATCTGCTGGGGGATCAACTGCTCTACCGCCAGGGCAACCAGCTGCTGCTCACCCCCATGGCCGAGCGACTGGCTCCCACCCTGCATCGACTACTGGGGGAGCTGAACGGCCTCACTCGCCAGAACACCTTCAACCCCCAACAGTGGCAGGGCAGCTTGCGGCTGGGATTGCGCGAGAGCGTGATGACCTGGCCGGTGGGCCCCATTCTGGGTCAGCTGATGCAGGAGGTACCGGGCATGGTGCCGGAGATCTGGAACAAGGATGAGCAGGGACTGGAGGCGCTGGCAGCGGGTAAACTCGACTTCGTGATCCTGCCCCATGACCAGAGCCAGCCATTGCCACGCCAGCCCGGGCTGGTGTGGGAGACCCTGCGGGAAGAAAAACTGGTCTGCCTGCTGCGCAAAGACCATCCCGCGCTGGCCAAGCCCTGGGATCTCGATGCCTACCTGAGCTGGCGCCATATCGCCATCCGGGATCAGGAGCTGGCCAACCCCTTCTTCGAGCAGAGCCTGGCCCAGCAGCAGGTGCGTCGCCAGATTGGCGCCACCCTGCCCGATTTTGCCAGCGCGGCGGCCCTGCTGCCCCAGACTGATCTGATCCTCACCGCCATCGGTGGCTGGGCGGCCTGCATGGCCAGTCAGCCGGATCTGATGATGCGTCCGGCACCGTTCGATTACGGCAAGGTGAGTCACAGTCTGGTCTGGTATGGTCCGGCCGGTGATGGCTCGGCCCGTCACTGGTTCCGCCAGCGGATCCTGCAACTGGGTCGCGAATTGATTGAGCCCTGAGCCGGACGACAGCGAGAAGAGATGGATGTTTCGCCACGGCGAAACATCCACGGCAATGAGGGATCAGGGACGCTTGGTATAAATGGGACTGGGGAAGGAGGCGACATTGCTGCCCAGATCCGTGATGCGGGCAGCCCCCTGCTTTTTCACCTGATCGATGCGCAGCACCTGATGCATGGGAATAAGAGTCTGGCGCACATCGGCAAATTCGCTCTTGAGCTTCTCGTGACTGGGATCGACGATAAGCGCCGTGTGGTTGTCCCAGACAAAGTCGGCAATTTCGATGAAACCGAACAGCTGGCCCTGATTGACTTCGCGCACATACACTTCGTAGCGCTCGCTGTGGCAAATAAACTGAACCCGATATAACGCCTTGCTTTCACTCATGATTATCTGTCACTGAGGGGTTAAGAAGATGGCCATTATTCTAGCCGCCGTTCTCGCCCCCACCAATAGACAGAAATCACAGTTGCGGCCTTTCCATGCCGCACCTCACACCATGACGGTCACCGGATGACGCAACCACTCAGCCCATCAAGGCAGGCAGTGAGACCGCCCCCAATCCCGCTGCACGCAAACGGCTGGCCAGCTGTTCCAGCTCGGTTTGGTGAGCCTCTGGCCATTGCGCCGCCTCTCCCCGTACCCCATGGTGGCGAAAGCCGTTGAGGCGAATGGGCACAGGCCCAAGCTGCTGCAAGAAGGCGGCAAGATCCTCGTCCAGCTCACCACTCGCATCCAGAAAATCGCTCTTGCCCGGCACATGGAGCAGCCGCAGTTCGGCCAGCTTGCCGTGGCGTGCCAGCAGTTGCAGCGATGCCAGCACCCGCTCGCGACCATAACCGGTCAGAGTGTGATGCACCGAGTCACGCCACCCCTTGAGATCGAGCATGGCGCCGTCGAGCACCGGCAGCAGCCGCTGCCAGCCAGTTTCGGCCAGAGAACCGTTGCTGTCGAGCAGGCAAGTGAGATGGGTCAGATCCGGCGCGCCCTTGATGGCGGCAAACAGCGCAACCACAAAGGGGAGCTGGGTGGTCGCCTCGCCGCCGGAGACGGTAATCCCGCTCAGCAGTGGGCCGTAGCGGCGCAACAGGGCCAGCACGTCGTCCACCGTCATGGTTGTGGTCTTGGGATTGGCACTACGGGGGCAGACATCCAGACAGGCATCGCAATCGGTACAGAGCGCCTCCTGCCAATGAACCTTGCCCTCGCTCATGGTGAGGGCGCCGCTCGGGCAGACCGCAAGGCAGTCACCGCAATCGTCGCACAGCCCTATGGTGTGCGGGTTGTGGCAGCCGGGGCAGCGAAAGTTGCAACCCTGCAGAAACAGCACCAGCCGGTTACCCGGCCCGTCGACACAGGAGAACGGCAGCACCCTGCTTACCAAGGCGCTGCGTGTTGGCAATACATCAGCCATCGGTGCGAACTCAATACTCGCCGATGGTCGATTCGTGGGCGACCACTCGCGGCGCCCTCTGACGAATGGCGGTCACTTCACTCGCCTCGGCACCGAGACAGGTGGTCTGCAAGCGCGACCCCTCCTCTGCGAAGCGGGCCACGTCGCTCTTGCGGATCATATAGCCGGTCACCCGCACCAGATCGCTGTCGGCCACGTTGGCGGTGAACTCGCGCATACCGATAGCGAGCGCCCCTTTGCAGAGCTGCAGCAGTGCCTGCGGGTTCTGACGGATGGTGGGATCCAGCGTCAGGATCTCGCTGATCCCCGAATGGTAATAAGTGTGGTGCGGCGCCAGCGCCAGCACATGGCGGGTCGGATCCGGCTCATGCCCGTAGGGAATGCGCACCCCGGGGGTAACAGCCACATCGATGCTGAGGCCACCTTGCGAATGCAACAAAGCGCGGCCACCCCAGGCATGGGTCTGCGGGGTCGTGGTCACATAGGCGGAGAGCTGGGCCGAGATGCGATAGCCAAGCTGGTTCGCCTCCTCGCCATGGCCGTAGCGATCCGGCAGATTCTCTTTATCCATCAGGATATTGACCGCTTCCGCCATGCCGTAGATGCCAAACATGGGAACGAAACGATCCTCATCCAGCAGCCCCTCCTTGACCAGGAAGCTGTCGAAGAAGCCGGACTCCTTATGCAAGAAAGCAGCCCGCGCTTCGATCAGCTGAGAAGCCAGACGGCAGTAGTGGGGCAGCAGGCAGCCGAGGAAGTCATCGATCCCCTGACACTGCTCGGCGACCCGCTTGAGGGAGATGCGCACCAGGGTATTGGCGCCACCGGCCTGCGGCAGGGCGTTGTAGCAGCTGACGATACCAAAACCACGAGTGTCGAAGGTGTCGCGGTGGATCGGGTAGTTGGCGATGTGCGGCTTGCTGCACTCGGCGATGTTCTTCACCGCCTGCAGCAGCAGGCTGTCCGGGGTCTGCTCCGGATCGTGGAAGAAGGTAAGGTTCGGCGCCACCTGCTTGAGGTCGTTGTCGATGCGCAGGATCAGGCGGCAGATACGGTTGTCATCCGGCCCGATGTTGACGTGCATGAAGGCGTCCGGCAGCACCCGATCCAGATAGACCCAGAACCCCTTCAGCTTGCGATAGAGGGTCTCGTCATCCAGTTCGCCGACAAACGGCAGCAGCAGATGGTCGAGCCGACCCAGCCAGACCGGCATGCCGGTGACGGAGGGGACATGGTGATAGAGGATGCGCAGTGCGTTGAGCGCCTCGTCGAAATCCTGCGGCGCCGCCAGCTCCAGCCAGGCAGAGCCCTGAGTCAGGAATTTTTCATAGTCCGGCAGCACATAACGCGGCTTGTAGGGGGCGTGCCCTTCGAACATGTCGCAGATAAATCCCTGCTCCATCGCCTCGGCGACTGCGGCAGGCAGGTCGGGGTAGGGCAACGCATTCTCGGCGGCCAGCGCCAGCGCGTGGCTCTTCTGGGCGGCGGAGAGATGGGGATCGCGCACGATGCGCTGACAGGCTTCGATCAAAGACATGGGACACTCCTTCACGGACAGAGCCCATATCCTCACCATTTGCAGGCTTTTTTTGAAGTGACATTCACAACAATACGAATGTCTCAAAAAGACATCCGTGAGAGAGGATCACACCCCAAACAGAACGGGGGCCTTGTCTGCCGACAAGACCCCCGTTGTGCGGATCAGGGCTCGATGACGATGGGCGTACCCGGGTCAACGGCGTCCCACACCTCATCCAGCTCGTGGTTGAGCATGGCGATGCAGCCGTTGGTCCAGTTGGAGGGCTGAACCCTGCGGTTGCCAATGCTGTTGCGCTGGCCGTGGATCATGATCATGCCACCCGGACGAACACCCAGCTCATTGGCGCGCTTGATGTCATCCAGGTTCGGATAGTTGATATGGATGGCTTTGTAGTAGCCGGAATTGGTCTTCTTGTAGTCGAGGGTGTAGCGCCCTTCCGGCGTACGCTGATCCCCTTCCTGCTGCTTGTGCCCCTTGGGCGCCGGGCCCAGAGCAATCCAGTAGCGCTTCAGTTCTTTGCCATCCTTCATCAGGGTCAGGCTATAGGTCGACTTCTTGACCACCACCAAATCGGCTTTTTCGGTCAAGGCAAAACTCAATGCGGGCCAAAGCCCCAACAAACACAGTAATACGGCTCTCATTCCATCCCTCGACAAGCCTCTGGTGCGGGCTTTTCTTGTTACCAGATCATCTGAACGATGCCCGCCGAGCGGCGAGCGAGCGCCATGATATTGGATCGCCATCAATACTCAATATGCTCGGCAAAACATATCTTGCCGCAGCCAGGCCATCTTCCTTGAACGCCGTCATTTGGCATTGGTAATTAACAGTTAAAACAACAAGATACAAAAATTATCGCGCTGGCACCCGGGGCAATGATCGGCGAAGATAACACTCCACTCCCCGACAGGATCATGCCATGCGCTCTTCGTGCCGCCTCGCCACCCTGCTGTTCTCGCCACTTCTGCTCTGGCTGCCCGCCAGTGTCGCCGCCGATGCACTCTGGCTGCGCGAGCCCGCCCTCTCCCCCGATGGCAAGCAGCTTGCTTTCACCTGGCAGGGGCGCATTTTTGTCGCCAGTGCCGAGGGTGGCCCCGCTACGGCGCTCACCGGCAGCGACTACCTGAGCCAGCGGCCAATCTGGTCACCGGATGGCAAAAAGATCGCCTTTGCCGCCAATCTCTACGGCAACGAGGATGTGTTCGTGGTACCCGCCAACGGCGGCGAGATGGTGCGCCTCACTCGCGATTCGCGCACCGATCTGCCGCAAGCCTTCAGCGCCGATGGCAAACGGCTGCTGCTGAGCAGCCAGCGCTTGGGGGCGCCCGATGCCGATCATTTTGTCGCGGAAGGCTACCAATGGGGCGAGCTCTACTGGACCCCGATCACCGGCGGCACCTTGCAGGCCGATCTGCCGCTGCCTGCAACTCTCGCCCGCCCCCACGGGGAGCGGCTCGTCTACCAGATGCCCGCGGCGGATCAACCCTTTCGCAAGCATCAGCACTCGTTCGCGGTGCCCCGTCTCTGGCTGTTTGATGGCAAGCAGCACAAGCAGCTGACCGAAGATCGGGTGGCGGCCACCGATCCGGTCTGGAGCGACAAGGGAGATACCCTCTTTTACCTGAGCGAGCGCAGCGGCGATTTCAACGTCTGGCGCCGGGATCTCGCCAGCGGCAAGGAGCAACAGCTAACCCACTATCAGGGCCATCCGGTGAGGGGGCTCAGCGCCTCTCGCAATGGTGATCTGGTCTGGTCATGGCTGGGTGAACTCTATCGCCTTGATGCCGGTAGCAGCGAGCCACGCAAGCTGACCCTCACCCCACAAGTGGCGAGCGCGCCGGATGAGGCGAGCGAGGCCCTGACCCTGGCCGACGAAGCGCTGGTCAGCGAAGAGGCGGACGAGCTGATCCTGGTGAGCGAGGGCAACCTGTTTGCCGTCGACCCCGAGCGGGAGCGGGTGCGCCAGCTGACCCGAGATCCGAGCGAGCAGTCCAGCCCCCTCTTCGCCGAGCAGGGCCGTGCCCTCATCTATCTGTCGGAGCAGCAGGGGCACGCTGCCCTCTATCGCCTGCGCAAGGGGGATCCGGATCTGCTGTTCAGCGATCCCGGCACTCTGACCGAGAGTCTGCTGCTGGCCATTCCCGACAAGGGGATCAGCCGTCCGGTGCTCTCCCCCGATGGCAAGCAGCTCGCCTTCGTGGTGGATGGCCAGGCCATCCACCTGCTCGATCTGGCGAGCAACAAGCAGCGGGAGCTGGTGCCTGCCAGCTTCAACCCGTCGCGCCACGAGGTACATCTCGACTTTGCCCCCGACTCACGCCATCTGGCGCTCACTTTCCGCCCCGATGCGGCAGAGCAGGAGATCGCGGTGATCGACACGGCCAACCTCAAGGCCAAACCGGTCAATGTCAGCCTCAACGGCTATCAGGATGGGCAACCGGGCTGGAGTCAGGATGGCGCCATCCTCTACTGGCAATCGACCCGGTTTGGCGCACTGGGGCCCGATGGCGAGCCCCTCGTCACCAACCTGCTCGGCATTTACAGCAGCCGCGCCGCCAGAGCCGATGCGATTGCCGAACTGGAGCCGCCGAAAGGGGGATACGGCTTTGAGAGCGATCGTCTCAACCATCGAGAAGCGCTGCTGCTGCAACCCACCGGCACCCTGCTCGCCAGCCGCATCATCGGCGACCAAGTGATCTATCTGGTGGAAGAGATGGGGGTCAACAGCGAGAGCGAGATCAAGGGCTACAGCCAGGATCTGCGCAAAGGCAAAACCAGCGAACTGTTTGGCGATCAGCCCGGCCCAGCGCTGGCAAGCCTCAACCAGCAGGGCACCCTGGCTACCCTGGTGCGGGATGGGGAAATAACCCGGATCCACCTCGACTCCGGCGAAGCCACCAGCGCCCCCTTCGCCTTGCAGCCCACCAGCCTCTGGCAGGAACGCATGACCGCCGCCTTCGATCAGATCGCCCGGCTCACCCGGGACGAGTTCTATCTGGACGATATGAACGGGGTGAACTGGGATAGCTATGTCGCCGCTTACCGCCGCCTGCTGCCGGGCATCGGCAACCCGCGGGACTTTGGCAACCTGCTGGCGGAGCTGGCTGGCGAGCTCAATGTCTCCCACACCTGGGGCAGCGGCCCCGCCCCCTTCCCGCGCATGGCGGACGAGACCGCCAGCCTTGGCGGCTACTGGCAGGATAGCGAACAAGGGGTGATGCTCACCGCCCTGCTCTATGGCGGCCCGCTGGATCAGGAGAGCGATATCGCCCCGGGCGCCCGCCTGCTCGCCATCAACGGCGTCCCGATTGCCAATCTGGCCGAGCTGGATCGAGCCCTTAACCATCAGGCCGGTGCCCGGCTTGCCCTCACCTTCCAGCAGGAGGGCAACAAGCAAACTGACGAGGTGGTGCTCACCGCCATCGACAAGCAGCAGGAGTACCAGCTGCAACAGGATCGCTGGATTGAGAAACGGCGGGAGCTGGTGGCCAGCCTGAGCGGAGGACGGGTCGGCTATGTCTATCTGCCGGCAATGAATAGCGAGGTCTACGATGCGGTGGTGGCGGATGCCCTCGGCAGACAGCGCAATCGCGATGCGCTGATCGTCGATGTCCGCTTCAACAGCGGCGGCTATCTCGCCAATACCCTGGTGGAGTTTTTGACCGGCAGCGGCAGCACCAAGGGGATGGCCAGCAGTTGGCCCCGTCAGGGCAAGGGTGAAACCGATGCCGCCACTCGCCAGTGGACCAAGCCCTCGGTGGTGCTGGTCAACGCTGGCAGCTACTCGGAAGGCTCCGCCTTCCCCGAGTATTACCGCGCCCTCAAGGTCGGCCCCATCGTCGGCGATCCGGTGCCCGGCACCGGCACCATGGTCTACAGCCACGACTCCCGGCTGATCCCGGGGCTCTCCTACGGCATTCCAACCCTGGGGCTGCGCAAACCGGACGGCACCTTCTACGAGAATCAGGAGCTGATCCCGGATCTGCAGGTGCCCCTCACTCCCGCCGACATGGTGGCCGGGCGCGACCCGCAACTGGAAGCCGCAGTACAAGCCGCCCTCAAGCAGTTGCCAGCCAGCGCCAAATAACGGCGCCCATCGAGCTCAACGAAAGCGAAACAGCTCGCGATGCAGATGCCCGTCCGGCAACAGCCGGGTCAGGGCATCTGCCATCCCCTCCGGCCCGCAAAACCACACATGCTCGGGTGCATCCTGCGCGATGCGGGCCAGATCCAGCCGCCCGGCCGCCTTGTCCAAATGCAGCTGATAGCACACACCGGTGCGATGACAGAGCTCGGCTAACCGCTGGTGGTAGACGGCGCCCGCCAGATCCGGCGCACACTGGATCAGAGTGATCCCCTCGCCGCGCTCGCCACGGGCAGCCATCCCCTCCAGCCAGGCCACAAACGGCGTGATACCGATCCCGGCCCCCAGCCAGAGGGCTCGCCCTCCCCCTTGCGGGGCGATAAAAGCGCCATAGGGGCCGGTCACCACCACCTCATCCCCGATGCGCGCTTCTGCCACCAGCTGACGGGTATGATCCCCGAGCGCCCGTACCGCGATCACCAGCTGGCGCCGATCCGCCGACACCCGTACCAGAGTAAAGGGGTGCGGCCCCTCTTTGGCGTCAAATTCGAAGAAGGCAAACTGACCCGGGCGGTAATGGGCGAGCGGCCGCTCCAGCTGCATGGTCAGCTCGCAGGTGTGATCCGCCAGCGTCCGCACCGCAACGACCCGGCCCGGATGGCGATCCCGTGCTCCCACTTGTCCCAACAGAGAGTAGAGGGCCCCGATAGCTCCCAGCCCACCGATCAACCAGATCGATACCCCCACCGGGGTCATGGCCCCAATCTGAGGCAGCAGGCAGAGACCGTGCCCCCACCCCGCCAGATAGATGAGCGGCGCCAGCCGGTGGATCAGCCGAAAACGGCCATAACTCACCAGCGCCAGCAAGCTCACTACCACCAACGCGATCAGTAGATAGAAACTCCACTCACCCAGGGTATTGCCAAGGTCATGGAGCGAGATGTCATTACCTGCGCTAGCACCCACTCCGGCACCGCTGGCCCCACGCCGGGCGGGACGACTCAGCAAACCTGCCGAGACCGCCCACTTGGGCGCTTCTACCAACAGCCAGTGGGCGGTCAGCGCCAATGCACCGCCGATGGCCATCTGGCGGTGCAATCGCAACATCCGGTCCAGACCGCCACACCACACCTCCAGCTGCGGCAGACGCAATGCCAGCAACAGCGAAATGGCCATATAGGTCATCCCCAGCAGGCCGGTCAGTAACAACATCTCATGGCGCCAGGGCCACACCCCGTTGGCATCCCCCGCATAACCCAGCCACCAGACTCCGACCGCCAACAGTGGCAACAGCCACCACATCCATTTGTTCGTCATAACATGCTCCCTGGTTCCATCGCTGCAGGACCTCATCTCCCTGCTGATGGCACCATTACACACCCGTCCGGTCACAAGACTTTGCCAGAGGGGGAAGCTTGTGTGGCAATGTGTGACAAACGGAAACAAAAGAGGGCCAAGTGGCCCCTCGCGATCTCGCTTGTTGGCTTGCCTCTCTTCATAGGAGATGGCGCACAATCAACCTCCGCTGTGATTGACGACCCGCCAGAAAAAGGAATCAAATGGGGACGTTGCATATCTGAGGCGGAAAACCTGCTGCCCACTCTTCCGGACAAGGAGATCCCCCTTGCTTTCATCCACCGAACAACGCTACTGCCCGAGTTGTCAGCGCGAGACCAACCATGTCGTGGTGCTGGTTGACAAATCCTATGGAAAAGAGGTGAAACCAGAACAAAATCGCACTGCATTTATCAAAGACTTCATTACCGGCTGGGCCGCCGGCCCCTTTCTGGCCAACATGGATCGCTTTGAACGCCACACCATCTGTGAAAATTGCGGAAATAAAGTCATTGATGAATCGTGAATAATGAAAAAAGAATGGCAGGAAGGTCGCCCCTCCTGCCAATTGCCTATTCATAACAAGCCTGCCTTCATCACATCACTTACTGCACGCAGCTCAGCTCCTCTCTGACATCTCCAGCAAAGTAGCGCCGGGTAATCCACGCCTCGAAGTCGGCCAGCATGCGGGTTTCCGACTCGCTGTTGTCGGCGATAAGCTCGGCGCCGTGTACCACGCGGATATGGGCATCGAGCGGGGACCCCTCACCCGTAGCCGGACGCTGCTGGGCGGCAGCCATGCAGACCTGAGCCTGTTGCCAAGCTTCGACGGAGCTCAGGTTGCATGCCTCGGCCAGCGGCACGGCACTGAATCCCTCGCCAGTCAGGCTGCGCAGGGTCTCATCGTGACTCATGCCGTTGCCAGGCCCCCAGTAGTGGGCGGCCAGATCCGGCCCGATACGCGGGTTGTCGGTGAGGTAGCCATCACGCTTGAGGAAATAGGCGCGGGTCTGCTCCACCGCCATCAGCGCCAGCAGGTAGCCGTGATAGGCGCAGGCCGACTCCTGATTAAGGAGGTGCGGAATGGCCAGCAGCGGGCGCGGGCTCTCCACTCCGACAATCTTGCGCTCCCACTGACGGGCCAGCGCCAGCACCGCCTCGGGGCTACGTTCGGCCTCATCCATGGCGTAGAGATCCCGCTCGAAGTAGGCCACCAGCGCGATCTGGCGTTCATTAAACGCGCGAAACGGCTGACGCGCTTCAATCATCTCCTTGATAAGAGCGTCGGGAACAGCCTCTCCCGCCGCATTTCTGGCGTAGCGCTTGAGCCAGTCGGCATCGTCCAGCAGGCTGTCGCAGAACATCGACTGGGTCTCGGCATAGGCCATTGAGGTGGGCGGGAACTCCTGTGAGAAGCAGGGGGCGTTGCCGGTGACATTGGCAAAATGCGCGGCGTGGCCACCCTCGTGGAACAGGGTGTTGAGGCCACTCCAGCCGCTGCCCACCTGCGCCGGATCGGCCAGGCTGGTGAAGTTGACCACCGCCGGCACCCACTCCCCCTGTTGGAAGAAGCTCGGCACTGGGCCGTGGCAGAAGCCGTTCTCGTATTTCCCCTCCCGGGTCAGCAAATCCAGCGTCAGGGTAGCCCCGCGATACTGGATGCCGAGCCGGCGGAAGCTCTCGACCCAATCTCGCAGCGCCCGCGAGAAGGGCACGTAAGGATCTAGCTGGCGGGTCACATCGCCGCTCACGCTGTAACGCAGGTTGTGAGGCAGCAGTGCCGCCTCCCCCTGGGCAACCTTCAGCTCTTCCAGACTCTGCTGCAACCGGGCGTCGGTGCGGGCGATAAAGTCGTCGAGGATGGCAAACAGCTGATCCGGGCTCATCTGCTCATTCTTGCGCACCTTGTAGTCGAAGTAGTCGCGATAGCCCATGGCGCGGGCAAAGCGGTTGCGGATCGCCACCACTTCGAGAAAACCGTTGCCGACCACCCAGTGCTCCAGGGTGTGGAACATGGCGAGCGCGCTCTGGCGCACCGCCTCGTTCGGGCTTGCGGCAAGGGAGGTGCTGGCGGCGGGCAGGCTGCCTGCGACCTGCTGACCCTGCTCATCCAGCAGGGTCAGTTTCAGCCCCTTGCGGCGGGCGAACAGCGCAGCCTCGGCAGCCACCAGCTCATCCATCAGGGCGGCCGCAGCGGGATCTTCAATCACATTGCACTCGAAGAAGGCGATCCAGCCTTGCAGACCGCGTTTGAGATCATCCTCGTCGGCCTGCGCCAATATCTCCCGCAATTCGGGCAGACGGGCCGGATTGGTACAAAAGGCCTTATAGGCCTGCTCGGCCGCGGTGAAACCGGCCTGATCGTCGCTGGTGCCCATATAGGTGGACCAGAAGAGATCCTCCTTGCGCCTGTGAACCTGCAGGTAGTCGGCGTTGAGCTGGTTGAAGTAATTCCTGGCAATGGAACTCATAAATTCCCTCTTGTTATGGGGTCACCCGCAGCGGGGCCCACTCCTTTTTTTAGTGAAATGCCAAATGATTCACACTCTTTGGCAAAAATTGCGCAGGGATGCGCCTGAACACGCTACCAAAAAGTGGGGGTTGCTGTCTGCTGACTATACTGATGTTAAAACGCTCATTTGAGAAAGCTCGGCAAGAGACTGAAAGTAAATGAGTTGTTAACTCTTACGAACTGGCTGCCGCAGTACAGAGCCACATAAAATCAACAGGGAAATGAGGGTTTAGTCATGTTCAAGCTCGGTGATATTACCGTGAGCCGCAAATTGATTTTGCTGCTCGCACTGGCGTTTGTCGGTTTTGTCTCGCTGCTGCTTATCTCGGCCAACGCGCTCCAGCGCAATCTGATGAGTGAGCGAGAGGCGCGGCTCAATGCGGTACTGGAGCAGGCCATGAGCCAGATCCAGTTTCTGGCCAGCACCCTGCCAGCAGAGCAGGCCCAGCAGGAGGCGCGCAAGCTGCTGACCAACACCCGCTTTGATGGCAACAACTACCTGTTCGTCATCGACGAGAACCGCACCATGGTGGTTCACCCCATCCGTCCCGAACTGGTCGGCCAGAAGATGGGTGAAGGGGGCGCCGCCACCGCAGGGCAGTTCTGGTATCAGATGGTGGATATCGCCAAAGGGGGCAAACAGGGCACCCTGCAATATGTCTGGACAGGCCCATCGGGGGAAACCGCTGACAAGCTATCCATGGTCTCTGGCTATCAACCCTGGGGCTGGATCCTCGGCACCGGTATGCTGCTGCAGGACATCCACCAGACCATCTGGGCCCAATACATGAAGATGGGCAGCGCCACCGCCATCGTCATTGTGCTGATGGGACTGCTGGGCTGGCGCATCACCCACTCCATCGTCTCCCCGCTCAACCAGATCAACCACGCCATGCAGCGGGTCGCCAGGGGCGATCTGGTAGTCACTATTCCGGTGCAGGGCAAGGATGAGCTGGGCATGGTGGCACGCTGTACCAACCAGAGTCTCGATGCCATCCGCCACGCGCTGCTGGAGGCAAGTCAGGGGGCCCGCAACGTGGCCGATGCCGCCCTGCGCATCGCCGCCTCCGCCGAGCAGACCAATCAGGCGGTCACCAGCCAGCGGGATCAGCTGGCCCAACTCGCTACCGCCATGAACGAGATGAGTACCACCATCTCTGACGTCGCGGGTCATGCCGAGAACACTGCGCGCGACACCCAGGAGGCGACCGGCGAGGCTGGCCTCGGCAACCGGGATGTGCACGCCAGCGTGAACGGCATCAAGGCGCTGGCCACCGAGGTGGAGCAGGCCACCCAGCAGGTCAACCAGCTTAAAGAGGGAGTGATGCAGATCAGCGAAGTGACCGCCGTCATCAGCGCCATTTCGGAGCAGACCAACCTGCTGGCCCTCAACGCCGCCATCGAGGCAGCCCGTGCCGGTGAGCAGGGCCGCGGCTTTGCCGTGGTGGCCGACGAGGTGCGCCAGCTGGCCAGCCGCACTCGCCAATCCACCGAAGAGATCCAGAGTACCATTGCCCAACTGCAGCAACGGGCCGTCACCGCCGCCAACGCCATGGATACCAGCCGCAAACTGGCAGAGAGCAGCGTCAACCAGTCCCAGCAGGCGGGGCAGGATCTCACCCTGATCGTCAACCACATCCAGCATGTAAGCGACATGGCCACCCAGATCGCCACCGCCGCCGAGCAGCAGAGCATGGTGGCCGAGGATATGAACCGCAACGTCAGCGGCATCAACGACTCGGCGCTGGAGATGTCACAGTCCGCCTCGCAACTGGCGCAGGAGAGCGAGCTGCTGGCCGGTCTCTCCCGCAGCCTGGATGAGCGACTTGCGGTGTTCAAACTGGGCAAGGAGTCCGCCCCGGCGCCGATGATGGCGCCCCTGTCTCTCCCCTCCGGCGAACAGCGCGCCCGTCATTGATGGCGTCAACCTGTGTCGCCTTGTCACCCGACCTGCCAGCCAAGCTGGCAGGTTTTTTTACGCCGCCAACACGCAATCAGCATGCATCTTATCGGCATATTCAACGGCATTCGACGCCATGCACAGATAAGAGAACAATTTAAAAACAGTCAGTTAGAATGAGCAATGTGCCGTTGAACGGTGCATTTAAACATTTAACTTCAAATAATTAATCAATGCAGTGCACAATGCTGATGGCCGAACATTTGGCCCATCACTAACCATCTAGTCATTTGGCAAACTGACCGAAAGGTCGGGACGCAAAGCCTCCGGTCTACAGACGTTTTGTCCAGGATAGCGGGGTTGCCACACGCAAGTGTGCATCGGGGAACTCCCCGGCCAACTGACTGCCCACATCTATCGAACAGAGGAATGTATGGCAGCAAAAATCCAACTCAATCACATCGCAACGGTACTGGCCCTGCTGGCCAGCGGTAGCGCCCTGGCTCATGGCTACATCAGCCAGCCCGAGAGCCGCAACTACCTGTGCAAAACCGGTGGCAACAGCCAGTGTGGCGGCGTGCAGTGGGAGCCCCAGAGCGTGGAGGGCCCATCAGGCTTCCCGCAGAGCGGCCCGCAGGATGGTCAAATCGCCTCGGCGGGCAGCCCGCGCTGGAGCGAGCTGAACATCCAGACCAGCGACCGCTGGACCAAGCGTGAAGTACAGCCCGGCCCCTTCGCCATCAGCTGGACCTTCACTGCCAACCACGTCACCCGCAACTGGCGCTACTACCTCACCAAGCAGGACTGGAACCCCAACCAGCCGCTCACCCGCGCCTCGTTCGACCTGACCCCCTTCTGCGTCATCGACGGCAACATGGTGCAGCCGCCCAAGCAGGTGACCCACAACTGTGTCCTGCCGGAGCGCACCGGTTATCAGGTGATCCTCGGCGTGTGGGAAGTGGGCGACACCAGCAACAGCTTCTACAACATCATCGATGCCAAGTTCAAAGATGGTAGCCAACCACCGCTGGAGTGGAGCCAGGCAGGCACCATCTACCCCTCCATCGACCTCGCGGCAGGTGACAAGGCGATGACTCGGGTATTCGATGCCAACGGCGAGCGCCCCGATCTGCAGACCGTGCTGACCATCACCACCGCCGAGCAGGGCCAGAAGAACAGCTGGGCTCATGCCCTCGCCAGCAAGATCAACGCCGAGCAGAGCCTGATCCGCGCCGGTCAGCAAGGAGCCGATGGCCAGTTCAATCCGGTCTATGGCATGAACCCCATTTATCTGAAGCGAAACAGCAAACTGGAGCGAGTCGAGATTGACCTGCAACAGCTGCAGCCACCGGTAGTGGACAGCATCAGCGTCAGCGGTCTGGCCAGCGACTATGTGCTGGACAACGGCAAGGCAACCCTCGATTTCACCGTCACCGCACAGGGCGATCTGGCCGTCACCAACACCCTCTATGACCACGGCGGCGTCGCCAAGGGTGAAAGCAGTGCCGACATCAAGGACAGCAGCCACACCTTCACCATGGCGCTGGAAGGTCTCAAGGCTGGTCACCACCAGCTGGTGATCAAGGCCACCCCGAAAGCGGGCGGCGAGACCATCCAGCAGACCATGGATCTGATGTTCAAGGAGCAGAGCAGCGGCGAATACGACTTCGTCTTCCCGAACTCGCTCAAATCCTATGCCGCCGGCACCAAGGTGCAGCAGCCGAAAAATGGCAAGGTCTATCAGTGCAAGCCCTTCCCCTACAGCGGCTACTGCCAGCAGTGGACCACCACCGCCACCCAGTACGAACCGGGCATCGGCTCCCACTGGCAGATGGCCTGGGATGAAGTGCACTAACCCACGCTTGGGCACATAAAAAAGGGCGTCCTCTCTAGCAGGGGACGCCCGGAAAAATCAAACCTTGCGGTTTGCATACCAACGGAACCAAGACCTCACTCTTCACTTACTTCACACACTCAACACACTCTTCAAAACAGGGTTTGTCCATTAACCCTGCCATTTTCCTCCTTCGACGATCACATCATTCGGATCGGTATCAGGGCTCAGCTTGTCACGCACATACTGGTCATAGAGTTTCAGCAGGTACTTCTCCTCACCCAGCTTGGCGAGACGGTCATTGACCCAGTCACGCAGCTCGATATTGCCCTTCTTCACCGCCGGGGCAATGGGATCTTCCGAGCCCAGTTTTTCGGGCAATACCCGATAGCCCGGATTCTCCTTGGCCCAGCTGAACAGTACCAGGTTGTCCTGGGCGTAGGCATCACCACGGCCCTGCGCCAGCGCCTGCAAAGATTCGGTGTTCTTCTCGAACTTGAGCACCTTCCACTCCGGGTGGTTGCGGGTCAGCCAGATGTCGGCCGTGGTGCCGGTGGTCACGATCAGGGTCTTGCTGGCCAGATCGTCGAGCTTCTTGGCTGGGCTCCCCTCCGGCACCAGCACCTGTACCGCCACTCGCAGGTTCGGGTTGGTGAAATCCACCACCTCGCGCCGCTCCGGGGTCACCGTCATATTGGCGAGGATCAGATCCACCTTGTCGCTCTGCAGGAAGGGGATGCGGCTGGCAGGCTCCACCGCCACGAACTCGATCTTGTTCTCGTCCCCCAGCAGATCCTTGGCGAAGCGGCGGCCGAGGTCGGTATCAAAACCGACGTAGTTGCCCTTCTCGTCCACGTAGCCAAACGGCGGCTTGTCGGTGAATACGCCGATGATGAGCTTGTCCCGCGCCTTGATCTTGTCGAGGGAACCGTCCGCCGCATGGACAGCGCCGCTGGCGATACCCAGTCCCAATAAGGCACTAAGCAGAACCGAGGTGATTTTTTTCATGCTGACTCCTTTCGTTTGATGACATTTGTATAAGAAAACTTGGCGAGGAACTGGCGCGCACGCTGGCTCCTGGGATTGTCGAAAAATTGGTGGGGTGCGGCCTGTTCCAGAATGTGGCCGCCATCCATGAAGACGATGCGATCCGCCACCGCCCGGGCGAAGGCCAGC
Organism: Aeromonas sp. FDAARGOS 1404; assembly: GCF_019047085.1. NCBI lineage: Bacteria > Pseudomonadati > Pseudomonadota > Gammaproteobacteria > Aeromonadales > Aeromonadaceae > Aeromonas > Aeromonas sp. FDAARGOS 1404. Next base: position 1,722,162 of record NZ_CP077237.1, read on the forward strand.
TCGTGGGTGACGATAAGCAGGGTCATGCCGCTGCCGGCGAGATCGCGAATCACCTCCAGCACCTCCTGCACCATCTCGGGATCCAGCGCAGCGGTCACCTCGTCAAACAGCATCACCTGCGGGTTCATGCACAGCGCCCGCACGATGGCGATGCGCTGCTGCTGGCCGCCGGAGAGCTGGCGCGGATAGTCATGGCGCCGCTCCCACAGGCCGATGCGGGTCAGCAGCTGCTCGGCTTGCAGCAGCGCCTCTGCCCGCTCCCGCTTTTGCACCTGCAGGGGGCCGAGCAGCACGTTCTCCAGCACCGTCAGGTTGGGGAAGAGGTGATAGCTCTGGAACACCATGCCGATCCGCTGGCGCACCCGCTGCCAGTCGGTAGAGCCGTCCAGCAACACACCATCGAAGCGGATCTCGCCCCCCTGAATGGGCTCGAGCCCGTTGAGAGTGCGCAGCAAGGTGCTCTTGCCACAACCACTTGGCCCCAGGATGACGATCACCTCCCCGGCGCGCACGCTGAGGCTGATCCGATCCAGCACCAGATTCGGGCCGAACTGTTTACTGACAGAACCGAGTTCAAGCAGAGGTGTCATACCGCATTACCCCATTGTTGCTCCAGCCGGCGCGAGGCGAGCGAGAGCGGATAGCAGGCCAGAAAAAAGAACAGAAACAGCAGACCGTAAATAAGCAGCGAGCCATAGGTGCGCTCGATGATCTGCTGGCCCACCTTGATCACCTCCACCACCCCGATCAGCACCGCCAGCGAACTGGTCTTGATGATGCGGGTGTAGATGTTGATGGTCGGCGGTGTCAGCCGCTGCAACGCCTGCGGCAGCAACACATGGCGATAGAGCTGCCAGGTCGAGAGCCCGAGCGCCAACCCGGCCTCCTGCTGACCACGGGCGAGGGAGTTGAGGCCACCGCGCACCACCTCTCCCACCTCGCTGGCGCCCCAGAGGGCGAGTACCAGCACGGCGCACCAGAAGGCCGGAATATCGAGGCCGAAAAAGATCGGCAACCCGAAGAAAAAGAGATAGAGCCACACCAGCACCGGCACTACCCGAAACAGCTCGAGATAAAGCCGCAGCAGACCCCGCACCAACCGGCCGCCCTGTTGTGCCAACACGCCGTAAGCGACACCGCCGAGGGTGGCAAACAGGATGGCCAGCAACGAGATAGCGAGGGTCTGACCCGCGCCCACCGCCAGCAGTGGCAGCGCCTGCGTCAGCTGCTCAGAGATCGAACTGGCCATATTGAGCCCTCCTTTCCTGCGTCTCGGTGGCGAGAGACGGTGGCAGCTGGAAGATAAGTGCCCACATCGGGATCCTCGCCTGCATCAGCGATTCAGTGACCGAACTGACCATGTTGCAGCCTCCTTTCAACGACGCGCAGAGCGAGGGAGAGCGGCAGGAAGATCAGCACGCACATCAAGGTCAGCACCGCCAGCATCTCGTAGGTCTTGTAGTAGAGGGCGATGTAATTCTTGGTGGTGTAGAGCAACTCTGGCACCGCCACCGCCGAGGCCACCGTCGTCTCCTTGAGCAGGAAGATGAAGTTGGCAAACAGCGCGGGCAGGCTGGCGAGCCAGGCCTGGGGCAAGTGCACGTGGCGCAGCAGTTGCCAGCGAGAAAGCCCGATAGCCCTGCCAGCCTCCAGCTGACTGGCGGGCACCGCCTGAATGCCCGCCCGCAGCGCCTCGGTCAGATAACCACCGCCGAGGAAGGTCATGGCAATCACCGCGGTAGTAAACCCGGAGAGCGACAAGCCGAGCGCAGGCAGCCCGAAATAGAGGAAGAAGAGCTGGATCAGCAGCGGCGTGTTGCGGGCCAGCTCGACATATCCGCGGATCAGGGCGCTGAGCGGCCGCTTGTGCAGGCTCAGCAGGGCGACGTTGAGCAGGGCAACCGCCAGCGAAGTGAGGATCACTATGGTTCCCAGCTGCAAGGTGACCCAGACCGCCTTGCCGAAGGCGGGCAGCGTTGTGACGATAAAGGGCAGATCCAGATTCATGCCGGGATCCTCCCGTCACGCTGCAGACGCTGGGGCAGCACAGTGATCGCATCCGGGTACTTGATGCCGGTACCGGTATTGAGCACCACGACCTGCTCTCCCCCACGGATCCAGCCAGCCTCGCGCAGTTGACGAGCAGCAGCAAACGCAGCGGCCCCCTCAGGGCAGACAAAACTGCCCTCGCGAGAGGCAAGCTGGCGGATCTCGCTCTGGATGGCCTTGTCATCCACCGCGATGGCGCAACCCTCGGTGCGATAAAGGGCGTCCAGCACCAGAAAATCCCCCAGCGCCTTGGGTACATTGATGCCGAACGCCAGCGTTTGGGAGTCGGGCCAGAAGCTCGATTCGGTGGCTCTCTGTTGCCACGCCTCTACTATGGGCGCGCAGCCACTCGCCTGTACCGCGACCAGTCTGGGCAACGCGCCCTTGACCCAGCCCAGATCCTGCAGCTCGCGCAGCGCCTTGTAGATACCGATGAGGCCGACACCGCCACCGGTCGGATAGATGATCACATCCGGCAGGGTCCAGCCCAGCTGTTCGGCAATCTCCAGCCCCATGGTCTTCTTGCCCTCAATCCGGTAGGGCTCCTTCAGGGTTGAGGCATCAAATAGGGCGTGCTCCGCCACCGCCTGCGCCACCTGACGACCGGCATCGCTGATCAGGCCATCCACCAGATAGAGACGGGAACCGGCGAGGGAGGTCTCCAGTCGGGTGATGGCGGGGGCGGCCTGCGGCATAACGATGGTACTGCGCAGTCCGGCGCGGGCACCGTAGAGCGCCCATGCAGCCCCTGCGTTGCCGTTGGTCGGCATGGCGAAGTGAGTGACGCCGAGTTCACGCGCGCGGGAGATACCCACCGCCGCGCCACGAGCCTTGAAGGAGCCGGTGGGGATGACGCTCTCGTCCTTCATCCAGAGATCCGGAATACCGATCTGCTTGCCCAGCGTGGGCAGCCGTAGCAACGGGGTAAGCCCCTCACCCAACGTCACAACGTGGGCGGGATCCCGCACCGGCAGCAACTCGTGATAACGCCACAGGCTGGCCGGGCGACCCGACAATGCCGCCGGGTGCCAGGCTCGCTTCAACGCATCGAGATCGTAGCTGGCCAGCAGTGGTGCACCTGCCCGGCTCAGTTGCCAGGGCTGGTCGGCATCATGGATCTCGCCACTCTTGCTGCAACGCAGATGTGATAGGTAGCTATACGGCATGCTTTATCCTGAATGGATCGACTTTGGTCAGTCACTTATTCCATCCTGCAACCCAACTACCGGATAACAAACAAAATTAACTGGCAAACCTAAGTGAAAAAATTCATATGAAGCCGTCTGTTTTCGCTGGCAATCTCATCTGCCAGCAATAAGGAAGGGGAGCCATTGGCTCCCCTTCTGTCATCTCTTCCGATTCAAATCTGGAAGTCGATGGCAGGCTCGCTGCCCATGGCGCGGGCCTGAATATCCGCCAGCGCCAACTCGGGGTTGCAGAGCTGGATAAACTGCCAGGCAAAGTTGTGCTGGAACTGCCCCTGCTTGAGGCCAATCCAGGCGATGTGGGGGGCAAACAGATGGCTGCCATCGAGCTGCACCAGCCCCTGATCACGCTGGGCGTCGAACGCCATGTCGGCCAGTATGCCGACCCCCATCTCCAGCTCGACATAGGTCTTGATGACATCGGAGTCCTGCGCCGTCAGCAGGATCTGCGGCTCGATACCAGCCGCAGCAAAGGCTTCATCCACCCGCACCCGCCCGGTCAACCCGGCTTGATAGGTGACGATGGGCCAGTTGGCCAGCGCCGCCAGCGTCAGATCCCGCTCGCCAGCCAGCGGATGTTGCTCAGGCACCACGATATTGTGGTGCCAGCGGTAGTAGGGGAATGCCACCACTCCTTCGCTCTTGTCGAGCTGCTCGCTGCTGATGCCGATATCCACCTCGCCGGTCTGCACCAGCCGCACTATCTCCTCCGGGCTGCCCTGACGCAGCTCCAGCTGCACCAGCGGAAACTGCTCGCGAAACGCCTTCACCACCCGCGGCAGGGCATAGCGCGCCTGGGTATGGGTGGTCGCCACCAGCAAACGGCCCGAGTCGCGGTTGGCAAAGGTGCTGGCCAGTTTGCGGATGTTGTTGGCGTCATTGAGAATGCGCTCGGCAATCACCAGCAGCTCCTTGCCCGGCTCGGTCATGCCGAGCAGCCGCTTGCCGTAGCGGATGAACAACTCGATCCCCAGCTCCTCTTCCAGCTCGCGGATATGGCGACTCACCCCGGATTGCGAGGTAAAAAGGGCGTTGGCCACCTCGGTCAGGTTGTAATCCCGCCGCGCTGCCTCCCGGATAATTCGTAACTGCTGAAAATTCACCTTGTCGCCTCCTGCGAAGAGTGGGCGACACAATCTGCTCGCCCCTCTCATTTTTGTTATTTGGCCGGATCATGCCCCGGCAGAGCGCCTGAACCGGGCGGCCACACCGCCTGCAACACAGCATCAAATCTGATAATCGGGATAGAACTGCGCCTGTCTGGCCACCAGCTTCACCCCCTGACCCGGGACAAACAGCTTGGCCGCCTCCTTGCTAAGCTCCGCCTCATAGTGGGCCCCTTTGGTTTCACCATCGCCACGCAGCTCCACCCGAATGCGTGGCCCCATGGGCAGCAGACGGGTGATGGTGGCGCGGATCCCGCCCGTCGCATCGGCTGGCAGAATCTCCAGCTCATGGGGACGGACATAGGCGATGGCGGCACTGCCGTGGGCCAGATGAGAAGCCGACGGCCCGCCGAGCAGCTGCTCACCGACACCGAATCCCTGCTCCGCCACCCGACCGCGGAACTGGTTCACACTGCCGAGGAAGCTGTGGACGAAGGAGCTGGCAGGCTGGTCGTAGACCTCGGCCGGGGTGCCGATCTGCTCGACCCGTCCGGCATTCATCAGCACCACCCGATCCGCGACCTCCAACGCCTCCTCCTGATCGTGGGTGACGAACAGGCTGGTGACGTGCAGCTCGTCGTGCAGCTCGCGCAGCCAGCGACGCAGCTCCTTGCGCACCTGCGCATCGAGGGCACCGAAGGGCTCATCCAAGAGCAGTACCTTGGGCTGCACCGCCAGCGCGCGAGCCAGCGCGACCCGCTGACGCTGACCGCCGGAGAGCTGGGTCGGATAGCGCTCGGCCACATGGCTGAGCTGCACCAGATCCAGCAGCTCCTTGACCCGGGCGCGAATGGCCGCCTCGGCCGGGCGCTCACTGCGCGGTTTGACTCTAAGGCCAAACGCCACGTTCTCGAAGACTGTCATATGGCGAAACAGGGCGTAGTGCTGGAACACGAAACCGACATTGCGCTCGCGCACATGGAGATCCGAGGCATCCTCGCCACGGATGATGACGCTGCCACTGTCGGCCTGCTCCAGCCCGGCGATGATCCGCAGCAGGGTGGTCTTGCCGCAACCGGAGGGGCCGAGCAGAGCCACCAGCTCACCGTCGTGAAAGTCGAGGTTGATGTCTGCCAGCGCCGCGTATTGATTGAAATGCTTGTTGAGTTGTTGAACCTGAATGCTCATGGCTGCCTCTTTAAAACAGTGATCAGTGAGATTTGGTGGGCTGGGCACGCAGCCGGGCCAACAGGGTTTCCCCCAGCAGGGTGAAGATCCCGAACAGAGCCAAGAGGCTTGCCACTGCGAAGGCGGCACCAGTCTGGTACTCGTTGTAGAGGAGCTCGATATGCAGCGGCAGGGTATTGGTCTGGCCGCGAATATGGCCGGAAACCACCGACACCGCGCCAAACTCCCCGACCGCGCGGGCGGTACAGAGCAGCAGGCCGTACATCAGGCTCCAGCGAATGCCGGGCAGGGTGACGCGCCAGAACATCTGCAGGCCGCTCGCCCCCAGCATGATGGCCGCCTCCTCCTCTTCCGGGCCGCGCGCCTCCATCTGGGGCAGCAGCTCGCGCACCACGAAGGGTACGGTAATGAAGGTGGTGGCCAGGATAATCCCCGGGGTGGCGAAGATGATCTTGATGTCGTGTTCGCTCAGCCAGTCACCGAACCAGCCGCGGCTGCCGAACATCAACACCAGCATCAGACCGGCGATCACCGGCGACACCGAGAAGGGCAGATCGATGATGGTGATGAGCAGCTGCCGACCGGGGAAGCGGAAACGGGCGATGGCCCAGGCCGCAGCAATCCCGAACAGCAGATTGAGGGGAACGGCGCAGAGCGTCACCAGTGCTGTCAGACCGAGGGCGCTCAGGGCATCCGGCTCGCTGATGGCGTGCCAGAAAAAAGCCAGCCCCGGCGTTAACGCCTGAATAAAGACGGTGGCCAACGGCAGCAGCAACAGGGCGGCAAACCAGCCCAAACCAACCGTGATGAGCAGCCACTTGACCCACTGGGGCTCGCGGATCACGACCGGCGCCTTGCGAGCGGGGGTTGCCTCCACAGAGGCCGCCTCAATGGCGATAGCAGATGAACTCATATCCGGCTCCCTCCGATGCGAGACCAGCTCCAGGCCTGCAACTTGTTGATTAGCAGTAACAAAATGAACGAAATCAGCAGCATCACTACGGCGATGGCGGAGGCACCTGCGTAGTCATACTCCTCCAGGTGGCTCATGATCATCAGCGGCGCGATTTCGGAGACCATCGGCAGGTTGCCGGCGATAAAGATGACGGAGCCGTACTCCCCCACCCCGCGGGCAAACGCCAGCGCAAAGCCGGTGAGCAGGGCAGGCACCAGGGTGGGCCAGAGCACTCGCAGAAAGGTCTGCCAGCGATCGGCGCCGAGGCTGGCGGCCGCCTCCTCTTGCTCGGTTTCAGCCTCTCGCAGCACCGGCTGCAGGGTGCGTACCACAAAAGGCAGCCCGATAAAGGTGAGGGCGATAACGACGCCGATGGGGTTATAGGCGAGCTGGATGCCTAGCGGCGCCAGCAACTGGCCGATCCAGCCGTTGGGGGCGAAGATGGCGCACAGGGCGATGCCGGAGACGGCGGTCGGCATGGCAAATGGCAGGTCGATCAGCGCATCCACCAGACGACGACCGGGGAAGGTGTAGCGCACCAGGATCCAGGCCAGGATCAGGCCAAACAGGCTGTTGAGCAGCGCCGCGACAAAGGCCGCACCGAAGCTCAGGCGAAAGGAGGCAAGCACCCGGGGTGAACCGATCACCTGCCAGAACTCGGTTGCGGTCAGGTTGTTGATCGCAAACAGTACCAGGGCCGAGAGCGGCAACAGCACCAGCAGGCCCAGATAGAGCAGGCTGAACCCCAGGGTGGGGCCAAAACCGGGCAGGACAGAATAAGAACCAAATCACATAACACATCCATCTGTTATGAAGAATTTTCGATATGGTGATTCTGCGCACTCCCCTCATCGGCAACAAACATCAATTGCGACTTTGCTAATCACTTTTTTGTCTAACCGCAGAGTCACAAGGCTCTTGGCGCACTCCAAATAAAAAAAGGTCTTTTATATAAATAAAAGACCTAAGAAATGGAGCAATACGGAGCGGAGCATTCAAAGAACGGGGGCATGGAGTAGCCAGCGAACAGCGCGCTCGCCAACCCTCCAACCACTTCACAGATACCTAGCGAAAGCCCAATACGACCGGCTGGGGCGATGCGATCTTGACCGGTGCCACTACCAGCTCACCACGGCGGTAGAGTGCCCCCAGCAAATGCAGCCCCTGATGCCAGTCCCCATGACCTGACTGGGCATTGATATGGCCCGCCTCACCGGCATCGAACAGCGGCACCTGCCACTGACGGCTCCAGTATTCGGCCCGTTCAAAGTTCATCCAGGGATCATTGCGGCTGGCCACCAGCTGGGCCGATACCTGCAGCGGCCCGGCCAAGGCCTCATCCGCAATGCCAAAACGGGCGGGATCGGCGGGCGCCACCAGAAAGATCGAGGCCACCTTCTCCGGCTGCAAGCGGGCCGCCGCGATGGCGGTCAGGGCGCCGAAAGAGTGGGCCACCAGATGGACCCTGCTGCGGCGACGTTTCAGCTTGCTCGCCAGTTTGGCACTCCAGACCCTGAGGTCCGGCTTGTCCCACGGTAGCCCGGTCATCCGCTGCCATTGGGGAAAATGATCGTGCCAGCGGCTCTGCCAGTGATCCGGCCCACTGTTGTGCAGACCGGGAACCAGGAGGATCTTGTTCATCTTGGTGCTCCTATCGGCTGGCACAGGGGCCAGTTCAGTGATGGATAACGAAGCTATCAACGACCCGGCTGATAGATCTGGTCAAACAAACCGCCCTGGGCGAAGTGTTTCTTCTGGGCTTTCTCCCAATCCCCTTCCAGATCCTTGACGGTAAAGAAGGCAAGCTGCGGGAACTGGACTGCCGTCTCCTTCAGGATCGCCGGGTTGCTGGGGCGATAGTGATGTTTGGCGACAATATGCTGCCCCTCGTCAGAGTAGAGATAATCGAGATAGGCCTTGGCCACCGCTTCGGTACCGTGCTTCTTGGCCACCTTGTCCACCACCGCGACCGGCGGCTCCGCCAGAATGGAGACCGAAGGCACCACCAGCTCGAACTTGTCGCTGGCACCCGCCTGACCAAGCACCAGCAAGGCTTCGTTCTCCCACGCCAGCAGCACGTCACCGAGACCGCGCTCGGTAAAGCTGGTGGTGGCACCGCGGGCGCCTGAGTCCAGCACCTTCACGTTCTTGAATAGATCGCCAACAAACTGCTTGGCCCCCTCTTCACTGCCGCTCTTCTTCAGGGCATAGCCCCAGGCGGCCAGATAGTTCCAGCGTGCCCCGCCGGAGGTCTTGGGGTTGGGAGTCACGATGGCGACATCCTTACGCACCAGATCATCCCAATCCTTGATCTGCTTGGGATTGCCCTTGCGCACCAGGAAGACAATGGTGGAGGTATAGGGCGAGGCGTTGTTGCCGAGACGACTCTGCCAGTCGGCAGCGGTCAGCCCCTCCTTGGCGATAGCGTTGACATCGTAGGCCAGCGCCAGCGATACCACGTCGGCCTCCAGTCCATCCACCACGGCGCGGGCCTGCTTGCCGGAGCCACCGTGAGACTGGCTCACCACCACGTCGTCGCCGGTTTTGGCCTTCCACTCCTTGGCAAAGGCGGCGTTGTACTCCTGAAACAGCTCGCGGGTCGGATCGTAAGAGACGTTGAGCAGACGGATCTCGGCGGCATTGGCCTGGCCAAGTGCCAGCAGAGGGAGCAGGGTCAGGGCGGTCATTCGCAGTTTCATGGTGATACTCCATATCTTGTTGGGTTGAGAACAGCATGCCGTGGAGTTGTTATGCCCAGAAGAAAGAAATAACTCTTTGCTTATCTCTTTTGCTCATATCAACTCAGCCACCCGCACCGGGAGCCGGACGCAGACTCTGTGAGCCATGCCCCTCTGGCCCCTTGCTCTCTGTGCCATCATGGGAACAAGGCAGGCAGATGACGAAAAGGAAGTCGTTATGTGGATCAATGCAGAACCGGTCAACGGAGCCCTGGTCTCGCTCGCCATCGGCCTTATCATCGGGCTGGAGCGGGGCTGGCAGGTGCGCCAGCTGGGGGATAACCAGCGCATCGCCGGAATGCGGACCTACGGCCTCATCGGCCTGCTCGGCGGGGTATGCGGTTTGCTGCTGCCCACTCTGGGCCCCTGGCTGCCGCTGCTCGGCCTGCTGGCGGTGGTGATCGGCTGCGGCCTCTCGGTCTGGCTGGCCCAGCGCTGGCAGGGGGAGTTCGGCCTCACCAGCTCGGTGGCCATGCTGCTCACCTATCTGCTGGGGCTGATGTCGGTACTGCTGAGCCCGAGCGAGGCGGTGGCCTGCGCCGTGCTGGCCGCCCTGCTGATGGGGCTCAAGGGCAAGATCCAGCAGGGGATGCTGTTTCTCAGCGAAACCGAATTCCACGCCACCCTGCGCTTTCTGCTTATCTCGCTGGTGCTGCTGCCGGTGCTGCCCAACGAGGAGATGGGCCCCCTCGACGCCTTCAACCCCTTCAAGATCTGGCTGATGGTGGTGGTGATCGCCGGCATCTCGTTTTGTGGCCACTTCGCGGTGCGGCTGCTCGGTACTCGCGCCGGACTGGTGCTCACCAGCATACTGGCGGGATTGGCCTCCTCCACCGCTCTCACCCTGCAGTTCGCCCGCCTCAACAAGGAGCAGGGCGGGCTGGAGCGACTGCTGGCTACCGGCATCCTGCTGGCAGGGGCCACCATGTGGCTGCGGCTGCTGGTACTGGTACTGCTGATTCACAGCGAGCTGGCGATGCGCCTCGCCGCCCCGCTCGTGTTGCTGGCGACCACGGTGTACGGCTTTGCCTTCTGGTTCTGGCGCCAGCGCGAGGAGCTGACAGACGGCCCGGTACAGCCGGAAACCAGCAACCCGCTCGATCTGGCCACCGCCATCAAGTTCGGCCTGCTGCTGGCGTTGATCGGCTTTATGGCAACACTGCTGCAAGACAAGGTAGGCAACTCGGGGGTCTATCTGCTGTCGCTGGTGTCGGGGATCACCGATGTGGACGCCATCACCTTGTCGCTCTCCCAGCTCTCCCACAAGGAGCTGGCGCTGGAGGTGGCAGCCCGCGGCATCCTGCTCGCCGGTTTGATCAACTCGCTGGTGAAGGGGTTGCTGGCCCTCGGCATCGGCGGTCGCAGTCTGGGGCTGCGGGTGCTGCTCCCCTACTTCGTCTCGGCCCTGCTGATCCTCCCCCTCGTCTGGCCAGCAGGATGACGGGGATCACCTGCCAGAAGTGACAGACTGACGCCTCTCGCGCTTGTCACGTATACTGCCCCCTCTTGCAGCATGAGGAGGTAGCAATGGCGAGCGACTGGGACAAGGTACTGGCTGGCGGGGCACTGGATAGCCAGAGCGAGGAGATTGCGAACGACCGGATCCGCGGTCAGGCGCTGCTGGCCCGGCTCAATGGTTCATCGGCGGGCGATGGCCCTCTACGCCAGCAAATTTGCCGCGAGCTGTTCGGCCACTACCCCGACTCCTGCTGGATCAGCACGCCGTTTACCTGCGAATTTGGCCGCAACATTCATATCGGCGAGAAGACCTTCTTCAACTTCAACGTCACCATTCTCGACGTGGGCGAGGTACACATCGGCAACCATGTGCTGCTGGCCCCCAACGTGCAGATCTACACCGCCACCCACACCATGAACTATCTGGAACGACGCAACTGGACCGCCTACAACAAGCCGGTGCGGATCGGCGATGACTGCTGGATCGGCGGCGGCGCCATCATCTGCCCCGGCGTCACCATAGGGCCGCGCTCCATCATAGGTGCCGGCGCCGTGGTCACCCGCGACATCCCGGCTGACTCGGTGGCGGTGGGCAATCCGGCCAAGGTGATCCGCACCCTCAAGCAGGACGAGGAGCGCTGCTGGGAGTTGGCCCAATGATGGCGCTGGCGCTGCTGCCACTGGGCTGGACCCTCTGGCTCGGCCTCGACAGCCAGCAGTGGTGGCCGCTGGTCGCACTGCTGACCATGAGTCTGCTGACAGTGGCAGCCTACGCCTGGGACAAGCGGCAGGCGGTGCGGGGCGAGTGGCGCATTCCCGAATCGAGGCTCCATCTGCTGGAGCTGTGCGGCGGCTGGCCGGGGGCGCTGGTTGCCCGCCAGTGGCTGCGCCACAAGACCCAGAAGCGCAGCTACCGGCTGGTCTTCTGGTTTATCGTGCTGCTGCACCTCACCCTGTGGGCCCTCTGGCTTGGCCGCCCTCTCTGGCAGCAATAGCTGCCTGCGTCACAAAGGGACAATGGGCCCCATTGCGGCCGCCCGGCGGCTGTGAGAAAACAGAGCAGATCTCATCAGCGTTTTCGCCGTTTATGACGACCATATTGATATCGACAAGGAGTCGTGACATGACCATGTGGACAGGCATAGTCCTGATCGTATTTATCAGCCTATTGTTCGGATATCTCGGCAAGCGGGCCCGCTATCAGATGGGGGATGCTCGCATCACCGACCGCCTCGGCAAGCAGGATCTGGTCATCTGGGAGCTACAGGAGCGGATCGCCAATCTGGAGGCGATCGTCATCGAAGAGGAGAAGCGGCGCCCGTTTCGGGAGCTGTGATTTTTCGCCATCAGGCGTCAGATAACCAAAATTCAAATCAAAGAAAGAGGGCTGCATGATGCAGCCCTCTCTTGTTTGAACTGCTTCAGATTGCCAACGGCAGCAACTCGGCATAGTCGCGGATCGCCGGAAAAGCGGTGATGCTCTGCTCCGGCTTGCAGCTATCCGGATTCTGGATCGCCAGCTGATAGCCGATGCCATAGTCGGCGGCAGCCCGCAGGATCCGCTCGCTGTCATCCACAAACAGGGTACGGGCCGGATCGAACGCCAGCCGCTCGGCCAGTGCCTGCCAGCAGTGCTGGCTCTCCTTCGACCAGCCCAGCTCGTGGGTACTCACCATCAGATCCAGATGCTCGGCAAGACCGAGCTGCGCATCCTTCACCGACAGGCTGGCGGGGTGGGCATTGGTGAAAAGCACCAGCTGCTTGCCCGCGGCGCGCAGCGCGGCCAGAAAGGGGATGGCGTGGGGACGCCACTGGATCTTCGCCAGCAGCTCCTGCTTGAGGGCACGAATATCGAGCCCCAGGGTCTCGCTCCAGTAATCCACGCAGTACCAGTTGAGGGTGCCGTTGACGGCGTGATAATGGACATCGATCTGCGCTTTGGCTTCATCCAGTGGCAGCCCGAGCCGCTCGGCGTAACGCTCCGGCACCAGCTGCTGCCAGAGGTGGTTGTCAAAATGCAGATCGATCAGGGTGCCATCCATATCGAGCAAGACGGTGTCTATCTGGTGCCAGGGCAAGGTGGTGGAGCAGGAGTGTGGCATCGGGCCTCTTGATCGCGGATCTCGGAAAACGGGGCGGCAGTATAACGGATTTTTCCTCCCCCTTTCCCCTCCCTGGCCCGTGGTGTTCGGTGTGAGAGTCGTTTACTCTTGAAGCACGATTTTTTAACGAGCAGCCAGCGTCCGATGAGCGACCCCCACAAGAGCAAACCCGAGCACATCTCAGCCGACCAACTGGATCACCCCAAGAGCAGGCCGGAGATCCTCAAGGCCGATATCGTCGCCGAGAGCCGACTGTTCAAGGTGGAGTCCCTGCACCTCAAATTCTCCAATGGCGAAGAGCGGGTCTACGAGCGGATGTGCGGCGGCAACCGGGGCGCCGTCATGGTGGTGCCGCTGTTCGATGCCCACACCCTGCTGCTGGTGCGCGAGTATGCCGCGGGCACCCACTCCTATGAGCTGGGCTTTCCCAAGGGGCTGATCGACCCGGGCGAAGATGCCTTCGAGGCGGGCAACCGAGAGCTGATGGAGGAGGCGGGCTTTGGCGCCAACAGCCTGACCCTGCTCAAGCAGGTGTCGCTGGCGCCCGGTTACTTCTCCAGCCGGATGGACATTTTACTGGCCCGGGATCTCTTCCCCGAGCAGCGGATCGGCGACGAACCCGAACCGCTGGAGGTGATCCCCTGGCCACTCAACCGGATCGACGAATTGCTGGCGCGACCCGACTTCACCGAGTCGCGCAGCATCAGTGCCCTGCTCTTGGCCCAAAAGTGGCTGGCGGAGCAGGCAGAATAGCCCGCAGACGGGCAGTTAACAGACAGAGGATAACGAGATGCAGGAGTTGTTGGCCTGGGTGCCGGGGGTCAAGGAGATTGCCCGCGAAGCCGGAAGGATCCTTCACGACATCTATCATGGCGGTCAGTTCGAGCGTCAGCTGAAGGAGGATGCGACCCCGGTCACCAGTGCCGATCTTGCTGCCGATGCCTACCTCAAACAGGCACTGTCGGCGCTCACTCCCCACGTTCCCGTGCTGACCGAAGAGGCGGCCGACATCCCCTTCAGCCAGCGATCCAACTGGCGGCAGTACTGGCTGGTGGATCCTCTCGACGGTACAGGTGAGTTCATCGCGGGTAGCGGCGACTTCGCCACCCTGATCGCCCTGGTGCGGGACAATGTGCCGGTGCTCGGGGTCATCTACGCCCCCGAGTCCAACGTGCTCTACTGGGCGGTACGCGGCTACGGCGCCTTCAAGGAGGTGAATGGCGAGGTACTGCCCATCAGCGCCATGCATCACGAGCATGACCAGCCCGACTCGCTGGTGGTGGCCATCAGCCGCCGCCAGAAGCTGGAGAACCTCACCCGCCGCCTCAACCCGGCCATAAACTACGAGCTGATCCCGCTCGGCTCCAGCTCCCTCAAATCCTGTCTGGTGGCGGAAGGGGCGGCCGATTGCTACGTACGGCTCGGCCCCACCGGCGAGTGGGACACCGCCGCCGCCCAGTGCATCGTCGAGGCGGCCGGTGGCCGTATCCTCAGCCTGGCGTTGCAGCCACTCAGTTACAACGAAACCGAGTCGCTGGAGAACCCTGACTTTATCGTGATGGGGGATCCGGATCTCGCCTGGGGCAACATTCTGGCCCACTAGACGGATAGCAATGTCATCACACCAGACAAGCAGGCGGCCCGATGGCCGCCTGCTTTTTCAGGGAAATTGCCCCGGGTGATGGCCGGTGTTATCCGCTGGCCAAGGCGCTCTTGAACAGCGTGATACGCTGGCAAAGCGGCAAAATGATAGTGAAACATCACAATCGGTCGGCGAGAAATGGTGCGATTTTTCACGTAATTCTGAAAACACCTAATTAGCCGAAATAAAAAAATGACAGCAGATCAAATTTTGGTTTTATATTTCACAAAAATAGCCAATGTTAGTTTTGTTGCATTCTGTGGCCCAGATTCCATTCCCAATCTCGCTGGCTAAACCCCGCAATGGCAGTGATATGTTTCAGTCTCGCTTTTTGAGAATTAAATCCCGATAAACCACAATAAACTCAGATTAAAACACTAACAAAAAGTGAATTAGTAATGAGTTTATCTGTAGAGGTTACCAAGGAGCTATCCGGTTCCTGCTCCACCACGGCCAGCACCACCCGCTGGCGCCGTCACGACACCCACTGGGTCATCAGCCTGTTTGGCACCGCCGTTGGCGCCGGCATCCTGTTCCTGCCCATCAATCTGGGTCTGGGCGGGATCTGGCCCCTCGTCATCGTCGCGGTACTGGCAGGCCCCATGACCTTCCTGGCCCACCGGGGGCTGGCGCGCTTCGTGCTCTCCTCTTCACGTCCCCACGCCGACTTCACCGAAGTGGCGGAGGAGCATTTCGGCAAGATGGCCGGTCGCCTCATCTCGGCGCTCTACTTCCTCTCCATCTTCCCGATCCTGCTCATCTACGGGGTCGGACTGACCAACACGGTGGAGAGCTTTATGGTCAACCAGCTCGGCATGGCGACCCCGGATCGAGTGATGCTCTCCGGCGTGCTGGTGTTCGCCATGATCGCCGTGATGCTGGCGGGTGAGAAAGCGATGCTGCGCGCCTTCGCCTTTATGGTCTATCCGCTGGCGGCCATTCTGGCGGCGCTCTCCTGCTACCTCATTCCCCAGTGGCAATGGCCGGAAGTGACCGCGTTTGAGGGGGTCAGCTTCCTCAACACCGTCTGGCTGGCGCTGCCGGTCACCGTGTTCGCCTTCAGCCACGCCGCCGCCATCTCCGGCTTTGCCAACGTGCAGCGCCGTGAATATGGCGAGCAGGCCGAAGCCAAGAGCGGCCTGATCCTGCGCAACACAACTGTAATGCTGGTAGGCTTCGTGCTGTTTTTCGTCTTCTCCTGCGTGCTGAGCCTCTCGCCAGCCCAACTGGCCGAAGCCAAGGCCCAGAACGTCTCTGTGCTCTCCTATCTCGCCAACATCACCGACAACCCGGTGATCGTGACCCTGGGGCCGCTCATCGCCTTTATCGCCATCAGCTCCTCCTTCCTCGGTCACTTCCTCGGTGCCCGCGAAAGCCTCAAAAGCCTGATCGCCAAGCCCACCGGCCTGCCGCTGGCCAAGGCAGACAAGGTCGGCATCGCTCTGATGTTCTTCGCCATCTGGGGCGCCGCCGTCATCAACCCGGGCATTCTGGGACTGATGGAGACCCTCTCCGGCCCGGTCATCGCCATGATCCTGTTCATCATGCCGGTGATTGCCATCTACAAGGTGGAGGCGCTGGCCCGCTTCCGTCACGGCTGGACCAACGGCTTTATCCTGCTGACCGGCTCGCTGGCGGTGTCGGCGCTGATCTTCAGCCTGTTGAAGTAACGACTCGCAACAGAAAACAAAAAGAGAGGCGACCTTGGGTCGCCTCTCTTGTCTCTGTTCGGGTGTGAACTCAGCCCAGCTTAGCGCCGTTCTCCACCGCCTGCTCGGGGATAGCCATCACTACGGCGCCATCCGGCCGGTAGAAACCGGTCAGTAGAAACTCCGACTGAAACGGGCCGATCTGCTTGGCCGGGAAGTTGACTACGGCGATGATCTGGCGGCCCACCAGCTGCTCTGGCTGGTAGAGCGCGGTGATCTGGGCGCTGCTCTTGCGTATCCCCAGTTCGGGGCCAAAATCCGCCCACACCTTGTAGGCCGGTTTGCGCGCCTCGGGGAACGGCTCGACCCGCACCAGGGTGCCCACCCTCAGCTCCACCATTTCGAAATCCTGCCAGCTAATCGTCTCCATTTCTGCTCCTGTTTATCGTGCACCTTGCATGACCCGCAGCATGGCCCAAAGAGAGAAACCTGTCTTCGGCGATCAGCCGTTTCGTTGCGGCAGGCGGCCGTTTTGCTGGCGCCAGAGGGACGGAGTGAGCCCGGTCTCGGTCAGGAAGCGCTCGCCGAAGGCCCCCTGATTCTGGTAACCGCAGCGGCTGGCAATCTCGCCAACGGGCAGTTGCGTACCGGCAAGCAGAGTACGCGCCAGAGCCATGCGCCGACTGCGAATGTAGTGGGAGACGCTCACCCCCAACTGCTGGCGAAAGGCGAGCTTGAACTGGCTCTGGCCAAGGCAGGCGATGGCGGCGAGTTGCTGATTGGTCAGCGGGGCGGCGAGGTTGGCATCGATATGGCGTTGCACCTTGAGGATGCGGGCGGCAAGGCGTGGAATGGCTGCGCTCTTCATCCCCTGCCCTTCCGCCAGAAGGGAGAGCCACACCTGCTCCATGCCCGCCACCTGCCGCCCCTCGGCCACCATGCGGTGCAGAAAAGCGAGGTAGTGGCGCTGGGGCTCATCCAGCTCGATAAAGGGGCGGGCCGCCAAATCGCCGGGCAGCCAGTCGCCCTCCTGCACCAGAAACGAAAGCGCCGGATCGGCGGCATAATCGTGCCGCTCGCCGGGGGCGATGATGCAGGCAGAACCGGGGACAAGCCTGTGCCCCCGGCCCTGCACCTCGATCTCGAGGGGGCCGTCGAGGGGGATCACCAGTTGGGCAAAGTCGTGGCTATGACTGCAGACGTGGTGGTGATAGTGGCGCAGGCTGAAGCGGGACATGGCTGATAGCAATGACGCGGCCAGGGCCGCGTCATTGGGGGTTATTCCTTGTCGAAATCTTCGATCTCTTTGCCCAGCGCTTCCATGATGGCGCGCGCTTCGGCCGGGACACTGTCCGGTTGATCCTTGCGCAAGTCTTCGTCGCAAGGGAGCGGCTGGCCGGTGAAAGCGTGCAGGAAGGCTTCACAGAGCAGCTCGCTGTTGGTCGCATGACGCAGGTTGTTCACCTGACGGCGGGTGCGCTCATCGGTCAACACTTTCAACACCTTGAGCGGGATCGAGACGGTAATCTTCTTGACCTGTTCGCTCTTCTTACCGTGTTCCGCGTAGGGGCTGACGTAGTCGCCGTTCCACTCTGTTCCCATGACTCACCTGTTCTCATTTAGCCGTGAGCGCGGATTTTAACCCTTAAGGAAATTAATGGCAATCCAACAGCAAAGCCATTTAGACGTCTGGAAGTGTTGACGGCTTTTTTAAGCTGGCGTAGTGTGGTTGACCATGAGCCCGCAGTGGCGGGATGGCGCGTGGCAGCAAGATGCCGGCGTGTAAAGAGACATCAAGGAGAGTGATATGACCCACAAGGCCACCCTGGCGGTTCGCACCGGGATTGAGACAGACCAGCAACACGGTGCCGTGGTGCCACCCATCTACCTCTCCAGCAACTACACCTTTGCCGACTTTGGCGAGCCCCGTCAATACGATTATGCCCGCTCCGGCAATCCGACCCGCACCAATCTGGCGGACGCGCTGGCGGCGCTGGAAGGGGGCGCAGGCGCCGTGGTTACCGGCACCGGCATGGGCGCTATCCATCTGGTCACCACAGCACTGCTCAAGGCGGGGGATCTGCTGATCGCCCCCCACGACTGCTACGGCGGCACCTGGCGCCTGTTCGAGTATCTGGCGGCCAAGGGCAACTACCGGGTGCAGTTTGTCGATCAGGGTGACGAGGCCGCTCTGGCCGCCGCGCTGGCGCAAAAGCCTGCGCTGGTATGGGTCGAGACCCCCTCCAACCCGTTGCTGCGGGTGGTGGATATCAGCGCCATTGCCAGCGCCGCCCACGAGGTGGGTGCGCAGGTGGTGGTGGACAACACCTTCCTCTCCCCCTTGCTGCAACAACCGCTCGCACTTGGTGCCGACGTGGTGGTGCACTCCACCACCAAGTACATCAACGGTCACTCAGACGTGGTGGGCGGAGTGGCGATTGCCAAGGAGGCAGCACTGGCCGAGTCGCTGGTGTGGTGGGCCAACTGTCTGGGGCTCACTTCCGGGGCGTTCGACTCCTACCTCACCCTGCGCGGCCTGCGCACTCTGGCCCCCAGATTGCGCACCCATCAGGAGAACACCGATCGCATCCTCGCCTTCCTGCAACAGCAGCCACTGGTGAAACGCATCTATCACCCCAGCCTGCCGAGCCATCCGGGCCACGATATTGCGCGCCGTCAACAGTCTGGCTTCGGCGCCATGCTAAGTTTTGAACTCGATTGCAGTGAGGCAGGCATTCGCGCCTTCCTCGCGGCCCTCACCCTCTTCTCGGTGGCCGAGTCCCTCGGCGGGGTAGAGAGTCTGGTGGCCCATCCGGCCAGCATGACCCACAGGGCCATGACCCCGGCGGCGCAGCAGGCAGCAGGCATCAGCGCCCAACTGCTGCGGTTGTCGGTCGGTATTGAACACGGTGAAGACCTGGTGGCCGATCTGGCTCAGGCTTTTGAACAGGCGCAGCAGGCAGAACAGGTAGCGAAGTAATGGAACAGCAGCAACAAGGAGAGATCGCGGTGGCAGCAGAAGCAGGATTGAAGCGGCGTCACGTCCACAAATTTGGTGGCAGCAGTCTGGCGGATCCGGTCTGTTATCGCCGGGTCGCCAGTATCGTTGAACAACAGGTGGGCGGGGATGAACTGATCGTGGTCTCCGCCGCCGGCAAGACCACCAACAGGCTGATCCAGCTGGTGGAGCTGGCCGAAGCGGGGGACGAAGCCGCCGGTGAAGCCATCTCGGCCCTGCATGCCTATCAGCAGAGCCTGATCGACGGCCTGCTGGAGGGTGAACTGCAGCTCGATCTGAGCAAGCAGCTGGCCGACGACATGCAACTGATAGCCAAAACGCTGGAGGGGCAGTTTGATCGCTTCGCCCGCAACGGCCTGCTCGCCTTTGGCGAAGTGTGGTCGGCGCGCCTGCTGGCTGCCCTGCTTACCAGTCGCGGCGACAAGGCTATCTGGCTCGATGCCCGCAGCTTCCTGCGCGCCGAGGATGGCGCTCTGGTCAAGGTGGATACCGCCCTCTCCAGCGAGCTGCTCAAGGCGCGGCTGGCCGAACATGCCGGTCGCATCGTGGTCACCGGCTTTATCGCCGCCGACATGGAGGGGCGCTCCCTGCTGCTCGGTCGCAACGGTTCCGACTACAGCGCCAGCCTGTTGGCACTGCTGGCGGACGGCGAATCCACCACCATCTGGAGCGACGTGGCCGGGGTCTACAGCGCCGATCCGCGCCGGGTGAAGGAAGCGCGCCTGCTGGAGCGCCTGAGCCTCGCGGAAGCCAACGAGCTGGCCCGTCTTGGCTCCTCGGTGCTACACTCGCGCACCCTGCAACCGGTGGCCGACAGCCGCCAGCGCCTCACTTTGCGCTGCAGCTACAACCCGGACGAGGGCTGCACCCATATCCTGCGCCGCGCCCCCCGCTCCGGTGGCGCCCGCATCGTCTCCTCGGTGGATCAGATCGCCCTCATCGAGCTGAAGGTGCTGCCGCAGACCAACTATGAGCAGACGGTGGCCACCATCGAGGCCCATCTGGCCCGTCACCGCCTCAACCCGCTCACCCTGCAGCGCCAGCCGGATCGCCGGATCCTGCGCCTCGCCTACACCCTTGAGGTAGCACAGGGCGCCTTCGAGCTGCTGCGCGACTTCCAGCTGCAAGGGAGCTTCACCGGCCTCATCCAGAAAGAGGGGTACAGTCTGGTGGCGCTGGTCGGTGCCGGGGTCACCGACAACGCGGAGCAGTGTCACCGCTTCTATCAGCTGCTGGCAGATCAACCGCTGGAGTTCGTCCAGGTGGCCCGAGATGGCCTGAGTCTGGTGGCCGTGCTGCGTCAGGTAGTGCTGGAGCCGCTGCTCATCGCCCTGCACAGCGCCCTCTTCAGCCGCCCGACCCGGGTCGGACTGGTGGTGTTCGGCAAGGGCAATATCGGCGGCCACTGGCTCAGCCTCTACGCCCGTGAAAAGGCACGGCTGGAACATGAGCTCAATCTGGCGCTCACCCTCTACGGCGTGTTCAGCTCGGAAGGGGGCCTGCTGGATGAAGAGGGGCTCAACCCCCTCAAGGTACAGGACAACTTCAACCCCAAGCCGCTGATCTGGCCGGAGTTGCTCTCCCAGCTTGAGCAGCACGGCTTCGATGCGCTGATTGCGCTGGACATGACCGCCAGCGAAACGGTGAGCCGCTACTATCCTGATTTTGCCCAGCTCGGCATTCACATCATCGCCGCCAACAAGTTTGCCGGCGCCGCCGACAGCGAGTTCTACCAGCGCATCAAACAGACCTGCCGTGACCATCAGGTACAGTGGCGCTACAACGCCACCGTGGGTGCCGGGTTGCCAATCCAGTCCAGTATCCAGATGCTGCGCCAGAGCGGCGACCGCATTCAGGGGGTCTCCGGCATCTTCTCCGGCACCCTCTCCTGGCTGTTCCAGCAGTATGATGGCACCCGCCCCTTCTCCGAGTTGGTGGACGAGGCGTGGCAGCACGGCCTGACCGAACCGGATCCCCGCGAAGATCTCTCAGGTCAGGATGTGCGGCGCAAGCTGCTCATTCTGGCGCGGGAGGCGGGCTTCGAGCTCGACTCCGCCGATATCGAGCTGGAGAATCTGGTGCCCGTCACGCTGCGCAAGGTGACCGCCGATCAGTTCATGGACAGACTGAAAGAGCTGGATGGCCCGATCCAGACCGCCTTCGAAGGGGCCAAGCGCCTCGGCAAGGTGCTGCGCTACGTCGCTCGCTTCGAGCATGATGGCAAGGCGCGGGTCGGACTGGAGGCGCTGGAGCCCCATCACCCGTTTGCGAACCTCTTGCCGTGCGACAACATCTTCGCCATCGAAAGCGACAGCTACCGCACCAACCCACTGGTGATCCAGGGGCCGGGGGCAGGCCGGGAAGTGACCGCCGCCGCTATCCAGTACGATCTGTGGCAGATCTGCGCCAGCCTCTAAGGGAAATATGCAAAGGGAGCAACACCTCAGCTCCCGCGCACAATAAAAAAGCCCGAGTCGATGACTCGGGCTTTTTGCTGAATGCCGCTTCGATTAGGAGAAGCAGGCCTGCAGCACGTAGAAGATGGCGATAGCCAGAATGGCACCGGCAGGCAGGGTGATGATCCAGGAGACCACAATGTTGCGCAGAACACCCAGATTCAACGCCGCAATGCCGCGCGCCAGACCGACACCCATCACAGCACCGACCAGGGTCTGGGTGGTGGAGATGGGCAGACCGGTACCGGAGGCAATCACCACGGTCGCGGCAGTCGCCAGCTGGGCTGCGAAGCCACGGCTCGGGGTCAGGTGAGTGATGCCGGTACCGACCGTCGCCATCACCTTCTCGCCCATGGTCGCCAGACCGATCACGATACCGATACCGCCCAGCGGCAGGATCCACCAGGCAATGGCAGCCTGACTGGAAATCTCGCCACCGGAAGCCACGATAGAGGCCACCGCAGAGAGCGGGCCGATGGCGTTGGCAACGTCGTTGGAGCCGTGGGCAAAGGCCATGGCACAGGCGGTGATCACCATCAGGATGCCGAACACCTTCTCCACGTTGGCGAAGTGCATCTTGCTGTCATCCTGCGGGTTGTACTTCTGGCCGCGAATGTAGATCCAGCCGGCAAACGCCACTGCGATGGAGATGGCGATGGAGAGCAGAATGCCCTCGCCATCGCTCAGGTGAAGACCGACGTGGGTCAGCCCCTTCTTGATGGTCACCAGACAGATCACCAGCGCAGTCAGGAACATGTAGAACGGCACATAGCGCTTGGCGTTGTTCAGGGGATCATCAGTGTTGAAGATAAGCTTCTGCACGCTGATGAACATGAAGTAGGCGATGACACCTGAGATGGCCGGGGTGATGACCCAGGAGCCGACGATGCCGCCAAACTTGCTCCACTGCACCGCTTCCGGGCCAATGCTCACCACCGCAAAACCGACGATGGCGCCGATGATGGAGTGAGTGGTGGAAACAGGCCAGCCGAAGTAGGAGGCGAGGATCAACCAGGCGCCCGCCGCCAGCAGGGAGGCGATCATGCCGAGCACCAACAGATCCGGGCTATCGACAAACGCATTGCTGTCGATGATACCGTTACGGATGGTGGCCGTCACTTCGCCACCGGCCAGATAGGCACCGGCAAATTCGAAGATCATGGCAATGATGATCGCCTGACGGATGGTCAGGGATTTGGTGCCGACCGATGTTCCCATAGCGTTGGCCACGTCATTCGCGCCAATGCCCCAAGCCATCAAAAAGCCGAACAAGGCCGCCACGAGCACCAGAGTAGTGCCGTAATTCGCGATAATGTCCATTAGTAGTGTTTACCCAGTCAGTCGATTACGAACGAGCCAGCATCAGTTCCAGACGGGCGCCTACGCGCTCGGCCTGATCTGCCAGGTCACCTACCCATTCGAGGATCTTGTAAAGGAACATCACATCGATCGGATTGTAATTGTGCTCAACCGCTTGCAGCTGTTGGCGCAGTCCGATCTGCATGGTGTCTGTATCGTCCTCGATCAGATCCAGCTGGTGGATCATCTCGGCAACCATTTCCACTTCCCGTCCTTTGAAGCCGGTCTCGAGCAGCTCGTCGAGCTCCCCGATCGCTTTCTCGGCCTGAGCGGTCGCATCAATACAACGTTTGAGGTAAGCCATGAAATCCGTCCGCATTTCGGCGGGGAACTCCATGCGACGACCAAGCATGCGGCCGGAGATATCCTTGGCACGGTTGGCAATCTTGTCTTGCTGGGTCAACAGCTCCAGCAGGTCGGTACGTGCAACCGGCAGGAACAGGCCGCGAGGCAGTTTCAGACGGATTTCACGCTTGAGGGTATCTGCCTCTTTTTCCAGCTGGGCGATCTGCTGCCGGATCTTCTCGGCATCTTCCCAACGGTCTTCGGCAACGGCGTCAAAGAAAGGAACCAACTGCTGGGAGCACTGGTGAACCTTGACGATATGCTTCTGCAGCGGCTTGATGGGGGACTTGGCAAAAAGCCCCAAAATAGTATTTACTGGCATGGCCAAACCTGTGTCGGTGAAAAAACACTCGATACGATTTTATGAGGCGCGCATGGTAACCGAACTGCGCCCTCAATTAAACCGCGAATTAATCTAGTCGTCTCGCGGGCATTATATCCCCGCGACCCGAATCCTGCCCCCCAAAGTTGTCTGCCAGCCCGGAATGACTATGCAAACTGAGATCGAGATAAAGTTTTTTGTCGCCAGCGACATTCAACCCGAGTTATCCAACCTGCTGAATTCTCTTGAGATTAAAGAATCGTCACAACAGCAGCTCGGCAACGTCTATTTCGATACGCCGACCCTGGCTCTGCGCCAGCTGGAGATGGGACTGCGGATCCGCCGCTGCGATGCCTTCGCCGAGCAGACCATCAAATGCCGTGGCCAGGTGGTGGGCGGCCTGCATGCCAGACCCGAGTACAACGCCCCAGTCAGCGGCGATCTGCCGACCCTCTCGGCCTTTCCCGATGAGATTTGGCCGACTCTGACCGAGCGTGACCACATTCAGCAGCAGCTGGTCGCCCAGTTTCGCACCGACTTCCTGCGCCGCCACTGGCTGATCGCCTTCGAGGGGACCGAGATTGAACTGGCCTGGGATCAGGGAGAGATAGTCGGCAGTCAGGGCAGCACCACCATCAACGAGCTGGAACTGGAGCTCAAATCCGGCGCGACCGCGGCGCTGTTTGCACTGGCCCGGCGCCTCGCCAGGATCGGCGGGCTGCGCCTTGGCGCCCAATCCAAGGCCCAGCGCGGCTATCGACTGGCTGGTCTTGGCAAACCGCTGGCCCTGCAGGCGCTGGTCGAACATGAAGGTATGGATGGCATAACGGGGGTAAGCGAAGGGCTGCGCCACTGGCAGCATCACGAGCAGCTCTGGCTGGAGCATCCTCAGGATAAAGGCATTCAACAGCAGGCACTCGCAGCCCTGTGCCAGGGGATCGATCTGGTCGCCCGCAGTGCGGCCACGCTGCCACAACCAGCGCCCTGGCTGCCCGCCCTGACCAACCTGCAAGCCCAATCGGACGAGCAAAACGAGTGGCCTGCCGAACTGGCCGATCTCTTCCTCTATCCGGCATATGTCGAGTTGCAGCTGGACATCGCCGCCTGGCTGCATCACGCAGCCTGAGTGGAGCGATGTCGTAAATAAAGGACAGAAACAAAAGCCAAAAACAAAACGGGTGAGCCTTGGCTCACCCGTTTTGCATTACAGCAGGTTGAGCTGCTGCATGGCGCTGCGAATGCGCTGGCGGGTCGCTTCCGACAGCGGCATCACCGGCAGTCGGCACTCCTCGCTACAGAAACCGAGCAGGGAAGCGGCATATTTGGCACCGGCCGGGCTTGGCTCGGCAAACATCGCCTGATGGAGCGGAATGAGCTTGTCTTGCAGCTCACGCGCTTCTTGCCACTTGCCGGCCAGCGTGAGGTTCTGCACCTCGGCCACCAGCTTGGGGGCCACGTTGGCGGTCACCGAGATACAGCCCTGACCCCCGCCGATATTGTAGGCCACAGCCGTGGAATCTTCACCGGAGAGCCAGGCGAAAGGCTTTTTGATCAGCTGGCGCTCGGTCCAGGGGCGCGCCAAGTCGCCGGTGGCATCTTTCACCCCGGCAATGCGCGGCAGCTCGGCCAGACGGGCCAGGGTCGCCGGTTGCACGTCAACGATGGCGCGCGGCGGGATGTTGTAGACAATGATCGGCTTGGCAGTGGCGTCGTGGACAGCCTTGAAGTGGTGGTAGAGTCCCTCCTGATTGGGACGGTTGTAGTAACCGGCCACATGCAGGGTGGCATCGGCGCCCACCCGCTCTGCATGGAGGGTGTACTCGATGGCTTCGACCGGATTGTTGGAACCCGCCCCGGCGATCACCGGAATACGGCCAGCGACCTGTTTGACCACCAGCTCCACCACCCGGCAGTGCTCGTCATGGGTCAGGGTCGGGCTTTCCCCCGTGGTGCCCACCGGCACAATGCCGTGAGTGCCCTGCTCGATATGCCACTCCACCAGACGCAGCAGCGCCTCTTCATCCAGCTGTCCCTGTCGAAACGGGGTGATCAACGCAACGATTGAACCTTGAAACATGGGATCTCCTTCTCCTAAATGACGCGCATATGGCAATAAAAAACCCCGGTACGATGTGCGCAACCGGGGTTTGAAGCTTCTCAGGGATGAGAGGTTACGCGCGAACGTCGGCAGGCCCGAATTTCAGGCTTTTTTTGTGCTTTCGTTTCAACCCGTTGAACCGCATTTCGTCATCTCTGGTCAAAAAATGGTGTCTGGGCATATTTCGGGAACACGGCATAAATGTCAAGGCGAAAGGGGCTATGTATAATGGCCGCCCAAAATTGCGTGGAGAGACCCGATGAGCAGCCCAATCAGTGCCGTCAGCCAGATGCTGGAACGAAACCAAGCCCTCTTTGTCGGCAAGCGGCTACTTGTCTGCGGCGCGCTGGAGGATGACTACCCCCGCCAGCTGGCGAGCCTGGCCCAGACCCTGACCGTCTTTACCACCGATTACTGCTACTACCGCAGCCAGCAGGCGGCCCTCGGCGAGGCCATTCTGTTCGACCACCAGCTAGGCGGAACGCCCCGCTTCGATGCCCTGTTACTGCTGATGCCCAAGGCGAAAGCCGAGGCACAATATCTGCTGGCCATGATGACCCCCTTGCTGGAAGCGGGTGCCGACCTGTTCCTCGCCGGTGAAAACCGCGGCGGCATCAATGGCGCCGACAAGCTGCTGGCCCCCTATGGCGAAAAGCCGATCAAGCGCGATTCGGCCCGCCGCTGCTCGCTCTATCACGGTGAGCTGAGCAAACCGGTCGCCCCGTTCGATCTGGATAGCTGGTTTGGCCGCTATCAGTGCAAGGCCGGTGATACTGAGCTGACCGTGCTGGCTCTGCCCGGCGTCTTCAGCGCCGCCGAGCTGGATCTCGGCACCCAGATGCTGCTGGCCGCGGTGCCGCCGATGAAGGGCGAGCTGCTCGATTTCGGCTGCGGCGCCGGGGTAATTGGGTCCGTGCTGGCCAAGCGCAATCCGGATCTGCAGGTGAACATGGTGGATATCAGCGCGCTGGCGCTCGAATCGAGCCGGCGTACCCTGGCGATCAACGGTCTGCAGGGCAAGGTCACCGCTTCCGATGTCTATTCGGATGTCTCCACCCGTTTCCAGCACATCGTCTCCAACCCGCCATTCCATGCGGGTCTCAAAACCTTCTATGCGGCAACCGAGCAGTTCCTGGCCAAGGCGCCGGAATTTTTGCTGCCAAATGGTTCGCTGACCATTGTTGCCAACGCCTTCTTGCGCTACCAGCCTATACTGGAGACACACTTCAAACGGACTGAAGTGATCAGCAGTGATGCCAAATTCAAGGTCTATCTGAGCAAAATGTAAATAAGTGTAAGCCGCACAATAAAACAGCTAGAGAGCGCCATCCGGCATCTGATAAGGTATTAAGCACACGATAAAAACCACCCCTTTAGGGGTGTTTTTATACCGAACATTGAAAACCTTTTCATGTTGTTCATTCAGGGAGAGAAATACGATGGCAGGCATTTTGACCATGATCCTGGCTGGTGGCGAAGGTACTCGCCTGCAGCCTCTGACCACTACCCGCAGCAAGCCTTCCGTCCCCTTCGGTGGCAGCTACCGGCTGATCGACTTTGTCCTCAACAACTTCGTCAACGCCGACTTTCTGCGCATCTATGTACTGACCCAATTCAAATCACAGTCCCTCTACCTGCACATGAAGAAGGGGTGGAATATCGTCGGCATCACCGACCGCTTTATCGACCCTATCCCGGCCCAGATGCGGATGGGCAAACGCTGGTATGACGGCACCGCCGACGCCATTTACCAGAACCTCGGCTTTATCGAGCGGGCCGAACCGGATCATGTCTGCATCTTCGGCTCCGACCACATCTACAAGATGGATGTGAGCCAGATGGTCACCTTCCACAAGCAGAAGAACGCCGCCATGACGGTCGCGGCCCTTCGCATGCCCATCGAAGAGGCGAGCGCCTTCGGGGTGATAGAGGTGGATACCGAAGGGCGGATGATCGGCTTTCAGGAAAAGCCGAAGCAGCCCAAGCACATTCCCGGCGATCCGACCCAGGCGCTGGTCTCCATGGGCAACTACATCTTCGAGACCGAAGCACTCTGCCGCGAGTTAAAACGGGATGCCGCGGAGGAGAACTCCAGCCACGACTTTGGCAAGGATGTGATCCCGAGCCTCTACCCACGTGCCCCCGTCTATGTCTATGACTACAGCACCAACGTCATCCCCGGCGAGAAACCGCACGTCTACTGGCGGGATGTGGGCACCCTCGACTCTTATTGGCAAGCGCACATGGACCTGGTGGCCGACAATCCCCCCTTCTCCCTCTATAACCGCAAGTGGCCCCTGCACACCCACTATCCGGCGCTGCCGCCTGCTACCTTCATCGACAGCGACGAGTGCAAGGTGAAGATCGCCAACTCGCTGATCTCCGCCGGTTGTTTCATTCAGGGCAGCCAGATCCAGCGATCCATCCTTGGTTTCCGCTGCAATATCGGCGCGTGCAGCCATATCAGTGAATCCGTGCTGCTGGGGGATGTAAAGATTGGTGAGGGGTGCTCCATCCGGCGCGCGATTATAGATAAAAATGTTGAAATTGCGCCCGGCACCGTTATCGGTGAAAATCTGGACCACGATAGAGAGCGATTTACCGTATCCGAAGGCGGTATCGTGGTGGTACCTAAGGGAGCAAGAGTTGGCTATTAACCCACTGAAAATCCTGTTTGTTGCCTCGGAAGTTGAGGGGCTGGTCAAGACCGGGGGCCTGGCCGATGTCGCCAGAGCCCTGCCGATGTACCTGGCCCAGAAGGGGCATGATGTCAGGATCATGCTCCCCTTCTACAAGACGATAAAGCGACGGGATGAGGCCAGACTGGTGGCGTCACGCTGGTTGCCAACCCACCCCGGGCTGCCGGATATCGGTTATCGCATCTACCAGATGGAGCTGGATGACGTCTGCGTCTATCTGCTCGATTGCCCGCAATATTTCGATCGCCCCCAGCTCTACGCCGAGAACAATCAGGCCTATCCGGATAATGGCGAGCGCTTTGCCTTCTTCTCGGCCGCAGCCCTCCATGCCTGCGAGCAGCTCGGCTTCGCCCCTGATATCGCCCACTGCAATGACTGGCACACCGGCCTGCTGCCACTGCTGCTGAAAACCCGTCACGCCCACAACCCCTTCTTCCAGCAAACCCGCAGCGTGATCAGCATTCACAACGCGGCGTTTCAGGGGGTGTTTGGCCGCGAGCAGTTCTGGGCCATGCCCGAGATCGCCGACTACGAACGCCGCATCAACTACGACTACGGCCACGTCAATCTGCTCAAATGCGGGGTGCTCTACGCCGACAAGATCAATGCGGTCAGTCCCAACTATGCCCAGGAGCTGCTGACTCACCTCGGCGCCCACGGCATGGCGCATATCTTCCAGCAGCGGGCGGCGGATCTCTGCGGCATACTCAACGGCTGCGACTACAAGGACTGGGATCCGGAGTTCGACGAATTCCTGCCTGCGACCTACAGCATCGACAACATGGCTGGCAAACAGATCTGCAAAGAGAGCCTGCAACAGGAAGCGGGGCTGGCCGTGGCGGACTTGCCCATCTACGGCATGGTTTGCCGCCTGACCGAGCAGAAGGGCGTTCCCCTGCTGCTCCCTGCGCTGGAGAAATTCCTCCACCATCAGGTACAAGTGGTGATCGTCGGCTCTGGCGATCCTGCGCTCGCCACGCAACTGCAAACCATGGCCCGGGATTATCCGGGCAAGCTCGCCTTCATCAACACCTATGACGATCGACTGGCTCATCTGGTCGAAGCCGGTGCCGACTTCTTCCTGATGCCCTCTCTGTTCGAGCCTTGCGGCCTCAACCAGATGTACAGTCTCGCCTATGGCACCCTGCCACTGGTGCGCGCCGTGGGTG
The DNA here is from genome assembly GCF_019047085.1 of Aeromonas sp. FDAARGOS 1404. Classification (NCBI taxonomy): domain Bacteria; kingdom Pseudomonadati; phylum Pseudomonadota; class Gammaproteobacteria; order Aeromonadales; family Aeromonadaceae; genus Aeromonas; species Aeromonas sp. FDAARGOS 1404. Next base: position 1,751,721 of record NZ_CP077237.1, read on the forward strand.
GTCTGAAAGATACCGTGGTGGATTGGGATGCAGATCCCGAGCATGCCACCGGCTTCTGTTTTAACGATCCGACTGCCGCCATCCTGCTCGATACCATGCGCCGCAGCCTGCTCTATTTCCTGCAGGACAAAGAGCGTTTTGCCAAGGTGCAGCGCAATGCCATGAGTACCCGCTTCAACTGGCCTGACTCGGTCACCCAGTATGAACGGATGTATCAGAACGCATTGGGCCGTTACTGAATGCCAGACGTCAGCTAATTGCTGAAGTTTTGTACCCTTGGCGCAACTTTGGGCGTCAACAGCGAAAAAAGTCCCCTTTGGCTGTTGACGCTCCCCCAAAACTCTATAGAATCCCCCTCCGCAGTGATGCGAAGGTGGCGGAATTGGTAGACGCGCTAGCTTCAGGTGTTAGTGTCCCACGGATGTGAGGGTTCGAGTCCCTCTCTTCGCACCAATACTGCCATGCTGATTCAGCAGCATGTAAATCCAACTAGAAAACCCGAATGTGCGAAGGTGGCGGAATTGGTAGACGCGCTAGCTTCAGGTGTTAGTGCCCCCCGGGTGTGAGGGTTCGAGTCCCTCTCTTCGCACCATGCTTCTCCAGACAGCATGTAAATCAAAACTGGTAACACAATGTGCGAAGGTGGCGGAATTGGTAGACGCGCTAGCTTCAGGTGTTAGTGTCCCACGGATGTGAGGGTTCGAGTCCCTCTCTTCGCACCATGCTTTATCCAGACAGCATGTAAATCCAGACTGGAAACCCGAATGTGCGAAGGTGGCGGAATTGGTAGACGCGCTAGCTTCAGGTGTTAGTGCCCCCCGGGTGTGAGGGTTCGAGTCCCTCTCTTCGCACCATGCTTCTGACATGTAAAAACAGAGCAATGCGCTCCAACCGCATTTAAAAACCAGCTGGAGAAAATCAGTGTGCGAAGGTGGCGGAATTGGTAGACGCGCTAGCTTCAGGTGTTAGTGTCCCACGGATGTGAGGGTTCGAGTCCCTCTCTTCGCACCATTCATTACGCAAAAGGCCCATCACGAAAGTGATGGGCCTTTTGTTTTTACTCCTTGTTATGGCTATGCTTTTGACGACTCCCCGCTCATCGTCATGCCAAGGAACGCATATGATACTGGATACCGACATTCACAACTTTTACGAACATCTGGTGCTCAAGGAGATTGAGAAACAGGGGCTGCAGCAAAAGCTCAACAGCGATCAGATGGCCGACCTCTGCTGCCTCACCCTCAACCAGCTCCCCGCCCACTATATTCGCCACAATGTCGACATGATCTACTTCCTGACCGACGCCAAGCGCACCGAAATGGAGAAACTGGTGGTCGAATCGCTCAAGGTGGCACAGCAGAAGATCAAGCAGGCTCCCGTCAAAAGCTCATAACCAGGGCTGCTGCCAGAGCAGGGTAACGATACCGGTCAACTCGGCCACTGGCAGCAAGATCAAGGCGGGCCGCAATCCAGGCTCCAGCATCACCCAGGCAGCCAGCAGAAAACCTACACTCCAGGTGCCGTACTCTTTATCCTGACCCCATGCGAGTACGGCCACCGCCACCAGCAACATCATACCCCGCAATATCCAGCGCATTGTTTTCTCCCCAACCAACAATTGATAATAATTATCATCTTCATCTGCTGGGGATGCAAGTGGCGTCACAGACAAGCTTCGTATGTGACCCTTTGTGTCAACAGGCCGCTCAAAAACGGGTTATGAGATCAACTAATTTGTGATTTTTTCAATCAAATGTGCATTTTTGCCAATTTGATGGGGCTTTAACCCGCCGGGTTTGTGGTAGATTGCGGCCTCTTTTTGGGTTGCCTCCTCGGGATCGATGTATCCACAGGACGAGAGGGAGTGACCTTGGCGAGCAAGAGTTTAGGAAGTATCTATGCAAAACCAACAAAACCACATCCGACTACCGGGCATGGCACAGGTGTTTGCCTGTCTGGCCATTTTCCTGGCCCTGGCATTCTCGTTCACCAGCGTGCTCGATCTGCCGATCCAGCTGGCGTTGTTCATCGCCTGGTTCGTCATCATGGGGCTTGGCATCAAACTCGGCCACGATTACAAATCCCTGGAACAGGCAGCCGTTGACGGCGTTGCCAAGGGAATGGGGGCCATCCTGATCCTGGTCTCCGTCGGTGCTCTGGTCGGCACCTGGATTGCCGGTGGCATAGTCCCCAGCATCATCTACTTCGGCCTCAAGGTGATTCACCCGTCCATCTTCCTGCTGGCAACCTTGATCATCTGCTCCCTGACCTCGCTGGCCACCGGCACTTCCTGGGGCTCTGCTGCCACGGCCGGCATCGCCATGATGGGGATCGGCCACAGCCTCGGCGTGCCTGCGCCGCTGGTAGCCGGTGCCGTGCTCTCCGGCGTCTACTTCGGTGACAAGCTCTCTCCGCTCTCCGACTCAGTAGTGCTGGCTTCGACCATGTCCAACGTCGACGTGGTGGAACATATCAAGGGGATGCTGCCCATCAGCCTGCTCTCCTATGTCATCACTGCCGTGCTATTCACCGTAGTGGGCATGCAGTATTCGGGCAACGTCAGCCTAGAGCAGGTCAATCTGGTGATGGAGGCGCTCGACAACCAGTTCAACATTACCCCACTGGCCATAGTACCGGTGGTGCTGGTACTGGGCCTGTTGGCCAATCGCAAGCCCGCCTTCCCGGTGATCAGCTTCGGCGCCCTGCTTGGCCTGATCTGGGCCATCGCCTTCCAGGGCATGGATCCGGTCAAAGCAATGCACTCGGCTTATAGTCCGTTTGCCATCACCTCCGGCATCGATTTTATCGACAACATTCTCGGGCGCGGCGGCATGGAGTCCATGCTGGGCTCGGTCGCGGTCATCATCTTCGGTCTCGGGTTTGGCGGCCTGCTGGAGAAGGTCGGCATTCTGGAAGTGATCGCCAGCGCCTTCGAGAAGCGCATCAACAGCGTCGGCAGCCTGACCAGCCACACCATCGGTACTGCGTTTCTGGCCAACGTGTTTGGCTCGGCCATGTATGTGTCACTGATCCTGACCCCCAAGATCATGGCCAAAAACTACGACCGACTGGGACTGGCGCGCAAGAACCTCTCTCGCAACGCCGAGTTTGGCGGCACCCTCACCTGCGGCATGGTGCCCTGGAGCGACAACGGCATCTTCATGGCCGGGGTTCTGGGGGTAGCAACCCTCGACTACCTGCCCTACATGTGGCTGAGCTTCACCTGCATCATTGTGACCATCACCCTCGCCTACATGGGCAAGGCAGTGAACCGGATCCCGCTGGTCGCGGCGGCAAGCTCCCGCTAAGCCATTCTGCAAACAACAAAGGCGCCATCGAGGCGCCTTTGTTGTTTCAGAGAAATGCTGTTTGATGGAGGCACTGAGCACCACAAACAAAAACAGCCCTCGTTGCCGAGAGCCGTTTCATCAGACCGATATGCCGATCAGATGGAGAAGCTGGAGCCACAGCCACAGGTCGTGGTGGCATTGGGGTTGGTCACGGTAAAGCGTGAACCCTCCAGGCCCTCGGTGTAATCCACGCTGCCGCCTACCAGATATTGCAGGCTCATGGGATCGATCACCATGGTGACGCCATTCTTCTCGACTACGGTGTCCCCGTCGTTGATCTTCTCATCAAAGGTAAAGCCATACTGGAAACCGGAGCAGCCCCCACCCGTGATGTATACCCGCAGCTTCAGCTCGGGATTCTCTTCCTCGGTGATCAGGTTCTTCACCTTGTTGGCCGCCGCATCCGTCATCTGGATGGGCAGCGGGGCTTCTGCTACTGCACTCATTACTGACCTCACAACCATTAGATCCACAAACATGGAAACCGCGAAATTATCCAATACCCGACCATTCAGTTCAAGTATTCACCACGTTTAACCGGCAGCGGGAACCGGAGCAGGCGGTGCGGCGACCAGCGGCTTGATCACCTCGCCCCACTCAACCAGCAGCTCTTGCGCCGGTTGCCTGCCATCCTTGTTGATGGTGACATGGATCCGATCCGGCACAAAGCCTTCCGGCAACTGCCAATTCCCTTCCAGCAGCTGGAAATAACGCAGGGCATAACGCCACTCGCTCACCTTCATTCCGAGATCGCGACCGGTCAGCGTCTTCGGCTTGTCGGCCAGGCTCCCCTCGACCCGGATCTGCACCTGACCACGGAACAGCTCCCGCTTTTTGGCGGGCTGGGTCAGGGCTAGACGGTAGTGGTAACGACCGGGAATGCTGGTCTCCTGCAGGGTCAGGTTGTCGATCACCACCCCCACCTGTTCGCCGGTGGGGCGCATGATCCGCTCGAAAAAGGCCAGCTGGCGCTTGAGCTCCTGCACCTGCGCCTCCTGACTCTTCAGGGTGATCTGCAACTGCTCGAAGGCCGCTTTCTGGGTCGCCAGCTGGGTATCTTTCACCCCCAATTCGGTCTTGAGCTGGCCGATGGCCTTGCCCTGACGATCCAGCGTCTCCTGCTGTACCACCAACAGACTGCTCTGGGCCAGCTCCTGACGGTTACCGACAAAGTAACCAATGAGCCCGCCAATGGCTAACACGACCAATAACTTCAATAGATTGGACATAGCCCCTCATCCCGTTATCACGCCATTTACGGCAGCGCCTCTCCCTTCACTATACCGCCCTGACCGGGGTCACAGGCGATAAAGGGAAAAATTAACTGGCCGTGGCGCTGCCATCACCCCGCTTTTGACGCGCGGCGAGCCGTAAAGTTCGCTCCAGGATCTGAGAATAGATGGGTCGGCCACCCAGCCACTGGGCAACCAGAGTCGCACCGACCGTGGTGATCATCATCGGCAGGATCAGCTGATAGTTGTCGGTCATCTCGGTGACCAGCACGATGCCCGTGATGGGAGCACGCACTGTGGCAGCAAACAGCGCCCCCATCCCTGCAATGGCAAAAGCGCCGGGCTCGATGCCAAGCTCCGGAAACGCCGCATGAAACAGATGGCCAAACACCACGCCAAACAGGGTGCCCAACGCCAGGGTCGGTGCAAATACCCCGCCCGGGGCACCGGAGCAGAAGCAGATGAGGGTCGCAACCAGCCGCACCGAGAAAATGAGGAACAGGGTCGCCATCGCATACTCATCCCCCATCAGATGAGGAATAAGCTCTGTGCCGCCGCCGGTCACCGAGGGGGCAAACAGCGACAGCACGCCAAACGTTCCGGCGACCAGCATGCCGATGGCCACGAAACGGTGGCGCTTGTTCTGATGCAACGCCAGATAGCCATCCTGACAGGCCAGCACCAGCTTGTTGAAGACAAAACCGAGCACCCCGAAGGTGGCCCCCATAAAGAGGAACAGCCAGAGCGCCTTGAGGGCGGGCGCATCGTAATGGGGCAAGGTGATCACCGCCCCCTGCCCTTTCATGTTCTGCAGCATCAGGGTCGCCATGATGGCGGAGATCCCCACCGCCTTGATGGCCAGAAAGGAGTAGCGAAACTGCGGCCGCATCTCCTCCATCACGAACAGGATGCCCGCCAGCGGCGCATTGAAGGCTGCCGCCAGACCGCCCGCCGCACCGGCGGCCAACAGGGCATGACCATGCTCCTTGGGCAACCGGAAGATATCCGCCACCATCTTGCCGAGGTTGCCGCCGATCTGTACCGAAGGCCCCTCCCGCCCCAGCACCATGCCGGAACTCAGGGTGCAGATGCCGCCGAAGAACTTGACCGGCAACACCCGCCACCACCGAACCGGGCGCAGATCGTCCATCGCCCCCTCGATCTCGGGAATGCCGGAACCACCCGCTTCCGGGGCAAAGGTATGAGTGAGGAAGTAACCGACAAATCCCAGCAAGGCGCTGAAGCCAAAGCCGAGCAGACCGAGCTGCCACCAGGGACGGTCTGCCAGCAAGGCGATGCGTTGTTCTGCCAGCCAGTGGACTCCTGATTCGAACAGGCCGCACACCAGTCCGGCCAGGGTGCCGACCAGCGCCGCCAGCAGCAGCACCAGCAAGGGCATCTTGTCTTGCCGGATAATGCGGGAAAGCGGCCCCCGCGAAGAGGTATCGGCTTCAGAGGAGAGAGCTTGTTGCGCCATCTTGTTACACCAACTTGGAAAAACCATATCGTCAGCTAGCTGAGATCAGGATCACCCGGCGCGTTGCTCGGCTGCCCAGGGCTGGGGCTTTCTGCTATAGTCGGCCCGTTAAATTTTTGTCACGGGAGCAGACCGAGAGTCCGGGTGGCGAGAGCGCAAAGCATACTCCTGATGCTCCGGCCTGCCGAGTCTCAATCGGCTGCAATCCCTTGTGTGACGACCAAAATCCCATTAAGGATGATCCATGTCAAAATCAGATCAGCTGTTTGAACAGGCCCGCCAGACCATTCCGGGCGGCGTCAACTCACCGGTCCGCGCCTTCAATGGGGTCGGCGGCACACCCCGCTTCATCGATCACGCCGATGGCGCCTACCTCTATGACGTGGACGGCCAGGCCTACGTTGATTACATCGGTTCCTGGGGCCCCATGCTGCTGGGTCACAACCACCCGGCCATCAAGGCTGCCGTCATCAAGGCTGTCGAGAAAGGGCTGAGCTACGGCGCCCCCACCGAGATCGAAGTACTGATGGCCGAAAAGGTACGCCAGATCGTCCCCTCCATGGAGCAGGTGCGGATGGTCAACTCCGGCACCGAGGCGACCATGAGCGCCATCCGGCTGGCCCGCGGCTACACCGGCCGCGACAAGATCGTCAAATTCGAAGGCTGCTACCACGGCCACGCCGACTCCCTGCTGGTCAAGGCCGGCTCCGGCGCCCTTACCCTGGGTCAACCCAACAGCCCGGGCGTGCCGGCCGACTTTGCCAAGCACACCCTCACCTGCGTGTTCAACGATCTGGACTCGGTGCGCGAGGCCTTCAGCCAGTACGGCAGCGAGATCGCCTGCATCATCGTCGAGCCGGTGGCCGGCAACATGAACTGCATCCCGCCGGTGCCCGGTTTCCTGGAAGGGCTGCGCACCATCTGTGACGAATTCGGCGCCCTGCTGATCCTGGACGAGGTGATGACGGGTTTTCGCGTCTCCCTGCGCGGCGCCCAAGGCCACTACAACATCGATCCGGATCTCACCACCCTCGGCAAGATCATCGGTGCCGGCATGCCGGTCGGCGCCTTCGGCGGCAAGAAGAAGGTGATGCAGCACATCGCCCCGACCGGCCCGGTCTATCAGGCCGGCACTCTCTCCGGCAACCCGGTGGCCATGGCCGCCGGCCTCACCATGCTGGATCTGCTGCTGGAGCCGGGCCTCTATGAACAGCTGAGCGACAAGACCGCCCGGGTTGCCGAAGGGTTCAAAGCCGCCGCCGCCAAACACGGTATCCCGCTCGCCATCAACTACGTGGGCGGCATGTTCGGCTTCTTCTTTACCGACGAGACCGAGATCACCCGCTATGAGCAGGTGACCCGCTGCGACATGGAGCGCTTCAAGCGCTTCTATCACCTGATGCTGGAAGAGGGCGTCTATCTGGCGCCGAGCGCCTACGAGGCGGGCTTCCTGTCGCTGGCTCACGGCGACAAGGAGATCGAACATACCCTGGCTGCCGCTGAGCGCAGCTTCGCCAAGCTGGCTGGCTAAATCGCCGCTGGTTGTCGCAAAGGGCCCGTCACGGGCCCTTTTCTATTGCAGTGCCTTCATCACCAGACAGGGCATCGATACGCCCAGTTCTGGTGCACTACCCCCTCGTCATCCGTCGTTTTGTCATCCTCTGGTGCAACTTGCCCCGCCATCTCTGTCATAAAGCAGGCCCACTATTTGCACATTCACCAAAAGATCCCACGTCACCGAGGTCCATATGGCAGAGATGAGCCCCATCGATGTGCTGCGGCGCTATCAGGAGTATCAGGAGGAGTTGACCCCGCTACTGCAGGGGCTGCTCAGCGCCCCCCTTGTCTCGCTCAAGGGGTATCCCTTTGTGGTCAGCATTGACCATTATCAGGGGCCGATGTGCATCCAGCCTGCGGCACCGGCCGCCCATAACCGGTTGCACCTTATCGTGCAGGGGCAAGGACGGGAGATCACCGTCTGTCTGAATCAGCTGATTGGCTGGTTGATGGGGGACAGGGAGCGCCGCCGCGCCATGCCCTGGTTCAAGGCGGTCTATGTGGTGCTCAGCATGGCGCTGTTTTTGATCGTCGCTACCCTGATCTGGCACGGGCTGGAGCAGCTCTACCAGCTGTTGTGCGGCGAGCAGCAGAACCAGCTCGGCGCCTTTAGCGCCATCATCTTTCTGACGCTGGCACTGGCGGTGTTCGATCTGGGCAAGACCATTCTGGAAGAGGAGGTATTGCTGCATAAGGATATCTTCCGCCACAGCGCCATTCGCCGTACCATCACCCGCTTTATCGCCGCCATTCTGATCGCGGTCTCCATCGAGGGGCTGTTACTGCTGTTCAAGGGTTCGCTCGGCCAGAGCGAGCTGCTCTGGCCAGCGGTCGGAGTGATGGGGTGTGCGGTGGGTTTGCTGCTGGCGCTTGGCCTCTATGTTTTTCTGGGGGCCAAGGCCGAAGCGGCACTGGTACAGGCTAGCCTGCGCTCTCCACCGTCAGCTGCACAGGGGAGCGACGCGCCGCCCGCCAGGAGGCGTACATGGTCCAGGAGGTATAGATGACGATAAAGGCAACCAGCCACTTCAGCATCTCCATATCCATGGATTTGACCAGCATGGCGGCCAGCACCACACCGATGGGACCGAAGATGGCTACCGCCAGCACCGCCTTGGCATCGAATGCCCCTTTACGGATAAAGGTACCCGCCGAGAAGACGCTGAGCACGGCGGTGGAGCCCATCATGATGGGAAACGCCGCCAGCGGATTCATGCCGAGCAGATAGACCAGGGTCATGCAGGGGGCGAACAGGCCTATGCCCACGTTCATCAGCACACCGAAGAGGAAGTTGCCGGCGAGCGCTATCCCGAGCTTGTAACCGGTCAGCCCCATGGCATCGCCACCGAGGGGGAACAGCCCCAGCAGGCCGGCGAAGATGAGGCCGGCCACCACCAGCAGGGAGACCGCCATCACCAGCCGGATGGTCTGGCGATCGAACGAGGCGACGTGGCGCGCCCCCCAGGCCGCGCCGGCAGCGGCGGCCACCATCATGCTGATCAGCGTCAGCGGCTCCACTGCGACTGCGCCGACGAAGATCAGCGACTGAGTCACGGTCGGCAGCACGCACTGCCCATTTAGGGTACCCGGCAGCACCCGATCATCGATCAGCTTGAACTGCTTGTAGCAGGCGGTCTTTACCGCAAAGCTGCCCACCCCCAGGGTATCGAGGAAGTTGGCAACCCCACCGATCAACGCCACCGGCCAGAAGGGGGTCGCCTCAAAGGATCCACTCTGCTTCTTCCACCAGCAGGCTTGCACCAGCATAAAGATGAATACGAGGCCTCCGGCTATAAAAACCAGCCGTAAAATATCAACTAACATAGGGGTTTCTCCTGCAACGGGCGGCGATTCTAAGGCAAGCAGCAGAAAAAATCTTGACCGGAATTAAGCAATGCTCACGACACACCTCTGCGAGGCGAAATATTTATCAATAGACTCCGAACGGCTCTGCTAATACTTGTTACTGAGGCCAACAGGCCGGGTCCTGAGCACGTTGTTATGGTCCTTTCGCGACGACCACTTGTGCCAAAGGACATAATAAAAAAGAGGGCCGGTAGTGATACCGACCCTCTTTCTATTTCTGACCGAGGCGCTGGGCCCTCGACCATGACAACCGCTTATTGAATGCTCTTGCCGGCACGCACGTCCTTGATAAACCCCTTCAGGCTGGCCAGATCACGGGGGGCACCGCGCAGGATCTGATCACCGATGATGAAGGCCGGGGTACCGGAGATACCGAGCGCTTCAGCCAGCGCACGGTTGGTACCGAGGTTCTGGTCAATGCTGCCATCCTTGATCTTGGCCTCCACCTTGCTCCAGTCTACACCGGCCGCCACAGCCAACTGCTTGACCTGTGCTTCATCAGCGAGCGGGCCCTGATGGCTATAGAGCTTCTCGTGGAACGCCTGGTACTTGTCAGGCTGACCCAGCTGGACCGCCAGCGCAGCACGGGCGGCGAAGTAGGAGGACTCGCTCAGAATGGGGAACTGCTTGTAGATGTAACGGATATCTTTATCTTCCGCCATCAGCTGCTTGACCAGCGGATGGGCCCGCTTGCAGTAACCGCAGTTGTAATCGAAAAACTCCACAATGGTCAGAGATGCCTTCGGATTCCCCATCTCGGGATCCTGATTGGCATAAAGCTGCTTGGAGTGAGCCTTGATCAGTGCCTTGTCACTCTCGGCCTGCTGGCTCTCCTGCTTGGCACGCAGGGCATTGGACATCTCGACCAGGATCTCGGGATTCTTGACCAGATAGTCGCGAACGATTTGCTCGACATCGCTTTTGGTCAGCTCGCTTGCATGTACTGGCGTCGCCAGCAGGGTCACGCCAGCCAGCGCGCAAAACAGGGCATTTTTAATAGTCATAACGTTATCTTGCAGAGGATATGATAGAGGCCACTATAGTGGTTGAGTCTGTTTTCAAGTCAAGCTATCTGGCCAAAAAAGCGCTTGATGCGCCCTGATTGCCACTTTTTCATGTCATTTCGCGCAATTAACCAGCAATCAAACCGGACAGGGATTTACAAGCCGGATCAGCATGGTAATATTCGCCGCACTGCTGCGGAGGGGTGGCAGAGCGGCTGAATGCACCGGTCTTGAAAACCGGCGATGGGCGACCATCCGTGGGTTCAAATCCCACCTCCTCCGCCATTTATACCGAGCCCATGCAACCATGTTGCGTGGGCTTTTTATTTGCCTGCGATTTGCCACTCCTCATAGATCTCAACACATTAGTCTTCTTCAACTCCTTTCTTGATCTTCTCACCTGTGGGCTCAACAGCTTCCACAAGATCACCTATCAACTTCGAACCTCTGCGCTCCTGCGGGTATCCCTTCCAATTTCCCTATTACCCCAAACCCAACGCTGCGCCCCCTGTACCTGCGTGTTAGCACAGCCAACACACTCTCTGGCATAACGTCAGTGGGTGATTAACAAAGTCATGGACAAGCAGAGGGCTCAAAAAGAAAGACTTCAGCTAACACAAGACGCAGATGCCCAGGAAAAAACGCATGCAAGAGATCATAGCGTACAGGCGAGCATAGGATTCGTGGGTCATGACTACGCCAGAGCCACCATACAGTACCCAGCGGTTCAGTGAAGAAAGAGTACCAAGCGGAACATCAAGCTATTTGTGGAACCAGAAAGCAGCGGCGAGTAAGGATAAAAACAGAGGAAGGGAGATAGGGCAGGTCAACAATCAGGCTATTTGCTGAATTGCAGGCAATAAAAAACCCCGCTCATCGAGCGGGGTTCCTTGTATTGGATGCCTGGCAGTGTCCTACTCTCGCATGGCGAATGCCACACTACCATCGGCGCTACCGCGTTTCACTTCTGAGTTCGGCATGGGATCAGGTGGTTCCACGGCGCTATGGCCGCCAGGCAAATTCTTAATCTAGAAAGCTGACGTGAATAACGACTAGGTCATTATCACTGAATTAGTAGTTCGCTTGGTATCTGTTACAAGCCTTAGAACACTTCTTGGGTGTTGTATGGTTAAGCCTCACGGGTAATTAGTATGGGTTAGCTCAACACATCACTGCGCTTACACACCCCACCTATCAACGTTGTGGTCTCCAACGGCCCTTTAGGACCCTCAAGGGGTCAGGGATGACTCATCTCAGGGCTCGCTTCCCGCTTAGATGCTTTCAGCGGTTATCGATTCCGAACTTAGCTACCGGGCAGTGCCACTGGCGTGACAACCCGAACACCAGAGGTTCGTTCACTCCGGTCCTCTCGTACTAGGAGCAACTCCCTTCAATCATCCAACGCCCACGGCAGATAGGGACCGAACTGTCTCACGACGTTCTGAACCCAGCTCGCGTACCACTTTAAATGGCGAACAGCCATACCCTTGGGACCGACTTCAGCCCCAGGATGTGATGAGCCGACATCGAGGTGCCAAACACCGCCGTCGATATGAACTCTTGGGCGGTATCAGCCTGTTATCCCCGGAGTACCTTTTATCCGTTGAGCGATGGCCCTTCCATTCAGAACCACCGGATCACTATGACCTACTTTCGTACCTGCTCGACCTGTCCGTCTCGCAGTTAAGCTGGCTTATGCCATTGCACTAACCTCCTGATGTCCGACCAGGATTAGCCAACCTTCGTGCTCCTCCGTTACTCTTTGGGAGGAGACCGCCCCAGTCAAACTACCCACCAGGCACTGTCCGCGAGCCCGATTCAGGGCCCTGCGTTAGAACATCAAACATACAAGGGTGGTATTTCAAGGACGGCTCCAGCGCAACTGGCGTCACGCCTTCAAAGCCTCCCACCTATCCTACACATGTAGGTTCAATGTTCAGTGCCAAGCTGTAGTAAAGGTTCACGGGGTCTTTCCGTCTAGCCGCGGGTACACCGCATCTTCACGGCGAATTCGATTTCACTGAGTCTCGGGTGGAGACAGCATGGCCATGGTTACACCATTCGTGCAGGTCGGAACTTACCCGACAAGGAATTTCGCTACCTTAGGACCGTTATAGTTACGGCCGCCGTTTACCGGGGCTTCGATCAAGAGCTTCGCTTGCGCTAACCCCATCAATTAACCTTCCGGCACCGGGCAGGTGTCACACCCTATACGTCCACTTTCGTGTTTGCAGAGTGCTGTGTTTTTGATAAACAGTCCCAGCCATCTGGTCACTGCGACTCCCAACTGCTCCATCCGCAAGGGACTTCACTGTCAGGAGCGAACCTTCTCCCGAAGTTACGGTTCTATTTTGCCTAGTTCCTTCACCCGAGTTCTCTCAAGCGCCTTGGTATTCTCTACCCGACCACCTGTGTCGGTTTGGGGTACGATGACTTGTAATCTGAAGCTTAGAGGCTTTTCCTGGAAGCAGGGCATCAATGGCTTCCACACCGTAGTGTGTTCGTCTCGTGTCTCAGTGTTGTGTCTCCGGATTTGCCTGGAAACACCACCTACGCACTTTCACCAGGACAACCGTCGCCTGGCCCACCTAGCCTTCTCCGTCCCCCCATCGCAATTACAAGTCGTGCAGGAATATTAACCTGCTTCCCATCGACTACGCCTTTCGGCCTCGCCTTAGGGGTCGACTCACCCTGCCCCGATTAACGTTGGACAGGAACCCTTGGTCTTCCGGCGAGGAGGCTTTTCACCCCCTTTATCGTTACTTACGTCAGCATTCGCACTTCTGATATCTCC
>NZ_CP077237.1:1770000-2042500 GCF_019047085.1 Aeromonas sp. FDAARGOS 1404
CCTCGCCAGCCAGCTGGAAGGGTTGGACTTGAGCGATGCCGCCGCCCGCCAGCAGGCGGTCGCCAAGCTGCTGGACCAGCATGGCACCGGCCGGGTGCTGTTCCGCAACAGCCGCGCCAATATTCAAGGCTTCCCCGAGCGTCACCTCAACGTCTACCCCATGCCGCTGCCGGAGCAGTACAAGACTGCCATCAAGGTGATGGGCATGATGGGTGGCAACGGTGGCGATCTGCAGACCCGCGCCCTGCGCTACCTCTATCCCGAGAAGATCTTCCAGCAGTTCGAAGGCGACAACGCCACCTGGACCCAGTTCGACCCACGCGTTGAATGGTTGCTGGAGCTGCTGCTCTCTGCCCGTCAGCAGAAGGTGCTGGTGATCTGCTCCGAAGCAGCGACCGCCATCGCGCTGGAAGAGGCGCTGCGTACCCGTGAAGGGATCCGTGGTGCCGTGTTCCACGAAGGGATGTCGATCCTTGAGCGGGACAAGGCCTCCGCCTATTTCGCCCAGCAAGAGGGTGGCGCCCAGGTGCTGCTCTGCTCCGAGATCGGCTCAGAGGGTCGCAACTTCCAGTTTGCCAGCCATCTGGTGCTGTTCGATCTGCCTCTCAACCCGGATCTGCTGGAACAGCGTATCGGCCGACTGGATCGTATCGGTCAGCAGAATACCGTCGAGATCCATGTTCCCTATCTGGAGGGTACCTCCCAGCGCGCCCTGCAGCTCTGGTATCACGATGGCCTCGATGCGTTCGAGCAGACCTGCCCGACGGCCCGCCCGGTATTCGAAGCGGTACGTGAAGAGCTGTTCGAGCTGCTGGCCGCCAACACCGGCGATCAGGCAGCCCTCGACGCCCTGCTGGTCAAGACCCGCGAACTGCACGAGCCGCTCAAGGCTCGACTGGAGCAGGGCCGCGATCGCCTGTTGGAGATCCACTCCAGCGGTGGCGCCACTGCCCAGCAGCTGGTCGACAAGCTGGCCGCCGAAGATGACGACACTGGCATGATCTCCTTCGCTCTCAAGATGTTCGACGAGATCGGCGTCAATCAGGATGACCGTGGCGAGAACGCGCTGGTGCTGACCCCCGGGGATCACATGCTGGTCTCCAGCTTCCCGGGCCTGCCGCAAGACGGCATGACCATCACCTTCGATCGCAACACAGCCCTGTCGCGGGATGACATGGCGCTGCTCTCCTGGGATCACCCCATGATGCGCGGCGGTATCGACCTGATCCTGGGCTCCGAGATCGGTGCCACCTCGGTCGCACTGCTCAAGAACAAGGCGCTGCCCATCGGCTCCATCCTGCTTGAGCTGATCTTCGTTGCCGAGTCTGCGGCCCATCCCCAGCTCTACCGCTTCATGCCGCCGACGCCGATCCGTCTGCTGATGGACAAGAACGGCCAGAATCTGGGTGAGAAAGTGGCGTTCGATGCCTTCAACCGCCAGCTGACGCCGGTCAATCGCCACCTCGGCAGCAAGCTCGTGACTGCATCCCAGCCGGTGATCCACGGTCTGATTGGCAAGGGCCAGGCCATTGCCGAAGAGCTGAAAGCCGGGATTGTCGACAAGGCCCGTGCCCAGATGGCGCAGACCCTGCAGCAGGATCTGGATCGTCTGGAAGCGCTCAAGGCGGTCAACCCGAACGTGCGAGACAGCGAACTGGATTATCTGCGCAATCTGCAGGCAGAATTGCACCACCTGATCGATCAGACCCAACTCAAGCTGGATGCAATCCGCTTTATCGTGGTCACCCATAACTGACAAGGTACCGACCGACAGCGGCCAGAACCAGCTCAAACTGGATACCCAAGGCCGCTTTGTCGTGGTTACCCATAACTGATGGGGGCTTGCCCCCACCTTCTGATGCGAGACATTTATGTTTGAATACTCACCGCCTCTGGAACCCTGGCTCGATATCCTGTTCAAGGACAAGGACATCATGGTGGTCAACAAGCCCACTGGCCTGCTAAGCGTCCCCGGGCGCGGCCCCGAGAATGAAGACAGCGTCCTGCATCGGGTGAAACAGCAACACCCCAAGGCGGCGGCAGCTCATCGCCTCGACATGTCCACCACAGGCGTCATTGTCATTCCCCTCAATCCCAACTCTCATCGGGAGCTGAGTCGGCAATTTCGCGAGCGGGAGACCGAGAAGCACTACCTCGCCTGGGTGTGGGGTGAGCCGGAGGCAGAGTCGGGTCAGGTTGACCTGCCGCTCTGCGTCGACTGGCCCAACCGCCCGAAACAGAAAGTTGACCACGAAGAGGGGCGTCACGCTCTGACCCTGTGGGAAAAACTGAAAGTGGAGAACGGCAACAGCCTGATCAAGTTGACCCCCATCACAGGTCGCTCCCACCAGCTGCGCGTCCATATGCTGGAGCTGGGGCACCCGATCCTGGGTGACAACCTCTATGCTCATCCGGATGCGCTGGCGGCTGCGCCCCATCTCTACCTGCATGCGGCCATGTTGACCATCAGTCACCCCCGTAGCGGCGAGCGGATGACCTTCGAGGCGCCGGCTCCTTTCCCGGTCTGATCCCGCAAATCGCAGAGATAAAAAAGCCCCCATCGCAAGATGGGGGCTTTTTCATTAGGGTCAGACGCGAATATCGATCTTGCTTCCCAGAGAAGCACTGGCCGATGTCGGTGCAACCGGCGCTGATTGGGCTGCGTTTTGCAGCAGCTTCAGCGCAGCTTCGCCCTCTTGGGTCTGCTGTTTCTTGGCCAGACTGGCCGTCATCAGAGCAGAACCAAACGACGCATTTGCAGAACTTGATATATCCATAGGGTTCCTCCTGCACTCAACAGTATCGGCCAAGCGGCCCCGAACATAAGCACTGAATGCAAAACAATCTGAAAGTCGCTTTTCTATCAATCAGATAGCACTAGCATTCATTGCCCTTGTTCACTGCTGGATGGCACCTTCAAGCTCCTGTGCCGTCATCGCCCGAAGCACCTTGCAAGGGTTGCCAGCCGCCACCACATTGGCGGGCACATTTTTGGTCACCACCGAACCGGCGCCGATGACGCTATTGTCACCAATGGTGACGCCTGGGCAGATAACCGTACTGCCGCCAATCCAGACGTTGTGACCGATCCGCACCTGCTTGCCGAACTCGACACCCTTGATACGTGGCGCCACCACCACCGGATGAGCGGCGGTGTAGATCTGCACCCCGGGCGCCAGCAGCACGTTGTCGCCGATGTGCACCTCGCAGACGTCGAGGATGGTGCAATTGACGTTGGCGTAGAAGTTCTCGCCGACGAAGATATTGACGCCATAGTCGCAGAAGAACGGCGGGTTGATGGCGCACTCATGGCCGCGGCCACCGAGCAGCTCGTGCAGCAAAGCATCCCGTTCCGGTTTCTCCTGCCAGCTGGTGTTGAAGGTGTGATAGAGCCTGCGGCAGTGCTCGCGCGCCGCTTTCAGCTCGGGATCGCCCGCATCATAAGGCTCCCCCGCCACCATCTTCTGCCACTCGGTACCGCGCACCACCTTCTCCATTACCTACTCCATCAGCCAGATCAGGGATTCATAAGGACGCAGCATACCCGATTGCGGTTGAGCTGGACTATCGGGGTAGTTGCCGAGCAGCAGCCGACCTTGCCCGCTTTGCAGCTCGGCAGGCAAGGCAAACTCCACCGGCTCGCCGTAGAAGTTGCTCACCACCAGCAGGGTCTGACCGTTGGCACGGCGGGCATATGCCCAAACTTTCTCATGCCCCACCAGCAGCTCCTGATAATCCCCTTGGGTGAAGATGGGGTGCGCCTTGCGCAGGGCGATGAGATCCCGATAGTGCCAGAACACCGAGTTCTGGTCGGCCAGCGCCGCCTCGGCATTGATCTCGGAATAGTTGGTGGCAGGCGTGAGCCAGGGCGTCCCGTTGGTAAAACCGGCGTTGGGGGCGGCACTCCACTGCATCGGGGTGCGCGAGTTGTCGCGGGACTTGGCACCGAGAATGGCGAGGATCTCGCCCTCGCTCATCCCTTCCGCCTGCTTGATGGCGAAGATGTTGCGGCTCTCTACATCCTGATAGTCATCGATGCGCTGATAGCCGGGGTTGGTCATGCCGATCTCCTCCCCCTGATAGATGTAGGGGGTGCCTTGCAGGCCGTGCAGCGTGCTGGCCAGCATCTTGGCGGCCACGACCCGATGCTCGCCCTCATCGCCGAAACGGGAGACGATGCGCGGCTGATCGTGGTTGCACCAGAACAGCGCCGACCACCCCTTGCCGTGCATGCCACTCTGCCAGTGGTTGAAGATGCGCTTGAGTTCGAGGAAATCGAACGGCGCCTTGGTCCACTTGTCGCCGTTGGGGTAATCCACCTTCAGATGGTGGAAATTGAACACCATGGAGAGCTCGGAGCCATCGAGCGCGCCATAGCGCTGGCAGTGCTCCAGCGAAGTAGAGGACATCTCCCCCACCGTCATGGCTCCCACCGGGGCAAACACGTCGCGGCTCACGTCCTGCAGGAATTCGTGGATGCGCGGCCCGTCGGTATAGAAGCGGCGGCCATCGCCAATCTCGTCGTTCGGGAACGCCTGATCCTTGGAGATGAGGTTGATGACGTCGAGGCGGAAACCGTCCACCCCCTTTTTGGCCCAGAAGTGGATGATGTTTTTCACCTCGGCGCGCACCGCCGGATTTTCCCAGTTGAGATCCGCCTGCTCGCGGGCAAACAGGTGCAGGTAGTACTGACCGGTGGCAGAGTCCAGCTCCCAGGCGCTGCCGCCAAACTTGGATTGCCAGTTGTTGGGCACGCCGCCATCCACCGGATCGCGCCAGATGTAGTAGTCGCGGTAGGGGCTGTTTTTATCCCCCAGCGCCGACTTGAACCAGGCGTGCTCGGTGGAGGTGTGGTTGACCACGATATCCATCACGATGCGGATGTCGCGCGCGTGGGCGGCAGCCAGCAGCGCCTCAAAGTCGGCCATGGTGCCATAGGCGGGATCGATGGCGTAGTAGTCGGCGATGTCGTAGCCGTTGTCCACCTGCGGGGAGACGTAGACCGGGGTCAGCCAGAGGGCATCGACCCCCAGCGTCTTGAGGTAATCGAGGCGGGCCATGATCCCCTTGAGATCACCGGTGCCACGGGCGCCGGAATCCTGAAAGCTCTTGGGATAGATCTGGTAAATCACGGCGCTCTGCCACCAGGGTGTTTGGCTCATGGCTCTTTCTCTTGTCACAAATTGAAATGGGAGAGGGCGACCCGTTGGGTCGCCCTGACAATCAGATTCAGGCGCTGGCTTCGGCCAGCTTGCCGGCCGCTTGCTGGCGCTTGTAGACCAGCAGGGTCAGCACCACCGGCACCACGATGGCGACCAGCATGGCGAGGGAATAAACGGCCCAGTATTGCGGCTGGATGGAGAGGATGCCCGGCAGGCCGCCTACCCCGATGCCGTTGGCCATCACCCCGGCGAAACCGCAGATGAGGGCTGCAAGGCTGGAGCCCACCATGGCGCACAGCATGGGGAACTTGTACTTGAGGTTGATACCGTACATCGCCGGTTCGGTCACCCCGAGGTAAGCGGAGATGGCGGCAGGCACCGAAATCTCCCGCTCGTTCTCCTTGCGGCTAATCAGAATTATGCCGACGACCGCAGAAGCCTGGGCGATGTTGGAGAGGGCAATCAGCGGCCAGATCGGGGTGCCACCCATGCTCTGCATCAATTGCAGATCCACCGCGTTGGTGGTGTGGTGGATGCCGGTGATGACCAGCGGCGCGTAGAGGAAACCGAACAGGGCGGCACCGATAGGGGCGAAGGAGCCGGTCATGGCGGCCTTGGCAGCGAAGCCGACACCGTCACCCAGCCAGCGACCGAACGGGCCGATAAAGGCGTGGGCCACGATCACCGCCAGCAGCAGCGAAACGAACGGCACAATCACCAGATAGAGATAGGCCGGAATGATCCGCTTGAGGTTGGTCTCTACCCAGGCGAGGAACACGCCCGCCAGCAGCGCCGGAATGACCTGCGCCTGATAACCCACCTTCTGGATCACGAACAGACCGAAGTCCCACACCTCGGGAGTCTGCTGGCCGATGCCGTAGGCGTTCATCAACTGCGGCGACACCAGCGTGATGCCGAGCACGATACCGAGGATCTCGGAGCCGCCCATCTTCTTGACCGCAGACCAGCAGACGCCCACCGGCAGGAAGTGGAAGATCGCTTCGCCCAGCAGCCAAAGGAAGGCGTGCACCTGAGCCCAGAACTGGCTGATCTCGGTGAGGGTGTGGGTGCCATCGTCGAACATCTTGATGTCGCCGATGACGTTGCGAAAGCCCAGGATCAAACCTCCGGTGATGATGGCAGGCAGCAGCGGCACGAAGATCTCCGCCAGATGGGAGATGCCCCGCTCCAGCGGATTCATATTCTGGCGCGCCGCCTGCTTGGCGGCCTCCTTGCTGCCACCGCTGACGCCGAGCTGTTCGGTCAGCGCCTTGTACCACTGCTCTACCTCGTTGCCGATCACCACCTGGAACTGACCGCCCTGAGTGAAGCTTCCCTTCACCGCCGGGATGGTTTCGATGGCTTTGCTGTCGGCCTTGGCCGGATCGTTCAGGACGAAGCGCAACCGGGTCAGACAGTGGCTGACGGTGGCGATGTTCTCCTTGCCGCCGATCTTGTCGATCAGGGTGGCAAGCTGCTGTGCGTTGATCTTGGACATGGGTCTTCCCTCTGTGACGCCATTGAATAGTGGTCTGCATCGCCCTTGCGAGCCACTCTTTGGGCTCGAGCGTTTTTGGTATCGTTCCCATTTAGCATGCCGACAATCTCGCCAGATCAAAATGGGAACGTTCCCAAATCGTGGCCAGCGTCACAAAAAGCGCGTTTTTTGTTCAGTCCGGAGTGATGGGGGTCACAGGGTGCAACAGGGGGCTATGGTCGCCAGCGGCGGCTGCTCCTGCTCGATCTGGCCGAGCAGCTGACGTGCCGCCTGCTCCCCCGCCCCCTTGTAACCGAGATCCAGAGTGAGGGCGTTGGGAAAGAGGAAGGTGAGCATGGGGTTGTTGCCGAGGCCGGTCACCAGCACCTCGCTACGCCCTTGTTCTTGCAGGTATTTTGCCGCACCGATGGCGAGGGTATCGCTGGCGCAGACCAGCGCGCCGGTAGTCGGGGTGAGCAGCTCGGCAGCCAACCGGTAGCCGCTCTGCAGGCTGAGATCGCCGAGGGCGCTGCGCGCCGCCAGCCCCTGCTCGGCGCAGTAGCCAAGGTAGGCGTCGAGCCGGCGCTGGCCGGTAGTGAGGTCGGCGGTATCCACCCCCAGATAGGCGATATCGCGGATACCGCGGGCAGCGAGCTGGCCCAGCATGGTGCGCACCGCCCCGACATCGTCAAAGCAGACCGAGGAGAAACCGGGATATTCGCGGGCGACCAGCACCAGCTTATCCCTGAGCGGCGCCATGGCGGCATAGTCGAGATCGTTGAAGGCGAACAGGATGATGCCATCCACTCCGCGCCGCTCCAACACCGCCAGATGCTCCTGCACCTTGGCCGGAGAGAACTTGCTCTCCATCAGCACGGCGTCGTAGCCGCGCTGGTAGAGGGTCTCCAGCATGCCGCGCACCGCCTGATTCTCCGAGCTGGAGTCGAGCCGCGAGACGATGATCCCCACCACCTGCTGGCTCTGGCTGCGCATGGCCCGCGCCGACTTGCTCGGCACGAAGCCGTGTTCGGCGATGATCTGCTCCACCCGCTCGCGGGTCTCCTGCTTCACCTTGGGATCCTGGTTGAGCACCCGGGAGACGGTCGACTTGCCGACGCCACTCAGTCTGGCGATATCGAGGATGGTCAGTTTCTTGTCCATGAATTGGCTCACAGGAGGCTAGGCGGTGGAATTGCCCACATTGTTGTGATTAACCCCTGTGAATACAAGCCCATGGCGTTAGAATGCCCTTTTTGCCCCGCCGTCAGGGTGTGTGGGCACAGCACAGGATGCCCATCATGGATCTGCTGGCCAGTCTGCTCTTCTCCCTCTCCATCACAGGCCCCATCTGCGTGGTGCTGCTGCTCGGCATCTTGCTCAAGCGGTTGGGGCTGCTGCCGGATCCCTTTACCGAATCCGCCTCGCGACTGGTGTTTCAGGTCACCCTGCCCGCTCTGCTCTTTCTCAGTATTCTGGGTACCAACTTCGCCACCATGCCGAGCCTCTGGTTTATCGGCTACGGCCTGCTCGCCACCGTTATCAGCTATCTGGTGCTGGAGCTGCTGGCCGGACGTTTTATCGGGGAGCAGCGACTGCGCGGCATCTTCGTGCAGGGGAGCTTTCGCGGCAACAGTGCCATTATCGGGCTCGCCTATGTGCAGAACGCCTACGGCCACGAGGGGTTGGGGGCGGCAGCCTTCTATGTCGGCGCGGTGACCGTGCTCTACAACATTCTCGCGGTGATCACCCTCACCCGCAGTCTCGGCGGCGCCACCGGTATCCGCCCCATTCTGCTCGGCATCATCAAGAATCCCCTGATCATCGCCATTGTGGCGGCGCTGCCCTTTACCCTGCTCGGTATCAAGATGCCGCAACTGCTGCTCACCACCGGCAGCTACTTCGCCAACATGACGTTGCCGCTGGCGCTGCTCTGCACCGGTGCCTCCCTCAGCCTCGACGCCCTGCGCGGTGGTGCAGCCATTGCGGGCTGGGCCAGTATCATGCGGCTCTGTCTCATTCCGGCTGCGTTCACTCTTGGGGCCGCCCTGCTCGGCTTCAGCCATCTGGAGCTGGGTATTCTGTTTCTCATCAGCGCCACCCCGACTGCCGCCGCCAGCTATGTGATGACCCGCGCCATGGGGGGCGACAGCGTGCTGGCCGCAAACATCATCGCCACCACCACCCTCGGTTCGCTGGTTACTACCAGCCTCGGGGCGACTCTGATGAACTACCTAGGGTTGATGTACTAACGGCTTGACCTTGCCGGAGGCGGCAGCTTTAGGCTGGCGCTCATCAACAGAGGAGATATCCCATGACCATCGAACTCACCGTGTCCGGCATGTCCTGTGGTGGCTGCGCCGCCAGTCTGCAAAAAGCGCTGCTGGCCCAGCCTGCGGTCACCACCGCAACCGTCGATTTCGCCAGCAGCAAGGCCGTCATCGAGAGCGAGTTGAGCAAGGCCGAGCTGATCGCCCTGATCGAAGCCAAGGGTTTCTCTGCGAGTTAAATTATCTCCATAGAGGTATAAAACAGGTTAAAAATCTGTACTCACCTGTCTTTTGGTGAGTTTTATCACAGACCGGGGTTATTAAACGGGCAAACTTGCTGCGATTATTCCAACCATAAGGATTTGCAGCATGACCCTACCGATCCGCAAGACCCTGCTCGCCGCCGTCGTCGGCCTGACCCTCTCCCCCATGGCCATGGCGCTGCCCAGCGTCCATATTCTGGCCACCGGCGGCACCATCGCTGGGGCGGGCCAGTCCGCCACACAGTCCAACTACGAGGCCGGCAAGGTGGCCATCGAGACGCTGATCGCCGCCGTGCCCGAGATGAAAAACGTGGCCGACGTGCAGGGTGAGCAGGTGGTCAAGATCGGCTCCCAGGACATGAACGACGAGGTGTGGCTCAAGCTGGCCAAACGGGTCAACGAGCTGCTGGCCAAGGATGACGTGGATGGCATCGTCATCACCCACGGCACCGACACCATGGAAGAGACCGCCTACTTCCTCAATCTGACCGTCAAGAGCGACAAGCCGGTGGTACTGGTCGGCGCCATGCGCCCCTCCACCGCCATGAGTGCCGATGGCCCGCTCAACCTCTACAACGCCGTGGTGACCGCCTCCGACCCCGCCTCCAAGGGCCGTGGCGTCATGGTGGCGATGAACGACACAGTGCTGGATGCCCGCGACGTCACCAAGACCAACACCACCGGGGTGCAGACCTTCGCTTCCCCCAACTTTGGCCCGCTGGGTTACATCCACAACGGCAAGATCGACTATCAGCGCAGCCCGGCCCGTCTGCACACCAGCAAGACGCCGTTTGACGTGAGCAAGCTCGACAAGCTGCCGCAAGTGGGCATCGTCTACAGCTACGCCAACGCCACCGACTTGCCGGCCAAAGCGATGGTGGATGCCAAGTTCGACGGCATCGTCAGCGCCGGGGGGGGTAACGGCAACCTCTACCACACCCTGTTCGATACCCTGGCCAAGGCGAGCAAAGACGGCATCCGGGTAGTGCGCTCCGCCCGCGTGCCGACCGGCGCCACCACCCTGGATGCCGAGATCGATGATGCCAAGTACGGCTTCGTGGCCTCCGGCACTCTCAACCCGCAGAAGGCGCGGGTGTTGCTGATGCTCTCCCTGACCCAGAGCAAGGACCCGGCCCAGATCCAGCGCTGGTTCCAGCAGTTCTGATAAGGCGTTTCTGAACTGAGATGAGCAAGGGCGGGACTTCCCGCCCTTTTCCATCCTGCCATGCCACTTCGCCAAGCTCCCGCTTCGTCCATGACACCATTTGGCGGGGTCATCCTTCCCTTTTCCGGCCATCTTTTTCAGCCATCACAAAGCGCTGTCATCAAATTAGCGAGCCGGATCACCCGCTTTCACAAGCGCATCGCCGCCAAATTCATTACACTGCCAGCGATCTTATCCACTCAAGGAGTGCTGTTGCTGTATGGAAATATTGATCCTGCTGGGATTGATTTTGCTTAATGGCGTCTTCGCCATGTCAGAAATCGCCATCGTCACCGCACGCAAGGCTCGCCTCGGCAAGCTTGCCTCTGAAGGCAACCGCTCCGCCGCCATTGCCCTCAAACTGGGCGAAGACCCGACCCATTTTCTCTCTGCCGTCCAAATCGGCATTACCAGCATAGGTCTGCTCAACGGTATCTACGGGGAATCCCTGCTGGCCCAGCCCTTCTCCCTCTGGTTGCAGGAGTGGGGGCTCCCGGCCAAGAGCAGTGGCCTGATCGCCACCATCATAGTGGTGGTGGTGGTTACTTACCTCTCCATCGTGGTAGGGGAGCTGGTGCCCAAGCGCCTTGGCCAGCTCAATGCCGAGCGCATCGCCTGTCTGGTGGCCCGCCCCATGCACTGGCTCGCCACCCTGACCCGCCCCTTCGTCTGGCTGCTGTCGGCCTCTACTAATGCCAGCCTGCGGCTGCTGCGGGTCAACCAGAACGGCAGCGCCAACGTCACCGAGGAGGAGATCCACGCCATGCTGGTGGAGGGCTCTGAAGCCGGGGTGATCGAGGATCATGAACACACTATGCTGCGCAACGTCTTCCGTCTCGACGAGCGCAGCCTCTCCTCCCTGATGGTGCCGCGCAGCGATATCCGCTATCTGGATCTGGCGCTGCCGCTGGAGACCAACCTGCAGCGGCTGGTGGAGTATCGACACAGCTATTTTCCGGTCTGCGACGGTAACCTGTCAGAATTGGTGGGTATCATCAATGTCAGCAAGGTGCTGCACGCCTATATCAAGGGGGAGCCCATCGATCTGGCTGCCCTGACCCAGGAGGGCAGCCTGCTGCCCGAGACCCTCAACGGCGTCGAGCTGCTCAACCACTTCCGCACCCACAGCGAACAGATGGCGCTGGTGGTTGACGAATATGGCGAGCTGCAGGGACTGGTCACCCAGCAGGATCTGCTGGAGGCGCTGGCGGGGGATTTCCAGCAGGAGGATGGCGAGGACAACTGGGCATTCCGGCGCGCCGACGGCAGCTGGCTGCTCGATGGCCTGATCCCGCTGCCGGAGTTGAAGGACTGTCTGGAGCTGGTTCGTCTGCCAGAAGAAGAAAAACATCACTATCACACCCTCGGAGGGCTTATCATGCTGCTCCTTGGTCGTGTTCCACAAACCGGAGACCTGGTGACACTGGAACAGTGGCAACTGGAAATTGTTGACATGGATGGCCTGCGCATCGACAAGGTGCTCGCCATGCCCTTGACCGATCAACCCAGCTAACCTGCGGAGTTTGCAAGTATGGAGCAGTTTTACCAACTGGCTCACGCCTTTATGAATCACGATCTGAACACACTTTCCGATCCCAAGATGGCCTTCATGATCTGTGGTGTGATTCTGACGTTTCTGGTACTGGAAAACGGATTCATCCCTACCGCCTTTCTGCCTGGTGACAGCCTGCTGATCCTCACCGGCGTACTCATCTATCAGGATGTATTGTCTCTCGGGGTGATCCCGCTGTTGATCATGGCCACCTTTGTCGGTACCTGGCTCGGTTACATGCAGGGGCGCTTTCTTGGCCACACCCAGCTCTACCATCGGCTGATGTCCCACGTGGAAGAGCGACACCAGCAGAAGGTCTACCACCTGCTGGACAAGTACGGGATCATCACCCTGATCACCGCTCGCTATATCGCCTTCGTGCGCACCGCCTACCCCTACATCGTCGGTGCCACCGAGCTGCCCCAGGGGCGCTTTCTCATCGTCAATCTGATCAGCTCCATCATGTGGATCTGCCCGCTGGTCGGGTTTGGCTACTACCTGAGCCACACCAAGCTGGCCGCCGAATACCAGACCCAGTTCTTCAACATCATCATCTATCTGCCGGTAGCCCTGCTGCTGGGTGGCATGGTGGCGCTGGTCTGGCGCTGGATCAGCAAACGCAGGGCTGCGCAGCCGCGGGATTGACCCCCCGCCCAACGCCCGACCCGAAAGCCCTCGCCAGAGGGCTTTTTTGATCGCCAATTTCGCGCAAATAGCAGAAATAGTCCCGCTCGGCCCTTGTAAAGCCGGGGTAAAAATGAGTGAATCTAGCGCCTTTTTTTGGATGGGAACGGAGTCGGTTGTATGTGGTGTCGGATTCGCGCAGCAGCGCTGGTTGTCGGGTTGATGGGAATGTTGGGATTGCCTGCGGTCAGCGCGGCACCCAACCCTGCCAAACTGGAAGTACGCTCGAGCAGCGCCCTGGTCGTGGATGTAAAAACGGGCAAGACGCTCTACCAGAAGAATGCCACCAAGGTGCGTCCCATCGCCTCCCTTACCAAGCTGATGACAGCGCTGGTGGTGCTGGATGCCAAGCAGAACCTCAACCAGACCATCACGGTCGACAAGAACGATCTGGATAGGGTCAAACACACCCACTCCCGCATCCGCATGGGCACCAAGGTGACCCGCCGCGACGCCCTGCATCTGGCGCTGATGTCCTCCGAAAACCGGATGGCCTCGGCACTGGCGCGTCACTATCCGGGCGGTCGCAGCGCCTTCGTGCGGGCCATGAACAACAAGGCCAGACAGCTGGGTATGCGAAATACCCACTTCTACGACTCCACCGGCCTCTCCACCCGCAACGTCTCCACCGCCCAGGATCTCGGCAAGCTGGCCGCCGCCGCCTATCGTCAGCCGCTGATCCGTCAGTTCACTCAGGATGAGAACCGGGAGATGCGCTTCAGCGCACCCGCCTACAGCCTGATGTTCAACAACACCAACCCGCTGGTGAAAAACCCGGATTGGGACGTGCGCCTCTCCAAGACCGGCTTCACTGACGAAGCGGGTCGCTGTCTGGTGATGCGCGCCAAACCGGACAGCCGCGAGCTCGCCATCGTGCTGCTCAACTCGGTGGGCAAACGCACCCCTATCGGCGATGCCAACCGCATTCGCAAATGGTTGAAAAGCTGAGTAAATATCTCGACACAAAAGGATGCTGCGGCATCCTTTTTTATTGCCCGCAAAACGCCTCTGCAGGCCTTGCAGGATGTTGATAGCCAAACCCTGAGTGATGAGCTGCGCGGCATCTGCCGTTGCAACAGCAGGCATACAAGGCGCCTATAGATGAGGCAAAGGGTGGTGAGGCGGGGCAACGATCAGAAGAACTGTGCGCAATCACAGAAAGGGGAAGAAATAAGGACAAGAACAGCCAGGTAAACGGGCGATCTACCCACAACAGCGCACGGGGATCCGCACCAAAAAGCTAAATATCGCCCATAAAAAAACAGCCCCGACCGAAGTCGAGGCTGTCCGTATGGTGCGCCCGAGAGGATTCGAACCTCTGACCACCTGGTTCGTAGCCAGGTACTCTATCCAGCTGAGCTACGGGCGCTCATAAACTTTTGGTACTGCTTGAAATATGGTGCGCCCGAGAGGATTCGAACCTCTGACCACCTGGTTCGTAGCCAGGTACTCTATCCAGCTGAGCTACGGGCGCTCACAAACTTTTGTGTACTGCTTGAAAAATGGTGCGCCCGAGAGGATTCGAACCTCTGACCACCTGGTTCGTAGCCAGGTACTCTATCCAGCTGAGCTACGGGCGCTCATAAATCGTTGTGTCGTTTTAAATGGTGCGCCCGAGAGGATTCGAACCTCTGACCACCTGGTTCGTAGCCAGGTACTCTATCCAGCTGAGCTACGGGCGCCCTGTTTTAAAACGATAAAAAAAGCTTACTTATCAGTAAGCCTTTTCCAAAGTGTCGACTTGCTGATGGTCAACACATGACTCTTGCTTGAGTCGTAATATGGTGCGCCCGAGAGGATTCGAACCTCTGACCACCTGGTTCGTAGCCAGGTACTCTATCCAGCTGAGCTACGGGCGCAAATGGCGGAGAAGGGGGGATTCGAACCCCCGATGCGGGTATAAGCCGCATACTCCCTTAGCAGGGGAGCGCCTTCAGCCTCTCGGCCACCTCTCCGTTTGCGGGGCTGATAATACTTCACAGGGATTTTTAGTCAAACACTTTTTTGGAGAAAAAAGTGCGTTCGCTCAGCATTTGGTCAAAGCGTGGAATATTCAAACAATATCGGCACTTATCCCCCAGTTTCGCGCCCTGCAGGGCAATTTCAGGGGGCCGGAAAAACAAAAGGCGACACATGAGGTGTCGCCTTGTCACAGCCATGAAAGTGGCTTAGAAGCCCGGTTGGCCCGGAACTTTCTCGGCCTGGATGCGCTGGTAGATCTCTTCGCGGTGTACGGAGACCTCTTTCGGCGCGTTAACACCGATACGGACCTGGTTGCCTTTAACGCCCAGTACGGTGACAGTCACTTCATCACCAATCATCAGGGTTTCCCCAACACGACGAGTCAAAATAAGCATTCGCTTGCTCCTGTATCCTGTTTTGTTTTTATATCGATATGCGACATTATCTAACAAAGATACCGATATGGTAAATGGTTGAAACTAAATCAATCAGAGATTGTTAGCCCAAGGGCTGCTCTTGCGGTGCCTGATCCAACCCGAAAGCCGCGTGCAGGGCTCGCACCGCCAGCTCCAGATACTTCTCGTCAATCACCACAGAGATTTTGATTTCAGAGGTCGAGATCAACTGCATGTTGATCCCCTCCTCGCCCAATACCTTGAACATGGTGCGCGCAACACCGGGATGGTTCCACATGCCGACACCGACAATGGAAACCTTGGCAATTTCGCCATTTCCCTGCACGCAGGAGGCGCCAAGTTCGGTGGCGGTCTCCTCCAGCAGTGCCCGGGCGCGGCGATAGTCATCACGATTCACCGTGAAGGTGAAGTCGGCGGTGCCATCTCCCAGGGTGTTCTGCACAATCATGTCGACATCAATGTTGGCGTCGCTGATCGGATTCAGGATCTGCGCGGCAACGGTTGGTCTGTCCGGCACGCCCAGAATGGTCAGGCTGGCCTCGTTGCGGTTAAAAGCGATCCCGGATACCAGGGGAGCTTCCATCCTATCACCTCCATATGTGATTAAGGTTCCCTCTCCATCGATAAAGCTCGACAGCACCCGCAGCGGGACGCGGTACTTGCCCGCAAACTCCACCGAGCGGATCTGCAGCACCTTGGCGCCGAGACTTGCCATCTCCAGCATCTCCTCGAAGGTGATGGTGTCGAGACGACGCGCCTTGGGCTCAATGCGCGGATCCGTGGTGTATACCCCATCCACATCGGTAAAGATCTGGCACTCATCGGCCTTGATGGCCGCCGCCACGGCAACCGCCGTGGTATCCGAACCGCCGCGACCCAGGGTCGTGATGGCGTTATGCTCGTCACGGCCCTGGAAACCGGCGATCACCACCACCTTGCCCGCAGCCAGTTCGGCATGAACCAGCTCGGTGTCGATGTGGGTGATGCGCGCCTTGCCATAGGCGGAATCGGTGTGAATCCGTACCTGATCACCGGTCATTGAGACCGCAGGACAACCGCGTTTGTTCAACGCGATGGCCAGCAGCGCTATGGTGACCTGCTCACCGGTGGAGACCAGTACATCCATCTCGCGCCGGTTGGCATCAGGATCCAGCTGCTGGGCCATGCCCAGCAGCCGGTTGGTTTCGCCCGACATGGCGGAGACAACCACCACCACATCGTGTCCCTGGGCGCGGGTCTGCTCGACCCGCTCAGCTACCGCCTCGATCCGCTCCAGTGTGCCGACCGAGGTGCCGCCGTACTTCTGTACATAGAGTGCCACAGATCACCTCGCCCGATTACAGGCGCTCTTCCAGCCAGGAGTGAACGGATTGCAGCGCTGCCGGCACCGCCTCAGGCTGGGTACCACCCGCCTGTGCCATGTCCGGACGGCCACCGCCCTTGCCACCCACCTGCTGGGCAACCAGATTGACCAGCTCACCGGCCTTGACCTTGCCGGTCAGGTCGTTGGTGACGCCCGCGATCAGGTTGACCTTGCCATCGGCACAGGTGGCCAGCAGCACAACACCGGACTTCATCTGGTTCTTCAGTTCGTCCAGCATGCCGCGCAGGGATTTCGGATCGGCCCCTTCCAGCGCTGCAACCAGCACCTTCTGACCGTTGATCTCGATCACCTGACCCAGCAGGTCGTTACCGGCCTGAGCGGCCAGCTTGGCCTTGAGCTGCTCCAGCTCGCGCTCCATCATCTTGGCCTTGTCCAGCATCTGGCGAACCTTGTCGGCGATGCAGAACTGGTCGCCTTTCACCAGGGCAGCAGCCTCTTCGATCTGCTCGCCAACCTGATGCATGAAGTCGATGGCCGCTTTGCCGGTCACCGCTTCGATACGACGCACGCCAGCAGCGATACCGCTCTCGGCGATGATCTTGAAGAAGCCGATATCACCGGTACGCTTGGCGTGAGTACCGCCACACAGCTCGGTGGAGTAGTCACCCATGCGCACCACACGCACGTCGTCTTCATATTTCTCACCAAACAGCGCCATGGCCCCGGCGGACTTGGCCGCTTCCAGATCCATCAGCTGGGTGGTGATTTCGTGGTTGGCGCGGATCTGGTTGTTGACCAGCTCCTCGACCCGGCGAATGGTCGCCATGGTCAGCCCCTCGAAGTGGGAGAAGTCAAAGCGCATGCGCTCGGCCCCAACCAGAGAACCTTTCTGGGTGACATGCTCGCCCAGAGCCTGACGCAGGGCAGCGTGCAGCAGGTGAGTCACGGAGTGGTTCAGGGCGATGGCCTGACGACGATCGCCATCAACCACGGCTTCCACTTCGGCGCCCTTCTCCAGAGTGCCCAGCTCCATGTAGCCCTTGTGGATGATCGCCTTGCCCGCTTTCAGGGTGTCGGTCACGGCAAAGATGCCGTCGTCCACTTTCAGGGTACCGCTGTCGCCAATCTGGCCGCCGGATTCAGCGTAGAAGGGGGTCTCTTCCAGCACGATGACGGCTTCGTCACCGGCGATAAGACCGCTTACCTCTTCCACACCCTTGTAGATACCGACCACGCGGGTACGCTCGGTCAGGGTCTTGTAACCGGTGAAGGGGGTCTCGAAGTCGAGCTTGAGCATCTCGTTGTAGTTCACACCGAAGCTGGAGGCCTCTTTGGCGCGAGCACGCTGCTTCTCCATCTCGGCCTTGAAGCCCTCTTCGTCGATGCCGATCTCGCGCTCGCGCACCACGTCGGCAGTCAGGTCGGCCGGGAAGCCGTAAGTGTCATAGAGCTTGAACACCACTTCGCCCGGAATAACCTTGGCATCACCCAGGTTGGCCAGAGCGTCTTCCAGCAGCAGCAGACCGCGATCCAGGGTGCGGACAAACTGCTCCTCTTCGATGCGCAGCACGCGCTCGACCAGCGGCAGCTGGGCGATCAGCTCGGCAGCTACATCCTTCATCTGCACTGCCAGCTCGGCAGCCAGTTTGTAGAAGAAGACATCGGTAGCGCCCAGCTTGCGACCGTGACGCACGGCGCGGCGGATGATGCGACGCAACACATAGCCACGACCTTCGTTGGACGGCATCACGCCATCTGCCACCAGGAAGGCGCAGGAGCGGATGTGGTCCGCGATGACGCGCAGGGACTGGTTGCTCAGATCGGTGGTGCCGACAATCTCGGCCGCTTTCTTGATCAGCGCCTGGAAGATGTCGATTTCGTAGTTGGAGTGGACACCCTGCATGATGGCGGAGATACGCTCCAGACCCATGCCGGTATCCACGGACGGACGCGGCAGCGGCTCCATGGTGCCGTCAGCCTGACGGTTGAACTGCATGAAGACCACGT
Organism: Aeromonas sp. FDAARGOS 1404; assembly: GCF_019047085.1. Lineage (NCBI taxonomy): Bacteria > Pseudomonadati > Pseudomonadota > Gammaproteobacteria > Aeromonadales > Aeromonadaceae > Aeromonas > Aeromonas sp. FDAARGOS 1404. The sequence goes on from NZ_CP077237.1 coordinate 1,788,319, forward strand.
TCCAGATCTCGATGAAACGGTCGCCATCCTCTTCCGGTGAGCCGGGACGGCCACCCCAGATGTGATCGCCGTGGTCATAGAAGATCTCGGTGCAAGGACCGCACGGGCCGGTATCGCCCATCGCCCAGAAGTTGTCGGAAGCGTACGGAGCGCCCTTGTTGTCACCGATGCGCACGATGCGATCAGCCGGCACACCGACCTCTTTTTCCCAGATGTCGAAAGCTTCATCGTCAGTCGCGTAGACGGTCACCAGCAGGCGCTCTTTCGGCAGTTGCAGCACCTCGGTCAGGAAGCCCCATGCAAACTTGATGGCATCCTGCTTGAAGTAGTCACCGAAGCTGAAGTTGCCCAGCATTTCGAAGAAGGTGTGGTGACGAGCGGTATAGCCGACGTTTTCCAGATCGTTGTGCTTACCACCGGCACGCACGCAACGCTGGGAAGTCGTCGCGCGATTGTAGGCACGCTTGTCTGCGCCAAGGAACACGTCCTTGAACTGGTTCATACCCGCGTTGGTAAACAACAGGGTCGGGTCGTTATGCGGTACCAGCGAGCTGGAGGAGACAACCTGGTGCCCCTGGGAACGGAAATACTCGAGAAACGCAGCGCGAATCTCTGACGTGGACATATACATGGAAAATCCTGCTTGATTCGAATACGGACTTTTAACCGCATTAATGTAAGTTTTCTGCGGGGTAAAGTAAAACGGACAGGGCCGCCACGGGCGAAAAAGCGCACATAAACGGGCCAGATAAGAGCGCCGCTGCCCACAGTGGCTTTTTTCACTGTCGAGAGGCAAAAAAGCAGCGCATAAAGAGGGATGAGATGAACAAAAGGCCGCTTTTTCGGGATTGTGCGCGCAAGCTACTGAACGGGCAGGAAAAACCTGCCATAAGGAGAGGTGAAACGACGTTTGCCACGCAGTGGCGTTACTCCTCCCGCTCCTGCAGGGCAGAGATAGCGTAACGTGCCTGATCCTGGGTAAAGCCGCGCCCCAGCAGATACTTGAGCCACTTCATCCGCAGCTTGAAATCCGCCAGATCGGCCACCCGGGCGCGCCGTTCGAGCAGGGCAAACGCCAGTTCGAACCAGTCCAGCTCCGGCTGATCGAACGCGGCATCAATCTGCATATCGTCGAGCCCCTTGCGGCGCAGATCGAAGCGGATCTTGATGGGGCCATGGCCCTTGGCGGCACCGGCACGTACAGCCATACCGCCGTAACGTTCGTCATTGACCCAGTTGTAACCGCGGCAGTAGTCGACCACCGCCTCGATCACCTCTTCATTGAAGCCCTGCTGGCGCAGCCGGTTGGCCAGCTCTGACTCGGCACTCTCGCGACGGGCCAGACTGCGCATGGCATAAGCACGGGCAGCGGCCAGCTGCTCGGCAAAGGTCGGTTCGGCAGGCTCGACCGGTTCGGTAACGGATTCATCAACCATCATAAATAACAAGGCCGGGTATCAACCCGGCCTTCCTTTGTTCCTTATTCGAACTCTTGTTCGCTTTCGGCATCGAACTCGTCTGCCTCAACCGGAGCAGCCTTGTCATCGACAGGCACTGCGCCGGAGAGCAGCAGCTCGCGTAGACGAGCCTCCACTTCACCAGCCATCACCTTGTTCTCGGCGAACAGCTTCATCACGTTGGCCTTGCCCTGACCGATCTTCTCGCCGTTGTAGCTGTACCAGGCACCGGCCTTGTCGATCAGCTTGTGCTTGACGCCGAGATCCACCAGCTCACCCTCTTTGGAGATACCGGCACCGTAGAAGATCTGGAATTCAGCCTGCTTGAAGGGCGGGGCAACCTTGTTCTTGACCACTTTAACGCGGGTCTCGTTACCGACCACTTCGTCGCCTTCCTTGATGGCGCCGATACGACGGATATCCAGACGCACGGAGGCGTAGAACTTGAGCGCGTTACCACCAGTGGTAGTCTCCGGGCTACCGAACATGACGCCGATCTTCATCCGGATCTGGTTGATGAAGATGCACAGGCAGTTGGCGTTCTTGATGTTGGCAGTCAGCTTGCGCAGTGCCTGGGACATCAGACGGGCCTGCAGGCCAACGTGGGAGTCACCCATCTCGCCTTCAATTTCCGCTTTCGGGGTCAGGGCTGCCACGGAGTCGACGATAATGACGTCAACCGCGTTGGAGCGAACCAGCATGTCGCAGATCTCCAGCGCCTGTTCACCGGTATCCGGTTGGGAAATGAGCAGGTCGTCGACGTTGACGCCCAGCTTGGCAGCATAGATGGGGTCGAGGGCGTGTTCCGCATCGACGAAGGCACAGGTTTTGCCCTTCTTCTGGGCTTCCGCGATCACCTGCAGGGTGAGGGTGGTTTTACCGGAAGATTCCGGGCCGTAGATTTCGACGATACGGCCACACGGCAGACCGCCAATGCCCAGCGCCACGTCCAGCGAGAGGGAACCGGTAGAGATGGCTTCTATATCCATGGTCTTGCTGTCGCCCAGACGCATGATGGAACCTTTGCCGAACTGCTTTTCAATCTGACCCAGCGCAGCCGCCAGTGCCTTCTGTTTGTTCTGATCCATGCCAATCTCCGCTGGAAATCGTGAGTAAGAAGTGAAGTTGGGCTAAGTATACTGTCTATTCATACAGTATCAAGCCCAATTTATCTAAGCAGGGCCAACAGACCCGACAAGGCCTGTCTCACCGCCTGCTGGCGCACCTGTCGGCGATCCCCGTCGAAGCGGGCGAGCAGGGAGTGGTGACGGCCGTTGCGGTCGGTCCAGGCGAACCAGACGGTGCCTACCGGCTTGCCCTCGGTGGCGCCGCCGGGGCCGGCGATGCCACTGATAGCAACGCTGATGGAGGCAGACGAGTGCGCCAGCGCGCCGCGGGCCATCTCCAGCACCACGGCTTCACTCACCGCACCGTGCTGTTCAAGGCTATCGCTGCTCACCCCTAACATCTGCTGCTTGGCCTCGTTGGTGTAGGTGACAAATCCGCGATCGAACCAGCCGGAGCTGCCCGCGATGTCGGTGATGGCGCTGGCCACCCCGCCGCCGGTACAGGATTCGGCGGTCGTCGCCAGCCAGCCCCGCTGACCGAGGGCCCGTCCCAGCTCGATGGCAAGGTGCTCTATCTCTGCATCCAGTTTCATCACGACTCCTTCTGATCCGCTCAAGAGGCACATTATGCGATCCCGCTAGCGCCGCCCGCAACCACGGCTGACCGCCCTTGCCTGCCGCAATGTGCGGTGCCGCACCTGTGTCATGCCTTCAATAGTGCAGAACAACCGCGCCCGGAACACCCGCTCCCCCGTCGCAGCGCTTATGTGTAGAATGGCGCCATCAAGCTCAAGGCTCATCACCGCAGACATTGGCCCGCAGAGGCCCCTTCTGGAACAGAACATGACCGCACAACACCAAGCCAGCGGCGCCACAAGCTCCGCTCCCGGCGCCAATCTGAGCGCCCACACGCCCATGATGCAGCAGTACCTCGGCCTCAAGGCCGAGAACCCGGAGATCCTGCTGTTCTACCGGATGGGCGACTTCTACGAGCTGTTCTATGACGATGCCCGCAAGGCCTCCCAGCTGCTCGATATCTCCCTGACCAAGCGCGGCCAGTCGGCCGGCAGCCCCATCCCGATGGCGGGTGTTCCCTATCACGCCATCGAGGGCTATCTGGCCAAGCTGGTGCAGCTTGGCGAATCCGCCGCCATCTGCGAGCAGGTGGGGGATCCCGCCACCAGCAAGGGGCCGGTGGAGCGCAAGGTTATTCGCATCATCACCCCGGGCACCGTCTCCGACGAGGCGCTGCTCAGCGAGCGACAGGACAACCTGATCGCCGCCGTCTACCACGATGGCCGCCGCTTCGGCTATGGCACCATGGACATCGGCTCCGGCCGCTTCTTCATCAACCAGTTCGAGAAAGAAGAGACCCTGCTGGCAGAGCTGCAGCGCACCAATCCGGCCGAACTGCTCTACCCGGAATCCTTCGAGTTTCTGCACCATATCGAGGGCCGCCGCGGCCTGCGTCGCCGCCCGGAGTGGGAGTTCGAGCTGGGCACCGCTCGCAAGCTGCTCTGCCAGCAGTTCGGCACCCAGGATCTGGTGGGCTTTGGCGTCGACAAGAGCGAAACCGCCCTGTGCGCCGCTGGCTGCCTGATGCAGTACGTCAAGGACACCCAACGTACCGCCCTGCCCCACATCCGCAACGTGCGCCTCGAGCAGCCGGATCACGCGGTCATCATGGATGCCGCCACCCGCCGCAATCTGGAGCTGACCCAGAATCTGGCTGGTGGCTATGAAAATACCCTGGCCGAGGTGCTGGATCGCACCGCCACCCCCATGGGCAGCCGGCTGCTCAAGCGCTGGATCCACCAGCCGATCCGCGATCGGGTGATCCTGAAAGGTCGCCAGAGCACCATCAAGGAGCTCATTGAGCAGAACCTCTACGACGAGTTGGGCAACCTGCTGCGTCAGGTGGGTGATGTGGAGCGGGTGCTGGCCCGTCTCGCCCTGCGCTCGGCCCGTCCTCGCGACCTCACCCGCCTGCGTCAGGCCTTCGCCCAGTTGCCCGAGCTACAGCGCCTGCTGGCGGACAACGAGCACGAAGCGGTCCAACAGCTGGCCGAGCGGGCCAGCACCTTCCCCGAGCTGCTCGACCTGCTGGAGCGCGCGGTGATGGAGGTGCCGCCGGTGCTGATCCGCGATGGTGGCGTCATCCGTGACGGCTTCAATCAGGAGCTGGACGAGCTACGGGATCTCGCCAACGGCGCCACCGCCAGCCTCGCCCGCATCGAAGAGCGGGAGAAGCTGCTGACCGGCATCAACACCCTCAAGGTGGGTTACAACAAGGTGCACGGCTTCTATATCGAGGTGAGCCGCGCCAACAGCCATCTGGTGCCGGCCCACTACATCCGCCGTCAAACCCTCAAGAACAACGAACGCTACATCATCGATGAGCTGAAGAAGTACGAGGACAAGGTACTCACCGCCCAGTCCCAGGCGCTTGCGCTGGAGAAACGGCTCTACGAAGAGCTGCTCGATGCCCTGCTGCCCCACCTCGGCGATCTGCAGGATTCTGCCGCCGCACTGGCGGAGCTGGACGTGCTGGCCAACCTGGCCGAGCGGGCCGAGACCCTCGACTACCGCTGCCCCACCCTCATTGACGAAGATCAGATCCTGATCGAGGCGGGCCGCCATCCGGTGGTTGAGCAGGTGATGACAGACCCCTTTATCGCCAACCCCATCAGGCTGGAGCGGGAGCGGCGGATGCTGATCATCACCGGCCCCAACATGGGCGGTAAATCGACCTACATGCGCCAGACCGCGCTGATCGTGCTGCTGGCCCATATCGGTGCCTTCGTCCCCGCCGACAGCGCCCGCATCGGCCCCATCGACCGCATCTTCACCCGCATCGGGGCATCGGATGATCTCGCCTCCGGCCGATCCACCTTTATGGTGGAGATGACCGAGACCGCCAACATCCTCAACAACGCCACCGCCCGCAGTCTGGTGCTGATGGACGAAATTGGCCGCGGCACCAGCACCTACGACGGCCTCTCGCTGGCGTGGGCCTGCGCCGAGCAGCTGGCGAGCAAGATTGGCGCCTACACCCTGTTTGCCACCCACTACTTCGAGCTGACCCGCTTGCCGGAGCTGATGAGCGGGCTGGCCAACGTCCACCTGGATGCGGTGGAGCACGGCGACACCATCGCCTTTATGCATGCGGTGCAGGAGGGGGCGGCCAGCCGCTCCTACGGTCTGCAAGTGGCGGCGCTGGCGGGGGTACCCAAATCGGTGATCCAGCAGGCCCGTCACAAACTGCACGAGCTGGAGAGTGCCACCCCGGTCGCCGCAGGTGAAAGCCGCCCGGCTCCGGTGACTCTCGCCCCGCAGCCTCATCCGGTGGTGGAAGAGCTGGAAGCGGTGCGCCCGGACGAGCTCACCCCCCGTCAGGCACTGGACCTGCTCTATCGCCTCAAGCAGATGCTGTAATCAGCGACTGCCGCACAAGCATGCAAAAGGGGAACCGCGAGGTTCCCCTTTTTATATTCAGCACCCGGCAAACCAGTCAGGCCACCGCCCGCACCTCTCCACGGGCCCGCAACAGACTCTGGCGCCCCTGCCAGTAACCCTGCAGATAACCGGACTCCAGCTTGACCGGATCCTGGGTAAAACGGGAAACCATGAAATCGGCCGGTGGCGCGATCACCTCGATCTCGCAATCGGCAGGGGGATTGGCGATGAAATCGAGCGCTTGGTTGTAGGCGCGATCCCGCTCAAGCATGGCTTGTGCCAGTGCAGGCTGGGTTTTCAGCAAGGCTTTGACCATCCAGCAAAAACGGGCCGGCTTCTTGCGATAGCCCCAGGGCTCCGACAGCACCACCGTCATCCGACGCGCCCCGCGCCGATAGGCCTCGATCACCGGAATGGAGTCGCTGATGCCGCCATCGGCCATGGGGCGACCTTCGACGCAGGGGGTATCGTGTTGCACCACTGGCAGGGCGCAGGTGGCGGTCAGCACCTCATCCATGTTGTCGGGCCGCACCGGCAGATAGATGGCCTTGCCGCTCGCCACATCGGTCGCCACCGCGTAAAAGGGAATATCGCGGGCGCAGAAGGTGTCGAGATCCAGCGGGAAGTGATGGCGACTGGCCTGCCACAACCAGCCGATGTCCACCAGATCGCCCCCTTTGACGAAACGCAGGGGATCGAGAAACCGGGAGCTGCAAGCCAGCTCGGTGATGATGTGGTGACTGCGGCGCGGCTGCTCGCTCAGATAAGAGACCAGATTGGTGGCACCGGCCGAGACGCCCATGACGAAATCGAACGGGTAGTAGTGACTTTCGACAAACGCATCGAGCACGCCGCTGGCAAAGATGCCGCGCATCGCGCCCCCTTCGACAATCAGGGCGCAAGGGTGGGGATTAAACATAACAAGGCTCCGTCAGCTGTAATACCTGCCGGGATCGATCCCGGCCCAGTGATGGACGCCTTCATGCAGAACATCAAGACGCCGCAGCAGGACGATTCAGGCTCACTCGCACAAGCCAGAAGCGGGCAGGAGCAAACCTGAACCGTGAAGCGACCCCCAGTATATGCAGCGCACCAACCTTCAAAAAATGAATTTAAATAATAAAAAACATGCCTTTTTGGCATGATTTAGCACATCGGCAGATACGGCCCTTTATCCGGTAACAGCACCATCAGGATCAAGGCAGCCCGGGCCCGAACGTCCCGTCGACGGGGTTGTAGTGGTAGGCCCGATAATCAAAGTCCACCTTATCAAGGCGCGGATTGGCCAACTCGAACAACAGGCGTCTGGGGAGCTGCGCCTGATCGAGGGAAGGTTTGAAGTGGCGCAGCCAGAGCTGTTGCAGCGAGCCATCCCGCCACGCCAGTTTGAGGCCGACCGAGAGGCGGCGGATGGCGGCCTGATTATCCTTGTGGGTGTAGAAGAGGTGGAGGAAGGGATAGTGCAGCGCCACTCGCCGATCCACGGTGAGACCGGGCAGATCACTGTGCTGCTCCTGCTCGATAAAGAGCTCGTTGGCCCCGCGGCAGAAGAGATCGATGCGACCGCGCGCCACCAGCTTGAACAGCCGCTCGTAACCGTCGATCTCCTGCACCTTGAATCCCCCATGACGCAGGATCTCCGCATCCTGCCAGCCACGGCCCTGCCCGTGCAGAAATTGCTGCAGCTCGGTCAGGGTATTGACCCTTGCCACCGCATCGGCCTGCTGCGGACTGACAAAGCAGATGCGATAACCGAGGATGCCCAGCTCCACCGGAAAACGGACGTAATCCAGCGCTCCGCTCTCTGCGGCCGGACGCAGACTGTCGGCCACAAACAGATTGGGGTATTGCTGAGTCTGCACAATCTGTCGCATCCGGATACGGTTCATCGGCGGCGCGGTTCGCAGCTCGTAGTCACCGAAGCTGTCGCGGGTCTTCTCCAGCGCCAGCTGCAACAGATCGCGAAAATAGAGGGTACGCAAGTCCCGGTCGCTCTCGGGGCTGATATGAGTGATGACGTCGCTCGCCCGTAGGGGAGTGGCAAGGAGGGAAAGACTGCACAGCAGCAAGCAGGAAGCGAGGCGATGAAAGGTCATACTGCTCATCCCGGAAATACAGGCTCACTAGAGTGTAGCGCCGGGACGAGCCGCCTTCTAAAGGGAAGTCCGGCCTACCAGAACATCCGGCCCAGCAGGGGCGCCAGCAGCACGGTCACCATGCCGGCGATCATCATCACCATGCTGGAGACCACTCCCTCTTCATTTCCCATCTGATAAGCCCTGGCAGTACCGGCGCCGTGGGCCGAGGCGCCAAAGCCAGCCCCCTTGCCGAGACGACTGCGAATGGCCAGCACGGTCAGCACGCTCTCCCCTACCGCCATGCCGATGACGCCGGTCAGCACCACAAACAGCGCGGTGAGATCGCTCTGACCGCCGATGGCGCGGGTCGCCTCCACCGCAAACGGCGTGGTGATGGAGCGCATCGCCAGACTGCGCTGCAACATGTCGGAGAGATCCAGCCAGCGGGCCAGCAGCACGGTACTCCCCACCGCCATGATGACCGAGGCGACCACCCCCACCGACAGCGACAGCCAGTGGCGACGAATGAGCTGGCGGTTCTCGTAGACCGGCACCGCGAAGGCGACGGTCGCCGGGCCCAGCAGCCAGAGCAGCCAGTGGGATTCCGCCATGTAGTCCTGATAGGGGATGTGGAACAGCAGCACCACGGCCACCAGCAGGGTCGGCGCCAGCAGCAGCGGCATCAGCGGCAGGATGCGTTTTTTGCCGTAGAGCCATTTGCTGGCGTAGTAAAAGATCAAGGTCAGGGCGAAGCAGAGCAGCCCGAGCAGGGTATCAGACATGACGACGACTCCGGCGGGCCAGTTTCAGTTCGAGGCGGTAGACCCTGTCCACCACCAGCGCCGTGGTACCGAGTACCAGGGTGGTGCTCACCAGCAACACCACCATGATGCGCCACCCCTCTTGCAGCAGCAGTTCCTGATAGTTAACCACCGCCACCACGGCGGGCACGAAGAAGAGCAGCATCTCCGCCAGCAGCCAGCGCGCACCGGCACTGAACCATTCGGCCTTGACCACTCCGAGCAGGATGCAGGCCAGCAGCAACAGCATGCCGGTGAGGTTGGCGGGCAGCGGCAGATGGAGGGTTCGAACCGCGGTATCGGCCAGCAGCCAGATGGCTGCCAGCAACACAATCTGGAAGGGAGTCTGTAACCAGCGCAAGCAGAGGGCTTTCATGATCATCGTCTTTCTGTGAACCGGCTCACAGTATAGAGTTGAGCAAAACCTGCCAGAAATGAATTAAAATTATCGAATTCATGCCACATAGGCATACTTCATCCCGTACCCGCCAACACGAGTCGAGAGAGTCCATGGATATTCGCGCCCTGCGCTATTTTGTCGAACTGGTGCGGGAAAAAAGCTTCACCCGCGCCTCTGAAAAGCTGTTCGTCACCCAGCCCACCATCAGCAAGATGATCCGCAATATCGAGGAGGAGCTGGGCCAACCCCTGCTCAACCGGGAAGGGCGCCGCTTCACTCTGACCGACAGCGGCCAGGTGCTGTTCAACCGGGCCCAGACCATCTTGGCTGAGATGCAGCAGCTGGAGGCCGAACTGGCGGATCTGCAGAGCCTGCAACACGGTCGCCTCACCCTCGGCATTCCCCCCATGGTAGGTCACGTCTATGCGGATCTGATCCGCGCCTACCGCACCCGCTATCCCAAGGTGGAGCTGACCCTGGTGGAGTACGGCGGTCGCCGCATTGAACAGGCGGTGCTGGAGGGAGAGCTGGATCTCGCCATCACCATGCTGCCGACCAAAGAGGGGGGCGCCCTCAGCGCGCTGGAGCTGGATCAATACCCGATCCGGGTAGTGCTGCCGGATCAACCCCGCTGGCATGGCGATGCGCCGCTGCGGCTGGAATCACTGCAAGATGAGCCCTTCCTGCTCTATACCCAGGCGTTTACCCTGAGCGAGCGACTGGAGCAGGCGTGTCAGGAGGCGGGCTTTGTGCCGCAGGTGGCGGCGCGCAGCAGCCAGTGGGATTTTCTCACCGCCATGGTACGCAGCGGCATGGGGGTCGCCTTCTTGCCGGAGCCGGTCTGCAACCGGCTGACCCCGGATGGTCTGGTGCTGCGACCGCTGGAACCAGAACTTAGCTGGCGACTCGGGGTGATCTGGCCGAGCGAGCGCTATCTCTCCCGCACCGCCGAGGCCTGGCTGGCCCTCTGCCGCCAGCGGCAGGCACCTCAGTAATCGCCGAAACGATCGGTCTGCGGATTGTAGAAGTAGGGGCGGTAATCGAAGCTGATCCCGTCGAGGAAGGGGTTATCCAGTCGCAGCAGTCGGCGTTGGGAGAGCTTGGCAAAGGCGATGGCCGGGCCAAAGCTCTTGCGCCACAGCGCCTGTAGCGAGCCATCCTGCCACGCCAGCTGCAACCCCCGCTCGACCCGCTTGAGCGCCTCGCGATTGTTGGGATTGGTGTAGAAAACCCGGGGCAGCGGGTAGTAGATCAACAGTGCGTCATCCACCAGCAGATCCGTCATCTCCTTGTGGGTCAGCTGCTCGCTGCGCAGCTCGCTCACCCCGCGGCAGAAGAGATCGAAGCGACCCCGCGCCACCATCTTGAACAGCTTTTCGTACCCCTCCACTTCCACCACCTCCATCCCGGCGTAACGCAGGATATCCACATCCAGCCACCCCTTGCCCTGACCGAAGGTAAACTGCCGCAGCCCCTTGAGGTCAGTCACTCTGCTCACCGCCGCCTTTTGCTGCGGGCTGACAAAACAGATGCGGTAGCTGACGATGCCCAGATGGATGGGAAAACGGACATAGGCGAGCCCCAGATCCTCGCGGGTGCTGCTGTAGCTGTCCATCACAAAGAGGTTGGGATAGCTATCGAGCTGCATGCTGAGCCGCTCGCGCGCCTTGGTCATGGGCGGCGCAGGCTCCAGAAGATAATCGCCAAACTGTTCGCGGGTCTTGTCGAGGGCGAGCCGCAGCAGCTCCCGATCATAGGTGGTACGCGGATCCCGCTCGCTCTCCGGGCTGATATGGGTAAACCGGGTGGCCGCCTGTCCGGTCAGCGACAACATGCAGAGCAGAGCGACGGCCAGCAGATGCAGGGGTGACATAAACCGCGCCTTGGCTGAAGGGGTTCTTTCAGTGTAGCCCCTGAGCGTGGGCGCTCGGCCCTGCCACCACCCCACGCTCTCCTCCCCTTTTCGGCCTACTGCATCCATCAGCCTACTCCCCCACCGGAGGTGTGCTTCTGAGCGCTGTGGCATAACGCTGATAGGCAGCAGAGTCGCGCACATGCTCGATAGCATCCCACACCTGCCGGCTTTGTCGGGGATGGGCCTGATAGAAGCGGTGAGAGAAGACCAGATAGTAGGGCTTCTCCACCAGCACCGGCGAGAGCCGCTCGATGCGAGTCTGCAACGCGGGATTGGCCGCCAGAATACTGTCAGCCACCTCGGTCTGGATGGCGGTCGCCTGCGCCCGATCCATCACCAGCTTTTTCAAAATGATCAACGGGTCACGGCTGGAGTCATCCACCTCGGCTCCCGCAGCCTGCAACAAGTCGACGATGGAAAATCCTGACTGGGCCGCAACCACGCCATTGACCCTGAGGGTGGCGCCATCCCACTGGCTCTTACCCCCCTTGAGCTGGTAGAGACTGTAACTCTCGGTCAGCAGCCGCTTGGTAGGGTCGGGTTTGCCCTCACGCATGGGATAGACCCCCACCTTGGTCGCCCGCTCGACGCTGTAGCTCATCTTGATGGCCGCATCCATCTGGCCACTGCTCACCCGAGAGAGGCAGCGCTTCCACGGTAGCGGCGTCAGCACGATCTCGGCATCAAGAGCGGTAGCAACCGCCTTGAGGTGATACTGCACAACCCCCTCCCCCGATTGCAGCAGCCAAGGGTAGGAGTCACTGTTTTCAAAGCAGGTACGCAGCGTAAAGGCAGGAGCCGCACCGCCGGTGGCAGGCAGCAGCAACGCGATAAAGAGCAGGGAGCGGGCAGATGCGCGCATGGGCCATATCCTTGGCGGCAATTATTCCATCTCCACTATATCAGCCAGGAGTGAGCCAACAAGGATACATCCGGGCCACCACAGGCCCGGAGGGCAGGTTCACACTGTGCCCGGCACTACTCTTCGCCGATGGGAGCGGCGATCCACTTCATCAGCGTCAGCATATCCTGCGGCGCCACGCCGACCGAGAGGCCGCGCTTGCCGCCGCTCACCAGGATCTCGTCAAACTGCAGCGCCGACTCGTCGAGCACAGTGGGCAGCAGTTTCTTCTGGGCCAGCGGGCTGATGCCGCCCACCTTGTAACCGGTCAGCTTCTCCGCCTCAGCCGGCTTCATCATCTCCACCTTCTTGAGGCCGGTCGCCTTGGCCAGCTGCTTCAAACTGCACATGCCGGATGAGGGAACGATGGCCACCACCGCCTGCTTGTCGTGATGGGCGACCAGGGTCTTGAACACCTGCGCCTCCGGCAGCCCGAGCTGGGTCGCGGCATGCTTGCCGAAATCGTCGTGGGCTTCGCACTCGTAGGGGTAGAGCTTGTGGGGAATCTTGAGCTTCTTCAGCAGGTTGATGGCAGGAGTCATGATGGTTGCCTTGAATCGAATCGCATAAAAACAAGGCCAAACAGTCTGCGCCTGCATGGCGAGGGATGCAAGCCGGAGGGGAAATCTGTACCCATCACCGGTAATGAGTAGAGAGCAATGAACAAGGTGAATTGTGCTGCTTGCCGAATTAAACACAGGACGAGTCAGGGCTAAAATCATTTCCGAGCCGTGCAATGCGCTGCGCTTGCTGCACCCTATAAAATACAGTCCAAAACATGGGTGGGGTTCCCATCGAGCCGAATTCTGCTGGGCAACAAAAAACAAAGGGCGCCGTGTCGGCGCCCTTTGGCTTGATGGATATTGCTGAAGCCTGCTGGCTTGGGCTGGCTATCAACCGGTGTTGCGCATCCCTGCGGCAATACCGGCGATGGTGACCATCAGCGCCTTGTCCAGCTCGGGGTGCAGGGTCTCCGGGTGGTTGCGGGAGCGGTTGAGCAGCTCGGCCTGCAGCACGTTGAGCGGGTCTGTGTAGGGGTTGCGCAGCTTGATGGACTCCTTGATCCAGGGCTGATCCTCCAGCAGATCCCCGCGCGGGCTCAGTTTCAGCACCACCTCGATGGATTCGGCGAGCTCCTGACGCAGCTGTTTGCCAAGGCCCCACAGCTCCTGCGGCACCAGACGGGTGTCGTAGTACTCAGCGAGCCAGACGTCCGCCTTGAGGAACACCATCTCCAGCATTTCGAGGCGAGTGCGGAAGAAGGGCCACTGGGCGCTCATCTCTTCCAGCACCGCCAGCTTGCCGCCGTCGATGGCCTGTTGCAGCGCCTTGTGGGCACCGAGCCAGGCAGGCAGCATCAGGCGGTTCTGGGTCCAGGCGAAGATCCACGGAATGGCGCGCAGGCTCTCGACGCCGCCGTTGGGCTTGCGCTTGGAGGGACGGGAGCCGAGCGGCAGCTTGCCGAGTTCCATCTCCGGGGTAGCGGCACGGAAGTAAGGGACGAAGTCCGGATGACCGCGCACAATGCTGCGGTAGTGCTCGCAGGAGTCGGCGGCCAGCTGTTCCATCACCTCGCGCCAGCACTCTTTCGGCTTGGGCGGTGGCAGCAGGTTCCCTTCCAGCACGGCGCTGGTGTAGAGCTCGAGACTCTTGATCGCCACTTTCGGCAGACCGAACTTGAAGCGGATCATTTCCCCCTGTTCGGTGGTACGCAGACCGCCGCGCAGGGATCCCGGCGGCTGGGAGAGGATGGCCTGATGGGCAGGCGCACCACCACGACCGACGGTACCGCCACGGCCATGGAACAGGGTGAGTCGGATGTTGTTGGCTTCGGCCAGCCCCACCAGGGATTCCATGGCGGCGTACTGGGCCCAGCCAGCGGCCATCATGCCCGCATCCTTGGCAGAGTCGGAGTAACCGATCATCACGTACTGACGGCCCTGAATGTAGCCGCGATACCAGTCCACCGAGAGCAGACGCTCCATCACGGCGGTGCCTGCCATCAGGTCATCCTGGGTTTCAAACAGCGGGGCGACCGGCATGCGGAACTTGCAGCCTGCCTCTTTGAGCAGCAGTTGCACCGACAGCACATCGGACGGCGCACCGGCCATGGAGATGATGTAGATACCGAACGCATCGGGGTCGTGCTGGGCGATAACCTGACAGGTATCCAGCGTCTCGCGCACCTCGGCGCTCGGTTCCCAGTCGTGGGGAATGAGCGGGCGACGGGAGCTGAGCTCATTGAGCAGGAAGGCCTGCTTGTCATCTTCGCTCCACTCGGCGTAGTCACCCAGACCCAGATAACGGGTCAGCTCGGAGAAGACCAGCCCGTGACGCTCGCCATCCTGACGGATATCCAGCTTGACCAGATGAATGCCGAAACAGGCGACCTTGCGCAGCACGTCCAGCAGCATGCCATCGGCGATGTTGCCCATGCCGCAGGCGTGCAATGAGTGGTAGCAGAGCTCCAGCGGCTCGCGCAGCTGGGCGGTGGTCTTGACCAGATCCTGGCTCTCGCTCGCCTGACCCTGTACCTTGGCTGTGAGGTGCTCCTTGGTTTCGCGCAGCGCTTCACGCAGCTCGCGCACCAGCGCACGGTAGGGCTCGGGGTGATCGCCAACGCGAGCGCGCACGGCGTCGGTACAGTCGGACATGGAGAGCTCGGAAGTGAGCTCCTTGATGTCTTTGTAGAACAGGCTCACCGCCATCCAGCGGCCCAGCTCCAGCACTTCGGCAGTCACCTTGGCGGTGACGAAGGGGTTGCCATCGCGGTCACCGCCCATCCAGGAGGTGAACTTGACCGGCGCGGCATCCAGCGGCAGCCGCACACCCAGATGGTGTTGCAGACGCTCGTCCAGATTGCGCATGAATTCGGGAATGGCGGGCCACAGGCTGTTCTCCACCACGGCGAAGCCCCACTTGGCCTCGTCGACCGGAGTCGGGCGCTGTTCGCGGATCTCGTTGGTGTGCCACGCCTGATTGATGAGCTGCTCGATGCGATTGAGGATCTTGTCCCGCTCGCGGGGCAGCAGGTCGGAAAGCTCCAGCGCCTCGAGGCAGTCGTTGAGCTGTACGTGCTTGTGGATCAGGGTGCGGCGGGTCACCTCGGTGGGGTGAGCGGTCAGCACCAGATCGATATCCAGCTCGCGCACGGCCTGAATGATGGCCTCTTGCGACAGGTTGGAGGCTTTCAGCTTGTCGAACATCTGCTCCAGCGGGTCCGGGGTGCAGACCTGCTCTTCACAGCGACGGGAGATGGTGTGGAACTGTTCCGCCACGTTGGCCAGATTGAGGAACTGGCTGAAGGCGCGGGCCACCGGCAGCAGTTCGTCATCGCTCAGGGTTCGCAGGGTATCGAGCAGACGTTCCCGGTCTGATTCATTGCCCTTGCGGGAGGACTTGGCCAATTGGCGAATGGTTTCGATCTTGTCGAGAAAGGCCTGACCCTGATGATCCTTGATGGATTTACCCAGCAGCTGACCCAGCATACCTACGTTGGCGCGTAGTGCGGCGTACTTTTCGTTCATTCCACATCCTTATCTTGTTGGTGCCTGACACCCATCCGGGGTGCTAGACGACCTCACTTATTGTTGTGCGATTACAACATATGCTCCGTCATCTTAGGGTGACAATCTACCCAGATTGTCTGCGCAAGGTCAAATAACAGGCCGATTCAGAACATGTATTTCCATCACCACTCCACAACCGGCTTGTTATGTAACTTACTTACAGTTTTTACGCCCCTTTCACCGCCGCCGCTACAGGCAAAAACGTCTGATCAGGTGCTGCAACACCGAGGTTGTCGGCTTGACGAAGGAGAGGTCGAGATACTCATCTGGCTGGTGCGCCTGGGTGATATGACCTGGGCCCATCACTATGGTCTCGCAGCCAAGCTGCTGGATAAACGGCGCCTCGGTGCAGTAGTTGACCGACTCGGCGGCACGACCGCTCGCCTTCTCAGCTTCGCGCACCAGCACAGAGTCGTCGGCGCAGGCATAGGCGGGAATAGGCTCGTGCAGATGTTGCAGATGCAGGCAGCCCGGCTGGTGGATCTCGATGGGTGACAGCGCCTCTTTGAGCATCCCCATCAACTCATCCGGCCCCACCTGCGGAGTGGGTCGCAGGTCGATATGCAGCTCGCAGCAGCCGCAGATGCGGTTCGGGCTGTCGCCGCCCTGAATGTAACCGAGGTTCAGAGTCGGCTGCGGCACGGCAAAGCGGTGGTCGGCGTAACGATCTTTCAGATCCTGCTGCAAGCGCAGCACCTGCCCCATCGCCTTGTGCATGATCTCCATGGCGTTGACGCCGTTGGCGGGATCCGAGCTGTGACCGCTCTTGCCGGTAATGCGGATCGCCTCCGACATATGCCCCTTATGGGCAACCACCGGCACCAGTCCGGTCGGTTCGCCAATCACGGCGTAGTCGGGTTTGAGCTCCGCCGCCGCGGCGATGGCGCGAGCCCCCGCCATGGTGGTCTCTTCGTCGGCGGTAGCGAGGATACGCAGCGGCTTGGTCAGCTTGGTGAGGTCAATATCTTTCAGCGCCTCGACGATAAAGGCGAAGAAGCCCTTCATATCGATGGTACCGAGACCATAGAGACGGTTGCCCTCTTCGGTCACCTTGAAGGGATCCTTGCTCCACCCCCCCTCATCGAACGGCACCGTATCGGTGTGACCCGCCAGCAGCAGACCGCCTTCCCCCTGACCGATCGTCGCCACCAGATTGAACTTGCCCGGCAGGTCGGGGAGCGCCGTTACCTCGCACTGAAAACCGAGCTGACCGAACCAGTCGGCCAGCAACCGGATCACCGCCTCGTTGCTCTGATCCCACTTGGGATCCGTGCTGCTGATAGAGGGAATCGCAATAATATTCTTATAAAGTGAAAAAAAATCCAGATTGGCCATCAGCTCCTCCTTGCGTCCCCGGAATGTTTCTGTTAGAAAATACAAATGCAAAGTGAGTGCATGAATATTCTGTAGTTTTACCTGAATATCTGGCTCATCAACAAAGGCTTCTAGTTGTAAGGGAAAGTTAATGTTCTGTCACCTGATCTATAACCGACGACACACACCCGCCTGAATTGCCCCTCCGCACTTGTGCAAAGGGGCGATCGAACACCCTTGTGCACTGCAGCGTCATGCTGTGAATCTCGAACTCTGACTTGGAATATTCAACATGCTTAACACCGTTATCGTCGGTGCCAGTGGCTACGCGGGAGCCGAGCTGGCCGCACTGGTACAGAACCACCCACAACTCAAGCTATTCGGCCTCTATGTCTCGGCCGGCAGTCAGGATGCCCACAAGCGCTTCTCTTCCCTCCATCCCCAGTGGGTCGGAGCCCTCGATCAGCCGCTGCTGCCGCTGGACGACGACGGCATGACCCGGATCCTGACCCAGGCCGACCTGATGCTGCTGGCCACCGCCCACGAGGTGAGCGCCGAGCTGGCACCCAAGTTTCTCGCCAAGGGGCTGCCGGTGTTCGATCTCTCCGGCGCCTTCCGGGTCAAGGATCAGGGCTTTTACGACAGCTTCTACGGCTTCACCCACCAGAGCGAACAGTGGCTGGATCAGGCCGCCTATGGTCTGGCCGAGTGGAATGCCGATGCCATCGCCAGCGCCCAACTGATCGCCGTGCCCGGTTGCTACCCGACCGCTTCCCTCTGCGCCCTCAAGCCGCTGCAGCAGGATGGCCTGATTGCCAAGGGGTGGCAGCCCATCATCAACGCCGTCTCCGGGGTCTCCGGCGCAGGACGCAAAGCGGCCATCAACACCAGCTTCTGCGAAGTGAGCTTCAATCCCTACGGCACCTTCAATCACAGACACCAGCCGGAGATCAGCCATCACCTCGGCAAGGAGGTGCTGTTCCAGCCCCACCTTGGCAACTATGTGCGCGGCATCCTGGCCACCATCTATGTGCAGTTGGCGGACGGCGTGACCCCCACGCAAGTGGATCAGGCCTTCCTCAAGGCTTACGAAGGCAAGCCGCTGGTGCGCCTCACCGGCCAGATGCCCTCCATTCGCGGCGTCGCGGGCACCCCTTACTGCGACATCGCCTGGCAACAGCAGGGCAACATGCTGGTGGTGGTCTCGGCCATCGACAACCTGCTCAAGGGCGCCGCCTCGCAAGCCATGCAGTGCATAAATATCAAATTTGGATTTGAACCGGCCACCGGCCTGATTTAAGGACTTAGGAAGGATCTCGAACATGGACAAACAGACGTTGGTAATCAAGCTGGGCGGTGCCCTTATCGAGAACGACGAGGCGCTGACCGCCCTGTTCGCCACCCTCAAAACCTTTCTCGACGATCAGCACCGTCCGCTGGTGCTGGTGCACGGCGGTGGCTGTCTGGTGGATGACCTGCTCAAGGGACTGGGTCTCACCTCCACCAAGAAGAATGGCCTGCGGGTGACCCCGTTCGAGCAGATCCCCTTTATTGCCGGGGCGCTGGCGGGGACGGCCAACAAGCAGATGATGGCCAAGGCGATCGCCACCGGTATTCCGGCGGTGGGGCTCTGCCTCGCCGACGGCGGCCTCTGTCAGGTGACCCAGCTTGACCCGGATCTCGGCGCGGTCGGCGAGTGCAAGCCGGGCAACCCGGCGCTGGTAGCGGGCATCCTCGGTCAGGGCTTCCTGCCGGTAGTGAGCTCCATCGGTATCACTGCCGAGGGGCAGCTGATGAACGTCAACGCGGATCAGGCGGCCACCGCCATTGCCGAGGCCCTCGGTGCCGATCTGGTGATGCTCTCCGACGTGAGCGGCATCCTCGATGGCAAGGGCAAGCTGGTGCCCCAGCTCGACAAGCTGACCGCGCTGGATCTGATGGAGAAAGGGGTGATCCGCGATGGCATGGCGGTCAAGGTAGAAGCGGCCCTGCACGCCGCCGAGACCCTCGGCAAGCCGGTCTGTGTCGCCAGCTGGCGCTACCCGGATCAGCTGCTCAAGCTGCTGGCTGGCGGCGCGGTCGGCACCCAGGTAGCTATTTGATCTCCACCGGAACAAGGAACATCCGATGCAACATCTTCTGAAAGACAGTGATCTGAACAAAGCCCAGATCGAGGCGCTGATTGCGCTGGGCAAAGCAGTGAAGGCCGACCCGAAGAAGTACAGCCAGGCGCTGGCCGGCAAGAGCGTGGTCACCCTGTTCGAGAAGCCCTCCCTGCGTACCCGGGTCACCTTCGACATCGGCATCGCCAAGCTGGGCGGCCACAGCGTCTATCTGGATCAGCAGAACGGCGCGCTGGGCAAGCGGGAGTCGGTGAAGGATTTTGCCGCCAACCTGTCCCGCTGGTGTGATGCCATCGTCGCCCGGGTGTTCGATCACCAGACCCTGGTCGAGCTGGCAGCGCACGGCACAGTGCCGGTGGTGAACAGCCTGTGCAACCTCTACCACCCCTGTCAGGGGCTGGCCGACTTTATGACCATTGCCGAGCACTACGACGACCTGTCGAAGGTGAAGCTTGCCTACCTCGGTGATGGCAACAACGTTAGCCACTCTCTGCTGCTGCTGGGGGCCACCCTCGGCACCGACGTCACCCTGATCTGCCCGAAAGGCCACGGCCCGGATACCCAGATTTTCCTGCAGGCGCAGGCACTGGCGGCCAAGTCGGGGGCGACCATCCACATCAGTGATGACGTGGCAGATATCGAAGGGTTCGACGTGGCCTACACCGATACCTGGGTCTCCATGGGTGACAACACCCCGATGGAGCAGGTCAAAGACCTCTTTATGCCTTACCAGATCAACCAGGCCCTGCTCGACCGCACCGGCATCCAGCACGTGCTGCATTGCCAGCCGGCTCATCGGGAGCTGGAGATCTCCTCGCAGGTGATGGATGGCCCTGCCTCCCTCATCATGGACGAGGCCGAAAACCGGATGCATATCCAGAACGCCGTGTTGCTGACCCTTCTCGGCAACAAGTAACGCGGCAATCAACCTGAATCACGACACCTTTATTGAATCATCATCGAATCATCACGGAGAGAAGTAACATGAGCGGAATCAACAAGATCGTACTGGCTTACTCGGGTGGACTGGATACCTCGGCCATCATTCCCTGGCTGAAAGAGCACTATGACGCCGAAATCATCGCCTTCGTGGCCGACGTCGGTCAGGAGCGCGACGATCTGGAAGGGATCGAGCAGAAGGCCATCGCCTCCGGCGCCACCAAGTGCATCATCAAGGATCTGCGGGAAGAGTTCGTCAAAGAGTACGTCTACCCGACCCTGAAGACCGGCGCCGTCTATGAAGGCACCTATCTGCTGGGCACCTCAATGGCCCGTCCGGTGATCGCCAAGGCGATGGTCGAAGCGGCGCTGGCGGAAGGGGCCGATGCCATCTCCCACGGCTGCACCGGCAAGGGTAACGATCAGGTGCGTTTCGAAGGCGCGGTCGCCGCGCTGGCGCCCCAACTGAAAGTCATCGCCCCGTGGCGGATCTGGGACATGCGCTCCCGGGAAGATCTGCTCTCCTATCTGGAGACCCGCAACATCCCCTGCAAGGCGACCCTGAAGAAGATCTACAGCCGCGACGCCAACGCCTGGCACATCTCCACCGAGGGTGGCGAGCTGGAGAGCACCTGGAACGAGCCGTCCGAAGCGGTCTGGCAGTGGACCGTACCGGCCGAGCAGGCTCCGGATCAGCCGGAGTACGTCAAGCTGACCGTGGCGCAGGGTGAAGTGGTGGCCGTTGACGACCAGCCGCTCAGCCCGCACCAGATCCTGATGACCCTGAACGAGCGTGCTGGCAAGCACGGCGTGGGCCGCATCGACATCACCGAAAACCGGATGGTGGGGATGAAGTCCCGTGGCTGCTACGAGACCCCGGGCGGTACCGTGATGGTCGCCGCGCTGCGCGCCGTGGAAGAGCTGGTACTGGATCGCCCGACCCGCGCCTGGCGGGAAAAGCTGGGTGCCGAGTTCTCCCATCTGGTCTATGACGGTCGCTGGTTCACTCCGCTGTGCAAGGCGATCCTCGCCTCGGCCAACGCCATCGCCGAAGATCTCGACGGTGAAGTGGTGCTGAAGATGTACAAGGGTCAGGTCACTGCGGTGCAGAAGAAGTCGCCGAACAGCCTCTACTCCGAAGACTTCGCCACCTTCGGCGCCGACGAAGTGTACGACCAGAGCCATGCCGAAGGCTTTATCCGTCTCTACACCCTGGCCAGCCGGATCCGCGCCATGAAGGAGCAGCATCAAGCCATCGGTGGCGACCATACCCACGGCTAAGCAAGCGCGATAACCCGTTGATTCCGTTGAGGGGGCATGGCCCCCTCTTCTACAGGCAGAGGGCATGGCCCCTGACCCATCATCGGCGGGTGTGACAAGAGCGGCAGCGCCCCGGCCGCTTCTGTGAGATAACAGGCTCGCAGAAAAACAGGGCACGATTTCAAGCTCGGTGGCCAGGGCGCCGCCGACAACGCATTCAAGGAGAGCAGTATGGCACTTTGGGGTGGACGCTTCAGTCAGGGAGCCGATAGCCGGTTCAAGCAGTTCAACGATTCGCTGCGGTTCGATTACCGGCTGGCGGAGCAGGATATCCAGGGCTCCATGGCCTGGGCCCGCGCGCTGGTGAAAGTGGGAGTCTTGACCGCCGATGAGCAGGGCAAACTGCAACAGGCGATGGAGGTGCTGCTCGCCTCGGTGCAGCAGGATCCCCAGCAGATCCTCAGCTCGGACGCCGAAGATATCCACTCCTGGGTCGAGAGCCAGCTCATCGCCGCCGTCGGCGATTTGGGCAAGAAGTTGCACACCGGCCGCTCGCGCAACGATCAGGTCGCCACCGACCTGAAACTCTGGTGCAAGGCGCAGGGCGAGCTGCTGCTCGGCTCCATCACCGCCCTGCAGCAGGGGCTGGTCGCCTCGGCGCGCGCCAATCAGGCTGCAGTACTGCCCGGTTACACCCACCTGCAGCGGGCCCAGCCGGTCACCTACGCCCACTGGGCGCTGGCCTATGTGGAGATGCTGGAACGGGACTACTCCCGGCTGCAGGATGCCCTCAAGCGCCTCGACACCAGCCCGCTCGGCTGCGGCGCGCTGGCGGGCACTGCCTACGCCATCGACCGCGCAGCGCTGGCGCTCGACATGGGCTTTGCCGGCGCCACCCGCAACAGTCTGGATTCGGTCTCCGATCGGGATCACGTAGTGGAACTGATGCACGTGGCGTCCCTCTCCATGACCCACCTGTCGCGCTTTGCCGAAGATCTCATCTTCTACAACACCGGCGAGGCGGGCTTTGTCGAGCTCTCCGATGCGGTCACTTCCGGCTCCTCCCTGATGCCGCAGAAGAAGAACCCGGATGCGCTGGAGCTGATCCGTGGCAAGACCGGCCGGGTGGTGGGCGCCCAGATGGGCATGCTGATGAGCCTCAAGGCGCTGCCGCTGGCCTACAACAAGGACATGCAGGAAGACAAAGAGGGGCTGTTTGATGCCCTCGATACCTGGCACGACTGCCTCGATATGGCGGCGCTGGTGCTGATCGATCTGAAGGTGAATGGTGAGCGCACCATGGCGGCGGCGCAAGGCGGCTACGCCAACGCCACCGAGCTGGCGGACTATCTGGTGGCCAAGGGGATTCCGTTCCGTGAGGCACACCATATCGTCGGCGAAACCGTGGTCTTTGCCATCAGCGTGGGCAAACCGCTGGAGGAGCTCTCCATCGGCGAGTTCCAGCGCTTCAGCCCGGTGATCGAGTTCGACGTCTACCCCAATCTGGCACTGGAAGCGACCCTGGCCAAGCGGGTCGCCAAAGGCGGCGTCGCCCGCGAGCAGGTAGAAGCATCCTTGCAAAAAATTGAATACATCTTAAAGTCCCGTTAAAGATAAATATTAGGGGGGTAACGCCCCCTTTTATTATTTTATAGTTGTATTGTTTTTCAACCAATCCCACGCATCAGTAGGTAACCATCCATCAGCTTGTCCACTATGAATTTCAATAACCAAAAGTCTATCATCCCTATCTAATAGATTTTGAAGTCTCATTCTGACATTATATAGGTCTTCTCTACTAGTTATTACCCAAACAGATTCTAAATAGTGCCACCAAGTGTCTGATTTCTTGATTTCATCATAAAGAAAGTTATATTCTTTTGACTTATTATTCAAATCATATGAAATAAGATACGTTTTCATCATCCCACCTTAACTCTTAAACGTTGCGTTCAGTTGAATATCAGCAAGTCTATCCTTCCACGCCCCATCCCATTGAATTATCATTACCTTCTTTAAGCTTGCAGTTGAGTCACAGTGGATGGAGAAATGTACCTCAAGACTTCCATTATGACAATCTTGTTCTATTTGAGTACCAGCAATAAGAAGTGTCGGAGCCGGAGCTGGAGCCGGTGTCACCGGGCCAGTACTAGATACATTATCAGAGTTATCTCTATTAATATTTATTTCAGCCATTGTAATTTCGAATGACGTCGATGGTGATAGAATCTGATGTTCAGAATTTGTCAATATCTTATTGGCATGATACTTCATCTCTCTAGCATTGTTAGAAGCACCATTTTTATATATTACCTTAGATATAATAACCCTACAATTTAATGCATTAATTGTACCATTATTGGTTATTTTTAATTTTAATTGATAGCTATCAGCCGATGTACTTCCACTTCTCCTACTTATATTTTCAACAAACCCTTTCCCATTATCCAAATCAGCACTAAAAATCACCTTTTTCCAAAGCCCCACTATTTCCTCTTTTAATAAAGCGACTGCAATGGTCAGGAACGTGAACACAGCTAAAACTAGGTTTATCACAAGAGAGAAATATTCAAACTTGCTAACTTCTAACTTTTTTTGGTCAATAACTAATGGGAGTTCATTGGTAAATGGTACTTTTACTCCCAAAAGATATCCACAACACAAAAAAACAACACATAATAAAATCAATAAAGCAATCTTATTAAGACTCACACCACTCCCTCCATGTATTGTAAATACTCTTCCCACATAACTCGTTTACTCATAATTTCTACAGTCAGTTTAAAAATTAACCATAAATTAAATATCAAACATATTCAAAAGAAAAACTTCTTGAAATAAATATACCTCCTGCTGTATTGACCATCATGAAAGGTTTGTTATAACAGTGTAAAGCTTAACTTATAGCCAACAAGAAAAATATGTTCTATCACCGTTAAAAATAATGTATTAAAGCCAATTTAGTAAGACTCAGTAAATAGCCTAAACTCTCCCCCATAATAATGTTCTGTGTTCAGAACAAATCATACCTAGGAGACTGAAACAATTTCCATGAATCATACAGTGAGTGAGATTCGAAGCTCAACAGCAATAGCGTTTTTCTCTCAACTTACGCGCTGGCATTAAGCAGTTTGCCAACCCCATCGCCCTTGCCATTGGGCAGGGTCTGTTTAAAGGCACCGAGCAACTGATCGAGGTTGAGATGGCTGGCACCGAGGGAATCCTTGAGAGTATCAAGCTCACTTTGCAGGGCATCGAGGCGGGTGCTCTGGGTGCCGCTCGCCAGCTGGTTGCGGGCGCTATCGATGGCAGCCGGGAGGGATTTGCCACCATTCTCCTGCCCCAGGGTCTGCATCAGCTCCCCCATAAAGTGATTGATGGCCGAGCGGTTCTGTTCGCTGTCGGCATCTTTGATGCCGAGCCGCTGGAACAAGCTCTGGACGGTCGGAGCAAGGCGATCCTCCTGCACGGCAGGCTGCACGGGCTGGGGTTTGCTACTGCTGCCAAGCAGCTGGCTGCCAAGATTGAGGGCGATTGAGGCAAGGGGAAGCAGGTTGCTGATCATGATAACTCTCCGCGACAACGACCCTTGATGATGTTGCCAAGAGGTCTGCATAAGCGGGGCCAGCACGGCAATAAAACGCACCGCACCGGCTAATCCCTTGAATGGCTGATCTATTTATTCAACCAGCACACCAGCACGCAGGAGATGGCCGAGCGCAAAGGGGAGTCAGGCGGCCAGTAGCTGCCGCCACGGGCGGTAGTGGCAATATGGTGGCAAAGCGTTTTGCCGCCCCCCCGGGCAGCTATCGCCCTCTTTTCACACCCGGATCGCCAACTCTTTGAGCCACTTGCGCAGCCGCCCGTTGGCGTTGAGATAGGGGGAACCGCTATTGAACTGGATCATCCGCCCGAGCGTCCACTTCTCATACCAGAGGCAGCCATACAGCTGCTGGTCGCTGCGCGCCTCCACCAGTTCAATGATGTGCCCTCTGGCGGCAGCCAACCGCTGTAACAACGCCGGATAGCTGAGCCCCTCGTAATCCCGATAGAACTTTTGGGCCAGCCTGTCCAGCTCGTTCCACTTAAAACCGGTTTCGGGAAAATCCACTGGCAGACCTACCGCATCCCGCTCGATCCACTTGATCAGCAGTTCGTTCCAGCCGATAAGGTAGGCCAGCAGATTGACGACGCTCATGGTGGTTCCCTTGCTGTGCCCTGCCAAGGTCGGCTCCCGCACCCGGCTCTCGGGGACGGCCTGCAACGCCTTGAACAACTTGCTGAAATTGGTATCGATCGCGAGTAGCAGCTCGGCCTTGTTTTGCGGGATCCCCATTGCTCTCCCCCGTTCAGGTTTACTTGCGGTGCAGCCGAGGCGATTGCCGCAAACCCGGCAGCACGTTACGCTAGCCCTCTTCCATCCTGTGCAGCTCATCCAGTGCAGGCCAACCATCACGGCAAGATCGGCAATGAATCAACTAATCAGCTATATCAGGGCCATTCATCGACAGGCGAGCCCCGTCACCCTCACCCGCCAAGAGAGTGAACACTATAGCGAGCATGATGAGAGCGGCACTGTGATCCAGCACCAGATAACCACCAGCTGGTTTGCCAATGGGGTCGTCATCCGCCAGCAAACCGAACAGGACGAAGCGCCATCGCAGCAGCTTTGTGCCGAGTGCTGGATCAGCTATCGGGTCATCGCCAGTCCCATTCCCATCACTCCAGCCCGCAAGCTGTTTCACAACCACTGCCAGGAGCGATTCTGGTTGAAGGTGCAGGGCATCACGCAGCAAGGGTGATTGGTGCGCCCGTGAGCAGGGCGCGGCAGGGGGAAACAAAAAGAGGCTCCGAAGAGCCTCTTTTTGTTTCCGTGTCTGAACCCGACTCAGCCCAGCAGTAGATAGAGCTGGTGAGCGGCCACACCGGCGCACAGGCCGCCGATGGTGTGGGCAACGATGGCGCGGGAGGTGAGGTGGCGATAGCCGAGGGCATCGAGCATGGCGGTGTGGGTGCTCAAAAAGCCGCTCCAGCACATCCCCATGGCGGTAAACACCGCCACCTCGTTGCCGGTGATCCACCCCTTGGCAATAAAAGGCGGCACCAGCGACATGGCGGCACCGACCGCACCGAGCGAGGTAGCCGGGAAAGCGACCAGCTCCGGCTGCAGGAAGCCGAACAGCAGGTCAAACAGCCAGCTTACCTTGGCAGCCAGCACCGGCAGCAGGGCAACCCCCTGAAACGCTTCGCCGGTATAGCCCTTGTCGCCCGGGCCGAAGGTGAGCAGCATCACGAAAGTACTGATGATCAGCACCCCGGGGATCACCGCCATCCCCAGCTCCACGCCAGATTTGCCACCATCGAGCAGAGAGTTGAGGATCCTCAGCCAGCCGGGAGCCGCCTCTTTGGTCACCCCTACCTTGCGGCCGTCGGACAATACAGCGTCATCGTTCAGCACTTCCCCCACCAAGGGGCGGATCATCCGCTGCATCAGTCGGGTGGAGACCACCGAGCCCACCAGAGCACCGAGCAGCCCGATCAGCGCCGCGCTGGCGGTGGATTCACCGCTCGGCAGTTGCAGAGTGGCCATAAAGGTCACCACGATCAGCCCCATGCCGAAGGCGGTGCCGAAGTTGGTGAGCGACACCAGCTGCCAGGGGGTGAAGCCTTTGCGAAAGCGGCTGTCCTTGGCGAGGCTGATCACCGCCGGGTTGTCGGAGAAGAAAGTCATCAGGGCCGCCAGGGCGGTGCGGCCAGGCAGGCGAAACACCGGCTTCATCAGCGGGGCCAGCAGCACCTCCAGCAGGCGGATCACCCCGAACTCGCTCAACAGCTGGCTCAGGGCACCGGAGAGCACCGTGATCCCCATGATAAAGAGCACGGTATTGAGCAGCAGCTGGTGGGCGGTATTGAACAGGGTGTTGACCATGGCAGAGAGGCCCATCTGGCTGCCGAGGTAACCGAACAGGCTGCCTAGAATAAGCAGTACCAGCACGGGTTCCATCCAGTTCCTAATGGCGGCAAGTCGCCCCTTTGACTCTATAACTACATGATTTTCCATATCTATCCTGCGGTTCATCTGTGCGTGTGTGGTTGTTTTTATGGTTAAAAAATGGCTGCGCCAAATAGAAAAAAGCCCTTGTCTTGCGACAAGGGCTTTTTGAATTGGCTCCTCCTACTGGACTTGAACCAGTGACATACGGATTAACAGTCCGCCGTTCTACCGACTGAACTAAGGAGGAATTGTAATTGGTGCCCAGAGACGGAATCGAACCGCCGACACGGGGATTTTCAATCCCCTGCTCTACCGACTGAGCTATCTGGGCAAATGGTGCCGGCTACCGGAATCGAACTGGTGACCTACTGATTACAAGTCAGTTGCTCTACCTACTGAGCTAAGCCGGCACACTTTAAACCATTGTGCATGAACAAATTTTTTCTTTCATGGCACCAAAATTGGTGCCCAGAGACGGAATCGAACCGCCGACACGGGGATTTTCAATCCCCTGCTCTACCGACTGAGCTATCTGGGCGTGGGCGCTATTAAACGGATTTTAAGGCAGATGGTCAACGGGAAATTTCACTTTTTGTCTCGTTCGTCTCTTTTTTGCGCAACATCGTCCATTTCTGCCACTTCTTCGGCACAGGCCGCGCCTTTTCGCTCCCAGACTCTGGGTTCCTCCCCCTTGAGCAGGCGGGAGATGTTCTCGTGATGGCGGATCAGGATAAGGCAGGAGAGCAGCGAGACAGGGAGGGTGTATTCGGGTTTGAGCAGGTAGGTAAAGAGCGGCGTCAGCAGCACGGTAATGATGGAGGCCAGCGAGGAGTAGCCACTCACCAGCAGCACCAGCAGCCAGGTGCCAATCACGGCGCCCCCCATGGTAAAGCCGATGGGCATCATGGTCCCCAGTGCCGTGGCGACTCCTTTGCCACCACGAAAATGAAAGAAGATGGGGTACATATGGCCGAGGCAGGCGGCGACCCCGATAAAGCCGAGGTAGACGGGTTTGATCTGCAGATACCAGGCGAGATAGACGGGCACAGTCCCCTTGAGCACATCAAGCAGCAGCACCACCAGCGCCGCCATCCGGCCACCGAGGCGCAGCACATTGGTTGCCCCCGGATTGTGGGAGCCATGATCCCGCGGGTCGGGCAGACCGGTGCAACGGGAGACCAGCACAGCACTGGATAGTGAACCACCCAGGTAGGCCAGAATAATCATCAAAATCGTCAGGGCCGTCATCTTGGTCGTTTTTACCACGATATGAATGGGGTATGATGCGGGCCACATACGCTGGCATGGGCCCATGCCCACCCAGAGCGCCTCGGCAAGCCTGTTGCCCAGCCAGCATCCCTGCGCTGTCATCACAGCCCATCAAGAGTAAAGAAGAAGTACAGTCATGGACAAGGTGTTTATTCGCGGACTCGAAGTTTTGACCACCATCGGTGTATATGAGTGGGAGAAGGGCATTCGCCAAAAGCTCCGTTTTGACCTCGAGATGGGGTTCGACAACCGCCCCGCGGCAGCAACCGACGACATCAATCTGGCACTGGATTATGCCGACCTCTCCAACAAGATTTGCGAGCATGTCAGCAGCAAGGTGGTCGAGCTGGTCGAGACCATGGCCGAGCAGGTTGCCATGCTGGTGCTCGCCGACGAGCGGGTACAGTGGGTCAAGGTGACCCTCACCAAGCCGGGCGCCGTGCCCAATGCCGCCGGGGTCGGCGTCGAGATCCTGCGCCATCGCACCCCGGCCGCGAGCAGCAACTGATGACCACCATCTATATCAGCCTGGGCTCCAACATCGAGCGGGATCGTCATATTCGCGCCGGGCTCGATGCCCTGCACGCCGAATTTGGCGAGTTGCGGGTCTCCCGGGTATTCGAGAGCGAGGCGGTCGGCTTCAACGGCCGCCCCTTCTACAACCTGGTAGCAGCTGCCGAGACCGATCTGCCGCTGACCACCGTCTGCCAGCGACTGCGGGCCATGGAGTTCGCCCACGGCCGCGAGCCGGATGCCAAGAAGTTCGCCCCGCGCACCCTGGATCTCGACCTGCTGCTCTATGGCGATCTGGTCTGCGACACCCCGCTGGTGCTGCCGCGCGGTGAAGTGCTCACCAACGCCTTCGTGCTCTGGCCGCTGGCCGAGCTGGCCCCCAAACTGCGCCACCCCGTCGATGGCCGCACCATGGGCGAGCTGTGGCAAGCCTATGACAAGGCCTCCCAGCAGCTGTGCCCCATTCCCTTTCACTGGGAAGCGTGCGAATTGCAGCATCACTGATCCGCAAGGGCGCCTCACGGCGCCCTTGTTGTTTGCACGGACAGGGTTGCTTATCACGGATAAGAAAGTGTCATTGGGCCTGACCCTGCGAGGCTGGCAGGATAGCGCCCACTACAGGAGAACCCCATGCCACTCGATACCATTCACCACTTCAACTGCCAGCTGCTGGCCGAACTGCCCCACCAGCGCTATGAGCATGAACCCATCCTCGACTACGCCACCGATGAAAAGGTCAAGGCCCGCCTCGGCTGGCAGGCGGAGTTCAGCAAGACCCTGTTTCTCAAGTTCAAGGATGGCCGCTTCGCCCTGCTGCTGACCCACAGGGACGGACGGCTCGACAACAAGGCGGTCAAGGCCGCACTCGGTGCCAAGCCCTCCATCTGCACCGCCGAAGAGATGCAGGCGGAGATCGGCTGCCTGCCGGGAGCGGTCTGCCCCTTCCTGCCCCGTGCCGATATTCCGCTACTGGTAGACCCACAACTGCTCAACCACACCGCCTTCACCTGGACTCCGGGCCACCCGGAGCAGACCTTTCTGCTGGCGACCGAGCATCTGGCCGAGGTACTGGCGCAGCTCCCCTGCGAGGTCAGCTATCTGCCCGCGCCGACGGCGTAGCCCCATCGCGCGCCAGCTGGGCGAAGATCAGCGCCGCCAGCATGGAGAGCAACCCGACACAGAGGTAGGTTAGGTGGAACCCGGCCAGCCACTGACCCTCGGCCACTAAGGTGCCCGCCGAGAAGAGCCCGAGCAGGCTGGCGGCAATCGCCACCCCCAAACTCATGGAGAGTTGCATCACTACCGAGAGCAGACCGTTGCCACTGCTGGCCAGGGTCGGGCTGAGATCTTGCAGCGTGAGAGTGTTCATGGCGGAGAACTGCAGCGAGTTGATGGCGCCGAAGATCGCCAGCCAGCCCAGCAAGACCCCGTAGGGGAGCTGGTTGTCGATAAAGTAGAAGCTGGCGATCATCGCCCCCAGTAGCAGGGTGTTGCCGATCAGGATGCGGCGATAGCCCACCTTCGGAATCAGCTTGTTCACCAGCGTCTTGGTCAGCATGGCGCCAATCACGGTGGGGATCATGGTCATCCCCGCCTTGCTCGGGGAGAAACCGAGCCCCAGTTGCAGAAACAGCGGAGTGAGGAAGGGCATGGCGCCGCTGCCGAGGCGGGCAAACAGGTTGCCCCAGATGCCGATGGCAAAGGTGGCGGTCTTGAACAGGTTCAGGCTAAAGAGCGGCTGCGGTGCATTGGCGGCATAGAGCCAGTAGCTCGCCATCGCCGCCAAGCCGAAGATCAGTGCAAACAGCGCCCAACCGGTGGAGATGCTGTGCTCCCCCAGTCCCTGCAAGCCGACCGACACCAGCACCATGCCGACGCTGAACATCACAAAGCCCTGCCAGTCGAACCGGGCGGTCTGCTGCCGCAGCTCCGGCATAAAGTGCCAGCTGGCGATAAAGCCGAGCAACCCCACCGGCAGGTTGATGAGAAATACCCAGTGCCAGCTCGCCACTTCCACCAGCCAGCCTCCGAGCGCCGGCCCCATCAGCGGGCCGAGCAGCCCCGGGATGGTGACAAACGACATCACCCGCAGCAGCTCGTGCTTGTCATAAACCCGCAGCACCGCCAACCGTCCCACCGGCATCAGCAGCGCACCGCCAATCCCCTGAAGCACACGGGCAGCCACCAGCATGGAGAGCGAATTGGAGGCGGCACAGGCGAGCGAGCCGAGCGTGAAGAGCGAGATGGCAGCCAGATAGATGCGGCGGGTGCCGAATCTGTCAGCCAGCCAGCCGGAAGCCGGGATCAGCAACGCCACCGTCAACATGTAGGCGATGATCACCGACTGCATCTGGAGCGGGCTCTCTCCCAAGGTCTCGGCCATGCTGGGCAGGGCGGTGTTGAGAATGGTGCCATCCAGCGCCTGCATAAAGAAACCGACCGCCGCCAGCAGGGGCAGCCACTTGCGCTGGGCATCTGTCACTGTGTGGCTCATTGCCACCTCCATTATTTTTGCGGGGGAGCGGCGGCGGTCAGGAAGAGATCGACACAACTTAGGGTCCAGGCATCCTGCTCGGCAGCGCTCTGGGTCAACGGCAGACCCAGCTCACGGAGCATTCGCTCCTTGCCCTGCCACATCAGCAACAGCTGCAAGGCGGCCTGTTCGCTGTCTTGATGGCACAGCAGGCCTTGCTGCTTCTGCTGCTCCAGCCAGTTGGACAGCATCTCGGTCACATAGAGCGGGCCCGCCTCGAAAAAAAGGGTGGCCAGCTGGGCATCGTTGCAGCTGATGCAGGTGCGAAAGATATTGATGGCATCATCGCTCAGGATCAACTTGCGAAAGCTGCGACCAAAGGCAATCAGGCTCTCCCGCACATTGTTGCCACGCAGCAACACCTCCGGCATCAGCTCGCTGCTGACGCACTTGCTGCCCACCGCTTCGGCAAACAGCGACTCCTTGTTGGCAAAATGGCTGTAGACCGTCTGCTTGGAGACGCCCGCTTCACTGGCCACCATGTCCATGCTGACCAGATGCAGACCGTGCTGACAGAAGAGCCGCCCGGCAGCATCGAGGATCGCAGCCCGCTTCTGCTGACTACGGGGTGAAATGTTCATTTTTCCTCCACAATCAAACTGGACAGTCTAGTTTCGAAAAACTAGACTCACCGGTGTGATTTGATGTTATGTCAACCAGAGGATGATGTCATGACACTTTGCTTAATCCTGCTGGCGCTGTTACTGAGTGGCTGCAGCCCGGTCACAGAGTCAGAAGAAACACCCGCTCTGACCCGGGTGATCGCCCAGCCACTGCAGGCCAGCGATCACTACCCGGTGCTGCACCGCTTCAATGGCCGGGTGATCGCCCCCGAGCACAGCCAGATAGGCTTCGAGCAGGCAGGGCGGATCGCTACCCTGCACAAGGGACGCGGAGAGCCGGTCGCGGCTGGCGAACTGCTCGCCACACTGGATACCCGGCTGCTGGCAGTGGAAGCCAAAGAGCTGGCCGCCCGGGCAGCCCAGAACGAGGCCGAGCTGACTCTTGCCCGGCAGACGCTCGATCGACTCACCGCCCTGCGCCAGCAGCAGTTCAGCTCCCGTCAGGCGCTGGATGAACAGCAAGGCAAAGTCCGCATGCTGGAGGCAAGCGCCAACCAGCTGGCCGCCGCCCTCGAAGCCAACCGGGTCAAACAGGAGAAATCACAGCTGCGCGCCCCTTTCAACGGGATCGTAGTCAGCCGCGAGCAGGCGTTGGGGGCCGTGGTGGCCGCAGGCCAGCCTCTCTTCTCCCTGACCCGCAGCGGCCAGTGGGAGGCCGATATCGGCGTGCCGGTGAAACAGGCCGAGTCCCTGATCGTCGGCCAACACTACCCCCTGCAAAGCGGTGCGCAATCACTGGAGGGGCGCCTGCTTAATCTGGGGGTACAAGTGGACGGGCAGACCCACACCCGCACCGCCCGCTTCCAGCTGATCCGGGGCGGCGAACAACTGGCAGAGGGGCAACTGATCACCCTGCTGCATCAGACCCGCGAGCCCACCCGCGCTTACGAAGTGCCGCTCACCGCACTGACCCAGGGATTGCGCGGCAGCTGGACCCTCTACCTGCTCAACGACGAAACGCCACCCCGAGTGGTCAGTCGGGACGTCACCCTGCTGCAGCAAGATGGCGAGCGGGCCTGGATCAGTGGTGCCCTGAACGGACAAGAACAGCTGGTGACCGATGGCCTGCATAAACTGGTGCCGGGCCAGCAGGTCACCCTGACAACCAGCGTGGATCATCAGGCGGCGCATCCGGAGCCACAGTCATGATCCGCCCGTTTATCGAGAATGGCCGCCTGCTGCTGTTGACGGTCGCACTGCTGCTGACGGCCGCCCTTGCGGCATTGCAGACCCTGCCCAGAACCGAAGATCCCCAGCTCACCAGCCGTTTTGCCAGCGTGGTTACCCACTTCCCCGGGGCCAGCGCCGAACGGGTGGAAGCGCTGGTGAGCGAGCCCATCGAGAACCGGCTGCGGGCCCAGAGCGAGATCAAGCTGATCGAGTCGAGCTCTCGCCCCGGTCTCTCCATCATCAATCTGGAGCTCAAGGATGAGGTCAGCGATGTCGAGCCTGTCTGGTCCAGAGTCCGTGACCGGCTGGCAGATCTTGCCGCCGGACTGCCAGCCGGCGCCAGTGCCCCCAAGCTGGATGACGAGAAGGGCTACCCCTTCACCCGGCTGGTCAATGTGGTCTGGCGCGGGCCGGGCCAGCCGCAGCTGGATCGCCTCGCCCGCTACAGCGCCGAGCTGGAACGCCGGGCTCGCCAGCTGCCGGGCACCGAATACGTCGAGCGGGTCGGAGCACCGCAGGAGGAGATCGAGGTGCGGTTCGATCCCCTCGCCCTCAGTGCCAGCGGCATGAGTGGCGAACAGCTTGCCCAGGCGCTAAGCGGTGCCGATGCCAAAGTGGCCGCCGGGGAGTTGCAGGGCAGCCACAATCGCTTTCAGGTAGAGATCCGCGGCGCCCTCGATACCCTGGAGCGGATCCGCCAGATCCCGCTGCGTACCGGCGAGCAGGGCCAGACCCTGCGCCTTGGCGATCTGGCCGAGGTACGGCGTACCCTGCACCAACCGGAGAGCCAGCTGGCCTTTGCCAATGGTGAGCGGGCCGTGGTGGTCGGCCTGCGCATGGCACAGGATCACCGCATCGACCTCTGGTCGGCACGGGTCGATACCATGCTGGCCCAGCTGCAACAGGACTTGCCGGATAATATAGGCCTCGTCACCAGCTTCGATCAGCAGCGTTATACCGATCAGCGGCTCGACACCCTGCTCATCAACATTGTGCAGGGCTTCCTCATCATAGTGGCCGTGCTGCTGGTGACCTTGGGGGTCAAGGCCGCCATTATCGTGGCCCTGTCGCTGCCGCTTACCGTGGCGTTCTCATTCGCCTGCATGAACCTGATCAATCTGCCCATTCACCAGATGTCGGTCACCGGTCTGGTGGTAGCGCTCGGGATCATGGTGGACAACGCCATCGTCATGGCGGATCGGGTGCAGTATCAGCGCCGCCACGGCATGGCCATGAGTGCCGCCGCACTGGAAGCCATCGGCCACCTCTGGCTGCCACTGCTGGGCTCCACCCTCACCACCATGCTCGCCTTTATGCCGATCATTCTGATGCCGGGCCCGGCGGGCGAGTTTGTCGGCGGTATCGCCTGGGCGGTGATCTGTTCGCTGTTGGGATCCTACCTCATCGCCCACACCCTGGTGGCTGGCCTTGCAGCTCGCTGGATTGGCAGTGACCAGGGGGGACGCTGGTATCAGGATGGCTTGCACCTGCCCCAGGTGAGCGCCCGTTTCCAGCAGAGCATCGCCATGGCGCTGGCTCACCCCTGGCGTACCCTGCTGCTGGTCAGTCTGCTGCCCCTGATCGGTTTCTGGGTGGCGGGCCGCCTCACCGAACAGTTCTTTCCCCCTGCCGACCGGGACATGATCCACATCGAGGCCAGCCTCTCCCCACAGGCGAGCCTGGCGCGCACCCGCGAGCTGGCACTGGGGATCTCCGCCGAGTTGGCCAGCCTCCCCGAGCTGGTTCGCCAGGATTGGGTGGTGGGCGACAACGCACCCAGCTTCTACTACAACCTGGTCCCCAGAAAACAGGGGCGGGCCGATTACGCCCAGGGGATGATCACCCTGCAGGATGCCGATGCCGCCGAGCGGCTCATTCCACAACTGCAGCAGCGGCTCGATGCAAAATTTCCTGAAGCGCAGATCCTGGTGCGCAAGCTGGAACAGGGGCCGCCTTTCAATGCCCCGGTCGAGCTGCGGCTGTTTGGCCCCGACCTTGAACAACTACACCGTCTGGGAGAGGAGCTGCGCAGTCTGCTCGCCAATACCCCGGCAGTGGTGCAGACCCGCGCCACCTTGCAGGCCGGGGCCCCCAAACTCTGGTTGCAGGTCGATGAGGAGGCCGCCCGACTGGCAGGCATGAGCCTGACCGATGTTGCCTCCCGGCTGGCTGGCGCACTGGATGGCAGGTTGGGCGGCACTGTGCTGGAAGGCACCGAGTCAATCCCGGTTCGGGTGCGGCTGGCCGAGCCCTTGCGTCAGGATCCGGATGCGCTGCTCAATGTGCCGCTGTCGCTCACCGGCACCGGCCAGCAAGGGGCTGCCAATCTCACCTTGCGGGCACTGGCCACTCCCGAACTGCTGCCAAGCTGGGGGGAGATCAGCCGTCGGGATGGTGAGCGGGTCAATGTGCTGGAGGCCTATCTGGCGGTCGGCGTACTGCCGCAAACCGTGCTGGAGCAGGTCAAAGAGAGGCTGGCCACCAAGGCGCTGGCGTTACCGCCGGGCTATCGACTGGAGTTTGGCGGGGAAGCCGCCAAGCGGGATGAATCGGTGGGCAATCTGATGGCTCACGTCAGCCTGGTCGCCGTGCTGCTGGTGGCCGTGCTGGTGCTCAGCTTCAACTCGTTCCGGCTGGCAGGCATCGTCACCCTGGTGGCGATCCAGTCGGCGGGGCTCGGGCTGCTGTGGGTCTGGTTGCTGGGCTACCCCTTCGGGTTTACGGTGATCATCGCCCTGCTGGGACTGATGGGGCTGGCCATCAACGCCGCCATCGTCATTCTGGCCGAGCTGAAGGCAGACCCGCAGGCACAACAGGGCAATCTGCCGCAGATCCGTGACCTGGTGGCCGGTTGCAGCCGCCACATCGTCTCGACCACCATCACCACGGTGGGCGGCTTCATCCCGCTATTGCTGGGGGGCGGCGGCTTTTGGCCCCCCTTTGCCATCGCCATCGCCGGTGGCACAGCGCTGGCGACCCTGCTCTCGTTCTACTTTGTGCCGGTGGCGTTTGTGTTGTTCAACCGTCACCGTCCTGACCCGGTACAGGAGAGCTGCAACGCGCAAGATCAGTTGTCGGGCTGACCCAGCATGGCTTTGAGCCGCTCTTCCAGAGTGGGCTCGGGGGCCTTGAGGGTCGCCATAAAGAGCTGCTCGATACCGGCCTTGTCCTGACTCTTGACGATAAACACCAGTCGGGACTGGGCCTTGCCCTCCGGCCAGTCGCCCAGCGCCTGCAGCGGATAGAGCTGGCCGTGGACGCCGTGGATCACCACCGGCTGGCTCTCCCCCTCCAGCTGCAAGATCCCCTTGAGGCGCAGCAGGGCATCGCCATACTGCGCCTGCACCGCATCGATGGCGGCCAGCAGACGAGAGGGCTTGAGCGGCTCACCGATACGCAGGGAGAAACTCTCGATGTTGCCGTGCTCGAAGTGGGTGGGCGCAGCTGTGCCCACCTTGGCGGCGAACGGTTGCATCTTCGGCTGCATCGGTGACGCCAGCCCCTGCTTGGGGGATTCGGTGCGCAGCCAGGCCAGCAGCTGGCGCACATCGCGCCCCGCCGCTTCGTTGTAGGCGCCGAGCTTCTCCAGCACTGCTGGCGACAGTTCGCCATTGGTCACCTGCTGGATCGGGGCCGCCGGGTTGAGTGCAGCCAGCTGGGCTTCGACCCGCGCCAGCTGTTCGTCCTCCACCAGATCCCCCTTGCTCACCACCAGCAGATCCGCCAGCGCCACCTGCTTCACCGCCTCATACTGGGCCGCCAACTGCTGCTCGATATGACCGGCATCCACCACAGTGACGGTGCCATCGAAGCGGTAGCGCTGGGCGATAAAGCCCTCTTCCCTCAACGTGAAGAGCACGGGGGCCGGATCGGCGAGGCCAGTGGTCTCGATAATCAGCCGCTTGAACGGTTTGATCTTGCGCTGGATGGCCTTCATAAAGAGCCCCTGCAGCGCCTCCACCAGGGAGCCCTGCACCGAGCAGCAGATGCAGCCGGAGTCGAGCAGCATCACCTGCTCATCAACCTGCTGCACCAGATGGTGATCCAGCCCCACCGAGCCGAACTCGTTGATCAGCACGGCGCACTCGCCGAGCTCCGGCTGTTTGACCCAGTGGTTGAGCAAGGTGGTCTTGCCGCTACCGAGAAAGCCGGTCAGCAGGGTCACTGGGATACGGGTATCTTGCATATCGGTCATGTCAGCTCCTTACCGGTTGGCAAACAGGTCGCTGAGCCAGCGGTTTTCAAAGCGGCCGTGGGGGTCGAGCTCGGCTTTCAACGCCACGAAGTCGTTCCAGCGCGGCAGCAGGGCCGGGAAGTCGTAGAGATCCATCGCCAGATGCTTGCCGAAGTGGGGGATGCCGCCAAGCGGCGCCAGCAGTTGCTGCAGCTCGCGCATCTGCTCCATGGAGCCGTTGACGAAGGTGCCGTCCGCCGCCAGATAGACCAGAAAACCGATCCAGCAGACCGACTGGCCATAAGCGGCGCTGAGCCAGGCCTCGGAGGGGCCGGTACATCGCAGGATAAAGGGGTAGTGCAGCACGCCCGGGTTGGCCTGCTGCCAGGCCTGCAGGGTCTCCAGTGCCTCGTTCATGCGATGAAGCGGCACCGCCACCTCACAGTTGATCTGGGGGGCCGGGATCCCCTTGCAGAGGATCTGGTAGACGTTGCCCACCAGATCGGAGGCATCCTTGAAGCGGCGCACCGTCTCGAAGTGCTCACCCGCCAGCGCCTCATCCTTGGTGTCCTTCGCCATCTTCTGCAAAGTGGCATCTATGGTGGCGTTCATGCGGGCGTCGATATCGCCATCCAGCAGCAGCGGCTCGCTGCCGCCTGCGCGGTAGCGGGCCACCTCGTCATCGGAAGCGGGATCCACCAGCCAGATGTGGCTCTCGCCGGTCCAGGCAAACCACCAGCTTTTCACGAAGCTGTGCTCGCGGTTGAGCCGCTCGTTGTGCTCCAACAGGAAGGGGTAATCGGTGGTGAACTTGGTGCAGCGCATAATGCGGTTCGGTACGGTGCGCAGGGTGACGTCGAGCAGGATGCCGAGCATCCCCATCCCCATCACGAAGGCGCCGAAGCGCGGATCGGTGCGATCCACCCGGATGATGTCGCCACTGGCCAGCATCACCGTCATCGCCTCCACCGCATCGCAGAGGGCTGACTGGTGCAGCCCCTGGCCGTGGGTGCCGGTGCTGAGGGCGCCGCCCAGGGTCTGGATGCCGATAACGCCCGGGGATGCGGGCAGCATCCGCTCCATGGCGATCAGCTCGGCATAAACGATATCGAGTGGCGTCCCCGCCTGATAGGTCACGGTATCGGCAGTTTTCGCCAGCTGGCCGCGCAGGTGGTGCAAGTCCACCAGCAGCGCCTGACTGCCTTCGGCATAGACGCTGTGGATGGGTTCGAAAGAGAGGCCGGAGCCGATAAGACGCAGCTTGCGCTCGGGGTGTTCCCGCAGCAGCATTTGCAACTCGTCGCGGCTTTTCGGGCGCCACACCTGATCCAGCGCCCCGAGGGGATTGGTTCTCGACCAGTTGAACAGCACCTCCCGATTACCGATCGCCTTGATGCTGTGAAATGCCTGGAACTGAACCGTCATACCGCGCCTCATCTTTTACTGACGTCAAAATGAGCGCTGATTCTACCGAAAAGCGAGCCGCAAGGCATGAAAAACAAGCCCCTGCAGTCGAGGGGGGATAGGGAGAGAACACTTCCCTACCCAGCCATACAGGAGCGTGGCCGCCCGTCTGTCACCGATAGATCAGGTGGCGTTCGGGATGCCTCGTACCCCATCTGGCTGGCGGGTTTGTGCCTCTTCCGGCAGCAGCTCCTCGCAAAACTGGCGCAGCGGCATGGGGCGGGCAAACAGATACCCCTGCAGATAATCGACCCCTTTGGCCCTGAGGTAGTCAGCCTGACGCTCGCTCTCCACCCCTTCTGCCACCAGCGCCAGACCGAGCCGGGTCGCCAGATCGATCACGTTGTCCACGATATGTTCCGAGAGCGACTCGGTACCGATGCGGGCAATAAAGGATTTGTCGATCTTGAGGTAATCCACATGGAACTGCTGCAGGTAAGCCAGGCTGGAGTGGCCGGTACCAAAGTCGTCGATGGCGAGTTTGACCCCCATCTCGTCCAGCTGGCGGAACAGGGAGAGGGTCTGGGGATCTGACATCAGCAGCTCCCGCTCGGTCAGTTCCAGCACCAGTACCACCTTGCCGGGAACAAAGTGACCGAGGAAGGCGCGACACTCGGCCAGCAGGGCAAAATCGTGGCAATGGGCGGCGCTGATGTTGAAGCTGATATGAAACCCATCGGGCAACTGCTCCTGAGAGCGGTTCAACCGTGTCGCCACCTGCTTCATGATATGGGTGGTCATGGGGACGATCAGTCCCGACTCCTCCGCTTGCGGAATAAAGAGATCGGGCCGGATCACCCCTTCATTGACATGCTCCCAGCGCATCAACACCTC
Source organism: Aeromonas sp. FDAARGOS 1404 (assembly GCF_019047085.1). NCBI lineage: Bacteria > Pseudomonadati > Pseudomonadota > Gammaproteobacteria > Aeromonadales > Aeromonadaceae > Aeromonas > Aeromonas sp. FDAARGOS 1404. Next base: position 1,828,173 of record NZ_CP077237.1, read on the forward strand.
GGCGCCCATCATCTTGCCATCGTGGCTGGCAATCAGCGGTTGCAGATAGGGAACAAACTCCCTGGCCCGCAGGGCGCGTCGCAACTCATCTGTTGGCGAGCCGGGGCGCCCCAGCACCCACCACACCAGCCAGGCCAGCAAAAGCGAGGAAACCGCCAGCCACGACAGCGCCACATGCCGCGCGGCCCACAGCGACTTCCAGTAGACCGGCATGGCATAACCGGCAAGGATGGTGAAAGGATAATGGGATGAGGTAAGGACCTGGCTGATCCCGCGATGGAGGGTGGGCGCCTCGCTCAGATAACGGCCAGACTCATTGAGCCAGGCCGACCCCACCTGCAGATAGAGCGCACTGGATTTTCCGCTCATGGAGAGCATGAAGCTGAGCTGGGTACTGTCGATGGCGCTCAAGGCGGCATCCTTGCCCTGCTCGGTGCGCACTACCAGCAGCGGGTGATTTTGCCGCACCCGGTTGCCACTCATCAGCAGCAGCTTGCGGCCGGTGTAGATGGAGCCGTCATCGGCATCATTGGCCTCACCAAACAGCGAGGTGCAATTGATGATGCCGTTTCGTACCAGATTGACCGAACGCAGGAAGGGCTCGATGGCGACCTTCTTGCGCAGCACCAGCAGATTGTCGCGACAGGGAGCATTCACCAGAGGCAGCACGGAGCGATTAGCCTGCTCCGCATGATCCAGCATCGACTCCATCAGGGTTCTGGCCTTGTGGGCCGAGGCGCTGGATTCCGCTTTCAGCTCCTGCACATAATTGCTGTGGATGAGCCAAGCTCCCACCAGCAGCGGCAGGGTAAAGACCAGCAAGGCACCGCCGAAGCGTAACCCGGTTCGGGAGAGATCGATCCTGAACAGAAACATAAAGAACCACGCCGCAATTCGTCAGGCCTGCCAACGCAAGCACCCAGTGAACAGATATCCACTTTCCCTCGATAACGATGCCTCATCATTACCGCACATAACCGAACAACATAACCCAAAGCGTTTATAAAACGAACCACCAAACAGGTGGTTGGATCTCTCTAGCAAGGATCGTGCAAACAATCTTCAAAAAAGACGGTGAATAACACACAAATAAATAATGCCGCGTAAATACGCGGCATTATTGGCTTCTTATCGCGCAAATTGCGCAAGAACTCCGTTAAACGGCTTGCTGCAGGATCACCGCATCAGCCTTCTTGGTGTAGGAGGCGATCTCGTTGAAGTTGAGGTAGCGGTAAGTATCTGCCGCAGTGGCATCGAGCGCCTTGGCGTACTGCAGATACTCCGCCACGGTCGGGATCTTGCCGAGGATAGCGGCAACGGCTGCCAGCTCCGCAGAGGCCAGATAGACGTTGGCACCTTTACCCAGACGGTTCGGGAAGTTACGGGTGGAAGTGGAGACCACCGAGGCTCCTTCCGCTACCCGCGCCTGGTTACCCATGCACAGGGAGCAGCCCGGGATCTCGATGCGGGCACCGACGCGACCAAAGATGCCGTAGTAGCCCTCTTCGGTCAGCTGATCCTTGTCCATCTTGGTGGGCGGCGCGATCCACATGCGGGTCGGCAGCTCGCCCTGATACTTCTCGAGCAGTTTGCCGGCGGCACGGAAGTGACCGATGTTGGTCATGCAGGAACCGATGAACACCTCGTCGATCTTGTCGCCAGCCACGTCGCTCAGCAGACGGGCATCGTCCGGATCGTTCGGCGCACACAGGATTGGCTCCTTGATGGTGGCCAGATCGATCTCGATGATTTCGGCGTACTCGGCATCCTTGTCCGCTTCCATCAGCACCGGGTTGGCCAGCCACTCTTCCATCCCCTTGATGCGGCGGGTAATGGTGCGCACGTCGCCGTAGCCTTCGGAGAGCATCCATTTCAGCATCACGATGTTGGACTTCAGATACTCGATGATCGGCTCTTTATCCAGCTTGATGGTGCAACCGGCAGCGGAGCGCTCGGCACTGGCGTCAGCCAGTTCGAACGCCTGCTCTACCTTCAGGGTCGGCAGACCTTCGATCTCGAGGATGCGGCCGGAGAATATGTTCTTCTTGCCCGCTTTCTCGACGGTCAGCAGCCCTTTCTGGATGGCGGCATAGGGAATGGCATGGACCAGATCACGCAGGGTGATGCCCGGTTGCAGCTCGCCCTTGAAGCGCACCAGCACGGATTCCGGCATGTCCAGCGGCATCACGCCGGTGGCGGCGGCGAAAGCCACCAGACCGGAGCCCGCCGGGAAGGAGATGCCGATGGGGAAACGGGTGTGGGAGTCACCACCGGTACCCACGGTATCCGGCAGCAGCATGCGGTTCAGCCAGGAGTGGATGACGCCGTCACCCGGACGCAAGCTCACACCGCCGCGGTTCATGATGAAGTCCGGCAGGGTGTGGTGGGTCTGTACGTCGATGGGCTTCGGATAGGCGGCAGTGTGGCAGAAGGACTGCATGGTCAGATCGGCGGAGAAGCCGAGACAGGCCAGATCTTTGAGCTCGTCGCGGGTCATCGGGCCCGTGGTGTCCTGGGAGCCGACCGTGGTCATCTTGGGCTCGCAGTAAGTGCCCGGGCGAATGCCCTTCACGCCGCACGCCTTGCCCACCATCTTCTGGGCAAGGGTGAAGCCTTTACCGGTATCGGCCACCGGCTGCGGGCGACGGAATACGGTGGAGAACGGCAGACCCAGCGCCTCGCGGGCCTTGTCAGTCAAGCCACGGCCGATGATCAGCGGGATACGGCCACCGGCGCGCACTTCGTCGATCAGTACATCGGTTTTCAATTCAAACTGTGCCAGCACCTGTTCGGTGCCGTGTTTGCAGATCTTGCCGGCATAGGGGTAGATGTCGATCACATCGCCCATCTCCAGCTTGGAGACGTCCACTTCGATAGGCAGTGCGCCGGCATCTTCCATGGTGTTGAAGAAGATCGGGGCAATCTTGCCACCCAGACAGACACCGCCAGCGCGCTTGTTCGGCACGAACGGAATGTCGTCGCCCATGAACCAGAGCACCGAGTTGGTGGCGGATTTACGGGAAGAGCCGGTACCGACCACGTCACCCACGTAGGCCAGCGGGAAGCCCTTCTCTTTCAGGGCATCGATGGTCTTGATGGGGCCGACGGCGCCATCCTTGTCCGGAGTAATGCCGGGACGGGCGTTTTTCAGCATCGCCAGGGCGTGCAGCGGAATGTCCGGGCGGGACCAGGCGTCCGGTGCCGGCGAGAGGTCGTCGGTGTTGGTTTCTCCGGTCACCTTGAACACGGTGACGGTGATCTTCTCGGCCAGCTCCGGGCGGGAGAGGAACCACTCGGCATCAGCCCAGGACTGCATCACCTGTTTGGCGTGGACATTGCCCGCCTTGGCCTTCTCTTCCACGTCGTGGAAGGAGTCAAACATCAGCAGGGTATGGGAGAGCCCCTTGGCGGCAAGCGGCGCCAGAGTGGAGTGATCCAGCAGGTCGATCAGCGGTTGAATGTTGTAACCACCCTGCATGGTGCCCAGCAGCTCAACGGCTTCGGCGGCAGTCAGGATGGGAGAGTGGGCTTCGCCCTTGGCGACGGCGGTGAGGAAACCGGCTTTGACATAGGCCGCTTCATCAACACCGGGGGGAATACGGGAGGACAACAGCTCTTTCAGAAAGTCTTCTTCGCCAGCGGGCGGGTTCTTGAGAAGCGTTACCAGGGCGGCGACCTGCTCTGCATCCAGAGGTTTGGCAACCACGCCCTCGGCGGCACGTTCTGCGACGTGTTTACGGTATGTTTCAAGCACGACTAATTCCTCTTTGGTCTTTTTTTGGGGTTCGCCCACGCTCGCGGCGATCGTCCTTGCGGGACACCCCGTAGGGTGCTCCCCACTATATAAGTTTTAACGACTAATTAAAATCCAAACCCTGTTTACTTATTCACCACAAAATCGTAACCAATTAAACAGACTGGTATTTTTTGAAAATTAATTGAACGCCCTCAACCAGAGTTAACAAATTGGCATCATTTCAGCATTATTCGAACGTACTGCCCAATTGCAGATAGAAGACGTCATTGCCCCCCTCTGCCATGCCGTAGCCGAGGAACACAGGGCCAAGGAAGCTCTCCACCCCGACATAAACCGACCCGGCGGTGAAGGAGCTCTCCAGACTGATATCCTCACCCTTGTTCCAGACCCCGCCCTGCTCCAGAGATCCACCCAGATAGAGCGGCATCTTGAGGGCACCAAAGTCGTTGTCCGCCACCCGATAGATGTAGCGCAGGCCACCAAACAGGCTGTAGCGACCGCTCAGCTGGTAGCGCTGGAAACCTGAGAGGCGGAACAGCCCGCCCAGATCCTGAATATGCAGCGGCACCACCTCTTCACTGCCCGAGCCGCCCCCTTCGAGGATCAGGTTGAGGCTGTGCCTGTCCCATGACCAGGGCTTGATCATCGAGAGCTGATAATTCCAGCCTTCACTGAGGCCATCTGCTGACTCAAGTCCATCCACACTGACATGGGAGTGGCCCAGTTTCATGTCCCATTTCACCCCCTGATAGGGGAAATAGAGGCTATCCAGATTGTCGTGTTCAAAGCGGACATAGGGGCCCCACGCCGTGGCATCCATCTCCAGCCCCTTGAAGTTCTTCACATCAATCGTGCCCAGTTGTCCCTCCAGCCCCATCGACAACCTGCTCCAGGGCTGGCGGTTCCAGCCCACCGCCAGATCACCGCTGAAGAAGGAGTATTCGGAGTCGAGATAGCTTATCGAAACCATCTCGGGATCCGGATTGGGGAAAAACAGGCGGCGCAGGGTCTGGTCATAGGCCAGACTCGCCTCACCATAGAAGGTCTGGGAGGGTTCGAGCGGGGTATAGAAGTCGGTCTTGATATGTTTGGCCGTGCCCAGCGACGCCTCGGTCAGCCACTCGGCACCCCACTCGTTGACGTTGGTGAGGGTATAGGACATGCCGACGTTGTAGTTGGAGGTGTTCTCGAAGTCATCGGTGAAACCGAACTGGAAGTTGAGGTAGCCCGGCCCCCAGTTCTTCTCGCTGGCGTCCACCAGCAGCACGTTCTCCCCATCACGCTCCTCCACCTCATAGGTGATGCGGTCAAAGGACTCAAGGGCATAGAGGCGGCGAATGCCCGCCTCCAGACTCTCGTTGGTCTGCACCTTGTCAGGCCGCACTTTCAGCATGGCGCGCACCGTCTCGTCGGAGAGGCGCGACTTGTTGATGATCTCCACCTTGTCGATGAAGTAGGCGGGCTGACCGCTACGCTCGGCACGGCGGCTCAGCTTCTGGTTGCGATAGGCGTTGTACTGCGCCTTGGTGAGCGACAGTTTATCGAGTTGCAGCGACACCTTGTCAGCCGCCGTCTCACCGATCTTGATCCCCTCCGGCATCCGGGCAAAGTCGGCGATCCCCATATCGCCAAACTCGGGGGCGATCAGTATATCCCTGGGCCCCATCAGCGCCTTCTGCTTGTCGGTGCCCACCTGGGTCATGTAGGTGGTGAGCTGGTCGATCATCGCCAACCCTGACTTGAGGGACTCCCGGGTACGCAGCTTGGCACCGATATCCACCGCAATCACCACATCGGCCCCCATCGCCTTGGCGACATCCACCGGCATGTTGTTGACGCTGCCGCCGTCCGCCAGGATGTGCCCCTCCCACTCCACCGGCTTGAGGGCGCCGGGAATGGACATGGAGGCCTGCATCGCCTTGGCCAGGCTGCCGTGATCCAGTACAAAGGGGGTGACCGTCTCCATATCGGTCGCCATGGCGCGGTAGGGTATGGGGAGATCATCGAAACTCGCCTGCACCGGCAGGTTGGAGGTGGCCCCCCGCAGCAGGCTGGCCATGGATTGGCCCTGGAAGAAACCGTCCGGCAGCTGGGTGGTGTCGCCATTCACCCCTATGTCGGTGCGCAGTTGGTACTGCTCGTTCTGCTGCTTCTTGCGCAGCGACAGCTCGTCGCGGCCAACCTTGTCCTGATACCCCTTGTTCCAGTCGATGGCCAAGGTGGTGCGCTCCACCTCCTCGGCACTGAGCCCCATGGCGTACATCCCCGCCACATAAGAGCCCATGCTGGTGCCGACTATGATGTCGACCGGAATCCGTTTCTGCTCCAGTACCTTGAGGATGCCGATATGGGCCGATCCCTTGGCGCCGCCGCCGCTGAGCACCACCGCAATTTTCGGGCGTTCCCCCTGTGCCGCCACAGCCAGCAGCGGCATCGCCGCCAGCATCACCAAAAGCAGACGGGTCCATCCCGCACCTAAGCTGCGCATCATATTTTCCATATTATTCAGAGGGTCAGTCACCAAGGATGGCCTCTACTATAAGGGGCCCGGCAGTTAGCGCAACCGTCAATCCGCATCCCGCCTGTGCAGCATGCCGACGGGGCAAGCCGCCGCCCCTGTGAGCGCAAACGTAATCCGCAAATAAAGGGCTGCAAGCCTCATGGGTAGCGCCGCGCTGCCGCTAATATGAGCGTCGTCAATCTCAACCTTTTGAGCACCTTTATGCTGGCAACCCTCACTCTTAAACAGAAAATACTGGCCACGGTCACCCTGGCCGTGGTCGTCTCCTGCCTGCTGGTAGGCTACTTCAGTCAACGCTCGGCCCAGCAACTGATCGAAAACCGGATGTTCGAGCAGGAGCTGCCCAACCTGACCCAGCGGATCAGCAAGGAGATTGAACAGGATCTCCACGGCATCGCCCAGGCAGCCCGCCAACTGGCCACCGACCGCTTTATCCTCGACTGGGTGGATCGGGGCATGCCCAAAGAGCAGGAGCCAATCCTCATCAACCAGCTCAAGGATGTGGCCAACCAGTATGGTCTGGTGACTGCCTCCTTCGCCGATCGCCAGAGTGCAGCCTACTACAACCAGGATGGCTTTCTGCGCAACCTGACCCCGACACAGGACGCCTGGTTCTATGACTACACCAAGAGCCAGAAGGAGATGACCCTCAGCATCTTCCGCGAGAGCAACGGCGAGGTGAAGCTGTTCGTCAACTTCCAGCAGCTCAACGGGCGCGGGCTGGCCGGCTTTGCCAAATCCCTCGACACCATGGTGACCATGGTCTCCAACTTCCGGCTGGAAGAGAGCGGCATCGTCTTTATGGTCGATGGCAGCGGCAAGGTGAAGCTGCACCCCGAGGCCAACCGCATCGAGCGTGACACGCTTGGCAACATTGCCAGCGGTGATACCGGCAGCCTGCTGGCCAAACGCCCCTTTGCCGTCATCAACGCCGAGGTGAACGGCGAACCCATGGTACTGGCCAGCAGCTATATCCCGCTGCTCGACTGGTATCTGGTGGCCCAGGTGCCAGAAGCCGAGATCTATGCCGAGCTGGATCAGACCCGCAACGAGATCCTGATGATCTCGCTGGTGATTGCGCTGGCCATGGGGCTGATGGGGATTTTGCTGGCAGGCTCGGTCAGCCGCCCGCTCAACGAGCTGGCCCGCCTGTTCAAAGAGCTGGGCAGCGGCGATGGGGATCTTACCCAGCGCCTGAAAGTGGAAGGACGTGACGAACTGAGTCAGGTCGCCACCGGCTTCAATAACTTCGTCGCCAAGATCCACGGCTCCATCGAGCAGGTGGCGGAGAACTCCCGCCAGCTCGCGGCCACCGCCAACGAGGTGGCCAACAAGGCGCAGCTGACCCAGCACAACTGTACTGCTCAGCGTGACCGCACCGTGCAGGTGGCCACCGCTATCCACGAAATGGGGGCCACGGTGAGCGAGATCGCCGGTAACGCTTCGCTGGCAGCCGAAGTAGCCAGACAGGCCAACGATCAGGCCGATGCAGGGGCAGTAGTGGTAGCGCAGGCGCGCCACGGCATCGTCGACCTCTCCGGCGAGATTGAGCAGGTGGCCGGGGTTATCGAGTCGCTGGCGAGCCAGACCGACTCCATCGGCAGCATCCTCGAAACCATCCGCAGCATCTCGGAGCAGACCAACCTGCTGGCACTGAACGCCGCCATTGAGGCCGCTCGCGCCGGTGAACAGGGTCGCGGTTTCGCCGTGGTGGCAGATGAAGTGCGCAATCTGGCCAACCGCTCCGCCGCCTCGACTGCCGAGATCCAGGGGATGATCAACCGCTTGCAGGAGCAGAGTGCCCGCGCCGTCAGCGCCATGGCGCAGGGGCGTAACCAAAGTCTGGAGGTGGTGAGCCAGGCCGATGAGGCCAACGCCGCCCTCGGCCAGATCACCGCCCATATCACCCAGATCAACGACATGAATATCCAGGTCGCCACCGCCACCGAGGAGCAGTCGAGCGTGGTCGGCGAGATCAACCGCAACGTGGAAGATATCAACCAGCTCACCATGGAGACCGCCGATATCGCCCACCAGCTGACCGAGTCCAGCCGCAGCCTGCAGCAGCTCTCCGGTCAGCTGGACAAGCTGGTCGGCAACTTCCGGCTCTGACCCCGACCTTGACCTGAGTCATCAACAACAGAGAGCGCCGTGGCGCTCTCTGTTGTTTTGGTGGCGGCTAATCCGGCATAGCAGACAATCCCGGTGCTGCAGGTCAGCGCATAGCCGCAACCACTGTGCTGATTGTGCTCGGCCAACATGGCATTGAAACGCTCATAGGCCAGTTGTGCCTGCGCCTCTAGCACATTGGGCAACAGGACGGCGAACTCATCGCCGCCCATGCGGGCAAACACGTCTGCGCCCCGAAAAGCCTGCTTGAGCAGAGTGGCAAAGGCGATCAGAGCCCGATCCCCTTCTGCATGCCCCCACCGATCGTTGATCCCCTTGAAGCCATTGAGATCCAGATAGAGCAGCGCCAGCGGCATCTGCAAGCGACTGGCCAGCGAGAGGCTCTTCTCCGCCAGCATCACGAACCCGCGCCGATTGGAGATCAGGGTCAACTCATCAATGGTGGCCAGCTGCACCGCTTCGAGCTCCCGCACCACCATCGCCGCCAGATCCTTGAGCAGCACCACATCCTCCTCACTCAATTCCCGCGGCACCGTATCGATGATGCAGAGTGTCCCCAGTTTGCAGCCGTTGGCGATCCGCAGTGGCTGTCCGGCATAGAAGCGGATGCCGGGCCCGCCTACCACCAGCGGATTGTCGGCAAAGCGGGGATCCTGCGAAGCATCCGGCACGATAAAGGTCTCATTGCCCATGATGGCGTGGCCACAAAACGAGATGTCCCGCGCGGTCTCGCGGACCTCCAGTCCGATACAGGATTTGAACCACTGGCGATCTTCATCCACCAGACTCACCAGCGCGATGGGGACATTGAACACCCGTCGGGCCATGCGGGTCAGCCGATCAAACCGCTCCTCGGCCTCGGAATCCAGCAAAGAGAGCCGCCGCAAGGTCTCCAACCGCAATGCCTCATCGGGTGGAATGGGTGCTTCTAGCATCGTGCCTCTCTCGTCAGTGCCAAAACCTATCTTTAGCATATTGGGCTTTGTCGAAGTCGGGGCTGCACGGAGAAAACAAAAAGCCGCTCATTCGAGCGGCTTTTTAGACAAGCGGGGAAGAAAATTACTTTTTCTTCTTGGCCTTGGCGTTCGGCAGGTCGGTGATGGAGCCTTCGAACACTTCGGCAGCCAGACCCACGGACTCGTGCAGAGTCGGGTGAGCGTGGATGGTCAGCGCGATGTCTTCGGCGTCGGCACCCATCTCTATGGCCAGACCGATTTCACCCAGCAGTTCACCACCGTTGGTACCGACAATGGCACCACCGATGACGCGGCCGCTCTCCTTGTCGAAGATCAGCTTGGTCATACCGTCGGAGCAGTCGGACGCAATGGCGCGACCGGAAGCAGCCCACGGGAAGGTGGCGACTTCGAAGTTCAGGCCCTGTTGCTTGGCTTCCTTCTCGGTCAGACCAACCCATGCCATCTCTGGCTCGGTGTAGGCGATGGACGGGATCACTTTCGGGTCGAAGTAGTGCTTCTTGCCGGCGATCACTTCGGCGGCAACGTGACCTTCGTGCACACCTTTGTGTGCCAGCATCGGCTGGCCAACGATGTCACCGATGGCGTGGATGTGCGCCACGTTGGTACGCAGCTGCTTGTCCACCTCGATGAAACCGCGCTCGGTCACGGCAACGCCAGCTTTCTCGGCATCCAGCATCTTGCCGTTCGGCACACGACCTACGGCAACCAGCACGTTGTCGTAACGAACCGGCTCGGCCGGAGCGTGCTTGCCTTCATAGGAGACGTACAGGCCGTCTTCGCGCGCTTCAACTGCGGTGACCTTGGTCTCCAGCATGATGTTGAATTTCTTGGCGACGCGCTTGGTATAGATCTTGACGATGTCTTTGTCGGCAGCCGGAACCAGCTGGTCGGCAAATTCCACCACGTCGATCTCGGAACCCAGAGAGGAGTAAACGGTACCCATCTCCAGACCGATGATGCCGCCACCGATAACCAGCAGTTTGCCGGGAACGGTTTTCAGCTCCAGCGCATCGGTAGAGTCCCATACGCGCGGGTCATCGTGGGGGATGAACGGCAGTTTCACCGGACGGGAACCGGCCGCGATGATGGCGTTGTCGAAGGTCACGGTAGTCTTGCCGTCGGCACCTTCCACTTCCAGGGTGTTCGGGCCGGTAAATTTACCCAAGCCGTTAACAACCTGAACTTTACGCATCTTGGCCATGCCAGCCAGACCGCCGGTCAGCTGGTTGATAACCTTCTCTTTCCACAGACGGATCTTGTCGATGTCGGTCTGCGGTGCACCGAAGACGATGCCGTGCTCGGCCAGCGCCTTGGCTTCTTCAATCACTTTGGCAACGTGCAGCAGCGCCTTGGAGGGGATGCAGCCCACGTTCAGGCAGACGCCACCCAGGGTGGAGTAACGCTCGACGATAATAGTATCCAGACCCAGATCGGCTGCACGGAAAGCAGCGGAATAACCGGCAGGGCCAGCACCCAGTACTACGACCTGGGTTTTGATTTCTTTACTCATCATGACCTCTTTGTCGTTCTTATATCCCCGGACAGCGCAGTCTTATACCGAAACGGGTGGCTGCAGCCGTGAAAAAAACGGGGCAAGTTTACGATCATGTTAATGAAATGAGAAGTAAAAAGGGCAGGCTCTGGGCCCGCCCTCTCACTTACAGGACCAGTCGACGAATGTCGGACAGCACGCCGTTCATGGTGGTGATGAAGCGAGCCCCATCGGCACCATCGATCACGCGGTGGTCGTAGCTCAGAGCCAGCGGCAGCATCAGGCGCGGCGCAAACTCTTTGCCGTTCCACTTCGGCTTCATCTCGGACTTGGATACGCCCAGGATGGCCACTTCCGGCGCGTTGACGATCGGGGTAAAGCTGGTACCGCCGATGCCACCCAGGCTGGAGATGGTGAAGCAACCGCCCTGCATGTCGGCAGCGGTCAGCTTGCCGGCACGGGCCTTCTTGGAGATCTCGGCCAGATCGCGAGACAGCTCCATGATGCCCTTCTTGTTAACATCACGCACCACGGGCACAACCAGACCGTTGGGGGTATCTACCGCCACACCGATGTGGATGTACTTCTTCATGATCAGCTTGCTGCCATCTTCGGACAGTGAGCTGCAGAAGCGCGGGTGAGCTTCCAGCGCCTTGGCGGCGGCTTTCAGGATGAACACCAGCGGGGTGATCTTCACGTCTGCCTTCTGCTTCTCGAGCATCGCATTCTGCTCTTTGCGGAACGCCTCCAGCTCGGTGGTATCGGCTTCGTCGAACTGGGTGACATGAGGGATCATGACCCAGTTGCGGTGCAGGTTCGGACCGGAGATCTTCTGGATGCGGGTCAGCTCGACCTCTTCCACATCACCGAACTTGCTGAAGTCTACCTTCGGCCACGGCAGTACGCCCAGACCGTTGCCACCGGCTACGCCGGCAGAGGCAGGAGCGGACTCGGCACGCTTGATGGCATCCTTCACGTAGGCTTGTACGTCTTCTTTGACGATGCGGCCCTTGCGACCGGAGGCTTTCACCTTGGCCAAGTTGACGCCAAACTCGCGCGCCAGACGGCGTACTGCCGGGGAGGCGTGTACATAGGCATCGTTGGCAACGAAATCGGTCGCAGCGGCAGCAGCCTGGGCAACCGGAGCCGGAGCAGCGGCAACAGGGGCTGCAGCGACCGGAGCGGCAGCTTGAGCAACCGGCGCGGCAGCAGGAGCAGCGCCAGCTACTTCGAAGACCATGATCAGGGAACCGGTGGAGACCTTGTCACCCGCCTTCACCTTGATCTCTTTGACCACACCGGCGAACGGCGCAGGCACTTCCATGGAGGCCTTGTCACCTTCCACGGCGATCAGGGACTGGTCAGCTTCAACCTTGTCACCCACGGCAACCATGATCTCGGTGACTTCCACTTCGTCGCCACCGATATCCGGTACGTTGACCTCTTTGGCCGCAGCGGCAACCGGGGCAGCAGCCACGGGCGCGGCAGCTTGAGCCGGAGCAGCAACGGCAGCAGGCGCAGCGCCAGCTACTTCAAATACCATCACCAGAGAGCCGGTAGAGACCTTGGCACCAGCGGCAACCTTGATCTCGACTACGCGGCCTGCGAACGGTGCCGGTACTTCCATGGAGGCCTTGTCACCTTCCACGGCAATGATGGACTGGTCAGCTTCTACCATGTCGCCGACGGCAACCATGATTTCAGTCACGTCCACTTCGTCGTCACCGATGTCCGGTACGTGCACATCTTTGCGCACGGCAGCGGCAGGTGCGGCGGCCGGAGCAGCAGCAACCGGTGCAGCCACTTCAGCAGGGGCGGCAGCGCCTTCGGCTTCGAAGATCATGATCTGGGAACCGGTGGCAACCTTGTCGCCCACCTTGATCAGGATCTCTTTAACGATACCGGCAGACGGGGCCGGTACTTCCATGGAGGCCTTGTCGCCTTCTACCGCGATGATGGACTGGTCCAGCTCGACCTTGTCACCCACGGCCACCATGATCTCGGTGACTTCAACCTCATCGGCGCCGATATCCGGCACCATAATCTGTTTGGACATTGTGCTTTATCCTCTTGCGTCGATCCGCGTGGCTGGCTGATGCCGCCACGCACATCTCGCGTTAACCGTTTTAAATCCTGGCAGGGTCGCGCCGTATGACGGCGCGACCCTTGATCCACTTACGCGTACAGCGGGTTGACCTTGTCGGCATCGATGCCGTACTTGGCGATGGCGTCGGCCACAACCTGCTTGTCTACCTCGCCGCGCTTGGCCAGTTCGGTCAGAGCAGCAACCACCACGTAGAACTCGTTCACTTCGAAGTGACGACGCAGGTTGGCACGGCTGTCGGAACGGCCGTAACCGTCGGTACCCAGCACACGGTAGTTCTCGGTCGGAACGAAGGCGCGAACCTGATCGGCGAAGGACTTCATGTAGTCGGTCGCAGCGATGGTGGCTTCGGAACCCAGTACCTGAGCGATGTACGGTACGCGAGCTTCGGCAGTCGGGTGCAGCATGTTCCAGCGATCCGCGTCCTGACCGTCACGAGCCAGCTCGTTGAAGGAGGTGACGCTGAACACATCGGAACCGATGCCGTACTCGCTGGCCAGGATCTGGGCAGCCTTGCGCACGTGACCCAGGATGGAACCACAACCCAGCAGCTGAACTTTCGCCTTGGCACCGGCTACGGATTCCAGCTTGTAGATACCCTTGCGGATGCCTTCCTCGGCGCCTTCCGGCATGGCCGGCATGGCGTAGTTCTCGTTCAGGGTGGTGATGTAGTAGAACACGTTCTCCGGGTTCTCACCGTACATGCGGCGCAGGCCGTCCTGTACGATCACCGCCACTTCATAGGCGTAGGACGGGTCGTAGGAGATGCAGTTCGGGATGGTGTTCGCCAGGATGTGGCTGTGACCATCTTCGTGCTGCAGACCTTCGCCGTTCAGGGTAGTACGACCGGAGGTTGCACCCAGCAGGAAGCCACGGGCTTGCTGGTCACCGGCTGCCCACGCCATGTCGCCGATCCGCTGGAAACCGAACATGGAGTAGTAGATGTAGAACGGGATCATCGGGCAATCGTTGGTGCTGTAAGAGGTCGCAGCAGCCAGCCAGGAGGACATGGCGCCCAGCTCGTTGATACCGTCTTGCAGAACCTGACCCTGCTTGTCTTCCTTGTAGTAGGAGACGATGTCGCGGTCTTGCGGGGTGTACTGCTGACCGTGCGGGCTGTAGATACCGATCTGGCGGAACAGACCTTCCATACCGAAGGTACGGGCTTCGTCAGCCAGGATCGGGACGATGCGCTTGCCGATGGACTTGTCTTTCAGCATCACGTTCAGGGAACGCACGAACGCCATGGTGGTGGAGATTTCGCGCGCCTGCTCGCCCAGCAGCGGGCCGAAGGCATCCAGCGCCGGGATTTCCAGCTTGGTGGTGCTTTCGCGCAGACGGGTCGGCACATAGCCTTTCAGGGCAGTGCGACGGTCGTGCAGGTATTTGTGCTCGGCAGAACCGGCTTCGATCTTCAGGTAAGGCAGATCGGCCAGCTGCTCGTCGGCCACCGGCAGGTTGAAGCGGTCACGCAGGTGACGCACGGAGTCCAGCTCCATCTTCTTGACCTGGTGAGCGATGTTCTTGCCTTCGGCCGCTTCACCCATGCCGTAACCCTTGATGGTCTTGGCCAGAATAACGGTCGGCTTGCCCTTGGTCTGGGTCGCCTTGTTGAATGCAGCGAACAGTTTGCGAGGATCGTGACCACCGCGGTTCAGGGCGAAGATCTCCTCGTCGGTCATGTCTTTGACCAGCGCGGCAGTTTCCGGATAACGGTTGAAGAAGTGCTCGCGGATGTAGCCACCGTCGCGGGACTTCATGGTCTGGTAGTCACCGTCCACGGTCTCGTTCATCAGCTGGATCAGCTTGCCGGAAGTGTCTTTCTTCAGCAGCTCATCCCACTTGCGACCCCAGATAACCTTGGTGACATCCCAACCGGCGCCAGCGAACAGGCCTTCCAGCTCGTTGATGACCTTGCCGTTACCGACAACCGGACCATCCAGACGCTGCAGGTTGCAGTTAACCACGAACACCAGGTTGTCGAGCTTTTCACGCACGGCAACGGTCAGGGCACCCTTGGCTTCCGGCTCGTCCATCTCGCCATCACCCAGGAAGGCGTAAACGGTCTGCTCGGAGCAATCCTTGATACCACGGTCGGTCAGGTACTTCAGGAAGCGAGCCTGATAGATGGCGGCGATGGGGCCCAGACCCATGGAGACGGTCGGGAACTGCCAGAAGTCCGGCATCAGTTTCGGGTGCGGATAGGAAGGGATACCCTTGCCGTCCACTTCCTGACGGAAGTTGTCCAGCTGCTCTTCGGTCAGACGACCTTCAGCAAACGCACGGGCGTAGATGCCCGGGGAGATGTGACCCTGGAAGTAAACCAGATCGCCACCATCTTTCTCGTTGCGAGCACGGAAGAAGTGGTTGAAGCAGACATCATAGATGGTCGCAGAAGAAGCGAAGGAAGACATGTGACCACCCAGGTCCAGGTCTTTCTTGGACGCGCGCAGCACGATCATCATGGCGTTCCAGCGGATGATGGCGCGAATGCGGCGTTCCATCTCCAGGTCACCCGGGTAGTCCGGCTCATCGCTGCACGGGATGGTGTTGATGTAATCGCGATTTGCCTTGGCAGCCACGTCCACACCGCTTACGCGGGCTTTCTCGGCCAACTGTTCAAGGATGAACTGAGCGCGTTGCGGACCCTCTTCACGCAGCAGGGATTCCAGAGAGGCAAGCCACTCCAGCGTTTCTATCGGGTCCACATCGTTCTTCAGGATATCAGACATGGCTGGTTCCTATGTTGTTGTGATTGCACGGCATTGCACGGCGAAGGGCGCAAGCATTCGACAATAGAGCCTTGTGGGATTAGTTTTCCTGCTGACGGATCCGACGCATGGATCGCTGGATCCGGCTGTCTTCCCTCTGCATATCCAACAAGGTGTCCTCGATAAAGGCCAGATGCTCATGACAAGCTGTTCTGGCCCGCTCCGGAGCCCCCGAAAGAATAGCCTCGATCAGATTCGCGCGATGGCGACGTATCTTGGCTACCACTCCCGGGCGGCGATTCAAAATCTCGTTATTCTGCAGAATGTTCTGTTCGAGCATGGGGCTCATGGCCCGCAGCAGGTGCAGCAGCACCACGTTGTGGGACGCCTCGGCCACCGCCAGATAGAACTGGGTCACGGCTGCCGACTCGGCCACCAGCGAACCGAGTTGGCCCGCCTCTTCGATGGTGGTTTGCACCTGACGAATACGCTCGAAATCAGACCCGGTTCCCCGCAAGGCCGCGTAGTAGGCACAAATGCCTTCCAGCGCGTGGCGAAACTCCAGCAGGTCATACTGGGCTTCCGGGTGGGTACTGAGCAGTTCGAACAGAGGATCGGCGATCCCCTTGCTCAGGGCATTCTGCACATAAGTGCCGCCGCCCTGACGGCGATAAAGCAATCCGCGCGCTTCCAGTCGCTGGATGGCTTCGCGCAAGGAGGGGCGCGATACCTGAAACTGGATGGCGAGTTCCCGCTCGGGAGGCAATTTCTGCCCCGGTTGCAGGCTGCCTTCCAGAATCATCTGTTCCAGCTCGGCGACAATGGAGTCGGCCAACTTGGGTTGCGTAATCTTGCGATAGGGCATGAGGCTACTTTGTTAAATTGGTATTACCAATTTTATGGATGGGGCGAAAATTAGCAGAGGCCTTTTGAAAAGTCCACTCAAAAGATGATCTGAGTCAAGAATCAACCCCACCACTTAAGGGGTAAAGCAGGGGAAACATGATTTAGCTCATAGAAAATGGTCTGACCAATATTCTTGACCATGCTCACAAATAACATTTGCGCAACCAGAGACAAAAATGGCCTGCCAGATAGGCAAGCCATTGATTTTAAAATCCAAACTAAATTTTAATATTTACTTTAGCTGTTTAGTAGTTGCCGGTAGTAATCCCACTGGAAATTGGCTCCGGGATCCGTCTTGCGCCCTGGCGCGATATCGCAATGGCCGACAATTTTTTCGTGGGTAATCGCCGGATAGCGCTCCGATATGGCTCGTGTGAGCCCCGCCAGCGCCCGGTATTGAGCCTCGGTGTAGGGGATTTCGTCAGTCCCCTCCAGCTCGATACCAATGGAGAAGTCATTGCACGCCTCCCTCCCCTGCCAGCTCGATACCCCCGCATGCCAGGCGCGCTTGCCGAACGGCACATACTGCACCAGCTCGCCATCACGGCGGATCAGGCAATGGGCCGAGACCCGCAACTGATGGATACCGGCAAAATAGGGGTGAGCCTCCGGGTCGAGTCGCCCCATAAAGAGATCGTCGATAAAGGGGCCACCAAACTCCCCCGGCGGCAGGCTGATGCCATGCACCACCAGCAGGGAGATATCGTCCGGCGCTGCCCGTTCGTTGTGATGGGGAGAAGGCACCCGGCGCGCCTGCTGGCACCAGCCAGCGGCATCGATAGAGAAACAAGGTTGCGAAGGGAGTTGAGTCATCGGCTACTCGAGTTGGCTGATAAATGGCGAGAAAACGAAGATACCTGATAGGCAACCCGACACCAACTCACTGAATCAAAGGGAAATGGTATGTTAGGCTGAGTCATCTTCCGCTCGATATGGATGGGGTATGCAGCACACGGCACGCTGGATGTGGTTACTGGCCTGGCTCTCTTTGATGGGCCTGCTAACCCTCTATTTTCACTCCCGCAACCAACCAAGCGTCACCGCCAGCGGCGAGCTGTTGCTGCGGGCCGACCAGAGCGGCCACTATCGTCTGGAGGGTGCCATCAACGGCCAGCCGGTGCAACTGCTGCTCGATACCGGCGCCACCCGTATCACCATCCCGCAGCAGGTTGCAGAGCGGCTCGGCCTGACCGCTCATGGCAGCAGCCAGGTCAATACCGCCGCGGGGCAGATCCGGGTCGGCAACGGCACCATCGAAACGCTGGCGATGGGGCCATTGACCTTGTACGATCTGGCCATCTTTATCAATCCGGCGGCAGACGGTGACGAAGTGCTGGTTGGCATGAACGCCCTCGGTCGGCTGGAGCTGGTTCAAAAGGAGCGGCAACTGCTGCTCAGACCCTTGCAGGAATAAGGCATGTTTCAACAGGATGTCAGCCGCGCCGTGCGCGCCGCACTACTCGAAGATCTGGGCGATGCCCTCACCACACTGGACCAACCGGACACCAGCGCCGATATCACCGCCCAGCTGATCCCGGCCGATCGGATGGCCACTGCTCGGGTGATCACCCGTGAAGCAGGAGTATTCTGCGGCCAGCCCTGGGTCGACGAGGTGTTCGTACAACTCGGCAGCGAGGTGAAGGTGGAGTGGAAGGTGCAGGATGGGGAAGTGCTCTCCCCCAATCAGGAGCTTTTCCGCCTCCACGGCCCTGCCCGCCTGCTGCTGACCGGCGAGCGCAATGCGCTGAACTTTGTCCAGACCCTATCCGGCGTCGCCACCCTCACCGCCCGCTATGTGGCAGAGCTGGAGGGCACCGACTGCCGTCTGCTCGACACCCGCAAGACCATCCCCGGGCTGCGCACCGCCCAGAAGTACGCGGTCACCTGCGGCGGTGGCAAGAACCACCGCATCGGCCTCTACGACGCTTACCTCATCAAAGAGAACCATATCCTCGCCTGTGGCGGCATTGCCGAGGCAATTAGCGAGGCTCGTCATCTCAATCCGGGCAAACCGGTAGAGGTAGAAGTCGAAACGCTGGCTGAGCTGGAACAGGCGCTGGCGGCAAAGGCCGATATCGTGATGCTGGACAACTTCGACGTGACCATGATGCGGGAAGCGGTCGCCATCAATCAGGGCCGCGCCAAGCTCGAAGTCTCGGGCAATGTCACCCTCGACACTCTGGCCGAGTTTGCGGCCACCGGCGTCGATTTTATCTCGGTCGGGGCGCTCACCAAGCATGTGCGGGCGCTCGATCTCTCCATGCGCTTTATCCAGCAGTGAGATTCACCCCTCAGGCCTGAGCAAATACTCGACCTAACCGGATAAACAACTTGCAAAAGGCGCCATGGGCGCCTTTTCTTTATGCAGGATCCCTCAGCAAAGGAGTGTAATGACGGACCCGCTTCGCCTCATAAAAAAGAGTCGTTAGAAGCCTCTTATTTTATGATTTATATCATGTTTTTGGTAAATCATAGAAAAGTGGTTAACAAAGGCGGCAATCTCTGTTGCCACCCCTCACAGCTCGGATAAGATACTGACGTGCGGATGATTTTCCACCGACACTTCCCAGGAACCAAGGATAAAAGGATATTTTCCATGAACAGCGAAATGAAGAAACAATCGGGTTTTACCCTTATCGAACTGATGATCGTGGTCGCGATCGTGGCCATTCTGGCGGCGGTAGCATTGCCGGCTTATCAGACCTACACCAAAAAAGCTAAGTTTACTGAAGTCGTATCTGCAGTGGGCCCATTTAAAACAGCAATTGAGATCTGTGCACAAACAACTGCCGCTCCTGACGGTACACTCTCAACATGTGACGCCGGAACTAATGGAGTCCCTCCCGCAGTAAGCGCAGCTAATGGAAATGTTGCGACCGTAGATGTAAGCACCACAACTAACGCGATAACCGCAACCGCTACAACCACTAACGGATTAAATGGCGAGCAGTACATTCTTATTCCTACAGTGCAAAGTGGGAAAGTGAATTGGGCTGCAAGTTCATCAGCATCCTGCGTAGCAGCAGGTATCTGCTAACGCATGACCTCTAGCCCTAATAGCGGCCTGGCGTTAAGCTTGGCCGCCTCTTCACTGATCAGTGAAGAGGACTCCCAGCGCTATCTGAGCCAGGCCAAGGCCCAGCGCAAACCCTTTGTGACATTTCTGATAGAAAACGAGATCCTCGACAGCAAGGCGCTCGCCGACTTTTGCGAGCTGGAGTATGGGGTACCTCTGCTGGATCTTGCCGCCTTCGACTTGGCCGAGATCCCGCAGAAGTACCTCAATCAGAAGCTGATTGAGAAACACCATGTGCTGCCCATCTACACCCAAGGCCACACCCTCTATATCGCCATGTCGGATCCGACCAATGTCTCGGCGTTGGAGGACTTCGGCTTCAGCTTTGGCCTTCATACCGAGGCGCTGCTGGTGGAGGAGAACAAGCTCACCGCCGCCATCGGCAAGCTGCTGGAGAGCGAAAATGACGCCCTCGGCATGGAGGATATCGACGAGTCCGAGATTTCTGATCTCGAGGTCTCTGACGAGAACAGCCGCCTCGACGAAAGCGTTAATACCGCCGATGACGATGCTCCCATCGTCAAGTACATCAACAAGATCCTGATGGACGCCATCAAGCGTGGTGCCTCCGACCTGCACTTCGAGCCATATGAGTTCAAGTATCGGGTGCGCTTTCGCATCGACGGTATTCTGCATGAAATTGCTACCCCGCCGGTCAACCTCTCCAACCGCTTCTCCGCTCGCCTCAAGGTGATGGCGCGGCTCGATATCGCCGAGCGGCGGCTGCCGCAGGATGGCCGCATCAAGTTGAAGCTGTCGCGCAACAAGTCGATGGATATGCGGGTCAACACCCTGCCCACCATGTGGGGGGAGAAGATCGTTATCCGTCTGCTCGACTCCTCGGCGGCACGCCTCAATATCGAGCAACTCGGCTTTGATGACCGGCAGAAGGCGCAGTACCTGCGCGCCCTCTCCAAGCCACAGGGGATGATCCTGGTGACCGGCCCCACCGGCTCGGGCAAAACGGTCTCGCTCTATACCGGCCTCAATATTCTCAACACCACCGAGGTAAACATCTCCACCGCCGAAGATCCGGTAGAGATCAACCTGCCCGGCGTCAACCAGGTGCAGGTCAACCCCAAGGCAGGGCTCACCTTCGCCAGTGCCCTGCGCTCCTTTTTGCGGCAAGATCCGGATGTGGTGATGGTGGGTGAAATTCGCGATCTCGAAACCGCCGAAATCGCCATCAAGGCGGCACAGACCGGCCACCTGGTGCTCTCCACCCTGCATACCAACTCCGCCGCAGAGACCCTGACCCGAATGATGAACATGGGGGTGCCCGCGTTCAACATCGCCTCCTCGGTGACCCTGATCATGGCCCAGCGGCTGGCCCGTAAACTGTGCGACCACTGCAAGGCACCGGAAGTTGTGCCGGAAGCAGAACTGCTGGAGCTGGGCTTTACGCCGCAGCAACTGGCGGCCGGGCTGCGACTGTTCAAACCGGTCGGCTGCAAGGAGTGTTCCGGCGGCTACAAGGGGCGGGTCGGCATCTACGAAATCATGTTGATGTCGGAGAACATCGCCAAATTGATCATGCAAGGGGCCAACTCCCTGCAAATCGCAGCTATCGCCCAGAAGGAAGGGATGCGCACCCTGCGCACCTCGGGACTGGAGAAGGCCCGGCTCGGGGTCACCAGTCTGGCCGAGGTCAACCGGGTCACCACCAACTGATCCGTGTGACGTAACGACCCGCCGGTTTGGTTGACAGAACGAATTCGTCGTTCACGAACACGGAACGGATGATAGTCCGAACGACAGAGTAATCAGATATTCAAGTGACCGGGCTGGCGCCAAGAAGGTACCACCCACCCTATCAGTACCCCGCAGGCATCAAGCCAGTCGGGCACCTTGACCAGGTTGGTGACACGCAGAGCCCGGCTCTGACAACCAACCCCATTGCAGGATGCAAAGATGGCAACCCTAACGAAAAAGAACAATGCCCCCAAGAAAGTCTTCGCCTTCCGCTGGCACGGGGTAAACCGCAAGGGGCAGAAGGTCTCCGGCGAGCTGCAGGCCGACAGCATCAACACCGTCAAGACCGAACTGCGCAAGCAGGGGGTCAACGTCACCAAGGTGGCCAAAAAATCCCAAGGGCTCTTCTCCAAGGGCGGCGCCAAGATCAAACCGATGGATATCGCCATCGTCTCCCGTCAGATCACCACCATGCTCTCCGCCGGTGTACCGCTGGTACAGAGCCTGCAGATCATCGCCCGCAGTCACGAAAAAGCCTCGATGCGCGAGCTGATGGGGCAGATTGCCGCCGATGTTGAGACCGGAACCCCCATGTCGGAGGCACTGCGCCGCCATCCTCTCTATTTCGATGATCTCTACTGCGATCTGGTGGAAGCCGGTGAGCAATCCGGTGCACTGGAGACCATCTATGACCGTATTGCCACTTACCGGGAAAAGTCGGAAGCGCTCAAGTCGAAGATCAAGAAGGCGATGTTCTACCCCACCATGGTCATTCTGGTCGCCATCGTGGTGACCTCCATCCTGCTGCTGTTCGTCATTCCGCAGTTCGAGGATATCTTCAAGAGCTTTGGTGCCGAGCTGCCTGTGTTCACCCAGTTTGTTATCGGCATCTCCCGCTTTATGCAGAACTGGTGGTATGTCTTCTTTGGTGGCACGGCCCTTGGCATCTTCCTTTACGTGCGGGCCTGGCGGGCCTCCCAGAAGGTGAAAGACAATACCG
Organism: Aeromonas sp. FDAARGOS 1404; assembly: GCF_019047085.1. Taxonomy (NCBI): domain Bacteria; kingdom Pseudomonadati; phylum Pseudomonadota; class Gammaproteobacteria; order Aeromonadales; family Aeromonadaceae; genus Aeromonas; species Aeromonas sp. FDAARGOS 1404. The sequence goes on from NZ_CP077237.1 coordinate 1,850,539, forward strand.
ACAAGTTCGTCCTCACCATTCCGGTGGTCGGAATGATCCTGCACAAGGCGGCGATGGCTCGCTTTGCACGCACCCTGTCGACCACCTTCTCCGCCGGTATCCCGCTGGTGGATGCGCTGATTTCGGCGGCAGGGGCCTCCGGCAACTATGTCTATCGCACCGCGGTGATGGCGATCCGCAACGAGGTGGTGGCCGGTATGCAGATCAACGTTGCAATGCGCACCGTCGATCTCTTCCCCGACATGGTGATTCAGATGGTGATGATCGGTGAGGAGTCCGGTGCCATCGATGATATGCTCTCCAAGGTCGCCACCATCTTCGAACAGGAGGTGGATGATCTGGTCGATGGCCTCACCAGCCTGCTGGAACCCCTCATCATGGTGGTGCTCGGGGTGCTGGTCGGCGGCATGGTTATCGCCATGTACCTGCCCATCTTCAAGCTGGGCGACGTGGTAGGCTGATTTATCAGGGCATGGCACCACAACCATGCCCTCCCCCTCATTCAATAACTGACGGTTGGTTATGACACTTCTTCTCGAGCTGGCTCACGGCTTGCCATGGCTCTACTTCTCGCTGGTTTTTCTCTTCTCCCTGATGATCGGCAGCTTCCTTAACGTAGTGATCCACCGCTTGCCCATCATGCTGGAGCGGGAGTGGCAGGCCGAATATCGCAGCTACTTTTCCCCCGATGAGGAGGCCACTGCGCCAGAGCGCTACAACCTGATGGTCCCCCGCTCCGCATGCCCTCACTGTGGCCACGCCATCACTGCGCTGGAGAACATCCCGCTGTTGAGCTGGCTCTGGCTCAAAGGGCATTGCCGTGACTGTCAGGCCCCCATCTCGGCCCGCTATCCGCTGGTAGAGCTGCTGACCGCCCTGCTCTCGGTGGCCGTTGCCATGGTCATAACGCCGGGCTGGGGCACACTGGCCGCCCTATTGCTGACCTGGGTGCTGGTCGCCCTCACCTTCATCGATCTCGACAAGATGTTGCTGCCCGACCAGCTCACCCTGCCACTGCTGTGGGGCGGGCTGCTGTTCAATCTGGCTGGTGGTTTCGTGCCGCTGGCAGATGCCGTGATCGGCGCCATGGCGGGCTATCTGGTGCTCTGGAGCCTCTACTGGGCTTTCAAGCTGCTCACTGGCAAGGAGGGGATGGGCTATGGCGACTTCAAGCTGCTGGCGGCGCTGGGCGCCTGGCTCGGTTGGCAGGCGCTGCCCATAATTCTGCTGCTCTCATCTCTGGTCGGTGCCGTGATCGGCATCAGCCTGATCGCCTTGCACAAACATCATCAGGGCAAGCCCATCCCCTTCGGCCCCTACCTCGCCATTGCGGGCTGGATCGCCCTGCTGTGGGGCGATACCATCACCCGCTGGTATCTCTCTACCCTGCTTTGAGCAAGAGGCCCCCATGTATGTAGTTGCTATCACAGGTGGTATCGGCAGCGGCAAGACAACTATCGCCAATCAGTTTGCCGCGCTGGGTATCGAGGTGGTGGATGCCGATGTGATCGCCCGCGAAGTGGTCGAGCCGGGCACCCCGGCCCTTGCCGCCATCGCCGACCATTTTGGCCCGGATGTGATTGATCCGAGCGGTCAACTCGACCGTCGCGCCCTGCGCGAGCGGGTCTTCAGCGACCCACAGGCCAAGGAGTGGCTCAATGCCCTGCTTCACCCGCTGATTCACAGCGAAATGCTGCGCCAGTGTGCCGCGGCCAGTTCACCTTACTGCCTGCTGGTGGTGCCGCTGCTGGTAGAGAACAAACTCACCGGCCTCGCCGACCGGGTGCTGGTGATCGATGTAGACGAAGCCACCCAGATTGAGCGCACCTGTCGCCGGGATGGGGTATCGGCCGAGCAAGCCAAGGCCATCATCGCCGCCCAAGCGAGTCGGGTGGAACGCCTCGCGGCGGCGGATGATGTCATCGAAAACCACAATGGCAGCGAAATGGCGATTAAAACGCGGATTTTGGCGCTGCACGAGACATATCTGGCAATTGCCTCTCAACAAGGCCGCCAAGTGTGAGTACACTAGGCCGGTTTATGGCTGGCCAGGATTAGGCATGATTTACGATTTCCCCCTCAATGAAAAAAGCCGGACCTATCTTCGTCTGGAGTCCCTGTTTTCCCAGATCCGCGACAATCTGGAGAGTGAACAATCCTGGGCACATATCGCCTTCTTCAAAGGGCTGTTCGATCTGCAGGAGTTGCTGGAGCGTGGTGACCTGCGCGCCGACCTCATCAAGGATCTGGAGCGTCTCGGCCAGCGTCTGAGCCACTGGGCCAGCCTGCCCGATGTCGATCTGGAGCAGATCAAACTGATGCAGCAAGAGAGCAGCCAGCTATCCCGCAACCTGCTCAACTCGCCACGCCCGGGTGCCCGCCTGAAAGAGGATCGTCTGCTCGGCTCCATTCGCCAGCGTTTCTCCATCCCCGGTGGCCTGTGTGCCTTCGATGTGCCGCAGCTGCACCACTGGCTCGGTACCCCGGCCATCACCCGTCACCAGCAGATGCAAGGCTGGCTGAGCGACATTAACCTGCTGATGAATGCCATCACCCTGCTGCTGCGCCTATGGCGTGAATCAGGCAGCTTCAGTGAGCAGGTTGCCAGCAACGGTTTCTTCCAGGACACCGCCGAGAGCGCCGAGCTGATCCGCATCAAGCTGCCGGGCAATCTGTTCTGCTACCCGACCCTGAGCGGCCACAAGAACCGCTTCGCCCTGCGTTTTCTGCCCACCGCAGAACAGCCGATTGGCGATGTGCCGTTCCAGCTCGCCTGCTGCTAAGGAGCGCTTATGGTCACCAAGGTAAAGTGCCCGACCTGTCAGAGCGAAGTGGAGTGGGGCCCGCAGAGTCCGTTCCGCCCCTTTTGCAGCAAGCGCTGTCAGCTGATCGATCTTGGCGAGTGGGCCGATGAAGAGAAGCGGATCCCGGGGGAGATCAACCCGGATCTGCTGCCGGAGCCGGAAGAGGGCGATCAGTGGCTATAAGCCTCAGATCACTCGCCTCTGCAACATCAAAAAAGGGCCGATTGGCCCTTTTTTCATGCTTGTTGATTGCTACCGGCTCAAGCCAGCAGACCCTGTAGCCGCGCTACAATCGGGCCATTGGCATCGGGGAAGTGGTAGTTGTTCAGCTCGGCCACCGGCACCCACAGGCACTCCTGCCCCTCTTTGCCGAACGGCTCACCGCTGAAACGGGTCACCTTCCAGATATCCAGCAATACCTGCTTCTCGGGGTAGTCGTGCTGCAGTTCCATAAAGGGGGCACAATCCAATACCCGGATGCCGATCTCTTCCCAAAGCTCCCGATCCAGTGCGGTAAGCAGATCCTCACCGGACTCCACCTTGCCACCGGGAAACTCCCAGCGATCCCCCTGATGGCGATCGGAGGAGCGTCGGGCGATGAAGATATCGCCCCGTTCATTCTCGATGACGCCAACCGCCACCCAGATCCGTTTTTTCTGTTCCATCAATTACCTCTGTTCGCTTGTTGCCACCAATAACAAGGCGGGCACTTGGCCCGCCTGTTATGGCATAGCGTCGATCAGGTCAACTGACCGTGGCAGTGCTTGTACTTCTTGCCAGAACCACACGGGCAGGGATCGTTGCGACCGACCTTCTGCTCGTCACGTACGAAGGTGGTGTGCCCCTCTTCGCCTGCGGCCTGTTCATCGGCCAGCTGGCTCTCAGCTGCGGCGTGGGTATAGGTGCGGGGAGCGGCTTCCACCTGCTGGCGCTGCTGCTCTTCCATCGCTTCCACATCGCGCTCCTGCACCTGAACACGGCTCAGGATGCTGACCACGTCGCGCTTGAGGGTTTCCAGCATCTGGGTGAACAGATCGAAGGATTCGCGCTTGTACTCCTGCTTGGGGTTCTTCTGGGCGTAACCGCGCAGATGGATGCCCTGACGCAGGTGATCCATGGCCGCCAGATGCTCTTTCCACAGTCCATCCAGGGTTTGCAGCATCACCGCTTTCTCGAAGTTGCGCAGCACCTCTTTGCCGACCAGCTCCTCCTTGTGGGCATAGAGCTTGGTGGCTTCGTCCAGAATGCGCTCGCGCAGCTTCTCTTCGTACAGCTTGTCATCTTCCGCCAACCACTGTTGCAGCGGCAGATCCAGCGCGAAGTCCGCCTTCAGGCGCGCTTCCAGACCCGGCACATCCCACATCTCTTCCAGAGACTGGGGCGGGATGTACTCGTCGATCACCGCGCCGTAGACGTCGTCACGGATAACGTGGATGGTCTCGGAAATGTCGTTGGTATCCAGCAGCTCGTTACGCTGCTCGTAGACCACCTTGCGCTGGTCGTTGGCAACGTCATCAAACTCCAGCAAGCTCTTGCGGATGTCGAAGTTGCGACCTTCCACCTTGCGTTGGGCATTTTCGATCGCCTTGGTGACCCACGGGTGCTCGATGGCTTCGCCCTCTTCCATGCCCAGCTTCTTCATCATGCCGGTCACGCGATCGGAGGCGAAGATCCGCATCAGGGTATCTTCCATGGAGAGGTAGAAACGGGATGAGCCCGGGTCACCCTGACGACCGGAACGGCCGCGCAGCTGGTTGTCAATACGACGGGATTCGTGACGCTCGGTACCGATAATGTGCAGGCCACCGGCGGCCAGCACCGCATCGTGACGCACCTGCCAGGCGGCTTTCAGCTCGGCAATCTGCTCGCTGGTCGGGTTCTCCAGCTTGGCAATCTCTGCCTGCCAGTTGCCGCCCAACACGATGTCGGTACCCCGACCGGCCATGTTGGTCGCGATGGTGACCGCACCAGTCTGACCGGCCTGGGCAACGATCTCCGCTTCCATGGCGTGGAACTTGGCGTTCAGCACCTTGTGCGGGATCTTCTCCTTGGTCAGGATGCCGGAGAGCAGCTCGGAGTTCTCGATAGAGACAGTACCAACCAGTACAGGCTGGCCCTTGGCCACACACTGACGGATATCTTCGATGATGGCGGCATACTTCTCATTGGCGGTCAGGTAGACCAGATCGCCCATGTCTTTACGCACCATTGGCTTGTTGGTCGGGATAACAACGGTATCCAGGCCATAAATCTGCTGAAATTCAAAGGCTTCGGTATCTGCAGTACCGGTCATGCCCGCCAGCTTGTTGTAGAGACGGAAGTAGTTCTGGAAGGTGATGGATGCCAGCGTCTGGTTCTCGTTCTGGATCTTCACCCCTTCCTTCGCTTCAACGGCCTGATGCAGACCATCAGACCAGCGACGACCCGGCATGGTACGGCCGGTGTGCTCGTCGACGATGACGATCTCGTCTTTCTGGACGATGTAGTCCACGTTGCGCTCGAACAGGGTGTGAGCACGCAGACCGGCATTGACGTGGTGCAGCAGGCTGATGTTGGAGGCGGAGAACAGGGAGTCGTTCTCGTCCAGCAGCCCCTCTTTCTTGAGCAGCTCTTCCACGAAGATCTGACCGTTTTCGGTCAGCAGGGCCTGACGGTTCTTCTCGTCCACCGTGTAGTGACCGTCACCGGTGTACTCTTCGGTGTCTTCCTTGTCCTGTTTGACCAGCAGCGGGATCAACTTGTTGACGCGGATATAGAGCTCGGAGCTGTCTTCGGCTGGGCCGGAGATGATAAGCGGAGTACGGGCTTCATCGATAAGCACCGAGTCCACCTCATCCACCAGCGCGTAGTTGAGCGGACGCTGTACCCGCTGCTCCGGCGAGAACGCCATGTTGTCGCGCAGGTAGTCAAAACCGAATTCGTTGTTGGTACCGTAGGTGATGTCGGCAGCGTAGGCATCACGCTTCTGGGACGCATCCATACCGGGCACGTTGCAGTCGACGGTCATGCCGAGGAAGGCGAACAGCGGGCGGTTCGCCTCCGCATCACGCTTGGCCAAATAGTCGTTCACCGTTACCACGTGCACACCACGGCCGCTCAGGGCGTTCAGGTAAGCTGGCAGAGTCGCAGTAAGAGTCTTACCTTCACCAGTCTTCATTTCCGCGATGCGGTTGGAGTTCAGCACCATGCCGCCGATCAGCTGCACGTCGAAGTGGCGCATGCCAAACACCCGCTTGGAGGCTTCACGCACGGTCGCGAACGCTTCCGGCAGCAACTGCTCCAGGGTCTCACCCTGCTCGATACGCTGACGATATTCAGCCGTTTTGGCCTGCAACTCGGCATCGGAGAGAGCCTCGAACTGCGGCTCCATGGCATTGATCTGTTTTACAATTTTGCGCAAAGCCTTGAGCGTTCTGTCGTTCCGGCTGCCGATAATCTTGGTAAGCAGTGTGCTAATCATGGGTACCAACTATTTCTGGTTATAAAAGCGTTCCGTCACTGGAACCTGAAGAAAAAAACCTAACCCCGTCTGGCACTGAGAAAGCGTGCGGGGTTGACCTGACGACCATCTTTCAACACTTCGTAATGCAGATGGACCCCAGTCGCGCGACCGGTGCGTCCCATCAAGGCAATCTTCTGACCCTGATCAACCAGGGTGCCCACCTCGACCAGCAACTTGGAGTTGTGGGCATAGCGGGTGACCAGGCCATTGCCGTGATTAATCTCCACCATATTGCCAAATTCCGGATGACGGCCCGCCCAGCTGACAATGCCGGGCCCGGTAGCCAGAATCGGGGTTCCGGGTTTGCCACGGAAATCGACCCCTTTGTGCATCTTGGCACGCCCGTTGAACGGGTCGACCCGTCCACCAAACCCGGACGAGACCCAAACTCGCTCCTGTTTGACTGGCGTGCCGGAAATAAAACCGGCATCGGTGATATGGTGATTCATGATGAAAGATTCAAGTACCGACAGCTGCTCTTCACGGCTGCTGAGCTGCTGGCTGAGGTGTTTCATCGAGGCTTGCAGCTCGTTGAGGCTCACTTCCAGCTCTTCATCATAAGAAGGGCCGCCCATGGGGGGCAGCTCTTTGAAATTGAACTCGTCGGGATCGAGATCGGCCTGCTCGGTCAATCGTTCGCCGAGGGCATTGAGACGGCCAAGCTGGCCCTGCATGGTGCCCACCTGAGCTGCCAGCATTGCCAACTGTTCACGGGCTTCATCGCCACTCTGGTCGACGGACTGTTGCTCGGCAACGGCAAGCGCCACTTCCAGCGCCTCCATTTTCTGGTGCCAGCTCTGCCAGAGCCAACCACCACCAAGGGCCAACAGGGAGAAGAGAATACCGCCGACCCAGGCCAGACGTTGTTTGGGCAGGTGCAACTTGCGTCGCTGCTTGCCGTGGAGGATCAGGGTAATGCTCATAGAAATCAGTCTGCTCGGTCAGGTGCGGCCAGGAGCCTGCACGGGAAATAAAACCGGGAGATAATCGGTATTAAAGGATGGAGTAAACAAATGACGGAACGTCGGTGCGGAGAGAGGACCGACGTTCCGTTGCACAGCTATCAGGCCAGAACCAGACCGTTATCGTAGTAAGCGATAGGCGCTTTGTCGCCCTCACCCTCGAAGGTCACCAGTTCCCAAGCCTCCTGCTCGGCCAGCAAGGCACGCAGCAGCTTGTTGTTCAGGGCATGTCCGGTCTTGTAGGCACGGAACTCACCGATGATGCTGCGGTTACACATATAGAGGTCACCGATCGCGTCCAGCATCTTGTGCTTGACGAACTCGTCCTCATAACGCAAACCGTCTTCGTTCAGCACCCGATAGTCGTCCAGTACCACGGCGTTTTCCAGGCTTCCGCCCAGCGCCAGGTTCTGGGAACGCAGGTACTCGATATCGCGCATGAACCCGAAGGTACGGGCACGGCTGATCTCTTTCACGAAGGAGGCACCGGAGAAATCCAGTACGCAACGCTGATTGCGCCCTTCAAAGACCGGATGCTGGAAATCGATCTCGAGATCCATCTTGAAGCCGTTGCGATAGGGGTGGAATTCCGCCCACTTGTCGCCGTCTTCAACCCGGATGCTCTTCTTGATCCGCACAAACTGCTTGGCAGCATTCTGCTCACGGATCCCGACTTCCTGCAGCAGGTAGATAAAGGGATGCGCACTACCGTCCATTACCGGGATCTCGGGTGCGTCAACCTCAACGTAGAGGTTGTCGATCCCCATCCCGGCCAGCGCGGCAGAGAGGTGCTCAATGGTAGAGACACGGACACCGGCTTCGTTGACCAGAGCGGTACAAAGCACAGTATCGCGCACCTGATCGGCATTGGCTGGCAGCTCCACCACAGGATTCAGGTCGGTACGCAAGTAAACGATCCCTGTGTTCACAGGCGCCGGACGGAACGTCATGGTGACTTTCCGGCCCGAATGCAGGCCGACACCAGTCGCCTGTACACTCGTTTTCAAGGTTCTTTGTCTAATCATGGGTGTACCCTAAACAGCTTAAAATCCGGACCAGATGGTCGTTGACAGGCCATCTTAGCACATTCCTTGAACAACAAACAAACGAGAGCCATAAGAGGCTTAGTCAGCTTGCTTGCGCAGGAACGCCGGAATATCCAGGTAATCCGGTTCACGACGAGCTTGCGGCTCGGCGTTGACCACCTTGGCCGGGGCTTCGTCCATCACGCGGCCTTGCATCATGTCGCTAACCAGCGGCTGACGCACCGGGCGCTCTTGCACCTGGCTGCTCTTAACCAGCGTGATATCCGGCTTGCGCTCGGCACCGATACCGGTAGCAACCACGGTCACACGCAGTTCGTCGTGCATTTCCGGATCGATTACGGTACCCACTACTACAGTGGCGTTCTCGGAAGCGAAGGCCTTGACCGCGTTACCCACGGTTTCGAACTCTTCGATGGTCATGTCCATGCCGGCGGTGATGTTGACCAGGATGCCACGGGCACCAGCCAGATCCACATCTTCCAGCAGCGGGCTGGAGATGGCTTTCTCGGCCGCTTCTTCGGCACGGTCATCGCCGGAGGCGGAACCGGTACCCATCATGGCAGTACCCATTTCGCGCATTACGGTACGTACGTCCGCGAAGTCGACGTTGATCAAGCCCGGACGGGTGATCAGCTCGGCAATGCCCTGTACCGCGCCAAGCAGTACATCGTTGGCCGCCTTGAAGGCGTCCAGCAGGGAGATACCGCGACCCAGCACCTTCAGCAACTTGTCGTTGGGGATGGTGATCAGGGAGTCGACGTTCTTGGAGAGCTCTTCGATACCGTGCGCGGCGAAGCCCATCCGCTTCTTCCCTTCGAAGGAGAACGGCTTGGTCACTACAGCAACGGTCAGGATGCCCATCTCGCGTGCCACCTCGGCCACGATCGGCGCAGCACCGGTACCGGTACCACCACCCATACCGGCGGCGATGAACACCATGTCGGAACCGGTCAGCAGCTCACGCAGCGCTTCGCGATCTTCCATGGCCGCATCACGACCCACTTCCGGATTGGCGCCGGCACCCAGCCCCTTGGTGATGCCACCGCCGATCTGCAGGGTAGTGTTGGCGCTGGAGTTACGCAGTGCCTGGGCGTCGGTGTTGACGGTAATGAACTCAACACCCTCAATATTTTGACGAACCATGTGCTCGACAGCGTTACCGCCGCCGCCACCTACACCGATCACTTTAATGACGGCTTCGTCAGTGTGGCTATCCATAAATTCAAACATGTTGTCTCTCCGCTTTATTTGCCTGACTCAGCAAAATTCTTAGAACTCGCCACGCAGCCAGTTGCTAACCCGTTTGACCAGGCCACCGACGCTTGCCTTGGCGGCATATTCTTTGTTGCTACCTGTGGCTTGATGGGTGCGGCCATATTGCAGCAACCCGACCGCAGTCGAGTACACCGGTGCCTGCACGTAATCACTCAAACCACGTATGTTCATGGGCTCTCCCACCCGGACCTGGCTCTGGAAGATCTGCTCTGCACACTCCACAATGCCTTCAATCTGGGCAGCGCCGCCGGTCAAGACCACACCGGCTGCCAGCTGATGCTTGACCCCCTGCGCTTTCAACTCGCTTTGTACCCGCACCAGCTCATCATTCACCATGGAGAGCAACTCGGTGTAACGGGGCTCAATCACTTCAGCCAGTGTCTGCCGTTGCAGGCTGCGCGCCGGGCGACCGCCGACACTGGGTACTTCAATATTGTCTTCCTTGCTGACCAGACGGCCGAGGGCGCAACCGTAGCGCACCTTGATCGCTTCCGCGTCGAGCGGCGGCGTGCCGAAGGCGTACGCGATGTCGCTGGTCACAGTGCTGCCAGCGTACGGGATCACCTTGGTGTGGCGCAGGGCACCGCCGGTAAACAGCGACATATCCATGGTGCCGCCACCGATGTCCACCACGCAGACACCCAGCTCTTTCTCGTCTTCGGTCAACACCGCATAGCTGGAGGCCAGCGCGGAGAAGATCAGTTGATCCACGCGCAAGCCGACCTTCTCCACACATTTCTCAATGTTGCGAGCCATGTCGTTGTGGCAGGTGATCAGGTGAACCTTGGCTGCCATCCGCACACCGGAGAGGCCGACCGGATTCTTGATCCCTTCCTGATAATCGATGGCAAACTCCTGAGGCAGCACATGCAGCACACGCAGCTCATCGGAGAGGCGAACCGACTTGGCAGTGTGGATCACGTTGTCCACATCCTCCTGGGTCACCTCTTCATCGGAAATGGGCACCATGCCGGTCTCGTTGCGGCAATCAATATGCTTGCCGGACAACCCCAGATAGACCGAGCTGATCTGGCAATCTGCCATCATCTCGGCCTCTTCCACCGCGCGGCGCAGTGACTTGACCACGGAGTCGAGGTCATTGACCCCGCCCTTCTCCATTCCGCGAGAAGCGTGACTGCCCATACCGATGACGTTCAGTTCACCGTCCGGCAATACTTCCCCGACCAGAACCGCCACCTTGGTTGTGCCGATATCCAGTCCGACAATCAAATTCCTATCTGCGGTGTTGGTCATGCACTTTCTCTTCGCTCTTCTTCCAGCCAACTGCCATTCCGGTGTCGTATCGAAGATCCACGTAGGCGACTTGCGCACGGGGTTCGATAACCGGGAAGGCATCGATAAACCGCTGCAACCGGAGCGCAATGTCATTGCGTCCCAGGAACAGCTTGATATTGCCATCCAGGGTCAGTTCCCAGGCATGGCGGGGGGTCAGATTCACCCCCAGCAACTTGTATCCCTTGGCAGCCAGTTGCGACTCGTACTGCCGACTCTCTTTCAACACCCGGGCGGCCTGGTCATCCGGCCCTGACAGCTGCAACAGCGGCGTCTTGACCCGATCCGGGGCACTGAATACCTTGCCCTTGGTGTTGACGAAGCGGTTGCCATTCCAGCGCGCCGCCACATCTTGTTCCGTGAGGTAGATCTTGATCTTGTTCGGCCACTTCTTTCGTACCGAGACCGAGGCCACCCATGGCAGGGCGTTGAGCCTTGCCTGCAATTCGTTGACGTCCAATTCGAAGAAGTTGCGCAGCTCGGCGCCATCCAGCACGGCCATCCGCAGCTCTTCGGTTTGCAAATACTGGTGTTGCCCCTGCAGCAACAGCTCGCTCATGGGCAACCGGTTGGCATCTGTCAGCCAACCTTTAACATCCAGCGCCGTCCGGTAGCAGCCCCATATCACCAGCAGGAAAAATGCTACCCCTGCGATGAAGCCACCCTTGGTGCGCCCCTGTGCCCTTGCCTCCACCCGATCGATCCCCGTGTAACGCGCTAAACCGGCCTTTGACAGACCGGTTCGCCATTATATAGGCCCCGGCTTGGCGGTCAAAATACTCATTGGGCCCTCAGGCGCCAGATTTCATGCTATCTATGCTCAATTTCATCTCTCCGAGACGACGAGCCAGCGCCCCGACGTTCCCGGCGCCTTGAGTCAGCACCAAATCCCCCTCGACGATCAGGTCGGCCAGTACGGCTGGCACGTCATCTGGCGTGGCGACGAAGATGGGTTCCAGGTTGCCACGCGAGCGAATGGAGCGGCACAGTGCCCGTCCATCAGCGCCCGGGATCGGCTCCTCACCGGCAGCATAAACCTCCAGCATCACCAGCACGTCTACCTTGGAAAGCACATCGGCGAAGTCCTCGTAGAGGTCGCGGGTGCGGGTATAACGGTGCGGCTGGAACACCATCACCAGACGCTTCTCGGGCCAACCGGCACGGGCGGCGTTGATGGTGACCTTCACTTCGCTCGGGTGGTGGCCATAATCGTCCACCAGCATCGCCTTGCCGCGACCGGTTTCAAACTCGCCATACTGCTGGAAGCGACGACCAACCCCTTCAAATTTGGCCAGTGCAGAGATGATGGCCTCATCGCTAACACCGTCCTCTGTCGCGACAGCTATCGCCGCTGCGGCGTTCAATGCGTTGTGAATACCCGGCAAATTGAGGGTCACCTGCAGCTCACCCGCCTCTTTGCGGCGAACACGGAAGCAGCTGTGGTTGGTGGTCTGGACAAAATCCAGCACCTGCACATCGGCATCGTCAGAGAGACCGTAGGTCAGGGTCGGACGGGCAATCTCGGGCAACATGCCACGGATCACCGGATCATCGATGCAGACCACCGCCAGTCCGTAGAAGGGCAGGTTGTGCAGAAACTCGATGAAGGTGGCCTTCAGCTTGGAGAAATCACCGCCGTAGGTATCCATGTGATCCGCTTCGATGTTGGTCACGATAGAGACCATCGGCTGCAGATGCAGGAAAGAGGCGTCGCTCTCGTCCGCTTCGGCAATCAGGTAGCGGCTGCTACCCAGACGGGCATTGGTACCGGCACTGTTGAGCAGGCCACCGATGACGAAGGTCGGGTCGCGGTCGGCTTCGGCATAGATGCTCGCCACCAGACTGGTGGTGGTGGTTTTGCCGTGGGTACCGGCGATGGCGATACCGTGACGGAAACGCATCAGCTCGGCCAGCATCTCGGCGCGGCGCACGACCGGGATCCGCAGTTCACGGGCAGCCAGCAGCTCCGGGTTGTCCTGCTTGATGGCGGTAGAGACCACCACCACGCTGGCACCCTCAACGTGTTCGGCACTGTGGCCGACAAAGATGTGGGCGCCCAGTCCGGCCAACCGCTCGGTCACGGCGTTGCGAGCCAGATCAGAACCTGTTACCTGATACCCTTCGTTGGCAAGCACTTCGGCGATCCCGCCCATACCGGCACCACCGATGCCGATAAAGTGGATGCGACGCACGCGGCGCATTTCGGGGATCACAGTACGCAGTTTTGCCAGTTCAACCTTGGTCATAATCGTCTCTTTAGTCTGCCGCAGGCTGTGTGCTGTCACACGGCGGCATCAATATAGTCAAGTACAAGGCTGCACGGTGTCACCGCTGCAACCTTGCTCATCAATCTTTACCACGCTGCCCGGTTGCGAGCTGTTTGCACTCATCTGCAACCCGCTCGGCCGCATCCGTGATGGCGACGCGTCGAGCCGCTTTCGCCATGTTAAACAGGGTCTCCCGGCGACCAGCCAGCCAGGTCAGGCGCGCCGCCAGTGAGGCGGTGTTCAGCTCGGACTGGGGCAGAAACTCGGCTGCACCACCGTCGACCAAGGTCAAGGCGTTTCGGGTCTGGTGATCATCCACCGCATGGGGCAGCGGCACGAAAATGGCGGCCACACCGGCGGCAGCCACTTCGGAAACGGTCAGGGCACCGGCACGGCAGACCACCAGGTCGGCCCAGGCGTAGGCGCTGGCCATATCCTTGATAAATTCGCTCACTTCGGCATTGATGCCGTGCTGGGCATAGGCAGCAGAGACAGTCTCGGCATTGCCCTTGCCACACTGGTGACGCACTTCAATGGGCACGCCGGATGCCGCCACCGCAGCAGGTACCTGCTCGTTGAGCACCCGCGCCCCCAGACTGCCACCGACGATCAGCAGATGCAGCGGCTCGCTGCTGCTTCGCAGTTGCGGATCCGGCAGGGCGACCACTTCGGGACGCACCGGATTACCGACCACGGCGGTACGACGGCTCGGCGCGAAAGCGCCCGGAAATGCCATCAAGACCCGCCTGGCGATACGGGCCAGCAGCTTGTTGGTCATGCCTGCAGCAGCATTTTGCTCATGGAGCAGCAACGGGATGCCGGAGAACCAGGCCGCCACGCCACCCGGGCCGGAAGCAAAACCACCCATGCCGAGCACCACATCAGGGCGAACGGTCTTGAGCACCTGACGCGCCTGCAGGATCGATTTGACGATGCGATAGGGCGCAACCAGCAGTCGTTTGATGCCGTTGCCACGCACCCCCTGAATATCGATGAAGGAGATGGGATAACCGTGGGCGGGCACCAGCTCCGCCTCCATCCGGTCGGCAGTGCCGAGCCAGTGGACAGTCCAGCCCTGGGCCTTCAGGCGATCGGCCACGGCCAGACCGGGGAACACATGCCCACCGGTACCACCTGCCATCACCAACAGAGTCTTGCTCACTAAACCTCCCGCACGCGCGCCTGGGCTGTCGCCTGACGCAACTCAAAATCGATTCGAATCAACATGCTCACTGCCACCGACATGATGATGAGACTGGAACCACCGTAACTCACCAGCGGCAGGGTCAAGCCCTTGGTTGGCATCATGCCGCTGGCCGCGCCGACGTTGACGAAGGTCTGGAAGCTGAACCAGATGCCGATGCCGATCGCCAGATAACCGTCATAGAGCCGCTCTGCCACCAGCGCGCGATGCCCCAGCTTGAGCGCCTTGACCGCCAGCGCAAAAATCAGGAACAGGGCGCCCAGCACCCCGACGTAACCCAGCTCTTCACCGAGGATCGCAAACACGAAGTCAGTGTGCGCTTCCGGCAGGTACTCCATCTTCTGGATGGAGTTGCCAAGCCCTTCGCCAAACCAGCTGCCACGACCAAACGCCATCAGCGACTGGGTCAACTGGTAGCCGCTGCCGAACGGATCGGCCCAGGGATCCATAAAGGAGGTCACCCGCCGCATCCGGTAGGGCTCGACGATGATCAGCATCACCACCGAGCCGAGACCCGCGCCGATCAGGGTCAAAAACTGTCCCAGTCGGGCTCCGGCCAGAAACAGCATGCCAAACGAGGTAACGAACATCACCACGGTGGAACCCAGGTCCGGCTGCAACAGCAGCAAGACCGCCAGCACCCCGAACACCGCCAGCGGTTTCAGGAAGCCGATCCAGGCTTCACGCACTTCGCTCTGGCGCCGCACCAGATAACCGGCCAGATAGACAAACAGCGCCAGCTTGCCAAACTCGGCAGGCTGCAGGTTGAAGGGGCCGAGCGGCAACCAGCGCACCGCACCGTTAACGTTTCGGCCCACCAGCAGCACCAGCACCAGCATCAAGATCGCCAGCAGCAGCATGGGGCCGTTGTGCTGTTGCCAGCGCGCCATCGGCACCTGCAACACAAACCAGGAGATACCGAGCGCCATCACCAGAAACAGGGCGTGACGCTTCACAAACATGAAGGGGTCATCCCCCAGCGCAATCCCTTCGGGGATCGACGCCGAGGCCACGATGACCACCCCGACCGCCATCAGGGAGAGCGCCAGCAGTACCAGCTGCCGATCGTAGAGACCGGCAGGACGCGCCGGTAACAGCCAGCGTTGGAACAGACCTGCTGCTGCGCGAAGGGCGTTCATAGCGCCAGCACCATCTCGGTGAAGCGATCGCCGCGCACCTCGAACGACTTGAACTGATCGAGGCTGGCACAGGCCGGCGCCAGCAGCACCCAGTCACCGGGCTTCGCATCGGCCGCTGCTTTGGCAACCGCAGCGGCCAGGTCGGCCACCCGTTCGGTCTGCTCGCCCAGTGCCAGCAGCACCTCGGCATCCTGACCGAAGCAGTACATGTGATCGATCTGGTTGCCTAGCAGCGCCTGGATCGGGCCAAAATCCTGCCCCTTGCCCTGACCACCGGCCAGCAGCAGCAGGCGCCCCTTGACCGACTCGCGCACACCGGCAACGGCAGCCAGCGTGGCTCCCACGTTGGTGGCTTTGGAGTCGTTGATCCAGCGCACCCCGTTTACCTCGCGCACGAAGCGGGCGCGATGGGGCAAGCCTTCAAAGCGACGCAGCACGGTAAGCTGAGCCGCACGAGGAATGCCGACCGCATCGCACAGCGCCATGGCGGCCAGCGCGTTGGCCTGATTGTGGGCACCGACGATCTT
Source organism: Aeromonas sp. FDAARGOS 1404 (assembly GCF_019047085.1). Lineage (NCBI taxonomy): Bacteria > Pseudomonadati > Pseudomonadota > Gammaproteobacteria > Aeromonadales > Aeromonadaceae > Aeromonas > Aeromonas sp. FDAARGOS 1404. The sequence goes on from NZ_CP077237.1 coordinate 1,866,558, forward strand.
CATCTCGTCTACCGCCAGCAGCGGTTCACCGTGCAACGTCAACCAGTAGCGGTCATCCAGCAGGCAACGGCCATAGCCATTGCAGTCGAGACCAAAGCTCTGCCACACCTGACCCACATCGGGCAGGGTCTGGGCATCGTCACGATTGACCAGAATGTGTTTGGAGTGCTGATGGATCTCCATCTTGGCGGCGCGATAGTCGGCCATGCCCTGATAGCGATCCATGTGATCTTCTGAGAGGTTCAGCACCACGGAGGCGGCAGCACGCAAACTGTGAGTAGTTTCCAGCTGGAAGCTGGAGAGCTCCAGCACGCAGAGATCCATCGGCTGCTTGAGCAGCTCCAGCGCCGGTGTACCGATATTGCCGCCCACGCCGACATTGAGGCCGGCTTCGGCAATCATCTCGCCCACCAGGGTAGTGACGGTGCTCTTGCCGTTCGAGCCGGTGATGGCGATGACCGGGGTCTGGGTCTCGCGCACAAACAGCTCGATGTCGCCGACGATCTGCACGCCACACTCGGCAGCGGCTTTCAGTTCGGGGGTCGCCAGCGCGATACCCGGGCTCGCGACAATCATGTGCGCCTGCTTGAGCAGTGCCTCGTCGAGACCGTGAATGAGCTCTACCTCAGGCGGCAGTTGATCCTTGCCGGGCGGGTTGGCACGGGTATCCATCACCAGTGGCGTCACGCCACGGCCGAGGAAGTAGTCGACGCAGGAAAGTCCGGTTTTGCCCAATCCGATGATGATGACCATGGCCTTACCTCACCTTCAGGGTGGCAAGACCCAGCAGCACCAGCACGAGGGTGATGATCCAGAAGCGCACGATAACGCGCGGCTCCGGCCAGCCCTTCTTCTCGTAGTGGTGATGGATCGGCGCCATGCGGAAGATCCGCACGCCGCGCAGCTTGTATGAACCCACCTGCAGGATCACCGAAACGGTCTCCATCACGAAGACGCCGCCCATGATCACCAGCAGGAACTCCTGACGGACCAACACGGCGATGGTACCGAGCGCGCCGCCCAGTGCCAGGGAACCAACGTCCCCCATAAAGACCTGGGCCGGATAGGTGTTGAACCAGAGGAAACCCAGACCCGCCCCGACGATGGCGGTACAGACGATCACCAGCTCGGAGGTATAGGGCACGTAGGGAATGTGCAGGTAGTTGGCAAAGTTGACGTTACCGGTAGCCCAGGCGATCAGGGCAAAGCCCCCCGCCACCATCACGGTCGGCATGATGGCCAGGCCATCGAGACCGTCGGTCAGGTTGACCGCATTGGAGGTACCGACGATGACAAAGTAGGTGAGCACGATAAACATCAGGCCAAGCTGCGGCATAACATCCTTGAGGAAAGGCACCACCAGCTGGGTCTGTCCCTCATGGGTTGCAGTCGCATAGAGGAACACAGCCACCGCCAGCGCTACCGCGGATTGCCAGAAATACTTCCAGCGTGCGATCAGGCCGTCGGTATTCTTGCGCACCACCTTGAGGTAGTCGTCGGCAAAGCCGATGGCACCGTAGGCACCCAGCACAAACAGCACCAGCCAGACATAAGGGTTGTCGAGGCGGCACCAGAGCAGCACAGACGTGAAAATCGCAGCAATGATCATCAGGCCCCCCATGGTCGGGGTGCCCCGCTTGCTGAGGTGGGACTCGGGACCGTCGTTGCGGATCACCTGACCGAATTTCAGGATCTGCAGGCGACGGATCAGGCGTGGCCCCATCCAGAGGGCAACCCCCAGTCCGGTGATGATCGACAGGATGGCGCGAAACGTCAGGTAGGAGAAGACGTTGAAGAAGGTGAAGTGCGGGGTGAGCAGTTCGGCCAGCCAGACTAGCATGTGGCTGACTCCTGATGGCCTTTGACCATCTCGACGATATCTTCCATGCGGGAGCCACGGGCCCCCTTGACCAGAATCGAAATTTCCTGATGTGTATTTATCATTTGCGCAAGCACTTCAAACAACGACGCCTTGTTATCGAAATGTCGGCCAGCCGCGGCATCTGCGGTGTGGCGACTCTCTTCCCCCACTGTCAGCACGGCATCCAGACCGCGCTCGCGGGCATGACGGCCAACCCGGGCGTGTTGCTCGGCAGACTCCTCACCCAGTTCCCGCATATCACCGAACACCAGCACCTTGAAGCCGCCCATGGCGGTCAGGGCATCGATGCCCGCCAGCACGGATTCCACGCTGGCATTGTAGGTATCATCCACCAGGGTCAGACCACCCCAGCGTTGGACGCAGAAGCGCCCCTTGACCGGTGCCATCTGTTCCAGCCCCGCCTTGACGGAGTCGAGGGATGCGCCGAGGGTCAGACAGCCCGCGACAGCAGCCAACGCATTGGCCACGTTGTGGCGACCCGGGATAGCCAGAGTCAGGCTCAGCTCACCCTGCGGGGTCACCATCACGAACTCGGCGCAGCCTTGTTCGTTGAGCACAAGGTTGCGCGCGTGGAACGGCTGGCTCTGATCTTCGATGGAGAAGGCGCACTGAATGCCTCGTTCCCGCCACTTCGGCCAGAATTCGTTGTCGGCATTGACGATGGCGGTGCCGCCCTCGCTCAGCCCCTCAAAAATTTCGCTCTTGGCGTGGAACACCCCTTCCAGCGAGCCGAACCCCTCCAGATGGGCCGCCGCCACGTTGTTGATAATGGCGGCATCGGGTTTGGCCAGTGAAGTAGTCCAGGCGATTTCGCCCGGATGGTTGGCACCCAGCTCCATCACTGCAAACTTGTGTTGCGGCTCGAGGCGCAGCAGGGTGAGCGGCACGCCCACCTCGTTGTTGAAGTTGCCAGCGGTGGCCAGCACTTCCCCTTCGTTGCGCAGGATGGCGGTTGCCATCTCCTTCACCGTGGTCTTGCCGCAGCTGCCGGTAATGGCCAGCACTTTCGGGTTGATGCGCTCACGCACCAGTTTGCCGAGACGGCCCAGCCCCTTCAGACTGTCGGTCACCACCAGTTGGGGGATGGCCAGCGGCAATTCACGCTCAACTAGCAGGGCAGAGGCCCCTGCCTGAACGGCCTGCTCGCAAAAATCGTGGGCATCGAAGCGCTCGCCGCGCAGGGCAACGAACAGGGCACCCGCGCCCAAAGTGCGGGTGTCTGTACTGACGACGCTGATCTCGCCGTCGTCACCAATCAGACGGGCATCGAGTACCTGTGCCAGCTCGGCAAGCCTGAGGGTCATCATTTGAATGACTCCAATAATGTGTGCAAGGCGGCCGCGACGGTTTCCCGGTCGCTGTAGTGCCGCTTGTCGGTTCCAATGATCTGATAATCCTCGTGACCCTTACCGGCCACCAGGATGATGTCCTGTTTGCTCGCCTGACCGATGGCCAGCGCAATCGCCTTGACCCGGTCGTGCTCCACCTGCACCGCAGCAGGATCGCGAAGACCCGCCACCATGTCGGCCATGATCCGGGCCGGCTCCTCGGTACGGGGATTGTCGTCGGTCAGGATCACGCGATCCGCATACTGCTCGGCCATGGCGGCCATCATTGGGCGCTTGCCGCGATCGCGGTCGCCACCACAACCGACCAGGCACCAGAGCTGGCCTGTGCAATGCACCCGCAGGGCCTGCAATGCCTTCTCCAGCGCGTCCGGGGTGTGGGCGTAATCGACCACCGCCAGCGGCGTATCGCCACCGCCAAAACACTCCATACGACCCGTCACCGGCTGCAATTTCGGGGCCGTTGCCAGTAGCTCATGGAAGTCATAGCCGAGCACCAGCATCACGCCCATCGCGGCCAGCACATTGCTGACGTTGAAGCGCCCGAGCAAGGGGGCGGATAATACACCATTCCCCCAGCTGGAGTTAATCTGCGCGCGAAAACCTTGCTGGTGAAAATCGAGCTGCTGCGCCGTTAATTGACGACCAGAATGGTGTTCAATCGGGCCATCCACACTGAAGGCCACCGCTGCCGGGTATTTTTCGAGCCACTTGGCACCCAGCTCGTCATCGCGGTTGATCACAGCATTCGACTCATCGACCAGCTGCAGCAACTGCTCTTTGGCCGCGCCATAGGCTTCCATGGTGCCGTGATAATCGAGGTGATCCCGGCTCAGGTTGGTGAAAACGGCAGCGGCAAACGGCAGTGCGGCAACACGATGCTGCACCAGACCATGGCTTGAAACTTCCATCGCCACCAGATCCGCCCCCTGCGCTTGCAGCGCAGCCAGATTGGCTTGCACCTGAACGGCACTGCCGGTGGTATTTTCCGCTTCGATCAAATTGCCAAACAGGCCGTTGCCGATGGTGCCCATCACACCCGCCTTGCCACCCAGCAGGGTGCGCCAGTTGGCGACCAGCAGTGCCGTAGTGCTCTTGCCGTTGGTGCCGGTGATCCCGACCAGATCCAATTTTTGGGCTGGCTGATCGTAGAAATAGCCCGCAAGAGCAGAGAGGTGAGCGGGCAGATCCCGCATCCCGATACAGGGAACCGGAGTCGATGGTGGGATAAATTCACCATCCTCCTCAAACACAACAGAGGTCGCTCCCTGAGCCACCGCCTGTTCGATAAACCGTCTGCCATCCACCTGATGACCACGAATGGCCACGAAGAGCGAGCCGGGGCCAACCCGCCGACTATCCAGCTGGATATCGGTCAGGATGAGCGCCGGCGCCTGGATACCGAAGGGGCGCAGTAATGCATCAAGTGCGCGGGACAAGAGAAGCCTCCGTACGGGCAAGTTTGGTGGGCACCGCTGGCGGCACCGCATCGGGACGAATATTGAAGAGCTGCAGCACCCCGCCCATGGCCTCTGCAAACGGTGGGGTAGCCACGGCGCCGCCATAATAGGCGCTGCCTTTTGGCTCGTTGATCACCACCACCATGACGAAACGGGGATCACTGGCGGGTGCGAAACCGGCAAACCAGGCCATGTAATCCTTGCCATAGCCACCGGCGACGGCGACCTTGGCAGTACCACTCTTGCCGCCAACCCGATAGCCCGGGATCTTGGCTTTTGGAATGGCGTTGTCGACCACATACTCCAGCGCCTGCAACATGGCAGCGGCGTTGTTGTGATCGATAACCTGCTCACCCTTGGGCGGCGTAGTCACCTTGACGATGGAGAGCGGCACCCGTTTGCCCTTGTTAGCCAAGGTGGCGTAGGCGGAAGCCAGCTGCAGCGGGGTGACTCGCAGACCATAACCAAACGAGAGGGTCGCACGCTCGATATCGGACCAGCGACGACGCTGGGGCAGCATGCCGCTGCTCTCGCCCATCAGCCCGCTGCCGGTATCCATGCCGAAACCGAACATGCTGAGGGTGTTGATCATCTCCTGCGCCGGCATCCGCAGCGCAATGCGCGACATACCGATGTTGGAGGAGTAACGCAGGATATCGTAGAGGTTGGTCGCCTTGTGGATACTCACGTCCTTGATCTGCTTGGCACCGATAAAGAGCGGACCACCGGGAATGAAATCCTTCCAGCTGGTGACACCTGCCTGCAAGGCACTGAGCAAAATCAATGGCTTGACGGTCGAACCCGGCTCGTAGGTATCAGTCACCACCCGGTTGCGTACCCGGAAGCTCTGATACTGGCCTCGGTTGTTCGGGTTATAGGAGGGAGTGTTGACCATGGCGAGCACTTCACCGGTCTTGATATCCAGCATCACCATGGAGCCGGAGGTCGCCTTGTTCTCGTCGGTTGCCCGCTTGAGGGCACGGTAGGCCAGAGCCTGCACCCGCTGATCGATACTGAGCTGCAGATCGTTGGCGTTCTTGCCCTCTTTGACGATGCCAAGCCGCTCGATGACGCGCCCCTGACGATCCTTGCGCACCCGCATTTCGCCGGGTGTCGCCGTCAGCCACTCGTTGTAGCTGCGCTCAATCCCTTCAATACCGCTGCCATCGATGTTGGTCACCCCCACCAGATGGGCGCTGATCTCGCCGGTCGGATAGAAGCGGCGCGCTTCTGGGCGCAGGTAGACGCCACCCAGCTTGAGCCCCTTGATATATTCTGCCACCGCAGGAGTAACCTGACGCTGCAGATAGACGAAGCGCTTGCTGGGGTTGGCGATGCGGTGTTTGAGGGTATTGATGTCGAGCTTGAGCACGGCGGAGAGCGCCAGCCAGGCGCGCTCATTATTGATGGCCCCGGATTCATGCACCGTCTTGGGATCGGCCCAGACCGCTTCGACCGGTACCGATACTGCCAGTTGCTCACCGTTGCGATCGGTGATCATGCCGCGCACTGCCTGGGTAGAGGTGGTACGCAGGGAGCGCATGTCCCCTTCCTGACGCAGGCGATCCGGATTGATCACCTGGATCCAGGCCAGACGCAGGATCAGACCCACAAACGCGATGCCGATAAACACCGCAAGCGTGCGAAAGCGCCACGGATAGATCGATGGCGCTTTGGCAGCTTTGGCTGTAGCCTTGCGTTTCATGGTTGGGTAATTACCTTCTCGGTGGTCACCAGCGGACGACCCATCTGCAACTTGTCCATCGCCAGACTCGCCACCCGGGAGTGTTCAGCCAGGGTGCCCTGCTCCAGCAGCAGGTGGCGCCATTCGATATTGAGGCGATCCTCTTCCGCCATCAGATCGTTCTGCTTGGCCGTCAGACCGCGGGTCATGTTGGTCACCAGGATCACGGCAAACGCGGTCACCAGCACGGCGACCGACAGAAAAATCTGCAGCTTGTGCCGCCAGAGATCGGCAACGATCTCCTTGGCCAGATGAACACGCACTTCGCTCATCGCTTACTCCGCCAACCGTTCGGCAACCCGCAGCACCGAGCTGCGTGACCGGCTGTTTTCAGATACTTCATGATCAGAAGGCTTGAGCGCCTTGCCGACCGACTTCAATTTGCGACCGCCTGCCAACTGGGCCTCGGTCAACGGAATGCCGTAAGGCACTTCCGGCCCCTTCTCGTGCTTGCGGATGAAATGCTTTACCAATCGGTCTTCCAGCGAATGGAAGCTGATCACCGACAAACGGCCATGTGGTGCCAGCACTTCCAGTGCACCGTTGAGCGCGGTTTCGATCTCGTCCAGCTCGCTGTTGATATAGATGCGAATGGCCTGGAAGCTGCGGGTTGCCGCATGCTTGCCCTTCTCCTTGCTCGGATTGACCCGGGCAATCATCTCCGCCAGTTGACGGGTACGCACATAAGGTTCGGTCACGCGGTCGTGCACGATGGCACGGGCGATCTTCTTGGCAAAACGCTCCTCACCGAAGGTCTTCAGCACCCAGGCGATGTCATCCACATCGGCCTTGGCCAGCCACTCGGCAGCGCTCTGACCGGAAGTGGGATCCATCCGCATATCGAGCGGACCATCTTTCATAAAGCTGAAGCCGCGCTCGGCATCATCCAGCTGGGGTGAAGAGACCCCCAGATCCAGCAGGAAGCCATCCACCTTGCCCAGCAAACCGCGCTCATCCAGATAGGAGGCGATGCCGGAGAAGGGGCCGTGCACGATTTCGAAACGGGGATCCTGGATCTTGGCTGCTTCGGCGATCGCCTGGGGATCGCGGTCGATGGCGATCAGGCGGCCATTGGGGCCAAGGTGCTGCAGGATCAGACGAGAATGACCACCACGGCCAAAAGTACCGTCGACGTAGACACCATCCGGCTTGATGGCCAGACCTTCAACGGCTTCGTGCAGCAGCACTGTGATGTGTTCAGCGGCTTGGGTCATTTATAAAGAGAAATCCTGTAGTCGTGGTGAGCTTGCCCAATCGTCCCCGGGCAGACCCAAGATGTCGTCATTGACCTGTTGTTGCCAGCGGGCTTCATCCCACAACTCAAACTTGTTGAGCTGGCCCACCAGCATGATTTTCTTGTCCAGCCCCGCATGGTTGCGCAGTGGCTGACTGAGCAGCAGACGGCCATTGCCATCCAGCTCGCATTCAGTTGCATGTCCCAGCAGCAGTCGCTGCAAACGGCGCTCTTGCGGATTCATGCTGGAGAGAGCCTTGAGCTTGCGCTCGACCTCTTCCCATTCATTCAGGGGATAAAGCAGCAGACAGGGATGGGCAATATCGATGGTGCAGACCAGCTGGCCGTCGCTTTCATCGCGCAGCCAATCACGGAATTTGGTCGGAATTGCCAGCCGCCCTTTACTGTCCAGGCTGATGGCATGAGCGCCACGCAACAAATTGCAGTCCCTGAAGGTGAGTGAGCAGGCAGATTGCCCCTCTAAAAACCACTTTGATCCACTTTTCCCCACCTTGAAGTTTAAGGACGTGCAGGGGGCTTTTCAAGCAAGGAGATGGGACAGAGGGAACATATTGACGCAGCAATTGCATGCTGCGGATTGAGTAGGTTGATTTTCCAAGAGTTATTGCTGAAAAAACAGAAAGTGATTAATAAGCAGCAAGTCGGTGAGCGGTCACTATCTGGGCGATATGATGAAACGGAACAATACCACTGCACAGAGCAAAATACTGACACATATCACTGGATAGATGATGTAACCATCTTTCGAACGGCGAGCACGCAGAGACACCAACTGACAAAGCAACAGATTGTAAATAATCAGCAGGGATGTCAGCAGAATATTGGTGGCAAATGTCAGCTCTTGAGCGTAACCAATGTACAAGCCCATCAGAATGAAATTGGCGAGTATCAGATACAGCAAAAACTTCTGAATCGCTTTACCCGAATTTGGGCTCTTTTTTACTCGTGTTATCATGCTTGCTACGTCCTAGATTACACATGATCAGACGACCTTAAATTCAAAAAACTGTTGAGATATATCATGTTTTTATTATTGCGCGATCCTTGCTCAACAATTGCCCCATGACCCGGCTCGTTTTTTTGCTAATGAGCTGGATGTTAATGATATCAACATCTTGCCATGCTTATCACAATTATCAGTGGCAAGCTGGTTTCCCTGTCCCGATTCAGGGAAAAGGGGTCGACTTGGTCAGCCAGCAGCAGCAATTCTTGCTGAAGCAGCGCCCTTATCTTCAACAACGTCTTGCGGAGACACAGCCCGTTATTCGCTGGGTCGCGGAACAGGTTCACGAACGCAAACTGCCGCCCTTGCTTGCCTTTGTCCCTTTACTGGAAAGCAGTTACCGATTGGATGTGGTCTCTGCTGCAGGCGCCGCAGGCCCTTGGCAGCTGATGCCAGATACCGCCACCCGATTTGCTATTCCCATCACCAACGAATTTGATGGGCGCTATTCACTACCACTGGCGACAGAGGCAGCCCTTTCCTATCTGGCATGGCTGTATCGCTTCTTTGGCAATGACTGGCTGCTTGCTTTGGCCGCCTACAACGCAGGAGAAGGGCGGGTACTCAATGCGGTTTTAAAAGCGGGGACACGTAATATATGGGAACTGGAGCTTCCGACTGAAACACGCTTTTATGTCGCGCGCTTTGTTGCGCTGGCAAGACTGCTTGATATGGCTGACAGCTATCAGTTTCAACTTCCGCCATGGCTCAGCGGCAATGACTTGCAAATATTCCGTCATCCGGATGGCTGCTCACTACCCGCGTGGGCTCAGGCAAAGGGCGTATCAATGAATGAAGCCAGCCGCTGGAATCCGGCCTGGCAACTCCCTGTCGCACAAGGGATAACCAATTGCCCGATCGTCTATAGCAAGGGCAAGGCCCCCACCGCCAACCAGAAGAAAGGAGCGACCGCCATTGTCAAAGCGGTCTCACTGGACAGTCTGCATGATCCCCTGTTGCTGAAAGCTGCCAGGGGGCTTGATATGAGTCGAGGCGAGATCAGGCTGGAACGCTTGCCTGATCCTCTTGGGATTCAGCAGAAGCGGCCACTGATTGCGGCACCATGAAACAGTGGCGCCAATGGCTCAGTACCGGAGCCAAATCAACCTCTTCCGGATATGACCAGCGAGCCCCGTAAAAGCAGAGCTGCCGGCCAATGGCGCGACGATGAGTGATGTTGCAATCCAGCGCAATTCGCGGCAACAGGGAGAGCGTCACCGTTTCGGGTAATTCAAATCGAGCCGGAGCAAGGAAACCGACCCCGCCCGGGCCAATATCTTTGATCACTGCGCGGCCGATACTCTTGTCAAACAGCAATCCCGAAATCAGCAATCTGGCCGCAATCCCGCAACTCTGTGACTCGAAAGGCGTTGTTCCATCGTGCAAATACCAGCGAGGCACCTTTCTGCGTGGATCATTGTGCGAGGAATGCAGCGGAAACTCGATCTCAGGGTCGTCCATGGGAAATCATCTCCTTGGCATGGGTGGCTGCAGCTTGCGTTTGGGAGCTGAAAAGTTGCTCCAGATTGGTTTCTGCCTGAGTTGTCATGACCAACAATTCAATGCGCCGATTACGGCTGCTTTGTGGATTCCGGGTATCTTCCAGCATGGTATCGGCCATCGCGACAACCTGCCCGACCCGTTCAGGTGGCATGCCGCCTGCCAGCAACACCCGTCTTGCCATCATGGCGCGGTCTGACGAGAGTTCCCAGTTGCTGTAGTTGTCACTGGCAAACGGTGTGCTGTCGGTATGGCCAGAAATCATGACCCGATTCTCGATACGCTGGAATATGGGGGCCAATGCCATCAACATATGGCGAAAGAAAGGGCTGATGCGGGCACTGCCGCGGCTATACATTTCCCGATCCGCGTCATCACGGATCAGGATCCGCAATCCTTGGGGAACAATTTGAATCTCGAGGTTATTCTTCGCCTGCATCTGCTCAGCAAGATGGTCGATAAAGCTGGCCAGCTGCTTCATCTGGGCTTCCCCCTCAAGTTTACCTATCAACAGCTTTTCATACCCACCGCCCGGACCGTCAGAAAAAATGCTCTGATTACGGTCCATATGCTTGGGCATCAGCTGACCCTGCTGATCGAACTTGGGGTTAAGCTCATCCATCACTGAGGGATTGCCACCGAGATCGACAGGATAGGGGCTATTGCGAATATCAAACGGGTTTGCCTCACTGTCCATGATGCTGTAGTCCCGCAGGCGGCTGGCAACGACTTCCCGCTCCTCCTGATTGGACACAGCCAGGATCCACAGCACCATGAAGAACGCCATCATGGCCAACGTGAAGTCGGCAAATGCCACCTTCCAGGCGCCGCCCCCTTTGGGACCGCTGTTACGACGCTGCTGGCGCTTGACGATAATCTGTTCGTGATTGCGCATTACATCGCCCTGTTGGTCACCCAATCTTCCAGCTCAAGGAAGCTTGGTTTGACTTCAGGCTCCAGGATCTTGCGACCCGAATCGACGGCAAGCAGCGGTGTCTTGCCACGCAACTGGGCAATCAGGATCGACTTGATGCACATCAACAGGCCGATACGGCGCTTGACCATCTCTTCCATGGCATTGCTGATTGGCTCCAGCAAGCAGTAGCAGAGGAAAATACCGATAAAGGTGCCCACCAGAGCAGCCGCCACATGGACACCGATATTGCTCAGAGGGCCATCCAGTTGCTGCATGGTGATGATGATCCCCATCACCGCAGCAAGAATGCCGAAGCCCGGGCAGGCCTCGCCGGTTTTGTGCAAGGCATGAGCAGGCTTGAGCATGTCCTCTTCAATGGCCATGATCTCCTGCTCCAGCACGGTATCCAGTTCATGGGGGGTGATCTTGCCCATTCCGAGCAGACGCAGGTTATCGATAATGAAACCAAGCAGTTGGGGATCTTCCGAAATCTGGGGATACATCAAGAAAACCGAGCTCTGCTGGGGATTTTCAATATGCTCGTCGAGCGCCTTCATCCCCTTATTGCGTGTCTCTTCAAGCAGTTGATGCATCAGAGTCAGCAGCTCACGATAGACCTCTTTCTCTTCTTTATTCGCTTTGAAGCACATCTTTATCTGCCGCCACATTTCATGCATCACCTCTTTCGAGTTGCCCAGAAACATGGAGCCTACCGCTGCGCCGATGATGATGATGAGCTCGGCTGGCTGCCACAAGGCTGCGAGGTTTCCCCCGGCCATCATGAAGCCACCCAGCACGCACACTAATATGACGCCGATGCCAATCTGTTTTTGCATGAATGTTCCCGCACGATACAAGAAGGGTCACCAGTAAAGGTGAAGCACTACTATATGGAGTCGACCAATCGCTGCTTTAGCTGAAGTACACATTGTTTGTGCAGCTGACAAACCCGGGATTCGGTTAATCCCAGCACCAACGCGATCTCTTTCATGTTGAGCTCTTGCTGGTAATAGAGGGAAAGCAATAACTGCTCGCGTTTATCCAGAGTGGCCAACACCTTGCTGATGGTCATCGCCATATCGACATCATCAGATTCGGTAGTCGGGGCTTTACCGCCATTCTCCAGCCACTCTTCCAGACTCTGCAGCGCTTCAGCCTGGCTGGCGTAGGACAACTGACGCACCTCATCCACCGAACAGTCGAGCGCAGTAGCAAGTTCTTGCTCTGAGGGGGGGCGCCCCAAACGATTGTGCAGTTCACGCTGCGCCTGATTATGGCCGTGTACCTGCTGTCGCAGTTGGCGGGGTCGCCAGTCCAGACGGCGCAACTCATCGAGCATGGCGCCACGAATCCGTTTGAAGGCATAACTTTCAAACTGGGCATCGGGCTCGCTGCCATAACGGCGCCACGCCTCCAGCAATCCCATCATTCCCACCTGCTCCATGTCCTCCTGATCAAAACAGGCACTGACCTGGCTGCGCAGATGGCTGGCGGCTCGCTTCACCAAGGGTAGATAGCGAGCAAGAATAGCGGGCTCTCCCGTGCGAGGAAGTTGCGGAGTATCGGCAAACTCTTGTTGAGCATCCCAAACGGAATCTGTCATATCGTGGCTACTGTACCAGTACCTTGGTGATCAGCACTTCATCAAGATAGGGCTTATAGCCATATCCCTGTACCGTAGTGACCAGCTTGTCGCGCAGAGAGACTTGCAACTTGGAAATATTCTGCAGCTCGACTTTTACGTCATCATGGGAGCGGTGGCTGAAATACTGCACCATGGCATTGCGGATCAGTGGCGTCAGTTCATCCAGCTTGGCAACCTGCGCCGGGTTGTAGGTCACCAGTGCCAGCTCCAGCACCAGATAATGAGACTGCTCACCCCCTTCCAGACTGATAACAAAGCGCTCCATCGGCTTGAACAGCGGAGTGCTGCTCAGCTCGGGCTTTGGCTCTGCCAATCCGAGCCAGACTTCGACCACATCGCGCTTAAGCCATGCGCCATAGGCCAGTATGGCCAACAGACACAGAGCCATGACGAATATCATCAACCACTTCATGACACGCCGCATAATGTAAAACCACTCTCGTTATTACGGGTTAAAAATCAGACCAGTGTATTGAGCCAGTCGTGCACCGTATCCCATTGGGAATCCGGATCATCCTGCCACTGGCGGCGGCCAGCCAGGATCTTCTCCTGTTGCCACCGCTCCTGCTGTCCCTGTTCGCCACCCTGCCCCACATTGACCTCGACCCCACCGGCATGATGGGGAGCCAAGCTCATGCGCAAGCGCTCCATCGACTGGATCATCGCATCGCGCACAGCCGGATTGGTCACGTTCAACTGGACATTGAGCCGGTCACCATCGAGCTTGACGGTCAACTCCAGTCGCCCCAGCTCTGGCGGGTCCAGCCGGATATGAGCCTGTTTCACCTGTTGATTGACCTGCAGTTCAACCTTGTCCTGAAGCAGGCTAACCAGCTGCTGTCCCCACTGGCTCTGGTTGTCTGGCAACCGGACAGGAGCCCATTGATAGTCGACCGGACGCAGCGGTGCAGCGGCGAGTTGTCCGACTGCCAGCTGGCGAGCATCTGGCAACCTGTTTTCTACCGCAGCGGTGTCAGGCACACTTCCCATATCCAAACCGGCAGCCATCACCGGCAAGGTGAAGCGGCCGGGCAATACACCGGTTTGCCCATTCGATTTGACAAGCAACGTAGAGAGCGCCTGTTCTGCAGCGGCAGAGACCGTTTCACGACGCGGCATCACCTCTTGCTCGGGCAGCGCGGTCGCACTCCCCATCAAGGTACGAAGAGAGGGTGGCAATTTGTTATCCACCACCACCTGCTGGCCACCGGTGCTACCTTCAGCTCGGGAAAAAGTACGGCTCACACGAAAACCATCAAGATCGGCATCACTTACTCTGACAAAGAGAGGAGGCATATTGGTAAACGCCGGCAGCTGTTCAGCTGGGTCGCCTTCCGCCCCCGGCTGTTCTCTCTCTTTTTCCTCTACCGCAACATCGCTGGCAGCCAGCTCGGGCCAGGGCAATGCAAGCAGAGGGTCAACCGCCTCATCCAGCGGTTGATACAGCTCACCTTCACTGCCGGCTTGGCCGGACAAACGGTTCAAGGCCGTGACATCAGGCGAATACGCAGCGTCAAAACCGCTAAATTGAATCAATCCCATTGCTCTGTCTCACCGTAGGCGGTCAAGCCTTCACGAATCGAAGAAAGCTGCTGCCACTCCTGTTTACGAACCAGGGTTTCCTGCTCGCAGAGTTGCAATGCCTGTCGATACAAAATTCGGGCTTTATCTCTTGCTGGTTGCAACGCAGCCCAGAGTTGGGGATTCCGGCTAACTTGAGAGACAAATTGTGCGAAACGTCCATCGGTTAGCCTGACTGCATCCCACTGGCCAGCTTGCGCTTGTTGCAGCAAGAGCGTACCCAACCCCAATAACTGACGCTGGCGAGTCTGCAATTCGGTCTCACGCAACACGGGAGCAATACCTGACATGACGAGCCCCAAAAAGAAGATAAACCAGCCCACAAGCAAGGAGTGGGCCAGACCGAGAACCAAGAAATTTCAATATGTTGGGCGTGAGGAAGAACGGAGAGGAAGGAAGTACTACTTCCGTATTAACGAGGATGACGCGCCATTGCTTCCCAACCCTCTTTCAGCTCTTGCAGGATTTTGCGCACTTCGGCAAATCCCTCAACATTGTTGGAGACGCTGATCTCGAACAATTTCTGACCGCAGTAGTCATAAAGACGATGCAGATTGGCTGCCAGCTCGCCACCTTTATCCATATCAAGTGCGCTGTCCAACCCGCCAAGAATCTGCAAACACTTGCTGATTGCCTGACCCTTTCGTTCAAACTGGCGGGCAAGAATATGTCCTTCGGCTCTGGCCATCTCGTCGAGCAGCCCCTCCATCAGCATCAGTACCAACTGATGCGGATCAGCGCTAGCAGCCTTGGCCTGAGTAGCGGCAAACTGATAAGCATCGTAACCATCTTGATGTTCAAACATGTAAAACTCGCTTGCTCCGGATGAGGCAGCCAAATAGCAAGACCCCTTACAGGGCGCCCATGGTCTGCATCATCTGATTCATGGTGGTAAATTGGTTGAGGTAGCGCTTATACGCGGAATTCATACGGCGATCCAGCGCTTCCATTCGCTCATTCACCCGCTTTTCACTGGCTTCCAAGCCACTCTTGCGCCCTTTGAGTGCGCCATCGCGCTTGGTGTAGGGATCGAGTGAAGTGCTCATCCGCTTGAGCAGACCATCATCCCCCATCAGTGCCTTGCCCAGCAGCTCGGGATCTTTCTCCAGTGCCTTGTTGAAGTCAGTCTCGTTGAAGGATAGCTTGCCGGTCTTGTCTGTTTTGATGCCAAGGCTGCTCAGGCTGAGCCCATTGGGCAGATCTCGCACACTGTTGGAAAGCACGCTCTTGAGGCTGCGTACTCCGCTATCGGAAGAGAGCGCCCCGGGAGCCTTGGGGTCACTGGACATCATCTTGGCCAGTTCGTCGATCAGCTCGTTATAACTATCGGTGAACTTCTTGAGAGAGCCGGTGACCGCCTCTTTATCCTGTTCGACAGTCACCTGCAGAGGCGCATCGCCGCTCTTCTGTGCTTTGGTGAGCTGGAGGGTCAGGCCATCGACCACATTTTCAATCTTGTTGCTGGCCGAGGTGATGGTTAGCGGATTGTTCCCGCCCATCTGCAACCTGGCATTCTGGGCTTTGGTGATCTCGCTCTTGTTGGCAATGGCAGTTCCCAAGGAAGAGCTTGCATCACCGCTGTAATTCACCGTAATGGCATTCTCTTCACCACTATCCTTGCTGGTCAACACCATGTTGACCTTGCCATCAGTCCGAACCAGTGTGGCTTTCACACCCGGGTTATCCTTGGCATTGTTAATATGGGAAACTAGATCCTTCACTGTCGATCCAGCAGGCAGGGTAGCCAGATCGATATCGAGCGTCTTGCCTTTGACTGTGAGAGAAAAGATACCATCCGCAGGCAGGGGGGCCGTCTCGCTATCAAGGCTAAGACCAACCTGGTGAGACTGGGCTAACTGCTCCACAAAGAAGTTGTATTGCCCCGAGCTGGCCTTTCCATTGCTCGTCACCGTCATGAGCCCTTCTTGGGACATGGTGGCCTTCTGGGCTTGCAGGTTGGATGCCTTATTCAGATCCTTGAGCATGGTCTGGAAGGTCGACAGCTTGGTCGTGAGTGTGCTGATTGCACTCTGCTGCCCCTTGATACTGTCCATCTGCTTTTTCAGCAGCTTATCCATATTCTGGCGCTCGATAGCTACCAGTTGCATTGCCATGCTGGCCGGATCTACTTGCATCACTACACCCTTATTCTGTGGCATGCCTGTTGGAAAATGTCCTTTAATCCCTTTCCAACCGACACGTAATGGCTAAACAAAAGGCCGCCCCCATAGGAGCGGCTATATCACCTGTTAACGCAGCAGGGAAGTGACCATGCCTGTCATCTGGTTGGAGTTGGACAGCACGGACATGCCAGCCTGCATCAGCATCTGGTTCTTGGTCATGTTGGTGCTCTCCTGGGCGAAGTCGGCATCCATGATACGGCCGTTCGCCATATCGGTGTTCTCTTTCATGTTGGAGAGGTTGTTGACGGTGTGCTCCAGACGGTTGATGTTGGCACCGAAAGCAGAACGAGCCTCACCGATCCCCTTAGAGAAAGTATCCAAATCTGTCATCGCTGCCGTTGCTTTGGCCTGGTCAGCAATGCCAGCCTTCACATTAGTACCATCGGTACCTTTACCAGTACCAATCACACTTTTCAGGGCTGTAGCCAGTGTACCTGTATCTTTTAATTCCAGTTTTTCAGCGGTGGTGCCCCCGATCTGGAAAGTTACGTTCCCTTGGAAACCACTACTTGCAGCAAGCAGTTTCTGACCACCAAAAGTGGTGTTGTTGGTGATGTTATCAAGCTCGGAGCGCAGCTCAGTAAATTCTGAGTTCATAGCTGTGCGATCTGCAGAAGTGCTTGTTCCGTTTGCAGACTGGGTGGCCAGATCCTTCATGCGTTGCACGATATTGCTCATCTCGTCCATAGCACCTTCAGCAGTCTGCATCATGGAGATGGCATCCTGAGAGTTACGCATACCAACTTTCTGACCGCTGGACTGCGCTTGCAGACGAGTAGCCATCTGCAGACCTGCGGCATCATCGGCAGCGGAGTTGATACGCAGACCAGTGCCCAGACGCTGCATGGCGGTGCCCAGCATCTTGTTGGTGGAGTTCAGCTGGTTCTGAGTAGTCAGAGAAGCGAAATTGGTGTGAATAGACAAACCCATAACATGATCCTCATTTAAAGCTGCGTTCGCAGCAAATAACTGTACAAAAGTAAGAAGCGACAGCTGTGAGCAAAGACTTGAATCAGGAAATAGAAATTAGAGGAATAGAGGCAAAACAGAAGAAAATAAGAGCGGGCTGAAGAGAGAAAATAAAAAAGGCACCCACACCAAAAATCAGGATGAGTGCCGCACAGAATTAACGCAGCAGGGAAGTTACCATGCCGGTCATCTGGTTGGAGTTGGAAAGCACGGACATGCCAGCCTGCATCAGCATCTGGTTCTTGGTCATGTTGGTGCTCTCCTGAGCGAAATCAGCATCCATAATGCGGCCATTCGCCATGTCAGTGTTCTCCTTCATGTTGGAGAGGTTGTTGACGGTGTGCTCCAGACGGTTGATGTTGGCACCAAATGCAGAACGAGACTCACCGATTTTCTGGGAGAAAGTATCCAGCTTAGCCATAGCATCGGTAGCTTTCTTTTGATCCCCGATCCCTGCAGCAATATCAGTGTCCAAGGTACCCTTACCAGTGCCAACGACCTCCGCCAGAGCCTTGGCTAGGGTTCCTGTTTTTTTCAACTCAAGCTTCTCAGCGGAAGTACCGCCTATCTGGAATGTCACATCTTCCTGGAAGCCCTTGCCAGTCTTGAGCAGTTCTTGCCCGCCGAAAGTGGTGTTGTTGGTGATGTTGTCAAGCTCAGAGCGCAATTCGGTAAACTCGGCATCCATGGCTTTACGGTCTTCTGCGGTACTGGTGCCGTTAGCAGACTGGGTAGCCAGATCCTTCATGCGCTGAACGATATTGCTCATCTCATCCATAGCACCTTCAGCAGTCTGCATCATGGAGATGGCATCCTGAGAGTTACGCATACCAACCTTCTGACCGCTGGACTGGGACTGCAGGCGGGTAGCCATTTGCAGACCGGCAGCGTCGTCAGCTGCAGAGTTGATGCGCAGACCGGTGCCCAGACGCTGCATGGCGGTACCCAGCATCTTGTTGGTGGTATTGAGCTGACTTTGAGTAGTCAGAGAAGCAAAGTTGGTATGAATAGACAAGCCCATGATGTAATCCTCGATATGACGCTGCGGCGCAGCATGTTAGGTTGACATCAGATATAGACGACAACTTTTTGCCGGAAATTTAGAGCTCTGTTCTTATATTTTTTTCAGGTTGATCAATGGACAGGAATGGCCGTGCTAAACTCGCCGGATTAATTTATAGGCATGTTTATTGCCTTAAATTGCAATCCTTCACTATCGGAAAGCGACATGGCAGCATTTCTATATACCCCTCGGTTTGTCACGCAATTTCAATGCATTGGAGATGGCTGCAAAGACAACTGCTGTCATAGCTGGACCATCAGTATCGATAAAGCGACGTTCCGCAGTTACGAAAAACACCCAGATCCCGTAATACAATCGCTGAGCAAACAACACATCCGCAAAGTAAAGAAAAGCAATGAACAGTGGGGAGTCATAACCCTTGACGAGCAGGGAGCCTGCCCTTTTCTTGACGAGAAACGATTGTGTCAGATCCACGGCAAGGCAGGGCCAGATGCACTCAGCCAGACTTGCAAGACCTACCCCAGAACCCAAACCCGGCTCGCCAACCAGCTCAAGAAATCTCTGGTTCTCTCCTGTCCCGAGGTCTGCCGGCACCTGTTGCTAGACCCAATGGCAATGCAGACTGAGGAGGCCCAGCTCAGGCAGCCTCTCCCCTTTACCACGCTGCCATCCACAGCCATGGCAACCCTGCATAGTCTGAGCATCCACGTGCTGACAACCACCGATCTCCCGGTCGAACTGCGCCTATGGCTTATCGGACTGCTGCTTCATAGGAATGCAACCTCCTTGTCGCACGAAGCATTTCTCGAGCAGGTCGCGGTAATGGCCGACCAAGGGGAACTTCACGTCATGTTCGAACAGTTGCCCTCCATGCCCACATTGCAGTGGTGGGGACTGAGAACGATCACCCATCAGCTGGTTGCATATTCGCAGGGAAGGCGTGGCCGGCAGACCATGCAGTTCTGCCTCGACAAAATAAATCAGGTACTAGAGGGCGTTTATGACGAAAGCAAGCTTGCATTGCTGCAACAAGCCTGGCTCAACAAGGTAACTCCCTTTCTGGCCACAAGGCCTCACATTCTCAACAACTACCTGCTCTATTACGTCTACAACAACAACTTTCCACTACAGCAGACTACGCCCTTCCAGGGCTATCAGCTCCTGGTGATCGATTACTTCCTGCTGCGCAACTACCTGTGTCTGCTGGCCATGGACAAGGAGCTGGAAGAACAGGATGTCATCGTTCTTTTCTACAGTTATCACACCATACGCCAGCACAACCGGAACTTTCTCAAGACCATAGAAGAGGGACTAAGTACCTCAGGTTTTTCATCCGACCTCACTCTATACGCCTTGCTGAAACCCTGAAAAAAGACCGCCAGCATGTTGCTGGCGGTCTCTTTTTCCATCTTGGCGGTGATGTAGCACGTCATCCTTTATGTGAGCAGTGCCACCACATTCTGGCGCGATACGTTGGCCTGAGCCAGCAGACCTGACATGGTTCCCATAAAACCACCCTCCCTGAGCTGCTCACCCAGCTTGCCCTGAAGCTGCTCAAGCTCCTGCTGTTTCATATTCTGGCTACGCGCCTTGACCCGATCGAGCTGCTTGACCATTCGCTGGCGGAACTGCTTCAGCTCCCGCACCGACTGCTCAATCTCCCCAAGCAATCTTCTCAGGCGCTGTTGCTCCTGTCGCAGCTCACCTTTGTCGATACCTTCGCCCAGCAGGGTCAATTGCCCCGGCTTTGCCTTAAATTGCACCGGAACAGGGTTTCCGGCCGGAATACGAATGCCTTCCCCACTAAGCAGAACCGGCTCGTCCAGTTTACGTCGATGCAACTCCGGCACGCTTAACTCCAGCTTGCCCAACTCGTTGAGACGCGCCTGAATGTGCTCTTTGCGTAGTGCACGATCCAGCCGGGTGACCACTTCCGATTCATTGGCTCCAGCAGGCAGCATCACTTCAACTGCACTGCTGCTCTGTGGGAAAGAGAACACCAGGCGCTCGGCGCCCGACTTGGGGGTGAGCAGGTCAAGCCGCTCTGACCCGTAACTCACCCGACTGTCCCCTGCAGATGCCAGCAAACGTGGCTTTAATTCGGTATTAAGGGGAGCTTGGGGTTGGGTCAACTTCTCTTCCAACACTTTCAGGCGTGACACCAGATCGCCGCTCGCCGCCCGATTCTGGCCAAGTTGCTGTTCGAGGCGCTTCAATTCACCCCAAATCTGGCTCAAAGCCTGCTCTCCCCCTTGAGCCTGAGCGATCCGCTGCTGCGCAGTCCCGATCAAAGCCCACCGATCCAGCCGGACGATATTGGGGTGACGCTCAGTTTCGCCGGTTGGCCGGGACGCACTCTGAGCAGTTAGGCGCCCGTGCAATCTGGGCTGGGCAGGTGTTTCGACCACTCCACCCAAACGGGTTTGCTGAATCTGCATCATGGCTCCCTGAACCTGAATTTATGGCATGTAGTTGAAGAGGCTGAGTCCGTTAACCTTGGCAAATGCCTGCTGCTGAACTTGCAAAGCCATCAACACATGGGCCTGCTGGGTAACAGCACTGGCATAGTCGAGGGACTCTATCTGATTGCTCACTTCCTTGCTATAGACCCCTTTCTCGGCATGCCCCTCATCGACCTGATCAAGCAGGTTCATACGTGCACCGATGGTGCTCACCATCTGGCTGATATCGTCCTGCAACACCTTGCTGCGATCCAGCATGCCGCGAGCCTGATCAGCAGCATCGGGGGCTCCGCTCTCCATCGCGGCGACCATGGAATCCAGCTGTTTGAAGAAGTCGCCATTGTCGATAAACAGCTTGTCCGCAGTCTGGTTGAGACCCACCGTCACACCATTGGCAATGCTGACTTCGCGAACCAGACTATCGCCCTGGTACTTGTAACTGCCGAAGTCAGGATCTGCCGGATCTGTGACCTTGACCAAGGCAGGCTGATCGACCTTGCTACCGGTAAACAGGCTGGAACCACTCTCATTGCGCGCATTGGCAAGATCGAACAAGCCATCTTTGATAATCGCCGCCTCGGTCGCCACGGCACGGCGATCATCTTCAGAAAGCGAGCCGTTTGCAGCAGTCTGGGTCAACTCACGCAAGCGCATCAGCATGTTGGTCATCGACTCCAGCTGGATTTCGCCCTGAGAAAGCTGGCTTTTGGCATTGGCAATATTCTTCTGATACTGCTCCATCGCCACCTGCTCCTTCTTGAGGCCGAGCAGCCGCACACTTCCCACAGGATCATCGGAAGGCTGAAGGATCCGTTTGTTTGAGGAGATCTGGCGATCGAGGCGGGCATACTCGCCGAAACCGTGCTGCAGATTATCAAGCATGCTGAGCTGGATCTGGTTGGTACTGATGCGCATGGTCACTCCGTCAGAACATGTTCAGGATGGAATTGAAGAGCTGATCCGAGGTGCTGATCACCTTGGCATTGGCCTGATAAACCTTGGTGTATGCCATGATTTTGACCCCCTCTTCATCGGTGTTGACCCCACTCACGCCGCTCAGCTTGGTGGCCATCTGCTTCTCCATATTGGCATCAGCCTGCATGGTCGCCTTGGCCTGTCCACTCTGTACCGCAATCCGGCCAAGCAGAGCACTGTACGCGTCGTACTGGCCTTCCTTGATGGTGATGATCTCCTGCAAATTGCGATTGTCACCTTTACCACCGCCGGCCTTTGCAAAGGCAAGATGATCGCCGGTAAAACCATCGGCAACCTTCAAGGTTCCGGAAGGGTTGAGCGGATCGTAGCTAAACAGGGGTTTACCTGGATCACCATTCAAATCGACACCACCGGCCTGTTTGGCATTGAAGTCATCAGCCAGCTTCTTCGCCATCTGATTGAGCTCGTCGCGAAGCGGACGCAGTACATTGGCGCGATAATCCATCACCCCGGCCAGAGACCCTCCATGCAGCGTTGGAACCTCAAAGGTTTGCGGACCGAAACTCAGGCTAAGTTTGTCACCGGCCAGCGAAAGGGTACTGCTGCTGCCGGATAGAACCAACGGCTGCCCCTGAGGCAAACTGATCGAGAACGAACCATCGCTCTGCCGGTTAACCCTCACCTCCATATAGGTTGAAAGCTCGCGCACGACCTGTTCACGGCTGTCTTCCAGTGTGGATGTATTGACCCCTTTGGAAGCCTGTTCGCTGATCTGGGTATTCAGTTCGGCAACCTGCTTCAGATAACTGTTGACCTGAGAAACCGTGCTGTTCAGCTGATCGTCGATCTGCTTCTCCTGGGTCAACATACTCTCGTTGAGCTGACCAAAACGGTTCGCTAGCGCACCGGCCGAGCTGACGATCTGGCTGCGTTGTGCCGGGGTTTCCGGGCTGTCGAGCGCAGCGCTGAGGGAGGCAAAGAAGCTGTCGAGCCCCTTGGTGATATTCATCGATTCACTACCCAGCAGCTGCTCTGTAGTGTTGATGTACTGGTAAAACGAGTAGGAGGAGCCTGTCGCCGAGCGGCTACGCCAATGCTGGGAAACCAGATAATCATCCGTGATCCTGCGAACACCGGTTACCTCTACCCCCTGGCCATTATCCAGCCGACCAAAACCGGACAGGCTGCCCATCATGGCCTCCTGGCGACTGTAGCCGATGGTGTTGACGTTGGCGATATTCTGGGCGGTGACATTCAACGCGATTTGGGCCGCGTTAAGTCCGCTAAAACCGATATTGAGCAGCGACATCAATCAACCTTCTTCATTTTTACCGAGTTGAGAGGCTGGCTGAACGCAGCCAGGGTCTGCTGCTCTGAAGCGACCACCCCGTCCGGATTCTTTAATGACGGAGCCAGCTGGTTGACCATCTGCTCCCGCAGACCTATGCCACCTCGCTTGACCATGCTCATCGCCAACTGGCTGTCATACATATCGCGATAGAGGGATTGCCCCTTGATAATCTTGTCGTCCTCATCCTGCAGGGCATCCGTCGCCGAGCGCATATGTTTGAGCACGGTTTGCAAAAAACTGACTTCAAACTGACCGGCTGCAGCATCCAGCGCGGCACGCTGATCCGGGTTGCTTTTGATTTGCTGCAATTCATTGAGATCCTGATAAAAACCGGGATCCGAGCTAATTCTGGTCATGATAATCCTTAGATAACCACCAACTCACCTTCGAGGGCGCCAGCCTCATCAAGCGCTTGCAAGATGGCCATAACATCATCAGGGGTTGCACCGAGTGAGTTGACAGCCTTGACGATCACTTCCAAGGAAGTGCCATCCGGCCAGACAAACATGTTGTTACGTTCCCGATCGACCTGGATCTTGGAATTGGGGGTCGTCGTGGTCTGCCCGTTGGAGAAGGCGTTGGGCTGACTGACCGTCTGACTCTCGCCAATCGTCACCGTCAGACTGCCATGACTGACGGCAGCCTTGTGAACCTTGACCCCCTGCCCCATCACCACAGTACCGGTTCGGCTGTTGAAGACCACTTTCGGCCGTTCCTGACCCGGATCCACCTTGATATCTTCCAACAAAGCCATAAACGCGATGCGCTGGCTCTCGTCCCTGGGGGCTGCAACCTGAACCCGCCCGGCACTCACCGCTCGGGCAACCGGCCCCAGCTGATGGTTGATGGCGCGCTCCACATTGCGGGCTGTCTTGAAGTTGGGTTGGTGCAAATTGAGGGTCACTTCCGGCTTCTCGGCAAAATTGCTTACCACCTCTCGCTCGATGGTGGCACCGTTAGGGATAATCCCGGCCGTCGGCACGTTAATCGTGACCGATGAACCCGATTGCCCTTCCGCTTTCACACCGGCGACAACCAGATTGCCCTGCGCCACGGCATAGACTTCACCGTCGATACCACGCAGGGGGGTCAGCAGCAGAGAACCACCGCGCAGACTCTTGGCATCACCAATGGAAGTCACGGTCACATCGAGCAACTGCCCCTTGCCAGCCAAGGCGGGTAGCGTGGCCTGAACCGAAACGGCTGCCACGTTCTTGAGCTTGGGATCGATATCGTCCGGTAACTGCACGCCAAACTGCTTGAGCATGTTGGCCATGGATTGGCCGGTAAATTTGACCTGGCTTTTGTCACCGGTCCCGGAGAGACCAACCACCAGACCATAACCCACCAGCTGGTTGGTTCTCAGCCCCTGTACATCGGCAATATCCAGCAAGGCTCGTTTGGCCGGTGCGGCAGCCTGACTAAACAAGGGCAAGCAGAGACACAGCAGGGCGATAAACCATCTGTTCATGTGATTCCTCAAAATGGCGCAAACGCCGAGCTAAAGAAGCGGCCCAGCCACCCCATCTGGTTACTGTCGGCGAGGGCACCACGACCGGCATAGGTGATGCGGGCATCAGCAATGCGCTGGGACGAGATACGGTTGCTCTGGTCAATATCTTCAACCCGAACCATGCCGCCCAAGCGGATATATTCATCCCCCTGATTGAGGCGGATCCACTTTTCACCGCGGATCCCCAGCACACCGTTGGGCATCACTTCCGCGACCGTCACGGTTATGGAACCTGCCAGGGTATTTTGCTGGCTGGAGGTCGCACCGCCATCAAAATCCCGATCAGCACTGAGGGTTGCCCCCCAGTCGGGGCGCAGTTTACCGCCAATAGAGGGGGCCGGCACATTCATGCTGCTGTTTTTGCTCATGCTGGTATTGGCTTTCTTGCTCGACTGGGTACGCTCTTCCAGCACCACGGTGAGAATGTCACCAACACGGTAAGCTCGCCGATCCTGAAACAGGGTCATCATGTAGTTGCCACGATAGAGGCCACCATCTTCGCTCTGCGCAGCCGCGGTCACCTTGGGACGGGATGGCGCCCATTTCTCGTCACCTGGCTCGGGCGCCTGCAGCTCATAGGTGGCACAGCCGCCCAACAGCAATACCAACCAGATATAACGCAGCATCGACTTCATCATTACAGAGCCTGAGTGACAAACTTGAGCATCTGGTCGGCGGAAGAGACCACCTTGGCATTCATCTCGTAAGCCCGCTGGGTTGTGATCATGTCAACCATCTCCTCGACCACGTTCACGTTGGAGCTCTCCAGCGTGAATTGCTTGACGGCCCCCATCGCCTCTTCACCCGGTACACCTTCAATGGGCTCACCGGACGCGCCGGTTGCACGGTAGAGGTTGCCACCGAGGGCTTCCAGACCGGCCGGGTTGGCGAAATTGGTCAGGGTGATACGGCCCAGCTCGACGTTCTCTTGCTGACCGGGCAAAGATGCACTGACGGTACCATCCGTACCAATGGAGATCTTGGTGGCGTTATCGGGGATCTGGATCTGCGGCACCATGGGCAAACCATCCGCGTTAACCAGCTGCCCCTCGGCATTGCGATGCCATTGACCATTACGGGTATAGGCCGTCTCGCCATCCGGGCGCTCGACGCCGAAGAAACCGGCACCAACCACCGCCATATCCAGCTCCTGATTGGTATTCTGGAATTGGCCGGAGGTGAAGACCTTTTGGGTACCCACCACCCGCACACCATTACCCATCTGAATACCGATAGGCGCCAGATTCTGCTGATCCTGCTGGGCACCAGGCTGGCGCTGCACCTGATAAAAGAGATCTTCAAACGCTACCCGATCACGCTTGAAGCCGACCGTGTTCACGTTAGCCAGGTTGTTGGAGATACTGGACATCTTGGCATCTTGTGCCGACAGACCTGTTTTACTGACCCATAATGCTGCGTGCATTGTTATTCCACCTTGTTCATCAAGCCCAATCCATAAAGGAGTGGCCGGATACCGGACATCACCCCGATATCGTCAATATCAACCCTGACCGGAAATCAATTTGGCCCCTTGACGAGCCTGATCATCCGCCGCTTTCATCAACTTGACCTGCAGTTCGAAATTGCGGGTCAATGACATGCTGCTCACCAATTCATCCACGGCATTGACGTTGGCCCCTTCCAAAAAGCCGGATGCCATTACCACCTGCTCGCTACTTTCGGCATCCCCCCCCTGGCGCATCCGGAACAGGCCATCGTGGCCTTTTACCAGCTCAGCCGGATCAGGATTGACCAGCTTCAGGCGGCCAACATCGAGCCGGGAGCCACCACCCGGAGGAGTGATGCTCAGGGTGCCATCCTTGCCGAAACTGATGTCACGATAAGCGGGCAGCACCAGCTCGCCCCCCTCCCCCAGCACCGGCCGACCATTGAGGGTCAACAGCCCGTCGGCATCGGCCTCCAGATTACCAGCGCGGGTATAAGCCTCTTTGCCATCAGGCGTCTGCACCGCCAGAAAACCCTCGCCACGAATCGCTACATCCAGCTTGCGACCGGTCTGCATCAGAGGGCCAGCTTTGAAGTTGGTCCCGGCCATCTCTTCTCTGGCCATCACTCGGCTCTGGTAACCATCGCCCGTCAGGGCATAAGCCGAAACCCGCTCAAAGTCAGCCCGAAAACCGGCGGTGTTGACGTTAGCCAGGTTATTGGCCCGGATTTGCTGGGCCATCAGGGTATGTTGTGCCCCGGACATGGCGGTGTAGATAAGCTTTTCCACGGGTTACCCTTAGAAGGAGTTGAACAGAACCTGGGTCATCTTGTCAGCGGAACTGATGGTCTTGGCGTTGGCCTGATAGTTACGCTGGGAAGTCATCAGGCTAACCAGTTCACCGGTCAGATCCACGTTGGAGCTCTCGTAGGCCCCGGCAGTCAACTGACCCATGGTGCCGGTTCCCGGCGCCCCCAGTACAGGCTGACCAGAACTGAAAGATTGCTGCCAGGTGGTGTTGTTGGTCTGCAGCAGACCATTGGGGTTGGCGAAGTTTGCCATGACCACCTGACCCTGCTTCAGGCTCTGACCGTTGGTAAAGGTGGCATAGACACCACCATCGGCATCAACCCGTATACCGGTCAAATCGCCAGCGGTGTAACCGTTGGACTGGTTGCGAGTGGCATTGAAATCGGAGGCGTACTGACTGACTCGGCTCATATCCAGTTGCAGGGCAATTGGAGAGGCGCCCGCGGGTGCCAGCGCCAAATTGGCTGGAATGGTCGAAGCCCCCGTATCCAGCTTGCCATCAGCGGTGAATTTCATCTTGGCCCCGCCAGCAGGGGTGATATCAGTGCCATTGAATGTGTAATGCACGGCCCACTCATTGGGTGCCGTTTTGACAAAATACTGGGTGACGGTGTGCTCAACCCCGAGCGAGTCATAGACCTTACTAGACTGTGAATAACTAAAAGTTTCCGATTTCTTAGGATCAAAATTGTAAGGAGGTTTGGTATCAATCACACTGGCATCCGCCTTCAGGTTGGCAACGAACTCCAGCTTGTCGGATGCCTTGGCAGGCAGGCTGCCAGCTTTTACCTGAATGTCACCGATCACGCCGGATTGCAGCTCACCAGCGTCATTGGTGGTATAACCCTGCAGTCGGTTGCCATTGGCTGTTGTCAGATAATTATTCGGATCCCGCTGGAACATACCGGCTCTGGTATAAGAGGTCTGTCCGCTGCCATCTTTCAGCACAAAAAAGCCACTGCCAGAAATCGCCAGATCGAGCCCACGCCCGGTCCGCATCACATCGCCGTTGCGATCAAAGTTCTGAGAGACGTTGTTCATCTCGACACCGCCGGCCTGACCACCGCCATAAATGGCGGCAAACTCGGCACGGCTGGATTTGAAGCCAGCGGTACTGGCATTGGCCACGTTGTTACTGATTACACTTAATTCCTGGTTCACGGCGCGCAGGCCGCTCAATCCGATACTGAAAGACACAGTGTCGCTCCTCTCTGATTACGCCGATTTACCGAACTGGATTGCACTGAACAGCGGGACATCGCCCACACCGGCAACCTGCAGCATGATTTCACCCGTACCGGGCAAAGTGACGCGTTCCACCTTGCTGGCAACATAATTTTTGGATGTGGTGGCAACCCCGTTGAGTGACGCCTTGACCTCGAAGCTGTACTCCCCGGCAGGCAGCTCCGGCAGTTCATAATCCAGACCACCAGCCTTGCTTTCACCCCAGCTCTTGGTCGCCACCAAAGTGCCGTGTTCGTCATACACCTTAAGCTCGACCTGATCGGCGGCCCCCGCCAGCTCGACCTGCCCGCGAATAGCTTTTTCATCACTCTTGGTGAGGGTCTTACTGGGTACCATCACCTCTTTGTCGATCAGATCCGTGCTCTGCAGTACCTGCTGTGTATCCATCATGTTGATGGACTTCTGCTGCAGAAGCTTCAGGCTCTCGACCCCTTCCACCATGCTGAACTGGGCCAGCTGGGTGACATATTGGGCCCCATCAAGCGGGTTGGTGGGATCTTGGTTCTGGATCTGTGCCACCATCATCTGCAGGAATTCGTTACGCAGTTGCATCCCGCTATTCTGGTTGGCTTGCGTTTCCTGAGCAGCACCGGCGCCATTGCTGGCGATCTTGGGGTCAGCAACAGCCTGACCCGTACCACGCGCCGTATCCAGACTGCTTATCTGTGGCAGACTCATGGCTTAGGCTCCCTGACCAAGACGCAACAAACCTTGCTGCATACTGTTGATCCGGTTGATCACCTCCACCGAGGTTTCAAAACCGCGAGAGGCGCTCATCATGTCGGCCATCTCTTCCACCACGTTGACGTTGGAGTAGTAAACAAAGCCATCCTGATCGGCCATCGGGTTAGTCGGCTCCAGCCGTTTCTCGACCTGACGGTCGGACTGTACGATACCCGCCACTTGCACCGACGCAGCTCCGAGGCCATCGGCATCCTGAATCTTCTGATAGAGAGTGGAAAAAACCGGCTTGATGGCACGAAACGCGGCGTCTTCACTGGCGGCCGCGCTATCCACGTTGGCCAGGTTGGAGGCAACGGTATCCAGCCGCACGGTCTGGGCGCGCATGGCACTGCCGGCGATGTCATAAATCTTGTTGAACGACATGGTTAACGGCCCTCGATCGCCTTGGCGATCCCGGTAATCTTCATATTGAGGAAAGTGAGACTGGTCTGAAAATCGGTGGCGTTGTTGGCAAATTTGCCCTGCTCAACCCCCAATTCGGCGGTATTGCCATCCATGGAGACCTGATAAGGAATGCGATAGAGGGGGTGACGCATATCGTCACGCATGGCGCCCTGGCTGATGGCCTGACTCTCCTCGCCCGCAGCAACTTGCTGCGCGACACGGCCCAGAATCGTCTTATAATCGACATCCCGAGCCAGATAGCCCGGTGTATCCACGTTGGCCAGATTTCCCGCCAGAATACGCGCCCGCTCCGCCCTGACATCGAGGGCATAAGGGTGTACGCCGAGGGCGCTGTCAAATGAGATACTCATGCTTCATCCTTTATCGTTCACTCAGACCGGGGTTACCCTTATCAAGACTCATGCCAACCATGAAGATACCTAGTTTCAAGCGGTTACCATGCACCATCCGCCGCAAGCAGATGAGAAATGAGGAAGTGCGACTTCCCGTGTGGAAATGGAGCGGCATCCTCTGGCTACTGCTGAGCGCATTCGCGCACGGTGCCCCACAGGCGCAAAGCGCCATGCTTGAACAGTTGCTTGAACAAGATGCCCGCCAGAGTCTTGATGACTACATCACCCAGCAGGGATGGCCTGCAACTTCAGGAGAGTTTCGAGTCTGGCTTGCCCCTTCCGCCGAGCACCTTCCTCCCTGCCCCTCACACTCACTCTCGTTACAAGCAGGTGGCCAGTATCGGCAACCCTGGGGACGACGCCCCTATCTCATCGAATGCACAGATCCCGCCTGGCAAGTGCGCGGGCGGGTAGAGGTCTCGCTACTGTTGCCGGTCTGGGTTGCTGCACGGGATATCGCAAAAGGTCAGGCCATCAGCGCCAGCGATCTGGTGGAGAAAGAGTTGGATGTCAGCCGCATACAGCGCGGGTTCACCCCGAGCAATCACTCCCTGCTGGGCCATAAAAGCAACCGGCGTCTGAGAAGCGGGCAGCTCATCGGTGAGCTGGACTTACAAAAGCGTTGGGTGGTCAAACAGGGGGAAGGGGTACTGATCCGCGCAGGGAAAGGTGAGTTCTCCGCCACAACCAGAGGGGAAGCCCTCGAAAATGGCGCAATAGGCGACGGGCTCAGAGTGAAAAATCTTAGCTCTGGCAAGCAGATACAGGCATGGGTGACTGATATAGGGGAAGTTGAAACCCGTTTTTGAACCAAGATCGCAATTTGATTCAAGTTCGACAAGCCTTGGGTCGCTTGTCATAAACAGACCATCAGGAATTTATGTTATGAAAATTACCCGTACTGACTCGCTCTATATTCAAAACCAGCCTGGCCGCAAACCGGATGTCACGACCAAGCCGGAAACCAGACCTGCACAGTCATCCGAAGCACGGATCAGCAGCACAGCACAGTCAGTAGCCAGCGCCCGCAGCCAGCTGGCCACCACATCCGACGTCGACATGGACAAGGTCAACGAGATCCGCAAAGCCATCAGTGAAGGCAAGCTGGAGATCGATCTGGATGCGCTGGGTCAGGCCATTCTGGATATGCATCGCCGATGAGCGTGGATACCAAGGCCACCGTCAAGGCATTGATCCTCGGGATCCAGCAGGATTACGGCCACTATACCGAACTCACCGCCCTGTTGCTGCGCCAGCATGCACTGCTGGCAAGCCATGATGTCGATGGCCTGCAAGTCCATAACGAGCAGCAGACAGCGCTGATGGCCAAGGTGACACAACAGGCAAAGTTACGCTGCCAGCAGCTGCAGACATTGGGCCTCAAACCCGATGAGAAGGGAATGGCCACCCTGATAGCCAAGCTGCCACTTCCCCTGCGCACCACGGTAGCCAATCAATGGCAACAGCTTGAACAGCTGCTGCACCAGTGTCTGCGCCAGAATGATCTCAATGGCCGCCTGCTGGCAGGCCAGATGGAGACGATTCATTCACTGTTGGGACAAGAGTCAGGTTATCGCGACCCGGACAGCATTACGGATTAACCTTCCGTCTTACTCTTTGCGGGTCAGGTGACGCAAACTCGCCAGCTCATCCAACTGCAGTTGATCCCGCCTCTCCTGCTGCTGGCGAGCAACATCATCACGCCGTGCCAGCAATAGCTCCAGCCCCTTGACCCGCCCGAACTGCCGGACAAGTTCCCCTTCGTGGCGCTCCAGATCCAGTCTGGCCAGCGCCGATTGCTGCACCTGATGGGAGAGCAAACGGCGCAACTGGCCATCCATTTGTTGCTTGTTTTGCCATAGCAAAGGGTGAAACTTGTCGGAACCGGGTCGCAGCGAGGAGATCACTTCCTGCAATTTGTGTGCTCGCTGCTCTTCCCGCAACGCCTGCTCCCGCAAACGCTGACGCTCGGCGCCAAGATTTTCCAGCTCTTCCTGTTGCAACCCCAGATAAGACTTCAGCATAACGAATCCTTATCCCTGCCCCAGCACCTGCTTGAGACCAACCACCACCTGTTCAAAGGACATTTCTTCATGCAAGCCTTGCTGCAAGAATGCGGCAATCCCCGGATAACGCTGAACAGCCTCATCCATCTGCGGATCGGCCCCGGGTTGATAACCACCCAGTGGCAGCAGCTCACGCACCTGCTGATAGCGTCCCCACAGCTGGCGCAAGGTAACCGCCAGCTTTTGCCATTCGGCAGGCACGACTTGTGGCATAACCCGACTGACCGAGGCACCGATATCGATGGCAGGATAGTGGCCCTCTTCTGCAAGACGGCGGGTTAGCACGATATGACCATCGAGAATGGCGCGCGCCGCATCGACCACCGGATCCTGCTGGTCATCCCCTTCCGCCAGCACTGTGTAGAACGCACTCAAACTGCCATCCGGATGCGTGCCGTTACCGGCTCGCTCCACCAGCTGGGTCAGCATGCTGAATACCGAGGGTGGATACCCCCTGGTGGCAGGAGGTTCACCGATGGCCAGCGCGATTTCCCGCTGCGCCTGGGCATAGCGGGTCAGTGAATCCATCAGCAGCAGCACATCCTGCCCCTGCTCACGGAAATACTCGGCAATCCGGTGGCATAGCTGGGCCGCTCGCAACCGCATCAGGGGAGATTGATCTGCTGGCGCCGCGATGACCACGGCGCGAGCCAGACCATCGGCCCCCAGACTGTGTTCGATGAATTCGCGCACTTCACGGCCCCGCTCACCAATCAGTCCCACCACCACAATCTGGGCTGCGGTATTGCGGGTCATCATGCCCAGCAACATACTCTTGCCGACCCCCGAGCCGGCGAACAGCCCCAAGCGCTGGCCTTTGCCAACAGTCAGCAGGCCATTGATGGCGCGGATACCGACATCCAGCGGTTCACGTACCGGGGTTCGCAATAGTGGATTGGGGGGAAGAGCAAACAGGGGGACACTGTCACCAACATCGGGTAACGGCTGCCCGTCGAGGGGCTGCAGCAGTCCATCGAGTACCCGCCCCAGCAGATGACTACCAAGCCGAACAGTTTCTTCTCCATCGATCGGTTCGACCTGAGCCCCCGCGAAGAGGCCACTCATCGGCTGCAGCGGCATCAGGTAAGAGATATCCCGGTTAAAACCGACCACCTCGGCCAATAGCGGTGCACCACTTGCCGTGCTGACACGACAACGCTGCCCCATCACCAGTTGGCAGCCGACTACCTCGAGAGTCAAACCGGTCACTCGCACCAACCGGCCAAAACGACGAAACGCGGGCAGTTCATCCAGATTGTCCAGCGCACTGGTCAGAGCCTGCTGCAAGGCTTCATGCATCTTGCGGCACTTCCAGCGAGCTGTTGAGCTGTTCGATACAGGTTGCCAGGCGAGAGCTGGTGCTTACCTCGACGACGGCAGCGCGGGTCTCGATACGGGCATCGCCTACCCCGAGCGCTGCATCGACTTGCAATGGCCACCCTTCGCAGCGAGTCACCCCCTGCTCGGCGAGTCGCTGTCGGTCTCCCTCGTTGAGGTAGATCACAAGCTCTTCCGACTCACTCGGCAAGGTAGCCAACGCCTGCTCGACCTGATTCATCACCTGCTGCGGATTGAGGGTAAACTCCGCCATGATGACCCGCTTGGCCACCTGCGCCACCAGCTGGGCAATCAGCTCTTTCTGCTCGGCCATCCGGGCCCGGCTCAGTGACTCCCACTGCTCTTGCAGCTTGGCAAACGGCACCATTGCCTGTTCGAAGGCGGCTCGCCCCTCCGAAAGGCCCTGAGCAAACCCCCGGGTTTGCCCTTGTTGCAAACCGGTGCTCTCGCCTTCCTGCAGGCCGCTGGTCAGCCCTTGCTGATAGCCGGCTTGATAACCTTCGTCATGACCTTGCTCCAGCCCCTGCTGATAGCCGAATTCAAACTGTTCTTGCTGGCTCCGGGCCTCTTCCCCACTCTGACCGAGCGCAGGGAAACGATACAGACGGGTCGCCCCAGGCATCAATTTGCGCACATTGTGACTCATGAATGCCTCCTTTTAACTGACGGTGGGCTCTTCGAACAGCTGGAACTCGATCTCGCCCTGCTCCACCAACTCGCGGACCAGTTGCATGACCTCTTCCCTTGCCTGCTCGACCTTGCGCAAAGAGACACTGCCCTGGTTCTGGATCTGATCGTCCAGCGCCTGAGCCATCCGCTTCGGCATGGCACCCAACACCACCTTGCGGAAGCTGGTTTCGGTGTTCTTGAGAGCCAATGCCAGCAATTCGCTGGGCAGCTCCTGTACCAAACGTTGCAAGGTGTCGTCGCTCTGACGGCGCAACGCCATGAAATCGAACATGTTCTTCTCGATCTCCAGCGCCATGTCACCGTCGTGTTCGCGCAACAGGGAGAGCATCTGCTCCTTGTCACCCTGATAACGGTTGAGAATATCGGCTACCTGCCGCACCCCGTTTACCTTGGCACCGGATTGATCCGCCACGTAGGTGAGACAGCGATCCAGTGTCAGCCTGAGTTCGCCCAGCACATGTTCACTGACACTGCTGAGACTGGCGACGCGCACCAGCAAATCGTCATGCACCGAGCCGGGCAAGGCATCAAGCACGGCGGACGCAGTCTGGGGCGGCAGGAAGGCCAGCAGCACAGCCTGCATCTGGGGATGCTCGTTGCGGAAGAAACGGGCAAGCACATCGGCAGGTACCCACTGCAGACGCTGGATATCCTGGCTCATCACATCGCCGTACAGACTGTCGAGCAGACTACGGGAGAGTCGTTGCCCCAGAGCAAGATCGAGCGTCTGTTCCAGATACTCCCGTGAAGCGCTGCCAATTCCGCTCTGCTCACGGTAGTGATTGAAGAACTGCTGCAACGTCCACTTTGCCTCCATCGAACTGACGCCAGAGAGAGAGGCCATCTTGGAAATCAAACGCTGCACCTCGTCGCGGGAGAGCTTTTGCATCACCTTGGCCGCAGATTCGGTCCCCATGCTCAGCAACAAGATGGCGGCCTTCTCAAGGTTGTCGATATCGATATCAACGGCACTCTGATTCAAGTTAACGCTGTTCATTGCCACTCACCCATGATCTGACAACCTCCGCCACCCGGGCGGTATCTTTTTCAACCAGCAACTGCAAATGCTTGAGCTGAACCTCCAGCTCGGATCCCGGTTCCGGCAACGACTCCATATCGAGTGATGAGAACTGGGGCTCCATCTTGTTGTCAGTACGGATCAGACTATTTGAAAGAGCAGACGTCAGCTGGGGATCATCGTCATCCCTGCGCATGGACAATCCGACTGTGGGCTCCAGCTCCTCCTCAGTCTCACCCATTTCCATATCAGGCTGTTGCTGGGTACGAACCAGATGTTTCACCAACGGACGAATACCGAAGAAGACCAGCGTCAGGCCAAGCAAACCACCGACCAGATAACGCAAGGAGTCTTGCCAGTAAGGGGTCTCCCACCAGCTGGATTCGGGAGCGGCTACTTGTACTGCACCATTGAAATCGAAGGCCTGCAGACTAATCTGATCGCCACGTGACTCATCGAAACCGACAGCACGCTCTACCATTTGACGGATCTGTTCCAGTTGCTCGGTACTCCAGCCACCTTTCGGAGCAATCTGCTGGTTAAGCAGAATGGATACGTTAATTCGTTCCAGACGTCCCTGCTGGTAACGTGTGTGCACTATGGTGCGACTGTTTTCGTACTGCTTGCTGACTTCCTGACGCTCGGTACGAGTGTCATTCTGTTGTGTAGCTGTATTGGCATTTGCATTGTCTTTGTCAGCACCAGCCTTTTCATCCTTTGCCGCGGTTTCAGGCGGGCGGTTTGATAACGCCCCCGGGATCCCCATCGCCAGCGCATCGATGGTCTTGTCTGACTTGTTCGACTCGCGAGTCACCACCCCTTGCGGATCGAGCTGCTGCTGGGTCTCTTCGACAGCGTTAAAGTTAACGTCTGCCGCAATCTGTACCTTGAAATTGGTGCTGCCCAACATTGGATAGAGCATGTCGTTGGCACGCTGACGGATGTATTGTTCCAGCTTGCGGACATACTCCATCTGTTGAACGCTCTGCTTGCCAAAACCGACCTTGTCCCCCAGCTCTGCGCTGAGCAGCTGGCCAGATTGGTCCACCACGGTCACGGCACCAGGTTTCATTCCGGAAATACTGCCCGCCACCAGATTGGCAATCGCCTCGACCTGACCCGCTTCGATGGATTGGCCCGGTTGCATATCGAGCATTACCGACGCGCTGGGTTTCTCCTCATCGCGCCCCACGAACAACGTGCGCTTCGGAATAGCAAGATGAACACGGGCACTGCGTACGGCATCGAGGGCTATGATGGTGCGGGCCAGCTCCCCTTCCAGGGCATGACGATAACGCGCCCCTTCCATGAATTCGCTGGTACCCAATCCGGTTACGTTGTCCAGCCCTTCCAAGCCAGACGGCATGGCTGCACGCACCCCTCGTGCAGCAAGCGCCATCCGGACATGAGCAAGCTGGTTTTCAGGAACCAGTACCTGACCAGTACTCTTTTCCAGACGGAAAGGCACCTGCTCTTTCTCCAGCATCTCCATGATGTTGGCGGTATCGTATAGCTCCTGTTTGCCATACAGGGGCACATAGTTTTTGCTGGAGGTCCACAGGATAACGACTATGGTACCGGCCACAATGGCAGCCAGCAGAGCAATGGTCAGGATCGATTTGTTGTCACGGGAGAGGGTACGCCAGTTGCGTAATCCCTCTTGTAGCCTGATTTTGAGCGAATCAGGGGCTGCCCCCTGAGGAGACGTTACCAGTTCAGTCATCTGTTACCTCAGAGCGGCATGCGCATAATGTCATCAAAACCGGTCATCAGCTTGTTGCGAACCTGCATCAAGGCTGAAAAACTCAAGCCGGCTTTTTGACTCGCCACCATGGCGCCCACCAGATCATCGCTCTGCCCGGCATCGACCGATGCCATTAATTTTGACGCGACATTCTGCTGTTCATTGACGCGCCCGACCACATCCCGCATGGCATCGGTAAATGATGCTCCCGACAGATCATTGGATTCGATAGAAGGGGTCTGGCTTGCGACACGCTGCATCTCCTGCATCTGCTGCAGTAGTGTCACTTGTGATGACATCATCTGAATCTTCACTCTTTATCCCTCTGCTTGAATCTGCTGTTCAATATCAATGCCTTGCTCACGCATCGCCGCAAGCTTGTAGCGCAATGCCCGGGTTGTCATGCCCAGTGCATCGGCTGTGCGGGTACGATGGCCACGAAAGCGGCGCAAGGTCTCTAATACAAATTGGAACTCGGCATGCCGCCGGGTTTCACTCAAACCCTCCGGAACATGCCACCCCCCTGATTCAACCATTTCTGGCTCTGCCGCACAGTGTGGCAGCATCAGATCGACCGCTTGAATATGCAAACCACGCGCCATAATTAATGACCGTTGAATGACATTATCCAGCTCTCGTACATTTCCTGGCCATTCATATGACAGCAATAGCTGACAGGCACGTTCACTCAGGCGATAGCCCCGCTGGGATGCATAACGTTCAATAAAGTAGTTGGCCAGCGGAATAATATCGTCAGGGCGCTCCCGCAATGCGGGCCAATTCATCGGCAATACATCCAGACGATAGAAAAGGTCTTCACGAAACAGTCCATCGGCAACCAGTTTGCGCAGATCTTTATTGCTGGCGGCAATGATTCGAACATCAAGAGCAATCGTTTGATTGCTGCCAAGTCGCTCAACTTCTTTTTCTTGCAGCACCCGTAATAATTTTGCCTGCAAGTTCAAAGGGAGCTCTGATATTTCATCCAGCAACAAGGTTCCGCCCTGTGCCAACTCAAATTTGCCGGGCTGGGCAGAAACAGCACCGGTAAATGCACCTTTATTGTGGCCAAAAAGAATTGACTCAAGCATTGCCTCAGGAATGGCTGCACAATTAATCGCCAAAAATGGTTTTTCCGCTCTGGCAGACATTTCGTGAATATAACGGGCTAACCGCTCTTTACCGGTTCCTGACTCACCACCAATCAGAATGGTGGCAGAGGTTTTGGCTGCTCGTCGGGCCAGTTGCAACACCTGCAGGCTCATGGGAGAAACGGCGATAAGATTGGGGATTGCCTGACGAAGGCGTAAAGCACCACGGACAGCATCGAGCAATTGCTGGGGGCAGAAGGGTTTGACTATATAGTCGATAGCTCCGGCACACATGGCCTCAGCAGCAATGGCTGCCTGATGTTCATTGACAATGATGACACAATCGAGACCATTAAATTCACGCAGAATACGCGGCCCGAGCTCGGTCATGGCATCCATATCGAGCAGGATCAAATTGACATTATCATCAGCGATAATGCCCTTTGATTGTTTAACAGAATTTACACTTGATACCCTGAATCCCTCTGTGGACAAGGCCTGTTTGACATCATTTTCAGCCGTTAATACTGGCTGTATCAATAATATATGTGGTGTGGAACTGCGACTACACACCCCGACTGTTGTATTTATGGATAATCCCGAAAACATAGAAGTCTGACACCTGTTACAGTGGATAGAACAATCAATAAAAATGGAGAGTCAGACACAAAGACGCTGTACAAAATCACACCAAAAACGGCGTGATTTTGTTTAGAGATGGTATCAAGGATATGTCCAGATACACCTTGGTAA
This sequence comes from Aeromonas sp. FDAARGOS 1404, assembly GCF_019047085.1. Classification (NCBI taxonomy): domain Bacteria; kingdom Pseudomonadati; phylum Pseudomonadota; class Gammaproteobacteria; order Aeromonadales; family Aeromonadaceae; genus Aeromonas; species Aeromonas sp. FDAARGOS 1404. The sequence goes on from NZ_CP077237.1 coordinate 1,905,071, forward strand.
CCCCGCTGTCATTAGCTTTCCTGCTGTTAGACCGGAGGCTTTGCGTCCTGACTTTTCAGTTCAGTTTGCCCTTATCATGTGATAGTCCGGAACCGGACGACACGGCCAGAATGTTCAATTGACCGTGAAGTAACACATTGTATTGTCTTTTTTGTTATTTATATTGCACACATTGCTGCGTCAAATTTCGCCACATAATATAGTATTCATACGGCAATTCAAGCCAAATGCGGAAAAATCACTTCCCTTTAGGGTATTAATTAAGCACATATCAACCCAGCGTACCAATTACTTCCACACGTAACTCTTCCGGTATTTCGTTATAAGAAAGCACTTTGAGTCCCTTTGAAAATGATCGGGCATAACGGGCTATTAATGGTCTCAGTTGCGGCATAACAACCAACACAGGGGCATGTCCCAAATGCTGCAACTGCTCCTTCACCAACGGCATATTTTGCTGCAATTGGGCCAGCAGTTGTGGATCAACCGGGAAGCTGTCCAGCTGGATTTTGCCCTGCTGTTGTGACTGATTCATTGCAGCCAGCAATGTCTGCTCAAGGCGATCATCCAGCGTAAACGTAGCCAGCACATCGCGATTACCAATGGCCTGCCGTACAATCTGGCGCTTCAAGGCACAGCGCACATCGGATGCCAGCAAGACAGGGTCTTTGGTCAGCTCGCTCGCATCCAGCAGCGTCGTGGCAACGGTTCGTATATCGGTAAGACTGACCTGCTCCTTTAGCAATTGACGAAACACTCTCAATTGCTGCATCTGGGTCAGCGCCAGATTGAGCTCTTCAGCCAACCGGGGGGACTGACTGGCGAGGTATTGGCCCAGCTTGCCCACTTCATCGTGACCAAACAACGCATCAAGTTGTTCACGCAACAGCTTGCTGGCGTGAGTGGCAATCACGGTGGCCGAATCCACCACCGAGTAACCAAGATTAAGGGCCTTGGCCTTTTGCTCAGGGGAGATCCAGACCGCACTCATGCCGTAGGCTGGGTCCTGGGTCAGCTCGCCATCGAGCGCACCATAAGTCTCACCACTGCTGATGGCCATCAAGCGCTGGCAATCCACATTCCCCATCGCCAACGCGACACCGGACAACTTGATCCGGTACTGATCCGGCTGCAACTGCAGATTGTCGCGCACCCGGATCTCGGGGAGCAGAAAACCGTACTGCTCGGAGAGGGTTTTGCGGATCCCGCGCACCCGGGCAAGTAGTTCAGCCCCTTTATCCGTTTCAGCCAAAGGCACAAGACGATAACCAAGCTCGATGGAGACCGTATCGACCGGCGGCAAATCCTGCCACTCCAGTGCCTGCTGTTCAGGCTGAATCATTTGACGAGTCAGCTCTTGCGCTGCATCCAGATCCGGCACATTGACGGCTCGTTTGCTGACACTCCAGCCAGTCCAGGCCAGTACAGCTGCGAAACTGAGGAATGCGAGCATCGGCATCCCGGGCACCAGACCCAGGATCAGCATGATGGTTGCAGAGGTATAGATAACGCGAGGCGATGCCAGGATCTGCTGACCAACCTGATCAGCCATCTCCCCCTCATCACTGACCCGGGTCACGATAATGGCCGCAGCAGTCGACATCAGCAGGGACGGGATCTGGGCAACCAGACCATCACCAATGGTCAGCAGCGCATAGCGCTGGAAGGCTTCGGCAACTGGCAAGGCATGCTGGAAGATACCGATGGCCAACCCACCCACCAGGTTGATGATCAGCACCAGCATGCCAGCTATCGCGTCACCACGAACGAACTTGGAAGCACCATCCATTGCACCATAGAAGTCCGCCTCGCGCGCGATCTCCTCACGGCGAGCCCTGGCCTGATGCTGATCCATGGTGCCGGCATTCAAGTCGGCATCGATGGCCATCTGCTTGCCGGGCATGGCATCCAGCGTGAAGCGGGCGGATACTTCCGAAATCCGCTCGCCACCCTTGGTGATCACCACAAAGTTGATGATCATCAGGATCACGAAGACCACCAGACCGACGACATAGTTGCCACCGATCACGACTTCACCGAATGCCTGGATGACCTTACCGGCCGCTTCATGCCCTTCATGACCGTGCAGCAACACCACCCGGGTAGAGGCCACGTTCAGCGACAACCGCATCAAGGTGGCCACCAGCAACACGGTTGGGAATACCGAGAAATCTAGTGGTCTGCGGGCCGAGACGGATACCAGCAACACCAGAACCGCCAACACGATGTTGAAGGTAAAGAGCGCATCCAGCAGCCAACCGGGCAGAGGCAGGATCATCATGGCCAGAATGGCCAATAACATCAGCGGAATTGCGGTATAGGATTGGGTGAATACACGCCAGTTCACAACTTACCTCTCAGGTTGACGTAACTCGGGCGGTACATATAACGGGGCAAGAGGGGTCGGTTTCCTCCCCTTGCCTGCCTCATACGCCCTTAACTGCAATACATGGTTCAATACATAGGCAACTGCCGTGTACAGCCCTGCGGGGACTTCCTGATCCACCCTAGTCGAGTGATAGATGGCTCGCGTCAACTCAGGCAAGCTCATCACCATCTTGTCATGCTGCTTGGCAACCTGACGGATACGCTCGGCCATACTGTCGACCCCTTTGGCAATCACGAAAGGGGCATTGGCACGAGTCGCATCATATTTTATTGCCACCGCATAATGGGTCGGGTTAACGATAATCACATCTGCCTGCGGTACCCGCTGTTCGATACGCGCGCGGGCAAGCATTCCCTGTACCTGGCGGATTTTGGCCTTGATCTCGGGACGCCCTTCGCTGTTCTTGTGCTCATCCTTGACCTCTTGTTTGGTCATCCTGAGCTGCTTGTTGAGCGACCAGCGCTGATAGGGCACATCCAGCACGGCAATCAGCATCTGTACACTCCCCAGCAGAATAAATGCCTGGGAGAGGATCCGTAGCGCCTGCTCGAGGGCCGCCTGAGGGGGCATCCGGTTCATCATCAACAAGGAAGGCCATTGATGATTTAACATCAACGCCAGCGTGCCGCCGATCAGCGTCACCTTGAGCAGTGACTTCAGCAACTCCATCAGGCTGTTCTTGGAGAACATGCGCCCCAGCCCCTTCAAAGGGTTCATCTTCTCGCCACTGGGTAGCAGCTTTTTCCAGGTCAACGCCATACCGCCCGGCACTATGCTGAGCAACACCAGCATCAGAGCCAGAAAACCAAACAGGGGCAGCAGCACCCACAGCATGTTTATGAGCGCTTCACCCAACCAATGGATCATCATCTGCGGGTCTCGGGCACCTTGCCAGTCAAAACGCTGCGGGCGCTTCATCAACTCGGCAAAGAACTGGCCAAACCCCGGCACCATCCACTGCATCACCAATCCGCCAAGCAGCAGCAAACCGGCAGAACTGAGCTCTTTTGAGCGGGCGATCTGCCCCTCATCTCTCGCTTTCTGGCGTTTCTGGCTGGAGGCCTCTTCGGTTTTGTCCTGTGCGCTGTTCTGACTCATGCCGGGGTCAAGCCTCGCAGCTGTTCAAGCACATGGGTAACCAAATCCAGATAACGGGAGGGCACACCACTGATGGAGAGCGCCATGGTGAGCAACCCGAGCAACAGGGTCATGGGAAAACCGAGAGAGAAGATATTGAGCGAAGGGGCGGTCCGGTTCATCACCCCGAAGGTCAGGTTAACCATCAACATGGCGACAACGGCAGGCAACGTCAGCAACAGGGCGGCACCGATAGACCAGCCAAACAACCCGATCACACCTTTCATATCGATCAGATCCAGAGATGAACCCGGCGGCCAGCTACGCAGGCTCTGCGCCAGAATATCCAGTACCACCAAGTGGCCATTCAGCCCCAGAAAGAGCAAGGCGCAAAACACCATCATGACCTGACTGATGATGGGGGCAGAATCCCCGTTGACCGGATCATTCATCACCGCCATCGCGAGCCCCATCTGCATGGAGAGGATCTGCCCCGCAGTGGTCATCACCATATAGAGCAGCTGGACACACAGACCAAACAGCAAACCAAACAGCAGCTGCTCCACCGCCAGGACCAGCGCACCGGCACTGAAAGGATCGACAACCGGCATATCCTTCATCATGGGGGCGAGCAGCAGGCTGATAATAAACGCCAGCATCAGGCGAACTTGCGCAGGCACCCGGGTATCCCCAAAGACCGGCATCACCCAGAATGCCATACCGATCCGGATAAACGGCCACCACCACTGTCCCAACCATGCGGTCAGGTCAGCAGCACTGAGGGACAGCAGCGAATTCATCCGATAAACCCGGGAATTTTAAGAAAAAGATCCTGGAACAAGGTGGTTATCTGCGACAACAGCCAGTTACCCGTAAAGATAAGGGTCATCAGAGTCACGATAAAACGGGGAAGAAAACTGAGCGTCTGCTCCTGGATCTGGGTGGCCGCCTGAAAAATACTGACCACCAAACCTACGATCAGGCCCGGTACAATCAGCACCGAGACCATGGTCACCACCAGATTGACCGCGCCACCAACCAGGGCAACGCTCTGCTCAGGGGTCATATCAGCCTCCCCCACCAAAGCTGGCGGCCAGCGTGCCGACGGTCATCGACCAGCCATCGACCAGCACAAACACCATCAGTTTGAAGGGTAACGAGATGATCAGCGGTGAGAGCATCATCATCCCCATCGCCATCAAGACGCTGGCGACCACCAAATCGATCACCAGAAAGGGGATAAACAGCATAAAGCCAATCTGAAATGCGGTATTCAACTCACTCAATACAAACGCGGGCAACAGCACCCCGAAAGGCACATCCTCTTTGGCGACCGTTGTTGGTTCGCCAGAGATGCGCAGCATCTGCTCCAGATCCGGCTCACGGGTCTGGGCCAGCATGAATTTACGCAAGGGTTTTTCTGCCTTGGCGATCCCCTCTGACAGGGTTATTTCATTCTGGTCATAAGGGACAAAGGCATTCTGATACATGTCCGTCCAGACCGGACGCATAATCACCACAGTCAGGATCAGACTGATGCCGATCAGCACCCGGTTGGGAGGGCTCTGCTGCAGACCAAGTGCCTGTCTCAATATGGCCAGCACGATGATGATCCGGGTAAAACTGGTCATCATCAGTAACAAGGTCGGAAGCAGACCCAGCAGGGTCATGAAGAAGAGGATCTGCAACTTGATGTTGTAGTCCTCGCCCCCTGAAGCGCCTGGCGATACCGAGAACAGGGTCATGTCCGCCCCCCAGCCGGGCAGCGAAAATAACAGCAGCGTCAGCAGCAGATAGCGCATCAGTCGTCCATGCCACCCAGCAGGTTGGTATCGATGACATCAACCAGGCGCAAACCATATTTGCCATTCACAACGACGACTTCGCCCTTGGCAAGCAGACGGCCATTCACCCGCACATCCAGCGGTTCGCCCGCCAGCTTGTCCAGCTCAATGACAGCCCCCTCCTCGACGCGCATCAAATCGCCGAGCGGCACTTCGGTACTGGCCACTTCCAGCGTCACCTTGACCGGGATCTGGCGAAAGAAGGAGAGATCCCGTTGTTTGCTGCTACTGGTGGGGGCCAAGTAGTCTGCAGCGCTAGGCATACTGATGTCGTCACCAAACAGTTGATCCAGTCCATCCAGATCCAGCGGATCATTCATATTGTGCTCGCTCATGATTCAATTTACTCCTCTACAACCGTCGCAACCTGATAGACCAGGCTGCCTTTGTGTTCTGCGATTCGTCCACTGAAGCAGGGACGGCTGCCAATCAGCGCTGGCACCACCTCAGGCAAATCCAGTGACAGCACATCACCCACCTTGAGACACTCAAGATCTGCCAGCGTCATGGACAATTGGCCCATCACCACCCGCAGACGAACCGGGACATGAGTCAGAGCCTGTTCCAGCTGACCTTCCGGCAGGGAATGACTGACCTGAGAAATGGACTCCTCGGGGGGAAGCAACCACATCTGCCAGTGATGAGTGCAATTACCTGCCTGCAGGGTTGCCTGCGTGGTCCAGAGCTGACGGTGGGCGATGGAATCACGTGGCACGACATGCAACTGCCACTTCAGATCCCCCAACCCCAGACAAGCACACCAGATATCAACCTGATACTGGCAAAGCCGCAATAACAGCCGCTGTTCGGTATCAGTCAGCCCTTTGCCAGACTGAACATGCTCCTCTTTTTGCTGCAAGGTGCCGCCGAAAAAGAGGACCGCAAGACGATAGATGACCAGAGGTGCGATCGAGAAATAGACGGCGCGCTGTGGTTCAAGCGGACTTCTCGCTTCGACCCAGATATGAGCGTCATCTATCTCTGCCGGACCGGAAAAGGCGAACTCGCCATAATTCAGTTCGCACTCCGCACTATTGAACAGCTGGGCCATACAACTCGCAGCTTGCAGGGAAAATGTGCTCAACTGGCCATTGACCTGCTTCAAACGGGCGTGGTTTAACCGCTCGACACCCAACAGATCATAATGAGGCAGGGTTCTGCCCCGTTCTGCGCTAAGCAGTCGGGAAGGTGTGAGCATTGCGCTGCTTGATGACATTAATAATCCACCTTAACCATTTCATCTCGCCTTACTGCCACAGGGTCGCTCATCAGGCCAGCAGTGTGATAGATACAGACAGTCCAGCCGACGTATATCGACCAAAAAGGGTGAGAACTTTATTACAAATTCCAGAAAGCCGCCATGCAGTGCATCTCGGCGTGAATAATAAAAATCCCGGTGCCGTTAGGCACCGGGATTTTAGCGTGACGGTTCACGCGGAATGAGGTCGGAGTCGGCCTGTAAGCCGGGTTCTGTACCGGGTTGCCCCGGGTAGCAATCATTCCTCTAGGCCAGCAATCGCTCGCTGGCTCAAGCAACCTACCCGCCCCCAACGCGGGCCGCGCCAATAGGGGCCTATTTGGTCTTGCTTCGGGTGGAGTTTACCGTGCCACGAACTGTTACCAGTCGCGCGGTGCGCTCTTACCGCACCCTTTCACCCTTACCTGATCCCTTGCGGGCCATCGGCGGTCTGCTCTCTGTTGCACTGGTCGTAGGCTCACGCCCCCCAGGCGTTACCTGGCACCCTGCCCTGTGAAGCCCGGACTTTCCTCCCCTCCGCCCGTCTGTCCCGAGGGACACAACGACGAAGCAGCGATTGCCCAGCCAACTCCGAGGCGCGGATTATAGCCTTGCGATACGCACGGGGTAAACCGGCAATTCCCGTTTACAGCCATTTATCGCGCTTTGGCCCCCGTTTACATGCTGAATGCTCGCCGGTTCGGGGGATTGCACAGGTCAAAAAGCAGTCTGCCAGCCTATTTCATCGGCTCAATAGTGCTCGAGACCGTATTTATAGAGGGCATTCTTTTTCACGCCGTGGATCTCGGCGGTCAGGGCAGCCGCTTTTTTCAGTGGCAGCTCGGTCACCAGCAGACCCAGAGTACGGATCGCCTCGGCTGGCAGATCTTCTTCATCTTTGGAGGCACCAGCCACGACCAGCACAATCTCGCCGCGGCAGCGGTTGTCATCCTCACCAAGCCAAGTCAGCATTTCAGAGGCTGGCAGACCATGGATCGACTCGAAGGTCTTGGTCAGCTCACGGCACACCACCACCTGACGCTCGCCGAGAATGCGAGCAATCGCTTCCACTGTATCCTGCACACGGCGCGGGGATTCGTAGAACACCAGCGAGCGGGTGTCTTCAATAACGGCTTGCAGGCGATCGTCACGTCCCTTGCTCTTGGCGGGCAGGAAACCCTCAAAGGCAAATCGATCGGTGGGCAGACCGGCCGCGCTCAGAGCGGTGATGGCAGCACAGGGACCGGGCAGCGGCACCACCTTGACCCCGGCTTCACGACAGCGGGTGACCAAGTGATAACCGGGGTCGCTGATGAGCGGGGTGCCGGCATCGGAGACCAGCGCAACACTCTTGCCCTCTTTGATCCGGCCGATCAGCACATCGGCTTTCTGCTGCTCGTTGTGATCGTGCAGGGCGAAGGTCGGCACCGAGATTTGGTAGTGGCTGAGCAGAATACCGGTATGACGGGTATCTTCGGCTGCCACCAGATCGACACTGCGTAAAATGTCCAATGCACGCTGGGTGATGTCCGCCAGATTGCCGATCGGAGTGGGGACTATATACAGGGTTGGGATGTCACTCATGGGATCTCCGAGTGCCCCGACAATTGTGTCGCCATATTGGCCCGTTTACACTATGGGGAACTTCAACACTGGTCGGGGAATGAACTTGAACCGGGTTACAAAGCAGCTAAGTGTATCACGACTCTTCGGCATCATACTCGCGGCAGTACTGCTCGCCGCCTGTGCGTCGGAGCCCAATCAACCGTCAGGGCAGTCAGGCATGCCCTCTGCGTTCTCCAATCTGACCAAGAATGCCCAGTGGTATCTTGAGCAGGTGGATCCGGCCAAGCCGGCCGAGGCTTTTACCTGGCAGATGCTGGCGGCACGCAGCTATCTGGCGCTGGGCCAGGCCAAACCGGCCTCGGCACTGTTCCAGCAATTGCAGAAGCAGGCCAAGGATCCCGTTCAGAAGGCACAGCTGCAACTGCTGCAAGCCCATCTGTTGCTGGCGCAAGGCCACGCCAATCAGGCGCTGATCCTGCTGGAAGGCAAACCCGAGGTAGTGCTGGATGCCGATACCCAGAAGGATTGGTATCGCCAGCGCGTCGTGCTGCAGCTCGACATCAACAACAAGTTTGGCGCAGCCAAGTCGTTGATTGCACTGGAGCCCTACCTCAATCAGAGCGAGCAGGCCACCAACCATCAGCAAATCTGGTCGTTGCTCAAAAGCATGACCCCCTCCACCCTGCAGGCACTGGAAGAAGCACCAGCCCCTGATGTGACCACCGGCTGGTTGCGACTGGCGGCACTGGTCAACGAGTTTGGCGCCCAGCCGAACCTGCTGGCCCGCCAACTGGCAGGCTGGAAGCGCGACTTCCCCAACCATCCAGCCCAGAAAGATATGCCGGCAGGATTGGGCGATCTGGCTGCAACTGCCAGCACCTCGGTGCAACAGATCGCTGTGCTGCTGCCCCTCTCCGGCAATCTGGAGCCGCAGGGCGCCGCCATCCGTAACGGTATGTTGATGTCTTATAAGGAAAATCAAGGGCAATTCACCCTGAACTTCTACGACACCCAGAGCAAGTCGACCAGCGACCTTTATAAGCAGGCGATTCAGGAAGGGGCTGACATGATCATAGGCCCGCTGCTGAAAGACCGGGTCGAGGAGCTGCTCAAGGCCAATCCGACCGTGCCGGTACTGGCACTCAACGAGCTGGACAAGCCGGTCGTCAACGACACCACCTACTACTTCTCCCTCTCTGCCGCCGCAGATGCCGCGCAGGCAGCTCAGTACCTTTACACCCAGGGCTACCGCAAACCGCTGCTGATCGCCGCCCAGGGTCGGATCGGTTACAGCAGTATCAAAGCGTTCGAGCAGAGCTGGGCCACCCTGAGCCAGGATAAGCCGGTGGTTGCCACCTTCGGTGCCCGCAACGAAGTACAGGGGATGGTCAAGAATGCCCTGAGCGGCCGCTCTACCGCCCGTGCTGGCGAGGTAGTGCAACTCTCTGATGCCGCACCACGCAGCATCGATGCCGTTTATGTGGTGGCCAACAGCCTGGAAACCCGGATGATCAAGCCCTACGTGGATGTCTCGGTCAATCCGATGGGCAGCCTGCCCATCTACACCAGCTCCCGTGGCTACGACAGCGCCGCCACCGAGGTCGCCTCCGAGCTCAACGGCATGCATATCGCCGATATGCCGCTGCTGCTGGGCGGCTACGAGAAACAGCGCGAGCAGATCGCCCTGCTCTGGCCGCAGACCCAGGGTGACCTGTTGCGCCTGTTTGCCATGGGCTACGATGCCGTCAGTCTGGCAGAGAACCTGCAGCAGATGCGCAAGGTGGGTGGCATGCAGCAGGCCGGCATGAGCGGTCAGCTGAGCGTGGATGCCCAGGGTAATATCGTGCGGATGCTGAGCTGGGGTACTTACCAGAACGGCAAACTGGTCGACGAGAACGCCGTTCAGCAGCTGGAGGAGCCCTCCAATGAAGGAACTATGGAAACGGATGCGCCAGCAGTTGCCGAGCCTGTTCCCCTCACCAACGAGCAAGGGACAGCACTTTGAACAAGTCGCTGAACGCTGGTTGCAGGCTCAGGGCCTGCAACCGGTAGCTCGCAACTACCGCTGTCGTGGCGGTGAAATAGATCTCATCATGCACCAGGGCCAGACCCTGGTGTTTGTTGAGGTGCGCTACCGGGCCACCGGCAGCCATGGCGGGGCCGCCAGCTCGGTCACCCGCAGCAAACAGCACAAGATCATGCTGGCAGCGCGCCACTATTTGAAGCAACATGCCATCAACGAGGCCAATCAGGCCTGCCGATTCGATGTGATTGCGTTCGAGGGCGACCAGCCAGCCTGGATCCAGAACGCATTTTAAGAGGACCCTATGACTGACCGCATCAAAGAGAACTACACCGAAAGCATCCAGACCAAGATAGCCGCCGCCGAGGCGCTGCCGGATGCCATCCATACTGCAGCCCAGATGATCACCATCTGCCTGCTCAATGGCCACAAGGTGCTGGCATGCGGCAACGGTCCTTCTGCCGCACTGGCGCAACTGTTCATCTCCGAACTGGTCAACTGCTACGAGACCCAGCGCCCCTCCCTGCCCGGCATGGCCCTGACCCCGGACATGGCGACCATCAGCGCCATCGCCACCGATCACGGTTTTGAAGAGGTCTACGCCAAGCAGATCCGCGCGCTGGGCCAGCCTGGCGACATTCTGGTGGTCATCACCACCTCCGGCCACAGCCGCAGCCTGATCAAGGCCGCCGAGGCTGCCCTCTCCCGTGACATGACCATAGTGGTGCTGAGCGGGGGGGACGGTGGCGAAATGGCTGGTCTGCTCGGCCCGAACGATGTGGAGATCCGTGTTCCCTCCGCCCGTCGCCCTCGCATTCTGGAAGTGAACCTGTTGACCCTGCACTGCCTGTGTGATCTCATCGACCAGACACTTTTCCCGCAACAGGAAGATTGAAACCATGAAAAAGCACACTATCCTGCTCGGTCTGCTGGTTAGCACCCTGCTGCTGCAAGGCTGCGCAGCCCTGGTTGTTGGCGGCGCCGCAGGGACTGCCAAGGCCTCTGGCGATCGCCGAACCCTGGGCGCGCAGTGGGATGACCAGACCATAGAGCTGAAAGCGGCCAATCTGCTGGCCGACAACAAACCCCTCAGCGCAGCCAGCAAGATCAGCGTCTACAGCAACAATGGCCGCGTCCTGCTGGTCGGCCAGACACCTTCTGACGTTTACAAGATTGAGGCGGGCAAAATTGTCAGTCGCATCGAAGGGGTTCGCCACGTCTACAACGAATTGCGCATCGGCCAACCTGCCAGTTTCACCACCCGCAGCAATGACTCCTGGATCACCTCCAAGGTGAAAGCCGATATGTTCGGCACCAAGAACTTCGACAGCACCAAGGTCAAGGTGGTCACCGAGAACGGCGAGGTGTTCCTGATTGGTCTGGTGACTCGCCAAGAGGGAGAGCAGGCAGTCAACATCGCCCGCCATGTCACCGGCGTGAAGCGCGTGATCAAGGCCTTCGAGTTCGCCCAGAACTAAGCTCGACCGCACATAAAAAAACGCAGCCAATCGGCTGCGTTTTTTATTTGATCACCTTCAGGGTCGGACGACCGCTTGGACGCGGCGGTTCCGGCTCAGGCTCCACCGGCGCTTCAGCCTGCTCCAGCCAGATATCGTAACCCGGCTCGGGCGGGAACATGGTGCCCACGCCGTTCTCCCGGGCATGGATAGCCAGCACTGCCGCCATCGGGATGTAAACCTGCTGGGAGACGCCGCCAAAGCGGGCACTGAAGCTGATAGCCTCGTTATCCATGTGAAATTGCATCACGGCTCGGGGTGCGATATTCAGTACAATTTGCCCGTCCTGAGCAAACTGCATCGGCACCATCACATGGGGAATGTTGACGTTGACCACCAGATGAGGGGTCAGATCGTTGTCCAGCAACCAGTCAAAGAACGCCCGTAACAAGTACGGGCGGCTCGGTGTCATTGTCGGTTCCATGCTCATACGCCAGCACGGATCTCGCGTTCGGCTTCGGTCAGGGAAGCCTGGAAGGACTCACGCTCGAACAGACGAACCATGTAGGCCTTCAGCTCTTTGGCACCACGACCGGTCAGGTCGATGCCAAGGCTCGGCAGACGCCACAGCAGCGGTGCCATGTAGCAATCCACCAGACCGAACTCTTCGCTCATGAAATAGGGCATTTCACCGAAGATCGGCGCGATGGCCAGCAGGTTGTCACGCAGTTCGTTGCGTGCCGCTTCAGCATCGGTACCGGCCATGATCTTGTCGGCCAGGGAGTACCAGTCCAGCTCGATGCGGTGCATCATCAGACGGCTGTTACCGCGGGCAACCGGGTAAACAGGCATCAGGGGCGGATGCGGGAAGCGCTCATCCAGATACTCCATGATGATGCGCGAGGTGTAGAGCGCCAGCTCACGATCAACCAGGGTCGGTACAGAGTTGTACGGGTTCAGCTCGGCCAGCTCATCCGGCAGATTGGCTGGATCAACCTGGCAGATATCCACGCTAACACCCTTCTCCGCCAGGACAATACGCACCTGATGGCTGAACATATCGTTGGCACCGGAAAACAGCGTCATTACCGAACGCTTATTGGCAGCTACAGCCATTGAACCCTCCCGTCATTAAAAAGCAGAAACGGCAATGAAGCATCTTGGTCTTCATTGCCGTGCATTATATTACCCGTATCTGGTCGCTTAGTGAACGTCGCGCCAGAATTCCTTCTTCAACAGCACAGTGAAGATGAAGAAGATCACGATGAAACCAAGCACCCAGAAGCCCATGCGTTCACGCTCCTGTTGTACCGGTTCAGCCGAGTAGACCAAGAAGTTTACCAGATCCAGTACCGTCTGATCATACTCTTCGTCATCCATTTCACCATTACCGTCAGATTTGATGCTGACAACCTGCTGGGTCTCGACTCCATCGACCGTGTGAGTGACGAACTCGGCACGGGGGGTTCCCTGCAACGGTTCCAACACATGAGGCATGCCCACAGACGGGAACACCACATTATTCACCCCAAACGGACGAGTCGGATCCACGTAAAAAGAACGCAGATAGGTGTAAATCCAGTCCGCACCACGTACCCGGGCAACCAGAGTCAGATCCGGAGGGGGAGCACCAAACCACTTGGCGGCATCCTTCTCGGACATGGCGCTCTTCATCAGATCACCCACTTTGGCGCCAGTGAAGATGAGGCTCTCCTTCATCAGCTCCTCGGGGATCTCCAGATCGGCAGCAACCCGGTTGTAGCGTTGATACTGGGTAGAGTGGCAGCCTGCACAATAGTTCATGAAGGTGGCAGCTCCACGTTGCAGGGATGCCTTGTCGCTCAGATCATAATTGGCTTTGTCCAGATGCACGGCCCCAGCATTGGCAAACACCAGTGATGGCAGCAGGGTCAGCACTGCAAATATTATTTTTTTCATTTAAATGTAACCCTCTCCGGCAGCGGCTTGGTGCGTTCGTTTTTGCTGTAGAAGAACAACAGCACGAAGAAACCGAAATAACCCAAGGTACAAATCTGGGCAACCAGCGTCAGGGTCGGCGTCGACGGCAGTACACCCAGCACCCCCAGGATGATAAAGCAGACCACGAACTGGGCGATGTTAAGCTTGTGTAGCTTGCTGCGATAGCGAACAGAACGCACCTTGCAGCGATCCAGCCAAGGCAGCAGGAACAACACCACAATAGAGAGGCCCATCATGATGACGCCAAGCAGCTTGTCAGGTACCGCACGCAGAATCGCGTAGAAGGGGGTGAAGTACCACACAGGCGCGATGTGAGCAGGAGTCTTCAGGCCGTTGGCCACTTCAAAGTTCGGCTTCTCGAGGAAGTAACCCCACATATCCGGCTTGAAGAAAATAATGGCGCAGAAGAAGAACAGGAAGCCCGCCACACCGATCATGTCCTTGACGGTGAAATAAGGGTGAAACGCCACCGCATCCAGCGGCCAGCCGTTCTCGTCCTTGTGCTTCTTGATGTCGATACCATCCGGGTTGTTGGAACCCACTTCGTGCAGCGCCAGAATATGCATGGCAACCAGCATCACCAGCACCAGCGGCAACGCGATGACGTGCAGCGCGAAGAAGCGGTTCAGGGTCGCACCGGAGATCACGTAGTCACCGCGGATCCACAAGGTCAGATCGTCACCGATGACCGGAATGGCGCCAAACAGCGAGATGATGACCTGGGCACCCCAGAATGACATCTGGCCCCAGGGCAACAAGTAGCCCATAAAGGCTTCCGCCATCAGCACCAGGAAGATCAGCATGCCGAAGATCCACAGCAGTTCACGAGGCTTCTGATAAGAGCCATAGATCATGCCGCGGAACATGTGCATGTAGACCACGATGAAGAATGCAGACGCGCCGGTTGAGTGCATGTAACGCAGCAGCCAGCCGTACTCCACATCGCGCATGATGTACTCCACGGAGGCAAACGCACCTTCCGCGGAGGGGTTGTAGTTCATGGTCAGCCAGATACCGGTGATGATCTGGTTAACCAGCACCAGCATGGCCAGCGAGCCGAAGAAGTACCAGAAGTTCAGATTCTTCGGTGCCGGATACTTGGCCATGTGGTCGTTGTACATGGCCGTGAGCGGAAATCGATAATCGATCCAGCCCATCAGTTTACTCAACATGGTCAGGCCTCCTTGCCATCGGCACCGACCTGGATGGTGGTGTCATTAATGAATTGATAGGGCGGAATGACCAGGTTCAGCGGTGCAGGCACCCCCTGGAACACACGGCCGGCCATGTCGAACTTGGAGCCATGGCACGGGCAGAAGAAGCCGGACGTAACGCCCTGCACCTGCTCGCCAAAGCTGTCAGGCAGATAGGAAGGTGAACACCCCAAGTGGGTGCAAATACCGACCGCGACAAAAATTTCGGGCTTGATCGATCTGTACCCGTTATGGGCATAGTCAGGCTGCTGCGGCTCTTCAGATGAGGGATCCCGCAGCTTGTCATCATGTGCAGCCAAGGCATCCAGCGTCTGTTTGGTGCGTTTCACCACCCAGACAGGCTTGCCTCGCCACTCGACACGGATGAGCTGACCCGGTTCCAACTTGCTGATATCGACTTCAACCGGCGCACCGGCTGCTTTGGCCTTGGCGCTCGGATTCCATGACTTTATAAACGGCACTGCGGTAAACGCAGCTCCTACCCCACCAACGGCAACCGTTGACCAGGTAAGAAATCTGCGGCGACCGGTATCAACTGGCGCATTGCTCATCCAAAAACTCTCCCATGTGGACTCCGCACATTCTTATAGTGTCCCTGTTCCCCATTTTTCCCGTGACAACAGCGGCGGAAGCTGGATTTACAATTGCCACAGAAAACAGGGGAAATTTTAAAGAAAAGATAACAACTTGACAAGAAAGAGCGGTGAGCAATGAAAACAATAAAGAAACAATTTTTTGTCTTTTGTGACGCGTGGTTAGCATTGATGTCGGTAATATTACCAATAAAAAAAGCCTGGCGGTTGCCAGGCTTTTTTGACACTCGAAAGAGTGAGTACCAAAAGCGAATTAACGCTTGGAGTACTGCGGACGCTTACGAGCTTTGTGCAGACCGACTTTCTTACGCTCAACCTTACGGGCATCACGAGTAACAAAGCCAGCTTTACGCAGTTCGGAACGCAGGGTTTCGTCGTACTGCATCAGAGCACGAGTGATACCGTGGCGGATCGCACCAGCTTGACCGGAGATGCCACCACCGTTAACGGTGATGTACAGGTCCAGTTTCTCGGTCATCTCAACCAGTTCCAGCGGCTGACGAACTACCATGCGGGCAGTCGGACGGCCGAAGTACTGCTCCAGGGAGCGCTGGTTGATTACGATCTTGCCGCTACCCGCTTTGATAAATACGCGAGCAGTGGAGCTTTTGCGACGGCCGGTACCGTAGTATTGATTTTCTGCCATGTTGCCAGTTCCCGATTAGATATCCAGTACTTGAGGTTGCTGAGCAGCATGAGCATGCTCGGCGCCTGCGTAAACTTTCAGTTTACGGAACATGGCACGGCCCAGAGGACCTTTCGGCAGCATGCCTTTGACGGCTGCTTCGATTACCATTTCCGGTTTACGCTGAATCAGCTTGTCGAAGCTGATTGACTTGATACCACCCGGGAAACCGGAGTGAGCGTGGTACATTTTGTCGGTAAATTTCTTACCGGTTACGTGTACCTTCTCAGCGTTTACAACGATGATGTAATCACCGGTGTCAACGTGCGGAGTGTACTCAGCTTTGTGCTTACCACGCAGACGAGCAGCGATCTCGGTTGCGATACGACCCAGAGTTTTACCTTCTGCGTCCACAATGTACCAGTCACGTTTTACGGTTTCTGGCTTGGCAACGAAAGTTTTCATTAAGTTAAACCCAATTACCTGTTACAGACCCAATTGCTTATGGGGGCTCTCCCACAAACAACAAACGATGGCCTACCTGTACCCCTTCGAATACAAGTAAAGCTTAAAGTGTTGCTGTCTTATCGACAGCTGTAACGTGGGCCGGGCGATTATAAGTGAAGTTGCCTTAAATATCACCTGCTAATTTCACTGCCATGAAACCAGCAAATGTCGCCCGGCCCTACCTGCCGCAGATGCCCATCCGACTGGCAGGCGCGGTATTGTGACTAAGGAAGGTGCACTCTGGCAAGGTATTCGTGCGATTGCATTTCCTGAAGCCGCGAAAGACAGCGTTTGAATTCAAAATTCAGCAGCCCTTCGCCGTAGAGTTCTGTCATGGGAACCGCCGCCGACATGATGAGTTTGACGTGCCGTTCGTAGAACTCATCGACCATGGCAATGAAGCGGCGAGCCGCGTCATCCGTGCCTGTGCCCATTGGCTGAACATTCGCCAGCAGAACGGTATGGAACAGCCTGGCCAGCTCGATATAGTCGTTCTGGGAGCGGGGAGTACAGCAAAGTTGCTCAAATTCCATGTAGAGCACCCCTTCCCCCATCCCGAGCGACGCCAGCTGACGATGATTGACCTCGAACGCCCCCTCGCAAGCCGTGTGCCCACCGGTTAATTGCTGAAAATAGTGGTCAAGATTGGCTTTTGCCTGCAAGTCCAGCGGGCAGTGATAAATCTCGGCTTGTTCCAGCGTACGCAGGCGATAGTCGATACCGCCATCCACGTTAAGTACCTCGCAATGGCGCTCGATAAGCTCGATAGCTGGCAGAAAACGGGCTCGCTGCAGCCCGTTGCGATAAAGATCCTGCGGCGGAATATTTGAAGTAGCAACCAGCACGACACCGTGACCAAACAGCTCCTGGAACAGCGTACCCAGCAGCATGGCGTCGGTGATGTCGGAGACAAAAAATTCGTCGAAACAGATGATGTCTGTTTCACTGGCAAGCTTGCTGGCCACCAGCTTGAGGGGATCGGATTGCCCGCTAAGCCCCTGCAGCTCATCGTGAATGCGGTGCATGAAGCGGTGGAAATGGCTGCGCATCTTGCGCGTCCCCGGCAGGCTGTCGAAAAAAGTATCCATCAGCCAGGTCTTGCCTCGGCCCACTCCGCCCCACATATAGATACCGAGGACAGGCTCCGGCGGCTTGGGCTTTTGCAGCCAACCCAGCAGCCCTCGAGATCTGGTCGGAGTCGGGCGCCGTAGCAAATCCTGATACAGTCGCTCCAGCCTGCTAATGGCCATCCCCTGCGCGGGGTCGGCCACAAAGCCGGGGCGCAGCAGATCCTGCTGGTATTTTTGCTGCGGTGTCATCCTTGAGCGCCTCTCCAAGTCCCTGAATCGAGGACAAAATGGTATCACGGCCTCAGGACGCACGGTATAGTGCCATCAAGGCATGGCGGTTATGACGACCGCATAAACCCACTCTGTTTTAGCTGTAACAAGGAGCATCTATGAGTCTGTTAACTGGGATCCTGCTGGCTGTCGCGGCCTTGATTATCGGTGTCGTTCTCGGCCGTTTTTCGGTACGTAGCCGCGATGCTGGCCGTCTGGAACAGGAACTGAAGAAGGCCCACAAGGAGCTCGAGAGTTATCAGGGCCAGATCAACACCCACTTCGCCGACAGTGCCGCCCTGATGGAGCAACTGGCCGAGCAGTATCAGACCCTCTATCGCCACATGGCCGAGCAGAGCAAATTCCTGGCCAAGGCGCAGGAACCGCTGTTCCGCGAATCATTGGTAGAAGAAGCCCCTGCCAATGTGGCAGAAGAGCCGGGCGTTCCGCCTCGCGACTATGCTGGCGCCTCTTCCGGACTGCTCAAGCAACCAAACTAGTTCCTCGCGGAACTAATTGGCCAGTCCCGTGGTCTGACCTTGACGATTGCAATGCAACTTTTTCTGGGAGCTGTTTTTCATATGCGTAAACCTCTTTCCATGCTCAGTGTGCTAGCCCTCAGTGTCGGTATCGCCATGTCTGCGGCCCCTGCTCAGGCTGCACTGCCTTCCCTGTTAGGTTCAAATCAGGAGATGCCAAGCCTGGCGCCTGTTCTCGAACAGGTCACACCGGCGGTGGTCAATATCTCGGTTTCTGGCAAAAAAATTACCCGTCAGCGTCTGCCGGAACAGTTCAAGTTCTTCTTCGGCCCCAACATGCCCGATGAACAGGTGAGCGAGCAGCCGTTCCAGGCGCTCGGCTCCGGTGTCATCGTCGATGCCAAGAAGGGTTATGTGATCACCAACGCCCACGTTGTGCACGAGGCGGACGAGATCAAGGTCAACCTGAAGGATGGTCGTGAGTATGCGGCCAAGAAGATCGGTGAAGACAAGCAGTCCGACATCGCCCTGCTGCAAATCAAGGCCGAGGATCTGGTACAGATCAAGTTCGCCGACTCCGACGAGCTGCGGGTGGGTGACTATGCGCTGGCCATCGGCAACCCGTTTGGTCTGGGTCAGACCGTCACCTCCGGTATCGTCAGTGCGCTGGGTCGTAGCGGCCTCAACATCGAGAATCTGGAGAACTTCATCCAGACCGATGCGGCCATCAACTCCGGTAACTCCGGCGGAGCCCTGCTCAACTTGCGTGGCGAGCTGATCGGTATCAACACCGCGATTCTGGGCCCGAACGGCGGCAACATCGGCATCGGCTTTGCCATCCCCTCCAACATGGTACGGGATCTGACCGAGCAGATCGTCAAGTACGGTGAAGTGCGTCGCGGCCAGCTGGGTATTACCGGCACCGAGCTCACCTCCGACATCGCCAAAACCTTCGGTTACAACAAGAAGGATGGTGCCTTCGTCAATCAGGTCATGCCTGATTCGGCGGCCGACAAGGCGGGCATCAAGGCCGGCGATATCATCGTCAGCATCGATGGCAAACCGGTTCGCTCCTTCGGCGAACTGCGCGCCAAGATTGCCACCATGGGCGCTGGCAAACAGGTCGAACTGGGGCTGATCCGCGATGGCAAGTCACAAACTGCCAAAGTGACCCTGAAGCAGGCCGATGACAGTGAAGTACGCGCCAGCGCGCTGCATCCGGCACTGGAAGGGGCCAAGCTGAGCACCACCACCGACCCGGTCTCCGGTGTCGCGGTGGCCGATATTGATCCTCGCTCTCCGGCAGCCGCTTCCGGCCTGCAGAAGGGTGACATCATCATCGGGGTCAACCGCCTGCGCATCAACACCCTGGGCGAGCTGACCAAGGCGCTCAAGAACAAGCCTGACGTGCTGGCGCTCAACATCCAGCGTGGCGACTCCTCGCTCTATCTGGTGATCCGCTAACACCCAGATTTTTCGCCACTCCCTCTATCACCCGCGGCTTTCACCGCGGGTGATTTTTATCCATCGATAGTGTTATTCTCTGCGCGCAGCCTGTACGGATGAGAATGACATGAAAATCCCCCCTTTAGTCAGTTACTTGGGCAAGTCTGTCGGTTTTGGATTGACCGTCGCGGCGCTGCTGTTGCTGCTGTTTCCCCATTTTCGCGGTGGTGCCCAACTGCCCGGCATCATCACCAATGCCCGTGAACTGAGTTTCTCCTATGCCGCCCATCGGGCAGGCCCCGCCGTCGTCAACATCTACACCCGCAGCTTTGCCCCCAATCAGGGCAATCAGGGGGAACTGCGCCCGCAAGGGCTGGGTTCCGGCGTCATCATGAACCAGCGCGGCTATGTCCTGACCAACTACCACGTCATCGCCGATGCTGACCAGATCATCGTCGCGTTGCAGGATGGTCGGGTCTTCAGTGCCGAGCTGGTCGGAACCGATCAGCTCACCGACCTCGCCGTGCTCTATATCGAGTCAGACAACCTGCCGGTGATCCCGCAGGATCCCGAGCGGCTACCAGAAGTGGGGGATGTGGTGCTCGCCATCGGCAACCCCTACAACGTCGGCCAGACCATCACCCAGGGCATCATCAGTGCGACCGGCCGTACCGGCCTCTCCAGCATGGGGCCCGACAGCAATGGCCGTCAGGATCTGCTGCAGACCGATGCCGCCATCAACGAGGGCAACTCGGGTGGCGCGCTGGTCAACGGCCGTGGCGATCTGGTGGGGATCAACACCGCCACCTATCACCTCAACGGCAATCAGGAGAGCTACGGCATCAGCTTCGCCATCCCCTACCGGCTGGCAAAACGGATCATGGATGAGCTGATCGCCAACGGCCGGGTGATCCGCGGCTACCTCGGGATCTCCAGTGTCGAGATCAACCCCATAGTCGCGCGGATGATGAACCTCGGCGACCTGCGTGGTCTGGTGGTGGAAAGTCTGGATCCCAACGGCCCGGCGGCCAAAGGCGGCCTGCAGCGAGGGGATGTGCTGCTCAAGATCAACGGAGATGCCATCAGTGGCGTACGCAGCGCCATGGACAAGATTGTCGAGAGCCGCCCCGGCACCAAGCTAACCATCTCGGTATTCCGCTCCGGCAAGCCGCTGGAAGTGGTGGTCACCATAGAGGAAGACCTGCGCTATCAGCAGAGAACAGCCAGCTCGAGCGCCGCATCGGCCAGCTAGTTGTTATGAGAAGGGCGGGAAACCGCCCTTTTCCACATCAGTCCCCTCGGCAACGTCTCTTACCGTGAGATGACTCACAGTTTCCCGCAACGCTTGCCCTGCCCCCGCCCCCCGATTTGTGCGCTACCGATCACACAAAACCGGTCCCAATAAGCACTCGTTTTGTCTTTTCAGTATCCAAACGCTCACTTTGGGGCCATTTCCTCAGGAATTTCCGCTTCGAATCGGAAAAACACTGCCTCCTCCACATCGACGCGCAGGCTTAGGGTAACGCCATACCTTCTGCCAGCCTTGGAGAGCAGACATTGCAAACAGAGACTCACGACCAGACCCTGACCCCGAACAGCCCTGAGTTGCTGCGCCAGACCGATCATATCCTCGCGCGCATTTATCCCCTGCTGGCCGAACAGGGCATCATCCCCAACGAGGTGCAACGGCAGATGCTGGCCTCCCATGTCAAAGCCATGGTGTGGCGCTCCCACAGCGGCGAGCCCCTGCCAGAGGTTGACCTCAGCCTGTTTGAAGAAATCTCCCCCCTCTCACTGCGTCTCGCCGAACAGGTCGTCAGCTGGCTGGACCAGCTTGCTTATGAGGAGGCACACCTCTTGTCCGTCCATTTTGAAGTCGCCAAAGAAAACGAACTCAGCTCGGTGCAGAACCAGTAACTCAAGGAGAAATCGATATGACAGCCATCAAACTCGTAATCGGAGATCGTCTCGGCAAGGGTCAGAAAGTGGGTGCAGGCGCGGAAGCTGCCGGGGCCAACGTGACCATCATCCCAGGCATGGCCGCTGACATGAAGCTCGGCGACGTGATGAACAAGGAGCAGGCGGATCTCGGCATCTCCTTCTGCGGCAGCGGCGGCGCCGGGGCGATCACCGCCCAGACCAAATACGGCTACAAGTGCCGCTACGGCATGCGCTCTGTTGAAGAGGGCGTCACCGCCATTAACGAAGGGTGCGTGGTGCTGGGCTTCGGTTTCATGGACAAGGAAGAGCTGGGCCAGAAGCTGGTCGAAGCCTTCGCCAAGAAGCACGGACGCGCCTGATGAAAGAGAACTTCACCACCCAGGTCATCGTCAACGGCAAGGGGACTACACGCCAACAGGCGTTTGCCTCCGCCCTCAGCCAGGTGCAACCCACACTGCTCAAGGACAACCAGCAGGTACTGCTGCGCATTGAGCCGGTCGATGTACAGGTGCTCAAAGCCGAGGAGTCGGTCCGGGTGGAGAAGTTCCTGTTCTTCTTCCTGCCGCGCCAGCGCCGCGAATACCGCGTCCAGCTGGAGATCAAGGTTCAGGTCACCAGTCTGGATGTCGCCAAGGTGACATTCACCCAGGTGTGATGCCTGCGCAGGCACAACCCCACAAGAAGGATACGTTGGATGTTTCTAATCATTTTTATCAAGTCACTCATCATTGGCGGCCTGGTTGGCGTCGGGGTGGGGGCCGGCGCGGCGCGGATGTTCCACGCCCCGACCGTACAGGGCATGGGTGCCTTCCGCACCCTGGGCGAACTTAACTCCTGTGAAGGGGATCCCGCTTCCCACTTCTCGTTTGGTCTGGGCTTCTTCTTCAACGCCTGGGCCTCGACCGTGGCGGCAGGCGCCTTCACCCAGGATGTGGATCACCGCATCATCCCGCACTGGGCCACGGCGGCACTGCTGTTCAAAAATCGGGATCTCGCCACCACTCTGCACGACCCGAAAAAGATGGCCATCGCTGGCGGCATCATAGGTGCCATCGTGGTCGCCTTCCTCAACAGTACGGCGGCTGCCGTCCCGGCCGCCCTGCAGGTCACTGCGGTCAAGGTGCTGGTACCGGCCGCCAACCTGCTGGTCAACACCGTCATGCCGGTGATCTTCTGGCTAGCTGCCATCGAGGCGGGCAAGAAATCCGGTTTCTGGGCCACCATCTTCGGCGGTCTGGCACAGCTCATCATGGGCAACGCGGTACCGGGCCTGGTGCTCGGCATCCTGATCGGCAAGGGCGTGGAAGAGAGCGGCTGGAACCATGTCACCAAGGTGATGATGGCGGCCATCGTCCTGCTGTTCGTGCTGAGCGGCTTCTTCCGCGGCTTCGACATGAAACTGATTGAGTCCTTCCATATGGGTGTCCCCCTGTGGCTGGAAAACGTCCATAACCTGCTGAGCGGCAAATAAGGGGTCACACCATGGATGAGAAACTGAAAAACAACTTCTGGTATGCCGACTGGTCATTCCCCATCTTCGTCGGCCTGCTCTCGGCCGGGGTCTTTGCCGGTACCCACATGTTCTATCTGTACGGGGTCGGTGCCTTCAACGAGGTAGCCTTCGTCGCCATGCTGAAAGCCGGAATGGACACGGGAGCCTACGGCGCGGTAGCCGCGTTCGGTGCCAGCTTCCTGTTCGCCCGCATCATCGAGGGATCCCTGGTGGGGATCCTGGATATCGGCGGTGCCATCCAGACCGGGGTCGGTCTCGGAGTGCCAGCCCTGCTGCTGGGAGCCGGCATCGTCTATCCGGTGGAAAACTTCGGCGCCTCGCTGGCAACCGGCATGGGGATTGGTCTGGCCATCGGCTACGTCATCATTCTGGCGCGCAAGTTCACCATCAACCAGAGCAACTCCACTTACGGTGCTGACGTGATGATGGGTGCTGGCAACAGCTCTGGCCGCTTCCTCGGCCCTCTCATCATCCTCTCTGCCATGGGCGCTTCCATCCCCATCGGTATCGGTTCCCTGCTGGGTGCCCTGCTGTTCTACGTGTGGGGCAAACCCATCACCGGCGGTGCCATCCTGGGAGCCATGCTGCTGGGTACCTTCTTCCCGGTCGCCCTTGTGTAAGTACCAGCCGCCCTGCGGGGCGGCTCGCCAGAGGTTCTCAGCATGTACGACATCATCATCAAAGCGGGGCGCCAGGGAGATGGCCAGCTCGTCGATATCGCCATCAGGGAGGGCAAAATCGCCGCCATCGGCTCCCTGCCGGAGACGGCAGCGGCGCGGCAGACCCTGGATCTCGGCGGCCGGGTGCATGTGAGCGCTGGCTGGATCGATGGCCACACCCACTGCTACCCCGCCTCCCCGATCTATCACGATGAACCGGACAAGGTGGGCGTAGAGTCCGGCGTCACCACCGTCATCGACGCCGGCAGCACCGGAGCCGACGATGTGGATGACTTCCAGCAGATCGCTGCGGGCTGCAAGACCCGGGTGCATGCCCTGCTCAACATCTCCCGCATCGGTCTGCTACGCCAGAACGAGCTGGCGGATAGCCGGGATCTCGATATGGATCTCGCCTCTGCAGCCATTCGCCGCCACCGCGACTTTATCGTCGGCATCAAGGCGCGGATGAGCGGTAGCGTGGTAGGTGAGAACGGCCTGCAACCGCTGCGCATGGCCAAGGCGCTGCAACAGGCCCACGGCCAGCTGCCGCTGATGGTGCACGTGGGTAACACGCCGCCGGATCTGGACGAGATAGTCGCTCTGCTGGGGGATGGCGATCTGCTGACCCACTGCTTCAACGGCAAACCGAACCGCATCCTGACTCCGGCTGGCGAGCTGCGTCAGGCTGTGCGCGAGGCGATGCAGCGGGGCCTGTTGCTCGACATCGGCCACGGCGGTGCCAGCTTCAGCTTCGAGGTAGCGGAGCTGGCTATCCGACAGGGGATCCTGCCCCGCACCATCAGCTCCGACATCTACTGCAAGAACCGCATCAAGGGGCCGGTCTACAGTCTGGCTCACGTGATGTCGAAGTTTCTCGCCATCGGCATGACGCTGGAACAGGTGCTCGCCTGCGTCACCCATCAGGCCGCTGATGCCCTGCACCTTTCCGGCAAGGGGCGGCTTGAGGTAGGCGCCGATGCCGATCTGACCCTGTTCGAGGTCGCCAGCGGCCCGACCCTGTTTATGGATACCGAAGCCCAGTCCCGCAGCGGTGACCAACAACTGCAGCCCCTCGCCGCCCTGGTCGGTGGCGAACTGGTTCTGACTCACTATGGGAAATCACACCATGCCTTCTGTTTATGAGAAATATCAGCTCAAACCTGTGATCAACGCCTCCGGGCGCATGACCATACTCGGCGTCTCCACCCCCGAGCAGGAGGTGGTCGATGCGGTCAATTTTGGCCTGGGCCACTACTTCGAGGTCAAGGATCTGGTCAACAAGACCGGCGCCTATCTGGCTGGTTTACTGGATGTGGAAGATGCGGTGGTGGTCTCCTGCGCCAGCGCCGGCATCGCCCAGTCAGTCGCCGCCATGATAGTGCGCGGCGATCCCTATCGCCTCGAGTACCTGCATACTCATCACCATGAGGTGCCGAGTGAAATCGTGCTGCCCAAGGGGCATAACGTCAACTTCGGCGCCCCGGTCGGTACCATGGTCAATCTGGGTGGCGGCAAAGTAGTGGAAGCCGGTTACGCCAACGAGTGCACCCCTTCCCAGCTGGCCGCTGCCATCAATGCCAACACAGCAGCCATCCTCTACATCAAATCCCACCACTGCGTACAGAAGAGCATTCTGTCGGTGGCAGAGGCCGCCGAGGTCGCCAAGACCCACGGGCTCCCGCTCATCGTCGATGCGGCTGCTGAAGAGGATCTGCGCCTCTACTACAACCAGGGAGCGGATCTGGTCATCTACAGCGGCGCCAAGGCCATTGAAGGGCCCACCAGCGGGCTGGTGCTCGGCAAGCGTCAGTACGTGGAGTGGGTCAAACAGCAGGCCAATGGCATCGGTCGCGCCATGAAAGTGGGCAAGGAGGGGATCCTCGGCCTGACCCACGCCATCGAGCGCTATCTGGCCAAAGAGAAAGAGAGCGGCGCCGCCATGGTCGCCAAGATGAGCCCCTTCATCGAACGCCTAAACCAGCTGCCCGGCGTCACCGCCAAGGTGGTGTGGGACAGCGCAGGACGCGACATTGCCCGCACCGATATCGCCTTTGACCACCAGCAGCTCGGCATGACCACAGTGCAGGTCGTCACCCGTCTGCAACAGGGCACGCCTGCCATCTACTGCCGCGGCTACAAGGCCAACGAGGGGCATATCGAGATCGATGTGCGCAGCGTCACCGTGCCCCAGCTAGACCAAATCCACTCCGCCATTGCCAACCTCGTTCAGGAGAATCGCTGATGTCCCTTACTCCCAACTACTACCGTGATCGGGTCTGTCTCAACGTGCTGGCAGGTTCCAAAGATAATGCCGTCGAGGTGTACGACGCAGCCGAAGGCCACGTGCTGGTCGGTGTGCTCTCCAAAAACTACCCGGATATCTCCTCCGCGGTGGCCGACATGCGGGCTTACGCCAAGCTCATCGATAACGCCCTCTCCATCGGTCTGGGTGCCGGTGATCCGCGCCAATCCGCCATGGTGGCCGAGCTGGCCTGCCAGCTGCAGCCCCAGCATGTCAACCAGGTGTTCACTGGCGTTGGCGCCAGCAGGGCGCTGCTCGGCCAGTCGGAAACGCTGGTTAACGGCCTGATCTCCCCCACCGGCATGCCGGGCATGGTGAAGATCTCCACCGGCCCGCTCAGCGCCGGACAGCCGGACGGGATTGTCCCCATCGATACCGCCATCGCCCTGCTCAAGGACATGGGTGGCAGCTCGGTCAAGTTCTTCCCCATGGGCGGGCTGGCCTGCCGAGACGAGTATCAGGCGGTGGCCGAGGCTTGTGCCCGCCACGGCTTCTGGCTGGAGCCGACTGGCGGCATCGATCTGGAGAACTTCGAGGAGATAGTGCGGATTGCGCTGGATGCCGGGGTCGAGAAGGTGATCCCCCACGTCTACAGCTCCATCATCGACAGCGCGAGCGGTCAGACCCGTCCTGATGATGTACGGACTCTTCTGGCCATAGTGAAACGACTGTTGGCGTGATGGTAGTCACGGGCACCGGTTCAATCACTGACCGGTGCCTGGCTTGTTGATGACCCACTTGTTAACATCGACCCTTTATCTCGCAACAGGAGTCTTGCATACCCCCTATGATCAAGCTGCCACACCCCAGGCTCCATCAACTGCTGATCCAGCTCCACGCCGAACCGCTGCCACAGGAGGAGCTGGCTCGCCGCCTCAATGTCTCCACCCGCACGGTGCGCACCGATGTGGCGACCCTCAACGAACTGATTGCCACGCACGGCGCTCACCTGATCCACCAGCGTGGCAGCGGCTACCAGCTGAAAATCTACAATCAGGGACTGTTCGAGGCTCTGCTGGCCGCCCAGGGTCAGGATAGCGGCCTGCCACGCACCAGCCGAGAGCGGGTGCTGCACCTGCAGATCCTGCTATTGACGGCAGAGCAGGGGATCAAGCTCGATGAGCTGGCTGATACCTGGTATCTGAGCCGGGCGGCACTGCAGGGGGATATGGCGGAAGTCCGTGAGCAACTCAGCCACTTCAGGCTCAGCGTCGAGAGCAAACCCCGCCTGGGGATGCGCATTCAGGGGGAGGAGACGGCGATCCGGGCCTGTTTGACCCAACTGCTCTATCAGGAGTTGCTGCACAACAACCAGTTGCAAACCCTGTTGCCCAACCTTTGCCCCAGCAAGACGATGGAGGTAGTGGGCAATCATATCCATGCCCAGCTTGCCCGACATCAGCTGCGTCTCGCTGACGAGAGCCTGCAGCAGCTCGCCATCTACTGCGCAGTTGCCCTGCTGCGTCAGGCATCCGGTCACGAGTTGCGCCACTTCGCCAGCGAGGATCTGACTCTGCCGCTGCTGGCAGTATCTCGCGATATATATGCGGTATTGCCCACCCTGACGCCCCCCGTAGAGGACGAGATCGCCGGTCTCGCCATCCAGATCCAGGCGCGCCTGATTGCCGATACTCCCCAGCTCAGCCCGGCGATGGCCGCCGAGAGCGAACAGCTGGTGGAGCATCTGCTGACCTACATTCATCAACACTACCCTTACGACCTGCGAGGCGACCAACAGCTGCGGGCCGACCTGCAAACCCATATCAGCGCCATGCTGCTACGGGTCAAATACCAGATAGGCAACCACAACCCGCTGGCCGATCACATCAAGCAGTACTATCCCCTCGCCTACGACATCACGCTGGCGGCCATTTCGGAGTGGATCAAGCAGACCCCCTACCGATTGACCCACCACGAGATCGGCTATCTGGTGATCCATATCGGGGTCGGGCTGGAGCGCCATTACGATATCGGCTATACCCGCCGCCCGCAGGCGCTATTGCTTTGCGATGCGGGCAACGCCACCTTCCGGGTGCTGGAAGCACGCATCAAGCGGGAGTATCCCCAGTTGCAGCTGACCACGCTGGAGTCAGTGCGGGATTACGAAGGTCTGGCGCAGATCGCACAGGACTTTGTCATCAGTACCGTCAAGGTGAACGAAAAAAACGCTCCCGTGGTACTCGTTGCCCCCTTCCCGACCCAATACCAGCTGGAGCAGCTTGGCAAGCTGGTGCTGATCGACCGCACCCGCCCCTACATGCTCGACAAATATTTCGATGCCGACCACTTCATGGTGGTCACAGAACCCCTTACCCAGGCCGAACTGTTTGCCCGCATCTGTGATCAGCTGGAGGCGGAAGATCTGGTGGAGAGCGGCTTCAGAGCCTCACTGCAGGAGCGGGAGCGGATCGTATCCACCATGTTGGGAGAAGGGATCGCCCTGCCCCACTCCCTCGGTCTGCTGGCGCGCCGCACTCTGGTTTACACCGTGCTGGCCCCGCAGGGGATTGACTGGGGGAATGGTGAAATCGCGACGCTCATCTTCGTGCTGGCCATCAGCAAGGCCGACTACGAGGAGGCGATGGGTCTCTACGACCTGTTTCTGGCACTGATGAACGAAAAAGCCAGCAGGAATCTGCTGGCTTGTCGCGATTTTGCCAGCTTCAAAGCGCTGGCGCGTACCGGTTCATAACATAAAACGAGGAGTGACTACTCCTCGTTGAAGCCGGAGGTGAACAGCTCCACCACGGCGGCCAGGGCCTCGACCTCTTCGGGCCCCTCAACCTGTACTTCCACCTGCCGCCCTTGCGCCGAATCCAGCATCAGCAGGCCGATGATGCTGTCAGCATCGGCCTCCACACCATCTTCATTGCGCAGCAGCACGTGAGCATCGAAACCCTGCACCAGCTCGAACAGCATCATGGCTGGTCTGGCATGAATACCCAGTTTGTTTTTCACTTCAACCGAGGCGGAAACAGTCATCGGGTCGTCCTATTGGTCCGTCAGGATTGGGAGGCACTCTTGTCGAGTGTGCGGTGGCGGATCTGCACGTTCTTGCCAAGCAAACGGAATGCACTGGCCAGCCGCTCTGCAATAAAGACCGAGCGGTGCTGACCGCCGGTGCAACCGATGCCGACCGTGAGGTAGCTGCGATTGTTGCGCTCCAGATGGGGCAACCAGGTCGCCAGCATATTTTCGATCTGCTGGGTAAACAGCATCACGTCAGCCTGCGCCGAGAGGTAGTTGGCGACCGGCTCATCCTTGCCGGTGAACGGCTTGAGCTCGGGGATCCAGTGCGGATTGGGCAGGAAGCGAGCATCGAACACGAAGTCGGCATCCTTGGGAATGCCGTACTTGAAGCCGAACGACTCGAACACCAGCACCAGCTCGTTCTCTTTCTTCCCAAGCACCCGGGTCTTGATGAGCTCGCTCAGGTCGTGAATGCTGAGGTTGGTGGTGTCGATACGCAGGTCAGCGGTCGAGGAGATGGGCGCCAGCAGGTGGGTCTCCTCCCGAATCGCCTCATCCAGCGACAGCTTGTTGCGTGAGAGGGGGTGCAAGCGGCGGCTCTCACCATAGCGCTTGAGCAGGGTGCCGTTGTCGGCGTCGAAGAAGAAGCTGGAGAACTCAACCCGCCCCTCATTGCGCACCTGAGCCAGCAGATTTTCCAGTTTCTCCGGATCGCTCGGCAGGTTGCGCACATCGATACTGACCGCCAGTTTGTCATACTGGCTCTCCACCGAGACAATCAGCTGGGGCAGCAGATTGACCGGCAGGTTGTCCACACAGTAGTAACCCAGATCTTCCAGCACTCGCAGGGCTACCGTTTTACCGGAGCCCGAGCGTCCACTTACCACGATTAACTGCATCTTGTTCCCTCACGCCAAAACGGGTGTCTCATCCTTGGCCTGCTGTCAGGCCGAGGTCATGATCTGATAGAGCTCTTCGTCGCTGGTTGCCTGACGCAACTGGCGGCAAACCGCCTTGTCACCCAGCTTGGAAGCCATCAGAGAAAGGGTCTTGAGATGCTGCTTGCACTCGCTTTCCGGCACCAGCAAGGCAAACAGCAGGTCAACCGGTTGATTGTCGATGGAGTCGAAAGGAATAGGGTCGGCAAAGGTCATCAGGATCGCGGTTGGCGGGAATTCATCGTCAATGCGACCGTGGGGGATCGCAATACCGGCACCGATCCCGGTACTACCCATTTTTTCGCGGGCCAGCAAGCATTCAAACAGCGCCTGACGGGAGGTGCCAAGGCGTTCGGCGGCCAGCTCGCTGATGATTTCGAGGGCGCGTTTCTTGCTGGTACAAGGGACTGCACTCTTGGTGCAGTCCCGACTCAGTATGTGTTCAAGTTGCATGGTTATTTTTTGTTTAACTTATCTTTGTGCTTGATGATCTGCCTGTCCAGCTTGTCGAGCAAGGTGTCTATCGCAGCATACATATCGGCATGTTCAGAGTTGGCAAACACTTCGCCACCGCTGACGTGCAATTTGGCTTCCGCTATCTGGTTCAGTTTTTCCACGCTAAGCACCACATGAACATTGTTGATGTGGTCGAAGTGACGCTCGAGTTTGGCAAATTTGTTATTCACATAATCACGCAGAGCTTCGGTGATCTCGACATGGTGTCCGGTCAGGTTAATTTGCATAACATCATCCTTTTGTTTGCCTAAACCAGGCGTTTGCGCTGATTGGAAGGTGGGATAAACAAGGATTCGCGATACTTAGCGATCGTGCGTCTCGCCACCATAATACCCTGTTCGGCCAGCAAATCCGCGATCTTGCTATCACTTAACGGCTTGGCAGGATTCTCTGCCGTGACCAGCTTCTTGATGAGCGCGCGAATTGCGGTCGATGAGCACTCTCCTCCTCCTTCGGTGTTCACATGGCTGGAGAAAAAAAACTTCAATTCGAAGATACCACGGGGGGTATGCATGTACTTCTGGGTCGTCACCCGGGAGATGGTCGACTCATGCATCTCTACCGCTTCGGCGATGTCATTGAGCACCATGGGCTTCATCGCCTCTTCACCATACTCGAAAAAGCCCTGTTGCTGCTCGACAATGCAACTGGCCACTTTCAGCAGGGTGTCATTGCGACTTTCCAAACTCTTGATGAACCACTTGGCTTCCTGCAAATGGGAGCGAATAAACTGGGTGTCGGTGCTGCTGCGGGCGTTGCGGGCCATGGCGGCATAGGTCTCGTTGACCCGGATGCGGGGGGCAGAGTCGGGATTGAGCTCGACCACCCACTTGCTGCCCTTCTTGACCACGGAGACGTCGGGGATCACGTACTGAGAGTCACTCTGGATGATGCCGTTGCCGGGACGCGGCTCCAGCAGCTGGATCAGATCCAGCACCTCCTTGAGGTCGCTCTCTTTGAGTTTTGTCTTGCGGGCGAGGGTGCGGTAATCCCGGTTGCCGAGCAGCTCCATGTGCTCGAGGATCACCTCCTTGGCCTCGTTGAGCCAGGGGGTCTGCGGGTCATACTGATCCAGCTGGATGAGCAAACACTCCTGCACAGAACGGGCAGCAATGCCGACCGGATCGAAGTGCTGAACCCGCTTGAGTACCGCCTCGACCTCATCGAGCTCCACCTCTACGTCATCGCTGGTAACGGCAGCCTGGATATCCTCCAGCGCAACGGTCAGATAACCGGATTCGTCGATGGCATCGATGATGGCGAGCGCGATGGCGGCATCCACATCGCTGAACGGTGTGAGCCGCATCTGCCACAGCAGATAATCCTGCAGGTTTTCGGTGGTCTCTCCCTGATAGACGCTATCTTCCCCATCGTGGATGGGGCCCGCACTTTGGGCTGTGCCGGCAGAGTAAACCTCGTCCCAGGTGGTATCCACCGGTAACTCGTCCGGCATCTGCTCCTGAGCCATGGCATCGCTGGAATCCAGCTGGCTGGCATCGACCGGCGCTTCCGGACTGGTCTCTTGCGCCTCGCTCTCTTCCTGCTCCAGCAGAGGGTTGTTTTCGAGCGCTTGCTGAATTTCCTGCTGAAGTTCCAGAGTGGAGAGCTGGAGCAGACGAATCGCTTGTTGTAATTGCGGCGTCATGGTCAGGGACTGACCGAGACGCAACTGTAATGTCGGCTTCATCTACGTCGGGATATCCTTATGTTCAGCGAGGCACTCGTCAAAGGAAATGAAGGCATGCCCCCTTACTATAGACTGAATTGATCGCCCAAATAGACGCGCTTGACCTGCTCATCGGCAAGGATGTCAGCCGGTGCACCTTCGGCAATCATCTTGCCGTGGCTGACGATATAGGCCTTCTCACATACGTCCAGAGTCTCTCTGACGTTGTGGTCGGTAATCAAGACGCCAAGACCTCTATCTTTCAGATGCTGAATGATCTTCTTGATGTCTATCACAGAAATCGGGTCAACCCCTGCAAAGGGTTCATCCAGCAGAATAAAACGCGGCTCGGCCGCCAGCGCACGGGCGATCTCGACCCGACGGCGCTCACCGCCGGAGAGGCTCTGACCCAGGTTGTCGCGAATGTGGGTGATATTGAACTCTTCCAGCAGTTGCTGAACCTTGTCCTCACGCTCCTCACGGCTCAACCCCTTGCGGGTCTGCATCACTCCCATCAGGTTGTCGAACACCGACAGGCGACGGAAGATGGAGGCCTCCTGCGGCAGGTAACCGATGCCGTTGCGCGCCCGCACATGCATGGGCTGCAGGCTGATGTCCTGATCGTCGATGGTGATGAGACCGGCATCGCGCTGCACCAGCCCCACGATCATGTAGAAGGAGGTGGTCTTGCCCGCCCCGTTGGGACCGAGCAGGCCGACAATCTGGCCAGCGCCCACTTCAAGGCTGACGTCACTCACCACCATACGGCGCTTGTAGCTCTTCTGCAGACCCACTGCTTTTAACACTGCCATGGCTTATTTTCCCTGCTTCTTCTGGTCGGCGGGCTTGTCGAAATTCTCTACCTGATCCGGCAGGAATACGGTTTTGACCCGCTGGCTCGGGCTCTTGCTCTCGGCAATCATCTTCTGTTTGACGATGTCGTAGCGGATCAGATCGCCATTGACCTGGCTATCTTCCTGCTTGAGCTGACCGTTGCCGGTGATGGTCACCAGCCGGTTCTTCAGCTCGTAGCGGATGGTATTGCCGTGGGCATTGACCGGCTTGCCGTTATCCAGGATCTGGAAGAAGGTGGCGGGCTTGCCGTAGGCAGTCATCACCTCGGCTCCTTTCTCGCCGGAACGGGTCACTACCACCTTGTCAGCCTTGATTCGGATGGTGCCCTGATTGATGGTCACGTCCTCTTCGAAGGTGATGCGGTTGTCCTGCATCTCGGCCACCTGTTTGACAGCATCGACGTAGACCTTCTCGGCAAAGTCGGACTCTTTGGCGGTCACCGCACCACACAGCAACAGGGCTGCGAGGGCCAGATTAGCGTTTTTCATTGAAATAGATGGCATGGCCTTGATCCAGTAACTCAAAATATTTGCGGTCCAGATGGCCCTTGAGGCCAACCCCTTGGGTCTGGAAATCCCGACCCAGAATGTTCACTTCCCGGTTGCTGCGCACATCCTGCGTCACCAGATCCAGCTCCAGATAGGGGGTATCCAGTGTGGAAATGAAAGAGGTGGGCAGCAGACCATCCAGATGCACCTTGTCCCGCAGGATGACGTTGTCGCCGGTGTTGAGCACGCCGGTTTCGGCGGTCACCTTCCACTCGGCGGCACCCTGATCGTCATACATGTAGACCACCGGCTTGTCGAAGGTGGCCTGCTCGAGGATTTGATAATACTCGGCGTAGGTCGACTCCAACCGCTCGGTGCGCTTGCCGTTGATATCAAAACGGGTGGTCACCAGATCTTTGGCGACAAAATCCGGCTGATAGTTTTCGATTTTGACGGCGCTCTCAGGCACCAGCTCAACCTTACCCAACTGCCAGGCAACCAGCGCGACCAGAAACAGCAGGGCAAACAACAGGGTCTGTCTGCTCATACCGAGGCCTCGGGCTGATAATCGTCGTGGCCCTGCGCCTGCAAAATGAGGTCACACACCTCGCGCACCGCGCCCATGCCACCGCCAAGCCGGGTCACCATATCGGCACGACTCAGCACCAGCGGATGGGCATCGGCCACCGCGATACCCAGGCCGCAGGAGGCCATCACCGGCAGATCGATGGTGTCATCGCCCATATAGGCAGCCTGTTCCGGGGTCAGCCCCAGCTTGGCCAGCAGCGCTTCGAAGTGAGGCAGCTTTTTATCAGCCCCCTGCACCACATGAGCCACCCCCAGGCTTTTCATCCGATCGCTTACGATACGGGAGTTGCGCCCGGTGATAATGGCGATCTCGATCCCTGCATTGAGCAGTGCTCGCATGCCCGCACCATCGCGAGTGCAGAAGGTTTTCAGCTCTTCGCCGTTGTTTCCCATGTAGATGAGGCCGTTGGAGAGCACCCCGTCCACATCGCACACCAGCAGGCGGATTTGCGCCGCCTTCTCAAACTGGCTGCGCGTCACCGGACCATAGAGGGTCGGTACGTTTTGCATCAAATTACTCCGGCTTTCAGCAGGTCGTGCATATTGAAGGCGCCGAGCGGGCGTTGCTCTTCATCCACGACCAGTAATCCGTTGATTTTTCTCGTTTCCATCAGCTTGACGGCTTCCGCAGCCATCATCTCTGGACCTACGGTAACACAGTTGGCCGTCATCACACGGCTGATGGGGGTGTGATGGATATCGATCTGCTGGTCGAGAATGCGGCGCAGGTCGCCATCGGTAAAGAGCCCGGCCAGCAGGCCATTGCCATCGACCACCGCCGTCATACCGAGCCCCTTGCGGCTCACTTCCAGCAGCGCTTGGCTGATGGTGGCATCTATCCCCACCCGGGGCAACAGCTCGCCGCTGTGCATCAGATCGCCAACCCGCAGCAACAGACGCTTGCCGAGCGATCCGCCCGGGTGAGAGAGGGCGAAGTCATCGGCGGTAAAACCGCGTGCTTCCAGCAGGGCGACCGCCAGGGCATCGCCCATGACTAAGGTTGCCGTGGTGCTGGAAGTGGGTGCCAAACCCAGCGGGCAGGCCTCTTTCTCCACCTTGATGCACAGGTGCACGTTGGCCTCTTTGGCCATGGTGGAAGCCGGATTACCGGTCATACAGATGAGCGGAATGCCGCGGCGCTTTAGTACCGGCAGCAAGGCCAGGATTTCGTCGCTCTCGCCGGAGTTGGAGATGGCGATGATAAGGTCACCGCTGGAGATCATCCCCAGATCACCGTGACTCGCTTCTCCCGGGTGAAGGAAGAAGGCCGGTGTGCCGGTGCTGGCGAGGGTAGCGGCGATCTTGCTGCCGATATGGCCCGATTTGCCCATGCCGGTGACCACTATCTTGCCACCGCAGCGCAGCACCATCTCGCACGCCTTGTCGAAGGCGTCGTTCAGATACTGATAGAGTCCATCAATGGCTTGCTTTTCTGTGTCCAGCACCGCGCGGGCACTGCGACGAAAATCGAACAGTTCAGACACTTTCTCAGGCTTTACAGACATAAAGACACAGCTCCGGGCCGAAATTAGCTGCGGGATTATAAAAAAGTCTGCCCGGATAAGCGAATCGGATGGCAAGTCCCGCTCTCAATGACGCACTTTGTTACAGAAAACTGTCGTGCAAATGGGCTTGCAGCCTGTTCAATAGTTGTTCCTTGCTGTTGCTTAGACCTAGACTACCCCATAAAATTCGCACCTCATTTACACCGGATGGACAATTGTTTGAACAATGACCTGATCACCATCTCCGACCTGACCTTCAGTCACGGAGATCGGCTGTTGTATGACGGGATCAACCTGACCATTCCTCGTGGCAAGGTAACCGCCGTCATGGGCCCGAGCGGCATCGGTAAAACCACCCTGCTGCGGCTGATCGGTGGCCAGCTCAAGCCGGAGTCCGGTCACATTCTGTTTGACGGGGAAGATATCCCCACCCTCTCCCGTTCGCGCCTCTATGAAGTGCGCAAGCGGATGAGCATGCTGTTCCAGAGCGGCGCCCTGTTTACCGGCATGACGGTCTACGACAACGTGGCCTTCCCGCTGCGAGAGCACTCCGGCCTGCCGGAGGAGCTGATCCACACCATCGTCATGATGAAGCTGCAGGCGGTGGGCTTGCGCGGCGCGGCGAAACTGATGCCCTCCGAGCTCTCCGGCGGCATGGCGCGCCGGGCGGCGCTGGCTCGGGCAATTGCGCTCGATCCTGACCTCATCATGTATGACGAGCCGTTCGTCGGGCAGGATCCCATCACCATGGCGGTGCTGGTCAAGCTGATCAAGGAGCTGAACGATGCCCTCGGCATCACCTCCGTCATCGTCACCCACGACGTGAAAGAGGTGCTGAGCATCGCCGATTACGCCTACATCATTGCCAATCGCAAGGTGGTGGCGCACGGCACGCCGGATCAGCTGCGCGAGGAGCACAATCCCGAAGTCGAGCAGTTCCTCAAAGGATTGCCCGATGGTCCTGTTCCGTTTCATTTTCCGGCAGGCGATCTGCTACAGGATCTCTGATGTTGATAAGTCAAATAAGCAAGCTGGGGCGGGTCGGAGTGCGGTTTATCAGCTCCGTCGGTCGCGCCACCATCATGTTGTTCCATGCGCTGGCGGGCAAACCCGAGCCGCGCAAGCACTTCCCGCTGCTTGTCCAGCAGCTCTATGTGGTGGGTGTGCAGTCGGTGGCCATCATTCTGGTCTCCGGCCTGTTCATCGGCATGGTGCTCTCGCTGCAGGGTTACAACGTATTGAAGGATTTCGGCGCAGAGCAGAGCCTGGGACCGCTGGTCTCCCTCTCCCTGCTGCGGGAGCTGGGGCCTGTGGTCACGGCGCTGCTGTTTGCCGGCCGTGCCGGTTCGGCCCTGACCGCTGAAATCGGCCTGATGAAGGCCACCGAGCAACTTTCAAGCCTCGAGATGATGGCGGTCGACCCGCTACGCCGGGTGGTCGCCCCCCGCTTCTGGGCTGGCGTCATCAGCATGCCGCTGCTGGCCTTTATGTTCAGCCTGATCGGCATCTTCGGCGGCAAGCTGGTTGGTGTGGACTGGCTCGGCGTGGACGAAGGGGGCTTCTGGTCTGCCATGCAGGCCTCCGTCGACTGGCATGAGGACATCATGCAGGGCGCCATCAAGAGCCTGATTTTCGCCCTGGTGGTCACCTGGATTGCGCTCTTTAACGGCTATGATGCCAAGCCGACCTCGGCCGGAATCAGTCAGGCCACGACCCGTACCGTGGTCCACTCATCCCTCGCCGTGCTCGGCCTGGATTTTATACTCACTGCAGTCATGTTTGGATAAGGTAAAGATGAAGTTCAGCAAAGTAGAATTCCTGGTCGGCACCTTCATGCTGGCTGGCATCGGTGCCATTCTGGCACTGGCCCTGCAAGTGGCCGGTTTGAGCTTCAAACCGGAAGGAGAAACCTATACCCTGCGCGCGCATTTCGATAATATCGGCGGCCTGAAAGTCCGTTCGCCGGTCAAGGTCGGCGGCGTGGTGGTAGGCCGGGTCAGCGACATCGTACTGGACCCGAAAACCCAGGTGCCCGAAGTGACCCTGATGATGCAAAAGAGCGCTGGCCAGTTTGCCGATACCAGTTCCCTCTCCATCCTCACCTCCGGTCTGCTCGGCGAGCAGTACATCGGTCTGGCCCCCGGCTTCAGCGATGAGGAGATGGGCACCGAGATGCTCAAGGATGGCGACCTGATTGAAGACACCAAATCCGCCATCGTGCTGGAAGATCTGATTGGCAAGTTCCTCTACAGCCAATCCTCCGACAGCAAATCAGACAGCAAGAAGGAGTAATCATGTTCAAGAAAATCGCCCTGCTGCTGGGTCTGATGACCAGCATGCTCTTTTCCCTGTCTGCCCAGGCCGCAGTCGATGCCACCGACCCCAATGCGCTGGTGGATCAGGCTGCCAAGCAGACCTTTGCCCGCCTGAAAGCCGATCAGGCCCAGGTGAAGAGCAATCCGGATCACCTGCGGGTGATCATCCGCGAAGAGCTGCTGCCCTATGTGGACAACCGCTTCGCCGCCTACAAGGTGCTTGGCAACCAGATTAAAGAGACCACCGAAGCGCAGCGCAATGCCTTCGTCGAGGTGTTCACCGAGTACATGGTGAGCTCCTACGCAGATGCGCTGGCCCATTTTGACAAGCAGACCGTCAAGGTCGAGCCGGGCAAAGCTCCCAGCGGCAACATCACCGCCGTCAACGTCAGCGTGAAAGAGGCCGGCAAGCCCGACATCTTCCTCGAGTTCAAGCTGCGCAAGAACAACAAGACCGGCGAATGGAAAGCCTTCGACATGGTGGCAGAGGGGATCAGCCTGCTCTCCGCCAAGCAGAGCGAGCTGGGCGGCCTCATTCGCCAGAACGGCATTGATGCGGTGATCGCCCAGTTGCGCGAACACAACGCCAAGCCGCTGGTACTCAAACCATGACTCTCAGCGGTGAGCTGCAGGCGCCACAGGTCAATGACCTGTGGCAACGCCGCGCCGAATGGTGGCAGGACGACCAGCTCGAGCTCGGCGGCGTCACCACCCTCGACTCAGCCGGACTGGCCCTGCTGG
The DNA here is from genome assembly GCF_019047085.1 of Aeromonas sp. FDAARGOS 1404. Lineage (NCBI taxonomy): Bacteria > Pseudomonadati > Pseudomonadota > Gammaproteobacteria > Aeromonadales > Aeromonadaceae > Aeromonas > Aeromonas sp. FDAARGOS 1404. Next base: position 1,943,845 of record NZ_CP077237.1, read on the forward strand.
TCAAATGGGCCAAAGCCGTATTAGCGCGAGGCGCCACACCGCAACTGGTGGGCGCCTCCAGTGATTTCTATACCCTGGCCAACCTCTACGGGGTGGCCGGGCTGTTTCAGTCAACCCCGCTCACAACTGAGGACGCATAATGCAAGTCTCTGAAATTGAAGCGATACTCCTTGAGGCTCTGCCATTGTCCGAAGTCCATGTCAAAGGGGACGGTAGTCACTACCAAGTGATCGCCGTCGGTGACATGTTTGACGGCATGAGCCGGGTCAAGAAGCAGCAGGCCATCTATGCCCCGCTGATGGACAAGATCGCCAGCAACGCCATTCACGCCCTCTCCATCAAGGCGTTCACCGACGCCGAGTGGAAACGCGAACGTAAATTCCTATTGCCCTCCTGATTTGGTAACGAAGTAAAAATGGACAAATTCAAAATCGATGGTCGTTGTACTCTCAACGGCGAAGTGACCATCTCCGGCGCCAAAAACGCCGCGCTGCCGATCCTGTTCGCAACCCTGCTCTGTGATGAAGAGGTTCACCTCTCCAACGTGCCGCGCCTGAAAGATGTGGGCACCACCATCAAGCTGCTGGAGATGCTGGGCGCGACCACCAAGGTCAACGGCAACGTCACCGTGCTGACCGGTGCGGTGAACAACCATGTCGCCCCCTACGAGCTGGTGAAGACCATGCGCGCCTCCATTCTGGCGCTGGGCCCGCTGGCCGCCCGTTTCGGCGCGGCTGACGTCTCCCTGCCTGGCGGTTGCGCTATCGGTGCCCGTCCGGTCAACCTGCACGTCCACGGCCTGGAGCTGATGGGTGCCAAGATCACCATCGAAGATGGTTACATCAAGGCCCGTGTCGATGGTCGCCTGAAAGGCGCCCACATCCTGATGGACATGGTCTCCGTGACCGGTACCGAAAACCTGATGATGGCCGCCACCTTGGCTGATGGCCGCACCGTGATCGAAAACGCCGCACGCGAGCCGGAAGTGGTCGATCTGGCCAACTTCCTCAATACCCTGGGTGCCAAGATCCAGGGGGCGGGCACCGACACCCTGACCATCGACGGTGTCGAGCGTCTGCACGGCGGCAACTACAGCGTGCAGCCTGATCGCATCGAAACCGGTACCTTCCTGGTGGGCGCAGCGGTCACCGGCGGCAAGATCACCTGCCGCAAGACCGACCCGACTCTGCTGGAAGCGGTACTGGTCAAGCTGGAAGAGGCTGGCGCCCTGATTGAGAAGGGTGAAGACTGGATCACCCTCGACATGACTGGCCGCCCCCTCAAGCCGGTCACCATCAAGACTGCCCCCTACCCGGCCTTCCCGACCGACATGCAGGCACAGTTCACCGTGCTGAACGCCGTCGCCAAAGGCACCGGCATGGTCACCGAGACCATCTTCGAGAACCGCTTCATGCACGTTCCCGAACTGGTGCGGATGGGTGCAGACATCGAACTGCAGGGCAATGTGGCCATCTGCCGTGACACCGAGCAACTCAAGGGTGCCCAGGTGATGGCGACCGATCTGCGCGCCTCCGCCAGTCTGGTACTGGCCGGCTTCGTGGCCGAAGGCTCCACCATCGTCGACCGTATCTATCACATCGACCGTGGCTACGAAGACATCGAGCAGAAGCTGCAGGGTCTGGGTGGCCGCATCGAGCGCATCAAGGGCTGATAGCCCCCTGATCGCAGGCCGATAAAAAGGCCCCCTCGCGTTGGCGAGGGGGCCTTTTTCATGGTTTCGGTTCTGTTGAAACCGGGATCAGTGACCCGCCAGCTTCATATTCTCTACCAGCACCGAGCCGGTCTTGAGACTGGAACGCTCATCCTCGTCACTACCCACCGCCACGATATGGCTGAACATCTCGGCCAGATTGCCGGCGATGGTGATCTCCTCGACCGGATAGGCTATTTCGCCATTCTCGACCCAGAAACCGGCAGCGCCGCGGGAGTAGTCGCCATTGACGATATTGACCCCCTGCCCCATCAACTCGGTCACCAGCAGACCGGTGCCCATCTCTTTCAGCATGCCCTGAAAATCCTGGCCGGTATTGGAAACCTGCCAGTTGTGGATGCCACCGGCGTGACCCGTAGTAGTCAGCCCCAGCTTGCGAGCGGAGTAGGAGGTAAGCAGCCAGCTCATCAGCTCGCCATTTCGGATGATATCCATGTCGCGGGTACGCACCCCTTCGCCATCGAACGGGGTACTGGCGAGCCCGCCAAGCAGGTGGGGGAACTCCTGAATGGTGAGCCACTCTGGCAGGATCTGCTTGCCCAATTTGTTGAGCAGGAAGCTCGACTTGCGATAGAGGTTGCCACCGCTGATGGCCATCACCAGATGGCCCCACAGGCCGGAGGCAGTGTCCGGGTGGAACAGCACAGGCGCATGGCGGGTAGTGATTTTGCGGGCGCCGAGGCGGGAGACGGTACGCTCCACCGCCTCATCGGCAATACGCTGCGGGCTCCAGAGCCCATCGAGGGTACGGCTGGAGGAGTAGCCATAATCCCGTTGCATATCACCATCCTGCTCGCCTATCAGCACGCAGCTCAGTGAGTTGCGCGACGCCGCGTAGCCTTTGACGAAGCCGTGGCTGTTGCCATAGACCTTGATGCCAAGATGGCTGGAGAAACCGGCGCCGTCGGAGTGCTTGATACGGGCATCGCGACCAAGCGCCAGCCGCTCGCACTCGATGGCCAGTTCGATCCCGCGCTGGGGATCCAGTTCGATTTGGTGACACAGTTGCAGATCGGGGGCATCCCAGGCCAGCAGCTCGGCGTCCGCCAGACCGGCGCAATCATCGGCCGAGGTGTGACGGGCAATCTCGATGGCCGCTTCAACGGCGGCACGAATGGCGGGTTTGCTCAGATCGGTGGTCGAGGAAGATCCCTTGCAACCATCGCGATAGACAGCGATGCCGAGGGCGCCATCCTTATTGAATTCAATGCTTTCCAGTTCACAACCCCGGGTGTTCACCGACAACCCGGTCTGCTTGCTGATGGAGACTTCGGCCAGCGAGGCGCCCAGTCCTTTGGCTATCTCCAGGGCTTCGGCAACCACGGCCTCGAGATGGGCTTGATCCTGGCGGATTTGGTCTTGCTGATCCATAACTCACATCTGTATGAAAGAAGGAAAGGGGGGTAAGCATATCAGACCCCTGCGCCCAGCGGGAGAAGCTGGTAACATATCAGCCAAACGTGAATGACAGGAATCAAGAGACCGATGAGTCAATATCAAGACGACAACGAGTTCGAAGACTGGGGCCCCAGCAAGAGCCAGCTCAAGCGCGATGCCGAAGCATTGCAGAAAATGGGGGAAGAGATCGTCTCCCTCAGCCACAGTGAGCTGGAAAAAATCCCGTTGGATGAAGAGCTTGCAGAAGCTGTCGAGCTGGGTCGCAAACTCAAGCCGAAGAAGGATGAGTCCTTCCGTCGCCATCTGCAGTTCATCGGCCGCCTGATGCGCAGCCGCGATATCGAGCCGATTGCCGAAGCACTCTCCATCATCAAGAACCGTCACTCCACCGTGAATGCACGCCTGCATCGGCTGGAGCAGTGGCGCGAGCGCCTGATCACCGAAGGTGACAGCGCCCTCAACGAGCTGATGTCCCAGTTCCACGAGCTGGATCGCCAAAAGCTGCGCCAGCTGATCCGCTCCGCCAACAAGGAGCGGGAGCTGAACAAGCCGCCGGTCGCCTACCGCGAGATGTACCAGTATCTGCGCGGCGAGATCGAAGACCTGCTGTGATCCCCGAAACACGCCTCCCCTTGCGGAGGCGTGCTTCTATTGATGCCTTTTCCTCTCCACATCCCCCCGCCATCCCTGCGCGTTTAATATATCCACCATTTTGCTACCCCAGCCATAACGGCCCATCTCAACAACCCCGTTAAATCGCCGCTTCAGAGCAGACCAAAACAGACATGTTAACAATTTGGTATCATTTTGTTTGACATATTGAACGGCCTTGTCAGACTGAAGAGAGGATCCAGGCTGTCGCTGCCCAGGCTGACCAACGATTCTGCCACCCGGACTGACGCGGGATCCCATGACCATGCCTTGAGGCATGCCCTTGCCCTGCCGGTTTGCAAGGGCCTGCCCAAGGCGCAGGATGAGACTTCAACGCCAAGGATAATCAAGGTGCCCTATGCCAAATCCCCAGCCTCCCGCTCCCCGTAAACCTGTCGTGCTGATGACCATGGGCGCCCAGCCCCGCAACGGCCATGCCTATCAGGTGATGACCCACAAATACATCATGCCGCTGGTGGAGATAAGCGGCTGCGTCCCGCTGCTGGTACCCACCTGCTGCGGCACCACCGATCTGGAGCTGTATCTGGATCTCGCCGATGGGGTCTATCTGAGCGGCGCCGGTTCCAACATCGATCCGGCCCTCTACGGTCAGGAAAACCTCACGCCGGAAAAACAGCAAGACAGGGATCGCGACCTGTTCGATCTGCCGCTGATCAAAGGAGCGCTGGCCCGTGGCTTGCCGATCCTCGGGATCTGCCGCGGCATGCAGGAGATCAACGTGGCGCTGGGGGGAGACATCCATCAGAAGGTCTATAACGAGCCGGGTTATGACGATCACCGGGAGGATGCCGACGATCCGGTCGACGAGCAGTATGGGCCGAGCCATCAGATCAAACTGCTGCCCGGCAGCTGGTTTGCCGAACTGATGGGGGAGGAACAGATTCCGGTCAACTCCCTGCATGGACAGGGCATCAACCGGTTGGGGAAGGGTCTGGAGCCGTTGGCCCACGCCGAAGATGGGCTGATCGAGGCACTTCATGCTCCCTCACTGTCACCCTTTTTGCTGGCAGTGCAGTGGCATCCGGAGTGGAAAGCCAATGAAAACCCCCACTCCATCAAGATCTTTCAAGCCTTTGGCGATGCCTGCCGCCAGCGTTGTGCATTGATGGCGGCTAGTTAATCCCTCATCGATTCAGTCGCCAAACCCGCGCGCCTTGAGCTTGGGCAGTCCGCCCCGCTCGGGGCGCAAGGTGCGGCAGATATCCATCCCCTTGAGCCCGCGCTGGATATGGTCAGGCGAATGGCCAAACACCATACCGTTGCTGCGGTAGAGGTTGTTGTCATCCAGCTCGAACTTCTCGCCGCCGATCAGCAACTGCTCACGACCATTGACCGTGTCACCCCGCTTGATGGGCACCTTCATATCACTCAGCACCTCGCCGGTGGCACACCCCTCGCGCCAGCGCGCCTCGCTGGAGAAGGGGGTAATGGCTATTTCACGCCAGGAGCCATCCCGGAATTCGACCCGATACTTCTCGGCCAGCAGATCGCAGCCAGCCAATGGCAACAGGGCCATCAAACAGATGATTTTCTTTGAAAATTTCACTCAATCGCACTCCTTTGCCCGGTTCTGCACAGGATAAATAAATTGCCGCCCCAACGCACCATTTCCCCGCGCCGCAGCAGCTATGCTGGAAATAAAACCACAATAAGGTGCTGCTATGGCTGGCGAAAACCTCACCGCGCTACCGACGTTGACCTGGATTGGAGAACACCCGTTCTGGACCTTGCTCACCCTCTCCCTGATGCTGATCCACTTCTGGCGCCGTCCGGGACAGCGACGGGAGCTGCTCTCCGAGCTCAGTTTCGTGATGATTAGCGCGGTGGTGATCCTGCTGATCCAGCTGGAAGGGGGCTGGTTCAAACTGCCGCTGCCCCATCAATTGCTGATCGAGATCTCCACCCTCTTGGCCGGCCTGATACTGGTCAAGATATGGGGGATCCTGCTGTTCGAGTTTCTGCTCCCCCTCTGCCATGTGCGGATCCCGCGGATCATCGCCGATATCGTCATCACCATCGGCTATATCGGCTGGGGTCTGTTTCGCCTCTACGCCTCAGGCATGGCGCTCGGAGAGATAGTCACCACCTCGGCGGTCATCACCGCGGTCATCGCCTTCGCCATGCAGGACACCCTGGGCAACCTGCTGGCCGGGGTCTCCATTCAGCTCGACAACTCCATCGCCATCGGTGACTGGCTGCAAGTCGATACCACCCAGGGCCGGGTGGTGGAGATCAACTGGCGTGCCACCACCATCGAGACCCGCAACTGGGAGACAGTCGTCATCCCCAACAGCCATCTGCTCAAACAGCGCTTCACCGTGCTCGGGCGCCGCCGTGGCGAACCCTTGCAGTGGCGGCGCTGGGTCTGGTTCGATCTGACCCTGGATACCCTGCCGACCCAGATCATCGCGCTGATCGAGAAATCCCTGCGGGAGACCAAGCTCCCCTGCGTCGCCAAGCATCCGCAACCGGACTGCCTGTTGATGAATGTAGAGGGTGGGATTGCCCGCTATGCAGTGCGCTACTGGTTGACCGATCTGGCTCGTGACGATCCGACCGACTCCATGGTGCGCAGCCTGATCGATGCCGCCCTGCGCCGCAACGATCGCCGCCTCACCCCGCCGATCTTCAACGTCTTTATGGCCAAGGAGAAGCAGCATCTGGATGCCCGCCACAAGCGCCACACCGCCGAACGGACCGATACCCTGCGCAAGCTACCGCTGTTTGCCATGTTGCAGGAGAACGAGCTGCTCCAGCTGGCCGATCAGGTGAAGTTCGCCCCCTTCGTCAGCGGCGACATCATGCTGGAACAGGGGGATGTCTCCAGCTGGCTGTTCGTGCTGGTCAAAGGGGAAGCCGAGATGGTGGTCAATGTCGAAGGGCGAGAGCTGAAGCTTGGTACGCTCAACGCGGGAGACTTTTTTGGCGAACTGAGCCTGCTCACCGGCGAGCCCAGCTCCTTCACGGTACGGGCGGTGGCCACCGTCGAAACCTATCGCATCAATCAGGCAATGTTTCAGGAGCTGGTGATGCAGCGCGAGGCGCTGGTCGAGCCCCTCTACCGGGTGCTGAGCGACCGCCAGCAGGAGCAGCGGGCCCTGCTGGAGCGGGAGGCGGAAGCCATGAAGCAACCACCACAACAGCTTGATCTGCTTGATAAGCTGATGAAGCTGTTCGGCGGAAGATGACGTAGCATGGCGCCGTATTGAGGACGTGAAGAGAGAACAACAGCCATGTTACTGACTACCCTGGCCCTTGCCGCCAGCCTGCAATTTGATTGTCCCGCCACCATCGAGACTCGCCAGCAGCTGACCCCGCAGCAGGGCTGGCAGGCGTTCACCCGCAATGACGATGGCAAACCGGACGAAACCCTCAGCCATCGGCTCGATAATCTGGCCCTGTTCGACGGAGATCCTGCCGAGCTGGCCCAGCTCAAACCGGATAATGGCGACAGCGACGAGATCCACTACTGGAGCCAGCTCGATAGCAGCCTGCGCCCCCTCTATCTGGTCTGCAGCTATCAGAACAGCGCCATCACCCTGCAGCAAGCGCTGCCCGTCGGCATCAGTTACTGCCGCGTCAACCAGCGCGATCGCTACACCCTGCTCGGGTTGGTTTGTCGCAAATAGCGGGCGTAACCCCTTGCCATATATCGCTATTCGATGACAGCCATTACCGCCTGAGCCGGGCCACCCGCCAACGCCATCAGAGCAGCAGCTCGGCCAGCTCCTCCAGTGCCGTCAGCTCCACGTCCGGCAACAGTTGCAACTGTTGCCACGGTTGCCACGGTTGCTGCCGCTCGTTGAGCCAGGCGGCGCGAAAGCCATGCAAGCGGGCACCCAGCACATCGGTCTCGGGATGATCCCCCACATGGAGGATCCGCTCTGCTGGCAGCTTGAGGGCACTACGGGTCTGCTCAAACATATCCGGCGCCGGTTTCATCCTGGCGCCCGCCCCCGCCTTGCAGACCAGCGTGAAGTAGCGATCCAGCCCTGCCTGAACCAGATCCAGATTGCCGTTGGTGATGACCACCAGCGGATAGCGTTCGGCCAGTCTGGCCAACAGCTGATGAGTGGACTCGCTCACCTCGATCTTCGAGCGTTCTGCCAGAAACGCGGTAAAGACCTGCTCCGCCTCACGACTGGCCTGCTGGTCGGCCATCCCCCCCTCGACCATGGCGGCGCGGATGGTCTGCTGGCGCGCCAGGCTGACATCGTGGCGCAGCTCGGGCCGTGCCATCAGCACAGCGCGTTTGAGATCCAGCCAGCGTGGCTTGTCGAGCATGGCGGTAGCCAGATATTCGCTGCGCAGATGGCTCAGCATCCACTGCTCGGCGCGCACGATGGCGGGGCCGTTGTCATAGAGGGTGTCATCGAGGTCAAACGATATGGCAGCAACCGGCTGCCAGCGGCGATAGAAGTGCATGGACTCTCCTCTGCAACGGGGCTCAGGGCCCGTTATTCATCGTCCTGCGCATCCGGGCCACGCTTGGCCCTGGGGTGGGCGCTGTCGTAAACCTTGGCCAGATGCTGGAAGTCGAGGTGGGTATAGATCTGGGTGGTAGAGAGGTCTGCATGTCCCAGCAGCTCCTGCACCGCCCGCAGATCGCCGGAGGACTCCAGCATATGGGTGGCGAAGCTGTGGCGCAGCTTGTGGGGGTGGACATGGGCGTTGAGCGCCTGCTTGTTGCCCCAGCCATCGAGACGGGCCTGCACCGAGCGGGCCGACAGCCGCTGCTTGCGGCTGGAGACAAACAGCGCCTCGCTCTCGTCCCCGGCCAGCAGCGGGCGCACCTTGAGCCACTTCTGCAGCCACTCGACCGCCATCCGGCCGATAGGCAGCACCCGCTCCCGCGAGCCCTTGCCGGTCACCTTGAGCTGACGGTCGTCAAGCTTCAGATCCACCAGATTGATCCCCACCAGCTCGGCCAGACGCAGCCCTGAGGAGTACATCAACTCCATGATGGCGCGATCCCGCACCGCAAGCGGATCCTGCTCGTCGGTGATGTTGAGCAGCTGGTGCATCTCGTCCACATCGAGGTTTTTCGGCAGCGGCCGCCCCTGTTTGGGGGTGACGATGCCGCGGGCCGGATTGGCGGTCAGCCGCCCCTGCCGCACCTGCCAGTCGCAAAAGCTGCGCAGGGCAGAGACCTTGGTGGACAGGGAACGTGGAGCAAGGCCCGCCTTGTGCATCCGGGTCACCAGAGTGCGCACCTGACTCGCCTCGAGCCGACCCCAGTCAGTGAGACCCAGCGTCACCAGCTCGGCGGTCATCGCCTCCAGATGGGCTTGATAGTTATTGCGGGTATGAGGGCTGAGCTGACGCTCGACCCTCAGGTATTCGATAAAGGCCGCCAGTTCGTCCGCCAGTACCGCAGGCAGTGGCGGTGCGACGACGGGAGCTTTGGCGGGCGCCCTGGCCGGTGTTCTAGCCATGAGTCAACTCGGGCAGACGCAGTTGCAGCAGGCGCCCCAGTTGGCCCAGCAGCAGGGTGTCGTTGTGGGGAGTAAAGTGGCCGGGATCCGAGCTGGCGAAGGCCAGCAAACCGAGATCGCCGAGCCGCATCAGGGCCACCGAGTTGACCAGCACATCGTGGCCAAACAGTGCCTGCTTCTCGCTCTGGCTCAGGCGGCCAAAGTAGTAATCCTGCCCCGGCAGACGCTGACCCAGCAGGGATTCGAGCTGCTTGCCCTGTGCCAGAAAACGCTGCTCGGGCCCGCTCAGGGTAAACTTCTTGGGGTTGAGCCAGAGCCGCAGCCCGGTCAGGCGCAGCCGCTGGACAAAGGCCTTGCCCATCACGGCACTCACCTCGAACAGGGTCTGGCAACCGTACAGCTCGCCGTAGAGATCGGCATAGACCCGAAAGATCCGCTCGTTCTCGCTGGCGATCCCCATCAATTCGGTGATCTCCTGCTCCAGCTGTTCGATCCGCTCGCGCTGACGCTCCAGCTGACGCTCGACCAGCGAGACCGACCCTTTGCGTTCATGGGGAATGCGGATCCGGTCCAGCACGGCGGCATGGCGTTGGAAAAACTCGGGATAACGGGCCAGGTACTCCAGCACAGTGGCTTCATCCACCGATTGCTCCTGCCGTTTGAGTTCGCTCATAAATTGGTTGATCCATCAGAGAAATGGGGCTCGCTGCCCCGACATCATGGGCAAAGGGGGCCAACGCCCCCCGTACCTGAACCTTTATCGGCTAAACCTCTATCTGGCCGTCAAAGACATGCTCGGCGGGACCTGTCATATAGACCGGCTGGCCCGGCCCCTTCCAGGCGATGGTCAGCTTGCCGCCCGGCAGACTGACGGTGACCCGCTCCTTGAGCTTGCCCTGACTGATGCCAATCACCGCCGCAGCACAGGCACCGGTGCCGCAGGCCAGAGTCTCGCCACAGCCCCGCTCGAACACCCGCAGCTTGATCTCGGTGGCATTGACCATCTCCATGAAACCGACGTTGACCCGCTCGGGAAAACGCTCGTGGCGCTCCATGATGGCACCGAGCGTCTCGACCGGTGCATCGGCGACCGAAGGCACCTCGATGACGCAGTGGGGATTGCCCATGGAGACCACGCCACACATCACGGTATGCTCCTGTGCCCGCAACAGATAGGTTTTTTCCGCCTTCTGGGCCCGGAACGGGATTTTGCCCGGCTCAAACTGGGGCACCCCCATGTTGACCGTGACCTGATTCTCCCCCTCCAGCTGCAATACGATGCGACCCCGGGCGGTACTGACCGCGATGCGATCCCGGTTGATCAGCCCCTTGAGACGCACGAAACGGGCAAAACAGCGGGCGCCGTTGCCGCACTGCTCCACCTCGCTGCCATCGGCATTGAAAATGCGATAGTGAAAGTCGAGTTCAGGGTCATAGGGCGGCTCCACCAGCAGCAGCTGGTCAAAGCCGATCCCGAAGTGGCGATCTGCCAGCTTCTTGATGACGTCATTGCTGAAAAATACCTTCTGGGTGACGCCATCCACCACCATGAAGTCGTTGCCCAAGCCATGCATCTTGGAAAAATCTATCAACATCGTGCATTCCTGTGCTGTTAGGGCTGTAAAAATTCACCGAACCAAGGGTCGCCAAGCGCCATGAAGTCGTTGTCCAAAGCCCCATGCATCCTGGAACAATCTATCCACATCGTGCATTCCTGTGCTGTTAGGGCTGTAAAAACTCACCGTCAACCGTTATGAAATCATTGTCCCAGCCTGCGCCATCAGGGCAGCAGGTGCTCACCGCGCCAGAGATCGGCCAACTGCTCCCGCTCGCGGATCAGGTGTGCCTCGGCACCATCCACCAGCACTTCGGCTGCGCGCGGACGGGTGTTGTAGTTGGATGACATGGTAAAGCCGTAGGCTCCGGCCGAACGCACTGCCAACAGGGAGCCCTCGGCAATGGCCAGGGTGCGCTCCTTGCCGAGGAAGTCGCCGGTCTCGCACACCGGGCCCACCACGTCATAGATCGCGGGAGCATGGCCGACACGGCTATCCACCTCGATGATGTTCATCCAGGCGCCGTAGAGCGAGGGGCGCAGCATGTCGTTCATGCCGGCATCGATCAGCGCGAAGTTGCGGGTCTCGCCCGGCTTCAGGTACTCGACCCGAGTCAGCAGCACGCCGGCATTGGCGACGATGGCGCGGCCCGGCTCGAACAGCAGGGTCAGATCCCGGCCCGCCAGCTTCTGCTTGAGCGCTTCGGCATACTCGGTCGGATGGGGTGGCTGCTCGGAACCATAGTTGACCCCAAGGCCACCGCCCACGTCCAGATGGTGGATATGAATCCCTTCCGCCGCCAGACCGTCGATCAGCCGCAGCAGCTTGTCAGCCGCTTCCATAAAGGGATTCAATTCAGTGAGTTGCGAGCCGATATGGCAATCCACCCCGACGATCTCGATGTTCGCCATCGCGGCCGCCTTGCGATAGATGGCTGGCGCCAGCTCGATGGGAATGCCGAACTTGTTCTGCTTGAGGCCAGTGGAGATATAGGGGTGAGTACCGGCATCGATATCCGGATTGACCCGCACCGAGACGCGAGCCTTCTTGCCCATGCTGCCCGCCACCCGATTGAGGCGCTCCAGCTCGGCTTCCGACTCCAGATTGAAGCAGAGGATCTCTTTATCCAGCGCCAGGCGCATCTCCGCTTCACTCTTGGCCACGCCTGAGAATACCACCTTGGCCGGATCACCACCCGCCGCCAGTACCCGCGACAGCTCGCCACCGGAGACGATGTCAAACCCCGAGCCCAGACGGGCCAGCAGGTTGAGCAGCGCCAGATTGGAGTTGGCCTTCACCGCATAGCAGATCAGATGGGGAATATCGCCAGCGGCCTTGTCGAAGGCGTGCCAGTGGCGCTCGAGGGTCGCACGGGAGTAGACGTAAAGCGGGGTACCGTACTGCTCGGCAAGCTGTTGCAGCGAGGTTTGCTCGGCCTGAAGCTGGCCGTCGGCGTCGTAGTTAAAGTGATCCAAGGGGGCGGTTCCTTCCTAAAATGGGTGCGGCATTAGTGCGGCGCGGCCTCGGTGGCAGCCTCAGTGGTCGCAGGCGGTGCTGCTTGCGGTGTACTCTGGCTCTGTGGCTGCTCGGGGGGCGGCATATAGAGCGGCCCCTTCAGACCGCACGCGGCCAACCCGAGGGACAGAAGAGTGGCAAGCAGACACTTGGTGAACTGGGTGATCATAATGGTTCGCTGCGAAAAAATTTTTGGCCCTCTATAATCGCACTCACATTGTTAAAAGCAACAGGATAAACCGATGAAGGATCACGAGTATCACGCCCTGACCGACGCCTTTTTCCAATATGTGGAAGACACGCTCGACGAGGGGTATCCGGATATCGACTGCGAACGCAGCGGCGGCGTATTGACCCTCTCTTTCGAGAACAAGACCAAGGTAATCATCAACAAGCAGGAGCCACTGCACCAGATTTGGGTCGCCACCCGCGAGAACGGCTTCCACTTCGAACTGCAGGGTGACACCTGGATCGACAACCGCTTCGGCCACGAGCTCAAGGCGCTGCTGAGCCAATCCTGCACCGCTCAGGCGGGCGAAGAGGTGGTGTTCCCATGATCGACCTGCACCCGCAGGGCGCCCGTCACGCGGTGATCTGGTTGCATGGGCTGGGTGATTCCGGCGCCGGTCTCGCCCCGCTGGTGGACGCGCTGGATCTGCCCGCCGAGCTACCGGTGCGTCACCTGCTGCCGGATGCCCCCGAGCGCCCCATCACTATCAACATGGGCTACAAGATGCGCGGCTGGTACGACATAAAGAGCTTCGAGGATCCCGCCGAGCGGGCCGTGGAGTCCCATGTCCGTGAATCAGCCGACCAGATTGTCGCATTGCTCGATCAGCTGGTGGCCGACGGGTTTGCCCCCGAGCATATCGTGCTGGCAGGTTTCTCTCAGGGCGGGGTGATTGCCTCCTTCACCGCGCTGCGCTACCAGACAACGCTAGCGGGCCTGCTCTGCATGTCCACCTATCTGGCAGCCCCCGACAAATTGCTCGGCGAGATGAGCGAGGCTGCTCGCACCCTGCCCATCTGCTACATGCACGGCATCTATGACGATGTGGTGAGCCTGTCGCTCGGTTGGGATGCCAAGAACTGGCTGGAAAGCGCCGGACTCGCCCCCGAGTGGCACGAGTACCCGATGCGTCACGAGATCTGCCGCCCGCAGCTGGGCGACATTCGCAGCTGGCTGCTGGCCCGCCTCGGCGCGTGAGCCCTTCCGGCAAAGCAAACGGCCTGCATCTGCAGGCCGTTTTTTATTGCGATTCCAACTGACGGGTCAGCCCACTTCCCGAGCGGGTGGCACCTGTTCGCGCAGAGTGCCCTGACTGCGATAGGGGATCACATCCAGCTCGCCATTCACTTGTACTATCTCGTAGTACTGCGGCAGGTTGAAGTTGATGAACTGCCCATCATCGCTGAACCGCTCGTGATTGGAGGTGTAGAAGCGGTTGACCCCCGCCACCAGCTCATCCTTGTTGCCGGCAAAGTGCTGGTAGATCTCCACCCGGTTCGCCTCATCGAGGATATAGATGTTGGTGCCCGCATCACGGGTATCGAAGAAGAATTGCACCAGCCCTTCGCTGGCGTAGGCATCGACGATGCTCGGCAGATGCTGGCTGTGGGTCTTGTCGAGCCGCAGCGGCAGGTGATCCAGCTTGTTGTGGGAGATGTGACGGTAAAAATCGATGGCGTTTTCCAGCTTCTTCACCGACACCCCGCGCCGCTCGAAGAAGATGCCGTACTTCTCGCGGCCAAGGGCCATGGTCTTGACCAGCTGCTGCTTGTCGCGGGCAAGGCGCAGGTCGATACACTCCGCCACCAAAGTCTGGAAGCGGGAGCGCACCAGAGAGCGGAAGTGCTGGCTGTAGCAGAATACCTCGATCATCTCGGGGGCGGCAGCATCCTGATGCATCTTGCCGAGGATGGTGGTGAGGGCATCGACCACGGCTTCATCCCCCTGGAAGTGCAGGGTTCGGATCTCGCTCCAGGAGTTGCGGTAGACCAGATCCACAGATCCCACCAGACACTCCTGATTGCGACCGAACGAAAAAACATCCACGGTATTGGCGTCGAATTCGATCACCTGCCCGACCCAGTGGCTGGTCGGGTCCATCTCCAAATTGAGGAAGATGGAGAGCTGGCGAATTTCGCACGGCCGACTGAGGGCCAGGTTGGTGGCCAGCGGGTACTTCTCGGGGAAGCAGCCGGAGAGATCGCGGCAGAACTGGTGCAGATTGTCGATGTGCAGATCCGAACCCTGATTGAACAGGTGCACCCGCGACTGAGGCGTCAACAGATCGTTGAAGTAGGCCCAGGAGACCAGCTTGCTGATGTAACCGTTGAACTCCAGCGGCGCGCGGCCAATGATGTCCACCGGCTCCAGCGAATGTTTGTAGAGATACCATCCGGCGCGGTTGAGGCGACCGTGGGGCACCTGCACGAAGCTGAGGTCCGGCTCGCTGAGATCCGGCGCGATCTTGAGGTTGATGCGCTGCACCTTGCCCGGCAGGCTCTCGAACGCGGCGTAGAGTTTGCGCGACAGAATGCCGATATCTTCCGGGTTGATCGACTCGCTGATGTTGTTGCGGCGAGCGAACTGGATCAGGTTGCGGTAGCTCTGCATCAGGGCTTCCAGCAGCTCGGCATGAGCGATCTTCACCTCTTCGATCTTCCACTCGTGGCGATGATCGAGCTGATAGAGCTTGTCCTGACTCCAGCCCCAGTAGGAGACCAGCTGGCTCATCTGCTCGCGACGCCACTCGGGGGAGTGATCATCCTTTGGATGGCTGAGACCGTCGCACACCTTGAGGTAGAAGCAGCGGCGCACCAGATCGAGCCGCGCCATGTCGCCGATGGACTTGAGGTAGTTGGTCACCTTGTCCAGCATCAGACAGTAGTTGTCGAGCCGGTAGTGCATCCCCTCGTTGTGCTGGAACCAGTCGCGACCAATCATCGACAGCAGGCGGGTATTGGGATACTCGTGAGAGTAGGCTTCCATCAGCACCGACTTGAGCACCGCCTTGTAGGGGGAGTCGATCCCCTTGTAGAGCTGCCACAGGGCGGAGCCGAAATACTCTTCGGCCGGAATACGGTCAAAACTGCCGAGATCGAGCCAGTCATCCTGCTTGAGCTTGCCGCTCTCGAACAGCTCGTTCACATACTCATCGTAGTGATCATCACACTCGGTGGGCACCAGATACCAGATCAAGCGTTTGCCCGCGATACGCATGGCACTGCGGTAGAACTCGTCGAGCAACAGCAGGTGCTGGGCACTGCCGCAGCTCTCCCCCTGCATCTGGGCATCGTTGGTCTGGCGGAACTTGTCTTCCGGGATCAGGAAGAAGTTGAGATCGACCCCGCGCTGTTCGGCCCACTTGGAGAGTTGCTGGCACTTCAGCTCCAGCAGATCAAGCCGCTCCTGCGACAAACCGGCCACGTGGCAGACCCAGATATCGAGATCGGAGTGACAGCATTGACCGATGGAGGAGGTGCTGCCCATGGAGTAGAGCCCCTGAATGGCCCGATCATGGGTTGCCAGACCACTCTGGCAGTTGGCGTTGCGGCAGAGGTCATCGATAAAGGCTTGCTGCTCGGCGGTGGCGCTGAAGCTCCAGATGCCATGAGGGACATCACCGGAGACATAACCGGGCAGCAGGGGATGATTGAAGTGCAGCATGACAGGCAGCAGTTGGAATACCTGCTGCCCATAGCGACTCATGAGGCCTAACGCCCGTTGCGTCTTGAGACGGGTAATGTCGTCATAACGCGCAACCAGCGTATCGATGTGTTCCTGCAATGCCCTGCCTATCACCTAAGTGAAAATGACGCACCAAAAGGGGGATACGTCAAAAAAGTGTGATCATGTTAACAATGCAAACAGCGGTGGTAAACAAGCCTTCAGCTAAACGCCAGATTATTTCTGGTATGACCACATCAAGTATCAGGGGAAATCATTAAATTCCAATATATTCAATGAATTAATCAACACCACTTGCTTAATGAAAATCATTTTCAGCATGCATTTTTGAGCTTGGCCCCGCTTTTGCCGGCTCCGCCATGAAAGCCCGGGCAAAGGGTGGTAATATCGATTTCCTTCTAAAAATGAAACAACTGATTGATATGGCAGCCCGAACCCTGAAAATTGCCACTCGCAAGAGCCCGCTGGCCCTGTGGCAGGCCAACTTTGTCAAAGACCGGCTCGAAGCCCTGCACCCGCAGTTGCAAGTCGAACTGGTGCCCATGAGCACTCAGGGTGACAAGATCCTCGATACCCCGCTGGCCAAAGTGGGCGGCAAGGGATTGTTCGTCAAGGAGCTGGAGACCGCCATGCTGGAAGGGCGGGCCGATATCGCCGTTCACTCCATGAAAGATGTGCCGGTGGAGTTCCCCGAGGGGCTCGGCCTGCACACCATCTGCGAGCGGGAAGATCCCCGCGATGCCTTCGTCTCCAATCGTTTCAAGGCCATTGCCGAACTGCCGCAAGGGGCCGTGGTCGGCACCTCCAGCCTGCGCCGCCAGTGCCAGCTGCGCGCCGCCCGCCCGGATCTGGTGATCCGCGACCTGCGTGGCAACGTCAACACTCGCCTTGCCAAGCTGGATGCGGGTGAGTACGACGCCATCATCCTCGCCGCCGCCGGTCTGAAACGACTGGAGATGGCGCACCGCATCACCGCCTTTATCGAGCCGGAACAGAGTCTGCCCGCCAACGGTCAGGGGGCTGTCGGCATCGAATGCCGCCTCGACGATGTTGAGCTGCACGCCCTGCTGGCACCGCTCGAGCACGCCGAGACCCGCGCCCGGGTGCTGACCGAACGCGCCATGAACCGCGCCCTGCAAGGGGGATGTCAGGTCCCCATCGGTGCCTACGCACTGGTCGAAGGCGAGCAGATCTGGCTGCGTGGTCTGGTGGGTAGCCCGGATGGCAGCCAGGTGATCCGCGACGAGATCCGCGGCCCGCTGGCCGATGGTGAGGCCCTCGGCGAGCAACTGGCCCAGCGCCTGCTGGCAGCCGGTGCCGACGAGATCCTGGCCGAGGTCTACCGCGCATGACCCCGCTGGTGGTGCGTCCGGCCATTCAGGCCGCCGAGCTGGTGCAGTTGCTGCGCCAGCACGGTCATGCACCACTCTGCTGCCCGCTGCTGGAAACCGTGGCGGGCAGCGAACTCCCTCTCCTGCCCGACCTGTTGCGCAGTGCCGACGTGGTTATCGCCGTCAGCATCCATGCCGTTCATTTTGCACACGATTTTCTGTTGCAAACTGGTCAGACCTGGCCACATATTGAGTACTTTGCGGTGGGTCAGGCCAGCGCAGATGCGTTTGCCGCCATCGGCATCACGGCAAGTTGCCCGGATGACCCGCGTAGCGAAGGACTGCTGGCCCTGCCCGCCCTGCAGCAGGTAGCAGACAAACGGGTACTAATCCTGCGCGGCAATGGCGGGCGGGATCTCATCGCCAGCACACTGGCCTCACGCGGTGCTCTGGTGCACTATTGTGCGGCCTATGAGCGCCACTACCCCAAGCTAGACGGGGACAGATTGACCCACCACTGGCAGGCAGCGGGGCTGGACAGCCTGCTCATTACCAGTAGTGAACTGCTGCAACGGCTGCTGGAGCTGGTTCCCGACCACCAGCGGCCCTGGCTTTTTGACCGCCTGCTGGTGGTCCCCAGCCCGCGCGTGGCCGAGATGGCCCACTCCGCGGGCTTTATCCATATCACGATTGCCCAAGGTGCATCCAACCAGGCCCTGACGGCCGCACTGGAACTGAGGAAGATGGAATGACAGAACAACAAGAATCCCAGGTCAAACCCCAGCCGACCGCTGCGGTCAATGGCAGCAAGAGCCGCTCCGGTGCCGTACTGGGAGGGGTTGCCATCCTGCTGGCCCTTGGCCTGACCGGCGGTCTCTATCTGCACGGTCACAAGAATGCCGTTGCCCAGCAGGCCGAACTGGCCCAGCTCAAGCAACAGCTGGCGAGCGCCCTGAGCAAGATCGAC
The DNA here is from genome assembly GCF_019047085.1 of Aeromonas sp. FDAARGOS 1404. Lineage (NCBI taxonomy): Bacteria > Pseudomonadati > Pseudomonadota > Gammaproteobacteria > Aeromonadales > Aeromonadaceae > Aeromonas > Aeromonas sp. FDAARGOS 1404. The sequence goes on from NZ_CP077237.1 coordinate 1,962,145, forward strand.
CAGACCAGCAGCAAGGATGCCGAGCAGCTGGCCGCGCTGGATCAAACCCAGCAGCGACTGCAAGGGGAGATGCAGGGTCTGCAGAATCGGGTACTGGATCTCAACGACAAGCGCCCCAACGACTGGATGCTGGCCGAATCCGAGTATCTGGTACGAATGGCGGGCCGCAAGCTGTGGCTGGAGCATGACCTCGTCTCCGCCATCACCCTGCTCGGCAACGCTGACGAGCGCATCGCCGCCCTCAACGACCCCAGCCTGATGCCGATCCGCAAGGCGCTGGCCGAAGATATCGCCAAGCTCAAGGGGATGCCGCGCATCGACCGCGAGGGGCTGACCCTCAAGCTGGCTGCACTGTCCGACCAGATCGAGCTGCTGCCCCTCTCCACCGTCAGCATGCCGGAAGCCAAGGCCGAGCCGGATCAAGCGGTCAGCACCAATCCCGACGAGTGGGAGAGCAACCTGAAGAAAAACTGGGTCAAGTTCACCGAGAACTTCGTCACCATCCGTCGCCGCGATGGCGCGGTCGAGGCGCTGCTCTCGCCGCAACAGGAGATCTTCCTGCGTGAAAACCTCAAGACCAAGCTGTTGCAGGCCCAGCTCTCCGTCTATCGCGAGCAGCAGGCGCTCTACGAAGACAGCCTGGACAAGGCCCAACGCTGGCTGACCCAGTATTTCGACACCGACAACAGCGCCACCCGCTACATGCAGGGCGAGATCGACAAGCTCAAGGGTGAGCAGATCCAGATCGACTATCCGGCCCAGTTCAAGACCCAGGCCATGCTGGAGCAGGTGCTGACCGAACGCCTGCAACGCATTCTGGCCAGCAGCTGAGGAGGGCACCATGATCCGTATAATCATTCTGGTTGCCGTGATGGTCGCAGGACTGATCTTTGGCCCGCAAGCCTCCGGTAACAAGGGCTACGTGCTGATTGCCCTTGGCAATTACACCATCGAATCTTCCGTCACCAGCGCGGTGATCCTGGCCGTGCTGTTCTACGGCGCCCTGCTGATCGTCGAGTGGCTGCTGGGTCGGGTATTCGGCCTGCGCCGCAAGACCCTCGGCTGGTACGGCTCGCGCCGCCGCCGCAAGGCCAATCAACAGACCGTCGCCGCCACCCTGGCAATGGCCGAAGGGCACTACAGTCAGGCTGAAAAGCTGATGATCAAGGGGGCCAGCAACAGCGACACCCCGCTGCTCAACTACCTGAGCGCCGCCAAGGCGGCACAGGCCCGTGGTGACGACGCCCGCCGGGATCAATACCTGCAAAAAGCGCAGGAGGAGAACCCCAAGGCAGAGCTGGCGCTCACCCTGACCCAGACCCAGCTGCAGATCGAGCAGGGCCAGTACGATACCGCGCTGGCGATGCTGGAGTCAGTCTACGCCCTCAACCCGCGCCACCCCATGGTGCTGGATCAGCTGCGTCAGGTGCATCTGGCCCGTCAGGACTGGAGCGCCCTGTGCGACCTGATCCCGGCACTGCACAAGGTGGGCAAGCTGACCCCGAAACAGGAAGAAGATCTGCTGCAACAGGCCTGGTCTGGTCGCCTGCAACAGGCTGCCGGCAGCCTCGAGACCCTCAAGGCGGTGTGGCAGGATCTGCCGCGCAAGCTGCGCCTTGAGCCAGAACTGCTGGCCTGCTACGGCGATCTGCTGCGCCAGCTGGGCGCCGATGGCGAGGCTGCCACCCTGTGGCTGGAAGCGCTGCGCAAACAGCCAATGCCGCAGTTGCTGGCTCGCCTGCCCAAGCTGAAACTCGACAGCTACCAGCCGCTGCTGGCGCTGCTGCAAAAGCAGCAGGGGCAACCGGAGGTGGACACCGCACTGGCCCAGCTCTATCTGCTGGCAGGTCAGCTGGACGATGCCCAAAAGCTGCTGGAACAGGAGGTGGAGCGGGCGCCGAGCGCCGCCGCCTATCACGCTCTCGGCCAGCTGATGGACAAACGCCGCCTCACCAACAAGGCCAACGAGTACTATCGTCAGGCACTGGAACTGGCGGGAGTCTGATCCCCGGCAAACAGAAACGCGAGAGGCCGCATGATGCGGCCTCTTTTTTTATATCTTCGCCCTGCCCTCGTCAGGTGGTGAGCCGCTCCAGCTCGCCGATCAGCCAGATGGCCTCGGCACGGTGGCTGCCACACACATCCATCATGGGGCGAAAACCGCCGCACACCGCCGGCCGCTCCGGTTGACCGAAGATCTTGCAGCCAAGGGCACTATCGAGCTGGATACAGGGGACGCCAGCCGGTTTGCCATCTGGCATACCGGGAATGGCACTGCTGATACTGGGGGCGATGCAACAGGCAGCGCAGCCGCTACGACACTCCATAGACTCCACTCCTTTGGGACGGTCTGAGCCACCATAGCCGAAGCGGCGGCACAAACGTAGCTGGCGCACAACAAAAAGCCCGACCGCACGGGCGATCGGGCTTCAAACAACACAGCCGGTTCAGCGAGCCATCATCACAGGATGATATCGCGTACCACGCTGTCTTTGCGCTCAAGATAATGGATCGACTTGATACGACGAATGGTACGGGATTTACCACGGATCAACAGAGTCTCGGTGGTCGCCATCACGCCATCGCTGGTGATGCCATCCAGCAGATCACCCTTGGTGATACCGGTGGCAGAGAAGATGACGTTGTCATTCTTCGCCATGTCTTCCAGCTTGAGCACCTTGTTTACGTCGATACCCAGCGCTTCGCAGCGGGCAATTTCCTGCTCGCCCAGCGCACGCACTTCCGGGCTGTCGCCCTTGACGCGGTGACGCGGCACCAGACGGGCCTGCATGTCACCATCCAGCGCGCGGATCACCGCAGCGGAGATCACCCCTTCCGGTGCGCCGCCGATGCCATACAGCATGTCGACTTCGCTGTCCGGCAGACAGGTGAGGATGGAGGCGGCAACGTCACCATCAGGAATGGCGAACACCCGCACACCCAGACCCTGCATCTCCTTGATTGCCTTGTCATGACGCGGCTTGGCCAGGGTAATGACGGTCAGACGGGAGAGCGGCTTGCCCAGCGCTTTGGCCACGGACTTCAGGTTCAGCTCGAGAGCCTGATCCAGGTCGATGGCGCCTTTGGCCTTGGGCCCGACGATCAGCTTTTCCATGTACATGTCAGGCGCTTTCAGGAAAGAACCCTTGTCGCCCACCGCCAGCACGGCAAGCGCGTTGGCCTGACCCATGGCGGTCATGCGGGTACCCTCGATGGGATCGACCGCGATATCCACCGCGTCGCCGTGTCCGGTACCAACCTTCTCGCCGATATAGAGCATCGGCGCTTCATCAATTTCACCTTCGCCGATCACAATCTCACCATCGATCTCGATCTGGTTGAGAATGTGGCGCATGGCCGCTACGGCCGCCCCATCAGCGATATTCTTGTCACCACGTCCGAGCCACTTGTAGCCAGCCAGTGCAGCCGCTTCCGTCACTCGGGAAAACTCGATTGCCAGTTCACGTCTCATCGCATATCCAACCTATGGAGCTCGAAAACGGGCGGCATTCTACCACAAGGGCAAACCTTTGCGCACAAAAGTAGCCGCTGCGAGCAAGAATGTAGCCAATTCATCCAATTGCAACCCAATTGCCATCGACTCTTCATCCAACTGTCACCCCGCTGTCATCCCCGCTGCCTAGCATGACCCCGTTTTCAAAACAAAAGCTTGCAACACCACAAGGGATTAAGATGAAAAAGCTGACTGTAGTGGCACTGGCTCTCACCGCAGCCTTCCAGGCTCAAGCCGTTGAAGTGTACAAAAATGACACCTCCATGCTGGATCTCTATGGCCGTATCTACGCTGGCCACTTCTTTGGTGACAAGAAGGAACTGGATGCCAGCGGCAAACCGAAAAGCGAATACAGCGACAAGCAGGGTGCCAACCAGTTTGTCCGTTTCGGCGCCAAGGCCGAGACCCAGATCCAGAGCGGCCTGAAGGCTCTGGCTCAGTACGAAGTACAGATGTATATCAATGACAGCGAGAAGACCATCAGCGAGAACTCCGACAACCTGCGCACCCGTCTGGCGTTCGCCGGTGTCGGCGCTGACTGGGGCACCGTAACCTTCGGTCGCCAGAAAGGGGCCCAGGGTTTCCTGGCCGACTGGACTGATGTTTCCCTCTCCGACGGCTACGGCAACGACGCGCTGGGCGCCAAGACCGACACCTTCGCCACCAACCGCGCCGGTTCCGTGCTGAAATACTCCGGTCTGTTCAATGGCTTCCAGCTCGACACCAGCTACAAGTTCGACGGTGGTGACACCGAAGAGACCACCAGCAAGGATAGCGACGCCGCCTACGGTGCTGCCGTGGCCTATACCTTCCCGTTCAACCTGTCACTGGGTACCGCCTACAACGTCGGTATCCGCGACAAGAGCGGTGAAGAAGATGCCAAGTTGTGGCTGATCTCCGCCAAGTTCGACAACAAGGCCGCCTACGCTGCCCTGAGCTATGCCGATGGCAGCGACTTCCTGGCGACCGGCACTGATCATACCGGTTGGGAAGCCGCGCTGGGCTACAACTTCGAGAACGGCTTCGGTCTGATGGCCCTGTGGAACAAACAGGAGCAGGACAAGGCTGGTATCAAGAAAGACAACGTGGATTACTACACCCTGGGTGCCCAGTACAAATTCAACAAGAACCTGCGGGTGATTGGCGAGTACCGCATCAACAATCTGGACAGCAAGGAGAGCGGCAAGCTCAACGTTAAGGATGACTTCCAGCTGGCTGCCCGCTACGACTTCTAATCACGGTTTTGCGGGTCCCCAAAGCGCGATGGCTTGCCATCGCGCTTTTTGCTGGGCGTCACTCACGACCGGAGAAAGTGGCCTAGGCTCAATAGTAGATGTATCGCCGGAGAGATGATCATGGTCAGGCTGCCTTTCGTCCTGCTGTTGCTGCTGGCACTTCCCGCTCACGCCCTCTCTATCGCCATGGTGCTGTGGCGCGGTGAAACCGCAGCCGAAGCGGGCTTTCGGGCAGAGCTGACCCGCCTTGGCTATCAGGCCACCATCACCACCTATAACGCCGATCAGGATCGTACGGCGCTGGCAACCATGCTGCGCCAGCAGATGCTGCCGAAACTGGCCGAATACGACTACATCTACACTTTTGGCACCACCGCCACCACCATGACCAAGAGTCTGGTGGCCAACCGCAAGCCACTGATCTTCAACGTGGTATCCGATCCGGTCGGGGCAGACATCCTCTCGGAAGACAAAGCCCAGAACAGCATGGTGGCCGGGGTGAGCAACATGGTGCCGATGGCACTGCAACTGGCCAACGCCAGCGAGCATCTGGCCACCGGAAAACGGCTGCTGCTACCCTTCAACCCCCGTGAGCAGAACACCCTGCTGGTGGCCGATATGCTGCTCAATGAAGCGAAACGCTACCAGTGGCAGATGGTCACCTGGCGAATGGCCCCTGACCCACGGCGGCTGGACAACGAACTGAAGCGGCTGCAACAGGATGCCAAAAACGACATCGTCTTTCTGGCCGCAGACAGCTATCTGCTCTCCATCGCCCCCCGTTTGCTGAATGCATTGAACGAGGCCGCCATCCCTACCATCTGCAGTGCAGAGCTGTTCGTCGAACACGGCTGCAGCGTTGGCACCATCAGCAGCTACGAGGCGCTGGGCAAGATGGCCGCCGGGATCATCCATCGCCACCAGCAGGGAACCGGGCTGCAAGATATTCAGTTGCAGACCGATCCCCATCCCAAACTGGTGTTGGGGCAACTGGGTAACGCCACCACGCAGGAGGCGAGCCCCGAAAAGCCGAAGCCTTGATAAAGATCTCGGCCAATCAGGCTCCGGGCGGGTATGCTGTTGACCCCCATCGCCCGAGAGCCCTTTCCCATGAGCACCACCGTCTTTTTTGCCGTTCTTCTGGCAGCCCTGCTTCACGCCAGCTGGAATGCGCTGGTCAAAATTGGCGAAGAGCGGCTGGTGGGCGTGTCACTGGTGGCGATCTTCTCAGGGCTTATCGCCGCCGTGGCGCTGCTGCCCATGGGGCTTCCCTCTGCTGCCGAGCTGCCCTGGCTCGGCCTCTCAGTCCTACTCCATATCGGTTACTGCCTGTTTCTCAGCCATGCCTACAATCAGGGCGATTTTGGCCAGATCTATCCGCTGGCCCGTGGCAGTGCCCCGCTGCTCGCCATGGCGTTAAGTGCCCTGCTGCTGGGGGACTACCCCGGTTACGGCGGCATCATCGGCGCCTGCGTGCTGATCATGGGGGTCTTGCTGATGGCCTGGCGAGGTGGGCAGCAGCGCCTTGACAGCAAAGCGGTTCGGGCAGCACTGATCACGGCCATGTTCACGGCGACCTATACCCTCTCGGATGGAGCCGGCGCCCGCGCAGGGGGTGAACCGGTACGCTACACCCTCTGGCTCTTTGCCTGTACCGGGCTGGCGATGCTGCTGGTGTTGCTCGTCCACCAAAAGCGCAACGCATGGCGCCAGATCCGCCGCCATGCGCTGTCAGGAATGGCGGGAGGCGCCATGTCACTGCTCGCCTACGGGATTGTTATCTGGGCAATGACCCAAGCCCCCATTGGCGTGGTCGCGGCTCTGCGCGAAAGCAGTGTGCTGTTTGCCATGCTGCTCTCGGTCTGGCTGCTGAAAGAGCCGCTCGGGCGCATGCGGCTGACGGCGGCGGCCATTATCACTGGCGGCGTGCTGCTGACCCGGCTGGGAGGATAAGCGCTGTCGCCATTGGTGCGTATTTATCAGGCAGGATGGCGTAATTCACTCCGCCAAATATGCCGAATACCAATAATGGAAATAAGTCTCGGCCCGGGCGTAAATGTTTACATCCGTAACGTATCAATTAACTGGCAGGTCTGTTTATTTCAACCACAGCTTCATTCGGGAAACTTACCTGCCCAGCAGCATTAATGATAAAATCGTTCACAGTTAATTTTCGGCAACGCTGACCAATACCGCGCATGGCACAGACCATGCCGCTCCGCTCATACATTCATTGACCGCCTGACGGGTAAGCCAGCCCGGTCAGAGATGACCCGATCGCGCCCGCCACAGCAGGATGGCATGGCGCTACCGCGTTATTAATGGGCCCAGTTTCGTCTGTTTAATTTTTGATTATTTTAAATCCAGCACCATCAGGGAGTTTTTAATATGTCGGCAAAAAAGCTGAAGTTGGGCGCTTTTATATTGATGATATTAACATCGGTATTTGGCGTCACTAATATCGGGATCGGTTTTTACCGAATGGGATATGCCGCCATTCCGATGTTCGTGATCGGCGGACTGTTCTTCTTCATCCCGTTCATTTTGATGATGATCGAATTCGGCACCGGTTTTCGCAAAGAGGCGGGCGGTATCTTTACCTGGATGCGCCACTCGGTCTCGACCCGATTCGCCTTTATCGGTCTGACCATGTGGTTCGCCTCCTACGTCATCTGGATGTTTGGCAAGGCGCTCTCCATGTGGGTGCCCCTCTCCTTCATGCTGTTTGGCCGCGACATCACCGTCATCCCGGTCACCCTGGGCACCGGTATCGACTTCGGCCCCTTTATTCTGGGAGTGGTCGCCATCGCACTGGTTGTCATCGTCACCAAGCTCATCACCCTGGGTAGCGCCCGCTTCGCCAAAGTGGCGGCCATCGGCGGTCTCTCCGTGGTGGCACTCAACGTGTTGCTGCTGGTCGGTGGCGTCTTCACCTTCGCGGTGAGCGGCATGACTCTGCAGGAGCCCTTCACCCAGGCATCGCTGACGGCGTCTCCCAATGCCGCTTTCAACGACATCATCCCCTTCCTCGGCTTTATGGTGTTCGCCATCTTCGCCTACGGCGGGGTCGAGGCGATGGCCGGGGTGGCTGACGAGCTGGAAGATCCCGAGCGCGACCTCAAGCGCGGCATCTTCCTCTCCGGCGCCTTCATCGTGCTCTGCTACATCATCGGCTTTCTGGCGGTCGGCTCCATCATGCGCTGGAGCGACTTCCCGGCCGAGGGGATCACCTCTCTCTCCGCCCTCTTCATCATCATGCTGGAGCTGGGGCGCCATCTCGGTGGCGAGTGGCTGGGACAGGTATTCATGCGCTTTGCAGGCCTTGGCATGTTCCTGAGCTATCTGGGTGCCTTTATCGCCCTCTCCTACGCGCCACTGCGCCAGTTCATCACCGGCACCCCGAGCTACTTCTGGCCGGAGCGTTTCCAGCGCGAGAACGAGAATGGCGTGCGCATTGAAGCCCTCAAGGTGCAAGCCTGGGTGGTCTGTCTGTTCATTGCCGCCAAGTCCATCTTTACCCTGATCAACCCGGAAGGGGCCGCCGCCCTCTACGAGCTGATCATCACCATGACCAACGTCGGCATGACCCTGCCCTACATGTTCCTCATCTACGCCTGGTATCGCTATCGCAACAACCCGGCGCTGGGCAAGGACCTGATCTTCTTCAAGAGCGCGGGCTCGGTACTGCTTGCCACCATCATCAGCCTGATCCTGGTCGCCTTCGGCAACGTCTTTACCGTGGTCGCCCCCTTTATCTCCGGCGATATCTCCACCGGTGTCTGGACAATCATTGGCCCGCTGCTGTTCGTGGTGATCGCCATGCGCTTCAAGATCAAGCAGGAAGATGCCCACTAACCGGCAGGCAATGCTCCATGCCAATCGGGACCGTTCTGGTCCCGATTTTTTTAGCGCTGGCTTCCGCTCACCATCACGGCCAGCCCATAGTTTCAATGCAAAAAAAGACTCCATGGAGACCTCTTTTACGCTCTCCTCGCCGTCAGAGCGCGCTCAACGCCGTAAATTATCAATATCAAGGTGAGAATGATTGTGAAGCGCCAGTTCACGACATATAACTTAGCGAGATATCCCTGTATTTCGTCCGGTAGAGCTGATCATGATGATGCGTTCCCTTCTTCCCCTGTTGCTTGGCGCAGTAATGCTGCCGGCCACTATGGACAGTGCCCATGCCAACCCCTTTGCCGCCAGCAGCAAGAGCAGCAGCGGCTTTCTCGAGCGACGGGATGTGCCCAACCTCAGCTCGGCTGCCTTCGTGGTGGCCAACCACAGAACCGGCGAGGTGATCTCCGAGCGCAACGGCAACCGGGTAATGCCCATCGCCTCACTCACCAAGCTGATGACGGCGCTGGTGGTGCTGGATGCCAACCTGCGCCTCAACGAAATGCTCACCGTGACCAATGCCGACATCGACCGCATCAAGGGAACCGGTTCACGACTGGCCATCGGCTCCAGGCTCAGCCGCGCCGAAATGCTCCATATCGCCCTGATGTCCTCTGAAAACCGCGCCGCCTCGGCGCTGGCCCGCCACTATCCCGGCGGCCAGCGTGCCTTTGTCGAGGCGATGAACGCCAAAGCCCGCATGCTGGGGATGTGGAATACCCGCTACGCCGACAGCACCGGGCTCAACCCGCGCAATGTCTCCACCGCGCAGGATCTCGCCAAACTCGCCGCCGCAGCGGCCTCCTATCCACTGATCCGCCAGTACTCCACCGACGAGCAGAGTTATGTGCGCACCAACAAGCGTCAGCTGCACTACCTCAACTCCAACCGGCTGATCCGCGAAGGGCAATGGGAGTTCACCCTCTCCAAGACCGGCTATATCCGCGAAGCGGGCCGCTGTCTGGTGCTGGGCACCAAGGTCAATCGTGAGCCGGTGATCATGGTGCTGCTCAATGCCGAGACCACCAACGATCGGGTCGCCGATGCCAAGCGGATCAAAACCTGGCTGGAGAGCTCGGGCAGAACCACCCTTGCAGCCAACCAGAGCAGCATGCTGACTCACCAGTAAGCTCGAGATCCCCAACCAAGCGAGGCACCTGCCTCGCTTTTTTTATCTGCATGAGCGCGCCCAAAAAATGGGATCCAGTTCCCGTTACAGGTAACACCTTCCGCCATCCCGTTACAAAACGTAACTACTCAACAGTGTGATTCACACTAATAGAATCAATTGGTTGTAACCTAGCAGCAAGAATTTTAGCGTGCCATCACAACCCCTGTAACGACGAGCCACCATGCGTATTTCCAGTATCGAGTGCGGGCGGGTACTGGCCATTCTGGCCGTGATGACCATTCACGTATCCCCCTTCGCCAATCCGTTCAATCCCGCCCTGTGGGGAAGTGGATCCTGGCTCTGGCTGAGCGGCACCATCAACCAGTTATGCCGCTTTGCCGTGCCGCTGTTTTTCCTCTGTGCCGGTTACTTTCTGCAGCCGAGACTGAGCCGCGAAGCGCCACTGACCGTTGCCTGGCGCTACTGCCACCCCTTGCTGCTGCTCTGGCTGGTATGGAGTCTGGTCTACCTGCTGGTGCCGTTCAATCCGCTGGATGCCGTGCAGCAAGGCTATCTGGCCTCCCTGCGCGGGCAGTGGCAATTCCAGCTCGGCGACCCCCTCAATGGCTGGCTGGTGGGCGGCATGATCCACCTCTGGTTCCTGCCAGCCCTGGTGATGGCGGTGGCCCTGCTGGCACTCTGCTATCGGCTTGGCAGACCATCGCTCGCCCTCTGGCTGGGTCTTGGCCTTTACCTGCTGGCGCTGCTGGGGGGCTCCTATGCCAAGCCGCTGCTGGGCACCGAGTGGCCACTACTCACCCGTAACGGCCCTTTCTTCTCCCTGCTGTTTGTGGCGCTCGGGGCCCTGCTGCGCCAGCGTCAGTGGCAGCCCGATGCCCGCACCGGCTGGCAACTGCTGCTGGCGGGCGTGGCGCTCTATGGCTGTGAAGCTTGGGCGCTGCAGCACTTCGCCGCAGTGCCGCTCACCCGCCACGACTTCCTGCTTGGCTCCCTTCCCTGGGCTATCGGTCTGTTTGGACTACTGCTGGCCAACCCCGAGTGGGGCAAGGGCAGCTGGCTTGAGCGCCAGGCCCCCAAAGTGCTCGGGATCTACTGCCTGCACATGATGCTGGTGGTCTGGCTCTTCGTATTCGGCACGCAGGGCGCATCCATCCTGTGGGAGATTGCCAAGGTGCCGCTGCTGCTGGGAGCGTCTCTGCTGGCCTATCGCCTGATGGCGGCCCTGCCACTCGCCCATCGACTGCTGCGTACTCGCTGAGTCCGATATCCGGCCCGTCCTATCGGGCCGGATATCGCTTCACATTTCGCACCTTTTTCTTCCGCTAAGCCCTTTTCCCTCGCTTCGTTCTCGCGGTTTGCTGCAATGGCTCTGCTTTTCAGCCGAGCTCCCCCGACCGCACAACCCGCCTCGAATGCCCCTCTCCATTTTCACCTTGCCAGACAAATGAAAATCAATATCATTGGCATCCCGCTTGAGCGGGTCAGGCTAATTATAATTAAATCAATATGTTCGAGCCGTCAGGTCGACATCCAAAGAGTCAATATTGAATATGCAGCACCCTCACTTTCGCAGAACGCTGGTCTCGCTGGCACTGCTGGGCACCGGCTTCACAGCCCAGGCCGCCGATGAAACCATGACTGTGGTTGGCAAACGATCCCAGCATCAGGAAGTTGCCACCGCAACCCGTACCAATACGCCAGCCAAGCTGGTTCCCCAGACCATCGACAGCGTCAAGGTCAGCGAGCTGACCGCCTTCGGCCAACCTACGCTGAGTGAAGCCCTGAGCGGTATTCCCGGGGTCAACGCCAGCGGTGATACCCGCTTCGACGGGGTCAATATCCGCGGCTTCAGCGCCAGCAACGACTTCTATCTCGACGGATTCCGCGACGACATGCAGTACACCCGGGATCTCGGCAACATCGAGCGGGTGGAAGTGCTCAAGGGCCCAGCTGCCGTGCTCTACGGCCGCGGCAGCACGGGGGGCATCGTCAACCGGGTCAGCAAAAAGCCGCAAAAAGGGCAGGAGTCCAGCGTCACCGCCCGGGTCGGCAGCTTTGACAGTCAGCGACTGGCCGCCGACCTCAATGGTGAGGCGAGTGAGCAGGTGCAACTGCGCCTCAACATGGCGCAAGAGGACAAAGATAGCTTCCGCAACGGCGTGAAGAGCAAGCGCACCCTGCTGGCCCCTTCCGCCAACTGGGAGATCAGCGACAACCTAAACTGGCTGGTACAGTACGAGCGCAACGAACATGACCGCACCCCGGATCGCGGCATTCCCGGGGTCAATGGCCGTCCGGCCGATGTTCCGCGAGAGTATGTCTACAGCGATAACAGCCGCGACTTCATTGATGACGTGGCGCAATCCACCCGCTCCCGCCTCTCCTGGGATATCAACGATCAGTGGCAGTTGCGCCAGCAGCTCGGTTACTCCACCCTCGACAGCCAGTTTGACAACACCTATGTCACCAGCGTCAAAGGGGATAAGGTGACCCGCTCCCGCTGGCAGCAGGATCTGAAAGCGAAGAACCTGATCAGCAACACCGAGGCCGAGGGTCTGTTCCAGACCGGCCCGGTGGAACATCGCCTGCTGGTTGGCTTCGAGCAGAACTGGCAGGAGCGCACACCCAAGCTCTACCAGAACGCCACCGCCATCCCGTCCGGCAACCTCTACGACCCAGGCTCACTGCCTACCTACAATGGTGCCATGAAGCTCTCCAGCGACGCCAAACACAAGGTGCGCGGCAATGGCATCTATCTGCAGGATCAGCTCAGCCTGGGTGACTGGCATCTGGTTGGCGGGCTGCGCCGTGACGACTTCACCGTCACCAGTCGCCGCTACGACCTCAACAAGGAGGAGAGCGTCTCGGTCAACAGCCTGAGCCCGCGCCTCGGTCTGGTGTGGAATCCCCTCGAGGATCACGCCTTCTACACCTCCTACAGCAAGACCTTCACTCCAGTGGGCGGCGAGCTGATCGGCATCACCCCGGGTGACAAGAACAACGGGCTGGAACCCCAGCACACCCGCCTCTACGAGGGGGGTGTGAAGAGTGACTGGCTGAACGGCAAGCTGGCGACCACTATCTCCCTCTATCGACTGGAGATGTACAACAAGCGCACCAAGGATCCGCTGGATCCCACCAAGGTGATCCTCACCGGCCTGCAGCGTACCGAGGGGGTCGAGCTGAGCGCCCGTGCCGAGCTGACCGACGAGATCTACCTGCGTGGCGGCTTCGCCATTCAGGATGCGGAGCAGGTCAAGGCGGATGCGGATCTGCAGGGCAAGCGCCCGATGAACGTCTCCCGCCAGAATGGCCAGTTCTATCTCGGCTACAAGAGTGGCGAGCAGGGCTGGTTCGGTGAAACCGGTGTAACGGCGGTGGGCGATCGCTTCGCCGACAACGCCAACACCACTACACTGCCCGGTTACGCCCGCTTCGATGCGCGCGCCGGTTATCGCTGGCAGCAGTGGGAAGCCGAGCTGAGCGCCGAAAACCTGACCGATCACGAGTACTTTGTCAGCGCCACCAGTGCCACCCAGATCATGCCGGGCACGCCCCGCCAGCTGAGTCTGACCGGTACCTACCGTTTCTGATCTCTGTGACAACCACCCCGACTGGCCAGCCCTTGCTGGCCAGTTTTTTATGAAGCAACCACGATGAAACGCAGAAGAGTTCCCCTTCACAACAACAAATGGGTACGCCGCCTCCATGCCTGGGCCGGTTTTTTTACCCTCGCCCTGATGCTGATGTACGGCATCACCGGCCTCTGGCTGCAACACCGTGCCGTGTTGCCCATCCCCGGCCCCCACACCGACAAATCGAGTGAAAAGATAGTGCTGGAGGCGCCGTTCGCCAGCCCGGAGCAGCTGAAAAGCCTGCTGCAACAGCGCTATCCCGATACCTTTGCCGACGGACGAACCATGATCACCCCGGCCCAGACCCTGCCCACCCCGAACGGCCCGCTCACCCTGCCCGCCAAGTGGGAGATGCGCGGCGTCACCCTCAGTCAGAGCGTGGCCGCCAGCTATGTTGAGGGTACCCTGCTGGTACATACCGACCTGCAGCAAGCCAACTTTGCCGCCAGCCTAAACCGGCTGCACCGCGGCATGGGCACCGGCCTCGGCTGGCAGCTGTTTGGCGATATCGCCGCCCTGGCTCTGCTGCTGCTGGCCCTCACCAGCCTGTTTATGTGGACCAAGCTGCACGGCACACCCAGAGCCATCATCGCGCTGACACTCGCTGGCAGCCTCGGCACCCTGCTGTTTGCCCTGCTGGGGTAACGCAGCAACCATGATCTGATGCAGCAAGGTTTGGAAAGAAAACCGCAATAGAAACAGGCCGCTGGCGGTGATGCCGGCGGCCACATCAAGAAAAGGAAATAACGGAGAGCGGGAAAAGAGAAGGGATACCAAGAGGTAACGGGAAGTACTGCCAGCTCAACAGTAACGCTCCAATGTGCAGGAACGCTAAAAAACAAAAGGCCATCATTGCTGATGGCCTTTTGTCATGAATTTGATGGTGCCCGGGGTCGGACTCGAACCGACACGGTTATTCACCGGCGGATTTTGAATCCGCTGCGTCTACCGATTTCGCCACCCGGGCAACTGCGAGGGATTATACGAATGGCGCGATGCCATGCAAGGTGTTTTTCGATTGAACACTCCCGTTTGTTCATTTATTCAACGCCTTGCCGATGCGGGGCCAGTTACATAGAATGCCGCCATCATCTTAATGGAATAAAAACGATGGCCAAGCCTAAAAAAGTCCAACAAAAATCCCCCTCTCCCGCCACTCAGCCATACCCGTCAGCGGGTCTGCTGCGTCGCCTTGGCGCCCTCATCTATGATGCGCTGGTGGTGACTTCGCTGCTGATCATCGCCGGCTTTATCGGCATGGGTGTCGCCAAGCTGTTGCTGGTCACCGGCATGGCCAGCGTACCGGCGGGTGAAGATACCGTCTGGTTGCTGACCCGCCACCACCTGAGCCTGATCTACACCCTGTGGCTCGCCTTCGTCATCTGTGGTTTCTACACCTGGTTCTGGACCCGTGCTGGCCAGACCGTCGGCATGCGCGCCTGGCGGCTGCGCATTCAGAACGAAGATGGCAGCCATATCCGCATCACCCAGGCACTGATCCGTCTCGCTACCGCCGCCTTTGGCCTGGGCAACCTGATGTGCCTGTTCAACCGCCAGCGTCCGCGGGCGTTTCAGGATATCTGGGCCGAGTGCGAAGTGATCGTGCTGAGCAAAGAGGCAAATCTGGAATTGCTGAACAAGTAATACCGGATCAATGCAACAACGAAAGAGGGCACCAACAGGTGCCCTCTTTGCATTTCCTCATAACCTTGTGCGGATTACTGCTTGCGGCTGAGGATATAGAAGGAGATACCGCCAAACAGCAGGCTGGGCGCGATAGCCGCCAGAATCGGCGGTACCGCATAGACCAGACTGATGGGGCCAAACACCCGATCACTTACGTAGACGGCAAAGCCGGTCATGATCCCCATCAGCATCCGCGCCCCCATGCTCACCGAGCGTAGCGGGCCAAAGATGAAGGAGGAGGCCAGCAGGATCATCGCCACCACCGAGAGCGGTGACAGCAGTTTGCGCCACATCTCCAGCTTGTAGCGACCGGCATCCTGCTTGTTGGCATCGAGATAGCCGATGTAGTCGAGCAGACCGGAGACCGAGAGGTTCTCGGGGTCGATACTCACCACCCCCAGCTGTTTGGGCGTCAGCTCCGAGCTCCACTCCATCTTGTCATGCTGTTCGCTGCGGATCTGCGCCGGGTCGTCGAAGCGGGTAACCTGGGTCTGCTTGAGCAGCCAGTGGTGACGCTCGAACACCCCCTCCTGCGCCTGCACCACGTCGATCAGCTTGCGCTCGGGGGTGAAGCGATAGAGGGTGATGCCGGTGAGGGCGCCATCATTACGCACCCCGTTGATATTGACGAAGTTGTTGCCATCGCGAGCCCACACCCCGTAGGCGGAAACCGTCAGACGACCTTCGGAGAGCGCGCCCGCCTTGATGTCATCTGCCATCCGCTTGGCGATGGGGGCCACATATTCCCCCATCAGCCCCACCATGATCATCAGCGGGATCGCCGTCTTGAGCGCCGCCATCACGATACTGATCTTGGAGCGACCCGCCGCCTGCATCACCACCAGCTCGGAGCTGGTCGCCAGCTGACCCAGACCAATCAGACCACCCAGCAGCGCGGCCAGCGGGAAGAAGAGCACCGCCTCCTTGGGCATGGAGAGCAGCACATAGTAGAGGGCGTTGATCATGTCGTAGTTGCCGTCACCGACCGACTTGAGCTGCTCCACATATTTGATGAGCCCCGCCAGACCAACCAGCGTGATTTCACACAGCAGGATCGACATAAAGATGACCCTACCGATATATCTATCGAGAATGCCAAACATCAGCAGAAGTTCCTATGTTGCAGCATCATGCTGATTTTCTGTTGAAATAGCGCCCTTTCACCCCGTTCCACCAGCTGGTGCCCTGCAGATTGAGGGGCAGGCCGATAAACAGCAGGTAACCGAGCGGCACCAGGAACATCCCCGGCCAGTAGGGCAGCCGACCGCTGTCGATAGCCGAACGGGCGGCGCTGAGCAGCAGGAAGTAGGAGAGATAGAGCATGATGGCCGGCAACAGCTTGGCGTAGCGCCCCTGACGGGGGTTGACCCTCGCCAGCGGTACCACCAGCAGGGTGAGCACCGGAATGGAGAGGGGCAGCGAGATACGCCACTGCAATTCCGCCATCATGGCGTTGTCCTGGGTACCGAACAGTTCCATGGTCGGCTTGGCCGCTGCCTTGCGGTTGGAACGCTCCATCTCTTGCTGACGGATCACCAGACCATATTCGCGAAAATCGGAGATCTGGAACTGCTTGCCGGAGAAGTTCCCTTCGTAACGGGAGCCATCCATCAAGGTCAGCCACTGCAGACCGTTCTCATCGACCGTCACCACCCCTTCGGTCGCCACCACCACCGAGGGAGGATTGTTCCCCTCCGCCCGCTGCAGCACGAAGATCTTTTGCAGTTTTGAGCCGTTGTCGTTCAAATCCTGGATATAGGCAACCAGACGCCCCTTATCGAGATCCATAAAGCGGCCCGCCTGCAGGAAGGAGATACCCGGGTCCGCCTTGAACTCGTCGATCACCTGATACTCGCGCTCCTTGGCTTGCGGGGCGATCCAGCCGGTGTTGAACGCCGCGACCACCGCCGTCAGCAAGGCCAGCAACATGGCGCTGCGCATCACGAAACGGTGGCTGAAGCCGACCGCATGCATCACCGTCATCTCGCTTTCGGCGTAGAGGCGACCATGGGCAAACAAAATGGCTAAAAAGAGGCTGATAGGCAGCATCAACAGCGCCATATTGGGCAAGTTGAGCAGCAGCAGGGTGGAGACCAGACGTGTCGGCACCTCGCCATCGGCGGCGTCACCGATGATCTTGATAAATTGTTGGCTGACAAAGATAAGCAGCAATACGAATAACACTGCCAGCTGGGTTTTCAGGGTTTCCCTGAACAAATATCGGAAAACGATCACAGTCATTCCCAAGTAAACTTGTGTTTTTAGTCGAATGCCTGAAAAATAGGGCCGTATATTGGATTTTTACCAGTTTGAACTGCGGAGCCTGTGGCTGTTCGCTCCGCCTCTGATACCCCAACAAGCACCGCATTATTCAATAAAAGGTGCCTTTTGTCTTTAGGATGTAGGAGATTCCATGGAGTTCAGTGTAAAGAGTGGCAGTCCAGAGAAGCAACGGAGCGCCTGCGTCGTAGTCGGCGTATTTGAGCCTCGTCGCCTCTCTCCGGTTGCCGAACAACTGGACAAGATCAGCGATGGCTATATCAGTTCGCTGCTGCGCCGTGGCGACCTGGAAGGGAAACCAGGCCAGATGCTGCTGCTGCATCAAGTACCGGGCGTGCTCAGCGAGCGCGTACTGCTGGTCGGATGCGGCAAGGAGCGGGAACTCGACGAACGCCAGTACAAGCAGATCATCAACAAGACCATCACCACCCTGAACGAAACCGGCTCCATGGAAGCGGTCTGCTTCCTCACCGAGCTGCACGTCAAGGGTCGGGATACCTATTGGAAGGTACGCCAGGCGGTAGAAACCACCAAGGCGGGCCTCTACAGCTTCGATCAGTTCAAGACCAACAAGGCCGAGCCACGTCGCCCGCTGCGCAAGCTGGTATTCAACGTGCCGACGCGTCGGGAACTGACCATTGGTGAAAAAGCCATCGCTCACGGTCTGGCCGTGGCCAAGGGTGTGCGGGTCTGCCGCGACGTGGCGAACATGCCGCCCAACGTCTGCAACCCGGCCTATCTGGCCTCCCAGGCCCGTCGTCTGGCCGATGCCTACGACAACATCACCACCAAGGTGGTGGGCGAGCAGGAGATGGCCGAGCTCGGCATGAACTCCTATCTGGCGGTGGCTCGCGGCTCCGACAACGAAGCCATGATGGCCATCATCGAATACAAGGGTCATCCGGATGCCAAGCCCATCGTGCTGGTCGGCAAGGGTCTGACCTTCGACTCCGGCGGCATCTCCATCAAGCCGGCCGACGGCATGGACGAGATGAAGTACGACATGGGTGGCGCCGCCTCCGTGCTCGGTACCATGCATGCGCTGGCCCAGCTGCAACTGCCGATCAACGTCATCGGCGTGCTGGCTGGCTGCGAGAACATGCCGGGTGGCAACGCCTATCGCCCGGGTGACATCCTCACCTCCATGTCAGGCCAGACCATCGAAGTGCTCAACACCGATGCGGAAGGTCGTCTGGTGCTGTGTGATGCGCTGACCTATGTGGACCGCTTCGATCCGGAAACCGTGATCGACGTGGCGACCCTGACCGGTGCCTGCGTCATCGCGCTGGGTCACCACACCTCGGGTCTGCTGGCCAACCACAACCCGCTGGCCCACGAGCTGCTCAACGCCTCCGAGCAGGCGGGTGATCGCGCCTGGCGTCTGCCGCTGTTTGACGAGTATCAGGAGCAGATCGACAGCCCGTTCGCCGACATGGCCAACATCGGCGGTCGTCCGGCCGGCACCATCACCGCGGCAGCCTTCCTGTCACGCTTCACCAAGAAGTACAACTGGGCCCACCTGGATATCGCAGGGACTGCCTGGAAGAGTGGCAAGGACAAAGGCTCCACCGGTCGTCCGGTGCCCCTGCTGACCCAGTTCCTGCTGAACCGGGCTGGCGTGGATATCGAAGAGAAAGAGTAACTCTCCGGCCCCTGCCGATGGCTACATCGGAAGGGTTGGCGTTACCCTGAACCACAAGGAAGAGGCCCGCCTCTTCCTTGTTTCATTCTTGAATCAGTGAGCTGCAGACGGGAAACGCCCCGTCAGCCTCATGAGGCGGTCAACAGTCCGTCACCGCAAAACGGGATCAACCTGATGAGCCAAGTGACCTTTTACCTGATGAGCGAACAGGATGACGCGCAGGCCTCTGCGGTCGAGCGACTGGCCTGCACTCTTGCAGCCGAGTCGTGGGGCGCGGGCCATATCTACCTGTTCTGCGACGATGAGGCTCAGGCTCTGCGCCTGGACGAGCTGTTGTGGCAACTGCCGCCGGAGCGCTTCGTGCCGCACCAGCTGCAAGGCGAAAGCGGCATGGCCCCGGTGGAGATCGGCTATCAGCCACCGAAACGGCGCTACGCCCGCCTCATCAATCTGGCCACTGCGACACCTTTGTTTGCAGGACACTTCGCTCAAGTGGTAGATTTTGTCCCCACTGACGAAACACAAAAGCAGCAAGCCCGCGAGCGCTACAAGCACTATCGCCAGGCAGGCCATACCCTCGAAATGAGGGATCAGCCCGTCCTTGCCGCACCGGATCCGGCGCAGCCCTGACTGCAACCAATTGATCCATAAAGAATCAACACCAGACTCCATCCATCCAGATTACGGCGAGACCATGGAAAAGACTTTTAATCACAACGCCATCGAACAGGCGCTCTATCAGCACTGGGAAGCCCAGGGTTACTTCAAGCCCCACGGCGACACCAGCAAAGACTCCTTCTGCATCATGATCCCGCCGCCGAACGTCACCGGCAGCCTGCACATGGGTCACGCCTTCCAGCAAACCCTGATGGATACCCTGATCCGCTACAACCGCATGCAGGGCAAAAACACCCTGTGGCAGGCAGGTACCGACCACGCCGGTATCGCCACCCAGATGGTGGTTGAGCGCAAGATCGCCGCAGAAGAGGGCAAGACTCGCCACGATTACGGCCGTGATGCCTTCATCGACAAAATTTGGCAGTGGAAGGAAGAGTCCGGTGGCACCATCACCCGCCAGATGCGCCGTCTGGGCGACTCCGTGGATTGGGAGCGCGAGCGCTTCACCATGGATGAGGGTCTCTCCGCCGCCGTGCAGGAAGTGTTTGTTCGTCTCTACGAAGATGGCCTGATGTACCGCGGCAAGCGTCTGGTGAACTGGGATCCGAAACTCAACACCGCCATCTCCGATCTGGAAGTGGAGAACCGCGAGATCAAGGGCCACATGTGGCACCTGCGCTATCCGCTGGCCAACGGCGCCAAGACCGCCGAAGGCAAGGATTACCTGATCGTCGCCACCACCCGTCCGGAGACCATGCTGGGCGATACCGCCGTGGCAGTGAACCCGGAAGACCCGCGCTACAAGGCACTGATCGGCCAGCACATTCTGCTGCCGCTGGTGAACCGTCTGATCCCCATCGTTGCCGACGAACACGCCGACATGGAGAAGGGCACCGGTTGCGTGAAGATCACCCCTGCCCACGACTTCAACGATAACGAAGTGGGCAAGCGCCACAGCCTGCCGATGATCAACATCTTCACTCTGGACGCCCACGTGCGTGCCGAGGCCGAAGTGGTCGATACCAACGGCAACCCGAGCACCGCCTATGACGCAACCCTGCCGGCCGAGTTCGCCGGTCTGGAGCGCTTCGCCGCCCGCAAGGCGATTCTGGCCAAGCTCGAAGAGCTGGGTCTGCTGGACGAGATCAAGGATCACATACTGCAACAGCCGTACGGCGATCGCGGTGGCGTGCCCATCGAGCCGATGCTGACCGACCAGTGGTACGTGCGCGTGGCACCGATGGCCAAGACCGCCATCGAGGCGGTGGAAGATGGCCGTATCCAGTTCGTGCCGAAACAGTACGAAAACATGTACTTCTCCTGGATGCGCGACATTCAGGACTGGTGCGTCTCCCGTCAACTGTGGTGGGGTCACCGCATCCCGGCATGGTATGACGACGCAGGCAATGTCTACGTTGGCCGCAGCGAAGATGAAGTGCGCGCCAAGCACAGCATCCCGGCCGTAACCGTACTGCGTCAGGACGAAGACGTGCTCGACACCTGGTTCAGCTCCGCCCTGTGGACTTTCTCCACTCTGGGCTGGCCGAACAACACCGAGGCACTCAAGACCTTCCACCCGACCGACGTGCTGATGAGCGGCTTCGACATCATCTTCTTCTGGATTGCCCGGATGATCATGATGACCATGCACTTCATCAAGGACGAAAACGGCCAGCCGCAAGTCCCGTTCAAGACCGTCTACATCACCGGCCTTATCCGTGACGAAGAGGGCCAGAAGATGTCCAAGTCCAAGGGCAACGTGCTGGACCCCCTCGACATGATCGATGGCATCTCGCTGGAAGATCTGCTGGAGAAGCGCACCGGCAACATGATGCAGCCGCAGATGGCCGAGAAGATCGCCAAGCGTACCGCCAAGCAGTTCCCGGAAGGGATCGATGCCCACGGTACCGACGCCCTGCGCTTCACTCTGGCCGCGCTGGCCTCTACCGGTCGTGACATCAACTGGGACATGAAGCGCCTGGACGGCTACAACAACTTCTGCAACAAGCTGTGGAACGCCTCCCGCTATGTGCTGATGAACACCGAAGATCAGGATTGCGGTTTTGCCGGTGGCGAAATGCAGTTCAGCCTGGCGGATCGCTGGATCCAGTCCCAGCTACAAGTGGCCATCCGTGACTTCCGTACCGCCCTCGATACCTACCGCTTCGACATCGCGGCCGGTGTGTTGTACGAATTTATCTGGAACCAGTTCTGTGACTGGTATCTGGAGCTGACCAAGCCGGTGCTGACCAAGGGTTCCGAGGCCGAGCAGCGCGCTGCCCGCCACACCCTCGTCAGCGTCCTCGAGACCCTGCTGCGTCTGGCACACCCGATCATCCCGTTCATCACCGAGACCATCTGGAAATCGGTCGCTCCGCTGGCTGGCGTACACGCCGACACCATCATGATTCAGGCCTTCCCGGAGTTCGACGCCGCCAAGGTAGACGAAGCCGCGATGGCGGATCAGGAGTGGGTGAAGGAGTTCATCGTCAGCATCCGCAACATCCGCGCCGAGATGAACGTGGCGCCGAGCGTGCCCCTGAACGTGCTGCTCCAGTGCGATGCCAAGGATGCCCAGCGCGCCGCTGACAACGAGGCCTTCCTCAAGTCGCTGGCCCGTCTGGAGTCCATCCGCGTACTGGCGGACGGTGAAACCGCACCGCTGTCAGTGAAGAAGCTGATCGGTGCCACCGAGCTGATGATCCCGATGGCCGGTCTCATCGACAAGGATGCCGAACTGGCCCGTCTGGCCAAAGAGGTTGCCCGTCTGGTGGGCGAGTGTGGCCGTATCGAAGGCAAACTCGGCAACGAAGCCTTCGTCGCCAAGGCGCCGGAAGCGGTCATCGCCAAAGAGCGCGAGAAGCTGGAAGATTACCGTCTCCAGCTGACCAAGCTGGAAGCCCAGCGGGCCGAGATCGCCGCGCTGTAAGCACCGCCCCAACCGATACAACAAAGCCCCCTGCCAAGGGGGCTTTTTCATATCCGCGCTTCCCGTTTCAGCTCACCAGCAGCCAGCCGCAGAAGCCGAGATAGAGCAGACCCACCAGCGCCAACCGCCCGGCGGTCATCACTCCCTTTCTGAACCCCCACCAGAGCACCCCCACCGCCAGCAACGTCACCAGCGAGGAGGCCATCATGGCGCCATCCAGCAACCAGGGGGTAAAGAGCAGACAGAAGGCCTTGGGGATAGTGCCCTGGATCATCATGGCTCCGGAGATATTGGCCAGCGCCAGCCGGTTCTTGCCCTGTCGCACCCAGATCAGCACGTTCATCAGCTCCGGCATCTCGGTCGCCACCGGACTCAACAGCAGGGCCGCCAGCACCGGCGAGAGGCCAAACAGTTCGCCCATGCTCTCCAGCTGATGGACAAACAGCTGTGCCGCCAGCGCCACCACCACCAGCGCAGCCAGCGTCTGCAACAGCACCTTGCCAAGGGGCGGGATCACCGCATCTGGGGCCAGCTTGAGGGGCTCCGGCAATTCGACTTCGTGGCTGTCACTCTGTTTCAACTCGCGCCTTACATAGACGAGGTAGACCAGCACAAAGAGCGGGGCCAGCCAGCTCTTGCCGGTAAAGGCGACCAGCCCCAGCGCGGTCGCCACCAGAAAGATGCCGATAAACCAGCGCTGATCCCGGCCAATCTCGCGCTGCACCTCGCCATCGATGGCCCGTTCGGTACGCCCCATGCAAAGCAGCAGGGTAAGACCGACCGCAGCATAGCCGATGGTGGCCAACACCAGCGGCCCGCCAAGGGCGGCACCGATGCCGATCTCTTGCTGGGCGGTCGTGTTGCCCATCAGCAGGGCGGTGAGGGTAACGATGCATTCGGGCAGGGCCGTACCCAATGCTGCCAGCAGGGAACCGGTGGCGCTTTGGGAGAGTTTGAAGTGGTGGCCGGTCCACTCGATGCCGTTGACGAAGTATTCGCAGGCAAGGTAGATGGTGACCGCAGAGACGAGAAATAACAGCAGGGTAATCAACATAATAGATACCGCCAGGCGAGCAGAATAACCGATGGACCCGATATGGCTCGCCCGGCTGGCGTGCATATCGAGGCCAAAGGTCTTGCAGAGCGATAGTGCCTATCGCCGCCCATGCCATGGATGCGAGGATCCAAGAGTGTTGACATGGGCCCGGCCCGGAATGCGGGCGGGTTGCTACTCCCCAATGACTGAGAGGACTTTTTAGCAACTCGACCGCCGCCTCACAAGGCAAATTAATGACAACTCATTCAATAAGTTGTAAGGGAATGTAACCTCGCCAGCCCCTCCTCCCCACCGCTATTGCGCTGTTGGCACACTGATTGCTCTAGGTAGTTCACTATCCACAACAGTTTGGGAAGGATGAACAATGAAACGGTGGATCCAACATTTCTATCAACTGAACCGCCTCAATTGGCTGATGGTCTGGTTGTTGCTCTGCTGCAGCATCATTCTGCTGTTTCCGGCCGGGCTGATGAAAGGGGCCGTCAGCCAGTGGGCTGCGGATCATGCGGCCTGGCTGGGGGTCGGCATGCTGATCGCCATCTCCTACTTCTGCAGTCAGGGCTTCCTGATCGCCTGGGAGTGGGCATGCGAAGAGTGGCAGGCGCGCCGTCAGCAGGACCAGCTGGCCCAGATGATCGGCTTCCTCGACTTCAACGAGAAGGCGGTGCTGCGCGAGTTCGTGCTGCAGCGTAAAAGCGTCATAAACTTGCCGATCACCGAGCCCGCCGTCAAAAACCTGATGGATGCCGGCGTCCTCACCTACGCCTACGGCAAGCCGACCCGGGAGAAGGATGACGAGAACCAGATCCGCGCCCTGATGATCGCCCTGCCCGCCCGACCGCTGCTCACCTACAAGGTGCTGGGACTATCGCGCGGCAAGATGAGCGACGAGCAGGTGGAGCAGATCATGAACGCCCGTCCCAAGTTCGCCCAGAAGGGGTTCCAGCGCTAACCGCCGCCCCATCCGCCAGATGCAAAAGAGCCGGACACTGTCCGGCTCTCTCGTTTCTGCGCGACGTTCTGTACCATCCCTTGCGTCTTGCTGTGCCCTACCCCTTGAGGCTGGAGCAAAAGCTGACATCGTCCTGCACCGGATCATCGCTCATGCTGTGATAGAGCTCGAAGCAGGGACCATTGCCAAACTCCAGCCCGGCAGCAACGATGTCGCCGATATGTTCCTGCCAACGCGGGCCATACTGGCTGCGGTCGGTAATAAGGTAACGGGACTGGGCGTAACGACCGGCGGGAATAAGCTGGATCTCGACCGCTCCCATCCCCACCGTCCCCGCAGGCACCGTCACCCCGATGTCAGTGCGACACTGGGCTGGCGGGGTCACCTCGGGGTTATCGTGATAGATGAAGATCCACTCCCCACCTTCCAGACCGCGGGCGCTGGCCCACTGATGCAGCTGGCGGCAGACGGGGTCATACCCCTCGCCATAGGGGCCGGTGACACGCATATAGGCCAGAGTACGGGCGTCCATCTCGGTGGTTTTCATGGTATTGCTCCTTGCTGATGAGTGACCCTCAGCATAAGGATTCGGCTGCACAAGTGCGTGTCCATCCTTGCTCATCAAGTGTCCATTCTTGCTCTTGTCGCGGCGAAACTCTCCCGGCGTGCAACCATAGTAACGGCGAAATACCTTGGCAAACGCCTGGGAGCTGGCGAGCCCCGCCCCCAACGCAATGGCCGTGACACTGGCATCGGTATAGCAGAGCTGCCAAGCAGCCCGCTGGATGCGCAGACGACGACACATCTCCCCGGGCGTCTCCCCCGCCACAGCCGTAAACACCCGGTGAAAATGGTAGAAAGACAAGCAGGCACTGCTTGCCAGCGTTTCGATGGAGAGATCGGGATTCTGCTCCAGCGCCCGGATCACCGGACGCAATCTGGCCTGATAATCGACCATGCCGTTAGCGACTGGCGCCCCCCGCGACTCTGCACATATAGAACACATCCACATAGCGCCCCTGGCGGAAGGCATAGTCGCGAGCCCGCCCCTCCTCCACAAAGCCAAACTTGCGATAGAGCGCCAGCGCCGCTTCGTTATCGACAAAAACCGTCAGTTCAATCCGGTGCAGGTTGAGCCAGTTATCGGCCAGATCCAGCGCCGCGGCCATCAGGGCAGAGCCAACCCCCTTGCCGGCCCAGTCATCCCGCACTCCCATGCCAATCCCGGCCACATGCTTGCGTCTGGGATTGGGCTCCACATGCAATGAGATCTGACCCACCAGCCTCCCATCGGCCTCCGCCACCAAGGCGACCACATCACCGTTCTCCAACCGCTTTTGCCACTGGCTAAGGGGAGGAGTGGGCAGGTGCAGAGTGCCCGCCTGGGCATTGGGCATGGCGTAGAGATCCCGCAAGGCGGGGGCATCGGCGGGTTCGGCATGACGGATAGTAATCTGCATATGAGGCTCCTTCTCGAAGCCACCATCATGCAATATCCGGCGCGGTTACACATCCCCTACCCACACCCATTTGTCTTGCCTATCAAAGGACGAGGAAAGGCCCATTGGCCGAGCACGGCGCAGATCCGTAGGCTGACCCCATATCAACAAGGAGAGAAGCCATGACTGACAAGACCCTGCACAGCGCCAACGGCGCCCCCGTCGTCGACAACAACAACAGCCTCACCGCCGGTCCGCGCGGCCCCATCCTGATGCAAGATATCTGGTTGATGGAGAAACTAGCCCACTTCGACCGCGAGCGCATTCCCGAGCGGGTGGTTCACGCTAAGGGCTCGGGCGCCTACGGCACCTTTACCGTGACCCACGACATCAGTCAGTTCAGCAAGGCCGATCTGTTCAGCGCCATCGGCAAGCAGACTCCTGTATTCCTGCGCTTCTCCACCGTGGCCGGTGAGAAGGGCGCCGCCGATGCCGAACGCGATGTGCGCGGTTTCGCCCTCAAGTTCTATACCGAGCAGGGCAACTGGGATCTGGTGGGCAACAACACCCCGGTCTTTTTCATCCGCGATCCACTGAAATTCCCTGACTTCATCCACACCCAGAAGCGGGATCCGCGCACCAACCTGCGCAGCGCGACCGCCGCCTGGGACTTCTGGTCACGCCATCCGGAATCCCTGCATCAGGTCACCATACTGTTCAGCGATCGCGGCATCCCCAAGAGCCTGCGGGAGATGAACGGCTACGGCAGCCACACCTTCAGCTTTATCAACGATGCCAACGAGCGCTTCTGGGTCAAGTTCCACTTCAAGACCGAGCAGGGCCACAGCTTCTACACCGATGAAGAGGCCGCCACCGCCGTCGGGCAGGATCGGGAGACCAGTCAGGCGGATCTCTACAACGCTATCGAGCGGGGCGACTTCCCGCGCTGGAAGGTCTATGTACAGGTGATGCCGGAGGCCGAAGCCCAGACTTACAACATCCACCCGTTCGACCTCACCAAGGTGTGGCCGCACAGCGACTACCCGCTGATCCCGGTGGGCGTGCTTGAGCTCAACCAGAACCCGGACAACTACTTCGCCCATGTGGAGCAGGCCGCCTTTACCCCGGCCAACGTGGTGCCCGGTATCGGCTTCTCGCCGGATCGCATGTTGCAAGGGCGGCTCTTCTCCTACGGTGACACCCAGCGCTATCGCCTCGGCGTCAACCATGGTCTGCTGCCGGTCAACGCCCCGCGCTGCCCGTTCCACCACGGTGCCCATCGTGATGGCGCCATGCGCAGCGACAGCAATGGCGGCGCCAGCCCCAACTATCAGCCGAACCGCTTTGGCACCCAGCAGCCGAGCGAGGAGCACGAACCGGCGCTGAGTCTGGAAGGGGCCGCCCTGCACTACGACTTCCGTGACTACGACAGCGACTACTACAGCCAGCCGGGCAACCTGTTCCGCATCATGGACGAGGGGCAGCGCTCGCGCCTCGCCGCCAACCTGGCCCGCTCCCTTATCAATGTGGAGGATGACGCCATCGTCGCGGCCCAGCTCAAACACTTCGAGCAAGCCGACCCCGAGTACGCCAAACGAGTCGAACTGGCACTGGCAGCCTTGCAGCGCTAAGTCGCAAGCAGGAAAAATCTGCAAAAGCAAAACGGGGGCCTGATGGCCCCCGTTTTCTATGGCGAGCAAGCTCGCTCAGAGAGAAGGCACCTGCCCGGCCAGCCACCGCAACGCGTTCGCCTCATGCTCTTTGACAAAGGCATTCTTGCCCGCACAGTAGCGCTCGATATCGTGCTGACAGCTCGCGGCTACCGCCTGCTTTAACTCGGCGTATTCCCGGCATACCGCAGGATGGGCCCTTAGATAGTCACGAAAGGCCAGATGGCGATGCACATGGTCATCCCCTTGCAAGAAGGCGTGGATCTGGTGGGTTCTCTCATCACCCCCCTTGCGAAAATAGCGGCGGCGCGCAATCCCGCACTCACCCATCGCCTCATAGCCCAGCGCCTCCAGCTGACCGTTCTGCTCATCGAGCCGCTCCAGCGATGATACCTCCAGCATGATGTCGATGATGGGCTTGGCGGCCAAACCGACGACAGAGGTACTGCCGATATGGTGGACAGCTAGCAAGCAGTTATCCAGCGCACTGCGTAATTGAACCTCTTCAGCTACAAAGCTGGCTGGCCATTGGGGGTTGTAGGAGACAACGTCGACTCTCACAGTTTCAGCTCTCTGGATAGTTGCCGATGGCATAGGGCAACAAGGTATGCGATGGGTGGACAAGATAACCAGACGGCAAATTACCAGCAACAAAAACGGAGCCTGAGGCTCCGTTTTTTCAATGCTGTATCAATCCCGGACGGAACGCGCTTCGCGCTCTTCCCGCTCCCTTGCCAACAAGCGTTTGTACCACCAGCTACTGCGACGACGTTGTGCATTGGAAGAGCGACGAGCCATTTCTTAGGTTCCAGCCAAGAGAAGAAAGGAGCTGCATTATGCGACAGGGATCACGTCCATGTCTTTAGCTGGATCAAGAAAAGCCTCACTGACCCACGGAAATCGTCTTCTGATCTTTCGCACCACGGGTGGCAGGCAACACCACCGCAGGAGAGCGCCAGGCCAGCGCGCCATTGCTCTCGAGGTCGTTCTGCGGGCCGCACTCCAGCCAGATATCTCCCTGCAGAATGCGGGCCCCTTCGGAATATTTCTGATCCGCAAACCAGCAGACCCGCTCGGGCAATGAGCCCAGCGGCAACACCAGCTCGGGACTGGCAGACTCGCCCACCACAGTGGTTTTGGACGCGGCCAGAGCGGGGGCAAGCCAGAGGGAAGCCAGCAGGCAGAGCAGTACATTTTTCATGAGAGGGATCCTGTTGCGATGGAAGGCATTCTCGAAGAGTCGACCAGCCCCGGGGTTTACTTGACTGACAATCATACTGCCTGCTGGCATTGTGGGACCAATATGGTAGCCTGCCAGCGCCTGTGGGCAGTCTCTCGCTGCCACGCGCAAACTTCCGGTGAATTTGTCACGTCCTGACAAAATACAACCTTATTTATCAAATCGTTATTTGGATATTATCCCAATGCGTATCATGCCGTTGCTTCAGGCGGCCTGCCTGAGCCTGATGTTGTCCGCCTGCGTTGCCCCATTGCTGATGATGAGCCCCACCAGTCAGCTGATGTGGGCCCTGCTCAAGCCGCTGGTCGGCTTTGACCCGAACGAGGTCAATCTGTTCGAACAACCCCTGATCAAGGACCGGATGACCGCCATCCTTGGCCCCAACTACGACAGCACCATGCAGTTGCTCAAGACTGCCGACAAGTTACAGCAGGAGGGGCCGCTTTTCTATGTGGTCTCCGAGTATGCGCCCGTGCCGGATATCGCCAAGCAGGCGGGGATGGTGTGGAACTCGCAAACCAACCAGATGTCTGTATTGCTGCAAAAAGGGGATGGCACCACCCTGACCTTCGGCGAAAATCTGGCGGGCACGGCACCGACCTGGCCAACCGCCATGCAGGGCTGGCAGACCCCCGCCAGCCAGCTCACCCCGGCGACCAATGCCCTGACTGGCGCAGCGACCAGTCAGAGTGGCGCCTCCCCCTTCTCCCTTGGCAGCGCGCTGGGCACAGTGACCCGCGGCGTCACCGGCTCGCTGACCAACAGCGCCAGCCAGGCCATCAGCGGCGTAGCCTCCCACGCCACCGGACAGGCCACCCAAGCGGTGAGCCAAAGCACGACCGATCTGACCCGTAGTGCAACCACCGCGGTCACTGCGCCAGCCAAGCAAGCGGTGAGCAGCACTGCTGCCACCGTGACGCAAGAAGCCACCAAGGCCGTTGTCACACCTGCCAAACAGGCTGTCAGCAGCGCAACTGCGACCGCGGCGCAAGAAGCTACCAAGGCCGTTGCCGCTCCTGCCAAGCAAGCCGTCAGCAGCGCTGCTGCGACCGCGACCCAAGAAGCTACCAAGGCCGTTGCCGCTCCTGCCAAACAAGCTGTCAGCAGTGCCGCTGCCACCGCGACCCAAGAAGCCACCAAGGCCGTTGCCGCTCCTGCCAAGCAAGCCGTCAGCAGCACTGCTGCCACCGTGACGCAAGAAGCCACCAAGGCCGTTGCCGTTCCTGCCAAACAGGCCGTCAGCAGCGCCGCGGCGACCGCGACCCAAGAAGCCACCAAGGCTGTTGCCGTTCCTGCCAAGCAAGCCGTCAGCAGTGCCGCCGCTAGCGTGACACAAGAAGCGACCAAAGCCGTTGCAGAACCAGCTCGGCAGGCCGTCAGTGCCGCATCCCATACGGCCGGAGAGAGCGTCGCCGATGCCGCCAGAGCGGCGGAGGCCAAGGCGCGCGCCAAGGCAGAGGCGGAGATGGAAGCCCTGCTCAAATAAACAGACAGGCCACCGAAAGGTGGCCTGTTTTTTATCCCGCTACCGGATCATGACGTTATGGAAAAGGCCACATAGACTGTTAGGTAACTACCCGCACAAGGAGTGCATCATGCGTCGTCTGCTCCCTGCTCTCGCTTCTCTCGCCCTGTTTATCGCGCTCCCAGCTCCGGCACTTATCTACTATTCGGAGCAGAACATGCCACTCAATGGCCTGGATAAAAATGGTCAGCCTGTGGGGTTGGCGGTCGAGTTGCTGCGCCTGATGTGGCGCGAAATGGGAGAGCCGGAGCAACCCATCCACTTTCTGCCCTGGGCCCGCGGCTGGTATCTGCTGACCCAGCAGCAAGAGGCCGTGCTCTTTACCACGGCGCACACCAAGGAGCGGGATCCCCACTTACTCTGGGTCTGCCCCATCAGCCACTCCAGGGTCGCTCTGGTCGGCCGCAAGCAGGATGCCCCCAAAGTGGCCAGCAAAGCGGATCTCGCCAAGCTGCAGATTGGTGTGATGCAGGCAGATGTCGGGGAGCAGTTGCTGCTCAACCGCGGGATCAGCCCGGGCAATATGATGTCGGTGGAGCGCATGGATCAGGTGGTGCGCCAGCTCATCATGGCACGCACCGATCTGGTGGCGGGCAACGAGGTGATGTTGCGCCATCAGGCCAAAGAGCTGGGTTTCCCCAGCGAGGATTTTGTCACCGTCGCGATCATTGAAGAGCAGGACAACTGCTTCGCCTTCAACCTGAGGGCAGACAAGCAACAGGTTGCCCGCCTGCAACAGGCGCTGGACAAGGTCAGACAGGGGGATGAATACAAGCAGCTGATGAAGCGCTACCAGTTGCTCAGTATCCTGCCCGAAACCACTCCCACCATCCCGCGCCTCGAGTAACCCCGGCCCACCCTATGGCGGGCTCTCTGAGGTATCCTGATTTTCACAGACAGTCCCGATTGTTACTATGAGACAATCGGGGGTATTTAATGAAATCGAGAGAACACTATTCACCAGAGTTTCGGGCAGAGGCGGTTCGACTGCTGTTGGAGCAAGGCCTTGGCCAAGCTGAAGCCGCCAGAAGGTTGGGTATAGCCAAAAGCACACTGAGCAACTGGGTGGTCGCAGCCAAAGGAGGAAAGGATACATCGGCCATTCCCGGAGCGCGTTCTGTCGCCGAGCTGGAGGCTGAAGTGGCCCGGCTACGCAAAGCTCTCGCACAAGCCAACATGGAGCGCGACATCATAAAAAAGGCCGCCGCGTACTTTGCTCAGGAGTCACTGCCAAGTACGCGTGGATAGCCAAGCAGCAGGACCTCTATCCCATTTCCGTTATCTGTCGTGTGCTGGAGGTCTCTCGTGCGGGCTTCTACCACTGGCGCCAGCGTCCACAGTCACTGCACCAACAAGAAGATGAACGACTCAAGGTCGCCATTCGGGCTGCTCACAGCAAGACGCGCCAGACCTATGGCGCAGCGCGTTTACAAGCTGAGTTGGCCGCCGAAGGATTTTACGCTGGGCGGGACCGAATTGGGCGATTGCGGCGTGAAATGGGGTTGTCTTGCAAACAAAAGCGCAAATTCAAGGCGACAACCCATTCTGCTCATTCCCTGCCTGTGGCGGAGAATCTCCTTGGTCAGGTCTTTGCGCCGACGAAGCCTAACGAAGTCTGGACCGGTGATATCACCTATATCGCCACCGACGAAGGCTGGCTTTATCTGGCTGGTCTCAAGGATGTGTTTACCTGTGAGATAGTGGGTTATGCGATGGGAGAGCGAATGACCACCGGGTTGGTCAGTCAGGCGCTGTTTCGGGCTGTGCAGCAGAAGAGGCCACCAGTTGGGCTTATTCATCACACAGACCGGGGCAGTCAGTACTGTGCCAAGGCTTACCGGGCTCTCCAGGTACAATTTGGCATGCAGACCTCCATGTCACGCAAGGGGAACTGCTTCGACAATGCCCCGATAGAAAGCTTCTGGGGGTCTCTTAAAAATGAACTGGTTCACCACCATAGATTCAAGACGAGAGCGGAGGCCAAGGCAGCGATTCAGGAATACATAGAGATTTTTTACAACCGCCAACGTCGGCATTCACGACTTGGCAATGTCAGCCCGGCGGAGTTTAACAAGAGGTATTGGAGAACAGCTCAGGCTGCTTGATCCGGGACTGTCCGATCTTGTCAGGACACCTCACTCTCTATCTCCCGCCGATGACGCCTGCGATGCCTCCACCGGCGCCGTAATGAGGTGGTTCAGAAAGAGATTGAACAGCTCGGCCCGCGAGCCGAGCCGCAGCTTGCCATAGAGATGCTTGCGGTGATTCTTCACCGTGCCGCTGCCAATCCCGAGCGCTGCGGCAATCGCCTCCGTATCCAGTCCCTGCAGCAGCAACTCCGCCACCTGCCGCTCGCGCCGGGTGAGCAGATCCCCCCCGACACTCGCCATCGCCAGCTCCACCGCGCTCTTGAGGCTGGCGCTATCTGGCAGCGCCGTGCTCTGGGCCAGCAGCGGCTGGCTCTGCCGCCACTGCTGACGACAGAGCGAATGCACCAGCGGGAACAGCTGCTCCAGCCTCGCCAGCTCGTCACGGCTGAGAGTACTGCGCTTGTCGAGTCGCCCCAGAAACAGCATCAGCGTCAGCCCGTCCCGCACCGGCAGGATCAGCCCCACCTCCTCCTGCCAGCCGGTAGCCTGATAGAAGTGGTGGCGATATTCGGGATCGAGCCGCCCTTGGGAGACCTGCGCCAGCGTCCAGACGCCGGCAGGCAAGCCCTGCTCCAGCGCCTGCATAAAGGGATCCTGACTGAAGTGGCTGGTGAGGTAGCGGTCAAACAACAGAGCCCGCTGATGATTGAGGTTGTCGTAGAGGTAGACGGGGCGCTGCCCCACCCCGAGCAGCAGGGCGCAATCAAACGCCACCTGTTGCTGGATCAGCCGCACCAGCGCCGCCGGAAAGGCGCTGCTGTGCAGGGCATCGACCACCCCGGTCATGCTGCGGGTCAAGGCATCTGTGGTGAATGGCTGGGTCATGGTGGCACGTTTCCGGTGACGGGGAGCGATTCCCCGCTATGGCTGAATGCTAGCACGAGAGTGGCAAAACTGTCCCTCAGGGGACATATCCGCCACCGGCCAGAACGGCGAGGATGACGGCTTTTCCCCTGTTGTTGGAGCACCCATGATCAACCCCCACCTGCTCGATGAGCTGACCGAGCGCGGCCTTGTGGCCCAGAATTCCGACCCGGCGGCCCTGGCCGATCATCTTGCCACCCCGCGCACCGTCTATTGCGGGTTCGATCCCACCGCCGGCAGCCTGCATATCGGTCATCTGGTGCCGCTCTTGATGCTGCGCCGCTTCCAGCTGGCGGGCCACACCCCGGTGGCACTGGTGGGCGGGGCAACCGGCCTTATTGGCGATCCCAGCTTCAAGGCGACCGAGCGCAGCCTCAACAGTGCCGATACCGTGCAGGGTTGGGTCGCCAGCCTGTCGGCCCAAATCAGGGCGCTGCTGCCCGCCGATGAGGGCCTGTCGGCCCCGCAACTGGTCAACAATGGCGACTGGATGGGGCAGATGTCCGCCCTCGATTTTCTGCGGGAAATCGGCAAGCACTTCTCGGTCAATGCCATGCTGGCGCGGGAATCGGTGCGCCAGCGGCTGGCCCGTCCGGATCAGGGCATCTCGTTCACCGAGTTCTCCTACGCTCTGCTGCAATCCTACGACTTTGCGGTGCTGCACCAGCGGCTCGGTTGCACCCTGCAGATTGGCGGCAACGACCAGTGGGGCAATATCACCAGCGGCATGGATCTCACCCGTCGCCTCCATCAGGCGCAGGTGCACGGCATGACCCTGCCCCTTATCACCAAGGCAGACGGCACCAAGTTCGGCAAGACCGAAGGGGGCGCGGTCTGGCTCGATCCGGCGCTCACCTCCCCTTACGCCTTCTACCAGTTCTGGCTCGGCACCGCGGATGAAGATGTCTACCGCTTCCTGCGCTACTACAGCTTTATGCCGCTGAGCGAGATTGATGCACTGGAGGCGGAAGACGCGAAGCGGCAGGGGCGCAAGCAGGCCCAGCAGGTGCTGGCCGATGAGCTGACCGAGCTGGTACACGGCAAGGCGGCGCTGGCGGCGGTGCAGCGCATCAGCGAGTTGCTGTTTAGCGGCGACGTGGCCCGCCTCGGCGAGAGCGATCTGGCCCAGCTGGCGCAGGATGGCATGCCGAGCAGCACCGTCAGCGGCGAGACCGATCTGGTCAGCCTGCTGGTCAGCTGCGGTCTGGCTAACTCCAGGCGCATCGCCCGCGAACTGCTGGCGGCGGGCGCCATCAGTCTCAATGGTGTGCTCAAGCAAGATGATCAGCTGAGTGCCAATGATCGGCTGTTTGGTCGCTACCTGCTGCTGCGCCGGGGCAAGAAGCAGTATCACCTAGTGGAGTGGCAATAAGCCGCAGGGCGGAGAGCACAGCCTCCCCGCCCGCACCCTGAACCCCTTTTGAATCCCGAGTTGCGATCCCCCTCACAGCCTCTCCCGTCAGCAGCCACCATACTGGCACCGGCGAACATGGAGTACGCCACACAATCTGTTCCTCACGATTCAACAAGGATGCTGATGATGAAGAGATGGCTTCTGGTGCTGTTCTGCACTCTGCCCATGCTGGCACACGCCAGCGGATACACCCAGACCCGCTACCCCATAGTGCTGGTGCACGGCCTGTTCGGTTTCGACAAGCTACTCGGGGTCGATTACTTCTACGGCATTCCCCAGGCCCTGAGCCGGGATGGTGCCAAAGTCTACGTGGCTCAGGTATCGGCCACCGCCAGTTCGGAGCAACGGGGCGAACAGCTGCTCGCCCAGGTTGAGCTGCTGCTGGCTGCCACCGGCGCCGAGAAGGTCAACCTCATCGGCCACTCCCACGGCGGCCCCACCATCCGCTATGTCGCCTCGGTCGCCCCCGAGCTGGTCGCCTCCGCCACCAGCGTCGGCGGGGTCAACTACGGCTCAGAGATTGCCGATCTGGTGCGGGCCAATGCCGCCCCCGGCAGCGCCGCCGAGAAGCTGGCGGCCGCCGCGGCCCACGCCCTCTCCGGCATGATTTCACTGCTCTCGGGCGGGAGCCAGCTGCCGCAAGATCCGGTCGCCGCCCTCGATGCCCTCACCAGCAAGGGGGCCAGCCAGTTCAACCAGCGCTACCCGGAGGGGCTGCCCAGCCGCTATTGCGGCGAGGGGCCGATGCAAGCAACCAACGGCGTCTACTACTTCTCCTGGAGCGGACGAGGCAATCTGACCAATCTGCTGGATCCGGTGGATCCTGCGCTGGCGCTGACCGGCGCCTTCTTCAAGGAGCCCAATGACGGGCTGGTCGGGGTCTGCAGCAGCCACCTCGGCAAGGTGATCGGCACCGGCTACCGGATGAACCATCTGGACGAAGTGAACCAGTCCTTCGGCATCCACCATCTGTTCGAGACCGATCCGGTCACCCTCTATCGCCAGCATGCCAACCGTCTCAAGGAGCTGGGACTATGAAGATAGCCACCCTGCTCGTCGTGCCCTGCGCCATCACCCTGCTGCTTGGCGGGGTGTTGCTCTGGCCCACGGCACCGACGGCAGACTCATCACCCGCTCAAACCAGCCAGCATGCACAGAGCCACCCGCACGATCCCGAGCAGGAGGCCGCCGATGCCCTGCAGGCGCGCTATCGCACCTTTGTCTCCGCCCAGAGCAGCCTGACGGTGCCCACCGAGATCTCCCTCGCCAGCCTGCAGATCCTGTTTGACGAGCGGGAGCAGCTGCGCCAGCAGAGCTTTACTCCGGCCGAGCAGGCCCAGCTGTTTGCCGAGGATCGGCTGATGGAGCAGCTGACCCTGCGGCGCAGGGCGCTGGCGGAGGCGAGAGACAGCGACAAGTCGCAGCTGGCCAGCGAGCTGGATCTCTGGCTGGCGGAGCAACCGGGCTGGTTTCGCGAGGCGGAGGCCAACAGCCGCCTGCTTGAGGAGTTGCAAGGGCTGGCACAGATGAACCCGGCCAAACGGGAGGCTCTGCTGCTGGAGACAGGGGGGCCGGAAGCGGTGGATCGGATGCGCCAGCTGGAGCAGAACCGGCAAGGGTTCGAGGAGCAGCTCAGCGGTTTTCTGGCCGAACTCAGGCAACTGCCGAACGAGGCCCGGGCCGAACAGCAGCAGGAGCTGCTGGCCCGCTGGTTCGAACCCGGACAGTGGCGCCGGGTCGAGGCGCTCACCCGGCTCAAGCTGGGGGAGCCACAAGCCGAATGAGAAGGGGGCCCGCGATGAGCCCCCTTGCTACTGCGCTTATTGCGGCTTGTTGGCACCCGGCAGCGGCTGCCAGGTGAGGCGGGTCACTTGGGTGCCCTGCACCTCGCACTTGAGGCTCAGCTCCTGCCACCCCTTCTCCTGACGCAGGGAGACCTCCCCTTCGATCCCCTGCTCGCCAATCTTCAGCTTATCCTGCTCGAAGATCACCTTGTCGC
Source organism: Aeromonas sp. FDAARGOS 1404 (assembly GCF_019047085.1). Classification (NCBI taxonomy): domain Bacteria; kingdom Pseudomonadati; phylum Pseudomonadota; class Gammaproteobacteria; order Aeromonadales; family Aeromonadaceae; genus Aeromonas; species Aeromonas sp. FDAARGOS 1404. Next base: position 1,999,023 of record NZ_CP077237.1, read on the forward strand.
CGTGAGCGAGATCCATCAGTTTGCCGTTGCAGAGCCAATGAGCGAGATCCGACCCCTTCAGCTTGACGCCCCCCTTGGCCGCCTTCTGTTCGGCCGCGCTCACCACAAACAGCTTGCTCAGCTCGGCGGCTCGCTTGGTGAGCCACTCCTGACGCTGCTGCATGCTCATCTTGCTGACGAACTCGGCGGGCTGACCCTTCTCGTCCAGCCATTGGGTCAGCTTGCCGCTGTCGTCAAAGGCGAACTGGGCGGCGGGCTCTTTGACCCCGAACAGCTTGCCGCCCTTGAAGTAGTAGCGGCTCTCCCCTTCCAGCTTGCCCAACTCGTTCATGATGGGCACGGCGATGATGACGGGGGCGCCATCGATCCAGGCCTTGATATCGACGCCGTCATAGCTGAATTGACGGGTATCGAGGGCGCTCTCGGCCCCCTTCTCCATCAGGGTAAACTGCTCGGCGAGAGAAGCGGCCAGAGAAGGGAGGGAGCAGAATCCCAGGGTCAGCGCGATCGCTGTGTTGCGCATTGAGTTGTACATAACACTCCTGTGATGGGCCATCCGGCCCGTGGTTAACTCTCTGTCAGCCAGGCCCGCAGCCCTTCCCGGTGAGCATCGCTCAGGGGCAGGGATTGGCGGGCCCGGTAGTCAAAATGGATCAGGGTCGTTTCGGCGGTGACGGCCAGTTCGCCGCCCTGCCAGGCCTCCTGCCAGACAGTGAAAGAACTGGTGCCGATGCGGCGCACGCCAGTCTTGATGGTGACCGGCTGGCCGTAGAACAGCTCCCGTTTGAACTGCACCGTATAGCCCGCGATGATCAGATGCCAGTTATGCACATCCAGATCGGGGGAGAAGATCCGGAACAGGGGATCCCGCGCCGATTCGAACCAGACCGCCGGCACCGTATTGTTGATATGGCCGAGGGTATCTGTCTCCTGAAAGCGGGGTTGGATCTGCATTTCCAGCATGGGTTGACTCCTTGTCTCTTTGTTCTGTCCTTGTCCGTTCATGGGACATCAGTGGCCAATGGGTGGCCGCCGGGCATCACCAGCGGATCAGCATGTTACATGATACTGCTGGCCCAAGCACAGGGATGCCAGTGGCCCTGCGCGACCGGCCAGCGGGTGTCGCAGCGCGGCGGATTGTAGGGCTGCACAGAAAAGCGGGCAGTAAAAAGCCCCGCACATCTTGGCTGTGCGGGGCTGGTGCAGATAACCAAACGGCTTGGGGACTAGCCGAGCAGATCGAAGCGATCCGCATTCATTACCTTGTTCCAGGCGGTGATGAAGTCACAGACAAACTTCTCGCTGTTGTCATCCTGGGCATAGACCTCGGCATAGGCGCGCAGCACCGAGTTGGAGCCGAAAACCAGATCCACCCGGGTGGCCGTCCACTTCAGGGCGCCGCTGCGGCGATCGCGGATCTCGTAGAGATTGCTCGCTTTCGGCAGCCACTGGTAGCCCATGTCGGTCAGGTTGACGAAGAAGTCGTTGCTGAGTACCCCGACCCGATCGGTAAAGACCCCGTGCCCGGTACCGCCGTGGTTGGTGCCGAGCACCCGCATCCCGCCGACCAGCGCCGTCATCTCGCAGGCGGTGAGCCCCATCAGCTGGGCGCGATCCAGCAGCAGCTCCTCCGCCGTCACCACATAGTCCTGCTTGAGCCAGTTGCGGAAGCCATCGGCCCGCGGCTCCAGCACCTCGAACGAGGCCACATCGGTCTGAGCCTGAGTGGCATCCCCCCGGCCCGGCGCAAACGGCACGCTCACCGTCACCCCGGCGGCCTGGGCTGCCTGCTCGATGGCGAGGTTGCCCCCCAGCACGATGAGATCCGCGACGCTGACGCCACACTCGGCCGCCAGCTTGTCATAGACCGCCAGCACCTTCGCCAACTTCGCCGGTTCGTTGCCCGACCAATCCTTCTGCGGCGCCAGCCGGATGCGGGCACCGTTGGCTCCACCCCGCTTGTCGGAGCCTCGGAAGGTACGGGCACTATCCCAGGCGGTAGTGACCCGCTCGCTGATGGAGAGGCCGCTGGCGGCAATCCTGGCCTTGACCGCCGCCACGTCATAATCGGCACGTCCGGCAGGCACCGGATCCTGCCAGATCAGATCTTCTGTCGGCACATAGGGGCCAACATAGCGGCTCTTCGGCCCCATATCCCTGTGGGTCAGCTTGAACCAGGCCCGGGCGAAGGCGTCGGAGAAGGCCGCCGGATCATCGCGGAAGCGCTCGGCAATCTTGCGATACTCGGGGTCGAATTTGAGCGCCATGTCGGCATCCGTCATCATGGGTTTGCAGCGGATCGACGGATCCTCCACATCCACCGGCATATCCTCTTCGGCGATATTGATCGGTTCCCACTGATGGGCCCCCGCCGGTGATTTTTGCAACCACCAGTCGTACTTGAACAGCAGCTCGAAGTAGCCGTTGTCCCATTGGGTCGGGTGGGTGGTCCAGGCCCCTTCGATGCCGCTGGTCACAGTGTTGCGGCCGATGCCGCGGCTGTGGTGATTGATCCAGCCCAGCCCCTGCTCCTCGAGGCTGGCCCCTTCCGGCTCGGGGCCAAGCTGTTTGGCATCGCCGTTGCCGTGAGCCTTGCCGACGGTGTGGCCACCGGCGGTCAACGCCACCGTCTCTTCATCATCCATCGCCATGCGGGCGAAGGTGACCCGCATATCTTGCGCGGTTTTCAGCGGATCGGGCTGGCCATCCACCCCTTCCGGGTTGACGTAGATAAGCCCCATCATCACCGCCGCCAGCGGGTTTTCCAGATCCCGCTCGCCGGAGTAACGACCACCCGGCTTGCCGCTGGGCGCCAGCCACTCTTTCTCCGATCCCCAGTAGATATCCTTCTCCGGGTGCCAGATATCCTCGCGGCCAAAGGCGAAGCCAAAGGTCTTGAGCCCCATGGACTCGTAGGCCACGGTGCCCGCCAGAATGATCAGGTCGGCCCAACTGATCTTGTTGCCGTACTTCTTCTTGATGGGCCACAGCAGGCGACGGGCCTTGTCGAGGTTGGCGTTGTCCGGCCAGGAGTTGAGGGGGGCGAAACGCTGGTTGCCGCTGCCACCGCCGCCCCGGCCATCGGCGATGCGGTAAGTCCCGGCCGAATGCCAGGCCATGCGGATCATCAGGCCGCCGTAGTGGCCCCAGTCGGCGGGCCACCACTCCTGACTGTCGGTCATCAGGGCAGTCACATCCTGCTTGAGGGCCGCCATATCGAGCCCCTTCAAGGCTTCCCGATAGTTGAAACCGGCCCCCAGCGGATTGGTCTTGGTATCGTGTTGGTGAAGAATGTCGAGGTTGAGGCTCTTCGGCCACCACTCCATTCTGGACGTCTCGACGGAGGTGGTTCCCCCGTGCATGACCGGGCATTTTCCTGCGGAACTGTCTGAATTATTGCTCATCATTTTCCTCATTTGCTCTGCTGTCCATAACCTGAAACAGCATGGCACAGAGGCGTGACACAAACTGTGCAGCAGCGGCCGATTTACGGATCTTTCACGCAAGCGGCCACGGAACGCCCGTCAGCCGCGACAGAAATTGGACGAACTATGGCGCCTCTGCGGGCTGATGGGGCGGCTCGGGCCGCAGCCAGGCGCTGCGAAAATCGAACCAGCCGAGCGCCGTCATCCGCACCCCGTGCACGCCGACCCGGCTCTCCAGCTCCAGCCAGTGGTGAAACAGCGGCACAAACCAGCTCTGCTGCTGCACCCTTGCCAGCAGGGCGCGGGGGCCAGGTTCCTCACCGCTGGCGCGCCACTGCATCAACCCTTGCCACAGCTCATGCTGACTGCCCCACACCTTGCGCAGCAACGGGGTGCCCTGCAACCAGGCGTAAGGGGCAAAGGGACCGGCATGTTCGAGGTTGAGGGTACCGAGCCAGAGATCCACGTCTTCATCCTCGCCACTCACCCAGCGGCCGTAATCGAGGGTGCGCACCTCCAGCCGGATCCCCTGTTCGGCCAGCAGGCTGCTCATGGCGTTGGCGCACTCGTTGAACTCCAGATGCTGGTTGAAGCAGGCAAGCACCAAGGTCGTCGGCAACTGCACCGGTGTGGGCAAGGGCGCGGGCAGTGCTTCGCGCCAGTGGGGCAGCAGGCCGAGGGCGCTGGTCCAGCCCCGTTGCAACTCGGGGGCGACCCGCCCCATCAGGGCTACCGGATTGAGCAGCTGGCCCAGCCACTGCCGCAGGGCGGGATCCTGCAAGGATCCGGAACGATCATCCTGCAGCAGGAAGTAGCAGCCCGACTCCAGCTCCGACTCGCCGCGCATGGTGCCGAGCTCAGGGCTGTCGCGCCCCAGCTGCAGGTGGGTCTCCAGCCGCTCCGCCAGCTCCGGCAGCATCCAGATGTCGATCTCGTCGAGCAGGGCGCGCAGGCCGAAGTAGTCGTCAAACGCCGCAAGGCAAAGATGCAGGGGATCGTTCACAGCCACCCGGTAAGGACCGGTGCCCACAGGTTGCAGGGCAAAGCCCGCCTCCCCCTTGAGCTCCCGCGGCAAAATGGTCGCCACCGGCTCCGCCAGCAGGTGGGGCAGCCAGGGATCCGGGCTGTCGAGATAGAGATCCAGCGTGCGCGGCCAGGGGCTCTCCAGCCGAGTCAGATGGGAAAACAGCGGCCGATCCCGCAGGGCCAGCAGACTCTCCATCACATCTTCCACCACCAGCTCGCGGCCGTGGTGAAAACGCACCGCCGGGCGCAGGTAGAAACGCCAGTGGCAAGGACCCAGACACTCCCAGTGGTGGGCCAGATCCCCTTCGATTTCCCCATTTTCCTCATTTCGCCGGGTGAGGCCGTTGAAGATCTGGCGGCTCAGGTGGATTTCGGAGCGGCGCATCGGGCCGGTGGGCAGCAACTGCGGCAGCGGCCGATAGTAGGGCACCCGCAGGATCTGGCGCCCCTCGCGGGTGGCCTGACCGAGCTGTTCGATCAACAGCGGAGTGAGCAGATCGAGGCGATCTTCGGCCAGCCGCACCGCCTGCGCCAGCTGGCCCTGACTGAGCAGATCCCGCAAGCGGCGCCGGGTCAGGCTCTCCTGACTGTCGAGCAAGGTGAGCCGGGAGCGCCGCCCCCGCCCTGCTTCCGCCGACCAGCTGAGCCAGCCCTGATCCTGCATCCGCCGCAGCAGCAGACGGGCGTTGCGTGGGGTGCAGCAGAGCAGATCCGCCACCTCGGCGAGGCTGATCTCCCGCTCGTCGCTGCCAAGCAGCTGGGCGAGTCGTTGAAATTGCTGGTAGAGGCGACTGGTCGGCATAAAAGAGGAAATCCTGTTGCTATAAGTCATCAGTTTTTACTTCCGCATTTTAGCTCAATACTGCTGATGAACGTGAGAACCACAGTAGAGGAGCACCATCATGAGCCACGCCAACCCCCTCAAACCGAACCGGATCCAGCAGACCTTGCGCCGTTACTTCAAGCGGATCCTGCCGCGCCCCTTGCCGCTTATCGAGGATCCCATGCAGCAGCTCAACCGCCTGATGCAGTGGGATATGAACCAGATCGATGACAAGGAGTATCGCCGCCGCCTCTGAGTAAGGCAGGCCTGCCCGCCACTCGGGAGGCGCATCCCCTGCGGGTGACATTGCTTTGCCGGATCTTGCTGTTTACATCGGCCACGGGCCTGATAGATTGGACGTCTATCCATCTATAACTGCGACAAGCAACATCCAACAAGGAGTGTGTGATGAAAGATGCGACCCTGGCCCTGCACCACGGCTTTGCCAACGACCCCACCACCAAGGCGGTCGCCGTGCCCATCTACCAGACGGTGGCCTACGAGTTCGAGAGCGCCCAGCACGGGGCGGATCTGTTCAATCTGGCGGTGCCGGGCAACATCTACACCCGCATCATGAACCCCACCAACGATGTGCTGGAGCAGCGGATGGCCGCGCTGGAAGGGGGGATCGCCGCGCTGGTGGTCTCGGCAGGTTCCGCCGCCATCACCTACGCCATTCAGGCGCTGACCGCCGCCGGTGACAACATTGTCTCCACGCCCCAGCTCTATGGCGGCACCTACACCCTGTTCGCCCACATGCTGCCGAGTTTCGGGGTCGAGGTGCGCTTCGCCAAAGATGACAGTGCCGAAGCCATCGCCGCCCTGATCGACGACAAGACCAAGGCGGTCTACTGCGAGAGCATCGGCAACCCGGCGGGCAACATCGTCGATCTGGCCGCGCTGGCCAAGGCCGCCCACGCCCGTGGCGTGCCGCTCATCGTCGACAACACGGTCGCCACCCCGGTGCTGTGCAAGCCCATCGAACATGGCGCCGATATCGTGGTGCACAGCCTGACCAAATATGTCGGCGGCCACGGCAACTCGCTGGGTGGCGTCATCGTCGACTCGGGCAAGTTCCCCTGGGCGGATCACGCCGAGCGCTTCCCCCAGCTGACCAAACCCGAACCCTCCTACCACGGGGTGGTCTATACCGAGGCCTTTGGCCCGGCCGCCTTTATCGGGCGGGTGCGTACCGTGCCGCTGCGCAATACCGGCGCGGCGCTGGCGCCGATGAACGCCTTCCTGCTGCTGCAGGGGCTGGAGACCCTGAGCCTGCGCATGGAGCGCCACGTGGATAACGCTCTGCGGGTTGCCCATCACCTCAAGCATCACCCCAAGGTGGCCTGGGTCAGCTACGCCGGTCTGCCGGGTCACCCGCACTATCTGCTGGCGGAGAAGTACATGGCCGGTCGCCCCTCGGCCATCCTCTCGTTCGGTCTGAAGGATGGCTACGAGGCGGGCGTGCGCTTCTACGATGCGCTGAAGATCTTCAAGCGGCTGGTCAATATCGGCGACGCCAAATCGCTGGCCTGCCACCCGGCCTCCACCACTCATCGCCAGCTGAGCGAGGAGGAGCAGGCCAAAGCCGGGGTGAAACCCGAGATGATCCGGCTGTCGGTCGGGATCGAGGCGATCGAAGACATTCTGGCGGATCTGGATCAGGCGCTGGAGGCCTGAGTCAGTCAACGAGGGAGCGGGCATCAAGCCCGCTCTTTTTTACTGCCGGTGAACCGCCCCCCTCGCCCGCTCGTATACCCCACCCTGCCACCGAATCGAGGTCGTTATGATAGTCCTGCACCACCTGAACAAATCCCGCTCCCAACGCATCATCTGGCTGCTCGAAGAGCTGGGCCAGCCCTATGAGATCAAGGCGTATCAGCGCGATGCCACCACCTTTCTGGCACCGCCCGAGCTAAAAGCCATCCACCCTCTCGGCAAGTCGCCGGTCATCGAGTTCGACGGCCGGGTGCTGGCGGAATCGGGCGCCATCACCGAGTACCTGATCGCCCGCTACGCCGCCGAGCGGCTGGCTCCGGCATCAGATAGCCCCGACTATCCCGAATATCTGCAGTGGCTCCACTTTGCCGAGAGCTCGGGCATTCTGCCGCTGCTGCTCGACATGTTCGTGCGCAAGGATGGCAGCCCGATGCGCTTCCTGCCGGACTACGCCAGGGCGGAGTGTGCCAAGGTGCTAGGCTACCTCAATGAGGTACTGGCGAATCGCCACTATCTGGTGGGGGATCGCCTCTCCGGCGCCGACATCATGAACTCCTTCCTGGTGGATCTGCTGGCGCAAAGCGGCCAGCTGGCCCACTTCCCACATCTGCAAGCCTATTGGGAACGCCTCAATACCCATCCGGCCCGTCAGAAGGCGGTAGAGCTGGAGAGCGAGCTGGATCAGCGCCCCTGATCCGAGTCGCCATCATGCAAAACACCCCGACAGTCGGGGCGTTTTTGTTATGCAGCGGGCTGCGGTTTACTTGGTCGCTGGCACCTTGTCCCGGCGCGACTTCCACCACCAGCGCAGCCGGATTTGAGAGATAAGCATCCCCGCCAGCATCAGGGCGCAACCGGCAATGGCGCGCTCATCCAGCGTCTCACCCAACAGCAACACGCCCCCCACGGCGGCAAAGACGGTCTCCAGACTGAGGATGATGGCGGCGTGGGCCGGATGAGCACCCCGCTGCCCCACCACCTGCAGGGTATAACCCACCCCGACCGACACCAGCCCGGCATAGAGCAGTGCCTGCCAACCGGCCACGGTGCCAGCCACAGTCGGGGTTTCGATGACAAAGGCGGTGGCGAGGCTGAGCAGGCCGCAGACCACGAACTGCACTCCAGCCAGCTTGATGGGGGCAACCCGGTTGGAATAGTGATCCACCAGCAGCAGATGCACAGCCCAGAACAGGGCGCCGACCACCTGCAACAGATCGCCAAAGCCGATGGTGAACTCGTCGGTGACGCTCAACACATAGAGACCGGCCAGCGCGATGACGGCGCCGATCCAGGTATTGAGGCCACTCTTGTGGCGCAGCAGCAGCCCCAGTACCGGCACCAGAATGATGTAGAGCCCGGTGATGAAACCGGCCTTGGCGGCAGTGGTATAGAGCAGCCCCACCTGCTGCAGGGAGGCGGCACAGAACAGCACCAGCCCGGCCAGTACACCACCGATCAGCAGCTGGCGATGGTCGCCCGCAACGGCAACAGGTTGTCGGGATTTGAGCCACCAGAGCAGCGGCAGCAGGGAGAGGGCGCCGAGCAGAAAGCGCAGGCCATTGAAGGTATAGGGCCCCATGTGATCCATCCCGAGGCGCTGGGCGACAAAGCCCATACCCCAGATGGTGGCAGCCATCAGCAACATCAGATTGGAGCGCATGGCGATTCTTCCTTAAATCGGCGCGTGACGGGTTATCCGATCCAAGATACCCGCCTCCCTATCCTCTTGTCTCCACTCTTTGTCTTCGCTCTCGCTCTCAACGCGCTGCATCGCACTGCTTTTGAGCACCGCGAGTGTTACAGCAGCGAGGGCTTGGTGAACACGGCCAACAGGGCAATCAGTAGCAGATTGCCCCGCAGGATCCACACCACCCGGAAGTGCTGCTGGATGGAGATCATCGGCGCCTTGCCCAGACGCAGGGCGCGACGCCAGCGATAGAAGAGACGGCTGGGATAAACGAGGGAGCCGACAATCAGCAGAAACAGCCCCATCTTGAGGCCGTGGGCAGGATGGGCAAAGATCTCTGCCACCGAGCTGGCATGCTCGAGGGCCAGCAGACACCCGGTGGCAAAGATGGAGAAGAGCGCCAGCGCCGCCACCCCATCTGCCAGCAGCAGGCGGCGCACTCGCAGCATGTTCAGGCCGCGCCGAAAGATCAGATACTCGACACAGAGGGCAAGGATTAGCACCGCTATGCTGCCATAATGAATCATTGAGAGCAGAGTGTGGTTCAGCATCGGAAACATCTCATTTTCTGCCTTTAGACGAGCCGCACAGCATCATATATGCTGGTGTCACCCGAGACGAAAAGGATCTGTTCATGTCCCCCGCCAAGCCCAAGAACACTTGGTCTTTGATCACCCGCATGCGGCTGGGCCTCCTCTTGCTCTTTATCCCTGTGTTGCTGCTCGGCAGCATCTACTACCTGCATATGGAGCGCACCCTGCGCCACGAGCAGCAACAATATCTGATTGCTCGTAACACCCAGTATTTCCATACCCTGATCGAACCCTATCTGGCGACCCTCAAACGCCAGTTTACGCTCATTTATCAGCAGGTAAATTATCGGGATTTCAGCGGCCCGGAGATCCGCAACGGCGAGCGCTACCTGCAACAGTGGCAGGCCTACCACAAGGTGATGGAGCTCGATTACGTCTACGTGGGCACCGAGCATCGCAAGATGCTGATCCACCCCTCCTGGCAGGCTGACGAGAAGTTCGATCCCAGAACCCGCCCCTGGTATCTGCTGGCATCCAGCCATCCCGGACAGATTGTCTGGACCGATCCTTATTACGACTACACCTTGGGCACCCTCACCATGGCGCTGGCCCGGGTGATTGAAGATCCTGACGGCAAGCGGGTTGGCGTACTCTCGCTGGATACCCAGCTCACCCCCCTCGCCAGCTGGCTAAACAGTCGGCATGCTCAGAGTCACCATCTGGGTAATGGCTATCAGATCCTGCTCAACCATGACGGACTGGTGCTGGTCCATCCGGATCGTGAACGGGTATTCAAACCCCTCGCCCACCCCGACTGGCTGGCCCGGATGCAACAGCCGCAGGGCTTTTTCCTCGATGATGCCAGCGGCCTGATGGTCTCCTACTACCGCATCCCCGAGCAGCGCTGGATCCTGCTCAGCGTCGAGCCGACTGCCAGCATGCAGCAGGTGATCGACAGCGTCTCCATCAACGTGCAGCTGATGATTGCCGTCGCCTGCATTCTCTATCTGCTGCTGGCCCTGCTCTGGTCCCGCTACTTCCGCCGGATGCTGGGGGAGATCACCCTGCTGATCCGCGCCAGCCGCTCCGGCGGTATCGCCTACAACGGCCGCCGCATGCTGGAGCTGGCCAAGGTCTACGAAGAGATGGATGCCGCCAGCCAGGACTTTGCCCAGATCCGCCTGCAAGCCCATCAGGACAAACTCACCGGGCTCTACAATCGTCGCTTCTTCGACGAGTGTCTGCAGAAGCAGCTCAACAGTGGCACCCCCTTCGGGGTGGTGATGTTCGATCTGGATGATTTCAAACGGGTCAACGATACCCACGGCCATCAGGCGGGGGATGTGGTGCTCAAGCGGGTGAGCAAGCTGGGCATGAATCTGTTCCACGAGTGGGGCTGGTTCTGCCGCTATGGCGGCGAGGAGCTGGTGCTGATCTTCCGTTACGGCGAAGAGCAGCCGATGCTTCCCTCACTGCTGGAAGCGTTCCGGCTCGGGGTGGAGCAACTGGAGTGGCGCGAACCCAATCTCACTATCACCATCAGCGGCGGGGTGGCCTTCAGCCGCTCCGGGCTCTCGGCCAAAGAGCTGGTGGAGCTGGCCGACAAGGGGGTCTATCAAGCCAAGCGGGAGGGGAAAAACCGTATCTGTTTCCCGCTGCGCCACACCCCTCACCAGAGTGCCGAGGAGGAAGTGCCCGCCTTTGGCGAGCCTCAGCAACAAACCAACGAGGGGTAGCCACAGCGGCCAGCCTCAACCACAACGTCGTCAGTAAAAACAAAGAGAGAGGCTCCTGCCTCTCTCTTTGTTTTTCGTGCTTCTTGTCGCACTTTAAGCCTGTGTGACGCACGACTCAGCGCTGCCACTCCCACACCAGCCAACCCAGCTCCTCGGCTTGCTGGCGCAGCGCGGGGGCAGGATTGACCGCATGGGGATGGCTAACCGCCCGCAGCATGGGCAGATCGTTATGGGAGTCGCTGTAGCCAAAGCTCCCCTGCCAAAGGTGGTCCCTGCCGGCAAAGAGCTGGTTGATGCGGGCCACCTTGCCCTCGCGAAAGCTGAGGGTGCCACGGGTCTGGCCGGTCAGCATCCCCTCCTCCTCATCGAGCAAAATGGCGACGCAGTGATCCATCCCCAGCATCTTCGCCATGGGCGCCACCAGATGCTCGCCGGAGGCGGAGATAAGCACCAGGTCGTCGCCCCGCTCCCGATGCCATTCGATGCGCGCCAACCCCTCGGGGTAGAGGCGCTCGCGCAGCACCTGCTCGGCAAAGCGGGTAGAGAGCGAGTCGAGCCATTGGCGCGTCTTGCCCGCCAGCGGTTGCAGGGTGAAGGCCATGTACTGGTGCATGTCCATCTTGCCCTGATGGTAGAGGGACATCATGGCCTGCTCCTCCGCGATCATGCTGGCGGGGGCCAGCTCCTCGGCCACCATGTACTCCAGCCAGAGGCTGGCGGAATCCCCCGCAATCAGGGTCTCGTCCAGATCAAACAGTGCCAGTGCCATGGGCGCTCCTCGCAGTGAAAATGGAAATGAAATGCGGCCTCATGCTACCTCACAGAGTTGATCCCGGGCCACCGCCAGGGTCACGGCACTGCCGGTGGCCAGCAGATCGCCAGCCGAACGGTTGAGGCAATCCACCGTCAACAGCCCTGCCTCGCACTCCACCTGATAGCGGATCACGTTGCCGAGCAGCTGTTGCTGGCGAATGATGCCGGGCAGGCTGGGTTCGCTGCTGATCGCCCCTGCGGGCAGCAGGGTGATGGACTCCGGCCGCAACGCCAGCTTGCCCTGAAAACGGGGGCCAAACAGCGACTTGCCCTGCTCGGCGCCAAGCAGGTTGTAGTTGCCGATAAAGCCCGCCACAAACTCGCTGGCGGGGCGGGTATAGATCTGCTCCGGCGTACCGCTCTGGACGATGGATCCCTTGTTCATCAGGAAGATCCGATCCGACATGGTGAGCGCCTCCTCCTGATCGTGAGTCACGAAGATGGTGGTGAGCTCAAGGCGCTGCTGGATCTCGCGGATCTGCTGGCGCAGGCTGCGGCGGATGCGGGCATCCAGCGCCGAGAGCGGCTCGTCCAGCAGCAGGATCCGCGGCTGCACCACCAACGCCCGGGCCAGCGCCACCCGCTGGCGCTGACCGCCGGAGAGCTCGGCAGGATAGCGGCGCTCGAAACCGGTCAGCTCTACCAATTCCAGCGCCTCCTGCACGCTGGCCGCCAGCTCCCGCCCCGGCTGGGGTTTCATCTTGAGGCCGAAGGCGACGTTGTCCCACACCGTCATGTTGGGGAACAGCGCATAACTCTGGAACACCATGCCGATACCCCGCTTCTGGGGCGCCTGCCAGGTGATCTCCTCACCGGCCACCCGCACCTGACCGCCATCCACCGGAGTGAGCCCGGCCAGCGCCCGCAGCAGGGTGGACTTGCCGCAGCCAGAGGGGCCGAGCAGGGTAACCAGCTCCCCCTTGCGAATGCCGAATTCGATCCCCTCGAACACCGGCGTATCGCCGTAGGATTTGTGCAACTGATTGACTTCTAAATGAAACATCTTGGATCACCGATGAAATCTGTTGGCCGCCCAGGTGAGCAGCAGGGTCAGCAGGAAGTAGCTCATCACCAGCGCACTGGTGAAGTGGCCCGAAGTGGCGCGCATGTTGTAGAGGTAAACCTGCAGGGTCTCGTAACGGGTGCCCACCAGCATGTTGGCAAACACGAACTCGCCGAGCAGGAAGGAGAGAGAGAGAAACAGCGCCGCCAGCAATCCCTTGCGCAGGCAGGGGATCACCACCAACAGAAAGGCGCGCCGACTACTTGCCCCCAGCAGATGGGCGGCATCCATCAAATCCCTGAGCGGTACCCCTTGCAGGCTGTTGGCCAGCGCCCGATACATGAAGGGGAGCACCACGGTGAACCAGGTGCCGATCAGGATCCACGGCGTGCCGATAATGGGCAGCACGCCGTCAGCGTAGATCTGCAGCAGCCCCACTGACGAAACCACAGGTGGCACCGCGAAGGGGAGCAGGATCAACAGGTTCATCCAGGGATCCAGCTTGGGGAAGTAGTAGGCAACCACCAGCACGGTCGGTACCAGCACCAGGGTCCCCAGCAGCAGGGTGGCGAAACAGACCAGGAGGCTGCGGCCAAACGCCGCCAGAAAACGCGGATCGCCCCACAGCTTGAGATACCAGTCGAGGGTAAAGCCGTCCGGCAGCAGGGTCGCCCCCCAGCGGGTGGAGATGGAGTAGAGAAAGGTGGCCAGCAGCGGTAGCAGCAGGGTGGCGACCAGCCCACCCAGCACCCACTTGGGCCAGCGCGGCGTCAAATCATGCATGGGATTGCCCCTTGTTCACATAGCTCTTTTTCAGCAGCCACTGGTTGGCAGCCGTCACTACCCCCAGCAGCACCATCAGGATCACCGCCAACGCCGCCGCCATATTGGGCTCGAGGAAGATATCGCCGGAGACCAGACTCGCCACCCGGATGGTCACCAGATTGAAGTTGCCGGTGGTGAGGGCGTAGGCAGAGGCATAGGCCCCCACCGCGTTGGCAAACAGGATGATCAGGGTGCCGAGCAGCGCAGGCGTCAGCACCGGCAGTGCCACGTGCCACACATACTGCCCCTTGCTCGCGCCGAGCAGCGCGGCCGCTTGCGGCCACTCATCCTGCAGCGCATCAAACGCCGGATAGAGCAGCAGCAGGGCGAGCGGGATCTGGAAGTAGGTGTAGATGAGGATAAGGCCCGACCCCGAGTAGAGGTTGAAGCCGTCGATCAATCCCCATGATTTCAGCAGCAGGGTCACCGCACCGTTAATGCCGAGAATGATGATAAAGGCGAATGCCAGCGGCACCCCGCTGAAGTTGCCGGTCATGGTGACGAAGGCCAGCAGCAGCCGCTTGACCCGCTCACCGCTGTGGCGCAGCGCCGCCGCCCCGAGGGTGCCGATGGCAAGCCCCGCCAGACTGGCGATACCGGCGATGCGCAATGAGTTGCCGAACGATTGCAGGTAGAAGGGGGAGCTCAAAATCTCCCGGTAGTAGTCGAGGCCCCAGCCATCTGGGGTCTGAAAGCTGCCCACCAGCACCCACACCATGGGAGCGAGCTGGAACAGGATCATCAAGAGGATAAACGGCAGCAGCACCAGCGCGGGCAGCCAGTGGCGGCGCACCTTGTGCTTGGTTGCCACGGGTTGATCCACCAAGATCTCGGTGGTGGCAGGCATCATCAGTGCACCTCGCGCATAAAGGCGGCCTTGAGCAGCGGTGGCGCTGCCGGCTTGTCGTGGGGAATGCCCAACAGATCGGCCATCAGGGCGCAGAGCTGGGTCTGGGCGATCACTACCCCATCCGGCCAGCGCTCGATAAAGGCATCGCCAAACAACCAGAGTGGCACGGTGCGCTCTTCCGGCAGGGTGCCGCCGTGGCTCAGGTCGTTGTTCATGCCATGATCCGAGGTGACTACCACCTGATACCCCTCCGCCAGCCACTGGGGCAGCAGATCGGCCAGCAGGCTGTCCATCCGGCGCGCCTGATTGCGGTACTGGCGGGAATCGAGGCCAAACTTGTGGCCCGCATCGTCCACCCCCATCGGGTGGATCAGCAGAAAATCGGGGTCATATTGGGTTCTGAGCCATTCCCCATCCATCAGCAGATGGCTGTCGGGGTAGTGGTCATCCCAGTAGAAGCAGCCGTGCTGGATGGGCAACTGCTCGTCGTGAGTAAAGCGATCGCGGGCCGCCAGCCAGGGGCTGCGGTTGTAGAGTTCGCTCATCCAATGGTAAGCCGCCGCAGCGGTGCGTTTGCCCGCGGCGCGGGCCAGATGGAAGATGGAGTCATGCAGACTGAGGCGACTCACCCCGTTGTGGGTGATGCCGCTCACCACCGGCGGCACGCCGGTCAGGATGCACTCGTAGAGGGGTCGGGAGAGAGACGGCAGGGCAGCATTCAGGGTCGTATGCAGGCCCCGCCCCGCCTCCACCATGCCACCGAGGTAGCCCATGGTGTGGGCTACCTCGGCTGCCAGACCATCCACAAGTACCACTATCACCTTGTGTTGCACTGGATTCCCTTACTGCATGTTGATCATGACGGTTTCTTGCCACTGGCGCGGCAGGGCTTTGGAGCTCTGCTCCCAGGCGGCGTGATCCTGCACCGGCTTGGCATTGGCGTACTGCTCGGCTGGCAGCAGCTTAGCCTTCACGTCATCCGGCAGGGTCACGTTGCTGCGGATCGGGCGAGCGTAGCCACGGGCCAGGTTGATTTGACCGGCATCGGAGAGGATGTATTCACGGGCCAGTTTGGCGGCGTTGGGGTTCTTGGCCCACTTGTTGATGATGGTGGTGTAACCGGCGATGACGGAGCCGTCACTCGGGATCACCACATCAAACTTCTTGGGGTCGATCTGGTCGCGGTAGTTGAGGGCGTTGAAGTCCCACAGCACCCCGACTTCCACCTCGCCCTTCTCGATATTGGCGATGGTGGGATCGTTCAGGGAGAGACGACCCTGCTTGGCCAGCTGACCGAACAGCTCCAGTGCAGGTTTCAGATTCTTCTCGCTGCCGCCGGTGGCATAGGCCGCCGCCAGCACGCCGTTGTTGGCCTGAGAGGCAACGCCCACATCACCCAGGGTCACCTTGTAGTCACCACCCAGCAGGGATTGCCAGCTGGTGGGGGCTGCCTTGACCAGATCCTTGTTGATCAGGAAGGCGATGGTGCCGGTATAGGCCAGCATCCAGTGACCGTCCGCATCCTTGGCCCAGTTGGGAATATCGGCCCAGGTGGAGGGTTTGTAGGGCTGGGTAACACCCTGCTTGACCGCAACCGGACCGAAGGCGCCGCCCACGTCGCCGATATCGGCGGTGGCATTGGCCTTCTCGGCGGCGAACTTGGCGATCTCCTGCGCCGAGCTCATGTCGGTATCCTGATGCTTGATGCCGTAGATGCTGCCCAGCTGCTGCCAGGTATCCTTCCAGTTGGCCCAGCTGTCGGGCATGCCGATGCTGTGGAGCTGGCCTTCGCCACGGGCGGCCTTTTCGAGATCCGCGATATTTTCGGCTGCATAGCTATTTGTGGCAAACAACGGTTGGCTGATGGCCACCATGGCCAGTGCACTTGCGATCACGCTTTTCATCATCCCATCCCTCTGGACTAGGTCAGTTAAGGTTCGAGAGGGATGCTAGAGGGGAATTGTGACGGTGGCGGGGCGCTTTAATGGCAGTTTGATGACAATCACCCTGTCATGGCGCTGTCATCCACAGCGGTTACAACTCTGAACCCAAGTGAAGCTGGACTACTCCAGCAAGGGCTGAACCAACAAGGGCCAGGCCAGCCCGTACAGCCAGAATGAGCGACAGGGACATGAGCGTGATTGAACCGAGATTGAGCGAACGGGTAGCGGCAGAGGGCCGCGCCTCCAAATGTGAACAAATTTGCCAGACCCTGCGCCGCTATATCGGCAGCGGTCAGCTGGCGGCGGGGCAGCAGTTGCCCGCCGAACGGGCCCTGAGCGAGCGTTTCTCTACCACCCGCATCACTATCAAGGAGGCGCTCTCCAGCCTCGAAGCGGATGGCCTTATCTACCGGGCCGAGCGGCGTGGCTGGTTCGTTGCGCCGCCCCGCCTCACCTACGATCCCGCCATCCACACCCACTTTCACCAGTGGATCGGCGAGCAGCAGCGCACCGCCGAAACCCGGGTGCTGGCCCACGGCAGCGAGCTCGCCAGCAGCGAGCTCTGCCGCTGGATGGGGCTGGATCCTTTTACGCCGCTGTATGAAATTCGCCGCCTGCGCCTGATCGACGGCCGCCCTGTGCTCCACGTCAGCCACCATCTGCTGGCGAGTCGCTTTCCCGATATCGCCAGCGCGCCGCTGGCCAACTCCCTCACCGAGCTCTATCAGCAGCGCTATGGCATAGGCCAGGGCGGGGCGAGTCTCGAGATCACCCCCTCGGCGGCGCGAGGTGCCATCGCCCGCGCCCTCAATCTGGCGGAGGGGAGCGCGGTGCTGCGGCTGGTGCGGGTCAACTATGACGAGCGGGGCAGTCTGGTGGATTGCGATATCGAGCACTGGCGGCCGGATGCCATTCGTATCTGTCTCGATACCCGGGCGCTGCAACCCATCATCGCCAAAGCGCAGCCCATGCAACTGGCAGAGTAACCACAATCAGACTCACGAGCAGACACGGATCCCGCAGGATCCGCCGGGATCAGTTGTCGATATTGGGGATCATGTCGTCAAAGCTCTGGTAGCCGCAGTCGGCCAGTTGCAGCGACATGGTGTAGGTCTTGGCGTGCTCCTGCTGACCGATGGCGGGGCGGTTGAGCTTGATCTCCTGATGCCAGTACTCCTTCATCCGATCGATCAGCGCCATCGCCTCTCCCTCGTTGAGGTGCAGCTGGCAGAGCGCCATATAGTTGTTCGACTTGTGCATGTTCTCCACCAGATACTCCCCTAGCACCGACATTGCCTGCCGCGCCTGCTGGCGGGCGAAACGGCTGTGCTGCTCGAAGCTGATCCGCTCGCTGATGAGGAAGTGGTAACTGTTGTCGATACCGAGCTGCAAGATACCGAGCTTCTCCAGCTTGCGCAGATAGAGGTAGCAGGAGGCATCGGTCAGGCCGTACTCCCGCTTGAGATCGATCAGCGTCTTGTCGCGCCAGAAGATATTGGCGAGAAAGGCGTAGAGCCCCGGTTCGTTGTGAAACGCCTCATCCTGCTCCTGAGTAAAGACGGCGCGGCGGCTCTGGGCGTCCTGAGTGCGATCCAGCAACTCCTCGAACGAGAGCCCCACCAGATGGCAGATCTCCAGCAGAGTATCGAACGGCAGCGAGGGCTTGTTCATCATCCGTTTCACGGTCGCGATGGAGACACCCATGGCTTCTGCCAGGGTCTGATAGCGGATCCCCTTGTCGGTCAGGGTCTTCTTCAGGGTGTCGAGAATATTGTTGGCCAGGGTCTGGCTGTAGGTCATGCCACTCTTCCTTGTTATCGCACTTTCATTGCATGGTTATGCCGAGTCAGCTTCTGACCTGTTTTTACCTTCAAGGCTCAGATATTGACACCGAAAAAACAGCCTAGAGAAAAAATCGCCTACAACGCCCATCAGGACAGACCAGTTGAACGGTGAGGTCGCAAAATCTGACACCAGACAGTGCATATCTTTCAACCCGCAAACATTTTGCTAGTGCTGCATAGAACATCGCGCATAATCGAAACGTATCGAATTCAAGACCCTTCCTGGTTGAGAAATCGATTGTTTGCTTCCAAATTTTTATCTTTTAAACCGTAAGGTTTTTTCTCTTTCCTGGCATTGGGCGGCGCTGATAGCACCGCCCTTTTCTTTTCCCTGAATTCGCAGGTCAGGTCAAGGGCCCCGGCAAGGGGAAGTGTCACCGGCCACCCGCCGCCCACTGATGCGCCAGCCACTACGACCTCTCTGGCAAGGTATCCTAAACGATCATCAATAGCGTTTCATTGCCATTCAATATATTTAAATGGCTTGATTGGAAAGCTTCATTAAATATAAAAACGAATATAATAAAGTTATTTAAAACTCCAAAAATCTATCTTTTAAATGGCTTGTGTATATAAGCAGACAAAATTAATCAGGCCGCACGCCCCATATCTGCTTATCGCGCCTCATGCCCACCCCAACAACTGCTACCGGGTAAAGAGAAAAGCCACCCATAAGAACCCACCCACTCATCTGGTGGGCAACATAGCCCACGCAAAAACAGCCTCAAAAGACCACCAAAACCCTCAATGGGAACAATCCCAAACCTCAAAAAGAGCAAAAAACAGGCAAAAAGATAGATTTTTTTCTCACGGTTTCACCTTGTGATGGGTTCAAAAAATCATCAAAAAGAACCTGATGCCAATCAGTGACATCTGAGATGCAAATTTTTAGACAACTCATCACGGCCACGCTCGAATGAAAATTTAATGCTGATAAAAATCAATCACATAGAATCAAAACCGAACTCTCAGCCTGTCATTTGCCTCACCAGTTAATTATTTAAACCTCAATAAAGCTAAAACTCTAATAACACCATTTATTAAACAAAATGACCCTGCTTGCAGCCAGTCATATTTAGAAGAATGGGGAAATCACTCTCTTGTTATTCAGAAATGTGCTGACTATACTGCGGCCCCTCTGTGAAAGCAGAGCAATGACGGAAATATAAAAAGCTTCATGGATTGAGCAATATAAATCACACGCAGTTCACGCAACACAAGGTTATTTATCC
Source organism: Aeromonas sp. FDAARGOS 1404 (assembly GCF_019047085.1). Classification (NCBI taxonomy): domain Bacteria; kingdom Pseudomonadati; phylum Pseudomonadota; class Gammaproteobacteria; order Aeromonadales; family Aeromonadaceae; genus Aeromonas; species Aeromonas sp. FDAARGOS 1404. The sequence goes on from NZ_CP077237.1 coordinate 2,018,479, forward strand.
ATGAACAAGTTTAATAAAATTGCCGCTTTCTCCCTGCTTGCTCTGGCCATGAATGGCGGTGCCCATGCCGAAGGCTGGTATGCAGGTCTGGATCTGACCACCTCCAAGATGGATCTCGATGGTGCTGCCAAAGACGTCTATGACGCCAAAGTGATCGACGACCAGCTCGACGGCGGCAGCCTGATCGTGGGTTACAGCTTCAAACCCTGGCTGGCGGTTGAAGGTGGCCTGCACGCCCAACAGATGGATCAGCTGACCTGGGTAACCTCCCCGATTGCAAGCGGCTTTGCCGACACCACCATCGAAACCCGCAGCATCAGCCTGGCCGCCAAGCTGAGCCAGCCGCTGGCCTGGGGCTTCAGCGCCTATGCCAAACCGGGTATCGCCTACACCCGCACCGAATTGGAAGTTGTCGGCAACGCCACCCTCCTCGGTTTCAGCGGTCAGGTAAACGAGAGCGCAACCAAGAGCAAGGTACACCCCAATCTGGAAGTAGGTCTGGACTACGCCTTCAACGACCACTTCTCTGCAGGTATCGGTTACGAGCGCCAGTTCAACGCCCTGAGCCTGGGTGACGAGCACTACTCTCTGGATACCTTCAAGCTGGGTCTGCGCTACCACTTCTAAGTCGCGCCGCGTCAGTAACAATACAAAAGGGCCGCAGGTTTCAAACCTGCGGCCCTTTTTACTGCTCTTTTTCCGTACTCCGCGTTAGCAGATCTGGTCTTTACCCAGCTGCTTGGCCTGATAGAGCGCCCGATCGGCGCGCACCATCAGGCTCTCCTTCTGCTCATCCTGCTGATACTCCGCCAACCCGAAGCTCATGGAAGCGGGAGCGTGCGGGCAGATGGGCTCGCTCGCCATCAATGCCTGAAACTTGCTCGCCACCACCAGCGCATCCTCGCGGCCGGTGTTGGGCAGCAACACCATAAACTCGTCACCGCCCCAGCGGGCCAGCAGATCGATCTCGCGGATATGACGGCGCACCAGCGCCACTATGTTGATCAGGGTCTGATCCCCGGCGTTGTGGCCATAGCTGTCGTTGATCTGCTTGAAGTTGTCCACATCCATGGCGATCACCGTAAACGGCTGATGGAAGCGGCGCGCCCGCTCGCACTCCAGCTGCAACGCCCGCTCCAGCCGATAGCGACTGGCGGCGCCGGTCAGGGCATCGGTCTCTGCCAGCAGACGGTTCTCCTCGGCTTTCTGTTGCAGCGCCTCGTTGAGTCGCACCAGCTCGGCGGTGCGCTCGGCAACCTGCTGCTCCAGCGACTGATTGCGCCGCTCCAGCTGCTCCAGCAACAACTTGCTGGCGTGGATATCGCGATGGGCACCGATCATCCGCGCCACAGACCCGTCGGGATTGCGCTCAATGATGCGGCCGCAATCCTCAATCCAGAGGTAACTGCCATCCCGGCAGCGGCAACGATACTCGGCGCGATACTCATGGGCGCTGCCGCTCAGGCAGAGATCGAACTTCGCCATCACAGCCGCCAGATCGTCGGGGTGGATCACGTTCTCCCAGGTGAAGACGGTATTGCCGAGGGAGTGAGGCTCATAACCCAGCATCCGGTACCAGCCGGGGTTGCGATAGACAAAACCGGTATTGGCATTCCAGTCCCAGATGCCGTCGCTGATCACCTCCAGAATGCCGTGCACCACAGCTTCGCTGAGGTTGGAGATCCTGACCGTATCACTATCTTGCCGCATATGAGGTCATCCTCTCTTCTTGCCTGCGCCACTCTTGCTTGCCCACCAAACGGCGTTGTCGAGTCGGCGTGAAGCGCTACCTTGGCACACGGCGGAAATCCTGTCAGCCAGAATGCCGCGATCCCCCTGCCATCCGGTTATTGAGTGTTCACACAGTATGCTAAATGCGCAGATCAGGGTGTCAGCAAGTGTGGCCCAGTCCTCTCCATTTGCTGACAAAAGCGGAGGGGACAGCGTGGGGAAAAAACAGAAGGGAATAGGCAGAGCATCTATGTAGGGTGTAATAAGCGAAGCGCATGACACCTTTTGCCAGCTCAATATAAGCGGTGCAATTCACTTCGTTCTTTGCACCCTACCCGCCCCTCTCCCAAAGGGAGAAGGGATCAATCAGCATTGGGGATATGGCGTTGGTAATGGGGAAAGTTCAAGTGTGGTGGATTACATGGTTTTTTGATTACACGATCTTCCTATACCTGATAAACCAATGGAGTGAAATACGAAGGGTTATGGGTAAGCGCTGGAAAACAGATGATAAACACTAAATTTATCCGTTTTGTTTACGAGGGGTGGATATTATTATCCCTGTACTTTAAAAAACACTAATGATATATTAAACAAAAACAAGGTGTGACATAAGTATGTTCATATACATTATCATGATGCTAATTTTTATATTTTTCTCTGGTGCTATTATCGCTTATGGTGATGATAGTTTTTCACAATGCGACAAAACAGATTACACAAACATATATTGCTATATATCCACTACAGTCAAAGCTATTCCTAGTTGGCTTGTACCTGCTATGGGCATATTCTTATCTGCATTTTTCACTCATCAGTATACAAAAAAAAGAACTAAAGAAGATGATATAAAGAAAAAGTATGAGCAATATAAACAAGACTCTACCTCAATATGCATTGAACTTGTTAATTGTTTTGAACAATTATCAGAGATAAAAAGAACATTTATGAGTGCCATAGGGAATGACGATGATGTGATAAGATGTTTAAAATTACTACATGCATCTCAATATAACCTTACACCGTGTAAAACCAGCATGGCACTGCTATGTTTCATTACTAAAGGAATGGACAGTTTTAATAAGCATGATGTTTCCAATCCTATTTTTATAGGGAAGGCTATTTTTAATTACAACACTTTGGTAAATGAATATGCGAAACTTGCAGGATTAGCCAATCAGATACATACATCTTTAGTGAAGGATGGATTGTTGATTATGAATGGTGGCTCTTGTTTTTTTGATATAAAGATCATCTTTGATGAAAACAAAAAAAGTTTCCATGACATTAATACATTCATAATCCTATATGAGAAATTTGTTATAGCAATCAACGCTTGCATTGATATACTAGCATTAATAATAAATGCTCTACCGAGTGAAATAGATAAGCATTTTATATCATCATCTCAAGAGCGATTTCTATTACGTTATACTTTCGACGAGAGCATATTAATAAATCCACCTGAAGTTAACATAGATGGTGAACTGAAAAATTTAATATTTCGTCTCAATCGTTCTCAAGAAGTAGTCTAGCTGCATTTCGCTGAAAAATTGATGGCGGTAAATCCCTTTACCGCCAACATCAATCACTCCCCCAACCTCTCCGCCAATCCGGAATAACGCTCGGTCTTTTTCCGTACTGCCTGTGCCAGCAGGGCGCGATCGCCGTAGAGATCGAGTTTCGCCTTGGCGCGGGTGATGCCGGTATAGACCAGCTCGCGGGTCAGCAGCGGGCTGGGGCTGTCGGGCAGCACCAGTACGGTATGGGCAAACTCCGACCCTTGGGATTTGTGAATGGTCATGGCGTAGACAGTCTCGTGGGGCGGCAGCCGGCTGGGCAACAGGGCACGCAGGGTACCGTCCGGCTGCTCAAACCAGACCTTAAGCCGCCCAGTTTCATCGGGCAGGCAGAGCCCCATATCACCGTTGTAGAGGCCAACCCCGTGGTCGTTTCGCACCACCATCACCGGGCGACCGGCATACCAGTCGCCATCACGGCCAATCAGGCCAGCCCGTGACAGGGCCAGTTCGAGCCGCTCGTTAAGTCCCAGCACGCCAAACGGGCCATCGCGCAGGGCGCAGAGGATCTGGAAGCTGTTGAATGCCTTGAACACGGCGGCGGGCGCCTCCCCCGCGCGGGCCGCCTTCAGATAGCTGCCGTAACCGGCCACCCCCTGTGAAATCAGGGCGTCGTAGGCCTCCCCCGCCCAGGGGTGCAGGTTGATATCGCTAAAGCCCATGCCCCAGACAGCTTCCACCGCCGTGGCATCGCCGCTGTTGCAGGCGCGCGCCAGCTGACCGATGCCGGAGTGCTGATCAAAGCGCCAGCTCTTGGCCAGCAAACAGAGGCTGTCGCGCACCGGTGCCCCTGCTGGCGTGCCCTGCAGGCGGTAGCCGGTCTGGCGGGAGAGCCAATCCGCCTGCGCCGGGCTGATGCCCTGTTCGATAAAGCTGCAGATATCGCCGAGCACGGCCCCCGCCTCCACCGAGGCGAGCTGATCCTTGTCGCCGAGCAGGATCAGGCGGGCGTGGCTCGGCAGCGCATCGAGCAGGCGCGCCATCATCGGCAAATCGACCATGGAGGCCTCATCCACCACCAGCAAGTCGAGGTGCAGCGGGTTGCCTTTGTGGTGGCGGAACTGGCTGCGCCCCGGAATGACCCCGAGCAGCCGGTGCAGGGTGCCCGCTTCGGTGGGGATCGCTTCGACCCACTCGGGGGGCAGATCGAGGGCCTGCAGGGCAGAACCGATACTCTCGGTGAGGCGCGCCGCCGCCTTGCCGGTGGGGGCCACCAGCCGGATCGCCGGGGCCTTGCCCGCTTGCAGGCCGGTCTCCACCAGAATGGCGAGCAGTTTGGCCACAGTCGTGGTCTTGCCGGTGCCGGGGCCGCCGGAGATCACCGCAAAGGGGCGCGCCGCCGCGGTGGCCGCCGCCAACTTCTGGCCGTTGCAGCAGAGCGCCTCAGGCACCAGCGCATCCAGTTTGCTCAGGTCGCTCGCCGCCTGGGCACTGGCGAGCAGCTCCTCGATGGCGGGCCAATCCACCTCGTTCGGGAACACCAGATCCAGATACTTCTCGATAAAGTGGCGGGCCGAGAAGTCGGGGGTGAGGCGGGCCTTGAGCAGCGCCGCGAACACCAACCCGTAGTCGCGGGCAAACAGCCGCGACAGGGCGGGAGCAATCTCCGGCCATTCGGCGCGCTCGCTCAAAGCGCGCAGATGGCGGGCTACCCCCAGTTCAAAATCGTGGTAGCGGGTGAGGTAGAGCCGCCCGTGCCACAGCCGCAGCGGCCAGCGCGGAGCAAGCCCCTCATCCTGTTCGGTACCCACCAGGGGACTCTCTGCAAACAGGGCGGGCCAGCGGGCAGGATCCGCCAGATCAGCCAACAGATCCCGGCTCTGCTGGGGATCCAGCCCGAACGGCCGCAGGGATCCGGCAGTCAACATTTCAAGCGGCAAACAGACATGGCCACGCCCCAGCTCGAAGCAGGTGAGCGCCGCCCCCAGCACCAGCTCGGGACTGCCGCCAAGGTCTGCCACCAACCGGGCAAATTGCAGATCCAGCTGGCGGATGCGGCCAGCCAGCGCCAGTGTTTTCAACCGTTCAACCATCATTGTGCTGGCTGCGGTGCTGATCATGGTGCCGCTCATGCCTCCACCTCGTTTAATTCTGCTGATGAAACACCGCCTGAGCGATCACCATTTCTAAACAACTCATCCAGCCCCAGCACCAGTTCACGGCTCGGACGGGTATGGAAAATGCCCCCCTGCGGCATGCCGCGCAGGAACAGATAGAAGACCCCGCCAAAGTGCTGCTCGAAGTCGTAGCCCGGCAGGCGCAGGGTGAGCAGCCGGTGCAGCGCCAGCGAGTAGAGCTGGTATTGCAGGTCGTAGCGGTGCTCCGCCATCGCCCGCTCCAGCGCCGGACGGCTGTAATCGGCGGGGCTCATGCCGAGGTGGTTCGATTTGTAGTCGAGCAGATACCAGCGTCCCTGCCACTCGAACACCAGATCGATAAAGCCCTTGAGCATCCCCTGCACGGTGGCAAAGCTGAGCGGCTTGTTGCCGCGTGACAGCGGGTCGTGCTGCTGGCAGAGGGCGGTCAGCGCCGGTGCCGTCACCCGCCCCATGGGCAGGAAGAACTCCAGCTCCACCTGTTTGCGCTCGGCACTCAAGTCCCGCAGCCGCACCGGTTCGCCAAAGCCAGTATCGAGCGGGGTATCCAGCACCGCCTCCACCTGCTGTTGCAGCACGGGGGCCCAGCTCTCCTCGAAGCCATCCTGTGCCAGCAGGGTGGCGATATGCTGCGCCAGCGGCTCGCCAGCGGCGCTTTGAAAGTCGATGGTCTCGAACAGGCTGTGCAGCAGGGTGCCGGGGCGTGCCCCTTTCGGGAAGGTGAAGATGGAGGGCTGGGGCGCCTCGTCCGGTTGCTCGGAAGCCAGCGCAGCCGCCTCGGTCACTACCTCGTCATCGAAGCCGGGGTTGGCCAAGACACCCTTGCTGTGACCGTGGCCCTGCGCCGCCAGCCCGGAGTAGGAGCTGATCCACCAGTCCCGCTCAAGTGAACCGCTAAAGTGACGCACCTGCGGCTCGCCCAGCTGCTCCTCCTCTGGCGGCAGCGGGGCCGGACGGGTGAGCGAGGGCTCACCGACGGCTACCCCGGGCAGCGCCTGTGACAGCTCGGTCAGGGCGGTCGCCAGCGTCTGCGCATCCCCCTCTTCGCCCTTTTGCAGCAGGTAGCCGATGGCGGTGTGGTGCAGGTCGGTCTTCTCCGACTTGCCCGCCCCCGCCCGCACCGGCGCCAGCCCCAGCCAGGTGGCGTAAACGCCCCGGGTCAGCGCCACATAGAGCAGCCGCAAATCTTCGGCGAGGCGCTCCTTGTCAGCTTCCGCCAGAGAGCCCTCGGCGCCGGTCAGATCGAGAATGGTGCGATTGCCCGCCTCGTCCGCCTCGTGATAGAGCGGGGTCTCGGCGGTTCTGTGGCTGCAGATAAAGGGCAGGAACACCAGCGGGTACTCCAGCCCCTTGGATTTGTGGATGGTGACGATCTGCACCAATTTCCGCTCGGATTCGAGGCGCAGTACCTGCTCCGCATCCTGCCCGTTGGGGCGGCTCACCGCCTCCCCCAACCAGCGCAGCAGGGCGTACTCCCCGTCCAGCTCGCTGCTCACCTGTTGCAGCAGCTCGCCAAGATGGAGGAAGTTGGTCAGCCGCCGCTCGCCATAGGGGCTCGCCAAAAGCGAAGAGGCAAGATTGCGCCGGTGCAGCAGGGCCCGCAGCATCGCCAGCACGCCACGGCGATGCCAGATCTTGCGGTACTCCATAAACTCCTGCACTGCACTCTCCCACGCCCGCTCGTCGCTGGCCAGCCCATCGAGCGCCTTGGCGTCGAGATCAAACAGGCCGGTGGCGAGCGCCGCCCGCAGGCTGCGCTCTTCGCTCGGGTTCTGGCAGGCGTGCAAAATCAGCAGGATCTCCCGCGCCTCCACCTGCTCCAGCACGCTCTCGCGATTCGACAGATAGACGGAGGCGATGGCGAGGCGCGCCAATTCCTGCTGCACCAGCTTGCCCTCGGCTCCGGTTCGCACCAGCACGGCGATATCCCCGGCCTTCACCGCCTTGTCACCGATCAGCGCCTTACCCTCACGAGCGAGGGTCAGCAGGCGGTGGATCTCGGCGGCGGTGGCGCGGGCCATCTTGCTCTGGTAATCCCCCCGGTTGAAGGTGGGCTGGCCGGTCAGCTGCCAGCACTGGAGCACGGGCGCGGTGGTGCCATCGAGCAGCAGCGCCTTGCTCTTGCCCTGCGCCTCCACCGGCAGGAAGGGGATATCCGCCTCGTAGATAAAGGGATCTTTCGCCCGCTCGAACAGGCCGTTGACCGCCCCCACCAGCGCACTGCTGGAGCGCCAGTTGCGCCCGAGGGTGTAGTGGGCGCTCACATTTCGCCGCGCCTGAATGTAGGTAAAGATGTCGGCGCCGCGAAAGCCGTAGATGGCCTGCTTGGGGTCACCGATCATCAACAGCGCCGTGTCTGTGTGGCCGCCGTAAAGACGATGGAAGATGCGGTACTGCTGGGGATCGGTATCCTGAAATTCGTCGATCATTGCCACCCGGTAGGTGGCGCGAATGCGCTCGCAGAGCCGCTCGCCAAGGCTGGAACCGAGCGCCCCGTCGAGGTCTTTGAGCAAGTCATCGAACGAGAGCTGATGGGCCTGCCGCTTGCTGGCCTGCATCCGGCTGCGCACCACCTTGGCCGCCCGTTGCAGGATAAGGTCCCGAATACCGGGGCGGCTCGCCAGCAGCTCGTCTATCTGGCTGAACAGCGGCAGGGTCGGCACTGCCCCTCCCTTCTTGAGGTTCTCCTCCAGCACCGTCTGGCCAAAGCGCTCCAGCTCCTTGGGGATGGCGTAGCCACTGCTCTCGTCCTGTGCCCAGTCGGCTATCTTGGCAAGCCACCCTTCGTAGTTCTTGCCGGTGTAGCGGCTGATCTGGCCGTCGGTCTGGCGGCGGATCTCGTCCGTCTGCGCCAGCCATTCGCTTTTCACTGCCGCGATGCGACTCATAGCCGCCTGATGGCGGGCGGCCAGAGTCTCGTCACCCAGCGCGGGGTGGATCTCCAGCTCGCTGTTGTCGAGCCAGCTGCCCATCTCCCGCAGCAGGGCTGCGGGGCTCGGCCAGAGCGCGCGCACCGCGCTGGCGAGGGCTTTATCCACCGGATAGAACTCGGCGCGCCAGTAGTCGCTCACCGCCTGCAGCCTGAGCTGGCTATCGTCGGTAAGAAATTCGGTTTCAAAGAGGGCGCCGGACTCGAAGGCGTTCTGCTTGAGCATCCGCTGGCAGAAACCGTGGATGGTAAAGACCGCCGCTTCGTCCATCTGCCGCTCGGCAGCCAGCAGGCGGCGGGCCGCCAGCTCGTGATCCTCCACCTCGTCCAGCAGCTGGGCCAGCAGGGCATCACTGCTATGGCCGCGCATAAAGGCGAGGCGCGCCTCGTGGATGCGCCCGCGGATCCGCCCGCGCAGCTCGGCGGTGGCCGCTTCGGTAAAGGTCACCACCAGAATCTCGGTCACCGAGAGTGGCCGCTCGTGGGCGCTCGGCTGACCGACATCGGCGCCCTCTTCGATGAGCGGGCCGTGGCCCAGCAGCAGGCGCAGGTAGAGACCAGCGATGGTGTAGGTCTTGCCGGTACCGGCGGAGGCTTCGATCAGTCGTTCACCATGGAGGGGAAAACGCAGGGTATTGAGCGGGTTAGCCATTATTTCAGCTCCTCCAGGGTCTTGAGCAGCGGGGTCAGGTGTTCGCGGGCCAGCGCCTGCAACTGACCAAGCACCTCGTCATCGAGTTCGGGGAAGCAGCGGGCGACGTAAACGTCTTGCCCCTCCCCATTGATCATCCAGCCGCCGTTGAAACGGGTGAGGGCCGCCTTGTCGGCCGCCTCCGGCTTGTCGGGATCCTTCTCGATCGTCTTGAGCCAATCCCAGGCGGTGTTGGGGAAGAAGGGCAGCGGCCGCTTCATCCCCTGCGCCCAGCACGCCACCAGCGCCGCCAGCTTGGGCCGCGCCTCGTCGGCCGAGAGCTTGGGCAGTCGCAGACTCTGTTTGGCATCGAACAGCAGGGTGTCGCCGGGGGCGCCGCTCAATGAGAGGCAGAGGTGCTGGATCCAGCCCAGCAGCAGATCCTTGCCGTTGAAGCTGCCGGGTTTGACCACCAGCAAGCGCCCTTTCTGGGTGTCGATCCACCCTTGCAGCTGGCCCTGAGTGAGGGAGATATCGATCTCCACCGCCTGTTTTTCTGCCTCATTGGCCGCAACCCATGGCCGCAGCCGATCCGCCAGCTTGCCCATCTCGGCATCCAGATCGTCCAGCAGCAAGCTGCCGAACCACCCTTGCGGCAACAGGCCGGTGAGCTGCAACCGCTCGCGCCGCTCGGTGCTATCCCCTTCCGCCAGATGGGCATCGAGCAGCAGATCTTTCAGCTGATAATGTTGCAGGCCATCCAGCTCGAACGGCTCGCTGTCCTCGATGTTGGCTTCGTTCAACTCAAACCACACCTTGAGGCGGCGATTGAGGAAATATTTGGTGGGCTGGCGATAGAAGCGCAGCAGCTCCGCCAGCTCCAGCCCCTGCTCCTTGCCCCATTCGGGGGGCAGCGGCAGCTCGCCGCTCTGGAAGTTGGCCGCGCCGCGCACCGGATTGAGGGCAGGCAACCAGTCGGCGGCATAGGTAAAGAGGCGCGAACCCGCCTCCGGATAGAAGTAGTTGCGGCTGTAGGGGGTGAGCGGGTGCGCCACCATCAGGTGGTTGAGCAGCCGCTTGCCGGAGGTTTCGTCGTCGAGATCCTCATCCCCCGCCAGCACAAAGCCCTGCCGCACATAGTCGATCAGCTCCGCCAGCAGCACCGATGGCACCTTGTCGCCGTTGTCCTGCGCGCTGAAACCCTGATAACTGATATAGAGCCCCTGCTGGGCGCTCAGCAGTGCCTCGAGGAACAGGTAGCGGTCATCATCACGTCGGGAGCGATCCCCGCGCCGCGACGCCACCGCCATCAAGTCGAACCCCATGGGAGCCAGGGTGCGCGGGTAGACGCCATCGTTCATGCCGAGCAGGCAGACCTGTTTGAAGGGGATGGAACGCATCGGCATCAGGGTGCAGAAGTTGACCTGACCGGCAAGGAAGCGCTGGCTGGAGCGGGACTCCCCCAGCACGCTGCCGAGGTAATCCTGCAGCAGATCGGCGGTGATGGACTGCTCGAAACGGGCTTCGCCGAGCCGGGTCTGCCACTCGGCCAGCTGGCTGCGAATGAGCTGGAGCTGACGTTCTTCATCCTCGTCGGCCAGATAGAAGCGCTCCAGCAATGCCAGCAGGCAAGCGTTCCACTCCGCCAGCGGCTGCGCCTGTTGCAGCCGGGGCAAAAACTCGGCCAGCGAGTCGACAAACCAGGCGAGCTTGCCGAGCGCCAGCCCCTGCTGCCCCTCGATATCGGCATAGGGCAGAATGCCCGCCACCGGCTCGCCATCCCCCATGGCGAAGCCGAGCAGCATGCGGCGCAGGCCGAACAGCCAGCTGTTGCCGGACATGGGCGGCAGAGCGAAACGGACGGGGTAGCCGTCATCCAGCCCCCAGCGGATGCCGGTCTCCTGCACCCAGACCCGCAGCTGGTTGAACTCGTCGTCATCCAGCTCGAAACGGCGCAGCACGGCGGGCACCTCGAGAATGGCGAGCAGCTCCCCCGCCCCGAAGCGAGCGTTGGGCAGCCTGAGCAGGGCGAGGAAGCTTTGCAGCAGCGGGCTCTCCTGACTCGCCGCCCGATCCGAGACCGCAAACGGGATCTGGCCGCGCGCGCCAAACACCGCCTGAATGTAGGGGCCGTAGCTGTTCACATCCGGCATCATCACCACCACATCTTTCGGGGTGAGGGCGGGATCCTGCTCGAACAGCGCCAGCAGCCGGTCGTGCAGCACCTCGAGTTCGCGCATCGGGCCGTGGCAGGCGTGGATCTGCAAGGATCCATCCGCCGGATCTATGGGGCTCTTGTGATGGCTGCTGTCGAGATCGAACTGACCGGCGCCTCGTTCGGCCAGCTCCAGCACATCCTTCTGGATGGCATGCAGCAGCTTGATATTGCCCTTGCCATCCACTTCGTCGATATCGACGAAGGCCTCGATTTGCGGCACCTCCAGCTCCATCAGCTGATGCAGGTAGTCGCGTCCCAGCTTGCCCATGGAGGCGAGCAGCGGGTTAGCGGGGCCTTGCAATGTCTCGATATCGGTGCCGGGTTTGAGCTTGTTTTCGAGGCGCGCCAACGTCTTGCGATCCAGCAGATCCCCCCAGTAGTAGCGGCAGGGGTTGGTGACGAACAGGTGTACCTCTACCTCCGGCCGGCTGCCGAGGGCCAGCAGCGCCTCCACATAGCGCGGCGGCAGCGCCGAGATGCCGAACACAAAGACCCGCTGCGGCAGCTTGCCCGGCAGATCGGCGGTACGCTCCAGCTCGTGGATAAACTCCTCGTAGAGATTGGCGCGGTGGTAACCGCTTGGAGAGAGCGCCAGCGTGCGAGCCACCAACTCGCGCCACAGTTCGGGCTGCCAGTCCTGACCGCTCACCCCGGCCAGCTCCTGACTCAATCCTTCCCCCTCTTCCCAACGGGCGATCCAGTCCGGCCGATAGACCAGATACTGGTCAAAGAGATCCGCCACCTTCTGGCAGAGCTGCCACAACCGAACTTGCTCAGGATCCCTGGCAGGCGCTTCCTCATCTCCCCCACCCAGATAGGCGGCGAGCGGGGCAAAAGCAGGACGATCCAGCAAGGCAGGCAGAATGGTCATCAGCTGCCAGCTCATGGATCCCTTGTTGTAGGGGCTCTGGCGCGGCACATCTGCCAGCCCCCGGGTGAACATCTCCCAGATAAAGCTGGCGGGCAGCGGAAAGTCGATATTGGCGGCGATGCCGAAGGCTTTGGCCAGCTCCAGCTTGAGCCACTGGGCCATGCCCGGGCTCTGCACCAGGATCTGCTCCCGATCGAAGGGGTGAGAGAGAGGGGCCTGCCGGATGCGGCTCACCAGCAGCTCTTTGAGCAGATCCAGCTGATTGGAGTGGTAGAGGGTAAACATGAGCAATTCCCGCCTGTGGATGAGAGGGGGCGAGGGAAAAGGCGAGCCATTTCCGTCACTTCACAAGAGAGGGAATTGTCAGGGATCGGGGGATAAGATGCAAAAGGCACTTGTGGCCAGCAGGCGGAACCATGAGGGGCGCCGCAGATTTGTGCAGCACTATCTCGCAGACAGAAAAAAGCCGGTGCTGTTGCACCGGCCAAAAGGCATTGGAAAACTTGACTCTTCAGGGCATTACCAGTTTTTGCCGAGACGGGCATCCACACTGAAAGCCCCTGCTCCGGCCGCCGCCAGCGCCAGGAAACCACCGGCCACTGAGACGTTCTTCATAAACATCAGCATCTGCATCTGTTCGGCAGGCTGGTAGTGGAAAATAAAGGCAGCCATCAGGGTGAAACCGGCCAGCAGCACGGAGAGGCTGCGGGTAAAGAGACCGAACACGACGGCAAGGCCACCACCCAGCTCAAGCAGGATCACCAGCGGCAACATAAAGCCCGGCACGCCCATCGCTTCCATATAGCCCTGAGTACCGGCGTAGCCACCGATCTTGCTCCAGCCCGCCATTACGAACATCAGCGCCAGCAGTACACGACCCGCCAGCAGCGCTACATCTTTCATCTTGTCCATTTCATATTCCTCGTTTGTGTCACATCACCGCTGACTGCTTCAGGGTAGGTCAAATAACAGAGCTTGGCTGGCACAGGTCGCAACCAGCTCCCACCGGTATTCATCACGACTGAGCACCCCGTCGCCGGGTCGGGCAGCCAGACCGTTGGCGGTCAACTCCCCTGAAATCATCTGCAGGTAACCGTGTCGGCCAGCCAGTGCCCATTCGAGCGTCTCGCCCGGGGCCAGTTCCAGCCGCCATACGCGGGCCTGTTGGCGGATCCGCAGCGATCCCGCCTCGCCATCCGGTGACGCCACCAGCGTCATGCCCGGTCTGGACTCGATCTTCTTCTGCTGATACCCGGGTGGCGTGCCGAACTCGTTCGGCTCGATCCAGATCTGCAACAGGGAGAGAGGATCCGTCTGCGAGGGGTTGTACTCGCTGTGGCGGATCCCGCTGCCTGCGCTCATCAGCTGGAAATCCCCTGCCGGGATCTGCTCGGCATGGCCGAGGCTGTCCTTGTGCTCTATGGTGCCTTGCAGCACGCAGGTGAGGATCTCCATATTGGCGTGAGGGTGGGTGGCGAATCCGCCACCCGGCGCAACCAGATCCTGATTGATCACCCGCAGTACCGAGTGCCCCATCCACTCCGGGTCATAGTAGTGACCGAAGGAGAAACTGTGGCGCGCGTCCAGCCAGCCAAAGTTGGCCTTGCCCCGCGCTTCTGCGGCTCTCAATTGCATCATGGTCTGCTCCTCACCTACCGGGACGGTTGATTAACGCTGTTTGCCGCTACCGATGCCGAACGGAATACGGTATTCGCTGCTCTGGTCAGCCAAGCTGACGGTCAGGTTGCCCTGGGTACGGCTCGGGATCCGCACCTGCTGGGTGCCAGTCAGGTTGGCGTGGACTGATGCCAGCAGATCACCAGACTCGTCACGCACTTCCAGCATCGGATTGGCTTTGCCATCCATTGCGGCAGTGGCGTTCCAGTTCACAAACAGCACGCCGGGCATGGCATTGAAGTCAGCCGGTACGGAAGCTTGGGCGAAACCAGTGGTCATCAGGCCTGCAACGGCCAGCATCTTGATTACGTTTTTCATGTTCATTCACTCTCTTGTTTTATATGTCATTGCCAAGGCCTTTTCGGCCAGAATCAATGCATCCATGCAAGAGGTTATTCAAATAGTGTGTTGTTCTTTCACCGACATCAGACAGACCGATTTGGTGTGTCACAGTGCGGAACTACCCGCATATTTGGCCGCTCGACGTTCCTGCCTAAGCGTTGATTGAATATTAAAGTGACATGACCTAACTTGTTAGCGAGATAAACTGGCAAACATATTCAAAAAAATTGAAGGTGAGGAATGGCCAAGGAATCGAACAAGGAGCGGGCGCTGACCCTGGAGGCAATCCGGGTGCTGGATGCCATCGACCGCCGCGGCAGCTTTGCGGCGGCGGCCGACGAGCTGGGCAAGGTGCCCTCGGCATTGAGCTATACGGTGCAGAAGCTGGAAGACGAACTGGATGCCATGCTGTTTGACCGCAGCGGCCACCGCACCAAGTTCACCCCGGCGGGGCGCATGCTGCTGGAGCGCGGCCGGGTGCTGCTGGAGGCAGCCGAGCATCTGGTAGGCGAGACCCGGGCATTGGCCCGTGGCTGGGAGACCGACATCACAGTCGCCGTCGATGCGCTGGTCCCGGTGCAGGCCCTCTACCCCTTGGTGGAGAAACTGGCCGAGCAGACCGATACCCGACTGCGGCTGCGGGCCGAGGTGCTGGCGGGTAGCTGGGAGTGTCTGGAAGATGGTCGTGCCGACCTGCTGATCTCCTCCATCAACCCGGACATCATGATGACCGGCATCAAGCATCAGGTGATCAAGGAAGAGGTGATGCTCTACGTCGCCCATCCCGATCATCCGCTGCATCAGGAGCCCGAACCTCTGGCCGACGAGACCCTGCGCCGCTACCGCGCCATCGCGGTGGCCGACACAGCCCTGCGCAAACCGGTGCTCACCTACCGCCTGCTGGACAAGCAGCCGCGCCTCACTGTCAGCACCATGACGGAGAAACGGGATGCCCTGCTGGCAGGGATCGGGGTCGGCACCATGCCACAGAGCTGGATTGAGGAGGACATCCGAGCCGGACGGCTTAAGGTGATCAGCCCCGAATATCGCCATCAGCTGCAGGTCGTGCTGGCCTGGCGGCGAGACACCATGGGCAAGGCCAAAAGCTGGCTGGTGCGGGAGATACCAAAACTGTTTGCGACTGGTGAGAAATGAGATCCAGTTAACAGAAATGTTAATTGCATGCCTCACTTGACGCCCAATATCTTTGCTGATTTCATAGCCGCCTCATTGAACCCATGGAAGCTGTAGAAAATGAAAAAGAGTTTGCTGGTTGCCCTCACCACCCTGCCCCTGTTTGCCAATGCCGGCCTGATGGATTCGCTGACCGACAGCGTCACCAGCAGCGTCAAGGATGCGGCCAGCACTGCCGTATCCGGTGCCATGGACAGCGCATCCAACGAAGCCATCAAGAAGGCACTGGATATCAAGGAAGGCGGCTCCAACAAGCAGGCAGTCAAAGAGAAGCTGGGCGCTCCTGCCACCACCAAGACTGAATCCGGTCTGGAAGTGTGGACCTATGATCTGGATGCCCTGAAGAAGGCTTCTCCGCTGCTGGCAGAGACAACCACAACCCTGCTGAAAGATACCGACGCCGCCAAGAAAAACGTGGTCATCAAGTTCGAAGGCGAAACCGTCAAGAAAGTAGAGCTGACCGACAAGGCTCAGGGCTAAGTTCGCTCGTCCGGTGGAGTGGGCTGAACACCCGCATCGGCACAGATAGCAAGAGGGGGAGCATCAGGCTCCCCCTCTTTTATTGGCAATCACCAGCGTTCAGCCAATCTGCTGCTCAACGCAGTAAGCACAAAAAGGGTGGCATCGGCCACCCTTGGGTTGATAACAGCTGGCGCTGTTACTGGTTCGCTTCGGCGAACTGCTTCATCGCTTCAGCGTGCTTGGTCATGCCGGCGGCACGCTCGTTGAGCTTCTTGATGAACTCCGCCTTCTTGGCCGGATCTTCAATGCGGTCATAACGTTGCTGCAGGTTGGCCTGGATCTGCTCCGGGGTCATGTTCTGCATGCGGGCCATCTTGTCGTGGCGACCACTGTGGTGTTTGCCACCCATCATGCCACCACCGTCCATCGGGCAATCCACCATGGCACCGGGCTGGCCAGTGGGGGCCGCTTCACTGGCAGCATAGGCACCCAGCGGCAGGCCAAGGATCAGGGTGGCGGTCAGCAGGGTTTTGGTCAGCTTTTTCATGGTCTATCTCCTGTAGGGATGATTCTGGTTCGGCGCTCTTGCCTTGCCCTCAAGTAAACACCCTATCGGTGTCTGAACTTTGCCAGCATCACCCTTTTTTGTAGCAGAGTGTGGCATCGTGCGGATCTGGCACACTTTGACACAAACCGCCGGGCGGATTTTCGTATACTCGTGCCAACGCCAAGCAGGGGAGGTATTCATGAACCAGGGCAACACCCACATTCTGGTGGTCGACGACCACAGCGAGATCCGCGATCTCTTGAAGCGCTTTCTCGAACAGCACGGCCTGCGGGTCAGCTGCGCCCGGGATGGCAAGGAGATGAAGCGACTGCTGGAGGAGCGGGAGTTCGACCTGTTGGTGCTGGATCTGATGATGCCGGGTGAAGATGGCCTGACCCTCTGCCGCGAGCTGCGGGTCAAATCGAACCTGCCCATCATCATGCTCACTGCCATGGGGGAAGAGACCGACCGCATCATCGGATTGGAGATGGGGGCCGACGACTATCTGGCCAAGCCTTTCAATCCGCGCGAGCTGCTGGCGCGCATCAAGGCGGTGATGCGCCGCACCCAGGCAGAGACCCAACCCGCCGCCGAGACCCTGACCCGGGATCTGCGCTTCGCTCGCTGGCTGCTCGACGTCAATCGCCGGGAGCTGGTAGATGAGGATGGAGTGGGCCTCAGCCTCTCCACCGCCGAGTTCGATCTTCTCAAGGTGTTTCTGGAACGCCCGCAGCGGGTGCTGAGCCGGGATCAACTGCTGGATCTGGCCCGTGGCCGCGAGGCGGTAGCCTTTGATCGCGCCATCGATACCCTGGTGAGCCGCCTGCGCCGCAAGCTGGAGCGGGATCCCAAGAATCCGGAGCTGATCAAAACCATCTGGGGTGGCGGCTATATGTTCTCCGCCGACGTGACGCAGGTTTAAGCAGTGGGCACCTTGCGACGACTGTGGGCACGGATGTGGCCCAAGGGGCTGACCGGCCAGATCATTCTGGTGGCGCTGGCGGGCTTGATCCTGATCCAGCTGCTCAGCATCCAGATCTACCGCACGGATCGGGAGGAGGCGCTCGGCTTCGTCAACAGCCGCAACGCCATGCAGCGGATCATCTCTGTGGTCAGGCTGCTCTCCCTCTCCCCCCCGTCCCTCTATGACGAGATCCTCAAGGCGAGCCGCAGCGAGACTCTGCTGCTGCGCCTCTCCGACGAACCGCTGCAACCGGATAACCGCAGCCCCCGCTTCGAGCAGCTGGTGCGCTCGCGCCTCAACTACCCCCTCGGCCTCACGGTCGAGATCAGCGCCGAGCTGAAAGAGGATAACCAGCGCAGCAAAGCGTGGGAGCATCACGCCCGCATGATGCGGGATCGCAAGGGGCCGCCCCCGCCGCGGGATATGCGGCTCTACGGCTCCATCGAACTGCCTCAGGGGGGCTGGCTGCAGTTCAGCTCGCTGGTCGACAAGGAGGCGGGTAGCTGGTCGTGGCAGACCACCCTCAACCTGATGCTGGTCGCCAGTCTGGTGATCGGGCTGATGGTGCAGCTGTTTCGTCGCGCCACCCGCCCGCTCAAGCAGCTGGCAGGCAATGCGGAGCGGCTCGGACGGGGCGAGGATATCGAGCCCTTGAAAGAGGAGGGGCCGACCGAGATCCGCGAATCGATTCAGGCCTTCAACCGGATGCACACCCGACTCGACCGCTTCGTGCAGGACAGAACCCGGATGCTGGCGGCCATCTCCCACGATCTGCGCACCCCCATCACCAGCCTGCGGCTGCGCACCGAGTTTCTGGCCGATGGCGAGGACAAGGAGCGCATCCAGCAGACCCTGCAACAGATGGAGCAGATGCTGGCCGCGACCCTCAGCTTTGCTCGCGAGGAAGGGCAGCAGGAGGCCACCCGCGAGCTGGATCTGGTCAGCCTGCTGGTCAGCCTGTGCGATGACTATGCCGATACCGGCCAGCCGGTCACCTGTCTGGCGGAAGGCAAAGAGGTCTACGCCTGCCGGGCCAACACCCTGCGCCGAGTGCTGCAGAACCTGATCGGCAACGCCATCAAATATGCCGGCAGCGCCGAAGTGTCGCTGGAGCGGCGCAAGGAGGAGCTGTTGATCCGGGTCTGCGATAACGGGCCGGGGATCGATCCGGCGCGACTCGAGGATGTGTTCAAGCCGTTCGTGCGACTCGATGAAGCGCGCAACACCGAGTCCGGCAGTGTCGGGTTGGGGCTTTCCATCGCCCGCACTCTGGTCCATCAGCACGGCGGCGAGCTGACCCTGCTCAATCGGCCACAGGGGGGACTGGAGGCGCGGATCAGCCTGCCGCTGTAAGTAGTTACTCTATCCGCCAGCCTTGTCATGGCACCATTTGCATCATGCAAACTTCATCATTTGGGCGCTTGTTCTTCGATCAGAAAGGCGGTGATAATCGATGACCACGGGACGGTATACGGCAACGGATTGGAGCAAGGATGGCCTCTTCCAGGACAGGAGTCATAGTCAGTATCGGGTGGGGGCTCCTGCTGCTCGCCCTTGCCTTGCCTGTCTGGGCCAAAGCCCCGGAAGAGCCGATCATCATTACCAACTCCAAAGCCTGGCAGCCCTTCTCCTATATCAATGAGTCGGGCCAGCCGGATGGCCTGCTGATCGATTTGTGGCGTGAATATGCCAGGGTCACCGGCCAGAAGATCGAGTTCAGGCTGGTCGACTGGCAAGGCTCCCTCTACCTGCTCCATGAGGGGAAAGCGGACGTTCACGCCGGACTGCTATGGTCACCGGAGCGGGACAAGCTGTTCGACTATGGCCGGCCTCTCGCCCAGCTCGACTCCCAGCTCTTCTTCTCGAGCGAATTGCGCGGCACCGATGTCCACTACTACCTGCTCCATGAAACGGTCGGAGTGGTAGCCGGTGGCTACGAGGAGTATTACGCCAGACGATACTTCCCCGGCACCAGACTACAAACCTTCAATGACAATGACACCCTGCTGGCGGCGGCCTTTCGGGGCGACATAAAGGCCTTTATCGCCGATCTGCAGGTCGCCAACTTCTACATCTATACCTCGGACGATCCCACCCGCTTTATTCCGGTTCGCCACCTCTATACCGACCAGATCCGCTTTGCGGTGAAAAAAGGCGACCTTGCCCTGTTAAACCGGCTGGAAGAGGGCTTCGCCAAGCTCAAAGAGAGTGATCGGGAGCGGATCATCCGCAAATGGATGCATATCGAGACCGTCTACCCCATCCATCTCGGTCCCTGGCTACTGCTGGCCGGTGCATTGATCATGGTGGCCTACATAGTGCAATTGCGCCGCGCCGTTGCCAGCCGTACCACCGAGTTAAGCCGCGCCAACGCCAGACTGGAGAAGCAGGCCAGTACCGACCCGCTGACCTGCCTGCTCAACCGACGGGCATTCATGCCTGCCATGGAGCAACGACTGGCAAGCGGGGCTCCCTGTGCTCTGCTGCTGTTCGATGTGGATCACTTCAAGGAGACCAATGACCGCTTTGGTCATGGCATCGGGGATCTGCTGCTGGAAAAGCTGGCCACGACTGTGACCAACCTGTTGCCCGAAGAGGCTCTGCTGGCCCGCATCGGCGGCGAAGAGTTTTGCCTGCTGCTGCCGCTGGCCACACTGGCAGAGACAGAACAATGGGCCGAGCGTATCTGCCTGGAGAGCAACCGGCAAACCCTGCACACCAGCAGCGGCGAGGTGACTCTCTCCATCAGCACCGGGGCTGTCTGGGTCGCCGCAGAGAGAGAGGCTGATGCCGAGCAGCTACTGCGGCAGGCTGACGCCCTCATGTATCAGGCCAAGGGACGGGGGCGCAATACCTGGCAAGCCGCCGCCTATCAGGCGTAGTCCCCTGACGGACGCGCAATAAAAACGGCCGCCATCGGAAGATGGTGGCCGCATGACAGGTTCCCTATCAGAAGTTGTAGGTCACGCCCAGGTTGTAGCGGCGACCATCCAGCACAGTGCCATAGCTGCTGTAATCCACCGTCTTGTCGAAGAGGTTGTAGACCCCGGCAGTCAGATCCAGATGCTTGTTGGCCTTGTAGACCAAGCCCATATCAAAGAAGGTATAGGAAGGCGTCCCCTCCGCCATCTTGACCCGGTTCAGGTACTCGGAGGTCTCGCCACGGAAGTTTACCCGTGACCAGAGGCTGAACTCCTCGGTAGTCTGCCACTCTACGCTGCCGTTGAACATGTGACGGGGCATCTGGTTGAGGGCATGACCCGCCAGTGGACCACTCTTCTGCTCGGACTGGGTAAAGGTGTAGCTGGAGCTGACCGACCAGTCCTCATTGATGGCCCAATCCATCATCCCCTCGACACCGCGCATATTCGCCTTGTCGACGTTGACCCGATCACTGATAAAATCATAACTGTAACCATTGAGGGTACAGGCAGGATCGCTCTTGCTGGTGCAGCGACGCACTTCGGAGATTTTGTTCTTGAAGTCGGTGTTGAACAGGGTAACACCGGCGTTGAAGCCCTGATGACCGTTCCACAGCAGGCCGATCTCTTCACTCACGCTGGTCTCGGGTTTGAGATCAGGGTTACCGACAAGCATGCCATCCAGGCTGCCACCACCGGTGACCTGGCCCCAGTTGGCCGCCGACATCCGCAAGTCAGGGGAGCGGTAACCGGTTGATACGCCCCCTTTCAGGGTCCAGCTATCATCCAGATGCCAGACGCCGTAGAGGCGCGGGCTCCAGTGAGAGCCGTAATTCTGATCCCGATCCATGCGTGCGCCCCCTGTCAGGGCAAAGCTGTCAGTAAGTGACCACTCATCCTCGACAAACATCGCCCAACTCCAGCGGGTCAGCTGCTCGGCAGGGTTGGCTACTTTCATGTTATTGCCCTGGTCGTGCAGATCCTCATAGCGGTACTGACCACCAACACTCAGGTAGTGATCCCCCAGAATAAACTGGGTATGGGTATCGGCGATGGTGTTGGTAAGCTCCATCTTGCGAGCGGGGTTGCTGTTGGTCTCCTGCTGCAGATAGCTGCTGGAAGAGCCGAAATCATACTGGCCATCATGAGTCAGCGCATAGTTGGTGCGCTCATAGCGATAAAGGTTATCTTTCGCCTTGGCAGCCAGTGAATTGCCGGCCGTGCGATTCCGATCCTGTAGGCTGCGACTGGCTTCCAGATCGAAGCGGTTATGGTCATCAGGCTTGAAACTAAGCACCACCGTGCCACTGCGAGTCTCTTGCTCGGCAAAACCCTGGGTAAACTTATCCTCGCCACGATGGGCCAGCTGACCATTGAAGCGCAGCCCCAACACGCCATCGATCAGTGAACCTGCGGTATAGGCATCGGTCTGGAAGCTGTTGCCGGCATCTTTGTTCTCCTGGAAGGTCGAATCAGCGTGTACCGAACCCTGCCAGGCCAGACCGGTAGTCTTGCGGGTAATCACGTTAATCACGCCGCCCATGGCATCTGAACCATAACGGGATGACATGGGCCCGCGGACGACCTCAATCCGCTCGATTGCCTGTAGCGGCGGTAACCAACCCTGCTCGATACCGGGTCCATCACTATTGGGGCGGGTACCACGGCTATCCACCTTTTTACCATCAACCAGCATCAGGGTGTATTTCGAGCCCATACCGCGAATGCTGATATCACTGCTGCTGCCACCACCGGTCACTACCACACCGGGAACATCCTTCAGTGCGTCGGTCACATCGCGATAGGCGCGCTTCTCCAGCTGCTCGCGAGTAATGACAGAGATAGAAGCTGCGGAATCCTCGATTTTTTGCTGAAAACCCGAGGCGGTGACAACCATCACTTCCTGTTCGGAAGCTACGGCGTGAATAGAAAGAAGAGAACCGATCAGCAAGGCAAGCTTGCTTGGTTGTATTGTTGTCATGATTTGGCCTGAACGTTTCAAGTAGGAAAGTGGCGTATTCCCTTACTTCACTCGTTACAAGACCCGGCCTCCTGCCGGGGACGGCGATTAATAAATGCTCATTTGAAACGCAACTTATTAATCGGTCTGGATTGTAACGACCAGGGCAAGATCAATCAAACAATAATCATTATCATTTAAGTAATTATAGTTAAATCCGCTTGAACGCGAAGCATGAGGCAGATGCTATATAACATCATGATTTATAATGATTAGTTTACTTATAGAAGGGATTGGTAGGAGCAGGCTGCAAACCAGTGCGGATAACAGCAAACCAGACGCCTGGATTACAGGCAATAAAAAACCCCACTCATCGAGCGGGGTTCCTTGTATTGGATGCCTGGCAGTGTCCTACTCTCGCATGGCGAATGCCACACTACCATCGGCGCTACCGCGTTTCACTTCTGAGTTCGGCATGGGATCAGGTGGTTCCACGGCGCTATGGCCGCCAGGCAAATTCTTAATCTAGAAAGCTGACGTGAATAACGACTAGGTCATTATCACTGAATTAGTAGTTCGCTTGGTATCTGTTACAAGCCTTAGAACACTTCTTGGGTGTTGTATGGTTAAGCCTCACGGGTAATTAGTATGGGTTAGCTCAACACATCACTGCGCTTACACACCCCACCTATCAACGTTGTGGTCTCCAACGGCCCTTTAGGACCCTCAAGGGGTCAGGGATGACTCATCTCAGGGCTCGCTTCCCGCTTAGATGCTTTCAGCGGTTATCGATTCCGAACTTAGCTACCGGGCAGTGCCACTGGCGTGACAACCCGAACACCAGAGGTTCGTTCACTCCGGTCCTCTCGTACTAGGAGCAACTCCCTTCAATCATCCAACGCCCACGGCAGATAGGGACCGAACTGTCTCACGACGTTCTGAACCCAGCTCGCGTACCACTTTAAATGGCGAACAGCCATACCCTTGGGACCGACTTCAGCCCCAGGATGTGATGAGCCGACATCGAGGTGCCAAACACCGCCGTCGATATGAACTCTTGGGCGGTATCAGCCTGTTATCCCCGGAGTACCTTTTATCCGTTGAGCGATGGCCCTTCCATTCAGAACCACCGGATCACTATGACCTACTTTCGTACCTGCTCGACCTGTCCGTCTCGCAGTTAAGCTGGCTTATGCCATTGCACTAACCTCCTGATGTCCGACCAGGATTAGCCAACCTTCGTGCTCCTCCGTTACTCTTTGGGAGGAGACCGCCCCAGTCAAACTACCCACCAGGCACTGTCCGCGAGCCCGATTCAGGGCCCTGCGTTAGAACATCAAACATACAAGGGTGGTATTTCAAGGACGGCTCCAGCGCAACTGGCGTCACGCCTTCAAAGCCTCCCACCTATCCTACACATGTAGGTTCAATGTTCAGTGCCAAGCTGTAGTAAAGGTTCACGGGGTCTTTCCGTCTAGCCGCGGGTACACCGCATCTTCACGGCGAATTCGATTTCACTGAGTCTCGGGTGGAGACAGCATGGCCATGGTTACACCATTCGTGCAGGTCGGAACTTACCCGACAAGGAATTTCGCTACCTTAGGACCGTTATAGTTACGGCCGCCGTTTACCGGGGCTTCGATCAAGAGCTTCGCTTGCGCTAACCCCATCAATTAACCTTCCGGCACCGGGCAGGTGTCACACCCTATACGTCCACTTTCGTGTTTGCAGAGTGCTGTGTTTTTGATAAACAGTCCCAGCCATCTGGTCACTGCGACTCCCAACTGCTCCATCCGCAAGGGACTTCACTGTCAGGAGCGAACCTTCTCCCGAAGTTACGGTTCTATTTTGCCTAGTTCCTTCACCCGAGTTCTCTCAAGCGCCTTGGTATTCTCTACC
>NZ_CP077237.1:2047500-2205000 GCF_019047085.1 Aeromonas sp. FDAARGOS 1404
GCCATAGGGGCGTTGTCGCCAGCACGGAAACCGCATTTCAGAATGCGAGTATAACCGCCGGCGCGCTCCAGGTAGCGCGGGCCCAGTTCATTGAACAGCTTAGCCACGATCGCGTTGTCGCGAGTGCGGGCAAATGCCAGACGACGATTAGCAACGCTATCAGTCTTGGCAAGGGTGATCAGCGGTTCAACTACACGACGCAGCTCTTTTGCCTTAGGCAGAGTCGTCTTGATGATCTCATGACGAACCAGGGAGCTGGCCATGTTGCGGAACATAGCCTGACGATGGCTGCTGTTCCGGTTCAGTTGACGACCACTCAAACGATGGCGCATGACCTTATCCTTCTAACTAAATCTGTGAAACCCGTAATCTGGATTACTCGTCAGCGATGCTGGCGGGCGGCCAGTTCTCAAGGCGCATGCCAAGAGACAGACCACGGGAGGCCAACACGTCCTTGATCTCAGTCAGGGACTTCTTACCGAGGTTAGGAGTCTTAAGCAACTCAACTTCGGTACGCTGTACCAGATCACCAATATAGTGGATAGCTTCTGCCTTCAGACAGTTCGCAGAACGAACTGTCAGCTCCAAATCATCGACAGGACGCAGCAGAATCGGATCAAACTCGGGTTTCTCTTCTTTCTTCTCGGGCACGCTGACATCGCGCAGATCCACGAAGGCTTCCAGTTGCTCAGCCAAGATAGTGGCAGAACGACGGATGGCTTCTTCAGGATCCAGAGTACCATTGGTCTCCATGTCGATAACCAGCTTGTCCAAGTCGGTACGCTGTTCCACACGTGCTGCCTCAACATTGTAGGCAATACGAACGATGGGGCTGAACGCGGAGTCCAACAGCAGGCGACCAATAGGACGCTCTTCATCATCGTTGTGAACACGAGCAGAAGCAGGCACATAACCACGACCGCGCTGAACTTTCAGGCGCATGCTGATTTCAGCATTGGCACCCGTCAGGTGGCAGATTACGTGCTCCGGGTTTACGATCTCGACTTCATCACCGTGAGTGATATCACCAGCGGTAACGGGGCCTGTTCCAGACTTGGTCAGGGACAGAGTTACCTCGTCCTTGCCTTCCAGCTTCACAGCGATACCTTTCAGGTTGAGCAGGATTTCAAGAATGTCTTCCTGTACACCTTCTTTGCTGCTGTACTCATGCAGTACCCCGTCAATTTCGACTTCAGTAACTGCACAACCGGGCATAGATGACAGCAAAATACGACGCAGGGCGTTGCCCAGCGTGTGACCAAAGCCACGCTCGAGTGGCTCAAGAGTCACTTTCGCATGAGTCGGGCTAACTTGCTCGATGTCAACTAGCCGCGGTTTAAGAAAATCTGTTACAGAACCCAGCATTGTGTCCTCTCTTTAGAAGCTAGCTTTACTTGGAGTAAAGCTCGACGATCAGCTGTTCGTTAATGTCGGCAGACAGGTCGGAACGCTCTGGCAGACGCTTGAAAGCACCTTCCATTTTAGCGGCGTCAACCTCTACCCAAGTCGGCTTCTCACGCTGACCAGCAACTTCCAGGGAAGCTTTGATACGCGCTTGCTTCTTAGCCTTCTCACGAACGCAGATCACGTCCTCAGGGGAAACCTGGAAAGAAGGAATGTTCACAACGCGACCGTTAACCATGATGGCCTTGTGGCTCACCAGCTGACGAGATTCAGCACGGGTAGCGCCGAAGCCCATACGGTAAACAACGTTGTCCAAACGACCTTCCAGCAGCTGCAACAGGTTTTCACCGGTGTTACCCTTTTGACGGGCAGCGTCGCGGTAGTAGTTGCGGAACTGTTTTTCCAATACGCCGTAGATACGACGAACTTTTTGTTTCTCGCGCAGCTGAACACCGTAGTCGGACAGACGCGCTTTACGCGCACCGTGCTGACCAGGGGCAGTGTCAATCTTGCACTTAGAATCAATCGCACGAACACCTGACTTCAGGAAGAGGTCGGTGCCCTCACGACGGCTAAGCTTAAGCTTAGGACCGATATATCTTGCCATCTTCTTTCTCCAACAATCCTAGACCAAGTAGCTACAGCGTTATACGCGGCGCTTCTTGGGAGGACGACAACCGTTGTGCGGGATCGGAGTCACATCAGTAATGTTAGTGATGCGGAAACCAGCCGCGTTCAGGGCGCGGATGGAAGACTCACGACCGGGACCCGGACCTTTGACCATGACTTCCAGGTTCTTGACGCCATATTCTTTGGCCATCTCACCAGCGCGCTCGGCAGCTACCTGAGCAGCGAACGGGGTGGACTTACGAGAACCACGGAAACCGGAACCACCAGAAGTAGCCCAAGACAGAGCATTGCCCTGACGGTCAGTAATGGTCACGATTGTGTTGTTGAAAGATGCATGAACGTGCGCAATACCGTCGCTCACTTGCTTTTTAACGCGCTTGCGAGCACGAGTCGGAGTTTTAGCCATTTTCTACCTTCCCGTTACTTCTTGATAGCCTTGCGCGGACCCTTACGGGTACGAGCGTTGGTCTTGGTACGTTGACCACGAACAGGCAGGCTACGACGGTGACGCAAACCACGGTAGCAACCCAGATCCATCAATCGCTTGATGTTCATGGAAATCTGACGACGCAGGTCACCTTCAACGGTGAATTTACCTACTTGTTCACGCAGACTCTCGATCTGAGCTTCGTCCAGGTCTTTAATTTTCACATTCTCAGCGATACCGGCTGCGGCACAGATGGCCTTGGAGCGGGTACGACCGACGCCATAAATCGCAGTCAAAGCGATGACTGCATGCTTATGGTCAGGAATGTTAATGCCAGCGATACGGGCCACTATTCACTCCTACATATAGTAGATTACGACCACCACAAAGCCCGTGAGCGGATACGTGGCGGTCAACCAATACACAACAAAAGTTGGCTGGCTATATTAGCCAGCACAACTATTTGTTGCAAGTACTAACCGTAAAAAATTAGCCTTGGCGCTGTTTATGCTTTGGCTCGCTGCAAATCACACGCACCACACCGTGACGCTTGATGATTTTGCAGTTACGGCAGATTGCCTTAACGGAAGCACGAACTTTCATTGCTTAACTCCGTAACTACGCCGACCTTTAGCGGCCGTAGCCCTTCAGGTTGGCCTTCCTCAGGACGTCGCCATATTGATGAGACATCATATGGGTTTGTACCTGAGCCATGAAGTCCATGATAACTACCACAATAATCAGCAGCGAAGTGCCACCGAAGTAGAACTGTACGTTCCAGGCAGTCATCAAGAACTGGGGTACCAGACAGATAAAGGTTATATAGAGCGCACCTGCCAATGTCAGGCGAGTCATAACCTTATCGATGTAACGTGCTGTCTGCTCGCCCGGGCGAATCCCCGGGATAAAGGCTCCACTCTTCTTCAGATTATCTGCTGTCTCGCGGGGGTTGAACACCAACGCGGTATAGAAGAAGCAGAAGAAGATAATGGCTGCTGCATACAGCATCTCGTAAAGCGGTTGACCCGGCTGCAGGACCATAGAGACCTGTTGCAGGATATCAGCTACTTTACCCTCACCCTGACCAAACCAAGAGGTAATGGTCCCCGGGAAGAGGATGATACTGGACGCGAAAATCGCAGGAATCACACCAGCCATATTCACTTTCAACGGCAGGTGTGTGCTTTGCGCGGCGAATACCTGGCGGCCTTGTTGACGCTTGGCATAGTTAACGACGATACGACGCTGACCACGCTCCACGAACACCACAAAGTAAGTCACTGCGAAAACAATCAAGCCCAGCAACAACAACAGCAGGATGTGCAATTCCCCTTGACGTGCCTGTTCGGCCGTAGCGCCAATGGCATGCGGCAGACCAGCAACGATACCTGTGAAAATAATCAACGAGATACCATTACCAATCCCACGCTCGGTAATCTGCTCACCCAACCACATCAAAAACATGGTACCGGTGACCAGACTCACAACCGCTGTGAAATAGAAGCCTAGACCCGGATTAGTCACGAGTCCATGCATCATATTCGGCAGACCGGTTGCAATACCAATGGCCTGGAAAGTTCCCAAAACCAGCGTGCCCCAACGGGTATATTGGCTAATCTTGCGACGGCCGGATTCACCTTCTTTCTTGAGTTCAGCAAGAGCGGGGTGAACCACTGTCAGCAGCTGGATAATGATCGATGCCGAAATGTACGGCATGATCCCCAACGCAAGAATAGAAGCACGCGAGAGTGCACCACCACTGAACATGTTGAACATCTCAATGATGGTGCCCTTCTGTTGCTGGAACAACTCGGCCAGTACGGCGGCGTCAATACCAGGAATCGGCACATAAGAGCCTGCACGGAAAACGATAATCGCCCCGAGAACGAAGAGCAGACGGCTCTTCAGTTCACTCAGACCACCCTGTGCTTTAACATCCAATCCTGGTTTCTTAGCCATTGTACTGATTATTCCTCGATTTTACCGCCAGCGGCCTCGATGGCTGCGCGTGCACCTTTGGTGACGGACAGACCACGAACGGTCACAGCACGGTCAATGTTGCCTGACAGAACAACTTTAGCGAACACGATGTTCTTAGTAACAACACCGGCTTGCTTCAGAGTGCTCAGGTCGACCACATCACCTTCTACCAGGGCGATTTCGTTCAGACGCACTTCGGCAGAAACCAAAGATTTGCGAGAGAAGAAACCGAACTTCGGCAGACGGATTTTCAAAGGCATCTGGCCGCCTTCGAAACCGTTGCGGACTTTACCGCCACCGGAACGAGAGGTTTGGCCTTTAACACCACGACCACCAGTCTTGCCCAGGCCGGAGCCGATACCACGACCACGACGTTGTTTTTCAGGCTTGGAACCAGCGGCCGGAGACAGAGTGTTCAGACGCATGCTTAGCCCTCCACCTTAACCATGTAATAAACCTGGTTGATCATGCCGCGTACGCAAGGAGTATCTTCCAGCTCAACGGTGTGACCAATGCGACGCAGACCCAGACCACGCAGAGTCGCCTTGTGCTTTGGCAGACGGCCGATAGAGCTGCGAGTTTGAGTTACTTTTACAGTGTTAGCCATGTCGCATTACCCCAGAATTTCTTCAACGCGCAGACCACGCTTGGCAGCGATCTGTTCCGGTGATTGACCGTGAACCAGAGCGTCTACAGTAGCGCGAACAACGTTGATTGGGTTGGTGGAACCGTAGGTCTTGGCCAGCACGTTGTGGATACCGGCAACTTCCAGAACAGCACGCATAGCGCCGCCTGCAATGATACCAGTACCTTGGGAGGCCGGCTTCATGAACACGGTGGAGCCAGAGTGAACACCACGCACCGGGTGGTGCAGAGTGCCGTTGTTCAGCTCAACCTTGTTCAGGTTACGCTTAGCCTGTTCCATTGCTTTTTGAATAGCAGCCGGAACTTCACGGGCTTTACCGTAACCGTAACCTACACGGCCGTTACCATCACCCACCACGGTCAACGCGGTGAAGGACATGATACGACCACCTTTAACAGTTTTCGAAACACGGTTTACTGCAATGAGCTTTTCTTGCAGTTCGCCGGCTTGAGATTCGACTTTAGCCATCTTCGACTCCTAGCTTAGAACTGAAGACCAGCGTCACGTGCGGCAGCTGCCAGGGCAGCGATGCGACCGTGATACTTGAAACCGGAACGATCGAAAGATACGTTCTGAACGCCTTTGGCAATAGCACGCTCAGCGATAGCCTTACCTACAGCGGTAGCAGCATCTGCGTTACCGGTGTATTTCAGAGCTTCACTGATGGCTTTCTCTACTGTGGAAGCAGAGGCCAGAACTTCGGAACCGTTGGCTGCAATAACCTGCGCATAGATATGACGCGGGGTACGGTGAACAACCAGACGGGTAGCTCCCAGTTCCTGCATCTTTTTCCGAGCACGAGTAGCACGACGGAGACGAGCTGCTTTCTTGTCCATAGTGTTACCTTACTTCTTCTTAGCTTCTTTAGTACGCACTTGCTCGTTGGCATAGCGTACACCCTTGCCCTTGTAGGGCTCCGGAGCGCGGTAAGCACGGATATCGGCGGCGACTTGGCCAACCAGCTGCTTGTCGACGCCACGCAGAACGATTTCTGTAGCAGTCGGGCACTCAGCGGTCACACCAGCCGGCAGCGCATGCTCTACCGGGTGAGAGAAGCCCAGAGCCAGCGCAACAGCATTGCCCTTGATGGAGGCTTTATAACCTACACCAACCAGCTGCAGCTTGCGCTCGAAGCCTTGGGTAACACCGATTACCATGTTGTTGACCAATGCACGGGCAGTACCGGCCTGAGCGTCAGCACCAGCGATGCTGCCGCGCGGGGCGAACTTCAGTACATTGTCTTCTTTGGTCACTTCTACACCGGCGTGAATAGAGCGAACCAGAGAACCTTTACCACCTTTGATGGTCAGTTCCTGGCCGTTCAGAGTCACCTCTACGCCAGCAGGAATAGTGACGGGTGCCTTAGCAACACGAGACATTTCCTACCTCCTATTAAGCGACGTAGCAGATGATCTCACCGCCCATGCTTGCTTTGCGAGCAGCACGGTCAGTCATCACACCTTTAGACGTGGACACGATAGCAACACCGAGACCGCCCATAACTTTCGGCAGATCAGTAGTGCGCTTGTAAATACGCAGGCCTGGACGGCTTACGCGTTGGATCAGTTCTACAACTGGCTTGCCCTGGAAATATTTCAGTTCAATTTCCAGTTCCGGCTTCACGTCACCAGCTACGGAGTAGCCAGCGATGTAACCTTCTTCTTTCAGCACTTTGGCGATAGCCACTTTCAGCTTGGAAGAAGGCATGGAAACCGCAACTTTGCTCGCCGCCTGACCGTTACGGATGCGGGTCAGCATATCCGCGATCGGATCTTGCATGCTCATAAGTCTAACTCCCGAGATTCGTTACCAAGAAGCCTTCTTCAGGCCCGGAATTTCGCCCTTCATGGCATGCTCACGCACCTTGATGCGAGACAGGCCAAACTTGCGCAGGAAACCGTGCGGACGACCAGTAATATTGCAACGGTTACGCTGGCGGGACGGACTGGAATCACGGGGCAGCTGTTGCAGTTGCAGTACAGCATCCCAACGCGCTTCTTCAGAAGCGTTCATGTCAACGATGATAGCTTTCAGCTCGGCACGCTTGGTCGCGTACTTGGCTACCAGCTTGGCACGCTTTGCTTCGCGCGCTTTCATGGATGTTTTAGCCATAACCCTAACCTTACTTGCGGAATGGGAAGTTAAAGGCAGCCAGCAGAGCACGGCCTTCTTCATCGGTATTCGCGGAAGTGGTGATGGTGATATCCAGACCACGGACGCGATCGACTTTGTCATAGTCGATTTCCGGGAAGATGATCTGCTCACGCACGCCCATGGAGTAGTTACCACGACCGTCGAACGCTTTAGCGTTCAGGCCACGGAAGTCACGGATACGCGGTACGGAGATGCAGATCAGCCGTTCCAGGAACTCCCACATACGCTCGCCACGCAGGGTTACTTTACAACCTATCGGGTAGCCTTCACGAATCTTGAAGCCCGCAACAGATTTGCGAGCTTTGGTGATCAGCGGCTTCTGACCGGAAATGGCAGCCATATCGGCAGCAGCATTTTCCAGCAATTTCTTGTCAGAGATCGCTTCACCAACACCCATGTTCAGGGTGATTTTCTCGATCCGAGGGACTTGCATGATAGTCTTGTAACCGAACTGCTTGGACAGTTCATTTACTACATCGGATTTGTAGTAATCATGCAGTTTCGCCATCGTTAAACTCCAATTACTTCACAAGTTCGCCGGTGGATTTGAAGAAACGGACTTTTTTGCCGTCTTCAATCCGGAAACCAACGCGGTCAGCTTTGCCAGTGGCAGAGTTGAACAGCGCTACGTTTGATACATCGATGGGGGCTTCTTTGGTGACGATACCGCCAGCCTGACCCAGTGCGGGTACCGGCTTCTGGTGTTTCTTCACCTGGTTGATGCCTTCCACGATTACCTTACCTTTTGCAATCAGGACTTGAGTGACTTTGCCACGCTTGCCCTTGTCTTTGCCGGTAAGAACAATCACTTCGTCTTCGCGACGGATTTTAGCTGCCATCGTTCGACTCCTTACAGTACTTCGGGTGCCAGGGACACAATCTTCATGAACTTCTCATTACGCAGTTCACGGGTCACCGGGCCAAAAATACGAGTACCGATTGGCTGTTGGTTGTTGTTAAGCAACACAGCCGCATTGTTGTCGAAACGGATGACAGAGCCGTCCGGACGACGAACGCCTTTACGGGTGCGTACGACCACCGCGTTATACACATCACCTTTCTTCACTTTACCGCGAGGAATGGCTTCCTTGATGGAAACCTTGATGATGTCGCCGATGCCGGCGTAACGGCGGTGCGAGCCACCCAGAACCTTAATACACATTACACTGCGAGCGCCGGAGTTGTCGGCAACACCCAGCATACTTTGCATCTGGATCATCTTAGTGCTCCGCTTTGTTTACTTCTTATCCCTAATGGGATCTGGCTGCCTTCAAAAGGCGCGAAACTATAACACAGGATTTTCAGAAAAGGTAGCCTAAAAAACAAACGGCCCCTGAAAGGGGCCGCTTGGAGTACAAAGTACCGATTAGGCCTTTTCTACAACGGCAACCAGGGTCCAGGACTTGGTCTTGGACAGCGGGCGGCATTCGCGGATTTCCACGAGGTCGCCAGCTTTGCACTCGTTGTTTTCGTCATGTACGTGCAGCTTGGTAGTGCGCTTGATGATCTTACCGTAGATCGGGTGCTTTACCTTGCGCTCGATAGCAACAGTGATGGACTTGTCCATCTTGTCGCTGATTACACGACCTTGCAGAGTACGGATCTTGTCAGTCATTACGCACCTGCCTTCTCAGTCAGTACAGTCTTGATACGTGCGACGTCACGACGCACTTGTTTCAGAGTGTGAGTCTGAGCCAGCTGGCCGGTGGACGCTTGCATGCGCATGTTGAATTGCTCACGCAGCAGGCCCAGCAGCTCCTGGTTCAGTTCTTCGACGCTCTTTTGACGCAGATCTTGGGCTTTCATCACATCACCGTCTTAATTACGAAAGTGGTCTGAACAGACAGCTTAGCTGCGGCCAGGGCAAACGCTTCACGCGCCAGAGCCTCAGGTACACCGTCCATCTCGTACAGAACCTTGCCAGGCTGGATCGGGCAAACCCAGTATTCCACGTTACCCTTACCTTTACCCATACGAACTTCGAGGGGCTTTTCGGTGATGGGCTTGTCCGGGAACACACGGATCCAGATCTTACCTTGACGCTTAACGTGACGGGTCATGGCACGACGGGCTGCTTCGATTTGACGAGCAGTCAGTTGACCACGGGATGTCGCCTTCAGGCCAAAGGTACCGAAGGATACTTCGTTACCAGAGGTGGCCAGACCGCGGTTACGACCCTTGTGGGTCTTGCGGAATTTAGTACGCTTAGGTTGCAACATTTACCGAATCTCCTTACTTAGCAGCGCGGCGCTTGTTGTCACGCTTGGGCTTTGCAGGAGCTTGCTCTTGAGCAGCGGCAGCGTTAACAGCAGCCAGACCGCCCAGAACTTCGCCCTTGAAGATCCAAACTTTAACGCCGATCACACCGTAAGTGGTGTGGGCTTCAGAAGTTGCGTAGTCGATGTCGGCACGCAGGGTGTGCAACGGCACACGACCTTCACGGTACCATTCGGTACGCGCGATTTCAGCGCCGCCCAGACGACCGGAAACTTCCACTTTGATGCCCTTGGCACCCAGGCGCATTGCGTTCTGTACGGCGCGCTTCATAGCACGACGGAACATTACACGACGCTCCAGCTGGGAAGTGATGCTGTCGGCAACAAGTTTGCCATCCAGCTCCGGCTTGCGGACTTCGGAAATGTTGATCTGAGCAGGCACGCCAGCAATAGTGGCTACAGCTTTGCGCAGCTTCTCAACGTCTTCGCCTTTCTTACCGATGACAACACCCGGACGAGCGGTGTGAATGGTCACACGGATGCTCTTGGCCGGACGCTCAATGGTGATCTTGGACAAGGACGCGTTTTTCAGTTCCTTGGTCAGGAACTGGCGTACTTGAAAATCGCTGTACAGGTTGTCAGCGAAGTCTTTGGTGTTCGCGAACCAGGTAGAATTCCAAGGCTTGGTAATACCCAGGCGAATGCCATTAGGATGTACTTTCTGACCCATTGCTTATCTCCCAGCCTTAGCGTCGGATACCACTACAGTGATGTGAGCGGTACGCTTGAGGATACGATCCGCACGACCTTTGGCACGCGGACGGATGCGCTTCATGGAGGGACCTTCGTCGACCATGATAGTAGCAACACGCAGCGCGTCGATATCGGCGCCTTCGTTGTGCTCAGCGTTTGCAATGGCAGATTCCAGCACTTTCTTAACCAGCACAGCAGCCTTTTTCGGGCTGAAGGTCAGGATATTCAGAGCCTTGTCTACGGACAGACCACGTACTTGATCGGCTACCAGACGAGCTTTCTGGGCAGAAGTACGGGCATAACGGTGTTTAGCGATAGCTTCCATCATTTATCCCTTAGCGCTTCTTAGCCTTCTTATCAGCAGCATGGCCGCGATAAGTACGAGTCGGTGCGAATTCACCCAGTTTGTGACCGATCATTTCTTCGGTAACGAAAACCGGAACGTGCTGACGACCATTATGGACAGCGATGGTCAAACCGATCATGTTCGGGATGATCATTGAACGACGGGACCAGGTTTTAACCGGCTTTTTATCCCCGCTTTCCACCGCTTTCTCTACCTTCTTCAGCAAGTGCAGGTCAATAAATGGACCCTTCTTGAGAGAACGTGGCATGGTGATTCCTCTATGTTAACAATTACTTGTTACGACGACGTACGATGTACTTGTCGGTACGCTTGTTCTTACGGGTCTTGAAGCCTTTAGCCTTCTGGCCCCATGGGGACACAGGCTGC
The DNA here is from genome assembly GCF_019047085.1 of Aeromonas sp. FDAARGOS 1404. Taxonomy (NCBI): domain Bacteria; kingdom Pseudomonadati; phylum Pseudomonadota; class Gammaproteobacteria; order Aeromonadales; family Aeromonadaceae; genus Aeromonas; species Aeromonas sp. FDAARGOS 1404. The sequence continues at coordinate 2,058,444 of NZ_CP077237.1, forward strand.
ATGCCCTTGTTACGACCCTCACCACCACCGTGCGGGTGGTCAACCGGGTTCATCGCCATACCGCGAACGGTCGGACGAATACCACGCCAGCGGTTTGCACCGGCTTTACCCAGTTGACGCAACATGTGCTCGGAGTTACCGACTTCACCGATGGTAGCGCGGCACTCGGCCAGAACTTTACGTACTTCGCCGGAACGCAGACGCAGAGTTACATAGTTACCTTCACGAGCCAGGATCTGGATGAAAGTACCAGCGGAACGAGCCAGCTGGGCACCTTTACCAGGCTTCATCTCTACAGCGTGAACGGTAGAACCAACCGGGATGTTGCGCATCGGCAGGGCGTTACCTACCTTGATGGCTGCATCAGCACCAGAAGCGATCGCGTCACCAGCTTTCAGGCCTTTCGGAGCCAGGATGTAACGACGCTCACCGTCTGCATACAACACCAGAGCGATGTTAGCGGTACGGTTCGGATCGTATTCCAGGCGCTCTACTTTAGCCGGGATACCGTCTTTGTCGCGCTTGAAGTCGACGATACGGTAGTGCTGCTTGTGACCACCACCGATATGACGGGTAGTGATACGGCCGTTGTTGTTACGACCACCGGACTTGCTTTTGCTGTCCAGCAGAGCGGCGAAGGGCTTGCCCTTGTACAGCTCTTGATTGACGATCTTGACGACGTGGCGGCGGCCCGGAGAAGTAGGCTTGCACTTAACGATTGCCATTTTTGAGAACTCCTCTTACTCGGCTGCGCCCATGAAGTCGATGTCCTGACCAGCTTTCAGGGTCACATAAGCCTTTTTCCAATCGGAACGACGGCCTACGCGTGCACCTGCGCGCTTGGTCTTACCCTTCATGTTCAGGGTACGGACGGTCTCAACTTCGACCTCGAACAGTTTCGCAACTGCAGCTTTGACTTCCGCCTTGGTAGCATCAACAGCAACTTTGAACACGATAGTGTTCTGCTTTTCTGCAACCATGGTGCTCTTTTCAGAGATGTGCGGAGCCTTCAGAACTTTCAGCAGACGCTCTTCACGGATCATGCCAGCATCTCCTCGATTTGCTTAACTGCATCAGCAGTCATCAGAACCTTGTCGAAAGCGATCAGGCTGACCGGGTCGATACCGGCAACGTCACGCACGTCAACTTTGTACAGGTTGCGAGCAGCCAGGAACAGGTTCTCATCGACTTCAGCAGTCACGATCAGAACGTCAGTCAGTTCCATTTCTTTCAGCTTGGCGATCAGTTCTTTGGTCTTCGGAGCTTCGATGCCGAACTTCTCAACAACGATCAGGCGCTCTTGACGTACCAGCTCGGACAGAATGCTACGGATAGCGCCGCGGTACATCTTCTTGTTTACTTTCTGGCTGTGATCTTGCGGCTTAGCAGCAAAAGTCACACCACCGGAACGCCAGATGGGCGAACGGATGGAGCCAGCACGGGCACGACCAGTACCCTTCTGACGCCACGGCTTTTTGCCGCCACCAGACACTTCAGAGCGAGTCAGCTGCGCACGAGTACCCTGACGGGCACCAGCGGCATATGCAACGACGACCTGGTGAACCAGAGCTTCGTTGAATTCGCGCCCGAAGGTAGTCTCGGAAACTTCAAGAGCGCTCTTGGCGTCTTTCATTACCAATTCCATTACTATCTCCTCAGACGTTACGCTTTGACGGCAGGTTTGACGATCACGTTGCCGTTGGTTGCACCCGGTACTGCACCTTTGATGAGCAGCAGGTTGCGTTCAGCGTCAACACGAACCAGTTCCAGGTTCTGAGTCGTTACACGCTCAGCACCCATGTGACCAGCCATCTTTTTGCCCTTGAATACACGACCCGGAGTCTGGTTCTGACCGATAGAACCCGGAACGCGGTGAGACAAGGAGTTACCGTGGGTCATATCCTGGGTGCGGAAGTTGTGGCGCTTAACAGTACCAGCAAAGCCCTTACCTTTGGATGTGCCGGTAACGTCTACCAGCTTAACGTCAGCGAGAAGATCTACTTTCAGCTCGCTACCAACAGTGAAAGTTTCACCGTTGTTCAGGCGGAATTCCCACAGACCGCGACCGGCTTCTACACCAGCTTTGGCGAAGTGGCCAGCTTCCGGCTTGGTCACACGGCTGGCTTTCTTGGCGCCAGTGGTAACCTGAATAGCGTTGTAGCCGTCGGTTTCTACAGATTTGACCTGAGTTACACGGTTAGCTTCAACTTCGATAACAGTCACCGGGATAGAAACGCCATCTTCAGTGAAGATGCGAGTCATACCCACTTTGCGACCTACAAGACCGATTGTCATTGTTATCAACCTCTTTCCGTAATTAACCCAGGCTGATCTGGACGTCTACACCAGCTGCCAGATCCAGACGCATCAGGGCGTCTACGGTCTTGTCAGTCGGCTCAACGATGTCTACCAGACGCTTGTGAGTGCGGATCTCGTACTGATCACGCGCATCTTTGTTGACGTGCGGGGAGATCAGGACGGTGAAGCGCTCTTTGCGAGTCGGCAGCGGAATAGGACCGCGAACCTGCGCGCCAGTGCGCTTAGCAGTTTCAACGATTTCCGCAGTGGATTGATCAATCAGGCGATGATCAAAAGCCTTCAGGCGGATACGGATTCTTTGGTTCTGCATTGACAGAGCTCCAATAGATAAAAGAACATAAATCAACACCGCCCGACCGAGATTTCTCCCGCCAGAGGTGTGATTTTTCACGTTTCCCCCCATATCGGGAGGACTGTATGGCTGGCTCCTGTAAACAGGAAACTCAGCAGCAGACATATCGTCTGGCTTACCTCATGGGTAAGCGGAGGGGATTATACGGATTTTTCAAATTTGCGCAAGGGAGAACGAACAGATTATGCGCAGTTTTATGTGACAGATGGATCTCGCCTGCGGCAACGCACTCTGCTGCCAACACCCAAGTAACGACAATGTTACAAGCAGACTGGTAGACTGTGTGCTTGCCTCTGTCAGTGGAACGACATCCCATGCTCAAAGATCAAAAGAAAGCCTATCAGTATGGCCTTTGCGCCGTTGCCCTCTGGTCGACGGTCGCCACAGCCTTCAAGATCTCCCTCGCCTATTTCGAACCTGTGCAACTGTTGCTTGTGGCCGCCTTCACCTCGACTCTCACGCTGACAGCCGTCGTCGCCAAACAGGGCAAACTGCCGCTGCTGGGGAGCTACATCAAGGCCCGCCCTTTCTACTACCTGACTCTGGGCGTGCTGAATCCCTTTCTCTATTACCTGTTGCTGTTCAAAGCCTATGATCTGCTGCCTGCCCAGCAGGCACAGACCCTCAACTACACCTGGGCTATCACTCTCAGTCTGCTGGCCGTCCCCTTCCTCGGCCAGAAGCTGCGTCGGCGTGATGGCGTCGCCATCGTGTTGGGGTATTTTGGCGCACTGGTGATCGCCACCAGAGGGGATGTATTCGGCCTCCAGTTCGACAGCCCCCTCGGCGTGACGCTGGCGCTGGTCTCGACCCTCATCTGGGCCAGCTACTGGATCCTCAACACCCGCAATCAGGGCGATCCCATTGTCAGCCTGTTGCTTGGCTTTATGATCAGCCTGCCTTTTATCGTTGTGGCGACCTGGTTGCTCTCAGATTTTGCCATGACCGCCTGGCAGGGATGGGCTGGTGCCATCTATGTGGGACTGTTCGAAATGGGTTTCGGTTTCGTGCTCTGGCTGATGGCGCTGCGCCATGCCACCAACACGGCCCCCATCAGCAACCTCATTTTCATCTCGCCGTTTGCCTCGCTGGTGCTGCTCAATCTGCTGATCGGTGAAGCCATCCATCCGGCCACCCCCATCGGGTTGGCGCTCATCGTTGCCGCCCTGCTGATCCAGCAGCTCAAGTACGGCAAACGCTATCGAGCATCAGTCGAAACCAAGAGCTGACCATGCAGAAGGGCGTATCCACGGATACGCCCTTCTCTCAATCCATCCACTCCTGTGGCTGATGTTTCGGCAGCCGCATCTCGACCAGCAAGCCGCCGAGATCCGAGCTTCCCAGCCGGATAGTGCCGTGGTGCTGGGCGACTATCTTGGCCACGATGGCCAACCCCAAGCCACTACCGCCAACGGTACGCGCCACATTCCCCTGAGTAAACGGCTTGAGCACCCGGGAATAGTCCTGCTCCGGAATGCCGGGGCCATCATCGGAGAGGCGCAAGCGCACCCAGTGCCCATCGTCCTTGAGCTCGGCATGCAAACGGCTCGCCCCATAACGCTGCGAGTTGCTTGAGAGGTTGTTCAACACCCGCCGGATACTGACCGGATTGCAGGCCACCCGCACCGCCTCTTGCGGCAGCGCCAGATCGACCTCAAGCCCCTGCTCCGAGTAGATCAGCAAGGTATCGTGCACCAGCTGGGTCAGGTCGATAGGCTCCAAATCCTGCCCCTCGTCCGGGCGGATGTAGTCGATGAACTGATCGATGATGGCATTGGACTCATCAATGTCGGCGTTGATGCTCTCCTTGAGGTACTCGTCACCGGAGGACATCATCTCGGTGGCCAGCCGGATGCGGGTCAGCGGAGTGCGTAGATCGTGGGAGACCCCCGCCATCATCAGGTTACGCTCTTCGATCAGGCTCTTGATGGAGTGCGACATATGGTTGAAGGTGCGGGTCAGCCGCCGCACCTCCCTTGAGCCCAGCTCCCCCAGCGCCTCGGGGAAATGGCCCCTGGCAACAGCAACGGCACCAGCCTCGAGATCCTCGAGCGGGCGCACCAGCTGCCGGGCAAAGCGCCAGGCCGCAAACAGGGTGATCACCAGCAGCACACTCAGATAGATGATGAGGGGTTCGATATCGTCATCTTCAATCTCGGTCAGCGGGATCCGCACCCAGATTTTGCTGGCCTGCGGCGGCTGGATCCAGATGATGTAGTGATCCTGGATTTCGACCCGCACCTTGGCAGGGCCACCCAGTTCGCGACTGATGTTCTCCTCCAGATAGGGGTACGGCTTGGCCTCGTTGAAGCCATGCTGCACCGCCTCGCTCTGGGTATAGATGTCGGTACCGGTCGTCACATAGACCAGCGCCTCTGCATCTTCACTCAGCGCCAGTTGTTCTGTGTTGACCGGAAAGATCAGCTTGACCTGATTGGCCAGCAAGTGACTGATCTGCTTGACGGTCGGCGCCAGCAGATAGTTGTAGAAGGTGACGTAGGAGACCGCTTGATAGACCACCAGGACGGCGGCCAGAAACCAGAGCATGCGGGAAAACATGCTGCCGACTTTTTTCATGCACCGTCACCATCTGGCACGAACACATACCCCAGACCCCAAACGGTCTGCAGGTAGCGGGGCTGGGCCGGATCCTGTTCCAGCAGGCGGCGCAGGCGAGAGACCTGCACATCGATGCTGCGCTCGGTGGCGGTGTATTCGCGGCCACGGGCCAGATTCATCAGCTTGTCGCGGGAGAGCGGTTCACGCGGATGGCTGACCAGCACCTTGAGCACCGCAAATTCACCGCTGGTGAGCGCCATCGGCTCGCCATCCCGGCTCAGCTCGCGGGTCGCCAGATTGAGCTGGAAGGCGCCGAAGTTGACCACCTTCTCTGCAGCAGAGGGTGCCCCCGGCAGCTCGACGGTATGGCGGCGCAGCACGGCACGGATCCGCGCCAGCAGTTCGCGTGGGTTGAACGGCTTGGGCAGATAGTCATCGGCCCCCATCTCGAGCCCGACGATGCGATCCACTTCATCCCCCTTGGCAGTGAGCATCAACACCGGGATCTGGTTGCCCGCTTCCCGCAGACGGCGGCAGATGGAGAGCCCATCCTCCCCCGGCAACATCAGGTCGAGCACCATCAGGCTGAAGTTTTCACGAGTCAGCAAGCGATCGGCCTGCTCGCCATTGGCCACGCCGCGCACTACGAATCCCTGCTCGGTGAGATAGCGTTCCAACAGGGAACGTAATTTCAGGTCATCGTCCACGACCAGGATCTTGTATTGCTGCTGACTCATTGCTTTGCCTCTTCATTCTTTAGCTGCCCCCAATACTAGGGGGGGATATAGCGGGAGCAAAGCACAAATATGTTACCGGTTATTACCCATCCCGAGAGCGTGACGACCATCAAGTCACTGCGCTGGCCAGCTACTCCCTGAATGGCGCCAGCCAGCCATCACGATTTCCCTCGACAGCAAGAGGACAAAAGCTAATATTCCCGAGCAGTTAGCGATGAATACCCCTCTTTGACCAGGTCCGCATCACCATGAAGACAAAGCTGATCACCCGCGAAGGCTACAACAAGCTGAAAGAAGAGCTCGATTTCCTCTGGCGTCAGGAGCGCCCCGAGGTAACCAGAAAGGTGGCATGGGCCGCCAGCCTGGGGGATCGCAGCGAAAATGCCGACTACCAGTACAACAAGAAGCGGCTGCGGGAGATCGACCGGCGGGTGCGCTACCTGCGCAAATGCCTCGAAGAGCTGGGGATCGTCGACTATGCCCCCGCGCAGGAGGGCAAGGTCTTCTTCGGCGCCTGGGTCGAGGTGGAAAACGATGAGGGCGAGACCAAGCGCTTTCGCATCGTCGGCTATGACGAGATCTTCGAGCGCAAGGATTACATCTCCATCGACTCCCCCATGGCCCGCGCCCTGCTCAAGAAAGAGGTCGGTGATGAGGCCATCGTCCGTACGCCAGTTGGTGACGTCTGCTGGTATATCAACGAGATCAGCTACCCCAAATAGCCGGACTGCTTGCCACAGGCACATCCTGAGTCACAGGTGCAATGGCAAGATAAACGCCCCCCCTGCGACTTTATCAGTCTGACGGGTGCAGACCCCGGCGCAGGGTGGCATCCCGCAACACGACCCCATATAGTGCTCACACTTGGCGCCTGATGGCGCGGACTCGACCACAGAGGCCCTCAACAACATCATGATGCAAACCATAGAGAGACAGATTGCCGGTGAGCTCCATGCTCGCCCGGAGCAGGTGCAGGCCGCAGTGCGCCTGCTGGATGAAGGCTCGACCGTGCCCTTTATCGCCCGTTACCGTAAAGAGGTGACCGGCGGTCTGGACGACAGCCAACTACGTACTCTGGAGAGCCGCCTCGGCTATCTGCGTGAACTGGAAGATCGCCGTCAGGTGATCATTCGCTCCATCGAAGAGCAGGGCAAGCTGACCCCCGAGCTGATGCGCGAATTGAATGGCGCCGACAGCAAGACCCGACTGGAAGATCTCTACCTCCCCTACAAGCCCAAGCGCCGCACCAAGGGGCAGATGGCGATCGAAGCCGGGTTGGAGCCGCTGGCCAATCTGCTGCTCAGCGACCCGATGCAGGATCCCGAGCAAACTGCAGCCACCTTCCTCAATCTCGAACAGGGCATTGCCGACAGCAAGGCAGCCCTCGACGGCGCCCGCTATATCCTGATGGAGCGCTTCGCCGAGCAGGCCGACCTGCTGGAGAAGCTGCGCGACTACCTGTGGCAAAATGCCACCCTGCGCGCCCGCGTGGTGGCAGGCAAGGAGCAGGAAGGGGCCAAGTTCAAGGACTATTTCGAACACGACGAACCACTGCACAAGGCCCCCTCCCACCGGGTGCTGGCCATGTTGCGCGGCCGTAATGAGGGGGTCCTCAATCTGGCGCTGGTCACCGGTGACGATGAGAGTGCCAGCCCCTGCGAAGGGATCATTGCCCACCACCTCAAGCTCAATCTGCAGAACCGCCCAGCCGACAAATGGCTGCAGGGGGTGGTGAGCTGGACCTGGAAGATCAAGTTGTCGCTTCAGATGGAGACCGAGCTGATCGGCCGCATCCGCGAGTCGGCAGAGGAGGAGGCAATCAAGGTGTTCGCCATGAACCTCAAGGATCTGCTGATGGCGGCCCCGGCCGGCATGCGCTGCACCATGGGGCTGGATCCGGGCATCCGCACCGGGGTCAAGGTTGCCGTGGTGGATGCCACCGGCAAACTGGTCGATCACGCCACCATCTATCCATTCGAACCAAAACGCCAGATTGATCAGAGCCTCAAGACCCTGAGCGAGTTGTGCCAGAAGCACAAGGTCGAGCTCATCAGCATCGGCAACGGCACCGCCTCGCGGGAGACCGACCGGCTGGTCAGCGACCTGTTCGAGCGCTACCCCGCCGCCAAGGCGCAGAAGATAGTCGTGAGCGAAGCGGGGGCCTCGGTCTACTCCGCCTCCGAGCTCGCCTCCCAGGAGTTCCCGGATCTCGACGTCTCGATCCGTGGCGCCGTCTCCATCGCCCGCCGCCTGCAAGACCCGTTGGCCGAGTTGGTCAAGATCGACCCCAAGAGTATCGGGGTAGGTCAGTATCAGCACGACGTCGGCCAGAGCCAGCTGGCCCGCCGGCTGGATGCCGTGGTCGAGGATTGCGTGAACGCGGTCGGGGTCGATGTGAACACCGCCTCGGTCGCCCTGCTCAACCGGGTTTCCGGCCTCTCCCAGACGCTGGCCCAGAACATCGTCGCCTATCGGGATGAGCACGGCGCTTTCAAGAGCCGTCAGCAGTTGCTGAAAGTCAGCCGACTCGGCCCCAAAGCCTTCGAACAGTGCGCCGGCTTCCTGCGCATTCGCGGCGGCAGCAATCCCCTCGACAGCTCGGCGGTACACCCGGAGTCCTATCCGGTGGTGGAGCGGATCCTCGCCAAGCTGGAGCAGACAGTGGAGAGCCTGCTCGGCAACAGCAGCCTGCTGCGCAGCCTGAAACCGGCCGATTACACCGATGAGCAATTTGGCGTACCTACCGTCACCGACATCATCGGCGAGCTGGACAAGCCGGGCCGCGACCCGCGCCCCGAGTTCAAAACCGCTACCTTCAAGGAAGGGGTGGAGCAGATCAGCGACCTGGTGCCAGAGATGGTACTGGAAGGGGTGGTCACCAACGTCACCAACTTCGGCGCCTTCGTCGATATCGGTGTTCATCAGGACGGTCTGGTGCACATCTCCTCCCTGACCGACCGTTTCGTCAAGGATCCCCGTGAGGTGGTCAAGGCTGGCGACATTGTGCGGGTCAAGGTGCTGGAAGTGGACGCCCCGCGCAAGCGGATCAGCCTGACCATGCGCCTCGACGAAAAGGCAGGGCAACCCGCCCGCAAGTCGGCTGAAGCGCGCAACAGCAGTGCTGGCAACGCCAAACCAAGAAATGAGCCGCGCCAAAGCGCCCCTATGGGTGGCGCCATGGGCAACGCCTTCGCGGCTGCGCTCTCCAAAGCGAAAAAGTAACGAAACCGTCCGGAACGCCTCTGAATGCAAAAAGCCCCGCAAGGGGCTTTTTTACACGCGAAGCTCAGGATCACTGCGTCAGGGCAGCAAGTATGCTCTCGGGCTCTCCATGCTGGGCCAGCACCTCCCGCAGTCGATTGAATGCCTTGCAGGCCTCTTGCGGATACTTGCCGTAAGAAACGACGCCGGTGTGGCTCCAGCCAGCCGCCAGCATCACTTTCTTCTTGAAACTGGTTCCTTCAGTTCCCCCTCCCCCGAGCTGCATCAGAAACTGCTCCATCTGCAGGTGGGGAGGCGGTACACGGGAGAAGGTGGTGAAATCTTCCGCTTTGACTTCATCGAAATGCATGACAGCTCCTGTGAAATTGGAATGGGCCTGATCTTCAGGTTAGTTGCAAAACAGGCAAAGCAGCTGAAAGTTTGGCGAGGGTGATTCAGATATGCAGACTGAGGGACTGGGTAGAAGCCGGGCTGACAGCCTGTTGATAGTGGCCCGCGATGACGCTGTTGCGCTTGTCCATATAGGCACTCAGCACACCGCCCGATTTCGCGCTCTGCTCGGCCATCAGCTCTTTGCGCGCCTTGGCTTCACTCGCGGCGGCGCTGCGTGCAACGGCCAAATCCTGCGCGGAAGGCTCGGCAGGCGCCAGCGCTGCAGAGCGGATCTGCTGCATCTTGGCGATGGTAGCCGCAGGGTCACCGGGTACGACACTGGTATCGATCTGGACTTCGCCACCCGTAGCATAACGCTTGCCATCCGGCCCTTGCGTAAACTGATAGGTGGGCGAGCTGGCGTACTCTCCACCCGCAGACTGGTGAGCCTGCTCGTGAGTACGCACCTCCTTGTCACGCTCGACAAGATCCTGAACCTGCTGCTCTTGCCGCTGTTGCTGCTCCTGCTGTTTGGGATCTTGCTGCTTGCGCTGCCCATCCTCACCGGTGGCCTCGACAAAGCGATTGTCTGGCAGTGTCGTCGGCGCTAATTGTCCGGTTTCACGGCTGTTCTGGGAGCTCTGATTGCTGGAGGCCTGACCAGCTTTGGATTTCTCTTTCTGGGAGCCGACTTCAGATTCGGCAACGGAGGCTTGGCCCGCTCGGGCCTGCGGGATCAGTTCTGCCCGGCGATTATCCGTCCTCGCTGCTTCCACCTGGGGTTGCAGCTGTGTCGGGATAAGGGGAGGCAGACTGACATTGATGTTCATCTCACACCCGGATGTCGATCAGGGTTCCCATCATCTCGCTGGCAGTCTGCACTACCTTGGCGGAAGCGCCAGCCTGTTGCTCGGCCACCTTGAGATTGACAAGCTCATCGGTCACTTGCACCTGATCCCCGCTGGGGGTGTTGAGGCGGGCGATCTGATTGGATGCCTTGTCGGCAATCTGCTCGGCTCGCTGAAATCCCTGAACCCCGCTGTTGAAAGCAGAATCAATACGCATGGTGTTACTCCTCTGGTCACAGCTTAATTATCCGCCAGACCAGAGGATTAATGAAGCTTACAGGCTGTTTTTTAGCCAACAAAATCTCGAACGATTTCAATGAATTCGTCAGGGTGGGAGATAAAAGGTGCGTGTGAGGCCTTATTGAGAGTCACGCTGCAGCTGGCAGGGTAGAGATCATCCAGCAGGGGAATGGCCGCCTTGGGCACCAATGAATCCAGTCGGCCATAGATCCGCAACCAGGGCAGATCGAGCTCCTGCAGCGGTTCGCGCAGATCAATCTCGGCCAACAGCGTCAGTCCAGCCTCGAGTGCGGCAAACTCGGGCACCGGCCGCTCGGCCAGCCATTGGCGCAACTGACGGATATCGTCTCTGGCATGTTCGCTGCCCATGGCCTGGATCGCCAGAAAGCGCTCTATGGTCTGGCGAAAATCCCCCGCCAGCATCTGGTTGAAGCCGGTCAGTACCTTGGGGGCAATTCCGGGCCACTCGTCCCGCGCCATAAAGCAGGGAGAGCTGGCTACCGTGATCAGGGAGTGCAACCGATCGGGATGAGTCAGCGCCAACTGGCTTGCCACCAGACCGCCGAGCGACCAGCCAAGCAGATGGCACTTCTGCGGCAAGATGGCGGCCACCTGCTCGGCAAGCCAGGGCAGGCTGTAATCCACCTCGTCTGCCAGCGGGCTGTTGCCAAAGCCGGGCAAATCCACCAGATGAACCCGATAGTGGGACGCCAACTGTTGGGCAACACCATGCCAGACCGCACCATTCATCCCCCAACCGTGCAACAGCACCAGATCGGGCCCCTGGCCAAACTGCTCTACCGATATGCTCATCTAGACTCAAGATCCCTGTTCATGCTCTTGAGGTCAGCATGTTAAAGCGACTGCTCGCTAAAGCAAGCCCGCTGCTCGGCAACCACGGCGACTGGCAAGGGAGTTGCCTCCTCTGTCATCAGCCTTGCGATAACGAGCCCCTGCTCTGCAGCTGGTGTCGGCAGGCGCTGCACCAGTCACAGCCGAGATGCCACTTCTGCGCCGCACCGCTGGCTGACTATATAGAAGAGAGCATACCGGTCTGTGGTCGCTGCCAGCGCAGACCTCCCCCCTGGGAGCGGTTACAGGTGATTGGCGACTACCAAACCCCCTATCCCATGTTGATCCCCCGGCTTAAGTATTCCGGCCAGATCCTGCTGGCGCCGCTACTGGCACTCCTCTTGGCCGATCATCTGGATAGCAGCAATCCGCCAGAAGCGATCATTCCGGTTCCCCTTCACTGGTGGCGGCAGTGGCGGCGCGGGTTCAATCAGGCGGAGGAGATCGCGCAAGCCCTTGGCGAGTTCACCGACATTCCCTGCGACAACACTCTGTTGCAGCGCATCAAGGCGACCCCGCAACAAACAACCCTGAGCGCCGGGCAGCGGCGGCGCAATCTGCGCGGGGCATTCCGGATCCGCTCCCACAAATACCGTCATGTCGCCCTGCTCGATGACGTTGTGACCACAGGCGCCACCGCCGGTCAGCTCAGCCGTCTGCTCCATGAGAGCGGCATCACAAAGGTAGAAGTGTGGGCAATCTGTCGTACCCTGCGGCACAGCAAGTAGCCATCGGCATGCTACCCAAGCATTAATAACCGCGTTATCATGAATACCCTAGTCGTACACTCAGGTTTATGAGGATAGTGATGATCAGCATTTCCGACGCCGCCCAGGCCCATTTCCGTAAACTGCTGGAAAAACAGCCTGATGGCACCAATATCCGGGTGTTTGTGGTCAATCCGGGAACCCAGAATGCCGAGTGTGGCGTATCGTATTGCCCGCCCGATGCCGTGGACCCGGAAGATCAACACCTGCCCTTCAGCGGCTTCGACTGCATGGTCGATCCCCTGAGCGCCCCCTTCCTGGTGGATGCCACCATCGACTTCGTGACCGATCAGATGGGCTCCCAGCTCACCCTGAAAGCACCGAACGCCAAGATGCGTAAAGTGGCCGACGACGCGCCGCTGATCGAGCGCATCGAGTACGTGTTGATGTCCGAAGTGAACCCCATGCTGGCCGGTCACGGTGGCAAGGTCACCCTGGTCGAGCTGACTGAAGACAAACTGGCCATCCTGCAGTTTGGCGGCGGTTGCAACGGTTGCTCCATGGTCGATTACACCCTGAAAGAGGGGATCGAGAAGCAGCTGCTGGAGAAGTTCCCGGGCGAACTCAACGGCGTGAAAGACGCCACCGAGCACCAGCGCGGCGACCACTCTTACTACTGATTTGCAGCCCTTGCAGCAAAGAAAAGGCCCCGCCATCTGGCGGGGCCTTTTGCATGGGCAATCGGCAGATTACTCGTCCTTCTTGTCTCGCGACAGCAGGGCGATGGCCGCCTCTTTCGGGTTCTTACCCTCGTAGAGCACCTTGAAGATCTGCTCACAGATGGGCATCTCGACGCCGCAGCGGGCCGCCAGCAGATGCACCTCTTTGGTGTTGCGATACCCCTCCACCACCTGACCGATCTCGGTCATGGCGGTGTTCACATCCTTGCCAGCCCCGAGGGCCAGCCCGAAGCGACGGTTGCGCGACTGGTTGTCGGTACAGGTGAGCACCAGATCCCCGAGCCCCGCCATCCCCATAAAGGTTTTGGCATCGGCACCCAGCGCCGCACCCAGACGCTGCATCTCCACCAGACCCCGGGTGATGAGCGCGGTTCTGGCATTGGCGCCAAACCCGAGCCCGTCGGAGAGACCGGCACCGATGGCGATGACGTTCTTCACCGCCCCACCCAGCTGCAGACCGACGAAATCCGGATTGGTATAGACCCGGAACGAGCGGCCACAGTGCAGCAGATGGGAGAGATCGTCGGCGAACTCGTCGTGAGTCGAAGCGACCGAGATGGCGGTCGGCAGACCGGCAGCCAGCTCCTTGGCGAAGGTGGGACCGGAGATCACCGCCAGCGGTATCTCGTCACCCAGCACTTCACGGGCCACATCCTGCAGCAGACGGCCACTGTCCGGCTCCAGACCCTTGGTGGCCCAGGCGATACGGGTATCGGGGCGCAGGAAGGGTTTGATCCGGGTCAGTACATCACCAAATACATGGCTCGGCACGACCAACAGCAGCACGGGAGCCGCTTGTACCGCACGTTGCAGATCCGCAGTTAGCTGCAAATCAACAGGAAAAGGGACATCAGGCAGAAAAGCCTTGTTGCAGCGGTCTTGTTCCAGCTCGGCGACATGAGCAGGGTCGTGACCCCACAGCAGGGTCGGATGACCGTTGCGCGCCAGAGAAATGGCAAGGGCGGAGCCATAAGACCCCGCCCCCAAGACCGAGATAGCGATCTGGTCAGCCATTATCAGGCTTCCGCAGTCGCCTGCTGGGCCTGTGCTTGCGCCATGTGCTGGGCAAACAGGGCATCGAAGTTGACCGGTGCCAGGTTCAGCTGCGGGAAGGAACCCTTGCTCACCATGTTGGCCACGGCTTCGCGGGCATACGGGAACAGGATGTTCGGGCAGAAGGCAGCCAGGCAGTGAGCCAGTTGCGGCTCCGGCAGGTTACCGATGGTGAAGATACCAGCTTGCTGTACTTCGCACAGGAAGGCAGTTTCGGTTTCCAGTTTGCAAGTCACGGTCAGGGTCAGGACAACCTCGTACACGCTCTCAGCCAGGATGTTGGTCTTGGTATCCATATCCAGCTTGACGTCCGGCTGCCACTCTTTCTGGAAGATGTGCGGGGTGTTCGGCGCTTCGAAAGAGACATCCTTGGTGTAAACACGCTGGATGTGGAATTCCGGTTGTACTTCCTGGTTGTTGATCTCGTCAGCCATTTCGTTTGATTCCTTGTTATATGGATAAGTGGGCTCAGGCCCTGCTTAAATCAGCGTTTCTTGGTTACCGGCAGATTTTCTGCACGCCATTGGGCCATGCCACCGCCGAGCACATAAACCTGCTTGAAGCCAGCTTTGCTCAGCTGACGGCCCGCGCCGCCCGCAGTCATTCCCGACTCGCACACCACTATGATGGGGGCATCTTTATGCTTTTCAACCGGGCCCAGATTATTGCTCTGGATCTGGGTCAGCGGCAGGTGCTGGGCACCGGCCAGATGGCCCTTGGCATACTCTTCCTGACTGCGAATATCCACCACGGTGGCATTCTCGCGGTTGATCAGCAGGGTCGCGGTGTGGTTGTTGACGGTTTTTACCGGGGACAAACGGGCACGCACAGTGGTGTAAACCAGGGTGCCAGCCAGACCCAACCAGGCTGCGGTCAGCAGCGGGTTACGGGCCGCAAAATCCAAATACTCTTGCATCTTCTACTATCCAGGGACCAAGACAAGGGCCCGAGTATACATGGGGGTATTGATAAGATCAGCCATCTTGGCGGCAAAGCGCGAGCAGGCTCCCATCATCATTGGGCAGCGAGCATGGCAGGAAGGGCGTGGCTTGCGGGGCCGCGGGAGCGCCCCTTGGCTATCAGGTGACTATTTCGGCAGATGTAGTAATATTACGCTAGTTTCATTTCCCGCATTTTTTCCAATCCGAGAGGACATAGTCTTATGTCAACAGCTAAGAAACCTTTGGTTCTGGTCATCATGGACGGTTGGGGCTACAGCACCAAGCAAGAGCACAACGCCGTCGCCGCCGCCAAGACTCCCAACCTCGATCGTCTGGCCCGTGACTACACCAGCACCCTGATCTCCGGCTCCGGTCTGGACGTCGGTCTGCCGGATGGCCAGATGGGCAACTCCGAAGTGGGCCACGTCAACATCGGTGCCGGTCGCATCGTCTATCAGGAGCTGACCCGCATCTCCAAAGACATCCAGGACGGCGAATTCTTCCAGAACGTCGAGCTGGCCAAGGCTGTTGACGCTGCCGTGACCAACGGCAAAGCCGTTCACATCATGGGCCTGATGTCCCCGGGTGGCGTACACAGCCACGAAGAGCACATCATGGGCATGATCGAAATGGCTGCCAAGCGTGGCGCCGAGAAGATCTACCTGCACGCCTTCCTGGATGGCCGCGACGTTCCGCCGCGCTCCGCCCAGTCCTCCATCGAGCTGTTCGATGCCCTGTTCGCCAAGCTGGGCAAGAAGGGTCGTTTCGCTTCCATGATCGGCCGTTACTTCGCCATGGACCGTGACAACCGCTGGGATCGCGTGCAGCAAGCCTATGACCTGATGACCCAGGGCAAGGGCGAGTTCACCGCCGAGAGCGCCACCGAAGCGCTGGCTGCCGCTTATGCCCGCGATGAGAACGACGAGTTCGTCAAAGCCACCCGCATCGGCGAAGCTGCCCCGATGGAAGATGGCGATGCGCTGATTTTCATGAACTTCCGTGCCGACCGTGCCCGTGAAATCACCCGCGCCTTCGTTGACACCGACTTCACCGGCTTCGCCCGTGCAGTCGAGCCGAAACTGAACTTCGTGATGCTGACCGAATACGCGGCCGACATCAAAACTGCCTGTGCCTACCCGCCGACCGCTCTGGCCAACACCCTGGGTGAGTGGCTGGCCAAGCAGGGCAAGACCCAGCTGCGCATCTCCGAAACCGAGAAGTATGCTCACGTCACCTTCTTCTTCAACGGTGGCGAAGAGTCCTGCTTCACTGGCGAAGATCGCGAGATTGTAGCCAGCCCGAAAGTGGCGACCTATGACCTGCAGCCGGAAATGAGCTCCGAAGAGCTGACCGACAAGCTGGTTGCGGCCATCAAGAGCGGCAAGTACGACGTCATCATCTGTAACTACCCGAATGGCGACATGGTTGGTCACACCGGTGTGTTCGATGCCGCAGTCAAAGCCTGTGAAGCCGTTGACCACTGCATCGGTCGCGTCACTGACGCCCTGGCCGAAGTGGGTGGCGAGTGCCTGATCACTGCCGACCACGGCAACGCCGAGAAGATGCTGGACGAAGAGACTGGTCAGGCCCACACCGCCCACACCAATCTGCCGGTTCCGCTCATCTATTTCGGTCGCAAAGCCGAGGTAGTTGAAGGTGGCAAACTGTCCGATCTGGCCCCCACCATGCTGACCCTGATGGGTCTGCCGGTGCCGCCGGAAATGACTGGCAAGCCCCTGATGATTCTGAAATAATCCTTCCCCATGCGGGGATGCGAAGTTATTTCACAGAAAACCAGTCGCGTCGGCCTGTTGGCCGGCGCGCTGTTTTTTTGCCTGTCGTTTGGCGCCAGCAAACCGGCTTTGGCCGCCAATCAGCAGCTGGGGACCATGCAGTCCCAGATCAAGGAACAACAGCAGACCATCAAGCTCAGCAAGCAGGAGCTTGCCAAGCTCAATACCCAGCTCAAGGCTGACGAGCAGGCCATCTCGGCCGCCGCCGCCAAACTCAACCAGACCAGGCAGCAGTTGAAGCAGAACCAGCAGACGCTGGCGACCCTGCAAAAAGACAAGCTGGGGCTGGAAGTTCAAGCCAAACATCAAAAGCAGTTGCTGGCCAAGCAGGCGGAGAGCGCCTTTCAGGCGGGCAACCACGACTACCTGAAACTGCTGCTCAATCAGCAGGATCCGGCCAAACTGAGCCGCTCCCTCGACTACTACGACTACCTCAACAAGGCCCGCATCGAGGCCATCGACGCCCTGCGCGTCACCCGCGACAAGCTGGCGAAAAACCAGCAGGCAACCAAAGAGACCGAGACCAGACTGCAAACCCTGCTTGCCGAACAGCAAGAGCATCACCAGACCCTGCTGGCCAGCCAGCAGAGCCGGGCCAAGGTGCGCAACCAGTTGCAGCAGTCGGTACAGGATGACGAGCAGAAGCTCACCAAGCTGGTCAAGGCGGAGAAAGCGCTGAAAGCGCGGCTGGAAGAGCTGCGTCGCAAGCGTGAAGAGCAGGAGCGCCGTGAACGGGCCGAGCGGGAACGGCTGGCCAAGCTGAAAGCGGAGCAGGAGCGTCAGCGCAAGCTGGCCGAACAGCGCCGCGCCGAGCAACAACGACTCGCCGCCCAGCAGAATAAAACCGTCAAACCGGCAGAACCTGCCGAAGAGGTGCCCAGCAGCAAACCGGAGCGCGGCTCTGGCATCAGCAGTGCCGGTCACTACAGCGGTCTCAAGACCAATGGCAGCCTGCGCTGGCCGGTACAGGGGCCGATCCTCATCTCCTACGGTTCGCCGCGCACCGCCCAGCTCAAGTGGAAAGGCACCCTGATCGGCGCCAGCGAAGGAACCCAGGTCAAGGCGGTTGCACCGGGACAAGTGGTCTACGCCGACTGGCTCGACGGCTTCGGTATGCTGCTGGTGATCGATCACGGTAAGGGTTATATGAGCCTCTACGGTCATAATCAGTCGCTGCTGCGTCAGGTCGGCCAGAATGTGGAACAGGGTGAACCGGTGGCGCTGGTCGGTGACAGTGGCGGTCAGGACAGACCTGGCCTCTACTTCGAAATTCGCTATCAGGGCGAGGCGATCAACCCGACCAAATGGCTGGCCAAGGGTTGAGTCAACCCGACCGACAAACGCGTCACACGCTCACTAGCAAAAGCCTGCCTCACGCAGGCTTTTGTTGTTTCAGGAGCGCCCTCCCTACTGTCGGTCCCATTTGATGAAAAATTACCTAATTTTTCGCTCGGCTCAGGGGAAGACAACCAGACCGATCTGCTCCAGCAAGGTCTGCTGCTGATCCTCGTTGATCTGCACCCCTTGCAGATCGACCCGGCGCAGATCCAGCCCCGGCAGATCGCACTGGCGCAGATCGCAGCCCTGCAGCTTGAAGCTGGTCCAGTCAATCTGGCCAAACTCGGAGCCGCTGAGATCGGAACCCACCAGCGAGGCACCAAACAGGTTGGCCCCCTGCCAACGGTTGCCGGTCAGCTCGCACTTCTCCAGCAGGCAGCCCTCGAAGCTGGCGTAGCTGAAGTTGTTGCCGGTCAGATGGGCCTCGCAGAAGTAGCTTTTCGCGGTGATCTGGTTGGCGAAGCTGGCATGGCTGAAGTTGATGCCGACCGCCTGACAGTCGCGCATCTCCAGCCCCAGACACTGGCTGCGGCTGCAATCGGCCATGGTGAGATCGCAGCGCAGGAAGCTGGCCTCGCGCAGCTCGCAACCCTGCAACAGGCAGCCCCGTTCACTCTCCCGATCGTAGAAGCTGCAGTCAATGAAGCGGCTATCGCTCAAATCCAGCCAGGAGAAGTTGCATCCGATAAAGCGGCACTCCGAGAACTGCTCCCCCTCCACATCCTGTTGCTCGAACCGGACATCCACGAACTGCTTGCCTCTGATCATCGGAAAACTCCTGCAAAAACGGCTTCATATGCTGACTTTATCCGCCAAAAACGGTAATGTTACATGTAACATCCACGCTGGACACCCCTATGAGCTCCACCCGCAAGCGCCGCCCCACCCTGCAAGATATCGCCGACCAGACCGGCGTGACCAAGATGACTGTCAGCCGCTATCTGCGCGACCCGCAGACCGTAGCGGAGGGGACCCGCGAGCGGATCGCGGCTGTGGTGGAAGAGCTGGGTTATATCCCCAACCGGGCGCCGGATATTCTCTCCAACGCGACCAGCAAGGCGATCGGCATTCTGATCCCCTCCCTCTCCAACCAGGTCTTCTCGGCGGTGATCCACGGCATCGAGTCGGTGACCCGACCGGCTGGCTACCAGACCCTGCTGGCCCACTACGGCTACAGCCCGGAGCGAGAAGAGGAGCAGGTCGCATCCCTGCTCTCCTATCACGTGGATGGGCTGATCCTCTCCGACAGCCAGCACACCGAGCGCACCCGCAAGATGATCGCCACCGCTGGCATTCCGGTGGTGGAGACCATGGATCTGCCGCAAACCCCCATCGACATGGTGGTCGGTATGGACCATAGAGCCGCGGCCCGGGCCATGGTAACAGAGATGCTGCACCGGGGCCGACGCAAGGTGGTCTATCTGGGAGCGCGGCTCGACGTGCGTACCCAGCTGCGGATGGAGGGTTACTATCAGGCGATGACCGACTTCGGCCTCACCGGCCAGCATCTGCTGACCGAACAATCCTCCAGCTTCACTCTGGGGGGCGAGCTGCTGGATCAGGCGCTGGTGCGCTATCCCGACCTCGACGGCCTGTTCTGCACCAACGATGACCTGGCGGTGGGTGCTCTGCTGCAGTGTCAAGCCAAGTGGATCCCGGTGCCCCAGCAGATCGCCATCGCCGGTTGCAACGCTCTCGACATCGGCCACGCCATGACCCCCAAACTGGCCAGTATCGCCACCCCGCGGGAAGCGATCGGTCGGGAGGCGGCCACCATGCTGCTGGCTCGTCTCAGCGGCCAATCCCAACCCGACACCCGCAAGGATATCGGCTTCTCCCTCTATGTCGGGGAGAGTCTGGGGTAATCCCTTCCCTCACCCACTTAAGTCACGCTGATAGCAAACAGGCCACCCGAGGGTGGCCTGTTTGGTTTTCGGCACAACTGATGCTTAGCGTTTTACCAGCTCAACCGCTTCGCGGGAGAGGCGGGTCACCTCTTCCCAGTTGCCGCTCTTGACCGCATCGGCCGGCAGCATCCAGGAGCCGCCGACGGTGGCCACGCACTTGAGTGCCAGATAGTCGGCCACGTTTTTCGGGCCGATACCGCCGGTCGGGCAGAACTTCACCTGGGGCAGCGGCGCGGCAATGGCGGAGAGCGCCTTGGTGCCGCCGTTCGCTTCGGCCGGGAAAAACTTCAGATGGTCATAGCCCGCTTCCAGCGCCTGCATCACTTCAGACGGAGTTGCCACACCCGGGATCAGCGGTGCAGTGCTCTTGGCCGCGTGGGCCAGCAGTGCCGGGGTCATGCCTGGGGAGATGACGAAGCGGGCACCGGCAGCAACGGCGGCGTCAAACTGCTCGCAGTTGAGCACGGTACCGGCACCAACCATGGCATCCGGCATCGCCTTGGCAATGAGGGCGATGGCATCGAGCGCCACCGGGGTGCGCAGGGTGATTTCGAAGACAGAGATGCCGCCGTCGAGCAGCGCCTTGGCCATCGGCAGGGCCTGATCCAGCTCGTTGATAACCATCACGGGTACCAGCGGGGAGGCGGCAAACACCTCGGCCGGGGTCACTTTCCAGTTCTGCATAGCTCTTCCTTAGTCAAAGATGGTAGCGCCACACTCGGCGCTCGATACCGCGCGACGCATCACGCTGAACAGTTCACGGCCCCACCCCTCTTGTTCCAGAGTGAGGTCAATCTCGGCCTGGGTACGGCCACTCAAATCGGTCAGGCAGTCGAGGCTGCCGTTTACCGCGTCAACCCGTAGCAGATCGCCGTCAGCAAGCAGGCCAATGGCCCCGCCGTGCAGCGCTTCCGGGGTGACGTGGATGGCGGCCGGGATCTTGCCGGAGGCGCCGGAGAGACGGCCATCGGTGACCAGCGCCACCTTGTAACCCGCCTTCTGCAGGTTGCCGAGCACCGGCATCAGCTTGTGCAGCTCCGGCATGCCGTTGGCGGCCGGACCATTGTGGCGCACCACGATAACGGCATCCTGATTGAGATCGCCCGCCTTGTAGGCCGCTTCCACCGCATGCTGGGAGGAGAAGACCCGCGCTGGCGCTTCGATAACCCGATACTCGGGAGCCACGGCGGAGACCTTGACCACGGCGCGGCCCAGATTGCCCGCCAGCAGCTTGGTGCCGCCAGTGGCCTGGAATACGCTTCCGGAAGGTGACAACACGCTCGCATCGCCGCTCTCGCCCACCGGCTGCCATACCAGCTGGCCATCGACCAGTGCCGGACGACTGAGGTAATCCTGCATCTCGCCAAAGACCGGAGTAGCGTCCATGTGGATCAGCCCCTCTTGCGCCAGACGGCGCATCAGGCCGGGCACGCCGCCTGCCTGTTCGAAGGCGTTTACGTCGGCCGGGCCGTTCGGGTACATGCGAACCAGCAGCGGCACCACGTCGGAGAGATCGCTGATGTCATCCCAGGTCAGCACCAGACCGGCGGCGCGGGCCAGCGCCACCATGTGGATACTGTGGTTGGTGCTGCCGCCGGAGGCGAGCAGGGCCACCAGACCGTTGACCAGCGAGCGCTCGTCCAGCACCTCGCTCAGCGGGCGATAGGCCGGGGAACCCGGGATCATGGCGCTGATGCGGCGGGCCGCTTCGGCGGTCAGGGCGCGGCGCAGCTCGCTATGCGGGTGCACAAAGGCGGAGCCCGGCAGCATCAGGCCCATGGCCTCGAACACCAGCTGGTTGGTGTTGGCGGTGCCGTAGAAGGTGCAGGTGCCCGCCGCATGGTAGGCGCCGCACTCCATCTCCAGCAGAGCATCACGGCCCACTTCACCGGCGGCGTACTTCTGGCGCACCTTCACCTTCTCGTCATTGCTGATGCCGCTCGCCATCGGGCCAGCAGGAACAAATGCAGTCGGCAGGTGAGCGTGGGAGAGGGCCCCCATGATCTGACCCGGAGCGATCTTGTCGCAGATACCGAGCAGCAGGGTGGCGTCGAAGGTATTGTGAGAAAGAGAGAGCGCGGTCGCCTGGGCGATCAGGTCGCGGGAGAAGAGGGACATGTCCATCCCCGGCTGACCCTGGGTCACGCCATCGCACATGGCGGGCACGCCGCCGGCGACCTGGGCGCTGTGGCCCAGCTCGGCCAGTACCGCCTTGATCTGATCCGGATAGCCCTGATAGGGCTGGTGTGCGCTCAACATATCGTTGTAGGCGGTGACGATGCCGACGTTGGCGCGGGTCATATCGAGAATGCGACCCTTCTCGTCACTGCTGCAGGCGGCCACGGCGTGGGCCAGGTTGCCGCAGGCCAGCGCGGCGCGGGTCTTGCCCTGCTCTGCCTGACGCCGGATGCGGGCCAGAAATGCCTGACGACGGGCGACACTGCGCTCGCGGATGCGGGCGGTGACGTCGGAAATTACCTGATGAATCATTGGGCTTGCTCCAATGCTGTGACGGCGCGGTCAACCACCTGTTCGAAGGTGCCGTCTATATCAATGTGGAATACACCGGCTTCGCCATCCGGGCGCTCCAGCGTATCGAACTGACTTTGTACCATGCTTTCACGCATGAAATGGCCCTTGCGGGCACGCATCCGCTCGAGGATCAGCGGCTGGCTGCCATCGAGGAAGATGAAGCTGACCGACTCGTTGCCTTCGCGGATCTGGTCGCGGTACTTCTTTTTGAGGGCGGAACAGACAATGATGCCGGTCTCGTTCTTCTGCTCGAGACTGTAGGCGGCGTCGCGGATCCGCTCCAGCCAGGGGGCGCGATCCTCATCGTTGAGGGGGTTGCCGCCAGCCATCTTCTGGATGTTGGCCTTGGGGTGGAGATCATCACCATCGATGAACTTGGCGCCCAGCGCTTCTGCCACTTTGAGGCCCACGCTGGATTTACCGCTGCCACATACACCCATCACGATAATGCACTTACCCGCCATAATTTGACCTCTGTCCCACTTTTCAAAAAACCAGCTGTTGATGGGTTCTAATCTAGCACGTTACCGGTAACATGTTACCGGTAACGATTAAAAATGTGAAGTCTGCCACAGACTGAGCAAACCCATAGTCACCTGGGCATATGATGTTGAGCCCTTGCCATAAATCTAAATAAATCATAAAGATATGGTTTGTCGACGGATCGACAGGGTGTCACTACCGAACTTGGATTAAGGAACGCATAACAATGTCTGACCTCTCCCTGATCATGACGGCCGCCGGCTCGATCGTGCTGCTGCTCTTCCTGGTGATGAAGGCTCGTCTGCACGCCGTCGTCTCCCTCATTCTGGTCTCCATGGTGGCCGGTCTTGCCGCCGGCATGAACCCGGCCGACATCGCCGCCACCATCCAGAAAGGGATGGGCGGCACCCTCGGCTTCGTTGCCGTGGTGGTGGCACTGGGTGCCATGTTCGGCAAGGTGATGGAAGTGACCGGTGCCCTCGACCGGGTGGCTCACACCCTGCTCGGCAAGTTCGGCGTCAAGCGCGCCAACTGGGCCATGGCTCTGACCGGCTTTGTCTGTGCCCTGCCGCTCTTCTTTGACGTGGCCGTGGTGCTGCTGATCGGCGTCGCCTTCGCCATCGTCCGTCGTGGCGGCGGCAGCGTGGTGAAGATCGGTATCGCCCTGCTGGCCGGTATCGCCACTTGCCAGGCCTTCCTTATCCCGGCGCCGGGCCCGATCCTGGTCGCTTCCCAGCTGGGTGCCGACTTCGGCTACATGATCCTGTTCGGCCTGATCGCCGCCGTACCGGCGCTGATCCTGGCTGGCCCGCTGTTCGGTGACTTCATCAGCAAGATCGTCGATGTGCCGCTGCCCGCCGATGCCCAGAACAGCGTTCACGATGACAGCAAATCCCT
Source organism: Aeromonas sp. FDAARGOS 1404 (assembly GCF_019047085.1). Taxonomy (NCBI): domain Bacteria; kingdom Pseudomonadati; phylum Pseudomonadota; class Gammaproteobacteria; order Aeromonadales; family Aeromonadaceae; genus Aeromonas; species Aeromonas sp. FDAARGOS 1404. The sequence goes on from NZ_CP077237.1 coordinate 2,082,336, forward strand.
GCCCTCCTTCGGGCTGGCCATGGGCCTCATCGGCCTGCCGCTGCTGATGATCGGCCTCAAGACCATCGTCGGCCGCTTTGTCGAGGCGGGCTCTACCCTGCACAACTGGCTGGAGTTCATCGGTCACCCCTTCACCGCCATCATGGTCGCCTGTCTGGCCGCATTCTATCTGCTGGGTATTCGCCGCGGCATGTCCCGTGACGAGGTGATGAGCGTCTGCAACAGCGCCATCCAGCCGGCGGGCGTCATCATTCTGGTTACCGGTGCCGGTGGCGTCTTCAAGCAGGTGCTGGTTGATTCCGGCGTGGGTGCCGCCCTTGGCAACATGCTGGCCGACTCCGGTCTGCCCATCGTCGCACTGGCCTTCATTCTGGCCGCCGCGGTACGGGTGATTCAGGGCTCTGCCACCGTCGCCATGCTGACCGCCTGTGGTCTGGTGCTGCCGATGCTGGAGCCGCTCGGCCTGAACGGTGCCCAGCTGGCTGCCGTCACCATCGCCATCGGCGGCGGTGCCATCGTGCTCTCCCACGTCAACGACTCCGGTTTCTGGCTGGCCAACCGCTACCTCGGCCTCTCCGAGAAGCAGACCCTGCAGACCTGGACCGTGATGGAGACCATCATCGGCACCACCGGCGGCGTGATGGCGATGATCATTTACAGCTTCCTCTGATCACTGCCGATACGCACAAAAAAGGCCTCACTTGTGAGGCCTTTTTCATCTTTCTGACGATTCTTTCTTTGGCTGAGAGGGCGAGATTGCTAGAATCGCCTATTCATCGCTCCGAGTGGAACGCTTAACCCCGTGATTTCAGGTCTCTCTATGCATTCATCGGCCCATTATCGACAACTGCTGACACGCCTGCCCCAGATCGCCGTCGCGGCAGACCAGTTTGAAGTGCTCTACAGCGCCAAGGATTTCAAGCGCCGCATTCTTGCACTCATTGCCAGTGCCACCCGGCGCATCTATCTGGTCGCGCTCTATCTGCAGGATGACGACGCGGGTCGCGAGATCCTCACCGCCCTCTACGAGGCCAAGCAGCGCAACCCGGCTCTCGACGTCAAGGTGTTCGTCGACTTCCACCGTGCCCAGCGCGGCCTGATCGGCAAGGGCAAGCAGGGTGGCAACCACCTGATGTATCAGGAGATGGCTGCCCGCTACGAGCACAAGATCGAAATCTACGGCGTACCGGTGAAGGGGCGTGAGCTGCTCGGCGTGCTGCACCTCAAGGGCTTCATCTTCGATGATGCGGTGCTCTACTCCGGTGCCAGCCTCAACGACATCTACCTGCACCAGCAGGATCGCTACCGTTTCGACCGCTATCACCAGATCATCAGTCCGGAGCTGGCCCGCAGCATGGTCAACTACGTGGATGACCTGTTCGTGAAGAGCGACGCCGTGCAGCGGCTGGATTGCAGCGACGTGCCCAGCGCCAAACAGCTGAAGGGACCGATCCGCCGCTTCAAGCTGAGTCTGCGTCAGGGGCAGTACCGCTTCGCCACCATGCCGGTCAACACCCAGGAGGTGGCCATCACCCCGATGGCGGGTCTGGGCAAACGCAACAACCAGCTCAACCAGATGATCCGCAATCTGGTGCGCTCCACCGAGCGGGAGATCTTCATCTGTACCCCTTACTTCAACCCGCCCAAGGAGTTGAGCAAGGATATCGAGGATCTGCTGCAGCGCGGCTGCAAGGTAACGATCGTGGTGGGCGACAAGACCGCCAACGACTTCTTCATCCCGCCGGAGGAGAAGTTCTCCACCATCGGCGGCCTGCCCTATCTCTACGAGACCAACCTGCGCAAGTTTGCCGAACGCAACCAGCATCACATCGATGATGGTCGTCTCAACCTGATGCTCTGGTGTTGCGAGCGCAACTCCTACCATCTCAAGGGGATCTTCGTGGATGACGAGTGGGCCCTGCTCACCGGCAACAACCTCAACCCGCGCGCCTGGGCGCTGGATCTGGAGAACGGCCTGCTGGTGCACGATCGTCGCCACCACCTGCGTCCCCAGTTCACTGCCGAGCGGGAGAACATTCTGGCCAACACCAAGCGGATCAGCCACTTCGATCAGGTAGAGCAGATCCACGACTACCCGGAACAGGTGCGCAAGCTGCTGGGACGGATCCACCGGGTCAAGGCTCATCTGCTGCTCAAGCGGATCATCTGACCCCGGGGCGCGCAGCGCCCACCCAGCCCAACGGCAATCAGACCAAGGCCTCCCGTTTTCGGCAGGCCTTTGTTATATCCGCCATCTCCCCCGCTTTGGCGACCCAGCCAGCAGCAACTCGGCTTGCATCGTCCCCTCAACAACCCCTATCATCTGGACATATTTACAGTGTTTTCGGGCATCTAATTGATGAAATTGGATAAAATTCCTCTCGATAGCCTCAAGGGTGTCGGCAGCAAGATGCAGGAGAAGCTCGAGCGGCTGGGACTGGCCACGGTACAGGACCTGCTGTTCCATCTCCCCCTGCGCTACGAGGACCGCACCCAGGTGTGGCCCATCGGCGATCTGCCGCCCGGCCTGCACGGCGCCGTCGAGGGGGAGATCCAGGACACTCAGCTGGTGATGGGGCGCCGTCGCATGCTGGTCTGCCGTATCAGCGACGGCACCGGCACCCTCACCCTGCGCTTCTTCAACTTCACCGCCGCCCAGAAGAACAGTCTGGCGACAGGCCGGCTGATGCGCTGCTTTGGCGAGGTGCGCCCCGGCAAATACGGGCTGGAGATGGCCCACCCCGAGTACAAGCTGCTCGGCGAGGAGCAGGCCGGCCAGACCGAAGAGGCGCTCACCCCCGTCTACCCGACCACTGAAGGACTGCGCCAGCTCACCCTGCGCAACCTCACCGATCAGGCGCTGGCCCAGCTCGACCTCTATGGCGTGGAGGAGCTGCTGCCCGCCGGCCTCTATCCCCACCAGATTGAGTTGGCCGCCGCTCTGAAGCTGCTGCACCGTCCGCCCCCCTCGGTGGCGCTGCCGTTGCTGGAAAGCGGCCAACATCCGGCCCAGCAGCGACTGGTGCTGGAGGAGCTGCTGGCTCACAACCTCTCGGTCTTGAAGGTGCGTGCTCAGGCACAAACCCAGCTGGCCCGCGCCCTCAAACCGGCTCCCGAGCTGGTTGAACAGCTGCTCGGCGCCCTGCCGTTCAAGCCCACCGGCGCCCAGAGCCGGGTGGTGGCCGAGATAAGCAAGGATCTGCAACAGAGTCACCCCATGATGCGGCTGGTGCAGGGTGACGTAGGCTCCGGCAAGACCCTGGTCGCAGCGCTGGCCGCCCTACAGGCCATCGGCAACGGCTGTCAGGTGGGCTTGATGGCGCCGACCGAGCTGCTGGCGGAACAGCACGCCATCAACTTCGCCAAATGGCTGGAGCCGCTCGGCATCGGAGTCGGCTGGCTGGCGGGCAAGCAGAAAGGCAAGGCGCGGGAGGAGGCGCTGGCCGCCATCGCCGATGGCAGCGTCAAGATGGTGGTGGGCACCCACGCCATCTTTCAGGAGCAGGTGGTGTTCCAGCGTCTGGCGCTGGTCATCATCGATGAACAGCACAGATTCGGGGTGCATCAGCGCCTCGCCCTGCGCGAGAAAGGGGAACGGGAGGGGGTACATCCCCATCAGCTCATCATGACCGCCACCCCGATCCCCCGCACCCTGGCGATGACCGCCTATGCCGACCTCGACACCTCGGTCATCGACGAACTGCCGCCGGGCCGAACCCCCATCACCACGGTAGCGCTGCCCGACAGCCGTCGCGGCGATGTGATCGAGCGGGTCAAACTCGCCTGCACCGAGGGCAAGCAGGCCTACTGGGTCTGCACCCTGATCGAGGAGTCGGAGGTGCTGGAATGTCAGGCTGCCGAGGATACCGCCGCCGAGCTGCAAAACCTGCTGCCCGGCCTGCATATCGGGCTGGTACACGGCCGGATGCGGCCGGTCGAGAAACAGCGGGTGATGGAGGAGTTCAAGGCAGGCATACTGCAACTGCTGGTCGCCACCACCGTCATCGAGGTGGGGGTGGATGTGCCCAACGCCAGCCTGATGATCATCGAGAACCCGGAACGGCTCGGGCTGGCGCAGTTGCACCAGCTGCGCGGTCGGGTCGGACGCGGGGCGGTAGCCTCGCACTGCGTGCTGCTCTATCATGCCCCCTTGTCCAAAACGGCCCAGAGCCGGCTCGGGGTGCTGCGTGAGACCAACGACGGCTTCCTCATCGCCCAGCGCGATCTGGAACTGCGCGGCCCGGGGGAACTGCTCGGCACCCGCCAGACCGGTCTGGCCGATCTCAAGATCGCCGATCTGGTGCGGGATCAACCGCTTATTCCGCAGGTACAGAAGATGGCGCGCTTCCTTATGGATAGGCATCCGAGTCATGTCGAACCCTTGATACGGCGCTGGCTTGGCTTGCGGGATCACTATTCCAATGCCTGACCTGCGGAATCACGCTGCCAACGCCTGATCACTCAACCAATACAGGAGGAAAGCACTTATGAATTCCTGGCTACGCGGCCTGCTCTACACCTTTGCCTTCCTGCTGCTCTTTGTCTGGGTTGCCCTCGGCCTGTTCGACGCCGAGCGCGCCAAAGGCCCCATCGCCAGCTGGATCAGCCAGCAGACCGGCGTACCGGTCACCATAGGACGACTGGTATTCAACCCGCTCCACCCCTACACCCTGCTGGCGGAGCAGGTGCGCTACGGCGATGCAGTCTCCCTCGACAAGATCTATCTGGAGATCGAGAGCATCGACTGGCTGAACCGCGATGTGCGGATCGCCCATCTCGACCTCATTCGCCCCGCCATCAAGCTGCCGCTGCCCAACCAGCTGCCCAACCTGCCGGTGCACTCCCTCTCCATCGGTGACAGCACCATAGACAGGCTGAGCCTTGAGAACGACGGGCTGACCCTGCGCGGCCTCAACGCCACCCTGAGCGACTGGGAGCTGATCGATCCGAAACGGCAGCCACAGGCCAACCTGAGCCTCAATATCGGCCAGCTGGAGACTCCGCAGTTCACCTTCGCCCGTCTCAACCTGCAAGGACGGCTGGAGGGGGAAGTGCTGCGCACCGACAAGCTGGTGACCAACCTGTTCGATGGTCTGCTGGAGACCGGCATGGTGCTGGACTGGCCCACCCGTACTCTGCAACTGCACGATCTCAAGGCGCGCGGCATGCGGGTGGAGCTGGGGGATCTGACACAACAAGGCTTCCCGCAGCGCTTCCCGTTGCAAAGCGTGTCGCTGGATCGCGGTCAGTTGGACGGCGTCAGCCTCAACGACATCAATCAGGAGCTCTCCTTCAACAACTTCAGCGGCCAGCTCACCGCCTTCAACTGGCAGGCGGGCAACCAGCCCACCGGCTATCTGAGCGGCACCCTGGGGGACATGGGCCGTGGCCTGTTCCAGCTGGAGGAGATCAAGGGCAAGCTCGCCTTCTCACCCCAGCAGATCGACGGCGAACTGCAGGGCAAGGCCTATGAAGGGGAGTTCAATGTCGAGCTCTCCCTCGATAGCCAGCAGCAGAAGCTAACCCTGAAAGACGTAGCGCTAAGCGGCATGGATATCAGCCTGCCGCAGGGTTGGTGGCAGGATTGGCAGAGCTGGCGCCCGCAGCAGGTCGATATCCGCAAGCTGGCGTTCGACAAGCTCAAGGTGCTCTCCTTCGACGATACCCTGCCCCTGTCGCTGACCGGCTGGCAGCTCTATCTGAGCGATCTCGCCCTGCGCGATAACCAGCCAGGCCCGCTGCTCGGCCGTGCCCGTATCGAGAGCAAGTGGTTCGAGCTGGTGTGGGATGGCCTCAGCGCCCGCAACGGCGAGCTGGATGGGGAGCTGACCCCCAGCTCCTGGCAACTGGGCAAACTCACCAGCTCGCTGCCGGATGAGGGCACTCTCAGCCTGAGTGGCCAGTGGGGCCGCGAGCCGGGCCAGAGCAGCCGCCTGCAGTTGCAGGCAACCAAGCTCGATCTGCAGCAGTGGGGCAAGATACTCCACTCCCCGGTCTCCTTTGCCGGCAAGGCGGACGTGAGCGCCGACCTGCAAGCCGAACACGGCAAAACGGCGGGCGAGTGGCGCCAGACCCTGCAAGGCAGCTTTGCCCTCGATGCCGACGAGCCGTTCTGGGACAAGGTGAAGATAGATCCGCTGCTGGATAAGTGGTTCAAAGGGACGACCCCGCCCACCCTGACGCCGGATCAGCTGTGGCAGGCGATGCAGGAGGGTGACACCCCCTTCTACCGCATCAGGGTGCAGGGCAAGATCGACAAGGGGCAACTACAAGTCGAGCAGGCTGGCGCCTCCACCATCACTCATCTGCTGGCGCTGCAAGGGGGGATCGATCTGGTCAACGAACAGTGGCAGCTCGATCTGGGGATCCTCAATGGCAACCGCTGCGCCGAGCTGCTCGGCCAGTGGCGCGGGCCGCTGACGGAACCCACATTGGCCTGGAGCTTCCCGCAGAAGCAGGACGCCTGCGGCTGGGAAGTGGGAGTACGCTATCCGCCGCAAGGCAACAGCGCCCCGCTCTGGCGACCGGCTCCCGCAACGAAAGCCCAAAACCAGGCCCAAGTGCAGACCCAAGCCGGGCAGACAAGCGACAGCCAGCAAGGGTAAAAACAGACAAGGCCTCATGATGAGGCCTTGTTGTTTGATGGGGAAACGACGCGGTTACTGGCCCGGGCGGCGGGGCGGCTGCACCACATAGTGACCGCAAAACTCCGCCGCCAGCTTGCCGCCGCTGAACAGCTGGATCTTGAGGCTGAAGGTGGCAGGCTCCCCCCGTTTGAGCGGCTGCAGCACGGCGGGCATCCCCTCGCGGGCCACTCGCGCCTCGGGCTCTTCATCGACCGGGCCATGATATTTGATGGTGCTCTCGGCCAGCACCGGCTCGCCCACCAGCCCCTCCTCTTTAAGCTGCAGCCAGATCAGCCCCCAGCCCGCCAGCACGCACTGGCTGTAGACACTGCCAGCGAACATGCTGCCATGCACGTTGAAGTTGGCCGCCAGATTGGCCTTGAGATGGAAGGTCTGGCCGTCGTAGTGGCTGATGTGCATCCCCATCTTCTCGCTGATGGGTACCCCGCGCGACCAGCGGGTGGTGAGATCCTGACACCACTCCGGCCGGTACTGGATAGTCTGCAACGGGCTCAGGGATTTGATCATCTGGCGATGGGGAATGCGGCCGAAGGAGACGGGGCCGCCCCCCACTTCGAGAAAGCCGCACTTGCGATAGAACTCCACCGCCTCCTGACGGGCGTTCATCACCAGCCGTTTCACCTTCTCGCTGCGGGCCAACTGCTCGAGATCTTCCACCATTTGGGCACCCAGCCCCTGGCCGCGATATTCGGGCCGCAGCGCCATAAAGCGGATCTGTGCCTCGTCGCCGCCGATAAAGAGGCGGCCTACCGCGATGGGAGTTCCATCGGGTGCCAGCATCAACCGGTGAATGGCGACCGTGTCGTATTCGTCCCGCTCGGAACCGACGGGCAGATTGAAGGGCTTACGCAGAAGTTCCCAGCGCAACTGGTAGTAGGCATCCAGCTCGGCGACTGTCTGAGGGGTGACTACCCGGTACATAGTTTCATCCTTGAGTTACACTGGTCGGAAACCATCTTGCCGTGCAAATTCATGGACTTCAATCTGCAAGCGTACCAAGCCGATCACTTGTTGCACCTCAGCGTCAAACCCCAGCGCCGCCTCACGGTACAGGAAAATGACCAGCACCGCTGGCTGGAGATAGACGGCGTGGTGCAATCCGCCATGTCGCTCGCCAACCCCGCCGCCCTCTGTCTGCCCCATCAACGGGTCATCGCCTGCCTGCTGCCGGAGCAGGCCACCAGGATCCTAGAACTAGGTCTGGGTGGCGGCGATCTCACCCGCCATCTCTGCCAACGCTGGCCAGATGCTCGCCACGAGTGCGTCGACCTCGACGAAGAGGTGCTGACAGTTTATCAGCAGTTTTTCCAGCATCAGGAGAGCGATGAACACGCTGCTCCGGCACTCCATCAGGCCGATGCCCTCGCCTTTCTGGAGCAAAGCGAGCAGCAGTACGACCTCATCCTGCTCGATCTCTTCAGTCACGATGGCAACCCGCTGCTGCTGTTTCAGGAGCGGCTCTACCGGGCGCTGGCCCCCCGGCTGAACGGCAGTCTGGTCATCAACCTGCTGCCACGCACCGCGCTTGAGCTAACCCACGCCCTGACACTGATCGAGCAGTGGATTGGCCCGGCTACCCCCTACCCGGTCGCGGGGCTCATCAACGTGATCGTCCACGTCATACCGCGGGATCAGGCATCCTCAGACCTGTAGCCAGAAGGTCACCGGGCCGTCGTTGACCAGCGCCACCTTCATGTCGGCGGCAAAACGCCCGGTTGCGGTCGGGATGCCGCTGGCAGCAGCCTTGGCCACGAAGTAGTCATAGAGGCGCTCGGCCTCGCTCGGGTGAGCTCCGCAGGAGAAGCTGGGGCGCATCCCGCTCTTGGTGTCGGCCGCCAGGGTAAACTGGGAGACCACCAGCAGGCTGCCGCCGATCTGGCTGACATTCAGGTTCATCTTGCCATTCTCGTCACTGAAGACCCGATAGCCGCTCACCTTGTGCAGCATCTTGTCGGCCTTGGCTTCGTCATCCCCCTGCTCCACCCCGAGCAGTACCAGCAGCCCCTGACCGATGGCGCCGGTCACCTCCCCCTTGACGGTCACGCTGGCCTCGCTGACCCGCTGAATCAATGCAATCACATCCCTCTCCTCTCAAAACAGAACGACCGCCTTGCAGGGGCGGTCGTCGATGCTACCAATAAACCGGTGGCCAAGGCGATGGCTTAGCCCAGCTCTTCACTGGCCGGCTTCTCGTACTCACCGAGGCAGGCCGTGGTTTCAGCCCCCAGCAGCACCACCAGCCAGCTGAGATAGACCCAGACAAACAGGATCGGGATGGTGGCCAACGCGCCATAGATGGCCTGATAGGAGGGGAAGTTGGTGATGTAGATGGCAAAGCCGCGCTTGGCCAGCTCGAACAGGGTCGCCGCTACCAGCGCACCGATAAAGGCGTGGATCAGCCGCACCTTGCAGTTCGGCACCACGGTATAGACCAGCAGGAAGGTGAGTACCGAGAAGAGGAACGGCAAGCCGCGCAACAGCAGATAACCGATACCGAACAGGCTCTCGGCGCCAAACAGCCGCAGCGAGAAGATGTAAGAGGAGATGGCGATACTGGCCCCGATAAGCACGGGCCCCAGGGTGAGGATCATCCAGTACATGGCGAAGGCCTGCGCCAGCGGGCGGCCCTGGGTCGAGCGCCAGATGTAGTTGAGGTTCTTGTCGATGGCAGAGATCAGCATCAGCGCCACCACCACCAGCGCCCCAATCCCCACTGCCGTGGTGTTGGTGGCATTGGCGACGAAACCGTCGATGTACTCCTTGAGCATGTCGCCCGCGGTCGGCACGAAGTTGTGGTAGACGAACTGCTCCATCGCCTGCTTGAGGCTCTGGAACACCGGGAAGGCGGACATCATGCCAAAGACCACGGCGATCATCGGCACCAGTGAAAGCAGGGTGACATAGGCCAGATAACCGGCGGTAACCGTCAATCTATCCTGCTGGAAACGACCCCAGACAAACTGGGCAAAGTGGCGACCATCATGGCGCAAGAAGGAGAGGGCGTGGGCCAAACGGCCGCTGACAGGCTGCTGCATCTTGATTCTCGTTAGCGTCATAGTGGCAATATTGTGTCAGAGGAGAGCGCTGTTTGACCACCTTTGAACCCAATTTGCCTCCATCTGCCCCAACCTGTCACCCGGCTGGCGTCTCTGGCTGTCGTCAGAAACAGAAATAAAAACGGCCCCGCTATGGGGCCGTTTGCAACGCCGGATTACAGCATGTAGTCCGCGGGCAGCTCGATGCGGGCGACGCCGGAGGCAACCGCTGCCAGCGCCACGGCGCGGGCAACCCGCGGCAGCAGACGGGCATCCATCGGCTTGGGAATGACGTAATCCTTGCCGAAGGCGAGCTCGCTGACCTCGGCGGCGGTCAGCACCTCGGCCGGCACCGGCTCCTTGGCCAGCGCACGGATCGCCTCGACCGCAGCAATCTTCATGGCATCGTTGATGCGGCTTGCGCGGGCATCAAGCGCACCGCGGAAAATGAAGGGGAAACAGAGCACGTTGTTGATCTGGTTCGGGTAGTCGGAGCGACCGGTACCCATGATGAGGTCGCTGCGTACGGCGTGGGCCAGCGCAGGCTTGATCTCCGGGTCCGGGTTGGAGCAGGCGAAGATCACAGGGTTGGGCGCCATCAGGGCGACCGCTTCGGCGGGCAACACATCGGGGCCTGAAACACCGACAAACACATCCGCCCCTTCGATGACATCCATCAGGGTGCGCAGCGGAGTCTCGTTGGCGAAACGCTGCTTGTACTTGTTGAGATCGCTGCGGCCGGTGTGGATAACACCCTGACGATCCAGCATGAAGATGTTGTGCGCTCTGGCGCCACACTTGATCAGCAGATCCATGCAGGCGGTGGCGGCAGCCCCCGCCCCCATGCAGACGATGCGGCTGTCACTGATCTGCTTGCCTTGCACTTCCAGCGCGTTGAGCAGGCCGGCGGCGGTGACGATGGCGGTGCCGTGCTGGTCATCGTGGAACACCGGAATGTCGCAGCGCGCGATCAGCGCCTCTTCAATCTCGAAACACTCCGGCGCCTTGATATCTTCCAGATTGATGCCACCGAAGGTATCGGCGATAGCCGCCACCGTGTCGATGAACTGCTGGCTGGTCTCGTGCTTCACCTCGATGTCGATGGCGTCGATGCCGGCAAAGCGCTTGAACAGCAGGGCCTTGCCCTCCATCACTGGCTTGGAGGCCATCGGCCCCAGATTACCCAGCCCCAGAATGGCGGTGCCGTTGGAGATGACGGCCACCAGATTGCCCTTGCCGGTATAGCGATAGGCATCGGCCGGGTTGGCAGCGATCTCGCGCACCGGCTCGGCAACACCCGGGCTGTAGGCCAGCGCCAGGTCGCGGGCGGTTTCGGCGGGTTTGGTCAGGGCGATGGCAATTTTGCCCGGTACGGGCTGGGCGTGGTAATCGAGTGCTTCTTGACGCAGATCGGACATGGGGGACCCCGATGTGGTTGGTGCAAATGAGGTGCCGACAGGGGGCACGCAGAAGGGCGGGGATCATAAAAGAAAGCGGTGGGCATGCCCAGCAGATCATGCTACTGCCAGCCAGATCAGACCAGTTATTTCAGCGCCTTACCCCACCCAAGACTACCACTTTAGTTATAGATTCTGCTGCATGGGGTAAAAATGGAGCAAAAAATGGCGGCAAGTTGGCCTTGCCGCCCTTTCTGTCAGTGCTGTAGACCTGACTCAGTTGCCCAGATAGACCGGCAACAGATTTGCCATCGACAGGAAGTGGAACAGCGCGGTCGCCAATCCGAACAGGATCAGCAGCCAGGCCATCAGCTTGCCGCCGGGGGTGACGAAGTGGGGAGTCACCTCGCCCCGCTCGGCCCGCGCCCGGGTGCGCAATACCAGCAGTGCCGGGATGATGCAGGTCCAGATGGTGGCGGCGGCACCGGCATAGCCGATGGCCAGCAGGAAGCCGAACGGGAAGAGCAGGGAGAGCAGCAGCGGCGGCAAGAAGGTGACCGCCCAGGTCTTGCTGCGACCGGCGCGGCTGTTGTCGAACTTGAACAGATCAGCCAGATAGTCGAACACCCCGAGCCCCACCCCGATAAAGGAGGAGAGGATCGCCGCCATGGAGAAGGCGTTGATGGCGCTGGCCACCTTCTCCGATTCGATCACCCCTGAAAGCGCGGAGAGCAGCACACTCACGTCTCCTCCCTTGGCAATCACGGGAGCAAAATCCTGACGGGGCAGGTTGCCGAAGATCCCCAGCAGCCAGAGCACGTAGAGCGCCAGCGCGATCAGGGTTCCCCCCAGAATGGCCCATCTGGCCTGCTGCTCGTTCTGGTAGTAGGCACGCAGGGAGGCAACAGAGTGGTGATAACCAAACGAGGTGAGCGCCACCGGCAGCATCGCCATGGCATAGGGGGCGTAGCGACTCTCGCTGCCCGCCAGATCGAGCAGGGTCGGCAGCTTGATACTGCCGAGCAGACCCGCCACACCGAGAGCGAAGCTGAGGATCATAAAGGCGATCAGCACCACCGAAATACGGTCAACGGCGCGGGTCGAGTGCCACACCACCGCAGAGAAGAGCGCCACAAACAGCACGGATGCAAGCTTGCTGTCGATCCCCAGAATGCCCTGCAGGATGGCACCAGAGGAGGTGATATAGGCGTAGAGCAGAATGCCGCCAACAAAGTAGACCGAGAGGTTGTTGAGGAGATTGAGCTTCTCCCCCAGCAGCTCGCGAGTCACGGTATTGAAGGAGACCCGCATGTCGTGGTGCTGGAAGGATTCCAGCAGCATCCAGCCGGAGAGGGTCATCATCACCATGGTGACGGTCAGCGCCAGCACCGACCAGAGGGTCCAGGCCCCCGCCCCCGAACTCGGCAGACCGAGCATGCCAGCTCCCACGCAGACGCTGGCAATGATGCAGGCGCCCCCCAAAATTGACGGTTTTTTCTTCATAATCCCTTCTTTTTCTGACTGATTATCTATCCGCGGTAAACAAGAACGCGGCATGATGCCAGCCTTTGCCATGAGACGCCTACCACTATCTGTCATAACCGGGCATGGCCGCCGCATAAAAAGTGCCCCGAACGGGGCACTCTATCAGCGGGAATGATGTGAAGATGGTTAATCCATCACCGGGATACCTGCCCTCGCTTCGGCCTGACGGGCGATGGCCTCGGTCATCCCCTGAAAGATAAAGAGGTGGAACGGCAGCATGGCGAGCCAGTAGGCCAGCCCCCAGGCGCCCTGCGGGTGCCAGTGAGCGGTGACCCGGACGCGGGTCAACCCGGACTCCTCCGGCAGGATGTTGAACTCCAGCCGCCCGACGCCCGGGGCCTTCATGTTGAACAAGAGATCGAGCCTGCGCCCCTCATCCACCCCGAGGATCTGCCAGGAGTCGAGCATATCCCCCTTCACGAAACGATCCGGATTGGTGCGGCCACGGGTGCGGGCCGGGCCGCCGATCAGATGATCCATCCATTCGCGCACCACCCACAGCTCGTTCATGTAGAAGTAACGCTGCTCTCCCCCCAGCTGCTGCAACACATGCCACACCACCTCGGGGGAGGCGAGACAGATGGCCTCGCCGCTGGCGATGCGATCGTAGAAACCATATTCGGGATGGCGCCAGCGCAGGCCGAGGGGGGTCTCCTGCCCCTGCTGTTCGGCACCCAGCTTCTGCTCCAGCGCCAGACTCTCCGCCAGCGCTTCGTCGAAGCTGAGCAGGGTCTGGGGCAGCAGGGCACGTAGCGGGCCGTCATCGGCCGGAATATCGTGCTTGAGACCCCCCACCAGCGCCTTGGCCACCGGCTGCGGCACAGAGGTGACAAACTGCAGCCACCAGGCGGAGAGGCGCGGACTCAGAAACGGGATGGGAATGATGGGGCAGCGCTTGCCGATATGAGCGGCGAACTTCTGCAACTGCTGTTGGTAGCTGAGCAGCTCGGGGCCGACCGCATTGAAGATGCGGCCATCCACCTCGTCGGCCTCCACCAGCCCGCCCAGATAGTGAAGCAGGTTGGACAGCGCAATCGGCGGCGTGCGCGAGCGCACCCATTTGGGCGTCACCATCATCGGCAGGTTGAACACCAGATCCCGCATCACCTCGAACGCCGCCGAACCGGGCCCGATGATGATGCCGGCGCGCAGCTCCACCGTCGGTACGCCGGATTCGCGAAACAGCTCGCCACAGTGGCGGCGGGAGTTGAGATGGCGGCTGTTGCACTGCTCGGGCTGGATTGCCCCGAGATAGATGATGCGACGCACCCCGGCGGCACGAGCGGCGGCAGCGAAGTTCTTTACCCCCTGCTGCTCCAACCGGTGAAAATCGGCCCCCGCCCCCATGGCATGTACCAGATAGAAGACGGTATCTATGCCCGCCAGCGCAGGCAGCAAGGTGATCGGCTTGAGGCTGTCGGCGAGGCGAAACTCGACCCCCTCAGGCAAGCGGCAGGGACGGCGCGCCCCGGCAATCACCCTGTAGCCAAGGGTTTGCAGGTGGGGCACCAGATAGGAACCGATATATCCTGCCGCTCCCATCACCAGACAATTTCTCATCCTCTCTTCCTCTTCACATGTTGCGCCCTGCACTTGGGCAAACGGGCTAGCACCCGCATGCCCATCATCCTGCCACGCCACCACCTTGCAACCTAGTACTAACCACCGCTCTGATTAGTCCGATTTGGTGTTAAGCCCTGCTTATTCACTGGTCGATAACTGACCAGATGTATAGCGCCGAGGGCGAACGTATGCGCATCGATCACTACGACCTCCAGGGAGAGGTGCAATACCGGCAACAACAGGCCCAGAGCCGCAAGGTGCGCAACCTCGGGCCAGTGCCACCCGCCGTCAATCCACCGCAGGGCAACAACACGGCCGCGGCCGGCGAACGCAGCAGCACCCTGACTCTCACCAGCGCCCTGATGCTGCAAACCGCGAGGCAATCGGCCGCCAGCCAGCAAGCAGCAACACCTCCCGCCCCGCCCGCAGCGGACGTCGGCAAAGAGCAGGATGGTATTCCCGATGATGGGCTGGATAACCGCCAGCGACTGATCAAGCTGATGATTGAGGCGATGCTGGGCCACGAAATCGAGCTGCCCAAGCCGATCAAACCCTCCGAAGAGGGGGGCGATGGAGTGACCCAAGGAGACGCCGCGGCTCAAGCCGCCGAGCCGGATCAACTGGTGGAAGTAACCGACAGCCTGCTGCAACAGGAGCAGCTCAACGTGGTGGCATCGACCAGCGTAGCGACTCGGGATGGTCAGACTATTCAGCTCGATCTCGGCTTTGTGCTCGACTGGCGCCAGCTGGAGGTGAGCCAGCGGCGCACCACCCTCAATGCCCTGAAAGACCCGCTGGTGCTCAGTCTGGATGGCAAGATCGCCGATCTGACCGAGGCTCGGGTCAATTTCGACATCGATCAGGATGGCAAGGAGGACAGCCTGCCGGGCTTGAGTGAAGGCAGCGGCTTTGTGGCGCTGGATCGCAATGGCAACGGCACCATAGACGATGGTGGCGAGCTGTTTGGTGCACGCTCCGGCAATGGCTTCGGCGAGTTGGCCACCCTGGATGAGGATGGCAACGGGGTGCTGGATGAGGGGGATAGCCAGTTTTCAGCCCTGCAGTTCTGGCATCCCGAGCACGCCCCTATCGCGCTGGTCGAACTGGGGATCGGCGCCATCCTGCTACGCCCCCTCGACACCCCCTTCAACCATCTGGGGGAGAGCGGCAATCAGGGGGTGCTGCGCCAATCCAGCCTCTATCTCACCGAACAGGGTAAAGGAGGCTGGGTGCAGCAGATCGATCTGCGGGTCTGAGCCTTGAAATGAAATCACCCATCGGTCGCTGACGATAACTGCCAGCGACCGGCTCCGGCACCATCAACTCAGCTCGGTGGGGTCGATATCCAGACTCCAGCGCACCCTTTTGGTCTCAGGCCAGCCTTCCAGCTCCTTCACCGCCCAATCCAACAGTTGGGCCAGTGGCGCTCGATTCGGCCCCTGCACCAGCAACTGCATGCGAAACTTGCCCGCCTTGCGCTCCATAAAGCCACTGATGGGCCCCAGCACCTGAACGTGGGGATAGCGGGCGCTGCGCAGGGTATCGGCGAGGCGGGCGAGGAACAGCTGCACCTCGTCGCGGCCGTTGGCCTCGGCCCTAAACAGCCCCTGATAGCTGAAGGGCGGCAGCCCCAGCAAGCGGCGCTCTTTCAGCGCCGTATCGGCGAAGTGGCCGTAACCGTTCTGGGTCAGATCCTGCAGCAGGGCATGTTCCGGATGGTGGCTCTGCAGCACTACCAACCCGGGTTTGCTGGCGCGCCCGGCACGACCCGCCACCTGGGTGTAGAGCTGGGCCAGTTTCTCGGCAGCGCGAAAATCGGCGCTGAACAGGGCGCCATCCACATCCAGCAGACCCACTAGCGTCACGTCCGGAAAGTGGTGGCCCTTGGCCAGCATCTGGGTGCCGATCAGGATCTTGTACTTGCCCGCCTTGATGTCGCCGAGATGGGTCTCCAGCTCCCCCTTGCGGCGGGTATTGTCCCGATCGATGCGCACCACCGGATATTGCGGAAACACCGTGGTGAGCAGCTGCTCCAACTGCTCGGTGCCCACTCCCGATCCGATCAGTTCGTTGCTGCCACATTCGGGGCAGTGGTGGGGCAGCGGGCGCACGCTGTCACAGTGGTGACAGTGCAGCCGTCGTCCGGCCTGATGCCAGGTGTACCAGGCATCGCAACGCTCGCAAGCGGCGCTCCAGCCGCACTGGTGGCAGATCAGAGCCGGGGCATAGCCACGGCGGTTGAGAAACAGCATCACCTGATTGCCCGCCGCCAGATGCTCCGCCATCAGCTGCTCCAACTGGGGGGAGAGCCCGGCCTGCAGCCGCACGCTCTTGATATCCAGGATCACCTGACGGGCGGTCTGGGCGTTACCGGCACGGCGAGTCAGGGTGAGATGGTGATACTTACCGGTGCGGGCGTTGTGCAGCGTCTCCAGCGACGGGGTAGCAGAGCCAAGCAGGATGGGGATACCGGCACGATGAGCCCGCATCACCGCCAGATCCCGCGCGTGGTAGCGAAAACCGTCCTGCTGCTTGAAAGAGCCGTCGTGCTCCTCGTCGATGATGATGATGCCGAGGTTGTGAAACGGGGTGAACACCGCGGAGCGGGTACCGATCAGGATGGCGGCGCCGCCGTCGCGGCAGGCCAGCCAGGCGTCGAGCCGTTCCCGATCGTTCATGGCGGAGTTCATCGCCACCACAGGCACGTTGAAGCGGCGCCGGAAGCGGTTGATGGTCTGCGGGGTAAGACCGATCTCCGGCACCATCACCAGCGCCTGCTTGCCCGCCTTGAGCAGGGGCTCGAGGATGCTTAAATACACCTCGGTTTTGCCGGAGCCCGTGATGCCGTCCAGCAGGAAGGCGCCGAACTTGTCGCTCTGGCTGGTAACGGCAGAGACGGCCAATGCCTGCTCGCCGTTGAGGCGCAGCCCCTCCCCAGGCTCGAAGCGGGCAGCCCAATCGCCGTCGTGGCTCGGCTCCAGCAAACGTTTCTCCAGTAGCCCCTTCTTCTCCAGCGCGGTGAGAGCGGCGCTCTGGATCTCCTCCTGTTTGAGGGCGGAGGGGGTCTGCGGCCCCTTGCGCAGCAAGGCGAGCGCTTGCTGCTGCTTGGCCGCCCGCTTGAGCTCGTTGAGGTCGATGGCCATGCCAGCCTCGGTAGCAAACCAGAACTCCAGCTCGCGATAGGCGGCTGGCTCCCCCTTGCGCACCAGCACCGGCAGGGCGTGAGGCAACACTTCCCCCAGCGGATGCTGGTAGTAGCTGGCGCTCCAGTTCATCAGCGCCAGAATATCCGGCCCCAGCACCGGCGTCGCATCGAGTACTCGCTTGATGGATTTGAGCTTGTTGCGGGGCACCTGGCTGTCAACCGGATGATCCACCACCAGCCCGACCAGGGTCTGGGGACCGAAAGGGATCTCGACCCGGCAACCGGGGGCAGGTAACGGCAGGGGAGAGAGATAGTCGAAGTGACGGCGTAACGGTACCGGGACAGCGACACGAACCAGATCCAGCGTTTGGGAAGAATTCACCAGGGGTTGCCTATTTTTTCTGCGAAGCCACTTGCCTGATCTCAGGCATTTCCTATATTATTCGCAGCCTTTGAAACTGTGTTCAACAATCGTGTGGTGTCCGACAAGAGATCGGATGGCGACACGGCCTATTAATTGAGGTTGTCCATGAAAGCTGGTATCCATCCTGACTACGTAGCCATCACCGCCAAGTGCTCTTGCGGTAACGTCATCAACACTTTCTCTACCATCGGTAAAGATCTGAACCTGGACGTGTGCTCCGAGTGCCACCCGTTCTACACCGGCAAGCAAAAAGAAGTTTCTAGCGGCGGCCGCGTAGACAAGTTCAACAAGCGTTTCGGTGCGATGACCACCAAGAAGTAATTTTACTTCTGAAGAATTCTGAAAAAGGCGCCCATCGGGCGCCTTTTTTACGATCCCTGTTTTTCATCCTTCATGTTCCCGCAGCCAGACGCACTCTCCCCTACTGGCCAAACCCCTTGGAACGACGCAAATAGACATACCCCTCACCCGGGCTGCCCCAGCGCGGACTCCCTGCGTTATCATAGGCGCGATCCAGCAATCTGACGCTATCGGGGCCAATCCAGATATGCTGCACCAGCGTCGTGGCACCGCCAAAATCGGTGGAGCAGTGGCCCACCCGGGTGTGACCGGCATATTCGCCGGAGGGGGTACGGGTCAACCAGATCTCGCATCCGTGGCGCAAGGAGAGCTGCTGCGGGGTCAGACTGTCGAGCAGGGCGGGATCATGCCAGGCACCGGCAAAATCGGTGGCACGGGGCATGGTCAGTTCGGCCATCAGGATCCGCCCGTCAGGGGCAGGTGAGAAGCGATAGATGCGCTGGCGGAAAGGACGGACGGAGCGCATGCTCAGATACTGCTCGGCATAGACCCAGCGATAGCCCTGATAGCCGGGCCAGATCTCCATCAGGCGAAGCTCGGCACTGGTAAAGCGGCTGTCGTAACTGGCCTGCTCCCGGCTCGTAAAGGCCCCGTTGAACCAGCTGAGCAGCGGCTCCATACCGGGCTTGAGTGGGGTAGCCTGAGGCGCCGATCCTGCCAACACCAGACAGGAACAGAGCAGCCCGAATACGGCCACCAGCAACTTTGCCATCGAATCCTTCCGAATCATCATAGTGGCGGCGATTATATGAGCGAATTTCCCCAATAACAGCCATTACGATCAAATCATTGCCACTCTGGTGCAAAAACCTCATAAGGATGCCAGTCCGCTCACTAAACCCGATATTTTGCCACCGCCTTGTTGAGCAGCTGGGCCTGCTCGTTGAGGCCCTCGCTGGATCTCGCATTTTCCTCCGCCATGATGCTCGACTCCTGGGCGATGTCGCGGATGTTGTTGACGTTGCGGTTCACCTCGTTGGCCACCAGACTCTGCTGTTCGATGGCGGCGGCAATCTGGGTGCTCATGTCCATGATGTTGGTAACATCCTGAGTGATCTGTCCCAGCAACTCCCCTGCTGTACTGGCCTGATCCGAGCTGCGGTTGCCCTGCTCGCGGCAGGTTGCCATCACCTCGACGATGCTGCCGGTCTGTTTCTGCAGCGAGCTGATGATGCCGGCGATCTCCTGGGTCGATTTCTGGGTACGGATGGCCAGATTGCGCACCTCATCGGCCACTACCGCAAAGCCGCGCCCCTGATCCCCTGCCCTGGCTGCTTCGATGGCCGCGTTGAGGGCCAGCAGGTTGGTCTGCTCGGCAATACCACGGATCACGTCAAGCACGGAGCCGATGGTCTCGCTCTCTTTTTGCAGCTGGCTCACCTCGCGGGATGAGCTCTCCAGATTGTCCGCCAGCGAGCGGATCTGCTCGACAGTGTTCTCGACCGCAGTCCGCCCCTCCATCGCCTTGTTGTTGGTCGCCTGCGCATTATTGGCCGCCTGCTCGGTGTTACGGGCGATCTCTTCGATGGTGGAACCCATCTCTGTGGAAGCGGTCGCCACCATGTCGGTCTCCTGCAGCTGACGCGCCGCCCCTTCACTGGTGCATTTGACGTTGGCCGAGAGGTGATCCGCTGCTTCGGTCAGGGTGTGCACGCTCTGCTTCACATCGCCGATCAGGTCGCGAAACCCGCCCAGCATCACGTCGAGATTACCTGCCAGCTGGGCCATTTCATCTGCCCCGCGCAGCTCTATCTTCAGGCGCAGGTCATTATCCTGACGAATGCGGTTGACGGTATCATTCACCTGAGTAATGGGACGGTCGATGCTGCGCCCCAGCAACACGCTCATGATGCCAATCAGCACCACAATCACCCCGCCACAGACCAGCATCAGGCTGTTGAGGCGAGCGCTCTGCCGCTCCAGCTCAGCGACAATGTGCTGATCGACGGCGGCAAACCCCTGTTCGGTCTGATGCACCAGATCCCGCATCTGGTTGCGCAGCCCTTCATCCTCTTTCAGCCCCAGTACCTGCATCCCCTGCACCAGCGCCACAAAATCCTGCCGGTACTGCTTGCTGGCCTGCTCCAGCTTGCCGCGACCCGCCTCCGGCAAAGTGGCAAGGCTATCCTGAAAACTCTTGTGCAAGGTTTCGAAACGCTCCAGATACTGGATATCGGAACGCAGCATGAAATCTTTCTCCGCCCGTCTCAGCTGCAACATGGTGATGAGCAACCCCTGCTGATCCAGCTGCTTGAGCCCATTCTCCACCTCATGCACCGCCGCCCTCAGCTTGCCATAGAGCCCCTCCTCCGGCCCCAGACCAATCTTCTGCTGCTGGGCCACCAGATCGTTGAAGGCTTTGCCATAGCCGCTGATCTGCTGATCCAGTCTGGTCAGCTCCCCCTCGACAGCCGCCAGATTGTCATCGGTCACCAGCTCCCGATTGTGCTGGTGAAAATCTGACAGCCCCTGATTGAAGCGCTCGACGAAGGTCATATCCTTGCGGATCAGAAAATCCTTCTCGGCCCGCCGCAGGTTGAGCATGGCGATCTCCAGCTGGTCGATATTGCGCTGAGCTTCGGTCAGGTGACGGTGCACCTGGCTGGAGTAGATAAACAGGCCGCTCAGTACCAGCATGGCAACGGCAACCAGCACGGTATTCAGGATCAACTTATGACGGATAAGCACGATGGACCTCTCGCAAACAGGCAGTGAACTGCATTGAGCTTATGCAGAAAAGCGGCGACAGGTGATCTGTGCAAGGAATATTCATTGAAATGCCACACCCACTCCTTATACTGGTTGCACCTGTTTCCAGCCGTGGATTTGACACTATGGAATACAATACTTCTGAACTGTGCGACATCTATCAGGACATGGTGGATGTGCTTGAACCCATGCTCTGCTCCTTCGGCGGCCGCGCCTCTTTCGGCGGTGTCATCACCACCGTCAAATGCTTCGAATCGAATGGTCTTATCCGTGAACTCGTCAAAGAGAACGGACTGGGACGCGTCTTGCTGATCGATGGCGGTGGCTCCATGCGCCGCGCTCTGATCGACAGCGACATCGCCACAACAGCAGCAGAGAACGATTGGGAAGGGATTGTCTGCTACGGCTGCGTCCGCGAAGTCGATATTCTGGAAGATCTGGATATCGGCATTCAGGCACTGGCAGCCATTCCGGTCGGTGCCGACAGCAAGGATGTAGGGGAGACCGATCTGCCGGTCAACTTCGGTGGCGTTACCTTCCTGCCTGATGACCACCTCTACGCCGATACCACAGGGGTGATCCTCTCCCCCGAGGCACTCGATATCGAGTAAGCCACAGACAGCGTGACGACGGGAGCCTTGGCTCCCGTTTTTTATGCCTGCAACTTGCTGAAAAATGACAAAAAAAGAGGGCCAGATAAACTGGCCCTTAACTGGAAGCAATGTGAGCAATGTCGTGCCTTCACAAGAAGTCCATCACGTTGGAACGAATGAAGTCTTTCCCGGAAAACAAGTTAACAATAATCATTCTCATTTAACTAGGCAAGTGCTATTTGCAGAAAGTGCAAAAAAATTGACCACCGCGAAGGGTGGTCAATCTGGTCAGGCTTGCCGGGTGGCCGTTTGCAGGCTGGATAATCCGGCCTCACCCACCAGCTTGCGGCTGAGGTAACGCAGCAAGACACCGTAGAGCGGCACGAACAAACCAAGGCTTATCAGCAACTTGAATACGTAATCGACGGTTGCGATCTCGACCCAGTGCTCTGCCATGAAAGGATCTGTGGTGCGCCAGAAGGCCACACTGAAGAAAGCGATGGTATCGACCAGATTACCGAACAGGGTGGAGGCCGCAGGTGCAATCCACCACTGCTTGAGCAGACGCAGCCGGTTGAACACCACCACATCCATGAACTGCCCTACCAGATAGGCCATAAAGCTGGCCAGCGCGATACGCGCTACGAACAGGTTGAACTCGGCCAGATGACCAACGCCCTGGAAGCTCCCTTCAAAGAAGAGTACGGAGAGCGCATAGGAGACCGCCAGTGCTGGCAGCATCACGGTCTGGATAATCTTGCGCGCCAGACCGGCACCGAAGATCCGCACCGTCAGGTCAGTGGCGAGGAAGATAAACGGGAAACTGAACGCACCCCAGGTGGTATGGAAGCCAAACACGGTGATCGGCAGCTGCACCAGATAGTTGCTGCTGGCAATGATCAGGATGTGGAACAACGACAGGCGAACGAGCGCCGTGTGGTACTGCGCAGGGGTCAGATTCATCTTGTGACCTTTTTGGTTAATGGGGTTAGGGAACCCATATCGCCACCATTGGCGATAATCGAGGGGCGAGATTATACGCCCCCAAACCGATAGTTCAATCTTTATGCGATTACGCTTGTCCAGGTTGGCCAGCGGCAGAGCAGGCCTTGTGGGCGATAGTCACACCTTGTGCTGTCTGGCGAGCCAGAGCAGTGCCTCCCGATCCGCCGGGCGCACCGCCTCCAGCCAGCAGCCGCTGTAGTGTTCGTACTCCAGCCGAAACTGGCTCCCTTCAAACTCCAGCAACCAGCTATGGCGGTCGGCCCCCGCATCCTGATCGAGCGGCTGCAGCTCCCACTCTCGCAGCAAGGCCTGCGCCAACAGCGGAAAAGTGTCCCAGTCGAGTGCCGGACAATCCAGCGTCACCACGCCAGCTTCGCTATCTACCTGTTTGATTTGCCAACTCATTCCCTGTCTCTCAGCTACTGCAGGAGAGCTCACCACCGCAATACCATGCCGGAGTCGGGGTGGCGAGATCCTCATATTCGGGTTGTTCATCAAAGGGGCGCTGCAAGGCGGCGAACAGCCGCTCGAACGGCTGCATATCCCCTGCGTCGGCGGCGTCTATCACCTGCTGGGCCAGCGCATTGCGCAGCACATACTTGGGATTGATGGCATCCATCTGCGCCTTGCGCACGACATCCTCGCTGCCTTCGCGCATTAGCCGCGCCCGATAGCGCTCCAGCCACGCCTGCCAAACACCTGGTCCAGACAACAGGGCCAGCAGAGACGCAGGCCACGCCCCCTCTTGCGTCACCTCACCGAGACGGCGCAGGAACAGGTGGTAATCCACTTTGTTAGCCGCCAGCAACCGGAACAGCTCGCGGAACAGCGCCGGGTCATCCTCCTCCCACACCGCCAGTCCGAGCTTGGCCCGCATCAGCTCGGAGTAGTGCAGCATCAGCTGCTGCTCGTACTGGGCCAACGCTGCAGCCAGCGCATCACCGTCTACATGGCCAGCCAGCGCCTGCGCCAGTTTTTGCAGATTCCAGTAACCGACCGCGGGCTGCTGATCCAGCGCGTAGCGGCCCGCAGGGTCCGAGTGGTTGCAGACAAAATCGGGCACGTAGGCATCGATAAAGCCGTATGGCCCGTAATCCAGCGTCAAGCCGAGCAGCGACATATTGTCGGTATTCATTACCCCGTGACAGAAGCCCGCTGCCTGCCATTTGGCAATCAACCGCGCGGTGCGGCGCACTACCTCGGCAAACAGTTCGGCACCACTCTCCAGTTCGGGGAAGTGGTGGCGCAGCAGATAGTCGATGAGCGGCGGGATCTTCTCCCCCTGCCCGCTCCAGGCGAAATACTCGATATGACCGAAGCGCAGATGGCTGGGGGCGGTGCGCAGCACAGTCGCCCCGGTCTCCACCTGCTCGCGATAAACGGGCTCCTGACTCCCCACCAATACCAGCGCACGGGTGGTCGGGATGCCGAGAGCATGGAGCGCCTCGGAGGCGAGATACTCTCGAATGCTGGAGCGCAGCACGGCGCGGCCGTCACCAAAACGGGAGAACGGGGTTTTACCCGCCCCCTTCAGGTGCAGATCCCAGCGCTGCCCATCCGGCGCCAGCTGCTCACCCAGCAGCAGCGCGCGACCATCACCAAGCCGCGGGCTATAACCCCCGAACTGATGGCCCGCATAGACCTGAGCTACCGGCTGCATGCCTGGAAGCACTTTTCCCTCGCCACAACAGGCGATCCAGTCAGCCTCGCTGACGCCTCCCAGCCCCAACTCATCCAGCAAAGCCCGGTTGAGATGAAGCAACCGGGGTTGCTGCAGCGGCTGAGGGGCTACGGGTTCACAGGCCCAGGGCAACTCGGTCACAAAAGTGTTGATCAACTTCATGGTTGTACCATTCGTCCCTGCGTATGCTCGTGTCACTCTTTATACTGCCGTCAGCCATGCTTGCGCTAACTGGCGACCATCATTTTTCAATTCAAGGAGAAGAAGATGCAAAAATGGGTATATGCCCTGCCCTTGCTGGCACTGGCGTGGGGTCATCAGGCCAAGGCTGCCGATATTGAAGCCGGCAAAGCCAAGGCGGCGGTCTGTGCCGCCTGTCACGGCGTGGAAGGCAAGGCGATGATCCCCAACTATCCCCATCTGGCGGGTCAGAATGCCGCCTATCTGGTGAAACAGTTGAAAGCGTTCAAGGATGGCACTCGCAAAGAGCCCTTGATGGACCCCTTCATGGCGCCGCTGACCGATGCGGATATCGACAATCTGGCAGCCTTCTACGCCAGCCTGAAATAACCTCGCGTCTGGCCCCAGGTTCTTCCGAGCCGCGCTTACCCTGGTCGATTAGGCAGCCTAATCGACCCTAACGACGGCAGTAGTCGATGATCAGGTCCATAAAGGCTTCGCCAAAGCGTTCCAGCTTGCGGTGACCCACACCGTTGATAGCCAGCATCTCGTCTTCGGTCATCGGCATCAGCTGAGCCATCTCCACCAGGGTCGCATCGTTGAATACCACGTAGGGCGGCACCTCTTCATCCTCGGCAATCTGCTTGCGCAGGCCGCGCAACTCCTTGAACAACCGCTTGTCATAGTTGGCATTGTCGAGCAGGCCATTGCGCTTCTCCTTGCGGCTGGAGATGGGCTGCAAGCGGGGCACCGCCAGCTCCAGCTTCACCTCGCCACGCAGCACGGGGCGGGCTGCTTCGGTCAGCTGCAGCACCAGATTGCGGGTGATGTTCTGGGTCAGCAGCCCCTTGTGGATCAGCTGGCGGATCACGCTCATCCAGTATTCATGGCTCTGATCCTTGCCGATGCCGTAAGTCGAGAGCTTGTCGTGGCCGTGATCCTTGATGCGCTGATTGAGGGAACCACGCAGCACCTCCACCACATAGCCCACCCCGAAATTCTGCCCCACCCGCCAGACGCAGGAGAGCGCCTTCTGGGCATCTTCAGTGCCGTCATAGCTCTTGGGCGGATCGAGACAGATATCGCAGTTGCCGCACGGCTTGTCGTTGTACTCGCCGAAGTAGTTGAGCAGCACCTGACGGCGGCAGGTCTGCGCCTCGGCGAAGGCGGCCATCACGTTGAGCTTGTACTGCTCCACCTGCAGCTGCTGGGGATTCTCGATGTTGTCGAGCAGGCGGCGCACTCGGCCGATATCGGCGGGATCGTAGAGCAGCAGCGCCTCGGCGGGGGTGCCATCGCGCCCGGCGCGGCCGGTCTCCTGATAGTAGGATTCGATGTTCTTCGGGATGTCGTAGTGCACCACGAAGCGCACATTGGGCTTGTCGATGCCCATACCGAACGCCACCGTCGCCACCACTATCTCGATGTCGTCCTTGAGGAAGGCATCCTGGGTCTGCTGGCGCTGCTCGAGCGGCAGCCCCGCATGATAGGGCGCGGCCTTGCAGCCGTGGCGGGATAACCGCTCGGCCACCTCCTCCACTCGGTTGCGACTGGAGCAGTAGACGATGCCGCAGTTGCCCTTCTGACTCTGCACGTAACGCAGCAGCTGCTCGGCCGCCTTGAACTTCTCCACCAGGCTGTAGCGGATATTGGGGCGATCAAAGCTGGCAGTGTGAATAAAGGGATCGTGGAGTTCCAGCCGATGCAGCATATCGCTGCGGGTCGCCTCGTCGGCAGTGGCGGTCAGTGCTACCACCGGCACCTGCGGGAACCACTGCTTGAGTCGCCCCAGCGCCGCATACTCAGGCCGGAAATCGTGGCCCCACTGGGAGACACAGTGCGCCTCATCGATGGCGAACAGCCCGAGCGGCAGCTCGGCCAGCCGATCCATAAACTCGTGCTGCAACAGTCGCTCGGGGGAGACATAGACCAGCTTGATCTCGCCGCGGCGCATGGCGGCAAAGTTCTGGATCATCTCCTCCCGGCTCAGGGCCGAGTTGATGTAGACCGCCGCCACACCGTTAGCGCGCAGGCTGTCGACCTGATCCTTCATCAGCGAAATAAGGGGAGAAACCACCACCCCGAGCCCGGGCCGCAGCAGTGCCGGGATCTGATAGCAGAGCGACTTGCCGCCGCCAGTGGGCTTGAGCACCAGTGCATCGCGCCCCGCGACGATCTGCTCGATGATTTCGAGCTGACCCGGCCGAAACTGCTGATAGCCGAAGACCGCCTGCAGCAGGGCAAGCGGACTCTCTGGCTGAGGATCTGGCAGGGTTTCGGCAATCGCGGTCATGGGCTCTCCTTTGGGGTCGCCATTCTAAAGCAGCCGCCGCCCACAATAAACCTGCCATTGCGACTGTTAAGGAACTGTTGCAGACTGGCTGGAGTTTTTACTCGGCTTTGATGACAAGGATTGGGATCAGAGAATGAAACAGATGCTCAAGAAGATGGCGCTCAGTGGCATTGCCAACCTGTTTGCCGAGAAGATGCCGTTCAACAAGCTGATCGGCATGCAGGTGACCCACTACGACTTCGACAAGGTGGAGCTGCGCATCAAGATGGACGACAAGCTGATCGGCAACCCCTTCCACAACATCCTGCACGGCGGCGTCACCGCCACGCTGCTGGATGTAGCGGGTGGCATGATCGTCGCCGCTTCCTGCATCGACGAGCTGGAGGAGTTCTCCCCCAGTTATCTCAAGGAGCGCTTCGCCCGCCTCGGCACCATAGATCTGCGGGTGGATTACCTGCGCCCGGGGCGCGGCAACGAGTTTATCGCCACCGCCCACATCATCCGGGCTGGCAGCAAGGTGGCCGTCGCCCGGATGGAGCTGCACAACGAAGAGGGCACCCACATCGCCTTCGGCACCGGCACCTATCTGGTGGGTTGAACCAAGTTAGTGCATAAAAACCATGCGGCTAATCCACTTTTAATCATTAGATTCCTTACCCCCTCTGGCCGAACAAGGTCCATACTGAGAGTCGGGATTGTGTGCAGAGGGAGGATTGCAGGCGATGAGTGCGAAACTGGCCATCAAACCATCCAGAGCTTTGTTGACACAGCTCGAGTCCATGCTCGACGAGGTGCAGACACCCGAGTGTCGCCACTGGTTGGAACAGGAGCTTGAGGGGTATTCTCTCTCCTCACCCCTGCCTTGGTATCGCATCGTTCCCTGTCGGCAACGCGGTCACTTTCTGGATCTGAAAACGGGAAAATATTTGACCTGTCACATCAACAGTCAAACGCTATGCCAACGCGATCTGGCCCAAATTCAGTTCATTTATGCCCGTGAACCCGCCGCCCACTATTTGCTGCAACGCAATTCCGGTATTGAACCCTGGCCAGAACAGCTGCTGGAAGATTATCAGGAGCAGTTGATCCCCGGCCATCTATGCCTGCAAGCCTGGCATGAGCCCGTTATTTCATTACGTGCACAACTGATGGAGGGAATAGAACATTTCATTAGTGAGTACCCCAAGCACGCGGCCTTGCTGCCTCAACACAGTTTCAAGGCTTTGCGGCATCAGCACTGGCATATCTGAGTAAGCGCCTGGCGCGCAAGGAGGGCACCATAGACAAGACCCATAGCGAGATTGCCACAATCTAGAGTGCCGGAGTCAGGATCAGACTCCACCGATGGGCCACCGAGCGGTGGCCCTTTTAATGTCTGTAGTCTTGCTTTGACCCTGCATACAGCAAGTCAGATCACTTGGCCAGGTAACAGGTCAGCAGCTAAAGAAAATCGGGAAAACAGGAAGGATAAATGCAAAAAGGCCGCTCTATTGAGCGGCCTTTTCAAATTTGGTCGGTGTGAGAGGATTCGAACCTCCGACCCCTTCGTCCCGAACGAAGTGCGCTACCAAGCTGCGCTACACACCGATGTCTGCGGGACGGGAATTTACCGAAAGCCCCGACCCGACACAAGACTTTTTTGCATTTTGCAGGAAAAAAAGTGCTGTTCGCTCAACTATTCAGCACTCTTTTCATCCGTTTACCGGGCTGCAGCCAGCTGGTGACATTCCGGCAACCGGCCGTCAGGCCAGGCGCAGGGATGCCGGCCCCAGCAGACGGCGCTGCCAGTCAGCCACAGTGCCATGCTCCAGCCAGTCGGCTGCATGCTGGCGCCAGTTGGGGGAGAGGGCCAGATTCTCCAGCAACATCAGCAGATCCGCTTCATTGCGCACCTGATTGAACAGGATATCGGCGGTGCGCTTCACCGTCAGTTCGGGATAGGGTCTGTCTACCAGCTCCATGGCCGTGTCAGGCGCGATCATGCCCTCCTCCAGCACCCGCAGCAGCCAGCCACAACGGCCATTCAGTTGCATCACCTGCGACATCTGGCCATAGCCAAAGCGCTGGTTGAGCTTGAAACAGGGGGATCTCGGCTGGCTGATCTGGATCAGCGCCTCGCCGAGTCGATAGACATCGCCAATGCAGGCTTGCGCCTCGGTCAGCCCGAGACCGGAGAGGTTCTCGCCAAAGGCGGCAGGTTGCCAGGGTGTACGTGGCGCAGGCAAGTCCAGCGCGGTTTGCCAGGTCTGCCACCAGAGATAGTGATCGGCAGGATAGTAGTGGAGCGCCCGATCCGGGCCACCGTGGTGGCGCAGGTCACACTGCTCATCCCCTTCCAGACCGGCAAAGGTACAGCGAACTGGTGCAGAGATCGGTTGCTTGTGAATAGCGCTGGTGAGGCCGGGCACCAGCTCGGTGCCACAACCGCTAAAAAGGGAGATCCGCATACTCATCCTCCAGATTGACGAGAGTAGGCGGATCTTATCATGGCGTCAGACGACGGCCTGCATCTGGGTGGTCATGGCGATCTCGGCGCGACGGCGCTTCTCCGCCCTGGCCATCAGATACCAGCTGCCGAAGGTAAAGAGCGATACCGACAACAGGATCAGGCTGGCCACCGCGTTGATCTCGGGTTTAACCCCGAGCCGCACCGCCGAGAAGACCTCCATCGGCAAGGTGGTGGAGCCCGGGCCGGAGACGAAGCTCGCCAGCACCAGATCATCCAGCGACAGGGCGAACGACATCATGCCGCCTGCCGCCAGCGAGGGGGCGATCATCGGGATGGTGATCAGGAAGAACACCTTCCACGGCTTGGCGCCGAGATCCATTGCCGCCTCCTCGATAGAGAGATCCAGCTCCCGCAACCGCGCCGACACCACGATCGCCACGTAGGCGGTACAGAAGGTGGTGTGGGCGATCCAGATGGTCAGCATGCCCCGCTCGGCGGGCCAGCCCACCAGCTGGGCCATCGCCACGAACAGCAGCAGCAGCGACAGACCGGTGATCACCTCGGGCATCACCAGCGGCGCCGTCACCATGCCGCCGAACAGGGTGCGACCACGGAAGTGGGGAATTCGGGTCAGCACGAAGGCTGCTACCGTCCCCAGCGCCACCGCGGCGATCGCGGTGTAGAAGGCAATCTCCAGCGAGCGGAACACAGACCCGATCAGCTGCTTGTTGTCGAGCAGGCCGAAGTACCACTTGAGCGACCAGCCACCCCACACCGTCACCAGCTTGGAGGCGTTGAAGGAGTAGATCACCATGATGATCATGGGCAGGTAGATAAACAGCAGCCCCAGCCAGAGCATCAGTTTGGCAAAACCGAAACGTCTCATCATGCCTTGCCCTCCAGCTCTTTGGCCTGGTTACGGTTGAAGAGGATGATCGGAATGATCAGCACCGCCAGCATCACTACCGCCAGCGCAGAGGCAACCGGCCAGTCGCGGTTGTTGAAGAACTCCTGCCACAGCACCTTGCCGATCATCAGGGTCTCCGGGCCGCCCAGCATTTCCGGAATAACGAACTCCCCCACCACCGGAATGAACACCAGCATGCAGCCGGCGATAATGCCGTTCTTGGAGAGCGGCACCGTGATCTGCCAGAAACGAGTCAGGTTGCGGGCCCCCAGGTCGGAGGCGGCCTCCAGCAGGCTCTGGTCATGCTTGACCAGATTGGCGTAGAGCGGCAGCACCATGAAGGGCAGGTAGGAGTAAACGATGCCGATATAGACCGCCAGGTTGGTGTTGAGGATCTGCAGCGGCTCGTCGATCACCCCGATCCCCAGCAAGACGCTGTTGAGCAGGCCGTTGTTGCTGAGGATCCCCATCCACGCGTAGACCCGGATCAGAATGGCGGTCCAGGTCGGCATCATGATCAGCAGCAGCAGAACGGTTTGGGTCTCCTTGTTGGCACGGGCGATGGAGTAGGCCATCGGATAGCCAATCAGCAGGCAGAGTAAAGTGCTGACGAAGGCCATCTTGAGGGAGCCCAGATAGGCCGCGATATAGAGCTCATCCTCCTGTAGCAGCAGGTAGTTGCCCATGTTGAGCAGGATGGTGAGCTGATTGTCGGCCCAGCTCACCACATCGGTGTAGGGCGGGATCGCCACATCCGCTTCCGCAAAACTGATCTTCACCACGATGACGAAGGGCAGCAGGAAGAAGAGGAACAGCCAGAAGAAGGGGATGCCGATCACCAGTCGGCGCCCCCCGACCCGCTTCAGTCGTTGCAAGAACTTCATGATTGCAGCACCACGCCGCTGTCATCTTCCCAGTAGAGGAACACCTGGTCATCCCAGGTTGGCCGCTTGCCGTGGCGTTCGGCATTGGCGATGAAAGCCTGAACGATTTTGCCCGAGGGCAGCTGGATGTGATAAACCGAGTGACCGCCCAGATAAGCGATGTCATAGACCTCACCCTTGGTCCAGTTGAAGTCCGGGTGCTCGATCTCCTCCGGTTTTTGCAGACTCATCAGCAGTTTTTCCGGCCGCAGGGCATAGGTCACCTTCTTGTTTTCGGCGCGGGAGCTGATGCCGTGGCCCACATAGATGGGCTGCTCCAGATCGGCGCAGGCGATGGTGGCGTGGTCCTGCTCATCCTCCACCAGCAGGCCGTCAAACAGGTTGACGTTGCCGATGAACTCGCACACCAGCCGACTGGCCGGAGTCTCGTAGATATCCATCGGACTGCCGATCTGCTCGATGCAGCCGAGGTGCATGATGGCGATCCGCTCCGCCATGGTCATGGCCTCTTCCTGATCGTGGGTCACCATGACGCAGGTAACCCCGACCCGCTCGATGATCTCCACCAGCTCCAGTTGCATCTTGGAACGCAGCTTCTTGTCGAGCGCCCCCATGGGTTCATCCAGCAGCAGCAACTTGGGACGCTTGGCCAGGGAACGAGCCAACGCCACCCGCTGGCGCTGGCCACCGGAGAGCTGATGCGGTTTGCGGCGGGCATACTGGGTCATCTGCACCAGCTTGAGCATCTCCTCCACCCGGGCATCGATCTCGGCCTTGGGCAGGCCATCCTGCTTGAGGCCAAAGGCGATGTTCTGGGCCACCGTCATATGGGGGAACAGGGCGTAGGACTGGAACATCATGTTGATGGGGCGTTCATAGGGGGGCATGTCGGTGATGTCGACCCCGTCGAGGAACAGCCGCCCCTCGGTCGGGCGCTCGAAACCGGCCAGCATCCGCAGCAGGGTCGATTTGCCGGAACCGGACCCGCCGAGCAGGGCGAAAATCTCCCCCTTGTGAATATTGAGAGATACGTTATCGACCGCCAGCGTTTCGTCGAACTGCTTGCTTACCCGATCAATTTTCACCAGCACTTCTTTGCGCTGCTGACTGCCCTCGAGGGCTTTCTTGTAGGCACTGGAGGCTATCGCCATTACCAAACTCCCCAACGTGATACCGGCCTTGCGGCCGATCCATAAAAGCGATTTGGCGCCCCCGAACGGGCACCAAGGTTAGGTACCGGACTTGATCTTGGTCCAACTCCGGGTGATTAGACGCTGTACCGAGCGGGGATGTGCTTCCTGCACATAGAGTCGCTCCAGCACGGCCTGAGGGGGATATACCTCCTCATTGTTGCGCACCGCCTCATCCATAAACTCGCCCGCCCTTGAGTTGGGATTCGCGTAGCCCACATAGTCGCTGACCTTGGCGATCACTTCGGGCTGCAGGACGTAGTTGATGAGAGCGTGCGCCTCTTTGACATTGGTGGCATCGGACGGGATCGCCATCATGTCGAACCAGAGATTGCCCCCCTCTTTCGGAATGCTGTAGGCAATTTTCACCCCCTTGCCAGCTTCATCGGCGCGGGCAGCGGCTTGCAGGATGTCGCCGGAAAAACCGGCCGCCACGCAGATGTCGCCATTGGCGAGATCGCCGATGTATTTGGAGGAGTGGAAGTAGGCCACATAGGGCCGCACCTTGAGCAGCAGCGCCTCGGCCTGCTTGATATCCCCCGTCGCATGACTGTTGGGATCGAGTCCGAGGTAGTTGAGGGCAGCAGGGATCATCTCGTCGGCAGAGTCGAGGAAGGCGACGCCGCAGCGAGAGAGTTTCGCCATGTTTGCCGGTTCGAAGATGGTGGCCCAGGAGTCAATCTTGTCGACCCCCAGCACCGCCTTGATTTTGTCGACGTTGTAGCCGATGCCGTTGGTCCCCCACAGATAGGGCACCGCGTACTGATGACCCGGATCCACCTTGTCGAGCTGCTTGAGCAGCACGGGATCCAGGTTGGCCAGATTGGGCAGCAGGGATTTATCCAGCTTCTGGAAGGCTCCCGCCTTGATCTGCTTGGCCAGGAAATTATTGGAGGGCACCACCAAATCGTAACCGGTCCGCCCCGTCAGCAACTTGCCTTCCAGGGTCTCGTTGGAGTCAAACACGTCATAGACGGTCTTGATCCCGGTCGCCAGCTGGAAATCGCTGAGGGTGGTCTCGCCGATATAGTCAGACCAGTTGTAGAAGTGCAGCACAGGGGCAGCCTGGGCCACATTCGCCAATCCCATGGTCAGCGCTATGGTTAGCAATCTGGTTGTATTCACGGTGTCAGTTCTCCTGTTTCAGTGGTTGACCGTCTGCGCATCCATTCGCGCGGCCCATCCGGATGGATGGCATCACTACCCTCCCGGCCGAACTGCGGACCGGGAGGGGCATTCGTTACTTACTTGCCGGACTTGATCTTGGTCCAGCTGCGGGTCATCAGACGCTGCACCTTGGCCGGCAGATCCGGGAAGGTGTAGATCTTCTGCAGGGTCGCCGCATCAGGGTAGATACCCGGATCGGTGCGGATCGCCTCATCCACCAGCGGGGTCGCCGCCTTGTTGCCGTTCGGGAACTGCACCACGTTGGTGATATTGGCGATCACCTCGGGCTTCATCAGGTAGTTGATGAAGGTGTGGGCTGCCTCGACGTTCTTGGCATCCGCCGGAATGGCGATCATGTCAAAGAAGCTGCCTGCCCCCTCTTTCGGAATGGTGTAGGTGAGCGCGACACCATTCTTGGCCTCGGCTGCCCGCGCCTTGGACTGCTGCAAGTCACCGGAGTAACCGACCGCGACGCAGAGGTTGCCGTTGGCCAGATCCGAGATGTACTTGGAGGAGTGGAAATAGGCGGTATAGGGACGGATGGAGAGGAACAGCTCCTCAGCCTTCTTCAGCTCGGCCGGTTTCTGGCTATCCGGTTTGAAGCCCAGATATTGCAGGGCAGCCGGCAGCATTTCGGTCGGTGAATCGAGGAAGGAGACGCCACACTCTTTCAACTTGGCCATGTTCTCCGGCTTGAACACCAGATCCCAGGAGTTGATCGGGGCATCGGCCCCCAGCACGGCTTTCACCTTCTCGGCGTTGTAGGCATAGCCGATGGTGCCCCACAGATAGGGGATGGAGTACTGGTTGCCCGGATCGCTCGGCTCGAGCGCCTTGAGCAGGTCGACATCCATGTTTTGCCAGTTGGAGAGCTTGGACTTGTCCAGTTTCTGGAACACGCCCGCCTTGATCTGCTTGGCCAGGAAGGGGTTGGATGGCACCACGATATCGTAGCCCGAACTACCCGCCAGCAACTTGGCTTCCAGTACCTCGTTACTGTCGAACACGTCATAGACCACCTTGATCCCCGTCTCCTTCTGGAAATTATCCAGGGTATCCGGCGCTATGTAGTCGCTCCAGTTGTAGACGTGCAGCACCTTCTCTTCAGCCATTGCTCCGGCACTTGCCATGACCAGAGCCACAGAGGCAGCGATCACTCCTGTTTTGAAAGACATCATCCTTGTCTCCTAAGCAAATTGTATGCGCATGCCAACCTGCCCGACCCACCTCAACCCTTCAGCTTTGCGGCTGTCAGATCCAGACTGCGCCTGGCCAGATCGACCAATTCATCAACCTGTTCCTCGGTGATGACCAAGGGGGGCGATATGATCATGGTATCGCCTACCGCCCTCATCACCAAGCCATTGTTAAAGCAGAACTCCCGGCAAGTCATCCCCGCATTTGCCTGAGCTGGGAAACGCCGGTTGGTCTGCTTGTCCTCAACGATTTCCAGCGCGGCGACCAATCCTTTGCCTCGGGTTTCTCCCACCAGCGGATGATCGGCCAGCTCTGCCCAGCGGCGCTGCAAATAGGGGCCGATAGTATCATGCACTCGCTTAACTATGCTCTCTTTCTGCATAAGCTGGATGTTGGCCACCGCCACTGCGCAAGAGACCGGATGGCCCGAGTAGGTGAAGCCGTGGTTGAACTCGCCCCCCTCCTCCACCAACCCCTTGGCAACCCGGTCGCTCACCATCACTGCGCCGAGCGGCAGATAACCGGAGGTGATCCCCTTGGCAAGACACATCAGGTCCGGCTTGATGCCAAACCCTTCGCTGGCAAACCAGTGGCCGGTACGGCCAAAGCCGCAGATCACCTCGTCGGCGATCAGCAGGATGCCGTAGTGATCGCAGATGCGCTGGATCTCCGGCCAGTAGCTGTCAGGCGGAATGATGACGCCGCCCGCCCCCTGGATCGGCTCGCCGATAAAAGCAGCCACCTTGTCCACCCCCAGCTCCAGAATCTTCTGCTCCAGCTGACGGGCCCGCTCCAGCCCGAACTCGTGGGCACTCATCCCCTGCCCCTCACCGAAGTGGTAGGGCTGATCGATGTGCACTATGCCGGGAATGGGCAGGCCGCCCTGGGCATGCATCCCCTTCATGCCACCCAGACTCGCCCCCGCCACGGTGGAGCCGTGATAGGCGTTGTGGCGGCTGATGATCACCTGTTTGTCAGGCTGACCCTTGCTGGCCCAGTAGTGGCGCACCATCCGCAGCACGGTGTCGTTGCACTCGGAGCCGGAACCGGTGAAGAAGACGTGGTTGAGATGGGCTGGCGTCACCTCGGCCAGCAGGGTCGCCAGCTCGATCACCGGCGGGTGAGCGGTCTGGAAGAAAAGGTTGTAATAGGGCAACTGCTGCATCTGGCGGGTAGCGGCATCCACCAGCTCCTGGCGGCCATAGCCCATATTGACGCACCACAGGCCCGCCATGCCGTCGAGAATGCGTTTGCCCTCGGAATCCTCCAGATAGACGCCGCTGGCGTTGGTAATGATGCGCGAGCCCTTCTTGTTCAGGGCCTGAAAGTCGGTAAAGGGGTGCAGGTGGTGGCTGGCATCCAGTTGTTGCCACTCACGGGTTGTCTGCTGCATTTGTTGCTCCTCGGTTCCTTCGATTTAGCAAGATTCAGTCGTCAAATAGTCAGATGGGTCGGCACGTTCGCAGCCACAGTCACTCACGGCGTGTCTGCTGCATTCGTTACTCCCCTGCGCCTTCGATTTGGCAAGATTCAATCGTTAATCAATCCAGGTCGCAGCGCTCTTTCGGCCACAACCACTCACAGGTGGCTGCCGCCACCTGACTCGCGTTCCGGTCTCTTCGATACAGGGATCGGAGAGGCCGACTCCGGCCTCCCCGTTACAGGGGGATCAAACGTTCAGCAGCAGGAACTCCCGCTCCCAGCGACTGATCACCCCGAAGTAGGTCTCGTACTCTTTACGTTTGACCGCGACAAAGGCGCGAGTGAAGCGTTCACCCAGCATCTCCTTGATGGGCTCGCACTGTTCGAGATGGCTGAGCGCCTCTTCCAGCGAGCGGGGCAGGCTGTAGGGCAGGTCATAGGCGCTCGACTTCATCTCCGGCAGCGGCTCCAGCTTCTCCATCATGCCGAGATAGCCACAAGCCAGAGTGGCGGCCAGCGCCAGATAGGGGTTGGCATCGGCACCGGCGAAGCGGTTCTCCACCCGGCGTGCACTGGGGTCGGAGAAGGGCACCCGCAGGCCACAGGTACGGTTCTCAACCCCCCACTGGACGTTGCGCGGCGCGCTCTCGCCAAAGGTGAGGCGGCGGTAGGAGTTGACGTTGGGGGCCAGCAGGGCGGTCACCGCCGGGGTGTATTTCTGCAAACCGGCGATGAAGTGCATGAACTGTTCGCTATTGCCGCCGCTCGGGGTACCGAACAGGTTGTGGCCGTTCACATCTTCCAGACTCTGGTGGATGTGCATGGCCGACCCCGGTTCGTCGCTCATCGGCTTGGCCATAAAGGTGGCATAGATGCCGTGGCGGTGTGCGGCCTCACGCATGGTGCGCTTGAACAGGAACACCTGATCCGCCAGATCGATGGCATCACCATGCAGGAAGTTGATCTCCATCTGGGCGGCGCCCGACTCGTGGATCAGGGTGTCCACTTCCAGTTCCTGCGCCTCGCAGTAGTCGTACATGTCTTCAAAGATGGGGTCAAACTCGTTGACCGCATCGATACTGAACGACTGGCGGGCGGTCTCCGGGCGGCCGTTGCGACCCACCGGCGGCACCAGCGGATAGTCGGGGTCTTCGTTACGGGTGACCAGATAGAATTCCAGCTCGGGCGCCACCACCGGCTTCCAGCCCTGCTTCTCGTAAAATGACAGAACCCGACGCAGCACGGAGCGCGGCGCGATGTCGATCAGCTTGCCGTTGACGTCGAAACAGTCGTGGATCACCTGGGCAGTGGGCTCCAGCGCCCAGGGGACAAAACGGATGGTGTTGGGGTCGGGATAGAGCTGCATGTCCCGCTCCAGCGGGTCGATCATGCTGTCGTCATCCGGATATTCGCCGGTCACCGTCTGGGTGAAAATCACCTCGGGCAGACGCATGCCCCCTTCACGCAAAAACTTGTTGGCTGGGATGATCTTGCCCCGGGCGTTGCCGGTGAAATCCGGGAACAGGCACTCCACTTCCGTGATGCGATTGCTCTCCATCCAGCCTTTGATACTGTCCATGTTAAACCCCGACTTTACGGTTGCCATTGGCAAGGGTGTCTAATATATGGAACACCCTTGTTATAAAATTGTAATCAACATCACCATAAAAGCCCGCCATCAAGGGCAATGTCAAGCGGGCGTGTTTAAAAAACTATAAATAACGGCGCATATAATGACCAAGGCGGCACCAAATACTAAACACTCAAATCCGTACGAAGCCCCCCCTCTCATCGTTGCAAAGGCGATGCCAACAGAGGGTGAAGCAGGCGCCAGATCCCGACCAATCCCCCGCAGGAACGGACCATTTTTTTGCAAGGGCGCACAATCCTTATCCTATTTGCTTTGCTTGGCTGCATTTTTTTGGTACAAGGCCCGCCCTGATTTGCACTCTCTTGCATGAAACAGGTGCAAATCGGGATACAAGGGCTTGGTCTGTAGGCAGACAGCCCCCATAAACAGGGATAATTGGGTTAGTAAACTGACTGGTAGTTAATCGTATGTGTGATTTCATGACTGAAGACCAACTGGCCTTTTACAAGGGGCAGATCGAGCGACAGATCGTCGAGCTCGAAGAGCGCCTGAACTCCCAGGCCAGCCAGGCCATCGCCACCGACACCAACGAGATGGCTGATGAAATTGACCGTGCCAGTATCGAGGAAGCCCGCCGTCTGGAGCTGAACCGCATCGAGCACGACAAGCTGCACCTGCGCAAGCTGCGGGGCGCATTGAAGCGCATCAGCGAAGGGGATTTTGGTTACTGCGAATCTTGCGGTGACGAGATCTCCCTCAAGCGGCTGCATGCCCGTCCGGAATCCCGTTTCTGCGTCGAATGCCAGAGCACCAAGGAATTTAACGATACCCACGTGTTCCGTCGCGTCGCCTGATTCTTCGAAGAACCGTCACCATTCTGGTGCAACAGACGCCAGCAAGGCAGGGCCCCGCGCTCAAACCTTGCACAACGCCTCGCAGCAAGATGGTGACAAGTTCTGTTAGACTCCGGACACCTTCCGGAATCTACAGGAGAACAGAGAGTGAAATGGCTCATCAAGCTGTGCTTGTGCCTGCCACTGCTGGCACAAGCACAGGTTCTGACGGTCAAGGTCCCCAGCCGTCCCGTCAACAATCTTGACCAGGAGTACCAGTACAAGCTGCTGGAACTGGCCCTGACCCGCTCCGGGCAACCCTTTCGCATCCAGCCTGTCGAACTCGACCTCAACCAGTTCACCCTCCAGCAGCAGCTGAGCAAGGGCAAGACCATCAACGTCTTCTGGATGGGCACCTCCAGCGCACTCGAATCCTCCCTGATTGCCGTCCCCATTCCGCTGTTTCGCGGGCTGGAAGGATTGCGGTTGTCGTTCATCCACGCGGACGCTCAGGAGAAGTTCAACCAGATCAATACCCTGGCCGACCTCAAACAGCTGAAGGCGGCGCAAGGGGTCGGTTGGGCCGATAACAAAATTCTGGAAAATGCAGGCATCCCGACCTTCTCCGGCCGATACAGCAGCCTGTTTCGCCTTATCAACGACGGCGACAAGATCGACTTCTTCCCGCGCGCCCTGGTGGAGATCTTCGCCGAGCGCAGCGAGCTTGTGGCGCAGTATCCCAACCTCGCCATCGAGCAGCATCTGCTGATCCGTTACCCCTTCGCCCAGTTCTTCTTCGTCAGCCCCGAATACCCCAAGCTGGCCAAGGCGATTCAGACCGGGCTGGAGCGGGCCTATGCCGATGGCAGCTTTATGAAGTTCTTCAATGACAACCCCAAGATCCGCGAAGCGCTCGCCAGTGCCAACCTCGATCAGCGGGTCACCATCGCCCTGCCCAATCCGGATATGACCCCATTGCTAAAATCCATTCCGGCCCAATATTGGGAGTATCCACCGCAGGGATAAGCATCACGAGCACCTGACCACGAAGGTCAGGCTGCGAGAACACAGTGCGCCAGGGAGGTGCCATGAAGGGAATCCAGGAGTGGTTTGCGGAGTATGGCCTGAGCCATCGCCATCCGATAAACGTCGCCATCCACAAGCTGGCGGTGCCGGGCATCTATCTCTGCTCGCTGGCGCTGCTCTGGTGTCTGCCACACGGGCCCTTGCCAGAGCCCCTCAACTGGGCGGCAGTGGCAGCCATTCCGGTGCTGCTGTTCTATCTGCAGCTGTCGTTTTCGCTGTTCGCGGGGATGGCCGGGCTGACCGCGCTCGGGCTGGCCTTCTGCCACCAATGGCAGGGGCCGCTGTTGTGGCCCGCCGTGGCAGCGTTCGTGCTGCTCTGGATAGCCCAGTTTGTCGGCCACAAGATCGAGGGCAAACGCCCCTCCTTCCTCGCCGACCTGCAATTTCTGCTGATAGGCCCCGCCTGGGTGCTTGCCAGCCTCTATCGTCGCCTGGGCATTCCCTATTGAGGAGTGCCGGGCCAACAGGAGAGACCATGACACATAACCACACGCGACATAACGCCCTGCGCCGCGCCCTGCCCCTGCTACTGGGGGCCCTGTTTGCCGGCCCGGCGCTGGCCGACAAGGCTGATACCGTCGGTGAAGTGAGCACAGCCTTCAAGCTCTTCGGCCCCAACCACAAGATCCTGGTGGAGGCGTTCGACGACCCGCGCATCGACGGCGTCGCCTGCTATCTGGCGCGCCCCAAGACAGGTGGCGTCAAAGGCGGGTTGGGACTGGCGGAAGATCCCTCCCACGCCTCCCTCTCATGCCACCAGATCGGCCCCATCACCCTGCCCGAAAAGCTGAAAGCGGGGGAAGAGGTGTTCGATGTCAGCACCTCGCTGGTGTTCAAGGAGCAGAAAGTGGTGCGTTTTTACGACAAGAAACGCAATGCACTGGTTTACCTGACCTACAGCACCAAACTGGTGGATGGTTCGTACAAGAGTGCAGTCAGCGCCGTTCCCATTATGCCCTGGGGACAATAACCAGCCAGTTTGTCCGGTGATAGCTGACCCATTTTGTTGTAATTTGACGACACACACGCTGCGGAGCACATACCATGAAAGTCGCCGTATTCAGTACCAAGAGCTATGACAAAGAGCATTTCAACCAGGCCAACAGCCAGTACGGCTTCGACCTGGAGTTTTTCGATGTACGGCTGGAGGCCAAAACGGCCCGACTGGCTCACGGCTTCCCGGTGGTGTGTCTGTTTGTCAATGACGATGCCGACCGCGAGGTATTGACCGAACTGGCTGCCAACGGCACCCAGGTGATCGCCCTGCGCTGCGCCGGTTACAACAACGTGGATCTGGCCGCCGCCAAAGAGCTGGGGCTGAAAGTGGTGCGGGTGCCTGCCTACTCCCCCGAGGCGACCGCAGAACACGCCGTCGGCATGATGATGTGCCTCAACCGCCGCATCCATAAGGCTTATCAGCGCACCCGCGACGCCAACTTCTCGCTGGAAGGGCTGGTCGGCTTCAACATGCATGGCAAGACCGTTGGCGTCATCGGCACCGGCAAGATCGGTCTGGCCGCCCTGCGTATCCTCAAGGGCTTCGGGGTTCGCCTGCTGGTCAACGATCCTTACCAGAATCCGGCAGCCATCGAGCTGGGTGCCGAGTACGTGGATCTCGATACTCTGTTCCGCCAATCCGATATCATCAGCCTGCACTGCCCGCTGTTCAAAGAGAACTACCACCTGTTGAACAAGGAGGCGTTCGCCAAGATGAAGGACGGGGTAATGATCATCAACACCAGCCGGGGCGGCCTGCTCGACTCCAACGCCGCCATTGAGGCACTCAAGACCTCCCGTATCGGCGCGCTGGGGCTGGACGTCTACGAAGAGGAAGAGGATCTCTTCTTCTCCGACAAGTCCAACGAGGTGATCACCGATGACGTGTTCCGCCGCCTGTCAGCCTGCCACAACGTGCTGTTCACCGGCCATCAGGCGTTCCTGACCCGTGAGGCGCTGCACGCCATCGCCGATACCACCCTCGGTAATATCCGCGCCATCGAGAGCCAGGGCCGCTGCGACAACGAAGTGGAATAAGGGCTAATCCCTTCATCCTGTTCTTCATTGCGGTGCGCCGGGTTGTGAGACCCGGCGCCTTCGGGTAGGCTAGCCCCCCTTTTTTATTCAGGAGTCTGGCACCCATGTTTATCGGATTTGATTACGGCACCTCCAACTGTGCCGTGGCCGTGATGGAACAAGGTAGCCCCAGGCTGCTGAATCTTGGTGCATCCCGCTATCTCCCCTCCACCCTGCATGCCCCCCACCGGGATGCTATCGCCGGTCTGTTGGCCGAAGGGCTGGCCCCCGCCCAGCAGGCGGAGTACCTCAAGCTGCGTGGCCCCGTGGTCACCCGCGCCCAGATGGTTCGCCGCCAGATGCGCGAAGAGGGACTGATCGACGAGCTGAGCTTTGGCGGTGCCGCGCTGGAGCGCTATCTGGAAGAGCCGGACGACGGCTACTACATCAAATCGCCGAAATCCTTCCTCGGTGCCTATGGCCTCAAGGCCCCCCAGATCGCCCTGTTTGAAGACATCGTCTGCGCCATGATGCTCCATGTCCGCCAGCAGGCGGAGCAGCAGCTCGGCGCCCCGATCCGCCAGGCGGTGATCGGCCGACCGGTCAACTTCCAGGGTCTGGCGGGGGAAGAGAGCAACCAGCAAGCTATCGCCATCCTGACCGAGGCGGCCCGTCTGGCCGGTTTCGAGCAGGTGGAGTTCCTCTACGAGCCGGTGGCCGCCGGGTTTGAATTCGAGGCGCGCCTCACCGAAGACGCCGTGGTGCTGGTGGTGGATATCGGCGGCGGTACCACAGACTGCTCCATGCTGCGGATGGGTCCCAGCTACCGCGATCAGCTGGATCGCAGCGGCGATCTGCTCGGCCACAGCGGCCAGCGGATCGGCGGCAACGACTTCGACATCCGCCTGACGGTGGAGGGGATGATGCCGCTACTCGGCATGCACGAGACCCTCAAGACCGGCAAGCCGCTGCCCCACCCGCTGTTCTGGGATGCGGCCGCCATCAACGACGTCAGCGCCCAGAGCCGCTTCTACAGCCTCGACACCGCCCGCCAGCTGCAGGACCTGCAGCTCGACAGCCAACCCGGCAGCAAGCTGGGTCGTCTGGCCAGCCTGCGGGCCCACAAGCTGAGCCACCAGCTGGTGTGGCGTGCCGAGCAGGGCAAGATCGCCCTCTCGGAGCAGGAACTCAATCGCCAGTCGCTGGCCGAGCTGGAAAAAGGGCTGGAAGCCGAACTGACCCGCGAACAGCTGGCTAACGCATCGACCC
The DNA here is from genome assembly GCF_019047085.1 of Aeromonas sp. FDAARGOS 1404. Taxonomy (NCBI): domain Bacteria; kingdom Pseudomonadati; phylum Pseudomonadota; class Gammaproteobacteria; order Aeromonadales; family Aeromonadaceae; genus Aeromonas; species Aeromonas sp. FDAARGOS 1404. The sequence goes on from NZ_CP077237.1 coordinate 2,124,921, forward strand.
TGCTGCTGGAGAAAATTGGCGAGCTGATGGACGAAGCGATTGCCGCCGCCGGTGTGCAGCCGGATCGCATCTTCGTCACCGGTGGTAGCGCCCGCTCGCCGCTGATCGCCAGCTTTATCCGCCAGAAGCTCCCGTCCATCCCGCTTGAGGGTGGCGATGACTTCGGCTCGGTGGCCGCGGGTCTTGCCCGTTATGCCGAGCGGCTGTTCGCCAACTGAGCCCTGAGATAGCGTAAATCGATGGCAACATCACCAGGGTGTTGCCATTAAGCGACAGTCGCGCGGGACAAGGGGCGACAGAAGCGGTCGGTCGCCCCCTCTCCCGCCCTGCTCCCGACAGCCCAAAAAGGGTATTCTTGACGCTCCCCCAACCGGAGCCCCCTCATGCCCAGATTGCCCTTTTTGCTGATCCCCCTGTTACTGCTCGCTGGTTGCAGCTCGACCGCCTTTGTTCAGCAAGATCTGCAACACCACCACTGGGTACTGAGCAAACTGGATGGCGAACCGATCAAGGCCCCCCGCGACAATCCCCCCGATTTCGAGATCGGCGAGCACTTCACCGTCAATGGCATCGCCGGTTGCAACCGCTACTTCGGTCAGGGCCATCTGGAAGATGACAAGCTGTGGGTCACCAGTCTGGGCAGCACCGAAATGGCCTGCATGCCGCCGCTCGACACTATCGAACAGGCCGTACTGACCACCCTGACCGAGGGGGCAACCTTGAGCGGCACCAGTCAGAACCTGATCCTGCAGGGCAAACAGCACCGTTTGGAATACACCTTGCGCGACTGGGTGTTCTAGCGCTCACAAAGCCGCATCACAAACAGGAACATGTTGTCCGGCTGTGGCACAATATGAGGCAGAGTTCGCAACGGAGGCTGCCTCAGCCATGTCGATGGATCGCCTGTTTGACAAGATCAAACAACTCCCCACTATTCCCAAGCTGCTGCACGAGTTGATGCAGAGCTTCAACGACGAGAATGCCCGCATCGACGAGATTGCGGCCAAGATCGCCATGGATCAGGTGATCAGCGTCAAAGTGCTGCGGATGGCCAACTCGGCCGCCCTGCGCCGGGGCAACGAAGTGACCTCCATCGAACAGGCGGTGATCCGGCTCGGCTTCAACCGGCTGCGCTCCGTGGTGGTCGCCTCCGGCATCATCGGCACCTTCAAGGCCCCGCCCAGCTTCGACAAGAACAAGTTCTGGACCGAGACCTTCCAGGTCGCCACCATAGCCCGAACCCTGGCCCAGGAGGCCAAGGTGATGGATCCCGAGACCGCCTTCACCTGCGCCCTGATCCACAACATCGGCGAGCTGCTTATCCAGAGCACCTTGCCGGAAGAGGCCGAGCTCATCAACATGGCGCTCCAGAACGGCAGCAGCCGGGTCGAGGCCCAGCGGGAGATGCTGGGCTACGACTATGCCCAGCTCGGCGCCGAGCTGGCGCGGCGCTGGAACCTCTCCGAGGCCTTCGTCGATGCCATCTCCCAGCAGCTTGACCCGCTCTCCCACGATCCGGTCAGCAAGGAGGCGGTGCTGATCCGCCTCGCCGTGTTTATCTCCTTCGCCTGGAACGCGGGCGTGCCTGCCCAGGCCATCATCGCCCGCTTCCCCAAACCGCTCGCCGACCAGTTGGGACTGGATCCCAAGTCGCTGGCAGGCCAGCTCGAAACATTGCATGAACAGGGTAATGCCCTCGCCGATCTTCTGACTCAATAAGCATCATGACCCATCCGTTTCTGTTTCATCCCCAGGTGGCGCCCTGGTTCAAAGAGAGCGCCGACGCACTGCAATTGACTCTTTTTAGCGAGCTGGATGCGCCGATCCGCGAGGTGTGGCTGCGCCACGAGCCGGATAACGAGGAGTACCTGATCCCGATGACGGCAGTCTCCACCCGCGATCGGCTGCAGGTGTGGCAGGCGACCCTGCCGCTCATCAAGGGACAGGATATCCACCTCTACAGCTTCAAGTGCCTCACCGACGAGGAGCAGTGGTGGCTGCACGGGGCGGGCGTCAGCGCGTCCATGCCGCCACGGGAGCAACATTTTCGCTTCAACAGCCTGCACCAGCCACCGGCCTGGGTGCAGGATCAGGTGTTCTACCAGATCTTCCCCGACCGCTTCTGCAACGGCGATCCGTCGCTGAGCGTCAAGCATCACGAGTACGAGTACCGTGGCAAGGCGGTGATCAGCAAGGCGTGGGGTGAGCCGGTCAGTCGTCATGAAGAGGGCCACGGCGCCTGCGAATTTTACGGCGGCGATCTGGCGGGCATCGATGCCAAGCTGCACTATCTGCAATCTCTCGGGGTGACGGCGCTCTACCTCAACCCCATCTTCGATTCGCCGAGCAACCACAAGTACGACACCCAGGACTACTTCAAGGTGGATGCCCACCTCGGCAGCAACGAGCAGTTCGCCGAGCTGACCCGCAACCTGCACCAGCGCGGCATGAAGATCATTCTTGATGCGGTGGTCAACCACACCTCTACCGAGCATCCCTGGTTCTGCCCGCCACTCGGCGCCCAGAGCAACCCGGATTCGCCGTGGCGCAGTTTCTACACCTTTGACAAAGAAGGGGATTACGTCAGCTGGAAGGGCATTCGCAGCCTGCCCAAGCTCGACTTCTCCTGCGAGAAGGTGCAAGACGCCGTCTATCGGGCCGACGACGCCATCCTGCGCTACTGGATGCGCGCCCCCTACCAGATCGATGGCTGGCGCTTTGACGTCATCCACATGCTGGGGGAGCGCGGCACCGCCGAGGGCAACCGCAGCCATGTGCGGGCCATTCGCGGCGCGGTGAAGCAGGAGAACCCGGACGCCTACGTGCTCGGCGAACACTTCTTCGAGGCGAGCCAGTGGCTGCAAGGGGATCAGGAGGATGGCGCCATGAACTACTATGGCTTCGCCCACCCGATCCGCGCCTTCCTGGCGGGGCAGGATATCGCCTACCACCCCATCAAGATCAGCGCCGAAGAGCTGGATCGCTGGCTCAAGCTGGCGCGGGCCCACATCCCGTTCAAGAACCAGCTGGCCCAGTTCAACCTGCTGGACAGCCACGACACCGCCCGCTTCCTCCACCTGCTGGGTGAAGACAAACAGCGGATGCAGCTGGCCGCCACCCTGCTGCTCACCTATATCGGCGTGCCGTCCATCTACTACGGCGATGAAGTAGGGCTCTCCGGCGGCAACGACCCGGACTGCCGCCGCTGCTTCCCGTGGGATACCACAGACTGGGATCACGTGCTCCACGACCACTATCGTCGCCTGATCCAGATCCGCCGCCAGCGCCCCTCCCTGCGCCGTGGCGATATCCAGACCCTCTACGCCGGGCCCCACAGCTATGTGTTCGCCCGTACCCTGCAGAGCGATCAGGTGGTGGTGGCCTGCAACCGCCACCCGAGCGAGCCGCGCACCATCAGCCTGCCCCTGTGGCAGACCGCCAGCCCCGCCAGCCGTTTCACCGATGCCTTCAACGGTGAGAAGTTTGAAGTGGTGCAGGGCGAGGTCCAGCTGACCATTCCGGCCAACTCGGCCCGGGTGCTGATCTCCAGCTGAGCGAGCAACTGACGCGCTGAAAAACAAAACCGGAGCCCAAGGCTCCGGTTTTTTATTCCGTTCAATCCACCATGACGTTTGGCTCTTTGCCTGCCGCCATCAGTAATTGATGCTGACGTAGGGCACTTCCGGCACCTGCCAGCGCTGCTTGAGGTAGACGGTGAGCACGAAGAAGAAGTTGGCCAGCAGGTTGGCGAAGCGATAGAGAATGGGATCGAAGGCCACCTCGCTCTCTTCCAGCCGGACCAGCAGCCGCACCACCTTCTTGCTGCCGCAGCGGCACAGATGGAGGGTGGGAATGGGCTGTGGCCCCTGTGGCAGCACAAAACCTGTGACGCTGCCGCGACTCGCCTCGTTATAGTGGTCGTAACGGGCCTTGAGCCACTCAAGATCTGCATCGAAGATCCCCAGCTTGCCGCGCACCGAGCCGTTGAGATTGTAGATAAGCCGCTGCAACGCCGCGAGATCCGCCAGCATGGGCTCGGTATCGGCATCCGGCGCAAGGTGTGACAGCACGGCCCCGACCTGACAGCAGAGCTCGTCCGTGGCGATTTCAAAATCACATTTGAACGAGGTTTCGAAGATAAAGGGGTAGCAGAGCTCGCGCTTGTCTCTTGGCTTCTTGGGGTTCATGGGGCAACCGGATTGGAGAAAAGGCCAGTTTGCCAGCCCCGGGAAGGGCTGGCAAACGGCAGCTCATTACTTGCGTTACGCGCTGTGGCTCAGGCGTTCTTACTGGCGGGCTCGGTGGAGGGCTGGAACTGGTTGATCATCCGCAGCGCCTCCAGCATCCGCTGGTTGAAGCTGGTGAAGCGATCGACCTGTGCAGGTTCCCCTTCCCCTCTCGCGGCCAGCACGGCCGGGGTCAGCGCCTGTTGCTGGGATGCTGGCAGCAGGGTATCAGCCTGTTTCTGCACCTGATCCAGCTTGGGCAGGTAGTCGGCAAACGGCTTGATCAGATCCTGCAGGGAGTGCGCCCCCTGATAGGTCTGGCTCAGCTTGACGCTCTGCTTGAGCTTGAGGGAGTAGGAGGCCAACTGGCTGTCATCCAGTTTCAGCTCGCCCGCCTTGTCCAGCAGATCCTCGAAGTTGCCGGAGAAGAAGTTCCCCGCCAGCTCGTCGATCCCTTTGACCAGCTTGCCGATGGACTCCATCTCGTCGCTGCTGAGATCCCCCTCCAGCGAGAAGCTGAAGCTCTGGCTCGACTTGAGGCTGAACTGGCTGCCGCTCTCGCTGCTCTGGGACTTGGTCTGCCAGCTGTCGTTGAAGCGTAGCACCACCTTGTCGCCATCCTTGGTCTGGATCTCCAGATACCCCTGCTGGCGACTGGCCATCTCGGCCTGTCCCATGTCGGTCGGAGAGACCTTGCCGAAGAACTCCTTCTCGAACTCCTCGAGCCCTTTCTGGATCAGCTTGTAGCTCTGATCGATACCGGTTTTGATATCGTCGTTGTCAGTCGCCCACTTGCCGAGCTGCTTCTTCGCCTCGTCAAAGCCCTTGTCGACCCCCTTGCGGGCCTGCTCCATCATCCCGGTCAGGTCGTCGTCGGATTTGCCATCGGCCCGCGCGGCACCGAGTCGCCCGGTCACGAACTGCAGCACGTTGTCCGCCACCGACTGGAAGTCGAACAGGGTCTCCGGGGTGATCTCCTCGGGCTCTTTCACCTTCGGCGCCTGATAGCCCTGGCCGTTGATCTCCAGCGAGAACTGCAATGCCTGCTGGATCAGCACCTGCGCCCACTTGGGCGGCTTGTGCAAGGAGACCTCCTCCTCGCTCTTGACCTGTTTCTGCTCCGCCTGTTGGGGCGATTTGGTAGAAACACCCACTCCCTTGGGTTGGGCTGCGCCCACGCCTTCGATCTGCATAATGTGTCCTCCCACCATGCCTGTAGATCAGCTATCGGCCTGACTGAACACTTCTTGACCACAAAATGCTGGACAATCTGCGGCTGGCTTTTAAAATCGGGCCCCTTTGGGTGGCCTGTTGCCTTCCCCCGATTTCGACCCGGCCCGGCCGGTGTGCATGTGAGGTATTTATGACCCAGTCCCAACAGCCTTCCGCGAACGCTCCGGCGCCTAGAACCGCGGCCGACTATCAGGCCCAACTCGACGAAAAGCGCGCTCGCCTCACCGAGCTGTTTGCCGGCTTCACCCTCCCGGCGCTGGAAGTGCATAGCTCGCCGGCGGAGTACTACCGGATGCGCGCCGAATTTCGCATCTGGCACGAAGGGGATGACCTCTTCCACTGCATGTATGCCCCGGCGACCAAAGAGATCATCAAGATAGACCACTTCCCCACCGCCAGCCGCCTCATCAACCAGTTGATGCCGCTGCTGCTGGAGGGGCTGCGCCCACACCCGGTGCTGCGCCGCAAGCTGTTCCAGATCGACTACCTCTCCACCCAGTCCGGCCAGATTATTGTCAGCCTGCTCTATCACCGCAAGCTGGAGGCCGAATGGCAACAAGCCGCCGAAGCGCTGCAGGCCGATCTGCGCGCCAAGGGGTTCGAGCTGCAACTGATTGGCCGTGCCCACAAGCAGAAGATCTGTCTGGGGGATGACTTTGTCATCGAACAGCTAAACGTGGCGGGTCGCCAGCTAACTTACAAGCAGGTGGAAAACAGCTTCACCCAGCCCAACGCCGCCATCAACGAGCAGATGCTGGCCTGGGCGCTGGATGTGACCAAGGGGAGCGAAGGGGACCTGCTGGAGCTCTATTGCGGCAACGGCAACTTCTCCATCGCGCTGGCGCAGAACTTCCGCAAGGTGCTGGCCACCGAGATCGCCAAGCCGAGCGTCGACTCCGCCCAGTTCAATATCGCGGCCAACGGCGTCGACAACCTGATCATCCTGCGCATGTCGGCCGAGGAGTTCACCATGGCGATGCGTGGCGAGCGGGAGTTCAACCGCCTCAAGGGGGTCGATCTCAAGAGCTACCAGTGCAACACCATCTTCGTCGACCCGCCCCGCGCCGGTCTCGATGATGCCACCGTCAAGCTGGTGCAGGAGTACGACAACATCCTCTATATCTCCTGCAACCCCGAGACTCTGCAGGCCAACATGGCGGTACTGGGCGAGACCCACGAGATCGCCCGTTTCGCCCTGTTCGACCAGTTCCCCTGGACCCATCACATGGAAGCCGGGGTCTATCTGCGCCGTAAGGCCGGTTGATTCAGGCAGACAGGAAAACAACAACAGGGCCGGATGGCCCTGTTTTGTTATTGACTGAACATCGGCCTCACTCCAGCCGGAAGTGACCCACGATCTCCCGCAGCCGGTCGTAGGTCTGCTGCATCGCCGCAGAGCTGGCGACCGTCGCTTCGCCATTGTGGGTCAGCTGGCGGATCACTTCAGCGATGGCGCTCATGTTGCGATTGATCTCTTCGGCCACCGCGCTCTGCTGCTCCGCAGCCGTGGCGATATGGCTGATGAGATCGTTGATCTCCACCACTTCTCCCGCCATTAGATCCAGCGACTCGTTGACCCTGGTGGTGTTCTCGGCCGCCCCCTGACAGCTCTGCTTGGTGTTGCCCATGGCATCCACCACAGTCCGGGTGCCCCGCTGCAGGCTGGCCAACATGGTCTGGATCTCGGCTGTGCTCTGCTGGGTACGGGCCGCGAGGGAGCGCACCTCGTCCGCCACCACCGCAAAACCGCGCCCCTGTTCACCAGCGCGGGCCGCCTCGATGGCGGCGTTGAGGGCCAGCAGGTTGGTCTGTTCGGCAATGCTGCCGATAACCCCCAGCACGGAGCCAATCTGCTGCACATCCTGCTGCATCGCCTCGATGGAGCGGGCAGTGGTTTCCACTTCGTCCACCAGCGCCATCACGCTGGCCATGGCCTGATCCACCACCTGACGGGACTGGCTTGCCAGCTGCTGGCTCTGGCTGGTGAGCTGGGCGGTGCTGACCGCACTCTCGGAGACGGAGACCGCGGTGCGGCTCATCTCGTTGATGGCGGTCACCACCTGCTCGGTCTCGCGTACATGGTCCGCCAGCAGAGACTGGGCGGCGCCGGTCTGGTTGGCCAGCCCCTCGATGCCGCTGTTGAGCTGGCCGCTCGCCTGCCGCACCTCCCCCATCATCTCCTGCAGCCGCTCGATAAAGCGGTTGATCCCGGCCGAGATCTGGCCCAGGTCATCCTTGCTGGTCACCGCCAGTCGGCGGGTGAGATCGCCGCTGCCGCGGGAGAGCTCCAGCACCAGATCCCGCAACGAGAGAATGGGGCGATAGGCCACGTTGAGCGCCAGCATCGCCAGCACCATCACCACGATCGCCACGCCGCACAGTGCCATGATGATCTGGCCGTTGAGGGCCCGGGTCATGGCCCGGATGTAATCGAGGTCGATGTAACCGGTCAGCGTCCAGCTGCTGCCGCGAATATCCAGCTGGTTGGGGCGCGCTTCACTCTCCCCTTGCGGCTTGCTGTCATAGAGGTTGTTGCCCTGACTGTCGGCCAGCGAGAAGTAGCGGCCATCGCCACTCATCTTCTCCAGCAGGCTTTTGAACTCGCTCATGTCGAGGTAGTAGAGATAGGCGGAATCGGCACCGCGCGGCACCAGAATGGTGATGACCGGCTTGCCATCCACCTGTTGCAGCGGGCTGACGGCGATCTGGTTGTTGGCGGCGGGGATCAGCTTGCGCAGGGCATCGACCTTGGCGTTGTCGTTGATGACCCCGCTCACGTCAAATGCCATGTCGCCGATCACCTTGACGATGTTGTGAAAGCCGGTCTCTTGCAGGGTCTTCTTGACGTTGGTCACCCCGAAGTTGAGGTTGGCGGCCAACAGGATCTTCTGATTGATGTCGCTGGCCAGCTTCTCTTTGACCAGAGTTATCTGCTCGGTGATGTTGTGGGTGGCCTGAGTGCGAATGTAGCCACTGATGAAGTGATTCACGCTGAGTCCGGCGGTGCCGATGGTGACCAGAATGGCCAGTAGCAGCAAGAGGTAAATCTTGACCTTGAATGGCATGGGTTCCCTCCAGAAGAGAGGGCTGGCAACGCCAACCCTCCCTGCCAATCGTTATTTCTTCTTGGCGTACTTCATGGAGTCCAAGGCCACCGCCAGAATGATGATGCCGCCCTTGATGATGAACTGCCAGTAAGGGCTGACGCCGATATAGGTCAAGCCATAGTTGATCAGGGTGAAGATAAGTACGCCGGTAATCACACCCGCGACCGTTCCCACCCCGCCAGCAAACGACACGCCGCCCACCACGCACGCCGCGATGGCATCCAGCTCGTACATGAAGCCGAGGTTGTTAGTGGCGCTACCGATCCGGCCCGCTTCCAGCATGCCGCCGAAGGCGTAGAAGACCCCCGCCAGCGCATAGATCATCACCAGATTGACCGCCACGTTGACTCCGGAGACCTTGGCAGCCTCGGGGTTGCCGCCGATGGCGAAGATGTTTTTGCCAAAGCGGGTCTTGTTCCACAGCACCCAGACAAAGACGCTGGCGATGGCCGCGTAGAAGGTAAGATAAGAGAGCTTGAATCCTCCTATCCGGATAAACCCTTGAGCGAAGCTGGAAAAGCGGGGATCAAACCCGGCCACCGGCGAGGCCCCTACCGAGTCAAAGTAGAGGGAGTTGATACCGTAGACGATGATCATGGTGCCCAGAGTGGTAATGAACGGGGTGACGTTCAGGTAGGCCACAATGAGACCGTTGACCAGACCAATCAGGGCACCCACCACACAGACCAGCAGGATCACCGCAGGAATGGGCACCTCCCCCAGCGTCGGGAACACCTTGTTGACGTTGGTCAGGGCCTGCAACATGGTTGCCGCGATGAGTGCCGCCAGACCGACCTGACGACCGGCCGAGAGATCCGTCCCCTGGGTGATGATGATGCCCGCCACCCCCAGCGCTATGATGACCCGCACCGAGGACTGGGTCAGGATGTTGCTGAAGTTGGTGAGGCTCAGGAAGGAGGGCTCCTGGATCACGATGACCATAAGCAGCACCAGCAGCACCAGATAGATGGCGTTTTCCTTGAGCGCCTGCATCAGATTGAAATTTTTAGCCGACTCCATAAATGTCTTCCTGTCTCTAGAGGTACAGAGATGCCAGGCGCAGTATCTCGCTCTGGTCAGTTTCTTTGGTATTGACGATCCCGGCGACCCGGCCATTACTCATCACCATGATGCGGTCGGTAATCCCCAGCAATTCCGGCATCTCTGACGAGATGATGATGATCCCTTTGTCCTTCTTCGCCAGCTCCAGGATGAGCTGGTAGATCTCGAACTTGGCCCCGACGTCTATGCCGCGGGTGGGCTCGTCGAGCATCAGGATCTCCGGCTGGGTCAGCAGCCAGCGACCGATGATCACCTTCTGCTGGTTACCCCCGGAGAGGGAACCGATCTGGGTCTGCTGGGTCGGCGTCTTGACCCGCATGGAGTCGATCACCCACTGGGTATCGCTCTTCATCTTGTTGTCGCTGAGCAGCCCCATGGAGCCCTTGTAGCTGTCCATGTTGGCGATCAGGGAGTTGAAGGCGATATCGAGCCGGGAGTAGATACCGGTGGAGCGGCGCTCTTCCGTCACCAGCGCAAAGCCGTTGCGGATCGCTTCGTGGGCGTTGTGGTTGGCCACCTCTTTGCCGTGCAGCTTGATGCTGCCCTGACTGCGATCACGAATACCGAACAGGGTCTCGACGATGTCGGTGCGCTTGGCCCCCACCAGTCCGGCGATGCCGAGGATCTCCCCCTTGTGCAGGTTGAAGGTCACATCCTGAATAGAGGGCTGGTTCTTCGCCGTCAGGTGTTCGATCTCGAGGATCACCTCTTTCGGCTGGTTGGTCTTTTCCGGGAAGCGCTGGGTCAGTTCACGGCCGACCATCATGCCGATGATCTGATCCATGGTCATGCCCTTGAGCGGCTGGGTTGCCACCCACTGGCCATCCCGCAATATAGTGATCTCGTCACAGAGCTGGAAGATCTCTTCCATCTTGTGAGAGATGTAGACGATGCCGCACCCCTTCTCCTTCAACTTGTTGATGATCTTGAAGAGGTGGTTCACCTCTTTCTCGGTCAGCGAGGAGGTGGGTTCGTCCATGATGACGATCTTGGCGTCGTAGGAGAACGCCTTGGCGATCTCGATCATCTGCATCTGGGAGACCGACAGGGTCGCGACCTTCACCTTGGGGTCGATGTCGATATCCAGCTCATCGAATATGCGCTTGGTGTCGTCATACATCTTGCCGTGGTCGATAAACCACCCCTTGGTGGGGTAGCGGCCGAGCCACATGTTGTCCATCACGGTACGCTGCAGCACCAGGTTGAGCTCCTGATGCACCATGGAGACGCCATTTTCCAGCGCCTCTTTCGAGGAGGTGAAGTTGATCTCCTGCCCCTTGAAGAAGATCTTGCCCTGATCCTTCTCGTAAATGCCGAACAGGCACTTGAGCAGTGTGGATTTTCCCGCTCCGTTCTCGCCCATCAACGCATGCACAGAATGAGGACGGACCCGTAAATTGACATTATCGAGTGCCTTGACGCCGGGAAAGCTCTTACTGACGTCAATCATCTCCAACAGCCATTCTGATTGTTGCTGTGTTGTCATATCAGCCATCACATCTGGTTGAAAAAAGGGCAAGGGGATCTCCCTTGCCCCGGAGGAGGGAATTACTCGAATTGGGACAGGTTGTCTTTATCCACACCGACGTAGGCAACACGTACTACCTTGTCGACGATATTCCACTTGGTGCCTTCACCGGCCGGTTTGCCTTCAGCCAGGTTCTTGGTCAGCTCGAAGGTGGCTTTGGCCTGGTTAGCCGCATCGTTCAGCACGGTACCAGCCATGGCACCGCTCTTGACCATGGCCAGCGCTTCCGGCAACGCATCGACGCCGAATACCGGAATGGCAGTCTTGCCCTGGGCTTTCAGTGACTCGACCGCACCCATTGCCATGCCGTCGTTGTTGGCGATGACTACTTCGATCTTGTTGGCGTTGGGGCCGGAGATCCAGGCATCCATCTTGTCTTTCGCCATGGCGGTATCCCACATACCGGTATCCATGTGCAGTTGCTCGGTCTTGACGCCGCCATCGTTCAGGGTCTTGACCACGTAGGAGGTGCGCGCTTCGGCATCCGGGTGGCCCGGCTCCCCTTTCAGCAGCACGAACTGGATCACGCCATCCTTGTTCAGATCCCACTCCGGATGGGCTTTCCAGTGTTTGGCAATCAGCTGACCCTGGATGATCCCTGACTCCTTGGAGTCGGTGCCCACGTAGTAGGCCTTGTCGTAGCTGGCCAGATCGGTAGCGCTCGGCTCCTTGTTGTAGAAGACCACCGGGATATCTTCGCCACGGGCTTTCTCAATCACCACCGGTGCCGCAGCGGGGTCAACCAGGTTGATGGCCAGCGCCTTCACCCCTTTGGCCAGCAGCACGTCGATCTGGTCGTTCTGCTTGGACTGGTCGTTCTGGGAGTCGTTCATCAGCAGCTCCACCCCCGGAGTGGCTGCCGCCTCCTTCTCGATGGCCTTGCGCACGACCGCCATGAAGTTGTCGTCGTATTTGTAGACGGTTACCCCGATACGGGTGTCAGCCTGGGCATTGGCTCCAGCCATCATGCCCATCAGCAGGGCGGCAACTGTGGTCAGTTTTTTCATTATGTGTGCTCCGATGTGTCTATCTGTGTTGTAGGGTGGCGAGCAATTGAGCAAGCGCCAATCAATGTAATCAGTTTGTTGTCATTTCTTCTGTGATCATGACGACAAAATGAAAACGTTTACACTCTGTTACATTGAAACTTTATATTTATTTTTCAAATACATATAAATAAAAATCAGATTTGAGACTCAATCTTTCCCACAGCATTGAGGCTAGTCGTTACTGGTCTGTTGTCAAAATGGCGCACAGGCTCGACAGTCGTCTCAATAGCTGGCTTAACGGAGAGTGCAGCCCCAACGGTAACGACGCTCGAGCAGTTGATACTCGGGACGCACGCTCTGACTCCAGGAGTCATCGCCACCCACCCCCATGTGGGCGCCATCGAGACAGACCCACAGCCCCTCTTCAGCCACCAGATCGCTCTGGTGACGAGCAGCGGCCAGCTGTTGCTGACTGAAGCGGCTGGCACTGAAATGGAAGCTGCCGCTCACCGTCGTGCTGCCCAGCTGCAACTGGCGGGTATCACAGCGCAAGCCGTTGTCACTCGGGAAAATGTAAGGGGTGTGCATGGCCTCCAGCGGCAGGCTCCAGCGACCAAGATCGGCGCCCAGCAGACGATCCGGATAGTTCTCGTGCGGCCCACGCCCAAGCCATTCGACTCGCGCCGGTACCTCGGCCAGATGAAGCAGCAGACCGATCCGCGGCAGCGACGGCAGCACCTGTGCCAGCTCAGTTTCTATCTCCAGGCTCATGGCGCCATCGTCGGTAAAGCGGTGATGCCAGTGACTCACCAGCAGCGGCTCATCGTGGTGGAAGTAACCATGGCTGACCCGGATATCCCCTCCGGCGACCGCAATCCCCAGACAGCGGTGCTGCCACTGGCCGAGACCACACACCTGCCAACGGGCAATCCAGGAGTTGGGGTCGGCGTGATCCGCTTCGCTGGTGCCGATGTCGTTGTCGAGCGGCGCCCGGTAGAAGTGATCCATGATCGGCGCCAGCAGCTGCTCCTGCCCCGATCTTTGCCAACTGGTGATGCGGCCGCTCTGCTTGTCGAGCCGCCACTGACTGTTTGCGGTGGTGACCAACCAGCCATCCGGCTGCTCGCTCAGGGTGGCGGCAGCGACGGGAGCAGGCAGAGCAAGGGGGGTCGGCAGGGTGAACTGCTGACGGGCGACCTTGTGATCCGCCTGCGACCATAGGGTAGCCTGGGGCTGAACGATGGCCAGATCGAGCCAGGCCAGTGAGCCTGCCGCAAAGGGAGGCAGTGTCTCGCTCAGGGTCAACTCGACCACTCCCTGTGGCGCCAGCTCAAGGGAGAACTCCCCCTGCTGCTGCACATGACCGTTCTCGCACAGCTGCCAGCAAAGCCGCTCGTTATCGGTGGAGCGGAACAGGTATTCGCTCTCGAGCCGCACCCGCAGCGGTGTGTGCTCAAGCAGGGTGAAGCGGAACGGCTGCTGGGCACGTTTTGCCTCGAACAGGGTGGGATGGGGGGTGCGATCCGGGAACAGCAGACCGTTGCAGCAGAACTGGCGATCGTTTTGCACATCACCGAAGTCGCCGCCATAGCCCCAGTAGTGGCGGCCATCTGCGGTGTATTTGTCGAGCCCCTGATCGACCCAATCCCAGACAAACCCGCCTTGCAGACGTGGATGATCGCGAAACGCCTGCCAATAGTGGGCGTAGCCCCCCAGACTGTTGCCCATGGCGTGGGCATATTCGCAGAGGATCAGCGGTCGGTGCTCGCCGGGCAGGCCAATCCACTTGGCCAGCGCCCACTTGGGCACCGCCGGGAAGGGTTGATCCTGATGGGTTCTGGCATACATGGGGCAGATGATGTCGGTGGCCGGGGTATCGGCCCCGCCCCCCTCGTACTGCACCGGACGGCTCGGGTCGCTGCGCTTGATCCAGCCATACATGGCATCGTGGGCCGGGCCGTAACCCGACTCGTTGCCGAGCGACCAGATGATGATCGAGGGGTGGTTGAAATCCCGCGCCACCATGCGGGTCGCCCGCTCCAGAAAGGCATTGCTCCAGGCGGGATCCCGCGCCAGCCGCCCCATCGGGGTCATGCCGTGGGTCTCCAGATTCGCCTCGTCCACCACATAGAGACCGAGCCGATCGCAAAGGCGATAGAAGTCGGGGTGGTTGGGATAGTGGGAGCAGCGCACCGCATTGAAGTTGTGGCGCTTTATCAGCAGCAGATCCCGCTCCATGGTGGCACGATCGATGGCATAACCCCTGGCGGGGTGGTGTTCATGGCGGTTGGCACCGCGAACAAGCAGCGGCTGACCATTGACCCGCAGCAGGCCGCCACGGATCTCCACCACCCGAAAGCCCACATCACATGCCTCACTCTCGATAGCCTGGCCCTGCTCGTCCAGCAGGGTCAGGGTCAGACGATAGAGGTGAGGCGTCTCGGCGCTCCACTTGCGCGGCGCAGCCACGTCGAGCGAGAACTCTGCGCGATCGTCATACGCCCCTTTTTCATCAATGGCTTGGGTGCCGATCGGCTGGCGCAGGGTCGCGACGCGCTCGCCGCCGTCATAGAGATTGGCCTCTACCGAGAGGCCAGCCCCATTGGCGACCTGCAGGGCAATCTTGAGACGGCCATCCCGATAGCAGGTATCCAGCTCGGGGGTGACCCGGATATCCATCAGATGACGGGACGGTTTGTGCAGCAGGCTGACGGAGCGGAAGATCCCCGCCAGCCACCACATATCCTGATCTTCCAGATAGGAGCCGTCGGACCAGCGCAGCACCAGCACCGCCAGCCGATTGTGACCGGTGTGCAGATAAGGAGTCAGATCGAATTCGGCGGGCAGGCGGCTGTCCTGGGAGTAGCCGACCCAGCGGCCGTTGCAGAAGAGGTAGAAGGCACTGCTCACCCCGTCGAAGATGATCCGGCTCTGGCCGCTTACCAGCCAGTCGGCGGGCAGTTCGAACTCGCGGGAGTAGCAGCCAGTAGGATTGTCTGCCGGCACCCGGGGCGGATCGCAGGGAAAGGGGTATTTGATATTGGTGTAGATGGGGCCATCGGTGAGCGGCCGCGCAGCCGGATAGGCGGCATCCAGCTGCCAGTTACCCGGCACGGTAATGGGGCAAACATCCACCAGATCCTGCGCCAGCCAGCTCTCGGGCACCCGCTCGGGAGCGGCAAAGAAGGAGAAGCGCCACTCGCCATCGAGCAAGAGACGGGAGGAAGAGGCCAGATCACCCCTGGCATCCGCTTCGCTGCGCCAGCTGAACATGGGGGTATGGGCAGCCAGCCGGTTTACCGACGTAATGGCCTGAGTCTGCCAATCCTGACGCGCCACTATCTCCCTGAGCATTCACTCTCTCCCTGCTGATTGGAAAACCTATTCAGTCTAGAGAAGTATGACGCAGGGAACGGCGATCTCGCTCACACAGATGTAAACGATTACACTGATTTTGTTAAGTAAAGCGGAGTAAAAATGATTAAAAATAGGTAAAACAATAACTGTGCAAGAAACGGCCCCAAACAGGGCCACAAAAGGGGGCTATCCGGCCCGAACCGGTGCCACCGAGTGGCGATTGATCAGGGTGGGGGTATAGATCCGGCTCTGGGTCGCGTCACTCTCCCCCGCCGCCAGCTGAATGGCCAGCTTGGCCGCCTGGGCCGCCATCAGCTCGATGGGATAGCGCATGGTGGAGAGCTTGGGGCGCAAATATCTGGCATAGATGATGTCATCGAAGCCCACCACCGATACCTCCTCCGGCACTCGCAGGCCGTTGTCCGCCAGCACTGAGATGGCGCCAGCCGCCATGGCATCGTTATAAGCCACCACGGCGGTCACCTTGAGCCCCTTGGCCAGCAGGTTGAGCATGGCGCGCTCCCCCCCCTCCTCGTTCGGGGTGCCACTCTCGATAAGCTCGGGATCGGCTGCCAGACCAGCCTCCATCAGCCCATCCTGATACCCCTGCAGACGCAAGGTGGCATCCTCGATGGCGTGATCCGAGCTGATAAAGGCGATATGGCGGTGGCCCAGTTCGATCAGGTGGCGAGTCGCCGTAGCGGCCCCCAGCCGGTTGTTGAGGGCGATGCAGCGCCCCTTGAGGGCCGGAATATCGCGGTTGATCAGCACCATGCCGGGCACCCGCATGGCGTAATCGTAAAGTTCCTCGTCGCTCAGCGCCTTGCTATGCACCACCAGCGCCTCACAGCGCTTGCCGATCAGCAGCTCGATCGCTTCACGCTCCTGACGCGCCTTGTGAAAACCGTTACCCATCAGCAGGTGGAGGTTCTGCTCGACGGCGATGCCGGAGACCCCCTTCACCAGCGCACCGAAGAAGGGATCGGCCACGTCACCGACCACCACCCCCATGGTGTCGCAAGTCTGACTGACCAGTGCCCGCGCGTTGGCGTTGGGGGTGTAGCCCAGTTCAGCCATGGCCTTCTGCACCACTTCGCGAGACGCGGCGCTGGCCTTGGGAGAGTTGTTCATCACCCGTGAAACCGTTGCCACCGACACATTGGCCAAACGGGCGACATCCTTGATGGTGCTCATGCTGTTTTCACTTCTTTCACTGTGCAATAGAGGGCCATTATACCCAGCAAACCCATTGAAAACAGGGGTGAAACGCATATCTGCCGTCAGGGTGACCATAACAACAGTGTAATCGTTTACACTGTTTTGCAAGCAAGCTCACAGTTTAGTCGCCACACCCTCGGCTAGACTCCTTCCAGACACTTTTCAGTGGAGAGCAAGATGAACGTTCTGGTCACCGGCGGTTGCGGATATATCGGCAGCCACACCTGTCTGGCCTTGCAAGCGGCAGGCATGAATCCCGTGGTGGTCGACAACCTCGGCAACAGCAAACGCAGCGTGCTGGCCCGAGTCGCAGCCATCAGCGGCCAACAACCCGTTATCTATCAAGGAGATATTCGCGATGCCGCCCTGCTGGACCGGATCTTCGCCGAGCAGCAGATCGATGCTGTGATCCACTTTGCCGCCCTCAAAGCGGTCGGTGAATCGACCCGCATTCCACTGGATTACTACGAGAACAATCTCGGTGGCACCCTCACCCTGCTGCAGGCGATGAAGCGGGCCAATGTGCACAATCTGGTGTTCAGCTCCTCTGCCACCGTCTATGGCGATCCCGCCAGCCTGCCGATCCGCGAGGATTTCCCCCGCAGCGCTACCAACCCCTACGGTCGTTCCAAGCTGATCATCGAGGAGATCCTCGAGGATCTGCAACTGGCCGAACCGCACTGGAGCATGACCCTGCTGCGCTACTTCAACCCGGTCGGCGCCCACGAGTCGGGCACTATGGGGGAAGACCCCCAAGGCATTCCCAACAATCTGATGCCCTATATCACTCAGGTCGCCATCGGCCGTCGCGACTGCCTCTCTGTCTTTGGAAACGATTACCCAACTGTTGATGGCACCGGCGTGCGCGACTACATCCACGTGATGGATCTCGCCGAGGGGCACGTCAAGGCACTGCAACACTGCGCCGGCAAGGGTGGCGTGCACACCTACAACCTGGGCACCGGCCAGGGCCAGAGCGTATTGCAGCTGGTCGCCGCCTTCTCCAATGCCTGCGGCAAGCCGCTGCCGTTTCGCATCGAACCGCGTCGCCCGGGCGATATCGCCGCCTGCTGGGCCGATTCGGCCAAGGCCGAGCGTGAACTGGGCTGGCAGGCGACCCGCAACATCGACGCCATGTGCGCCGACAGCTGGCGCTGGCAATCCGCCAATCCGAACGGTTACGAGGAGTAGGCCTGCCTGCTCCCCGTTAATAAACGACTTTAATTTTCCATATCTTATTCAGGAGAGATGATGTTCAACCCCGTCGATCATCCCCACCGCCGCTTCAACCCGCTGACCGGCCAGTATGTGCTGGTCTCCCCCCACCGGGCCAAACGCCCCTGGCAGGGGCAGGTGGAGAAGGTGAGTCAGGCCCCCAAACAGGCCCACGATCCCGACTGCTTCCTCTGCGCAGGCAACACCCGGGTCACCGGCGACATCAACCCCGATTACAAGGGCACCTTCGTCTTTACCAACGACTTCGCCGCCCTGATGCAGGATACCCCGGCCGCCGATAGTGCCAACGATCCCCTGTTGAAGCTGGAAGCCGCCCGCGGCACCAGCCGGGTGATCTGCTTCTCGCCGGATCACGGCAAGACCCTGCCCGAGCTGCCGCTGCCCGCCATCGAGGGGGTGATCACCACCTGGATGGATCAGGTCGCCGAGTTGTCGGCCCAGTGGGAGTGGGTGCAGGTATTTGAAAACAAAGGGGCCGTCATGGGCTGCTCCAACCCGCACCCCCACGGCCAGATCTGGGGCAGCGACTTCCTGCCCAACGAGATCGCCCGCGAAGAGCAGCACCAGCGCGACTGGCTGGCCGAGCATGGCCGCCCCATGCTGCTGGAGTATGTAGAGCGGGAGCTGGCGGATCGCTCGCGCATCGTGGTGGAGACCGAGCACTGGCTTGCCGTCGTCCCCTTCTGGGCCGCCTGGCCGTTCGAAACCCTGCTGCTGCCCAAGGCGCACATCCCCTCCATGCTCAACCTGACCAAGGCCCAGCAACAGGATCTGGCGGTGGCGCTCAAGGAGCTCACCAGCCGCTACGACAACCTGTTCGAATGCAGCTTCCCCTACTCTATGGGCTGGCACTTTGCGCCGCCCAAATCGGATTGCCCCGAGGCGTGGCAACTGCATGCCCACTTCTATCCACCGCTGCTGCGCTCCGCCACCGTGCGCAAATTTATGGTGGGCTTCGAGATGCTGGCCGAAACCCAGCGCGACCTTACCCCCGAGCAGGCTGCCGAGCGGCTGCGTGCCCTGAGCCCCGTTCACTACACCCAGACCAGCCACACCAATGAGGAGGCCCTATGACCCCCAGCCAACGCGTCAGCACCGTTTTTGCCGAGCAATTTGCCAAAGCGCCCGATCTGCTGGTGCGCGCCCCCGGCCGCGTCAACCTCATCGGTGAACATACCGACTACAACGACGGCTTCGTGCTGCCCTGCGCCATCGACTACGAGACCTGCGTCGCCATTGGCCTGCGCGATGACAGGCAAGTACAGGTGATCGCCGCCGACTACGACAACCAGCGCGACCAGTTCGACCTCGACCAGCCCATCGAGCACCACCCCAGCCAGCGCTGGAGCGACTACATCCGCGGCGTGGTGAAGTATCTGCAGGAGCGCGGTTATGCCCTGCGCGGCCTCGATCTGGTGGTCTCCGGCAACGTGCCGCAGGGGGCGGGGCTCTCCTCCTCTGCCTCGCTGGAAGTGGCCATCGGTCAGGCCTTCAAGGAGGCGCTGGGGCTCGACATCAGCCAGGCCGAGATCGCCCTCAACGGTCAGCAGGCGGAGAACAAGTTCGTCGGCTGCAACTGCGGCATCATGGATCAGATGATCTCCGCCAGCGGCAAAACCGATCATGCCCTGCTGCTCGACTGCCGCTCGCTGGAGACCCGCCTCATCCCGATGCCCAGCGATCTGGCGGTGCTGATAGTCAACTCCAACGTGCGCCGGGGTCTGGTGGACAGCGAATACAACACCCGCCGTCAGCAGTGCGAGACCGCCGCCCGTCACTACGGGGTCAAGGCGCTGCGCGACCTCGATCTGACCGGACTGGAAGCGGGCAAGGCCGGGCTGGATGATGCTTGCTACCGCCGTGCCCGCCACATCGTCGGTGAAAACGCCCGCACCCTGGCGGCGGCCGATGCACTGGCGAGCCACGATTTGACCCGTCTCGGCGAGCTGATGGCCGAGTCGCACGCCGCCATGCGCGATGACTTCGAGATCACAGTGCCCGCCATCGACGGTCTGGTGGAGATCATCAAGGCCAGGATCGGCACAGATGGCGGCGTGCGGATGACCGGCGGCGGCTTCGGCGGCTGCGTGGTCGCCCTGCTGCGCCCGGAGAAAGTGGCCGAGGTGATCGCCGCGGTTGAAGCCGAGTATCCGACCCGCTTCGGCCTCAAGGCTGACTGCTACGTCTGCTCTGCCAGCGCCGGTGCAGGCAAGCTATGAGCAGCGCCATGACGCCATTCGAGCTGGAAAACGAGGAGGGGCTGCGCCTGCGCGGCCTCGATTTCGGCGCCACCCTCACCTCCCTCACCCTGCCGGTGGCGGGCAAACGGCGTGAAGTGCTGCTGGGCTGTGCCGACGACACCTATCCCACCCAGCAGGTGTGGCTGGGCGCGGTGGCAGGACGCTTTGCCAACCGCATCGGCGGTGCCGAGCTGGTGCGTGATGGACAGCGCTGGCCGCTGAATGCCAATCAGGCACCCAACTGTCTGCACGGCGGGCAGGCTGGCTTTCATCGCCAGCGCTGGCAAATCAGGGAGCTGGAGGCGGATCGGGTCAAGCTGGCGTTGCTCTCCCGGGCGGGGGATCAGGGCTTTCCCGGCAATCTGCGGGTCACCCTGGAGTACCGGCTGGAGCGGAGCGATCTGGTGGTCGATTTTGTGGCCAGCACAGATGCAGCGACCCCGGTCAGCCTTACCAGCCACGCCTACTTCAATCTCGATGGGCAAACCGATGGCGAAGATGTCCGTGACCACCTCATCAGCATCAATGCCGACCACTTCCTGCCGACCGACCCGATCGGTTTGCCGATCGCCATCACTCCGGTGGAGGGGCCATTCGATCTGCGCCGCGAGCGCCTGATTGGCCAGGATTGGCTGAACCATCCCCAGCAGCAACAGGCCAAGGGGTACGATCATGCGTTTCTGCTCAACGGCCCGACATCAGAATGGGCCGCTCGGATAGTCTCTGGCGACAAGCAGCTGGCGATGGAGGTCTATACCAACCAGCCCTCGCTACAGTTCTACACCGGAAACTGGCTGGCCAATACCCCGAACCGCAGCGGCCTGTCGCACCGGGATCACGACGGCTTCTGTCTTGAGGCGCAACAGCTACCGGACAGCCCCAATCGCCCCGAGCTAGGCAACCCCTGGCTGCTGCCTGGCGAGCGTTATCACCACCAGACTCGCTACCGCTTTATCCGCGACTGACTTAAAGGTTTCATGATTTTTACATAGCCTCAGCAGTCACTATCGAGCAAGATAAGCCGCCCCGAGACCCTCCCGGGGCGTTTTACATCAACGAAGTTAAGGATTGTTTGTTCGATGACTGACACTTATAGCCTGCTGGTCGCCTTTATTCTGGGCGTCGTCGAGGGGCTGACCGAGTTCCTCCCCGTCTCCTCCACCGGCCACATGATTATCGTCGGCCATCTGCTGGGCTTTGAAGGGCCCAAGGCTGCCACTTTCGAAGTGGTGATCCAGCTTGGCTCCATCCTCGCCGTGGTCGCCGTCTTCTGGCGTCGCCTGTTTGGCCTGATTGGCATCCACTTTGGCCAGAAGCCGTCCCGGGATCACGCCACCCTGTCGCTGGTACATGTCATCCTCGGCATGATGCCCGCCATCGTGGTCGGTCTGGCCATCCACAGCTGGATCAAGGCCAACCTGTTTGGCCCACAAACCGTAATGTACGCGCTGGTCGCGGGGGGCATCCTGCTGATCATCGCCGAGAAGTTCCGCCCGGCCGTCACAGCAGAAACCCTGGATGACATCAGCTACAAGCAGGCGTTCGGCATCGGTCTGTTCCAGTGTCTGGCCCTGTGGCCCGGCTTCTCCCGCTCCGGCGCCACCATCAGTGGTGGCATGCTGATGGGGATCAGCCGTCACGCCGCCGCCGAGTTCTCCTTCATCATGGCGGTGCCCATGATGGTGGCGGCCAGCGGGCTTGATCTCTACAAGAGCCGCGATTTCCTCTCGATGGCCGACTTCCCGATGTTTGCAGTGGGCTTTATCACCGCCTTCGTGGTAGCGATGTTTGCGATCAAGACCTTCCTGACATTGATACGCCGCATCGACTTTATCCCGTTCGCCATCTACCGCTTTATCGTGGCATTCGCCGTCTATCTGGTGTTTGTCGCCTGACCGGCAACCAGCAATCAAATGAAAAAAGGGACCAATCTGGTCCCTTTTTCTATGGCGTCATAGTGCTCAGTAGAGGTGCTGGCTAATGCCGTTCAGCAGCCGCGATAGCCCCTTGGTGAACTGCACAGGCGCATCCTGCACCGTGTAGCAGAGGCAGCCATCGGGCGTATGCGGGCTGTGGGAGTGGCTGGCATCGCGCCAGATGAAATCTCCCGCCTTGTAAAGGGTATCGCCATCCTGAATATTGCCCGCCAGCAGCAGGGTCAGCTCATAACCCTGATGGGTGTGCTCGGGGATGCGGCCACCCGCTTCAATATGGAGCAAGCTGGCGCGCGCCCCCATCTCGTCCAGCGGCAGACTCTGCTGACGAATGGCCCCGATATGGCGCCACTTGGGCGAGCGGTAGCGGGCCAACACCCGCGGCAAACGGTAGGCCTGACCGGCTACCTCCAGCTCGCCGTGCTGGGCTCGGGGCTGGTCATGTGTTGGCTCGGAGAGGGGCTCTGCCAGCGGCTGGGCCAGAATATCCGCCAGCATGGCGTCGAATCCGGCGTCCAGTCCCACTTCATCCCGAGAGTCCAGCTCGGGCTCTGCTGGCGAGGCAAGATATTGCTGCGCCAGCTCCTCTTCGAATGTCTTCAGTCGGGCAGCACAATCGGGGCAGAGCTCGCAGTGGGCGGAGAGCCCCACCGCCAGCGGCAGAGGGAGCTCGTCGGCGGCGAAAGCGCGCAGCATAGGGTCGGTCGGATGGGCTTTAATCATGGCCTTGCTCCACTTGCTCTTTCAGTTTCTGTAACGCCAGCCGGAGGCGGGACTTGATGGTGCCGAGCGGCACGCCGAGTCGCTCCGCCAGCTCCTGCTGGGAGAACTCCTGCAGATAGATGCCACGCACCACCTGCTGTTGCGGCTCCGGCAGGGTGCCCAGATAGTGGGCCATCTGACGGGTCAGCACCGCATCCTCCCCCCCGCTCAGATGCTCCTCTTCGGCCTGAAACTCCAGCACAGGCCACAGCTCCTCGGCACAGAGATCCTCCTTGCTGGCGCGACGACGACGCAGCATGTCGAAGCACTGGTTGCGCATCACGGTGTAGATCCAGGTGGTCGGCGCCCCCTTCTCGGGGTGGTAGAGGCGTGCCTTCTGCCACACCAGCAGCATGGTCTCCTGCACCAGCTCCATGGCGTTGGCTTCGCTGCCGAGGTGGCGCAGGCCGTAGCTGCGAATGCGCGGCGCAAAGTGTTGGAACAGGCGGGCAAAAGCAGCCTTGTCGGCCTGCTCTGCCACCCTGATCAGCAGAGATTTGAGATCGCCATCCGGGTTATCCATCACGGGCGAGGTCCTGCGTATGGTCGAGTGTGGTTGGCCAGTATATGCCATTGCGCCATCCCTTTGGTGTGCTGTCGAACATGCTGTGGTGATGACTTCTACGGCGCTGCGGCGCTGGCGGATCAGCGGGTCAGAAAAAATCAGTGACTGGCCACCAGTACCCCCTTGAGCAGGGCGATGGCGGGCTGATTGTCGGCAGCGGCCAGCAGCAGCTGCTTCTGTTCGGGGGGGATCGGCAGCACCTCCAGCCAGCGCTGGGCCACCCAGTTGCCATCGTCCCAGCAGGGGGCGGGATAGAGGGCGGCATAGTCGGGATAGTCAGCAAACACCTCTCGCAATGCCTCGACCAGCGGTTGCTGATCGGGATGGAGCCGGCGGGGCGGCCAGGCCGTCAGCGGCGTCACCTCGCCGATACGCAGGCCATCCTGCTCCTGCCACAGATCCTCTATCTGCACCCGCTCCATCCCCTGCACCGTGATCCCCAGCATGCCGTCCGGCAGCCGGTCGAAATCGATGATGGTGACCCGGGTGGCGATGGGCAGCATGTTGCGCAAGGCGTCGGGCTGGCGAGGGTCCACCATGCAGAGGGCAAAGCCGGACTCCCCCGCCTCGGCAATCATCCGCTGGTATCTCGGTTCGAAGATCCGCAGCGGCATGATGCCGCCGGGCAGCAGGTGAGCAGATAGGGGAAACAGCGCCAGTCGCATCGCAAACTCCTCGGTTGGGAACGTATGTTGATACGCCGGGCCAGAGGGAGGAGATCATTCCCGTCAGCGGAAAGGAAAAACCCTTAACAATCAGGGGAAAATAGCCTGGACAAGCCGCTTCGATATGCAGTAGAAATGGATAAGCACCGTAATTTCCGCCCAATATTCTGGAATATGGCGCCAAACGCAGTGAAATATCCGCCCGACAGCGAGCGGCGGGTCATCCCTATAGTTTTCTCGGGCCGATGCGGGTAAAATTCACGCCCTTATATATCAGTCATTTTTCGACGCGCAACCTTGGTGGTCAGTTATGAAAGAGCATATTCATCATCTACTTGAACAAACGGTAGCCAATCTCAAGTCAGCAGGCGTCCTGCCGGCGGACCTGGAAGCCCGCGTGCAAGTAGACCGATGCAAGGAAAAAGCTCACGGCGACCTGGCTACCAACCTGGCCATGCTGCTGGCCAAACCGGCCCGCAAGAATCCCCGTGAGCTGGCAGCGGCCATCATCGAGCACCTGCCTGCCTCCGACCTGATCGCCAAGGTCGAGATCGCCGGTCCCGGCTTCATCAACTTCTTCTTCGACCAGCGCTGGCTGGCCGGTCAGGTCGAGGCCATGGTGACCTCTGCCAACGCCAACGTACGGTTGCCCGCGCCACAAACCGTGGTGGTGGACTACTCCGCCCCCAACGTGGCCAAAGAGATGGCGGTGCACCACATCCGTTCCACCGTACTCGGTGACGTGGCTGCACGCGCGCTGGAATTCCTCGGCCACAAAGTGATCCGTGCCAACCACATCGGCGACTGGGGCACCCAGTTCGGCATGCTGATCGCCTATCTGGAGAAGATGTCCAACGAGCACGCCAGTGACATGGCGCTCAAGGATCTGGAAGCCTTCTACACCCAGGCCAAGCGTTGCTACGACGAAGACGAAGCCTTCGCCGAGCACGCCCGTAACTACGTGGTCAAGCTGCAGGGCGGCGACGAGTACTGCCGTACCATGTGGAAGAAGCTGGTCGACATGACCATGGAACAGAACCAGATCAACTACGACCGCCTGAATGTCTCCCTGACCAACAAGGACATCATGGGCGAGTCCATGTACAACGACATGCTGCCGGAGATCGTGGCCGACCTGAAAGCCAAGGGGCTGGCGGTCGAGAGCGAAGGCGCCACCGTTGTCTTCCTGGACGAGTTCAAGAACAAGGATGGCGAGGCCATGGGCGTCATCATCCAGAAGAGCGATGGCGGTTTCCTCTACACCACCACCGACATCGCCTGTGCCAAATACCGTTATGAAACCCTGGGCGCCGACCGTGTCATGTACTTCATCGACTCCCGTCAGCACCAGCACCTGATGCAGGCCTGGACCATCACCCGCAAGGCGGGTTATGTGCCGGAATCCGTACCGCTTGAGCACCACGCCTTCGGCATGATGCTGGGCAAGGATGGTCGTCCCTACAAGACCCGTTCCGGTGGCACCGTCAAGCTGGTTGACCTGCTGAACGAAGCGGAAGAGCGCGCCGCTGCCCTGCTGGAGAGCCGCAACAGCGACCTCTCTGCCGAAGAGAAGGCCAATGTGGTCAACGCCATCGCCATGGGCGCAGTCAAGTATGCGGATCTCTCCAAGAACCGTACTACCGACTACATCTTCGACTGGGATCTGATGCTGTCGTTTGAAGGCAACACTGCCCCTTACCTGCAGTACGCCTACACCCGTATCCAGTCCATCTTCCGCAAGGCCAACATCGATGCCGAGACGCTGACCGGCAACGTGACCCTGAACGAAGAGGCCGAAGAGGTGCTGGCCCAGAAGCTGATCCAGTTCTCCGACGCAGTCAACGGCGTGGCCGACAAAGGCATGCCGCACCTGCTCTGTACCTACCTGTACGAGTTGTCCGGCAACTTCATGACCTTCTATGAAGCCTGCCCGATCAACAAGGATGGCGTGGACGAGGCAACCCGTCAGAGCCGTCTGCTGCTGTGCGCCGCCACCGCCAAGGTACTGAAACTGGGCCTCGGCGTACTGGGCATCCATACCCTGGAGCGCATGTAATAGATGGCAACCCGGGATTATGTCGGCAGCCGCCCGCGACGTCGGGCGGGTGGCCGCAATACCAAGAAAGCGGCCCCTCGCCGCTTTCCTGTTATTCCAGTGCTGCTGGTCGTGGCACTGCTGGCAGGCTTTGGTGGCTTCCTTTACATGATCAATGGCAAGGGCAATGACGCCCCCACCATTGAGGAGCAGGTAAAGGCCAACAAGCCAAAAGCGCAGAATAACGGGCTGCCTCAGGAGAAGTGGAGCTACATCGAACGGCTTGAGAACAAGCAGGTCGATATCATAGAGCCGCCGACCCAGCCGGGTGTGCTGCCGCCACCACCGGCAGATACCATGACCCTGCAACCGGAAAAACTGCCACAGCCGGTGCCGACCGACATTCCCCAACCGGGAACGCCCATCGGCCAGCCCAAGCCCTATCAGCCCAATCCGGCGACCACCCCTTCCACCTCCGGTGCACCGGTTGCCAGCGCGCAAGAGCAGGTGATCGACCGCAAGGCAGAACGGGAACGGATGGAGCGAGAGATCCGTGCCGAGCTGGAACGGGAGCGCGCCGAAGCGGCCAAGGCCAAAGCGGCGACCCCGCCAGCCCAGACCGCAGCCGCCGACAGCGGTCGCTACATGATGCAGTGCGCCGCCCTGCGCTCGCAGGATTCCGCAGAGTCGCTCAAGGCGCGTATCGCCTTCACCGCCGGCCTCTCCTCCAGCCTGCAGGTGATCAATGGCGCCAACGGCACCGTCTACAAGGTGATGGTGGGACCCTTCAACGGCAAGGCGGCCGCCGACGCGGCCAACAGCAAGCTGCAGAGCTCCGGCATCAGCGGCTGCATTCCCAAGAAAGGGTAATCCGCTTACCGATGACGCAGGGCCGGGTGGCAACACCCGGCCCTGTTCTTTTGGTGTCACTCGCACCCACGCTCTTTACTACCCCGTTTATCCCGACCAAAGGCAGGGTTGAAAAGCCCGTTTGCCATCCCCATCTTTCTTGCCATGCACAGTCAGGCCGTCATTCGGCTCAAGCGAGGTAAGTAAAGTGACTACCATAGTTTCAGTTCGCCGCAACGGTCAGGTCGTCATCGGTGGCGATGGCCAGGTCTCTCTTGGCAACACCGTCATGAAGGGCAACGCCCGCAAGGTTCATCGTCTCTATAACGGCAAGGTGCTGGCCGGTTTCGCTGGCGGTACCGCCGACGCATTCACCCTGCTCGAGCGTTTCGAAGCAAAACTGCAGGCCCATCAGGGTAATCTGGAGCGCGCCGCCGTGGCGCTGGCCAAAGATTGGCGCACCGATCGCGCCCTGCGCCGCCTCGAAGCGCTGCTGGCCGTGGCCGACGAACACAAATCCTTCATCATCACCGGCAACGGTGACGTGGTGCAGCCGGAGCACGATCTCATCGCCATCGGCAGCGGCGGCAACTTCGCCCAGTCCGCCGCCATTGCGCTGCTGGAAAACACCGAGCTGGATGCCAGAACTATTGTCGAGAAGTCCCTCAAGATTGCGGGCGACATCTGCGTCTTCACCAATGGCAACCACACCATTGAAGTGCTGGACTATTCGGCGAAATAAGGCCGCCAAATAAGGCCGCCAGCCAAACCCCATTCTCCAAGGGGTGGGCCCTGCCCACCCCGGATACAGGAACACCATCATGTCCGAGATGACCCCGAGAGAAATCGTCCACGAGCTGGATCGTCACATCATTGGTCAGGCCGATGCCAAGCGCGCCGTTGCCGTTGCCCTGCGCAACCGCTGGCGCCGGATGCAGCTCAACGAAGAGATGCGTCATGAAGTGACCCCGAAAAACATCCTGATGATCGGCCCGACCGGTGTCGGCAAGACCGAGATCGCCCGTCGTCTGGCCAAGCTGGCCAACGCCCCCTTCATCAAGGTAGAAGCGACCAAGTTCACCGAAGTGGGCTATGTCGGCAAGGAAGTGGACAGCATCATCCGCGATCTGACCGATGCCGCCATCAAGCTGGTGCGCGAAACCGAGATGGAGAAGATGAAATACCGCGCCGAGGAAGCCGCCGAAGAGCGCATCCTCGACGCCCTGCTGCCCAACCCGCGCAACACCTGGGGTGAAGAAGAGAAAGCCGACAACTCCAACACCCGCCAGATCTTCCGCAAGAAACTGCGGGAAGGTCAGCTGGATGACAAGGAGATCGAGCTGGAGCTCTCCGCCTCCCCGATGGGCGTCGAAATCATGACCCCGCCGGGCATGGAAGAGATGGCCAACCAGCTGCAGGGGCTGTTCCAGAACCTGGGTCAGAACCAGAAGAAGAAGCGCAAGATCAAGGTCAAAGAGGCCATGAAGGCGCTGATCGAAGAGGAAGCGGCCCGTCTGGTCAATCCAGAAGAGCTGAAGCAGAAAGCGATCGCTGCGGTCGAGAACAACGGCATCGTCTTCCTCGACGAGATCGACAAGATCTGCAAGCGCGGCGAGAGCTCGGGCCCCGATGTCTCCCGTGAAGGGGTACAACGCGACCTGCTGCCGCTGGTCGAGGGCTGCACCGTCAACACCAAGCACGGCATGGTCAAGACCGACCATATCCTGTTTGTCGCCTCCGGCGCCTTCCAGATCGCCAAGCCGTCAGATCTGATCCCCGAGCTGCAGGGCCGTCTGCCGATCCGCGTCGAGCTGACCGCGCTGACCACCGATGACTTCGAGCGCATCCTGACCGAACCGAACGCCTCCCTGACCGATCAGTACAAGGCGCTGATGGCCACCGAAGGGGTCAACATCGAGTTCACCAAGGATGGCATCCGCCGTCTGGCCGAAGCGGCCTGGCAGGTCAACGAGCGTACCGAGAACATCGGTGCCCGTCGTCTGCACACCGTGATGGAGCGCCTGATGGAAGATATCTCCTACGACGCCTCCGAGAAGTCCGGCGAGACCTTTGTCATCGACACCGACTACGTCAACGCCCACCTCGGCAAGCTGATTGAAGACGAGGACCTGAGCCGCTTTATTCTGTAAGCGCAGTTCTGTTTGTAAAAAAACGCCTCCAGAAATGGGGGCGTTTTGCATTTTAAGCCCCAGCCCCCTTCTCTCTATGTCCCACTCGCACCCAGCACCAAAACACTCAACTGGTATACCTATTTTTGTATATCTTTGAATTTTATCGAATTACCCCTGACGAGATATATAAATAGACACTTGATTTGCATCAATTGCCCGCCCCGACTGACTGGGTAGCCTAGCCCCAGAATGATGTTTTATTACTCCAAACTAGAGGCAATCATGAGCAAAGTCAGACTGGTCGTTGTGGGCAACGGCATGGTGGGGCACCGCTTCATCGAAGAGTTGATCGAGCGGGCCGAGCCGGGCCGCTACGAGATCACCGTCTTCGGTGCAGAACCCCGTCCCGCCTACGATCGCGTCCATCTCTCCTCCTACTTCTCCCATCACACCAGCGAAGATCTCTCCCTCGTCAAACCCGGTTTTTACGACAAGCACGGCATCCGCCTGCTGCTCGGCGAAGCGGTGAAAAAAATCGACAGGGCCAACCGCGAAGTGCACTCCAACAAGGGCACTGTGGTCGGGTACGACAAGCTGGTGCTGGCCACCGGCTCCTACCCCTGGGTGCCGCCCATTGCGGGCAGTCAGCACCACGAGTGCTTCGTCTACCGCACCATCGAGGATCTGAAAGCCATCCGCAGCGCAGCCAAGAGCGGCAAGAGCGGGGTGGTGATCGGGGGCGGCCTGCTTGGCCTCGAAGCCGCCGGTGCCCTCAAGGCGCTGGGCCTCGAAACCCACGTGGTGGAGTTTGCTCCGGTGCTGATGGCCGAGCAGCTCGACGGTCAGGGCGGCCAGCTGCTGCGCCGCAAGATCGAATCCATGGGCGTGCAGGTGCACACCAGCAAGAGCACCAGCGAAATCCTGATGCATGGCGGCGAGCAGGCGAAACACCGCCTCGCCTTTGCCGATGGCAGCCAGCTGGAAGTGGACGTGGTGGTCTTCTCCACCGGTATCCGTCCGCAAGATACATTGGGCCGCTACGGTGATCTCGCCATCGCCGAGCGCGGCGGCATCGTCATCGACGATCACTGCCTCACCTCCGACCCCGACATCTACGCCATCGGCGAGTGCGCCGCCTGGCAGGGCCGCTTCTTCGGACTGGTAGCGCCGGGCTACAAGATGGCCCAGATCACCGTCGACCATCTGCTCGGCGGCGACAGCCGTTTCGAGGGGGCGGACATGAGCGCCAAGCTCAAGCTGCTCGGCGTCTCCGTCGGTTCCATCGGTGATGCCCACGGCCGCACCCCGGGCAGCCACAGCTATGTGTTTCAAGACGATCAGGCCGGCGTCTACAAGAAAATCGTGGTGAACGAAGACAACAGCCGATTGCTCGGCGCCGTGTTGGTGGGTGATGTGGAAGATTACGGCAACCTGCTGCAGATGATGCTCAACGCCCTGCCGCTACCGAGCCACCCGGATACCCTGATCCTGCCCGCCTACGCCGGTGCCAAACCGACGCTGGGGGTGGATGCCCTGCCGGAAAACGCCCAGATCTGCTCCTGCTTCGACGTCTCCAAGGGCGACATCGCCAAGGCGGTGGCCGAGGGTCACACCACGCTGGCAGCCATCAAGCAGCAGACCAAGGCCGGTACCGGCTGTGGCGGCTGCGTGCCGCTCATCAGTCAGGTGCTCAACGCCGAACTGGTGAAGCAGGGCATCGAGGTCAACAACCACCTCTGCGCCCACTTCCCCCACTCCCGTCAGGAGCTGTTCCATCTGGTCAAGGTGGAGGGGATCAAGAGCTTCGACGAGCTGCTGGCCAAGCACGGTCAGGGCTATGGCTGCGAGGTGTGCAAGCCAACCGTCGGCTCCATCCTCGCCTCCTGCTGGAACGAGCATGTGCTGAGCCCGCGCAATATCCCGCTGCAGGACACCAACGACATCTTCCTCGGCAACATGCAGAAGGACGGCAGCTACTCCGTCATCCCGCGCATGGCCGGTGGTGAAGTGACCCCGGAAGGGCTGCTGGCGGTGGCCGAAGTGGCCCGCGACTACAAGCTCTACACCAAGATCACCGGCGCCCAGCGCATCGGCCTGTTCGGGGCCCAGAAGGATGATCTGCCCGCCATCTGGCGCAAGCTGCTGGCGGCCGGTTTCGAGACCGGTCAGGCCTACGCCAAGGCACTGCGCATGGCCAAGACCTGTGTCGGCAGCACCTGGTGCCGCTTCGGCGTGCAGGACAGCGTCGGCCTCGGGGTCTTCCTCGAGAACCGCTACAAGGGCATTCGCACCCCGCACAAGATGAAGTTCGGCGTCTCCGGCTGCACCCGCGAATGTGCGGAAGCGCAGGGCAAGGATGTCGGCATCATCGCCACCGACGCGGGTTGGAACCTCTATGTGGGCGGCAACGGCGGCATGAAGCCGCGCCACGCCGACCTGCTGGCTTCTGACCTCGACCGCGAGACCCTCATCAAGCTGATCGACCGCTTTATGATGTTCTACGTCACCAGCGCCGACAAACTGCAGCGCACCTCGGTCTGGCTCGGCAATCTGGAAGGGGGCGTCGACTACCTGCGCGAGGTGATCGTCGACGACAAGCTGGGGCTGGCCGAGACGCTGGAGCGCGATATCCAGACCCTCATCGACAGCTACGAGTGCGAATGGTCGCGCACCCTCAACGAAGAGGAGGCACTCAAGCGATTCAGCCACTTCATCAACAGCGACAAGCGCGACCCGGACGTTCAGTTCGTCGCCGAGCGCGACCAGCACCGACCGGCGACCCCGGCCGAGCGCATCCCCGTCTACCAGATCGAGGTGGAAACCAAATGATGAAACTTGCCTGCCAACTCAACGACATCCTGCCGGGAACCGGCGTCTGTGCACTCATTGAGGGTCGCCAGATCGCTCTGTTCCGCCCGAGTGCGGCCGCCGAGGTGTTCGCCATCGACAACCGGGATCCCTTCTTCGCCGCCAACGTGCTGTCGCGGGGCCTGATCTGCGAACACGACGGCGAGCTCTGGGTCGCCAGCCCGCTCAAGAAGCAGCGCTTTCGCCTGAGCGATGGCCACTGTTTCGACAACCCCGCTATGTCGGTGCAGAGCTACCCCGTTGAAGTGCGCGACCAGCAGGTCTGGGTCGCCGTCTAACGCCGATTTCACTCTCTTTCGGGCTGCCTGAGGGCTGCCCTTTCAAGGACTCACAAGATGTACACGGAAACCATCAACAAGTGCGCCGCCAACGCGGCCCGCATCAACCGCTTCGAGCGCAGCGACAAACTCGGCTTCTGGCTCAGCTCCGCCATGGCGGGGGCCTATGTGGGCCTCGGCATCATCCTCATCTTCACCCTCGGCAATCTGGTGGATCCCGCCATCCGGCCGCTGGTGATGGGGGCCACCTTCGGCATCGCCCTGACGCTCGTCATCATCGCCGGCTCCGAGCTGTTCACCGGCCACACCATGTTCCTCACCTTCGGGGTGAAGGCGGGCAAGATCACCATGGCCGACCTGCTGCGCATTCTGCCGCAGACCTGGGCCGGCAATCTGATTGGCTCCATTGTGGTGGCGCTCATCTACTCCTACGGCGGCAGCCTGCTGCCGGATGCAGGCAGTCTGGCCCACAAGGTGGCGCTGGCCAAAACCCAGGCTCCGGCCCTGACTCTGTTTATGAAGGGGATCCTCTGCAACTGGCTGGTCTGCCTCGCCATCTGGATGGCGCTGCGCACCGAAGGAGCCGCCCGCTTCATCGCCATCTGGTGGTGTCTGCTGGCCTTTATCGCCTCCGGCTACGAGCACTCCATCGCCAACATGACCCTGTTCGCCCTCTCCTGGTTTGGTGCCCACTCCGAGGCCTACACCCTGGGCGGCATCGGCCACAACCTGCTGTGGGTGACCTTGGGCAACACCGTCTCCGGCGCTCTCTTTATGGGCCTCGGCTACTGGTATGCCACCCCCAAGGCTGAGCGCCCGGTCGCGGTGAGCGACACCACCAGCACCGCCAACCAGACCCGAACCGCCTGATCCGGAGGCCCCATGGACTACTTGCCCATCTTTTGCCGACTCGACAACAAACCCGTGCTGCTGGTCGGCGGCGGCGAGGTAGCGGAGCGCAAGGCGCGCCTGCTGCTGGATGCCGGTGCCCAGCTCACCGTGGTCGCCCCCGAGCTCGACCCCGAGCTGGCTGAACTGGCGGCCAACGGCAGCATCGAGTGGCTGGCCGGTGAATTCGCATCGGAACAACTGGCGGGCAAGTGGCTGGTGGTGGCCGCGACCGATCGGCGCGAGGTGAATGCACTGGTTTACCAGAGCGCCAACCGGGCGCGGATCTTTGCCAACGTGGTGGATGACCCGAAACGATCCAGCTTCATCATGCCGTCGATCATCGACCGCTCGCCGCTGATAGTGGCCATCTCCTCCGGCGGCAAGGCCCCGGTGCTGGCCCGCTTGCTGCGGGAAAAACTGGAAGCCCTGCTGCCGCAACATCTGGGGGCCGTGGCGACCTTTGCCGGTAGCCTGCGGGAGCGGGTCAAGGCCCGCTTCGCCAGCATGGGGGAGCGGCGTCGCTTCTGGGAGCGGCTGCTCGGGGCGGATCGGCTCGGGCAGGCACTGGCGCGGGGCGATAGCGCCTCTGCCCACCAGCTGGCCGACAATCTGTTTGCCGACGAGAGCCAGAGCGCTGGCGAGGTGGTACTGGTGGGAGCCGGCCCCGGCGATCCGGGCCTGCTCACCCTGCACGCCCTGCGCCAGATGCAGCAGGCGGACGTGGTGGTCTATGACCGGCTGGTCTCCGACGAAGTGATGGCGCTGGTGCGCCGCGACGCCAAGCAGATCTTCGTCGGCAAACAGGCAGGCAACCACTGCGTACCGCAGGAGGGGATCAACCAGCTCTTGCTGGAGGAGGCGAAGAAGGGCCAGCGGGTGGTGCGGCTGAAGGGGGGCGACCCCTTTATCTTCGGCCGTGGCGGCGAGGAGCTGGAGACGCTGGTCGGCACAGGCATCGGCTTTCAGGTGGTGCCCGGCATCACCGCGGCCAGCGGCTGCGCCGCCTACGCCGGTATTCCGCTCACCCACCGCGACCACGCCCAGAGCGTCCGATTCGTCACCGCCCACGGCAAGGGGGGTGCCCGGGATCTCGACTGGCCGCTGCTGGCCAAAGATCGGCAGACGCTGGTGTTCTACATGGGGCTCTCCTCCTGCGCCACCATCCGTGAACAGTTGCTGGCCCACGGCAAGGCGGGCAATACCCCGGTGGCGCTGATCGAGCGCGGCACCCAGCCCTGCCAGCGGGTCATTCGTGGTACTCTCGACGAGCTACACGCGCTGGCGGTGGGGGTCGAGAGTCCTGCCCTGATCATGGTGGGTTCTGTGGTAACCCTGGCCGACCGGCTCGCCTGGTTTGGCGAGGCCCCGCAGCGCCAGCGAGCCCTCGCCTGAGGGATTCTCGGCAACTCACCATGAGGCCACCAGCAGGTGGCCTCACTTTTACCCCCCTCTTCTCCCATCACGGTCATAACCTGTTGTTTTAAGTCTGGTATCCTATGGGCATTGAGCCCTTGGCTACCATCTCAGGAATTCATCCCATGTCTCTTCCCATCAAGAACAGCGCCCGGCAGCGCGCGGATGACAGATCCCGCATTCTCACCCTGCTGCTGCGCGATGATGCCCTCACCGACAGCCTGCTCGATCCGCAGGTGGTGCAGGATGCCGAGCAGCGCGATCAGACCAGCGAACTCACCGCGCTGGTCAACGGGTTGCCCGCCGCCGACGTCGCCGATGCGCTGGAGTCGCTGCCGCCCGATGAGCGTCATGCCCTGTGGGCACTGGTGGAGGAGGAGAAGCGCGGCCAGATCCTGGTCGAAGCCTCCGAGACGGTGTGGGACAGCCTCATCAGCGGGATGAGCGACAAGGAGCTGCTGCACGCCCTGCGTACCCTGGATATCGACGATCAGATCTATCTGGGCCAGTACCTGCCGCGCAACCTGATGGGGCGGCTGCTCACCTATATGGCCCCCGCCGACCGGGATCGGGTGCGGGAGGTGATCCGCTACGGCAAGCACACCGTCGGCGCCATGATGGACTTCGAGATCATCACCATCCGCCCCGAGGTGAGTCTGGCCACGGTGCAGCGCTATCTGCGGCTGCGCGGCAAGATCCCCGCCAACACCGACAAGCTGTTCGTCATCGATCGGCGCAACCACCTGCTGGGGGAGCTGGCCCTCACCACAGTGCTGCTGCACAAACCCGCCACTCTGGTGAGCGACGTGATGGAGCGGGATCCGGTCACCTTCGATCCGGAGGATAACGACGAAGCGGCCGCCCGCACCTTCGAACGGGATGACCTGCTCTCCGCCGCTGTGGTGGATGGCAAGGGCAAGCTGATGGGCCGCCTCACCGTCGAAGAGGTGGTGGATCTGGTCTATGAGGAGAGTGACACCGACCTGCGCCGGATGGGGGGTATCAGCGAGGATGAAGACGTGTTCGCCCCTGTCTCCAAGGCGGTCAAGACCCGCTGGGCCTGGCTTGCCATCAACCTCTGCACCGCCTTTGTCGCCTCGCGGGTGATCGGCCTGTTCGAGCACACCATCTCCCAACTGGTGGCGCTGGCGGCGCTGATGCCCATCGTCGCCGGGATCGGCGGCAACACCGGCAACCAGACCATCACCATGATAGTACGGGCGCTGGCGCTGCAGCACATTCAGGCGGGCAACCTCTCCTTCCTGCTGCTGCGGGAACTCGGGGTCGCCTTTATCAACGGGCTGGTGTGGGGCGGCATCATGGGCATTGCCACCTATCTGCTCTATCTGGATGCGGCGCTCGGCGCCGTGATGACCCTGGCCATGATGCTCAACCTGCTGGTGGCCGCCCTGATGGGAGTCATCATCCCCATGACCATGACCCGCCTCGGCCGCGACCCGGCAGTCGGTGCCAGCGTGATGATCACCGCCATCACCGATACCGGCGGCTTCTTTATCTTCCTCGGGCTGGCGACCCTGTTCCTGCTGTAAATCGTGCGTTGAAAACAACAAGGGAGCCACTGGCTCCCTTGTTGTTTCAGGCGCGTTTGCCCACCCCTGCCGTTAGCTGCTTATCGCTTGTCAGCGGTGATCAGCAGGCCATTGGTGTCGGGGAAGCCGATGACCAGCGCCTCTTTTTTGGCATCCGTGGTATAGGTGGTGACATAGGCGACGCGGTTATCCATCGCCCGGGCCAGAGCGGCATTCCAGAGGTTTTCGATCGGCGTGGCGGCAGCGGATTGCTTGAAGTTGCACTTGCCAAACCCGGTCATGGTCAGCTTGCTCAACCCGGCAGTGGCACTCCCCTCGCCCACCAGCGTACAACCTGCCGCCGGGAACTCGATCGCTACCGTCAGCTTGCCGCCGTTGTTGGTGGTATCAACCTTGCCTACCATGTCGCTGCTGAAGCCATCGCTGTTCGTGGCACTCCAGCTGGCCGTGGTCACCGCTTTGGTGGTCAGGGCCGTCACCGCCACATGACCGCTGAAACCGGAATAGATGGGGGAGTTGTCGGAGAACTTGGTGCCGGTTCGGGTGAAATCAAAAACCCAGCGTTTGATCTCCTTGCCCTGCAGATCGATGACCGGCTGATCCTGGAAGGTGATGAGGTTGTGGTCGTTGGTCACCGAGCTGAGCGCCGTGCTGGTGCCGAGCCGTTCGCTGTTGCGGATCAACTGCACCGGATAGATCCCGTCTTTGTCGGCTTTCTGGTCAGCCTGACCCAGCCACTGGCTGTTGGTCTCGACCTTGCCCACCTGATGATCCACCCAGACACCCCAGTGCTGCACGGTTTCACCCTTCGGGTAGACCAGCGCCAGACCATCCAGATCCTTGATCATGCGCGGCGTCGCCTTGTCGCCGTCGCGGCTCATCAGATTCGCTTGGTAAAGACCCGCCTCCGGCAGGGCCAGTGGCACCCGCTTGGCGATGCTGTTGGCAGCTTTTTCGCTGTCACAGGCAGACAGGGCCGCAGCGCAGGCGATGGCCAGCAGCGCTTTGTTGTGCATTTTCATGAGTTTTTATTCCTTGCTGTCGCTTTGTAATTTTTAGATGCAATCAATCGCCGCTGAATTTAAGGGAAAGGTCATCTATCAGTCGAATGGAGATCTGTAACCAACCATTACAGCCTCGCAGGAGCGGCAGGCAGCGCAGCTTGCCCCGACCGCACAACGGTGACGACAGGGTGACTCACGGCGGAAAAGCAGCGAGGGTGGCGACCCGAAAAAACAGATGAAAATCAGAGTCATAACTCTATTAACAGGAGGGTAATTAGCCCGAATTGCCAGCCTGCTCACAATCGGTTTCTTTTGCTGTCGATAGAATGCACCACGCTGGCATACCCATAACAAGAGAATCCAACAATGAAAACCACCCTCAAACTGAGCGCGGTGGCAGTTATCTTTTTGCTGTCCGGCTGTGACGACAACAACTCTCAGGCCCCCGGTGATCTCACCCTGCGGCTGATCGAAACCTCTGATATCCACTCCAACCTGCTGAGCTACGACTACTACCAGAACAAGCCGGATGCCTCGCTGGGCTTTGCCCGCACCGCTGTGCTGATCCGCAAGGCCCGCGAAGAGAACGCCAACAACTTGCTGATCGACAACGGCGACCTGATCCAGGGCACCCCGCTGGCCGACTATATCCACGACCAGCAGGTCAAACAGCAGTGGCTGAGCAAGCAGACCCATCCCGCCATCAAGGCGCTCAACACCATGAGCTATGATGTCGGCAACCTGGGCAACCACGAATTCAACTTCGGTCTCGACTTCCTCTCGGAGACCCTGAAAGGGGCCAACTACCCCTACATCAACGCCAACGTCTTCCAGGCCGATGCCTTCAGCCGTGATGGCAAGGGCACCATCGACTGGAGCAAGCAGAAGTTCAAACCCTATGTGGTGCTGGATCGTCAGGTGAAGGATGCCAACGGCAATACCCAGACCATCAAGGTCGGTGTGCTGGGGCTGACTCCGCCCCAGATCACCCAGTGGGACAAGCGCAATCTGGAAGGCAAGGTGGTGGTGGCCGATATGGTCGAGACCGCCGAGCACTATGTACCCGAAATCCGCGCCAAGGGCGCTGACATCGTCGTGGTCGTGGCCCATACCGGCATCATAGGTGACCCGCGCGAACCCATGATGGAGAACGCAGCCCTGCCGCTGGCCAAAGTGAAAGGGGTCGATGCCCTGCTGCTGGGGCACGCCCATCGCACCTTCCCGGGCGACTACCCCAACATGACCGACGTGGACAACGAGAAAGGCACTCTGGCGGGCGTACCGACCGTGATGCCGGGCGTCTGGGGTAACCACCTCGGCATCATCGACCTGCACATGACCTGGAAAGAGGGTCGCTGGGAAGTGGCCTCCAGCCAGTCCCAGCTGCGCAAGATCGACAGTAGCGCCACCAGCACCGAAGATCAGGCGGTGGTCGATCAGGTCATCGCCGAGCACGAGCAGGCCAACCAGTGGCTGGACGAGCCCCTCAGCAAGATCACCAAGCCAATCCACAGCTTCTTCGCGCTGGTGCAGGATGACCCCTCCATCCAGATCGTCAGCGACGCCCAGCTGTGGCATGCCAAGAAGCTGCAACAGGATGGTCAGCTCAAGGAGAAATGGCCTATCCTCTCCGCCGCCGCGCCATTCCGCGGTGGTCGCAACGGCCCGACCGACTTCACCTATGTACCGGCTGGCGATATCTCCCTGCGCAACGTGGCCGACCTCTATGTCTACCCCAACACCCTGCAGGTGGTCGCCATCAATGGCGCGACCGTACAGGAGTGGCTGGAGAAGAGCGCCGTCCAGTTCAACAAGATCGATGCCGCCAGCACCGCCACCCAGTGGCTGGTGAACGAGAAGTACCGCACCTACAACTTCGACGTGATCGACGGGGTGAACTATCAGGTCGATGTGACCAAACCCGCTCGTTACGATGTGGATGGCAACAAGGTGAGCGACAGCTATCGCATCACCAACCTCACCTATCAGGGCAAGGCAATCGACCCGGCCCAGATGTTCTACGTGGTGACCAACAACTACCGCGCCAGCGGTGGTGGCAACTTCCCGGGCATCAACGCCAAGGTGATCGTCCATGAAGATCAGTTCGAAACCCGCGAAGTGCTCTCCGAATACCTCAAGGATCTGGCAGAGAAGAATCCGGCCGGTTTCGAGCCTCCAGCAGACAACAACTGGCAGCTGGCCCCCCTGCCCGCCAATCTGGATCTGCGCATCTACAGCTCGCCACGCAGCGAGGCGCAAGCCCTGACCGGTGGCAAGCTGAACTATGTAGAGACTCTGCCGCCCACCGATGCCAAACACCCCGGCTTTGGCGTCTACAAGCTGGTGCTGGCACCCTGATCCTCAGGGTTAATCCGGCAATAACCTCTGCAACCCCCTCCTGATACGAGGGGGTTTTTGATGCTTCTGGCAGAGGGATCTGCACCTGTAAGCCAGCCGCTACCCGCGGCAGATCGCGCAGCCCGTTTATCCCTTCACGCCATCATCCGCCTCTATCACACCATCCAGATCCCGGCTGGTCTGCCCCATCCCGCCCATAAAAAAACAGGCCCACCGAAGTGGGCCTGCTGTTATCTGTGTGATCGGGAATATCGCAATAAAAGGCGCTACTCCCGCTCCTTCACATAAGGTGTACCAAGTGCCTTGGGTGCCACCGCACGGCCGATAAAGCCGGCCAGCAGGAACACGGTCAGGATGTAGGGCAGAGCCTCGATGGCCTGCACCGGAATGGCGAAGCCACCGATGCTGACCCCTTGCAGCCGGATGGCAACCGCATCGAGGAAGCCGAACAGCAGACAGGCGGCCATGGCATTCCAGGGGCGCCACTTGCCGAACACCAGCGCCGCCAGCGCCATAAAGCCCTTGCCCGCACTCATGTTGGGGATGAACTGGGCCGTCTGGGCCACCGCCAGATAGGTGCCACCGATACCGGCCAGCAGGCCGCCGATAAGGAGCGCGGTGTAGCGCATCCGCACCACAGAGATACCGGCGGTATCGACCGCTGCGGGTGCCTCACCCACCGCCCGCAGACGCAGACCGAAGCGGGTACGGAACATCACCCACCATGCCAGCGGCACGCAGGCGAACGCCACGTACTCCAGCAGGGAGTGGCCGCTCAACAGCTCGCTGTAGAGCTGGCCGATCACCGGCACATCCCACAACTCCTTGGCATAGGGCAGATCGATGGGGGCAAAACGGGCATCACCGGAGAGTGCCGGGGTCTGGCCACCCTGATCGAACCAGTAACGGCCCAGGGTGACGGTCAGACCGGCCGCCAGAATATTGATGGCCATGCCGCTCACCACCTGATCACCGCGATGGGTGATGGTGGCAAAACCGTGCATCAGGGCAAACAGGATGGAGATACCCACACCGGCACCCAGACCTACCCAGGCAGAACCGGAGACCGCAGCCGCCGCACCACTGGCGAACGCTGCCGCCAGCAGTTTGCCTTCCAGCGCGATATTGACCACCCCGGAGCGCTCGCAAAACATGCCCGCCATGGCGGCGAGAATGAGGGGCGGCGCAGTACGAATGGTCGCATCCAGCATCAGGATCAGAATTTCAAACATGATCAGACTCCTTTAGCTTGTGCGGCTGAGCGGTTGGCAAATGCCAGATAGAGCTGCTCGATGCGCGGACGCATCATGTGCTCAAGGGCACCACAGAACAGGATCACCAGACCCTGCAACACCACCACGATGTTGCGGTCGACACCGAACTCGAAGCTGAGCTCGGCGCCCCCCTGATAGAGGAAACCGAACAGCAGGCTGGCGATGATGACGCCGACCGGATGGTTGCGCCCCATCAGCGCCACCGCGATACCGGTGAAGCCGAACCCTTCCACGAAGTTGAGCTTGATCTGGTGCAGCTCACCCTGCAGCACGTTGAGGGCAAAGAAGCCCGACAGCATGCCGGAGATGACCATAGCCAGGATTACCACCTTGGGATAGGAGATACCGGCGTAGGCGGAGGCGCTTTGGCTGGCGCCGACCGAGCGGATCTCGTAACCCCAGCGGGTGTGCCAGATAAAGACCCACACCAGCGCCGCACAGATCAGCGCCCAGAAGAGGCTGATGTTAAGGGGGCTGTTGGGGATCTCCATCCCGAACAGGTTCGCCAGCCCGCTCATCTTGGGCAGCCAACTTGCTTCGGCAAACACCTTGCTCTCGGTCGCCATCGAGCCGGGCGGCTTGAACACCTCCACCAGCAGATAGGCCATCAGGGAGGCGGCGATGAAGTTGAACATGATGGTGGTGATAACGATGTGGCTGCCGCGCTTGGCTTGCAGCCAGGCCGGAATAAAGGCCCAGGCCGCACCGAACAGACCACCGGCAATGATGGAGAGCGGCAACAGCAGGGCAAACGGCAGCACATCGCCGAGCATCAGACAGACCAGACCGACACCGAGACCGCCGATATAGGCCTGACCTTCGCCACCGATATTGAACAGACCGGCGTGGAAGGCGACCGCCACCGACAGACCGGTAAAGATAAAGCCGGTTGCGTAGTAGAGGGTGAAGCCGACCCCTTCACCTGTGCCGAACGCGCCGTACCACATGATCTTGGCGGCATCGACCGGGTTGATGTCGAGGTAGTAGAACAGAATGGCCGACACCAGGAAGGCCAGCAGGATGTTGACCGCAGACAAGACGCCTACGGAGACCCAGGCAGGAATACGTACTTGGCTCATCAGTGGGCCTCCTTGGCTACTTCATCGGGAACGATATTCGCCATCATCAAGCCGATGGTGCGCTCATCCGCCTTGGCACCATCCAGCTCGCCAACGATGCGACCATCGGCAATAACCAGAATCCGGTCAGCGAGGCTCATGATCTCGTCCAGCTCCACCGAGACCAGCAAGACAGCCTTGCCCTTATCACGCATGGCGATGATCTGCTGGTGGATATACTCGATGGCGCCGATGTCGACCCCGCGGGTCGGCTGGCCGATCAACAGCACATCCGGGTCCTGCTCCACTTCACGGGCGATCACCAGCTTCTGCTGGTTGCCACCGGAGAAGTTGGCGGTCTTGTGATCGGGATGGGGCGGGCGCACGTCCCACTTATCCATCTTGGCCTGACAATCCTGCTGGATCGCCTCCTTGTTCTGCAGCCACCCCTTGTTGTATTGCGGGCGGCGGTGATAACCGAGAATAAAGGCCTCTTTCGCCTCGAAGCGGTTGATCAGCCCCATCTTGTGGCGATCTTCCGGCACATGGCCGAGGCCGTAGTTGCGCACCAGCTCGGGATCGGCCGGGTGCTCCGCGCTCACCTTGTGCACGCCGCTGCGGCTGCTGATGGTGAAGCTACCCTTGCTCGGCTTTAGAATGCCGCCAAGCAGACTGAGCAGTTCGGACTGACCGTTGCCGGAGACCCCGGCGATGCCGACCACTTCACCGGCCCGCACTTCGAAGCTGACCGATTTGACCCGCTCCACCTTGCTGGCGTCGAAATAGCTGAGTCCTTCGATCTTCAGCTTGGCTTCACCGGGCTGGGTTGGCCCCTTGTCGACCTTGAGGCGCACCTTGCGGCCCACCATCAGTTCGGCCAGCTGCTCCTTGTCGGTATCCTTGGTGGC
This sequence comes from Aeromonas sp. FDAARGOS 1404, assembly GCF_019047085.1. Classification (NCBI taxonomy): domain Bacteria; kingdom Pseudomonadati; phylum Pseudomonadota; class Gammaproteobacteria; order Aeromonadales; family Aeromonadaceae; genus Aeromonas; species Aeromonas sp. FDAARGOS 1404. The sequence continues at coordinate 2,167,661 of NZ_CP077237.1, forward strand.
GACGTGTGCCACCATCTCGCCACGGCGCATGATGGAAACCTGATCGGTAATGGCCAGGATCTCCCGCAGCTTGTGGGTGATAAGGATGATGGTCGCCCCCTGATCCCGCAGCTTTTTCAGCACCTCGAACAGGTGATCCGCCTCTTGCGGGGTCAGTACCCCGGTCGGCTCGTCGAGGATCAGGATGCGGGCGCCGCGATAGAGCGCCTTGAGAATTTCGACCCGCTGTTGCAAGCCAACCGGCAGATCTTCGACCTTCTCGTGCAGCGGCACGTCGAGGCCATAATCCCGCGCCAGTTCGCCCAGCAGCTTTTCGGCTGACGCCACGCTCTGCTGAAGGTGCCAGCCGTTCTCAGCGCCGAGGATGACGTTTTCCAATACGGTGAAGTTATTGACCAGCATGAAGTGCTGGTGAACCATGCCCACCCCTGCGGCAATCGCATCTTGTGAGCCATGGGGTTTGAAAGGATTCCCGTCGATCAGCATCTCGCCTTTGTCGGCATGGTAGAAACCATAAATGATGCTCATCAGGGTGGACTTACCGGCGCCATTTTCGCCGACAATGCCGTGGATACTGCCTTTGCGAACCTTAAGGTCGATCAGCTTGTTGGCGTACACTTCGCCGAACCGCTTATCGATACCTCTTAATTCGATGGCATAGCGATCTGTCTGGTCCATGATGCAGCCCTGCGTTTCATGAAATAAGACTAAAAACCGGCCCGTGCGGGCCGGTGGTGCGTTGAGAGTCGTAGCAACTATCTAATTAGTATTTGCAGGTGTTATCGCTCATGTAGTCATGAACCTTGACCTTGCCAGCGATGATTTCAGCCTTGATGGCATCTACCTTGGCTTTCATTTCCGGGGTGATCAGCTTCTCGTTGTCCTTGTCGAGCGCCCAATCCACACCGCCTTCGGCCAGACCCAGGTTCTTGATACCCGGCTTCCACTCGCCTTTGGCAGCGTCATCCCAGGTCTGGTAAGCGGCCAGACCCACAGACTTGACCATGGAGGTCAGCATGGTGCCCGGTTGCAGGTGGTTCTGGTTGGAGTCCACACCGATGGCAAACTTGCCGCTGTCCTTGGCTGCCTGATAGACACCGATACCGGTACCGCCAGCTGCGGCGTAAACCACGTCAGCGCCTTTGGCGAACTGGGACTTGGCCAGCTCGGCACCTTTGGCCGGGTCAGCAAACGCGGCCGGGGTAGAGCCCGCCATGTTCTGGAACACTTCGATCTTCGGATTGACGAACTTGGCACCCTGCTCGTAACCGCACTGGAATTTGCGGATCAGCGGGATATCCATGCCACCCACGAAGCCGACCTTGCCGCTCTTGGAAGCGATGGCAGCCAGCGCGCCCACCAGGAAGGAACCTTCATGCTCCTTGAAGATGACGGACTGGACGTTCGGCTTGTCGACCACCATGTCGATGATGGTGAACTGGGTTTTCGGGAATTCGGTCGCAACCTTCTCTACCGCAGAGCCCATGTTGAAACCGACCGCCACGATCGGGCCGTTGCCACGGCTGGCCAGACGACGCAGACCCTGCTCGCGCTGGGCTTCGTTCTGGGGTTCAAACTCTTTGACCTTGACGCCCTTGTCCTTGTTGTAGAGCTCGACGCCGTTACGGAACACGGCTTCGTTGAATGATTTGTCATACTTGCCCGCGGTGTCATAAATGACGGCTGGCTCGGAAGCAGCCTGAGCAGAGAGAGCAGCGAGAGTGAGGGAGGCCACAGTGGCCAGCTTGAGCACTTTAGTCACGATCGTATCCTTGATTGTTATTAAGTGAGGGAACTTGCTTGCCTGTCAGAGCAGGCTATCTAGCACGCAGGCTTACTCTAAGTCAGCCCCGATGCGGGTCAAGCAAATGATAAGGGAAAAACGTTTGCGTTAACGGTTTGAATTCTAAGCAAATAACCTTATAAGCAGTTGTTTTTTAGCTACTTTTCAGTTTTTTATGCTAACAACCAAAAGACCCAAACGACATTTCTCTTATTGTTCAGCAAGTTACTGTAAACCGTTTTCCCCTGTTATTCATCCAGCCCCCCGGCAAGCCCGTGATCCGGCTCGCAAAATCCCCACAAACCGCGCGAGCAAGGATTGGCTACAGCTGGAGACCTCCCCATCCCGTTCTCTTTGCACCAGCCAAAAATGGCCGCACCGACTCCCCTCACCTGCCCGCCGTGCGGAGTTTGCAGTTGGTCTGACGGGGGGATGGCCGTATAATCGCTGCCTGTATAAATAAACAGGAGTGGTGATGGACGTTTCAACCCTGCTCGACGGGCTCAACGACAAGCAAAGAGATGCCGTTGCGGCGCCCCGCAGCAACCTGCTGGTGCTGGCCGGTGCCGGTTCGGGCAAGACCCGGGTACTGGTGCACCGTATCGCCTGGCTGATGCAGGTGGAACGCTGTTCACCCTTCTCCATCATCGCGGTCACCTTTACCAACAAGGCGGCGGCCGAGATGCGCGGCCGGGTCGAAAAAGTGATCGGCGACGGCGTGCGTGGCATGTGGATCGGCACCTTCCACGGCATCGCCCACCGCCTGCTGCGCGCCCACCATCTGGATGCGGGCCTGCCGCAGGATTTCCAGATCCTCGACTCCGACGACCAGTACCGGCTCATTCGCCGGGTGCTCAAGGCGCTCAATCTGGACGAGAAGCACTGGGCCCCGCGCGCCGTAATGGGCTACATCAACGGCAAGAAAGATGAAGGGCTGCGCCCCGGCGACATCGATCTCTACGGCGATCCCGTCACCCGCACCTATCAGCAGATCTACAAGACCTATCAGGAGACCTGCGATCGCTCCGGTCTGGTGGACTTTGCCGAGCTGCTGCTGCGCGCCCACGAACTGTGGCTGAACAAACCGCACATCCTCGAGCACTACCGCGACCGCTTCCAGAACATCCTGGTGGACGAGTTTCAGGATACCAACGGCATCCAGTACGCCTGGCTACGGATGCTGGCGGGCAACAGCGGCAAGGTGATGATCGTCGGCGACGATGACCAGTCCATCTACGGCTGGCGCGGCGCCAAGATCGAGAACATCCAGCGCTTCCTGACCGACTATCAGGGGGCCGAGACCATCCGCCTCGAGCAGAACTACCGCTCCACCGCCAATATCCTCAAAGCGGCCAACAGCGTCATCGCCAACAACGCCGAGCGCCTTGGCAAGGAGCTGTGGACCGAAGGGGCCGAGGGCGAGCCGATTTCCCTCTACGCCGCCTTCAACGAGGTGGACGAAGCGCGCTTCGTGGTCGGCCGTCTCAAGGATTGGAAGGAAAAAGGCGGCCTGTTGGCCGACTGCGCCATCCTCTATCGCTCCAACGCCCAGTCACGGGTGCTGGAAGAGGCGCTGATGCAGGACGCCATGCCCTATCGCATCTACGGCGGCCTGCGCTTCTTCGAGCGGCAGGAAATTAAAGACGCCATGGCCTACCTGCGGCTTATCAACAACCGTGGCGACGACGCCAGCTTCGAGCGGGTGGTCAACACCCCGACCCGTGGCATCGGCGATCGCACCCTCGAGATCCTGCGCGGCAACGCCCGCGATCAGGGGCTCAACCTGTGGCAATCGGCCAAGGCGCTGCTCAACGACAAGGTGCTGACCGGTCGCGCCGGCAACGCGGTGCGCGGCTTTGTCGAGCTGATCGACGCGCTGGAGGAGCAGGTGTCCATGCTGCCGCTGCACCAGCAGGCTGATATCGCCATCCAGAACTCCGGCCTCAAGGCGATGTATCTGGCGGAAAAGGGCGAGAAATCTCAGGCGCGGGTAGAGAACCTGGACGAACTGGTCACCGCCTGCCGCCAGTACCAGCGCCCGGACGAGCTGGAGGATATGAGCGATCTCTCCGCCTTCCTCGCCCATGCAGCGCTGGAATCCGGCGAGAATCAGGCGGACGAATATGCCGATGCGGTGCAGCTGATGACCTTGCACAGTGCCAAGGGCTTGGAATTCCCGCTGGTGCTGCTGGTCGGCGTGGAAGAGGGGATGTTCCCCAGCCAGCAATCGACCGAGGAGTCTGGCCGGCTGGAGGAGGAGCGCCGTCTCTGTTACGTCGGCATGACCCGCGCCATGGAGAAACTCTACATCTGTTATGCCGAGAGCCGCCGCATCTACGGCCGCGAGATGTTCCACAAGCCGAGCCGCTTTATCCGCGAGATGCCCGCCGAGTGTCTGGAAGAGATCCGGCTGCGCACTCAGGTCAGCCGCCCCACCCAGTACGGCCGCTTTAGCCAGAACGAGGTGCAGCAGAGCTTCGACGCCAGCGGCATCAAGCTCGGCCAGCGGGTGCTCCATCCAAAATTCGGCGAAGGGGTGGTACTCAACTTCGAAGGGGTCGGCCAGCAGAGTCGGGTGCAGATCCAGTTCGACGACGTCGGCGCCAAGTGGCTGGTGACGGCGTATGCCAGATTGGAAGCGCTTTAAATTGCCTAACAAAACAGCTCCGAACAAGTGATGAGTTCGGAGCTGTTTTAGATAAATAGTTACTTAAGCGTCGGTATTTTCAAACATTCCTGCAAGCATCGCTGCTACTTTAGCTTCATATGCATGATAACTATCTAAATATTGAGTATCGACATGATATAAATCATTCACATGATTATGAATAACGCGACCACTATTATCCTTTCTGGCACCATTTGATTTAAAAAACTTCTCAAATCTATTAGGAGATACACCTTCAAATGGCATAAAAATAACTTTGCCTACTTCATCTATATCTGATATAGCATCATCATGAAGTTTCATTGCGAGACTTTTTTCATAAGGTTCAATATATACAACCTTATTTATGCCAGCAGCAACAATATGTCTAGCACAATTATGACATGGATATGTCGTGGCAAATAATATTTTGTTTTTTGTTGACTCAGATGTTTCTCTGGCAAGTGAAACAATAGCATCCATCTCAGCATGAATAGCGCGTGAATATTCAATTAGAGATTTTATTTTTGTTTCTGATACAATTTGCTGCACAAGGTGCTGAACTAACCTTTCATCATGTATTTCTTTAGTAAGCGTCTGTCTAATTTCTTCTTTAAGAAGACTCTTATGCTTATCATTAGAACACTGCCCTTTATGTACACATCTGAAATCCTTGCTGGTACTTGCAGAATATAAACCTCCGCCAGCAGCAGGAACATCATTACATCCAGTAGCAATAACATTTCCTGAAGCATCAGTTATTGCAGCCCCAACCTGTCTAGATAAGCACGCAGAGCGTAATGATGCTGAATAAGCGGCAAACATTCCGATTTCATCATGCGTGGGTGTAATTCCATTGACACCATGAACGAGCTTAATAAATCTTTCTACAGAGGCTTGTAATAGCTGGCTCTGATTATGGATATTTCTTATAAAGAAATCTGCGCCATACAATGTTTTTTCAACTTGCTGACCATGCTCATCAGAGTCTTTTCTGTCGCGCATGACCAATTCTTCAATTTCACCAGGGTTTATCTTTTCTTCTTCTAGATTCAGCTTTCTTTCTTTTTCCGTTCTAATTAGACCAATTAAATAAAAGTTGTGATTGTAAACAGTCCTTAATAAACTAACCTCATCAGGATGTTTTAGCTGGTCTAATATATATGCTACTTTTTTATCTGTTTTTACTAATTCGTCACTTTCCTCTTCATCAGAGCCATACTCCTCTATTCTAGTTAATGCAATTTCATTTATTGCACATGCTGCCAAAATAGAACTATTGTGTTTACGCCTCAACTCATCGCCAGCATCTTGCAACTGAACGTAGCGATCATATCCTGTTAACGACTTTAAGGTAGGGTCAGTCTTACTAATTATGATATCACTCAGTCTTATATGGTGTACTTCATACCCATATGACTTTAACTTTTCACATATTGTATTTTTAAGCGGTTTGATTCCTGAACCTATCGCACCACAAAGACCAATAATAAGCTCTTGTGAACGCCGCTTTTTGATCACGCCAATTACATCTTTAGGTGGGTTTGTTATTCCGATTATTTTAGGTGCTTTGACTGGTGACGTCGCCATAATGAAAAACCCTTAAGAATTGATAAAAATATTCTTAAGGGTTTTTCATTAAAAATCAATTGTTTTGTAACAGAATCACCAACCCAACTTTTGGGCAGATGATAACAATACATCACGAGCCCTTCTTTTCTTTTTGTTATTGTCTTTAATTTCAACCACTTTTGCACTTTGCTCATTATTTTTAGGTGCGCAAAAATTGCCATTAGACTCAATGACTTGGCTCTTTCTCTGCCTATATTCGTACATAGAAGCAACCATGCTTAACCTCCTATCTACATTTATCATCCTAAATGCAGGTTTAACAGACTAAATGCAGCGCGAAATTCTACTCATTTTTTGCCCAACTGCAACTAAAACATAATCCATTTAAACTTAACTTACTAATTTAAAACATAAAAAACTAACCTACGTCACTATTTAAATTTCAAGCACAACATATAGTTTAAAATGAATTTCAAAACACAATATGTAGGATAACGGTTCCGATGAACAGAGCGTGCCGATCTGGGATGGGAAATCTCCATGCCCGCCGCCAATTGGCCATCTCTTTCCCCTCGTTGAGACCGAAAAGCCAAGCATAGCCTTGCCTCACGTCGATCTGCTTACGGGCCATGATGGTGCGGATATTCCATTACGCGATCGTCCGATTACGCTTCGCTAATCGAACCTACATGGACAGGAAATCTGGAACACCCACTTTCGGGCAAAGGCGTAACTGGTGGAGCTACGCCTTGTTTTTGGTGAAAGCCTCTGGTCACTTGACCAACTTGCTCTCCATCACCCCTTGTTTGCCTTCCTCCTCACTGACCTGGCTCAGCTTGGAGCGGGCCATCAGCAGGCCCATCTTGACCTCCTGCCAGACGTAGTAGTTTTTACCCGCCTCGGTGCTGAGGGTCAGGATGGCATCGTTCTCCGACTTGGAGGTGATGGTGTGGCTGCCCGGTGTCACCTGCTTGAGGATGTAGGTGTGGGCCACGGTATCGCCGACTGCCATACCATCCACCAGCAGCGGCATTTTCACCGCCGCACCGAAGGTCTCGTTGCGATAGATATAGAGGTTGGCCGCATCCTTGGGGGCTACAAACTGCTTGGCCTGCGCGTCTGCGGTGGCATCGGCCATAGGTACGGAAGCACAACCGGAAAGCAGCGCCGCCGACAGCAGGGCGGCACTCATCATTATTTGCCTGAACATAGTCGTTATTTTTGAGTGGGTTAACGGGGATTAAAGGTTCGCATGAGCCTGCCCTGGCTGACAATCGCTCAAATCGAACAGGGTGTGATTCGGCTCAATTTTTCGGCATTTGGTGGGATGAAGGGGGAAATCAGAAACCCGGCCGCCAGATGGTCTCGGCGGTCGGGTGAATTGTAAAGAGTAGGGTGACAGGGAAAGGGATCAGCCTAGTCTAATCAACTCGATGGGGGCGTAACGCTCTCCGGAGTTTGCCAGCAGCACGCACTTCTCATGCTCCGCCTGATAGGGGGTCATATTGTCGGTGTGGGCCTCTTTCAGAAAATCGACTGCGCCAGTGGCGGCAATCATCACGCGCTGACCCTGGTTCAGCACATTGCGGTTACGGTCATAGATCTTCATCTCATTCTCCTTTTCTTGTGTCCTGGCGGATGCGCAGGCGTCTGTCCAGGACAACGGCATTAAGCCTACGCCCCTGAAAAAGGTGATTTATGTCACAGATCAAAAAAGGGGCGATAAGGGACTCGCAGGTTCAAAAAGCGAGCATGGCCCCTTGGCCAGCGGTTGTCGCGCGAAGTAGCGCTGCCCTGCCCTTTTCGTCGCGGTGGGCTCGAACCCGGCGGCGGTTGGGGTATATTGGTGGCCGATTAGCCAGTCTCATTCACTGTGGCCGCGCAAGCGAGCCGCTGTTTCAACAAGATGGAGAGTGCTCATGAATCGCGACATTACCGCCCAGTTCATCAAGATGCTGACCAATCTGGATCACTGTCTGGCCAAGGCCGAGGCCCACGCCGCGGCGAAACAGTTCAACGTGGAGAACTTCTTCGGCGAGCGGCTGATCGTCGATATGCTGCCGCTGTCCAAGCAGGTGCTGATCTGCTGCGATTCGGCCCGCGCCGTGGTCGCCACCGCCAGCCACAGCGAACTGCCGGTGCTGGGGGATGACCCCAAGACCATCGCCGATCTGCGCGCCCATATCGGCAAGACCATCAGCTATTTGCAAGGCAAGCTGGACGCGGACTACAGCCAGTATGCCAGCGGCCGTTACGTGCCCCACTGGGCGGGCGGCAAGGGGATGGATGGCCATACCTGCGTCCATGAGTACGGCATTCCCAACTTCTACTTCCACCTCACCATGGCCTACGCCCTGCTGCGCCGCGCCGGGGTCGATCTCGGCAAGCGCGACTATCTGGGCGGGCTCAACCTGCAATAAACGCCGCGCCGCCACAGGCGGCAAACAGATAGCAAAAGCCTGCCAAGCGGCAGGCTTTTTATATCGGGTGGTGCAGATCTGGTGCGCAGAAAGGCTGCGCCCTAGAAGGGGCCGTTGCTCTCGCGCAGCTTGTCGGGCAGGCCATCGTGATCACCCAGCTCGCGCGCGGGCACGTCATCCCAGTGCAGCTTGCCAAGGGTGATATTGCGCTCGGGATGCACGGCGTAGTGGATGCGGTTGTCCTCCCGATCCGTGTCGCCAATGCAGAGCAGGCGGACGATCTCCTCGGTGTTGTTGATAAAGGCGTGGGCCAGCCCGTCACCGGCCTTGAAGCCCACCGAATCCCCCGGTTGCAGCCGATAGAGCACGCCATCGAGCCAGACATCCGGCGTCCCTTCCAGCACGTGGACAAACTCGTCTTCAGTCTTCTCGGCATGGGGCCAGCTGGTGCGATGGCCGGGCTCGACAATCTCGTGGTGAATGCCGATGCGGCTAAAGCCGAAGTGCTTGCCGAGGGCGCAGCCGCGAGAAAGGGGCTCCTGACTGCCGGAGTAGTAGCGCGGCGTCTGCTCTTGCAGCTCGCTCCAGTGTTTGATGCAGGGGTGGCGATTCATAGCGGTTCCTTTTCTATGAGGATGCAGTCACGGGAAGGGTCATCCTGACTGTCAGAATGCGGGGAGAAAAGCAGAAATTTTCTGGTCAGATGAGCCCCTCTGACGAGGGGCTCAACAAGCAGGAATTACTTGGCCTTGACGCAAGGCAAGGGAGGAAGCTCACCCTGTGCAGCCGTGCGGGTCATCTGGTAGTTGCCGGCAAGATCCCGATAGACACGGGTGTTCCACACCTCTCCGTTGTCGAGCTGGAACTCGATGTCGTAGTTGACCCCGGAGACCACCTGGCTGCGCACCTCACGGATGCTCTGCAGTTTGGCGGCCGTGTTCATGCGAGCCAGCACGCTGGCCAGCGCAGCCTCCCCTTCAGCATTGGGCAACGGCTGACTCTGCCAGCCACCCGCCATCGGCGCACACTCAGGCGTGGGTGACGAGGTGCTGCAGGCACTCAACAGGCCAGCAACAAGGATGGGTAACAACACACGTTTCATATCATTTTCTCCTGCCTGCAAAATGACCACCTTATCAACATCTTGCCATTATTGCAGCCCAAAAGGCTCCCGCTGCGCCCCGCTTGGACGCACCAATCGATCAGCGCCCCAGATTGTCCGCCAGCTGCTTGGCGCGGCTGGCCGCCCACTGGTCGATCATCTTCTCCATCTCCTCGGCGGTGATGGGCTCATCCTTGTGGGTGGTATCCGTACTCTCGCGGGCATCCATCACACGCACCAGCAGCTTGCCGCTCCGGGAGTCGAGCAGCTGGGCCATGCTGCCCACCTTGAGCAGATAGGGCTCCTTGCCGATCACTTCGCGGGTGACGTTGATGGCAATCTTGGCCGGCAGCAGGTCACGCAGCTTGGGGTCGGGGCGGGTCAGGTCGAAGTTGGTGACGGCGGCCTGGATCCGCATGACTTTCGGGCCGGGGGCGGTGGCGATCTTGACGCCCTGCTTGATCAGCTCGCTCTGGAACTTGTCGTGGTAGTAGCGGCCAATCTGGTTCTGTTCGTTGGCGGTCAGCAGATACCACTGACCGTTCTCCTGCCGGATAAACTGCAGCGGATCGAGCAGCACCTCATTGTATTGGCGCAGGTCAACGCCCGGCTCCTTGTAGACCCGCTGATTGGGGTTGCTCTCGCTCTGCTGGAAGGCTGTCAGCGGGATCGCCTGCAAGCTGTGAGATACCTGATTCTTGACGGCGCAACCACCCAACAGGGCCGCAGCCACGGCAACCATCACGACCTTTTTCATATTTGCTCCTGCATTTTACTGTTTGTTTTTGCTGTGGATTTCGCACCACATGGCTGGAGAACCCGTGCCGGATGCCGCCAATGTCACAGAGAAATAACCTATTCATCACCTTCCCACAAGGGACAGATCAGGATTGTTCAGCTCACATCCAAGTTGTCACAATTGAGGCACTTTTGTACAGGGTCAGCCAGGGTATGAACGGCAATCTGGCGAGGGTTCGGTTGTTTAATCCGGCTAAATGGGGCTGCGAAAAGCGCTCGGTTTTTTTCAAACGATGGGGGCCAGTGAGCGGCGTGAGTTGAACGGGGAATGCCCTGGAACGGGCGATGACCGATCATCAGCTATCTTGCGCAAACTTGCCTGCTGCCGGAGAAGCAGCAGGCTCATTCATCAGTTATCGAGATCCCAGGGGCACTGCTTGACCAGCCCCTCTTTACCGCTGGCGACGATCGCCTGCTGCACCATCCGTTTGTAGCGATTCTTGATATGGGCGGGCAACGCGGGCACCAGCAGCCGCTCGTCAAACTCCGGTAGCGGGCGATCCGGCAGCACCGCCTGCTCCTGCGGGCTGAGGGGCGGCCGGGAGGCAATATTGCTGGCCGAGATGGTGGGCGTGCCTACCAGCATCTGGCGCTGCAGCGGTGCGCTCAGCAGAAAATCCACCAGCAGGTAGGCCGCCTCGAGCCGCGCAGGATCATCGCCGACATGACGGGCGATAGAGATCGCATCGAGGGCATAGATGGCCCCCTCCTGCACCATGGCGATCCGCCAGTGCTGCTCGTTCTGCTTGTTGCACTCCACCAGCTCCAACCCCCAGGTGGTGGCAAAGCTCTGCTGGCGCAGATCCTCGCAGCGGTTGGCCTGATTGAACCAGAAGCCGCGACTGGCTCGCAGCCGCTGCGAGAGCTGCTGCTCCACCTCTTGCTGCAAGGTCTTGTCGGCCAGCATCTCGCCGCTGGCAAACAGGGCGGGCGACTTGCCAAGGGAGAGCAGCACCGAAAAGAGCAGCGGCTCGAACTGGTCGCAGAACTCGGCAAACTGACCCGGCGGCGAGCTGTTGGCGAGTACCTGCCAACTGGTGGGCGCTTGCGGCACCTGCTTGCTGTCGTAGGCGAGGCTGAACATGGCGTAGGAGAAGGGCACCGAGTAGTTGCGCTCCCCCTGCTTGTCATACTCGGTGTTCTTGAGGGCGGGCTTCACCTCGGCGTAGTGCTGCAGGCGACTGAAATCGATGGGGAGCAGCAGCTTGAACAGCGGCTGGTGATGGGCCTTGTAGAAGTAGCTGGTCGGCAGCACCACATCGGCGCTGCGGGTGCGCAGGGCGCGGTAGACACTGTCGAAATCGGTCAGCAGGGGCTCAACCCGGCTGACCGTCGCCTCCACCCCATGGGCGTTGGCGTAGTCGGCAAACTGTTGTTCATAACCCGCAGGCAGATAGCCCCACTCCAGCAATTTGAGCTGAACCGGGGCCGCCAGCGCCGGGGTCATCCCCAACAACCAGCAAAGAGGCAGTAGACGCATGGCCGGGTACTCCTGACAGGTAAACCTTGTTGGAGTATAGGCCCATGCGCCCACCCGTCAGACCATCAGCTCGGCCCCCATGCTCGCCAGAATGGAGAGGCTGACCACCGCAAACAGCACGCCAGTCACCAGATTGAGCGGTCGCTGCACCCGCAGCAGCAGGCGCTGGGCACGATCGGTGGAGAGGCTCCACGCCAGCAGCCCGAACCAGCAGAGGGAGATGATGAACAGCTCGCCCACCAGCAGGCTGCGGGTCATCCCGTCCACCTCAGGCGTCACCATGGCGGCCAGCAGACCGATAAAGAACACCAACGCCTTGGGGTTAAGCAGATTGGTCGCAAGGCCAGTGCGCACGCCCCTGCCCCAGCCGCGCAGCTCGTTGGCGGCGCTGGCCATCAGGGTGCTGCTCTGCTGGCGAGCCGCCATCAGGGCGCCCCACCCCAACCAGCCCAGATAGAGGGCGCCGCAGCACTTGATCACCATAAACAGCAGCGGGTGACTGGCGATCAGCATGCTGATCCCGGTCAGGCTCAGGGTGGCGTGCACCATGATCGCCAGCGAGATGCCCAGCGCCGCGCCAAGGGCGGTCGGCCGGTGCAGGCTGGTGCGCAGGATCAGGGCGAAATCGGGGCCGGGGCTGGCCAGTGCAATCAGGTGCATCAGGCCGAGGGTAACGAACAGACTGGTCAGCATAACAACTCTCGCTTTAACGACGGAGAGCCAGCATGGCGGATCGGCGGGGGGCGCGGCTTGTAAAAGATTGCATCTGGGCACGAAATTCGGCGGGTGTCAGACCGAATGCCTGGCGAAAGCCGTGGTGGAAGTGACTCTGATCGAAGAAGCCGACCGCCAACGCCACCTCGCTCACCGCCATGCCGCTCGCCAGCAGCCGCTTGCCCTGCTCCAGCCGCAGCCGTTTCAGCCAGGCGTAGGGGGTCATGCCGCTTCGCTTCTTGAACTGGCGCAGGAAGGCGAAACGATCGAGCCCGAGCAGCCCCGCCAGCTCTTCCAGCGAGTGGGGCTCGTCGAGGGCGGCCATCAGGTAGTCGCGCAGGAATCGCAGTTGGGGATCGGCCAGCTGGTGTACCTCGGGGGCCAGATGCAGCAGCTCCCCCAGCAGGGCAAGCAGCTGGCTCTCGATCAGCAGGCCATCGGCCTTGGGGTTGTCGAGATAGCCGTGTAGTTGGGCAAAGCCCTGATAGAGGTCGGGGCGGCTCTGCAATCCCTTGTCGAAGAAGGGTTCCGGCTGCTCCGGCAGCCAAAGCGCCAGCTGCTGCGGATCGATGGCGAAGACCCGCACCTCGTACCCTTCCGGCAACAGGCTGAGGCCGTCGTGCACCTCGTCCGGGTTAACGGTAGAGAGCACCCCGCGCACCAGATGGTGACTGTTCCCCTTGTGGATAAACTTCTGGCCACCCCGCTGCACCAGCCCGATATGGTAGTCGAGATGGACATGGCGGCCGTAGCTGAACGCCCTGTGGTGGGAGTGTGACAGCTCGACCCCCGGCAGGTGCGGGGATTGCCAATAGCGGATGAGGGAATCGGTGGTATTCATGGCTTATAGATACACCAGAAGCGGGCCTTGGACTTGTAGATTATTGCACGCAACCCCCTCTCAACGCCCCCACAGCCGCGGGGTTGGCTCCACCAGTGAGGCGAGCGGCACCCGCTCCACCATCTGACGCAGATGTTGCACCAGTTCGGGATTGCCATCCCCCAGCGACTTGTTCAGCACGATATGTACCTGCAGCGGGGTGACCGGCAGGTAGATGAGGCGGGTCGCCGCAGGGAGCTTGGCACGAAAATGGTTGGCGGAAATATCGTTGGAGAAGAGCGCGGCATCGATGCGCCCGCGCAGCAACTTCTGCATGTTGCCATGCTCCCAGCTGAGCTGGGAGAGGGTGTCGATATGGATCTGCGGATGCTGCAACAGCAGCGGCACGATCGCCTGACTCGACCAGCCGATGGTGGTGCCGTAGAGATCTTCTTGCCGTTCGACCGAGTGAAGCCGCGATGGCACCAGTACCACCAACACCGGCCGCAGCAGCAACAGGTGGGGGTCGATATAGCGAAAGTGACGAGCACGCTCGGGACTGTAACTCAGCAGCGGGGTCAGATCGCACTCGCCGCTCTCGAGGTTGCTGAGCAGCCGCGCCACATTGAGCCCCTGCCACTCGATGGTACGCCCGATCGCGGGTTCGATATGACGGCGAAAGTAGTCGATCACCGGCCCGGAGACCTTGCCCTGCTGATCGATGGTGACCAGCGGCGCCAGCTGGAAGACACATCCCCGCAGTGGCGCGTTGATCGCCACGGCCTGGCTGATGGTCATAAGAGGGAGGAGAAGTGCCGATAGCAGTAATACCAAACGCATACCCGAACGAGAGATGCCCATAGGTGCCGACCCGATGCCCTGATAGCCATCAGCATGGCACAAGGCAAAGGGGCGGGCTATCCGCTCATGCCGCGCGTCGGCCTCTTGCGCCACCGACTTCCATGACCAATGAGCCCCGTTTTATTGCGGTGAAAATCAATAATTCCGCGGCTTTGATGGATTTTGGGCTCTTGAGATATAGTGCGGCCCCATTCATTAAACCGGCGGATGAGCGCCCCGCCGGACAGGTAGATTCATGAGACTGTTTTTGCTGTTGTTGTCGTTGTTTGCTGCGACTGTAAGTTCTGATGAAAAGCCGCGCCTGCCCTATTACGACTGGGGTCGCTGCCCGTTTGAAGGTTGTACCTATCAGTCGTGGACCACCAAGCAAGAGGTGATCGTCAGAGCCGAGCCATCCCTGACTGCCAAAGCGCTGTTCCGGCTACCCCGCGGCCAACAGGTGGAAGGACTGACCGGGGTTGTCATTACCGAACAACCGGGGATCGTCGAGATACTCAGGTCGGTCAAGCTGGGCTATAGCAAGGAGGGAAAAGGGCCGCTGTTGAATATGAAGGCAGGGGAAAGGCTTTATATCCTCGGCGGACTGGGCGAAGGCAATAGCCTGTTCTGGTACAAGGGCAAAACCTACATTCTCGATTATGACTATGCGCGCAAAGAGATCAGATACGGCCGGTCACCGCAGAACCAGTGGTGGGTAAAAATCCGGGACAAGCAGGGGCGTGAGGGTTGGGTTGCCGAAGCCAAAAACTTCGCCCATATGGACCGTTTCGAATAGTGACAGCCAGCCCCCCAAGCTCGGGGAGCTGGCCGTGGATGACTCACTGCTTGTGTTGCAGCTTCATCTCTTGCAGATACTCCAGCACCTGGGTTTTGTAGTCCGCCTGATAGGAGAACTTGGTGCTGTCGCATGCCGCAATCAGGTTCACCGCGGTGCAGAACAGGGTGGCTGCCAGCAGCCCCTTGCCAAGCCACTGCGGATAACGGCGGCTCCAACGCACCAGTAACAGCAGGATCGGGAACAAGGCGTAGGGGAAGATCAACATCAGGTGCCAGTAGTTGAAGATGATGGGCGAGAGCGCCGCACTCACCAGCACCGCCAGCACCGCCGCCAGCGCATAGAGACCGAGCCAGCTTTCACCATCCACTGGCGCGCGATCGCTACGCAGCAGACGTGGCTTGAGTTCGCGCCACAGCTGCCAGTTGGCCTTGGCCGCCAGCAGCACAGTTGCCGAGCCTACCCCGTAGATCACCACCCGCCACAGCCAGACTGCCGCCATCTGCAGGTATTCGTGCCCCGCCAGCCAGATGAACTGGGTGTCGTTGACCAGCTTGCTGGCAAACAGCCAGGAGCCGTAGCGCAGCCAGTAGAGCACTGATTTCAACACCGGATAGACATGCACCAGCCCCCAGCCGATATAGCGCTGGCGCGCCTCGGGATCGACGTTTTGGGTGATATGGCTGTTGCTCATCACTTCCATGGCATAAGGGATCAGGGAGGCACCGATCAGCAGGGTAGCCACCACCACCCCGCTCCAACTCACCTTGAGAATGCGGCGCCAGAACAGATAGGTGGACATTACCGCCAATAGTGGCCAGGAGTAGTGCAGTTGCATCGCCATGCCGATGGCCAGCAGGTGAACGATCATGTGCCAGAAGGAGGCCCGCTCGCGCATATGCCAGGCCGACCAGCAGTGCATGGCCGAGAAGAGGAACAGATAGGAGGGGTTGTAGAGCAGACTCTCGTACTGGAACCAGGGGTTGAGCCAGCAGAGCACCAGAAACAGCAGACGCACCCTGTCATCAAACACCTGACGGATCACCGCATCAAACAGCAGGAATCCGACCAACCGCATCACCAGCAGCAACACCATGGGGGCATAGGGAGAATCCCACAGCAGCAGCGGCCCGCCAATCAGCCAGGCCGATAAACTGCCCGGCACATTACCCACCGCACTCGCCGCATTGCCATAGCTGAGCCAGACCCCCTCATAGGCCCCAAGGTAACCTTTGTAGAGCATCTGGGTCTGATCGCCGGTGAGGAGTTGGTGATCGGAAAACAACCAGGAAAGCAGCAGCCCGGCAAATATACAGGCCGCGAATAATGCGTTATGGTAGCGCCCACTAAGACCAATCATTGATCCACACCTATTGAAAAAATTGCTAACGACTTTAACAGTTGCCACCTGATTTTGCTCGTTTACGATTCACATTTTTAGTAGATTTACCAGTCAGTTATGAGACCCGCGGAGCAGTTATGACCCCACCAGTTAAAAAGTTTTTATTCATTGTTGAAGACTTGTATGGTGGTGGTGCGGAAAAGGTTTTGCTCAATACCGCATCATTGCTAAAAGATGCCGGTGCAGATGTAACCTTGTTTACCTTGCGGGAAAAAATAGACCATACGCTACCTGACAACATTCACCCGATTAATCTTGGCATTGTCACAAAGCTGACTAAAGCCATATCCAATGTTGCGGTTGAAAAAATACAAGCATCTCTGATCTTTAAAAAAGTCAAAGAGATCTCGCCTGACGTAATTATCTCATGCTCATGTGACAAAATTACCAGACACCTGCCTGATACACTGAATATTTATTACTGGATCCACGGAAATGTCACCGGTTTTGCCAAAGACAATGCCAAAGGATATGAAAAATTCAAGCGCTTCTATAATGGCAAGAAACTGATCTGCGTATCTCGTGGCATCGCGGACGACATTTTGCAAAATGTAAAAGCTACACCCAAATCGTGTCAGGTTATCTACAATCCATTTGATATCGAGAAAATTCAGGCGTTGGCCAATGAGCCTTTCAGCAAGCCATTCGACAAGTATTTTATCCATGTTGGCACCTTCGAAGAACGAAAACGCCACGATCGTCTCTTGCAGGCATATCAGCTAAGTGGCGTTGATACGCCACTCGTCCTGATGGGCAAAGGGGATCGACGCCCTCACATTGAGGCCATGATCGCGGAGATGAATCTTGCCAACCAGGTGAAGATAATCGACTTTCAGAAGAATCCATATCCCTTTATCAAAGCTGCGCAGGCACTTATCCTGACATCCGATGCTGAAGGACTGCCAACAGTGCTTATTGAAGCACTTATCTGCCACACCCCGGTTATCAGTGTGGATTGTCCGTCTGGGCCGGCAGAGATATTGACGAAACCACTCGATAAATTTCTAATCCCGATGGAAGATATCAGTGAACTTGCCATGGCAATTACAAGTGTTGATCAAATAAGAATTTCCATTAATTCAAACTGTTATCAACCATTTTCTAGTGAAAGTGTGACCGAACAGTTTATATCTTTATGAGAAAGAGTTGGGGAAAACCCCAACTCTCTATAGATAATCAGCCACCCATTTGTTGAATACTGTTTTAAATTCAGCAACGTTTATAAAATTTACGTCTTGTTGTGCAGACCTAGTTTCTGCGTAGATAACACTTGAGCGAGGATTATTTGGATGCCACTCCACATTTTCTGGCATCCCGAAATTATCATTGTAAATACCAAGAACAGGTTTATTCAAACCTGTTGCAATATGCACTGTTGCAGTATCCACCGATACCATACCGGCACAATGCCTTATCTGTGCAAAGAGCGCAGCCAAAGATGGTTTCTCATGATCACTAACAACCCTGGTTGGGTCACAAACATGAGATAAAATTCGTTCAACGTCCCTCTCACGCCCAGGTGGATACAAGAGACAAATGTTGTAATTTGATGAATCAAGCATCGTGTTAATTAACGCTATGGTTTTCTCAACACTGAAACAACGGGATGTCCCACTGCCATATGGATTGAAGCACAACGTTTTATTACTTGGCCACCAAGAGCCAACCCTATCCTCAACCCCCTGACACGAAGGAACTATATAACTGGTATCAGGGTTAGCAATCCCCATATGCTCCAACAGCACCTTAAATTTCTTAGCGAAGTGCATCCCTGCTGTTTTTTGGCCCAGCTTGATATTAATACAGTCAAGCTCATCATCGACTCCTGCTACATTTTTGCTCCCAACTTTGGAGATGAAATAAAGGTCTTTCATCTTCATCTTTTGGCTAAAATGCACAAGATAATCCACATCCCCAATTTCATTGGCTAATTTTTTGAGCTCCATATAGCCAGCCCTCTTGGGTATTTCAAAGACGTAATCAAAGTTAAAAAAGTCTCTAAACAATGGTGCCATTTCAGAGCTGGTAATGACATAGACTTTCCGCTCCGGAAATTTATTTTTAATCTCCCTTGCTACCCAGGAAGAGACGATTGCATCACCAAGCTTAGCATCCCACCTAACAAAAACAGTGGCACCATGTGATGACGATCTCACTGATAAATGACGATCAAAAAATAAAATACCAAGCTTGCGGCGAAGTGCATCTCTCCACAGCTGAAAAGTTCTAATCACAACTATTACCTTAATTACTTTATATGTTGACCATAGTTACGATCATCAATCGTCGTATCAAAATAACCCACATCTAAGCAACATGGTTCAATACCTGACGCATTAAGTGCATTTAATTGAAGCCGTCCCGTCAAGTAATCAGATGGCATTCTTACAGGATAAGCACATTTCAATAACTTTCGCGCACCAGCCAGATTTAATATATATCCAGCTGTCGATATAATTCCTCTGTTTGATTTTTTACTCGGTCGAAGATAACGGGATAAGCGATAACCCTCTGGTAATTTCCTAGCCCAAGGCCACTGCTTTGCTTTTCCATGATGAATAAATATAATTTCTGAAGATGATTTTTTTATCGCCCCCTCCACAACATTCTTGAAATGCATGTGAAGATGGATATCATCCTCTAATATGATAGCCTTATCTATATTGTTTTTTACCATCATTTCATAGAGTCTGATATGACTCAATGCACAACCCACTTCACCCAAGCTTAAGGAATGCCCACAAAAGACCTTAGCCAGCTTCAGATCGACCTTAGAGAGATCGTTATCATTCAGTAACTTTCCATCTACCGCATCAAAAAAAGTAAAAGACAATCCTAAACGAGCCATTTGTTTCTCAATAGCTTCACGCCGCTCATGGCTTCGCAACAAACTGATGACAAAAATTGGAATCATCGAGTACCTCTAATATCATTTAGACCACAAAGCCATATGAACAACAGCCCCAGCGCATATAGTAACAATGTATTTTGATGCTCAAATGGAACATCACTTACACTGCCGATGGCAAAGGAAAGTGGTAACAATACACCAACTGAACTCACACCCCAACATTTTACCGCCCACCACATGGGCCATCCCAAGAATAATAGCAGTGCCACGCCCCCAACCGTCCCACGAATGATCAAGTTTTGCATATATTGATTGTGAGAATGGGCCAACACAGGATTGAGTAATAAAGGAGAGCTAACACCGGATGCAACCAGTGATTTTTTTACGGCATCAAACCCATCAGTTCCCACCCCAAGAATGGGTGAGGTTAGAAAGCCTTGCCATGCTCCCTGCCATGCAACCAGGCGTAGCCCCCAAGAGGTATCATACTGCCCCTTCTCTGCGTTACTGAGATCGGAGATACTAGCCTGAACTCGTTCTTGCAACACAGAACTCTGGTGGTAAAAAGCGGTTCCGCTGCCCAATATCAGAAGCAAAAAAACAATATATTTTAGTGGTTTTTTTATTGCCTTAACAATCACCATCAAGCCAACAATTGTCATAAATGCCAGCCAAACACCACGGCTCTGCGATACATAGAGGCTGTAGAGCGCCATCAAGACAGATAACAAAGCCCCCGCCTTCTCCCATCTGGCAATCGACACCTCTGTGTATAGCCCCCAAGCCAACAAAGCTATCACCAAGCTTGCCTGTGAAAAAAGGATTGCATTAGTAAACCCCTCAACCCTATAGACACCCTGAGACTGTTGCCACAAACTGATACAGCCCATTCCCACTCCACCCAGCATGATGGCGTATCGGCTAACTTTTAGAACGATTTCTTTTCTCGGTACCAAGAGGCCGAATAAGGCAACATAGCCAAGACTACGCATAACTCCATACTGATCACCATGAATAAGACGGTTTATTTGAATAAAAGCAGCATACCCAAGAAAGAGCCATAGAATGCGACGATCATGTAGCCCTACATCCCTGCTCTTACAAATGACCAGATTCACAATGCCAGCCAAAATCGAGATAACCAACATATTGGAAAGGATTGTCTTGCCGTTAGGTAGTAAAAAAAGCCCACAAAATGTAAATGCCAAGGTCAAGGAAAAAAGTGCTGTGGTCAGACGATCAATCCTGACCTGTAAGACTGAAGACATTGATTACTTCCTGAATACATAATTTCCGCGAATTTTGCGCCATAACCCAAACACATCTGTGCGGGGAAAGATGGCGATCCGGCGGATCTGGAAAGGGTCATGGTGCATTGCTTTGGGGCCGCTATTGGTAGCAACGGCAAAACGATACCCGGCGGTGATAGCCTGCTCCTTGGCACTCTCGTTCATATCTCCGTAAGGGTAGGCGAACGAGAGCAACGGATGACCAAGCAGGGCCTCCAGTTGGCGTTTATTCTCCTGAATTTCATGGGCTTGTTGTTCGGGTGTGAGCTTGCTCAAGCGGGGATGGGTCAGGGTATGACCACCAATTTCTACATAACCGCTGGCGGCCAACGCCTTGACCTGCTCACCACTCATCAATGAGACCCTGGTATCCGGATTGGTCGGATGTTCCACATCCCAACGGTTATAGCCTTCACCGGTGACCACGTACACCACGGCTTTATAACCATATTTTTCCAGCAGCGGCAGCATGCGGGTCAGGTTGTCCTGATAGCCGTCATCGGCGGTGATCATCAGGTACTTCTTGCCGTATTGCAGACGGTGGATAAAGCCTTTGTCCGCCAAATCACTAAACGTCAGGGTTTCGTAGCCGAGCCACTTCATCAGGCGCAGATGCTTCTCGAACATAGCGATCGGCATCCAGGTGCCGTGCACCCCTTTCTCGCTATCCTGCTCGATAAAGCGGTGGTACATGATGACGGGCATCTCGCGGCGCAGGGTTTCGACTACGGCATCCTGATAGATGGTTTCGAGGCCGGATACTACCCCCCGCAAGCCATACTCATCCTGAATGCGTTGGCGAATGGCTTCCGGCACCACCTTGCTTGCGAGGGCCGATTCGATTTCGCCCTTCAGCGCGGCAAAATCGATGGCCAGATCCTTGGGGCCGATATCGCCAAAATTACTCGCCAGAGCATCATCCAGATTCTGTTCGGTCACCAGACCAATGGCCCTGGCTTCACCAATGGCAAAGGCGGGTCGACCACAGAGCAGTGCTTCCATCGCAACCCGACCCGCGCCGATCACCAGATCGCAACTCGCCAGCAGAGCGGGCACATCGTCAACATAGCCAACAAACTCGGCGCGTCCTTCGAAACGGGCAAAGCGCTCTGGCACCTTGGTACCGCTGACAATCTGCACTCGACAGGCATCCAGATCGAGCACTTCGTCGAGCAGACGGTAACAGAGCTCCCCCTTGGGGCCGCTCAGGCGCCCGATGATGGCAATCACCGGCTTTGGATTATCCGGCGCAGGCACAGGCTGGAATTTGTCGGTTTCGATACCGTTGCGCAGCACCTGCACGATCGCGGGATCCACCCCCAGATTGTCGACAATCTGATGGGCAATATCCTCACAAACGGCAACCGCCCTAAGCCCAAGGGCATGGAATGCCTTGCGCGAAGCGTGCACCGGCTGGCGACCATGAACCGTGGTAATCATTGGTGTGCCAGTCAGTTTGCAAGCGACATAGCTGCTCCAGCCGGAGGCGCGGGAGTGAGCATGCACCAACTGGATATGGTGCTTCTTGATGAGATAGATGAGGTAAAAGACGTGCCAGAAGCGGCGCAGAATGCTGCGCTTGTTGAATCTCAGCTTGAAGACGGGACCAAGCGTCGGCTTGGTCAGGGTATCAGAAACATAAAAGACGTTGTGACCACGCCGGGTCAGTTCGTTACCGACCGTGGTGGCATAGACCTCAGCTCCCGTTACCTCGAGCTGGGAGAGTGCCATCAATATATTCACCCTACACCTCCGTTCGCAAGACTCGAATGAAGAGTGCAACTGGAAGGATGTTTGCTCTCCCCATCTAATAATTGCTCGATCTGCCTCATACTCTCTCGGAGATTGAAAATCTTGGCTCGCTCCTTCGATAAGGAACTATATGTTGATAGCATTTTTTGATTTTCAATCATTTTTCGTATTGCCAATGCAAGCGCATTTGCATCCCCGACAGGAACGAGAACACCATATTTCCCGCCATCGAGAGCTTCATTAGGTCCAGTACAATTTGTCGATACAATGGCCTTCCCCAATGCCATTGCTTCTACGAGTACAACTGGGTAACCCTCATAATGTGAGGACATAACGAATAGATCGCCATCAGCAAGATATGGATATGGATTTTCCTTGAATCCAAGTAATTTCGTACTATCACCAATATTATTAATATTGATAAATGACTCTAACCCAGCTCTATCATCACCTTCTCCCAAAATAGTAAGGTGATATTTAACCCCTGCATCAATATTTATTTTATGAGCAGCCAGCAAGATGTCAAATCCTTTCTGGGCATTGCATAGCCGTCCAATAGCAATAACTTTTATTTTCCCCTCACTCGTAATAGGCTCATGACTTTTCCGCATTATGCCTTCTATATCAACAGGGTTATAAACCACTTGAGTATATGGTTTCACTTCAGGATACAATTTCAATAATGCATTCTGTGCACCTTTAGAGACACAGACAATGTTATCCATTTTTTTATAAACGGTACGCTCAATTTTTCTGGAGAGAATTTGATGGCACAACAAGTCTATATGGACCCATGCTATCTTTCGAACAACAGAATTCAGGTGCGATAACAACAGAGAGCTATTCCCTTCCAAAAATGCGATACCAACATCATATCGTTCATTGAATACGATATTTGCTAACCACTTGCTATTTAGCACGAAATTCCACCAGCGTTTTTTAATAGAGAAAAAAATTCTACGCTGAAACAACCCCGATGGTTCGGTCGGCAACAGAAATTCTACTTTTACATTTTTAGGAACTTGAGATAAATATACACCCTCACGCCTTAATAACAGCAGCGTAATAGCGTATTTACTAAAATCCAAACGCTTAAGCGTTTCAATAAGGACCTTTTCGGCGCCTCCTCCGCCCAATGTTTCCATTATAAATAAAACTTTTTTCTTCATGCTAACCACATAGGAAATAATGAAAAAGCCGCCTCATTGGCGGCCATTCCGCAAAAGCGAATAATCAGGCCCGGTTGAGCCAGGTCATGTAATCCGCTACCCCTTCGGCAACGGTTTTAAACTCGGCGTCATAACCCACGCTGCGCAGCTTGGTCATGTCAGCCTGGGTGAAGCTCTGGTAGCGACCCTTGAGGTGATCCGGGAAGGGAATGTACTCGATGGAACCCTTCTGATGATGCTTGATCACCGCTTCGGCCACGTTCTGGAACGGCTCGGCACGGCCGGTACCGCAGTTGAAGATGCCGGAGTGCTGCGGGTTCTGCCAGAACCAGAGGTTTACCTTGCAGACGTCGTCGATATAGATGAAGTCACGCATCTGACCACCGTTCGGGAAGCCATCGCAACCTTCGAACAGCTTGGGATTCTCGCCCTTCTTCACCTGGGTATTGAGGTGGAAGGCGACGGAAGCCATGGAGCCTTTGTGCTGCTCGCGCGGGCCGTAGACGTTGAAGTACTTGAGGCCAACGACCTGAGAGTTGATCTCCGGCATCCAGCGGCGCACGTACTGGTCAAACAGCTGCTTGGAGTAGCCGTAGACGTTGAGCGGCTGTTCGAACTTGGGATCTTCGATGAAGTTGTCGTTGCGGCCACCGTAGGTCGCGGCAGAAGAGGCGTAAATGAACGGGATTTCACGCTCGATGCAGTAGTGGAACAGATCCTTGGAGTACTCGTAGTTGACCTCCATGATGAACTTGCCGTTCCACTCGGTGGTAGCAGAGCAGGCGCCTTCGTGGAAGATCACTTCGATGCCGTTGTCCCACTCTTCAAACTCGTCACCGGAGACGATGCGCGCCTGAAACTCGTCTTTGTCCATGTAGTCAGCGATGGTCAGATCGACCAGGTTGACGAACTTGGTGCCGTCGGTCAAGTCATCAATGACCACGATATCGGTCCGTCCTTGAGCGTTCAGCTGCTTGACCAGATTGCTGCCGATAAAGCCAGCACCGCCAGTTACTACGATCATGGAGTTTGCCTCTCGTACGTTGATGGCTACATGTGACTGCTTGTTAAAGCTGTGTATAGTGAGCCAATTTGAAATTGCCGAAAAGTTTATCACGGGCCGTCCGGGGATTCGACCTTGTTCAAAACTGCCCCGAGCGGAACCTGTTGGAGGAATGAGTGATGAAAACCAGAGACAGGATCATTCACAGCGCGACCGAGCTGTTCAACGATCAGGGTGAACGCAACATCACCACCAACCACATTGCGGCGCACATGGGTATCAGCCCGGGCAACCTCTACTACCACTTCCGCAATAAAGAAGACATCATCCACTCCATCTTCGACCAGTATGCCCGTCACCTGAGCGAGAGCTTCGTGCCGACCCGCAACCGTGAAATCACTCTGCAGGATCTGATGGGCTATCTCGATGCCATCTTCTATCTGATGTGGCAGTTCCGCTTCTTCTACGCCAACCTGCCGGACATCCTGAGCCGTGACGAACCGCTGCAACAGAAGTACCTCAAGGCCCAGGAGCAGATGCGCTCCTCCGTGGTCGCCCTGCTCAGGAGTCTGCGCGAAGGCGGCATCATAGATGTCAGCGATGAAGACCTGCCAGATCTGGGCCAGACCATCAAGATGGTGGTGACCTGCTGGATCCCGTTCCAGATTGCCCAGGCCCCCAACACCCGCATCACCAAACCGCTGCTCTATCAGGGCGTGTTGAAGGTGCTGTTCCTGCTGCGCCCCTATGTGCAACCCCAGGTTGCCGGACAGATCCAGCAGCTGGAACAGCACTACCGCCAGCTGGCCCAACCAGCTGGGTGAGATCTGTTTCACATTTGTTGAATATCAGCACAATCATTTGAATTTACCGCAACAGATTGCAGTAAAATGTCGCCCTCTGTTGATACGCAGCTGAAATAGCCACTAAGGATCGAGGATGTCTAACGGATTCTATCGTCACCTGACCGAGCAACTGAACCAGGTGCAAGCTGAAGGGTTGTACAAGCAGGAGCGCATCATCACCTCCGCCCAGCAGGCCAGCATCGCCGTCGGCGGTGAGCAGGTACTGAACTTCTGTGCCAACAACTATCTTGGGCTGGCCAACCACCCGGATCTGATCGCTGCCGCCCATCAGGGACTCGACAGCCACGGCTTCGGCATGGCCTCGGTGCGCTTCATCTGTGGCACCCAGGATCAGCACAAAGCGCTGGAGCAGAAGATGTCTGCCTTCCTCGGCACCGAAGATACCATCCTCTACTCCTCCTGTTTCGATGCCAATGGCGGTCTGTTCGAGACCCTGTTCGGCGCCGAAGATGCCATCATCTCCGATGCCCTCAACCACGCCTCCATCATCGACGGCGTGCGGCTGTGCAAGGCCAAGCGTTATCGCTACGCCAACAACGACATGGCCGAACTGGAAGCCCAGCTCAAGCAGGCTGATGCCGACGGCGCCCGCTTCAAGCTGATCGCCACCGACGGTGTCTTCTCCATGGATGGGGTCATCGCCGACCTCAAATCCATCTGCGATCTGGCCGACAAATACGATGCGCTGGTGATGGTGGATGACTCCCACGCCGTCGGCTTTATCGGCGAAAACGGTCGCGGCACCCACGAATATTGCGGCGTGATGGATCGGGTCGACATCATCACCGGCACCCTGGGCAAGGCGCTCGGCGGCGCATCCGGCGGCTATACCTCCGGCAAGAAAGAGGTGATCGACTGGCTGCGTCAGCGCTCCCGCCCGTACCTCTTCTCCAACTCGCTGGCCCCCTCCATAGTCTCTGCCACCATAAAGGTGATCGACATGCTGGCGGAAGGTCACGACCTGCGCGCCCGCCTGAAAGAGAACAGCCGTTACTTCCGCGAGCGGATGAGCGCCGCCGGCTTCACTCTGGCTGGCGCCGACCACGCCATCATTCCGGTGATGCTGGGGGATGCCAAACTCGCCTCCGAAATGGCGAGCCGCATGCTGGCAGCCGGCATCTATGTGGTGGGCTTCTCCTTCCCGGTCGTGCCCAAGGGTCAGGCGCGTATTCGCACCCAGATGTCTGCCGCCCACACCCGCGAGCAGCTGGACAAGGCGATCGACGCCTTTATCCGCATCGGCCGTGAACTCGACGTTATCTGATTTGAATCAAGGGGCTGCAGCCCCTTTTTTCTGCATTCATATTGAAGGAACAGCCATGAAAGCACTCTCCAAACTGCACAAAGAGGTCGGCATCTGGATGACGGATGTGCCGGCCCCCGAGCTCGGCCACAACGATCTGCTGATCAAGATCCGCAAAACCGCCATCTGCGGCACCGATATCCACATCTACAACTGGGACGAGTGGTCCCAGAAGACCATTCCGGTACCCATGGTGGTCGGCCATGAATATGTTGGGGAAGTGGTCGCCATCGGTCAGGAGGTGCGCGGCTTCGCCATCGGCGATCGGGTCTCCGGTGAAGGGCACATCACCTGCGGTCACTGCCGCAACTGCCGCGCTGGCCGCACTCACCTCTGCCGCAACACCATTGGTGTTGGTGTCAATCGCCCGGGTGCCTTTGCCGAATATCTGGTGATCCCCGCGTTCAATGCCTTCAAGCTGCCGGACAATATCCCGGACGAGCTGGCCGCCATCTTCGACCCGTTCGGCAATGCGGTGCACACCGCCCTCTCCTTCGATCTGGTGGGTGAAGATGTGCTCATTACCGGGGCAGGCCCCATCGGCATCATGGCCGCCGCCGTCTGCCGTCATGTGGGTGCGCGCCACGTGGTGATCACCGACGTCAACGAATACCGGCTGGAGCTGGCCCGCAAGATGGGCGCCACCCGCGCGGTCAACGTGGCCAAGGAGAAGCTGGCTGACGTGATGAGCGAACTGGGCATGACCGAAGGCTTCGACGTGGGGCTGGAGATGTCCGGCGTCCCGAGCGCCTTCCAGGAGATGCTCGACAAGATGAACCACGGCGGCAAGATCGCCATGCTTGGCATCCCCCCCTCTACCATGGCCATCGACTGGAACAAGGTGATCTTCAAGGGGCTGTTTATCAAAGGGATCTATGGCCGCGAGATGTTCGAGACCTGGTACAAGATGGCCAGCCTGATCCAGTCCGGGCTGGATCTCTCCCCCATCATCACCCACAGATTCCACATCGACGAATTCCAGCAGGGGTTCGATGCGATGCGCTCCGGCCACTCCGGCAAGGTGATCCTGAGCTGGGATAAATAGGCCGTTTCACCCCTTGGTTACCCGAACCCCGGCGAATGCCGGGTTTCTTTTTATCTCCACCACCCAAATTGCCGTGATATCGGCCAAAACTTTGTACGCAGAGTGTTTAACACTTCACACACAAGCGTTTAAATGGCTGTAACTATTCGGTTATAATCCCGTCGTTTACATGGATAATAAAAGACTGCTGGGAGTATATGAGCGTGTTGAAAAAACTGAGCTATTTGCTGGCTGTCGGGATGACGGCCGCCAGCTTGTCTGGGGCAGTGCTTGCTGCCGATGAGATGTCACCGGAGGCCATTGCCGATCGGATCAAACCAATCGGTCAGGTCTATACCGCCAAGGATCTGGAAGGTATTGCTGGCGCGAGTGCTGCACCGACGGCGGCCGCCTCTTCCGGTCCCCGCGATGGCGAAACGGTATACAAGGGCGCCTGCTTTGCCTGTCACGACACCGGCGCCGCCGGTGCCCCCAAACGGGGTGACAAGACAGCCTGGGATCCTCGCATCGCCCAGGGCATTGATACTCTCAAGAAACATGCGATTGAAGGCTTTACCGGCAAGTCCGGCATGATGCCTCCGCGCGGCACCTGTGCGAACTGTAGTGATGAAGAGATTGAAAACGCCATCCACTACATGATCGACAAGCTGTAAGTATTTGAAAGGGCCGCAATTGCGGCCCTTTCAATCTATCGGCTTCCGACTACTCTTGTAAGGTAGACATATCGGGAGTTGCACATGTCGGCCCAATCCATCGAACCCCACTACTCAACTCCTCTGTTGGCGTTGGTCTCTGCCATTATGGACTTCCCGGCGCCACAAACCGCCACGTCTGACGATTACGATGCCCTGATCCAGCAGATTGACCAACTCTGCCCGCTGCAACATTTCGGCATGCTGGGCCTCTCCGATACCGGTCTGAACTGGCTTTACGCCTACAAGGTCAGCGATATCTTCAAGCAACAGCTGGGCCGTGAGCAGTCCCGCATCACCGATCAACTCACCCAGCTGGATGAAGCCGAAGGGTGGTGCGTCTTCCCCATCGAGCATGGCCAGATACAGTGGTTGCTGGCGCGTGGCACACCAGCCGACCTGCCAACCCTGCGTCTGCTGCTGGAGTGTCTGGCCAAACGGCTGACCGAAACCCAGGCGGGATCCCATCTCACCGAGCTCCCTTCACCGCTGATCCGCAAAGACCCGAACTGGAAAAAGAAAATCGAGAGCATCAGCCGCATCATGCGGCTCGCCAATACCCTGCCGGCCCAGGCGCTCTTCTCCCAACTGGAGGCGGTACTGCGCCAGATGCTCACCATCGAGGACATGCTGCTGGTCAGGCTAACCAGTCAGAAGCTGGAAAAGATCTACCCTGCCCATCCCCATCAGGGAGACGAGTTCATCAGCGGCTTGTGCCACAGCACCAGCAATATCGAGGTGAGCAGGGAGTCACGCTACTGGCACAGCATGCCGCTGCGGCTACAACAACAGTACTTCGCTCACTTCATCATCAGCACGGCTCAACCGCTGGAGACCGACGACAAGCTGTTTCTCGACTTTCTGCGTGGCCAGCTCACCCTGCTGCTGGAGCTGAGGCGGATCCGCCAGCAACTCAACGACATCAATACCGAGGACTCCATCAACCAGCGGCTGCAACAGCTGCGTCAGACCAACCTCAGGCTGCAAAAGCAGCTCAAGCAGCATCAGGAGCTGGAACGGCGGCTGCAATTCGATGCGCTTCACGACCCACTGACCCAGCTGCCCAACCGCGCGCTGTTGATGAACCACCTCAACCACGCCATGACCCACTACAACCGCTACAAATCGCCGGGATTCGCGGTGATTTTTATCGATGTGGATCACTTCAAGCAGATCAATGACACCCTGGGCCACAGCGCTGGCGATCAGCTGCTCAAGGAGGTGAGCCGCCGCCTGCAAACCTGCATCCGGCAAAACGATCTGGTGGCCAGACTGGGGGGCGACGAGTTTGTCATCTATCTGGACAGCAGCAAGAGCGACGATGACATCAGCCCGGTGCTCAACCGCATTATCAGCCGTCTCTCCTACCCGTTCCGGCTACTCGGCAACGAGTTGAGCATTACCGTCAGCCTTGGGGTATCGAGCGTCTCCGAGCAAACCTCAGATATCAGCCAGCTGCTCCATCAGGCCGATCTGGCCATGTATCAGGCCAAACGCAATGGTCGCAGTCGCATCGTCAGCTACTCGGATGATTGCATCAACCAGAACTGGAATTCGCCGGAAGAGATGCTGGCCAGAGCCCTGCGGGAGGGGCGTATCGTCCCCTACTTCCAGCCGGTGATCCGGCTGCAGGATAGCCGCCTGACCGGACTGGAGGTGATGGCGCGCTGGCTGACCGAGGAGGGGATTCTGAAGGATGCGTTCGACTTTATTCCGCTGGCGGAGCAGTGCGGCCTTATTCTGGAGCTGGATTACCAGATCCTGCGCCACACCTGTCAGCAACTGAAGAACTGGCTGCCAATCTCCGGGCAGAGCAAGTTCAAGGTCGCCATCAATCTGTCGGGCAAGCATCTGGTCAACCATGACCACATCATGCGGCTGATGGGAATTATCGAAGAGGAAGGGGTCGCCCCCGGCTATCTGATTTTTGAATTCAACGAGCGGGAGCTGTCGCGGCAAGATTCCGATGCGCTGGCATCCCTGCACGAGCTGCGCGCCAAGGGCATCCAGATCAGCCTCGATGATTTCGGCACCGGCTTCTCCTCCCTCAACGCTCTGTTCCACTTCCCGGTGGATTACATCAAGGTGGATGACAGCTTTACCCAGAGGATGCTGCAATCGCCCAAAGATTTGGCGCTGATCCGCGCCATGCGTGATATCTGTCAGGATCTCGATTACACCCTGGTGGTCGAGGGGATCGAGAACCAGCAGCAGTTGCAGAAGCTGATTGATATTGGCTGCAGGATGGGGCAAGGGCGCTATATCTCACCGCCCATGCCGGGAGCAGACATAGTACCGCTACTGACCCCGGCCAATCCTTAGGGTTAATCCTTCTTGAACAACGCCCGCAGGTTGGCAACACCGACCTGCCCCTTCTGCTGGCGCTCCTCGGCAGTCACCTTCTTCTGGTTCTCCCATTCAAGGTCATCCTGCGGCAGCTCCAGCAAGAAGCGGCTCGGCTCTGGCCGTACCGACTCGCCAAACTGACGCCGCTCCTTGCAGAGGGTGAAGGTCAGTTCGGTCTGGGCCCGGGTGATCCCCACGTAGGCGAGACGCCGCTCCTCCTCCACGTTGTCTTCATCTATGCTGGTCTGGTGGGGCAGCAAGCCCTCCTCCATCCCCACCATGTAGACATAGGGGAACTCCAGCCCCTTTGAGGCATGCAGCGTCATCAACTGCACCTGATCCGCATCATCTTCCCCCTCGTTGCGCTCCATCATGTCGCGCAGGGTGAGGCGAGTGACCACCTGAGCCAGCGTCATCGACTCCTCCAGCTCATCCCCTTCCAGCATCTCGGTGATCCAGCGATAGAGAGTAGAAACGTTCTGCATCCGCATCTCGGCCGCTCTCGGGCTGGGGGAGGTCTCGTAGAGCCACTCTTCGTAGTGGATCTCCTTGATCATGTCCCGCACCGCCTCCACCGGATTGCCACGCAGCGCTTGATCGCCAAGGCGTACCAACCAGTTGGTGAATGCCTGCAGGGCCAGGAGGCCCCGCCCGGAGAGGTGCTGCTCGAGCCCCAGCTCGAAGCTGGCGGCAAACAGGCTCTTGCCGCGCTGATTGGCATACTGACCCAGTTTTTCGAGGGTAGTGGGGCCAATCTCGCGGCGCGGCAGGTTGACCACCCGCAGGAAGGCAGTGTCCTCATCCGGATTCACCAGCAGCTTGAGGTAGGCCATGATGTCCTTGATCTCGGTGCGGGAGAAGAACGAGGTGCCGCCGGAGATGCGATAAGGAATCCGGTTGGTCATCAACGCCTTCTCGAAGATGCGCGACTGATGGTTGCCCCGATAGAGGATGGCGTAATCCTTGAACCGGGTGCGGTTCATAAACTTGTGTCCCATCATCTCGGCGGCGATCCGCTCCGCTTCGTGCTCCTCGTTCTTGGCGAACAGCACCTTGAGCTTCACCCCCTCATCCAATTCGGAGAAGAGCGCCTTGTCATAGACGTGGGGGTTGTTGGCGATCAGAATGTTGGCGCACTTGAGGATCCGCCGCTTGGAGCGGTAGTTCTGCTCCAGCTTGATCAGCTTGAGGCTGGGGAAATCTTCGCTCAGCAGCACCAGGTTCTGCGGCTTGGCACCTCGCCAGGAGTAGATGGACTGGTCATCGTCCCCTACCACGGTAAAACGAGCCCGCTCGCCGACGATCTGCTTCACCAGCTCGTATTGGCTGGTGTTGGTGTCTTGGTACTCATCGACCAGCAGATAGCGGATCTTGTTCTGCCAGCGCTCGCGCACCTCCTGATTGCTCTTGAGCAGCAGGGTCGGCATCACGATGAGGTCGTCAAAATCCAGCGCGTTATAGGCCACCATCTGCCGGTGATAACGTTCGTAGAGCTGGGCCATCAACACCTCTTCCGGCCCGCGAGCAATACGCATGGCGCGGGCCGGCAGGATAAGATCGTTCTTCCAGTTGGAGATTTGGCTGATAAGGGCCGAGAGCTTGTCCTTGTCGTTGTCGAGCTCGTCTTCAGTCAACTCTTTCAGCAGCGCCAGCTGGTCGGTGTCATCGAACAGGGAGAAGTTCGCCTTGAGATTCAGGCTCTTGTGCTCACGACGAATGATATCGAGACCCAGGGTATGGAAGGTGGAGACCATCAGCCCCCGCGCCTCCTTGCGACCCAGGGTCTGGCCGACCCGCTCCTTCATCTCCCGCGCCGCCTTGTTGGTAAAGGTGACCGCTGCTATGTTGCGCGCACTGTAGCCGCACTGCTGCACCAGATAGGCAATCTTGTTGGTGATGACGCGGGTCTTGCCCGATCCGGCCCCCGCCAGCACCAGGCAAGGGCCGGAAACATACTTGACCGCTTCGTTCTGATTGGGGTTGAGCTTCATGGGCCGGATCTCTTGGCTTATGATGAGGGGCGGCATTGTACCAGAAATCACCCGACGAGCCGTACCTGCTGCACGGCAGGCAACCGCCCATCGGGCTTATCCGCCTTGTGTTCGGGCGCTATTTTCAGGATCATGGCCGACCTTTCGAGATGATGACTTTTTCCAGATGATGAGGGGAGCATGAATCAGCAACAGCACGACCAACTGCGCAGCCAGTTTCCGGCCTTGGCGCAGGAGGTAAACGGCCACCCTCTGGTCTATCTGGACAACGCCGCCACCACCCAGAAGCCTCAAACGGTACTGGATGCCATCGCTCACTACTATCGGGCCGACAATGCCAATGTGCACCGCGCCGCCCATGCTCTGAGTGGCCGCGCTACCCGCGCCTTCGAAGCTGCCCGCGAAACGGTCGCCCGCTTTATCAATGCGCCTCGCAGCCACGAAGTGATCTGGACCCGTGGCACCACGGAGGCGATCAATCTGGTGGCCCAGAGCTGGGGGATGAGCGAGCTCAAGGCGGGGGACGAAATTATCCTCAGTACGCTGGAGCACCACGCCAATATCGTCCCATGGCAACTGGTCGCCCAGCGTACCGGCGCGGTGATCCGGGTGATCCCCCTCGATGAGCGGGGCGATCTCGATCTGGCCGCCTATCACGCAATGCTGGGGCCACGGACCCGGCTGGTGAGCGTGGCCCACGTCTCCAATGCCCTCGGTACCGTCAATCCAGTCAAAGAGATAGTGGCTGCCGCCAAGGCGGTTGGCGCCGTGACGCTGATCGACGGTGCTCAGGCGGTGGCTCATCTCGACGTCGATGTGCAAGCCATCGGTTGCGACTTCTACGCCTTCTCCGGCCACAAGCTCTACGGCCCGACCGGCATCGGTGTGTTGTGGGGCCGCACCGAGCTATTGGAGCGGATGCCGCCCTGGCAAGCCGGTGGCGAGATGATCGATCGGGTCAGTTTCAGCGGCACCACCTTCAATACCCTGCCTTTCAAATTCGAGGCGGGCACCCCCCATATCGCTGGCGCTATCGGCCTCGCCGCCGCCATCGACTTTGTGATGGCGCAAGATAGGGAATGGCTCGCCCAACATGAGCAGGCACTGACCGACTATCTGGTAGCTGGCCTGCAACAAGTGCCGGGGTTGCGTCTGGTCGGCGAACCCGGCCAACGCGCCGGTGCGGTCTCTTTCCTGCTCGACGACATCCACCCGCAAGATGCTGCTACCCTGCTCGACATGCAGGGTATCGCCCTGCGAGTCGGCCATCACTGCGCCATGCCGCTGATGGAATCGCTCGGGATCGGCGGCACCATGCGCGCCTCGCTGGCTTGCTACAACAATCGGGATGATGTCGACGTCCTGCTGGCCGCCCTGCACAAACTCTGTGACTTCTTCTAAGGCAGACAACCGAATGAGTGACCTCGCAAGCTATACCCAGATTGGCCTTGAGCCCAACGCCGACACCATCCGCCAGCAGTTTGCCGCCGCCCACGGCTGGGAGAACCAGTATCGGCTCATCATCCAGCTCGGCAAGCAGCTGCCAGCGCTACCCGCCGAATGGCAGCAGGAGGAGTTCCGCCTCAAGGGGTGTGAAAGCCAGGCTTGGCTGAAGGGAGAACAAAGCGAGGATGGCTGCTGGCACTTTGCCTGTGATTCCGATGCCCGCATCGTGCGTGGCCTCATCGTCATCGTGCTGGCAGCACTCAACCACCAATCGTCTGCGGCGATCCAGGCATTTGATATGGAAGGGTATTTCACCGAACTGGGACTTGAGAAACACTTGAGCCCGTCACGAGGTAACGGGCTCAGAGCTATCGTGCTGGCGATCCGGGAACAGGCTGTCTAACCCGCGCTGTTCAGTGATCGATTAGGCTTCACCAATCGACCCGGCTTCTTCATTCTCGCTCTCTTTCTCGGCGCGGGCCCCCCGCTCGGCAATCTTCTTCAATACCCGGGACGCGGCAACCAGCCCAAAGGTTGCCGTCACCGGTGTCACGGCGCCAAAGCCGGAGGCGCAATCCATCTTCATGGTGCCATCGCTGGCTGCCTTGGCCTGACAGGTGCCACCATTGCCATCCGGATAACTCAGCTGCTCGGTTGAGAAGACACACTCCACCCCGAATTTGCGCGCCGGATTCTTGCTGAAGTTGTGCAACCGGCGCAGGTCGGAGCGCACCTTGGCGGCCAACGGATCCTGAATGGTCTTGGCCAGATCGGCTACGGTGATTTGGGTCGGGTCCATCTGCCCGCCAGCACCACCCGCGACAATCACCGGGATCTTGTTGCGCTTGCAGAAGGCAATCAGCGCCACCTTGGCCTTGACCGAATCGATGGCATCCACCACATAGTCAAACTCTCGCTTGACATGCTCGGCCAGGTTATCGGCGGTGACGAAATCGTCCACCTCGATCACGTCGCAATCCGGATTGATGGCGCGAATGCGCTCGGCCATCACCTCGGTCTTGAGGCGACCAACCGTCCCCTGCATAGCGTGGATCTGGCGATTGGTGTTGGTGATGCATATATCATCCATGTCGATCAGGGTGATCTGGTTGATACCGGCGCGGGCCAGCGCCTCGGCCGCCCAGGAGCCCACGCCGCCGATCCCCACCACACAGACCTTGGCCTGGCTAAAGGAACGCAGTGCGCTCTGACCATAAAGACGGGCAATGCCCCCGAATCGCTGTAGATATTCTGCTTTCATACCACCACCTTGCTTGAGGGCGGCCATTATAACGACAACTAACACCAGCGGCGATGGCAGAAGCGGAGAAAATCGAGGAGGAAAAATGGAGAAACGGCAGGGAAGAGGGAATAAAAGGTCAATATTAAGGCGATTTACTGAATTGCAGGCAATAAAAAACCCCGCTCGATGAGCGGGGTTCTTAAATTGGGTGCCTGGCAGTGTCCTACTCTCGCATGGCGAATGCCACACTACCATCGGCGCTACCGCGTTTCACTTCTGAGTTCGGCATGGGATCAGGTGGTTCCACGGCGCTATGGCCGCCAGGCAAATTCTTAATCTAGAAAGCTGACGTGAATAACGACTAGGTCATTATCACTGAATTAGTAGTTCGCTTGGTATCTGTTACAAGCCTTAGAACACTTCTTGGGTGTTGTATGGTTAAGCCTCACGGGTAATTAGTATGGGTTAGCTCAACACATCACTGCGCTTACACACCCCACCTATCAACGTTGTGGTCTCCAACGGCCCTTTAGGACCCTCAAGGGGTCAGGGATGACTCATCTCAGGGCTCGCTTCCCGCTTAGATGCTTTCAGCGGTTATCGATTCCGAACTTAGCTACCGGGCAGTGCCACTGGCGTGACAACCCGAACACCAGAGGTTCGTTCACTCCGGTCCTCTCGTACTAGGAGCAACTCCCTTCAATCATCCAACGCCCACGGCAGATAGGGACCGAACTGTCTCACGACGTTCTGAACCCAGCTCGCGTACCACTTTAAATGGCGAACAGCCATACCCTTGGGACCGACTTCAGCCCCAGGATGTGATGAGCCGACATCGAGGTGCCAAACACCGCCGTCGATATGAACTCTTGGGCGGTATCAGCCTGTTATCCCCGGAGTACCTTTTATCCGTTGAGCGATGGCCCTTCCATTCAGAACCACCGGATCACTATGACCTACTTTCGTACCTGCTCGACCTGTCCGTCTCGCAGTTAAGCTGGCTTATGCCATTGCACTAACCTCCTGATGTCCGACCAGGATTAGCCAACCTTCGTGCTCCTCCGTTACTCTTTGGGAGGAGACCGCCCCAGTCAAACTACCCACCAGGCACTGTCCGCGAGCCCGATTCAGGGCCCTGCGTTAGAACATCAAACATACAAGGGTGGTATTTCAAGGACGGCTCCAGCGCAACTGGCGTCACGCCTTCAAAGCCTCCCACCTATCCTACACATGTAGGTTCAATGTTCAGTGCCAAGCTGTAGTAAAGGTTCACGGGGTCTTTCCGTCTAGCCGCGGGTACACCGCATCTTCACGGCGAATTCGATTTCACTGAGTCTCGGGTGGAGACAGCATGGCCATGGTTACACCATTCGTGCAGGTCGGAACTTACCCGACAAGGAATTTCGCTACCTTAGGACCGTTATAGTTACGGCCGCCGTTTACCGGGGCTTCGATCAAGAGCTTCGCTTGCGCTAACCCCATCAATTAACCTTCCGGCACCGGGCAGGTGTCACACCCTATACGTCCACTTTCGTGTTTGCAGAGTGCTGTGTTTTTGATAAACAGTCCCAGCCATCTGGTCACTGCGACTCCCAACTGCTCCATCCGCAAGGGACTTCACTGTCAGGAGCGAACCTTCTCCCGAAGTTACGGTTCTATTTTGCCTAGTTCCTTCACCCGAGTTCTCTCAAGCGCCTTGGTATTCTCTACCCGACCACCTGTGTCGGTTTGGGGTACGATGACTTGTAATCTGAAGCTTAGAGGCTTTTCCTGGAAGCAGGGCATCAATGGCTTCCACACCGTAGTGTGTTCGTCTCGTGTCTCAGTGTTGTGTCTCCGGATTTGCCTGGAAACACCACCTACGCACTTTCACCAGGACAACCGTCGCCTGGCCCACCTAGCCTTCTCCGTCCCCCCATCGCAATTACAAGTCGTGCAGGAATATTAACCTGCTTCCCATCGACTACGCC
>NZ_CP077237.1:2210000-2342500 GCF_019047085.1 Aeromonas sp. FDAARGOS 1404
GGCTTGATGGCTGGCACCACCCCCACTACGGGAATATCCAGCGCCTCACGCAAGGCCGGCAGCGTTATGGTGCTGGCCGTGTTGCAGGCAATCACCACCAGATCGATATGATGACGGGCCACCATGGTGGTCACCAAGCGGGTGCAGGCAGCAATCAGGGCGGGCTCGCTCAATTCACCATAGGGGAAGTTGGCGTTGTCGAAGCAGTAGAAATAGTTGTGTGCCGGCAGAACGCGGCGGATCTCGCGGTAGATGGTCAGGCCACCCATACCGGAATCAAACACGAGAATATTGGCCACTTGAGCTCCCCTTTGGTGCAAGGCGGCGATCATACTCCCGCCTGCCGCCAATAGAAAAGGCCCTGCCAATGGCAGGGCCCGGGTTTTTCAAGGATGAACCGAATAAAGCATCAGAAGCGGTAGTCGGCAGTCACTTTGAACTCGGTACCCGGCGATGCGTAACCATAAGCGGGGGCGTAATCACGATCGAACAAGTTGTCTATACGCCCCCCCAAAGTGAACTGGGGGGTGACGCCATAGTTGGCACCGAGATTGAGCAGTGTATAGGAGCCAAGCTCCACTCGCTGGACGGGGAAGCTGTTGAAGTTCTTGTCATCCCGTTTGCCGACGTAGAGCAGCTCGGTCGAGAGAGCGACCGGTCCCAACTGCACCTGAGTCAGCCAGCTGGCTTTCTGCTTGGCCCGACGCAACAGTTGCTGATCCCCCTCGTTTTTGTCTTCAGCCCGGGTGTAATCAAAGCTCAGATCGTGGCGCAGTGGTCCGGTTTCCAGACCCAGCGCCACTTCTACACCGTGGATCTCGGCATCCGTGTTATCCGGTCTGCAGGTGGAGGACGCACTCTGGCAGGCGATCAGGTTCTGGATCTTGTTGCGATATAAGTTCAACGACCAATCCCAACCGATATAACGGCCGGTAAAATCCAACTCCAAGTTCTTGCTCTCTTCCGGCTTGAGTGCTGGGTTCTCGGAACCTGGGTAATAGAGCTGGATAAAGGTAGGTGCCTTGAAGGCGGTACCATAACTCAGCCGCACATTGTGGTTCTCATCGATATCCAACCCGCTGGCGGCAGACCAGGTGTTGTGACGACCATATTGCTGGTTGTCATCGGTCCGACCGGACAGCTCCCACAGCAACGCCTGCCAACGGTAGCTTCCCACGGCAAACAGACCGGTGTTGTCACGGTCAGGAGCGCGGAATCCGCTAACTACCGGAGAGCCCGAACTCCAATCGCTCCCACGAGAGTCAGATTTCATCTGTTCACGCTGCCAATCTGCGCCACCAGTTAGATTAATCCCTTCGATGCCGCTCCAACTGTTAATCCAGGAGAAGCGGGTTAAACCTGTATGAATAGGCTCACCGCTAGCCTCTCCTTTAGCCTCCTGCCAAGTCTTCAGCTTGTTCTCACCGTAACTGGCTTCAAGTCGACTGATCAGATCCTGACCCTGGAACTTGACACCACCATCATATTGGAAAGCCTGTACCCGACTCTGATCCGTGCTGCCATCGGTGTCGGTGAGATTGTCATAGCCCTGAGCATTGAAGTCCGCACTCCAGGCATCATTAAACGCGTGGTTCAAACCCATTTGGCCATTACGGCTGGCAAAACCATCACGATCCGGCTGTTTGGTATTGGCTACAACATCAAAACCATCGGTACGCTCGTAGCCGAACAGCATGTTCATATCGGTTTTTTGGCCCAATGACTGAACCGTTCTTAGCTCACCCTGACCATAGCCATGGCTGCCAGCGCCGCCCTTCAAATGTGTCTCACTGCCATTCTTGGCGGATGTTTTGGTGATGAGGTTGATAACACCGCCAATGGCATCGGAACCATACACCGCCGCTCGTGGGCCACGGATATATTCGATGCGCTCGATATTGCCGAGCGGGATTTGGCTGAGATCGGGCGTGCCCGCCACCATGGCGGCAATCGGGCGACCATTCATCAAGACCAGAGAGTGGTTGGAGTTGGTTCCACGGACAAACAGGCTACTGATGTGCCCCCGGCCTCCCAGAGTCGCCATCTGCACGCCGGGCAGGGTTTTCAGCAAATCAGGCAAACTCTGCACCTGACGAGATTCGATCTCGGCACGATCGATCACCACAACGGGCGCCAGCACCGAGCTGACCGGTTGTTCCACGCGGTTGGCCGTAATGACCAGAGTTGGATTGATGGGGATGGTAGTTTGGGCAAACGCCGCCGTCGGCAACAGGGCAGCCGCCAGAAATTTCTTCGACATGAGAGATCCTTAAGTTCGCGTAAGTATCTACTTCGTGGCCGGTTTCTCTCGGCCCGAAATACGAACTCTGGCAGGTCTTCGGGCTCGGGGGCTGATGGCCTACGGCGACGGCTTCCCGCCTGACGGCAGTGCCCTGATGTCGCTTCGTTCCCCCTTACCGCTGCGCGCCAGCTCCGGATTCTCACCGGATTCCCTATTAAGCATGATGCGCCAAAGCGGGAGGATTATAGGCAGAGCAAAGCTGGATGTATAGCCATCCAGATTTCTATTTATTGCCAGCCAGCACCGCCAGCCGCTGTTGGGCCCCCTCCATCACCGCCTGTACCCCGGGATGGGAGAGATGGCGCCCTGCCGAGACCAGATAATAAGAGAGTGTGACGTCGGTGAGGGTCGCAATCCGCTCCACCCCGTAGAGGCGACCAATTTCGTCAGCCATCGCCAGCGGCGCCGGGAAGATCCCCATCCCCGCCTTGCCGAACGACTTCATCAGGGTAGAGTCATCAAACTGCCCCACCAGATGGGGATGAATGCCCTGCTGGCGATACCACTCCAGCAGCCGATCGTGGGTGGCAGACTTCTCTCCGGGGATCAGCAACGGCAACCCCTCCAGCGAGGTGGGAAAGCCCTCCCGCGCCCGCGCCGCCAGCTCCGGGCTGGCAAACAGCGCCAGCGGGCTGCGCCCCAGCTCGTGGTTATAGCCACGCACGCAGCTGTCGGGAGGGAGCGGGCGATCGATCAGCACCATATCCAGCTTGTGACGGGCCAGCTCGCTGAACAGCTGCTCGGCCCGCTCCTCGTGACACACCAGCCGCAGCGGCGTCGCCAGCGCCATGGCGGGAGCCAGCAGCTCGAACGCCAGGG
Source organism: Aeromonas sp. FDAARGOS 1404 (assembly GCF_019047085.1). Classification (NCBI taxonomy): domain Bacteria; kingdom Pseudomonadati; phylum Pseudomonadota; class Gammaproteobacteria; order Aeromonadales; family Aeromonadaceae; genus Aeromonas; species Aeromonas sp. FDAARGOS 1404. The sequence goes on from NZ_CP077237.1 coordinate 2,213,122, forward strand.
TGCGGGGTACCGAATCGGCGATCCCCACCTGCATAGTCAGCTCCTGGCTGGCGTGGCGCAGGGTGTGCTCCAGCTCGGCGCCGAGCGAGAAAATCGCCCCCGCCTGCTCCTGCGCCTGCCGACCCGCAGCGGTCAGCACCAGACGCCGTCCCACCCGGTTGAACAGCGCCACCCCGAGTGATTGCTCCAGCTCGGCGACCTGACCGCTGATGGTCTGCGGCGTTAAGTGCAGCTGTTCGGCGGCCTGCGTCACGCTGCCGCAGCGCGCCACATGCCAGAAGTAGTAGAGCTGTTTGTAGTTGAGCATGCCGTCCTCTATCAGTTTTTACCGAACAACTATCAGCGAGAATCTGATTTTATCGAAACATTGCGGGCTCTAGCATGCAACCATTATCTGAACTGCCCTGCGAACCATCATGCTGGACGTTGTTGTACTCTTCTTTCTGTTTGGTCTGCTGGCCGGTCTGGTGCGCTCCGAGCTCAAGCTGCCGCCCGCCCTCTACGACACCCTCTCTCTCTTTCTGCTACTGGCCATCGGCCTCAAGGGCGGCGTCGGTCTGGCCCAGCAATCCCTGCAACCTCTGCTGCCACAACTGGTGCTGGTGATCCTGCTCGGCGTGGTGCAGACCCTGCTCGGCTTTGCCGTGCTGCGCCTCAAGATGAACCGGGTCGATGCCGCCGCCACCGCCGCCCACTATGGCTCGGTCAGCGTCGCCACCTTTGCGGTCGGGGTGAACTGGCTCACCGAGCGGGGCATCAGCTTTGAATCCCAGCTCTCCATCTTCCTCGCGGTGATGGAGATCCCCGCCATTCTGGTGGGCATAGTGCTGGCCCGCGGCATCAGTCGCGAGACCCGCTGGCGCATGCTGGCCCACGAGACCTTCCTCGGCAAAGGGGTAACCCTGCTGCTGGGCGGCATGGCCATCGGCTATCTGGCCGGGCCGGACGGGATTGCCCCGCTCAAACCGCTGTTTGTCGACCTGTTCAAGGGGGCGCTGGCGCTGTTCCTGCTGGAGATGGGCCTCATCGTCGCCCGTCAGTGTCAGGATCTGCGCCGCCACGGCCTGTTCCTGCTCGGCTTCGCCCTGTTGATGCCGCTCGCTTCAGCGGGACTGGGGCTGGCAGCTGGCCAGCTGATGGGCCTCTCTCTCGGCGGCCTGACCCTGCTGGCCACCCTGGCGGCGAGCGCCTCCTATATTGCCGTGCCGGCCACCATGCGCATCGCCGTGCCTCAGGCCAACCCGGGGCTATCACTCAGCGCAGTGCTGGGGGTCACCTTCCCGTTCAACATCATGCTGGGGATCCCGCTCTACCACAGCTGGGCCCGCCACTTCACGGAGTAGCCACATGCAGACCGAGACCCGCACCCTGCTGACCGTCATTACGGAAGCCAATCTGGAGCCGACCCTGCTGCGCACCCTCACCCGCGAGGGGCTGCGCGGCTACACCATCACAGATGCCCGCGGCCGAGGGGATCATGGCGAGCGCAACGCCAGCTGGAGCGAGAGCGGCAACATCCGGCTGGAGGCGATCTGCAGCCGGGAGCAGGCGGAGCGGCTGCTGGCCCACCTGCAGAGTCGTTACTACCCCGATTACGCCATGATCGCCTTTCTGCAACCGGTCGAAATCGTGCGACCCGAGAAATTCTGAGCCGGCTTGCCGGCTCTTTTTGTTCACCAAAAGCAAACGTTTAACATCAAGGATTAAGAGAAAATGAACACCCCCCCCCTGATCGGCTTGGTAATGGGCTCCGACTCCGACTGGCCCGTGCTGCAGGCTGCCGCCCGCATCCTCAAGGAGCACTGCGTGCCCTACGAGGCGCAGGTGGTCTCGGCCCATCGCACCCCGGATCTGCTGTTCGAGTATGCCGCCACTGCCCGCGAGCGCGGTCTGCGCGCCATCATCGCCGGAGCCGGTGGCGCCGCCCACCTGCCGGGCATGGTCGCCGCCAAGACCACATTGCCGGTGCTGGGGGTGCCCATCCCCTCCCGCCATCTCAAGGGAATGGACTCGCTACTCTCCATCGTGCAGATGCCCAAAGGAGTGCCGGTCGCCACCTTCGCCATCGGCGAGGCGGGGGCAGCCAACGCCGCCCTGTTTGCCGTCTCTCTGCTCTCCGTTGCACAAGACGACGACGCCCCCCGCTACCGGCAGCAGCTCGACGACTTCCGCACCCGCGAGCGCGACCGGGTGCTGGCCCTCACGCTGGAGGAGCCGACATGATCCTGCCCCCCGCCACCCTCGGCATGCTGGGGGGCGGCCAGCTTGGCCGCTACTTTGTGATGGCCGCCCACCGCCTCGGCTACAAGGTGGTGGTGCTTGATCCTGATCCCGCCAGCATCGCCGGTGCCGCAGCCGATCACCATATTGTCGCCCCCTATGACGACCAGACCGCTCTGCACAAACTGGCCAGCCACTGCGAGGCCATCAGCTGCGAGTTCGAGAACGTGCCCGCCGCCACCCTCGCGCTGCTCGAAATACAAAAGCCGGTGCGCCCAGCCGCCAGCGCGGTGCGGGTCTGTCAGGATCGCCGTGAGGAGAAAGCCTTTCTGCGCGGAGCGGACATCCCGATTGCCCCCTATCTGGCGCTACTGCCGGAAGAGCCCATCCCCGCACAGGTCAGCGAACTCTTGCCTGCCATTCTCAAGACCGCCCGCGAGGGGTACGACGGCAAGGGACAGTGGCAGGTGAGTAATCTGGATGAGCTGGCGACGGCGCTGGCAGCTAGTGGCGTGTCCTGCGTGCTGGAACAACGGCTGGCGCTGGAGGGGGAGTTTGCCCTGACCCTGGCCCGCAGCCCGAGCGGCACCATCAGCGCCCTGCCGCTGGTGCAGAACTGGCACAGCGGTGGCATCCTCGATCAGACCCGCTCCCCGGCCAATGTGCCGGCGCTGGAGAGCGAAGCCAAAGCAATAGCCGAGCGGCTGATCGCGACCCTCGATTACGTCGGGGTGCTGACGGTGGAGTTCTTCCTGGTGGAGGGGAGGCTATTGGTCAACGAGCTGGCGCCCCGTCCCCACAACTCGGGTCACCCCAGCCTCGACAACGCTGCATGCAGCCAGTTCGAGTTGCAGGTACGGGCCCTGTGCGATCTGCCGCTGCCGGAGCAGATCGCCGTGCGCCCCGCCCTGTTAATCAACCTGCTGGGGGATCTCTGGCAAAACGGCACGCCCGACTGGGCCGCCCTGCTGGCGTTGCCCGGCCTGCATCTGCACCTCTACGGCAAGGGCGAACCCCGCCCCGGCCGCAAGATGGGCCATATCACGGTAACCGGTGATGAGTGGTCAACGGTGGAGGAGCGCTGCCGTCAGGCCCGCCAGCTGCTGGGGCTAGCGCCGCGCTGATCGAGCATCGGAAATGCAAAGACCCGGGCAGGGCCCGGGTCTCTGTTTTTGCTTGCTGTGGCAGGGAGACTTATCAGGCCCGCTCGACCGCTACCGGTGCCGGCAGGCGGATGGTGAGGGAGAGCACCAGCGCCACCACCAGCAACACCAGGATCAGGTGGAAGGTCGCCATAAAGCCGCCAAACAGGGAGGCCACGATGGAGCCGATGATGCTGCCCAGACCAAAGCCCAGATAGATGACGCCGTAGTTCTTGGTCAGGTTGTTGAGACCGAAGAAGTCGCTCACCAGCGAGGGGTAGACGGTGATGGTGCCACCGAAGCTGAATGCCACACAGGCGACCGCCACGAAGAACAGGTTGGCATTGAGCGGCACGAACAGCAGCAGCGCCATGCCCGCCAGGGTAATCAGCTGGGCGATGGTGATGACCCGGATGCGGGACATCTTGTCGGAGAGGATACCCAGCACCAGACGGCCACCCAGGTTGGCCATGGCGATGATGGCGACGGCGTTGGCGGCGACCACGGCAGGCAGACCCACCATCTTCTCGCCGATATCCTTGGCCACGCCGATGACGTAGAGGCCGCTCATGCAGGCGGTGAGGAACATCAGCGCCAGCATCCAGTACTGCGGCTTGCGCATCGCCTCGGCCAGGGTGAAGTCACGGCTCTCGCTCTGCTGAACGGAAGCGGCCTGCTTGGGCGCATCCTTCATCAGCATGCCGCCCACCAGCACCATGGACATGGCGATCAGCCCCCACAGCTGGAAGGTGGTCTCAAGGCCGGAGCTGGAGAGCAGCAGCAGGTTGATGTATTTGAAACCGAGACTGCCGAGGCCGTAGGCACCGATGGAGCAGGCGGAGATCAGACCCTTGCGCTCCGGGAACCACTTCACGCAGTTGGAGAGGGTCATCAGGTAGCCGGTACCGTCGGCAAAACCGACCAGAATGCCCGCGCAGAGGTAGAGCATCGCCAGATTGCTGGCATGGGCGGTGAGGAAGAAACCGATGCCGAGCAGCACACCAGCGCCCAGGGTCACGTTGCGCACCCCGAACCGCTCCTGCAGTTTGCCCGCCATGGAGGAGGCGACTGCCAGCGACAGGCTGAGCAGACCGAAGGCGAAAGCGACCTGACTCACCGGCTCGTCCAGCTTGTCGGAGAGCTGGGCGTTGAACAGGCTCCAGGTATAGACAGAACCCAGTGCAAACTGGGTGATGATGGTACCGATCAGTGTCAGGTACCGGGTGCGGTTCATCTCTTTGGTCATGATGCGTCTCGGTCGATGGCCTTAAGGAAATTGAGGCCACTATAGGCAAGACGCAGTTCGCGCCGATCGATTAAGGCATGAAATGCAGATCGGCGGGAATGAATGACAATCAGAGCCGCATCAGCTGACGGAACGCCTTGATGTTGCTGCGACTGACCGGCACCTCGAACGGCAGATCATGGAGCCGGATGAGATAGGTGCTGTTAAACCAGGGGACGATTTCGCGGATCTTGTTGATGTTGACGCAGTAGGAACGGTGGCAACGGAAGAACCCCTCGGCAGGCAGCCGGCTGACAAACTCGCTGATGGTCATGGTCATCACGTAGCGGTCATCACGGGTGTAGACATAGGTGAGCTTCTCGTCGGCTTCCGCGTAGTAGATCTGCTCGCAGGGGGTGACGATGATGCGCTCCCCCTTCACCAGATTGACGGTGCGATTGTGGGGGCTGCTCCCCTCGCCGCTCGCCTCCCCCGTGGTGGCTGGCTGCGATTTGCCCGCATGCTCGAGCTTTTGCAGCAGATTGATGATGCGGGGCTCGTTGTAGGGCTTGAGGATGTAGTCGAACGCCTCCAGCTCGAACGCTTCCACCGCAAACTCCTTGTAGGCGGTAACGAAGACAATGTGGGGCGGATGGCTCGACTTGTGCAGGTTCTTGGCCAGCAGCAGGCCATCGATGGAGGGGATCTGGATATCGAGGAACACCACATCCACCTCGTGATCCTGCAGGTATTTGAACGCCTCCAGCCCATCCTCGAAGCTCGCCACTATCTCGATGGTGCTGTGCTGATTCACCAGATAGATCAACTCCTCGCGAGCCAGATACTCGTCTTCGACAATAATGGCTTTCAGCATGACAACACCTCTCGCGGCACACACTTATCCTCAACCATGATGGCACTCAGCATGGCATCGACTCCTGATCCGGCAGATAGAAACTCACTTCGGTACCCGGCTCCAGCCGCTTGAGGTGCAGGCCGTCGCCATAAAGCAGCTTGACCCGCTGATGCACGTTCATCAGGCCGATGCTGCGGCTCTCCACCCGCCCGGCAGCCACCCCGTCGATCACCGCCTGACTGATGCCGTAACCGGTATCCCGCACCGATACCCGGATGCCGCCCGCCAGCTGTTTCACCTCGATGGTGACCCGACCCGGCGCGCTGCGGGGCTGGATGCCATGCAGGATGGCGTTTTCCACCAACGGCTGCAACAGCAGGCTCGGCACCTGAATGTGCACGTCGTCCACCTCGAACACCACCTCCAGCTTGTCACCGAAACGGGCCTGCTCGATGGCCACGTAGTCGCGCACCTGCTGCAGCTCCTCCTGAATGTCGATGAGTTCATCCCCCTTGTTGAGGTTGTAGCGCAGGTAATCCGCCAGATTGGCGATCAGCTGGCGTGCCTGCTGGGGCCGAATGCGGATCAAGGATGAGATGGCGTTGAGGGCATTGAACAGGAAGTGCGGGTTGATCTTGCTCTGCAGCGCGGTGAACTCCGCCTTGCGGGTCATCTCCTTGAGCTGCTCGATGCGCGACACCTCCATCTGGGTGGAGATGAGCTGGGAAAGGCCCACCGCCATCTCCCGCAGGGAGCTGGTAATGCTGTGGGTGCGGCGATAGTAGATCTTGAGGGTGCCGCTCACCGAGCCGTTTTCCCGCAGCGGAATAATGATGACCGAGTGGAAATCGGAGAGGTGATACTGGCGCAGATCGTTGTTGATGATGATCTGGTCGAGCAGCACCGCCTGCTGGGTCATGCCGCTGATGGCGTGGTGCTCATCCAGCTCGTAGTAATCCTTGCCCACCCCGACATAGGCCAGCACGTCATGGGTATCTGTGATGGCCACCGCATCGGCGCTGATGTCGCGCCGGATCACATCGCACACCTGACTGAGGGAGTGGCGATCGATGTTCTGGAAGAAGGGTAGCGTCTTGTTGGCAATATCGAGCGCCAGCTTGGCCTGCTTGGCGGCAATCAGCTCCTTCTCGTCATCCAGATCCTGCACCAGCTTGATGATAAGGCCGATGCAGAGCGCCCCGGCGATCATCGGATAGGCGATGTGGTTAACGATCTCCACCCCGACTTCGTGGGGCTCGGTCAGCAGCCAGATCAGCAGCATGGTCAGCCCTTCGCAGAGCATCCCCGCCAGAATGCCGTAGAGCCAGAGCCGCGACTTGCGGCAACGCAGGTGCAGCCAGGTGGCGAGCAGGCCGGCAATAATGCTGGCGATGAGGCAAGGGATGGAAGTGTGACCATCCATGTCGATGAGATAGCGGTGCAGACCGGAGATGACCCCGGCCGGAATGCCGACCCAGGGGCCGAACAGGATGCCGCCGGAGATGATGGCGATGATCCGCACATTGATCAGCGCCCCCTCTACCGGAATGCCGGTGTAGGTACTGAACACCGCAAACAGGCCGAAGATGGAGGCCACCAGCACCAGCTCCGCCGGGGTGTGATCCCGCTTCTGGAACAGCCGCTGGAACGGCCGGGTGCGGGTCAGGAAAAAGAGGGTCATCAGCATCAGCGCCGCCCGCTCGAACACCGCCAACAACATCATCTGATTCTCAAGCATCTGCGCCCCCTTGCGGCAACCCGACCGATCACCCTAACCCCGACCAATAAATCGGGGCCGGATAAACCAGCCCCTGTGACATCAACAGTACTGACCGGCCACCCAGCCGGAGGACCAGGCCCACTGGAAGTTGTAACCACCGAGCCAGCCGGTCACGTCCACCACTTCGCCGATGAAGTAGAGGCCGGGAACCTTGCGCGCCTCCATGGTCTTGGAGGAGAGCTCGTTGGTATCGACGCCCCCCAGGGTCACTTCGGCGGTGCGATACCCCTCGGTGCCGTTGGGCAGGATCTGCCAGTCACCAAGCAAGTTGGCCACCGCTTCCAGTTCCCGCTCGTTGTACTGACGCATCGGCTTGCTGGCCAGCTGACCCAGCTCCACCAGCTTGTCGACGAAGCGCTTGGGCAGCTCGCGCCCCAGCACGGTTTTCAGCTCCTGCGCCGGGTGTGCCTGCGCCCATTCACGCAGGGCAGCCGGAATATCCAGCTCTGGCAGCAGGTTGATGTGGATCTTCTCACCGGCATGCCAGTAGGAGGAGATCTGCAGGATAACGGGGCCAGAGAGGCCGCGATGGGTAAACAGCATCGCCTCCTTGAAGCGGGTGCCATCCTCGGCGGTCACCGCCACCGGCAGGCTGATGCCCGCCAGATCGGCGAACGCCTCTTTCTCTGCCTGATGGAGGGTGAATGGCACCAGACCTGCGCGGGTCGGCAGCACCTTGAGGCCGAACTGCTCCGCCAGTTTGAAGCCGTAAGGGGTCGCGCCCAGCTTGGGCATGGAGAGACCGCCGGTCGCCACCACCAGCGAGTGGCAGCCGATCTCACCCTTGCTGGTCGTCAACACAAAGCCCTCATCCTGCTTGCTGACGGTGAGGATCTCGGTCTGGAACTGCAGGGTCACCCCGGCCCAGTCACACTCGGTGAGCAGCACATCGACGATATCCTTGGCGCTATCGAGACAGAACAGCTGCCCCAAGGTGCGCTCGTGATAGTTGACCCCGTGGCGATCCACCAGATCGATGAAGTCCTGCTGGGTGTAGCGGGCCAGCGCCGACTTGCTGAAGTGGGGATTCTCCGACAGGTAGGCGTGAGCACCAGCCTGATGGTTGGTGAAGTTGCAGCGACCACCGCCACTGATGAGGATCTTGCGGCCCGGCTTCTTGGCATTGTCGAGCACCAGCACGGAGCGGCCACGGTAGCCCGCCTGCGCCGCACACATCAATCCGGCCGCACCGGCCCCGATCACCACCACATCGACCTGCTTCATCATCACTCACTTATCAAAATAGAAACGGCACCTGGCCAGAACCGTGATTGCCTCTGGCTGACATCACAACGGTGACAGCCCACCAGAATAAACAACGGCCCTTAAAAGGGCCGTTATTGTACTGGCTGAACACTAAGTGTCCACGACTATCAGGCGTTGCTGTCCATGATGCTGGCAGGGGCGCCCTTGGCCAGTTCGGCCAGCTCCTTGTCGATGAAGTAGAGGCCTTTGCCATCTTCACCCACCAGACCCAGACGGTCGACGATGCTCTTGAACAGCTTCTCCTCTTCATGCTGCTCGGCCACATACCACTGCAGGAAATTGAAGGTGGAGTAGTCCTGAGTAGTGAAGGCCACGTGAGCCAGACCATTGATGCACTTGGTGATGTGGTACTCGTGCTCCAGAGTGGTACGGAACACATCGCCCAGCGACTTGAACTCGTGGGGAGGGGCATCAATGGCACCCAGCTTGGGCATGGCGCCGGTCTCGCTCACATAGGTGAACAGACGCTCCATGTGCTGGCGCTCCTCGACCGCGTGCTGACGCAGGAAGGTCGCCGCCCCTTCAAAGCCCTTGTCTTCGCACCAGGCGCTCATCTGCAGATAGAGATTGGAGGAGTAGAACTCCAGGTTAATCTGCTCGTTCAACTTCTCGATCATGGCTTGGGCCAGCATCTTGTTTCTCCTCAGTGATTTGGTATCGATTGTCGCCACACTCCCGCCACGAATCAACCCGCCAACGAGAGGGAGATCCCGTTTCTTTCAGCTCAGGGGGTCAGCTCCCTAAGGGAGGCGACATCCACCGGCGCCGCATAATCGACGCCCGGCAGCTCGAAGCCGTTGAGCTGCATGAAATCCTGCCGCAGCCCGGCAAAGTCCCCCAGCGCGTGGAAATTGTCCGGCGTCACCTTGGGCCAGAGCGCCGAAACGGCAGCCTGAATGGCCGGGTCGAGCTCATGGTCATCCATCCGGATCAGCCGGTTGCCATCGGCCACCACCCCATTGGGCCCGTACATCTTGGCGGCAAACAGTCGCTGCATCTGCTCGATGCAGCCCTCATGGACGCCGCGCTCCTTCATCACCCCCATCAGCAAGCCGAGATAAACCGGCAGCACCGGAATATAGGCGCTCGCCTTGGTCACCAGCGCCTTGCAGACCGATACCCAGGCGTGGCCGCCAATCTCGGCCAGTTGCAGGTTGATGGTCTCGGCGGTGGCGTGCAGATGCTCCTTGGCATAACCGATGGTGCCATCGCGATAGAGGGGATAGGTGGATTCGGGGCCGATATAGGAGTAAGCGACGGTTTGCGCGCCGGGGGCGAGACAATCAGCCTGCTGCAACGCCTGCATCCAGAGCTGCCAATCCTCGCCCCCCATCACGGTGACGGTATCGCGGATCTCCTCCGGTGTGGCTGGTGCCAGCGACTGCTGCACCAAGGTATCGCGCTCCAGATCCAGCCCCCAGCCGCTGAATGGCTGGCCGGTGGTCTTGAGCACAGAGCGCACTTGCGTGCCATCGGGCAGCACCCGGATGCCGCTCGCGAGCGAATAGATCACCAGATCCACCTGCCCCAGCTGCTGGCGGATGGTGTCGATGGCCTGCTGGCGCATGCCATCGGAGAAGGCATCGCCAATCAGGTTGATGGCGATACGCCCCTCCTGCTCCGCCTCCTTGCGAAACCAGATGTTGTTGTACCAGCCGGCGCTGCCCAATCCTTTGTCGGAAGGGCCACGCTCGAAGGAGATGCCGATGGTGTCGGCACCAGCCCCAAAGGCGAGCGCAATGCGCGACGCTAGCCCAAACCCGGAGGAGGCCCCCAGCACCAGCACCCGCTTGGGGCCGTTGAACGAACCAGCGGCCTTGATCCGTTCGATCTGCTGCTGCACGGCGGCGCGACAGCCGATGGGGTGACAGTTGCGGGCAACACAACCTTGAATCTGGGGATGAATGATCATGGGAAGGCCTCCAAAGAAACTGGCTACAGCATAACCAAATCGAAGGAGATTAACTTGATGCCGGATCGCTATCAGTCAGAAAAGCGGCAAGAAATGAGGCAGAAAAACAAAAGGGAGCACGTGGCTCCCCAAAGCGGTATTCAGATGCTTTTTGTTGTTTTGTGTTCATTGCGAAGCACGGGCCCATCCTATGCCTCTCCCCCCAGATCGGCAAGCCGAGGGGTGTGACCGGTGTCAAACTCTTGTTTAATTTATAGGCAAATAGTGGTTAATAACTGAGTGGCGGACCCTGTGTCACACGTCATTAAACTCATTTAAATCCCAAAACTGTGCCTGAGGCACCATTTTAGTTTCAGCAGAGATTGGTATAGTGGGCTGAAGGATCGGTAAGGAGAACCCCCATGAGTGGAACAACCTATTACAAGCATATTCTGGCCGCGATCGACCTCTCTGAAGACAACCGCAAGGTGATCGACAAGGCGGTGGACAGAGCCCGCTCCAACGGCGCCAAGCTGTCGGTTATCCATGTCGATGTGGACCTCAAGGATCTCTACACCGAGATGATCGATATCGACATCGACAACGTGCAGGATCAGGTGATCGCCGAAGCGAAAGAGAAGCTGGAGGCATTTCTGGCCTCGGTGGACTATCCCATCGAGAAGAAGCTGGTGATCTGCGGCGATCTGAGCGAGCGGGTCAATCAGGCGGTCAAGGAGTACGAGATCGACCTGCTGGTGTGCGGCCATCGCCAGAGCTTCTGGAGCCTGCTCACCTCGAGCGCCCGTCAGCTGATGAATACGGTGCCCTGCGATCTGCTGGTCGTCCCCTTGCAGAAGTAATGAAACCGGCGTAGTTTGATTTGCTATGAATATGACCGCATTCAATCACAACTACTGGTGGTGCTGCTCCTAAACAGGCGGCACCGCGTTTCTATTCAAGATTTCCCAAAGAAAACACCGTGACCGCCGAGAGGCGGTCAACTGTTTTTATCCCTTTGTCGCCTCCCGGCTCACCCAACTGGAGAGAGTGACATGCACAACCCCGTAATCCTGACTGGCGATCGTCCCACCGGCAAACTGCACATCGGCCACTATGTCGGCTCCCTGCGCCAGCGCGTCGAAGCCCAGCACCACTACCGTCAATTCGTGATGATCGCCGACTTGCAGGCGTTGACCGACAACGGCCACAACCCGGCCAAGGTGACCGACAACGTACTGGAGGTAATGGCCGACTATCTGGCGGTCGGCCTCGACCCGGCCAAGACCACCTTCTGTCTGCAAAGCGCCCTGCCCGCCCTCGCCGAGCTCACCTGCTACTACCTCAATCTGGTCAGCGTCGCCCGGCTGGAGCGCAACCCCACCGTCAAGGCGGAGATCCAGCAGAAAGGGTTCGAACGCACGCTGCCGGCCGGTTTTCTGGTTTATCCGGTCAGTCAGGCCGCCGACATCACCGCCTTTCGCGCCAGCCACGTGCCGGTCGGGGAAGATCAGCTGCCGATGCTGGAGCAGACCAACGAGATCGTCCGCCGCTTCAACTCGCTGGTAGGCAAAGAGGTGCTGACCGAGTGCCAACCGATCCTGAGTGACACCGGCCGCCTGCCCGGCATCGACGGCAAGGCCAAGATGTCCAAATCCCTCGGCAACACCATAGAACTGGGCATGTCGGCGGAAGAGGTCAAACAGGCGGTGTTCGCCATGTATACCGACCCCAACCACCTCAAGGTGAGCGATCCGGGTCAGGTGGAGGGAAATACGGTGTTTGCCTATCTCGATGCTTTCCACCCCGACAAGGCGCTGGTCGCCGAGATGAAGGCCCACTACCGACGAGGCGGACTGGGGGACATGCGCTGCAAACAGGTGCTGAATGACTGCCTGCAAACCCTGCTCGCCCCGATGCGAGAGCGCCGGGCCGCGGCCATTGCCGACAAGAATATGCTGCTGGAGCTGCTCTATCAGGGCACCGAGCAGGCCCGCATCATCACCGATGAGGTATTGGCGGAGGTGAAAAGCGCCATGGGGCTCGACTACTTCGCCAGCATCCGCTGAGCGGGGGTCCCGAGCGCATCGTCGCCGTAGAGGTCGAACACCAGCTGGTGCAACAGGCTCTTGAACCAGCCGATCGCCTCGTCATGGGCGGTCAGCGGGTGCCCCGCCATCAGGTAGACGATCGGGATGGCGGGGTCGAGTTGATGCATCCGCAGCGGGTAGTAGCGGCAGAAGTGGCGCCCGATCATCTCGGGCACCACCACCAGATAGCGGCCGGTCGCCATCAGTGGCGGCACCGCCATAAAGCTCGGCAACCGCACGCCCAGCTCCCGCTCCACCCCGAAGCGGGCCAGCCAGAGCTCCACCATCGCCTGACTGTGACCCCAGCTGGAGGTGTGGATGTGGGGACGGCTCACCAGCTCGACCGGAGTCAGCACATCGGGCAATTCACTGCCAAGCGGCGACAGGCAGACCAGCGGGTTGTTGAACCACTCCTCCCGCCATAAGCGGGGTGAGAGATGATTCGCCCCGGCGAAACCGATCACCAGATCCAGCTCCCCCTTCTCCAGCTCCCGCTCGTAGTCGCTGTCCGCCAGCTCGCACACCTCAAGCCGACAGTGAGGAGCCTGCCGATGGAGCCTGTCCACCAGCACCGGCACCAGCCCGTGCTCCACCGAGCCCGGGGTGGCGATACGGAAAATCCGCCGTGCGGTAGCGGGATCAAACCCCTTGGCCTGCCGCAATCCCTGCTCCAGCATCGCCAGCGCCTGCCGAACCGGCCCGGCCAGCGCCTTGGCCCGCTCGGTCGGCATCATCTCGCGCCGACTCATCACGAACAGCGGGTCATCCAGCGCCACCCGCAGCCGCCCCAAGGCGTGACTGACAGTGGATTGGGAGAGATGCAGCCGTTCGGCGGCACGGGTGACGTTGCGCTCCTGCATCAGCATGTCGAATACGGCGAGCAGGTTGAGGTCGAGACGGGCGAGCGAGCTATCCATCGATATTAGCCATAGTTAAATGCCAACAATTCATTTTTACCATAGTAACAGATTGCCTAGAATGCGCTGGCTTAATACATCGGAGATTCAAATGCGTAGCTATCTGTTATTGCTGGCCATTGGCCTGCTGTGGGGTTCCCAGTTCATTTTCATGCACCAGGCCGTTGCCGAGTTGCCACCCATTCTGGTGGCTGCCGGTCGTGCCCTGTGCGGCAGCCTGACCCTGGGTCTGCTCTGCCTGTTCATGCGGCTCAAGAGTGAGCACACCCCGTGGCGCACCTATATGCTAATCGCCCTGCTGGATGCCACCATCCCCTTCATCATGGTCGCCTGGGGCCAACAGTATGTGGATAGCGCCATCGCCGCCGTAGTCATGGGTTGTATCCCGTTTGTGACCATTCTGGCTGCACCGCTGTTTATTTCTGGTGAAAGAATCACCAAAACCGGTCTGCTTTCCGTGATCATCGGCTTTGCCGGTGTACTCACCCTGTTCTGGCCGAAACTCTCCCAGGGCATGAACGCCGGTCTGCTCGGTGCCATGGCCATCCTGCTGGGTGCCAGCTGCTTCGCCATCGGCCTGCTGATGATCAAGCGCTTCGCCAAGGACCATCCGGTCGTGGTCGCCCGCAATATCCTGATCTCCTCGGCAATCCAGTTGCTGCTGGTCGCCCCCTTCATGGTTGATCTCGGCAGCCTGACCCTGCCGAGCACCCAGGCCCTGAGCGCGATCACAGTGCTGGGTACCCTCTGTACCGGTCTGGTCTACTTCCTCTACATGGCACTGATCCAGAAGGCCGGTCCGACGTTCGCCTCCTTCAGCAACTATCTGGTGCCGCTGTTTGGCGTGATGCTGGGTGCCCTGTTCCTCGGCGAGCAGATCCATCCCACCACAGGTGTTGCTCTGGCCCTGATCCTCGGCTCGGTCGCCATGAACCAGTGGGCGCAACAGCGTCGCATGCAGCGCGAGGTCTCCCTATGTCAGGCATCCTGACCACACTGTGCGGTGGTCTGGTTCTGATTGCCGGCTGGCAGTATCGCCAGCGGCTGGCCGGGATCCTGGGCTTGCTGATGGTACTGCTGCCCTGGTTCTTCGATAGCAAGCTGCAAGCCATGCTGAGCTATGCCCTGAATGCCTGAAGTCCATCTCTGAATGTGTGACGAGAGTCTATCTCTCCTGTTTTTGGGACTGTTTTAAAAAACCTCCGATTTGTCCCCCGCTACCGGCGCTCTGCGCCGGTTTTTTTATGCCTGCCAGCCGGCGTCAGATCAGATAGCGATAGCTGAGTCGCTCGTTCTTGCGCGGCCCGGTGATCTGCCAGCTCAGCAAGAAACCGCCGTCTATCTCGGTCAACCCGGCACTGTAGTGATCCGCCCCGCACAGATGGGGCTCGGCGGTCAGCCAGCGGCCATCTCCTTGTGGCAGCAACTCGAACAGTTCGACCGGCGCTTCATAACGCAGATGGGAGAGACGGATCCCCCGCTCGCTGCGTTGCCACCAGAAGCGGTTGTGCATGGCGAGTTCCCTGCCATGAGGCGTGATGTAACGGCCCTGCTCGTTAAACAGCCAGCCCCCCTGATGATCGGTCACCTGCACACGCCCCTCGCCCCGACCATTCCAGTCGGTCGCCGACCCCTCGCTATTGCTGGCGGTAAAGGAAAATGCTCCGACCTGTGGCAATCGCGCCCATAAACGCTGGATTGCCGCTTCCATCTCGGCCATCATAGCCCCCTTAAAATTGACAACTGACGATAAATCAAACACATGAACTACTTGATAGGGGTCACCCTGCTCTGGTCATTCTCCTTCAGCCTGATCGGGGTCTACCTCGCTGGTCAGGTCGATGCCTACTTCTCGGTGCTGACCCGCATCGCCCTCGCCAGTCTGGTGTTTCTCCCCTTCCTGCGCCGCCGCTGGCTGCGCCCCGATCTGGCGGCCAAGCTGATGGCGCTGGGCGCCATCCAGCTCGGCATCATGTATCTCTTCTACTACCACTCCTTCCTGCTGCTGACGGTGCCGGAAGTGCTGGTCTTTACCATCTTCACCCCCATCTACGTCACCCTGCTCCACGACCTGCTGGAAGGGCGCTTCAAGCCCACCTATCTGTGGGGCGCCCTGCTGGCGGTGCTCGGGGCTGCCGTCATCCGCTTCGACGGCCTGACCGAAAGTTATGTGCTGGGATTTCTGGTGGTGCAGGGGGCCAACCTCTGTTTCGCCCTGGGTCAGGTGGGCTACAAGGTACTGCTGGCAAGGGAGGCGGAGCAACCGCCGCAACTGGCGGTGTTCGGCTGCTTCTATCTGGGAGCGCTGGTGATCGCACTGCCCGCCTGGTGGCTACTGGGCAAGCCGCAATACCCAACGTCAGGGTTGCAGTGGGGCATTCTGCTCTGGCTGGGGGTGGGTGCCTCCGGCCTCGGCTACTTCCTCTGGAACAAGGGGGCGACGCTGGTCACCAGCGGGGTGCTGGCCATCATGAACAATGCGCTCATTCCGGCCGGCTTGCTGGTCAATCTGCTGCTCTGGGGCAAGGATACCGACCTGACCCGACTGACCATCGGCGGCCTGCTGATGCTGGCCTCACTCTGGATCTGCCAGCGTGACAAGCGCGGCCAACCCTGACCACACTCAGCCGACGACGGTGTTGTGCTCCCGTCTGGCCTGACTGTGACAGCTGGCCAGCCGGGCCAACAGATGATCGAGCTGCTCGCCAGCCTGACTCTGTACCAGTCCGATACTGACGGTGACCGGCCGCTGTGACAGCAGGCTGGCATCGGCAATCTCGAGGCGCAGCCGCTCGGCGATCTCCAGCGCACTCATCCGCTCGGTCTGGGAGAGCATCAGGATAAAACCGTCCTCATCCCAGCGGGCGAAGGGATCTTCCCGCCGCAGCTCGTGGCGCACGATACGCGCCAGCTTGGCCAGCATGGCGTCGCAAGCCGCTTCGCCAAACAATTGCTGGATTTTGGCCATGTGATCGACCGAAAACTGCAGCAGACTGAAAGTGCCGCTCTCGGTCGCCAGCCGCTCTTCAAGCAGTTGCTCGAAACGGCCACGGCTCTCCAGTCCGGTCAACGGATCGGTGCCATGTCGCTCCTCCACCAGCACGGCAGCTGGATCGAGGTAACGGACAACCCCCAGCAGATACCCCCGCTCATCGCGACGCATCCGCTCTTCCAGCCGGATGTAGTGACCGTGATGATGCAGAATGCGGTATTCGAGGCGCAGACCGCTGCTGCGGCCGCTCTGGCAGGCGAGCAGGGCATCTTCCAGCCGGGCAACATCGTCGGGATGCACCCGATCCAGCCAGCCGAGATCATCCGGCCAGCACTCTCCCAATCCCAACAGGCGCAGGCAGGAGGGATCACGCTGCAGTCCATGTTGGGCTGACCAGCTCCAGATCCCCGCCTCCAGCAGCGCCATGGCATCAGACAGCAGACCCGGATCAAGCCGGGCAGTCACATCGACCAAAGGTGTCTTGAGCATTTCCATGGGGCGCCTCGAAACAGGATCTGAATACCTGCTCAATAAGTAACATTGGCGTTCACGCCGAGCAACAGGGTCAGAGCGCTTTTCCCTGATACCCGTTCATCAAGGTCTGCCAGTTCTCCGGTACGAAATGGAAACTGGTATGCAGTTGAGACTCTTTATTGAATGAACGGAGCAAGCGTTCCAGATTGGCCTTCTGCCATTCGCCGGGGGAGCGGATCGCACCCTTGTCAAAATCGATCACCCACACCTTGCCCTCTTTATCGAGCAGCAGGTTGTGGCTATTGAGATCGGCGTGATAGACCCCGGCATCGTGCAGCTGGCGCACCGTCTGGCCTATCTTGTGCCATACCTCGGTCGCCACCGGCCCCTGCTTGAGCAACGCCACCATATCCTTGGCACCGCGAATTCGCTCGATCAGGATATCGGCACGATAGAATGGGCCCTGTTTGACCATACGGGCACCAAACGGACGCGGCACCGGCAGCCCCAGCTCGCACAGCTTGGCCAACAGGGTGTATTCGGCCATGGCACGGCTCGACTCGACCCCTTCGAACCAGAAGCGATCCCGCACCACCTTGCCCACCATGCCACCGCGATAGTAGTGGCGCAGCACCAGATGGCGGGACTCATCCTTGACGAACCAGGTCACCCCCCGCCCGATGGAGGTCCCCACCACCTGACGGTTGTTCTGCCACCAGGCAGGATCGAATAACTGGGGAGAGGGGTCGCGAAAGGCCCCTTCGGCATACCAGCAGATCTGGTTGTGTTCGGTCTGTACTCGCATCGTGGAGATCCCGCTCGGTGGGTCATGGATCGCAATTTTTCAATTGGCGATGAGGCTGCCGCTCTGGCATGCCCGCAATAGTGGCCTTTAATCAACGACGTGCAGAAACAGGTCATGGCGCAGGGCCCGGCCTATCCCGGCTGACGATTGTGCGCAATTTTACAATCCAGAGGGGAGTTTGCATAATGCCATCCACCCTTTTTGCCAGCCGTGCGCCACAACATGCCGCTATTTCAAACGCCCCCTTCCTCCATCTGCATCCTGCGGCTCTCCGCCATCGGGGATTGCTGCCACGCACTGGCGCTGGTGCGCGTCATCCAACGGGAGTGGCCACAGACCCGCATCACCTGGATCACCGGCAAAATCGAGGCAACCCTGTTTGCCGATCTGCCCGGGGTCGAGGTGATCCCCTTCGACAAGAGCAAGGGGTGGCGCGGCTATCGCGATCTCTGGCAGACCCTCAAGGGACGCAAATTCGATGCCCTGCTCCATCTGCAGGCGGCCATGCGCGCCAGCATCGCGACCCTCGGCATCAAGGCCAAGGTCAAACTCGGGTTTGATCGGGAGCGGGCCAACGACGGCCAGTGGCTGTTCACCAACCACAAGGTGCCTTCGCCTGCCTCCCCCCATGTGCTGGACGGTTTCCTCGCCTTTGCCAAAGAGCTCGGCATCAAGGATCTGACCCCGGATTGGCAACTGCCCATCAGCGCCGAACATCAGGCGTGGGCAAGGGAGAAGATTGGCGGCAAACCGACCCTACTGATCTGCGCCGCCGCCAGCAAGGCGTTCAAGAACTGGACGGCCGCAGGCTATGCCGCGCTGGCGGATCACGCCGCCAGCAAGGGATTTCAAGTCTATCTCTGTGGCGGGCCGGCCAAACTGGAGCGAGATCTGGCCGCCGAGATCCGGCAACTCAGCCAGAGCAAGCCGGTCGATCTGGTGGGGCAGACCAACCTCAAGCAGTTATTGGCACTGATTGGCGAGGCGAGTCTGGTACTGGCCCCCGATACCGGCCCCACCCATATGGCCACCATAGTGGGCACACCAGTGATCGGCCTCTATGCCCACCACAATCCGGCCCGCACCGGCCCATATCTCTGCCGCGACTACGTGGTCAGCATCTATCAGGGGCTGGTCGAGCAGGAGACCGGCAAACCGCTGGCCGAATTGAGCTGGCGCACCCGCCTCAAGGATCCGGAGGCCATGCGAAAAATCACCAGCGAGCAGGTGATCGCCGCCTTCGACCGCCTCTGTGCAGATCGTCAGCTGCCGTAGTGACAGGGCACCTCGGGAATTCCGAGCCATCAGGCAGGGATAACCTGATAGCCTCTGCCCTCAGCCAAAGGCACAATGCAGGCTGATGTGGGTTACGCTCCCGCAGCAAGCTACGAATACTTTGATCGGCTGGAATATGATTCCGGCCGTTTTTTTATTCGCCGCATTCTGGTAAAATTCGCCGCCTTTACATACTCCTGACTCAAGAATTTTCCGCGTTTTGCGTTTGGCTGTCTCCCTTTCGGGCACAAGACGGCGGTCTCTGCTACAACCAAAACAGCGGTTTCGATTAAAGGTAATAATATGGCGCAACAAGGCACTCTCTATATCATCTCTTCTCCGAGCGGCGCGGGTAAATCCAGTCTGCTCAATGCCTTGCTGACCAACCACAATCAAGCTGGCAAGATGCAGCTGTCGGTTTCCCACACCACTCGCGCCACCCGTCCTGGCGAAGAGCACGGCGTCCACTACCACTTCGTTCAGGTGGAAGAGTTCAAGGCGCTGATCGAGCGTGGTGATTTTCTGGAGTGGGCCGAAGTATTCGGCAACTACTACGGCACCTCCCGCGCCGCCATCGAAGCCTGCCTGGCCAAGGGGATCGACGTATTCCTCGACATCGACTGGCAAGGTGCCCGCCAGATCCGCGAGCAGATGCCGACCAAATCCATTTTCATCCTGCCCCCCAGCCGCGAAGAGCTGGAACGCCGCCTGATTGGGCGCGGTCAGGACAGCGCCGAAGTGATTGCCGGCCGGATGGCGAAAGCCATTGCCGAAATGGTGCACTACGACGAGTATGACTATGTCATTATCAATGAAGACTTCGAGCAGGCGCTGTTCCAGCTCAGGTCCATTATTGAGTGCCAACGGCTGGAGATGCGTCACCAGCAACAGGCTCAAAAAAACTTGCTGCAACAGCTACTGGCAGAGTAAGCCAAAAACAAGTAAACTTTTGCGTCATTTTTAAACACTGCTTTTCTAAATACAGAAAGCCCAAACACTGGAGTCCTGCATGGCACGCGTTACTGTAGAAGATGCTGTAAAACAGGTAGGTAACCGTTTTGACCTGGTGCTGGTCGCCGCGCGCCGCGCTCGTCAAATCGCGGTACAAGGCAAAGATCCCCTGGTCGACGAAGAGAACGACAAGCCGACTGTGATCGCCCTGCGTGAGATCGAGCTGGGTCTGGTGAACAATCAAGTGATGGACACTCAGGACCGCTACGAACAGCAAGAGCAGGAAGCCGCCGAGCTGGCTGCAGTTGCTGCCATCGCCGAAGGTCGCGGTTAAGTTATTCCTCTGGTTGGCACCCGCCCGGGTGCCGACTGTTCATCCCCATTTACAACCGCTCGAAAACCTCGCAAACTCAGGGCTATACCCTCAATTCCACGAATTGCCGTTTCACCGCTGCGGGGACTGTCTTGTATTTATTTGAAAACCTTAAAGAAATAGCCAGTTCCTACCTGCCGCCAGAGCAGGTTGAGAAGCTCAAGCAAGCCTATGTGGTGGCCCGTGATGCCCACCAGGGTCAGATGCGTTCCAGTGGCGAACCCTATATCACCCACCCCGTTGCCGTTGCCCGAATCCTGGGTGACATGCGCCTCGATCATGAAACCCTGATGGCCGCCGTGCTGCACGACGTCATCGAAGACACCTCTGTCACCAAGGCCGATCTAGCCGAACAGTTTGGCAATGCGGTTGCAGAACTGGTGGCCGGGGTCTCCAAGCTCGACAAGCTGAAATTTCGCGATCGCAAAGAGGCGCAGGCCGAGAACTTCCGCAAGATGGTGATGGCAATGACCCAGGATATCCGGGTCATCCTGATCAAGCTTGCTGACCGCACCCACAATATGCGCACCCTGGGCTCGCTGCGACCGGACAAGCGCCGCCGCATTGCCCGGGAAACCCTCGAAATCTTCGCCCCAATAGCCAACCGCCTCGGTATTCACACCATGAAGAACGAGCTGGAAGAGCTGGGCTTCGAGGCGCTCTATCCGATGCGATCGCGGGTATTGCGCGAATCGGTGCGCCGCGCCCGTGGCAATCGCCGCGAGATCATCGACTCCATCCAGAGCGAAATCAGCGGTCGCCTGAAAGAGGCGGGGATCGAACATCAGGTCAGTGGCCGCGAGAAGAATCTGTTCTCCATCTACAACAAGATGGAGAAAAAAGAGCTGCAATTTCATGAGGTAATGGATATCTACGCCTTTCGGGTCAAGGTGAAGGACATAGATACCTGTTACCGGGTGCTGGGGCAGATGCACAGCCTCTACAAACCGCGCCCCGGCCGTTTCAAGGATTACATCGCCATCCCAAAGACAAACGGCTACCAGTCGCTGCACACCTCGCTGGTGGGGCCGCACGGGGTGCCGGTGGAGGTGCAGATCCGCACCGAATTCATGGATCAGATGGCCGATAAGGGGGTTGCCGCCCATTGGGCCTACAAGCAGGATGGCGACAGCTCGGGCACCACCGCCCAGATCCGCGCCCAGCGCTGGATGCAGAGCCTGCTGGAATTGCAGCAGAGCGCTGGCAGCTCCTTTGAATTTATCGAAGGGGTCAAGACAGACCTGTTCCCCGATGAGATTTATGTCTTTACCCCGGAAGGGCGCATCATGGAACTGCCCGCTGGCGCCACGCCGGTGGACTTCGCCTACACGGTGCACACCGATATCGGCCACGCCTGTGTCGGTTCGCGGGTCGACCGCCACCCCTACCCGCTCAGCAGTCCGCTGCACTCGGGCCAGACGGTGGAGATCATCACGGCGCCGGGCGCCCGCCCCAACGCAGCCTGGCTCAACTTCGTGGTGACCACCAAGGCACGCTCCAAGATCCGCCAGTTCCTCAAGAACCTGCGCACCGAAGAGTCGGTAGTGCTGGGTCGCCGCCTGCTCAACCACGCGCTGGGCGCCAAGAACATCGAAGACATCCCCGAGCCACGCATAAAGCAGGTACTGGCTGATACCAAGCACGAGAACCTGCAGGGGCTGCTGGCCGATGTAGGCCTTGGCAACGCCATGAGCGTCATGGTGGCGCGCCGCATGCTGGGGGATGAACTGCCGCCGGAGGAGCAACCCAAATCCAGCAGCAAAAAGATGCCAATCAAGGGTGCCGACGGCATGCTGGTCACCTTCGCCAACTGCTGCCGCCCCATCCCGGGGGATGCCATCATCGCCCACATCAGCCCGGGCAAGGGTCTGGTGATCCATCAGGAAGCCTGTCGCAACATCAAGGGCTACAGCAAGGAGCCGGACAAGTACCTGCCGGTGCAGTGGGAAGTGGATAAGGAGCAGGAACAGGAGTTCCGCACCGGCATCAGCATCGAGATCGTCAACCATCAGGGTGCGCTGGCCGAGCTGGCCAACGTGATTGCCGCCACCGGCGCCAATATTCACGCCATCAGCACCGAAGAGAAGGATGGCCGGGTCTATCAGGTCAGCCTGCTCATCACCACCAAGAGCCGCATCCACCTGGCCAACATCATGCGCAAGATCCGCGTGATGCCCAACGTGCTCAAGGTGAGCCGACAGAAGAACTGAACACAGGCGGCGCAAGCCGCCTGCTGCTTTTATAGAGACAAGCCATGACCCCCGAACGCTTCAAGCGCATCACCGACATGCTGGCCCAGCGTCAGCTCGATTTGACCGTCTGTATGGAAGAGGTCCATAAACCTCACAATCTGGCCGCCATCGTGCGTACCGCCGATGCCATCGGCATCCACCGGGTACACGCCGTCTGGCCCAAAACCTGGATCCACAAGCGCAAGGGCACCGCCCGCGGCAGCCAGAACTGGGTGGATGTAAAACTGCACCCGGATATCGGCACAGCCGTTGCAGAGCTGAAAGCCTCCGGCATGCAGATCCTGGCGACCCATCTATCTGACAGCTCCGTCGATTTTCGCGCTATCGACTACACCAAACCGACCGCCATTCTGGTGGGTCAGGAAAAGCATGGCATCGGTGAAGAGGCGCTGGCGCTGGCCGACCACCATATCGTCATCCCCATGGTGGGCATGGTGCAGTCCCTCAACGTCTCGGTGGCTGCCGCCGCCATCCTCTACGAGGCGCAGCGCCAGCGCGAGCTGGCAGGTTGCTATCAGCGCGGCTGCCCGCTCACACTGGAGGAGCAGAACAGCATCCTGTTCGAGGGGGGTTATCCTATCTATGCCCAGCTCTGCAATGAGAAAGAGATGCCCTACCCCCAGCTCGGCCCGGCCGGTGAAATTCTGGCGGACGAAGAGTGGTGGCAACGGATGCAGCTGACCCGCAAAGGGTGGGCGCAGCAGAGCGAACAGGACGATCCGCAGGAGGAGTGATGGATAACCCTTTTGGCAGCTGGCTGGAATCCCACATCATCCGGGATCACCTGATCAACCCGAACATAGAGGCCGGTGACTACAGCTACTACTCCGGCTATTACCACGGCAAGCCGTTCGAGGATAACTGCGTCCGTTACCTGCTCGGCGATGGCTCGACCCGCGACACCTGGGAGAGCGGCCTCTGGGGCGAGGTGGATCGGCTGATCATCGGCAAGTTCTGCTCCATCGGCTCGGGCGCCACCTTCATGCTGGCGGGCAATCAGGGCCACCGGCTGGATTGGGTTTCCACCTTCCCGTTCAACCCCGACACCTTTGGCGAAGGGGCCCGCAGCGGCTTTCTGCGCAAGGGGGACACCCGGATTGGCAACGATGTCTGGATCGGCTCGGAAGCGATGATCATGCCCGGCATCACCATAGGTGATGGCGCCGTCATCGCCACCCGCGCCGTGGTGACCAAAGATGTGGCCCCTTACACCATAGTCGGCGGCAACCCGGCCCAACCAATCCGCCGTCGCTTCAGCGATGAGCAGATCCTCATGCTGCAAGAGATGCAGTGGTGGGACTGGCCCTTGCCCCGCTTGCAAGCCAGCATGGCGCTGCTCTGCTCGGGGGATATCGCGGCCCTTTATCACCATTGGCAACAGGAGTGTGCCTGATGAAACCCCTCTCTCTTTCCCTGTTGGCCCTGACCCTGTTTTCTGCCGGAGCCCTTGCCGTGACCAATACCTATCAGCTCACCAGCGAAGCCGATGTACCCAGCCTCTACCAGCAAACCCTGCCCGACTTCTGGCGCCAGCATGCGGTGGAAGGAGAGTTCAAGGGCAAGAATGGGGTGACAATACGCTATGCAGCACTGCGGCAGGAGAAGGTTGATCGCGCCATCCTCATCGTCAATGGCAGGGTCGAAAGCTACCTCAAGTATCAGGAGCTGGCGTGGGATCTCTGGCGTCAGGGCTACAGCCTCTATCTCATCGACCATCGAGGTCAGGGGATGTCCGACCGGATGCTGGATGACCCGCAGAAGGGATATGTCGACCAGTTCGACGATTATGTGGTCGATCTGAAGCAGTTTCACGACCAGATCATCATGGCGGACCAACCTGCCAAGCTGTTCCTGCTGGCCCACTCCATGGGCGGTGCCATCTCGGCCCGCTATCTGGAACGCTGGCCCGATGATATCAAGGCGGCCGTGCTCTCCTCCCCTATGCTGGGCATCAATCTCGGCGGTCTGCCCAAGTGGCTGGCCAAGGGATTGGCGAGCACCATAGGCACGGTCGGCGGCTGGATTGGCGAACCTCCCTACGGCCCAGGTCAGGGCGCCTATCAGGATCACGGCTTTGCCGATAACGAGCTGACTCACAGCCAGTCCCGCTATCAAGCCTTCCGCCAAATCTACGAGCAGCACCCGCAGATCAAGCTGGGTGGCGCGACCGCCCACTGGATTTATCAGGGGATCACAGGTGCAGATGCCGCCATCGCCGATGCGGGCGCCATCAAAACCCCGCTGCTGGTGCTGCAGGCTGGCAACGACAGCGTGGTGGACAATGCCGCACAGGATCGCTTCTGCACCATTGCCAGGTGCGAAGGGGGCAAACCACTGCGCATCGAGGGTGCCTGGCACGAGCTGTTTATCGAATCCGATGACAAGCGCCAGCCCGCCCTGACCGCGATGGTCGACTTTTTCGCCCGCTTCTGAGCTGGCTATTTTTTGTAACCCTAAATAAATGGGGTGACAGTGCGGGCTAAGGTAAACTGCCCCTGTTTTCAATCGATGCCGAGGTAATGATGTTCAAGGTAGTTGTATCCGATCTCGATGGCACTCTGCTCAACAAGCAGCACCAGATCTCTCCCCGTACCCGGGATACCCTGCACCGCCTGGTAGAACAAGGTGTGAAATTCGTGGTCGCCACCGGCCGTCATCACGTTGACGTTCGCAGCTTCCGCGATGCGCTGGGGATGGACATCTACCTCATTACCTCCAATGGCGCCGTGGTCCATGACAAACAGGATCAGCTGATTTTCAACCAGCCGCTGCCGACCGAGATCGCCGCCGAACTGATTGCGCTGGAGCGCGACCCCTCTATCCACCTCAATGTCTATCAGGGTGATGATTGGGTGGTGGAAGAAGAGCTGCCCTGGCTGCTGCAGTTCCACGACGAGTCAGGGTTCACCTATCGTCTGGTCGATGACCTGAAGCAGGAACCGAAAGAGCAGATCAACAAGGTGTTCTACATCGGTGACCACGAGAAACTGCTGAAGATCGAGGCGCACCTCAACCAGCGCTACGGCGATCAGCTCAACGTCACCTTCTCATTGCCGGACTGCCTCGAAGTGATGCACGCCGGAGTGCATAAGGGCAATGCTGTGCGAGCCGTGCTGGAGCAGAATGGTTTCGATATGTCGGAGGCGATCGCCTTCGGCGATGGCATGAACGACTTCGAGATGCTGACCATGGTGGGACGCGGCATCGTGATGGGCAACGCCCATGACCGCCTGAAAATGGCGCTGCCGGAGTATGAGCAGACCCTCACCTCCGACGAAGATGGCGTCGCCGTCTATCTGGAAAAACTGTTCGAGCTGGAGAGCGTCAGCGCAGCCTGATCCTCTTCATCCCGACATTCGATTCAACAAAGCCTCACCATGTGAGGCTTTGTTTTTTCAGGGTCTCCAGCCAGGGATTGGGCCGCTGCCAGCTGAAGCTCTGGTTCGCCCCGCCGTAGCATTCAGCCAACCGCAGCGGCGTGCCGGGGGTATGGCGTCGCCCGGCCACATCGAGGCAACGGGCAACCTTACTGTTGAACAGCCTGTCTTTCTGCCACTCCCACTGCGCCTGACCGTCACAGGGTGCCAACATCACTTCGCTGTCGTTTTTGGCTTGCAAACAGAGCTCCTGCAGGCGCAACTCACCCAGATCCCACTCGAACAGTTGATCGTCTTTTCCGCTGCAAGGTTGTGCCAACACCTTCTGTTGGGACACCGCAACGCAAAAATCACCGCTGGTCAGCAAGGGGGAGAGAGAACGCTCCTCCTGCGGTTGTGATGCAATAGAGCCCATCATCACATCGGTGGATGGCGGCTTGATGGTACAGCCACCCAGCAGCAAGGCCGCCAGCAGGGCAGGAGAGCAAGCAAAGGAAATTTTGTTATTCATGGAAAAATGCCTGAAATGGGCCGATGACATCCGGTTGTCAGTGACTCGAGGCTGAAGCATAACCGAAAGGCGGGGCGCGCTGCCCAAATAGAGTGTAAACAGACGTAACAGGGAGAGAGTACTGGCACGGCGGAGGCCAGAAAGCAAAAAACCCCGCCGAAGCGAGGTTTTTCTAAATGTGGTCGGTGATAAAGGATTCGAACCTTTGACCCTCTGGTCCCAAACCAGATGCGCTACCGGACTGCGCTAATCACCGAGGCTATTTCTTTCAAAATAGTTTACTTCAAAAAAACAAAGACGACCTGATGGTCATCCTCGTCATACAGCAAGTATGGTGCGAAGAGAGGGACTCGAACCCTCACACCCGGGGGGCACTAACACCTGAAGCTAGCGCGTCTACCAATTCCGCCACCTTCGCGTACCTGACAAGCTGTAAAATGGGGTGGCTGATGGGGCTCGAACCCACGACAACCGGAATCACAATCCGGGACTCTACCAACTGAGCTACAGCCACCACAGCTGTTTTCGTTCCACAACAACGCCCGTTTAACCGACGCACTTTTTATGGTGCGCCCGACAGGATTCGAACCTGTGACCTCTGCCTCCGGAGGGCAGCGCTCTATCCAGCTGAGCTACGGGCGCTACGCTGTCGAACGGGGCGCATTATTAATGATGGTTGCTGGTTTGTCTACACTTTTCTGTCACCGAAACACTGTTCGTTGCTTTTTCAAGCACATTGCGCACTTTTCTTCCACTATTCCCCAGCTGACAGCCGAAAAGGGGCAGATCGCAGTCGCAAATCGCCTTGCTGCCTTGACTTGATTTGATGCCCATCTAGAATGAATGAACGTTCATTCAATCGAAAGTCACACTGATGATTCTGGATAAAAAAGAGAGCATCTTCAACGCGGCCCATGAGGTGCTGGGTGAACGGGGTTTTCATGGTCTGTCGATTGCGGAAGTCGCCAAGAAGGCCAATGTTGCCACCGGCACCATCTATCGCTACTTCGGCGACAAGGATGATCTGATCCGGCAACTGCACCAGCACACTATCTTGCAGTGTGTGCCCATGGTCATGGCCGATGTAGCAATCGATAAAGTTTCATTTCAACAATTTCGCCAATTATGGCTCAATATTCATGCCATTTTTGTTAACGAACCCAACGCTATCCGGTGCAAATTGCAGTACGAGAGCTCTCCGCTAGGGGCAGAATTGGAGACCAATCCTGTCATTCTGGCTGCCTGGGAGCCTCTGGACCGATTTTTTGAACAGGGCGTTGAACAAGGATTGTTTATTGATTTACCGATACGGGCACTCCAGGTGTTGAGTCTGGACAGTGTCATGCATCTGGCCCTGCAGTGCAGGGTTCACAACATCACGCTGACCGAATCGCAGTTGGAAACCGCGATCCGGGCCAGCTGGAATGCCATTTTATCCCCCAATCTTTCCACCTCAGGAGCCTGTTCATGAAAAAGTGGATGGCCATTATGTTGCTGATAGCGATCGCCTTGTTTGGCAGCGTCATCGGCTTCAATTTGTTCAAACAGAAGATGATTGCCCAATATATGGCCAACCGGCCGGAGCCCGAGTTCCCTGTCACCGCCATGGTGACCAAGGCGCAGGATTGGGTACCGACCATCGAAGCGATAGGCTTCATCGAGCCGAATCAGGGGGTGACCCTCTCCACCGAACTGGCAGGTACCATTGACGCCATTACCTTCGAGTCAGGCAAACCGGTCAAGGCAGACCAGCTGCTGCTGAGCCTGGACTCCACCGTGGAGCGGGCCAATCTGCGCGCCTCCCAGGCCAAGCTGCCGGCGGCAAAAGCCAAGTTCGATCGTTTCCAGAACCTCTACAAGACCAGCTCCATCTCCAAAGAGCAGCTGGATGAAGCCGAAGCGGCCTATCGCTCGCTGGAAGCAGATATCGAGAGTCTGAAGGCGACCATTGCCCGTCGTGAAGTCCGTGCGCCCTTTAGCGGCGTGGTCGGCCTGCGCAATGTGTTCCTCGGTCAGTATCTGCAGCCGGGCACAGATATCGTGCGCCTGGAAGATACCAGCGTGATGCGCCTGCGCTTCACCGTGCCCCAGACCGATATCTCCAAAATCAAGCTGGGCCAGACCATCAAGATCAATGTGGATGCCTATCCGCAAACCCAGTTTGATGGTCACATCACCGCCATCGAACCTGCGGTCAACTTCCAGAGCGGCCTGATCCAGGTACAGGCAGACATTCCGAACAACGACGGTCAGCTCCGTTCCGGTATGTTCGCCCGCGCCAGCATCATTCTGCCGACGGTGAAAGATCAGATCGTGATCCCGCAGAGCGCTATCTCCTTCACCCTTTACGGTCAGAACGTCTACGTGCTCAAAGAGGGCGAAGAGACCGACAAAGAGGGTAACAAGGTGAAAGTGCTGCGAGCCAAGCAGGTTGTGGTCAAGGCCGGTGAGCGCCGTGGCAACGATGTGCATGTGCTCTCCGGCATCCAGGCCGGTGACCAGATCGTACTGTCGGGTCAGGTTCGCCTGAGCAACGACACCAAGGTGCATGTGGTCGAGAACGATGCCCTGGCCGTTCCGGCACAAACCCCGATGCTGTAAGCGCGGAGATCTGCGATGCGATTTACTGACATATTTATAAAACGGCCTGTGCTGGCGATCTCGCTCAGCTTCCTGATCGCCTTGCTGGGCTTTCAGGCCATCTTCAAGATGCAGGTACGGGAATACCCCGAGGTGACCAACACGGTGATCACCGTCAGCACTGGCTACTATGGCGCCAGTTCTGATCTGATCCAGGGGTTCATCACCCAGCCGCTGGAACAGGCGGTCGCGCAAGCCGACAACATCGACTTCATGACCTCCTCCAGCCAGCTGGGTAGCTCAACCATCACTGCGTACATGAAGCTCAACACCGACCCCAACGCCGCGTTGTCCGACATCCTGGCGAAGGTGAACTCGGTGCGATCCCAGTTGCCGAAAGAGGCGGAAGACCCGTCGGTCACCTCCTCCACCGGTTCAACCACGGCGGTGCTCTACCTCGGCTTTACCAGCCCGGAGCTCAATTCCAGCCAGATCACCGACTATCTGGAGCGGGTTATCAAGCCGCAGCTCTTTACTGTCGGCGGGGTCTCCAAGGTTGACCTCTACGGCGGTGTCGAGTTTGCCCTGCGGGTATGGCTGGATCCGGCCAAGATGGCGGCCTTCAACCTGACTGCCAGTGACGTGATGACGGTGCTCAACAGCAACAACTATCAGTCCGCGACAGGTCAGGCGACCGGTTACTTCACCCTGTTCAACGGCAACGCCGAGACCCAGGTCAAGGATGTCGACGAGCTGAAGCGTCTGGTCGTTGCTACCCGTGACGGCAAGGTGATCCGCCTTTCCGACATTGCCAAGGTGACCCTCGAGAAGAGCCACGACATCTATCGCGCCAGCGCCAACGGCCGCGAAGCGGTTGTCATGGCGGTCAACGCCGCACCGACAGCCAACCCCATCAACATCGCCCACGATGTGCTGGCGTTGCTGCCGAGCCTTGAGCGCAACATGCCGAGCACCATGCGTCTCAACGTGATGTATGACTCCACCGTGGCGATCAACGAGTCCATCCACGAGGTTATCAAGACCATTCTGGAGGCAGCCGCCATCGTTCTGGTGGTCATCACCCTGTTCCTCGGTTCGTTCCGCGCGGTCATCATCCCGATCATCACCATTCCGCTCAGTCTTATCGGCGTAGTGATGATGATGGATATGTTCGGCTTCTCGATAAACCTGATGACCCTGCTGGCGATGGTTCTGGCGATCGGTCTGGTGGTGGATGACGCCATCGTGGTGCTGGAGAACGTCGACCGTCATATCAAGGAGGGGGAAGAACCGTTCCGGGCAGCCATTATCGGTACCCGCGAGATCGCGGTACCGGTTATCGCCATGACGGTCACCCTGGCGGCGGTATACGCGCCTATCGCCCTGATGGGGGGTATCACAGGCTCCCTGTTCAAGGAGTTTGCCCTGACCCTGGCTGGTGCCGTGTTCGTCTCGGGCATCATCGCCCTGACTCTGTCACCGATGATGTGTTCCAAGATGCTCAAGGCCAACGAGCAGCCGGGCAAGTTCGAGAGCACAGTCCACCACCTGCTGGAGCGGATGACCGATCGCTACGACAGCATGCTGCACGCCGTGATGAAAAAGCGCCCCGTCATCGTGGTGTTCGCCGTCATCGTCTTCGCCAGCCTGCCGTTGCTGTTCAAGTTCATCCCGAGCGAACTGGCACCGTCAGAGGACAAGGGGGTAATGGCCGTGCTGGGTACCGCACCGTCCAACGCCAACCTGGACTACATCGAAAACACCATGGCGGATGTGAACAAGATCCTGGACGACCAGCCCGAGATCGCCTTCTCCCAGGTCTTCTCAGGGGTGTTCAACGCCAACCAGGCGTTCGGTATCGCCTCCATGGTGCCCTGGAGCCAGCGTGAAGCGAGCCAGAAAGAGGTGCTGGATCGGGTCGCCAATCTGGTGAAAGACATCCCGGGTATGGCCATCACCACCTTCCAGTTCCCGGAACTGCCGGGCGCATCGAGTGGTCTGCCGATCCAGTTCGTCATCACCACCCCGAACAGCTTCGAAAGCCTGTTCCTGGTGGCCGGGGAAATTCTGGCAGCGGCGCAGAGTAACGGTCAGTTCGTCTATTCGGATCTCGATCTGAACTACGACTCCGCCACCATGAAGATCCGCATCGACAAGGACAAGGCGGGTGCCTACGGCATCACCATGCAGGATATCGGTATCACCATGGGCACCATGATGGCGGACGGTTACGTCAACCGTATCGATCTGGATGGCCGCTCCTACGAGGTGATCCCGCAGGTCGAGCGCAAATACCGTCTCAATCCGGAGTCCATCAAGGGCTATTACGTGCGGGCCGCAGACGGCAAGTCGATCCCGCTCGGCAGCCTGATCAGCATTGAAGTGGTTGGCGAGCCCCGTGCCCTGCCCCACTTCAACCAGCTGAACTCTGCCACCATAGGCGCCGTTCCGGCTCCGGGCGTGGCCATGGGTGATGCGATCAACTGGTTCCAGACCACCGCCAACGAGAAGCTGCCGCAAGGCTATCGTTACGACTTCATGGGTGAAGCCCGTCAGTTCGTCACCGAAGGCAATGCGCTCTATGCCACCTTCGCGCTGGCACTGGCCATCATCTTCCTGGTGCTGGCAATCCAGTTCGAGTCGGTGCGTGACCCGCTGGTCATCATGGTCTCTGTACCGCTCGCCATCAGCGGGGCCTTGATTGCCCTGGCATGGGGTATGGCGACCATGAACATCTACTCCCAGGTGGGCCTCATCACCCTGGTGGGTCTGATTACCAAGCACGGTATCCTGATCTGTGAAGTAGCTAAGGAAGAGCAGCTGCTGCGCGGCATGAACCGGATGGAAGCCGTGATGCAAGCCGCCAAGGTGCGTCTGCGTCCGATCCTGATGACCACGGCCGCCATGATTGCCGGTCTGATCCCGCTGCTCTACGCCGCAGGCGCCGGTGCGGCACAGCGTTTCAGTATCGGTATCGTCATCGTGGCAGGTCTTGCCATCGGTACCCTGTTCACCCTGTTCGTGCTGCCGGTGATCTACACCTATCTGGCTTCCGAGCACAAACCCTTGCCGGTATTCGATGAAACCATTCCGCCCAAAGCAAACGGCGGACATTAATCATCAATGACATGCAAAGGCCCCGTATCGGGGCCTTTTTTATGCTTCGCAGGAAAGACGACATAAGTGCATGAAGCAGTTAAACTAAAAAACACCACATCCAGACCGCAAGGACGCCATGTCAGGACTCTTCACCAAGACCGCCAGGGCCGTAGGCCGCAACGGACTCTCATATCGCCTGCTCTCCTACATTCTGGTCTGCAGTACCGTATTGGCGATGATCATTACGGCGCTGCAACTCGCGTGGGATTACCGCAAGGATGTCGCCGTCATCGAAGACAGCATCGGCCAGATCGAGGCCTCGTTCCTGCAACCCATCGCCGCCAGCTTGTGGAACCTCGATGAAGAGCAGGTCAAAGTGCAAATAGAAGGGATCATGAACCTGCCCAACATGCAGTTCGTGATGGTCAAGGAGATGCTCGGCAACTCCGAAGTCCCGCTGCTGACCCAGGGGGTCGAGCGGGAAAGCTATGATATCTCCCGCGAATTCAACCTCACCTATCAGGGTGAAATCGTTGGCAAGCTGTTCGTTGCCGCCTCTCTCGAGCAGATCTACCAGCGCCTCATCGAAAAATCGGTGCTGATCATGGTCAGCCAGACCATCAAGACCCTGGTGGTCTCATTTTGCATCCTGATCATCATTTATTATCTGGTAGTCAGGCACATCAACCGCATCGCCAACTACGCCCAGAAGTTCAACCTCGATCGGCTCGACATGGCGCTAGAGCTGGAAGGCCGCCCGCAGCCACGCAAGAAACCCGATGAGCTGGATACCCTGGTCTCCACCCTCAACCAGATGCGTACCCGACTGCGTGACGAGCTGGTTGCTCGCCATCAGGCGGTCGAACAACTGCAAAAGGAACGGGACTTCTCCGCCACCCTGATCAACTCCGCCAACATGGTCATCTGCTGCATGGAACCGGATTTGACCATCGCCAGCATCAACCCGGCAGCCATACTGCTGACCGGCTACCACCAGCAAGAATTGTTGCAGCACAACTGGCTGGATCTCTTTGTCAGCCCGGCGCAACGGGAAGAGCTGAACGATATTCTGACGGCGGAAGGTTCACTGTCAGACAAAGAGGTCATCATGCATGACCAGCAGGCCCATGAGCTGGTACTGCAATGGACCTTCGTCCCCTTCTACGATGGTCCCAACCTCAAGTACCAGATCGGCTTCGGCTACGACATCACCCAGCTGAAAAAGGTCGAGCGGGAGATAATCCAGCTCAACGAGCAGCTGGAGGGCAAGGTGGTGGAGCGTACCCGCAGCCTGAGCGAAGCCAACAACCAGCTCGGCAAGGCGTACGACGACCTGAAACAGGCCCAGCAGACCCTTGTGGAGTCCGAGAAGATGGCCTCCCTCGGCTCGCTGGTAGCCGGGGTGGCACACGAGATCAACACTCCGATCGGCATCAGCGTGACCGCCTCCTCCTACCTGCAAGAGCGGGTCGCCGACTTCAAGTCCCATATCGACTCCAAGCAGCTGTCGCGCTCCTATCTCAACGAGTTCACCGTCAACCTCGACGAATCGATGCAGCTGCTGCAGAGCAACCTGCGGCGCGCCTCCGAGCTGATTGCCAGCTTCAAACAGGTAGCGGTCGATCAGTCATCGGAAGCGCGCTACAACTTCAGTCTCGCCGACAACCTCCATCAGGTAGTGGTCTCGCTTGGCCACAAACTGAAGAAGAGCCAGTGCGAAGTGGATATCCAGTGCGATCCCAAGCTGTCGATCTTCTCCTTCCCGGGCAGTTTTACCCAAATCTACTCGAACCTGATCCTCAACTCCATCAACCACGGGTTCGACAACTGGGACAAACCGAAGAAGATCACCATCAAGGTGGAACAGCAGGGAGAAGAGCTGTTTATCGACTACTCGGACAACGGCCGCGGCATCCCGCCCGAAATCTTGCCGCGCATCTTCGATCCCTTCGTCACCTCCAAGCGGGGTCAGGGCGGCAGCGGTCTGGGCACACACATCATCTACAACCTGGTGGTGCAACTGCTGAAAGGCCGTATCAGCTGTGCCAGCGAACCGGGCCAGGGCGCCCAGTTCCATATTCGCCTGCCGATCCAACATAACTGAGCGCTGGCTCTTGTGAGCCAGCCGCTTTATCCCCATCATGCTGTGATTGCATTCTTAATGAGCGGAGAACCTCGCAATGGCACAGCATTTTGACTATATCGCCATCGGCGGCGGCAGCGGCGGTATCGCCTCGGCCAACCGGGCTGCCATGTACGGTAAGAAAGTTGCCCTGATTGAAGCCAAAGAGTTGGGTGGAACCTGCGTCAACGTAGGCTGCGTACCGAAGAAGGCCATGTGGTATGCCGGCCAGATCGCCGATG
The DNA here is from genome assembly GCF_019047085.1 of Aeromonas sp. FDAARGOS 1404. Lineage (NCBI taxonomy): Bacteria > Pseudomonadati > Pseudomonadota > Gammaproteobacteria > Aeromonadales > Aeromonadaceae > Aeromonas > Aeromonas sp. FDAARGOS 1404. Next base: position 2,247,559 of record NZ_CP077237.1, read on the forward strand.
CCCTGAAATATGGCGCCGACTACGGCTTTGACACCACCCTCAACCACTTCAACTGGGCCAAGCTGGTCGAGTCCCGCCAGGCCTACATCGGCCGCATTCACCAGTCCTATCAGAACGTGCTGGGCAAGAACCAGATCACCGTCATCAAGGGCTTCGCCCGCTTCGTCAGCAGCAACACCATCGAGGTCAATGGCGAGCACTACACGGCCGATCACATTCTGATCGCTACCGGTGGCCGCCCGGAAATTCCGGCTATCCCGGGTGCCGAGCTGGGTATCGACTCCGACGGTTTCTTCGCATTGCAGGCACAACCGAAGCGGGTTGCCGTAGTGGGTGCTGGCTACATCGCGGTCGAGATCGCAGGGGTGATGCAGGCGCTCGGCTCAGAGACCCATCTGGTGGTGCGCAAGCACGCGCCGCTGCGCAACTTCGACCCCATGATCCACGAGACATTGGTCGAAATCATGGCGCAGGAAGGGCCCAAGCTGCACACCCACGCCATTCCCAAAGCCGTGCTCAAGAACGCTGACAACAGCCTGACCCTGCAACTGGAAGATGGTCGCCACCTCACCGTCGACTGCCTGATCTGGGCCATCGGCCGGGTACCGGCTACCGACAACCTCAATCTGGCTGCCGCAGGCATCGCGCTGGACGAGAAGGGCTTTATCCCGACCGACAAGTTCCAGAACACCGCCGTCGCCAACATCTATGCGGTGGGTGACAACACGGGACGCATCCAGCTCACCCCGGTGGCCGTCGCTGCGGGCCGTCGCCTCTCCGAGCGGCTGTTCAACAACAAGCCGAACGAGCACCTCAACTACGATCTGGTACCGACCGTGGTGTTCAGCCACCCGCCCATCGGCACCATCGGCCTGACCGAACCGGAAGCCATCGCTGAGTACGGTGAAGATCAGGTGAAGGTCTACCGCAGCCAGTTCACCGCCATGTACTCGGCACTGACCCAGCATCGCCAGCCCACCCGGATGAAGCTGGTCTGTGTCGGCCCGGAAGAGAAGGTGGTCGGTCTGCATGGTATCGGCTTTGCGATGGACGAGATCCTGCAAGGCTTCGGCGTCGCCATGAAGATGGGGGCCACCAAGGCAGATTTCGACAACTGCGTGGCTATCCATCCGACCAGTGCTGAAGAGTTCGTGACAATGCGATAGGTACGTTTGAAGTTGGCCTGTCATTATCAGGCTAACTTCAACAACTGCGTTCCTACGCCTCATCCCACCAGCGCTGAAGAGTTCGTCACTATGCGTTAAGGGCAGATGAAGTTGGCCTGTCACGAGCAGCCAGCCTCTACAGCCATCTAACCCCTTCTCCCAAACCCGGCTCAGGCTGGGTTTTTTGATCCCTCCTCGCTATTTCTCTCGCAAATCCGTCGTTCTTTACGCCGATTTTACGCCTGCCACATGGCGCTTTATGGCGCCTTTACGCCTGTTTTACATACCCTTTCCAGCGTCAATGACACCAACAGAGTCGATATGGTCTTACATCGGCTCTCGCAGCTAATTATCTCAATGGAGTCGATATGAATTGGCTATATCTGCTGCTCGTCCTCGCCTTGATGGCCTATCTGATGCGCGCACTCACGCGCAGTCACGAGTGAGGGACTACCTATATGCAGCAAGAAATTATCTACCCGGTGGCCAGCAAACTGCCGAGCCTCGTGAGCAATCCAATGCGAGCCCTGACGCACCGTGACCACGAGTGAGGAACTAGAACATGTGGCAAGAAATAATCTATCCGGTGGCCTTCGTGCTGCTGGTTCTGCTGCCGGCACCGCTGCTGGGCAACTACATCTACCGGGTATTTGAAGGCAAAATCCACTGGCTGGCACCGGTCGAGCGCGCCACGCTGGCTTGCTGTGGCACCGATGGACGAGAGCAGGACTGGAAGTCCTACGCCCTCAGCCTACTGGCCTTCAACGGCGCCGGTTTCGGTCTGCTGTTCCTGATCCTGATGGCTCAGGGGTTGCTGCCCCTCAACCCGCAGCAACTGCCGGGTCTGAGCTGGCAACTGGCATTCAACACCGCGGTCAGCTTTATGACCAACACCAACTGGCAAGCCTATTCCGGTGAGGCCAGCCTCTCCTACTTCAGCCAGATGGTAGGCCTGACCACCCAGAACTTCGTCTCCGCAGGGACGGGTGCTGCCGTCGCCATTGCCCTGTTCCGCGGTATCGCCCGCCAGCAGACCATCAACCTTGGCAACTTCTGGCAGGATCTGGTGCGTTTCTGCCTCTATGTGCTGCTGCCCATCGCGCTGATCATGGCGCTGGTGCTGGTATGGCAAGGGGTGCCGCAAAGCCTCTCCGCCTATCTGCCGTTCCACGGTGTGGAAGGTCAGGAGCAGCTGCTGCCCCTCGGCCCGGCGGCCTCGCAGATCGCCATCAAGCAGCTTGGCTCCAACGGCGGCGGCTTCTTCGGCATCAACTCGGCACATCCGTTCGAGAACCCGACAGCCCTCTCCAACTGGCTGGAGATGGTCGCCCTGCTCACCATCGCCGCCGCCATGGTCTTTACTCTGGGCCGCTATGTGAAAGACATGGCCCACAGCCGCGCCATTCTCGGCGCCATGACCCTCATGCTGGTGTTGGGGCTCTTCGTCTCCCTCTCCCAGGAGCTGAAACCGGATCACGCCCTCGCCCAGCTCACCACTGACGCCAGCAACATGACTGGCAACTGGGAAGGCAAGGAGAGCCGCTTCGGCCCTGTGCTCTCCAGCATCTGGGAAGTGGCGACTACTGCCGCCTCCAACGGTGCCGTCAACGCCATGCACGACAGCTTTACTCCGCTCGGCGGCATGGTGGGCATGATCAACATGCTGCTGGGTGAGGTCATCTTCGGCGGGGTCGGCTCCGGTATCTACGGCATGATGCTGTTCGTGCTTCTGACCGTGTTCCTGTGCGGCCTGATGGTGGGACGTACCCCGACCTATCTGGGCAAACGCCTCGGCATCACCGAAATGAAGTGGGTCGTCGCCAGCATGCTGGTAATGCCGGTGGGGGTTTTGGTGATCGGTGGCGTCACCCTGCTGATGCCGGATGCCAGCACCATCATCGGCCATGATGGCCCGCACGGTCTGTCACGCCTCATCTATGCCTACGCCTCGGCTGCCGGCAACAACGGCTCCGCCTTCGCCGGTTTTGCCGCCGGTGACAACTGGCAGTGCATCGCCATCGGTCTGGCCATGCTGCTCGGTCGCTTCGGCTACATCATTCCGGTACTGGCCATCGCCGGTCAGCTGGCCCGTGCGCCCCGTCAGGAGACGAGCGAAGGGGACTTCCCCATCAGCGGCCCGCTGTTCGTTACCCTGCTGATCATCACCGTCCTGCTGATAGGTGGCCTCTCCTTCCTACCGGTGCTGGCACTGGGCCCGGTGGCCGAACATCTGAGTCTGATCAGAGGAGCATTCTGATGAACCTGACCCTGTCGATCACCATCCGGATGCCAATGGCCAACTATCTGATGCTGGGAGCTTTCCAATGAGCAAGTCCACTGCAATGAGCACCGACACCATGTTGGTGAAGGGCAAAAAACAGAAATCACAGATCATCCAGGCAATGGTTGAGGCCCTTTATCGCTTCAATCCCAAGGCGCTGTTTGGCAGCCCCATCCTGTTCACCCTCTGGCTGGCCGCAGTCATGGCGACCGTGGAGTCCCTGCTGGGGCAGCCTTTCTCCGGCGTCGCTCCCTCACTGGCGTGGCAGCTGACCGCCTGGCTCTGGCTGACCCTCTGGTTTGCCAACTTCGCGGAAACCCTGGCCGAGGGGCGCGGCAAGGCCCGCGCCGATAGCCTGAAAGCGGGCATGAGCCAGCTCAAGGCCCGTCGTGTGGCGAATGCCAAAGATGGTCAGGGCGAGTGGGTCCCCGCCACCAGCCTGATGAAGGGGGATCTGGTGCTGGTACGCAGCGGCGAGATGATCCCGGCCGACGGTGAAGTGATCGCCGGTATCGCCTCGGTCAACGAGGCCGCCATCACCGGCGAATCCGCCCCCGTCATCCGCGAGTCGGGTACCGACCGCAGCGGCGTGACCGGCAACACGACGGTCGTCTCCGACGAGATCTGGGTGCGCGTCAGCAACAATCCGGGCGAGAGCACGCTGGATCGGATGATCGCACTGGTGGAAGGGGCCAAGCGCCAGAAGACCCCCAACGAGATGGCGCTCGACGCCCTGCTGGTGGGCCTGACCCTGATCTTCCTGTTGGTGGTCGCCACCCTGCCCTGGTTCCTCGACTACAACGGCACCCAGGTCCCGCGTCTCTACCTGATCGCTCTCTTTATCACCCTGATCCCGACCACCATCGGCGGCCTGCTCTCCGCCATCGGCATTGCCGGTATGGATCGACTGGTGAAGCTGAACGTCATCGCCAAGTCTGGCCGTGCCGTGGAAGCGGCTGGTGACGTGCGCACCCTGCTGCTGGACAAGACCGGCACCATCACCTTCGGTAACCGGATGGCGGATGAGCTGATCCCGGCCCCCGGCGTCGACCCTGCCCTGCTGGCACAAGCGGCCATGCTGGCCTCGCTGGGTGACAATACCCCGGAGGGCAAATCCATCCTGACTCTGGCCAGCAAGAGCATGGCCAAGCCGAGCCAGCTGGAGAGCGACAAGGTGATCCCCTTCAGCGCCGAGACCCGGCTGAGCGGACTGGATCGCAACGGTCATCAATATCGCAAGGGTGCGGTAGATGCCGTGCTGAACTACCTCAGCCTCGACCGCAAGGCGGTGCCGGAGCTGGTACTCAAGTCAGTCGACAGCATCGCCCGTCAGGGTGGTACTCCGCTGCTGGTCTGCACTCAGGAGAAACTGCTGGGGGTGGTCTACCTCAAGGACATCATCAAGCCCGGAATCAAAGCCCGCTTCCAGATCCTGCGCCATATGGGGATCCGTACCGTGATGATCACCGGCGACAACCCGAAAACCGCCGCCGCCATCGCCGCCGAAGCCGGGGTGGATGACTTCATCGCCGAAGCAACGCCGGAGAAGAAGCTCGCCTATATCCGGCAGGAACAGGCCGATGGTCGTCTGGTTGCCATGTGCGGCGACGGTGCCAACGACGCACCTGCGCTGGCACAGGCTGATGTGGGTCTGGCCATGAACGAGGGTACCCAGGCCGCCAAGGAGGCGGGCAATCTGGTGGATCTCGACTCCAACCCCACCAAGCTGCTGGATGTGGTGCTGGTCGGCAAACAGCTGCTGGTGACCCGTGGCGCCCTGACCACCTTCTCCATCGCCAACGACGTGGCCAAGTACTTCGCCATCCTGCCGGCCCTGTTCATCGCCGCCTACCCGCAACTGGGGGCGCTGAACCTGATGCAGCTGGGCAGCCCGCAGAGCGCCATCCTGTCGGCCATCATCTTCAACGCCCTGATCATTGTGGCGCTGGTGCCACTGGCTCTGCGCGGTGTCGACCTGAAAGGCTCGGCCGCCAGCCTGCTGCGCCGCAACCTGCTGATCTACGGTGTCGGCGGCCTGCTGGTGCCGTTTATCGGCATCAAGCTGATCGATCTGGTCATTACCGGCCTGGGTCTGGTGTAACGACATAACCGGGATGCGGGGCGAACCCGCATCCCCAGCCATCCTTTTGGAGCAAGAGAATCATGATAGCAATCAGAACCCTGTTGACCCTGACCCTGCTGCTGGGCGTGGGTTATTCGCTGGCGGTCACCGGGCTGGCCCAACTGCTGTTCCCCTGGCAAGCCAACGGCAGCCAGCTGACCGACAGCAAGCAGCAACTGATCGGTAGCGCCCTGCTGGGGCAGAAATTCGAGCGGGCTGACTACTTCCATCCCCGTCCCTCAGCCAGCGATTTCAACACCATTGGCGGCAGCGCCAGCAATCTGGGGATGAGCTCACCACTGCGGGCAGAGTTTGCCGAACAGGTGGCCAAGGCACAGCCTGGAACCCGCTCCCCCGCCATGCTGACCCGCTCCGCCTCCGGCCTCGATCCCCACCTGCCGCTGGATGCGGTGCTGGCTCAGGTCGACCGCGTCGCCAAAGAACGTGGACTGGATCCCGCCCAACTGACGGAGCAGGTCAAGTCGGCCACACAAGCTGGTATCCTTGGCCCGCAGGTGGTCAACATTCTCCAGATGAATCTGCAACTGGATCATCACAAGGGCGCCTGATGGTGCCCATTCCGGTTTGGTGATGACCTCGATTTTCGCAACGGGCGGTTGGCTCGATAGGGATAACAATGGCTGATGTAGCAAGCGCTTATGCCCTGCTGACGAGTCTGATGCAGGAGCATGGGGATGCGTGATGAGGTAAGGGCCGATGCCCTGCTGGCAAGCCTGGAACAGGAGCACAAGGGCAAGCTGAAGGTGTTTCTCGGGGCCGCTCCCGGCGTGGGCAAGACCTACGCCATGTTGCAGGCGGTGCGGGAACAGGCCAAAGAGGGGGTAGACATCCTGATCGGCGTGGTGGAGACCCACGGCCGTCAGGAGACCCTGGCCCTGCTCGACAAACTCGCCATCATGCCGCGCAAAATCCACATGCACCGCCAGCAGCGACTGGAGGAGATGGATCTCGACGGCCTGCTCGCCCGCAAACCGGCCATCGCCGTGGTGGACGAGCTGGCCCACAGCAACGCTCCCGGCAGCCGCCACGAGAAACGCTGGCAGGATGTGGAGGAGCTGCTCAACGCCGGGATCGACGTCTACACCACCCTCAACGTGCAGCATCTGGAGAGCCTCAACGATCTGGTGTGGCAGCTGACCGGGGTCAGGGTGAAAGAGACTCTGCCCGATCAGGTGCTGCTGGAAGCCGACAGTCTGGTGCTGATCGACCTGCCACCCAAGGAGCTGCTTGGCCGACTCAAGGAGGGCAAGGTCTATGTGCCCCATCAGGCCAAGGCGGCACTGCAATCCTTCTTCTCCCTCAACAACCTCACCGCATTGCGGGAGCTGGCGATGCAGACCGCCGCCAGCCATGTGGAGGGCGATCTGCAACTGCAGTGGCAGGCAGCAGGCAAGAGCACCTTGCCGCTGCGGGGCAAGCTGATGGTTTGCCTCGGTGATCTGCACGGCTCGGCGCTGGTGCGCTACGGCCACCGCTTTGCCCAGCGTCGCCAGCTGCCCTGGCTGGTGGTGCATGTCGACAGCAATGGCCGCCGCTCGGCCGATGTGGAGCAGGCGCTGGCGCTCGCCTCCCACCTCGGTGCCAAGGTGCTGACCCTCTCCAGTCCGGCGGTCGCCAACACCTTGCTGGAGACCGCCGAACAGCAGCAGGTCTCCCAGCTGCTGCTCGGCAAACCCCACAAAGCACCGTGGCGCCGCTCGCTGGTGCAACACCTGCTCAAGCAGGCTCAGGGGCTCGAAATCACGCTGGTCGATACCGAGAAGCAGAAGCCCGAAGTGGGGATGCGCGTCCCGACCCCGAAGGATATACACCACAGCCTGCTGGCGGTGACCATCATGGGGATCACCTCGGCCGCCGCCTGGGGGCTCTCCTACTGGCTGCCACCAGCAGCGTTGCCGCTCATCTTTGTACTGGGGGTGCTGGCGACGGCCCTCACCACCAGTCTGGTACCCGCCACGCTGGCGGCGGTGCTGGGCTTTATCGCCCACAATCTGCTCTTCACCGCCCCCTACTTCTCCCTGAGCGTCGCCAACCACAGCGATCTGCTCACCCTGTTTGTGCTGCTTATCGTCGGCATGACGGCAGGACGGCTCGCCTCCCGTCAGCGCCAGCAGTTGATCGGTCTGCGCGAGACCCAGCAGTTGGGCAATGCCCTGCTTTCCCTCAGTCAGGGGCTGGCTACCGCCAGCAGCCCGGAGGAGGTGCTCAGACAAGGGGCGCAAGCTATCTCGCTGGCACTGGGCCAGCCAACCGTGGTGATCGACAAGGAGTTCAACGATCGGCTCGGCAACGAGAAGCACAGGCCAGGCCAGACCGACAAGGCGGCCATCGACTGGTGTCTGGCCCAGAAGCAGAGCGCCGGAGCCCACACCGCAACTCTCAATGCCGCCGAAGCCCAGTATCACCACCTCAGCGATGATCTGGTGATCGGCATAACGCTGGCCAATCCGCTCTCCTCCTCTGCCGAACACCAGCTGCAGGCGCTGCTCACCGACATTCGCGCCGCGCTGGCGCGGATCGACCTCAACGAGCGGCTGGCCGACAGCCAGTTGCAGGCGGAGACCGACCGGATGCGGGCCGCCCTGCTCTCCTCGGTCTCCCACGACTTGAAGACGCCGCTGGCCACCATCATGGGTGCCGGCAGCACCCTGCTGGAATATGGTGACCGGATCCCGCCGGATGATCGCAACGAACTGCTCCACTCGGTACAGGACGAGGCGCGCCGCCTGCACAGCTATGTGCAAAACCTGCTGGATATGACCCGTATCGGCTCCCCCGACTTCCAGTTGAAGCGGGACTGGGTCGACCTGACCGATCTGGTGGAGAGCGCCCGCAAGCGGCTCGACTCCTCCTGGCGCCAGCACAAGCTGCTGGTACATATCGATCAACATGTGCCCCAGCTCTATGTGCATGGCGCCCTGATCGAGCAGGTGCTGGTCAACATCCTCGACAACGCCTCCCGCTACTCGCCGGCAGGCACCCCCATCGAGTTCAAGGTGATGGTGGCCGAACCCGACCTTATCATCGATATCATCGATATCGGGGTCGGTATCGCCGAGTCGGATCGGGAGAAGATCTTCAATCTCTTCTACACCCAGCCGGTTGGCGATTGCGGCAGCCGTGGCACCGGGCTTGGCCTCGCCATTTCCCGCGCTATGATAGAGGCCCACGGCGGCAAGATTTGGGCCTTCTCCGGCCCCAATGGCAACGGCACCTGCATGCGCATCTCCCTGCCGCTTGCGCTCAATTCACCGGAGGTTTGATGGCTCACATTCTGGTCATAGATGATGAAGCGGCGATCCGTCGCTTTCTGCGGATCAGCCTGATTGCCGAGGGGCATCAGGTGAGCGAAGCGGTCAGCGTCACCGAGGGGCTGGAGCAATACCGCCATCTCAACCCCGATCTGGTGATCCTCGATCTCGGTCTGCCGGATGGCGATGGCATTCAGGTGTTGCAGGCCATTCGCGAACACCACCCCAATCCGGTGCTGGTGCTGTCGGCCCGCGATTCGGAGCAGGAGAAGGTGCGGCTGCTGGATGCCGGTGCCAACGACTACATGAGCAAGCCGTTTGGCATCGGCGAGATGATGGCCCGCATTCGCGTGCTCTTGCGCCAGCGGGCTGGCGTCAGCAGCGGCGAGCGGCGCCACTTCCCCCAGTGTGGCCTGACGCTCGATATAAGCAGCCACAAGGTGACCATGAAGGAAGAAGAAATCCCTCTCTCCCGCAAGGAGTTCGCCCTGCTGCAGGCGCTGGTATGCCACCCCGGCAAGCTGGTGATGCAGACCCAGCTGCTCAACGACATCTGGGGGCCGAGCCACAAGGAGGACACCCACTACCTGCGCATTGTTATCGCCAGCCTGCGCAAAAAACTGGGGGATAACCCCCAGCAACCGACGCTTATCGAGACCGAATCCGGTATCGGCTACCGCTTTATCGGCAACTGACGTTTCACGTGGAACGACGCCCGCTGCAAATCAGCGCCAGCAGACCGCAGCCACTCAGCAACAGGCCGAGATCCTGCAATCCGGCCGCCACCGCCAACCCCAGACTGAGCAGCAGGTAGTAGCCAAGCCCGAACAGGGCGCCAGCGCTGCCTGCCACCTCGCGATAGGCCAGCAGCGCCTGACTCAGCACATTGGGGATCGCCAGCCCAAAAGCGACGACGACACCCATCATGGGCAACAGGAACCAGAGGCTGGACTGACTCGCCCAGACCAGCAGCCCGGCGACCAGCACCAGAGCGCAAGCCAACCTGACCAGAGAGGACGGCAGCCACCCCCTCCCCAGCAGATGCTTGTTGAGCAGGCTGCCGAGCAGAGTCGCCAGCGCCAGCAAGATCCCCGAATAGCCAAACTCGCCGGTGCTCAATCCCAATCCGGCAAACAGGAAGGGGGCCAGACTGTAGTAGCCGAACAGCATAGTGTTGAACAGGGCGACCAGCATGGCACTGCGCCAGAGTCCGCCATCCTTCATCATCCGGCACGCCAGCGGCCAGAGTGCGACTTGCCGAGTGGTGGCCGGACGGGTTTCCGGCAACTGCCAGCAGGTCACCAGCAGCAAACCTACCGCCAGTACCAGCAGACCGCTGAACACTCCGAGATAGCCGAACCCGCTCGCCAGCTGACCGCCACTGAGCAGCCCCAACACCGGACTGAGTGAGAGCGCAATGCCCATCACCGAGAAGACCCGCGCCAAATCGCTACCCTGATAGCTGTCGCGCAGCATGGTCTGGGTCACCACAGAACCCACGGCGGCGCCAAAAGCCGAGATAACCCGGGCCACAAGCAGGGTTTCAAACTGATTAGCCAGCAGCGCCAGCAGGGTACCGACACCATAGGTGAGCAGACCCGCCAGCATGGCGGGACGCCGCCCGATCAGATCGCAGAGCCGTCCCCAGCAGACCACGCCCACCGCAAACGCCAGAAAATAGACCGACAGGGTCTGGGATGCCTGCCCTTCGCTCACCTGAAACTGGGTAGCGATGTGGGTCAGGACCGGGCTGTAGATGGTCTCCACAATTTGGGGAAACATCATCAATCCCACCACCAGCCAGAGCGGTGGCAACTGGTTGTTCATGACAAACCTCCTTCACAAGAGGTCACCATTCTAGAGAGATGCCGATTGTCTGATTACAATAAGCAGGACTATAAACATCAAAAATCGGACATATGGCCTTTATTCTTCCCGATCACCCTTTTGACCCCGACCAGCTGACGGGCAGCGTGATCGGCATTGCCTCCGCCCTCGGTTGGCACGACTCGGGCATGCATAAGCATCAGCGCCACCAGCTGTTGTTCGCCCAATCCGGCTGCATGACCATGGAGCTGGAAGGCCGAGTCTGCCTGCTGCCGCCCACCCGCGCCGCCTGGCTGCCTGCAGGCACCGCCCACCGGATCTTGATGCGCGGTGTGGTGGCCTACCGCTCCCTCTACTTCCAGCCGCACCCCGAGTTGCCAGGCACGGTAGAGGTACTGGCAGTCAATACGCTGCTGCACGAACTGATCGAGCGGATGGCGCTCTGGCCGTGGGACAAACCGCAAGAGCAGCAGCAACGGACGGTGGCACTGTTTATGGAGGAGTTGGGGCAGGCGCCGCGGGAGTCGTGGCAGTTGCCGCTGCCGACGGATCCCAGACTGGGCGACTGGCTACAGCAGTTGAAACGGGGGGATGTCCTGCCCGATCGGCTCAACCGGCTGGCCGAACGGGTGGGTGCCAGTGACAAGACCATTGGCCGCATCTTCATGCGGGAGACCGGCATGAGCTATCAGGCGTGGCGTCAGCAGTGGCGGCTGTTGCGCGCCATGGAGCTGCTGGCAGAAAGCGAGCCCATCAGCCGGATTGCCGCTGCGCTGGAGTTCTCCAGCGACAGTGCCTTTATCAGCTTCTTCAAACAACATACGGGACAGACCCCCCTGCGCTATCTCAGCTCTCGGGGTGAGTCGCCACAGCTTGGCTCGCTTCCACCACCAGGGTATCCAGCGCCAACGGCTTGAGATTGTGCAGCGCATCCTGCACTACGGCATGGGATGCCTGTTGCAACTCGCTCTGCACATCCTGTTCCAGCTGGGCACTCTCCAGCTCGGGCCGCGGGTTTTCGTTGGCCATCACGTTCAGGCTCAGGACACTCACAATCAGGGTAGCGATCAGGCTTTTCATCTGGTTTGCTCCGGTATGGTTGAGATGACCAGATAGCTATTCCAATAGTTGTGCCAATCCTCACACAATTCATAACATGATGATTTTGTTTAAATTAACTATATCTCGATACCAAATTGAGTCGCAAAATGCATCCCGCTAGGTCATTTTTAAACCAACAGTTGGTGCTTTTAACCACGCTTGATTTTTGCACCATGTTCCACGTGGAACGTCCCATCTTTTTGATCGACACCCGCTTTTAAACTGAGCTATGGTGCTACATCCCCGTAACTCAATTCTGGATCTGTCACTGAATGGAATTTTCCTTGTTCGGCGAGAAATTCACTCGCCACGCCGGTATTACCCAACTCATGGATGACCTCAATCAGGGGCTGACCAATCCGGACGCCATCATGCTAGGTGGCGGCAATCCGGCCCCCATCCCCGCCATGCTGGAACGCTTTCAGGCCGAGGCCAAGAGCCTGCTCGACAACGGCGAGCTGGTCAAAGCGATGGCCAACTACGATGGCCCGCAAGGCAAAGACAGGTTCACCAAAGCGCTGGCCGCCCTGCTCAGCAAGGAGCTGGGATGGGATATCTCGGCTCGCAATATCGCCCTGACCAACGGCAGCCAGAATGCCTTCTTCTACCTGTTTAACCTGCTGGCCGGTGAATTTGCCGATGGCCGCAAGAAGAAGGTGCTGTTCCCGCTCGCCCCCGAATACATCGGCTATGCCGACTCAGCGCTGGCGGACGACTACTTCGTGGCCTACAAGCCCACCATCGAGAAGCTGCCCGATGGCCAGTTCAAATACCACGTGGATTTTGAGAGCCTACAGGTAGGTGACGATATCGGGGTGATCTGCGTCTCCCGCCCGACCAACCCGACCGGCAACGTGCTGACCGACGAAGAGATCGAACACCTCGACCAGATCGCCCGCGACAAGGGAATCCCGCTGCTGATCGACAACGCCTACGGCGTCCCCTTCCCGGGCATCATCTTCAGCGAAGCCAAGCCGTTCTGGAACACCAATACCATCCTCTGCATGAGCCTCTCCAAGCTGGGCCTGCCAGGCACCCGTTGCGGCATCGTCATCGCCGACGAGAAGATCATTCAGGCCATCACCAACCTGAGCGGCATCATCAATCTGGCGCCGGGCAGTCTGGGGCCTGCCATCACCATCCCGATGATTGAGAGCGGCGAGATCATCACCCTCAGCGAACAGGTGGTGAAACCCTTCTATCAGCAAAAGGCAGAGCTGGCGGTGCAGCTACTGCGCGAAGCGATCCCCGACCCGCGCTTCCACATTCATAAACCGGAAGGCGCCCTCTTCCTCTGGCTCTGGTTTGAAGGCTTGCCGATCCACTGTCAGGAGCTCTATGAGCGACTGAAGGCGAAGAACCTGCTGATCGTGCCGGGTCACTACTTCTTCCCCGGCATTGATGACCCCGAGTGGCGCCACAGCCAGGAGTGTATTCGCCTCAACTACTCCCAGAGCGAGGAGCTGGTGCGTCGCGGCATCGCCATTCTGGCGGACGAGATCAACACCCTCTATGCTGGTTAATCCAATCCAGCGATACAAAACAGAAAGGCCTGCAGATGCAGGCCTTTGTCATTTATCGCGATCCGGTTTGCTTAGCCGGGCAGCGCCAGCTGCTCGGGTTTACCGATGGGGATTGCGCGGGGCTTGAGCGCCTCCGGCAGTTCGCGGGCCAGATCGATGGTCAGCAGACCATGCTCCAGCTTGGCGCCCTGCACTTCCACGTGCTGGCTCAGCTTGAAGGCGAGCTCGAAGTCACGCTCGGCAATCCCTTGATGGAGGAACTGACGTTCACCGGCCGCGGCCCCTTTACGACCCTTCACCTTGAGGGTGCCGTTTTCGGTCTCCAGCTCCAGCTCTTCGCGCTCGAAGCCAGCCACGGCGACCGTAATGCGATAGCCATCCTGATCGCGCTTTTCAATGTTGTACGGGGGGTAAGCAGCGGTCTTCTGATCGAACAGACCTTCCAACTCACGGGCCATCCGCTCGAAGCCGACGGCATTGGAATAGAGATGAGAAAAATCGAGGTTACGCATAATCCTATCCTTCTAATAAGCAACAGGTTCAACTCTCCACAGGCCCGTCATCGGCACCCGGGAAATTTTAAAATTTCAGTGAATTCAGGCTATCAGCCGTTGATCTCTATCTTGCGCGGCTTCATCGCCTCGGGCACTTCACGCACCAGCTCGATGTGCAGCAAGCCGTTTTTCAGGTCGGCCCCTTTCACCCGCACATAGTCGGCCAGCTGGAAGCGGCGCTCGAAACCACGTTCGGCGATCCCCTGATAGAGATAGTTGCGCCCGGTATCGGCCTGCTTGTTGCCCTTCACCGTCAACAGATTTTCCTGGAAGCTCAGCTCCAGCTCTTCCTGGGTAAAGCCCGCCACCGCCATGCTGATGCGGTAGTCGTTGTCACCCAGTTGCTCGATGTTGTAGGGGGGATAACCGGCATTGCCATTGCTGGCCGCAGATTCAATGAGATTGGCCAGACGATCGAAACCGATGGCAGAACGATAGAGCGGAGAAAAATCGATAGAACGCATAGTATTACCCTCTTGTGAGCGATAACGGATTGTTTGCCCTCCTTATGGACGGGCGTCTGGTCGAAACCTCTGTTGAGCGTTCCGGCCTTGTTACCTATATAGGGGCTCACTTTTTCCTTTCAAGGGGATTTTTTCAAATTTTTTAAATGGCCGTGCCGACCTTTGGCACATCAACCTGTTGGCCCGATAGTGATGATAATCGACCCGTGGGCCACTGATGACAATGCGCTCCGCACCCCATAATTGGTTGCATATCCACCAGCCAACATGGAGCCATCCCATGAAGATTACCCAGGTTCGCAACGCCACCTTGCTGCTCGACTATGCCGGCACCCGCTTTCTGATCGACCCCATGCTCTCGGCCAAGGGTGCCTTCCCCGGCTTTGAGGGCACCGCCAACAGCCAGCTGCGCAATCCGCTGGTCGAGCTGCCGCTGCCGATCGATGAGCTGGTCGATGTGGACGCAGTGATTGTCACCCACGACCATCCCGACCACTGGGATGATGCCGCCAGAGCCCTGATCCCCAAGCATCTGCCGCTCTTGGTACAACATCAGAAAGATGCCGGTGCCATTCGTGCCAGTGGCTTTGAGGATGTGCGCCTGCTGAACGACCAGCCCGAGTTTGCCGGCATTCGCCTGCAGCAGACCGGTGGCCAACACGGCAGCGACCAGTTGATGGCGGTACTGGGCGAGCGCATGGGAGAGGTATGCGGCGTGGTCTTCTCCCACCCCGATGAGCCGTGCCTCTATCTGGCCGGTGATACCATCTGGCATCCCTCGGTCGAGCAAGCCCTGCAACAGCATCAGCCCGAGGTCATCATCCTCAACTGTGGCTATGCACAGGTGCCCGGACTCGGTTCCATCATCATGGGCAAGGAGGATGTCGCCGCCGTTTATCAGGCCGCACCGCAAGCCACGCTGATCGCCAGTCATATGGAGGCGGTCAACCACGCCGTGCTGTCACGCCAGGAGCTGCGCGACTATCTGGTGGACCGGGGCATGATGGATCGGGTACGGGTGCCGGAAGATGGCGAGGCGATATCGCTGTGATCCGCAGGAGGGCCATGCCAGACATGGCCCTTCGGCTTTCACTGCCGAACGCTTATGATGAGTGGTCTGCGCGCAGAGAGGAGTCAACATAATGCCCACCCCGATCGTTGCCGTGGTGACCTTCGATCACTTCAGCCCTTTTCACTGCGCCGTCCCCTGCCTCATCTTCGGCGATATCCTGCCGGGCCAGCCACTGTTCGAGCTCAAGATCTGCTGCGGTGATGGCAACCACCACTCACACTCGGCGCAAGGCTTCACCATTCAGGCGCCCCATGGGCTGGAGGTGCTGGCCGAGGCGGAGATCATCGTCATCCCCTTCTGGCACGACCCGTCAGCACGGCCACCTGCAGCGCTGCTCGATGCCCTGATTGCCGCCAGGGCCAGAGGTGCCCGACTGGTCGGGCTCTGTCTCGGCACCTATGTGCTCGCCTACGCCGGGCTGCTCAATGGTCGAAAGGCATCGACCCACTGGGAGTACGAACAGGATTTCTGCCACCGCTTTCCCTGCGTGCAGCTCGATACCAACGCCCTCTATGTGGATGACGAGGGGCTGGTCACCTCGGCAGGTACTGCCGCCGGGCTGGACTGCTGCCTCTATCTGGTGCGCCAGTACCACGGCTCGGCCATCGCCAACAAGGTGGCGCGGCGGCTGGTTATCCCGCCTCACCGGGAAGGGGGGCAGGCCCAGTTTATCGAGCAGCCGGTGCCCGCCTCCACCCGCGATGTCCGGATGAACCAGTTGCTCGACCACCTGCGTGCCCATCTGGCCGACCCCCATACCCTGGACTCTCTGGCAGATCTCACCCTGATGAGTCGACGCACCTTTACCCGCCGTTTTCATCAGGCAACCGGCCTCTCGGTGGGTGAATGGCTGCTGGCGGAACGGCTCAGGCGCAGTCAGGAGCTGCTGGAGGTAAGCGGCCATTCCATCGATCGCATCGCCGAGCTGGTCGGCTTCAAGAGTGCCACCTCCCTGCGCAATCACTTCCGATCCCGCTTTGCCATCTCCCCCAGCGAGTGGCGACGATCTTTTCGTGGCCATAACTCCTGATGATGCCCGCTGTACCTGCTCACTCCGCTATGGCAGGCTAACCAGAGACCCCGAGGAGTCATACCATGTCCCGTTCCGAACGCCTGCTGGCCCTGCTCCAGCTGCTGCGCGGCCACCGCTACGCCATCACAGGCGCGGAGCTGGCCAGCCAGCTTGGCATCAGCCTGCGCACCCTCTACCGGGATATCGCCACCCTGCAGGCACAAGGTGCCCATATCGAGGGTGAACCCGGGACCGGCTATGTGCTGCGTCCCGGCTTCATGCTGCCGCCATTGATGTTCAGTGAAGAGGAGCTGGATGCGCTGGTGCTGGGATCGCGTTGGGTCGTCGCCCACGGTGACGGAGCCTTGAGTGCATCGGCCAGCAGTGCGCTGGCCAAGATAGAAGCCGTGCTACCCGCCGACTATCGCCAGCAGCTCCAGAGCAATGCCCTGCTGATCGGCACCTCCCGCAGCGAGAGCCTCACCGATGAAGCTCCGCTGCGCAGCGCCATCCGCCAACAACGCAAGGTGACCCTGGGCTATCGCGATCTCAAGGATGAGGCCTCTGAGCGCACCGTCTGGCCATTTGCCCTCGGCTACTTCGAACAGGTGCGGGTACTGGTGGCCTGGTGCGAACTGCGTCAGGGCTTTCGCCACTTTCGGGTCGATCGCATCACCCGGATGCAGCCGCAAGATTGCCGCTATCCAAAAAGCAGAGAGAGCCTGCTGAAGGAGTGGCGCACCACCCAGCAAATCCCGCAGCCGAAATTCATTGCTGACAGAAACTGACAGCAGGTAGCGCCATCCTGAGGGGGTCGGCGCAGATGTGCTATTTCATCTGTTAGGTCATATACATCGAAACGAGGTTGCTCAAAAACATGAACAATAAAAGTGGTTATATCGGCGTCAACGGTGGTGAGTTGTATTACGAACTTTCGGGTAATCCTGATGGTGAGCCTTTATTGATGCTTCATGGTGGCCTTGGTTCCCTTAATGAACTAATACCCATTCAAAGATATGTTGCCATGGATTATCAGTTGATCAGTGTAGATTTCCGTGGCCATGGAAAATCCCCTCTAGGTAGTAAGCCACTGAGTTACTTGCAGTATCAGCAAGATATCCAAACACTCCTCGACTATCTGGGCGTTGATAAATATTCAATATTTGGCTTTAGTGATGGTGGTATCGTAGGTTATCGACTAGCCGTACAAGAACCCGATAGCGTTTCTTGTTTGGTTACACTTGGTGCAACGTGGCGATTAGAGCCTGATGATCCATCACTCGGGTTGCTAAGCGGCTTAACAGCAGACTTTTGGATTTCAAAGTTTGCCGATGATGTCGCGCTATATAAGGTGTCAAATCCCGAGCCTGATTTCCCAAAACTGGTCGATGCTGTAAAGGCTGTTTGGCTTGATACAACACCATCTGGCTACCCGAGTAACCTAGTTGAAAAAATTCGTTGTCCGACATTAATCATGAGGGGTGATAACGATGTCATATTTTCGCTTGAGGAGTCTGTGGCTTTAAAAGCAAAAATCGCAGATTCCAGTTTTGCCAATATTCCACTCGCGGCTCACTCAGCTCATCAAGAATCGCCGGAACTGGTAGGTAAAATGCTTCAACAGTTCATGTCACAGCATAAAAACTATTAACTCTTCCATAGCACACTGCATATAAAGAATCAGCTCTGTGCAAGTGAACTCATCATCAAAATGCCGAACATCAAATTCGGCATTTTCTTTATCTCAGCCCGCTCGCCCATCCTTTCAACTGCAAGTGTTTCACGTGGAACGTCGGGCGGCATCCGGCTGGGCCGTCTGTGCTATCATCCCCGCTCCTTACTCTCTGGAGAAACAATGACCACTCGACATAATCCGCTCGAACTGTACCAGCCGGACAACAGCTCCCCCGATAAACTGAGCGAACGACAGCTGATGCTATTTGCCCTACTACAACAGCGTGAGCAGGAGTTTGGCTTCAACCAGAACGTAATCGTCCACTACCCGGAAGCGAGCTTTCTCACCGCTCCGCTCGATTATCTGGATCTGCTGATCCTGGAACAGCAGCAACAGGGTCACCTCATCAATGAGGTGGTGATACTCACCACTTACCCTCAGGTGCACACCCCACTGGTCGAGCGTGACTATCTGCATGAAGCGGTTCATATGCCCGCAGGCCCGGATCACACTGCAATATTCAGAGCGCATTGCGGTTCTCAGCAAGCAGGCAAAATCCTCTACATCGAAGCGGTCAACGAGCAGGATCCCAAAATCCAGCCGACCTTTGTCTTGATGTTGCGCGATGAGCATGGTGAGCTGCAGGGCGGCATGTCCGGATCAATCTGGACTCAGGATAAGCGGCGTTACGCCTATATTGGCACTGTGGTGGTGCAACCTGGGCAACCCGCAGGAACCGGCACCCTGCTCGCCAATACCGTGCTGGAGTACCTGACGCAGCAAGGGGTTTACGAGGTCAATCTCGGTACCCAGACCGCCGAGCCTTTCTATACCAAGCTGGGGTTCAGGGTCATCCACCACATAGTGCCAGCGTTGCGTCATCGCACGGCTAGCGATGGCACTGTGCTACCTCACAACCTGGTCATCATGAGCAAAATGCTCTGATAAAGCAGACTACAGATGTAAAAAAGCCGCTCACAAGGAGCGGCTTTTTGCTGTCTGACTGCGTCGATTAGACGTCGAGGTTGGCCACGCGCAGGGCGTTGGTCTCGATAAAGTCACGACGGGGCTCAACGGCATCACCCATCAGGGTGGAGAAGAGCTGGTCAGCGCCGACGGCGTCGTCGATGGTGACACGCAGCATGCGGCGGGCTTCCGGATCCATGGTGGTTTCCCACAGCTGGTCCGGGTTCATCTCACCCAGCCCTTTATAGCGCTGGATGTAGATGCCGCGTTTGCCTTCGCCCATCAGCCACTCGACGGCTTCCACAAAGTTGGCAACCGGCTTCACCTTCTCGCCACGCTTGATGAAACCACCTTCCTCAATCAGGTTGGCGATCTCCTTGCCCAGCGAAACCAGCTGACGGTACTCACCGGACTGCAGGAAGTCGTAGCTGAGCGGATATTCGCGGTCGACACCGTGCTGACGTACCACGGCGTGCGGCACGTACAGGCTGCGCTCTTCGTCACGACGAACCTGGATCTGGTACTGGATACCGTGGTTGCTCTCGTTGAGCACGGCTTCCATACCCTGACACCAGGCCAGCAGATCGCTCTCGCTGTTCAGCAGCGCTTCGTTCAACTCCGGCTGATAGATCAGCTGGGTCAGCACGGCTTCCGGCGCACGACGAGACATACGGGTGATCAGGTGAGTCACCGAGCGGTGCTGGTTGACCAGACGCTCCAGCGCCTCGCCACCGATGGCCGGGGCAGACTCGTTGACGTGCAGGGTAGCACCATCCAGCGCCATGGCGGTCTGGTACTGCAGCAGCGCGTCTTCGTCTTTCAGGTACTGCTCCTGCTTGCCCTTCTTCACTTTGTAGAGCGGCGGCTGGGCGATGTAGACGTAGCCACGTTCGATGATTTCCGGCATCTGACGATAGAAGAAGGTCAGCAGCAGGGTTCGGATGTGCGCACCATCGACGTCCGCATCGGTCATGATGATGATGTTGTGATAACGCAGCTTGTCCGGGTTGTACTCGTCGCGACCGATACCGCAACCCAGTGCGGTGATCAGGGTGCCCACCTCTTGCGAGGAGATCATCTTGTCGAAACGGGCCTTCTCTACGTTCAGGATTTTACCCTTGAGCGGCAGGATGGCCTGGTTTTTACGGTTGCGACCCTGCTTGGCGGAACCGCCAGCAGAGTCCCCTTCCACTATGTAGAGTTCGGAGAGAGCCGGGTCTTTTTCCTGACAGTCAGCCAGCTTGCCGGGCAGACCGGCGATATCCAGCGCGCCTTTGCGGCGGGTCAGTTCGCGGGCTTTGCGGGCCGCTTCGCGGGCACGGGCCGCATCGATGATCTTGTTGACCACGATCTTGGCATCGCCCGGGTTTTCCAGCAGGAAGTCGGCCAGCTTCTCACCCATCGCCTGTTCAACGGCGGTCTTCACTTCGGAAGAGACCAGCTTGTCTTTGGTCTGGGAGGAGAACTTGGGATCCGGCACCTTGACGGAGATAACGGCAATCAGACCTTCACGCACGTCGTCGCCACTGGCGGCAGACTTGGCCTTCTTGCTGTAGTCCTCTTTGTCCATATAGGAGTTCAGAGTACGGGTCAGCGCGGTACGGAAGCCAACGAGGTGAGTACCACCATCCCGCTGCGGGATGTTGTTGGTGAAGCAGTAGACCCCTTCCTGATAGGCGTCGTTCCACTGCATCGCCACTTCAACGCCAATGCCATCCTGCTCGGTGGTGAAATGGAACACCTTCGGGTGGATCGGGGTCTTGTTCTGGTTCAGGTACTCAACGAATGCCTTGATGCCACCCTCGTAGCAGAAATGCGCCTCGCGGCCATCACGCTCGTCTTGCAGACGGATGGAGACACCGGAGTTGAGGAAGGAGAGCTCGCGCAGGCGCTTGGCCAGGATCTCGTAGTGGAACAGGGTATCGCTGAAAATGGCCGGGCTCGGCCAGAAGCGAACTTCGGTACCGGTGCCGGTGCTGTCGCCAATCTGCTTGAGCGGCGCCTGTGGCTCACCCAGATGATAGGTCTGCTCGTAGACGTGACCGTTACGACGAATGGTCAGCAACAGCTTGTCAGAGAGAGCGTTAACGACGGAGACACCCACGCCGTGCAGGCCGCCGGATACCTTGTAGGAGTTGTCATCAAACTTACCGCCTGCGTGCAGCACGGTCATGATGACCTCTGCGGCGGAGCGGCCCTCCTCCTCGTGCATGTCTACCGGGATACCCCGGCCATTGTCACGCACAGAGACAGAACCGTCGGAATGGATCTTGACCAGAATATCGGAGCAGTAGCCAGCGAGCGCCTCGTCAATGGAGTTATCGACGACCTCGAACACCATGTGGTGCAGACCCGAGCCATCATCCGTATCGCCGATATACATCCCCGGGCGCTTGCGGACCGCATCCAGGCCCTTCAGCACCTTGATATTCGAGGAGTCGTAAGTATTTTCACTCATAGCTTACTCTCTGCCTTCTCTAACGTTTCGGAGATTTTACCCTGTTCCACGTGGAACAACTTGCAGTCATTCGCATCCATCATGTCTGCGAGCTGACCGGTGTCGATGGCGGTGATAAACACCTGGGACGCACACTGCTTCAGCCTTGCGGCCAGCAAGCGGCGCTTGTCGACATCCAGTTCAGAGGCAAAATCGTCAATTAAAAAAATACAGCCACGGCTGCTATGTTGATTCAAATAGAGCCCTTGGGCCAGTCGCATGGCGCAGACCAGCAACTTCAGCTGACCCCGGGACAAAATATCCTGAGCGGGTACCCCGTTCGCCTTGAGGCGCACATCGGCTTTCTGTGGACCGACACCGGTATAGCCCAGCGCCCGATCCCGCTCAAACCCCGCCTCCAGCAGATCGCCGAGGGGAGTATCTTTCTCCCAGCCCCGGTAAAAGCCGAGACTGATATCGAATTCCGGCAGAAAATCCGCCGTCATCTCCTTGATCAGGGGCGTAATGGCCTGACAATAACTGGCGCGAAACTCGGCCAGCTCACCACCCAGCCGCACCAATTCCTGATCCCAGAACGCCAGCTGGCGGTACTGGGTGCTCTGGCGCAACAGCGCATTGCGCTGTTTCAGCAGCCGCCGCACTCGTCCCCAGAGGGCAAAGAAGGTCGGCTCCTGATGGAAAACACCCCAATCGAGCCAGGCACGGCGAGCCTGAGGCCCGCCCGTCAGCAAGTTGAAACCATCGGGATGGATCAACTGCACCGGCAACAGCTCCGCCAAATCGGCCAGCCGCTGGGCCTGCGCCCCGGCAATCTTGAGCTGGGTCTCGCCACTCTTGTCTTTGGCAAGACCGATCGGTACCTGACGTCCCTCCAGCTCGCACTGGGCAAACAGGGTAAATGCCCTCTCCCCCTGGCGGATGACCCGCCCGGTCAAATGAGTGCGAAAGGAGCGCCCCAGACCAAGGTAGTGAATGGCTTCCAGCACGCTGGTCTTGCCGCTGCCATTGCACCCGACCAGAATGTTGAGGCCGGGCGACAGCTTGAGACTGGCTTGCTGGATATTGCGAAAGTCGCTGAGCTGGAGTTTGACCAGGGACACGACTAGATCCGCATCGGCATCACCACGTACTGAGCATCCTGATGTTCAAAATCCTCAATAATGGCGCTGCTGACGGAATCGCTCAGGCTAACCCGGATTTGCTCACATTTTAACGTATTCAGCACGTCCAGCACATAAGAGACGTTGAATCCGATCTCCATCTCGCCAGCAGCGTATTGTACGTCAAGCAGCTCTTCCGCTTCTTCCTGTTCCGGGTTGTTGGCGGTGATGCGCAGCAGGTTTTCCTGCAGATTGAGACGCACCCCACGGAATTTTTCGTTGGAGAGGATCGCCGCGCGGGCAAACGCCTGACGCAGATCCTCGCGACCGGCGATCAAGGCCTTGTCGCTGTTGCGCGGAATGACCCGGCGCCAGTCCGGGAAACGGCCATCCACCAGCTTGGAGGTGAAGATGAAACCGTCGAGGGCTGCACGCAGGTTGCTGCGACCGATCTGCAGTCGCACCGGCTTGTCTTCCGCTTCCAGCAGACGCACCAGCTCCAGCACCCCTTTGCGCGGCAGGATAACCTGATGATCGGGCAGCGATTCCCCTACTACCTCGCGGCGGCAGGTGGCCAGACGGTGACCATCGGTCGCCACGGTACGCAGACCGTGACCTTCACTCTCGAACAGCATGCCGTTCAGGTAGTAACGCACGTCCTGGCTGGCCATGGAGAACTGGGTCGCATCGATCAGCTTTTTCAGCTCCAGCTGGCTGATATCGAACTCGAGCACGGATTCCCAATCCTCGATGTTCGGATACTCGGTCGCTGGCAGGGTCGAGAGGTTGAAGCGGGAGCGACCGGACCGGATGATCAGGCGCTCGCCTTCGGTATTGAGACGGATCTCGGCACCTTCCGGCAGACCACGGCAGATATCCAGCAGCTTGCGCGCCGGTACTGTGGTGCGGCCATCTTCACTGGCCCCGTTCAGATAGACCTGACCGATCATCTCTACTTCGAGATCGGTACCGGTCAGTGACAGCAGACCGTTGCTGACATCAAGCAGCACGTTGCCGAGGATCGGCAGGGTCGGTCGGCCGCCGAGGGCGCCGGACACCAGTTGCAGAGGACGTAACAGGGCCTCACGGCTAATTTCGAGCTGCATCTGTGCTCTCCGTTGTGATTAGGAGGAAAAGATTCGGATCAGGTTGGAATATTCGCGCTGCATCTGTCCACTCGATTCCGTTATCAGGAAGAAAGGGTACGGATCAGGTTGGAATAGTCCTCCTTGATGTCGTGACTCTCCTCCTTCAGCTGCTCGATCTTGCGGCAGGCATGAAGAACGGTAGTGTGGTCACGGCCACCAAAGGCATCACCTATCTCCGGCAAACTGTGGTTGGTCAGCTCCTTGGCCAGTGCCATCGCCAGTTGGCGCGGACGGGCAACAGAGCGGGAACGACGCTTGGAGAGCAGATCCGCCAGCTTGATCTTGTAGTACTCCGCCACCGTCTTCTGGATATTGTCGATGGTGACCAGCTTCTCCTGCAGTGCCAACAGGTCGCGCAGCGCTTCGCGCACGAAATCGATGTTGATGGCACGGCCGGTGAAGTTGGCGTTGGCGATCACCCGGTTGAGGGCGCCTTCCAGTTCACGGACGTTGGATCGCAGACGTTTGGCAATGAAGAAGGCCACTTCGTCCGGCAGATGGATCTGGTTCTCGTCTGCCTTGCGCATCAGGATCGCGACGCGGGTCTCCAGCTCCGGCGGTTCGATCGCCACGGTCAGGCCCCAGCCGAAGCGGGACTTGAGGCGATCCTCGACACCGTTGATCTCCTTCGGATAGCGATCCGAGGTCAGGATGATCTGCTGGTTACCTTCCAGCAAGGCATTGAAGGTATGGAAGAACTCCTCCTGGGAGCGCTCCTTGTTGGCGAAGAACTGGATGTCATCGATGAGCAGGGCATCGACGCTGCGGTAGTAACGCTTGAACTCTTCAATGGCGTTGTTTTGCAGCGCTTTCACCATGTCCTGAACAAACCGCTCGGAGTGCATATAGATGACTTTGGCATCTTTTTTACTCTCCTTGATGGCATTGCCAACGGCGTGCAACAGGTGGGTTTTACCCAGGCCAGTGCCGCCATAGAGAAACAGCGGGTTGTAAGCACCACCCGGATTGTCCGCTACCTGGCGGGCAGCCGCACGCGCCAACTGGTTGGACTTACCCTCGACGAAATTCTCGAAGGTATAGTTCACGTTGGTATTGCTCTTGTGGTTCGGCTCGGGCTTGGCTTCAGCCTTGCTTTCCCAGCTCTTCTGCAAGTTATTCACAGGCGCGGCACCCTGTACCGGCGCTCTGGCGACAGCAACAGGATGGGGACGATTGCCTATATCAAAACGCAGGGCGGGGCCGTCGACCCCGCAGAGTTCGTTGATGATGCCGTTAACCCGGATGAGATACTTGTCTCGTACCCAGTCCAGAACAAAGCGATTCGGTGCATACAGGGTCAGAGTATTGTCACTCAACTCCGCTTGAAGCGGCCGGATCCACATGCTGAATTCTGCCGAGGGCAACTCATCTTGCAGCCGGTTAAGGCACTGCTGCCATAGCGAAGCAGTCACTCTAAACTCCTGTCGATTGATTAACTAAAGACCGGCTATTCTACGTTTTTAGCCGCCGGATCTCCAGCCATCGCCCGGTGGATCCAGCAAATAAGATCCTTGACTTTCAAGGATCCAGCGCCTTTGGATCGGATTTCATCCCCAAAGTTACCCACAGCTTGATCCACCGTCCGGATTGGTCGATCCCGTGCTTCTCTCCTGTTATTTCATATAACCAAATGTCATTTATTTTTTAAATTTTATTCCAATAACATCAGGGCCAAACCAGTTATTACAACTACAAATACAAGACATTGAGAGAGAGAAACACCATGAAAACATCCATCAAACTGATTTCCGGCGCAGCCATCCTGCTCGCCACCCTGTCCGGTCAGGCCATCGCCCAGGAGACCATCAAGGTCGGCATGTCTGGCAAATATTTCCCGTTCACTTTCGTCAAGCAGGACAAGCTGCAGGGCTTTGAAGTGGATATGTGGAACCAGATCGGCGAGCGCACCGGCTACAAGGTCGAATTCGTGACCGCCAGCTTCTCCGGCCTGTTTGGCATGCTGGAAACCGGCCGCATCGACACCATCTCCAACCAGATCACCATCACCGACGAGCGCAAGGCGAAGTACGACTTCTCCCAGCCTTACGTCTATGACGGCGCCCAGATCGTGGTACGCAAGGGCAACAGCACCATCCACGGTATCAAGGATCTGGAAGGCAAGAGCGTTGCCGTGAACCTGGGTTCCAACTTCGAAGAGCTGCTGCGCAAGAACGACCCGAACAAGAAGATCGATATCCGCACCTATGACTCCGCCTTCGAGCAGGATGTCGCGCTGGGTCGCATCGATGCCTTCGTGATGGACCGCGTCTCCACCGCCCAGCTGATCAAAGAGTCCAAGCTGCCGCTGCAACAGGCTGGCGCACCGTTCGAGACTATCGAGAACGCCCTGCCCTTCCTGAAGACCCCGGAGAAACAGGCACTGCTGAAGAAGGTCGACGAGGCCCTGACCGCCATGCGCAAGGATGGCTCCCTGCGTCAGATCTCCGAGAAATGGTTCGCTTCCGACATCACCGACAAATAAATGATGGAATTTGACCTCGAATACACGCTGGGGCTGTTTCCCATCCTGCTCAAATACCTGGGCACCACGATGGAAATGGCCCTGTGGGGATTCGTGCTGGCACTCGTACTCTCGCTGGCCCTGGCGATAGTACGGGTGTTTCGCGTCCCCGCGATTCACTGGCTGGCGATGCTCTATATCTCGTTCTTTCGGGGTACACCGCTACTCGTTCAGCTGTTCCTGCTCTACTACGGATTGCCGCAACTGTTCCCGATCTTCGTGGGGATGGATGCCTTTACCGCCGCCATCGTCGGTCTGACCCTGCACTTCGCCGCCTATATGGCTGAGTCGATCCGCGCAGCCATCCTCGGCATTCACAAAAGCCAGATGGAAGCGGCGCTCAGTATCGGCATGAGCCGTTATCAGGCGATGCAGCGGATCATCCTGCCGCAGGCGGCCCGCATCGCCACCCCGTCGCTGATGAACTACTTCATCGACATGATCAAAAGCACCTCGCTGGCCTTCACCCTGGGAGTGGCCGAGATCATGGGCAAAGCGCAGATGGAAGCCTCCTCTTCCTTCAAGTTCTTCGAGAGCTTTATGGCGGTGGCGCTGATCTACTGGGTGGTGGTGATCTTCTTTACCCGCTTGCAGCATCTGCTGGAAGTCCGTCTCAACCGTGCCTATTAAAGGAGGGCGTTCATGATCAAGCTAACCGGCCTCTCCAAGGCATATCACGGCAATCAGGTGCTCAACGGCATCGATCTGGAGGTCAAAAAGGGGGAAATTGTCGTCATCATCGGCCCCTCCGGCACCGGCAAGTCGACCCTGTTGCGCTGCCTGAACCTGCTGGAGACCCCGGATGCGGGCACCCTTGCCATCGACGATCTCGAGCTGAATCTGGCCAAGGCCAGCGAACAGCAGGCGATCGAGCTGCGCAAGCGGGCCTCCTTCGTGTTCCAGAACTACGCCCTTTTTGCCAACAAAACAGCGCTCGACAACATCGCCGAAGGGCTGATCACCGTCTGGAAGCAGCCAAAAGCGGAGGCCCGCGCCACAGCGCTCGGCATCCTCAAGGACATTGGCCTTGCCGACAAGCAGGATGCCTATCCGGCCTCCCTCTCCGGCGGCCAGCAGCAGCGGGTCGGCATTGGCCGCGCCATGGCGGCCCACTCCAAGGTGATCCTGTTTGACGAGCCCACCTCGGCCCTCGATCCCGAGTGGGTCGACGAGGTTTTGGGACTGATGAAAGAGTTGGCCCGCCAGCACCAGACCATGGTGGTGGTGACCCATGAGATTGAATTTGCTCGTGATGTTGCCGATCGGGTGATCTTCATGGAAGGGGGGCGGATCGTCGAGCAGGGCCCGCCGGATCAGATATTGGTCGATCCCAAGGATCCCCGTACCCGGGAGTTCTTGCGGAAAGTCCTTAAATAGCTCTCTCTTTGGCGGCCTGGCCGCCTTTTTTATTGAGGGATCCCTTGTTTAACCCCGGGTTGCCAGTATAATCCGGAGCCCTTGATCCTCTGGATCCTCACGCTCGGCAGCGGCCTTTTCAAGACCACGGCAGGATGAGAGGGAACGGCGGATTGACTAAAAGCCGAACTCTGTTTAGAATTCGGCCTCTTTTGCTAGTCGTCACACGCTATAGCTGGCGCGTCGGCTAAGTGTGACAATCAAAACTGTACAGAAATACGGAATCGAATCATGAAACGTACTTTTCAACCGTCCAACCTGAAGCGCAAGCGCTCTCACGGTTTCCGCGCCCGCATGGCAACTGCCAACGGTCGTAAAGTTCTGGCCGCTCGTCGTGCCAAGGGTCGTGCCCGTCTGGTAGTTTAATGCCTACCCAGCACACCTTCTCTCGGGAGTTACGTCTGTTAACTCCCGAACACTTCAAACGCGTTTTCGCCGAGCCTGTCCGGGCTGCTTCCCCGCAGATTACCCTTCTCGCTTCTCCCAATTCGCTCGAACACCCTCGTCTTGGTCTCGCTGTGCCCAAAAAAGCACTCAAGCGTGCCGTCTGGCGTAACCGTGTCAAACGGGTGGTCCGGGAAAGTTTCCGCCTCAAACAACATCAGCTGCCCGCTATCGACATCGTGGTGATCGCCAAGGCCGGTGTGAAAGAGATGGATAACGAGGAACTGTTCAAGTTACTGGAAAAGCTATGGCGCACTCTGTCACGCCGTTGCAATGGGTAGCTATCAAACTGATACGCCTGTATCAGCTAATCATTAGCCCTCTGCTCGGGCCGCGCTGCCGTTTTACTCCAACTTGTTCCCAATTTGCGATAGAAGCCATCCGACTTCACGGTTTCATAAAAGGCGTTTGGTTAGCCAGCAAACGTCTATTAAAATGCCATCCCTTATCCGAGGGTGGTTATGACCCGGTTCCGCAACCAAAGCGAAGAAACTGAAGACTATGGAATCACAACGCAATCTACTCCTGATCGGTTTGCTGTTCGTGAGCTTTCTGCTCTGGCAACAGTGGGAGTCCGACAAGGCTCCGAAGCCGGCCCCGACTACCGTGGCCCAAACCGAACATTTCGTACCTGAAGCCGGTCAGACCGGTGATATTCCTCAGGTTTCCGAGCAAGCCAACGCGACTGCCGCACGCAAGCTGATCACCGTCTCCTCTGACGTGCTCAAGCTGACCCTGGATACCCAGGGTGGTGACGTCGTGTCTGCCGAACTGCTGTCTCACAAACTGGAAGAGGGCAAGGACCAACCGTTCGTGCTGCTGACCAGCAAGCCTGAGCACCTCTATATCGCCCAGAGCGGTCTGGTGGGTCGCAACGGTCCGGACAGTCAGGCCGAAGGTCGTCCTACCTATGAAGCCGCCCAGACCAGCTATCAGCTGGCCGATGGTCAGGATCAAGTCGTCGTTCCGATGACCTGGACCGACAGCAAGGGCGTGGTCTTCACTAAGGAGTTCATCCTCAAGCGTGGCGACTATGCCGTTGGCGTTGATTACAAGATCGACAACAAATCTGCCGAGCCGGTTCAGGTGCAGTTCTATGGTCAGCTGAAGCAGACCGTAGCAACGCCGAAGGATCAGGAAGGTCATGCCATGGTAGCCAGCGCTTACCGTGGTGGTGCCTTCTCCACTGAAGATACCCGCTACAAGAAGTACACCTTCGACGAGATGAAGGATGCCGACCTGAACAAGACCACCAAGGGTGGTTGGGTCGCCATGCTGCAACACTACTTCGTCTCTGCCTGGGCACCGAATGCCGACGATGCCAACAGCTTCTACAGCCGTGTGATCCCGGGCAAAGGCCAGGCCATCATCGGTTACAAGGCGCCGCTGGTTGACGTGGCTGCCGGCCAACAGGCCGAAGTGACCAGCAAGCTGTGGGTTGGTCCCAAGCTGCAAGACCAGATGGCCAAGGTGGCTAACCACCTCGACCTGACCGTCGACTACGGCTGGCTGTGGTTCATCGCCCAACCGCTGCACTGGCTGCTGACCGTGTTCCACGGTTTCGTCCAGAACTGGGGTCTGGCCATCATCATGCTGACCCTGCTGGTGCGCGGCATCATGTTCCCGCTGACCAAGGCCCAGTACACCTCCATGGCCAAGATGCGCATGCTGCAACCCAAGATTGCGGCCCTGCGCGAGCGCTTCGGCGATGACCGCCAGAAGATGTCTCAGGGCATGATGGAGCTGTACAAGAAGGAGAAGGTCAACCCGCTGGGTGGCTGCCTGCCGATCCTGGTTCAGATGCCGATCTTCATCGCCCTTTACTGGGCACTGATGGAATCCGTTGAACTGCGTCACGCGCCGTTTGCCTTGTGGATCACTGACCTGTCAGTGAAGGACCCCTTCTTCGTGCTGCCAATCCTCATGGGTGCCTCCATGTGGTATCTGCAGAAGATGAGCCCGACCACCGTAACCGACCCGATGCAGCAGAAAGTGATGCAGTTCATGCCGATCATCTTCACTTTCATGTTCCTCTGGTTCCCGGCTGGCCTGACTCTCTACTGGCTGGTGAGCAACGTCATCTCCATCATCCAGCAGACCATCATCTATCGTCAGCTGGAGAAGAAAGGACTGCATTCACGCAGCTAATCTTCCCGTGATGACAAAAGAGGCGGCCTTCGGGCCGCCTTTTTTATTACAATGTCCCCACTACGTTTTCCTATCAGCGAACAAACGAGCCAAGCAAGATGACAACAGATACGATCGTGGCCCAGGCCACCGCGCCAGGCCGTGGTGGCGTCGGCATAGTCCGGGTCTCCGGCCCCGCCGCCGAACAGGTCGCCGGGATAGTGCTCGGCAAGCTCCCTCGGGTGCGCTACGCCGAATATCTGCCGTTCAAGGATGAGCAAGGCCAGGTACTGGATCAGGGCATCGCCCTGCTGTTCAAAGCCCCCAACAGCTTCACCGGCGAGGATGTGCTGGAGCTGCAGGGCCACGGCGGCCCCGTCATCATGGACATGCTGATCCGCCGCATTCTGAAAATCGATGGCATCCGCCCTGCCCGCCCCGGCGAGTTCAGCGAGCGAGCCTTCATCAACGACAAGCTGGATCTGGCTCAGGCCGAGGCGATTGCCGATCTTATCGAAGCCTCCAGCGAACAGGCTGCCCGCAGCGCCATGCACTCCCTGCAGGGGCAGTTCTCCAGCAAAATCCAGCAACTGGTGGAGAGCCTGATCCGGCTGCGCATCTACGTGGAAGCGGCCATCGACTTCCCGGACGAGGAGATCGACTTCCTCTCCGACGGCAAGGTGGCGGGCGACCTCTACGCCATCATGTCCGAGCTGGACGACGTGCGCGGGGAAGCCAAACAGGGCGCTCTGCTGCGGGAAGGGATGAAGGTGGTGATCGCCGGTCGTCCCAACGCCGGCAAATCGAGCCTGCTCAACGCTCTGGCGGGCCGTGAGTCGGCCATCGTCACCGAGATCGCAGGCACCACCCGCGATGTGCTGCGCGAACACATCCATCTCGATGGCATGCCGCTGCACATCATCGACACCGCCGGTCTGCGCGACACTCAGGACAAGGTGGAGCAGATCGGTATCGAACGCGCCTGGGCCGAGATCGAACAGGCCGACCGGGTGCTGTTTATGGTGGATGGCACCACCACAGACGCGGTCGACCCGCGCGAGATCTGGCCGGAATTTGTTGATCGGTTGCCAAAAAACATCGGCCTCACCGTCATTCGCAACAAGGCCGACCTGACCGGCGAGGATCTGGCACCGAGTCAGGAGCAGGGCCACGCCGTCTACCGCATCTCCGCCAAGACCGAGTTGGGGCTGCCCGCCCTGCGTGAGCACCTGAAAGCCTGCATGGGTTTCCAGGGCAACACCGAAGGGGGCTTTATGGCTCGCCGCCGCCATCTGGATGCGCTGGAGCGCGCCGCCGAGCGGCTGCTGGTGGCCAAGGAGCAGCTGGAAGTGTTCGTGGCCGGCGAGCTGGTAGCCGAAGAGTTGCGCCTCGCGCAGGAGTCCCTCTCCGAGATCACCGGCGAATTCAGCTCCGACGATCTGCTGGGCCGCATCTTCTCCAGCTTCTGCATCGGCAAGTAATGTGGTGAAAAATCAGCAATAAAAAGCAGCCAGTGAGAACATAAGATATTGTAAATATTGGACTTTGTTTTTTACTGGCTGTTCTTGCCTGATCTTGTTTCGTGAGAATTTACCCCGAGAGTACCCCGAAGTAACCTCTCGGGGTACTTTCGGGGGACAATTATGAAGATCAGCATCGAATTCCGCGAACCGGACGCCGAAGGCAAGCGCGCTCTGCGCTTAACCTATTACGCCGGCTCCTACCTTGACCCAACCACGGGCATCCGCAAGCACAAACGCAGCAGAGAGCCCCTGGATCTCTTCCTGTACGACAAGCCGCGAACCCCAGCACAGCGGCTCCACAACAAAGAAACCCAGCGAGCGGCCGAAGCCATCCGCGCCAAGCGGCTCTTCGAGTACGAGACAGGTAAACACCATCTGGATTTCTCGAACGCCTACAAGGCCAGCTTCTTCGAGTACTTCCAAGAGGTTACAGACCAAAAAGCGGCAGGCAGCAAGAGCAACCACTCTATCTGGATATCAGCCCTCAAGCATTTGCGCCAGTACCATAAACTGCCAGAGCTGACTTTCGAGGAAGTAGATCAGCTGTTCCTAGAGGGGTTTCGGCACTATCTGATGCACAAGGCCCGCACCAAAAGCGGCACACCACTGAGCCGCAACACCCAGAGTGCCTATTTCAACAAGTTGAGAGCAGCCTTGAACCAGGCAGAGCAGGATCGGCTGCTGCCGGATAATCCGGTACGACGTGTCAAAGCTATCCAGGGGGAGAAGAACAAGCGGGTTTATCTGACCGAAGATGAGGTTCGGGCCATGGCCCAGGCTGAGTGCCGCTATGACGTTCTTAAGCGCGCCTTTCTGTTCTCTTGTTGCACTGGCTTGCGCTGGTCCGACATTCACAAGCTGACCTGGGCCGAGCTGGAGCCCTTCTATGGCCATTACCGTATCGTCTTCACCCAGAAAAAGACCAGCGGCCTGCAATACCTGGATTTGAATGACATGGCGATGCAGCTGATCGGGCGCTCAGGCAAGGCAACAGAGCGGATCTTCAAGGGCCTCAAGTACTCGGCTTGGCACAACATGGAGCTCACCCGGTGGGCGTTGCAGGCGGGTATAACCAAGAAGGTCACCTTCCACAGCGCGCGTCATACCTTCGCCGTCATCCAGCTTAACCGCGGCGTCGATATCTATGCCCTCTCCCGCTTGCTGGGGCACAGTGAGCTGAGAACCACCGAAATCTACGCCGACATTCTTGAATCGCGGCGCCGAGATGCCATGCTCGATTTCCCCAATGTCTTGGGGTGATAGAAGCACCCTCGACGAGATCATAGCCAGGAAGAGCCAACAAATAGGCCAGCGCAACCATGCGCTGGCCTAGATTATCTTAGATAATATAGATCGGATTTCAGGATCGTCCTGCAGCCCAAGCGGTAACTGGGTTTCACTGAATTGGCTTGTGACCGTTATCGTGAACTTTGTGACCACTTTCGTGATAGTTTGTGACCGTTATCGTGATAGTGCAGGCCGGCCGATGGTAAACCGCCCCTTGGCATGTTCGCAGATAGACCAGCCCAAAGCAGTCAGCTCATCCAATGCCTTACGAACTCGTGATTGCCGCTTGCGATGGGTGGCCGTGCTGACCTCATCGGGAAAGGCATAAGCGACCAAGGTGTCTAACTGCACTGCCCTTTTCTGACCACAATCCACCCAGGCACATAGCCGCTGATGCAACAACCGAGCGATGCTGCCATTCAAGTGCCGAACTTCTGTCATGTCGATACGAACATGGCGACCATTACCCATAATGGCGTAGGTCAGCAAGGGATTAAGCGCCAAAAAAAGTCCATCAGTCTGAGTGTCACTGACATAGTTCGCCAATAAGCGAAAGCCGCTACGCTGGCCAGCCACCTTTGCGATCACCGACACCTTCCACAATCGCTCGATACAGCAACGTACAGTATTGGTATCCCGAGGATTGGCGTATCCAACCTCCTTGGCCAGTTTGCGCAGGCTGCTTCTGACCACCAATACCCTTTGCTGGTTGGCAGCCCAACGAAGATCCAGAAGATCTCGCAATATCGCCCCAGTTTCGCTCACCGCAACTGGCTCAATCTCGTTACTTTGTGACTCAAGTCCAGCCAGGGCAACCAACCCCTGAAGCACACGGAGGTCATCTGCACCCAGCGGCTCAGGCCCGGAGAACTCGATCTGATTGCCACCACCGAAACGGTAAATCACCTCCAGCTTGTCACGGCGGCGTTGGCCATGCGAGATCGCCCTAAACAACCCGGGTGCAAGACAGTGCATATGGTCATGCCTAGCATGGGTCAATTCAAAGCAAGACACGTTTGCCTCCCGCTCGGCGTGTTACGCCCAACCTAGCGGGAGCGGGATACAGCACGCCACCTTCCCCCCGCACCAACCAGCGCTCCGGTAGTGGCGGCCCATAATTACTTTTGCTTACCCCAAACCGCACGTGAAGCTTGCTCTTCTCTGCCGATACACCCAGCTGCTGCGCCTCTTTCTTGGTCATAGTGGCGAGGTAGCCCTGCCAGCGCACATTGTCTACCAGCACCGACGAACCACGGCTTGCCTGCTGCAGATCGCCAACTTCTTGGAATACTGCGGATTTGCTGGTGTGGTGTACAAACAACACAGCGCATCCCAGCCTCATGGCCAGCCGCTCCAACTGACCCAGTACCTGCGTCATGGCACAGGCCGCGTTCTCGTCGGCATCGTGGAAGCGCCTCAAAGTATCGATGACAATCAACCTCACCCCTTCAGCCCATATAGCAATCGCTTCCCACCAATGGCTATCCAGCACATTCGGACTGGAGCCCTGCAGCGGTATAAGACGAAGGTTTCGTTCGACGTTGGCACGAAGTTCAGCATCAAGACCTCCGCCCAAGGCAAACAAGCGCTGGTGCAGTACAGGCCAAGGGTCCTCAGCAGGCAGGTAGAGCACGGTTCCCCTGCCCAGCTTGCCAAGTCCAATCCAATCCGGCCCACCGGCGATCTGCATTGCCAGTTGCAATGCCAACATCGATTTGCCCACCCCTCCCGGTGACACCAACGCACCAACGCAGCCAACAGGCAGCCCCGGGAGGACAAAATCGAGGGGTTTCGGAGGTTCAATAAAAGCCGTCCGGAGATCCTGGGGGCAGAGAGATGTAATCAGATCCTGTGTCATACCCACCTCACAACCGCCCATGGCTAGCTTGCCGCACACGCTTGGTTACATGCTCAGTGAGTTCGGCGTCTGGTGAAATGCGGTGGGAGAGCAGCCAGTCCAGCAGCTCAACGCGCTTGAAGTAGATCTTTTTGCCTTGTGGCTTGTAATGCGGCAGACGCTTTTCACTAGTCAGCCGGTACACATAGCAGACAGAAACCCCCAGCAACTCAGCGCACTCCTCGGCAGAAAGCACCTCTTTTTGCGCCTGTCCTTGCTGGATTACCAACTGCTTAAGCTCATAAAGCTCTTTCAGGATTGCCCCATTCGGATCACTGAAAACTGACGAATTTTGTTCGCGCATGCAGATTGCCTCCTAGTTACAAACATCAGCATGCAAGAGCGTACCGGGGGCTTGGCGAAATCCTCGTCGCAGTAGTTGTCCAATTTGGGCACCAAGAGCGTTTTTTACGGAAAAACACTTTCACATGCGAAAGCTCGCAAGAAAAAATTACCAAAGGCGCCCTTAGGTTGAGCAATAAGCATAACAAATTAGCGAAAATGGATTACAGCTCCCAAAATCAAGACATCCAACAAAGAAAGCTGTACATTCATACAGCACTAAAATTATCCTGTCCTAACTGGAGGACTTCACCAGTTCCGTGTAAGCTGTCGAACATGAAAAACACAACCTCAAAACTCAACCGTGAGAAGTTAGTCCACTTCTCTGGACACGAAACGTTCCCACTACGTCAAATGTGGCTTAAGAAAGCTTTCGACCAAGCAGCCAACGGGCAGATCACCAAAACTGTCTTCACCGATGATTCCGCTATCGCCACCTTCGGTGTTGGCAAGAACATGGTTGCATCAATTCGGCAT
Organism: Aeromonas sp. FDAARGOS 1404; assembly: GCF_019047085.1. Lineage (NCBI taxonomy): Bacteria > Pseudomonadati > Pseudomonadota > Gammaproteobacteria > Aeromonadales > Aeromonadaceae > Aeromonas > Aeromonas sp. FDAARGOS 1404. The sequence goes on from NZ_CP077237.1 coordinate 2,283,334, forward strand.
TGGGCCTTGGCATGCGGAATTATGACCGATGAAGGGGATGCATTCCGCGTAACAGAATTTGCCATGGACTGCCTGTCAAAGGACGGACTAGATCCGTATGCAGAAAACCCCTCTACTGCATGGTTCGTGCATTGGCAACTAGCAGGCAAGTGTATTCGCTCCACCACGTGGTATTGGCTATTCAACCATGTAACCACTCCTACGTTCACACGCCAAGAGCTCGAAGAGCCTTTGGCAAGCTATGCCCGCAGTCTTGACCCTAAACATCGACTATCTACTGCCACCGTTTCTCGTGACTTGGAGACCTGCATACGCAGCTACGCTCCACGAGCAGCAAGTGGTTCTCCTGAAGATTTTGCCGAGCCTCTACTTGGTGAATTGGGGCTGCTCCATGAGGTCCACAAAGGGCAATACGCGTTCCGGAGAGGCCCCAAAGCCTCGCTCCATGACGGTATCTTTACCTATGCCCTTATCGATTTTTGGAATAAGACAGCAGCCAACCAAAGCTCGCTAGCCTTCGAAGCGATCGCCTATGCCGAAGGGTCGCCAGGACGTGTCTTCAAACTCGACGAGGAGTCGATTGCCCAAAGGCTAATTTCTTTGGCCGACTTCACCGATGGCAAGCTTGCGTGGACCGATTCAGCGGGACTTCGTCAAGTCCATAGAAAACACCTTGCTGATAGCTACAAAAATGAAATGGTGAGACGAGCCTATGATTGAGACAAAAGAGCCGGTGCTATCTGACATCGTTCACATATCACATCAATACCAACGCTCAATCCGAATCGATGCAGACATTGGCCGTTCCGATGCATTGGACGGCTATATCTTCCATGCCACCGCATCTACAGTGGTGGATGGAATGTGTCGACAGCTTGCGGCAACCAACCAACGTAGTTTTACATGGACAGGCCCATTCGGCGGTGGCAAGTCTTCTTTGGCTGTTGCCTTAGCTAGCGCCCTACACCCCAAAAATGATCTTCGAAATAAAGCTCGCGCAGTCCTTAACCTAAACTCGAAGCCTGATTTCGACAAAGCTTTTCCTGTGCAAAACGGCTGGCTTGTTGTTCCTGTGGTAGGTCGCCGGGGTAGCATCATCAAAGAGCTGGAGCATTCTTTTCGCACAGCTCAAGGCAAGAGTTTTGATGGTCGAAACAAGCCGAATGCACAGCGCATCATTAACGATCTTCTTGCTGAAGCCAAAGCCCGCCTGAATGATGGTGTACTGGTTTTTATCGATGAAATGGGCAAATTCCTTGAGGCATCAGCCTTGGATACAGGTGATGATGTCTATTTCTTTCAAGAGCTAGCAGAGGCAGCGGCACGTTCCGAAGGTCGACTGGTTGTGATTGGAGTGCTGCATCAATCATTCGCACAGTATGCTAACCGCCTCGGGATAGAAACTCGTGATGACTGGACTAAGGTCCAAGGCCGTTACTTGGATCTTCCCTTCGTCGCTGCAAGCGATGAGGTTGTTGAGCTCATCGGTAATGCCATTGAAACCAAACAGAGTCCGGAATGGATGCGGGATGCGTCAAAAAAGGTTGCTGAGGCAATCAGTGCTTTACGCCCCACTGTCGGCAGTAATTTTGCCGCCGCCCTGGAGCGTTGCTGGCCGCTCCATCCCACCATGGCTGCGTTGTTAGGCCCAATCTCTAGGCGGCAATTTGGCCAAAATGAGCGTAGCACCTTCGGTTTTCTCTCCTCGGTAGAGCCTTATGGATTCCGTGCCTACCTGCAATCCACATCCGCATGCCAATCGACTTGCTATCGACCTAGCGATTATTGGGACTATCTGCGCGCGAATCTAGAACCTGCCATATTAGCCTCTTCCGACGGACATCGCTGGTCCCAGGCTGTCGAGGCTGTCGAGCGCGCCGAGGCCAAGTCTGGTGATCCTCTGCTTGTTGCGATCATCAAAAACATAGCCATCATCGATCTGTTCCGTAATGGTTCTGGGTTGTCCGCAGACCTGCGAGTGGTGCTGAGTCTATTCCACGATGTGCCACAGGATCAGATCGAGGGGGCTCTTAATAAGCTCTCATCACTAAAAGTTGCGTTATATAAGAGCTACACCGGTGCCTGGTCTGTTTTTGAGGGAAGTGATTTCGACATCGATGCGGCCATTACCAAAACACTGGCCGCATCTCCAGGAATTGACTACGCCAAGTTATCCGAACTCATGAGCTTACATCCAGTAGTGGCCAAGCGGCATTACCATGAAACGGGTTCTATGCGCTGGATGGAACTCTCTTTATGTAGCATTGAGCGAGCGGAGAAAATCGCTAAAAACTATTCACCCCAACGGGGAGAATTCGGCCAGTTTATCCTTGCTCTTCCTGATCGCGATATGACTATTAGCGAGGCTCGAGAGCGAGCTCAAGCCTGTTCTTATGAACGACCTTGGCCTGTGTTGGTTGGCATCCCAGACAACCATGCTCGCATAGCTGAACTTTCGGCTGAATTAATCGCTTTGGAACAGGTAAGAAAACGCCATGAGCTTGGGGGTGACCCAGTTGCCCGTCGAGAGGTTTCTGCTCGCTTAACAGCTACGCGCTCCATACTCGAAAATCAGTTACAAGCCGCTGTTTCATTGTGTAGGTGGTACGATGGCAGTGACACAGTTATCGAACCTGGAGCAAAACTGTCGCCGCTAGCCTCAGATCTCGCGGACAATCGCTACTGGAATTGTCCTCGGGTGTGGAGCGAGCTAGTCAATCGCGACAACATATCAAGTAACAGCGTCAAAGCTCGGCGTGATTTACTACACGCAATGCTCAACGCCGAAGGCCAAGAGCTGTTGGGTATCGAAGGGTTTCCGGCCGAGAGAGGACTTTTTGAAACGCTGCTTGTCGCTCCTAAACTTTATAGAAAAGAAGGGGGGACTTGGCGTTTCTGTGAGCCATCCTCTACCTCCCCTAGCGGCTTCAGCAGATTGTGGGCAATTACCCGACAGCTTTTTTCTGATGCCAATATCTGCGTTGGTGTGAAAACAGTCTATGACTGTTGGAGTGCAATGGGGATGAAGCAGGGTATCCTCCCTGTCTACCTCACAGTGTTCCTATTGGCACACAAGGCTAATCTCGCTGTATACAAAGAGGGAATGTTCATTCCCAAACTCAGCGATGCCGATATAGATGAGTGTTTGCAAGACCCGACCCGCTTTACGCTCCGCTGGATCGCAATTGATAAGGATAAGAGCCAGATTCTTGAAGGAATCGCAAGTCTACTCGAAGAAATCGGTGAAAAGGGCGGCGCAGCAGATCCTTTAGAGGCAGCACGTGGTCTCGTCGCCATGATGTTCAACATGCCTGAATGGGCTCGTCGAACCCAACACTTAGGTGAGACGGCTAAAGCAATTCGGGATATGTTGTTAAAGGCCAATGATCCACACAAAGTCCTATTTGTCGATCTGCCTTCACTACTGGGTGCAACCGACGCGACAACCTATTTGGCTGCTTTGCGAAATCCACTGCAAGAAATCGCAACTGTTTATCCAAAGATGCTCTCCGATATTGAAATCAAAATGCTCGAAGCTCTCGATGCGACTTCAGACGATTTAGCTTCTCTGCGTGAAAGGGCAAAGTTGGTGGCTGGTATCTCTGGTCATTTTCGGCTCGATGCATTCTCTACACGACTAGCTTCATACGATGGTAGTCGTCAGTCTCTTGAAGGGATTTTGAGTCTGGCTGCAGAAAAGCCACCACGCGATTGGGTTGATCGTCACATAGATACGGCCGTGCTCGAGCTTGTCCAGTTTGCTCGCCGATTCCGCGAAGCAGAGGCTTTTGTCGCAGTCAAAGGACGCGAAGCTCGCAGCGAAGCCATGGCTTTAGTTATTGGCACCGGTGCGAATACTACAACTATCTCTCGATCATTCGCGATTTCGGATCGTCATCGCCAGACAGTTGATAGTAAGGCCATGGAGTTAGTCAAAATGTTCCAAGATCAAGGGTTGGATACTGATGTATCGTTAGCAATCCTTGCCAAAATCAGTTTGCAGCTGGTAAAGGAAAAGGAGCACGTGGATGTCTGAGAGACATGTATTAGGCCTCTCTGGAGGCAAAGACAGTGCCGCCCTTGCCGTGTGGATGCGCGATCATCATCCAGAGCTAGAGATAGACTACTTCTTTACAGATACGGGTGAAGAGCTTCCCGAGGTCTATGAGTTCTTGGGGCGGCTCGAAGGTTATTTGGGAAAGCCCATTGAGAGGCTTAATCCCCGTCGAGATTTCCGTTTTTGGCTTCGCGAGTACAATCACTTTCTGCCTAGCCCACAGACGCGCTGGTGCACTCGCCAACTCAAGTTGGCGCCATTCGAACAATGGGTCAAACCATGGCTGGCAGCCGGAGATACCGTATTTTCCTACGTGGCTATTCGTGCGGATGAGGATTATCGCGAAGGTTATTCTGCGAAAGCTCAAAATCTGATAGTGAAATTTCCGTTTCGTGAAGCTGGCGTCGACAAAGCTGGCGTGATTGACATTCTGGAGTCCTCGGGTGTGGGCTATCCCAAATACTACGAATGGCGCTCGCGAAGTGGCTGCACATTTTGCTTTTTCCAGCAAAAAATCGAATGGGTGCGCCTAAAAGAGCAGCACCCAGAGGATTTCGAGAAGGCCAAGGAGCTAGAGAAGGATGCCTTAGAGCATGGGTCACCTTTCACTTGGTCTAAGGGCGAATCCTTATGGGATTTGGAGAAACCTGAACGCATCGCAGAGATCAAGGCTGAATACGAAACCCGTCGCGCGCGTCTTCGCTTAAGTATTCCCATCAATCCTCTTCGAACTGTGAAAGACTGCCCCGAAGACATCGATGATGTTTACGGAGCTGACGAAGGGAATGGTTCCTGCAACATCTGCCACAAATAAGATCAAACAGGCGCTATCAGTGTTGGAGGGATAACAGAAAGTGTTTAGGATTACCGCACGCACAGTCTTGGAACTAGGCTCCGAACTCATTAGTTCGGACATCATCGCCTTCTATGAGTTGATCAAGAACGGATTCGATGCTGGCACAAAATCGGGTGTTGATATTCACTTCAACATTGTTCTTCGACGGAACTACTATCTTTCTGCCCGCGAGCGGGCATTAAAGTCACAAAGTTTCCGCCGCTCTTTCGTTGAGGAGACGATAGAGAAACTTAACCCGGAGGCTGCTTTAGACCTCCTGGAGTCGGCTCGCAGCAGGCTTATATCAGCAAAGACCGCCGACCAGTACCTATCCGCGCTAGACTACGTGTATGGCCTTAGCGATATCACGATCTCGGACACCGGTAGCGGAATGTCACTGACCGATCTGGTAAACAACTTCCTAGTGATTGGGACGGCATCACGCAAACGGGATGTCGAGAGTGCGCTCAAGCGTGGCGACACCAAGTCCCCCTACCTGGGTGAGAAAGGTATCGGTCGGCTTTCAGCGATGCGCCTAGGCGACAGGCTACGAGTTGAAACAGCGACAGCTTCCGATGCAACACTCAATGAACTCGTCATCAATTGGGCCGATTTTTCTTCTATCGACGCGATGCTGAGCGATATTGAGATTCGACCGCGGAAATGCGGCCCCAAGCCGGATCCCACGTGGTCGGGTACTCGTATTCAGGTCGGTGCACTTGCCGAGGACTGGACAAAGGCTCGTGTCAGGAAAATGGCAGAATATGACTTCGCGCGCCTAACCGATCCATTCAACGATCCAAAGCGGCGCCCACGCATCGCGCTTTTTTGGAACGGCGAACGATTGAGCGTTCCGTGGATGGAAAAGGCCCTCCTTAAAGCATCTCATGCTTCCATCAAAGGTGAATATGCCATCGAGGAGGGTTTTCCTGTGTTACGGTGCGACCTTGTTGCAAGTAACCTCGGCTTTGAACACCCCAAGGAATCCGAAAGCTCGGTCATTCGAGCTCTTGATTTGCAAGCGCTTCTAGTTGGCAACGAACGTGAGCTGCCGGCCAGCGCGTTGACTTCGATTGGACCTTTCAAATTCGAGATGTATTGGTTCAACCGGCGTTTGCTAAGCCGAATCGATGGCATCGGCGATTTAAAAGCTGTTCGGCACCTACAGGAGCGTTGGTCAGGAATATTACTTTTTCGAGACGGCTTTCGTGTATTTCCCTATGGCGACGATAATGATGATTGGCTTGGGCTCGACAGAAAGGCACTCCGCCGTTCCGGTTACACCCTGAATAAAACTCAATTCATCGGCAGAGTTGAAATTTCCCGCAGAAATAATCCACAATTGGTCGACCAAACTAACCGAGAAGGCCTTCGAGAAACATCGGAACAACAGGTCTTAATTGAAATCCTTCAATACGCAATACAAGATCAACTATTCCGCTTCATGAAATATGTAGAAAGCCAATACAAAGGGCAAAAACTCGATTTGACGGAAGCAAAACTGGAAGTCGAAGATCTGAATAAGCGTGCACAAAGCGCCATTAGGAAATTACGCAAGTTGGCCCCGCAGGCCACCGCAGAAGTTGAGACCCTCCAACAAGCATTGCTTGAGTTCTCGGAATTTGCCGACAAAGCCAGACTGCGTATTGAAGAGGTAGAGAAACAAAGCAAACAAATGGTTGAAATGGCAGGAGTGGGATTGATGGTTGAAATCGTTGCGCATGAATTGGCGCGTGCATCAGAAAACGCCCTGCAAAACATCGAAAACCTGAGGTCTAAGACCACCCCGCCAGATATCCAAACGAAGCTAGCATCACTTAGGGATCAAATGCTCAGCTTAAGTAAACGCATTCGAGTTCTTGATCCTCTTAGCGTGTCCGGCAGACAAACTAGCGAAACCTTCGACCTGAACCAATTAATTCGTGAAACAGTCGCGGCACACGAAGCGCAGTTTGCCAGACACCGCATCTCTGTTTTACTCACTGATGATATCAAGCCGATAATAATTCGGGCTGTGAAGGGTATGATTATTCAAATCCTAGAGAACCTGATCTCCAACTCGAAATATTGGATGGACATGAGGGCATCGCGGGAGCCTGGTTACAAACCAAAGATCACCATCGATGTGCTAGAGAACCCACCCACAATAGTGTATTCAGACAACGGGCCAGGAATTGCCGCTGAAAACAGGGAGCGGATTTTCAGGTCCTTTTTTTCCCTTAAGGAAAAGCAGAAACGCAGAGGCCTCGGGCTCTTCATCGGTCGTGAATGCGCCGAGTATCTTGGCGGAACATTGACCCTCGACGAAACCCCCTCAAAAGAAACGGGACGACTTAATCGATTTATTCTTGAATTGCCAGGAAGCGCAGCGACGAAATGAATGAACTGAAACAACTTCTCAAGAATGCCGGCATAAAGCGGGCACTTGTGGTAGACGATGCATTTGACACCATTCCTACAGCATACGACATGGCTGTTGATGTTGAGGCTTGGACCAGATTTTTTGAGGACATTACTGAAATCGACCATGAAGTGCTCGAAGAAGTCTATCCGGGATATACCGACACAGATGCGGATGAACTGAAGGACTGCGATAACTTTGTCGAGGCAGTCTGGAAGGCGCGAGCACGCCTTAGTGAAGACCCAGTTAATGCCCTTTTTTTGACTTTCGAGAGCAGTCGAAAGATGGATCTCTTGTTTGCGTCCAACCTTTTGCAAACACTCAGCAATTTCGGAATCGAGTGCGAAGGCTGCGGACGACAGTTCAAAGATAAGGCAACTGCGGCTCAACTAATCTTCGTTGATCTGTTCTTGAATGCAGCCCAGCGCGAAGAAGACATGAATTTATCGATCGAAGGTGTACGTCAAGTGATCGAGGGGAGGCCGAACGATCATCCTCTTGTGGTGTTGATGTCTCGCAGTAGCAGGCTTCCCGAGCTCAGAGCTCACTTTCAGGAGAGAACTAAGCTATTCGAAACGAATTTCCGAATCGTCACAAAGTTAGAGTTAAATAACCCTGACACCGTTGCGCGTCTCTTAATTCGGCTTGGGACTCATTACGAGGATTCCAAAAAGCTTCTAGCATTTGTTAACGCCTGGGAAGATGGCTTACTCAAGGCGAAAGACAACATGATGCTCCTGATAAGAAAGATCGGATTGTCAGATATTGCACGAATACACCAGCTGTTACTGTCTACGGAGGGCGAACCACCCGGCAGCTATCTTGTGGACATTTTCGATAAGGTTCTGCAGCACGAAATCGAGGGACTCGAGTCGATTATCGATGCTGCAAAAGTCATGAATACACTGGGAATGGAGAGCTATCCCCCTCCATTCGTACCTGGTGAAAAGGATCTGCAGGACTTCGTCCAACGGTGCTTATTTCAAAATCGCGCCCGTCTGTCATTGTCGGCGTCAGTCGACTCAAAGATCGCATTTGGTGACTTACTTCAGCGCAAAAAGCCCGATGATGCTGAGATAAACGGTGAAATAGCGCCAGCCCCTCACGACCCTCTTAGCGAAGTCGATTATAACATGGTCGCGGCAGTCTTGACGCCGGCCTGTGATCTGCAAAGAAAAGGATCCAAGCGTGTCCTTCTTTTGGTGGGGGCATTGAAGCCACTCACCGCAGCAGATTGGTCTTACAAAGACGAGGGAGCGAGAACACCTGTAATAGAGTTGGGTGTAGGGTCTCGCTTTTGGATTAAGTGGGATCTGAAGCATATCGAAACACTTACCCACCACCAACTCGAATCTCTGCTGTCGCCCGCCGGGGCCTTCGACGTCGTCGCAAGACTAAGAGAGTCCCATGCGTTGGAACTCCAGCAGAAATTGCTCTCGACCCTCGGCCGAATCGGGCTCGTCGCCCCCCTACCTGCAACCTTCAACATGCGGATCGAAGCTTTTCTCCCTAACATCGATGGTGTTTTAACAAAAGCTAATATTTCCACATTAGATGACGGCGGCGTATGTTTTATCGGTCGTGATCCCGATGGGAAGAAGTCAGAGGAGCGCCTCATCTTGACAGAGAACGCATGTGAGGCTGTCTGGACGTATGTGAGCAGCGTCGACCCAGAGACTATTCATCCAAGGACTCGTGCCCTTGTGAAAAATGTGAAGTTCACGCCAGACATTCTCCAGACACTAGAACAGGGCTTGACTCTACCAACAAGTGCAAGCTCCTTTAAGGAAATAATGGCACCATCGGGGAAGACTGTAGGCATCGTCAAGCGTTCAAAGATCGAAACTGGGGAAAAGCTAGAATCAAAATATCTACCAAAAGCAGCAATAGTATTGTCGATCTATACACCGAAGGACCCAGAACAACAGGATACCGAAGAAACTGCTATTGGGAATACCGATACAGGTATCGTCACCCCAGAGAGTGGATTAGAGAATGCGAGTCCCGATTTGGTTATTCCAGCACATGACGCAGAGATCAAGCCTGTGGAGCCTGCAGCAGATAACGCCCAGTAGTGTACTGTCGTGATGTAAAGGACGCCTATCCCTAACGCAGACAGCTTCATACTTCTACTGGCTGCGTTTAACCTTGTTTGGCCTCATACGAGCACTATCAAAGTGGAGGGTATCGATAATGCAAGTATGTTTTTCAGGTGTGTGTCTGGGAGACAGCTATACAAATAAAATCATACGCGTCAATCCGACTAACCTATCTACTCTCAATTGTCTTAATGTGCAAGATAGCCTCCTCCAGTGTTTTGAATACTCTATCAGAACATTGCCTTACCATTTCAAAGTAATGACTGATCGAAGGGTCTTCTATTTGGTCTACTAGATAAATTGACTTCCCAAGAGCCTTTGCGAAACCCACCTCCAAAGCTAGTGCGTAACCACCAGGATTAGAAGCCTCCATGTTGGCTAACACGATATTTGAATCACGGATCGCAGCCAAATCCCAATGGGTATATTCGAGAGGATCCTTGATACAATGAGCTCCTGGGTCTAGAAGCTCAAACCCATCAAGCTTAGATTTTGCAGTCTCTTGCCAACCAGAGCGAAATCCACCCGCGAGATATATCTTCTTACGAATTTGATTCATTGGTAGTTTGCTTCATCTTTATTTCTGCAACAGCTACAGAGAATGGTGTTGTCATTGCCCTACTATAAAAATTAGTACCTTGTTGAAATAGTAATATTGCTGTACCAAAGAGCAAAGTAGCTTGTGCATACCAAGGCGCGGCCAGCACATAGCTATAAATTAAGTTAGGCATAAAAATTGAGCACAATAGGTAGTCAACACAAATTATCAACAAAGCTGTTCCGACTCCACTGCAGAGCAATGAGATAAACATGAACTTTCTTCCTAGCATTGCGGCTTCTGCTGAAACCGACAAGGCAACCGCTCTAAGATCATGGAAATCCCAAGCAGCTTGTCCAGTGCCTTGTTGGGACTCTACTATCTCCAAAAACCATTTGTACGATTGCCGCTTTTTTGCTGCATCCTCATTAAAGGATTTTAAGATTTTTGTGCTAGTAAATAGTGGTTTTAAAGCTATTTGATTTGCAGCCAGAAGTGTATGCCCGAGAGCAAAGAGTAAGCCGATCATTGTTAACCCACCACCAACACCTTCCGTTAATATAAGTAGTGACTGAACGAAAGCGGGTCCAAAGTGCATCACTAATAATCCGATAGCTAGCACCAAACCAGGCACACAAGCACTGATCAGATCGTTAAAAAATTTCGCGATGGTCTCAACCGCATCATCAACCTTCAACTTTATCTCCTCGCAGATCGTTGTCAGTTTGGATCGCAGTCACAGCTAAATCGATATCCAGATCAGAAAGAAAAGGTGCTTGAGCAAAGACAAGGCCCTGTTCGCCATTGAGCTTGGCAGCCAAATGGCCTCTGCCCAGTAATAACTCGGCTCCAGGTCTATCAAGCGCGATCTTTGATGTCGCCTCGCTGGATACCTTTAAAATCAAGCGATTGCCTAAGTTTTCACGAAGTTGCATCGGCATCACATCCTTGTCAGGGCGCTGAGCTGCGAAGATTAAGTGAATACCTGCAGCTCGGGCCTTCACTCCCAATCGTTGGACTGCCGCTCCGACAGCCGATTTGTAGGCGTCATCAAGCATCCAGTCGGCAAACTCGTCGTGAACCAAGAAGATCATTGGAAGCCGCTCTTCGACCGAAGCCTTTGAATTGTAGGAGGGTAAGTCCCGCGCTCTGACTCTTGCGAAGGCGCGGTATCGATCCTCCATCTCTTGTACCAAAGCCTCGAGCACTTCGGCGGCTTTTTCCTTGGTAGTTACAATCTCATCGCGCATATGAGGCAAGTCGGCCAGAGGTGCGTAATCCACTCCCATCTTCGGGTCAATCAAAATGATTTGGGCGAGTTCCTTTGGGTTAGTCGCGGCAATATCTAATAGCAGCGCCTGTATGAGTACTGATTTGCCGCTACCTGTAGCCCCAGCCACCAACGAGTGGGGTTCATGAGATGATAGCCCGCCGAACTCAGAGCCCAAATTCAGATACAGGAGCGCACCGTTGATTTCTTGGAGCCCTAGCAAGAATGAAGTGTTGATACCCGCAACATTTCTGTTTAGCTCTCGACGCGACCAAAGCTCCCAAAGAGAGACAGCCTGCCTTTTTGCGCCCGCGACCGTCACCACAATCTCTCCCGGTTTGGGTTGGACTGTGACAAGGCTGATCGCATGGGTGGTCAAAAGCTGAGTACGCTTGTTCTCGATGTCTTCGACACGAAGTTTATCTGAGCCCGCCAAACGGACTAGGCAACCGTTAGGAGTCAAGCGTGTGCCCAAGATAGCAGCCTGATGGCCGTAACTATTAAGCGCGGCTTTTAGCTTCTTGGTTACATTTTCGGCCCACACCTCCCTCTCGGCATCAGCTTGCGCACTACCGGCAAACTTCGATACGACCAGCTTGGAAAACGTCACCCCCAACCCGGTGAGAGTGGCAGTAAACTGGCTCTTAACAGAAGCAGTATCGGATGGGGAGACTGGGGCCAACTCATCTTTGATAGCCGAAGGCTTTTGCACAAGACTGTTCGGCTCAGTCGTCGAAACGACACAACCCGAAACAGGCTCATAAGAGGAATCAGCTTGACTACTGCTTAATTGATCAATTGTGGCCAACCATTGCACTCTTGGTGCGGGCTTTTTGAAAGAGTGCCCACACCAAGGCTGTTGAGCACCAAGACCTGCCCGAGCTTCGTGAGCACCTAAGCCTTTGGCATAAGTTTCGACGAGTTTTCGGACATCCGGCCTGTCGAAGACTTCTTGCCAAGCCTTTACGCCCTCGGTGTCATCCAACAGCTCTTGATCGGATGCCGAAATCGAACCTGCATCCGAATTGTGGATATAGACGTGCGAGTAACCTCGTAGAGAGATCTCCACATTGCCCTCTCGCAACTTAACGCGGGCACGCTCCATCAAACCAGTCATACCGGGAGGAATGTCCGCATCGATAAGCATATCTGCCAAACGTGCCAACCAGACATCCCTATCAAGGCGGCCTGGATCACCAAAAAGCGCCTCTCGAAACATACCTAAGGTTGCTAGGAGTTGGTCTTTGGAACCACGACACGCATTGGCTAGTCCATCAACCCCGACATATTTTGACTCAACGATAGCAATGACGACTCGGACGTTATCATCGTGTTCTTCGACGTTGAGCGCCAAAATATCCGCTATGCGGCTCTCTGGCTGTGATAGCCAGCTTGCATAATCGTCAAGTAAGAAATAGGCGGTCAGGCTGTGCTTTCCTGCGGCTTTGAACTCCTCAGTAAGTAGGTAGCGGCTAAGCACAAGTCCGATCATCTCTCCAGCGGAAACTCCTCGTTTAGCCGCACGAAGCACAATATCGCCGGAGATTGAAAGCGCATCACGCTTCGCTTTGTCCGCAGCAGCCTGGACTTCATCAGGCTGAAGTTGGAGGTTCAACTCTTGCAGGCGCCTGCGTACGAGCACATCCAGCAGCCGGAGTTCCGAGGTGGAACTGACAATCATATTACGGCCATTGGTCGAGCCCCGACGGTAGCGCACCACAGTGATGTCGTTGTGTTGGAGCTGACGCTTGTCGAGAAGCTCATCGTAGGTAGCCACCCATTCAGCCAGCTCATGTGCATCCTTGACCATTGAGGCTAGCTCTGGGCTTTGCAAAGAAATACGACGAGCAGGCAGGAATCGCTCTCCTTGCAATACGTCCGTCTGACGACAAACAGCAGCCACAGCCGACACATATGCCCAGCCAGATGCTGTTTGCCATGGGCAGGTCAGGAATGTAGTTGACTTCAATTCGTTCTCACCAGACACGCTTCGATAAGACCAGCGCGAAGGGGCATGATCCACGTTGGACCTATCGTTAGACCAGGCAACAGGGAGCCACTCGGTCTGTGCTGCTCGCGCAACTACGTCATGCAGGAAGGCGACATCGAAGGCCTTGAAACCTTGCGCACTCTCACGTGGGGTAGCCGAAAGGGGCGTCACTGAAATCCGCAGCTTCGATATGAAATTATCGCTAGTTTCACTCACCACTGGCAGATCGGGATCGTCTCCTGCCTTATTGACGAGTTCACCATAAATCCTTCGTAGCTTACTTGGATCTGAGTGGCGCACTGAAACGCTACACTGAAGCTTGCCATCTTCTTGGATAGATGAAAGTTCTCGGACAGTGGCGAGAGGTAGCTCGGCTGCATCTGCATTATAGAGTACAACACTAAGGTTGTTTGCCTCATGGGGCTGCAGTCCAACATAACGTTCCAAAAGCTCGCGCGCTTGTTTGGCCGCGGCTGTCGGATCGACATCACTCATGGCTTCCTTCGCGCCATGAGTGGGCGACTCCAGTAAGCTATAGCCGTTGACTGTGCTGCTCACGGAAACCAGCGCCATAGCACCATCCAGATTGAGAACCGCGATCTCCGGATAGAACGGATGAGCTATTTCGTCAGAAAGCTCTCGCATGAAGATCTCGCGGTCGCCATAAAGTATGCGGCTGCTCGATAGCAAATGGCCGGCGAAACCGGCAATGCGCCGCGTCTTCACAGCCAAGGCCTTCATGCGCTCTGGCTGCCACGGAGGGATGATAATTGCTGGATTGTCGCCAACAATGCGGGCCATTCCCACAGAGAGTATTTCGGAAACGAGCCGTGAACGGCAAACGTCACCACGAGCATGTGCCATCAGGGTATTCAACAGAGTGGCAAAAGACTCGGCCTGACGCATAATCGCATCGCCCTGCAACCCTGTATTGATGAAGCACTCCATCGCGCTGATATAGTCTTGCTCGAACGTATCCCACGCAGTTTTTACTTCTTTATACTGGTCTTGAGTCAACCGACCTTCCTGAGCAAGATCTTTGATCCGATTTTTTATCTCCTGGCGAAAGCTCCGCAGCCTGCTCGTCGCTGGAACCAACGAGCCTGCATCAGTCGAATATGTCGCTTCCAAAGTGCCAGTATCGAGTAACGAAACACTTTGTACCCCCCCTTTTTTGCTAACAAGGCGGCGAGGTACCTCCGTGCAACCTACTGCGCCCTTATCCAAGAGACGTTTCATGTCAGCAACCATCGACAAACCAATAGACGTGGGTTTGTAACTCCAAAGGAGCTGAGTCTTTGCCAGTACGGTCTCTTTGCCTTTAGCGACTTGGATCAAGGCAACATCAAACTTGATCTGCAAGGCTTGGCGAGATAAAGACGAGTTAGGACGAACCTTGCTCTTTTTATCGTTGCGGAGTTCCTTCTCCATGGCGAAAAAGGCTTCATAATCGAAAAGAGGATCTGGCAGATTTGCATTACCCAGCCGCTCTACCTTCCACTGCACCTTGGAACCCATAAGCTCCTTTAAGCCACGATACATTGCTGAGAAGTAGCTGCCGGCATCATAGTTAAATCGCTCGCGCCATTCCTTGCGGCCCTTGGTCACAGTAAAACGTAGGATTCGCTCTCCTTGTGGATCTCGAAGGCCTGCGTGCAGGCTGTTGATTACCCTAGCAAAACCTTCGAAGAAATCATTGCATTCAATAGGCTTACCGTAGAGAGCTTTCTCCCAGCGCGAGCAAAGTTTAGGGTCTTGCTCCAAGAGCCTTCGCTGCTTGACGAAAAAAACTTCGTCTTCCTCAGTAAACTCGGATCGCCGTTCACGACTATCTAGATCTTCCAGATGCTTGCGATCCTCATCATCGAGCGAGCTTTCTTGGTCACACTCATGGTCGAAGAAGTAAATTGTCGACTTCGCTAAACCCAACTGCTTTTCCTTGGGTTTGTCAAAAGCTAGATATACGCCGTCACTCTCCCACTCAAATTGGGCGAGAACATTGGCAGCCTCTTGATCTCCGGCAGGAGAGGCGACGAAGGCTTCGAGCGCTTGTCGGGCCGCGTCCGTAATTTCTGCTGCGTTAGCCTCTATACGCTCGGAGATCTCTTCCGGGTCTAGAGGCTGGCCATTTTGGCGAAGCTTTTTGAGCAACGGCGCGCGCTGAGCAAAGAGATTGGTGAAAGCCTTGTGCCACGGCTTACGTGACGCAACGAAAGTCTTGGCATTCGAGAAATAGGAGCTGTCTCTGGGTAATCCCACATAAGGCAAAGCAAAACCAATAGCATCTCGGATAGGTAACCCACGTAAAGTAGATGCCTCGACAATGGCGGCACAAAACTCACCAAGCTGCACTAACGAGAGTTCAGAGGTAGCAAATAATCCGTCAAGAGCCGCCTGAAAAACTGCTCTGTCATCAGGCACCGGGGCAATGCCACCTGAGTGGAGTGTTGCCTCAACCCACGATTCAGGGTTAGCACGCATCTCTTTGGCGCCTAGAGCCATTACGTGGCCCAGGGTGTCAGCCAGGTTGTGCTCGTTGCCATTGGCTGTAAGAATCGCCGCCTTGGTGGTCGAAGCATTGTTGCGGACGTAACCCGCGTTGTGAGCAATTAGAATTTCTGGGGGTAGCCCTTGGCCTTCTACCAAGACCTCTGGGATCATAAGATCAACTTTGGCGCGCAGGTCTGGGTTAGCAATGATAGCTTGCGCTACCGCCGCAATTTGGTTGGCTGCAAGCTTGTCGAGCCTGAATAAAGCAGCCAGTTCGCCAGGCTGACCAGGGTTAGATATGCGTTGCGCGAGGATGTTCGCGCCGACGCGACCAATAATGCGATCCGTCAGCATTCTGCCTCTCCCTGAAACGCAAATGGGTTTTCTACAAACGAGCAAGAATCGGATAACCTGCGAACCAAGCCTAAACCGACCAGTCGAGCTTCTAAATTATCTTGGTTATTGCTGAGCTCTTCTTGGTCTACTAACTTTGCTTCGACCAAGCGTGAGCCTTCAGCATCGCCAATCACTAAGCCATACCTGCGCTTTGCTTCAGCTAAAAACTCGTCGAACTGCATCCTGTCATTCACGATGGAAACTACGAGCGACTTAAGTAACTTATCGTTAGGCGCGTAGCGGGTGCGCCTCGAAAGCCTACGGGAACTGAGCCCGATAGCACGTGACCATGACGCATGAATCTTTCCGATATGCTGTGCATGGCGAGCCAAGGCGTTATCGGCCAAGTTTGTGATCAATTCATCCGGGCTAAAGCTTGTGTAGTCTTCATCATCTCCCCCTTCCGTCGGTGGCCATTGGAAGCGTTCGCGCATGAGCTTTATACGCTCGGACTCCGGGAACTCCGCATCATCAGCAGCAACCCATCGAGCTTCAGTCCGGATCGATTCAACATGAGCTCTAACTGCCTTTGCTGGCAACCCTTGATTAAACTGATAGCTATCGCCAGAGAGAGCTCGAATCTTGGTGCGCTCCTTGGATATAATTTCACAGACAAACTCCACCGGTTCGTCATCGCCAGCGACACACTTAGCTCGCTCCAAGAAGTAGAGCAGCATGTTCAGGCCGGTGATCGCGATTAGGTGCTCCAATGCATCATAGATCGGCATCTCTTTAGTCAGGATGGACAGCCAATCCTCGCAGATTTGGTCGAAACGAGCATTTGTGATCTCTGGAAGATAACCAGATTGCCGAGGCTCATCGGCGTGCTGCGGTGCACCCTGCAGAGCCTTGGCTAACCGATTCATCGGCGCCTCATGATCGAATAGACCTTTGACCAGGATGTCGCCAAGTTCAGCTCCTCGCTTGGCTCGCGTGAGCATGAGGTAGAGCAGCTCGCCTGTCCGGGCAAAGAAACGGCGATCATTACTCATTCCACGAACACTGATATTTAGGTCTTCGTATAGGGCATCGGGGCCGAAAGGGAAGGCGAATTTAGAACTCCAGCGCTTGTTACTCCGTGACTCGAACGAAGAAGAGCGCAGAAGTTCGATAGCCTTGGCAAAGTCATCAAAACTGGTGAACGACTGACGTAAGTAGGTCATGTCCTCATCGCCATTGCCTGTTGCGCCTAGTTGAAAACGCTCAAGCCATTGTTTCCACTTCTCCTCGTCTGAAACTGCACTTTCCGCAATTGATGCAACGTAGGGATTGTTGAACAACAACCCGCGCAAACGAATTTGCCGCTGCGGCTTGAACATGACAAATCCAATCAGCTCTTTATGGGGCCTGAGCGGCCGATCCAAGTTAGAGCCGAGTACCCCAAGGAACTCAAGAACGGTCAGGTGAGGAAGCTGCTCATCATAAAGACGATGCCCCCAAATGTTTTCATCGACACAAAAATCAACACTTTTGATCTCTGGCCGCTTAATAATTGCGTTCATTCCGGAGCCCTCACAGTCACAGTGCGAGAAAAGCCGCTACCGCCGCTCTCAATCTCGATAAAGTTAAGCGTCAGCGCAGAGGACTCATCGACGATCTCGTCATCATCGCCGACCATACCAGCCTTCCTAACGATTTCTGCCTTGCGTATAAGCTTCGCTTTGAAAGCCAACAGGTCTTCAAGGCATTCGTTAGAAAAGCTCGCAGGTAAAGCGCCTTCAGCTACACGTGAGAGGAACTCATGGCGGATGGGGGTCAAGTCAAAAACAACTGAATTGCCGGCACCTACAGCGAGCGAAACGTCGAGTCGAGGACAACCCGTTTCTTCAGCAAGCCTAATGGCCATACCGATACCGCCTTGCCTGCGGGAGAGCGTCTCATGGTCACACAAAACACTCACCCGACTTTGAGTAAAGCCACCAGAGCTGGCGATGAAAATACGGTCCACATTTTCAATAAGGAGACCCGTCAACACCCTGTTTAAACCCTTTACGATACGTCCACGAACAGTATCGCTGACAGATCTCTTCGCCTTCAGTGCTTCTATAAGAACTAAGTAGTCGCCAGCAAAGCGGAAGGCGCTCATCGACCAATTTGGATAGCCAGCTTCACCATCCGGAAGTGTAAAGAAGAGCCTGCGCCGCTGGTCTTCAAGCATCGCGAGGAACTCTGAGCATCCCCCTTCTAAACGGCTACCCTCATCCCCCTCTAAATAGGCGTCTTGGGCCGCCTTAAAGGCAGGCGTAGCACCGTAAATGGGATCGCTCGCGACAAGGCGCTCGAAGTCGTCTTTTAGACGTAAATCGTCCTTGCCATAAACCAGCAGTCCCTCTGCAGTGTTAGTGGACTCATTACCCACACCAAAACTGGACATGGCCTTGAAAATAGGGCGGTAAAAAGCCCTGCGCTTGGGCAAGTTGGCGCCGAACGCATTGACATAGATGCTAGTTTTACCAAAATCACCACTCTCCTGGATCTTCGCAACATCTTCGCAGGTCATAAGGTTTTCCTTTGCCAGCTTGGCATCAGAGCAGCCGAGGACCATGTTAGAGCAAAGTGCTAGCAAGTCGCGCATAGGTAGATGCAGCCCGTTGAGCCTAGCGATTTCAACCAAGTCTCCCAAGCGACGAGAAAGCTGGCCACCGTCCAACGCCCCCAACAACCTGCGGCGGTTCTCGTCGATGGGACAGACTTTTCCCTCTGCCTTGAGCGCACAGCACTGACACCTGTCCCACTCGGGATGGCCTGCTACTACTCTGGCTACCTCATCTAGCGTCTGGCGGCTGGTCGAGCGACTGAGGTCGAATACCGCCAAGCGAGTAGGAGCCGAACCAGCCTGTAAAAAGCTCTCTTGAAGAGGTTTGCGAAGTGGGTGTATACGGTCTTGCCGTTTACCTAAGTCGCGGAGTCGATCAAGAACCTGACCATGATTTGCAGCAAGGATAACGACTTCTGAGTCATCGCCTTCTAATACCGATCTTTCGAGCCGCAGCAAAGGCCAATCACTCTCCTCACCATTAAACTCGGAGAGGTCCTTGATGAAGACCACTAAACGCCCATCAGCTAGACGAAGTTCTTTAACGTTGCCCTTGGCAGCCCAAGTATTTGGTTCACCCCCGATGCGTTCCCACAAAGCACGACAGTGATACGTCTTGCCATCGCCAGCAGTTCCGGCGATCAGAATAGATCCCGGAGTTTGGGATTCTATGTGCCGAACCATCTCCTCTAACAGTGGTGTGGACAAACGAATAGGCTTCACTTTTGCCCGCCCCAGAGCTCGCGAAACATACTCGTCGAACATCGTCAGGTTGTTCGATGTCGGGCCATAGCTGCGCAAAAAACGAACCCAAGCACTAGCAGGTAAAGTCCCGTCGCTTTCATCTGAATGTCGTACGGTGGCCATATTTATCCCTAATAACAATCATCTACTACATCCGCTTTCTTGTTTGCGGGTTATAAAAGCACACAATCAACAAAATTATTTATTATAAATGAGTATTTATTCGCCCATGTGTTTTTGATCGGACAGAACTAACTCTGTAGATGCTACTGGATAGAACACCACAATATGCTGATGGTACAGGTATTTTCTAGCGCAATGAAAGCCCATGCACTGCTAAAGTGGACTCAGGTCACTCCATACTTAAATTCCAGATAGATAGGAGAACATCTACCAAGATTCCAAGAAGCATGCCCTGAAGCGACATTCCACTATCTGGAATATCCGCACCAAGATTCCAGATAGATAGTTATGTGGAAAGGAATTGGACAGGGATTGGCCGGGGATAAGGGCGCTGATTCCACTGGTCAATAAGCCACTGGATTCCAGTACTCCAACTTTGCCACGAACGAACAAAGTCAACATTTTCAATAAGTTGATTGAATACTAAGGCCTTCAGTGCCATGCTGAAATCATGTTCATTGGTGGAGTAACACGATGGATGCGTTCAGTTGGGGAATGGTAGGCTTGCTGGCCTTCTTCACGCTTGTCTTCGTGTGGAGTCTGTATAGCTACAAGGCGCATGCAAAAGAGAGACTCCATGAAACCGATCGCTGATATCGCCCTCATGGCGGTGGTTGCGCTGGGCTTGATGGCACTTGGCGACACGGTGTTTGCATGGCTGCTGATCTGCCTGCCACCGGTTTACTGGTGCTGGCCAATACTGGCCTGGGCCACCAGGCGCCCTATCACGGCCAGGTTGCAGTTAATGGCTCTTGCTGCACTCACCTGCTGGCACTGGCCCGCCGGGCTGTTCACTGCGCTGAGCATCGCACTCATCTGGACAGCGAAAACCCTCAAGACAACCCCACGCCCACAGCGCAAGGGTGGGCCGGTCATCAAAAATTACTACTTCTGGAGCTAACTGCGTGTCTCCTTGGCCACACTGGCGATAAGGTACCTTGAGCAACCAAGCATCTCCTGAATCACGGAATAACTGTGGCCTGTCACCAACAGCCTAGCGATGTGCTGACGCTTCTTCTCATCCTTCTGCCTACCACGGTATTTCCCTTCATCCCTGGCCTTAGCAATACCCTGCTGCTGCCTGCGACGGCGATCTTCATAGTCTTTACGAGCGACGGCTGCGAGCATATCCAACAGCATGCCATTTACAGCCTGCAAGATGGCGCTGGTGAACTCGGAGCGGCTGTCCCCCTGTAATGCCACCCAGGAAGTCGGAAGCTCAGGAGAAACGATGGAGAGCTGTTTCTGTGCCAAAAGCTGCTTCAGTGTTTGCCAATCCGTCTGATTGAGGCGAGCCAGACGATCAATCTGCTCTACCAGCACAATGTCACGATCTGCAGCGTCGCGGATCAGCCTCATAAGCTCAGGCCTGTCCAGCGTCGCCCCCGACTCATTCTCTACATAGAAACTGGCAATCTGATGGCCATGCTCAGCAGCAAAACCAATCAGCAGCTCTCGTGCCCGCTCAGCATCCTGTTCCATAGTCGATGCACGTAAATACGCCCGTATGAACATTGAAACCCCCATCAGTCTGTTTAAAGTGGTTCCTAATTATTGGTTCAATATAAGTGGTTTCAATATGATTTTCGAGAGGGTATTAAGTGGTTTTAATGGGGTATACCTTTTTAGAACCATCACATGACGATCGAAACACAACCTTTCGATAGCCTTTTGATCTGACAGCACAAACTTTAAGTGTGATCCGTCATCACAAAGTCGCTTTTGAGTTGTATTTGAGTATTTAAGCGACGTTGCTCACCATTCCTGATCTGCTGAATGGGATGCCAAAGGAGGAAATCTACAGAAGCTGGGCTTTGAGGTGAGTCATCTTTTCGACTCACCGAACAAGCCAGCAGCCAAGCGTAGCGCGGCAGTTCTTTACCCCATGGCTTGGTAATCTCCCCGTCTGCTGTTCTCTTACCCGCTATAGGGGATAAATGTTAGATACCGCCTACAGCGTGTAAGTTACATTTACCTCCTATAACAGGTAAATATTGATATACCTGCCATAGCGTGTAAATTGGAAGAAGGCACGCTACCAGGTTGTCGAATCATGAAAGTAACCAGCGCCAAGCAGCTGAGCGCCTGTATCAAGGATGCCAGGCTTTCTCAAAAGCTCTCTCAAGGCAAAGTGGCCGAGAAAGTGGGGATTAGGCAAGACACAGTCTCCAGCTTCGAGCTCAATCCTGAGTCCACCAAGCTGGAAACCCTGTTCAAGATCCTCGCAGCACTCGAATTGTCAGTGGATATCAAACCCCGCAATGAGTCATCCGAGAGTCCGGCATCGGGCTGGAAGGAGGAGTGGTAATGGCCAATCTAGCTGTCTACATGAACGGCTATCGGGTAGGCACATTCACCAAAACTACCAGCGGTGCCCATCAGTTTCAGTACCATGAGTCATGGCTAGCACAACCGGGCAGCCGTCCGATCTCACTCTCCATGCCATTGCGCCATCAGGCCTACCGGGGCGATGAAGCCTATAACTTCTTCGACAACCTGCTGCCAGATAATACGGAGGTGAGGAACAGGGTTGTAGCACGCTATCAAGCGGCATCAACTCAGCCCTTCGATCTGCTCAGTTGCATTGGCCAGGATAGCGTAGGGGCATTACAGCTGGTTACCGAAGGACACGATGTTCCAGATGTCAGGCGAATCGACTACAAGGCCCTTTCCGATGACGAGCTCAAGCAGATCCTGACCAGCTACAAATCAGGAATCCCTTTGGGGATGGTCAGGGAACAAGAGGAGTTTCGGATCTCTATCGCCGGGGCGCAAGAAAAGACTGCGCTGCTCTATCTCGATGGCCTTTGGTACTTGCCACTCAACGTAACGCCGACAACCCACATTATCAAACTCCCTATCGGCAAGATTGAAAGCCACTCCTACTCGATAGACCTCTCCCAGAGCGTAGAAAACGAATATCTCTGCACTCTGATTGCCAAGGAGTTTGGTCTACCCGTACCTCACTGCTTCATGATGCAGGTTGGCCAGGTCAAAGCACTGGCTGTTGAACGCTTCGACAGACGTTACGCTGCCGATCGCAGTTGGATAATGCGCCTTCCCCAAGAAGATTTCTGTCAGGTATTGAATGTTCCGTCAGCACGGAAATACGAGAGCCATGGAGGACCAGGGATCACTGACATCATGGAAACCTTGCTGGGCTCTGCGACACCAGAACAGGATCGCTACCTGTTCATGAAATCTCAGGTCCTGTTCTGGCTGCTGGCAGCCACCGATGGCCATGCAAAGAACTTCTCGGTCTTTATTGAACCGGAAGGGCGTTTTCGCCTGACCCCTTTTTACGACATCCTATCTGTCTATCCAGTGTTTGGCGGCCGAGGCCTCAACCGAAGGGACGCCAAGCTCGCTATGGGCCTAGCAAGCAGCAAGGGAAAGAAGTACTCCATTGAGCAGATATTCCCGCGTCATTTCTTCCAAACGGCAAAAACTGTGGGATTTGAGCGTTCTGCTATGGAAGAGATCCTGACAGAACTGGCCAACTCCGTTGATGATGTTATTGAGCGCGTTACCCAGCAATTGCCAGCAGACTTCCCCGATACCATCAGCAGCACCATTCTAGAGGGCCTAAAAGCCCGCTCAGCCAGGCTGATAAAGGGTTGGGATTAAATTGGCGGTATGTGGGATGACTGCACGGTTAGCCAAACTACCTATGGGAAACTTGCACGGTTCGAAGAGTAAAGCGGCTTTCCAGGCACCGGACGATGCTATAGTCGGTTCAAAATATGTTCAAAACTCACCTAAAAGGCGGCTTTGACTGCGTGTGGTGGCATCGCGTTGATTCATATGGGAAGGCTGCACGATCGAGAATGGACTATGTGGGAACGCTGCACGATGACAGAAACCCGTGAGCGGCCTCTCAATATGCTGTTTTAGTTACTTTTACCCCAAGTGGCCCCCGAAAAGTCACTAACATATTGAAGATAATAAATTATTTACATTCTGCATCGGCAAGTAAGCCGGTCTGGCAGACAACAAAAAGCCCGAGTTCATCCCGGGCTTTTTGTTGTCTATTTTTTGTCCACAAACCTAGAGGCGGCGCAGGCACCACATGAAGTAAGCGCCCCCTAACAGGGTGGAGACCAGTCCAACCGGCACCTCCTGCGGGAAGAGGATCTGCTGACCGACCCAGTCCGCCGATACCATCAACAGGGCGCCGGAAGCGGCGGCCCCAAGCAGGTGCCAGCGTGCCCGCACCAACCCCATCAGCTTGGCCATATGTGGTGCCAGCAGACCAACGAAGGAAAGCGGCCCCACCACCAGGGTGGCGCTGGCAGTGAGCACGGCCACCAGCAGCAAGATGGCGAGCTGGGCACGGTTGAGGCGAATGCCGAGTGCGGTAGCTACCGCCGCCCCCATCGGCATCAGATCGAGCCAACGGCTCACCAACAGGCAGGCGACCAGCATCAACAGCGCCAGCCCCACCAACCCATAAGCCACCGGCAGGGTGACGTAGTAGGTGGAGCCGGACATCCAGGAAAGCAGTTGCTGCACCCGCATGTCGCCGTTGGCCAGCGCGATGGCCTGCAGCGGCTCGAACAGTGCCGTGATGGCAATACCTGAGAGCAGGATCCGCTCCGGCTGGAAGCCGTGCTTGCGATTGACCAGCACCAGCAGCAACAGGCAGCCGAAGGCACCGAGCAGGCCACCGACCAGCATCAGCGGCAGGGGCAATGCAGGCAGCAACAGCGCCGTCGCTATCACCCCCATAAAGGTGCCGCCGCTCACCCCCAGCAGCTCCGGGCTCGCCATCGGGTTGTTGCTGACCCGCTGCAACAGGGTACCCGCCAGCGCCAGCAGCACGCCAGCCGCCCCCGCCGCCAGAGTGCGCGGCAACCGCCACTCCAGCTGGGCCTGCCAGCGGAGCCAGCTTGGCCAGCTCCAGCCCGTCATACCCTGCCCAACCAGCAGGGAGGCGACCACGGCCAGCAGCAGCCCGACCAACAACAGGCCAATAAGGCGAGCCGGTGCCGGATGGCGGGCCACCAGCAGGCCGGCGTTTGCCTTAGGCGTACCCGACTTGATGCCCAGGCGCGGAATCAACCAGAGCAGCAGCGGCGCCCCCAGCAGAGCGGTCATGGCGCCGGTGGGGATCAAGACTGGCCAGAAGCGACTCAGACTCTGCAGCAGCAGATCGGTCGCCGCCAGCAGCAGGGCGCCGAGGATCGGTGCCCACAGCAGCCGCTGGCCAAGCTGGCGGATCCCGAGCAGCCGCACCATGGCGGGCGCTGCCAACCCGATAAAGCCGATCAGCCCCACCACGCTCACCACGCAAGCGGTGACAAACACCGCCAGCCCCAGTCCGGCAAAACGCAGATGCTGAAGGGAGACCCCCAGACTGCGGGCGCTGGCATCATCCAGCTCCAGTACCGCCAGCGGGCGCACCAGTACCGCGGCCAGCGCAGCGGCTGCCAGCAGGCGAGGCAACAGGTAACTCACCCCGCTCCAGCTGTTCTGCACTAGCGAGCCACTGCCCCACACCAGCAAACCTTTCAGCTCCTCCTGAAAGAACAGCAAGAGCCCCATGCTGATGGCCGCCAGATAGAGGTTGATCACCAGCCCGGCAAAGACGATGACCACCGGATTGAGCTGACGACGCCAGGCCAGGGCAAACACCAGTGCCATCGCAAGGCTGCCACCGGCCATGGCGATCCACTCCCGCCCCAGCAGCAACCAGGAGGGGGCAAACAGGGTCACCATCATCAACGCCAGTTGGGCACCGGAGGCCACCCCCAAGGTGGTCGGTGACGCGAGCGGGTTGCGCAGCACCTGCTGCATCAGGGTGCCTGCCAGCCCGAGCGCCGCCCCGGCCAGCAGGGTGACAACCAGGCGGGGTAGCCAGCTGAAATGCACCACCGCTTGGCTGACATCATCCAGATTGGGGGCGAAGAGGCTCTGCCACCAGAGCGCACCGGGCAGCTGGCGAGCCAGCTCCCAATACGCGAGCAAGAGGGTCAACCCCAGCAGGATCGAGACCGGCCGCAGCAGCGGCGATGTGAGCAGTCGCTTCATCGGCTAGCCTCCATACGCTCGGCATCTTGCAGCAATGCATCGCTGAGCAGACCGGCGAAACGGCGGGCGGCCAATACGCCGCCAAAACTCCAGACCGCAGGCAGATGCAGCACGGGGGCTTGGCGTACCAGCGGCAGATGCTGCCACAGCCCAGGCTCCTGCAGCCGTTCATTCACTCCGACCGGGATGGGATCGACCACCACCAGCCGCGCGGTTGGCAAGGTCATAAACTGCTCGATGCTGACCACCGAGAAACCCCAGTCATTGGTCTGCTCTTGCCAGCCATTACGCAGCCCGAGCCGCGTCATCACCGCATCGAACAGGCTGTGGCGACCAAACACCCGCACATGGCGCTCATCGATAAACTGCACCACCAGCAGAGGCGGCAGATCCGCAGGCAATCTGGCCTGCATACTGGCGAGATCCCGATCCAGCCCGGCCAGCAGCCGTTCGCCCTCGGCGGTTTTGCCCACCATACGGGCGAGGGTCAGGGTCACCTCGTGCAGCCGCTGCCACAGATCGGTTTGCCCATCATAAAGGGCAATGGTGCTCACCGGCGCGATGCGGGAAAGAGTTGGCGCCAGCGGGGCCGCCAGCGGAGAGATGAGGATGCGATCGGGTTTGAGCTCCGCCAGCAGCTCACGGTTGGGCTGGGTGCGCAGGCCGATATCTACCACTCCGGCGGGTAGCCGTGGCTCGCCGACCCATGCCTGATAGGGGCCTGCATCCCCCACCGCCAGCGGCGTCACCCCTAGCGCCAGCAGGGTTTCGGCAATGGTCCAGTCGACGGTGGCGATACGGGGTAGCGGCACAGAAGAGATCGGGGATGTGTCGGCCTGCGCCGCTAGTGGCAGCAGCAGGCTAATAAGGCAGGGGGCCATCTTCTTCAATAAACAGTTCAAGAGAGTCCCTCGGTCAGACGATGGCGATGGGATGAGCATGAGCTGGGTGGCGAATCACCTCCATCGGAATGCCATAGATGGCGTGCAGGGTCTCGCTGGTCATGATCCCCTCAGGTTCGCCGTGGGTAAGCAGGCGGCCGGAATGGAGCGCCACCAACCGATCGCAGAAGCGGGAGGCCATATTGATGTCGTGAATGACGATGATGACCCCGAGGTTTAGCTGACGGCTCAACTGCTTGACGAGCGTCAGCACCTCCACCTGATGGGCCACGTCCAGCGCGGCCAGCGGCTCGTCCAGCAGGATAAAGCGGCTCTCCTGGGCCAGCAGCATCGCCAGCCAGACCCTGCCCCGCTCTCCGCCGGAGAGGGTATCCACCAGCCGATCGGCAAAACGTTCGGTATGAGTCAGAGCGATGGCACGCTCGACCTGACGGTGATCCTCCGCCCCCATCCGGCCCAACAGGCCGCGCCAGGGATAGCGGCCCATCTCCACCAGCTCCCGCCCGAGCAGATTCTCGGCGCTCGGCAAATGCTGGGGCAGATAGGCCACCTGACGGGCAAACGCCCGATTGCCCCAGTCGGGCAGCGGCTTGCCATCGAACAGGATCTCGCCATCGCTGAGGGGTTGCTGGCGTGCCAGCAGCTTGAGCAGGGTCGATTTGCCCGACCCATTGTGGCCGATGAGGCCATAGACCTGTCCCAGCTCGAAACGCAGGTCGGTGGGGTGCAGCAGCGTGCGGTCATTGACCGTGAAGCAGGCTGATTTCATCTCGAACATAAGCAATTCCTGTGCTGGCTTGCCGCCAGTCTCATCGGTGCCGGCATCAAGCTGGCACCTCGCAATCCAGATGGGCGATCGCATCACGGCTCACTGCGGCGCGGCGCGCCCCGGTCAGTTCGGTGAGCTGACCCTGACGCATCTCCAGCAGGCGATCGGCCAGCGGGAAGTAGTGATCGTCGTGACTGATGGCAATCACCGTCTTGCCCATCTCCTTGAGGCGCGGCAGCAGCACCTGATAGAAGATGCGGCGGAACTGGGGATCCTGATCCGCAGCCCACTCGTCAAACAGCATCACCTCGCGCTGCTCGGCCAGCGCCAGCAGCAGGGCGACCCGCTTGCGCTGCCCTTGGGAGAGATCGATATCGGCGATAAAGCCATCCTCGATGGTGAGCTTGCTGCCCATCTGCAACCGCTCCAGCCACTCGGCCACCAGCTCATCCTTGGGTTCCGGCCCCAGCAGGTGCTGGAACAGGTGATAGTCGGTAAAGATGGCGGAGAAGAGCGCCAGATAGCCGTTGCGATCGGTGATCGGCTCACCATCCAGCAGGATCCGGCCCGATACCGGCTGGTAAAGTCCGGTCAGCAGCATGGCCAGGGTCGACTTGCCGGAGCCATTGCCACCGATGATGAAGATCTGCTCCCCCTTTTCGATGACCAGATCGATGGGGCCAACGGCAAAACCGCCCTCCCCCTGATAGTGAAAGCTCACCTGCTCCAACTCGATACGCTGCCAGGGGCGGATGGCGGGCGGCAGCGGGAAATCCGCATCCGCCTCGGCCAGATTGAGGGCGGCGATCTTGTCGAACGCCACCTGAGCGGCAAGCAGGGTCGGCAGGGCGCCAATCCCCTGCAACAGCGGGGTGCGCAGGAACAGCAGGGTCAGGGCGAAGGTGGCGGCCACATTGGTGTTGGCCCAGCCAAGGCCGTTGGCCAGAAAGAAGACCAGACCGATCGCCCCCAGCATCATGATATTCGACCAGTTCACCGCGCTCAGGTGATAGGTGTCGGCGCGGATGATCTGCTGGCGGTAGTCACGGGCATTTTGTTCATAGAGCTGGTGGTAAACGAAGTGAGCCCGCTCGCGGTTGAGCGCCAGCTCCTTGCTGCCGGCGATGATGGCCTGATAGTTCTGATAGAGCCGATCTTCGGCCTGACGCATGTGGGAGAGATGGCGATAAACACGGTTCACCAGCAACCAGCCCACCACCATGGTGACGGTGACCCAGAGCGCAGTCACCCCGAGCAATGCAGGAGAGAGCCAGCCAAGGTAAAGGGCAGACCCCAGCGTGAGCACCAGCCCCTGCACCAGCTCAGGCAGGCGCACGAAGGCGATGGTGATCTGGCCTATATCGCTAGAGAGGGAGGCCAGCAGTGGCCCCTGACCAATCTGGCGGATGCGGGCGACATCGGTATCCAACAGTTGCTTGAGCAGACGGCCGCGCAACCGGTAGACAAAATGGTGACCGAGAGTGGTCAGGGCCAGCTGAGATCCAAGTGTGATCACCAGCAGCAGCACAATCAGGCCGACCAGCTGACCGAGGATCGGCAGCGGATCACCTATAGATTCGATAAGAGACTGATTGATAAAAGCAATGACGCCAATCCCGCTGACGGCACTGAGCAGACTGAGCAGGGTAATGGTGATAAAGGGCCAACGATATTGGCGATAAACCAGAGACAAGAGTTCCATAACGGACCGGTATTCCAGAGAGATCAGAACAACTGCAGGTGAAAAGAAGGGCGGGAATCCGGTTCCCGCCCGACTTCGATTACCAGCGGTAGTTGATGCTGCCCACTACGCTGCGCGGCTCGCCGTAGTAGCAGTAGTAGTCACAACTGGCCACGTAGGTTTCACCCAGCAGGTTGTTGACGTTGAGCTGGGCGCGCCAGTTCTTGGCAAAGTCATACCCGATCATCGCATCCCACACGGTATGGGCTGGCACCTTGGCAGAGCCGTAGATGGGGGTGTAGTCCGCATTCACGGCGCCAATACCCACGCTGGAACCGATATAACGCACACCGGTACCCAGCTCCAGACCTGAAGCCACCCCTTGCTGCACCTTGTAGTTACCCCAGAAGGAGGCGATGTGGCGCGGGATCAGGCTGGCACGGCGATCGCCACTGCCGGTGTCGTTGGTTTTGGCATCTGTGTAGGTATAAGCAGCGGTCAGACGCAGTGCATCGGTCACATGCACGCTCCCTTCCAGCTCAACCCCCTGAGAGGTCACTTCACCCGCCTGGGTCTGCTGGCCGGAACCGGTAGAGACCAGCGAGTTGGTCTGGGCCAGATCGAACAGCGCCAGATTGATGTAACCGTCGAGGAAGGCAGGCGCATACTTCACGCCGGTCTCGTAGAGCTTGCCCTTGAGCGGCTTGTAGGAGTTTCGAGTGTTGGGATCGATCCCCGGCAGCACCTCGAACGACTCGGCATAGGCAAAGTAGGGAGAGAGGCCGTTGTCAGCCAGATACATCAGGCTGCCCGAGAGGGATAGCTCGTGATCGTACTGGCGCTCGTCCTTGCTGGTATTGGTATTGTGGGTCTCCACATAGTCAAAACGGCCACCGGCAGTCAACAACCAGCGATCGTCCCAGCGGATCTGGTGCTGGGCATAGAGGCCGCTCTGGCCCTTGCTGCTCTTCTGGTGAGTGGCGGTCGACTCGTCAAAACCGGGGAAGCCGCTGTAATCCGGGTTCATGGTATTGATGGAGCCCATGGCGTAGTTGTCGGCCTCGACCCCTTCATTGACGTGACGCTGCAGATCCCCCCCCAGCAGCAAGGTCTGCTCGGTGCTGTCGGTGTTCCAGTAGCCCACCATCTGGTTGTCCATGGTGGCACTCTTGGTATTGCCATCACGGTAAACCAGGCCACGACTGGCAGTTGTGCCTTCATAGGTCGGGAAGATATAGGTCTGGCGCAGCAGCAGATCGTTGTAATTGAAGCGGACGTTCTGCTTGAACTCCCAGGTTTGGTTGAGCTGGTGGGCCAGCTCGTAACCGGTGGAGATCTGGGTATTGCGGTTGCGATCGTAATCCGGCTGGCTCAGGTTGGTGGAGGGATCAATCTGGCCACCTGACGTATTCAGGGTGCCATAGACCGGGAAGAAGCCGTTGGTCGGGACCCCTTCGTCGTGCAGGAAACTGGCCAGCAGGGTCAGGCTGGTACGATCCGAAAGATCGAAGGTGACGCTCGGCGCCAGATAAACCCGATCGTTGTAGGTGCCGGTAAGCACGCCATCACGCTCTTTATAAAGAGCAACCATGCGGTAGCGGCTGTTGTCGGAGAGCGCGTCAGAGACGTCCACCCCGACCTGACGATGATCCCGGCTGCCAAGCTGCAGATCCACCTGCCCTTGCGGCGTGGCGGTCGGCCGCTTGCTGATGGCATTGATCACCCCGCCCGGAGGTGCCTCACCGTAAAGGATCGAGGCTGGCCCCTTCAGCACTTCCACACTCTCCAGACCAAACGGTTCCGGCGTCCAGACGTAGTAGCCGGTACCAAACAAGCGGTTGCCATCCAGATAAGAAGCGGCATCGAAGCCACGCACCTTGAACCAATCGGTGTTGTTGTCTGAGCCATAGAGGCCGGTCAATACGCCGGAACGGTAGCGAATCGCTTCATCCAGCTGCAACACGGCGTGCTGATCCAGCTCCTCGCGATTAACCACGGAGACGGCGCGAGGGGTCTCGGCCATCGGCACTTCCACCTTCATGGCCGTACCGGTCACCACCATGGTTTCGCTGGCTTTGGGCAGCTCAGCGGTGGTTTGTTCGGCCATCAGCGGCAGGGAGACGAGCAAACCGGAGAGCGAAAGCACGCCGAAGGCGCCCTTCTTGCCGGGTCCTGTAGTGTATTTTTGCGCAATCATATTAAAGTCTCGTTTATCAATGAGTTATGTTGTTTTAATTGTTATTTGTGGTCGTTTGTCACGACATCACCCCGTTCCATGGGCGAATAAAGCAGCGCAATCCTACTACAGGAGCCGTGATCGAATCGATTCAATAATTGCTAATCATTTGCATCTACATTGTTATCTAGCTGCATCGTTGGCAGGATTTCGCGGGAGATGGGAGCCATCAGGAGAGCTATGAGAGGAGAAGAAAATGGAGAGGAATATAAAGAAGCAGAAAAAAGATCGGCAGGATGGATCCGGTGACATTATCTGACTGGATCCATTATCCCCAAGCTTTATCCATATTTATCCACACCCTTTGGCGGTAGAATCCGGCTTTCCGTTTCTTTGTCTGAAATCAGGATCCATTCCATGGCCAAACTCAATCTCGTCGTCGGCTCCATGCTGGGCGCCGCCGAATATGTCGCAGACCACGTCGCCAACCTGCTGGAACAGGCTGGCCACCAGACCCGGATCCACAACCCGGCCAAGCTGGCAGAGGTGCTGGATGATGCGGGATCCATCCTGCTGGTGGTCACTTCCACCCATGGTGCCGGGGATGTGCCCGACAACCTGCAACCCTTCTCCAAGGATCTTGCCGAGCAGCATCCGGACCTTAATTCATTGAAATATGGCGTGATCGCCCTTGGTGACAGCAGTTATGACACCTTTTGCCAGGGTGGCAAGACGCTGGATCGGCTGCTGGCCGAGTGCGGTGCCAGCCGGATCGGCGAGCGGCTCGACATCGATGTGACCCAACACGAGATCCCCGAAGATGCCGCAGAAGTGTGGATCCGCGACTGGATGACGATGATCGCCTGATCAGAGTGCGGGAGATCCTGAAAAAAAGCTTGATCTCCCCACTTATCCCCAGATCGACTATCCACCATGTTATTAACAGATTGATCCGGGGGAGTTGTTCTACAAGGTTACCCACAACGCCCAGGGGTAATGTGCATAACTACGGTGTAAAGCTCTGCAAAACCTATAGTTATCCATGTATTAGATCCAGACCGACAGACATCTGTGTATAAAAGTCCTGGTTATCCCCTCGTTCATCGGGCCAGGATCCAAGCTTTTCCACAAGCTAGGATCGTCCTTAAATTAATGATCTTTATGATCAAAAAGTGCTTATCAACAGAAAGGGCGGATCCTAATAAGAGATCCAGTAAAAGATCGATCTAAAGATCCTTAAGATCTAATTAGTGGATCCTCCCTTCATACTGAACGTTAAGTAGACGTTCCCCTCAGGACGCGAAACAGATAGAATGTTCCGCCCTTTAGCCCAGGCAAATAAAGATCTTCAGGCGTGCAGATCAAGGTGATCCCAATGCAATATCATGAACAATTTGATGTGATCGTCGTCGGTGGCGGTCATGCCGGAACCGAAGCAGCAACAGCGGCAGCCCGTATGGGCATGAACACCCTGTTGCTGACCCACAATATCGATACGCTGGGACACATGTCCTGTAATCCGGCGATCGGCGGGATCGGCAAGGGACACCTGGTCAGGGAAGTTGACGCACTCGGCGGGATCATGGCGCGTGCCATCGATCTTGGCGGGATCCAGTTCCGCACCCTCAACTCCTCCAAGGGCCCGGCAGTGCGAGCCACTCGTGCCCAGGCGGATCGCCTGCTCTACAAGGCCGTCGTTCGCCAGATGCTGGAGAACTACCCGAACCTGAAGATCTTCCAGCAGGCTTGTGACGATCTCATCATGGACGGGGATCGTGTTGCCGGTGTAGTCACCCAGAGCGGGATCCGCATCAGCGGCAAGACAGTGGTGCTGACGGTTGGCACCTTTCTGAACGGTTTGATCCACATCGGGATGGAAAACTACAAGGGCGGCCGTGCCGGGGATCCTCCCTCGATCGCCTTGGCCCAGCGCCTGCGTGAACTGCCGCTGCGCATCGATCGTCTCAAGACTGGCACCCCGCCGCGCATCGATGCTCGCAGCGTCGATTTCTCCGTCATGCAGGAACAGCACGGCGACGATCCGCGTCCGGTCTTCTCGTTTATCGGCAATGCCAGTCAGCATCCCCGTCAGGTGCCTTGCTACGTCACCCACACCAACGAGCGTACCCACGAGGTGATCCGCAATAACCTGGATCGCAGCCCCATGTACGCCGGGGTGATCGAGGGGATCGGCCCGCGCTACTGCCCGTCGATCGAAGACAAGATCACCCGTTTCGCCGACAAGACGGCGCACCAGATCTTCGTCGAGCCGGAAGGCCTGACCACCCACGAACTCTATCCGAACGGGATCTCTACCAGCCTGCCGTTTGATGTGCAGGTGCAGATTGTCCGTTCCGTGCGCGGCTTCGAGAACGCCCACATCACCCGCCCCGGCTATGCCATCGAATATGATTTCTTCGATCCGCGGGATCTCAAGGCCAACATGGAGAGCAAGTGCATTCCAAACCTGTTCTTCGCCGGCCAGATCAACGGCACGACCGGTTACGAAGAGGCTGCGGCACAAGGCCTGATGGCCGGCCTGAACGCGGCCCTGCGTGCCCAGGACAAGGATCCCTGGAACCCGCGTCGGGATCAGGCCTACATGGGAGTGATGATGGACGATCTCTCCACCCTGGGGACCCGCGAGCCTTACCGCATGTTCACCAGCCGCGCCGAATACCGCCTGCTGCTGCGTGAAGACAACGCCGATATCCGCCTGACCGCCATCGGTCGCGAGCTGGGTCTGGTGGATGACGAGCGCTGGAGCAAATTCAACGCCAAGATGGAACAGGTCGAGCTGGAGCGTCAGCGCATGCGTTCAACCTGGATCCACCCGCAACATCCGTCACTGGAAGCGGTTAACGCCCTGGTCAACACCCCGCTGACCCGCGAACAGAGTCTGGAAGAGCTGCTGCGTCGCCCCGAGGTAACCTATGATGCGCTGATGGCCATCGAAGGGGTCGGCCCTTCCGTGACCGATCCTGCCGCGGCCGAACAGGTTGAGATCCAGATCAAGTACGCCGGTTACATCGAGCGTCAACACGATGAAGTGGAAAAGCAGCTGCGCAACGAGAACACCTTGCTGCCACTGGATCTGGACTATCGCGAGGTGAACGGCCTCTCCAACGAGGTGAAAGCCAAGCTGAACGATGCCAAGCCGCAGACCATTGGTCAGGCTTCCCGCATCTCCGGTATCACCCCGGCGGCCATCTCCATCCTGCTGGTTCACCTGAAAAAACACGGCCTGCTGCGTAAAACCGCCTGAGGATTCTTACCGTTGGAAAATATGCTGGAAAGATTGAACGGCCTGCTCATGCAGGCCGAAATTGTTATCACCGATACCCAAAAGAGCCAACTGGTGCAGTTGGTCGAGTTGCTGCACAAGTGGAACAAGGCTTACAATCTCACCTCGGTGCGAGATCCGGACGCCATGCTGGTCAAGCATATCCTCGATAGCCTGGTGGTAAGCCCCCACTTGCACGGTGAGCTCTTCATCGATGTGGGGACAGGTCCCGGCCTGCCGGGATTACCGCTGGCGATCATCAATCCGGACAAGCAGTTCGTCCTGCTCGACAGTCTGGGCAAGCGGATCAACTTCATCCGTCAGGTGATCCAGGAGCTGGGTCTGACCAATGTGACGCCGGTCAAATCCCGGGTTGAAGAGTATCAACCCGAAGTGGGGTTTGATGGTGTACTGAGTCGGGCATTTGCCTCGCTGGAGGATATGCTGAGTTGGTGTCACCACCTGCCGTCAGAACAGGGCAGCTTCCTGGCGCTCAAGGGACAATATCCCGAGCAGGAGCTGGCCCAGTTGCCTGCCAATATCCGTCTGGTAGCCTGTCATGAGTTGCGGGTGCCGGAGCTGGAAGGCGAACGTCATCTGCTGGAATTCAAACATATCCAGCCCGAATAGGGTCGCAGTTTCATTTAGGGGATCGTGTGGGAAAAGTCATCGCCATAGCCAACCAGAAGGGTGGAGTGGGTAAAACCACCACCTGTGTGAATCTGGCCGCCTCCATGGCTGCCACCCGGCGCAAGGTGCTGGTGATCGATCTGGATCCGCAGGGCAATGCCACCATGGGCAGCGGTGTCGACAAGTATGACGTCGAGCGCACCGCCTATGAGCTGCTGATCGAGGATGCCCCCATCAGCGAAGTGATCATCCCCGAAACCACCGGGGGCTATCACCTGATTGCCGCCAACGCCGACGTGACCGCGGCCGAAATCCGTCTGATGGAATTTTTCGCCCGCGAAATCCGCCTGCGCAATGCGCTGGCCTCGGTGCGGGACAAATACGACTACGTCTTCATCGACTGCCCGCCCTCTCTCAACATGCTGACCGTGAACGCCATGGCCGCTGCCGACTCCGTGCTGGTGCCCATGCAGTGCGAATATTACGCGCTGGAGGGGCTCACCGCCCTGGTCGACACCATCAGCAAGCTGGCCGCTGTGGTCAATCCGGAGCTCAAGATCGAAGGGGTGCTGCGCACCATGTTCGATCACCGCAACCGGCTGGCCAATGATGTGTCCGATCAGCTAAAACAGCACTTTGGCGACAAAGTCTACCGCACCATCATTCCCCGCAACGTTAGACTGGCTGAGGCCCCGAGTTTCGGTGCCCCGGCCATGCACTATGACAAATCATCGGTGGGCGCCAAGGCCTACCTGGCACTGGCTGGCGAGATCCTGCGCCGCCAGGAGCAGGAACGTCAGGCGACCATCGCAGACCGAGAGAGCATATGACTCCGAAAAAACGTGGACTGGGCAAGGGGCTGGATGCCCTGCTCAGTACCAGCACGGCTGCCCGCCAGAAACAGGTGATGAGCGATCAACGT
Source organism: Aeromonas sp. FDAARGOS 1404 (assembly GCF_019047085.1). NCBI lineage: Bacteria > Pseudomonadati > Pseudomonadota > Gammaproteobacteria > Aeromonadales > Aeromonadaceae > Aeromonas > Aeromonas sp. FDAARGOS 1404. Next base: position 2,319,266 of record NZ_CP077237.1, read on the forward strand.
ACTGAAGAGGCCATGGCCCCCACCAATCAGGGCGAGCTGCGCAAGCTGCCGGTGGAGTGGTTGCAGTCCGGCAAGTACCAGCCCCGCAAGGACATGTCCCAGGATGCACTGGAAGAGCTTGCCAACTCCATTCGCGCCCAGGGGGTGATCCAGCCCATCGTGGTACGCCCTCTCGGCGAACAATCCTTCGAAATCATCGCCGGTGAACGGCGCTGGCGCGCGTCCCAGCTGGCGCGGCTCGAGGTGGTGCCCTGCATCGTCAAGGATGTACCCGACGAGGCTGCCGTCGCCATCGCGCTGATTGAGAATATTCAGCGGGAAGACCTCAATGCCATCGAAGAGGCGGTCGCTCTACAAAGACTGCTGACCGAATTTGAACTCACCCACCAGCAGGTGGCCGAGGCGGTGGGCAAGTCCCGCACCACGGTGACCAACCTGTTGCGTCTCAACCAGCTCAACGACGACGTGAAGCGTTTCGTCGAGCATGGCGACCTCGACATGGGCCATGCCCGTGCCCTGCTGGCCCTGAGCGGCCAGGCCCAGTCTGAACTGGCCAAGCTGGTTGCCCAGAAAGGGCTGACTGTACGCGATACCGAGAAGCTGGTGCAAAAAGCGCTCGAACCGGCAAAAGCCAGGGTCGAACCGGCCCGTGATCCACAGATCGGCTACCTGGAGCGCCAACTGGCAGAAAAAATTGGCAATCAGGTGCAACTTCAGCCTGGCAAGCGGGATAGCGGGAAGTTAGTAATAAGTTACGAGAATTTGTCCGATTTGGACCGTATATTGGGCTATTTTGGCGTGTCGGAATCGTGATTTTTACGCTTTTTGTAGTAATAAAACATCCATTCCTTTTGATATGACCATAACCCTGATTTGCCGCGGAAAGCCGCAAAAATTAAGGATTTTTGTCATATTGCAATAGCTGCCCTCAAGGGTATAATTTGACCGGCTTTAAGAGCTGTTAACATGGGGTCTTCGGATCCCGATTTTTTACAGTTCTGTAATGTTCAGGGGTAGGTTGGTGAAGCAGAAAATAGCCTTGGAAGGTTTGACACTGGCCTTGGTTATGCTCGTTTGTCAGCTCATCCTGATCCTGGCGATGAGTGCCGTCTGGTTTTACCTGACTGGTGCCAGCGCCGGTTATTCCGCTCTCTACGGAGGGGGGATGTACTGGGTTCCTCAAGCCTTGTTTACTGTCTGGGTGCTGCGCCGCAAGGTGACAACCGAGAGTGTGGGCCTGGTTTTGCGGGACTTTTATGGTGGGGCAGGGATTAAGCTCATTTCTACAACAGGTCTATTCGCCCTGATGTTTGGTGCGGGAGTCGAGGTCGTTACCGTCTCGTTTTTCGCCACTTATATCCTCGCCCTCGTTGTACAGTGGATGGTTTCATTCACGCTTAACAACCACTATTAGGAAAACTCATGTCTGCAACCGGAGAAGTCCTGACTCCTCAGGGATATATCTCCCACCACCTGACCCACCTTCAAGTCGGGTCCGGGTTCTGGACGGTCAATATCGACTCAATGGTATTTTCCGTCGTGCTAGGCGCCCTGTTTATCCTGCTGTTCCGCAAAGTAGCCGTTAACGCTACCAGCGGGGTGCCGGGTAAGCTGCAGTGCTTTGTGGAGATGCTGGTCGAGTTTGTGAATGGTAACGTCAAAGACATCTTTCACGGTCGCAACAAGGTCATCGCACCTTTGGGGCTGACGGTGTTTGTGTGGATCTTCCTGATGAACTTCATGGATCTGATCCCCGTTGACTTTATCCCTCACGCTGCACAATTGATGGGTATTCCCTATCTGCGTGTGGTTCCCTCTGCTGACGTTAACATCACCATGTCCATGGCTTTGGGCGTGTTCTTCTTGATCCTGTATTACAGCATCAAGGTCAAGGGTATCGGCGGGTTTGTGAAGGAGCTGACGCTTCAGCCTTTCAACCACCCGGCGGCCATCCCGGTTAACCTCATCCTGGAAACTGTTACGCTGATTTCCAAACCTGTTTCTCTGGGTCTTCGACTGTTCGGCAACATGTATGCTGGCGAACTGATCTTTATCCTGATTGCGGGTTTGTTACCCTGGTGGTCACAGTGGATCCTGTCCGTGCCTTGGGCAATTTTCCACATCCTGATCATCACTTTGCAGGCATTCATTTTCATGGTTCTGACCATCGTCTATCTGTCGATGGCGCAGGAAGACCATGGTTGATGCAACTCAAATAATCCTTTTTATACAATCAATTACATCTAAATAACTGGAGATCCTCATGGAAAACTTGAACATGGACCTGCTGTACATCGCTGCTGCAATGATGATGGGTCTGGCTGCTATCGGCGCTTCCATCGGTATCGGTATCCTGGGTGGCAAGTTCCTGGAAGGTGCTGCTCGTCAACCGGATCTGATCCCTGTTCTGCGTACCCAGTTCTTCATCGTAATGGGTCTGGTGGATGCGATCCCGATGATCGCCGTTGGTCTGGGTCTGTACGTGATGTTTGCGGTTGCTGGCTAAGTCGTTACGACTCTCCAGGCATAACCCATTAACTAACTTAAGAGGACATCGGCTGTGAATATCAATGCCACCCTCCTCGGCCAAGCAATTGCTTTTTTCTTCTTCGTAGTGTTTTGCATGAAGTACGTATGGCCGCCGCTGATTGCTGCCATCGAAGCCCGTCAGAAAGCTATTGCTGATGGTCTCTCTTCTGCCGAACGTGCCAAGAAAGATCTGGATTTGGCCAAGGCCAACGCCACCGATCAGCTGAAAGAAGCCAAGCTGCAGGCTGCTGAAATCATTGAGCAGGCTAACAAACGTAAAGCCCAGATCATTGATGAAGCTGCCGCTGGTGCCCAGTCTGAGCGGGAAAAAATCCTGGCTCAGGGCCGTGCCGAGATCGAAGCTGAACGTCATCGTGCCAAAGAAGAACTGCGTAAGCAGGTTGCTGCTCTTGCCATTGCTGGTGCAGAGAAGATCCTGGCGCGTCAAATCGACCAGGCTGCCAACAGCGACATCGTCGACAAACTGGTAGCAGAACTGTAACGGGAACGGGGCTATGTCTGAACTGACTACAATCGCTCGCCCCTACGCCAAGGCTGCTTTCGAGTTTGCCGTTGAGCACAAGGCGGTTGACCAGTGGCTGGGTATGCTCGGTTTCGCTGCGCAAGTAGTGGAAAACGAGACCATGCACAACCTGGTAAACGGCTCTGTGGCCGCCGAAGAGCTGGCAAAGCTGTTTGTCGGTGTCTGCGGTGAGCAACTCGACGTGCATGGCCAGAACCTGATCCGGGTGATGGCCGAGAATGGTCGCTTGGGTGTGCTGCCGGCGGTCGTTGCTGAATTTGTAGCGTTCAAAGCTGAACTGGATAAAGAGGTTCAGGCTGACGTGATTTCGGCGATCGAACTGACCGACCAGCAGAAAGCCAATATTCAGGCTTCTCTGGAACAACGTCTCGCGCGCAAAGTGAAGCTGAATTGCAGCATCGATGCGTCCTTGATGGCCGGGGTGCTCATCAAGGCCGGTGATCTGGTAATCGACGGCACAGTCCGCGGTAAGCTGGATCGCATGGCTGACGCGCTGCAATCTTGATTGGGGTATTAGAGCATGCAACTGAATTCCACTGAAATCGCCGAGCTGATCAAGCAGCGCATTGCGCAGTTTGATGTAAAGAGCGAAGCGCGTAACGAAGGTACTATCGTCTCTGTGAGCGACGGTATCATTCGTATTCACGGCCTGGCTGATGCCATGCAGGGTGAGATGATCGAGCTGCCGGGCAACCGCTACGCTCTGGCATTGAACCTGGAGCGTGACTCCGTCGGTGCGGTGATTATGGGTTCCTATGACGGTCTGTCAGAAGGAATGAAAGTAAAAGGTACTGGCCGTATTCTGGAAGTGCCGGTCGGTCGTGGTCTGTTGGGCCGGGTGTTGAACACCCTGGGTCAGCCGATCGACGGTAAAGGTCCGATCGACAACGACGGCTTCTCGCCGATCGAAGTGATCGCACCGGGCGTTATCGAGCGTAAGTCTGTTGACCAGCCGGTCCAGACCGGTCTGAAAGCCATCGATGCCATGATCCCAATCGGTCGTGGCCAGCGTGAGCTGATCATCGGTGACCGTCAGGTTGGTAAGACCGCCATCGCGATCGACACCATCATCAACCAGAAAGATTCCGGCATTAAGTGTGTCTACGTTGCGATTGGCCAGAAGGCCTCCACCATCGCCAACGTGGTGCGCAAGCTGGAAGAGCACGGCGCCCTGGCCAACACCATCGTGGTCGTTGCCTCTGCCTCCGAAGCGGCTGCTCTGCAATACCTGGCTCCCTATGCCGGTTGCTCCATGGGTGAGTACTTCCGTGACCGCGGTGAAGATGCGCTGATCATCTATGATGACCTGTCCAAGCAGGCCGTAGCTTATCGCCAGATCTCCCTGCTGCTGCGCCGTCCGCCAGGACGTGAAGCTTACCCGGGTGACGTTTTCTATCTGCACTCCCGTCTGCTGGAGCGTGCTGCTCGCGTTAACGCCGAGTACGTAGAGAAGTTCACCAAGGGTGAAGTGAAAGGCAAAACCGGCTCTCTGACCGCGCTGCCGATCATCGAAACCCAGGCGGGTGACGTATCTGCGTTCGTTCCGACCAACGTGATCTCCATCACCGATGGTCAGATCTTCCTGACTTCACAGCTGTTCAACTCCGGTATTCGTCCGGCGGTTGACCCGGGTATCTCCGTATCCCGTGTAGGTGGTGCTGCTCAGACCAAGATCGTCAAGAAGCTGTCCGGTGGTATCCGTACCGCGCTGGCCCAGTATCGCGAACTGGCGGCATTCGCCCAGTTCTCTTCCGATCTGGACGAGGCGACTCGCAAGCAGCTGGATCACGGTGTGAAAGTGACCGAGCTGATGAAGCAGAAGCAGTACTCTCCGCTGAGCGTGGCTCACCAGTCTCTGGTGCTGTTCGCCGCCGAGAAAGGCTATCTCTCCGATGTCGAGCTGAACAAAATCGTCGACTTCGAAGCCGCTCTGCTCTCTTACGCCAATACCCAGCATGCCGAGCTGATGGCTGAAATCAATGCCAAAGCCGACTACAACGACGCGATCGTTGGCAAGCTGACTGCGTTGCTGGATAGCTTCAAAGCAACCCAGACCTGGTAAGCGTGTGTGGCAGCGTGAGCTGCCACTTGATGGAGAGTAAGAGATGGCCGGCGCAAAAGAGATACGTAACAAGATCGGGAGTGTGAAAAACACTCAGAAGATCACCGGCGCTATGGAAATGGTGGCAGCAAGCAAAATGCGCCGTGCGCAGGAACGCATGTCTGCCAGCCGTCCGTACGCTGAAACCATGCGCAAGGTGATCGGCCATATCGCTCAGGGGAACTTGGAATACAAGCACCCCTACCTCATCGAACGTGAGGTCAAGCGAGTGGGTTACATCGTCGTCTCCACCGACCGTGGCCTGTGTGGTGGTCTGAACATCAACCTGTTCAAGGCTGCCCTCAATGATATGAAGCAATGGAGCGCGAAAGGTGCCAAGGTTGACCTGGCACTGATCGGTAACAAGGCCTCCAACTTCTTTGAACGGCACGGCGCCAAGGTTAAAGCTCATGTCGCAGGACTGGGCGATAGTCCGAGCGTCAATGACCTGATTGGTTCAGTCAAGGTCATGCTGAAGGCTTACGACAACGGTGAGATTGACAAGCTGTATCTGGTGTACAACAAGTTCGTCAACACCATGGTGCAGCAACCACGGGTCGATCAACTGCTGCCTTTGCCCGTAACTGAAGACAGCAAGCTCGCCAAGAAACACCACTGGGATTACCTCTATGAGCCGGATCCCAAGAAGCTGCTGGATACCCTGCTGGTTCGTTACGTCGAATCTCAGGTTTACCAGGGTGTAGTGGAAAACTTGGCAAGTGAACAGGCAGCCCGAATGGTTGCCATGCAAGCCGCGACTGACAACGCCGGTAACCTGATTAACGATCTGCAACTGGTATACAACAAGGCCCGTCAGGCCAGTATTACCCAGGAGCTGACAGAGATCGTATCCGGTGCTGCTGCGGTGTAAGGCAAGGGTTATCAAAGGTTTAGAGGATTTGACATGAGTAACGGTTTCATCGTCCAAATCATCGGCGCTGTGGTGGACATCGAGTTCCCGCAGAATGCCGTGCCCCAGGTGTACGATGCACTGAAGGTCGTTAGCGAAGGTCAAGGCCAGGGTCTGGTGCTGGAAGTTCAGCAACAGATCGGTGGCGGCGTCGTTCGTTGCATCACCATGGGCTCCTCCGACGGTCTGCGTCGTGGGTTGGAAGTAGTGAATAGCGGTAAATCCATCCAGGTTCCGGTCGGTACTGCGACTCTGGGTCGGATCATGAACGTACTGGGCGAGCCAATCGACGAAAAAGGTCCGATCGGTGAAGAAGAGTGCTGGTCTATCCACCGCGCTGCCCCCAGCTACGAAGATCAGTCCAACAGCAACGATCTGCTGGAGACCGGCATCAAGGTTATCGACCTGGTATGCCCGTTCGCCAAGGGTGGTAAGGTTGGTCTGTTCGGTGGTGCCGGTGTAGGCAAAACCGTAAACATGATGGAGCTGATCCGTAACATCGCGATCGAGCACAGTGGTTACTCTGTGTTCGCCGGTGTTGGTGAGCGTACCCGTGAGGGTAACGACTTCTACCACGAGATGATGGAGTCCAACGTACTGGACAAAGTATCTCTGGTTTACGGTCAGATGAACGAGCCGCCCGGAAACCGTCTGCGCGTTGCGCTGACCGGCCTGACCATGGCCGAGAAGTTCCGTGACGAAGGTCGTGACGTACTGTTCTTCGTGGACAACATCTACCGTTACACCCTGGCCGGTACTGAAGTATCCGCACTGCTGGGCCGTATGCCTTCCGCAGTAGGTTACCAGCCGACCCTGGCCGAGGAGATGGGTGTTCTGCAAGAACGTATCACCTCCACCAAGACCGGTTCCATCACCTCCGTACAGGCCGTTTACGTTCCTGCGGATGACTTGACTGACCCGTCTCCGGCGACCACCTTCGCCCACCTGGATGCGACCGTCGTACTGTCCCGTCAAATCGCGGCACTGGGTATCTACCCGGCCGTTGACCCGCTGGACTCTACCTCTCGTCAGCTGGATCCGCTGGTTGTTGGCAAAGAGCACTACGAGACTGCTCGTGGCGTTCAAACCGTACTGCAGCGCTACAAAGAGCTGAAGGACATCATCGCCATCCTGGGTATGGATGAACTGTCAGAAGAAGACAAACTGACCGTAGCCCGTGCCCGTAAGATCGAGCGTTTCCTGTCCCAGCCGTTCTTCGTAGCAGAAGTGTTTACCGGTTCTCCGGGTAAATACGTGCCGCTGAAAGAGACCATCCGTGGTTTCCAGGGCATCCTGAAAGGCGAGTATGACGATCTGCCCGAGCAGGCGTTCTACATGGTTGGCGGTATCGACGAAGTCGTCGAGAAATCCAAGAAACTGTAAGCCTCGACAGGAGGGCCCATGGCAGAGATGATCTCCTTTCACCTGGATGTGGTGAGCGCCGAAGGAAAACTGTTTTCCGGTCGCGTGCAAACTGCTCAGGTATCAGGCTCCGAAGGTGAGTTGGGTCTCCGCCACGGTCATGCTCCGTTGCTGACTGCCATCAAGCCGGGCCTGGTCCGCTTGGTGAAGCAGAACGGAACTGAAGAGGTGCTGTACATCTCCGGCGGTATGCTGGAAGTACAACCTGAATCCGTGACCGTGCTGGCGGACACTGCGATTCGTGCTGACGACTTGGATGAGGCGAAAGCCCAGGAAGCCAAGCGCGCAGCCGAAGAGCGGATCCACAGCTCCCATGGTGATATCGACTACGCCCAGGCCGCCACCGAGCTGGCCAAGGCGATGGCTCAACTGCGAGTCATCGATATCGTCAAAAAGAATTACCGCTAATAACGGTGATGTAAAAAGCGACCTTCGGGTCGCTTTTTTTTTACCCGTTGGATAGACTCCGCCGAGTATTTCCTCATGTTCCAAAGGTCAATTTATGTCCCTCAACGTCGTGATCCTGGCTGCGGGTAAAGGTACCCGCATGCGCTCTTCCCTGCCCAAGGTACTGCACCCGGTAGCCAACAAACCCATGGTTTCCCATGTGATCGATACTGCCCGTCAGGTCGGTGCCGAGCAACTGCATCTGGTCTATGGCCACGGTGCCGAGCTGCTGAAAGAGCGGATCGTGGCGGCTGATGTGAACTGGGTGCTGCAAGCTCAGCAGCTGGGGACCGGTCACGCCGTCGCCCAGGCCATCCCGTTCTGGAAGGATGAAGACGATGTGCTGGTGCTCTACGGCGATACCCCGCTGATCCAGCCAGAGACCCTGCAGCGACTGCTGGCTGCCAAGGCTGAAAACGGGATGGCACTGCTGACCGTAGTGCTCGACAACCCGACCGGCTATGGCCGTATCGTCCGTGAAAATGGTCAGGTAGTCGGCATCGTCGAGCAGAAGGATGCCAATGCCGAACAGCTGGCGATCCGCGAGGTGAACACCGGCGTGCTGGTGGCCAATGGGGGCCAGTTGCGTCAATGGTTGTCTCGTCTCGATAACAAGAATGCCCAGGGCGAATTCTACCTGACCGACGTGATCGCCATGGCGCACGGCGATGGCTGCCCGATTGCTGCGGTCCATCCGGAGCGTGCCGCTGAAGTGGAAGGGGCCAACAATCGGGTACAGCTGGCTGCCCTTGAGCGTAGCTATCAGCAGATGCAGGCCGAGAAACTGATGATCGCCGGTGCTACCCTGATCGACCCGGCCCGCTTCGATCTGCGCGGAACCCTCGAGATCGGTGAAGAGGTGGTGATCGACGTCAACGTCATCATCGAAGGCAAGGTAACCCTCGGCAACCATGTTCGTATCGGTGCCGGTGCCGTGCTCAAGGATTGCGTGATCGGCGATCACACCGAAGTGAAGCCCTACTCCATCGTTGAAGGGGCTCAGGTGGCGGATCAGTGTTCGGTCGGCCCTTTTGCCCGTCTGCGCCCAGGGGCCGTGCTGGAGCAGGATGCCCACGTTGGCAACTTCGTCGAGATGAAGAAGGCCCGTCTGGGGGTTGGTTCCAAGTGTGGTCACCTCACCTATTTGGGAGATGCCGAGGTGGGTGCCAAGGTGAATATCGGAGCCGGCACCATCACCTGCAACTACGACGGCGTGAACAAGTTCCAGACCATCATCGAGGATGATGTGTTCGTCGGTTCCGATACCCAGCTGGTGGCGCCGGTGCGCATCGGTAAGGGGGCGACTCTGGGGGCGGGTTCCACCATCACCAAGGATGTAGCCGAGAACGAACTGGTGATCACCCGGGTGCCCCAGCGTCACATCAAGAACTGGGCTCGCCCGGTCAAGAAGAAGTGATGCCCGATCAATAAAATTGAACCGGCGCCTGATGGCGCCGGTTTTTTTTGGCTTATGCCTTATGGCTGGTGTCACTGCTCGGTGGTTGGGGAGCTGCCCATGTAGTGGTGGGGGCGCTGTAGTCCATCACCTGATACCAGTCGAGCTTGCGGGTCAGCATCATGATCAGCGCCAGGGTGGCGAACAAGAGCAGGGCGCCGAGCAGCAGAGCAATCTCTTCGGCCTGCAGCAGGCTGTAGAGGATGGCATAGACCAGCCCGAGCAGCGCTGCGAAGCCGATCCCCTGTTTCGGGCCACCCAGCACATGGCTGAGGTAGAAGCCGTTGAGCAGCACGCTGGCCAGCGCGGCCACCAGATAGGCCCAACCAAAGCCGAGGTGTTCGGTCAGTGCCAGCAGCACCAGATAGAAGATGGCCAGCCCCATGCCCACCAGCGCGTACTGGATCGGGTGGACCCGCAGCCCCTTGAGCAGCTCGAACATGAAGAAGCTGATAAAGGTGAGGCCGATAAACAGCAGGGCATATTTGGCCGCCCGTTCGTTGAGCTGATAGTGATCCACCGGCTGCACCAGACTGACGCTGAAGGTGGAGAGATGGCTATCGCCCCCGTTCATCATCCGGTTGAAGCGGGTCTCCATGTCGCTGGCGAACCAACTGGTTTGCCAGTTGGCCTCAAACCCTTGTGGGCTCAGGGTGCGACTACCCGGCAGAAAGTCACCGATAAAGTTGGGATGGGGCCAGTTGCCCGCCAGCTGCAGGGTGCTCTCCTTGCCCAGCGGCACTATGTCGAGGGCGTTCATCCCCTGTAGATTGAGCTCCAGATGGAAGGTGCCATCCTGCTGCAGCAGGCTGTCGAGTGGGGCATGGATACCCGCCAGCGCATCACCGAGGCGGGCGCCGGGGGCAAACGGGATCCGCTGTGTGCCGAGTTGCAGTTCGGGGACGCTGTTGATACCGCGGGCATCGGAGAGCACCAGGCTCAGGTAGGGTTTGCCCGCCACCAGCTCGGCCGTTTCACCGAGTGGTGAGGTCGCGTCATTCAGCAAACTCTGCCGGATGGGCAGGCGGCCCGAGAGGGAGAGCCGGGTCTGATAGACCTGCGCCTGATAGATGCCCAGCTTGCGCGGGGTGACCTCCATGTTGGCCTTGATATCCAACTGCTCCGGCAGCAGGTAGCGGTAGATCTGCTCCTGACGGACGAAGCGCTTGCCCTCCTGCTCGACCGTCACCGAACGGGTATAGGGCTGCACGATAATAGGCCCCATCAGCCGTTGCGGGCCGCTGCTGCTGGCCATGATGCTGTGAATGGCCTGACTGCGGTAAGCCTGACGCTCCCGGTTGAGCTCCATGATGGATTGCACCGGCACCATCAACAACAGGCTGAGCAACAGCAGCAGAAAGATCTTGTGGGTGAATATCTGTTTGACCATGACACGTCTCCTTGTTGGATGGAGCGAGTCTGTCAGTCCGGCGTGAAGTGGTGATGGGCTTGTGTGAAGTGGCGGTGAACTGTTGAAAAACGGCGCCATCAGGCGCCGCGGGATTGTTCAGGGGCGGGAGCGCACCAGTCGGGCGGCTTGTGCGAAACGATCGGTGTGGCCGTCGATGAGTCCGTGCATAAAGTCGATGTAATAGACCAGTTCCGGCATCTCCTCAATGGAGCTGGAGGTCCAGTAGGGGGCTGAATTTTCCCCGTTGTCATGGATATCGGAGAAGAAGCGCGGGTCTGTCATTGGCATCCGGCAATCTTCGTCGAGCAGGGTGAAGAGCTCCTCGATGGTGGGGAGTCGCCACCCCTCGCCAAGGCGGGCAGCTTCATCCTTGGCTTCAAGCAGCGTCAGCAGGGCCGGTGTGCCCACGCACCCTTTCCCCTCCTGCCACTGGCTGCCCAGACTGCACGCCTGCCATTCGAGGTGGTTTAGCCGATCATGGATGACTTCTCCCTGCTGTGTCAGGCGGTCGGAGAGATCACAGGCAGCCAGCGCCATGCTGGCCGGAAGCCAGAGCAGCAATAGAAATGATTTCATGTTTGTCTCGTTTACGAATGGCGGTCAGCCCGTCGCTGGTGGGCTGACCGTGGTTATCGGGGTTTATCTGGCGGGAAGCGAGCTCACTGCTTTTTAAGTTGTGCAGGCAGGGCAGCCAGCACCTCTTCTTTCGCTTTGAGGGAGGCGAACTGCTTGCCGGGCTTTTGCACCACGGTATGGACGAAGATCAGCTGTTTGCCCGGTTTGCTGGCCCAGCCGACGAACCAGCCGATCTGCTGATCGCGGTTGAGGCTGCCATCCAGCTTCTTCAGGTAGCCCATGCCGGTTTTGCCGTGGATCTGCCAGCCGTCGATCTCGCTCACCTTGAGGATATTGGCGGTGTACTGCAGGGTCTGCGCCGAGACCGGCAGCTTGCCGCTCAGCATCTTGCCGAGGAAGCGAGCCTGCTCCTCCGGACTGATGGCGAGGCTGGAGCTGAGCCAGGCCTGGGTCAGGCCGTCATGTTTGCCCGGATTGCCGGAGAGATCCCGGTTGCCGTAGTCGAAGCGGTCGACGTATTGCTGGAAGCGCTCCATCCCCAGCCATTCGGTGATCTGCTGGGAGAACCAGACCACCGAGTAGGTTTCCCAGCGGCGCGGGGTGGTGGTTTCACGCCAGGCGGGCAGCCAGCCGTCATAGCTCGGTTTGTAAGGCAGTGCCGGATGCTCTTCATCCACCAGATAGCCGCTGTCGTAACCCATCAGCGCGAGCGGGATCTTGAAGGTGGACGCGGGTGGCAGCTGGCTGGAGCAGTCCCCTTCGCTGGAGAGGGTCTGGCCGTTGCCGTCAGCATAGAGAAAGCAGCCGCTGGCGGCGGAGGCAGGCAGGGCTGCGAGCAGACCGGCAGCCAGCAGGCTGGAGAGAAGCAGGCGGGACATAGCATTTCCTTGAGCAAATGGATGAGAGAAAGCGGCAGTCTAATGCCGCTTTGTGTGGGGAATGTGAAGTTGCGGGGGACTAGGCGAACGGCAGCCAGAGTTCCGCCAGCGCGCCCCCTTCCGGCCGGTTGCTCAGGGTCAGACGGCCGCCATGCTGGTGGGCTACTTCATGGGCGAAGCTGAGCCCCAGACCGCTGCTCTTCCCCTTGTCCGGTCGTGGCAGGGAGTAGAAGCGCTCGAAGATGCGCGGCAGGGCGTAGTCGGGAATGCCGAGGCCGCTGTCGGTGACCCGAAAACAGTAGCCCTCCTCCTGCTGGCTGCCGCTCAGGGTGACCTGCCCGTTGGCGGGAGAGAAGTCGATGGCGTTGTCCAGCAGGTTGCCGATGGCCTGCTCCACCAGCAGCGGATCCCACTTCTGTTTCGGCGCGCTGGCCAGCTCGGCCACCAACTCGACCTGACGGCGCTGGGCAATGATCTGGCGGGCGTCGAGGGTGCGCTTGCCCAGTTTTGCCGGTTCCACCGACTGGCGATCCAGCCCCTGCCCCGACTCCAGCCGCGCCAGTTGCAGCATTCGCTCGATCAGCTGCTGCATGCGCGCGGTTTCCTGATTGATGTTGCCGATAAACCGTTTGGCAACTTCGGGGGGCGGCGTTTCGGCCAAAATCTCCCCTGCCCCGCGAATGGCGGCCAGCGGGCTCTTCAGCTCGTGGGTCAGGCTGTGCACATAGGCTTCGATGTAGCTTTTGCCATCGAGCTGGTGGCGCATGGTCTCCAGCGAGCGGCCGAGCCGATCCAGCTCGACGGTGTGCAGCCGTGGCAGCGGTGCCGCCTCCCCCTTGCTGACCGAGTCGGCGTAGTGCACCAGCTTGCCGATGGCGCGGTTTAGCCACCACACCAGCAGGCTGCCGATCAGCAGCGAGATGAGCAGCATCTGGCCGCCGGCCCGCAGTAGCTCCTGTTCCCCGCGCTCGATGGCTGGCATCAGGGTGCGATTGGGTTTGGCGACGGTGAGGGAGCCGATGATCTCGGCCCCTTCCCGCAGTGGTGCCGCCACATACATGGTCGAGCTGGCGGCATCATCGGGATCGGTGCGGGTGCTGCGGGCGCCATATTGGCCGCGCAGGGTGCGGTAGACATCGTTCCAGCGGGAATAGTCCTTGCCCTGATCCGTGCCGTCGGAGTCGTAAATCACCACACCTTGCCGGTCAGTGACATAGATGCGGTACTCCGCCTGCTGCTTGAGGTGGCCATCGATCATCGCATTGATGGGATTCTGGTTGAGGCGGGCGAAGGCGCTAGCCAACCGCCCGTTCATCATATTGCCCTCTTGCAGATCATCGAGGGCGAGCGGCGCCAGCAACTGGGTCATGTCTACCAGAGTATCCTCGGTGGCGCTGCGCACCCCGGGTTTTATCTCCTCGACGAAGATCTCCAGCACGAACCAGGCGGCCAGCGCGAAGATCAGCAGCAGGCCGCACAGCAGTTGCAGCCCGAGTCTCATGCCAGCTCCAGGCTGTAGCCCAGCCCGCGGTGGGTGAGGATCAGGTTGGCCTCGGGATCATGTTCGCGCAGCTTGGCGCGGATGGTCTTGATATGGGTATCGACGGTGCGATCCAGACTCTCCTCCGCATCCTGCCACACCAGATCCATCAGCTGCTGGCGGGAGTAGACCCGCCCCGGCGCCAGCATCAGGGTCTTGAGCAGCAGATATTCGTAGCGGGTGAGGGCCAGCGGCTGGCCGCGAAAGTGAATGCGGGCCCGCTCTTCATCCAATACCAGCAGGGCGCTGGGCTGGGGGGCGACGGGCTGGCTGCGGCGCAGGATGACCCGCACTCGGGCACACACTTCCCGTGGCGAGAAGGGTTTGGCCACATAGTCGTCGGCACCGATCTCCAGCCCGATCAGCCGGTCTATCTCCTCGCTGCGGGCGGTGAGGAACATCAGGGGAATATCGGTCAGCGCCCTCACCTGCTTGCAGAGTTCGAAGCCGCTGATGTCGGGCAGCCCCACATCGAGGATCAGGAAGTCGGGTCGCGTCTGTTCCAGTCGTGTCAGCAACTGTTGGCCCAGCATGAACCACTCCACCTCGAACCCGTCGGTCTGCAGGGCGTAAATCAGGGTGTCGGCGATGCTGGCCTCATCCTCCACCAGCCAGATGACTCTCTTTTGCATGGCATCCTCGTCGCAAATTGGCACCCCATTCTGGCATCGAACCAAATCGGATCCTATTTGCTGTTTTATTTTTCCGAAAAAGGGGCTAATATTTCGATGTTCTTTCGAATCGAAACTTAAAAATGACCAAACGTAATACTCAACAACGCCGACACACCATAGTGACCCTGGTACAAGAGCAGGGTGAAGTGAGCGTCGACGCCCTCGCCAAACACTTTTCTACCTCCGAAGTGACTATCCGTAAAGATCTGGCGGTACTGGAGACCGGTGGTCTGCTGCTGCGCCGTTACGGTGGTGCTGTCCCTTTGCCGAGCGAGATGGTGGTCGAGGCCAATCCCGAACAAGTTTCGAACCGAAAGTTAGCCATTGCCCGTGCGGCGGCCGAGCGGCTGCGTGATCACAACCGCGTCATCATCGACAGCGGCAGCACCACCAGCGCCATGATCCCCATGCTGGGCAACAAGCGCGGCCTCATCGTGATGACCAACTCCCTCAATGTGGCCGGTGCCCTGCGCGAGCTGGAAAATGAGCCTACCCTGTTAATGACCGGTGGCACTTGGGACCCTCACTCCGAATCCTTCCAGGGGCAGGTGGCGGAACAGGTGCTGCGCTCCTACGACTTTGACCAGCTCTTTATCGGTGCCGACGGCATCGACCCGGAGCGTGGCACCACCACCTTCAACGAGCTGGTGGGCCTGTCGCGGGTGATGGCAGAGGTGTCGCGGGAGGTCATTGTGATGGTCGAATCGGAAAAGATCGGCCGCAAGATCCCCAATCTCGAACTTCCCTGGTCGAGCATCCATACCCTGGTGACCGACGAGGGGCTGGCCAGCGAGGCCAGAGAACAGATTCAAGCCCAGGGGGTGACGCTTATCTGCGCCCCGGTCACTTGCTGACATCGAGCTCTGAACCATCCAACTGACTTTACGATTTGCATCTCAAGGAGAAGTGTATGTGTGGCATCGTCGGGGCTGTCGCCCAACGTGATGTGGCTGAAATTCTGGTAGAGGGCCTGCGCCGTCTGGAGTACCGCGGTTATGACTCCGCCGGTGTGGCCGTGTTCAGCGCCAACCAGCCGTTGCAGCGGGTTCGCCGTCTGGGCAAGGTGGCCGAGCTGGCCAAGGCGCTCGACGAGCAGTCCGTTCACGGTGGTACCGGTATTGCCCATACCCGCTGGGCCACTCACGGCGAGCCCTCCGAGCGCAACGCCCACCCCCACGTTTCCGAGCATATCGTGGTGGTGCACAACGGCATTATCGAGAACCACGAAGAGCTGCGGGAAGAGTTGAAGGCGCTGGGCTATGTGTTCAACTCCGACACTGACACCGAAGTGATTGCCCATCTGGTCCATCACGAGCTGAAGAGCGCCGGCAGCCTGCTGGCCGCCATGCAGACTGCGGTGAAGCAGTTGCGCGGTGCCTACGGTACCGTGGTGATGGACAGCCGCGACGACAGCCGCGTGGTGGTGGCCCGCTCCGGTTCACCGCTGGTGATCGGCCGCGGTATCGGCGAGAACTTTATCGCCTCCGACCAGATGGCGCTGCTGCCGGTGACCCGTCGTTTCATCTTCCTGGAAGAGGGTGATGTGGCCGAAGTGACCCGTCGCGATGTGCATATCTTCGATACCAACGGCAACGCCGTGGTGCGTGAAGAGCAGGAGTCCGAACTCTCCCACGATGCCGGTGACAAGCGTGAATACCGTCACTACATGCTCAAGGAGATCCACGAGCAGCCCAAAGCGATCACCAACACCCTGGAAGGGCGTCTGGGCAGCGATCACGTGGTGGTCGAATCGTTCGGTAACGGCGCGCGCGCCATCTTTGACAAGGTGGAGCACGTGCAGATCGTCGCCTGTGGCACCTCCTATCACTCCGGCATGGTGGCTCGCTACTGGTTCGAAGAGATCGCTGGCGTCTCCTGCGATGTGGAGATCGCCTCCGAGTTCCGCTATCGCAAATCGGTAGTGCGTCCCAACAGCCTGCTGGTGACCCTCTCCCAGAGCGGCGAGACCGCCGATACCCTGGCGGCGCTGCGTCTGGCCAAGGAATCCGGCTACATGAGCTCGCTGGCTATCTGCAACGTGCCGGGCTCCTCGCTGGTGCGTGAATCGGATCTGGCCTTTATGACTCGCGCGGGGGCAGAAATTGGGGTGGCCTCCACCAAGGCATTCACCACCCAGCTGGCTGGCCTGCTGATGCTGGTGGCCTCCGTCGGTCACTGCCGTGGCCACCTGAGCGCCGCCGCCGAGGCTGAACTGGTCAAGGCGCTGCAAGCCCTGCCGCTGCGTATTAAAGAGAGTCTGGCGCTGGCCAAGGATATCGAAACCCTGGCCGAAGAGTTTGCCGACAAGCAGCACAGTCTGTTCCTCGGCCGTGGCAGCCAGTACCCCATCGCCATGGAGGGGGCGCTCAAGCTCAAAGAGATCTCCTACATCCATGCCGAAGCCTATGCCGCTGGTGAACTGAAGCATGGCCCGCTGGCGCTGATCGATGCCGAAATGCCCATCATAGTGGTGGCGCCGAACAACGATCTGCTGGAAAAGCTCAAGTCCAACGTGGAAGAGGTGCGCGCCCGTGGCGGTATCCTCTATGTGTTCGCCGATGCCGACACCGGCTTCAAGAGCGACGAGACCATGCGGGTCATGAACCTCAACCATGTGGAAGAGGTGATTGCCCCCATCGTCTATACAGTGCCGCTGCAGCTGCTCTCCTACCACGTTGCCTTGATCAAGGGCACTGACGTTGACCAGCCGCGCAACCTGGCAAAATCGGTGACCGTTGAGTAAGTCACTCTCTCAAATGACAAAGAGCCGCAATTGCGGCTCTTTTTGTTGCTGCTGAGGGGTTACGACAGCCGCAGGTTGGTGATGGTGACCTCGTCGAGGGAGGGCACTATGATGCCGCTGGTGATCCCTTTGGCGATGGCCTGACTGCGGTTCTTTGAGTCGGTCTTGTTGGTCACCTGGGTCAGGTGAAAGTTGACCGTCCGCTCACTGATGCCGAGGATGGTGGCGATCTCCCAGGAGGTCTTGCCCTCGCTGGCCCAGAACAGGCACTCCTTCTCCCGATCCGACAGTTCGGTCAGGTATTTCATCATATCAGGTCTGCTTTTGATCAGTTGCAGCGCGGAGTTGAAGATATAGCTGGCGCAGAACGACAGCAGCGGGACATTTTCAAACATCAGGTCGGAGTTGGATTTCTCCTTGGTGATGAATGAGAGGATGCCGTGCTCCCCCTGCGGGGTGTGCAGCGGAAAGGAGACGCCATTGCGTACCCCGAAATCGGCGGCCAGGTTCATCACGTCGCGGCTGGCGCTGGGCAGCCAGGGCGAGTCGCAGTCGAGCTTGTTCCAGAAGATCGGCTGGGTCTGTTTCAGCCCCAGATAGACCACCGGGTCCTGGGTCAGATACTGGTTTTCGCTATAGGCGTCAAACCAGGTGGTCGGACAGTTGTTGAACAGTGCCACGTGGGATTTTTGCATGCTGATGGGGAAAATAATCAGCAGCCGAAAGTAATCGAAGCCCATTTGATGACTGAAGCGCTCCAGCAGTTGCTGGATATCACTGGTTTTTGTTGCCTTGGTGAACTTGTCGATATGTTCCCAGATCGCATCGTTGAGCATTACTTTCTCCTTTTTCGATCTCTATCACACTGATCGAAAAGATTTTTTATCGTTATTTATATTTGTGCGGTGGCTATTGGAGCCACTTATTCCGTGCGTGCTTAAAAATTATCCTTTTTTTGTGCATAAAGGCCAAGAAAATCCTCTCGTTGCCAGTCCGCCCTGCATTTGAGATAATGATAATAGTTATCATTAGTAAGATGTATTTCAATGAACAAATTATGGGGTGTGGCCCTGCTGCCACTGTCAGTCCACTTTGCTGCCATCGGGGATGAGCTGGTTGCTCCCGCCCTCAAGAACAGCATAGCTGCCGGGAAAGCCTCCCAGCAGCGGGTGGAAAAAGCCGCCGATGCCGCCGTTGCCGCACGACTGGAGCTGCAAAATGCCCAGCTGCAACTGCGTGACCTCGAAGCCTACAACCGCTACATGCAATCTCTGGTGGCCGATCAGCAAAATGAGCTGGGGAAATTGAGCCAGCAGCTGGAAGCGGTGCAAGAGACCCGTCAGGGCTTAATCCCGCTGATGCTGCAGATGCAGGCAGATCTGGAACAGCTGGTGCAAAACGACATCCCGCTGCGCAAGGAAGATCGGCTGGCGCGGGTTGAACAGTTGAAAGCGACCCTGGCCCGCGCAGACGTTAGCGAGGCGGAGAAATTCCGTCAGTTGCTGCAGGCCTATCAGATTGAAGCCGAGTACGGCAGCCGGATGGACAGCTATTCCACCGAGCTGGAGCTGGATGGTGCCCCGCGTCGGGTCGATGTGCTGGCGCTGGGCCGGGTCTCCCTGCTGGCAATGACGGCCGATCGCAGTCAGGCATGGCGCTGGTCTGCCGAGGCGAAGCAGTGGCAAGCCCTCGATAGCCAGTGGCTCTCCCCCATCGCCGAGGCGATGGATGTGGCCGCCGACAAGAAAGTTCCCCAGTTGCTCAATGTCCCCCTCTCTGTCAGCCGCAGTCAGGAGGCCCAATCATGAGAGTCACCATGAAGTGGTTCCCCCTCCTTATTGCCCTCTCCTGCGGTGCCAATGCCGCTGTCGCCGATGAGTGGCAGCAGCAGGAACAGGCTCGTGAACAGCAGGCTCAGCAAGATCTGGCGACCGTTGCCAAGGAGCTCGGCACTGCCCGCGCCAGACTGGCCGAGGCCCAGCGCCTGAGCAAGGAGCTGGCCGGCAAGTTCGCCAGCAACGAGAAGCAGCTGGTCGAGCTTAACGCCCAGTGGGAGCAAGCCTCCGGCGATATGAACGAGATCTTCGCGGTCACCCGTCAGGGCGCCAGCGATGCGGTCAAGCTGCTGAGCGAATCCGCCGTCGAGGGCCAGTACCCGGAACGTCTCGCCCCGCTGAAAGCCATGGCACAGGATAAACAGGTGCCGGATCGCGCCGCCCTCGCCCTGCTACCCGCCACGCTGCTGCAGGAGATCCGCGAATCTGGCCGGATTGCTCAGTTCAACGGCAAGGTGCTCGATGCCCAGGGGGCTGCCAGCGAGCAGTCGCTGACCCGGGTTGGCAGTTTTGCCCTGCTGGGGAGCGAAGGCTTCCTGCAACCGACCGCCGAAGGCTTGAGCCCGGTACTGGGTCTGCCCGGTAGCGTGCTCTCTGCCGTTGCGGCTTATCAGGGTCAGGAAGGGGAAGCGCTGCCGCTGGATCCTTCGCATGGCACTCTGCTGGCGATGCTGGCACAGGCGCCCACCTTCTGGCAGCAGGTACAACAAGGTGGTCAGGTCGGCGCCATTATCGTGCTGTTGGCCGCCATCGGTTTGGGTATCGCTGCGGTACGGCTGTGGAGCCTCTCCCGCGAACTGGGTCGGGTGCGCCGCCAGCTCAAGAGCGGCGAGTATCACGCCGACAACGCCCTCGGCCGGGTGCTGACGGTGGCGGACAAACACCCCGAGCTGAGCATGGAGACCCTCGAGCTGCGTCTTGATGAGGCGATCCTGCAGGAGACTCCTCGCATGGAGCGCGGCATCGGCATGGTCAAGGTAATCGCGGCCATCGCCCCCATGCTGGGTCTGCTCGGTACCGTAACCGGGATGATCGGCACCTTCCAGGCCATCACCCAGTTTGGCACCGGCGATCCCAAGATCATGGCGGGTGGCATCTCCATGGCGCTGGTTACCACGGTACAGGGTCTGGTTGCGGCCATTCCGCTGATCCTGGCCCACAGCCTGCTGCAATCGCGCTTCACCGAGCTTTCCAATGTACTGGAGCAGCAGGTAGCCGGCATTCTGGCCGAGCGTGCCGAGAGCAATAACAACGGGATGGAGCGAGCCGCATGATGCTCGACATCTGGCAACAGCTGCAGAGCTTCATGGGCCGTGGCGGTCCGGTGCTCTGGGTCATTCTGGCCCTGCTGGTGCTGATGTGGATTTTGATGATCGAGCGGCTGCTCTACCTCAATCTGGGGTTCGGCCCGTTGCAGCAACAGCTGCTCGGCCGCTGGCAGGCTCGCCGCGAGCGCCACAGCTGGCACGCCCGGGCAATCCGCAGCCGCTGGCTGGCCGAGGCCGAGCTTGAGCTCAACCGTCATCTGATCTTCATCCGCACCCTGGTGGTGCTCTGCCCCATGCTGGGGTTGCTGGGCACTGTGACCGGCATGATCGGCGTATTCGATGCGTTGGCTGCGGCCAACCGCTTTAACCCGGAGAGCATGGCGGGCGGGATCTCCCGCGCCACTATCCCCACCATGGCAGGCATGGTGGTGGCGCTCTCCGGCGTGTTGTTACTCAGTCGGCTCGAGAGTCAGGCCAAGCGTGCGCTGGCCAAGACCCGGGACGGCCTGCGAGAAGAGAAGGTAATGCAATGAGACGGCAATCCAAACGCCAGCGTGACGAAGTGCAGATCGACATGACCCCCATGCTGGATATCGTGTTCATCATGCTGATCTTCTTTATTGTCACCACCTCCTTCGTGCGCGAAGCCGGGCTTGAGGTACACAGACCTCAGGCCAGTCAGGCCAAGGCGCAGAAATCTTCCAGCATCATGCTGGCGATCGGGGCTCAGGGTCAGATCTTCCTCGACCGCAAGCAGATCGATGTGGAGCGGGTGCAGGCCACCATCGCCCGTCTGCTGGCGGAGCAGCCCGATGCCAGCCTGGTGATCCAGGCCGACGAACGAGTGCCCCATGGCAAGGTGGTGCGGGTGATGGATGAGGCCAAGGCGGCGGGTATCGCCAATATCGCCGTGGCGGTGGCGCCGAAATGAAATACAAGCTGATGAGCCTGGGGCTGGGGATCGCCCTCAGTCTGGGCATCCTGCTGTTCATGGCCACGCTGGTTGAACCGCCCCGGGGCGAGAAGGTGGCGAGCGAACAGAAGCCCATCGTCATCAATATGCAGAACGAGGTGACCGAGGTGCAGGTACGCGAGCGTCCGGTACCGCAGGAGCCCGAGCCTCTGCCAGAGCCTCCCGCGGCATTGGCCTCGACACCGCTGCCGATGCCTGCCGCGGCCCCCTTGGCGGCCGTTGAGCCGAGTCTGGATCTGGTTTCCAGCCTCAGCGCGGTGCAGGTCTATGCCCCCGGAGTGGCGACCAGTACCGCACCGGTATTGAGTGGCAACTACCACGGCCAGCAGCAGGGAGCGGGTATCGGCGCAGGTGACATGCTGATGCCGCTGCAACGGATCGAGCCGGTCTACCCCTATCGTGCCCAGCAGTCAGGGATCGAAGGATTCGTCACCCTGCGCTTTAGCGTGAATGCCGAAGGTGGCGTGCAGGATGTGGAAGTGGTCGAGGCCAAGCCCAAGCGTCAGTTCGAGCGGGCGGCCATTCAGGCGATCAACAAGTGGCGCTATCAGCCGAGACCGGGCGCTACCGACAAGCTGGTGCAAGTCATCACGCTCAAATTCAAACTGGAGTCATAACTATGTTGCGGATCTGGATCTGTCTGCTGGCCCTGGTCGGCCAAGCCTGTCTGGCGATGGAGGTCAGCCCTCACTTCTCCCGTCAGCTTGAACCCGTGATGAAGCTCTATCAGTCCGGTCAGTGGCAACAAGCCCAGAGCAAGGCATCCGGCCTCAAGCCAAATAGCGATGCCGAGCGTGCCTGGCTGGCGCAGCTGCAAGCCTCGCTGGCGGCCAATCTGCAACAGACCGCCCAGGCGAGCCGTTATGTCGAACAGGCCCTTGCCTATAAAGAGTGGCCCGAGCAACAACAGCTCCAGCTGCTGCGACTGCGCGGCGATATTCAGGCCCAGCAATCCAACTGGTCTGGCGCCATCGCCAGCTACAAGGCGGCACTGGTACTCAAACAAGACGATGGGCTGCGCCTGCGTCTGGCCGGCCTCTATTACCACAACAAGCAGTACGGTGACGCCGCCAGTCAGAGCGAACAGTTGTTGAAGAAGGGTTGGCAGAAGCAGGCCGCCATTATTCGTCTCTCTGCTCTCACCGCTCAGCAACGTTATGGCATGGCTGCCGATCAGGCGGCCGAGTTGATCAGCCACGAACCCAAAGAGAGCAAATGGTGGCAGCAGGCGGTATCGCTCAACCTCTCCGCCAAACGTGGCGATCAGGCGTTGGCTCTGCTGCAAACAGCTATCGACAGAAAACTGATGGATGATGCGTCTGCCCGCAATCAGCTGATCCGCCTCTATGCCTGGCAAGGGCTGCCTTATCGTGGTGCCCGTCTGCTGGAAGCGGCCATGGCCAAGGGACAGATGAAGCAAAGTGCTGAAAACCACCAACTGCTGGCCCAATTGTGGGAAGGTGCCCGGGAGTGGTCACAAGCGGTCGATAGCTGGCAGTTGCTCGCCAACCAGCATGGTCAGCCCAAAGCTGCCATGCGCGCCGCCGAACTGATGCTGCAACAGGGCAAGACTGATGCTGCCATGATCCAGCTCGCCGCCATCAAGTCGGTAAAAGGCGAGCAAGGCAATCGTGCCAAAGCGCTGCTGGTGCAGGCACACCTTAATAAGGAGCAGTATGCCCAGGCGCTGGAACTGGCCCGTGAGCTGCAGCAGCAGGATAACTGGCAGCAGAAGGCAACCAGCTGGGTCAACTATATCCGGGCACAAAGCGAAGAATTGAGCAAAAAAGCGGCGTAAAAGAGGTGCCAAGGGGCTGTTTTGGGGCGTTCAGTTCGCTTTTTCAGCAAACGAACGCATTTTTGCAAAAAGCCCTTGTCATCCCGGCGCGGCTCCCTATAATGCGCCCCTACCAGCACGGCGGAACACG